>OX044354.1:1195000-2747024 GCA_943846615.1 uncultured Amylibacter sp. | reverse complement strand
AAACGGGGAAACGATACAGGCCTGATTATTCTGCGCGTAAACTTCCATCGCGCCCATCATGATATCGTCGAAAACCATTGGTGAATTGATGTTAATCAATGATGTCATCACGGTATTATTCTGCACAAACTCTTCGCCAAACAGGATATTACACATGTTTACACTGTCTTGGGCGTTTTGCGGCGCGGTCACTGATCCCATAAAGGGCTTATCCGTCAAGGTCATATGCGCATACAACATATCCAAATGGCGCTTGTTAACGGCAACATCCGTAGGCTCACAGACCGTGCCACCAGAATGGTGCAACCATTTAGACATATAGGTCAGTTTTACAATCTTATGAAAATCGGCCATCGTCGCATAACGCCGCCCCCCTTCCAGATCGCGAATAAACGGCGGGCCATAGACCGGCGCCAACACCATCGTCTTGCCACCAATTTCCACATTTTTTTCGGGATTACGCGCATGTTGGGTAAATTTTGCGGGCGCAGTTTTAATCAATTCACGTGCCAACCCACGCGGGATCCGCACACGGTCGCCATCAATATTGGCCCCTGCCACACGCCAGCGTTCAATCGCGGCTGGGTTATCTGGGAAATTAACGCCAATTTCTTCCAACACGGTTTCGGCGTTGTATTCGATGATCTCCAAGGCTTCGTCGTTTAAAACTTCGAAATTGGGAATATTGCGTTCGATATATTTCGCCGTTTCAATTACCACGGCTGTACGTTCGGCGCGGCGCGCTGCACCACCACCACCGCGTGCGCGACGACGTGCAGGTGCCTGTTCAACAGTTTCCGACATATCCATATTCCTTGATGTTTTTTCCAGAAATACACTTATCCTCTTTATACCAAGGCGCTAAATTCGCCCTTAAAATGACTGACAGCGACATTTCAACAAATTTTGCCGCTGCAACTTTCTATTTTGACAAACGTATTTATATGTAACGAAACTCACGCCCATGGGCGAAAGGTACCGCACAGTAATGGCTTTAATACAAACACTATTAACCCGAAACGAATGCGACTTGGTCCTTCAAAACATCCGTTTCCACCTCGAATCTGGTGTTGATCACATTGTTCTGACCGATCATCTGAGCACCAATGGCCTGCGCGATCACCTCACGCCCTTCATCAAACAGGGCGCATTGACCTATATCCGTCAGGAATCACATGGGTTTGATCAATCCAAATGGGTCACACATATGGCCAATATCGCGCACAATGAACTGGGCGCGCGCTGGGTAATTCATACCGACAACGATGAATTTTGGGTCGCAACCAACGCCAAGTCATTGAAATCCGCGTTTCGTCGGCGTCCATTTACCAATGTATTGACCGCAAAGCGGCACAATTTCATCTGTCCAGAAAGCAATCCAAACCCCTTTTGGGAAAACATGATCTACCGCAGACCCCAATCTTTCAACAGCATAGGTAATCCCTTACCTGGAAAAATCGCCCACAAAAGCGCGGCGGATTTAACCATCGATGCGGGCAATCACGACGTTACCGGATTTCGCAAAAAACGCATCCGTCCCGACCTCCTAGAGGTGTTGCATTTCCCTTTGCGCACCAAAAAGCAATTCACCCAGAAAGTCGCCCAAGGAGCTGCCGCGTTAAACCAGTCTCCCGACATTCCCATGGGCATTGGCATCACATGGCGGCGACAGTTTTCCGAGCTATCAAACACGGGTGGTATCAGTTACATCGACGAAAACATACTATCCGCGGGTCAAATCCGCCAAGGCCTCTCAGAGGGTTCACTTATCACCGATACGCGCCTGCGCGATCAAATGCGTCTGTTGAATGCGGCGTGAATTACGATTTATTTAACATGGTCGCCACCCAATAAAAACGCCGCCCACAGTTTCCCATGGGCGGCGTCAATTTCTCTTAAATGATGCGTAACTTACTCGGTCACTTCCAATTTCACATTCGTAAACGTAATGCCGTTATCCGCGACTTTCTTTTCGTTGGATGAACCAAACGTCTGGCTATTCACGTGGAACGCCAGCTGACCAAAGTTATTGACGTCACTGTCCTTATCAACCGTGGAAAACGTCGATAAAACCTTGCCATCTTGGCTCATACTGCCGCCAATTTCCAAGCCACCGGCAACCTTTTTGACAAACATTGTACCTGTAAAGGTGGCATTCGGCGCAAATTGATACGGCTCACCACCGCCTGCCAAATGCTTGTATCCTTTGTATGTCCCCAACAAGCGGCCAATTTTGGCAACCTTATGGCGACGAACATCAATGTTGGCCTTGCTTGGGTCATCCAGATTAATATCGAAATCCATCATATATCCAGGCAAACCGTTATACAGTTTGTTTGGCGAACTCGAACTTGCACCTAGATCACCCTCTAATTCAGGGCGATCCAAACGGTCATGGAATGCAACGCGGAACGCAGAACTACGATCACGACCCATGAATTCAGGCGTCGTAAACGTAAACGTCGCTTCCAACTTTTGACCCTCGCTTAATGTCTGCGCATCAAATGTCGATCGAATACCGCGCCCAGATGTACCAGAAACCAGACCCAAACCATTCTCATCGATCTCAATCGCACCACTGGTTGATGTCGACCACCAATTCGCATCCATCGCATCCGCACCATTATCGCGACCACCATCTGCGAAATTGTCGTCAAAAATCACACCTGCAACGGCCGGGCGTGCCACAGACACCTCTGCCACCTTCGGTGCCGCATTTGCCGCCGCTTGCTTCACTTCTTCCGAAACCTCATCATGTGAATATTCCAACTCAAAGAACGTCACCTTGTCGAAATCGGTCTCCGGCATCGGGCTGGTATTATTACCAGTATATGCACCCGCCTTAAAGAACATGAATTCGTCTTCAACACTGAACCCGCTGTCACGCATATCGAACGGCTCTGCCACGATTTCGGTGCCATCGTCGCGAATGATTTTCAGGTGCAGCATCGGGATAATTTTATCACCCTCAACCTTGCCTTTGGTTTCAATCTCATACGTAAACACTTCGTCCAGCGCGATACCATCGTCTGGATTCTGCGCCTTGTTCGCGCGGCTACCGATCACTTCGACCCATGTTTCTTTGCCCACTTCTGGGTCATGCGCGAAATAAATCGAACCGTATTTGTTCTGCGGCAATTTGCGGTAATACAAACGGATCGGCTCATCGTTCTTGGCATGGATTTGACCAATCACAACACGCCCAATCTGATAGGCCTTACCCAACCGCGTCACCTGCCCAACAGCCAATGTTGCACGCAACTTCCCATCAACACCTGCGGCATCGACCTGCGCTTGTGCTGGCGCGGATGAAAACACCCAGTTGTTTTTATTTGGATAACCACCATCTGCTCGTGTTTGGATCGTGTAATCCCCACGGCGCAACATGCCGCGTAATTCCGACCGCGTGTAGCTGGTGTTTTTCGATGTCTTCGCACCCGCTGGCGTCACACGGAAAACCATGCCCCCCGTCGCAGGATCGGTATAGAAATAACGCGGGTCCGTCCAACCAGCAGCCAATTCATTTTCATAAACACTGTCTGATTTACCATCATTATTGTCATCCGCTGGTGTGGTCATGTACCACCCCTTCAGATCAAAGTTTTCACCTGGTGATTTCTTTGGGTCTAACCCAAACATACCATTGCTTTGGCGCTCGGTTAAAACAGGCGTTGCTGGCGCGTCAACATGGCTACCACAGCCATTTACGGCAACTTCAACAATACTGTTCCAATTATTCGCCTCGTTCCCATTGCTGATAATCTGGACATAACGCGCTGTCTTTTTGTTGAATTCATATGTTTCGAATTCCAACGACTTCCCTTCGGATTGGCGATCCTGCACAATCGTTTGGTAAAACTTGCCGTTCGGAGACGCGGAAATCTTGAAATTCGACTTGCGCGTATCCCCTTTGTACCACGCAATCTGAACATTTTTCACCGATTGCTCTGCACCCAAATCGATCAACAAGGTCTTTTCCGCACCTTCTGATTCATTCGACCAACGCGAATCTGGATCAAAATTGCCATCAATGGTGTTTTCAGGCCCATGGGTTTCCTCATAGGCGCCATCATCCGTTGCCGAAACAATGGTTAGCGGCCCCATGGCATCGCCCTCACAGGCAACATTGGCCATGGCTTGGCAGCCCATAACGGACAACAAACACAGACTTAACGGTGTCAACGATTTATAATTCACACTTTCCTCCCAGATGCGGTGATCATTCAAACTTGAAATACTCTACTAGTATACCAGTTTCAATATCAAGATATTTTTTCGATTGATCCATCGCCCCTTTCGATTGCCCCTATCCGCCACCCATGATAATCAACGCCAAAGCGTAAAAGGGCATATCATGACACACAAAGTATTCATCGACGGCGAAGTTGGCACCACAGGCTTACAAATCCGCGAACGCCTTTTAAAGCGTGATGATATCGAATTGATTTCGCTCGACGAGGATAACCGTAAAAACCTCGACGCCAGATTGGGCGCATTGGATGATGCGGACGTAGGCATCCTGTGTCTGCCAGATGCTGCATCGCTTGAAATCGCAGCGAACAGTAAAAACAACAGCGCCCGTCTAATCGACGCCAGCACCGCACACCGCGTTGATCCAAATTGGATCTATGGATTTGCTGAACTGGATGATGAAAGACGTCAAAACATCGCATTCGCGCAATTCGTATCCAACCCTGGTTGTTATTCAACGGGCGCAATTTCATTATTGCACCCGTTAACTTCGCGCGGCCTGCTGAACGCAGACGCCCCAATCACCATCAACGCCGTCAGCGGCTATTCTGGCGGTGGCAAAGCGATGATCGCGGATTTTAAATCGGGTCAGGCAGATGACTTCTTCGTTTATGGATTGGGTCAAAACCACAAACACATCCCAGAAATCGTTGCCTACGGCGGCGTTTCACAACGCCCAACCTTCGTCCCATCGGTTGGTAATTTCGAACAGGGTATGATTGTGCAAATACCGCTGACGGGCGTAACGCCAGATCAACACACCGCAATTCAATCGGCCTTAACGGAACACTATGCAAACAGCCATTTCGTTTCGTTCATGGATGCGGATCACTATGGCAACACCATCAACCCATCGGCGTTGAACAACACCAATAATCTGGAACTGTCTGTGCATGGCGATCCAGAAACAGGTTGCGTTGTATTGTTGGCACTGCTTGATAACCTTGGCAAAGGCGCATCAGGCGCGGCGGTGCAAAACCTTAACATCATGCTTGGCTTGGACGAAAAAACAGGTCTCTAGCCCACGCATTCTTGGCTCGCCGCGTGGGCCAAGAATGCACGACAGCCTAAGGCATTGTTTCCGAACCCAAAAGTCTGCTAGGCATTTCAAAATGATCACCCCAGCATCCCTCGGGCCCCGTATCGCCATCTTCGGTCCCTCCAACGCGGGTAAATCCACGCTGGCCGTGGCCCTATCCCAACACCTCAACATCCCAGCGATCCACCTCGATCAACTCAAATTCATCCCCAACACCGACTGGGAAATGCGCCCCGACGCCGATTTCGCGGCCCGCCACGAAACCGCGATCAATAACGATAGCTGGATAATCGAGGGCAACTATTCCCGCCACATACCCGCTCGCCTTGAACGCGCAACGGGCGCAATCCTGATCACATCAAACCGGTACCTCCGCCTCAACCGCTATCTGAAACGTACATTAATCAACGGCCCAGATCGCGCAGGCCATCTCGCAGGTGCCAAAGACAGCATAAAATGGGAGATGATCGATTGGATCCTTTTCAAATCCCCGGAAAACGTCGCAAAATACGCATCAATGATCGACGATGCAGGCGTGCCGTCCATCACATGTCAAAACACCAGCGACCTGAACGCGCTTTATGCGGCATGGGATTTACCTGCTCGCAAGAGTTGATTTTTACGTTAACTAATAAAATCAACACCTTAACCCCCTGTCCCCATGGGGACATCCCCAAACAGCACGCGATTTGGCACCGCGAAATCCCTCTTGCAAGAATCCGACCATCGGAATAAACCCCGCACATGACAGATACATCACATGACCGCCTCCTCATTATCGATTTCGGTAGCCAAGTAACCCAACTGATCGCGCGTCGCCTGCGCGAGCTGAACGTCTACTGTGAAATCCACCCGTTTAATAACGTCGACGAAGCTTTCCTTAAGGATTTCGCGCCAAAGGCCGTCATCCTATCTGGCGGCCCATCGTCGGTCACCACTGCGGACAGTCCCCGCGCCCCAGAATATGTATTCGAGATGGGCGTGCCATTGCTGGGCATCTGTTATGGCCAACAGGTCATGATGCATCAATTGGGCGGCACCGTTGAATCAGGTCACGGCACCGCAGAATTCGGCCGTGCCTTCGTCACCCCATCCGATGACCAACTCAACATTCTCGGTGGTTGGTTCGCGAACGGTGATGAACAAGTCTGGATGAGCCACGGCGACCACGTCTCAAAAATCGCAGACGGTTTCAACGTCTACGGCACATCGCCAAACGCCCCTTACGCTATCACTGCGGACATCACACGTAATTTCTACGCCGTGCAATTCCATCCCGAGGTTCACCACACACCAAACGGTGCCAAACTCTACGAAAACTTCGTGAAATTGGCTGGCTTCACGGGCGATTGGACAATGGGCGCTTACCGTGAACAGGCAATTGCCGCGATCCGCGAACAAGTCGGTGATCAACAGGTTATCTGCGGCCTATCAGGCGGCGTCGACAGCTCGGTTGCAGCAGTTTTGCTGCACGAAGCCATCGGCGATCAACTGACATGTGTTTTCGTCGATCACGGCCTACTACGCATGGGCGAGGCCGAAGAAGTGGTGACAATGTTCCGTGATAACTACAACATGAAACTAATCCACGCCGAAGAAACCGAATTGTTCTTGGGCCAACTCGACGGTCAATCAGACCCCGAAACCAAACGCAAAATTATCGGCGGTTTGTTCATCGATGTATTTGATAAATACGCCAAACCCATCGGCGCAAAATTCTTGGCACAGGGCACATTGTACCCCGACGTGATCGAAAGTGTTTCATTCTCTGGCGGCCCATCCGTCACGATCAAATCACACCACAACGTTGGTGGCCTGCCCGAAAAAATGGACATGGCACTGGTCGAACCATTGCGTGAATTATTTAAGGACGAAGTCCGCGAATTGGGCCGCGAATTGGGCTTACCAGACAGCTTCGTTGGTCGTCACCCCTTCCCTGGCCCTGGCCTTGCCATTCGTTGCCCAGGTGAAATCACACGTGACAAATTGGAAATCCTACGCCGCGCTGACGCCGTTTACATCGATCAAATCCGCAAACACGGTCTGTATGATGAAATCTGGCAGGCATTTGTTGCAATCCTACCCGTACGCACCGTTGGCGTCATGGGCGATGGTCGCACCTATGATTTCGCCTGTGCCCTGCGCGCGGTGACATCCGTGGATGGCATGACTGCGGATTACTACCCCTTCACCCACGAATTCCTTGGCGAAACCGCAACCCGCATCATTAACGAGGTCGAAGGCATCAATCGCGTCACCTATGACATCACATCAAAACCTCCGGGAACGATTGAATGGGAATAACCCACTCAGAAGACAGAACCGAGCCTCATTTTATCTTTCTCCTGACCCCTCCGAACAGTGGCTCTACCGCGATTTCAAAGTTGTTACAAACATCGAAAAATGTAGCGAGCTTAACAGAAGGTAGACAGTATGGCGAAGGTCAGTGGCTGATCGACGAACTATCGACCAAAGATCGGTGGAACAGAAAATTAGTTGTCGACAAGGAAAACCTACGGACAGTTTGGTTAAACAAATTTCATAAAATTCGCAGAACGAGAAATGTTGAGTTCATAATAGAGAAATCACCGCCAAATATGATGCGGATTGATATGTATCAAAAAACATTCCCGAACCACACAATAATCATAAACAATCGAAATCCATACGCTAGTGTGAGCAGTGTATTATACAGGTATACCCCAGCAAGTGTATTAGACACTATGACCAGTGCAACGCGTCGTGAAAAACTGAAAAAAATTACATTAAATTGGTTGAAAAGAAGTGAAGTACTAAAAAACCACGCAATCACAAAAAATGCACCACTAATCACTTATGAGAAATTTTGTGCAAACCCAGCCATTTTACAGAATGTTTTAGATCGAAACATTTCCAGAGGTGCTATAAATCTGAAAACGTCCATCGATTTGAAAGTTAAGGACTACCCACCACAAAGCATATCAAACTTCAATTCCGTTCAAATTGAAAGGTTGTCGAAAAACGATCTATTAGTGATTTCGAACGAGCTGAAAGATCAGTTAACTCTATTGTCGTTCTTTGGCTACAACCTATTTACCGATTAAGCCTCGCCAAATTGAAATCATCAAGAAACAGATTTTATGTTTCGCTTCACCAGCAAGAAACGGGTTGAACGCCGCCCTTTTCACGCTAATGTCGTGAAAAATCAGGTTCGTTTCTTGCTACATTCCAAATCTAACACCATGCGCGCCGCTCTTTGGATGTCGGGCGCGATTTTTTCCTTCTCGGCCATGGCGGTTGCGGGGCGTGAATTGGCATCTGAACTTGATACCTTTGAAATCATGACCTATCGATCCCTGATCGGTTTTCTAATTGTCATAACCTGCACAGGCCTATTCAAAACCCACCGCGAAATCACAACTGACCGTTTCGGGCTTCATTTCACCCGCAACATCGCCCACTTCACAGGCCAAAACCTGTGGTTCTACGCGGTCACGCTGATCCCTTTCGCCCAACTCTTCGCATTTGAATTTTCCGTGCCGATCTGGGTCATGCTGGCCGCGCCATTTTTGTTGGGTGAACGACTGGGTGCGTTGCGTATCGTTGCGATCATCACTGGCTTCATCGGCATTTTGATTGTCACTCGCCCTTGGATGGCGGGCCTTGCACCGGGCATCATTCCCGCCGCGCTATGTGCAATTGCATTTGCGGCCACCGCCGTATTTACCAAACAACTGACCCAAACCGCGTCGATTACCTGCATCATGTTTTGGCTGACCGCCTTACAACTGGTCTTTGGGCTTGTCTGCGCGGGTTATGATGGCGATATCGCGTTACCAACGGGAACAGGTATTCCATGGATAATTTTGGTGGGTTGTTGTGGACTTTTGGCGCATTTTTGCCTGACAACTGCTTTGAAATTGGCACCAGCCACCATCGTAACCCCGATCGATTTCTGTCGCCTGCCAATCATCGCAATCATCGGATATGTGTTCTATAACGAAGCCATTGATGCCTATATCATCGGTGGTGCATTGGTGATTTTTGCGGCGAATTACCTGAACATCTGGTCAGAAAACAAGGCACGCTCATGACACGCTTTTTTGGTTACGGTTCACTGGTCAACCTGCAAACACACAACTATCTGGAACCCAGCCCCACCGAAATATCGGGCTGGCGCCGCCGTTGGGTATCATCCACATTGCGCGATGTTGCCTTCCTGTCTGCAACACCATGTCCCAAATCCACAATCCAAGGCATGTCCGCCAGCACACAGGGCGTCGGTTGGGACGCACTGGACATTCGCGAAGAAGGCTATGCCCGTCACCAACTCCCCGATCCAGATATGCAAATCTATGTCGGTCGCGACGATTGCATTCGCTGGGACATCAAGCAACCGATATTGCTCAGCTATCTTGATGTGGTGATCCAAGGGTTTCACGAACACTTTGGCGAGGAAGGCGTAAGCAATTTCTTCGCCACGACGGACAATTGGGAACACCCGATCCTTGATGATCGCGACGCACCGCAATACCCCCGCGCCACGACGCTGACGGATTTCGAACGCGCTTTGGTGGATAAGGGCTTGAAAAACCTATGAAACAACAAACTGTCTCCCTCTCTGCTTGGTTGACGCTACTTGCATTAGCAACCATTTGGGGCGGCAGCTTCCTTGCCTTCGCATTGATCCTTCGCGAAGTTCCCGTTTTAACAATCGTCGTACACCGCGTATTATGGGCGGCTCTTTTCCTATGGGGACTGGTGTTTTTCATGGGAATTGCACGCCCAAACCGCCAACAATGGGGCACGTTACTGGTGATGGGATTTCTCAATAACGTCATCCCGTTTTCCCTGATCATCTGGGGGCAGACCCAAATCGAAAGTGGCCTTGCCTCTATCCTAAATGGATCAACCGCAATTTTCACGTTCCTTTTAGCGGCGCTCTTCTTTGCAGACGAGAGGTTAACAAAGCAAAAAACACTGGGCGTACTGGTGGCATTTATCGGCGTATGTGTGATTATCGGCCTCGATGCGTTACGTAATTTCAACATACAATCACTGGCACAGATGGCGGTAATCGGCGCATGTATTTCCTATGCCTTCGCCGCCGTCTGGGGACGCGCAAAAATCAAAGGCCTGCACCCCATCATGGCCGCAACTGGCATGTTGACGGGCGCGTGCCTGATCATCATCCCGATGGCTCTCTTCGTAGACGGCATGCCATCGCTGATGCTCAACCTAACCACCACGGCATCAATTGCCTTCCTAGCAATCCCTGCCACGGCACTGGCCTACCTCCTATACTATCGCGCCTTGCGACTTGCGGGGTCTGCGAACCTGTCGCTGGTCACACTGTTGGTGCCACCTATGGCGGTATTCTGGGGGTGGCTTGTACTGGATGAACAACTCTCGCCATCGGCCTACGTCGGCTTTGCATTGATTGCTTTTGGCATGATGATCATCGACGGGCGCCTGTTCGCACGCAAAAGACATTGAATTCATGTCCCTTTTTTGGTTTACCCAATTGAAACAAGGGAAATAGGCTCATGCTTTATAAATCTGCATCCGATTGGAACAACGCCACGCAAAAACGTGTGATGCTGTTTGGCATGTCTGGATTGGGTAAAACCTATATTTCCGAAATGCTGCGCGATGGCGGCGATTGGTTCCACTACAGCGTCGATTACCGTATCGGTACGCGCTACATGGGCGAACATATCGCCGATAACTTTAAAGCAGAGGCGATGCGCAATCCGTTTCTGGCGGAACTATTGCGCTCTGATGCGATCTATATCGGTGCAAACATGAAATTCTCCGATCTGTCGCCCCTGTCCACATACCTTGGCAAACCAGGCAATCCTGAACTGGGCGGCATCCCGTTTGCGGAATATCTACGCCGTCAACGCCTGCACCGCGATGCGGAGATTCATTCTATGACCGATACGGTGCATTTCATTGATCGTGCAAAAAAACTGTATGATTACGATAACTTCGTCTGCGACACATCAGGTTCCATGGTCGAGGTGGTCGATCCATCCAACCCAAACGATCCCGTCCTATCCACCCTTTCCGATCACGTCCTACCCGTATGGATCGAAGGCGCCCCCGAACATACCGCCGAATTGGTACGCCGCTTCACCGCGGCGCCAAAGCCGATGTACTATCAGGAACCATTCCTGCTGGAATGCTGGGACGCTTATTTAGCAGAGAAGAAGGTATCAGAGGATAACGTCGACCCCAATGATTTCATCGTATGGGGCTACCGCAAACTGTTGGAAAACCGTCTGCCACGTTACCGCGAAATCGCACAAAAATGGGGCGTCACAGTACAGGCCAGCGATGTCGCCCGCGTCAAATCCACGGACGATTTCAACGCCCTTATCGCCACAGCATTGAAAGGATAGACCATGCCAATTCGCATTCCATCCAAACTCCCCGCCTTTGACGTTTTGCAAAACGAGGGCGTGAATGTCATGTCGCAACGTGACGCAGATCGTCAGGACATCCGCCCATTGCGTATCGGTTTATTGAATCTAATGCCGTTGAAAATCCAAACGGAAACCCAATTCGCCCGCCTGATCGGCGCAACACCGTTGCAAATCGAACTGACCCTTATTCGGATGACCGAACATTCCTCGCGTCACACCGCCCCCGAACACATGGAGGCATTTTACCAGAGCTTCCAAGAAGTCAAAGACCAGAAATTCGACGGCCTCATCATTACAGGCGCGCCAATCGAACATCTACCATTCAGCGAAGTTACCTATTGGGACGAGCTGAAAGAGGTGATGGATTGGACGCAAACCAACGTGCATTCAACCTTCGGCGTTTGCTGGGGTGGCATGGCGATGATCAACTATTTCCACGGCGTCGAAAAACACATTCTGGATCACAAGGTATTCGGTTGTCACCGTTGCCAAGTCACCGATCCATCATCACGTTTCCTCACGGGCTTCTCCGATGATCTGGTGATCCCCGTCAGCCGCTGGACGGAAAACCGCGCCGATGAAATCCGCGCGGCGGGTCTGAACATCCTAATCGACAGCGAAACATCTGGCCCCTGTCTGGTCGAGGATGTGAAACACCGCGCCCTCTACATCTTCAACCACTTTGAATACGACAAGGGCACGTTGAAACAGGAATATGATCGCGACGTTGCAAATAACACCCCGATCAATGTGCCAATGAACTACTACCCTGATGATGATCCATCGCGTGAACCGTTGAACCGTTGGCGCGGACATGCCCATCTGATGTATGGCAACTGGATCAACCAAATCTATCAAACCACCCCGTTTGATATGACAAAAATCGGCGCGTAAACGGATGCGCGTGCTCTTTTGGGCCATCGCCATTTGCCTGGCAGTGGCCCTGATCATTTGGACGATTTCATCGATTAAACAATCCCGCTGGGCCAAATCACACCCCGCCACAGGCCAATTCGTCACCGTAGACGGTAAAAAACTGCATTATGTCAAAATCGGCAACGGCCCACCTCTGATCGCACTGCACGGCGCGGGCGGGAACCTGCGCGATTTCACATTCTCACTTACCGAAAAGTTGGCAAACGACTACACAATCTACGCCTTTGATCGCCCCGCCCACGGTCATTCCGATATTTTCGACCCGATGGGCGAAACGCTGGCCGATCAGGCCCGTATCATCATATCGGCCGCAAAAACGCTGGGCATAAACAACGCAACAGTCATGGGTTATTCATTCGGCGGCACGGTCGCAATGAACATGGCGCTGGATCATCCAGATTTCGTCGATGCCATGTTATTAATCGCCGCCCCAATCCACACATGGCCCGACGATTGGGTATCATCCACCTACCGCATCGCCGCACAGCCAATCATCGGCCCTGCCATCATGCACACGGCCTTCGCGATCCTCCCCGACAGCTACTTTCGCGATTCATACGCGGGCGTCTTCACGCCACAAATGCCACCCGACGGCTTCCTAACGCACGTCGGCGTCGGCCTAACGGTTAATCCATACCGTTTCGTGATTAACGCACGCCAAATCCTGCCCATGGCCCCACAAATCAAATCGATGATCCCACGCTATCACACCCTGAACATGCCAATCGAAATCATCCACGGCACCGCCGATAAATCCGTATCATCAAAATTCCACACCGCCGATTTCATGGACATGCAGCCACGCGCATACGCCAACGCGACCTATATCGACGGCATGGGGCACGGCATCCACCAATTGGCACAGGACGAAATCATTTCCGCCCTAAAAAGGCTTTCAAAATAACACCCCGCCCCCCATATTGGGGCTAAGGAGACCCAACATGACCAAACCTTTTGATGGCGCCATATCGAAATTCTACGAAAACGACGCCCCCGCTGACATCCGCAACGCAATCGCCGATGCAGGCAAGAAAGACATCCTCGATCCATCCTACCCTTACGATCGCGCCATGCGCACATCGGATTACGAAGATGAAATCGACGAGTTGCAAATCGAACTGGTCAAGGTGCAATCATGGGCCAAAGAACACGGCAAACGCATCGCCATCGTATTCGAAGGCCGCGATGCCGCAGGCAAAGGCGGCACCATCAAACGTTTCCGCGAAAACCTAAACCCGCGTTCTGCCCGCGTCGTGGCATTGTCAAAACCTACCGAAACCGAACGCTCAGAATGGTATTTCCAACGCTACATCAAACACCTGCCATCGGCGGGCGAAATCGTGATGTTCGATCGCTCATGGTACAATCGCGGCGTCGTGGAAAAGGTGTTCGGCTTTTGCACGGACAAACAACGCGAACAATTCTTCTCCCAAGTCAACGACTTCGAACAGATGCTAATCAACGACGGCATTATCTTGATCAAACTCTGGCTGAACGTCGGACGGGGTGAACAACTTCGCCGTTTCTTGGGCCGCGAAGGTGATCGTCTAAAGCACTGGAAACTGTCAGGTATCGACGTCAAAGGTCTGTATAAATGGGATGAGTACACCACCGCGATCAATGAAACGATGGAACAGAGCAGTTCTAAACACGCCCCATGGCAGATCATCCGCACAGACGATAAAAAACGCGCACGGCTGGCGGCGATCCGTACTGTTCTCGAACACCTAGATTACGAAACCAAAGATAAATCCGCCGCCCAATCCCCCGACACAAAAATCACAGGCGGCACCGAAATCCTTGGCTAAAAAATCCTACCATCACGGCAATCTCAAACAGGCACTGGTCGACGCATCGATCATCCTGATTGAACAAAAGGGTCCCATGGGTTTCACCATGGCCGAGGCCGCCAAAACCGCAGGCGTATCCGCCGCCGCCCCTTATCGCCACTTTGAAGGCCGCGAAGACCTAATCCGCGAAATCGCCCGCCAAGGTTTCGAAATCTTCGGCGACCTGATGAATTTCGCATACGCAAAGGGCGACACCCCACTGGCATCCTTCGAATCCGTCGGTCGCGCCTACCTCGCCTTTGCGCGCAAATACCCCGGCAACTATATCGCCATGTTCGAAAGCAACATCTCAATCAACGCCAGCCCCGAATTGGCCGCCGTCGCGAACCGAGGCTTCGACGTCCTATCCAAAGCCGCCGAAGAGCTCTCGGCACACCTCCCCCTCAACAAACGCCCCCCACCGATGATGATATCCCAACACATTTGGGCGATGAGCCACGGCATCGTCGAACTCTTCGCACGCGGCGAACCGGGCGCACGTTCCCCCTTTTCACCAGAGGAATTGTTGGAAACCGGCACGGGGATATATCTGCGCGGATTGGGGATTTTGCCCGCGGATGAATAATAAATTAACTTTAAAACCAAAAATCGTCACCGACGATGAAACATTTAGTTTCGATAACATTGAATTTAGCCAAGCAATTTTCATTCAGGCAAGTGTCGATGGCACATTACTAAATGAGATTGAGCACTTGAGAGATTCTCTACTGGTTTTTCCAGAACTTAAAAAGTCTTTGTCAGGAAATGGTCGATATCTATTGTTCACGTCTGCAAATGGAATAGCGGATAGCGGTGGTTGGAACGGAGTTGAAGTTAGGTTAACGGAATTCACTGTTACTTGGACTTTTAGTATCGATGAAATAGAAACGCAAAAATACCAGTATGAATTTAAGTATGTTGAATATCTACAGTCTATAATCGAATTAGAAAAAGAACTTCGATATCTGCAAACAAAATACGTACTGGAACCATCGGTGATCATTTTTCCAGAAGATTGGAACTAGCAACCCACACTGTGTTCTCGGGCATTTGCTACGCAAATCCCTGCCGCTGTGAATTTGCTTTGCAAATTCACTAACCCAAATAATCCATAATCGGGCAATCGGGGCGATTATCCCCACGACACGCCCCCACCAAATGCGCCAGTTCATCATGCAACCGTTGCAACTCCGCCTGTTTCGCCTCGATTTCCACCAACCGCTTCTTGGCAATCGCCTTCACATCCGCGGATGTGCGCGCCTGATCGGTGTACAGCCCCAATAACTCGCGGCAATCATTTACCGAAAAATCAAACGCCCGCGCGCGGCGAATAAAAATCAGCTGTCGCAACGCGGCCTCATCATATGTCCGATACCCTGCATCACTGCGCCCATTTGGCTTTACCAAATCAATTTCATCGTAATACCGCACGGTTTTCACAGGCATATCGGCCTTTTTCGCAATTTCACCTATTTTCACTTTACTCTCCTGTAACTGGAACCTTTATACGGATAACAGCCAAAGGAATCAAACATGACAACTCTCACCCAAAACCTGTCCATCAACTGGAAGTGCAAACACACTTGGGGTCGCGCATCCTACAACACCATGTGGTGCCTGATCGGGTGTTCCATCGGTGATCTGGGAACAATCGCATTCTTCCAATTCACAGGCATCCCATGGCCAACATTGGCGATCATGACATTGGCGATCATCAACGGCTTGCTGACATCCATTGCGTTGGAAACCTTCATCCTGTCGCGTCAAATGGAAATTCGTCTTGCGTTCAAAACCGCCATCGGCATGTCGATGATTTCCATGATCGCGATGGAGGCGGCGATGAATATCACGGACGTCATCTTAACAGGCGGTGCGAAACTGACGCTTTGGGTTGTGCCAATTATGTTATTGGCGGGCTTCTTGGCACCGCTTCCATATAATTACTGGCGACTAAAAGCATTGGGCAAAGCATGTCACTAAAATCCCCGCTCTCAATCGCAGTGATTGGTGCTTCCGCTGTTGCCACATATCTTCTTTGGCCAACAAACAGCACCGCAGAAACTGGCGAACCGATTGTTCAAATACAGCTTCCTGCATCACTAAGCGATGACGCACAGGTCGGCGAAACTGCATTCAATGAACGCTGTTCTGCCTGTCACGGCATCAATGCCGTTGGTCAGGTCGGCGTTGCACCACCGCTGATCCATAAAATCTACGAACCGTCACACCACGGCGACCCATCCTTTGTCCGCGCTGCATTTGTTGGCGTACAACAACACCACTGGCCATTTGGCTCCATGCCCCCCGTTGAAGGGATTACAGAACTGGAAATTAAAAACATCATCACCTATATTCGCGAACTACAACGTGCCAATGGGATCCACTAATTATGAAAAATTTCATCACAGCCACAATACTGATCGCAATCGCAGGCAGCGCATTCGCCCATGGCAAGGCCACCGGCATCGTGCGCGAACGTATGGATTCAATGGTTGTATTGGGCAAAACGATGAAATCACTGTCTTTGATGGCGAAATCAGACGCTCAGCTGGATAAGGCAGCGCTAGCAACCGCCGCTCAGACGATTCAGGATCATTCAGGTGAAAACCTAACACGATTATTCCCCCAAGGTTCAACCAAACACTCCGACGCCACACCATTGGTCTGGACTAAATCAGATGAATTCATCGCCCTAGCGACCAAACTTTCCGAACAAGGTAAAGCGCTGGCAGATGTATCAACGCGCGATGAATTACAAAGCCATGTCCAACAGCTGGGCGCATCCTGCAAGGCATGTCATTCCGATTATCGGCAAAAAACCGACTAATTCAAAAAACTTGGCCCGCCCTCTTGACCAAATCGGAAATCTGATTATCTATGTTAATGTGAATAACATTTACATTCACTTAAACCATAACCGAAAGGAATACATAAATGACCTCCACCGCAACTTGGTTCAGCTCCCCGATCCAATGGTTGGACTCACACGGCAAGGGTGCTTGGCTCACCGCCATGATCCTTGGCTTTATTTTCATCTGGCCTGTTGGCCTTGCAATTCTATTTTACATGATGGGAACCAATCGTATGTCACGTTCATTCTTCGGCTGTAATCGCACACGTCGTGCGCCAAAATCCTCTGGCAACACCGCGTTTGACGCCTATAAAAATGATACGATCGAACGCCTGAACGACGAACAAACTGCCTTTAACGATTTTCTGGCTCGTTTACGTGATGCCAAGGACAAGACAGAGTTCGACCAATTCATGGACGACCGCACAAAACAGCAGAAAGCTGAAAACGCAAAACAGGCCGAAGACGCCTAACAAAACGCACAGGCCCACTCTCCCCCTTGCGGCCTTGCCGCTTCGCCCTCATAATCGGGGGCGAAGTCATTTGGTGAAATTATGCCCAACTACGATCTTTCCGGTCTTCCAGACCCAGACCACGACCCACAATTCTATACAGGTGTCCCATTCAAACGCCTGATCGCATGGTTCATCGATTTTTTCGTGATCATCGCACTGGGCTTGGGTGCATCCATCGCGACCATCGGCATCGCGGCGATATTCTTCCCGCTCACCCTGCTGATCATCAACTTGATTTACCGCATCTATTTCCTCAAAAAACGCTCTGCCACACCAGGCATGATGCTGACGGGTATCGAAATCCGCAATCACCAAGGCGATCGCTTAACTAGCGAAGAGGCCCTCTGGCACACCGTTGTCTTCACTTTGGCAATGATGTTTGTGTTCATTCAAATTCTGTCCGTCGCCATGATGTTGTTCTCGCATCGCGGTCAAGGCGTGCATGATTACCTGCGCGGCACCACCGCCATAAATCGCCCATACCAATAGTTGAACATTCCAACGCGCCTTGTTAGCCTACTGATATGAAACACACACTACCTCTTGCGCCCCAATTCTACGTCACCGCCCCGCAACCCTGCCCCTATTTGGCAGATCGCGTTGAACGTAAATTGTTTACAGGGCTACAAGATGCAAACGGACAGGCCCTAAACGACGCCCTCTCGAAACAGGGCTTTCGTCGTTCGCAAAACGTCCTATACCGCCCCGCCTGCACAGATTGCAGCGCCTGTATTTCTGTGCGCATCAAGGTTTCCGATTTCAAAGCAACTAAATCGCAAAAACGTACAATCCGACGCAACAGGCATATGGCACGCGGCGCACATACCGCTTGGGCAACAGATGACCAATACGATCTGTTCAAAACCTACCTTGAAAGCCGACATGTTGACGGTGGCATGACAGACATGGACGTCTTCGAATTCGGCGCCATGATCGAAGAAACACCGGTCCGCACCCGTGTTGTCGAATACCAAGAGTCCAATGAAGGCGGCAGCGAACTCAAATATGCCTGCCTAACCGACATCTTGGATGATGGCCTATCGATGGTTTACTCATTTTTCGATCCCGATATGTCTGATCGCAGCCCCGGTAAATACATGATCTTGGATCACGTCGACATCGCACGTGAAATGGAATTGGATTACGTCTACTTGGGCTACTGGGTCTCTGGCAGCCCCAAAATGGATTACAAGGCACAGTTCAGCGCACTACAGCTGTGCATCAACGGCGAATGGATCGATTTCGCCCCGGAAATGATGGATGACAGCAACCTCACCTCAGGCAACGACAAAACAATTCTAGAACAGGTTTCAACTCTTACGATTCCAAACGCGCCAAACAGTCACACTTGAAATTTTAAATGCCAACACATCAATTTTGTGAAATTAAATTACAAAATAGGTCATTTTTTGTAATTTAATTACATTTATGCGCTATTCACGTCAATTTTCCGCTTGACGCCCTTGATCATTATAATACTGTGACTTCAATGTTGAAATTAAACGAAATCATCGTGGTCAACTTGGCCACGCGCATGCGTCGGTAAACGGATCACCGTTCACCAACCTATGCGCCCCCAAATCGGGGGTTTTTTTATGCACGGAGCAAGACAATGAGTAAGAAGATGACTGGCGCAGATATGGTAATTCAAGCCCTAAAAGATCAGGGCGTTGATACCGTCTTTGGTTACCCGGGCGGTGCTGTCTTGCCAATCTACGATGCAATCTTTCAACAATCTGACATCCAACACATCCTCGTGCGCCACGAGCAAGGCGCAACACACGCCGCCGAAGCCTACGCACGTTCCACAGGCAAACCGGGCGTTGTTCTGGTAACATCTGGCCCAGGCGCCACAAACGCGGTTACGGGTCTAACGGATGCCTTGATGGATTCAATTCCGATGATCGTTCTGACGGGTCAGGTTCCTACATTCATGATCGGATCGGACGCCTTCCAAGAGGCAGACACCGTTGGCATCACCCGTCCATGTACGAAACACAACTGGTTGGTAAAAGAAACGGATAAACTGTCCGAAACCATTCACCAGGCCTTCCACATCGCCACATCCGGTCGCCCAGGCCCCGTTCTAATCGACATCCCGAAAGATGTTCAATTCGCAACAGGCACCTACACCCCCAAGGCGAAGGCGCATGTCAAACACTACCAACCACAGGTAAAGGGCGACTTGGCCGCGATCACTGAATTGGTTGAACTGATGGAATCCGCTGAACGCCCAATTTTCTACACAGGTGGCGGTGTTATCAACTCTGGCACAGGTGCGTCGCAACTGTTGCGCGATTTGGTGAAATCCACGGATTTCCCAATTACCTCAACCCTGATGGGCTTGGGCTGTTACCCTGCGTCTGGCAAAAACTGGCTGGGCATGTTGGGCATGCACGGCACCTACGAGGCGAATTTGGCCATGCACGGCTGTGACCTAATGATCAACATCGGCGCACGTTTTGATGATCGCATCACCGGCGTGTTGGAAAAATTCAGCCCCAATTCGAAAAAGGCCCACATCGACATCGACGCCTCATCCATCAACAAGGTGATCCATGTCGACGTGCCAATCTTGGGCGATGTTGCCCATGTTTTGGAAGATTTGCTAAAGGTATGGAAATCACGTGGTCGTAAAACCAATTCTGCGGCGGTAAAAAAATGGTGGGGTCAAATTGATGAATGGCGTGCAAAAAAATGCCTGTCATACACAAATTCCGATAAAATCATTAAACCGCAATACGCGTTGGAACGCCTCGAAGCGTTGACCAAAAACCACCCAGATCGCTATATCACAACCGAAGTTGGCCAACACCAAATGTGGGCCGCACAATACCTTGGTTTTGAAGACCCGCATCGCTGGATGACATCGGGTGGCTTGGGTACAATGGGTTACGGCGTACCTGCATCGGTTGGCGTACAGGTTGCGCATCCCGACGCGCTGGTTATCAACGTGGCTGGCGAGGCATCATGGATGATGAACATGCAGGAAATGGGCACATGCACCCAGTACAACCTGCCAACAAAACAGTTCATCTTGAACAACGAACGTTTGGGCATGGTACGCCAATGGCAGGAACTCTTGCACGGTGAACGCTACTCAAACTCATGGTCAGAATCCCTACCCGATTTCGTAAAATTGGCCGAAGCTTTTGGCGGCAAAGGCATCCAGTGTTCAGACCCTGCTGATCTGGACGATGCAATCATGGAAATGTTGGCCTACGACGGCCCAGTGATCTTCGACTGCTTGGTTGAAAAACACGAAAACTGCTTCCCAATGATCCCATCTGGCAAGGCACACAATGAAATGCTGATGGGCGATGCATCAACCAAAGATGCCATCGACGCCGAAGGCATGACCTTGGTTTAACGAAAATCGAATTGTAGCAGAAGGGCTCCGCAATGCGGGGCCCTTTTTGCATAAGTTAACACCAATTCCCAAAGTGTTAATTTTAACACCAACAAAAAATACCGACGTAATACCGACGTTACCCCTACAAAACCCATACGTTTAAAAACGCACTTTTCACGGCCCGTTAACACCTCTTAACGTGGACGAATTTAAGGATTATGTTAACCATTTCTCCTTCTAATAACCCCATGTCAAACCCGATTAAAAACCCACCACCGCACCCTCTTGGCCCTCGCATAATCTTCTCCTATGGCATGACAAAATGTGGCTCTACCTTGGCCTTTGAATTGGCCCGCACAGGTCTCGAATTGGCAGGTTATCCGCAACCACATTTGGGTATTTCGGGGCTAAAGGGGGATGCAAAAATAAACTTCGTTTCACACCTAACCCCTTGTGATATCTCAAAAATATGGGATGCTGTTGAAACAATCGGCCATCCCATCGTGATCAAAACCCACACCCGCCCCGACCCTTGTGTGATCGACCTATTCAATTCAAACCGCGCCATGGCTCACGCCACCTTCCGCGACCCCCGCGATATGGCATTATCTATGATAGATCACGGCAATCGCAACCGCGAACAGGGTAAATTACCCTTTACCGAAATCACCGATCTAGGGGCCGCTCGCGCCAACATAAACAGCCAAATCGACAGCCTTACCCAATGGCTCGTCCGCCCCCACTGCCTCCCCCTCTTTTTCGACGATCTGGCCTTCGACACAGACGCCACAACCCGCCAAATCATGGCGCATTTACACCTCGAAATTGATCCCAAACGCGTCGCCAGTTTCGTGAAAAATCGCCGCTTTACCCAAAAAAACAAGGGGATACGCAAACGCTTTCGTTCCGAAATGTCGCTGATTGAACGTCAACGCTTTCGGCGACAGTACGCTGGTTTATTCAAACGCTTAATAAAACCACGTAAAACCATTCCCATCACAGGCGCACCAATTTTCCCCGATGGAACACAGCTGATATAATTCGAACCGTACGCTCACACGGCGTCGCACTTTGAAACTTTGCACTGACAAGCGTTTCAAAACCTTTTATGGTGTTACAAACACATCAAAAGGGAATTGTGATGAACGCGTTATCATTGAAAAAAGGCTCGTCGAGAAAAAGTGCCTACAACCTTAAAAACACCACAGGTGATACAATTGAAACGCACACATTGGCCGTCTTGGTCGATAACGAAGCAGGCGTATTGGCCCGTGTCATCGGCCTATTTTCTGGCCGTGGTTACAACATCGACAGCTTAACCGTTGCCGAAATCAACCACGAAGACAACCAATCACGCATCACAATCGTCACCACAGGCACCCCATCTGTGATCGTTCAGATTAAGGCCCAATTGGCCCGCATGGTCGCCGTTCACGACGTGCATGACTTGACTGTCGAAGGCCCCTCAGTGGAACGCGAATTGGCGATGATCAAGGTCGTCTCCAAAGGCGACAATCGCGTCGAAGCATTGCGCACATCCGAAATCTTCCGTGCCTCTGTTGTGGACACAACATTGGAAAGTTTTGTGTTCGAATTAACCGGCACACCAGAAAAAATCGACGCCTTCGTCGAACTGATGACACCTCTTGGCTTGGTCGATGTCGCACGCACGGGCGTGGCGGCGATTTCACGCGGATTATAAACTAAAAATAGTCTAAAAAGAGCGTCATCGACGCTCTTTTTTCATTCAGGGTCGTCGGTTATGTGTTACTCCAAACGGATGCCAATGCCACGGATGCCATCCGCGCGGCGGCACTATCGGCACGGCTGGTCAACAGGATCGGCACCTTGCCCCCCACAACCAAACCACCCGAACAAGCACCGGTCATATACACCATTGCCTTGAACAACGTGTTGCCCGCAACGATGTCAGGAACAATGATTCCATTTGCTTGTCCCGCAACAGGATCATCCTGCAACCCTTTAATATCACGTGATTTTTCCGACAGGATCAAATCCAACGCCAATGGCCCTGCAAAATCTGCACCGTCAACATTCTGCCGCGCCCATTCAGCCAATTCCGCGCCCTCCAAAGAACTTGGAACAGATGGAATGGCCACTTCTGTCGCGGACAAATACGCCACCTTGGGGCGTTCCACACCCAATGCCTTCAACAGCTTCACAACACTGCGCGTCGCGTCCTGACGGGTCTCAATATCAGGCGACACATTCACCGCAGCATCGGAAATCACAATCGGCGATCCACCACTCGGATGGGTCATCGAAAACAGATGCACAAACTTCGCCCCCATGCGTAACCCCGCATCGCGGTTCAGGGCAGATTTCATAAAGACATCCGTGTGCAACTGCCCCTTCATCAACACATCCGCTTTGCCCTGTCCGCACAACGTCGCGGCGGTAATCCCCGCCTCTGCCTCGCCCACGGTATCGATCAATTCAAACCCTGAAATATCCCAATCCAACTTGGCTGCCTCGGCCAAAATATCATCCGCCTCGCCGACAAAAATCGGCACCATAATTCCCGCCTGCGTCGCCTCAAACGCCGCTTGCATCGGTAACGCGGCACCCGCACGCGCAATCGCCACACGCGGCACAGATCCCGCCCGTGCACGTTCCAGCAAATCGCTTGGGCAGACTGGATCGGTGTTACTGATAAAATGATTTTGGCGTGACATGATATGGCTCCTTAACTTTCGCACCACGAAAACAGGAAATCACCAATGGCGCAAGCGCCCATCACCAATATGGGACAATATAGCGTCTCGCCTTTAACTTGATTATCGTATCGCCAAAAGCCCGAGAGTGCCAAAGGCACGGCAGGGTTTTGGCGATTCAATATTTAGGCGAAACGCATTTAGACAGTTCAAACAAAAACGGCGCCGGAATGCACCAGCGCCGTTTTCAAAATATATGCGAAACTTACGCGCCTTTTTGTGGACGCATGTCGTCTTTGGAAATACCTGCAACAGAAACAGGTTTCTTCATGGCATCACGACGGAATGGTTCACCCAATTCCTTGTTCAATACGATTTCGATGAATGTGGTCTTACCATTTTCCATCTGATCCTTAACCGCTTGCGCAAGCTTGTCAGTCAGATCATCCATAGACGTTGCCTGAACACCGACCAACCCACATGCATTGGCGATTGCTGCGTATGACACATCCTCGTCCAGCTCTGTTCCAACGAAGTTATCATCGAACCACAATGTGGTGTTACGCTTCTCTGCACCCCACTGGTAGTTGCGGAAAATACACATCGTAATCGGTGGCCATTCGCCACGACCGACGGCCGTCATTTCGTTCATCGAAATACCAAATGCACCATCACCCGCAAAACCAATTACAGGCACATCAGGCTGCGCAATTTTGGCGCCAGCAATTGCAGGGAAGCCATATCCACACGGGCCAAACAGACCCGGTGCCAGATATTTACGGCCTTCGTCAAATGACGGGTACGCGTTACCAATCGCGCAGTTATTACCAATATCGGATGAAATGATCGCATTCACAGGCATCGCCTTTTGAATTGCACGCCACGCCATACGTGGTGACATGTGATCAGGCTTGTCGCCACGCGCACGTTCGTTCCATGTTGTGCCTGGATCGTCGTCTTCGTGATCCATGGATGTCAGCTCTTGTGCCCAAGCAGATTTGGTTTTCGCGATTGTCGCAGTGCGTTCCGCACGTCCCGCTTCACCAGCGTGATCACCCAAATTCGCCAACAAGCTTTCTGCAACTTGTTTCGCATCACCAACGATACCAACAGTCACATCTTTGGTCAGACCAATACGATCTGGGTTGATGTCAACCTGAATGATTTTCGCATCCGTCGGCCAATAATCAATACCGTAACCCGGTAATGTTGAAAACGGGTTCAAACGCGTACCCAATGCCAAAACAACGTCAGCCTTAGAAATCAATTCCATACCAGCCTTGGAACCGTTGTAGCCAAGTGGGCCAGCATGCAACGGGTGGTTTCCAGGGAATGCATCGTTGTGCTGGTAACCACAACATACTGGTGCGTCCAAACGTTCCGCCAATGCAGCAGATGCAGGGATCGCGCCGCCAATAACAACGCCAGCGCCATTCAAGATCACTGGGAATTTCGCGTTAGATAATAGATCAGCCGCCTGTGCCAATGCGTCTTTGCCGCCTGATGGGCGTTCAAAATCAACAACTTTTGGCATTTCGATGTCGATAACTTGTGTCCAGAAATCGCGTGGGATGTTGATTTGTGCTGGTGCAGATGCGCGGTGCGCTTGCATGATAACACGGTTCAATGTTTCCGCGATACGTGATGGGTCACGTACTTCTTCTTGGTATGCAACACAATCAGCGAACAGGTTCATCTGTTCCATTTCTTGGAAGCCACCTTGGCCGATTGATTTGTTTGCGGCCTGTGGTGTGACCAACAACAATGGTGTGTGGTTCCAGTATGCAGTTTTCACTGGTGTCACGAAATTCGTAATACCCGGGCCATTTTGCGCAACCATCATGGACATTTTGCCAGATGCACGTGTGTAACCGTCAGCCATCATGCCTGCATTACATTCGTGTGCCGCATCCCAGAAATTGATACCCGCTGCTGGGAACAAATCGGAAATCGGCATCATCGCAGAACCGATAATACCAAAGGCATGTTCAATGCCGTGCATTTGCAATACTTTTACAAACGCTTCTTCTGTTGTCATTTTCATGGATTATTTCCTCTAGAAAGCGGCCACAGGGCCAAGGTTGTTACTCTGCCGCTGTTTATCGGCGAAAACCCATGCCTACGCCAACCATTTTTGGGACATTTTTCGGCCTTTTGCGACAACGTCGCAAAAGGCCGCTTTTAAACTGTTAATGCAACACTCTATTTCAGGTTCTCCTCTTTACATGAGCCGCAAACAGGTAATTACTGAGCCTAACTCACTAAATCGAAGTTACGGAGATAAAATGTCACCCCTATCACCTCAAAGTAAACCAGATCTATCCACGTTTCAGTGGGAAGATGCTTTTTTATTCGAAAACCAATTATCGGAAGAAGAGCGTATGTTGCGTGATGCGGCAAGGAACTATGCGACTGAAAAGCTACAACCACGCGCGATTGAGGCGTACGCAACAGAGCAAACTGATCCTGCAATTTTCCGCGAAATGGGCGAAATGGGTTTGTTGGGTACGACCATTCCCGAAGAATACGGTGGGCTGGGTGCATCATACGTCAGTTATGGATTAGCAGCACGTGAAATTGAACGCGTCGACAGCGGTTATCGTTCAATGATGTCAGTGCAAAGCTCGCTAGTAATGTACCCGATCTATGCCTATGGATCGGAAGAACAGCGGAACAAATACCTACCAAAACTGGCCAGTGGTGAATTCATTGGGTGTTTTGGATTAACCGAACCTGATGCAGGGTCTGATCCAGGTGGTATGAAAACCCGCGCAACAAAAACCGAAAACGGTTACAAATTGAGCGGGTCAAAGATGTGGATTTCGAACAGCCCGATTGCTGATGTGTTCGTGGTCTGGGCAAAGTCCGACGCACATGACGGCAAGATTAAAGGTTTTGTTTTGGAGAAAGGCATGGATGGTCTGTCAGCCCCGAAAATCAAAGGCAAACAATCTCTGCGCGCATCAATCACAGGTGAAATCGTGATGAAGGATGTCGAAGTCGGTGAAGACGCGTTATTGCCCAACGTTTCAGGCCTTAAAGGTCCATTTGGATGCCTGAACCGCGCACGTTATGGCATCAGCTGGGGCGTATTGGGCGCCGCCGAATTTTGCTGGCACGCATCGCGCCATTACGGATTGGATCGCAAGCAATTCGGCAAACCATTGGCACAAACACAATTGTTTCAATTGAAACTAGCAAACATGCAAACCGAAATCACACTGGGATTACAAGGCAGTTTGCGCATCGGACGATTAATGGACGAAGGCAACGCCGCCCCAGAAATGATTTCCATGATGAAACGCAACAACTGTGGCAAGGCATTGGAAATCGCCCGCATTGCCCGCGACATGCACGGCGGCAATGGCATATCAGAGGAATTTCAAGTCATTCGTCACATGATGAATTTGGAAACCGTCAATACCTACGAGGGCACGCATGATGTGCATGCGTTAATTTTAGGTCGTGCCCAAACGGGACTTCAGGCATTTTTCTAGTTCGCCAAAAGATCGTCCAATTGGCGCGGCTGTCCGTCTCGGGCCGCCGCATCCGCAGTATCTGCCAACAATTGCGCCTTTAGACCATCCAAACCTGATGGCGTCATTGTTGCGCCAGTATTGATTACATTTACAAAATGTTCCATTTCGGCGCGATATGCTGCGGCATAGCGTTCAAGGAAAAATGGTTGAGTCGGCGCGGTTCTGAAACCCGCACCATTTGACAATTCCACAGTGTTTTCCAACATATTGTCTGCACGCAACATCCCTTTGGAACCATGTACCTCAATCCGCTGATCATATCCGTATGTGGCACGGCGTGAATTGCTGATCTGGCACAATTTACCGCTGGCGGTTTTCAGCGTCACTACAGCCGTATCAAAATCACCCGCCTGCCCGATTTCATCATTTACCAAACACGATGCGGCGGCGGTTAATTCAACGGGCTCCTCGCCTAACAGGAACCGCGCCATATCCAGATCATGGATCATCATATCACGGAAAATTCCACCAGATGTTTTGATATACCCGATAGGTGGTGGTGCAGGATCGCGTGACAGGATAGTCACAATTTCGACGTTACCAATAACTTGGTCCGCGATTTGTTGTTGTAGATGGGCAAAATTTGGATCGAACCGACGATTAAACGCCGTCATGAATGGAACGCCTGCGGCATCTACCGCCGCCAAACATTCGCGAATACGATCGACCGACAGATCGACAGGCTTTTCGCAAAAAATTGCCTTGCCGTTTGCGGCGGCCTCGTGAATTAAATCGTAATGCGTTGTTGTTGGTGTGCCTATGACAACCGCGTCGATGTTCGGATCCGCCAAAATCTGTTCGCTGGTTTTCACCTCTGCGCCCAGTTCTGCGGCCAGAGCATCCGCAGCCTCTGGCATGAAATCAGAAACCGCCGCAGCGCGTGCAGTTGTCATTCCACGCAAAGTTTTACCGTGCACTTGGCCGATACGACCACATCCCAGTAATCCGATATTCAACATAATCTAACCTTTCAAAGCCGACAGAACGCGGCGCGCTGCTGACATTACTGGATCATGCGTTTCTTTCAGGATTGTGACCCGATCAAACCTGTCCGCATCAGCGTTTACCGCCGTGCGCATCGCCGCGCCAAATGCCATGCGCAATTCAGTGCCAATATTGAATTTACAAATGTTCGTCGTCTGCGCCATGCGCGTGCGTTGTTCGACGGGAACGCCCGAACCGCCATGGATCACCAAAGGCACGTTTGTTGCCATTTGGATCGCAGAAATGCGTTCCTCGTCCAAGCCTCCTTCTTTGTTTTCTTGCAGGTGGACGTTGCCCGCTGAGATCGCCATGGCATCGACATTTGTGTCACGCGCGAAAAGTGCGGCCTCTGCGGGATCCGTGCCCAAGGATTGTTCGCCGTTTGAATATCCAACGAACCCGATTTCGCCTTCGCATGAAATACCCGCCGCATGCGCTATATCGACTATCCGTTTGGTTTCGCTTATATTTTCTGCCAATGTTTTTCGTGACCCATCATACATCAGTGATGTGAATCCGCTGTCCAATGCCATTGAACATTCATCATATGTATATCCGTGATCCAAATGTGCCACTACGGGAACGGACGCGTTCTCAGCGAGATGGCGGAACATTTTTCCTAAGATTGGCAAGGGCGTATGCTCGCGGCAACCCGGCCCTGCCTGTAAGATCACAGGACAATCTTCGGCCTCTGCCGCGGCCACAAATGCCCGCATGTCTTCCCAACCGAGGGTTACTAACCCCGCCACAGCGTAGTTGTTTTTCAGCGCAGGCTGCAGAACGTCTGCAAGGTTCACAAGTGGCATTATTTAAACTTCGCGATCATATCTTTGATGCCCGGAATTGTTTCCAGTTGGTCGGCATGGCTGGGTTGGAAATATTGCACCAGCGATCGCTGTGACAAGCCGCCAAGGATCGTGAAATAATACATTTGATAGCCAGGTAAAACCGCGCATGGATGATATCCAGAATCCAAACAGATCGTTGATCCGTCGACCAAATGATAGGCATCACCCGCTTTGCCGTCTTCGCGTTGCAGCATCTGCACGCCAGATCCGTGGTTTGGTTTAAAACGAAAGTTGTAGGTTTCGTCGTGGCGCGTTTCGATTGGCAGGCGATCTGTGTCGTGTTTATGGCTTGGAAAGCCAGACCAACCGCCCTCGCCTACTGTGAACAATTCGGACACTAATAAACGCCCAACTTTGTCGTGATACTTGGTGCCAAGAATGTGTTTGATTTTGCGATGTGTTTTGGTTTCGTCGGAGCCGTATTGTACCTTGTCCAATTCATCGGAACGCACAGCAAAGGCATCCAGAACTTTGTCGTAACGCGCGCCAGCAACGAATACCTCTGCGGTGTCGCTGGTGCAAACCATTGTTGCGCGGGCGGCGGTTGGGACATATACGCCCTCAGGCTCGCCGTCCCAAACATCTTCGCTACGTTGCCCAAGGCCCGCGCATTTGAAACCCTCAATGTCAACATCAACAGTGCCTGTTGCAGGCACAATGCAGGTTTCATAACCTGGCACTGCATACTCAAACGCTTGGCCTTTGACCAATTTGACGATGTTGAAATAGTTTAATGGAACCGTTGTGTCATCAATATCAACGATAGGATTGTTTTGGTTATCAAATGGCGCAATATGCATGGTCGTCCCCTAAGCGTTTGTTGGGCCGGTATGATCGGCCAAAAATTGTTCAAGTGTTGGCGTATCGGCCATTGCAGGCGCGCAGCCTGGCCGAGATACAGTAATGGATGCGCAGGCTGAACCGCGAAGTAATGATGTTTTTAGATCATGCCCGTTCGCAATTGATGTGACGAAACCAGCCATGAAACTGTCCCCTGCGCCTGTGGGTTTTAAGGCCTCGACAGGGTAAATGCCTGTGCGAATTTCTTGTCCATCCGCGAATGTAATCGCGCCAAGGTGGCCCATTTTATAAACTACCAAGGCGGCGGTGGTTTGGGATAATTCACGGGCTTTATCCAACCCCTTATCAATTCCACCCGCCATAAAACCAAACTCTTCGTCATTGCCGACAATCATGTCCGACTTTTCAGCAGCCGCACTCAACACATCAGAGGCAACCTGTGGTGATGGCCATGAATAGGGTCTGTAGTCCACGTCAAAAACAATCGGCAATCCAGCGGCGCGAGCCAAATCAAAAGCGTGGAATGTTGCTGTACGTGATGGTTCAGCTGCGAAGACCGTTCCAGCAGTAATCAGTGCACCATATGCCGCGTAGTCAACGGCGTTGACGTCGGATTCGTCCATTTGAAAATCAGCAGCACCGTTGCGATAGATGACCGTTTGATGATCCTGCACACGCGTTTCATAAACGGCCAGCGAATTACGAAACTCGCCACCAACGGGCGTAACATGCGTCGCATCAACTCCGTATTTGTTCAGCTGCTTCACACAGAATCTCCCGACACTGTCGTCCGATACCCGCGTCACCAAGGCGGCTCGTCCGCCCAGCTTACAAATACCAGCCGCGATATTCGCAGAGGACCCACCCAAAGCGGCCGTCATCGTTTCCGCATCCTCTGTCGCCGTACCGGGCGGATCGGGATACATATCCATGCCCGCACGTCCAATCACGACGAAGTTGTTTGTCTTAATTCCATCCATCAACGCGGTCATTTAAACACCTTTGCGCTGACGCTTGCGCGTCGCTTCCCAATCAATGTGTGCTTGGGTTACACGTTCGCTATCGGAAATATGGGGTGTGCCGACCTCCCACCATGTGTGGCCTTCGGTCGTCCAGCCGTCATATGGGTCGACTTTCATCACGATAACGTAGCTGTTATCCGCGGCCTTAGCTCGTGCGAAGGCATCCGCCAGATCAGCAGGGTTCGTTACTGTTTCCGCCATTGCGCCCATTGATTTTGCGTGTGCTTCAAAATCAACGCCCACTTGATTTGTGGCGGTTGGCGTGTCTGCAATCAGGTTATTAAAGCTCTCGTTTCCAGTATTGTTCTGCAGCTTATTGATTACAGCAAAGCCCCCGTTATCCAACAACATCACGATTAATTTTTTCTGTGTTAAAACAGAAGAGTAGAGGTCAGAGTTCATCAAGAGATATGATCCATCACCAGTGAAAACGATGGTGTCTTGATCGGGCTCATTTTCAGCCTGTGCTATACGTGCACCCCATCCGCCTGCGATTTCATAGCCCATGCAGGAGAAGCCGAATTCAACGTCAACGGTGCCGATGTCCAAGGTACGCCAGTTCGCAGTAACTTCGGCAGGTAATCCACCCGCCGCCGCGACAATGCGATCACGTGGGGAACAGTTGTCGTTCACGACACCGATGGCCTGTGCATAGGATGCGGGGCCGTTTCCGATGGCGGTATTCTTGGCGACATAATCATCCCATTTCACACGTTCGTTTTGCGCATTCGCGGTCCAATCAGATGGAGATTGATACCCCGACAAGGCGTCTTGTAGAATTCGCAAACTGACCTTAGCGTCCCCAACAATCGTCGCGGACATATGTTTGGCCGCGTCATGACGGGCGGCGTTTAATCCTATGATTTTGGCGGTCTTCGAAAAGGCCGACCACGACCCGGTCGTGAAATCTTGTAATCGCGTACCTACGGCCAAAATGACGTCGGCCTGTTCGGCGATCGTATTAGCACTATCAGAACCCGTAACGCCCAATGGGCCAATGTTCAGATCATGTGTCGCGACCATATTCGCGCGACCAGCGATGGTTTCCACCACTGGGATTCGATGTGTTTCTGCAAAATCAGTCAATTCAGAAATCGCACCTGAATACTGAACGCCACCGCCCGCAATAATCATCGGGCGTTTTGCCGATTTCAGTAGGTCGACGGCATCCTCAATTTCAGCATGGTCCGGTGCTTGACGGCGAATGCGATGCACGCGGTTAGCGAAAAACTCGACAGGGTAATCATATGTCCAACCCTGAACATCCTGTGGCAATCCGATAAACGCAGGTCCGCAATCCGCAGGGTCCAACATTGTGGCCAATGCAGCCGGCAGTGATTGGATGATTTGCGCAGGGTGTGTGATGCGATCCCAATAACGACTGACGGCCTTGAACGCGTCATTCACACCGAATGTTGGATCGCCGAAATGTTCCAGTTGCTGCAACACCGGATCGGGCAAGCGGGTACTGAAGGTATCACCACACAGCATCAAAACGGGTAGCCGGTTCGCATGGGCCAATGCCGCGCTGGTTAACAAGTTCGCTGTACCCGGCCCTGCAGAGGCAGTACAAAACATAAAACGGCGGCGCAAATGCGCCTTTGCGTATGCGGCGGCGGCGAATCCCATGCCTTGTTCGTTTTGACCACGATATAGCGGAAGAGCCTCTTGATTGGCGTATAATGCTTCGCCTAGGCAGGTTACGTTGCCGTGGCCAAAGATGCCAAAGCCACCACCACAAACACGGATTTTTTCGCCGTCTATTTCGATAAACTGCGCTGTTAAGTAACGAATAATCGCCTGCGCGACTGTCAGTTTGATTGTGTGTTTCTGGTCAGGCAAGATGCTCTCCAAATGTCATAAATTCTTCCACGCATCTTAATGGGTATTGACCACTGCGCACAAACAAGGTTACATAAATTGCAACCGGTTGCAATAGTGTTTTACGGAGAGCGAAAGATGACCAATATAAAAATCGGAATCATTGGTGGTGGCTATATGGGCAAGGCTCATGCAGCCGCCTATGCGTCTGTTGGTGCGTTGTTTGAAACACCGTTGCGTCCCGTTTTGGAAATGGTCTGTGCAACGACGCCAGACAGCGCTGAACGGTATCGTTCCAAGTTTGGTTTTGCACGTGCAACCACCGACTGGCGCGAACTGGTAGACGATCCAGATGTCGACGCAGTTATCATTGCATCGCCGCAATCAACGCACCGTGAAATCGCATTGGCAGCTTTCGCTGCCAAGAAGCCTGTATTTTGCGAAAAACCATTGGGTGCCTCGCTGAAAGACAGCCGCGAAATGTTATCAGCGGCAGAAAGTTCAGGGTGCATCCATATGGTTGGATTTAATTACATCCGCACCCCTGCATCGCAATACGCACGTCAATTAATCGCCGAGGGGCGTATTGGCGATGTCACATGGTTTCGCGGCGAACACACTGAGGATTTTCTGGCGGATACAGCCCTACCCGCCACATGGCGCACGAAGGGAATGGCAAATGGGACGATGGGCGACTTGGCCCCTCATATGATCAACGCCGCACGCGCATTAATTGGACCTATAGCATCGCTGAGCGCCATTGCAGAAACAGTTCATTCTGAGCGCCCTGATGGCACGGTTACCAACGATGATCAGGCGCAAATGATGTGTCGCTTTGAAAACGGTGCGCAGGGGCATTTGTTTTTTAGCCGTGTCGCAACGGGACGCAAGATGGGCTATGCCTATGAAATTCATGGCACCAAGGGATCGATCAAGTTTGATCAAGAGGATCAAAACGCCTTACACCTTTACACGATGGAAGGACCAGAGGCAGAGCGTGGTTTTCGCAAGATTCTGACCGGCCCTGCGCATCCTGATTACCTACCGTTTTGCCAAGGCCCTGGGCATGGCACAGGTTATCAAGATACGATTATTATTGAGGCGCATGATTTTCTGCGCGCAATCCATGAAAAGAGAAATATTTGGCCTACCTTTGCCGAGGGTATGGAGGTCAACAGAGTTGTAAACGCTGCATTGGATTCAAGTGAGAAGAACGCTTGGGTGCAAATTGCTGACTATTAGGAAAAGGTAGCATCATGATTAAAATAGGTAACGCACCATGTTCGTGGGGTGTAGAGTTCGCAGACGATCCGCGCAACCCAACATGGCGTAAAGTTTTGCAAGAAAACGCAAGTGCAGGTTTCACGGGTATTGAGCTGGGTCCAATCGGGTATATGCCCGAAGATCCCGCAATCCTGACGGATGCACTGGCCGAGCATAACCAAGAAATCGTTGGTGGCGTGATATTCCGCCCCTTCCACGACGCGGACAAATGGGACGAAGTGTTAGACGCATCCGTGCGTACCTGCGAAGCATTGAAGGCACATGGCGCAAAGCATTTGGTTATTATCGACAGTATTTCACCGCGCCGCGCCCCAACGGCGGGCCGTGCGGATGAGGCGGAACAAATGGATGATGCCGAATGGGCAGCGTTTCGTGATCGAATTGCTACGGTTGCGCGTATGGGCACCGAAAAATATGGTTTGACAGTTGGCATCCACGCCCATGCTGCGGGTTTCATGGATTTCGAACCTGAGCTGGAACGTTTACTGGATGAGGTTGACGAAAGCATTTTGAAAATTTGCTTTGATACGGGGCATCATTCCTATGCGGGTTATGATCCCGTTGCATTCATGAAACGCCACATTGATCGTATTAGTTACATGCACTTCAAGGATATCGATCCCAAGGTGAAGGCTGATGTTGTTAGAAAACGCACCAATTTTTACGATGCTTGTGGTCAAGGTATTTTCTGTAACCTTGGCGATGGGGATGTTGATTTCCCTGCTGTGCGTCAGGTGTTGTTGGACAACAATTTTACCGGTTGGTGTACGGTTGAACAAGATTGCGATCCATCTGGTGATACATCACCGATTGATGATGCAAAGTTAAACCGCACATATCTGCAATCCATCGGATTTTAAGGGGACACACATGAGCAAGTTAAAATGGGGCATGATTGGTGGCGGCGAAGGCAGCCAAATCGGCCCAGCACACCGTTTGGGAGCACAGGCCGATGGGTTGTTCGAGTTGGCGGCGGGCGCATTGGATCATCGCGCAGATGTCGGGCGCGAATATGGTCAACGTTTAGGGATTGCAGCGGATCGTTCCTATGGTGACTGGCAAGAGATGCTAACCGGTGAAAAATCACGTGATGATCGCGTTGATCTTGTCACCGTTGCCACCCCGAATGCCACGCATTTTGAAATCACAAAATCCTTCCTAGAGGCAGGTTTCAACGTTTTGTGCGAGAAGCCGATGACGATGACGGTCGAAGAAGGTGAAGAAATAGTTCGTATCGCCGAGAAGACCGGGAAAATTTGCGCAGTCAACTACTGCTACTCCGCCTACCCGATGGTGCGTCAGGCACGTGCCATGGTGCGTGCGGGCGAAGTTGGCAAAATCCGATTGGTCGTGACGGAATTCAGCCACGGTCATCACGGCGATGCGACCGACGCCGATAATCCGCGTGTGCGTTGGCGTTATGATCCTGCGATGGCGGGTGTATCGGGGCAGTTTGCTGATTGTGGCATTCACGCGATGCATATGGCCAGCTTTATCTGCGACGACGAAGTTGAAACCTTGTCGGCGGATTTCGCATCAACTATTCCCAGCCGCGAGCTGGAAGATGACGCAATGGTCAATTTCCGCATGGGCAAAGGGACTGTTGGGCGTTTGTGGACATCGTCTGTTGCGATTGGGCGTCAGCACGGGTTTGAAATCCAAATTTTTGGTGAAACCGGCGGCATGAAATGGACGTCTGAGCAACCAAACCAGTTGATCTATACCCCTGTCGGCGGGCGCACTCAGATCATTGAAAAAGGCGAAGGCGGGTTGCACGAGGATGCACAACGCCTGTCACGCGTCTCAATTGCCCACCCAGAAGGTTTCCCGTTGGCAGTTGCGAACATCTATTGTGATTTGGCGGACGCGATCCGTGGCGAGGTTCGCGATGGTTTGCCAAATGCGGCGGCCGGTGTGCGTTCCATGGCGGCGGTGCATACGGCCGTGAAATCTGCTAAGGCAGATGGCGCATGGATGGATGCACGTCCACCGATGTTCAAATAGGGTTTGGGCCCTGTTTATGGCGCGGGGCGTAATGTCCCGCGTTCAACCACATGGCAATCGAACAAATGGGCCTGTGGCGCGATTGAATTGTCTTTAACCAACGCCGATACACGATCAATTGATGCGGAAATAATTTCAAACAATGGATTGTTGATCGTGGTCAAATTTATATTGGCCCAACTAGCCATCGTCATATCATTCAGGCCAATCAACCCAACATCATCAGGCACCCGTAAACCCGCAGATTGCAATGCAGACAACGCCCCGATTGATAAAACATCATCCCCGCAAAAATATGCCTGTGCTGGCTGACCATTCAAGAGGCGTTGCATTTCGGCGCGTCCTGCCTCGAATGAATAGGCATCCGCGAAACTTGTGGTGCATGACACGCCCTTATTTGCGGCAACTTCGGTGACAAAACCTTTCTCGCGGTCCAATGTCGATGTCGCCGTTGCAGGCCCGCCCAGAAATGCGATATCAGAATAGCCGCGTTCGATCATTGTCCGTGCAGCAAGGCGCCCCGCCGCGATGTTATCGATGCCCAAAATATCCACCGCGGGATCGGTAGAGTGCCGCCCAAATGAATGCACGACTGGCATACCCGCATCACGAAACGCACGCGCAAAACCAGGTGGCAAGGTGGATGATGCTACGATCACACCATCGACGGAATATTGTCGTAACATTTGCACAGACGCTTGGGGATCGGTTTCATCCGTTAGGTTCACCAACAACGGGCGCAATCCGCGTTCCTGTAGTCCACGGGTAAACAGATCAAAAACTTCAAGGAATATCGGGTTGTGAAAGTTGTTTGACACCAAACCAATCATCTTGGTGCGCCCCGTTGTCAATGAAGATGCCAGCGCATTCGGGCTATACCCCAATTCAGACGCGGCACGCATCACCTTTTCTCGGGTTTTAGAAGAAACAGACGCCCCTTCGGTATAGGTACGCGACACCGCGGAACGTGACACGCCAGCCAGCTCGGCCACATCTTTCAGCGTTACGGCCATCTGGCCCTCCTGTTTCAATTATCCGCGTCTGTCCTATAATCTATTGTCGCAAAACGCCATGTACATATTGCCGCAAAACTTAAACACATCACGGCCCACATCGTATGCCCGAAAACAACTTCTAAAATACCCCATACAGTCAACACGGCAACAACAGTTACCCGTATCCAAACAGGTGCATAAAAGGGATCAGTCAGATCAATCAGTTTCACGCAGCGCCTTCGAATTCAGCGCCCGTTTTTGCACCAGTGATATATGCAACAACATCTTCGCCATTGGTTTCATTCACATTTAGATCAGCAACCATGCGGCCGCGTCGAAACACGATAATACGATCCACCAAATCCATAACCTGACGCATGTTGTGGCTGACCAAGATCAGCGGTTCGCCCGCCTCTTTCAACGTGCGGATAATGTTTTCCACCTGTGCGGTTTCCTGAACCCCCAATGCCGCCGTTGGTTCGTCCATGATGGTCAATCTGGACGCGAATGTCGCGGTACGAGCAATCGCGACACACTGACGTTGCCCGCCCGACATGTTCGCAATCGTGTTGCGAATGTTGGGGATTTTCACACCAGTGCGTTCCAAACCTGCCATCGTATCGGCGTGCATAGCCTTGTAATCAAGGAAACGAAATGGCCCCAAGAAGTCCCACTTTGTTTTTTCACGCCCTAAGAACAAGTTGTCCGGAACATTCAAATCATCCGCCAGCGCCAGTGTCTGGAAAACGGTTTCAATCCCCGCCTCGCGTGCATCCAATGGGCCCGCGAAATTAACTTCTTCGCCATAGAAGGTTACCTTGCCACGAGTGCGTTGTTCAACGCCCGTGATTTGGCGTACAAACGTGGATTTTCCCGCGCCGTTGTCGCCCATAATGGCGATATGTTCGCCAGCTTTCATTTCGAAATTCGCACCTTCCAGTGCGTGAACACCACCATAGTATTTGGTCAGATCTTCGGTTTTCAGAACGATATCGTTACTCATCTTAATTCTCCAAATCTATGCGCGATTGCGTTGACGGTATTGGTCCAGAACGACCGCTGCAATAATGATGCCACCCATCGCCATTAACTGGTAAGAACCATCCAATTTGATAAACGTAAAACCAGATCGAATAACCCCCAGAACCATCGCACCCAGTACAGTGCCGATGATCGAACCACGACCACCCGTCAGGCTGATGCCACCAATCACGGCCATAGCAATCGCGAACAACTCGTAAAACTCGCCCATACCAGCCTGCGCTGTTGATGCTTTCGAACTCAAAACTACCCCAGCAAACGCGGCCAACATTGAGGCAATCATGTAAACCATCACCTTGTGACGCTTCACATTGATACCGGACATACGCGCGGCCTCTTCGTTGGAACCAATCGCATATGTGTGTTTACCGTAAACTGTATATTTTAGAATGACATGAAAAACAGTGGCAAGCGCAAGGAACCAAACAACAGGCATCATGCCACTGCCAATGAATTTATAGCTCTCTGTTGGGAATGAAACGGGGCGACCAGCGGACCACCATAATGCAATACCGCGGCAAATTAGGAACATGCCCAATGTCGCAATGAAGGGAGGTATTTTAAGGTAAGCAACGAAGCTGCCGTTAATGGCGCCAATGAAGGCGCCGAATAAAAGCCCTATTATAATTGGGATAATCACCGGTAAGTCCATCGCCCAGACGCCGAAAACCGCCTTGGGGTTAGGGAAACCATTTACCAGTTCAGTTTGGCCGAAACTCATCGCAATCATTGCTGTGGCGGCCACCAATGGCCCCGAACTGAGATCAATGCCTGCGGTAATGATAACTTGTGTTGCACCAAGGGCAATAATGCCAATAACAGCAACTTGTAGAATAATAATTTTCAAGCGTGCTTCGTTGAAAATGCTATCAAATCTGCCACGCGTGTCGAACAGAAAACTTTGATCATTCATATAGGGCAACATTTGCCCAAGAACTTCAAAGATAACAACAATGATAACAAGGGCGAGAAGAACATTCAGTTCATTTGGCCAAGATTTTTTGGATTTATCGAAGGTTAAACCACCGATACCATCGCTAGATTCACTCATGATTTCCGTCCCTGTTTGATATCATAAAACGTGAAAGACGGCGCCATGAGCGCCGTCTTTATTTTAATTGGCTTAGTTCTTGCTTAAGAAATCGCCCATGTTTGCTGGTGTAACCAACTTGAACGGGATGTAGACTTTTTGGTCCACTTTTTCACCATTGATCAAACGGATAGCCGCATCAATAGAGCCAGTACCTTGACCGACAGAGTCTTGGAATACAGTCACATCATAATCGCCAGCCGCCATAGACAATAAAGCATCTTGTGATGCATCAACACCGCCTACTTGGATTACGGCCATGTCCAGACCCGCAGCTTTCATCGCTTGGATCGCGCCAATTGCCATTTCGTCGTTGTTCGCAAGAACGAAATCAAATGGCTCACCAGAAGACATCCAGTTTGTCATCAAATCTTGTGCTTCGTCACGTGACCAGTTCGCAGTTTGCTCGTCGATGATCGTCATGAAATTACACATGTCCATACCGATAACGTCGTGTACGTCTTTTGAACGCTGAACCGCCGCTTGGTTAGACAGCTGACCATTCATGATGTAACCGGTTGCACCGCCTGCCTTACCTGCTGCACGCAAGTTTTTGCAGATTTCAAATGCAGACAATGTGCCTGATTCAATTTCGTTTGATGCAACAAATGCCTGCGTCGCTGGCAATTCATTCACATTGTCAGGCTCGCGGTTAACGTAAACCAACGGTGTATCGCCAGCAGCCGCAGAAACAGCAGCGCCCGCAGAAGTATCAACGATGTTCACGATGATCGCATCAACACCAGAAGCAACGAAGTTCTTCACTTGGTCGATTTGTTTTGCCAAATCATCTGTTGCGTCTTCTTGTTGATAGTTAAGACCATCGATTGTTTTGGCATGTTCGACCATGCCATTGCGCAAAACAGTCAACCAGTTATCATCAAAACGCGAAAATGTTGCGCCAATGTCTTGGGCAATTGCTGATGTTCCCATCAATGCAACAAGGCCAGCGGCTATAAAAGTCTTCTTCATTTTATTCCTCCCTTTAACGTGCCCGGTGCACGGTTTATATTTCCGGGACCTCTGTTGAGGCTGTATTCGAATACGACATTCAATGAACCATCGATTAATTTGAGTACGCTAGGACTGCATGCGTGACTCGTATCACTGTGATGCTTAAAGCGATTGAAGCGTCGAGAATAATTAGCTCAACGTAAACCTCGTTTGATATCCGTGTGCCCTCTCCTAAGCCAAAACTTGTCTATGATTCGTGTTAGAGTTTAACCAAGTATGATTTTTTTGCAACCGGTTGCATTTTACACTCATTCACCTCAACCGTATTGCCGGCGGACCCAAATTTGAACACAGTATTATTTAACGCATCTGAGGCGTGACCGCGAACCAGTCCCCAGCCAAGCCACTGCACGACAACACTAAACCGGCGCAGAGGCGCGGGCCACCAAGGCGTTGAAAACCTACGTGAAATTCCGACTGCGATCATCCAAGAGCTGTTGTTGAAGTATTGGCTGACAGGTCGCAACAATTTTGTAGGCGGCCTCGCACATGAGTTTTTTGTTTCCGGCATGGATGAGCATTTTGCCAAAATCCTGCACCAACCACACTTTATAGAGCAATTAAAAAACATCCCTGTTTAAGTAATTTCCAATGACCCGTCGTATTAGCGCGATAGAATTCTGCTTCTTCAGTTGTAACTCCGCTAGGGAAAATTGGTTTTGAAAGTCGTGTAAAAAAGAACTGAAAATCGCAATTGTCCGTCGTCAGATAAATTGGAACACGTGAGCTAATAATTTAGTGGAGGCTCTGGCTCGTTGTTGATTTGATTATGCCGCCTTTTCAGGCCGTCACCAACTTTCGGCTATAACTCTTAGGTGTTGTCATTGACCACAATTGATGATTGATCGCCTGGGCCTCGAGCTTTTCTGGCAACACTCCAATTAACCTGACGGTCGATAGATTTAAGGGTTGGCTTTGATATACAAATATCTCTATCATAGTGCTATTTTCTACGAATTACTTGTAGCTAAATATTTATACTGAATTTATTTATAGGACACTCTATGCCCAAAGATGAAGGTCTTCCGATAACTGGCTGGCATCATCGAATGCTGTCAACTTGTGGCGATCCAGCTTGCTCTGACCGTTTCCACGAACACATGTTGATAAATTGGGCGGTTCAAATAACCCCAAAGGCGGATGAGAGACGTATAAATCGCGCTTTTGATCAGTTGTGTAAACGCCACGACATACTGCGGCTATCTTTCAAGAAAAAAAATGGTTCATGGCAATCAAAAATAGCGGCTAAACATCCGACTGGCTTGCTCGTTCAGAGTTGTGGCGAAGTTTCTGATACAGAATTTCAAAACAAAATAAATTCCATTGGAAACGAAAAAATTTCAATATTTTCAGATTCGATGATTGAAATGCACTTGGTGAAATTTATCGGTCGCGGTGATGTTTTAATTGTGAAAATACATCACGCCATCAGCGATGGATTCGGTGTCATCATTCTGATCGAAGATCTCATTAAATACCTATTGAACATGCCAATACTATCCAAAGCAGTAAGCCATAAAGATTACATAAACGAATGGGCTTTGGTCGGCGACAATCGTGAGGATCCAACCATTCCTTTTTGGGAGAATGAGTTATTACCGATTCAAAAACCTGTTAATTTCGGTCGAGCAGCAAAAAACCTTCCCCCTCTTGATCAGATGCATTCATCAACAACGGCGGGTGGGAAAATACCGTTATCAAAGGGCCAATTAAACTCTGTCAATAACCTAGCAACCCAACATGGTTTAACTCTATTTAATTATGTTTTTGCAAGTTTCGCAGAAATGATTTGCCAAGAGGCTGACGCAGAAGAAGTATATATTACCACTTTTATTGGTCGCAATGACCACCGACTTGACACATATGTAGGATTTCATACAAATATGGTTGTCTTGAAATACCAGCGTGATCCATCACGCGATTTACACGCAAGTGCGCGTTATGTCGCCAACAAGCTAGCCCAGGGCATTGCCAATCTACCAACGACCGCAATGCGTAGTGGAAGTAAGATCGATATAGCGCTAGAACGGAAGAAAGTGCATTTCTTTCAATATATTGTTCATATACCCTTCGCAGTTGGGCGTGGGAAACGGTCGATGTTTGCGAATGGTTTAATGGCCAAATCTGGAAGTGTTCAGCGCGTTGGTCCCATAACATTACGCGATATTCCAATACAAAAGGTTGCGCTTTCCGACAGCGAATTACAGATCAATATGAATGAAGACGCGTCCGGTTATAATTTAACATTTGCAGCCGATGATGAGGCATTCAACAAAAAAATCCTTAAGGAGTTAGGGCTTAAACTAAAAGATATATTGCTAAGTTAGGCCTATAGATAATAATATGAAACCCCCAACGATCTCAGTAATTATATCTTCCTACAATCAGCCAGACTATATCGTGGAGGCATTGTCTAGCGTAATAGATCAACAACCTACATACCATCAGGTCGTGGTAATTGATGACTGCTCAACAGACACAACTTGGGACATAATCAAAAAGATAAAACTTGAACACCCCGAGATCGAGATTTTTCAAAACTCCAAAAACATTGGCGTTGGCCTAACACGCAATGTTGGATTAAAAAAAGCCACAGGAGAATACGTGTATTTTTTAGATGGCGATGACTGGATCGAACCAAATGCACATTGTGAAATGTTAAAATTGATTTCCTCTGATCGACCTGATTTTGGGATATTCGGTTTTAATCTAATTTCTCCTCCTACGCAAAATAGCGCATTTGTCCGTCATCATATGATTTGAGACAGATGGCAATTAAGCTTTGAAGAGTGATTGCTCATCTGGTTTTATTTAAGCAGCAGACATAGCGTGCTGCAAGCGCCTTTGTTTCATGGTCCTCCTTTTTGTTTTTTCGCGTTCAAGTAAGATTGTGTGATCTTGGCCTGTGTACACATCAGCTGGCGTCAGATTGTTCAAGCTTTCGTGGTACCGCTGATGGTTATAATTCCCAACGAAGGCCGCAATCTGCGTTTCCAAATCTCCTGGCAGGAAGTAGTTCTCTAACAAGATGCGGTTTTTGAGTGTTTGATGCCAGCGCTCAATCTTACCTTGGGTTTGTGGATGATACGGTGCGCCACGTGTATGCGGCATGCCTTTATCTTCTAAATATGCGGCAAGTTCACCCGACACATAGCACGGCCCATTATCTGACAGTAGACGAGGACGATGAACGACATTCACTTGATCAAGTCCTGTTTCGGCCAAAGCCTGATCCAAAGTATCTTGAACGTCAGAGGCGGCCATCCCAGTACAAAGCTTCCAAGTTATGATGTAGCGGCTGTAATCATCCAAAACTGTCGACAAGTAGAACCAACCCCAGCCAATTACCTTGAGATAGGTAAAGTCAGTCTGCCAAAGTTGATTTGGTGCCGTGGTTTTATCGCGGAACTCACTGGCTGCTTTCATCACGATGAACGCAGGGCTGGTGATCAGGTCATGGGATCGTAAAAGCCTATAAACACTGGCCTCTGAGACAAAGTAACTCCGTTCGTCAGTGAAGGTGACCGCCAACTCTCGTGGGCTAAGCTCTGGCCTTTCCAGTGCCATATCCAACATGGCTTGGCGAACCTTATCGGGAATACGGTTCCAGACGCGCCCTGGATGGGATTTGCGATCTTCAAGACCAGCTTCTCCGCGCTGTAAATATCTATCATACCAGCGATATAAAGTCGGGCGTGATACGCCCAACTTGTCCAATGTCCGTTTAACAGGCAGGTGAGATCCTTCTACCAACCTAATAATCTCGAGCTTTTCTGATGCGGCATATCTCATTCTGGGTCGCCCCCATCCGCGAGCATGCTTTTTTTGAGAAGGCGCAGTTCAAGCGTTTGTTCGGCTACGACCTCCTTCAGATCGCGCGCCTCAGCTTTAAGATTGGTCACTTCGCTCGAAGTTGCTTGGCGGGTAGTATCGCCAGCCAACCGCCTTTTACCAGCTTCCATGAAGTCCTTAGACCAGTTGTAATACAAGCTTTCTGCGATCCCTTCGCGGCGGCACAGCTCAGAAATCGAACTTTCCCCGCGCAAGCCATCCAAAACAATACGGATCTTCTCTTCCGCAGAAAATTTCCTACGCGTTTTACGCTTAATCTCTTTAACATGTCTGTCAGCCGATCCATTCGGCCCTGTTCTCGTTCTCATCATGTTTCCTTTCAAGGAATACGATGAGCTAAAAACTCTAGCTTAGCAAAACATACCAATCTGTCTCAATGGCGATGACGGGATACAGCTTAGAGGCTAGCAAGGCTAGTTTTGTGTCGGTCACGCAAAGCTTTAACACTGCCAATTCCATGGGACGGTTAACTCTCAACATGCTTTTAAGCTTCGCACAGTTCGAACGAGAGGTGACCGCAGAGCGTATTCGCGACAAGATCGCAGCCTCTAAGGCAAAGGGTCTTTGGATGGGAGGTACAGTCCCACTGGGATATGATCCAAATCCAGATAAAACTGTTCGCGGGCTGATTGTAAATCAAACCGAAGCCGCAGAAGTTAGAACCATTTTTGAGCTCTATGACCAGCTGGAGAACATGCGGCTTGTCCGCGATAAGGTCGAAGAAATTGGATTACGGTCTAAGCTGCGCAACTACGCTTCAGGTAAGCGCATGGGTGGATCAATCATGTCCAAGGGCCAGATCCATCATATCCTACGTAATCCGATATATATTGGAAAGATCAGGCATAAGGAAAAGGTCTACGATGGCCATCACGAAGCGATCATCAAGGAGGATGTTTGGGAACGTGTTCAGACAAAACTACAAGCGACATCAAGTCGACAAATGGGCCATCGCAAAGATGCATACCACCAGAAACCTCCCCTTCTGGGCAAAGTCATAGACGACAGCGGCGATCACCTCACACCAACACATACCAAGAAAAACGGGCGGATATTACGCTATTATATCTCCAATCGGCTGATCAAGCAGAAAGACCCAAGTGGATGGCGTTTGCCGGCTAAAGCGCTTGAAGAATCAATTCAGAAAGCGATTAGAGGGCATTTATTAGCCCTACAAAGTAACATGACCCTATTTGGGGAAACTGACATATCAAAGCTTCAGGCTCTAAATGAGAAAATCGATGTACGGAGCATTACAAAAACGGACATTTTAAGTACCTTAAACCATGCAAAACTTCAGTCAGGCGAAGTTGAGATCGAACTTTCCAGAGAATTACTGGGAGAGGCTCTCCAAGTCGATAAACAATCAATTGACTCAAAATGCTTGAGATTTATAACTCCGTTTGCAATCAAACGCCGGTCAAATGAAATGAAGATCATCTTAGGTGATCTCAAAGAAAGTCCAAATACAACGTTATTGGCCGCACTCAAAAATGCGCGGTTTTGGCTAGATGAGCTTCGTAAGGGTAAAAGCCATGCGGCAATAGCTAAGGAAACAGAAACAAGTTTAGACCACCTCAGAAAACGCATCCGCCTTGGCCTACTCTCTCCTACTATTCAGAAAGCCATTCTATCCGGCGATCATCCGGACCATTGGTCTGTCTCACTGTTCGCCAGATCAATCCTGCCTATGTACTGGAAAGAACAAGAAAATCTGTTCCTCACATAGCGTATAAATCGCAACCACATAGCATCTCAAATTAGCAGCGCCAGATTAATCATGATCGCTTTCGTGTAATAGCCAGCCCCACACCAAAAAAAGAAAATTCCCTGTTAATCCCTGTAAATCTCAAACCAGGTCATGGTTTTTGCTAGTTTGAGACTTCACTACGAAAAGCCACAAAAGGTGAAATCAAAGAAGTCTCAGAATCTTAGCGCAAAGCCTAAGCTGCTGAATCTAGGGGGTAATATCTGGGATAAGTAGGTCACCCCAATATCCTTGGAGTGAGTGGCGGAGAGACAGGGATTCGAACCCTGGGAACCTCGCAGTTCAACGGTTTTCAAGACCGCCGCATTCGACCACTCTGCCACCTCTCCGTTACGCGGTTCCTAAATCGACTTTGAACCAGACGCAAGCCCAATTAATGCGCAAATCGGCGCCGATTGTATTTTTTTTGCATAACAACATGCTTCCAACCATGTTGATAATTGTCTAAGGTCTGTTCAAGCCGAAAAATAAGCGGCAAATCGCGAAACGTCAGGGTTGTTTCGCTCAGCAGGAGTGGTGATTGTGAGCAGGTATCGTTTTACAAAAGGGTTTAGTCGTGTGGCACTTGTGGCTGGATCTGCTGTTATATTAGCGGCATGTCAAGAAGGTGCGCCGTTGTTTAAAACGACCCAAAAATCCGAAACCGTCCCAGCCGCAGCAAAAAAGTTCATCGAAAAAGATGTCGAAGCACCCGAAGTGTTCCAAAAAACAGCCAAGGCATTATGGGACGGTCGACCCTCACTGGGTGGCGTATGGGTGGCACATCCCGACAACAAAAAACCAGAACGCGTTATTATACGTAACAAAGCTAACGGCAAATTCGTCATCGGCGCCCTCTTCAATCGCGAAGCGAGCCTGCCCGGCCCTGCGTTTCAACTATCATCTGACGCTGCCAGCGCCATTGGCGCAACTGCGGGAACCACATTAGAAATCTCGGTCACGGCGATGCGCATACAAAAAACCGCTGTCACCGATCCAAAGGCCCCGAAACCAGCCCCCAGCGAAGACATCGCATCCTCCACATTAAAAGCTTTGGATGAAACCAAGACACCCGCCGCGAAGCCCCAAAAGGCGACTAAACCTGCCAAGAAGGCCGCAAAAACGGCCAAAGTAGCTACAAAACCAGCCCAAAAAGCGACGAAAGCTGCTGTTGCACCAAAGCCAGCGGTAACACCGCCTGTGGTGCCAGTAAATGCTGTTTACGCACAACTGGGCCTGTTCAGTGTTGAATCAAACGCCAACGCAACTTTGGCCAAGCTAAAGGCCAAAGGCCTCGCTGGCAAAATCGTAAAATCCAGCGCCAAAGGCAAAACCTTCTTCCGCGTGTTGGCTGGCCCTGTATCAACTAAGGCTGAGAAGGCCAAACTGCTGACATCCGTAAAATCCATGGGTTTCTCGGACGCATATTTCGTAAAAGGTTAAGTCATGGCATTCATTCGTAAAATCACCGCATTCGCCATTATTATGTGTATGACAGGCCAGGCATGGGCGTTTGATACGTTGGCACGTTCCGCAATGATCGTCGATCAAACCACAGGAACGGTTTTATTGGCCAAAGATGCCGATCGCCCTGTCCCGCCTGCATCTATGTCAAAACTTATGACCGCTCTGATGCTGTTCGAGGCCTTACGCGATGGTCGGGTAACCATGGACACAAAATTTCTGGTTTCGGAGAAAGCAACAGCGCGCGGCGGTTCAACCATGTTCCTGCGCACTGGCGAACGTGTCACTGTGCGAGACTTGATCCAAGGTATAATCGTACAATCTGGCAACGACGCCTGCATCACCGTCGCTGAAAATATCGCCGGCACAGAAGATGCATTCGCCGAACAAATGACAACGCGCGCCGTTGAATTGGGCATGACATCCTCTACCTTTGGTAACGCCACTGGCTGGCCGCACCCCAAACAACGCATGAGCGCACGTGATTTGGTATTCCTTGCAAACGAACTCATCACCAAATTTCCCGAATACTACGGCTTCTTCTCGCAACGCTCCTTCACTTGGGACGGTGTTAAGCAAGACAACCGCAACCCACTGTTAAACCTTGGTATTGGCGCAGATGGCCTAAAAACAGGCCACACAAACGAGGCTGGGTATGGTCTTGTTGGCTCGGCGAAACAAGGCAACCGCCGCGTAATCTTTATGATCACAGGATTAGATTCAAAGAGCGCCCGCGCCAGCGAAGCGGAAAAGCTAACAAATTGGGCATTCCGCCAATTCGTCAGCAAAGAGTTATTCAAAAAAGGCACCAAAATCGCGGACGCCAAGGTATGGCTTGGCGGAGAGAAAACCGTTGGACTGGTAGCACAGAACAATATTTCAGGCCTATTTCCACAGGGATCTCTGGATGATGTCGCAATCGAAGTCACCTATGAAGGACCGTTAGAGGCACCGATCGCCGCCGGCGATCACGTCGCCACCCTAACCGTGACTGCACCTACTATGGAAACCACAAAACACAACTTGGTCGCGCAAAACAACGTTGCCAAAGGTTCCATTGTTACCCGCGTTCTGGCCTCCGCCGAATTGCTCAGTAATGATTTGTTGGGTGGCAAACTGTGGTCCAGCAATTAAACATGGGCACAGGTCTATTTATCACATTCGAGGGCATTGATGGATCGGGTAAATCAACCCAATCTGAAATGCTGGCTTCCAAATTATCCGCGAAGAGCCACGATATCGTCAAAACTCGCGAACCAGGCGGCAGTGTCGGCGCGGAGTTGATCCGTACTCTGTTGGTCTCTGGCGATACAGATCGCTGGTCTCCCGAAACCGAAATACTATTGTTTACCGCCGCTCGCCGGGATCACATGGAAAAAACCATCCAGCCCGCATTAGATGCAGGCAAAATCGTAATCTGCGATCGCTACGCCGATTCAACCCGCGTCTATCAGGGCGTTGCCCGCGCCGATCTACGCGCCACCGTCGATCAATTGCACGACATCATCATCCAGAAAGAACCCGATATAACTTTCGTTATCGATGCTGATCCCGAAAATTCGTTGGCACGTGGCTTGGCACGCGACAGCGGCGAAGATCGGTTCGAGGATTTCGGCCTATCATTCCAAAAATCGCTTCGCGCGGGTTTTCTGGAACTTGCCGCATCGCAAAATGATCGTTGTCACGTGATCGACGGCATGCGGGATCGCGAAACCATCGCCCAAGATATCGAAAACATCGTCACGGCCCGCCTCACATGAGCGATGACATCCAATATTCGGATCAACAGGCTGGCGCATGCCACCCGCGCCACACATACACCCTGCACGGTCACGACGCGCCACAGGCCGATTTCCTGAATGCCTATAATTCGGACCGCCTTCATCATGCATGGATGATCACTGGCCCTAAGGGCATCGGTAAGGCGACATTAGCATGGAAAATCGCACGGTTCCTACTGGCACAACCAGAAAAGGGCGGCATGTTCGACGAAGCCGCCCCTACCACATTGGATGTATCCCCCGATCACCCCGTTTCACGGCGCATCGATGCCATGGGCGAACCGGGGCTATATCTGGCACGTCGTCCATGGGATGAAAAAACCAAAAAACTGAAACAAAACATCACCGTCGATGAAATTCGCAAACTCAAAAGCTTCTTCACCCTCTCCGCCGCAGATGGCGGATGGCGTGTGGCAATCATCGATGCCGCCGACGAAATGAACACCGCCGCCGCAAACGCATTACTTAAGGTATTGGAGGAACCACCAGCCAAGGTTTTAATCCTACTCGTCAGCCACCAACCCTCTCGCCTGCTGCCCACAATCCGTTCCCGTTGCCGCACATTACGCTGTAACGCCTTGCAACCAAACGACCTTAGGGCCGCATTGGCGCAATCAGGTTTCGAAACACAATCCGAACTGCAAACCGTCGGTATCCTAGCGGATGGCTCTGTTGGCGCGTCCATCGATCTGATTTCCAGCGAGGGCGCCAATCTGTACCGCTCTATTGTCGAATTGGCGGGCCAAGCACCCCGCATGGATCGTCAAACGATGCAATCGATGGCGGACGCCTGTGTCGGTAAAAACGCGGTGGAACGGTACGCTATGACGCTGCGCCTCTACGCCCAATTCATCGCCCGCCTCGCCAAATTCGGCGCATTACAACCCTCCGATTTTTCAGAGGCCGCACAAGGCGAAGCATTAATCCTGTCCAAACTGGCCCCAAACATTCAATCCGCGCGAAAATGGGCAGATCTGTTGCAACAAACCACATCACGCACCACGCACGCCCGCGCGGTTAATCTTGACCCTTCCTCAGTGATCCTAGATATGTTGCTTACATTCGAAGAAACCGCTCGTGTCTGAGGCCAACATGACAAACCCAATTATCGTCGATAGTCACTGTCATTTAGATTTCCCTGATTTTGAAGGCGAAATTCCCGATCTAATCGCCCGCGCAAACGATGCTGGTGTTGCGCGTATGGTTACGATCTGTACACGCCTTAAAAACGAGCCATCCGTGCGGGCCATTGCAGAAACCTACGCCCCAGTTTTCTACGCCGCTGGCGCACACCCAATGCACGTCAGCGAAGAACCGATGACAACAGTCGATCAATTGATCGAAATCGCCCAACATCCCAAAATGGTTGGGATTGGCGAAACGGGATTGGATTATCATTACACATCCGAGAGTGCAGAGGTCCAAAAACAATCCCTACGCATCCACATCACAGCCGCGCGTGAAACGGGATTACCACTCATCATACACTCCCGTGCAGCCGATGATGACATGATAGAAATCCTGCGCGACGAACGCACCAAGGGCGTATATTCATGCGTCATGCACTGCTTTTCCTCCTCCGCTGAACTGGGTCGCGCAGCATTAGATTTGGGCTTCTACTTGTCCATGTCGGGCATCGCGACCTTTAAAAAGAGCCAAGACCTTCGCGATATCTTCGCCAATGCACCTGTAGATCGCGTGTTGGTCGAAACAGACGCTCCCTACTTGGCACCAGTTCCCTATCGCGGCAAACGAAACGAACCCGCATATACCGCAGATACCGCACGTGTTGGCGCGGAAATATTTGGAATGGACTACGCTGATTTTGCTGAACAAACGACGCAAAATTTCAGCACCCTGTTTTCCAAGGCCGCGTTATAATGGCTGAGCTGCGCTTCACCATACTTGGTTGTGGCTCCTCGGGCGGCGTACCACGTTTGGGCGGCAATTGGGGGGCGTGCGACCCCAAAAATCCACGCAACAAACGCAGACGCTGTTCGCTTCTGATACAACGCTTTGAGAACGAAGGCGTTACGTCCGTGTTAATCGACACTTCACCCGATATGCGCGAACAACTATTGGACGCTGAAATCGGCGCATTGGACGCTGTGGTCTACACCCATGAACATGCCGATCATTTACATGGTTTAGATGATCTACGGATGATTGTTTTAGCAATGAAAAGACGCCTGCCTGTCTTTGCTGGCCCACGCACGCGCGACATGATTATGGAACGTTTCGGATACGCATTTGAAACCCCCACGGGATCACCATATCCCCCCATTTTGGACATGCATGATCTTGGTTCAGAACTGGTCGTGGATGGCGCAGGCGGACAGATTAGGATCAATACATTTGACGTGGAACACGGCAACATCGATGTACGTGCTATTCGTGTGAATGACGTCCTATACACTCCTGATATTTCTGCATTAATGGGAAATCCAGAAATCGACCTCGCAAATATTGAATGTTGGATATTAGACAGCCTGCGCTACACCCCACATCCTAGTCATGCGAACGTGGAACAGGCGTTAGAATGGATCGAAACATACGCCCCCAAACGCGCGATCCTAACCAACATGCACGTCGATTTAGATTATGAAACGCTGGACCGTGAAACGCCCGATAATGTCACACCTGCATATGATGGCATGCAGCTAACCTACAAGGTTTAACAATGCTCAGCATCTTCATTACTGTCCTGCCCGTATTCCTGATCATCGCGGCGGGATATGCAGCTATGTGGCAAAAACTCTTATCTAATGATGCGGTCGATGCACTTGCGAAATTTGCCCAAAAATTTGCCATCCCTTGCTTGTTGTTTTTGGCGGTAGCACAGCTTGATCTTGAAACCTATTTCAACATCCCATTGTTCGCCACCTACTACCTACCCGCCGCATTCATATTCATCATCGGCGGCCTCATGGGATACCTGATGTTTCAACGCACCCCTGGCCAAGCTGTCGCCGTTGGCTTCACCACTTTGTTTTCCAACATGGTTCTCTTGGGCCTCCCCATCATGGAACGCGCATATGGCACGCCAGCACTTTCCACCAACTATGCCTTGGCGTCGGTTCATGTGTTGTTTTGCTATATAATCGGCATCACATGTATGGAGGTTTTACGTGCAGGCGGTCATGGCCCTGTCGCAATCTTCAAGGCAGTCACAAACGCCATTTTCCACAACGCATTGGCACTGGCCTTGATCATGGGTTTCGCCTTTAACTTCAGCGGCATCGCCATGCCAACAACATTAGAAGCAGCATTGGAAATGATGGCCCGTAGCGCCCTACCCGTGGCCCTCTTCGCACTGGGTGGCGTTTTGCATCGCTACAAATTAACCAGCAACCTACCAGAGGTGGCCATGGTTGGTTTGGTAAAACTGATCCTGTTCCCGACATTTGTTTACATCATGGGCACTCACGTTTTCGAACTACCCACGAGTGTGCGGAATTCTTGTGTAGTGATTGCGGCAATGCCACCGGGCATCAACACCTATATCTTCGCCAGCATGTATAAACGCGCCGAACAAACCGCCGCCACATCGGTGGTTATTTGCACCGCAATCAGCGTATTCACGATCACCGCTTGGTTGGCGTTTTTAGGTTAAAATGGTGATGCACAATCCATGCACAACCCATACACCGAAGGAGAAGTTCATGAAAACGATCAACGTGTCTGAAAAACTTGCAATGTTTAACACACATTGGGACCCGCATGTGGTGGCAAACTACAACCAAAATGACGTGATGGTTGTAAAATTTCAGGGTGAGTTTCCCTATCATTTACACGCCGACACCGATGACTTCTTTTATGTGATCGAAGGCGAGATGTTCATGGATATCGAGGGCGAGGAAAGTCGCGTAGTGAAAGCAGGCGAATTGTTCATTGTGCCCAAAGGTGTGGTGCATCGTCCACGCGCCGAAAACGAGGTGAAGGTTTTACTAATTGAACCCACTGGCGAGCCAAATTCAGGCGACGCCGATCGCGTGCCAGCGCCAAAACCACATATCTAAAACGAAAAAGGCCGCTGTCATTCAACAGCGGCCCTTAAAATTTATGTCGCCAACATTAACCCGGTGACATTCCACGTAGGCGCTCCGAACGGCGGCGTAGCAATTCCAGCGTCGTTAGCAACAGGATCGACATCGCGATCAGGATCGTTGCCACCGCTAAAATCGTCGGGCTGATCTGTTCACGCAATCCCGTGAACATCTGCCATGGCAAAGTCTTCTGACCAGCCGAGCCCACAAACAACACGACAACGACCTCATCAAATGACGTGATAAAGGCAAACAAACCACCCGAAATTACGCCAGGCAAAATCAACGGCATTTGAATTTTAAAGAACGTGCGCACAGGCCCCGCCCCCATATTCGCCGCCGCGCGGGTTAGTGATTTATCAAAGCCAACCAATGTGGCCGTCACAGTGATAATCACAAATGGAACTCCCAACACGGCGTGTGCCAAAACAACGCCCCAATATGTGCCTTGGATACCAATTTTTGAGTAAAAGAAGTACATACCCGTCGCAGAAATAATCAGCGGTACGATCATCGGCGAAATCAAGATCGCCATGATTGCACGACGTGCTGGAACATGTGATTGAGACAAACCAATTGCTGCCAGCGTGCCGAATGACACCGACATAATCGTCGCTATCGGTGCGATCCGTAAAGAGTTCTTCAACGCATTCTGCCAATCATTATTGGTAAAGAAATCCTCGTAGTGCTTTAACGAATAACCCTCCGCCTTGAATGCTAACATTTCAGGTGTAAACGTGAAAAAATCCTGCGCGTTAAACGACAAAGGTATAATCACCAAAATCGGGAAAATCAGGAAGAAGAAGATCATCCCGCACAGAATACGGAATGTATAATACCACGCTTTTTGCGCTGGTGATGCGTAAATTGGCAATCCCATAATCTATCCTAACTTCACATTATCGATGCCGACGAATTTGTCGTACAGCCAGTACAGCATCAAAACCACCACCAGCAAAATCGCACCCAACGCGGCGCCCAGCCCCCAGTTAAGCGAACTGGAAATGTGGTATGCGATACGGTTTGAAATAAACACACCCTTGGTACCACCCACGATTTCAGGCGTGATGTAGTAACCAATCGCCAAAATGAAACATAGGATCGAACCCGCGCCAATACCTGGAATTGATTGTGGAAAATAGACGCGACGGAATGCGGTAAAATCATTCGCCCCCATGGATTTCGCTGCCCTCATATAGGTAGGCGGAATTGTCTTCATCACCGAAAACAGCGGTAAGATCATAAACGGAAGTAAAATATGCGTCATCGCAATCACTGTACCCGTGACGTTGTTGATCAATTCCAAACGATTATCATCGGCAACAATGCCAACGAAGACAAGGAAATCATTAATAACCCCTTGTTGCTGCAACAAAACCTTCCATGCGGATGTCCGCACCAACAGCGATGTCCAGAACGGTAACAACACTAAAATCATCAACATGTTCGACGTGCGCAATGGCAAGGTCGCCAGCAAAAATGCAATGGGATAGCCCAGCAAAATACACATTACCGTAATGGTCAAACTCATCTGCAACGTGCGTAAAAACAGCTTAAAATAGATTTTCTCATCTTCCGGAACGGCCTGAACACCCTCTGTGCTGCGCTCTAGATCGGCTGCCGCCAGAAAATACCCATCAGTGTATTTCCCTGAAAAGTTCTGGATTGTGGTCCAGATGGTCGGATCGTTCCATTTTTTATTCATCTTGAAAAACGCATCCTTGAATGATGGCGTATTTTCCAAATCCAGCTTCTTAACTTTGCGCCCTGTTTGACGAAATAGCGATGAAATCCCTGTCTGCTCATAGTTCAATCGCGATCCCAGCTTGGTATGCGATTTACTGGCAACCGCCACCTTCAGATCACGCGCAAGTGCCGCAAAAACCAACTCGTCTGGTGCTTCGCCAGTTGTGGAATCCCAGCTGGCCAATTGTTGCACCGTTTCGGGCAAGGTTTCTTGAACAATACTGTTTTCGACAGAACGGAACAACATGTCCACGATAGGCGCGATGAAAGTTAACAGAACGAAAAGCAATAGCGGCGCGATCAACAACAGCGCACGGATTTTTTGACGGCGCAATGACTTGGCAAGGCTCGCTTTTAACGACGTACCATCATTGGCCAAAACGGTTTCGGAATTGCTCATGCTTTTGGGTCTATCCACTTGGATTTAAAATGGCGCGGGGCTGTCCCCGCGCCATTCGTATTAGATATTATTTAGCCAACCATGCTTGGAATTTCGCATCGATGTCGTCACGGTAATCAGCCCAGAAGCTGTAGTTGTACAACAACGTGTTTTTCGCATTTTCTGGATCTGTTGGCATGTGTGGTGCCATGTCGATGCCCAATGATGCGTGCTTACCAACCAATGGTGCAGATGACATACGTGCAGGACCGTAAGAGATGTACTTCGCTTGGTCTGCCAAACGCTGTGTATCTGTTGCGAATTTCACGTAATCCAATGCGCGCTTTTTACGCTCGTCTGACAGGTTCGCTGGAATGATCCAACCGTCCAAGTCAAACACTTGGCCGTCCCACAACATGCCAACGTTTTGCTTTTGCTCTTCGATCAACGCGAACAAACGACCGTTGTATGTTGAACCCATTACAACTTCGCCATCTGCCAACAATTGTGGCGTATCCGCACCGGCAGACCACCAGATAACGTCGCCTTTGATGGTGTCCAATTTCGCGAATGCGCGTGCTTGGCCTTCGTCAGTTGCAAGAACGTCGTAAACATCTGCTTTTGCAACACCGTCACACATCAAAGCCCATTCCATGTTGTTGATTGGACGTTTTTCCAATGAACGTTTGCCTGGGTATGCTGCTGTGTCGAATACGGAACAAACAGATGTTGGTGCAGTCGCGCCAACCAAATCTTTGCGGTAGCCAAATGTTGTTGAGTAAACGATTTGTGGGATGAAACATTCAGAAACCAATAGATCGCCAAAGTCAGCAGATGCTTTGGTGCCGTCTGGCGCATCAGCTAATTGTGTATCCGCATCGATTTCCAACGCCAAACCTTCGTCACACAAACGGATCGCGTCCGCGGCAACAACGTCAACAACATCCCAAGTGGTGTTGCCCGCTTCTGCCATCGCACGCAACTTAGCAACCGCTTCAGCAGAGCTCTCGTCGTTGATGATGTTCACGCCAGTGTTGGCGGAATATGGGTCGTGATACGCTGCTTTTTGTGATGCAGAATATGCACCGCCCCATGATACGATTGTCATGTCTTCGGCCATCGCAGCAGTTGCAGTCATTGCAAATGCCGCGCCGCCCATCATAATTGTTTTCATTTTCATCGTCTTCTCCATGTCTATTTTCCCGTTATGTATTCTTTGCGCAAGGTTTCGGGTTACGCCCAGCGCATTGAAAGGCGTTTATGCATCTAACGCCCGACAATCTTCCTTGGCCCAGGTTACAGTTGTCTTCTCACCCTCAACCAAATGTTTATGTCCCGCCGCGTTGGGCACTTTAACGATGAACTCATCGTTTCCGTGAACTTCCATGCGACAACGGATGTGATCACCCAGATAAATCAATTCTTTTACCACGGCATCGGTGGTGTTTTTGGTTTTCTTACCACCTAAATCAACACGTTCAGGGCGGATCGACAGCGTCGTACGCCCACCAACTTCGCCGCAATTCACCGCTAATGCTTCGGTTGTTGCACCATTGTCCAACTTCACTGTGGCAGTATCGCCCTTAATCGCAGCGACTGTTCCCACTAATTTGTTATTCTCACCAATGAACTGTGCCACAAATGAATTTTCAGGGCGTTCGTACAAATCATCGGGGCTAGACAGCTGTTGAATGCGGCCATCTTCGAAAACAGCAACGCGGTCTGACATCGTTAATGCCTCTGACTGGTCGTGCGTAACATACACAACTGTTATTCCCAAATTTTCATGCAGGTGCTTGATCTCATACTGCATATGTTCACGCAGTTGCTTATCCAACGCACCCAATGGTTCATCCATCAACACCAATTGCGGGTTAAACACCAAGGCACGTGCCAACGCGATCCGTTGTTGTTGCCCACCGGACAATTGCGCAGGGCGGCGACCAGCGAAATCACCCATCTGCACCATATCCAACGCATGCTTAACCTTCTCATCACGCTCGGACTTGCCCATCTTGCGCACTTCCAATGGAAACGCCAAATTTTCGCCAACCGTCATATGCGGGAACAAGGCATAGTTTTGGAAAACCATACCAATGCCGCGCTTATGTGGTGGGATGTTATTGATGGGGCTTCCGTCAAGGCGAATATCGCCATTTGTAGCGGTCTCAAAACCAGCTAACATCATTAAACAAGTGGTTTTACCCGAACCTGATGGGCCTAAAAGCGTAAGAAACTCGCCTTTTCCGATACTCAGGTTCAAATCTTTTACAACCAGGTTTTCGCCATCATAGCTCTTCTGGACATGATCAAAGACAACAAAGTCCTTGTCGTTTTTACTAGCAGCCAAATCATTCTCCCGTGCTTATGGCGATCTTTTGCCGCCTCCGCCGTCCCACGTTCCTCTAAAATACTATTCATTGCAACGAGAATTTCTGTTTTTTTTGCCAATTACGCGTTACGCTCATTCCACCCAACAATTTGTTGCTGAATTTTCTATGAATTACTTGTTTGATCGCCTAGGCTCGCCTCAAAATTGCAAAAGGATAGATTTATGGGATTTACAGTTTCAATAGCACAGGTTCTGATGACACTTTCGGCGCTGGCTTATGTCGAGGACGACGCACCAACCAAAAAATCCCCACCCCCACCGCTTAGCGCGGTTGCAACCGCGTTAAGCGCAGAGCTGAAAAACCCCACCTACAACACAAAAAACCAATGGGTCGTGACATGGGGCCCAATCCAATATAACCCAACACGCAACCTCGCCTTCGTTGCACGTAAACGTGGCACCAATACATATGCGGTCGTTCTACGTGGAACTGTGGGCAGCTTCTCTTCCTTTCGCGAAGACATCCCAACGGGCCAAACATCATTTGGCTTTGGTCTACCCGCGGACGCCAAGGTTTCGATCGAGTTCGATCGCAGTTTCAAGGGTATGTTAGCCACCCCAGATCCCACTACAAACACCTTACTGGCCGATTACCTACGTACCACAGCTTTATCGGGTTCCCTAAACCTATACATCACAGGCCACAGCCAAGGCGGTGGCTTGGCCCCTATGATGACCGCATGGATGCAAAACGAGCGCAAAGATTGGTCAGGCAGCAACCACCAGATCACGAACTACACCTTCGCTGCGCCCAGCGCCGGTAATCCAGCCTTTGCAGAATGGATCGAAAACAACACAACTACCTATATGGTGAGAAATCCGTTGGATATCGTCCCCCACGGTTATGCGACCCCGGGGCAATTGATTACCAAAGGCATCCCATCGCGCGTACCGCTGGGTTGGGCCGCAGTGATAGAAGTGGCGGCAGGCCTATCATACGCTACGGGCCCGTGGGCACAGCCAAAAAAACGTCATCTCTTGCCTAAGGTTCCAATGACAGGCAAATATCTGGATCAGGTCGAAGGACAGCATAACCATAACAGCTATCTGTATCTGTTGAATGCGACCCAAACCGACGTCGGTGATAAATCCCCGCTGAAAAAACCCTAATTAATCTGGCAAATTTTCGGGGTTATACGCCCCACCCAGCTTCTTTTTACGTTCATGTACTGATGGATGTACAACTCCGCTTTCTGGAATTGTTCTGGGCTCACTACGTGGCATATATAATCCAAAACGCGATGTGCGTTTGATCCAGTCCTTGAATTGATCGCTCTTTGGTATCCATTCCAACGGCTTCCAGCCAGTGGTCATGGAATCATGCAATGGCGCTGTGCTACTGGGTGCTACATAATTACGGGTGCTGTTCTTTGGGTTTTGCCCCAACACCAAATGTTTCGGCAACCTTTTACGAAACACCAAACCATGCTCTGCCGCCTCTTCCATCATCCATTTCAATGGCAATTTGGCTGCGCCACTCTCTGTCTCGGGATAACCGCCACCAATATCCGAATGCACACCCGAAAACCAAACCTGTTTGATATCTTGAGGATCGGCTTGTTCATCCTTTAAATACGGTACAGTCTTAAACAACTGAGGCTCCGCCCATTCGCTGACCCGAAACATACGGCGCTTCTCATCTACGGCCAATGCATGCCTAAACACCTGCACACTTGGGTTTTCCTTCACAAAGGGTAACTCTTCCAGTGACGGAATATAAAACCGATCGCGGCGCGGCACGATCACGGACGCTACCGTATCCCAGCACCCCATAAACCGTATTGTAACACGCGGGGTTTCCAACACTTCCTGCACACGCCACGCGATGCTGAAATCATCCTTCAGGCTGGCTTGCTTATACGCCGTCAGGGCATAATTGATCAGATGCACCTGATGCGGCTTTAACACCCCGACCAAATGCACCAACCCTGCAAGAACGCGTACCGTATGCGCACCCCGACTAAACCCAAATAAATAAACCTGATCACCAACTTCGTAATTTTCTGCCAAGAAACGGTAGGCATCCATCACGTTGCGATCCAGCCCAAACCCCGTCATCAGGCCAAAAACACCCTTTGCCTTGGTTTTCAGGGTCGACCATGCGCCACTGTTGCTGATGGTACCGATCCCCGTGTCGTAGAATGCAACTTGCTTCGCGTCCTTTTGCAAAATGCGGTAGAATTTCAAAACATTGGATTGGTTTTCCTTGATCTCGTTGCCAGTTCCGTCACAACAGATAATAATCGATTTTGGCAAAATGTTCCTCTCTCTGACGCGATACGTACCAAACCATTTGGTATGAATACCATGCTTGCAAATCTACGTGGAAAAAACTGTGCGGATTATCACATATATTTGGGTAGGGCTGATGCGGTTGTGATGGGGTGGGTATACTGAAAGTATAGCGTTGCGAAATCGATGTTTGGTTAATGCACCGTGCGCCCTGTTACCGCATCACGAAATGGCCTATTTTGGGTGTCTGTTTTATGGCTGTATCGTGTCGGTATTTTATCGGCACGCCGTAAGTTAATGAAAATGACCGGGATTTTTACGCGAAGGTTAAGGCGGTTAACAAAGGGTTTCGGAATTACAGGCTTGCGCCTGTTGCCCGTAAGGGTTTGGAAAACCCTAAAGAGGAAATGAAACCTTTGGTTTTGTTGGTGATTGGCATGGTTGTGATTGTGTTATCAATCTTTCAACCTTGAAACATTGGTGCGGCTGAGAAGACTCGAACTTCCACGGGTTTTACCCCACAGCGACCTCAACGCTGCGCGTCTACCATTCCGCCACAGCCGCACATTAAGGTAATGCGCGTATAGCCAAGCCGTTGAAGCTTGCCAAGACCACTTTGGCGTCATGATAAAAATAATCCCAACGCTGGACGCATTGGCGATTTATGCGCATAAGGCGATATGGTTGAATGGATCACAGCAGACACACATGTCCCCTATGAAAACGCATTATCCGAAATGGATCTGCGCGTGGGTGGTATCATTGATGGCACAATGGCGGAAAAAATCTGGTTATTGGAACATCCATCATTGTTCACCGCCGGTACGAGTGCAGACATCAATGATCTCGTCGATCCAGATCGCTTCCCTGTCTACACCAGCCAACGCGGCGGCCAATATACCTACCATGGGCCCGGTCAACGCATCGCCTATGCGATGATGAACCTGAACACGCGCGGCAAAGATGTGCGCAAATACGTTTGGAAACTAGAAGAATGGGTTATTCGCACCCTTGCCACATTCAACATTGTCGGCGAACGTCGTACGGATCGTGTCGGCGTGTGGGTTGTACGCCACGACAAACCGCTCAACGCCCTTGGTACCCATCCAGAGGATAAGATCGCGGCAATCGGTGTGCGCCTGCGCAAATGGGTCAGCTTCCATGGTGTGTCTATCAACTTGAACCCAGACTTGGAACACTACAGCGCCATCGTGCCTTGTGGCATTGCTGAACACGGCGTCACATCATTCGCGGATCTTGGTCTTGATGTGTCGATGGATCAACTGGACGCCGCCTTGCGCGAACAATTCGAAATCGTGTTTGAATCCAACATCGACGCCCCTAGCGCCCGCTAAGGATTTGTTATGAACAAGATCATCACGCGCATATCCCTTTTCGTCGTGGCAACATTCTTTGCTGTTGGCACCCTATACTTTGGTTTCTTCAGCGCCCCCTACCAACTGACCGGCTTTATAAATGAGAAGAAGATCGCCCTATTCCTCGCCGCGATCTTGTTCATCGCGATCCTCTTACTGCCGCGCAAAACCAAACCAAACAGCAAATATAAAACTATTTGCTGGCTTGTCGTCTTGCTCTTGTCGTTCCCACTTGCCGTCACTCGCTTTATCTTTGGTACCAACGATCTGGATGCGATTTTAATCTTCTTTCGCGACAACCAAGCCCAAGACATCACCACCATCGCCAGCGACAGTTTCTCAACACCGATCATCTTGTCGGTCATTGTTTTCACCTTGATGTTGTTCTGTGCATTTTACCTTCTGGCACGCAAACAGCATTTTGATAATGCCCTACTCTCCATCAGCGCCTTGTTCATCCTCATCTCGCCAGTCACGCAGTTTGCAATAAACAGTCAAATTGAAAACGAGCTTCAACTCAACTTCGATCCGCAAACCGAAGTATCGATGAACATTACAAAACGCCCAGATACACAGCGAAACCTGATTATCATCTATCTTGAAAGTTTGGAACGCACATACACTGATTTGCAAGCCACCAAATCCGCCTATGCGCCACTTCAATCATTGGCATCCAATAGTACAGAGGCCACAAACCTACACCAGATATTTGGCACCAATTATACAATTGCTGGCATCGTCGCCAGCCAATGCGGCGTACCATTGCTGTCAAATGGTCTGCGCGACGTGTTTTTCAGAAAACAAACCAAACAATCTTTGGAAAAACTTCTCCCATCCCTAACCTGCTTGGGTGATGTGTTGTCACAGGACGGCTATACTCTGTCATATCTAAACGGCGCTGATTTGAACCGTTTTTCCAAACGTGGCTTCTTGAAATCCCATGGATACACACGCCTTTTTGGTTCTGGCGATGTTGCCCCAGAAATCATGAATGGTCGTTCAAACGCTTTTGGCATGAATGACGCTCTGTTGTTCGAATATGTTTATGATGAATACGACCACTTGTCCTCCCAACCCGCTCCCTTCGTGCTCAGCATGTTAACAATCGCCACCCATGGGCCAGATGCGTTCCTGGACAATAACTGTCCATCAACCGGCAACAGTAAAATGCCCTCTGCCATTGCGTGCACAGCAAAACACGTCGACGCATTCATTTCATACGTGCGTGAAAACCCGACAAAACATGATACCGACATTGTCGTGCTCAGCGATCACCTGGCCCTGCGCAACACCCTTGCCGACGCGCTCAACACATCAGAGCGTCGCAATCTGTTTTTCATAGACTCAGACACAAACCCGGAGGCCATAGATCGCTCGACCTCGATGCTGGACATCTACCCGACGATACTAGAAAATCTGGGATATGGATTGGAAAACGGACAGGCGAACCTAGGTCACAGCATGTTTAACTCGCGCCAAAACCTTTTGGAACGTTATGGCGTTGATGACGTGGAACGCTTGTTAAATGGGAACCAAGCCCTGTCAAAGCACCTGTGGCGTGCGGTGGATCAATAATCCTACTTCAGCACCACACTGCAACAGCCCGATAAATGCCGAAAATCGGCATCATCACCCGTCGCCAACAACTCAATCGCAATCCCCATCTGGCGATCTGACATGCCATCCGAACACTGGCGCTTCTCCAAAAACGCAGACCAGCTCTCTGTTTGAATGCTTTGCTTCAATATGTGGTTCGAGGATTTCCCAGCATGAGAAATGTCTTCCATCATGCGCGCACCGCCCATCATCCCAAAATCCGCAACCCTCCCATTGGAAATCTGCACATCCCAAAACGGTTCTGTACCACCGCAATTCATATTCGCGGGCAAATCCGTGCCCGATAATAACGGCGTATCCACCGCCGTCAAAAAACGCGCATATGCCCATGCCGTCCATTCGCCATAAACAATCTGTGCCCAACCCACGTTTGGATCAATTTGCGTGACTTCTACCAAAGTACCCGCCGTTAAATCGCCAATATCCTTGGCCTTGGCGGATGGGCCTGCGCGCACATTCAAATGATCACCCGCGGTCAAACCCGTTACCTCAAATATCGCAGGCAAAACCGGCACGGCGCGCTCTTGGGCGGCGACAGAGGTTGTCAAAAGACCTGCAAAACAGGTCGTAAATATGCGAAAAATGGAAATGGTCATGTTATGTCTCTTACTTTGCTGCAGGGATAATCCCCAAAGCCCCTTGAAAAGCAAACAATATTTTCATCTAGACCGATAAACCCCACACATTTTTAACGCCCTGCGACACGCAGTCCCTTTTGCACATTTATGTTACCGAAACTGTTGTTCCTTTATTACAAACCCGCTAGGAAGACGTTGGAAAAAGCCGTTCATACTGGATTCGGCTTACTAATGACGTGTCAGGAGAGAACACATGGCAGACGCAGCCACCCATGACCACGCCCGTCCAGGGTTTTTTACACGTTGGTTCATGTCAACCAACCACAAGGATATTGGTATCCTTTACCTTTTCGTAGCAGGCATATTGGGTTTCGTATCCGTCTGTTTTACCGTTTACATGCGTTTGGAACTCATGGAACCGGGCGTTCAATACATGTGTATGGAAAACCTAGACAAGGTTGCCAATGCGGCGGCACTTGCCGCGGGTGAATGTACACCAAACGGCCACTTGTGGAACGTTTTGATTACCGGCCACGGCATCTTAATGATGTTCTTCGTGGTTATTCCTGCCCTATTCGGCGGTTTTGGTAACTACTTCATGCCATTGATGATCGGTGCGCCTGATATGGCGTTCCCACGTATGAACAACCTATCATTCTGGATGTACTTCACGGGTGCAACATTGGCTGTTTTGTCAATCATCACACCGGGCGGCAACGACCAAGCGGGTTCAGGTGTTGGTTGGGTTCTATACGCTCCGCTATCAACACGCGAAGGCGGCATGTCCATGGACTTCGCAATCTTTGCGGTTCACGTATCTGGTGCTTCTTCAATCCTTGGTGCGATCAATATGATCACAACATTCCTGAACATGCGTGCCCCTGGCATGACATTGCACAAGGTTCCGTTGTTTGCATGGTCAATCTTCGTAACAGCGTTCTTGATCTTGTTGTCTTTGCCTGTTTTGGCTGGCGCGATTACAATGCTTCTTACTGACCGTAACTTTGGCACGACATTCTTTGATCCTGCTGGCGGCGGCGACCCGATCTTGTACCAACACTTGTTGTGGTTCTTTGGGCACCCAGAAGTTTACATGATCATCGTTCCTGGTTTCGGTATCGTGTCACACGTAATTTCAACTTTCTCTCGCAAACCTATCTTTGGCTACCTGCCAATGGTTTACGCGATGGTTGCAATTGGCGCACTTGGCTTCGTTGTTTGGGCGCACCACATGTACACGGTTGGTATGTCACTGACCCAGCAATCATACTTCATGTTGGCAACGATGGTTATCGCGGTTCCGACAGGTGTTAAAATCTTCTCTTGGATTGCCACAATGTGGGGCGGCTCAATCGAAATGAAAACACCAATGCTATGGGCGTTTGGTTTCTTGTTCTTGTTCACCGTTGGTGGTGTAACGGGCATCGTGCTGTCACAGGCTGGTGTTGACCGTGCATACCACGATACATACTACGTGGTTGCTCACTTCCACTACGTTATGTCACTGGGTGCTGTGTTCTGTATCTTTGCGGGTATCTACTACTGGTTCGCAAAAATGTCTGGCCGTGCCTACCCTGAATGGGCTGGTAAGTTGCACTTCTGGATGATGTTCATCGGTGCGAATATTACATTCTTCCCGCAACACTTCTTGGGCCGTCAAGGTATGCCACGTCGCTACATCGACTACCCAGAGCAGTTTGCATACTGGAATGAGATCAGCTCTTACGGTGCATTCTTGTCATTCTTCTCTTTCGTATTCTTCATCGGTGTTGTGTTCTACTCGCTGATCTGGGGTAAGAAAGTTGAAGAGCCAGCATACTGGGGCGAGCATGCGGATACGCTGGAATGGACACTTCCAAACCCACCGCCAGAGCACACATTTGAAATCCTACCAAAACAGTCTGAGTGGGACAAAAATAGTCACTAGCTGGGTATGAAGACAGATTTAGAAAATTCAAAGGCCACAGCAGACGCTGTGGCCTTTTTTAATGCGACAGATCGCAATGATGCACCCCTGTATGAAATTCAACTAACAGCGCATAAATCGTTGGGTCCAGTTGGCTTTGTTTGGTTAATAGGAATCATCTGTGGGATGTTCCTAATCCCGCTTTTGATCTTCTTGGGTAGCTTGTTTTTATGGGGCATCTTAATCCCGATTATCGCCACCGTCGCGGGCTTATGGTTTGCGATTTATCGCAACAACGTAGATCGATCCGTCTACGATCACATCCGCATTTGGCAGGATCAAGTGGCAATCCAACGCACCAACCCCAATGGCGAAACGCACCACTGGTTGGCAAACCCACAATGGATAAAATTGCATATGACAGATACACCTAGTCACGAAAACTATTTGACTGCCACAGGGGGTGGTCGCGAAATTGAAATCGGTGGTTTTCTAACCGCCGCCGAACGCGCGGATGTGCATTATGAACTACGACAAGCACTTCGACGCGCCAAAGCATCGCCATAAAAAAATTGCCCTTCCCAAACTCAAAACCTAAGGTTTGGAAAAGTATTATCGTGATTGATGGAAGGAACCATGCGTATTCTTACCACCTTACTTAAACCGCCCATAATATGGCTCTGCGGCGCCGTAACTCTCTTAATGATGGGCGCGGTGGTGCGTTCGCTGATGTTGGATGGTGCTTTGCATGATACTTATTTCGCCGGCAAATATAGCTACTATATGATCACACCAGCAGCATGGTTTGTATTTTTTGCAGCACTCTATTGGGGCATCTTGCGCATATCTAATCAACGCTTTCCCACATGGCCTGGTCAACTGCACTTTTGGTTGATGTTTATCGGCGTCAATCTCAGCTTCTTTGGGCCTCTAGTCGTCGCCGCTCAGCGTGGGTCAACTAACGACACGGATTACGAAGAATTATTTCGAACTGTAAACACAAGCGCCGAAGCTGGTGCATGGCTGACCATCGCCAGCCTTGCATTCTTTATATGTTTCACGGCCTACTATTTCATTACGAGACGCCGCGCGAAGTCTTAACCCAACAACGCCTTAACAGTGCCACCAGCCTTACCAAAATCCATCTGACCAGTGTATGCGCCCTTCAATGCGCCCATCACTTTGCCCATGTCACGGATGCTGCTTGCTTCTGTATCCGCAATCGCCTTCTTCACGGCTTCTTCGACTTCTTCATCAGACAGCTGTTTTGGCAAAAACTCTTGGATAATCTTGATCTCAGACAGCTCTTGTTGCGCCAATTCCTGGCGATCTGCATTTTCATAGGCCTGTGCGCTGTCTTTGCGTTGTTTGATCATCTTGCCCAAAATGGCCAAAATCTCGTCGTCGGCAATGGAATGTTCAACACCATCCACGCGCAACGCGATATCGCGATCCTTGATCGCCGCCATGACCAAACGCAAGGTGGACAGGCGTAACGCCTCTTTGTCTCGCATCGCCTGCTTCATCGCAGCATTGATTGTTTCACGCATAAACCAAACTCCCGTGGTTTTTAAACTCAAGACTTATGAACTTATAGAAAAACGACCTATTACTCAATAGATTCCCGCATTTTCAAGTCACTGAAAAATAAGTACAAACAAAATTCCTATCCGCTTGACCTAGGCAAACAGGCCGCGTATTTTCCGAAAAATTTCGCATCAGGATGAGTCTTATGTCTGCAGAAACCAGCCCCCTAGAAAACCCAATAAAACCAACCGCTTGTATCGTTTTAGCGGACGGAACCACCTTCTACGGGCGCGGATTTGGCGCCACAGGCCAAATTCAGGCAGAGCTTTGCTTTAACACAGCAATGACAGGTTATCAGGAAATCATGACAGACCCATCATATGCGGGTCAGGCGATCACATTTACGTTCCCACACATCGGAAACACAGGCGTCAACACTGAGGACGACGAAACAGCCGATCCGGTGGCACGCGCCATGATCGTAAAATGGGATCCAACAGAACCATCGAATTACCGTTCACAGGGCACGTTGCCAAACTGGCTGGAGAAAACCGGCCGCATCGGCGTTGGCGGAATTGATACACGCCGCCTTACACGCGCAATCCGCCAACAAGGCGCACCGCACGTTGCAATCGCGCATAACCCAGACGGCGAATTCGACATCCCCGCCCTGTTACAATCCGCACGCGATTTCCAAGGCCTCGAAGGCCTGGATTTGGCTAAAGAGGTCACATGTGCCCAAAGTTATAAATGGGACGAACAGCGTTGGGCATGGCCCGATGGCTACACCAAACGCGCTACACCAGGTAAAAAGGTCGTCGCCATCGATTTCGGCGCAAAACGCAACATCCTTCGCTGCTTGGCATCCGCTGGCTGTGACGTAACTGTGTTGCCCGCAACGGCAACCGCCGAAGAGGTCATGGCCCACAATCCCCAAGGTGTCTTCCTATCCAACGGCCCGGGCGATCCGGCAGCCACTGGCGAATACGCCGTGCCAATGATCCAAGGTATCTTGGAAAACGAAGACCTACCCGTTTTCGGGATCTGTTTGGGTCACCAAATGCTAGCTTTGGCCTTGGGTGCGAAAACCATCAAAATGAACCACGGCCACCATGGCGCCAATCACCCAGTCAAGGAAACGGCGACTGGTAAAGTTGAAATCACATCCATGAACCACGGTTTCGCCGTGGATGCCCAAAGTTTGCCAAAAGGCGTCAGTGAAACTCACGTATCGCTATTTGATGGCTCAAACTGTGGCATCACATTGGATGGACGACCAGTCTTCTCAGTACAACACCATCCCGAAGCATCCCCCGGGCCACAAGACAGCTTTTATCTGTTCGAACGCTTCGCAGCAGCCATCGCTTAACGAACGTTTAACCAGTTTAAAGCAAGGATAAGAGGCCAAATTGGGGCCTCTTATGTCTGCAACTGTTCGAAAAATTGATTTACAGAATTTATCCTCTCTCGAGCCTACCTTTAAGGTGCGTTCAATCGGTGAAATTTTGATTGATTGCGGCTACAGCACGCCATCCGATGTGGCAACCGCATTAGCCAAACAATCCAAATCCGATGCAACGCTTGGCGAAATCCTTTTGGCCAGCAAGGGCGTCAGCGCCTACGATCTGCAAAAGGCGATCAGCCTGCAATCTGAAATGGAATTGGTTTCAACACCCTTCCCTGCACTGAACCATGAAACAACAATCCCGATAACCGTTCAAGAAATGTTGAAATATAACTTCGCGCCGATCGCTCGCACTGATAACCAAATCAAAATAGCTATCTCAGACCCCAGCAGCATCGCCAGCATCCAGAGTATCTGTGATCGCCACAATGTCTTACCTCAATTCGTTTTATCGTCACGCACCGCTATTCATGGTCACATCGCCACCATTGGTAAATCCCATCTGTCCAGAAGCGCGGAAATGGTTTGTCCCGAACCGCTCAGCTGTCGGCGGTTAATGTATCGCGGCAAAAATTATCGGATACTATTTTCCCTTTTGCTCATGGCAACAATTCTGGGATTTTTCGGCTGGCTGGAGTTCACAATCTTCGCAATCGCACTGACGACATTCATCGGAAATGGCATGCTCAAATGCGCCTGCCTGTTTGCATTCCTGTTCAAAAAAACTGCCACACAGCCGCCCCTTAAATCACACCAAAAACTCGAACGCGTCAGTATTTTGGTGCCACTCTACAAAGAGAGCTATATCGTCGAACGCCTGATTAAACGCTTGATTGAATTGGAATACCCCAAAGAGTTATTGGACATCTTCCTGATCTGCGAAGAGGACGATAAGAAAACCCAAACCCGCATTTCCCACACACCACTGCCTCCACACATTAGCATGGTCGTTGCCCCCAAGGGTGAAATCCAAACCAAACCACGCGCCATGAACTACGCGCTAAACTTTTACAAAGGTTCTATAATCGGCGTCTACGATGCCGAAGACGCCCCTGAATATGACCAAGTGTACAAGGCCGTTCGTCACCTCCAACGCGCCGATCCCCGCGTGGTTTGCGTACAGGCGCGATTGGATTTCTTTAATCAAAACACCAACTGGTTGGCACGCTGTTTCACCATCGAATATGCCATGCTTTTCCGCGTGATCCTACGCGGATTACAGAAACTGGATTTGCCAATCCCACTGGGCGGAACATCGATGTTCATCAAACGCAATGCCTTGATCGAATGGGGCCAGTGGGACGCCCATAACGTCACCGAAGACGCCGATCTTGGCATCCGCTTGTTTCGCCAAGGTCTACGCGTCGAATGCCTCGACAGCACCACATACGAAGAAGCAAATTATAAATTCAAATCATGGGTCAAACAACGTTCGCGCTGGCTTAAGGGGTTCATCGTCACATGGATTACGCATATGCGCACGCCAAAACGATTATTCGCCGATCTTGGCTTTTGCCGTTTCATGGCATTCAATGCACTATTATTGGGAACAGTCATCACCTATCTAATGATCCCACTTTTGCTACCTTATTGGCTTCTGTCCCTCGGCATCACACCTCCAATGTTCGGCTCGTTGCCACAGGGCGTATTGCCAATCATGCTACTTGTTCTCGTACTTGGCGAACCCTTGTTATTCATGTTGGGCCTTTACGCCACCGCCAATAAAAAACACAAACCTTTGCGCCCGACTTTACTGACCATGTTTGCTTACTGGCCGCTGGCATCATTTGCAGCGTACAAGGCGCTTTATGAATTGATCACCGCACCAGCATATTGGGATAAAACCGAACACGGATTGAACGATCATGAATTTTCCGCTGAAATCGCGTCGTTGACCCTGCCAAAATGGCGGCGATAAATTACGCAGATTGCAATTCGCCCGCATCCAATTTCAAACGCGTCTCAAAGGCGAAGGACAGATGTTGTTTCAACGCTTTTCGCGCGGCTTCGCCATCTTTGGTCTCGATTGCACGCACAATTTCCAGATGCTCATTCAAGGCCTGTTCTCCACGTCCATCCGCCACCAGCGATGTATCCGCCAACAAGGCCATCGTACGATGCACCTGTTGTAATTGGCCGATCAGGAAATTATTATGGCTGGCCAAATGTAACTGGTTATGAAACCGTCGATTTGCACGCGATAACGTCTGTGGATCATCCACATATTCACGATCACTTTCCACCATATCATATAACACCCGAATTTCTTCGGGTGCGGCGTGACGCGCCGCTAAATAGGCCGCTAAACCCTCTAACTCTGCACGCACAGTATACAACTCGCCAATCTGATTGTGATCCAACGTCGCCACCATCAATGATCGCCCATCACGGTGCAAAAACGATTGCGTTTCCAAACGTTGCAAAGCCTCGCGAATAGGCGTGCGTGAAACGCCAAATCGTTCCGCCAGCTCGGCCTCAACCAATCGGTCACCAGGTTGATAAGCGCCAGAATCGATCGCATCGATAATTAACTCATACGGATCTTTAATCTCAGATTTTTGTCTACTCACGCTACAGTGCCTGTGGTTCTTTCATTTGCCAAACCCTAGCCTGCAAAAATTAATTTGTCACCTACCATACGCATCTGTTTACCTCATCATTTCATCGGTCTAAATTGCCCCCACCCCAAGGAGCCATAAATGCCCTATCATACAACAGACATCGTTATTTCCGGCGGCGGTATCGCTGGTCTGACTGCGACATGCGCATTCGCACAGGCCGGTTACAGCGTCGTTTGCGTTGATCCAAAACCTCCTGTCACAGATGGGAATGATCCAACCGCAGATTTACGCTCCACTGCATTCCTACAACCCGCTCGCAACACATTACGCAACGCAGGCCTGTGGGATCAATTGGAACGTTTCGCGATGCCCCTTGAAACCATGCGCTTGGCGGATGCGGGGGGCACGCAAAACGAAATTCGCGCAGTGGCTGATTTCAACGCATCAGAAATTTCTGATGAACCATTTGCATGGAACCTAACAAATTGGTTGCTGTCACGCGAATTGGTGAACGCCATTGAAAATCTACCAAACGCCGCCCTCATCACAGGGCAAATTTCTGGCCGCATCACGACGCGCACCGACCAGAACTTGGTTATGGTTGGCGATCAACAATATCGCTGCCGCCTTTTGATCGGCGCAGACGGGCGCAATTCAACTACACGCGCCGCCATGGGCATCGATGTGAAAACATGGCGCTATGGGCAAAAGGCACTGGCCTTCGCCGTCACCCACACCGAACCTCACGAAAACATCAGCACCGAAATCCACCGCACAGGCGGTCCTTTTACCACCGTGCCCCTGCCCGATCAGGATGGCAAACACCGATCATCGATCATCTGGATGGAAACCAGCGCCAATGCCACCGCATTACAACAGCTGGACACAGATGCCTTTAACATCGCATTGAATGCACGTTCCTGTGGGATTTTGGGTGAAATGACATTGGCAACACGGCGTAATCTATGGCCGATCATTGCACAAAAGGCGGAAAACCTACATGCACAGCGCTATGCACTGATCGCCGAGGCCGCCCATGTGATCCCACCCATTGGGGCACAGGGGTTGAACATGAGCCTTGCCGATATGCAGTCCTTGCTGGCACTGACCGACACCCACGATCTGGGCAGTGACGCCCACCTTAAGGCTTATGAGAAAGCACGCAAAAGCGATATCGATCTGCGCATTCGCGGGGTCGACGCACTGAACCGCGCCGCCATGGCCCAAAGTGAAAATCTGCGTGATCTACGATTAAAGGGGCTGTCTGCATTACACGGGTTGGGCCCGCTAAGAAAATCGATAATGAAGAAGGGTTTGGGCGCTTAAGCCGCGCATCCTTGGCCCGTGGGGAAAGGATACAATATCAGTATTAGCCACTTTATCCCTGCCAATTATCTGAACGTTAGAAATCACACCCAGCCCCACCAAATCCTTTGCCCGCCGGACGGGCCAAGGATGCGCGGCGGCCTGCGGCCTTTACTCCGCGCCTAAGAAACCTTGTCCAGTGCAGTTTCCAAACGCGCAACTGTTGCGTCCACATCGTATAGTTTGTCCAAACCAAACAAACCTAAACGAAACGTTGAATAATCCTCTGGCTCGTCGCAACGCAATGGCACACCCGCGGCGATTTGCACACCGTTCGCCGCAAATTTTGAACCATTCTGGAAACCAGCATCGGTGGTGTAACTCACCACCACACCCGGTGCTTCAAACCCAGCACCAGCAACGGATTTAATCCCGCGTCCTGCCAGCATTGCACGCACCTTATCGCCCAATTCCTGTTGCGCTGCTTTCAATTTATCAAACCCGTATTCGGCCGTTTCATTGATCGTGTCGCGAAACGCCTTTAACGCATCGGTTGGCATCGTCGCATGATAGGCATGACCACCATTGGTATAGGCATCCATAATCCCCGACCAAGTTTTCAGGTTGCCCGCGAAACTGCTGCTCTCGGATGCATCCATGCGTTCCTTGGCCAATGCATTCATCATCACCAAACCCGCGCTGGGTGATGCAGACCACCCCTTTTGTGGCGCTGAAATCAACACATCCACACCGGTGGCCGCCATATCAACCCAGATACAACCAGATGCGATACAATCCAAAACGAACATGCCGCCAACCGAATGAACTGCTTCGGCAATTGCCGAAATGTAATCATCTGGCAGAATTATGCCGCTGGATGTTTCAACATGCGGTGCAAAAAACACAGATGGTTTTTCATCCTTAATCTGTGCCACTAAATCCGCGATTGGCATTGGTGAAAACGGTGACTGGCTGTCATTGCCCGTGCGGCGAGCTTTAACGACCACAGCTTGGGATGGGATATCCCCCGTTTCTAAAATCTGTGTCCAACGAAACGAAAACCAACCATTGCGCAGGATCATAACCTTTTGATCCGTTGCAAACTGCCGCGCAACCGCCTCCATCGCAAACGTCCCACCACCGGGCACAATCGCCATGCTGTCGGCCTTGTAGACGCCAGTAAGTGCGGCCGAAATATCGTTCATCACACCTTGGAAATCTTTACTCATGTGGTTCAGCGAACGATCCGTAAAAACAACAGAGAATTCCAACAATCCATCGGGATCAACATTCGGTAATAAAGCGGCCATGATTTTTCCTTTGTTTTCACATCAGACTAATCATTTACACGCCCCGCACACCGTGTAAACCGACATGCCCTGCGTTAAATTGGCAGAGGTCGTTTTTCCTCGGACAACAACACATTGGATTCCACATCACCCACACCAGGCAATGTCATAATTCGGCGGCGCAAAACCCGTTCGAAATCTGATAAATCCGTTGCAACCACCTTGATGCGGTAATCATACAATCCCAAAACATGCTGAACCAACTGGACCTCTGGGATCGCAGAAACCGCACGTTCAAAATCCTCTATCGACACGCGCCCCTTGGTCGCCAGTTTGATGCCCAAAAACACCGTCACGCCAAAACCCAGTTTCGCCGCATCCAAAATTGCACGCCGCCCGGTAATCGCGCCCGCCTCTTCCAATCGTTTCACACGTCGCCACGCGGCGGGTTGCGATAACCCAACCGCACGCCCTAAATCCGATGCCTTGGCCGATCCATCACCCTGCAATGCCCGCAATAACGCGCGATCAATATCATCAAGTTCAATCATAACGGCAACGCCTCGCGCGTCATCACATTCGCCACCAACATCAGCGCCTCAATATCTGCGATATGGGGTAACGCCAGAATGCGGGTGCGGTAAATTTCCTGATAATGCGCCATGTCGCGTGCCAAAACGTTCAGGCGCACGTCAACTCGCCCCAAAAACGTCTGAATTTCATTCACTTCGGGCACATCACGCGCCGCCTCTATAAACCGATCAAACGCATCCGTTTGCGTTTTATCCAGCGTCACACGCAACGATACCTCTACCTCTAACCCCAATGCACGCGGATCAATCACCGCCCGACGCTCACGGATCACACCCGCGGTTTCCATGCGCTCGATGCGTCGCCAACACGATGCGGCACCCACACCCACATGTTCCGCCAATTCCGCCACAGGCAATAATGCGTCATCCTGCAGAAAACGCAGTATCTTCCTGTCTATTGCATCTATATCATGCATGAATATTTCACCAAACTCATATTTACGCATGACAATTACAAAAATGGGCAAATAAAGTCAATTTCTGAAACACATCCACACCAAATCCACGTATTTTACGCTCAGATCATGACATAGGAGAAAATCATGCGTGTATATTACGATCGCGATTGCGATGTTAACCTGATTAAAAACTTGAACGTTGCCATCTTGGGCTACGGCTCACAAGGTCACGCACACGCGTTGAACCTGCGCGATTCAGGCGCGAAAAACATTGTTGTTGCCCTTCGCGAAGGTTCACCATCAATCAAGAAAGCCGAAGGCGAAGGCCTGAAAACAATGGGCATCGCAGAAGCGGCGGCATGGGCTGACGTTATCATGTTCACAATGCCCGACGAATTACAGGCTGAAACATACAAAAAATACGTTCACGACAACATCCGCGAAGGCGCTGCAATCGCATTTGCCCACGGTTTGAACGTACACTTTGGTTTGATCGAACCAAAAGAAGGCGTTGACGTAATCATGATGGCGCCAAAAGGCCCAGGTCACACAGTACGCGGCGAATACACCAAAGGTGGCGGCGTTCCTTGCTTGGTTGCTGTTGATACAGACGCATCTGGCAACGCTTTGGAAATCGGTAAATCATACTGTTCCGCAATTGGTGGCGGCCGTTCAGGCATTATCGAGACAAACTTCCGCGAAGAATGTGAAACAGACCTATTCGGCGAACAGGCTGTTTTGTGTGGCGGCGTTGTTGAATTGATCCGCATGTGGTTTCGAAACATTGGTCGAAGCAGGCTACGCACCTGAAATGGCTTACTTCGAGTGTCTACACGAAGTGAAATTGATCGTTGACCTGATCTATGAAGGCGGCATCGCAAACATGGATTACTCGATCTCAAACACTGCGGAATACGGTCAATACGTAACTGGCCCACGCATCCTTCCATACGACCGAAACGAAGGCCGCAATGAAAGAAGTGTTGCAAGACATCCAATCAGGCAAATTCGTACGTGACTTCATGTTGGAAAACTCTGTTGGTCAACCAACAATCAAAGCATCACGTCGCGCAAACGACGAGCACCAGATCGAAGAAACAGGCGCGAAACTGCGCGGCATGATGCCATGGATTTCAGCAGGCAAAATGGTGGACAAAGAGCGCAACTAAAGCATCTCTCTTTTCACTCAATATTAGGGTCGCCCCACAGGGGGCGGCCTTTTTATATGCATAGCGTGCAGTGTTCATAAATAACTGATCATTGATTAAGTCTTCTATGGGGGACAAAACCAACATTGACCGCGAGAATAAAAAACATCTAATCACCAAGTTGTTTTGCTTGGAAATTTAACTTTCTAAGTTCAAGAGCTAATTGCGAGGCGTCGAATACTGAACTGCAATCTATTTCTTGGGAAACGCCTGATAAGCACATATCTACAATATTCTTTGTTTCGTTAAGGCCGAAATCTGTATTGTTCCTAATTGCTCTGATTGCTTCAACTTTGTTGGCTCCTTTGATCCAGCCAATTAAGGCAATACGCGATCCAAAAACTTTGAAGGGATCTCCAAATTTAAGGTAATTTTCAACATAGTATTCAACAGGCTGCGCTGTACCGAGTATATATAAAATTGAGCTATGCTTATCTACTAATAGAGGGGCATTGCCACACAATGCATCATCCATATCATTTGAATTTAAATAGATTTTACTTTGATATGAAAACACCCAACCATAATCGCCCTCATGAATAGGTTCATCGTATAGTTCTAAATCATTGGCGATTTGCGAGAGATATTCGATCGCTCTCTGCTTTGCTTTGGTCAAAGTCAGCACAGCGTTGTCCTCGTGTTATAAATCCATCAACTGAATTTTTAAGCAGTATAGCATAGTGTAGTCAAGAAGGGCTCATATCAGACATTCGCCGCCCCTATATACACCCCTGACATAACCGCCACCCAACACTGCGCCTTGTCACCACCGCCAACAGGGTTACATTCCCCCTATGACCTATTCAATTCATGAACGCGATGGGCTTCCATCCGAACTCCAAACCCTGCTTGCCGATTACCCGCGCGATGCATGGGAAACCCATCCCAATTTCGCCGAGGCGATAGAACATTGGCTCGGCGCGCATCTCTACTTCAAACGCATGGGTGCGATCCTGACAAAGGAAACGCAGCTTTTCCTTGATGACAAACGATCGACCCGTGAATTTGGCGCGCGCATTGGTCATTACGGCAATGAAATCATTCAACATTTACACAATCACCACCATTGGGAGGATCACACATTTTTCCCAGAGATCAGCGCCGCAGACAAACGTTTTGATATCGGTTTGGACATGTTGGAAACTGATCATACGGATATGGATGTCCTGCTGGATCGTTTCACAACGGCGGGGAACACGGCGATTAAATCCGCCCAAAACGATCCGCCCAAGGCTTATGACGCGGCTGGCAAACTACTTTCATCGACGCAGGCAATCCAAACCTTCCTTGATCGCCATTTAGAAGACGAAGAAGATTTGATCGTCCCGATCCTTTTGCATCATAAAATGCGTGGGTAATTGGGCGACTAGACAAGCATGCTGCGATATGTTCGGATGGTACCCATTACATTATAATACAAAGGAAAATAGGTATGAAAAACATTGATCATGCACCTAAATTTATCAAACTCACACTTTGGGGTATAAACTCGCGGGCATCCGCAATGAGCTTTTTGGTTTTATCCCTCGTTTTAGCCGTTGGTGCTGCCTTTCTTTCAGAAACATTCATCGCCATCCTATTTGCAATGGCCGCAGCTTTCTATTTTGTCGGCATGCGTTGGGTCGATAAAAACGCGAATTGGGACTAGATAGGTCATCATAGTGCACCCGCACTTAATTGGCACCTTTTACACAATTCATCGCACCATCTGTTCCGTCAGTCGAAAATGATCGGTGATTTCGAACAGAAACAGTATGTCCTCTTCCTGTGTGCCCTGCCCGATATTATGCACGATTAACGGCGTTCCATTTGGCGCAAACCCATCGGAAACCACACCGATATGATCCAAATTTCCTGGCAGTTTCCATGCCACAATATCACCCGGCTGATATGCGGATGCCCGATCTGAAACAGGCAACTGCGCCCCCAGCCCCGTCAGATAACGGCGCAGGTTTGGCACGCGGCGATGATCAATATTCTTATCCGTGCGCGTCAAACCCCAGTTCTTGGGATAGCTGGCAAAATGCGCTTTCATATCCGCGTTCACCTTTGATTGCAGATCAAAACCATGCGCATCACGCAGCGCACGGATCACCACATCCGAACACACACCGCGCGCCCGATCAAAATCCCCATTGGGGAAATCCAACCCCACATAGGCAGGGTCATATATCGTGGTGACACCAATCTGGCCTTTGGCGGATTGAACCACGGATGATTGAAATTCTTGCGCAGTATCTGCATGCGCTTTGAAACCTAACACGCTGATAAATATCATTATTGCTGAAAGTAATCGTTTATACACAGTTCTGCCTCAAGTCTTTTATCCGCCATCATAAGCGGGGTAATCGCATGCACAAGCCAATCCAGAAAACCCAATTTCATGGGCTAAAACATGCGCATCATCACAAATTCTGATACGTCATATCACTCATTTTCTGCTTTCTTTTCACACTAAAACCGCGCAGACTTGCCCAAAGTGAAAGCCCCAAAATGACAAAACCGACCCTAGGCAATTGGCTCGCCCTCATCTTCCTTGGCGCTATCTGGGGCGGATCATTCATGGGTGCCAAATTAGCATTGGAGAGTTTTGGTCCAATGACCGTCGCCTTTTTGCGTTTATCGTTGGCATCCATCGTACTACTGGCGGTAACACTGGCTACGGGGCGTAAATTCCCAGGTTTCACAACTCATACAGACAAACGCATCTGGTTGCATATTGTGATTATGGGTCTGATCACAAATGCGATCCCGTTTTCACTGCTAAACTGGGGGCAACTCTATGTAAATTCCAGCTTCGCTGGCGTCACCATGGCTTTCGTTCCATTGCTGGTTTTACCCTTATCGCACTTCATTTTGAAGTCCAACGAAATGACCCCCCGTAAAATCACAGGCTTTGTTGTTGGGTTTATCGGTATGATAGTGTTGATCGGCCCGACACAGCTGTTCGTTGGCACGGGTGCCTCACTGGAACCCATTGCACGAATTGCCTGTATCGCTGCAGCACTGTGTTATGGCCTTGGCACAATCAACACACGCCTTTGCCCGCCAGTCTCCACAATGGCCTATTCCGCGGGTGGGTTAATCATTGGCACTCTCGCACTTCTGCCCGTTGTGATTTTGGTTGAAGGAATGCCCCAATACCCAAGCACTACGGCACTATTGGGAACAATTTATCTGGGATTATTCCCAACCGCATTGGCAACAATTCTTCTGGTGGGGATCATAAACACGGCGGGCCCCGCCTTCATGGTTTTGGTCAATTACCAAGTGCCTCTATGGGCCGTCATTTTTGGCGTCGTTTTTCTGGACGAAAATATCCCACCCAGCTTCGTTCTCGCGTTTGCGCTCATACTGATCGGATTGGCCATCAGCCAATCCAAATCAAGACGCGTTTAACCCGCTGAAACGACCTCTTGGGCAATCCCCATCACGACAGTGCGCAACAATTCAGGGTCTTCGCATTCCCCCATTACACGCACCAATGGCTCTGTGCCTGATTTACGGATCAACAAACGCCCCTTATCACCAAACGTCGCCTCGCCAGCGCGGATCGCATCCTGCACAGACGCCGCTTCCAACGGCGCGGTGCTTGGATCATAACGCACATTTTCCAACAACTGCGGCATCGGCTCAAACACTTCGATCAACTGGCTGGCGGGCAGACCGCTTTCAACAACAGCATTCAAAAACTGCAACCCAGCCATCAAACCATCACCCGTGGTGGCATAATCCGTCATCACAATATGGCCCGATTGCTCGCCGCCCAAATTAAAACCACCATTGCGCATTGCTTCAACAACATATCGATCACCAACACCCGTGCGCAGTAAATCAATACCCAATCCATTCAAATGACGTTCCAACCCCATATTGGACATCACCGTCGCTACCAAGGTATTCTTCGCCAATGTCCCCTTAGCGGCCCATTGTGTCGCAACCAATCCCATCAATTGATCACCGTCCGCCACGCGACCCTTTTCATCAATCAAAATCACACGATCCGCGTCACCATCTAAACAAATACCAACATCGGCACCATGTTCCAAAACTGCATTCGCGGCCATCGCGGGCTGTGTCGATCCACAACCCTCGTTGATGTTGTATCCGTCTGGGCTCGCGCCCAATGTGATTACTTCTGCACCCAACTCCCACAATACAATCGGCGCGGCTTTGTAGGCGGCACCATTGGCACAATCGACAACAACCTTCATACCATCCAGTAATTTTTGGCGTGGAAATGCAGACTTCGCAAATTCCATATAGCGCCCCAGCGCGTCATCAATCCGTTTCGCCATGCCGATATTTTCGGCCTTGGCATAAGCTATTTCACCATCCAAGAAACTCTCGATTTGAATCTCGGCCTCATCAGACAACTTAAAGCCATCAGGGCCGAAAAACTTAATTCCATTGTCCAGATATGGATTGTGCGACGCGGAAATCATAACGCCAACATCCGCGCGCATTGAACGCGTCAAAACCCCAACTGCAGGCGTCGGAACAGGCCCCAGCAAATACACATCCATACCAGTGGACGTAAACCCAGCCGTCAACGCATTTTCAAACATATAACTTGAACGCCGTGTATCCTTACCTATCACCACACGATGTTGCTTTTTATCTTGGCGAAAATACCGCCCTGCCGCGGCACCCAGTTTCAATGCCAGATCCGGTGTCATCGGAAATGTATTTGCTAATCCACGAACTCCATCCGTGCCAAAATACTTACGCTTCATATTAATTTACCCCAATGCTTCAAATAATCTTACGGCCTGAACCGTTTCCTTCACGTCATGCACGCGCAACAATTGCACCCCTTGTCGCAAACCTTCTAACCCCACTGCAATGCTACCGCCCACGCGATCGGCAGGTTCCTGCGCTTCACCGATTTCACCGATGAAGCGTTTGCGCGAAACCCCTAATAATATGGGGCATCCGAGGCCATGAAATAACGACAATCCTCGCATCAGTAACAAATTGTGTTCAGTGGTTTTGCCAAACCCAATGCCTGGATCAATACAAATGCGCGATTTTGCGATTCCAGCTTGTTCACACAATGCGATACGGGTCGACAAATAATCATAAACATCCAACAATACGTCGTCATATGTTGGGTTGTCCTGCATGGTTTTGGGATCACCGCTGGCATGCATCAAACACACGGACGCATCTGTATCCTTCAAAACAGACAGGCTGCGCGGATCAAACGATAACGCAGTCACATCATTGAAAATCTGTGCCCCCGCCCCAATCGCAGCGCGTGCCACATCCGCTTTACGCGTATCAATGGATAACAACGCCGTACCATTCATCGCAGCAATCACAGGCGTCACGCGGTTTATTTCCGCCACCCGATCCACAAAATCTGCACCTGGGCGTGTACTCTCGCCGCCCACATCCACAATGCTGGCCCCTTGGTCCAACATCTGATGCCCACGCGTTACCGCATCATCGACTCCCTCGTGTAAACCTCCATCCGAAAAACTGTCTGGCGTGGTATTCAACACGCCCATCACATGAACGCGCCCCATATCCAATCCAGCGAATGGCGCGCGTGGCTGGCAAATGTTATTCAAAACGTCTTTGGGGATTTCATCGGCGGGAATTACTTTGGTGGCATTGCTGCGCGACAAAACCTCTGCATGGGTAAACCACGCATTCCCACCCGCAATCGCACGTGCACCCTGTGAGCGATGCCCATAACTGGTAATTGGTCTGAAATAATCCATATGCCCACCTCTTCACTTTGGATGTTAGCCAAGCATACTTGGTTCCGCAACAACCTGCATTTTATCGCGATATGGGCCTGATCCCAAAATGGAAACATGATCGGCGGAAAACTCCGAAGCAAACCACGCAGCCAAATCCAACGGCTTGGCCCCAAAGGCAGGCTTATCCACCGCATCCAGCACCATTTTCGACGGCGCCCAAACGGACAGCTGTCCATTCTTCATCGCCCAATCCAATTCTGTACGGCTGTCCACAACAACACAACGCGGATCCATTCCTGCCAAAACCCACGCGTTTTGTTCAATCGCTAATAATTCAATACGTCGATTGGCCGGCGTGTTATCTGCACTGGGCAAACGCAGCCCTGATGGCTCCGTACAGATCACCGCAGGCGCATCATTGGCAGCAATTGCATCCAACCACGCCTTCAAATCCTTGCTCTGCATCACTTTGTTGGGCAAAAACACCACCAATGGCTGTACCTCGGCACCATCAACTCCGTTCTTGGCAGCATCACGTGTACGAACAATCTCAACACCCAAACTACCGGGAATACGATCCAGCTTTTCAATACGCACAAATACACGCAACGCTTGGGAATGAGTCAAAATCTGCGCGGCAATCCGTTCCGCCAGTGTTTCCAACAGATTCAAACGTTCCACATGCAGCTGATAATCAATCGCTTCGGTGATTGTGTCATACGACAGAATTTGATCCACATCATCCGTGGCGGCAGCATCCGTTGGCATCACTTCCAAAACAACATTGAATTTGATGCGCTGGGTCACACCGCGTTCCACCTGAAACGCACCAATTTCCACATCCGTCGTATAATCGCGCACAGAAATCCGATCCAACGGATCACCGCTGTCGCTGGCAGATGCGCGGGCTTCCAAACGATCAAATGCGGTGTTGGTTTCACTGGTCATAGCGACAGCTTTCATTGCAATTACAGGTGTCGGCTTATCGCCCTCGGCCCTTAATTACAAGAAACTCTGTGCGACAGCGCGGGGATTAACCCGCGTAGAAATAATGCTTACCAATTGTTGCAGTTTTACGGAACGCGCGCGCCCAACGTGGGTTCACTGAATTCGCGTGGTAAAACGTAGCACCTTTTGTCAAACGCGGTGCGCGATCTTCCAAAACAATCTGTGCGATCTTGGCAACCAGCTCCTTGGCTTTCTGCTCGCGGTACACTTCTTTGTGGCCATCACATTTGTATGAAAACTGACACGCATTCTTACGATGCGCACCCTGTGAAATCACGGCACAAACGGAACTTGGGAACTTCGCGCTGTCGCGGCGATTTAAAATCACTTCTGCAACGGCAAAAATACCTGGAATTTTCTCACCACGGGCTTCGAAATACAGCGCCTCGGTCAAACACTGCCATTCGGCATTGCCTGCTGCAGTCGGTAATGCACGCAATGTGTCTTTTGACGGGATCGCAGTGAATACCTCTGGCTGGGTTTTCTTACGCATTGGGAACAATCGCGCGCGTTTCACGGCAACCGCATCAACTGGCGCGTCCGAAGATACCTCAATCGTGGTTTTCTTTGGCTTGAACAGCGTACTAAACGTAATCCAACGGCCTGTGCGCCGCTTAGAGCCCGTTACACCGTCTTCGTTTTGAATTGTGCTGTCTTGAACATTCGAATTATTCGCCAAGATCGGTGATCCTGCAAAAATACCGATTGTGATCATTGCTGCTATAAGATGCTTGTTCATGTTCATCGCCTGTTCAATCATATCAAATGGGTGAATTCGTAACAATTGCCACGGCTTTTATGAAACGAACTCGCACACGTCCAGTCCAATTCCATAGCAAATTTACAACGCAACAGGCAATCTGAGTTAAAAATACTTAAGTTTAGTTAAATTTAAGGAAAAATGGCGTCAGTCACTGCGACGATTTTTCCAACTCCGCCTGCGCTGCCGCCAGCCGTGCAATCGGTGTGCGGAACGGTGAACAGGAAACATAATCAAATCCTGCGTCATGACAGAACTTAACCGAATCGGGATCACCGCCATGTTCGCCGCATAATCCCAGCTGCAATCCTGGCTTTACTGAACGCCCTCGCTCGGTGGCAATTTTCAACAATTCACCCACACCATCCACATCCAGCGTCATAAATGGGTCTTCTGGGAAAATCTCGTTGCGCACATATTCACGCATAAACCGCCCTGCATCATCGCGCGACAATCCATATGTCATCTGCGTCAAATCATTGGTGCCGAAACTCATGAAATCAACTGTGCCCGCAATATCATGAGACCGCAGCGCCGCACGCGGGGTTTCAACCATCACGCCCAGCTTGAAATCCAATTCCACGCCCTGCTCTGACTGCACCGCCGATGCAATCGCATCAATGCGCGCCTTCACCAATTCCACTTCGCGGTTCGCGGACACCAATGGGATCATTACCTCTGGGAACACCAAAATATCCGTGGATTTCTTAATCTCGCAAACCGCCTCGAATATCGCACGCGCTTGCATTTCGTATATCTCGGGCACCGTGATGCCCAAACGCACACCGCGCGTCCCCAACATCGGGTTAAATTCCGCCAATTCTTCGATCCGCGCATTTACTTTGGACATCGGCAGGTTCATCGCCTCTGCCAGCGCCACGACCTGATCGCGCGAACTGGGCAAAAACTCATGTAACGGTGGATCCAACAGGCGAATACAAACCGATTGGTTCTTCATCAACGACAACATTTCAACGAAATCACCGCGCTGCATCGGCATCAACAGGTTCAACGCATCTTGGCGATCCGCAGGGCTATCGGCAAAAATCAACTCGCGCATCACCGTCAAACGATGTGGGTCAAAAAACATATGCTCCGTGCGCACCAATCCAATACCATCCACACCAAAGGCCTGCGCCAAACGAACATCTTGGGGCGTATCTGCATTGCCACGCACACCCAACGTGCGTGTTTCATCGGCCCAGTTCATGAATTTGTGAAAATCTCCGCCCAATTCGGGCTCCACCAACTTGGGCGCACCGGACAACAATTGCCCCGTCGCACCGTCAATCGTCACGACATCACCTGCGACTAATTGCGATCCATCCGGCAGGCGAACCAATCTGTTCTTTTGATCAATATCAATGTCCTTGGCCCCCACAACACAAGGTAATCCTAATGTGCGCGCGACTACGGCTGCATGGCTGTTAATGCCACCACGTTCGGTCAAAATACCATTGGCAGAATGCATACCGCGAATATCATCAGGTGTCGTTTCCACACGCACCAAAATCGCCGCTTCACCACGTGCTTCGGACGCAACGGCTGAATTGGCGCTAAACACAATTTTACCCGTCGCCGCACCGGGGCTGGCCCCAATACCCTCTGCTATTTCGACACGTTTCGCACGTGGATCAATTTGCGGGTGCAAAATTTCGTTCAAATTGCGCGGATCAATCTTCATCAACGCGTCTTGGCGGCTGATCAAACCCTGTTCCACCATGCGCACCACAATCGCAATCGCCGCGCGACCCGTGCGATCCGCAGGTTCTGCATCCAAAATCCAAACCGCCCCGTTATCAACAGTGAACTCCAGTTGCATTTCATCACGGTACACATCACGTGCCTGCGCAACGAAGCCCTTCAATGCGTCAAACGCACTTGGACAAATCTCTTCTAACGATGGGCCACGGGGATCACGCGCCAAAAACTGTGCACTGCTTTGATCCATCGCATCGCGGCCCTGGGATTGCGACAGATAGCGTCCGAATGCATCTTCTTCACCTGTCACTGGGGATGTAAACTGTGCTACCCCTGAGCCAAATTCACCTTGCCCGACACCTAAAACCATCTCTTGGATTATCAAACCCAAACCCGCGTCAACTGGCGCACCACGTACAGATCGTAAAATTCGCGCGCTGGCACCATTCCATGCCGTCGCCATTGATCGCAAGGCCTTACGTAACTGCGTCGTTCCATCTTGGGGAAAGGCCACATCGGTTTCTTGCTCAAACAACGCCAGCGACATTTCCAACGCATGACCGTAATCAACGCCATTCGCACTCATGGACTTATCAATCAGCGCATCAAAATCCTCGGAATCCAGTCGCGCCACTTGGGTTGCGTAATCCTGAACGAATCGAAAATACAACGCATCCGCCGCTGATTTTCCCAACGGCTCACACAATGCTTTATGCGTATCCCAATTCATCCCTAAATTCAGCAATGTTTCCGGTCCGCCCCATTCGCGTTCTATCGGGCTGGCACGCAATGAAAACAACCGCCCCTTTTGCAACGCATCTGCTACGGGCCACTCTTTTGGGAATTCGGAACGATGAAACTTGGCGACCGTATCACATGAAAACGCCCAGCCCTGTGGAATCGGCATATCGGACTGCATCAAATTCACAACCGTCGCCGCACGCGCACCATATACTGCCACAGGCACATCCGCGCCGCGTACCAGCTGTACACAATCTGGGAATGTTGAATGGGTGCCGTCCACGATAAATCTCCTTGCCATCAAACCTAGGGCCAATTGCGCGGATTGAACAGCGCAAAGCAAACAAAGTTATAAATCTGTGGAAATCAGCAACAGTTATAAGCGTCAGGTGCGACTTCATTGAAATCGCACCTGACTACTCAAAGGCTATTTGGGTGGGAACAGCCTCGAGTGACGGAAAACGAATTTCGGAATTCTGTATGAACTGTAATGTTCATGTCACCCAAGGCCACATTTAGTAACAGATTAAGACTGAAATATGTTCTATAAGCGGCTCTTTTGGGACGTTATTAAGGGAATATTTAGACCTTCTTCAAAGTTCTTATATTAGCCCTCAATCAGGGTAAAATCAGACACGGCAGCCATCGTTGCACGAATGCGATTCAACAGGCACAAACGATTGCGGCGCACGACTTGTGCATCTGCATTCACCTGCACATTTTCGAAAAATGCATCAATCGGCCCGCGCAACGCGGCCAAGGCGCTCATCGCAGATGCAAAATCCTCATTCGCAATCGCATCGGTAATCTTGCCCTCGTTCGCGTCCAACGCGGCAAACAATTCCCGCTCTGCATCCTCTTCGGCAAACTTCACCTCTGGCGTTCCCTCATACGAAACCCCATCCTTCTTCTCTTCTGCGATCAAGATATTGTTCGCACGCTTGAACCCCTGCAACAGGTTTTCACCATCATCCGAATTGCGGAACGTTTGCAACGCTTTGGCACGCTTCACCAACAAGGTAAAATCATCATTATTTGGCATCGCTAAACAAGCGTCGATAACATCATGGCTGATTCCAGCGTCTTTCAAATAAACTTTCAAACGGTCATGAAAGAAGCCTAACAAATCGCCGGCATCCGCCCCATCATAACCTTTGGCAAACAATGCCGTGGCATTCGCCCGCACATCATTCTCAAGCACCAAACGAATAACACCCAACGCCGCACGGCGCAGCGCAAACGGATCTTTCGAACCCGTCGGCTTTTCATCAATCGCCCAGAACCCTGTCAGCGTATCAATTTTATCCGCCATAGCCACCGCTGCGGAAACAGGCGCGGTTGGCACAACATCCGTTGGCCCAAGTGGTGAATAATGCTCTTGCGACGCCGCACCGACTTCCGCTGGCAAACCAGCCTCCGCCGCATAATACCGTCCCATCAAACCTTGCAACTTCGCAAACTCGCCAACCATCTCGGAACTTAAATCAGCCTTCGCCAATTTCGCCGCTTTGGTCGCCAACGCCACATCAGCACCAACCAACGGCGCAATCTCGCCCGCCAATGCGGCAATGCGATCAATGCGCTCGGCCTGTGTGCCCAATTTGTTATGGAACGTCACATTCTGCAATTTATCCGTCCATTCACCCATGCCCGCCTTGGCAATCCGCAAATCGTTTTCCCAGAAAAATTTCGCATCCGACAAACGCGCAAACAGAACCTTCTGGTTCCCCGCCAAAATCGTCGCGCCATTATCTTTGGTGGTACGGTTCGCCACCGTCACAAATTTCTCAATGCGGCCCGTCTTTGGATTCTTCACACTGAAAAACTTCTGATGCTCTTTCATCGATGTAATCAACACCTCTGGCGGCAGGTTCAGGAAATCATCCGCAATGTCACCCATCAAAACCACAGGCCATTCAACCAAACCGGCCACTTCTGCCAACAGGCCCGCATCCTCAACCAATTCCAATCCTTGGGCAAACGCCATATTCTTGGCATCTTCCCAAATATGATCCGCACGCTCTTGTGCATCCAACACAACAAACGCCTTCTTTAATTCAACCTGATACTGTTCAAAATTATTCACAGAAAACCACTCTGGCGCCATAAAACGGTGTCCAGCAGTCAGGTTCGCGGATTCAATGCCATCAATCTCAAAATCAACGACCTCAGCACCATCCTCGGCACTTAAAATACACAGGATCGAATGCAACGGGCGCACCCAACGCAAACCACCCGCACCCCACCGCATGGATTTGGGCCATGGAAAATTGCGGATCGCGTCGGTTACAACTTCTGCCACGATCTCGGCCGCTGGACGACCCGCTTTCTCGATCACCGCGTAATACGTCTGGCCCTTTTTATCGTCGCGAACCTCCAATTGATCCTTGGTCAATCCCGCACCGCGCAAAAACCCATTCAACGCCTGCTCGGGCGCATCAACACGGGGACCTTTGCGTTCTTCGCGCACGGCTGGGCTTTCACTCAGCAAACCATCAATGGTCAAACACAAACGGCGCGGCGTGGCGAACGTACCGGCGGACGCATAGGTCAAACCCGCCTCAACCAACCCATTGGTCACAATCTTTTGTAAATCCGCACTGGCGCGCTTCTGCATGCCGGCTGGAATTTCTTCGGAAAATAGTTCTAATAATAAATCAGCCATTATTGTGCCTCTTGGTGCCACGCATAGGCACGTCCATCTGGGTAAACGGCAATGATACGATCAATGCCCTCAATTATATTTCTCTCACCAACCAGGCTTAACGCCTCGCCGCTGGCAACATCCATTGCAATCTTTTGTTGGTCATAACACGCCATATCGCCCAACGGCTTTGCTGGCAGCGCATCATCAGAAATCTCATATGTCTCTGTTAACAAACCAAAACTCATCGGTGTTTGGAAACAAGCATAATAAAACTTCGCATCCGTCGAAAACGCCACAATCGGTTGACCATCAATCAAAACGGGTTCAACCGCACCGCCCGCAATCGGGGTCAGGTTAATCGTATGCAAAGGGTTTTCGGGATCGCGCATCACGTTCTTCGCAACTGCATCTTCGGGCACTGGGCACCCTTCTGGCAATGGATCACCGCCAAAATGCGCTTTGCCACAGGCATTCATCTGCCGCCACATAAACGCATTGCCGTCCGCGTATTGCGCAATAAACGTATTAAACCCAAACGGATTATTTTCGTCGGACAATATCGCTGTCGCATCACCCGATTGCAAATCCGCACCAATCTTCTTGGCATCAAAACAATCAAATGATTTGGGTGCAATCAACGGCGTCGCCACATTTTTAAATTCATCCGTTGGGAAATAATCCCAATCCACATTGAAACAAGCCCGCATCTTTAACGGCGACGTATCTGCATCAATCCCACGGTAATTACTCACGGGGAAGGCATCGCCGTATGCCATCACCTCTTCTACATCTGTGATTTCAACGTAATACGCCTTCTCGGTGCTGTACCACAGGCCTATCCCCATGGCGGCGGCGGCAACTAACATACTGCCCATCAAAACAGATCCCTTCATGCGGCGGCTCCACCGGCCTCGGTCTGCACAAACGCATCTGCGCAGGCCTTGGCCAAATTACGCACTCGTCCAATGTACGCCTGACGTTCGGTAACCGAAATCACGCCACGCGCATCCAACAAGTTAAACAAATGCGATGCCTTGATGCATTGATCATAGGCCGGATGCGCCATAATGATTTTCTTACCCGTCTTGGGATCATCATGCGGCGCCGCTAAAATACGCTCACACTCCGCCTCAGCATCTTTGAAATGCTGTAACAACGTGTCCGTATCGGCAATATCAAAATTCCAACGCGAATATTCCTGCTCGGTCTGCTGGAACACATCGCGGTATTTCAGTTCAATCGCAGAACCAGGCGCGTTAAACGGCATGTCCATCACATGATCCACACCCAAAACATACATCGCCAAACGTTCAAGACCATAGGTCAGCTCGCCCGAAACTGGTTTACAATCATGTCCACCAACCTGTTGGAAATATGTAAACTGGGACACTTCCATCCCATCACACCAAACTTCCCAGCCCAGACCCCACGCTCCCAACGTCGGGCTTTCCCAGTCATCCTCAACAAAACGGATATCATGCAATTCCATATCAATACCGATGGCCTCTAATGACCCAAGGTAAAGCTCCTGCAACTGCGGCGGGCTTGGCTTAATCAAAACCTGATACTGGTAATAATGTTGCAAACGGTTCGGGTTTTCACCATAGCGCCCATCGGTCGGACGACGCGACGGTTGCACGTATGCCGCGGCCCATGGCTTCGATCCCAAGGCACGCAACGTCGTTGCCGGATGAAACGTCCCCGCACCCACTTCCATGTCGTATGGTTGCATAATCGCGCAACCATGTTCAGCCCAGTAGTTTTGCAGACGTAAAATAATCTCTTGGAAACAGGTCGGTTTGGTAATCGTCATGGCTCTGCCTTTGGTCACAATGCGTTGCGCCTTCATTATGCAATGCAGGCGTCGGGGTCAATTCAAGGATGTGCATAAAACCAAACACATTAACAAACGGCCGCTGAATTGGTTAACACAAAAACACCGAACCGTTTCACGACGCTATCTAGACGCTGTCTAGACGTAATACCGACATCGCATTTCCCCGTATTTCTGCAAAGATTAACGACTTAACGCTTCGCACGCTCTAACAAGACAACACGGGCTACGCCCATATTACCCTTATTTCATTGAACTGAACGCTGACGTAACACCAAATTCATACTTATCCGCAATCATCAACCAATCAATTCCGCACCAATTTCCAGCACAGCATCAACCAACAAATCTAGATCAGACTCTTGCGTACGGTGGTTGGTAATATTCACACGGATCGCCAATTCACCATTCAAACGCGTGGTCGACGGCACCGCAATTCCGCGCTCTTGCAACAGGATCACAATCTCATCATTCAACGCATCTAAATCTTGGCCATCGGCCACAAAACGGAAACAATTGATATTCAACGGCACAGGCGCCATCGCTTGCAAAGCATCCTCGCGCGAAACACGCGCGTTCAAATACTGCGCCAACTCAATATTGCGATCAATCGTGGCGCCAATCGCATCCACACCATGTTCCGCCAAATGCGCCCAGACCTTCAACGCCCGAAATCCACGCGATAACTCTGGCCCATAATCCACGGCCCAAAACGCACCCCCAGCAAGACCACGTTCCGACCCGCGCAAATACTCCGCCCGATCCGAAAACGACGCCCGATGCGCGGCTTCATCCTTGAACAGAACACAGCCCGCTTCGTAATTCACCTGATACCATTTGTGAAAATCAAACGCTAAACTGTCTGCGCGCGCAATGCCCGCCAAACGATCCCGTGCCAATTCACCCAGCAAACCAGCTGCGCCAAAGGCCCCATCAACATGGAACCAAATATCCTGATCCGCCGCGATACCCGCAATGCCGTTCAGATCATCAATCGCCCCCATATTCACCGCACCTGCAGTGCCAACAATCACCAATGGCATCAAACCAGCCGCACGATCCGTCGCAATCAATTCGCGCAAATGATTCAAATCCATCTCGAACTGATCATTGCATTTGACAACCCGCAACGCCTCGGTGCCCAGACCCAAAACATCAAACGCCTGCTTGATACACGAATGCGCCTGCGCAGATGTATAACCAACCAACTGCCCCTGCTTCACACCACGCGCTCGGGCATCATCCAACAAACGATCCCGCGCGACCTTCATCGCAATAATTGTCGCCATCGACGTGCCCGAAACGATCAATCCAGACCCATCCGCTGGCATCCCCATCAATTCCAAACACCACGTCAAAACTTGGCGTTCTACCACTGGCGCCACATGATCACGCCCACCGGCATTCACATTCATCGCCGCCGCAGCCATATCCGCCATCACACCAGACGGCGCGCCCGCACCATGCACCCAACCAAAAAAACGAGGATGCGTATTGCCAACGCCATATGGCATAATATCCGCCATCAATGCATTTGGATCACCGGCGTCACGCGGGATATCCGTTTGAAACTGTGCTCGTAAATCATCGGGTAACGGCGTCCAGACGCGGCCTTGATCAGCCTGCGCCATCTTATCAATACTTCGATCCAGCATGGCATGTGCATTGCTACGAAAGGCGTCCCAATCTTTGGGATCCAAATCACCATTACTCATAACTTAACCTCTCCAAAATGTTGCAGTCAGCAACACAAACACTGCCATCAATTCCAACCGACCAATCAACATACCAGCGGACAAAATCCACTTCGCCATATCATTCAAACCGGCAAAATTACCCGCAGGCCCAATCTCTGAACCCAACCCCGGTCCAATATTTGCCAACGCCGCCGCCGCCCCAGATATCGATGTAACCGCGTCCAAGCCCGTCATCCCTAATGCCACCGCCAATACGGCCAAGGTCACCATAAACAACACAAAAAACGCCATCACAGAACTGATGACCTCTTCAGGCACAGATTTGCGTGCATAGCGTGGTTGGAAAATTCCATTTGGGCTGTGAATACGTTTAATCTGTGCGCTTACGGATGCGAACAGCAATTGAAACCGGAACACCTTGATTGAACACGTCGTCGATCCAGCGCAGCCCCCAATCAACCCAATCAGGAAGAAAAAGGTAATCGGAAAACTGCCCCACAACATGTAGTTGTCGCTAGCAAACCCCGTGCCTGTCAAAATCGAAACCCCATTAAACGCCGCCTTACGCAACGCGTATTCGTAAGAGTTGGTAATGAAATTCAAACGCCAAATTACCAAGATGACAATCACCACAGCAACGGTTATCAAAAACGCCCGAACCTGTGGATCGGCAAAAATCGCACGCACAGAACCGCCAACCAATTGCACATAGCGCACAAACGGCAAGGCCGCCAAAATCATAAACACCACGGCGACATATTCCGCCGTCGATCCTAAATCCGCGAATGAATTATCATAGTTCGAAAATCCACCTGTCGCGATGGTCGTCATGGCATGCACCAATGCATCAAACAGATTCATTCCCGCCATGGAATACGCCACAAAACACATCGCCGTCAGGGTCAGATAGATCGACGAAATCGAACGTGAAATCTCTGCCGCGCGAGGCAGAATTTTACCGAAAGTATCAAACCCCTCCGTACGGAAAATCTGCATACCACCAACGCGCAAAACCGGCAAAAACACCATCGCCACAACGACAACACCAATACCACCAAACCATTGCATCAATCCACGCCATAACAGCAACCCACGTGGCAGGGTATCCAGTTCTGAAAACACTGTGGATCCGGTGGTGGTTAAACCCGACATGGCCTCAAAAAACGCATCAACAAACCGCGCATCGGTTTCCCCCAACATGAACGGAAACGCGCCAAAAACAGGCAAAACAAACCACACGCCCGTTGTCAGAAAAAAGGTCTGTTGGATATTCAATTCCACCTTGGCCGTATTCTGACAGGCCAATGCAATACCGCCACCAATTAGAACCGTGGCAAACGCCGACAATCCAAAGGCAGCCCAGTTTGGCGATTGGTCAAACCAATCCAATGCCATCGGCACAACCATCGTTGCCCCCAGCACCATCACCAATAACCCAATAACATAGCCCGCAGGGCGTAGATCAAACATGTGCAAGGCTTGGCGAATGGGCATCAAACTGTCAAGGATGAACCCCAGTAATTCCCCACCCAAAACGCAAAAAGCACTGGTAAACCCCAGTGCTTTCGGCATTCATGAATAACGCTTTTCACTTACATAGAAGTGGACGGGTTTCCAATAATTCCCATGAAGTCACGGCGCAGATCACGATCCGTTTTAAATTCACCGCGCATCGCCGACGTCACCATCGTCACGCCATGTTTATGCACACCGCGCGTGGACATGCAGTGATGCTCGCCTTCTAACACCACGGCGACACCACGCGGGGCCAACACCTCATCAATTGTATTGGCTATTTGCGCGGTCATCTTTTCCTGAACTTGCAAACGTTTTGAAAACGCATCCACAACACGGGCCAGTTTGGAAATCCCGACCACACGATCTGTTGGAATATATGCCACATGGGCCTTGCCGATGATCGGAGCCATGTGATGCTCGCAATAGCTTTCGAAACGGATGTCTTTTAACAACACCAATTCATCATATCCCTCGACCTCTTGGAAGGTGCGTTTTAACATTTCCGCTGGGTCTTGTTCATATCCCTTGAACCACTGACCATATGCTTTGACAACACGCGATGGCGTGTCCAGCAGGCCTTCACGTGCGGGGTCTTCGCCGGCCCAACGTAATAACGTTTGAACGGCTTGTTCAGCTTCTGCTTGGGAGGGACGTTTTACTGTCTTCTCGGTCTCAATAGCTGGATCGTGAATATTCATCACATGCTCCTTGGTTAAACCTATGTCTGTCATGTAGGGGGTTTAGCGGATGATTACCAGCAAAAGGATCGCAAAATCGACGTGATACCGTAGAAAAAAGACAAACATTTTTAAAAATGTCCACGTGTGGGCAAAGGTTTAAATAATTGATTTTAATTATTAATTTAGACTTATAGGTCGTGAGTTTCGATCAATCCAGCCAATACAGCGCCATCCAATAAAGTAGGTGCAATGATATGCCCACGTTTGATAAATTCAGGTGATGGTGGGATCATGTCGGGAATCTGGATCGTTTTCGCACCCGATGCCATGGCCGCCGTCGCGCCTGGTTCGCTGTCCTCGAACGCATAACAAACATTGGCGTCAAAACCCAGTTCAGTTGCAGCCCTATGATATATCTCGGGGTTTGGTTTGCCGTGCATTACCATATCCCCACCGATAACCGTATTGAAATGAGGCAACAGCCCGATTTTGCCCAACTTATGACGTGCAATCTTCGTCGGCGTCGATGTCGCCACAGCCAAGGGCAGGCCTTTGGACACAAGGATTTCCAACAACTGGGCCGCGCCCTGTTTGACAGGGATTTCTTGGTCGTAACGCATTTTCAATTGTTCCTCCCAAGTTTCGTCAAAGACTTTCAAATCAAGTGCATCATTCAAACTGTGGCGAATAACTTGCGATGCATCTGGCCCCCGCAGACCAATCACGCTTAGGAATACATGTTCATCATCGGGTAAATTATGGATACGACGGGCAGCCACAAAACTCTCTAAACACACACGTTCTGTATCCAACAAGAGACCGTCCATATCGAATAAAACTGCTTGGGGTGTCATTATGTTCTCATTCATTTTTTGGCGTATTTAATTCTTGGATCATAAGGCATTCGGAAAAATAATCGGATCCAATTTTTAATGCGTGGGGTTCAACACCGTATATGCGAAAGCCCATGTGTTCATACAAGGCTAATGCAGATGCGTTATCATTGACCACGGCCAAGGTAATTAAATCGACCAGACCCCTAGCGTGATCCAGCACGGCCTGCACCAATAATTTACCCGCACCACAATCCCGAAATTCGGGTGCAACATACATACCCCACAATGTGCCCTTATGGTGCACCTTCGGTCCAGACTGGATATAAAATCCCGCCATACCGATTACGCGCCCATCCACAAAGGCCGCAAAAACCCCGCCCTGTGCGGCGCGGGCTTCGAAATGATCAAAGGGCCTATCCGCTTCTTCCGCTAAGCTAGAACCAAAGGCATTGGGTGCGTTTTCCAATGCTTGTAATCGAATGGTGCGATACACTTCACCGTCGCCAGATGACAGGCGTTTGATTTCTATTTTTACATGCGTCGACATGTTGCGTCCAAATTGTTTTACTTCAAACCATAGGCGAAGCACCTCAAAAGACAAGTTGCAGTGACAGCGCGCGTCTTTACGGGTAGGCTATCGTGCTTCTAGGAAATTATATGCATCCATGATCGTTCTTGTCAGCCCTTCGAAGAAACCTTCGACAGTGACATCAACCAGCCCGACACTCTCTGTGTTTTCATCTATGACAGCCTGTGGCGGGCGCAATGAAAACAAGGATCCTTGATCATCGCGTAGTTCGCGAAAGCTGGCCCCGGTGCCGTGTTTCAACACATTGATCGCCAGATAATACTGATGCAGACGATACGCCAAATCATCTTGGCCTGCGTCCAGCAATTTGTTTTTCAACTTGCGCGAAAAGGGGCCGCGTTTAAAATGATGCTGCATGCGCGATTCAAAGGCGGAAAACACATCAATCGCCGCCAATTCCAAGGTAACAGTGATGGCCGTCAGATCATCGCCACTTGCCTGTTGGATATCACACATAAGATCATGTGCATTCGCGGATGCGGCACTGACCAATTCGGGTACTGTTTGTGTCGTTTCCATGAGATACTCCGTGTTCCTATTTGTTTCCCTATCCATATCTGCTCTAGAAAGAAAGTGATTGGTTACACTTTTTCGAAATAAAGAAAAAGTAGCACAACTTGACTCGTTTGCGATCCTAACATCTAATTAGATATTATTGAGACTATTTAAAAATTACTTTGGTTTGGGGGAATTATGCGTAAATTTATTTTGGGGTTAACTGTCGTATCGCTATTGCAAGGTTGCACCGCAATTTCGCGCGAAGCTGGGTATCCTGGCGGGAATGTCGGATATTTGGCGGATCGTCACACGTTATTTGCCAAGGGACAAGAGCAGCGCGTGAACCGGTATTTAATCATGCTAGCATTGCTGACACCACTGGTTGCAGAAACCGTCGAAACAACCAGCGAGGCGCGGCTATCAGCGGAACGCATAACGGTTTTGTATAAAGATATTGAGAAGCTACGCGCAGCCTCAAAATTATGTAGCTTACCGTCGCGGGTTTCAGAAAAGCCATCTGTGGACGACATTATTATAGGCGATAGTTGTACCCAACAAATTGCTGCTACCAGCGAAGGCACGGCCTATAGTTTTGAGAGTCTTTCATTTGATGTGGCAAAATCATTGAACGGCGCATTAAAGCAAGCGTTCGATAACTTCGAGATTCGGAGCAATGCGAAAAAAGCCATTGCGCTGGATCCTTCGGAAATCTTGAAAACGATCCTAAAGGCCCGACGTCTGGTGCCGATATTACAGCGTTACTTGGCGACATACCGCGATGTCGCGTTGATTTTCGGGCAATCGACCGCAACATCATGTCAGGCTATGGCAACTTTGCCAAAATACTGTGCCCCGGTCATATCGCGTTTTGAGACATTGATAAACCGAACCCGCGCACAAGATAGTGACGTTGCAAAACATCAACGCCCAATCAAGGACGTATTTGATGCAGGCTCGGTTGCATTGAACAACGGATTGGATTGGACGTTAACGTCACCACAACGCGTCGCGTTGCTACAGCATGTCAATCGCGCTTGTGCAAAGCTGGATGCATTGGCGCAAATCGATGACAAAGACTTTAAAGGTTGTTCCATCAAGCTAAGCGGCGGGGGATCGTTGCCAGCACAAGAATCCGCCAATAAAATCATAGCCAACGAATAGCACCCCCCTGAGCAATTTGCTCAGGGCCGTTCGGCCTATGCCGTGTTTAGCGCACCCAAAATATCCGCAATCAGATCATCCGAATCTTCTAATCCCACCGACAAACGGATCAACCCATCCGTTATCCCCGCCGCCGCGCGGGCCTCTGGTGATAGATTTTTATGAGTTGTGGTTACGGGATGCGTTGCCAAACTCTTGGCGTCGCCAAGGTTATTGGAAAGGATCACAATGTTCAGTGCGTTCAGCGCCCGAAACGCAGCTTCTTTGCCGCCCTTCACTTCAAACGCGATCACCGTGCCACCGCGTGTCATTTGCCGACGCGCCAGTTCGTGGTTCGGGTGATCGGCATCCGTTGGGTACAAAATGCGTCCAATCTTGTCATGACCGCGCAACGCGTCCACAATTTTCACCGCAGTATCCGCCTGTGCATCGCACCGTAGGGATAATGTTTCCAACCCCTTCAACATCACCCACGCGTTAAACGGTGACATGGATGGACCTGTGTGTTTGTTAAACGGGATAAAGGTTTCCTGAATGAATTCTTCGGTTCCTAACACGACACCGCCCAGACAACGCCCCTGCCCGTCGATGTGTTTGGTGGCGCTGTAAACAACGATGTCCGCGCCCAGTTCCAATGTGCGTTGGTGAACTGGTGTCGCAAATACGTTATCTACTACCAGCAATGCCCCTGCATCATGGGCAATTTTGGCGATGCCAGCAATGTCGGTCACTTCCAATGTTGGATTTGAAATCGCTTCGCAGAAACACACCTTAGTGTTTGGTTGCATTGCGGACTGCCATGCAGACAAGTCTGTGCCGTCTACCAACGTCACCTCTACGCCCCAACGTCGCAAAATATCATCGATCACGAACAGGCATGAACCAAACAATGCCTTGGACGATACGATGTGATCGCCTGCACTTAGTAATGAAAACAATGTGCCTGAAACGGCGGCCATACCCGTTGCTGTGCCAAAGGCATCTTCGGCGCCTTCCAGCGCCATCATCCGTTCTTCGAACATGCGCACAGTTGGGTTACCGTAACGGCCATAGATGTATTCGTCTGGCTGGTTTTCAATAAAACGCGCTTCGGCCTGTTCAGGGCTGTCGTAGACAAAGCCTTGGGTCAAAAACATTGCTTCGGACAATTCGCCGAATTGACTGCGCTTTGCGCCAGCGTGAACCAATTTGGTGCGTGGTTTCCAATTTTCCATAATCATATCCTTTGGGTCGTGCCCATAAAAAACCCCGATAAAGTCGGGGTTGCACGCCTCGACCTGTTTAGCGGCATATTTAACGTGGCCCACAATTCGGTTTAAATCGCCACATCTGTTTTTTAGTTCGCAGGAAAAAAAACGTCAATCTTTATTCCTTGTTAGGTGTTTGGGAACGGAATTTTTATTTTGTTGGTATTTATGTAGGGTATGAAATTCGATACCGCCCTGCACAGCAAAACCACACACCCCCTGCCCGTTTTTCGCATTGACAGTTGGGGGTGGCGACTTGTCTGCCCTGATCAACCCGTGCGTGATTTTAAATTCATGCTACGCCATAGATTGGCGGGAATGGAACGCGATCTGCCGGTCACGATTATGGTGCATGGTGGCGGATTTTCACCGTTTTCAAATCGGGCAGACAGTCAGATGACGATCTATGCGCGCCATCTGGGGCCAAAAAAGTGGCAAAGCCGCGCATGGCCAATGCGATTTTCGTCCATTGGAATTGCGCATCAGGGCAATATGGCGATTGCATTTGGTTGGGATGCGATAAAGACAGAGTTATTATCAGGACCAAATAACGCAGCATTATTTGAGGCCGCTGAACAAGAGGCCGCCAATCTTGCGACATTGATAAATGCGATAAAGGAAATCGAAGCGGATCGTATTGTGAATATCATCTGTCATGGCTTGGGCGCGCGCATCGTGATGCAGTGTTTTCAATATCTGACTGGCAATCACCTGAACCGCGTTGTTATCATGGCTGGACATGAATTCAGCGCCAATACATTAACCGCACTCAGCCAAAGCAACACCAAGGGTACGCAATTTTATAACCTTTTATCCGGTGCTACACGCCTGATGGATCATCGCGCCAATGCTGAAATGCCGAAATCTGGTCCCAAGGATCGATTGATCGCGTTGGGTTTTCCATTCCAACGCCATAACTGGATAGATGTCAAAACATCGCAAAATGAACAACGGCGCCAAGTTATGCGCGGCACCAGTTTGCCCATTTTGCGCAAACGGTTCTGCAAATGGTGTTTTGGGCCTGATCGATCAATTGACGATTTGATAACGCGGATTATTCACAATGCGCCAAATACTTCGGTGCAAACCATTCGTGATCGGTTGTTTGTGGCCAAACCCGCGCCCGAAGACGATCAAACGGGATTTTTGCGGCGTCATTTCAGAATCATGGCTCCAATGCGTCAACGACGCGCACGATAAATAGATGAAAATTTAGGCTTGATCGCTATGGGATTTCTGCCATCATTCGATGGTAATTCAAGGAAACACCATTCATGTCTGATCCAATACAACTCTACTTTTGGCCAACCCCAAACGGGTGGAAAATTTCCATTGCTTTGAATGAGATGGGATTGCCTTTTGAAGTGAACTTGGTTGATATTTCCAAGGGTGACCAATTTAAGCCAGAATTCCTGAAACTGTCACCAAACAATCGCATGCCGGCGATAATTGATCCTGATGGGCCCGATGGCGCACCAATTACACTGTTTGAATCTGGTGCAATCTTACAATATTTGGCGCGTAAGACCGGTTTGTTTTATGGCAATTCCGAGCGTGACCGTATTGAAATCGATCAATGGTTGATGTGGCAAATGGGCGGTGTTGGCCCAATGGCCGGACAGGCGCATCATTTCCTGAAATACGCCCCAAACATGGAACCACCACAGGTATTGCCATATGCACAAGGGCGTTATCGCGCAGAAGTGGCACGCCTGTACGGTGTGCTGGATCGCCGTTTAGCAGGGCGAGAATTTATTTGCCGTGAATATTCTATTGCCGACATGGCCGTTTGGCCTTGGGCCAGCCTATGGGAAGGCCAGCAACAGAATTTGTCGGAATTCCCAAATATGGCTGCATGGTTAGAACGCTGCAGCGCACGCAAAGGCGTGCAACAAGGACGCGCATTGGCCTCGGAAAAACGTGGCGATAACAGTGGGAAACAGGCGCAAAGCAACCTGTTTAAAACACGCGACTAGTCTTTGGTGGTTTCATCCCCATGCGCGTTCATCATCCCCGCTTGGAACATGATAAAAACAAACATCGCAATGGGCAGACCAAAGGTTTTGAAATTTACCCATGTATCTGTGGACATGGTGCGCCAGATCACCTCGTTAGCGACTGCCAAACCAAAGAAGAATGTCGTGAAACGTTTGGTCAAAATCATCCATCCCTGATCAGTAAGTGGCATCGCCCCATCCAGAACCATTTTCAGGTATGACTGCCCCTTCAACAATCCAAAGCCAAGGATGCCGCCGAACAAAATATAAATCATCGTTGGTTTCATCTTAAAGAAACGTTCGTCGTTAAACCAGATACCCAAACCACCGAAAACCACCACCAAAAGCGCTGTAAAAATCTGCATTTTCGACAGTTTTCCCGTAAGCATGTACAGGATCAGCGTCGATAGTAATAACACAGGAATGAACAGTGCCGTCGCAACAATAAAGCCTTCGTAAGTTTCGCCAAGAATGGTGAATTCACGGTCTTTAATCCTGGTGTAAGCCACAAAGAACAGAACCACCGGTCCCATTTCCAACACGGGTTTCACCCATGGTTTTACTGTTTTTTCAGTCATTTCAGCCTCCAAATTCCACAAATACCGCACCCAGTGCAATTAAACCCATCAATATACCGCGTGTTGGCCCAACCGTTTCTTTTAGGAAAAACCAGCCGATCAACGCCGCAAAAACCGGTGAAGTTTCCCTCAATACCGCCGCTTCGCCCACACTGTCCAGCCTTGTTGCCATCATGATGGAACCAAAGCTTAAAAATGCAACAATCCCTCCGATAAAACCGCGTGTCATCAAGGGGGCGATTTCGGGGCGCTCTGGCATTTTGCGCCAACGTGTTAGGGCGACCCAGGGAAATACCACCAACCCATCGATAAAGAAAAACCATGCCAAAAATGTGAACGGATCGGCGGTGGCGCGGATTCCATATGCGTCATATGTCGTGTATGCGGCCACCATGACACCACCCAAAACGGCCCACATTAACGCCAAGCGTAATTCGGATCGGTTTACGCGTGTTTCACGCGACAGGTTCACCCCCGCCAGCGCCAATATGGACAAAGTTAACAACAACACGCCGCCCCATTGTGCCATAGCAAAACGTTCGCCAAAAACAAATCCCGCCGCAATTACGGTGACCAATGGGCCCAGACCACGTACAACAGGATATACAACAGTATATGCGCCATGGGCATAGGCCATGCCTTGGGTGATTTTATAGATGACGTGAATAGCCAACATTCCTGCGAATATTAACCACATATGAGGTTCGGGCCATGGAACGACGAAAAAGGCGAAGGGGGCCGCCATCACCCCATAACAAAAATCAATCGCCCCGCGTGACAACCACGGATCATGACGCCCCTTCTGCAAGGCACCGAAAACCGCGTGCATGACGGCGGCGAACAGTGCCAGAAACATCGCCAATTGAGCGCCTGCGGGGGTGCCTGCCAGTTCGATTAGTGCCTCGCTCACCCTTCGCTGCCTGTTAATGCTTGGGCGAATTCGGCGGGGTCGAATGCTTGCAGATCATCAATTTGTTCGCCAACACCGATGGCATGGATCGGCAGACCGAATTTATCGGCCAAGGCTACCAAAACACCACCGCGCGCGGTGCCGTCCAATTTGGTCATGACCAAACCAGATACGTCAGACACCTCTTGGAATACTTCAACCTGCTTGATTGCGTTTTGGCCTGTTGTTGCGTCCAAAACCAACAGTGTATTATGGGGCGCTGTTTCATCCTTCTTGCGGATCACACGCACAATTTTTTCCAACTCTTCCATCAGGTCCGTGCGGTTTTGCAGTCGCCCGGCTGTGTCGATCATCAACAAATCCGTACCATCATTTTCGCATTTTTGCATGGCTTCAAATGCCAAAGATGCAGGATCTGATCCTTCGGGTGCGGTTAAAACCGACACGCCTGCACGTTCGCCCCAAACCTGTAATTGTTCAACCGCGGCGGCGCGAAATGTATCACCTGCGGCAACCACCACCGTTTTACCAGCTGTGCGAAATTGTGATGCCAGTTTGCCGATTGTTGTGGTTTTACCCGACCCGTTCACGCCAACCACCAAAACCACCTGAGGTTTTTTAGGGTACAGCGGCATAGGTTTGGCAACGGGTTCCATGATGCGGGTCACTTCGCCTGCCAGCAATGTTTTCACTTCGGCAACGGAAACCTTGGTGCCAAATCGACCTTCGGCCATGTTGGCGCTGACGCGCAAGGCGGTATCAACCCCCATGTCGGCGCTGATTAGCAGTTCTTCCAGACTCTCAAGCATAGAATCATCAAACGTACGTTTAACGACTGTTTTTTCTGGTTCTGCTTTGCGGCCCAAAACACGCCCCAAAAGGCCTCGCTTTTTGGTCGTTTCGACCACCTCTTCAACCAAATTTTCGTCAGCGTCCAAGTCAAATTCTATCGGCGCGACTGCTTTGTCAACTGGCTCTGGCTCTGGCTCTGGCTCTGGCTCTGGCTCTGGCTCTGGCTCTGGCTCTGGCTCTGGCTCTGGCTCTGGCTCTGGCTCTGGCTCTGGCTCTGGCTCTGGCTCTGGCTCTGGCTCTGGCTCTGGCTCTGGCTCTGGCTCTGGCTCTGGCTCTGGCTCTGGCTCTGGCTCTGGCTCTGGCTCTGGCTCTGGCTCTGGCTCTGGCTCTGGCTCTGGCTCTGGCTCTGGCTCTGGCTCTGGCTCTGGCTCTGGCTCTGGCTCTGGCTCTGGCTCTGGCTCTGGCTCTGGCTTGGAATTCTCGATTGGCGCAGGGGCGTCAACTGTTTCATCTACAGTTTCTGCTTCTTGCGCTTCAACTTCAACTTCGCCACCATCCTCAACGATGGCGTCCAGCCCTTCTTCCAATTTTGAAGATGACTTAAATAATTTCGTTTTAAGTTTTTTGAAAAAAGACATATCGCAGGCCCATTGTTACCAGATGTCTTTAACCCGTAATTCAAACAAGGAAAAGGCCAACTGTACAGCGCATCGTTTAGAAAAATACGACGCCCGAAAATATCGACACTTGGCCAAGCCAATAAAATGCCCATACAAAATAAGGGGTTATGCGGCATAGTTTATGTTTTACGGGCAATAAAAATAGCTCAGTTGATAAGATGATATCTGAGAGAATAAATAACCCCGCTCCAATCAGCACAACATATGACCCATTTTGTATGGTAGATATGGCTGCGATGCCCATGGCAATGATGATCGCGATATAGACCATTACGGGGATACGAATTGATCCCGTTGCAGGCCACAAAACACGCCCCATGAAGCCGCCCATCATCATTAAGACACCAACAGCAATGACCCATGGCATTTCCAACAAAAATAGCAGTGCGGCAGAGGTGCTGAAAAACAACAAGATATAGCAAATGTGCCCAATCGCGAAGCTGATCAGCCCGATAAGAAATGCGCGCTCTCCGTTTCGTGACAACCAGAAATCACCCAATGCACAGAATGCCAAACCCGAGCCCAGCAACGCTGGTGCGCCTGTCAACAGTGCCGCCGGCACTAAGGTACCAATTGCCGTTGTTTTCACAATCGATTTCATAAACGATGGCGGTTGTTTGCAAAACCAAATTTGATACGCAAGCCCAAAGATTGTCGCGCATATGATGCAAACGAGGATCATCAACTAAATTTCGTCTTTGAAGTGTTTCATCACCATGCGGATCGGGTTCGGCGCTGCCTGTCCCAGACCACAAATCGATGCATCCACCATGGCAACAGATAATTCTTCTAGCAACCCTTGGTCCCACGTGTCCTGATCCATCAATTTCACGGCCTTTTCACAACCCACGCGGCACGGTGTGCATTGCCCACAGCTCTCATCCTCAAAGAAACGCAGCATGTTCAATGCCGCCGCTTTGGCGCTGTCTTGGTCAGACAGAACGACCACAGCCGCCGATCCGATGAAGGTACCGTGCTCCTGTAAGGTGTCAAAATCCAGCGGAATATCATCCATAGAGGCTGGCAACAGGCCAGATGATGGCCCACCTGGTTGATACGCTTTGAATGCGTGTCCATCCAACATGCCGCCACAATGATCTTCGATCAACTCGCGGATTGTTGTTCCCGCTGGCGCCAGTTTTACACCTGGAAAACGCACCCGCCCCGATACGGAATAGCTGCGCATGCCGCGACGTCCATGCACACCATGCGCGCCAAATACATCTGGGCCCCCGCGAGCAATTTTCGCAATCCAGTACAATGTTTCTACGTTATGCACCAATGTGGGTCGGTTAAAAATACCAACCGAGGCTACGAATGGCGGACGATGACGCGGCAAGCCTTTCTTGCCTTCGATACTTTCGATCATCGCGCTTTCTTCACCACAGATATATGCGCCCGCGCCACGGCGCAAATCGATGTAACCTGCGTCCACTATGCCCGCATTTTCCAACTTGGCGATTTCCACACGTAGAATTTCCAAAATGGCAGGGTATTCATCACGCATGTAGATAAAGCATTTCTCCGCTTCGACCGCCCATGCAGCGATCAACATGCCTTCCAGGAATACATGTGGTTCGCGTTCCAAGAAGTAGCGATCCTTAAATGTTCCTGGCTCGCCCTCGTCACCGTTTACCGCCAAATAGCGCACACCTTCGTTCATGCGCACAAACGACCATTTTTTACCAGATGGGAAGCCCGCGCCACCCATGCCACGCAAACCACTGTCCAACACTTCTTCTTGAACCTGATCGGGTGTTTTCGATCCGCCACGCAATGCGGTCAGTTCGCGATAACCGCCGTCATCGCTGTAGGCTTCGAATTGCTCGTAATCTGGCAAATGGGCGTGGGTGTCATCGGCGTCAATCGCCGCTTTCACTTTGGCCGCATCGGCGTGATCGATGTGGTTGTGGCCGATTTCCAATACAGGTGCCGTATCACAGCGCCCCATACAGGGCGCACGCAAAACGCGCACTTCGCCATTGTTGTATTTCGTGCCCAATTCACGCAACAAATCCTGCGCCCCCGCCAATTCACACGACAGACTGTCGCAAACACGGATGGTCAATGCAGGTGGCACATCTTCGCCCTCTTTGACGATATCGAAATGAGCATAAAAACTGGCCACTTCGTAAACTTCGGTTTGCGACAGGCGCATTTCTTCGGCCAATGCGGCCAGATGTTGAGAGGATAGGTAATTATATTTATCTTGAATCAGGTGCAGATGCTCGATTAACAAATCGGGGCGACGTTCACGCGCGCCCAGTAATTCGCGGATATCCGCCAGCGCGGTTTCAGTGGCCTGTCGGCCCTTGGGCGTTTTGCGCCCCTTCCCCTTGCCCGATTTCCACACGCCATCTTTTTGTTCAGCCATACTGCCCGTCCTTACACTTTGGGATACAATACCCGTGATTGCGCAAATGCCGAGTGGGAAAAGCGACTTGTAAGTCGTAAAATTCGTAATCGGCACAGATTTGCGCGGTGGATGTTTCCGATCCACGCCATCTTTCAATCATTCGCGCGGGTTGCTAGGGTAGTGAAAAAGACTGGTTTAATATGCGCATCTTGATGACCCTGTTATGTCTGGCAACCCCAACCGTGGCCCAAGACATTGTGACGCCACAACAATTTGAGGAAATCAGCACCAACAAAACGCTGTATTTCGACAGTGGAAATCAATTTCACGGTGCAGAACAATATTTTCCTAATCGCAAGGTGACGTGGAAATTTGCCAATGGCGAATGCGATCAGGGATATTGGTTTACCGAGGGCGATGCGATTTGTTTTTCATATGATCAAAACCCAACACCGCAATGTTGGCATTTCATGCAGGATGGCGATCGGTTTTTAGCGCGATTACTGGGCGCGGACCCGGCAAATGATTTGGAATTGAAGTTTGTGAATACCGAGGAATTATTGTGTGAAGCGCCTTATTTGGGGGCATCGTTTAAGCGCTAAGCCTTAACCTTCCCATCCTGAAACTCAATCTCCAACGCATCCGCATCCCTCGCCGCGTCCGCCGTCATCACAACCTGCCCCGCCTGATCGCGCACCACGGCATAACCACGTTTCAACGTCGCCTCATATCCCAATGTCTGGCGAATACGTTCCAACCCATCCAATTGTCCCCGCAACCGATCCACGGATGTTTTTGCATTGGTGTTCAAGTTCTTAAACAAACGATCCAACACATCCATTTTCTGCGCCACTTGGGTCGATAATGCCTGTGGGCGCAAACCCGCGCTGGTCTGTACCAAACGCGTGCGCTTCGCCACCGCGGCGGCGGTCAATGCACGTGGCAACCGATCCCCCAGCATATCCAAACGCTGTGCCTGCATCGCCACCATTTCGGCGGGGTTCGGCAGGGCGCGTCCTAAATCACGCAGGCGTTGGCGTTTGTTACCTAAACTGGCCGACAGAGAACGCACGCGGCGTTCCTCCATTGATGCGATCCAACCCATTAAATCCGCACGCACGGGCACGGCATGTTCAGCCGCCGCCGTTGGCGTGGGTGCGCGCAGGTCGGCCACGTAATCGATCAACGTTGTATCGGTTTCGTGGCCCACAGCGGAAATCACGGGAATGTCGCTGGCGTATGTGGCACGCACCACGGCTTCTTCGTTGAAACCCCATAGGTCCTCTATCGATCCACCACCGCGTGCCACAATAATCAAATCGGGGCGCGGCATTGCGCCGCCGGGGGTCAGTTTGTTGAAACCTTCAATCGCCGCCGTCACATCGGGCGCGCATTTTTCGCCCTGAACGGCAACGGGCCAAACCAAAACCTTGCGTGGGAAACGATCCCGCAGTCGGTGTAGGATATCGCGGATGACTGCGCCAGATGGTGATGTGACCACGCCAATGATCTCGGGCAAATACGGGATGTCTTTTTTACGGCTGGCGTCAAATAAGCCCTCTGCCGCCAATGCCTTCTTGCGCTTTTCCAATTGCGCCATCAACGCGCCGACACCCGCCACGGACATCTCAGAAACGATCATTTGATAACGTGATTGACCTGCGAACGTCGTGATTTTGCCTGTGGCAACAACCTCTAACCCCTCTTCGGGTTGGGTGGCCAATTTCGCCGCTTGGCCCTTCCAAGTGACCGACGCGATGACAGATTTATCATCCTTTAGATCATAATACAGATGCCCCGATGCGGGGCGTGCCACGCGTCCGATTTCACCGCGAATACGCACATGGGAAAATTCGCCTTCGATCATGCGTTTCAATGCGCCTGACAATTCGGACACGGAAAATTCCGGTGCGTTTTCGCCCTGCTTTGGGTTATCAATCAGATCGGACATTGGCGCATACTCTCTTGGCTTTTGCTCTGCTAGATACTAGAAGCATCCCCATCAAAGGCCAAGGGAATTGCAAAAGATGAATATACTTATTTTAGGATCAGGCGGACGCGAACATTCATTGGCCTGGGCGGTGAACCAGAACCCAAAATGCGACACGCTGTATGCGGCACCTGGTAATGCAGGAATTGCCGAGGTTGCAACCTGTGTGGACCTGAACGCTGAAAGCGGCGCAGATGTGGTGGCGTTTTGCGAGGAACATAAAATCGAATTCGTCATTGTCGGCCCAGAGGCCCCGTTGGCAGCTGGCGTTGCCGATGATTTACGCTCAGCAAACATCCTAACGTTCGGCCCCTCTGCGGCGGCGGCACAATTAGAAGCATCCAAAGCATTCACCAAAGAAATCTGTGACGCATCAGGTGCCCCAACAGCCGCCTACGCCACCTTCACCGAACTTGCCCCCGCCATCGCATATGTCACAGCCCAAGGCGCCCCAATTGTGGTAAAGGCAGATGGCCTTGCGGGTGGTAAAGGCGTGATCGTTGCCATGACATTGGACGAGGCAATCGATGGCCTACGCGATATTTTCGGCGGCGCATTTGGCACAGCAGGCGCAGAAGTCGTGATCGAAGAATTTATGGACGGTGAAGAGGCCAGTTATTTCGTCCTGTCAGACGGTAAAAATATATTGCCCATCGGCACAGCCCAAGACCACAAACGTGTTCACGATGGCGACCAAGGCCCAAACACGGGCGGCATGGGTGCCTATTCCCCCGCGCCTGTGATGACGGACGCCGTTACAGCCAAGGCGATTGCCGAAATCGTGCAACCAACCGTGGATGAAATGGCGCGTCGCGGTACACCGTATCAGGGTGTGTTATACGCAGGTTTCATGATCAAAGACGGCCAACCCCGTTTGGTGGAATACAACGTACGTTTCGGCGATCCAGAATGTCAGGTCTTGATGATGCGTTTGGGCGCACAGGCATTGGATGCCATGTTGGCCTGTGCCAAGGGGGAATTGGAAACGGTGAAATTGAACTGGGCCGATGATCACGCCATGACGATTGTTTATGCCGCCAAGGGGTATCCTGCGGCGTATGAAAAGGGCACGCAGATTAAAGGCTTGGATGGGTTAAATGACGCCAGCCTTGTGCATGTGTTTCATGCAGGTACGGCGCGTGATGGTGATGCGATTGTGGCCATAGGTGGTCGTGTTTTGAATATCACGGCGCGTGGCGCAACATTGCAAGAGGCACGTGATCGCGCATATGCCACGATTGAGAAGATCGAATGGGATAACGGATTTTACCGCAACGACATTGGCTGGCGCGCACTATAATTTAATGCCTACGGTGTGCACATTTACACCAAGTGAAAACTAACAGGTAAGCGCGCGTTTAAAACTGCGCTTGCCTTTAAATGGGCCGAGGTCTGTTTTCGTCAGTTTGCCATTTACAAACCGCGTCGCGATAATGCGTTTCCATGCGGCATCTGCCGTAATTATTTCAGGAGGATCGTTGCATGTGCGTACGCCGCCAGAGATGAAGTTTTCGCCGATACGATGATTGCTGAGGCCTGCAATATTTGCCGTTTCAGTCAGTTCATTGTTTTTAAATGTCCAAACACGCAACGTTTTGGCCAGATGTGGACGGTCGATATAGGCAATGTCGATGTTTCCGTCACCGTTGAAATCGGCGATGCCGATAGGGGCAAGCCAGCGGTTTGACGAACCGATATGTGGTGTTTCGGCGCGTTTGCCTGTGTGATCATAAACGGCCAATGCCGCGCCACGCCTAGCGTCAGTTTCAACAACAATAATTTCAGATGAACCGTCCCCGTCAACATCGGCTAAACGTGGTGCGATGTCTTCGAAGACATGATCTTGGGGTAAGGTGATTGTTTTGGTTTTGATCTTGCCAGCATCGTTGTATTGAATTTCAAGCGCACCATATTCAATGGCATCACCCAATACATCATGGGTATAACGTTCTGTCTGCGCAGTATATTTCGCCGCTACGACATCGGAAAATACAGGCGCGGCCCACAGGCAAGTGATCAAGCCCAGAACCGCGCCGCGCATTAAATCTGTTTCTCTGGCAATTGCACAACCAAACCATCCAGATCATCCGTCACCTTCACTTGACAGGTCAGGCGTGACAATTCACTTGGTTCCCATGCGAAATCCAGCATGTCTTCTTCCATCGCATCCTTGGCTGGGATTTTTTCGGCCCATGCCGCGTCCACGTAAACGTGGCAGGTTGAACAGGCACATGCGCCGCCGCAATCGGCCTCAATGCCTGGGATGTTGTTGTCGCGTGCGCCTTCCATCACGGACAGGCCGTTGGCGACCTCGACTTCGTGTTTTTTGCCGCTGTGTTCGATATAGGTGATTTTGGCCATTTTGCCTGTCTCCGATTTTTCTGCTGTATTGATGTAATCACAGTTTTTCGCGCCGACCAGCCCTTTTTGTTGAATTCTGCGTTACATGTGGATTTTTTTGTACTGCCATCGGCCCTTGTCGTGCGATTTTTCAGGTTGGTTATGGTCAATTTTAAAAAAATTAACCATAAATTTTAAGGGGTTAGCATTAACCAAACCTTAAACATTGCTTTGCTTTTGAGGCGCATTTTAATCAAAAAAGGCTCAAACAATCTAGGGGTAGATTATGAGCGTGGTGATTACAGCAACAGATGCAGGATTTCATTTACTAACTGCAACCGGACAAACGTTCGCACCGAGCATGTTTCTACGTGATGCGTTGAATGGCGCAGGTCGAGTGAATTTAGCTTTGGATACCGGAATTTGGTTCACCCCCTTGGCAGGTGACGCGGATTTGATGTTGGCATTGGAAACCGATCAGGTTTTAACAGCCGCACAAAACGGCGCCCAAACCGAGATTACATTTACGACCGCAACGTTGTATCGTTGGGAGAACGGTAAACAGGTGGCGATTTCTACGATTGATTTTGGCACAGGCTTGACTGTTACAGCACAGGCCGACGAGATTAATGGCACAAACGGATGGCATGTTGATATTGCCGATGCCTATGCGGAAATGATCAAAACAGATGGTCTCATTTTTGAAGGCGGGGACGGGTTGGATTTATTTGAACCCGAAGATGAGCCAATTTATTACACCCAGCCAAACCGCATAATTTTGGGTGCTGGTGATGACACTGCCACGGGAACGACGGGTGATGACCATATTCGCGGATGTGGCGGCGACGATTTGATTTATGATGATCTGGGTGTCAATTCATTGCGTGGTGGCAAGGGCAATGACACAATTACCGTTGGCGATGCTTCTGGTGGTTCGATCTTGCGCGGTGGTACGGGCGATGATTGGCGTCATTCAGGAAATGGCGCGGATATTTTGAACGGCGGGCATGATGACGATATGATTTTTGGCGGTGGCGGTGATGATCGTCTACGTGGGGGCAATGGTGTGGATTATCTGGACGGTGGTGCGGGGAACGATTTGATGACCGGTGGCGCTGGCGCGGATGTTTTTGTTTTCAAACCTGTAAGCGATGGCCATGACCTCATAACCGACTTTCAAATTGGTACGGATCATATCAAACTGAGTCATGGTACATGGGATTTCGCCGATTTAATCCTGACACAACAGGGCCGCAAGGTCTTAGTCACCATCGACGGCACGGACTTTTCAATAACGTTGCGCCATACATCCTTGGATGATCTGACGGCAGATGATTTCATTTTCGCATAAAAAAGGCCCCGCGAATGCAGGGCCTTTCAAAATCAATATAGGTTTATTTCAACGACAAACCAACGAAACGTGATCCATCGCCGCGAGCCACCAATAAAAGGACCGATTTACGACCAGCCTCTTTGGCGGCAGCAAATGCTTTGGTGATGTCCGCAGGTGTTAAAACCGCTTCTTGGCCAACCTCGACGATCACGTCGCCAGAACGCACACCTTTTTCAAATGCGTCTTTGGTTTCGTCCACGGCGACAACCGCAACACCGTTTACATCTTCTGGCAGACCCAGTTGTTCGCGCATTTCTGCATTCAGCGACATCAGGGTCATGCCCATCTCTTCGGTCTCCTTGGGCTCAACTGGTGCTGCTACCGCTGGCACAACTTGGGCTTTTTCTGCTACTTCGCGACGACCCAAAGTTACCAACAAAGTCTGTGTTTTATTGTCGCGGAAAACGACAACACGCACCGCTTTACCAACTTCGGCGTTGCCAACCGCGGCAACTAATCCGCGTGTGTCGTCAACATCATAGCCATCGAATGATAAGATCACATCGCCAGGAAGTATACCCGCATCCTTGCCAGGGCCTTCTGGCACACCACTGACCATCGCACCTGCTACGTTTTCCAGACCCAATGCTTCGGCCATGTCAGCGTCGATATCTTGAATTTGAACACCCAACCAACCGCGACGTGTTTCACCGAATTCTTGCAATTGCTTTACAACACGATCGACCACTGCGGAGGACATAGAGAATCCAAGGCCGATTGACCCGCCATTTGGAGAAATAATCGCCGTGTTCACGCCGATCACTTCGCCGTTCATGTTGAACAATGGACCGCCAGAGTTGCCACGGTTAATCGCCGCATCAGTTTGGATAAAGTCATCGTATGGACCGGAACGCAATGTGCGGTTACGTGCCGAAATAATACCCGCAGAAACAGAGAACCCCTGCCCTAATGGATTGCCAATCGCCATTACCCAATCGCCAACGCGAGCAATGTCACTGTCGCCAAAACCTACGAACGGCAATGGTTCCTCCGCTTCGACCTTTAACAATGCAATGTCTGTTTTCGGATCACGGCCAACTAATTTTGCGTCTAACTCTTTGCCATCGAAAAATTCGATCACAATTTCATCGGCCTTATCGATCACGTGGTTGTTTGTTACGATGTAACCATCCGCTGAAATCACAAAACCTGAACCCAACGCGCTGCTTTTGCGTGGGCGACGTTGACCACCTTGGCCGTTATCGAAGAAGTCGCGGAACATTTCGCCAAAGGGGCTGCCTTCGGGCGCTTGTGGCATGCTCTCGTTTGAGACGCCTGTCACGGTCGTCGAAGTCGTGATGTTCACCACGGACGGCGATAGCTTCTCTGCCAAATCGGCGAAACTCTCTGGTGCGCCACGCGCGAAACCGGCGCTGGCCTGCGCCAACAGAAATGCCAGCGTCATAAATGCGCCCGCCACCATGATCTGTGCGCGTTCTTTTGAAATTGATTTTGTCACTGCGATTGCTCTCACGTAAATTTCCTCCTTACGAAGATATTATGAATGGGCCACGGTTGGCCCCGCCTCCTACCAAAATGTGCTTTTATTGGCACATTGCAAGTAAGTTTTAGGTTATATCTGTCAATTCAACGTGAACAAATGACACCTTGTATTCACGCAAATGTTAGCGGCAATTCGCTTATACTGCCTTAACAGCCCACACGGTCGCCACGCCGATTGCTACAAACAGCAACCCCAACATACGGCGTTTATCATGGCTCATGCTTTCCAGTGCACGCACCAGATCCTCAAAACGCGAAGGGGCCAGTACAAGTACCAGCCCCTCAATCACGGCCACAAGGCCAAGTGCGAATATGAATTCGCTCATTTTACGGTATCAGACTTTAGGTAGTCGAAAAATTCGCTGTCCGGTGATATAACCATCGTCGAATTATCGCCCGTCAATGCCTTCTCATATGCGCCCAGTGAGCGATAGAAAGCAAAGAATTCAGGGTCACGGCCAAATGCTTCGGCGAAAATCGCGTTGCGTTTAGCATCTGCTTCACCACGAATGATATCCGCGTTTTTCTGGGCTTCTGATGTTGTTTCCACAACCAAACGATCGGCACCCGCACGCACACGTTGCGCTGCTTCGTTACCACGGGCAATCTCGTCCGCCGCTTCGCGTTCACGTTCCGCACGCATACGCGCAAATGTTTCCTTAAGGTTTTGGTTCGGTAGATCGGCACGTTTAATACGCACATCAATAATATCCACGCCCAACGCAAGCGCCTTAATGCGCGATGCATCGCGGATTGAATTCATCAAGCCAACACGATCGGATGACAATAATGCGTCTGATTTCACATCACCCAAAACTTCGCGCAATTCAGAATTCAAAATTGTTTCCAAACGACCACTTGCGGAACGGATACCACCGCCGCCAACGGCTTTGCGAAACTGTTTCGCATTAGTGATACGCCAGCGTGCAAATGCATCAACCTCGAACCGACGGTTGTCACGCATTGTGACCTCCAGTGGTTGTGTATCCAGTGGTAAAATACGATCATCGTATTTCACGATTTCGTGCAGGAATGGAATTTTGAAGTACAGACCAGGATCGGCAACTTCGTCCACGACCTCACCAAACCACAATTTCAGCGCGGTTTGACGTTCATCAACGATATATGCGGACGACAGGCCCAAGAATGCCAAAACAGCAATCAACGGTAGGAATATAGAACGGCCCATTATTTTGCACCTCCGGATTTAGTCAACTCGTTTAGCGGTAAATACGGAACAACACCCTGCCCACCACTGTTTTCATCCAAAATCACTTTATTCACGTCGGAATAAACCTTCTCGATGGTTTCCAAATACAGACGCTTACGCGTCACCTCAGGTGCCTTGGCGTATTCGTCATAAACGGCGATAAACCGCGATGCTTCACCTTCGGCTTGGTTCACAGTTTGTGAACGATACCCTTCGGCTTGTTCCAACAACTCGGCCGCCTGACCACGGGCCGCAGCCACTTTGGTGTTTGAATATGCGTCCGCTTGTTTTTCCAATGTATCGCGTTTTTGTTCCGCCGCTTGAACCTCGCGGAATGAATCCGCCACTTCGTTTGGTGGATCCGCTTTGTCAAAGTTGACGCGAATGATGTTCACACCCGCATCATAGCTGTCCAACGTTTCTTGGATCAGCGTTTGCAACTCTGCCGCAATCTCGCCCTTGCCGGTTGTTAAAATCGGGGTCAGATCAGTACGCGCAACGATTTCACGCATTACCGATTCAGAAACCGCACGAATTGTCGCCTGTGGTTCTGCCAGATTGAACAAGAATTCCTGCGGATTGTTGATGTTCCAAACAACTTGGAAATCAATGTCCACGATGTTTTCATCACCCGTCAGCATCAAACCTTGATCTGATCGGCCACCACGACCAACACCGATGTTTTCAGTGTTCTCGCGCGTCACTGGCAGGATTTCTTTGGTCACAACAGGCCATGGGGCAAAATTCAAACCCTCGTTGCCGATGGATGAAAACTTACCAAACAATAATTCAACTGACTGCTCGGATGTATCAACGCGATAAAAACTGCTGAACGTCCACAGGCCCAGCGCCGCCAATGCGATCAAACCGATGCCGCCAAATCCCAGGCCGCCACCGCCGCCTGATTGTTTGCCATTCTTATTATTACCGCCGCCTTTGCCGCCCATCAGAACGCGTAATTGTTCCTGACCTTTGCGAACCAAATCGTCCAGATCGGGGCCTTGGCCACCGCCGCCACTTGGTGGACGTCCACCATTGTTGCCGCCGCCGTTATTGCCGCCGCCATTATTGCCAGAACCGCGGTTTCCACCGCCTTGGCCCCACGGGCCACCTGATCCATTACCAGCCATGTGTTCAAAATCCTCCTAAGAACGTATGCTTATTCAATATTACCTGACAGTGATTGTCAAAATTTCAAGCCGCGTCACGTTATCGTGTTGGCGTGCTCATCGTTACCAGCTCTTCTGCCGCCGTTGGATGCACCGCCATTGTCCGATCAAAGTCCTCTTTGGTGGCGCCCATTTTCACGGCTACCCCCGCCAATTGGATCATCTCGCCGGCACCATGCCCCACGATATGAACACCCAAAACTTTGCGTGTTGCCTTGGACACAATCATCTTCATCAACATGCGTTCATTACGGCCTGCCAAAATCACCTTCATCGGACGGAATGCAGCGGCATAAACCTCGATATCCTCAATTTCACGCGCGGCTTCCTCGGATAATCCAACCGTGCCGATTTCAGGCTGGGTAAATACCGCCGTCGGGATCAACTCATGATCTGGGCTGGTTGGATTGTTGTTAAATACTGTTTCAATAAACGCCGCCGCCTCTACAATCGCAACGGGTGTCAATTGCACGCGGTTGGTCACATCACCAATGGCATAGACGTTATCAACGCTGGTTTTGGAATATTCATCCACAACAATCTCGCCTGAACGGCCCGTCTCAATGCCAACGGTCTCCAATCCAAGGCTTTCTGTATTCGGCACACGCCCCGTTGCATATAACACCTGATCAACGATCAACTCATTGCCATGGGTATCAGTCACAACCAACCCAGCATCCGTTTTCACGATGTGTTTCACGTCTGTGCCCACATGCAGATTAATTCCCTTTTCGCGCATCTCTTCGGCAACGAAACCCTGAACCTCTTCGTCAAAGCCACGCAAAATTTGCGCACCGCGATAGAATTGCGTTGTTTGCGTCCCCATCCCATTCAGGATACAGGCAAATTCACTGGCGATATAACCACCACCCACAACCAGCGCACGTTTTGGCTGCTCGGCTAGGTCGAAAATCTCATTCGATGAAATCACATATTCTGCGCCATCCACATTCGGCACAAACGGGCGACCACCCGTGGCGATCAGGATATGTTTCGCGGTAAATGTTTCACCCGTCGACAATTCTACCGTGTTTGCATCCTTCAACACCGCACGCGCACGAAAATGCGTCACCGCGTTATTGTTCAGGATGTTCTGATAAATCCCTTCAAGGCGATCAATCTCATTATTTTTGGCCGTCATAAACGTGGCCCAATCAAATGATCGATCCCCAACAGTCCAGCCATAACCCGCAGCATCTTCGAACATTTCGGCAAATTCAGACGCATAAACCATCAGTTTTTTGGGTACACAGCCGCGGATTACACATGTTCCGCCGTAACGATATTCCTCGGCCAAACCGACCTTCTGGCCATTTTGCGCCGCCAAACGGCCCGCACGTACACCGCCAGACCCAGCACCAATTACAAACAAGTCAAAATCATAGGCCATCTAAAAGTCCCTTCACATCTTGGACAGAGCCAGCCCAATCCATTACCGTATCAATCCAATTGCTGTCGTCTGTATCGGATTTATCCAATACACTGGCGGTGCCGTTTGCATCGCCCATCACGATTGTATCTGCCATATCTAAAAACAGGCCTGTTTCCACGACACCAGCGATATTCAACAACGCGTTCGAAATCGCGCGTGGATTACCGATGCGATCCAACTGCAAATCTAAAATAAAATGCCCTTCGTCTGTGACAAACGGTTTATCACCACCACGGCGCATCACTGCGCGACCATCAACATCTTGGTATGCCAAAGCATCCTCTACCAATCGTTGTGTTGTCTTCCAGCTAAACTTCACCACCTCCACAGGCAAAGCAAATGCACCCAGATGGTCCACCTGCTTGGATGCATCCGTAATCACCACCAATTTATCCGCCGCCGTTTCCACGATCTTTTCCTGCAACAGCGCACCACCGCCACCTTTGACCAAATTGAAATCGGGATCAAATTCATCCGCGCCATCAATTGCCAAATCCAATTGTCCCAGATCATCCAGGGCATGGATTTTTATGCCCAAACTCTCAGCTAATTCTGTTGTTACACTGGACGTTGCGCAGGCAGATATTTTCAACCCATTCGCGCGTACTTCATGCGCCAACAACTTCACCAACCAGGCCGCCGTCGATCCCGTACCCAGCCCCAATTTCATGTCAGGCTGTACAAATTCCAACGCACGACGCGCCGATGTAACTTTACCGATTTCTGCGGGGGGAAGATCAAGTGTCATAAAACAGATTCCTTGTGGCTGTAGATTCTGCCCGAACTATATGGCGTTTGTAAAACGTCTGCACGTCGAAAGGGCCAAATATGTCTAAAATAGCCCAAAGATGACGTCTTCTTGATCTATGCCTTCAACAATTTCGCTAAACTGATCAAAATTACGGGATTCTGCACATGTTTTTATCGATCTTTGACATCTTCAAGGTTGGCGTCGGCCCGTCATCATCCCATACAATGGGCCCAATGGTGGCGGCGGGTCGTTTTTTGGATCAACTGCTGGAACACGGTATCAAACCCGTCAGCATCGGCGCATCCCTTCACGGATCACTGGCCTTCACGGGCAAGGGGCATCACACCGATTACGCAACGATCATGGGGCTGGCAGGTTTTAAACCCGATACCTTCGATGCAAACACGGCAGAGGCTGCGTTAGAAGAAATCACCAAATCAGGTAAAATCCAACCAGACGGCCACCCCGAATACCTGTTCAATCCCAAAACGGCGGTGCGTTTCGATTATGATCGCGTTTTGGACGGCCACGCAAACGGCATGGTTCTTTATGCCTATGATTCCATCGGCACGGTCCTGTTTCAGGAAACATATTACTCTATCGGCGGTGGCTTTGTGCAAACCGCATCCGAACTGGCCTCTAACCTGCCCTCCGTGGATCAGGGCAATCCTGCCCCCTTCCCGTTTAAAACCGCCAACGCCATGCTGGAAATGTCCGCTAACAGCGGCAAAACCATCGCGCAAATGAAATGGGATAATGAACTGGCCAATATGTCGGCCACTGATTTGACCAACGGGATCAACAAAATCTGGGATGTGATGAACAATTGCATCGAACAAGGCCTAAAGAAAGACGGCATCCTGCCCGGTGGCCTGTCTGTGAAACGCCGCGCCAAAGGCATCCATGAATCCCTGCGCGCCGAGCAGAGCAGAAACATCGCCGCCCCCCATATCATCAATGACTGGATGTCCTGTTACGCGATGGCCGTAAACGAACAAAACGCCGCTGGCGCACAGGTGGTCACAGCCCCCACAAACGGCGCCGCTGGCGTCATCCCCGCCACATTACGCTACTACTTGGATCACGTGCCCGACGCATCCATGCGCAAAATCCCCGATTTCCTGCTGACGGCGGCGGCTGTTGGCGGATTGATAAAAACCAACGCCTCCATTTCAGGGGCCGAGGTCGGTTGCCAAGGCGAGGTCGGTTCTGCCGCCGCAATGGCCGCCGCTGGCCTATGTGCCGTTCTGGGTGGCACATCGTCCCAAATCGAAAACGCCGCCGAAATCGCATTGGAACACCATCTGGGCATGACCTGTGACCCGATCAAAGGTCTGGTTCAGGCCCCATGCATCGAACGCAACGGTCTGGGCGCGATCAAGGCCGTTTCCGCGGCCTCCCTCTCGCTGCGCGGTGATGGTAAACATCTGGTGTCACTGGACGCCTGCATCGAAACCATGCGCCAAACGGGGCTGGATATGGATACAAAGTATAAGGAAACATCATTGGGCGGTTTGGCGGTTAATCTGCCTGAATGTTAGGCCATTGTGACAGCACATCATCCAAATGTTCACGCGGGAAAATCACCAAGGCTGTGCCCCTATCGATCCAACATTGCACACGTAACGTTTCGGTTTCATTCGACGTAGACACCATTCCAACGGGTGACAATGGCACACCATTAACATCCCATTTCAAACCCTCTGATCGCGCCAAAACATTTGTCAGCGGAAAGATCGAAAACCGCGTACCTTCTGGAAGTTCCAAATCCAAATACGGTGGGCAGATCACACAGACGTCTTCTGCATCAATCAAAAACGCCAATCGTTCCGATTTCGCTATCGCATTAAACGACGCCAATGAATGATCCAACCGTCCACCTAAAAAACCATAGCACAGGATATAGGGCGCGTTAATTGTATCCAGTGACTTCTCCAAGTCTGTGCGATCTTGGTCCACTACCTGAACCACTGGAAATCCTGGTGCGTCTAGCTGTCCAACACTATCCAAATCGCCGATTAGCCCAGAAACCCTCAAATCATAGTTTTCGGCATGAAAATATCCGGAATCAGCACAATAGAGCGAATTCTTACTTTTTTTCATATCCTCTACATCTTTTGGATGGATAACACCGCCACCCAACAGAACGGCGCCAGATAATTGAAAAAACGTTTCCATTTGTGTCATTTTCATGTCATTTTAAATATATTGAAGAAAGTTGGTCGTGCTGGTTTACAAACAACAGGTAAGCCACCATCTGTCAATATATGGGTGAACATAGGCTTCAAAAACGATGGCTTTGAAACCTCGACAATAGATTTTAAGGGGAACACGTAATGCGTGCAGCCGATGATAATGCGATTACCGTAAGTTATGGTAGTTTCTCTGTTACCCTGTCAGGGCATGAACACCCCTTTGAAATGCTAAAACAAATCACTGACTATTACAGCATTTTAGCACAAACAAATCCAAATTTTGGCGCTATCCCTACAGCACCAGCTGCTGAACTTACCGTGGAAACGGCTTCCGCGAAACTACCCGCAAAAGAACCAGAAGGCGTTGAAAAAAAAGAGAATAAACCTGACAAATTCGTTCTTCAGCCTGAAACCACTGACAATTTATGGCAAGAACCAATCCCCGAATACCACGCAAAACCATTGGTATTAGAGGAACCCGTTTCCGCCGAACAGGCCGGCGCAGATGCCTTGGTTGCTGCTGCCAGTCAGGCCCTGGAAACACCGGAAATCCCTACCCCACGTGAAGAGGCTGCCCAGAAACCCAAGAGCCAGTTTTTGACCAGCAACTATCCCTTCCGTCACTTCCCTTTGCGCCGCCCTGGACGTCGCTGATGCGCTAACACAACAATTCGACGTTGTTTTGCAGGTTTCGTAATATCTCCTAAATATTGCCACAGTTTTTAGCTAAATTTCTTGAGAATCAAAAGTGGCCACATGGTCCTACGTGTTCTGCGACACGTATAAAGCTGCTAAAGGGTGTATATAATGACGACGACTGAAAACCGGGTGCTTTCCGTGTCATACGGAAGCTTTTCTGTAAAACTTGAGGGTTTTGATGACCCGTTCGCAATTATGCGCCGTGTTACCGAATATTTCCGCTCTATTGCCGCAGTAGACCCAACGTTCGGCCAAAAACCTTTGATCGAAGATTTAAGTGTTCTCGAAGCCATCGAAACGACCGTTTTCAACGATGACATTTCATTGGAAACCGAAGGATCAACAATCACCCTCCGCCCCAAAGAACTAGAGGTGCCGCGTGACGTTTTCGTCCTTGGAAACACCGATTTGGCCCCTGCCGAAGAGGTGGTTACATCCCCTCCAGTAGACGAAAGCGTTATGGATTTAACCGCTGAACAGCAAATAGCTTTGGCCAATACACCATTGGATCTGCGCGAAATGGCGCAAAACCACGAAGAGATGCCATTTGTTGGCAAAGGCCCTCAAGCATTGGACGACACGTCTGTCGCGCAACCACAATCTGTTGAAATGGACGCACAGCAGGACACAGCCGAACAAGAAACACCGTTGGAGCTGCCTGTTGTCGAAGAAACTGTTACAGAGACAGCGGAGCCCAAAATTTTGGATACATTGTTAGAAGCAGACAATATCAAAACCGAAGAATTTGCAACTACCCCCAAGTATCGCTCACTCAGCCTTAGCGATTTTGAGCCCGCATCTGATGAGGTTTCGGAAAATATCGAAACGCCAGAAGCACAGATTGGCATGCGTGACAAAATTAAGGCAGCAATCGCCGCCTTAGAAGCCAAAGAAGCGCAGGTTACACAAGTCGAAGAACCAAACGTCGAGCCAACGGACATCGAAGAAACTCCTGTTCTTGAGGAACCATCAATCGACGAACCCGTTGTCCAAGATACGGCACCAGAGCCCGCTATCGAAACACATGCGGTAGAAGAGAACGTTGCGCAAGAAGCTTTTGTTGAAGAACCAGCCGCAGAAATGCCAACCGATCAAGCTGTTGATCTACGCGATCAAGAGCCGGTGGAAAAGCGCCCATTACGTATTATCCGCAACGAATATGCATATGAGGAGCCTGAAGCCCTAGAAGCGCCGACAACAACGCCAGAGGCGCCCAGCATTTCGGTCAATCCATTCCGCAAATTTCCAAAACGCGAAGCAGAAATAGCACCAGCACCCATTCCCGAAGCACCAATGGTAGAAGAAGCGGCTACGCCAGCGCCCGAGGATGATTTGATCTTCACATATCGGAAACTACGCGCTGAACACGGCTAACTGGCGTTCGTCAAAAACAATTAATTCAAATAAAAAGCGCCTCTTGGGCGCTTTTTTCATTCGCTGTCTGCGTCAGGGTCCGCTTGTCCGACCCCCATAAAGACGCTCTTGAATGGGAAAATCCACGCGATACCTAATACAACATAGATGATGAATTGTAGGATTCCCCCAATTGCCCCCATATCAATAAACCACGTGCTCGCACGCGACATGATGGCGGCAGCGATGACGATATACAGCGGCATAAACAGCAACAACACCACCAACGACCAACGACGCCGCGCTTTGTACGACAACGCCATTAGTCGGCAAACGGGTCAGTGACCAAAATCGTGTCTTCACGTTCTGGGCTGGTGGAAACCAATGCAACGGGGCAATCGATCAACTCTTCGACGCGGCGCACATATTTGATGGCTGCGGCGGGTAGATCGTTCCACGAACGTGCACCTTCGGTGCTCTCTGACCAACCAGGCATTTCTTCGTAAATCGGAACACAACGCGCCTGCTCTTCTGCAGCAGTTGGCAGATAATCCAAACGTTCACCGTCCAAATCATAGGCCACACAGATTTTCAATGTTTCAAATCCGTCCAAAACATCCAACTTTGTCAAACAAATCCCTGTAATGCCAGACGTCGCACATGTTTGGCGCAGTAACGCTGCATCGAACCATCCACAACGGCGCTTACGTCCAGTCGTGGTGCCAAACTCATGCCCACGCTCGCCCAAACGCTGACCATCGTCATCATCCAGCTCGGTTGGAAACGGCCCTTCGCCAACGCGTGTGGTATATGCCTTAACAATACCCAAAACATAATCGATCGCTGTTGGGCCTAGGCCAACACCAGTCGCCGCTTGACCAGCGATCACGTTTGATGACGTCACAAACGGGTAAGTTCCGAAATCAATATCCAACAATGCGCCCTGTGCGCCTTCAAACAGAATTCGCTTACCGGCTTTACGTTTCTCGTTCAGAACTTTCCAAACTGGCGCAGAAAACGGCAAAATTTTGTCCGCAATTGCTTTCAATTCACCCAGCAGCGCCTCGCGATCAATCTCGTCATAACCCAAACCTTTGCGCAATGGGTTGTGGTGTTGCAACGCACGGTCAACGCGTGCTTCTAATGTTGCCATGTCCGCCAGATCAGCAACACGCACAGATCGGCGACCAACTTTATCCTCATATGCTGGGCCAATACCGCGGCCTGTTGTACCGATCTTGGTGCCCTTGCTGGCGGCTTCTTCGCGCAGACGATCCAATTCACCGTGCAATGGCAGGATCAGCGGTGTATTTTCGGCAATCATCAGGTTTTCAGGCGAAATATCGACGCCTTGAGCACGGATCGTTTCGATTTCATTCAACAAGTGCCATGGATCCAGAACAACGCCGTTCCCAATCACCGACAACTTACCACCACGCACAACACCAGAGGGCAACGCATGCAGTTTGTAGACTTTACCATCAATAACCAATGTATGACCCGCATTGTGACCGCCCTGAAAACGCGCAACAACATCCGCGCGTTCTGACAACCAATCAACGATCTTACCTTTTCCTTCGTCACCCCACTGGGCGCCAACGACAACGACATTAGCCATAAGGTTCTCTTTCTGCTGTTTAGAATCCCATGCCCTCTATACAGACCGATCTGCCTGCATGAAACACCCAAATTGCCACATATATCCCGATGTAACCAATGAAGCGTTAAAACACATGAAATAACCCATCGACAGCCCCCCCCCTTTGCCCTAAAAAGCGCAAAGTTAATTCGCTTCAAAGGCTGGCACATGCAAAACGTAGTCCTCGTTGTTCATCTTATTCTTTCTGTCGCTATGATTGCGATTGTTCTTCTGCAACGCTCTGAAGGCGGCGGTTTGGGCATTGGCGGCGGTGGCGGCAATGGTGGCGGTGGACGCCCCAAGGCATCGCCATTGGCAAAGGTCACATGGATCATCGCAGTTGGATTCCTGATCACTTCGATCACGTTGACATACATGGCGGCACGCGACGCAAACGTTGGTTCCGTGGTTGATGGGTTCACAGCACCCGAACCAGCGGCACCAGAATTGCCAGCAGCACTGGACGGTAACCTGTTGCCACCATCCGCATCAGACGAACCAGCGTTGCCCCCCAAGGCAGAGTAATTCGCCACAGAGATTAGCATTTAGAAGCGCCTAAATCATTTCGATTTCAGGCGCTTTTTCATGTCTACCGATCAGGTTGTGGGTAAGTCTGTAACCTGTTGAAAAACGGTACATATTGTTAATCAGCACGATATAAGCCGCAAAATACGCCCCTTTATCCTTGCCAGAATCACACGAATCTCGTATATCTCAAATCCCGTGAGTACAGGGTTTTTTGACCCCGAAAACCAATAACAAACGACAATTATCACGGGGGTCGCCACCATATGGCACGTTACATTTTCATTACAGGCGGCGTTGTTTCCTCACTTGGCAAGGGTTTGGCATCTGCCGCACTTGGCGCGTTATTACAGGCCCGTGGTTATTCCGTACGATTGCGCAAACTGGATCCGTATTTAAACGTTGATCCAGGTACAATGTCTCCATTCGAACATGGCGAAGTGTTCGTCACCGATGATGGCGCGGAAACAGATTTAGATTTGGGTCACTACGAACGTTTCACGGGTGTTGCTGCACGTCAAACCGATTCAATTTCATCAGGTCGTGTTTATACCACCGTGTTAGAGAAAGAGCGCCGCGGCGATTACCTTGGGAAAACTATCCAAGTGATCCCCCACGTCACCAACGAAATCAAAGATTTCATCGAAATCGGTGACGACGAGGTTGATTTCATGCTCTGTGAAATCGGCGGTACCGTCGGCGATATCGAAGGCTTACCCTTCTTCGAATCCATTCGCCAGTTCTCACAGGATAAACCACGCGGCCAATGTATTTTCATGCACCTGACATTATTGCCATACCTTGGCGCATCGGGCGAATTGAAAACAAAACCAACACAACACTCAGTTAAGGAATTGCGTTCCATCGGCATAGCACCAGACATTTTGGTTTGTCGCTCAGACAAAGAAATTCCTGAGAAAGAAAAGGCCAAATTGGCCCTTTTCTGTAACGTACGCCCTGATGCGGTGATCCCAGCCTATGATCTGGATACTATCTATGACGCGCCTTTGGCCTATCATAAGGCAGGTATGGATAACGCCGTACTGGATGCATTCGGCATGACCGAAGAAGCCCCGAAACCTGACCTATCTGTATGGGAAGACGTATCGGATCGCATGCACAACCCAGACGGCGAAGTCAAAGTTGCCGTTGTGGGCAAATACACCCAGCTTGAAGATGCCTATAAGTCGATTTCCGAGGCATTGACCCACGGCGGCATGTTCAACCGCGTTAAGGTAAAATTAGAATGGATCGACGCCGAAGTATTCGATAATGCTGATGACGTTGCACCCGCCTTATCTGGTTTCCATGCAATCTTGGTTCCGGGTGGATTTGGCGAACGCGGAACCGAAGGCAAGATCAAAGCGGCGCAATACGCACGTGAAAACAAAATCCCATATTTAGGCATCTGTTTAGGCATGCAAATGGCCGTGATCGAGGCCGCGCGAAATTTGGCAAAAATCCCAAATGCGGGTTCTGAAGAATTCGATCACGAAGCAGGCGAAAAACGTTTCGAACCCGTTGTCTACCATTTGAAAGAATGGGTCGAAGGCAACCGTACGATCGAACGCGCCGTGAACGACGACAAAGGCGGCACAATGCGTTTGGGCGCATATAACGCCACCTTGTCGGCGGGATCAAAAGTCGCCGAAGTTTATGGCGACACAGCAATTTCAGAGCGCCACCGTCACCGTTACGAGGTAGATGTAAAATACCGTAAACAATTGGAAGATTGTGGTCTGGTATTTTCAGGCATGTCACCCGATGGAAAGCTGCCCGAGATCGTCGAAGTAGCAGATCACCCATGGTACATCGGCGTGCAATATCACCCTGAACTAAAATCTAAACCATTCGAACCACATCCCTTGTTCCGCGACTTCGTAGCGGCCGCGCTGAAACAGTCCCGTTTGGTCTAATCTGGCGGATCTGGGCATCGATTCCAGCCCCGCCCCGGCAGCCAAGCCGCCGCGCCTGTTACAATGTTCAGTGTACGAATTGTGTACAGGTTGTGATCTATATAACCTTGCACTTCGCGGTGGCTAAACTTAAGTTAATTACATGCTGACAGACATTCTAAACGCCTTCAAATTGCCGAAACCATCCGCCCTGCGTACCGATGATGCACAGCTGGCGATGGCCGCCCTCTTGGTTCGGTTAGCACGCGCTGATCAGGATTACTCCGACGACGAAAAATCCTTGATCTTAACCTTGCTACAATCACGCTACGACCTGGCCAAAGAGCAAGCGAAATCTCTCCGTGCCGAGGCTGAAGCGCTTGAAGAGAAAGCGCCAGATACAGTACGATTTACCAAGCTGATTAAAGACACAGTTCCCTACGAGCAACGCCAATCGGTTGTTCGTGATTTATGGGCCTTGGTTTTAGCCGATGGTACACGTGACGCAGAAGAGAATTCGATGATGCGGATGGTTGCAAATCTGCTAGGCGTAAATGATCGTGACAGCGCATTGGCCCGTCAAAGCATTGATAAATAACACTTCTAATTTATTTACCTGTTTTCCCTTCCGATATACCTTGAACCTGTAGGCACAGGGTTAACTGCGCCCATATTTCGATATCGATGAAAGGTTTGAATGGATTTACCCCGTCAAACGCGCAAGCTTGAATGGCCTACACTTGGCCTTTTCGCCATAACATATACTTCCTATGCAATCTTAAGCGTTTATGCGGCAAGTATCCCGCCTTCTATCCTCGTCATTTTATTGGCTGTCGTCATCGCATTGCATTCCTCCTTACAACACGAAACGCTTCATATGTTGGAACCGCGATGGCCAGTTCTTGGTTATCTCATTGCGGCCCCTGCGCTTGGACTGGCAATTCCTTACGACCGATTTCGCGACTTGCATTTAGCGCACCACATAAACGAAAATTTGACAGATCCATATGACGATCCCGAAACCAACTACTTGAGTGCAGAAGTTTGGAAGACATTGCCGATAGTTCAACAATATATACTGCGTTTCAACAACACATTTTTGGGACGTATTATAATTGGACCATTGGTAGGCCAAATCTATTTTGTCATCAGCGAATACAGGGCAATTCACGATGGTGATCAGGCGGCAATTCGCGGTTGGATACGCTTCATTCCCGCTGTCATAGTGGTTTTGGTTTGGCTAATTATATTCGGTTCCGTTTCTGCGACGGCCTATTTTACAGCGTGTTATCTTGGACTTAGCATTCTGAAAGTACGTACATACATCGAGCACCGTGCTCATGAAGTAGCCCAAGGTAGATCGGTGATTGTCGCGGACCGTGGCCCATTGGCATTTCTATTTTTGAACAACAATTTTCATGCTGTGCACCATGCACACCCGAATATTCCATGGTATAATCTGCCAAAAACATTTCGAACCCATAGAGCTAAATTTTTAGTGCAAAACAATAACTACTATTTCAATAACTATTGGTCAGTGATGCGGGTCTTTCTGTGTAAAGAGAAGGATGTGATTGCGCATCCGTTTTGGAACTTGCAAAACCGTCAAAGACCGCCAATTGTAGACACAAATAATGACAGGCAAAAGACATGAAAATCGGCATTCTTCAAACTGGTATCGCAGCGGACGCATTGATCCCCAAACACGGCGATTACCCCGATAATTTCGAAGTTCTGTTACAGGGGCGTGGGTTCGAATTTGAAGTATTCCAAGTGGTCAATGGTGTGTTTCCAGCCGATGCGAATGTTTGCGAAGGTTGGTTGGTTACGGGATCAAAACATGGGGCATACGAACCCCACGATTGGATTCCACCACTTGAAACCTTAATCCGTGAAATATATGCCGCTGACTTACCGATGATCGGTGTGTGTTTCGGTCATCAAATCATCGCACAGGCGCTGGGTGGAACGGTGAAAAAATTCGATGGAGGTTGGGGAATTGGCAACTTTACTTATACCGATGAAAGCGGAGAAAACACCATAACACTAAACGCCTACCACCAAGACCAAGTTATCACCGCACCCGAATGTGCAACCGATGTTCTGGGCAATGACTTCTGTGCAAATGCCGTTTTAACCTATGGAACCAATGCTTTTACAATGCAGCCCCATCCCGAGTTTTCAACTCAGTATATTCGCGATCTGATTGATGCACGTGCGATTGGCGTGGTGGACAATGATGTACTGGAACTGGCGCGGCGAAAATTGATGGAAAATGTGGATGCGCAAAAGGCCGCTGATCAATTCGAAGCCTTCCTAAAACGAACGAAATAACAGTTTTCTTGGAATCATCGCCATGATAGATAATCAGAAACTAATATTCTGATTATCGGAAACTAATATGACTTTTGATTTGCATACCGCCGAACCCATCCCTGAAGCGATACAGGCTGAAATTCTTGACCTTTTGAAATCTGGTGATTTATTCCGCTATCACGCATCGCAAGGATCTGCCGTGACATTGTTGGAACAAGAGTTTGCTGACATGTTGGGCACTCGTTTTGCACTGGCTGTCAGCTCTTGTTCGGCGGCGTTGTTCCTGTCGCTGAAGGCATTGGATTTACCAAAAGATGCCCGCGTATTAATCCCCGCATTTACATTCGCCGCTGTTCCATCGTCGGTCGTGCATGCGAATTGTGTGCCGGTGCTGGTAGAAGTTGGTGCAAATTATCGCCTTGATATGGATGATTTCGCAGCAAAGTTAACGGATGATATTTCCGCCGTTTTAGTATCCCATATGCGAGGGCAAACATCGGATATGGATGTGATTGAACGTCTGTGTATCGAGAAGAACATTCCCCTGATCGAGGATGCAGCCCATTCGTTAGGCACCACATGGAACGGTAAAAATATTGGTACAATCGGCAAAGTCGGGTGTTTTAGTTTCCAATCCTACAAATTGCTAAACGGTGGCGAAGGTGGGATATTAATTACAGACGACGAAGATGTTATCGCACGCGCTGTTATCATGTCTGGTGCCTATGAAAACAATTGGCAAAAGCATGAAAGTAAATCCAACGATTTTGGCAAACATCAAAACCAGCTACCCCTTTACAATACGCGCCTATCGAACCTATCTGCGATGGTTGTACGTGCGCAATTAGCGGAAATACCACGCCGCGTTGCCGATGGATTACGCAATCATGACCATCTGGCAGAAATGTTAAACACCAGTCCCCATTTTAATGTACCTGCGCCATTGCCCGGCGAAAAACGTGCGCCTGACAGCATTCAGTTTAACTTGAACGGATTTGACGACGACACCGCCAATGCCTTTGTTGCAGAATGTAAAAATATTGGCTTGAACGTATCCATTTTCGGCCTTCATGTTGAAAATGCGCGCGCCTATTGGAACTGGCAGTTTTTGAATGAAATCCCCGACCTGCCCCAAACTAAAGCCATGTTGATGCGTGCTTGTGATCTACGCTTACCGGCGCGTCTGACGGTGGCAGAGGTTCAAAAAATCGGTGAAATGTTATTACAAGCCGTTGATAACACTTCGCAAAAGGCGGCTTAATCCAAAAGATGGAAACTATCGCGTAACCATGGCTCTTGGATCAGCATCGGAGCGATGACCTGTTCTTGGATAATGGGGCGCACAGCGGTTGCCACCTGTTGAGGCATCTTCACCATCGCATCTTTGCGTGCATTTAATGAAATACTGCGCGACATCGGTTCAAACGGCAGAGGTAGCAACTCGATATCATCGGCAAAACGACGCGCTCGCAAAAAACCCATCGGCGTTGTAATCGTCCAACCCGTTCGGTCCGCAACCATACTAAGGATTGCATGGTAATTGTTGAACTCAAACTGATTGGGCAAACGTATCCGTTGACGGGTTAAATGAGTTTCAATTTGTTGGCCCATAACGGCGCGTGAGGAATGGCGAATAAAGGGAAAATCAAACAATTGCTGGCGCACGTTTCCATTGGGATCAATTGCTCCCTTGGGTGCGGCAACAACGAATGGCTCGGTTATCAATGGATGCACCTCCATCCAATCAGCGGCGCGTTCAAGATCAGCGGAAATCACCATATCCAACGTGCGCGAATGCAATTCATCCGCCAATGCATAACTTTGCCCACTTTGCAGTAGAAACTGACAATTTTTCATGCGTTTCGCCAATGCTTTCATCAATGTAGGCGTAACATCCGCATCAAAATCATCGATCACACCTAGTCGTAATCGTACCATCTGGCTGTGATCGAATTGGGCCAGTTCGGATTTCGCCTGCATCACTTCGCTTAGTATCGCGCGCGCGCGGTGCAAAAACAGCTGACCCGTTGGTTTCAACTTCATCGGACGGGTTGAACGATCCAACAATTCACTGCCCAGGGCAGTTTCAAGGTTCGTCAATTGTTGCGACACTGTGGAATTAGACGAATTCAACCGTTTAGCGGCGGCGGAAATCGAACCCTCTTCCACAGAGGCCACGAAAATTTCGATGGCCCATAGGGAAAATTTATTTGCTGTATCAACCATTGCACACCTCTTGTTGGAACCTTGATGGGGGAAATCCGCAAACGAGACAAGAAAAAGATAGCAATTAGCACAGAAATGTCTGACAAAAAATAAACAGATCAGGTGCTTCATGGGAAAAACGGTAATCGTCATTGGCGCGGGGATAACAGGCGTCAGCTGTGCCGAAACGTTACGTCGCGCAGGCGCGAAGGTAACGCTAGTGGACCGCGTGCCCGCGGGCGATCCCAGCCAAACATCATTTGGCAACGCTGGCATTTTGGCACGCGAGGGTGTGATGCCGATTGCCAATCCATCGATGTTGAAAATGATACCCCAAATCATGTTTTCACCGCGCAGCCCCGTTTATATGAAATGGTCGTATATGGTGAAATTGATGCCATGGGCGGCTGGTTTCATGTTGAACGGAACCAAACCAAAGGCGGCGAAGATTATCACAGGGTTGAATACACTCCTGTATGATACCGTTGAAAAACATACACAATTGGCCAAGGGCACAGATGCGGAACACTATATATCCAAAGGCGATATGACGTTTTTGTACCGCCACCGCCGTCAATTCACATCGGATCGATTTGCCAATAAAACCCGCGCGGAATTGGGCATGACTTGGACAGAATTGAACCGCGACGATCTGATGGATCGTGACCCCCATATTTCACAACGTTACCAATTTGGCCTTGCCTATCATCATCACGGCTGGATCACCGATCCATCGGCCTATGTTGCCGCGCTGGTGCATCATTTTCAAACGCAGGGCGGCAAAATTCATGCGGGTGCGGTCTCGACAGTTGGCGATCGGACTGTTGGAATGATGGATGGAAGTGTTTTGAACGCGGATACTATCGTTCTAGCGACCGGCGCATGGTCCAAGGAATTGGCGCGCGCGCTTGGCCACAGGGTACCCCTACAAGGCGAACGCGGCTATCATCTAACCCTGCAAGGCCCATCACATATGCCGCCTAATCCGTATTTGATTATCGACAAACGCTTTGGCCTGACACCGATGGATGGATTTTTGCGCTGTGCAGGGCAATCGGAATTTGCACCACTGGACACGCCGCCAAATCCAGCGGCAATCAACAACCTGCGCCGATTTCTGTATAACCTGTATCCGAATTTAAAACACGACGGGGAAACAACATGGCAGGGAACACGCCCCACCCTGCCCGACAGCCTGCCTATGATCGGGCGCAGTCCAAACGATCCGTCCGTCGTATTCGCTTTTGGCGCGCAACATCTGGGCCTGACAATGGGGCCAAAGGTCGGGCAATTGGTGCGCGATATCGTTTTGGATCGCCCCTCTAACATCGACACAAACGCATACAATCCATCCCGTTTTGATTGACGCAAAGGCCACAGTTTAACGCACGCATACAACTCGCCCCTTTCATCACAGCGCGTGCCCTTCTATAAGCCAAATTATCAGCACAAAAAGGACAGTGTGATGCGTACAGCAACGATCAGCCGTGACACGGCAGAAACCAAGATTTCCGTCACCATTAATTTGGACGGAACAGGCAAATACGACAATGAAACTGGTGTTGGTTTTTTCGACCACATGCTGGATCAATTATCGCGCCACTCGCTGATCGATATGACCATACGCGCAACAGGTGATCTGCACATCGATGACCACCACACCGTCGAAGATGTGGGTATTGCCTTGGGCAAAGCATTGGCCGAAGCGGTTGGCGACAAACGCGGCATTCGCCGTTATGGCTCCAGCCTGTTGGCAATGGACGACGCATTGGTACGCACGGCGTTGGATTTATCTGGTCGTCCGTATTTAGTCTGGCACGTGGATATTCCAACGGCAAAAATAGGCACGTTTGACACCGAATTGGTTCGCGAATTTTTCACAGCCTTCGCAACACAGGGCGGCATTACATTGAACGTGAACGCGCTGGATGGTTTCAACAGCCACCACATCGTTGAGGCCGCGTTTAAATCCGTGGCCCAAGCATTACGCGAAGCGGTTGAAACAGACCCACGCAAGGCAAACGACATCCCATCCACCAAGGGAACCTTGTCCGAATGAGCACAGTTATAGTTGATTACAATTCTGGTAATCTGCGATCCGCCGAAAAAAGCTTTCAGCGGATGGCGGATGAATTGGGTGCGGGTCAGGTTATCGTGTCTGCCGATCCTAATGTGGTACGTAGTGCGGATCGTGTGGTTTTACCGGGCGTTGGTGCATTCGCCGATTGTCGCCGTGAATTAGGCGCGATTGATGGATTATTTGGCGCAATCGAGGAACATGTTAAATCCGGAAAACCCTTTATGGGAATTTGCGTTGGCATGCAGATGATGGCGACGCGCGGCTTGGAGCACGGGACACACCAAGGCTTTGATTGGATCAAAGGCGATGTTGAATTGTTGCGCCCATCCGATAAATCGTTGAAAATTCCGCATATGGGTTGGAATGAATTGTCAATGCAATCTGAACATCCCGTGTTTAACGGCATAGAAACGGGCGATCACGTTTATTTCGTGCACTCTTACCACTTGATGCCCAAGAACGACGATGATCTACTGGCCACTGTGGACTACGGCGGGCCAATTACAGCTGCTGTTGCCCATGAAAACATCGTCGGTACACAGTTTCACCCAGAAAAAAGCCAATCAACCGGCCTGCGTTTGATTGGCAATTTCTTAGCTTGGAAACCGTAGTTAGTTCACGCGTGTCCAAGTTCCACCATCACGACAGATCGGGCCGATACAACCCTTCACGTTCAGGACATTGCCATTTAATTGCATCTTGGATTTGTAGGTTTTATCCCGATCTGGCGACCATACTTTACCGCCTGAATAATACCCACGCCCCTTTCCATCATCGACCATGTCCCAGATGATTTTCTTGCCTATATTCTCGGATTCCAATTTGCTGCCATCTGATGAAAATGATTTCACTAAGACACCGCAAATCTTTGCACCACAAGCGGCAACATCAATGTGACCGTAGTTCCCGTTGTCGTCTTTGGCTGTTTTCCATGTCCCAAAAACGTCATTTGCCGACGCAGGACTGCTTAACACAACCAATGCAGCAACAATCGTTAATTTCTTCATTTTTCTTCTCCCAGTTTCGCACGACTGTGCAAAATCGCCGCGCGAAGGGTCAAGCATTACCTTTGGTCACTTGATCTCTTTGCAATTCGCCGCTGATCGCGGTAACAGGCAACAAATGAAAATATCTGGACAAAAATCATGATTCTATACCCTGCGATCGACCTAAAAGATGGAAATTGTGTACGCCTGTACAAAGGGGAAATGGAGCAAGCGACGGTTTTCAATGACAACCCCGCCGCCCAAGCCGCCGCATTTGCGGACGCCGGTTGTGAATGGTTGCACTTGGTTGATTTAAACGGTGCATTCGCGGGCGAACCCGTTAATGCCGCCCCCGTCGAAGAGATTTTGAAATCCGTTGATGTCCCTGCACAATTGGGTGGTGGCATTCGCGATTTGGCCACAATCGAAAACTGGTTATCCAAGGGATTGTCCCGCGTTATTTTGGGAACAGTTGCCGTTGAAAACCCCGAATTGGTACGCGAAGCGGCATTGAAATTTCCAGGCCACGTTGCCGTCGGCATCGATGCACGTAATGGTATGGTTGCCACTCGCGGTTGGGCCGAAGAGACAAATGTCAACGTCACTGAGCTTGCAAAACAATTCGAAGACGCAGGTGTTGCCGCGATTATCTACACCGACATCAACCGCGATGGCGCTATGCAGGGACCAAACATTCAGGCGACCGCTGATCTGGCAAACGCTGTATCGATCCCTGTGATTGCATCGGGCGGCGTGTCATCAATGGCCGACCTCGAAGCATTGAAAGCTTGCGGCGCACCATTGGACGGTGCCATTTCCGGGCGGGCATTATATGACGGTGAGATCAACGTGGCCGATGCGGCGGCCTTACTGAAATCTTAAACTACGCTTGGTGGCGTTTCTTTTGTGGCATACAATCCCGAATGAAATGCCACGAACAAAACACCACAGGCATTGCTAGAAATACAATTTTGGCGCGGGTAAAGACGGTTTTCAATGCGAAATCATCGTCTCCCGCCAAAATGTTCAGCTGTGCGACGTTTTCCGTGAAATCGAAAATCATGCCCACAGCCACCCAAAACACCAACAGATATACCCACGGGGCATTGGCATAGCGTTTCGCCGCGAAGTAGAAAAACGAGCCGTAGATAAACGGAAAAACCATATCTACGCGCGACGTAAGCCAGCGATGAATACTGATGTCATCTGCGGAATACTGACTGAATAAATCCACGGTTCCGCTCTGCGTAAAGACAAAATCGAGAGTTCGTCCACCTGGCAGACCCATACCATTTATTATCTGAACAACAGCCAAACCAAGCGTCCCCATGGCGAATCCAAACACCAATTTAAAACTTGGTTTTTCCATTATTCAGATTCCTTGCCAACTGGCGTTATTCTTGTACTCCATCGTAAATACTACGAATATCGATGAACTGAAAGTGACAAAACGTATTTTAAAGTTGCAAATTTGCAATCAATAGATACCCCCAGACTTTTTATAGGGCAAATGCATATATCACTTTGCCTCTTTGGACGCCCCGCGTTATGAGGAGCATATGTTAAAAACGAGAATTATACCCTGTTTGGACGTTAAGGGCGGTCGTGTCGTCAAAGGCGTAAATTTCGTCGATTTGATCGACGCTGGCGATCCCGTCGAGAGTGCAAAGGCATATGACGCCGCGGGTGCGGATGAGTTGTGCTTTTTGGACATTGCCGCAACGATTGAAAATCGTGGCACGATGCTGGATGTGGCGCGCCGCACAGCAGAGCAATGTTTTATGCCCCTAACTATTGGTGGCGGGGTGCGCACCCCTGATGATGTGCGTAATCTTTTACTCGCGGGTGCGGATAAGGTGGGTTTCAATTCCGCCGCCGTCGCAAACCCAGACGTAGTTGCCGACAGCGCTAATCGTTTTGGTTCGCAATGTATCGTCGTGGCGATTGACGCTAAAACTGTCAGCCCTGGAAAATGGGAAATTTTCACGCACGGTGGGAGCAAACCAACGGGCATAGATGCCATTGAATTTGCGAAACTTGTCGCCAGCAAAGGTGCAGGCGAAATCCTACTCACATCCATGGATCGTGACGGAACGCGCGATGGCTATAACCTGCCCCTAACACGCGCGATTAGTGACGCGGTAAATATCCCCGTGATCGCATCGGGCGGCGTTGGCAATCTGGATCATCTGGTTGATGGAGTCACCAAGGGCGGCGCATCTGCCGTTTTGGCGGCATCAATCTTCCACTTTGGTGACTACACCATTAAACAGGCAAAAACGCACATGCATAACGCAGGCGTAGCAGTGAGACTTTGACCATGGCGAACGTATTAACGCGACTTGCAAACACAATAGAGAGCCGCAAGGGCGAGGACGAGAAGAAGTCCTATGCCGCGAAATTATTCAAACGCGGACCTGAAAAATGCGCGGAAAAATTCGGCGAAGAGGCCGTAGAGGCCATCATCGCTGCCGCCAAAGGTGACAAGAAAAACCTGACCGAAGAAGCGGCAGATGTTTTGTTCCACCTGTTTGTTATGCTATCATCACGCGATGTAAAATTCGATGATGTTTTGAAAGAGCTGGAACGTCGTGAAGGTAAATCTGGCATCGTCGAGAAAGCAGAGCGCAAGAAGAAAAACTAAGCCTTTTCAATATCCTGACGGAATGAATGAATGTTGACATGATTGCTGTGGCCAATCGTACTGGCACCATTTCGCGCGTTGATCACCCACGGAGTCTGCGAAACCGACGCCTGCAACAATGGTGCTCGCGGCCCTAATGTCTTCCACAGTTTTTTAACCTCCGAAACAGGCTTAACATCCGCATGTTTCAACCCACGCGTATCCATAGCCGCATAGGCCAGATACCAATCCACCCCACAGACTACACCATCGCGTTCTGACTGCGCCAACAGCGCCTGTGCGCCCTGTTGTGTCAAAACATACCCATCGGCACCAAACCCACGCACAGCGGGCGTTGCGTCAAAGATCGCATTCATATCACCTGACGGCACCCAATCGCATGCACGGTCATTCACAAACGTAAGATCATTGCCTACAATAACATCCATATTCATTTGTGAAACGCGGCTGTCATCCTCTGTAATCAATGCAACAGGAATCTCAGTATCCACTATTGTCTGCCATGCCAATCGGTGGCTAATAAAACAGGCAAAGGCGCCGGGTTTAATTTGATCATCCAACCAGAACTGATCACGCAGTAAATGCAAATAGGGTTTAAAAACATGCACACCCAATCGTGCATCTACAGCATTGATAAATCGCACATCCGCACCACGTACAAGCGCATCGCGGCGATCCGTATCAGCGGCGCAATTTATAACCAAAACGGGGATCATATTTTCAACGATTGTTCCATGCACAGACATACGTTCACCATGAACGCCTGATCTAATTGTACACACAAACAGAATAAGAGGAAAGTGGTGGGCGACCCTGGAATCGAACCAGGCGTGCGTCTCCGCGAGGGAGTTACAATCCCCTGCCACACCTTGCGGCCTGTCGCCCCGTGAATGCGTTTCCGCCTTCAACGAGGGTCTGAATAGGTGCAGATTCAACGCCCGTCAACACCAAAAGATACAGAAAACGAACTTGCAGTGGACTGCATTGCCATGCGAAGAGGTTTTAAACCCCAAAGGATGTCAAAATGGCCCCCAGATCGAAGAAAAAACCGCTTTGGATTGTAGAAAAAGAACGCCAACGCGCGGCAAGTTCTGCTGAAACCGTTTGGCTATTTGGTATTCACGCCGTACGAGATGCGTTGGAGAACCCAATGCGCGAACGTTTACGCCTGATGGTGACGAAAAACGCCAGCGATCGTTTGAAGGATTCGATAGAAAAATCTGGAATGGAAGCCGAAGTTTGCGATCCACGTAGTTTCAAACCACCAATCGATCCACAATCCGTCCACCAAGGCGCGGCATTGGAAGTGAAACCTTTGGATTGGGGTAATCTGTCGGACATTTGCGCCCCTCGAGGGCAAACAACCCGTGTCGTAGTGTTGGATCGTGTCAGCGATCCTCATAATGTTGGGGCGATTCTGCGTTCCGCAGAGGTTTTCGGCGCACGCGCTGTTGTCGCAACCGCACGCCATTCCGCTCCCGAAACAGGAGCATTGGCAAAAACAGCATCGGGTGCATTAGAACGCCAACCTTATTTACGCGTACGTAATCTAGCCACCTGTATCAAAACCCTGCGTGAAATGGGGTATTACGTTGTCGGAATGGACGGCACCGCCACCACCAACATCGATGACGCCGTCATGGTTCACGGCGACAAACCAATGGCCATCGTCATGGGTGCAGAGGGCCCCGGTTTGCGCGATATCACAAAGGAATCCTGCAACGAACTGGTCAAAATCGACTACGCCGCCGATTTTGGATCGCTAAACGTATCAAATGCAGCCGCAATCGCTTTGTACGCGGCCAAGGTGCGTTAGTCGCGATCAACCATAAAATTCAGCATCTCGCCTTTGACCATCCACGCCAATCCAAATGCCCATAACGCGACGAATTCAAACTTGAACGTTTGGTAATCCCCAATCGGCCAATGGATTTTTCCCGATGTGGCAACGCCAACAACGCACAGCCAGATAATAATCCCACAAATACGGTACAGGCGATTACGCTTAACCTTCTCTGGGGTCATCGTGTGTGTTGGATCCGGGCTGGTTTTGGTAAATCGAAACAGACACATGTACCCGATAATCACAAAAAATATTCCCGCCAATGTTAAATGAACATGCTGCGACGTGAACCATTCGCCTACCTTACCAAACAGCATAAACGGGCTGGGATCAGCCCCTGCGCCTGTTGGGATAAACCCACGCATACGCGCAATCTCTTGGGTGCATTCGATGCCTAATGTAGGTATCAACGCGATGCCAATTGAACAGGCTCCAGCAAATGACGCCAACTTGTTATCCGTTTTATCGCCGTTCCATCCGCGATAGGTAAACAAGAATACGCCGATAAAACACAACGATCCAACGAATAGATCGCCCGTCACCGGCGTGAAATAAAACCCGCTAATCGATTGGCGCATACACACGCCCGGAACCAAAACAGTACCCAACAACATTAATACTGGCAGCAAAAATGCCAATACACCGACGATTTTCAACAATAGCTTTGCATTCAACGCGATCGGCTGATTATTCTGAAACGGCATTATATTTTGTAACATTGCCATAATTATTCCCCCTGAAATTACTTTGAAACTGTAATAATTACTGTTTTTTATCATTTCTCACCAGCAATCCCTAACGTTTTATGACGCTTTCGTGTGCGTACTATCACTATGAAAATAAATCTGGTTATTTAGGATAACAAAAGGAGATGAATATGAAAGTGACACGTCGCACTACTTTGGGTCTACTGGCCGCAACACTTGCCACCCCAGCATTCGCAGCAAAACCATCTGTGTTTGTGGGCAAAAATGGATATGCAATCAACGGATATGATCCAGTCGCCTATTTCACAATGGAAAAACCCATTGAAGGGTCCACAGATCACACGGCAATGCACAACGGCGCGACATTCTTATTTGCTAACGCAGAAAACAAGGCCATGTTCGAAGGCAATCCTGAACGCTATGCTCCGCAATTCGGCGGCTACTGCGCATATGCGGTATCCAAGGGCGCGACAGCAAAAACCGAACCCGATGCGTGGACGGTTGTCGACGATAAATTATACCTGAATTTCAACACCGAAGTGCGCGCTTTATGGAAGCAAGATATCCCTGGAAACATTGAGCGCGCAAATAAAAACTGGCCCGATGTCTTAAATAAATAGGTGCACCCCTTTAAAATTAAGAAATCGTAGCTATCTCTATACTACCGGCGTAGATTGGAACACACGCCAAATATCTGTCCCTCGTTCCACACTTGGCGTCTGGCTCTGCCAGACGCTTTTTCTTTGCCATCCCCATCTTTTTAAATAAGGTAACGCCATGGACAAACTTATTCGCGAAATATTTCAGGAAACCAAGGTCTTCGGCTGCATTGGCGCATCCATGAACCCAGCCCGCCCTTCATATTATGTATCCGAATTTTTAATGTCTCACGGGTACCGTGTGATCCCAATTAATCCTGGCACTGCGGGCAAACAGTGGCTGGGTGAAACCGTTTACGCCACGCTGGCCGATATTCCGAAATCGATCACAATTGATGCGCTGGATATTTTCCGCCGCTCTGATGCCGTTCCCGAAATTGTACGTGATGCCCACGCCGCCCTGCCCGATCTAAAATACATCTGGACACAACTGGGCGTGATCAGCGATGAAGCCGCCGATTTGGCCGATAGATTTGGATTTAAAATGGTGCAGGACAGATGCCCAAAAATCGAAATCCCGCGATTAATTTCCTAGGGCGAAAATAACCTTCACACTGGCATCCACATCCAAGGTCCCTTCAGAAACTGGTACAGCACTTGCGCTCATCGCTTCCGCCATGCGCATGTTACGCGGCACGGATTGTGCCAGTATTTCGGAAATCTCCATAACACGGCCCAACGTCACCCCCGCTGCGGTGGCATATAATTCCGCCTTGGCACGTGCATCTTGAATAGCATGAATACGCGCCTGATCCGTTGCCCCTTTGCGATCCGTAATATCAAATTGCAGTCCATTGAAATTATTGGCACCCGTCTTCGCTACAACATCCAGAATCGCACCCAAATCATCCAGTTCGCGCACATGAACCGTCAAGTTATTCATCGCACGATACCCTTCAACCTTGGGCGCTTGGCCATTATTTTGGCGATGGTTCCAAATTGGCTGCAGGTTTAAATTCGTTGTTTGAATATCCTTGTCCGCAATATCCGCACCCTTTAGCGCCGCAATCACGCCATTCATCAACGCCGAATTTTTATCCAACGCATCACTGGCGGTTTTGCCCTGTGTCGTCACGCCCATGTTAATATTCGCCATATCGGGCACCACACTGACTTGGCCTTGTCCGATCACGGTAATTTGGGCCTGCTCTGCCACCGCGACAGCGGCGAAAAGCATCGCGAATAGGGATAAGGTTAAGCTGCGCATCATGATAAATCTCCGGTTGTGTATTTGAATTTAGTTATCAATGCGCGAAATTTCAAATTTCCGCCGATTAAAAATGCACATACTTGTTCGAAACACAGGAATTGTTTACACTAATGAAAAAAGATTTCGGACAGAAACAGAGCATGATTTCAAAGCAGCAAACCACATACGCATTAGAGTTTTTTGGCAAGTCCATAATCCTGTTGTCTTCAACGGATGAAGTCAATTGGCAGGAACTTGGATTGGCAGATATGGGCCATCCTGACTTTCGCGAAATGATGAAGGACTTTCATGCGGTGGTTGGCAAACATGGCCTACGCAAGGCAAAGGTTGCATTGTTTCTACCGCTCGAAGATGTGGCGCTGCGCACAATCGGTGGCGACAATACTGCCAAAATACTGGCAAATGACGCAGGTGTTTCAGTCGACGAAATCGGTTTTGCCCAAGGCAACCCAGACGCGGAAAACCAATACAATGCGGTGTACGCCTATCGTGATACATTAAAAGAAGCTGCGGGTTTCGTGGCACAATTCGGTTTCAGCACAACCTATTTTTCCGCACGCATCCCATTGGATGGGTTTCTCGAACAGCCAAAAATTTATCTGACCAGCAAGGTCAAAGCAGTCGCTCCCATCGCATTTTGGTCTGGCGCAGCGGTCGCGGCTGTGGTCGCCGCTGGTGCTTTCAGCGTTCTATATTCGACCACCACCACAGAACCAACGCCAAATCTACAGGTCAACACTGTCACCCAGCCATCCCCTGCACCAACGCAAACACCAACCAAGGTCATTATGGCATCCATGACACAGTCAGTTGTTGCACCAACAGTAACAGAGACTTTTGACGCCAAAGATTTGGACATCGCTCCAATCAATGTAATTACCCCTTCCAAACTGATGGATTTCACAGTTTCAACGGCGGACTTTGTACCACAAACAATCTTTAAAGCGGCTATCGTAAACGATACAGCACTTCCCGTGTTCGACGCGTTGACGACTACACCCTTGACGCTGAGTGCCTTATCAGCAACCGCGCAAGCGCCGATTGTTGCGCCAACGACAGACAACGTAACAATTCCAACTGAAACGGCACCGAACCTTATCGATGCCGCAGTGCCAGAAGATGCGAATTATCCACGTCCCAAACGCCGCCCGGGTACCGCGCCAATTGAATCCGTGGTTACTGTCGAACCGGTTGCGGTGGCCAGCGCAACCACATCAACAACCCCGCGCCCACCACGCCGTCCAACAGGATTACGAAACAACACAACAACAACCCAAACGGCCATCGCACAGGATTTAGTACAACAAGCCATTGAACAAGATGCAGCTGCCAGCGAAATAAAATCCGCCAGCGCACGTGCAATCGGCACCAAAAAACGCCCACCCTTAAAAACTTCCAACTTTCGTAACATCGTTAAACGCGCGGCATCGAAACCAACTACAACAGTTACGACAACGACCAAAACAGTAGCGGTATCCAAACCGGCAACAACAAAGGCACCGGTTGAGGATAAATCAACCCGCGCGGCCACCACATTTAGCAAAGGCGCGCTCAGCTTGGTTGGTGTCTTCGGCACACCGTCAAAACGCAGCGCCCTATTCCGCACGTCCTCGGGTGGTTATCGTTCTGTTAAAATCGGACAACGCGTTGCAGGCTGGAAGGTCGTTTCAATCAGCGAAAGTTCGGCGAAAGTAACCAAGGGTTCGCGCACCAAAACCATGCGCCTCCCATAACGTCGCTACAACAGCATCGCGCTGGCAAAGCCTAAGAATGCTAAAAAACCAACAACATCTGTAACCGTTGTCACCAACGCGCTGGATCCCAACGCAGGGTCGATGCCGAAACGATCCAACGTCAGCGGCACCAAAATGCCTGCCAATCCTGCTACCAACAGGTTGATCACCATCGCCAATCCCAACACGATCCCAAGCATTGCGGACCCATACCAGATCAATCCAATTGCCCCGATGATAAAGGCGAACAAAACGCCGTTGAACAACCCAACCAACACTTCGCGGCGAATAACGCGCCAAGCATTTGAAGGCGTCAAATCCTTGGTCGCTAATGCACGCACAGCAACGGTCAGAGTCTGGGTTCCCGCATTCCCCCCCATGGATGCGACGATAGGCATTAACACTGCCAATGCAACGATGGCTTCGATCGTGCTGGAAAATTGGGCGATCACGATGGAAGCAATGATCGATGTGATCAAATTCACCCCTAACCACGGAAAGCGTTGCCGTGTGGTCTCAAAAATTGTGTCGGTCAAACTCTCGTCGCCAACGCCGCCCAACAATTTAATGTCTTCCTCGGCCTCTTCACCCAAGACCTCCATCGCGTCATCCATTGTGATGACACCAACCAGACGGTTTTCCGCGTCAACAACAGGCGCGGACATCATGTTGTATTGGTTAAACGCATAGGCCACGTCTTCTTGGCTCTGCATCACAGGGATGGTGCGAAATTCTTGGTCGACAATATCCATCATCGGCGTGGAACGATTGGCCGTCAGCAATGCGTACAACGGCACCTTGCCGATTGGCTTGGACATCGGGTCAACCACGATAACATCATAGAATTCATCGGGTAAATCATGATCCGCACGCAGGCTGTCGATGGTTTGCCCCACATTCCAATGCGTCGGCGCCATCACCAATTCGCGCGCCATCAAACGACCAGCAGTTTCCTCGGGGTAACTTAACGAACTACGCACCGCCACTTGATCGGCAACGTCCAGCGTTTCCAAAACCCGTTCTTTCTGGCTCTCATCCAGCTCTTCGACCAGATCAACAACATCATCCGTTTCCAGATCACGCATCACCTCGCCAACTACGTCGCTTGGCAACTCTTCGATCAGATCTGCGGACAGGGCTTCGTCCATTTCGGCGAAAACTTCGCCATCCATTTCCATGCCCCATAATTCCATCAATGCGGAACGCTGACTTGGGTTGATCTGTTCAATCAGATCGGCAACATCTGCTGGGTGTTGATCATTCAGGATGGTAATCAAACCAACTTGGTCTTGGGCCGCGATCAAATCCAGAACACGTTCAACCCAATTGGCATCCATTTCATAGGCACGATCAAGGGTTTCGATTTCAACAGCGATCGTGGTTTCCATGGAACAATCCTAATCTGTCGCCTGCTGGCTTTTCCAGCCGACGGAAATCCATAACGGATATTATTTTTTGATAACTTTCGCACCCTTAAAGCCGGAAGTCGTCACCTGATAGAATGCAACGCGCGCATTACTTTGTGTTCTAAACGGGCCAGCATAAACCTTTACACCCTTTCCAGATACACGCGTTTCCACATCATAGCCACTTGCGATCAATCGCGCCTCTACGGCATCTGCGCGCGACGCGCTCAACGTTGTTCCCAAGTCTACATAGTAGCCAGATTTAAACGCAGTCGCTTTCGCCGCATCCGCTTTGGCCTTGGCGGCCTTTTGGGCGGCTAGTTCATTGGCGCGCGCTTGCTTGGCGGCTGCCGCTGCCGCTTTCTTTGCTGCGGCTGCAGCCTTTAACTTCGCCGCGCGGTCCGTAACGGGTTTTGCGGCCTTCACTGGCTTTGGGTCTACGGGCTTGGCTTTGGCAACTTCGATTGGTTTCGATGCCGCCTTCTTCGCTGCCGCTTGTTTCTCTGCCGCGGCCTTATTAGCCGCTTTTTTGTTCTCTAACGCCTGCTTCGCCTCTGCGCGTTTTTGAGCCGTCAATGCACGATCTGCATCACGTTTCGCAATTCTCGCCAATTTGGCGGCCTTCGCATCCGCCTTCTTCCTTGCCAGCGCATCTGCGCGGGCCTTTTTATCTGCAGCGCGTGCTGCTGCGCGTGCCTCTTTATCCTCGGCAATCTTCATCGCGATTTGTTGTTTCAACTTCTCATCCGCATTCGCAGATTCTTCTGCTGCTTTCATCGCCGCAGCCAACTCCGCCACTTTCTTGGCGTCATCAGCTTCCTTCTTGGCGATCGCATCTTGGCGTAGCTTCTCCGCCGCCGCCGTTTGCGCGGCTAACTTGGCATCTTTTTCCGCCTTGGCGGCATCTGCGGCTGCTTGCTTAGCCTTTTGAGCTGCGGATGGCGATGCCACTTTGGTTTTCACCAATGATGTATCTGGTGCCGCGACTGGCTTCACAACTTTACCTTTATAGGCGACTTTGCCACGATCCAAACTGGCAACAACCGTTGGCTCGGCTGTTTTAGTGGCCGGCGCTTCGCCTGCCTTAGGGAATGTTGCAGCATAGCTGGACGAACACATGTGTTTACGAGTTTGATCAATACGCGGAACCCAACTTATATCTCCTAATCGACCAGCCCTCACAAAAATACAGCCATTGTTGTCAACATATTGCACACCTTTGTAATCCGCAGGCGGCAAGTTCGCGGGCTTTTTCACACCCTTCAATGCTTGGGCAGATGCAAAATGAGGTACGGCCACAACCAATAATCCAACTGTAAAAATAGTGTTTCTAGAAATCATGATCTCATCCTAACTGTGTTACGTATAAACTAGGCATTCCCATAAACTTTCGCAACCAAACAAAAAGGGGACGCTACTAAATAACGTCCCCTTTTGCACTTATTACTATTTTCAATCTAAGCTTTGGGGTAACCAATACCCTTCAATGCTTCTGTGATTTCATCCAAAATTACGGGATCGTCAATTGTCGCTGGCATCTTGTATTCTTGCCCATCCGCAATTTTCACAATCGTACCGCGCAAAATTTTACCCGAACGCGTTTTCGGCAAACGATCTACAACCAATGCCGTTTTAAACGCCGCAACAGGGCCGATTTTGCTACGAATCAAACCAACACACTCTTTGATCACCTCTTCATGCGATTTGGTAACTCCGGAACTTAGGCATAGGAATCCAATCGGTGATTGCCCCTTCAATTGATCCGCCGCACCAATCACCGCACATTCTGCAACATCTGGATGACCGGATAGAACCTCTTCCATTTGACCAGATGACAGGCGGTGACCAGCAACGTTAATCACATCATCGGTGCGTGACATGATGTACAAATATCCATCTTCGTCTTTGTAACCCGCATCACCTGTTTCATAATACCCAGGAAACGCTTCCAGATACGACGATTTGAAACGCTCATCGGCATTCCACAATGTTGGCAGTGTACCCGGTGGCAATGGCAATTTAATCGCAATCGCACCCATTTCACCGTTTGGCATTTCCTTACCAGCCTCGTCCAGAATTTGAACATCGTACCCCGGCATCGGTACCGTTGGTGAACCCAATTTCACAGGCATCTTTTCAATACCCCATGGGTTTGACGCAATCGCAAAGCCAGTTTCCGTCTGCCACCAGTGATCAATTACAGGCACGCCTAGATGATCTTGCGCCCAAACAATCGTATCAGGGTCGGCACGTTCACCCGCCAAGAACAGTGTTTTAAGACAAGACAAATCGTATTTCTTAATGAACTCGCCATCTGGATCAACGCGTTTGATCGCACGAAACGCTGTTGGCGCGGTGAACAACGCTTTGACATTATATTCACTAATTACACGCCAAAACGTACCCGCATCAGGTGTGCCAATCGGCTTACCCTCAAATACAATGGTTGTGTTACCGTGGAATAGTGTCCCGTAACAAATGTACGAGTGTCCAACGACCCAACCAACATCGGACGCAGCCCAGAATACATCTCCTGGATCAATGTCGTAAACGTTTTTCATCGTCCAATTCAATGCAACGATGTGCCCTGCTGTTGGGCGCAAAACACCCTTTGGCGCACCGGTTGTACCAGATGTATACAGGATGTATGCTGGATGATCGCCACGCACGGGCACACACTCGGCTGGGGTCACACCTTCTTGGGCGGCATTCCAATCCACATCACGACCATCAATCATGTCTGCCTGCATTTGATCACGCTGTAAAACGACACATGTTTCTGGCTTATGTTCCGCCAACTCAATCGCGGCGTCCAGCAATGGTTTGTATGCAATCACACCTGATGGCTCGATACCACATGATGCAGCAATAATCGCCTTAGGCGTACAATCATCAATACGCGTTGCCAGCTCGTTCGCGGCAAAACCACCAAACACCACCGAATGCACGGCGCCAATACGCGCACATGCCAACATGGCCACCAATGCCTGTGGGATCATCGGCATATAAATAATTACGCGATCACCTTTTTCGATCCCTTGAGCCAGCAATGCACCACCCAATGCGGCTGTCTGCTCTTGCAGCTCTGCATATGAAACCTTTCCTTTGGTGTCTGTAATGGGGCTGTCATAAATAATCGCGGTCTGATCGCCCTTACCGTTAAGGACATGGCGATCAACGGCATTGTAACAGCTGTTCACTTCTGCATCTTTAAACCACTCGTAAAATGGCTCGTTATCCGAAAACAATGCTTTGCTGGGTGGCTTCACCCAATCAATATGCGATGCGGCTTCCATCCAGAATTTTTCAGGATCCGATTTTGCGCTTTCAAAGGCTTCTTTGTATGACATTGCTCTCTCCACTACTTTGGCGGAAAACGTAGCCGCAAAGATAAAACCTGCACAACCCAAAAATCATGTCGCGACAAATCGCGCAGGGCCCATATTATCGATATTTTTTGATAGGCATAAAAGGCAAAAGCGGTCAGTGTTGGGATAAGAGGGGGAAAATACCCATCCAAAATCCGTTCAATGAGGGGACACAACAGATTTTGGCTAACACGCCTTTGCCTTCCATTTTTCGTCAGGGCTTTGAAAAGCCCCTTCGCAAAACTAGAAAGCCACCCTTTTGTGGAACTTACAAACGGATAACAAAGCCTGTGAATAAATCAGCGATTTGCCGCCAAACGGTTGAATTCGTCGGCGATAATACGCGCACACTACTCGTATTCGTCGGTAAAAATTTTGGGAAAACTGGCCATCGCACGGCCCATATCGACCCGCATAACAGCCTCGTAATCACATTCATCAAAGGGATCATCCACGGGCAAAACTTCGCGTCCAAACACCCATGAAATACGTCCCGCATCCAAATTACCACGTACAAACGGCTCTTCGCCGAACTGCTCGATCAGCGTCAGCATAAACACTTCGTCCGCTTTGCGATCCACATTGCGACGATCCGCATAACGCTCACGGCGAATGATCGGCGTTGGGCCCTTTTTATTGGGACGACGGATCGTAAATTGAAAATCAGTGCCCGGCAAACGGGACGGAAAACCACGATGTTTATGCATTGCTGTCTCTCATTTTGGGTCTACTTACCTTAGTTGCCCTAATAAAAACAACGCTTTTGGCGAAATATATGCCAAAAACCCGCTGTAAATAAAGATTTAAACAATTGCTCCTAAAGTTTTCCTAAATCAACACGGAGAATGAAATGACTTTTGCATTTGGTATCTTAATCGGGATCGCGGTTGGCTGGATGGCGTTGGAGGTTTATGATCTCATCGACGAAGCATTCGGCGACTAATACTTCACCCGCCCCCCAAATTATCATAGCGTCCCGTCAAAACCATTTGGCGGGACCATGTTCAAATTCCTTACTCTGTGCATATCACTCTATCTCGGCGCCTTTGCCGCACTCTGGTTCGGCCGTTTCGCCGCCATCTACCCTTTTGATCCTACACATGTAACACCTACAAACGCTGGTGTTCCCGCCATGCAGGAACATGAATTTCAAAGCTTTGACAAAACAAAACTGATCGTGTGGACAAAACAGGCACGCGGCAACCAACCAACAATCGTTTATTTCCACGGTAACGCAGGAAATTTGGCCGTCCGCGCCCAACGCTTTGATCGCATGATCCAGCGCGGATATGGTATCATAGCAATGGCTTATCGTGGTTCATCCGGGTCACAAGGTTCACCCAGCCAAGAAAAAATCACAAATGACAGCCGCTATTTAATCGAAAACCTAAACAACCTGGGCTTTGGAAAACCCGCAAAACTTATCTACTACGGCGAGAGCTTGGGAACAGGTGTCGCGACCCAATTGACGCTGACCCATCCTCCATCGGCACTGACCCTAGAGGCTCCGTTCACGTCCATCACCGATTTAGCGACCAAGCAATTCCCAATCTTCCCCATTCGTCAAATTTTAGACCAAGAATGGAACAATTTGGATGCAATTAGAAAAATTGACGTTCCACTACTGATTCTACATGGGAAAGAAGACAAAGTGATTCCATTTTCCCACGGACAGGCCATTCTTAACGCCTCATCATCGTCACAAAAGGCGTTAAAAATCATGAATGACACGTCTCACCACAATATTTGGTCAGTATTAGGGCAGAAATATATTTATAAATTCATCTATAGCCAAAAGTTTTAACCCAATACGGTTGCTTGAATCCAAAACACAACCTATGGTACAAGTACATGTCTAAAAGGACAGGTTTGAATAATCCGAAAAGGGGAAACACATGTTAGTAGTCGGCATGATTTTAGGATTTATTCTTGGTTGGTGGGCCCTCGAATTATTCGATTTCATACAAGAGCGTATGGATTAAAAAAGGCCCGCAAATCGCGGGCCTTTTTTATTAATTGATGGATTGTAACAGCTGATCCAAACTTGCCTTCGCATCACCGTATAACATCCGTGTATTCTCCTTAAAGAACAGCGGATTTTCGATGCCCGAATAACCAGTGCCCTGCCCACGCTTGGACACGATCACCGATTTGGCTTTCCAACATTCCAACACAGGCATGCCAGCGATTGGTGAATTTGGATCTTCTTGTGCGGCTGGGTTAACGATGTCATTTGACCCGATCACAATCGCCACATCCGTTTCTGGGAAATCATCGTTGATTTCATCCATTTCCAAAACGATGTCATATGGTACCTTTGCTTCGGCCAACAACACGTTCATGTGGCCTGGTAACCGCCCTGCAACTGGGTGGATCGCAAAGCGCACGTTCTTACCTTTGTCACGCAAACGGCGTACCAATTCCGATACAGATTGCTGTGCCTGCGCCACGGCCATGCCGTAACCCGGAATAATCACAACGCTATCCGCATCTTCCAGCTGTGCCGCCACGGTATTCACATCCGTCGCAACCATCTCGCCCTCGATTTCCATCGCAGGGCCCGTTGTGCCGCCAAAGCCGCCCAAGATCACCGAAATAAACGAACGATTCATCGCCTTACACATGATGTACGACAGGATCGCACCGCTTGATCCAACCAGCGCACCAACAACGATCAACAAATCATTACCAAGGCTAAAGCCGATCGCCGCTGCCGCCCAACCTGAATATGAATTCAGCATGGAAACAACCACGGGCATATCCGCGCCGCCAATACCCATGATCAAGTGGTAACCAATAAACAAGGCCGCCAGCGTCATAATCGCCAATGGCAAGAAACCACCAGTGTTACAGTACCAGAACAAACACAGCACCGAAATCGCCGCCGCGCCTGCGTTCAACATGTGACCACCTGGCAATTTTTCAGCCGTTGTGTTCACCTTGCCCGCCAACTTGCCATAGGCAATCACAGAACCTGTAAACGTCACCGCGCCGATAAAGATACCCAAGAACAATTCAACACGCAGAATGCTAATCTCTACGCCTTCCTTCTTGGCCAAAAGCCCCGCAAAACCATCAAGTGCCTTGCGCGTCTCTGCATCCATTCCCATCACACGATTCAATTCTATATGGGCAATAAACCCAACAAAAACGGCCGCTAATCCAACCAAACTGTGCATCGCCGCAACCAATTGCGGCATCTCTGTCATCTGCACCTTTTGCGCCACTTGGTACCCGATGTAACCACCCGCCGCGATCAACACGACAGACAATAACCACAGACCTGAACCTGGCCCAATGATCGTTGCAAACACGGCTAATCCCATGCCCACAATACCATACCAAACCGCACGCTTCGCGCTCTCTTGGCCTGACAATCCGCCCAAAGACAGAATAAATAGTACAGCCGAAACGACGTAAGCTGCTGTTGTAAAACCGAAATCCATAATCATGTCCCCCTTAAGATTTCTGGAACATGGCAAGCATGCGCCGTGTCACAAGGAAGCCACCAAAGATATTGATCCCCGCCATAAAGACAGACAAAGCGGCTAATATAATCACCAAAAACGAACCCGATCCGATTTGCATCAGCGCGCCTAGAATAATGATGGATGAAATGGCGTTCGTGACCGCCATCAATGGTGTGTGCAACGAATGCGACACGTTCCAAATCACTTGGAACCCGATGAAAACCGACAAAACAAACACGATAAAGTGCTGCATAAAGCTGGCTGGAGCATACAGACCTGCCAACAAGATCAAACCACCACCAATGGCCAACAAGGTCACTTGGTTACGTGTCTCTTTCTTGAATGCTTCTTTCTCCGCCGCGATCAACTCTTCACGCGTTGGCTCTTTCACTGTTTCCTTGGGTTGCGCCGCAATCGCGGCCACCTTGGGCGGTGGTGGCGGGAAGGTGATTTTACCCTTATGCGTTGCAGTCGCCCCGCGAATAACATCATCCTTCATGTCATGTTTCAATTTGCCGTCCTTTTTGGGCGTCAAATCTGTCATCATGTGGCGGATGTTTGTGGCATATAATGTCGATGATTGCGCGGCCATGCGGCTTGGCAAATCGGTGTAACCGATGATGGTCACATCATTGTCCGACATGACTTTTTCATCTGCAACCGTCAAATCACAGTTCCCACCACGTTCCGCGGCCAAATCAACCACAACAGAACCCGGTTTTTGTAATTCAACCATATCGGCCAACCACAATTTCGGTGCATCACGCCCTGGGATCAACGCCGTGGTAATCACGATATCCATCTCTGGTGCAAGTTCACGGAACTTCGCCAATTGCTTTTCGCGGAATTCTGGGCTGCTTGGCGCGGCATAGCCACCCGTCTCTGCACCATCTGTCTGCTCTTCTTCGAAATCAAGGTATACGAATTCCGCACCCATGCTTTCAATCTGCTCGGCCACCTCTGGGCGAACATCAAACGCATAAACCACCGCGCCCAAAGACGTTGCGGCACCAATTGCGGCCAAACCGGCAACACCGGCCCCCACAACCAAAACCTTGGCAGGTGGAACCTTACCCGCGGCTGTAATCTGACCCGTAAAGAATCGGCCAAAATTATTGCCTGCTTCCATCACCGCGCGATAACCCGCGATATTCGCCATGGACGACAAGGCATCCATTTTCTGTGCACGACTAATACGTGGGACCATATCCATCGCGATAACATGCGCACCTTTTTTATTGGCGGCTTCCATCAGTTCCGTATTTTGTGCTGGATAGAAGAATGAAATCAGGGTTTGCCCCTCTTTCAGACGTTTAATCTCTACATCTTCTGGTGGGCGTACTTTGGCAACAACGTCCGCCTCTTTGTACAGCGCCGCAGCGGTCGCAACGACCTTTACGCCTGCATCTTTGTATTCCTGATCAGAAAAACGCGCGGCTGCACCGGCACCTTTTTCGATCACACATTCGTATCCCAGTTTTTGCAACTGCAAAGCCGATGCTGGCGTCATTGCCACTCGATTTTCTCCTGGGAAGATTTCCTTAGGTGTTCCTATGCGCATGACAAACCTCCTTGTTCAAGCGTCACCGATTAGGGAATCGGTGGATTTATACATTTCAATGTTCCCGACTAGCACCTTTTGACCACCTCGTCAGCCATCAAAATAAAAAAATGGCCATTTAGTAGTCTAGTATACCAGAAAAGTCACATCCCCCGCAAAATACGCAAACTTAGTCACATATAATTTTATGAATATGATTTACCTTTCCTCTTTTGGAAAACAGGCATAACGTCACAGTCAGTTCAAAAAAACCAAAGGAATCATCGTGGATTACACAAGTTGGATAAACGCCTTAATTGGTGGCGTAATGATCGGCGGCGCAGGCGCGCTGTTCTTACTCGGAAATGGGCGTATCATGGGCGCATCTGGTATTGTTGGCGGTTTGATCGACGGATCAGGTCGCTCCAACATGACTGAACGTTTGATTTTCGTTGCGGGTCTGGTTGGGGCACCCGCCCTTTTGGGTTTGTTCAAAACACTACCCTCAACCAATGCAACATCAAACCTTGTCTTGGTTGTGGTCGCGGGCCTTTTGGTTGGCATCGGTACGCGCATGGGCTCAGGCTGTACATCAGGTCACGGTGTCTGCGGCATGTCACGCCTTTCGATCCGCTCGATTCTATCAACCCTTTGCTACATCGGCGCAGGTGTCATCACCATCGTCATCGCGCGCGCGATAGGAGTTTTAGCATGAGAAATTTAATCTCGCTCGCCACAGGCGCATTATTCGGTATCGGCCTTGTTATCTCGGGTATGACAGACACATTAAAGGTTCAAGGTTTCCTTGATCTATTTGGCGCATGGGATCCATCCCTGATGTTCGTTATGGGCGGCGCTATCATCCCCATGTTCATCGCATGGCGCGTGGCCGAAAAACGTAGCGCGTCGATCGTCGGATCACCACTGCCATCGCCACCAAACACAAAACTGGATCGCCCATTGATCATCGGCGCAATCCTGTTTGGCATGGGCTGGGCATTGGCTGGCTTCTGCCCGGGTCCTGCCTTGGCATCTGTCACTTTTGGCGGTACCAGCGGCATTGCATTCATCGTTGCGATGTTAATAGGCATGTTTGGCTACAGCGCATATAACAAAATGCGTGCATAATTTCCTTATCGGGGCCTATTTCAGGCCCCGATAATACGCTTGGCTAAATTTGATATAACCCTCTTGGGTTTCAATCAAATGCGCAGCCATTATTTCATTCAACTGCGGCAAATTGTAGAAGGGCACATTCGGAAACGTATGATGCTCAATATGATATGGCATATTCCACGCCAAAAAACGGACAAGCTTGTTGGTATATGTTGTGCGCGTATTCGCCAACATATTAGCCACAAACGCACACCGTCCATGCTCCGCCAATAAATACATCCGCAAAAACGGCTGCCCGATGATCACGGGAACAACCCAAATCCAAATCAAAACCGGATTAAGCAGGCTCAACAAAGCCACCCCCAGATATATCCCAATCATCAGCCGCGCTTCGCGCTTTACTCGGCGTTTCGCGGGTGCGGGCACATAAACGTCACGGTTTTCGTCAAACGCATTCCGCCACACTTTGCGGATCATACCCCGCCAGTAGGGAATGCCTGTAACATGCAAGATCACTCCCCACCGCATATCAGGTGCACCACCAGCCAACAATTCGGGGTCTCTGTCTGGATCATTAGTATAGCGATGATGCGCCATGTGGAAATAGCGAAACCACTGAAACGGCAATAACAAAACTACACCGCAAACAAACCCCACCACTTCATTCATGCGTGCATTTTCAAATGGTGTTTTATGCGTCGCCTCATGTTCCAGCGCAAATAAAAACACCAACGTAATGCCCAAAGGCATCATCGCCAGCCAGCCCAAGACTCCACCAGACATCACAATAACAGCCAAAACGAAAATCATCGCCACATGCACCGCCAAATGCAAAAGGCCCGCAAAACGATTACGCGATTTCAACGCAACCTTTTCACGGACCTTAAGGCCATTGGCAAATTCTATGTGATCCATACGATCCTAAAGCTGTGCCATAATCTCGTCAGACACATCCATGTTGGTTGTGATGTTTTGAATATCATCATCATCTTCCAGATTTTCGATCAGGCGCATCAATTTCTCCGCACCTTCCAAATCCAGTTCTGTCATCGTTGTTGGCTTCCAAATCAACTTAGTGGTCTCACTTTCACCCAGCGCTGCCTCCAGTGCCTTAGAAACTTCGTTCAGATCCGTATCCTCACAGTAGATGTCATGGCCATCTTCAGATGATTCAACATCCTCTGCACCCGCTTCAATCGCGTGCTCAAACATCGTGTCCGCATCCGCGACATCCGCTTTGTAAACAACCAAGCCTTTGCGCTCGAACATAAACGATACCGCACCCGTTTCCGCCAGATTACCACCCGATTTCGTAAACAACGAGCGTACAGATGACGCAGTTCGGTTTTTATTATCTGTCATTGCTTCAACGATAACAGCCACGCCATTCGGGCCATAACCCTCGTAACGGATTTCATCATAGTTCTCGCCATCAGACGCCGTGGCCTTACCAATTGCACGTTCAATCACGTCCTTTGGCACAGAATTTGATTTCGCTTCTTTCACAGCTAAACGCAAACGCGGGTTTTTCTCTGGATCAGGGTCCCCCATCTTCGCCGCAACCGTGATCTCTTTTGACAATTTCGAAAACAACTTTGAACGCAACTTATCTTGGCGCCCTTTACGGTGCTGAATATTTGCCCATTTGGAATGGCCTGCCATGATGCGAACCCCTTATAATAAATCTATCTGCACGCTTCTTATAAAATAGGGGCGCGGGTTTCAAGCGCCCCAACCTTCTTTACTTTGTCCAAATATGCTCTGCTCGAAGGGTAAGATATTATAACGGCCAGAAATACGGGATCAACGCCGAAGCAATCACACCAATCAAAATATTCAACGGCACCCCGATTTTCATGAAATCCGTAAACGCATAACCGCCCGGCCCATATACCAACGTATTCGTCTGATACCCAATGGGCGTAGCAAAACTGGCGCTGGCGGCAACCATCACCGCCACGACCAATGGACGTGGATCAATTCCCAGCGCAGTTGCCAGCGCAATCGCAATCGGCGTCACCACCACGGCAACCGCATTGTTCGATACCAATTCCGTCAAAACAGATGTCAGTAGATAAATTGCCCAAACCACGAAAAACGGATGTAGCCCATGCAATTGCGGTGCCACCGCGTTGGCAATCAACGCCACAGCGCCCGATGCTTGTAATCCCGCACCAATCGCCAACATGGAAAAAATCAGCACCAACAAGCGCCCATCAACGGCATCAAACGCTTCGTCGCCGTCGATACAGCGCGATAACAACACCGCCGCTACACCAACCGCCGCCACACTAAAGATCGGAGCAACGCCCAGCGCAGCCAAAATCACCACCGCGGCCAAGGCCAAGATCACAATCGGCGCTTTATTACGGCGATACGGGCGCTCTGTTGGTTCCGCCAGGCTCACCAAATTCATATCGCGCGCCATGCGCCCAATATCTTCGCCAGCACCTTCAAATAATACCGTATCACCAACCTTGATCGGCGTATTGATGAACTGTGTCCCAATGTTTTGATTTTTACGGTGTAATGCCAACGGATACACACCAAACCGACGCCGAATACGCATACTGCCAATTGAACGTCCAACCATCCGACACCCCGGTGTGATCAATGCCTCTATCGTCGTGGCTTCTTTGGACGAGACGCGATCCGCGACATGTACATCAGTGCCCTCGTTCAAACCCAGCAACGCTCCCATTGCGGTTTTAATCACCACACGGTCGCCCTCGTGCAAGACGACATCGCGGATATTTTTGCGCAAACTCAAATCACTACGCAAAACGTCAATCACACGGCTACCATCGCGCTTAAACAATTCCACAGCATAGGCATTCTCACCAATCAATGAACTCCCCTGTGGGATCACCACTTCTGTGATAAATCGTTTCGACTTATTGCCGCCCAATAGGTCAGCCATACTTTCACGTGTTGGCAACAATTTGTTCGCAAACAACCGCAAATATACAGCTCCAAACAAAACCAGGATAATCGCCAGTGGCGTCACCTCAAACATCGTAAACGGTTCCAACCCTTCGGCCCGTGCCACGCCATCCACCAACAAGTTCGTCGATGTGCCGATCAACGTCAGAATACCACCCAAGATCGCCATGTAGGACAGCGGGATCAGCAATTTCGAACCCGAAACCCCCATAATTTTCGCCATCTGCAATGCAATCGGAATCATAATAACCACAACGGGCGTATTATTCATAAATGCCGATGCGATCACCACAAATACGCCTAACCCCGCCAGAACTAACTTTGGGTTCTGCTCGCCTTTGGCAGTTACATAGCTAGTTAGGTTCGATAACGCCCCCGTGCGCACCAAAGCCCCCGACAGAATAAACATCGCCGCAATCGTCCACGGCGCAGGGTTGGAAAATACCGCCAGCGCATCGCCATATGGCAATATCCCCGTCAGCATCAAAAACGCCGCGCCACTTAATGCAATCACTTCGGTGGGATATAACTCTTTGATAAATCCAACAAACATCACGGCAATCAGCGCCATGGAAATATATGCGTGGTATTCAACTGGTATAAAATCGGCCAACATAACGGGAACCTTTGTACGTTGCCCCCAATGTAACGTCTACGCCGACAGGCTCAAGAGCCTTCGCCCCGTGGACGTACCAAAAACATCCCAAACAGCATCACAGCGAAGGCCATCCAAATATACCCAGAATAACTCTCACCGATTAGCAATATCGACCAAAGCACCCCGAAAATCGTTACCAAATAGGCGATTTGACCTGAAAAAACAGGCCCTGCTTGGCCGATTATCCAAATAAACCCTGCATATGCAATGCCCGTCGTCACGCCAATAACAATAATCGCCCAATCAGCATGGGAAAACCCGCCTTCCCAAATTGGGATAAACGTTCCCTGCGACATCACAACAACCGCCATGATGATCGATCCTAGCAACGCAGAACCCAACAAGGTTTCAATCGGCGTCAAACCATCCAGCCCGAAATAGGCGATATAGTTATCCTCAAACGCATAAAACAGCGGCGACAACAGCGCCAACAGAACAAAGCCTGCCTTGCTGGGATCAGGCAGACTCGCCTCTGGCCCAATCAGCAACACTATTGCCAATGCGCCCATCAATACGCCCAATACCCGCTTCGGTTTAAAGATCTCATGCCCCGTCATTATAGCAATCGGCATAATAAAAATCGGCACCATAGACAGGGTAATCGCCATCACCCCTGCGGGCACCTGCGCCGATGCCGTATAGGATACGATCCCGGGCAAAACAGACCCAAAGGCCATTATCCACACGAACAAAGCCATACGCCGCCGCGTCATATGCACTTTCCGCCGCTTGGGTACAAAAATCAGAACCGCCATACAACAGGCCAAAAACACCTGCCAAAACAACACACCTGTTACAGGATACCCGTCATCAACTGCGATTTTCATCGCAGGCACGGTCAACCCCCACGTCGCCCCAATTAAAGTCAGCGGTAAATACAACCAAGTTTGACTTCTCATGCAGGAACCGATTGTTGCAAACGCCCACCAACGCGGATTTGTACAACCTCTTTGGCCAATCCTGTTGCGTCGTCTGTTTCCACAAACAATCCGCACAACGTCGCTTCATCCGCCGCAGGTGTAAAACGTTCCTTGTTCATGCCCGTAATAAACCGACGCAAAGGTTCATCCTTTTGCATGCCAATCACGCTGTTATAATCGCCACACATTCCCGCATCCGATTGATGCGCCGTGCCACGCGGCAAAATCTGTGCATCCGCAGTTGGGATATGCGTATGCGTGCCTACCACCATCGATGCACGTCCGTCCAACCAATGCCCCATCGCCACCTTTTCGGATGTCGCCTCAGCATGAAAATCAACAATCACTGCATCCACGGCACCACCCATCGGGGCCGTGCGCAATGTGCCATCCAGCGCGGAAAACGGATCATCAAACGGCTTTTTCATAAACACTTGGCCCAATGCCTGCGCCACCAAAACCTTCTTACCATTTTGGGCCTTAATCACCCGCACACCCTTGCCTGGTGCTGCTTTGGCAAAATTCAACGGGCGTACAATGCGTGGCTCTTGCTCACAAAACGCCAACATATCACGCTGATCAAACGCATGATCACCCAATGTAATACAATCCGCACCCGCCTCTAACAACAGCTTTGCATGGCCTGCGGACAATCCCATACCGCCCGTGGCATTTTCGCCGTTCACCACAACAAAATCCAAACGCCATTCATCGCGCAACTTCTTAAGCCGCTCGCTTACTGCTTTGCGGCCGGTACGGCCCATCACATCACCTAGGAATAATAATCTCATAACTCTCCGATACGCGCCTAATCCTCGAAGGACAAGATGCCCTTCTCTGTAATCACCGCATTCAGGCGAAAATCGGTCTTTTCGCGCGGTACCATCATCACTTCTTGGGCATCATAGGCATAGCCAATCGCCTGAATGGGTTTCTTTTCACTTAATTGTTCGAAACTGCGATCATAAAAACCGCCGCCGTATCCCAAACGATAACCATTCATATCAAACGCAGCCAACGGCGTGATCACGACATCAGGTTCCATCACCTCACGTTCGGCAGGTATCATCGCACCAAAAGCACCCTCAACCATCTTGCCATCAGGCGTCCAGCGGTGGAATTCTAACGGTTGCCCATTACCAATCACCACAGGCACACAAATATCACGCTCCCTAAGCGCCATTTTTTCCATCGCGGGTAACGGCGACACCTCGGTGCGGATCGGCATATAGGCCGCAATCACCAATTCATCTGCTTGCATTTTCAGAAACGAAATCAATTGCGCATTCGCGCCCTTGTCCAGCCCCGCCCCATGCGCGTCTTTGCGCGCGGCAAATGCGGCCTTGCGGCACATGGCCTTTAATTCTTGAATATCACTCATGGGGGTGTTGTATCAAAAGAACTGCGTTTGAACAGTTCAAAAGCGGCGGGCCCGCACCAGATTCGGTATATTGCAACCGTCTCAACGCAGCGGTGGAAGCGAGAAATTTCGCTGCCTGTGTAAAACAGGTGGGTGCCGGATATGATAGACCAGGGTCAGTCACAGAGCCAGCTCCCGCAAGAAAGATTATCGGCCACTGAAATAGGGCTTCTCACCAGAAGGGCAGAACCCGCCAAAGTCTACTATATGCCTTTCCTCGCTCCACTACAAGGTGGGGCATCACTGCTGTGATCAAAACAAAGTGACAAACATTTAACCTTTGTTAACCGCCTGCTGAAAAGGTGGCCCTGTTAACCAAAACGGAATTTGAGATGCAGTTCGACCAAAAACCTTTTATTTCCCTGAAAGATGCGACGCGCCCATCAGCCTTCCCGCGACCCAAAAGCATTTTGATTTACGGTGAATCCAGCGCAAACCAATCCGAAATGCGGTTAGAAATGTTAAAACTAACGGCACATCTCATCGACACAGGACACAAGGTTGAAACAGTCTCCCCAACCTCCAGCCCCTTTGCGCGTCGTGTCATGAATTTTCGCACTCCATATAAATACGCCAAAACCAGCGAATTCTTGATACGCTACGATCATGTAATTGTATTCTTAGATTCACTCACCGCACCACGCTACCGCTCTACTCATTTGTGGGGCAAAGCCAAGGAGCAGATACGTGCGATAAATTTCGTCCAACAACTACAAAAGTCAGGGCGGCGTGCGATTGTCGTGGGCAACAAGGTACAACGAACGATGGTACGTGTCCTACCTTTGGGCACTGTCACGCAACTATCCTTCGGCGGCAAAACCGCAAATGAAATTACGAACATCATAACGGGCGAAGATCTGGTAGAAACAGATTTCAAAATCGCTGAACATACAGTCTTGGAACACGCCAATTTTGGCGATGAAAACACACACTTTACGCCTCACAGATTGCTACGCTTTTTACTGGCAACAGGCTCACAGGACGCCGCGTTAATGGATTTGTGCAAATTGGCCAGTATCCCCGAATTGCGCAAAACCAGTTTGATAAAACGCCTCCGCGCGCATCCTTTCGCATATGGTCAAAAAACATCCCACTGCGCACCGCCATACCCTGCTGTCGACATGGCATTAACCTTGGACAAATCGAACAATCTACCAAAATACGCCAACCACCTTTTGCAAACCTATAACCCGACCCATAAATTCGATTTACAAAACTCACAGGGACAACAGGATGCCCTGAATTGGTATCACACAACAGCGCGCGAAAAACTGCCCGAATTCTGGGTGCCGCGCATGCCATTGTCCGAACCAAATATCACTGACGAAATCGACAATCCCTTTGCCGCTGAAATGGTTGCCTTCCTCGACGACCCCAAAACCGCACCTGCATTTACGCCAGAAATAAAAACCCTCCTTTTCAAACAACCTCACAGCACTGGCCCAACAGGTATGGCTATTTTAATGGCAATGCTGTGTCGTATCGATCTTTCGCTCACCAAAATCAAAGAGCCATGGACAGCCAAGGAAATCGCACGCTGGTTCCATAGATCTATGTATCCACTGGCACCCGAACTCGAGCCATTCTTGTCCGTTCCTAGCCGCAAAACACCCCCCTCACCTCAGGTCGAGGTTATCGGCTTCCCAAATCAACACACCGGCCTTGCAAACAACATGAACATGTCACTACATGCCTTTGATAATATTAAGTTATTATACAGATGCAGAAACCTAGAAGATGGTTTCAATCGTAATGAACTCAAAGCGCGTGGCGCATTGAAACCCAAAGGAAACTTCGTTCTCCACCACGTAAATGCCGAACGGGTCCCAGCCAATATTATGACCCCGCAATTCGCCTATCGCAAAGACATCTATCACATTGGCTTTTACCTGTGGGAAACCAGCAAACTGCCCGATGTGCACAAACTCGGAACCGCAATGGTAAACGAGGTATGGGCACCAACAAATTTCGTCGCCGATCTGTACCGCAATGCAGGTGCCAATCACGTTACGATGGTTGGCAAGGCATTGCATGAACTCCCCTACCTCGCCAGCTTGGCCAAAATCACCCGCCCCGACGCAAACCTATTCACCTTCTTTTGCGCCTTTGATTTCCACTCCTCTGTCGAACGTAAAAACCCAATGGCGACCATAAACGCTTTCCAGCGTGCGTTCCCACATGGTAGAAACCCTGACGTCAGATTGGTTATCAAATCCACCCCAGGCATGGCAAATCATTGGGGTGATCCCAATGGACAAATGGCACAAATTCGCGCCGCCGCCCATATCGACCCACGCATCACCTTAATCGAAAAAATGTTGCCCCTCGAATACCTATTCCGCTTGATGGCGCGGGCGGATTGCGTGGTTTCATCTCATCGCGGCGAGGGCTTTGGATACATGCCCGCCTATGCCCTTGGCTTGCAAAAACCAACCATCGTCACCAACTGGGGCGGCGTCAGAGACTTCTGTAATGATGACACCAGCTTTCCAGTTGATGCCCCCTTGGTTCCTGTTCCTACGGGTCATTCAATCTATAACGCCAAAGGTGCGAAATGGGCGGATATTCCCACCAATGATCTGGTGCAAACTATGTTGGACGTTTTCGAGAAACCTATCCTCGCACAACAACGTGCCGCACGTGGTCAGGCATTGGTTCAACAAAAATACAGCCCCGAAAAGCTGGCCCAAACATATAAAGGCCGCTTAAGTGAACTTGGCTTGATCTAACACCGCGCTCACGGCTACGATGCGGTCATGCATGAAAACCACCAACCTGGCCAACTGTTGGCACGCGGTGTCGCCAGACACCTTCACAGCCTAAATTTCAGCCCTCTTTTGGAATTCGTTCCTACTTCTGGTCTACGTGTTGATGTAATGGCAATTGGTGCAAAAGGCGAAATTTGGATTATTGAATGCAAGTCAAGTAAGGCAGATTTTCAATCTGACGATAAATGGCATGGCTATCTGGAATGGTGTGATCAATATTTCTGGGCCGTCAGCCCCGATTTCCCAACCGAACTACTTCCAGATGAAACAGGCATAATACTCGCCGACGGTTACGGCGCAGAAATCATCCGTGACGCACCGAATACCACCCTTGCCGCGGCGCGGCGCAAAAAACTGACCTTAAAATTTGCACGTAACGCCGCGCAACGCCTGCAATCCTTAACAGATCCGCGCCTTTAGCGTTTCTGCGCACGTGCCTTTGCGGCGGCGGCGCGAATCTCTTCTGCGATCTCGTCCGCCTCTTCAGGGTCAAAATCCAACGGAATTTCGATGTCTTTACCCTCAATATACAGGCGCACCATACCATCGGAGGTCGGGCCAATCTGTAAATTCGCTTCAATTTCAACTTCTGAATTGATACCCATGATCTTTCACCTATGCCCATTGAATGTTTTTTCGAACTAACAAGAGAAAGTGACAATTTCAAGCGTGATCGGACTTGCCAGCCGCGAAAGCTTGGGCTAAATGACCCTTAATGCCGGCGTAGCTCATCCGGTTAGAGCGCCTGATTGTGGATCAGGAGGCACCCTGTTCAAGTCGGGGCGTCGGTACCATTGAAAAGGCTTGGTGAGAAATCACCGAGCCTTTTTATATTCTGCTCCAAGATGCCACACTTGTTTTACCCTCAGCACAATGCCAAGCTTTGTTAAAATTTCCAGCTTTAGAACAAGGATTTCCATGACCCAATCCCCTGACATCCTTTTATCCAGCACGGACGAACACGGCATCCTACGCCTCACACTTAACAACGCGGCGCGGCGCAATGCCTTATCCAATGCTATGCTGGACAGGCTGGGCGCGGCAATTCAATCCGCCGATACCGATCCATCCATTCGCTGCATCATCCTGTCCGCCAACGGCCCTGCCTTTTGCGCCGGTCACGACCTTAAGGAAATCTCCGCCGCACGTGATACAGATGACCGTGGTCGCGCCTTTTTCCAACAGGTCATGCAATCCTGCTCAAGCGTAATGCAGGCAATTGTCTCCTGTTCAAAACCCATCATCGCCGAAATCGATGGCATCGCCACCGCCGCAGGTTGTCAATTGGTCGCCAGCTGTGATTTAGCAATCGCATCAGTCACATCAAAGTTCAGCACACCCGGCGTTCACATCGGCCTATTTTGTTCCACCCCAATGGTGGCTCTATCGCGCAATGTGTCGAACAAACACGCCATGGAAATGTTACTAACGGGCGATATGATACCGGCACCACGCGCCTGTGAATTCGGCCTGATCAACAGCGCGGTTCCTTCATCCGATTTATCCAATGCCACGACAGAAATGGCCCTAAAAATCGCATCCAAATCCAGTATGACAATCGCCACAGGAAAACGCGCATTCTATGAGCAACGTGAAATGTCACTGGCGGATGCCTATAAACATGCGTCAAACGTCATGGTCGAAAATATGCTGGCCCACGACGCATCCGAGGGCATCAATGCCTTCATCGAAAAACGCAAACCAAATTGGCAGGACAAATAACCTAGACCAGCGTTGCCGTTCCGCGCCCCGCTTCCTTACTTTCGTACAGGGCCTTGTCGACAGTGCTTGAAACCACTGCCATGTCCGATTTCTGCGACACAATTGTCGTGCCAATGCTGGCACCAATCGTACATATCTCGTTCTCAAACGTAATATCGCGCTTTAAATCCGCGATAATGCGATTTGATAACTCCAACGCCGCTGCACCGTCAGAAAATTCGGGTAATATCAGATTGAACTCATCCCCCCCCGTGCGCGCCACTAAATCGCCACGCCGGGTCAGGTTCGTTAAACGCGCCGCAACTTCACATAGAACCGCGTCCCCTGCCGCATGCCCCAATGTATCATTCACAGCTTTGAAAAAATCCAAATCGATCATCATAAATGCAAACGGAACGAAGGTTTTTCGCGCCATGATCCGATCCACAAAGGCATCCATCCCGCGCCGATTTGACAACCCAGTCAGAACATCTGTATCCGCTTTGACCAACGCAGAGCGTCGATCTGTGTGCATTTTCATCGTCGATTTGCGCGCCTCCCCCAACAGGGCCTGTTGCACCTCGATCAGATACAGCAAATCAACACTGGCATCGGTGGGGGAAAAATCATTGGCGATCAAACCCTCGCTTTCAACGGCACTCACCATTCCCGCGCCCAAAGAAAAGTTCAGCAAAATCCCGCGATTGGACGGCAAAACATATGCAAACCCCTTCAACTTACCACCAGGCCCCACTTTCATACGCGCCGTCACTTTGCCGCCATGTTCATCTAAAATTTCGGTGTTCTGAATAAAACGGCGCGGACGCAACACATCAAATACGTCTAAAAAATACTGACCATTATGCGAGCCCATCATTCCCAACTTGGCCATCGTGCGCCCAAACCGGCGAATTCTCCAATCGTTATCAAACAGAATATGCATCGGCATAAACCGATTTAATGCATCCCAATTCAGGCACAGCCCCGTATGCATTCCGTCATCCATATTCACGCCGCCTTATTTGTGTTTTTTTGCAATTCGTCCCCAAACAAGGAAATATAAAATATGTCTTTATCAATACCTGCGGAACTTCGGGTTTCATGGCTGATCGTTACCAGCGTGCCATAATCATCCGCCATCGCCCGTAGCAGGCCCAAAAAAACCGCGCCAAAGCCACATTTATAAAACTCATACCGTAGGACGTATTCCAACGGTGATCGCACCTCTAATCGCATTGATGGGGTTTCCAGATCGGGGATCGCGATTTGGACGCGATCATAAACGTCTTCTAATGAATGCAGGAATTCAACGAATGTTTCCCCGCCCAACCGCAACAGCTTCTTCACCGCAGACGAGCAGTGTTCGGACACAATAAAGGTTCCAAAATCTTCTAAAATATCGGCGCGCAAACGCCCTGTGGCGGCGCAAATACCATCCAACACCTGTTCCGTGAAAATATCGTCATAACTCAGCATGGTTTCAAAATTATTGAAACCCAGCCCCGCATCTGCACAGACATCTTCCCAAACATCATTGCCATAGATACGCAAAGTGAAACTTTGCAATCCTCGATTTATCAAACCATGCATCAACATGTCCTTAATCCGTCATCCACCTCCATAACGGATGTTGATTAAAGACTGTTTGAATAAATCACACCAAATCGATTAAGATTTTAATCAAAAATCGGTGGGTGCTCCGCCCTCGGCTTTACGTCTGACGACGAATTCCTGCAACTCTTCACGGATACTCTCATCCATTGGTGGCGCTTCAAACTCGTTGATTATCGCCTTATAAATCTTATGCGCGCGCTGAACCGTCCATTCAGCACCGTTCAAATCCCATGCCTCATAATTCGTCCATTCGGACAGAAACGGCCCATAAAATGCATCCACATATCGATCTTGGGTGTGGTCAATCGCGAAATAATTCGCACCGGGCAAATGCCCCACTTCTTTCACTGCATCCACAGCAATATCATCCACACCAGTGGCAACTATCGAGGGTTCCATGTACCGCTGAATTTGCTGCAAAACCTCGCAGTCCATGATAAATTTTTCAGGGCTGGCAATCAAACCACCCTCCAGCCAACCTGCTGCATGATACACCAAATTCGTCCCCGATTGGACTGCCGCCCACAAAGAATTAGATGTTTCCCACATCGCCTGCCCATCGGGCACATTAGCGGTACAAACGCCACTGGATCGCATGGGCAGCCCATAAAATCGCGCCATCTGCCCCGTCATTTGCGTCGCCCGCATATATTCAGGCGTCCCAAACGCAGGCGCACCTGATTTCATATCCACATTGGACGTAAATGTCCCAATCATCACAGGACACCCTTTGCGGATCATCTGCACCATCACAATCGCGGCCAAACCTTCGGCCAATGACAAGGTCACCGCGCCAGACATCGTTACCGGCGCCATCGCCCCCGCCAATGTAAATGGCGTCACCACAATCGGCTGGCCACGACGCGCCAACCGAATTGTGCCGTCCAACATCGGAAAATCATGTTTCAGCGGTGATACGGAATTAATGTTCGTATACATCCGCGGCTTTTCGTCAAATTCCTCATGGCTCAACCCACCGGCAATCCGCACCATCTCCATCACGTCTTCAACCCGCTCGCGTCCTAGCGAGTACGCATGCGTCACCTTATCCGTCAGGGTCAATTTCTCATACAAACAATCCAAATGACGCACAGATGCATGAATATCGATAGGTTCCACGGGGTACCCCCCCGCGACGTGGATACAGTTGAAATACTGCGTCAGCTTCATAAAATCCTTGAAGCCTTCGAAATCACCCGCACGCTTTCCGCGTTCCAAATCCCACATATTCGGCGGTGACGACACATTCACAAAGGCCATGTTATTCCCGCCAAGACGAATTTCGCGTTCTGGATTGCGTGGCGTCACGGTGAACTCTGCAGGCACATGTGCCAACATTTCGTTTAACAGATCGCGCCCGATGCGGACGTTTTCCCCATTTACCGTCGCCCCACCCTTTTTCAAGATTTCCAACGCCTGCGGATTCATAAATTCAATGCCGATGTTTTCAAGAATATCCAGAACGCCGTTGTGGATACTTTGAACACCCTCTTCGTCCAATGGCTCAGTCGGGCGATCCGTATTCACAACTTGCCGCCAAGGCGTTTGTTCGATGACAGTTTTTATGGCACGTCGCGCGTTACCTGCGCGCCCGCCTGAACGTGTTCTCACTCTGGCCATCATCATCTCCCTGTGTGGGATCAGCTTGCCATGTCACGCGACCCAATCTTGCCAAAAAACGACCTTACGCGCCGCTTTCCAAGCTTAGGTTCGAAAATAATGCGGGCAATTGCGTCACATCATCCAAAATCAAATCCGCCAAATGTGCGATCTGTGAACGCGCCGCGGGCCCTGATAATACACCAATATTCATCCCAACACGCGCTGCACGACCCGCATCTAAATCATGCGTACTGTCGCCCACCATCGCCACTTGGGACGCATTCAAATTCAAATGGTCACAAAACCCTAAAATCGTATCTCCAGCTGGCTTTGGCACAAATCCACTGTCGCAACCAATCACCATGTCGAACAACTCCAAACACTTCAGCTTCTGCAACTGCACCAACGTTGGTGTCTCAGCGGCATTGGTCACCACCCCCAACGCAAACCCCATTTCGCGCAAGCCACCTAGCAGCACGGGTAAATCGCATAATGGCTCTGGATCCAGTCCAGAAAACGCAACCTCTCCCTTGGCTAACAAATCTTCCGCGGATAATCGCGGATCAACACCTTGCCACACTGCAATCATATCTTCGGTGGTGCCATTCACAAATACGGCCCCGCCTGCAAATGTACGGGTTTCCATATCAAACCCAGCCGCCGTCGCCAGCACCTTCTGCGCCGCCTGATCATCTGGCGCAACCGCTTGTAACATCGCCAACATGCCCGTACTCCAGCTGGCCTCAAAATCAATCAAGGTGCCGTCCTTATCAAATACAATCGCTTTGATTTTCTGAACGTCTAGGTCCAATTCGGAATATCCCCACCAGGCAGACATTGTCGCGCCTCATACGGCGTGGTGTATTCCAACGTTTCATGATTGCAAAAATCGCGAATCCAATCGTCATTCATCAGTAAGAAATCCAATACAGACCCTAAAAACGCTGGCTCCTTAGCCCCGTTTTTAACATCCCCGACGGCTGCACCAGTGCTCCCCAGAAACATCGTAAACAACTCGTCATCCGACACCAACCATTCCAGTGCCTTCAGTCCGATCACCTCAGCAGACGCAGCGCTATATGCCATTCATATCTCCGTGGCTTCGAAATCATTCGTTAATACATTTAAAGTTAAATGTAATTCAAATGCAATGGAGTTCACGAGGAATGCCAGGAAGAATACTCGTAGCTGATTCAACTGTTAACAACCGTATTGCTTTGAATGCGGTGTTGAACTCTGAATATTTTGACGCGATCTGCGTTGATGATGCGAAATCTGTGTCTCGTGCCGTATTAAAACACCAACCCGATGTGATCCTTATGTCCACTCATCTGGGCCGAGATGACGGGTATTTAGTCACTAAGAAGCTGAAACTAAACGCTTTTAGCGCCCATATCCCAGTGGTTTTATACACCTCCTCACCGGAACAAGTCGATTGGGGCAAGGCGTTGGTAAACCTTGTGGATGATGTGCAAATCTATCCTCAAAACCCATCATCCCTGATTTCACGCTTGCGCCTGTTGTACCGTCAAAAGGTGGAATTGGATTCACTAAAAACCCATGCAAATGCCGCAGATCAATTCGGTTTCAATGACATCGCTGTCGAATTCCCTGCGCAACGCTTAGTGAAATCCAAGGTGGCCATCATTAAGCACCGTACCAAGGATACTGAATTCAACCTCGATCCCAATTTAGGCGGCAGCTATGTTTTATCTAGCGATTGCAAACCCGCGCATATCGCAAAAAACACCGATCTGATTGTATTACAAAGTGCGGATGCACAATGCAGACTGGTGTCCGATTTCCAAGAGGACGCCCGAACCAAAAACATCCCAATCCTTGGTCTGGTCGATAAACCTGCGCAAACCCAATTAAAACGGCTCTACGAATTGGGTGCTCAGGAATGCCTGTTTTCAACAGCACCCGAGCCGCAAATCAACACCCGCATCCAATCCTTAATCGCCAGCAGCCAACATAAATCCGACCTGCGCAGCCTTTTGGACGCCCGAGTGAAAGAGGCGTATTTCGACCCACTCACCGGCCTATACAATCGTCGCCACGCCCAGCAATACCTATCAAAATGCTTTCAACAGTCCCAAAAAGGCAACAACGGCTTGGTCGCCTTGATGCTCGATATCGATAATTTCAAATCCGTCAACGACACGTTGGGCCATATTGCTGGGGATGCTGTGCTTCAACAAATCGCCACACGTCTGTCTGGCAACCTGCGCCGTGTCGATATGGTGGCCCGCATGGGCGGCGAAGAGTTTTTGGTGCTGCTGCCCAACACCGCGATGAAGCGCGCATTGCAAATAGCCGAACGCCTGCGCCGCTTGATCGAGGAAGAACCTTTCAAACTCAACGCCAACAAGATCAGTCAAGACATCACAATCAGTATCGGCGTCTCGAAACTCTCGAAACGCCACAACTATGCCAGTGATCTGGTGAATTCGGCTGATCAGGCGCTCTACCGCGCCAAAGAGTTAGGTCGCAATCGTATCTATATCGCCGCCTAAAACTTATTTACGCGGCTTTCGCGCCTTACGAAAGTCAATGGCTTTGGCAAACTCTGCACGTTCTTCATCGCTCATTTTTGTGATCAACTCGATCCATAATGCATCTCCGCGATCCGTAAACGTGGAACGCACCTGCTTTTGACGCTCAAATACGGTGCGCAATGCATCCGCATCAAACGGAACTGCCGAAATCGCATCTTTTAACGCAGTTTTAACTTCGCGCGATTGGCTACGTTGTTTTTTAAACCCATTGCCATCACCACGTATCTTCTGGCCCAGCAACCTGCGTTGTTCTTGTGGTAATGCACGGATCATCGCACCTTGCATCGTGGCACTCATATTTGGCTTGTCGTTGCCCTTATGCTTGAACGCGGCCCCAGCAAGGGTACCAATCACCAAAACATTCAACGCCAAAGAAGCAACAAACAGCGTTTTTTTCCAATTGAATTTTCGCTCTGTCATGATCCTATCCCTCTAAAAAACTGACTTCGAATTCGGACGCGACGCTGAAACTGTCAAAAACATCCGAAATCGCGGCGCTATCCGTACCTGTGGAATACCCCAACACTTGATCCACCGAAGACGCATAACCAATATACACACCAAAACACGCGCATGTCGCAAACGTACTGACAGCTTGCCAACCACCCATTTGCTGCACAATCCCGCGCCACCACGGCGTGGATTTTGCAACCGCCACAGGCTCCTTGAAACTGGCCTGAACATCATCAGCATCGCGCAATACGGCGTTCATAAACGTATCGCTTGGCATCATATCCGATACCTTTTCATCCGCAAACAATGCATCCAAATCAAAGTCTTTATGCAATTTATTGGTCATGTTCCATATCCAATCTTCGCTTCTTGCCCTTGTAGCATGGTGCGCAGGGCCCGTTTACCACGTGACGTTAAACTTTCTACTGCCTCTACCGAAATATCCATTATCTGGGCAATCTCGGGGTTCGCCAATTCATCCAAATGGCGCAATGTCACGGCTAATTTCTGACGTTCTGGCAATGCATTCATCGCCTCGTTCAACGTCGCGACCCGTGTTTGATGCAACATCGCTTCTTCTGCGGATGGCGCATCATCTTCTGGCTCTGGAATATCATCCAATGCCGCGCCACGTTTTTTGCGTAACCGATCTGTGCACAAATTACTGGCAACCCGATATAACCACGTCGAAACCTTCGCCTCGCCTCGGCGCCATTCAGGTGCAATTTTCCATAACCGCATCATCGCTTCTTGCGCCACATCTTCGGCTTCGGCTTGATCTTGTAACATACGATATGACAACGCTAAAACACGTTTGGTATGACGGGTCGCCAACAGGCGCGCGGCCTCGCTATCACCGTTGGCATATAAAACCATCAGCGCGTCATCATGAATCTCTGAACTGGAATCAAATGGCATCGTCATTCCCAAAGTTACGCTTTCAATCGCTCAATCACAAGGGATCGGCCAAGGGTTTCCCCTTGGCCACAGTCATTTATTGCTCTTGGTTCTTTTGGCCTTTTTTACCTTTGCCCATACCTTTTTTACGCGCTTCAAACTCTTCTTTTGAAACCTTGCCGTCTTCATCGGTATCCAGCTTGTCGATCATACGTTCCATACGATCTGTTGGAATTTCGCTTAACGCGATCTTGCCGTCACCGTTTTCATCCATGTAACGCATCATTCGGGCTTTCTTGCGATCACTTTGACCTTCGCCGCCACCTTTACGCTTGCCCATCTTTTCTGTGCGTGCTTCCAACTCTTCTGCACTCAAAAAACCGTCGCCGTCCGTGTCATTCTTGGCGAAACGCGCTTCATGTGCTGACTGCAAGTCTGCCTTTGTGATGAAACCATCACCATCCGTATCCAATTGCTCAAAGCTAATGCGCTGGCCTTTTCCTTTGCCTTCGCCTTGTTTCGCATTCGCAATGCTAACTGATCCCATCAAGGCAATCACTGTGGCACCGATAATTGTTGTTTTTGCAAGTGTGTTCATTTGTCTGCTCCTTTTGACCAACGCTTCATTGCGTCTTTCAAAAGGCTAAACGCGCCAACCCGAAACTTCCGTCGCAAAAAATTCAAAAAACTTTTCGCGACATCGCGCCACAGGACATTTTCTCCACTTCCTTTTCATCAAAATCGTATTATCTAGGGATTATGACACAAAACACACCAGCACCCGAGCGCCCCGTAAAACCAGCCTTAATCCGTGGCTGGAAACGCACCTGTCCAAATTGCGGTTCAGGCCCATTAATGAATGGCTACCTGAAGGTAAACGATTCCTGTCCCGTCTGCGCACAGGAATTGCACCACCAACGCGCTGATGATGGTCCTGCCTATGTCACCATCTTGGTCACAGCCCATATTTTAGGGCCCTTGATGCTAATTGCATTCGAACTATGGCGTCCAAATCCTATTGTTCTAACGGTCAGCTTCTCAATCATCTTCATCGCGATGGCTTTGTATTTGCTACCACGGCTAAAGGGCGCTTTCGTCGCCCTACAATGGGCCAAACGCATGCACGGCTTTTCTAAAGCGTAAAAAACAGCGCAATGATCGACATTGTAACAAACACGATGCCGATCATTTCCCGCCCACCGATCCGTTCTTTGAAAAAGAAATAGGATCCAAGCGCCGCAAAAATTAATTCCACTTGCCCCACCATTTTAACATAGGCCACGTTATGTAACGTGAACGCCATGAACCAACATATTGATCCCAACATCCCAAACAGGCCGACAAAAAACGTAACGCGCCATGCTTTAAATACCTTTTGCATCTCGCTTGGTTCGCGAAATCGCAAATAAACCGACATAACCAACGTCTGGAAACAAACGACAAAACTCAATGTCACCAGTGCGCGCACCACAAAATCATCTGATCCAAACGCCATCGATGCCGCGCGGTACGCCACGCCCGAAACGCCAAACAGGAACCCAGCACCAATGCCCAACCCCGTTGCTGGCGTAAACAAATTCATTTTCCCTGACAGCGGTTGCGCCGACAACAAGATAACACCAACCAAACCGATCATTAACGCCATCCACCCCAACGGGCTCATCAAGTCGCCTAATATGATGATCCCTAAAATGGCCGCCTGTAATGTTTCGGTCTTTTTAAACGTCGATGCGACCGCAAAATTGCGATATGAAAACAATTTCACCACCGCCACCGTCGCCAATATCTGCGCGACGCCACCCAGCATGGCAAATCCAAAGAACCGCGCGTTCAACACTGGCATTTGCAGGCCTTTAAACCACAAAACGCCTCCAACAATTGCCAACGTCATCGGCACAGACCAAACAAACCGCGAAAACGTCGCCCCCGCGGGCGTCAATTCTGTTGCCGCCAAATGTTTTTGCAACATAAACCGCAGATTCTGAACAAAGGCCGCGCAAACCGCGAAAATCGCCCACATCAGTACGGCATCGGATGCAATTTATGCGCCCGCTCAATATCGCGCAGACATTCATCCGACAGCGTTACATCAACACTGGCCAGCGCATTTGCCAATTGATCATTTGTACGGGCTCCAAAAATTGCGGATGCCATAAACGGACGTGTACGGCACCACGCCAACGCCATCTGGCAGGTATCCAAATCATAATCCTGTGCGATTGTCACATAGGCCCGCGTCGCCGCGTCCAAACGCGGCGTCAAACGCCCACCTAAACCATGTGCCAATGTTGCGCGTGAATCTTCGGGCATCGCACCGTCCAAATATTTACCCGACAAAATACCGGTCGCCAGTGGTGAAAACGATAACAATCCAACCTCTTCATTATGCGATAACTCCGCCAAATCCGTATCATACAAACGGCACAACAAACTGTATTCATTCTGTATGCTCGCCACACGCGGCAGGCCCTTCTCCTCGGACACCCGCAACCACTGTGCAGTTCCCCATGCACTCTCGTTTGACAATCCAAACGCACGCACCGTGCCTGCCTTTTGCAATTCATCGCAAACTTCCAAAACCTCGCCCATGTGATCCAACACCTCGGCTTTGTTTTGTTTGGTGGGATCAAAATGCCAATTCTGGCGGAAATGATACGAACCACGATTGGGCCAATGCAGCTGATACAAATCAATGTAATCCGTCTGCAATGATTTCAACGACGCCTCAACCGCCGCCAAAATGCCCGCACGGGAAATCCCAGCACCATCGCGAATGTACTTAATCCCATTACCCGCAACCTTGGTCGCTACAACCACTTGATCGCGCTTGCCACTTTGCGCCAGCCATTCACCCAACACGCGCTCACTGTCACCTTGGGTCGCCGCACTTAACGGGTTCACAGGATACATTTGTGCCGTATCCATAAAATTCACTCCTGCCGCCAGCGCGGTATCCGCCTGATAAAATGCCTCGGCGGAGGTATTCTGCGTCCCCCACAGCATCGTTCCTAAACACAATTCACTTACTTCAATGCCGGTTTGGCCCAGTTTATTATATTTCATATCATCTCCTGAATTGCGCCGATCATCGCTCATATCCCCAGACTGTCAACCAATTGACTCGTCCCCAGTTACCGTCAAATATCGCCCACATGAAAATTCGCCCCGCCACCATTGATGACGCCCCCGCGATTACTGCGATCTGGAACCATTACATCGAATACACCACCACCACATTTAACCCCATACCCAAAACGACTACCGACATTGTACAGGCCATCAAATCCCGCACCTATCTGGTTTGCGAAACTGACAAGGTACTTGGCTTCGCTACATACGACGCCTTTCGCGCGGGACTTGGCTATGCCCGCACGGCTGAACACTCCATCTGGTTCGCCCCCAACGCCACAGGCACTGGCGGCGGGCGCAAACTCCTATCCGCACTCGAATCTCACGCCCAAAACGCAGGCATCCACACATTCATCGGCGGCATCAGCGCAGACAATATCGACAGCATCGCCTTTCACATCGCATGTGGTTACGAAAAAACGGGCCACTTACCTCGCGTCGGGTATAAATTCGATCAACACCACGATCTGGTCTTCATGAGCAAAAGCTTGTACCAAGATTACGAAAACAACGACGAAGGGTGAATCATGTCAGTATGGACACGCATATCAGAGGCAATGGCCGCCCTGACCAAAGGCGAAAGTTTAACAGCCGTTCTGGATAAACTGCGTACCAAACCCGAACGCTCTGTCGCCTTCACCATTGCTGTCATCGCCCTCGGCGCTAAAATGGCCAAGGCCGATGGTCTGGTCACCAAAGACGAAGTCGCTGCCTTTCGCCAAGTCTTCCACATCGCCAAACGCGACGAGGCACAAGCGGCCCGCGTCTTCAATCTCGCCCGTCAAGACGTCGCCGGATACGAGGCCTACGCCGCCACAGTCGCAGCCATGTTCAAAGACGATATGCCCGTGATGGAAAACTTGGTCGAGGGGTTGTTTCACTTCGCAATGGCGGACGGCCAATATCACCCCGCCGAAGACGATTTCGTTCACAACGTCGCCAATAAATTCGAAATTGATGATGCTGCATTTCGCGCCATGCGCACACGATTTGTGCCAGACGCCCCACCAGATGCCTACGATGTTTTGGGTGTATCTCCTGATACTCCGTTGGATGAAGTGCGCAAAATTTGGCGCAAAAAAATTCGCGAAACCCACCCCGATATTTTGATGTCCAAGGGCCTCCCCGAAGAGGCGATCACAATGGCGACCAAGAAAATGATTGCCGTGAACCAAGCATGGGAAGAAATCTACGACGCCCACGAACCCGCTTAGATGCGCATCGCCACATATAACATCGAATGGTTTTCCCATCTGTTCGATGATGAAAACAACCTTATCTTTGATCGCAGTTGGTCAGGACGTCATGATGTAGAAAAACATCAACAAATCAATGCATTGGGAACCGTATTTCAAGCAGTAGACGCCGACGCATTCATGATCATCGAGGCCCCACAAACCAATTCCAAACGCTCATCCACCCGCGCCTTGGAAAACTTTGCACGCCATTTCGGCCTGCGGCAAACACAGGCAATCACCGGTTTTCGAAACGAAACCCAACAACAAATCGCATTGCTATACGATCCATCCAAAATGGATGTCTCCCACGCGCCGAAAAAACCCACAAAACGCGCGCCCGCTTTCGACACAAAATTCATCCTTGGCAACGGCGGCGACGCACAAAAACCCGTCACCTTTTCCAAACCCCCGCTTGAACTGGTCATCAACCCACGCGGCCTTGGTCCCAACCTGCGTCTCATCGGCGTACATGCAAAGTCCAAGGCGCCGCATGGTGCGAAAAATCCAGAACACGCAGCGGAAATAGCCCTGCGCAATCGCCGCAAACAACTGACCCAATGCCTTTGGATACGCCGCCGTGTCGAACAGCATTTGCGCAAGGGGGATCACCTCATTGTCCTTGGCGATTTCAACGATGGCCCCGGTCTGGACGAGTTTGAAAAAGAGTTCGGGCATTCAGGCATTGAAATCGTTCTAGGCACTACGCGCAAATTGGAAAACCGTCTGTTCGATCCCCACGCAGCTCAAACCATGTCGCGCCCTTTTGCCGTTCAACCAACGACATCTCGCTTCTATGACCACCGTACAAAAACCTATCTGAACGCATTGCTGGACTACATCATGATCAGCAAAAATCTGAAATCATTGGGCGATCACAAATGGACGATTTGGCATCCTTTCGACCATCCTGAGTGTTATAAATCCAATGAAATTTGTCAGGCATTGTTAACCGCATCAGATCACTTCCCTGTGACATTGGATTTGGATTTTTCCTAAACACTGGAAAATCCGCGCAAAACGCACCATATTAATTCCATGAAACGCATCTTCTTGATCCCCGCTCTCATCGCGACCATGGCCAGCGCCCCCGCGCAGGCTGAAACGGATTCCACAATCGGTCGCTTCTTTGATCTCTTGGAAAAGTTCAGCACCGATTCCGAAGACATTATGCAACAATTCCTCGATGAAATGGGTCCCGCCCTGACGGAATTACAGGACACGATCAGCGACTGGTCGAACTACGCCGCCCCCGAAGTCCTACCAAATGGCGACATCATAATCCGTCGAAAACCCGACGCGGCACTTGAAAAGCCGCTGCCCGAAGGCACAAAAGAAATCTAACCCTTTCCAATCCCCTCGCGCTTGCGTAACCAATACGCAACGAAAAGGAGTCCCCATGTTCAAACCCGTCCAATTTCCCGAAAAAACCTATGATGCCGCCGACCCAACAGGTGGTGATTTTGGCGATTTGCCAAACTGGAATTTGGATGATTTGTACCCTTCTACGGACGGCCCAGAAATCACAACAGACCTTGAAAACCTCGAAAAAAATTGCGCATCTTTTGCTGCGGATTATCAGGGGGAACTGGACGGCCTAACCGCCGATGGCCTTCTTAATTGCATCGAGCGTTACGAAGACATCCAAAACGTCGCCGGTCGCATCATGTCGTTTGCGGGTCTGCGGTATTATCAAAACACCACGGATGCAGATCGCTCAAAATTCATGGCCGACATGCAAAACGCCATCACAAATTTCACAACCCCACTGGTTTTCTTCAGCCTTGAAATCAACCGCATCGACGATGAGGTGATGAAAAACCTGTTGAACGCCAACGAGAAGCTCGCGCGTTACAAACCAATCCTCGACAACCTGCGCAAAATGAAACCGCACCAATTGTCCGATGAAATGGAACAATTTCTACACGACACATCTGTTGTCGGCGCTGCTGCATGGAATCGTCTGTTCGACGAAACAATGGCTGCCCTCACATTCGACGTAGACGGCGAAACCTTAAACCTAGAGGCCACACTAAACTTACTCTCCGACACGGATCGCACAAAACGCGAAAACGGCACACGTGCGCTAATCAAAGTCTTCGGCGAAAACATCTCGCTGTTCTCGCGCATCACCAACACATTGGCCAAGGAAAAAGAAATCGAGGATCGCTGGCGCAAAATGCCAACACCACAATTCGGTCGTCACCTCTCAAACCAAGTAGAGCCCGAAGTTGTCGAGGCATTGCGCAACGCCGTCGTCGCCGCGTACCCCAAGCTATCCCACCGTTACTATGCTCTGAAGGCAAAGTGGATGGGACTGGAAACTATGGAAGTCTGGGATCGCAACGCGCCCCTCGATGGCGAAGACAGCGCAGACATCCAATGGGAAGACGCACAAAAAATGGTGATGGAGGCTTACGCAGACTTCTCCCCTAAAATGGCCGAAATCGCCAAGCCATTCTTCACGGACGGTTGGATCGACGCAGGCGTCAAGGATGGCAAGGCACCGGGCGCATTCGCCCACCCAACCGTCACCAACGCCCACCCATATGTAATGCTGAACTACATGGGCAAGCAGCGCGATGTCATGACATTGGCACACGAACTGGGCCACGGCGTGCATCAGGTTCTGGCGGCAGAACAAGGTGAGCTCCTGTCCTCAACGCCTTTAACCCTTGCCGAAACTGCTTCGGTCTTCGGTGAAATGCTCACCTTCCGCAAACTGCTGGATAACGCCACCGACCCCGCACAACGCAAACGCCTATTAGCTGGCAAAGTAGAGGACATGATCAACACGGTCGTGCGCCAAATTGCGTTCTATGATTTCGAGTGCAAACTGCACGCGGCACGTGCAGATGGCGAACTCACCCCCGATCAAATCAACGAAATCTGGATGTCAGTACAGGCGGAATCACTGGGCCCCGTGTTCAACTTCGTCGAAGGCTACGAAACCTTCTGGACTTACATCCCTCACTTCATCCACTCGCCCTTCTACGTTTACGCATACGCATTCGGCGACGGTCTGGTGAATGCATTGTACGCGGTATACGAGGAGAGCGGCGACGACTTCCAAGACAAATACTTTGACATGCTGTCGGCTGGCGGATCAAAACACCACTCCGAACTCTTGGCGCCATTTGGCCTTGATGCCAGTGACCCAAAATTCTGGGACAAGGGATTGTCACTAATCAGCTCAATGATCGATGAATTGGAAGAGATGGAGGGTTAACCTTTCGCCGCAAAGGCACTCCAGTCCAAATCTTTGCAATTCCGCTCCATGCGTTGGATAACGCGGCGCACGGAGTTTGGTTTTTTCAGGTAGATCATCTGCCTGTTAAAAAACCAAAACAGAAACGCGGCGTAGTCATCGCGCGGCTGTTGCACGCGCTCAAATGCGGCTGCCACATCTTGCAAACCATTCACGGTCACGGCTGCATGATGAAAATCCGTCCGACCAAATAAAACCGATGGCGTTTTATGCAACATCGCTTGAATGCAAACACCCGAACTAATCGCACAGACAAAATCCGCCGCGCCAATAATGTCATGCACATTCGCCTCAACAATATGCAAATCGGGTCGCCCCACTGAAAACGCAACAACCTGTTCAACCAACTCAAAATCAAAGCGGTTGGGATGAAATTTTACAACAACATCCCGCCCACCGCGGTTTTCATAAATCGCCTCAAGCATTTCAAACTCTGAACATATTCCATACCGATGAACATGCTGTGACGCGCCTTGAAAAAACACCCCAATCGAATGCGCGGGGCACTGTTCGATCCGTTCTGTTTGGGGCAACTTCGATCGGCGCTCAACTACATAATATTGATATAGTTGCTGCCAAAATTCCTCTACCTTGACTGGATCAATTCCATCTGCATCAAAGTTCGCCTTTGCCGTATTGCTGTCACCCATTACGCCCGCGCGATCAACATACCAATACCCACCCAGATAAGAGGCACCCGTGTTCAAAACATTTGGCGCGACAATTCTGGCCTCATGCACAAAATGAAAATCATCAGGTGAATAATCACTCAGATCGTCCTGTGACTTGCGTGCCTCAAAGGCTACGCGAATGTTTCGCGCCTCAAATGCCTTGGCCATATGCCCATAAAACGGTTCTGCCATAAAATTGTCACGTCTGATCGCATTATTAGGCAGATGAAATCGAACGGTTTTGGTCATAATTTTGGGCCCAGAAAAAATATCCCTCCTTCATGCGTGACTGCACCGCGTGGGTCAACCCGCATCACATCGCAAACCCCGACCCACCGTCTCTCTTGATCCATCCGCCCTTTGGTGTTTCACTCCGACCAAAGGGGACAAACATGATCAAATTCATTCTCAAATCACTTCTAATCCTCGCAATCATTGCGGTGGCATCGTTCCTATCCTTCGCCCCCGCCTACGTCGAAAAGTCCCGCAACACGATTGAACCCCACGATCCCTTTATCATCAGCACCCGCGCGCAGGCCCTGCACAACGATCTGATCATTGGCGATTGGCACTCCGACAGCCTACTTTGGAAACGCAACCTTCTTAAACGCGGCACGCGTGGTCAGGTCGACATCCCCCGCCTACAAGACGGCAACGTCGCCATTCAAATGTTCACCGCAGTCACAAAATCGCCCAAAGGCCAGAATTACGAAAACAACTCGTCCACTGCGTCCGATAACATCACCCCCTTGGCCATCGGCCAGATGTGGCCCACACGCACATGGAACTCGATCCTGGAACGCGCCCTGTATCAAGCGGAAAAACTGCATGGCTACGCGACCAAGGCCCCAAATGATGTGACCGTCATCAAAACCAAATCCGATCTAAACGCGCATCTGACTGCGCGTAAATCGGGCAAAAATACCGTCGGCGCCCTGCTGGGAGTCGAGGGAGCGCATCCATTGGAGGGAAACATCGATAACCTGCCTAAACTTGTCGATGCAGGCTATCGTATGATTGCACTCCAACACTTCTTCGACAACGCCCTTGGCGGCTCACTGCACAGCTTCGCCAACAAAGGCCTGACCGATTTTGGGCGTCACGTCGTGCAATACGTCCAAGATAATAACCTGATCCTCGACCTCGCTCATTCCAGCCCCCAAGTTGTCGAAGACGTGCTAAAAATGTCCAACATGCCCATCGTGGTCAGCCATACAGGCATTCATTCAAACTGCAAAACCACACGCAACTACCCCGATGAATTGATGAAACGCATCGCAGCCAAGGGTGGAGTGATAGGCATCGGATACTGGGCCGACGTCACCTGCGACGCCACCCCCACTGGTGTTGCCAAAACGATCAAGGCCGCGATCGATTTACTGGGTGTCAACGCGGTGTCACTGGGATCAGATTTCGACGGTTCCGTTGAAACAGGTTTCGACACATCCGAACTGGCGGCGCTGACGCAGGCATTGATGGCAACGGGCCTGTCGGATGATGATATCCGAAAGGTGATGGGTGAAAACATGATCCGCGTTCTACGTGCACGCCTGAATTAATCAATCCTTACGCGCCACGACATATCTGCTGGGCGGCGAAACCGGATGATTCCCGCTCTCGATAATTTCAAAGCCAGCGTTTTCAATCATCGCCTCTAATTCGCGAACGCGAAAACAATGGATGGGACGCGGCACCAATCGCAACGTACCGACCACCGCCACCATTACCCGAAACATCATGCGTTTCAAAAATTTGGGCTCATCCGCCAAACACGCTGTTTTGGAAATAAACAACCCATCCTGCGCCAACATTCCATGTATCTGCGAAAATGCAGAGGTCGGATTTTCTACCAAATGAAACAGGTTCAATCCCATCACCACATCAAACCCACCCGTTTTATCGGCGAAAGTTTTTAAATCCCCAACCTTGATTTCCAAACCAGACACAGGCGTTTCGGCCAGCTTTTCGCGACCAATCGCCACCATTTCGGATGAAATATCGGTGGCGGTATATGACGCGACTTCACCCGCTAATAACAACGCGGTACTTGACGTCCCCGCCCCCAATTCCAAAACCCGATCTGTAGCGTTCAAATAACTGCGCGTGCGTTCCAACGTGTACTCATAACTCGCCATATCCTTGATCGCATCGCGGCTGTACTTGCGGGCCATCTTGTTCCAAAATTTCGCTGCATTTGCCATATCAATCTCCTTTTCCATAACGTAACGCATGAAATACGGATGAAAATTGCCTATTTTCGCAAGTCTGGTATACATAAACGCATGGATTGGACAACTGTCGCCTTTGATTGGAATCACGCCCGCTCTTTTCTGGCCATCGCCGAAGAAGGCTCTTTGTCCGCTGCGGCACGCGCCCTAAAACAAACTCAACCAACCTTAGGTCGTCAACTTACTGCGCTGGAAACTGAACTCGGTTTGGTGTTGTTTGAACGCGTAGGTCGCGGCCTCACGCTCACCCCTACGGGTGCGTCACTGGCGCAACACGTTACCGCAATGCGCGACGCCGCCGCCCAATTCAGCCTCGCCGCATCAGGACGCAGCGACTTGATCGAGGGACCGATCGCCATCACGGCATCCGATATTTCCTCTGCTTATCTGCTCCCCCCAGTCCTTACCGAACTGGCGCGCATCGCCCCGAAATTACATGTCAACATTATCGCGGCAAATGACGTTCGCGATCTTTTGCGCCGCGAAGCAGACATCGCCATCCGCCACGTCCGCCCCACAGAACCAGAACTGATCGCACGCCTAATTGCAAACGGTTCAGGCCGTCTGGTCTGCACCCAATCCTACCTTGATCGATGTGGCACTCCTACTGACATCACTGATCTGTCCAACCACGAATTCATTGGTTTTGGCGAACCACAACAAACTATCGACTATTTAAAAAATTTGGACATCCACCTAAGCCTGCAAAATTTCAAGGTCCATTGCGATAACGGCGTGGTCAGTTGGGAAATGGTACGTGCAGGCATGGGTTTGGCATTTATGGACAGCCGCGTGGTGGAAAAATTCCCAGGCCTCATACATGTCCTGCCCGAATTAGCGCCAATCGAATACCCAATCTGGCTGACAACGCACCGCGAACTTCACACCAGCCAAAAAATCCGACTCGTGTTTGATCTGCTTGCCAAAATGATACCGGATGCGATGGGGGAACGTGGAAACTAACCCTTCATCAGGCCCTTTTCTTTCGCCAATTCACGCATCTTGTCCTGCAACTTCTCAAACGCACGCACCTCGATCTGGCGGATACGCTCCCGGCTCACATTAAACTCACCGGACAACTCTTCCAACGTGGTCGCTTTTTCTTGCAAACGACGCGCTGCCAAAATCGCCTTCTCACGATCATTCAATACATCCATGGCCTCAACCATCAATTCACGGCGCGTTTCTAACTCGTCATTACGCTCGTAATCCGCGGCTTGGTCGGCATTTTCATCCTCTAACCAATCCTGCCACTCGGCCTGCCCCTCGGTCGGATCACCAACCGTGGCATTCAAACTGGCATCGCCCCCCGACATCCGTCGGTTCATGGAAATAACCTCTTTTTCGGTCACCCCTAAATCTTTGGCAATCTGCGCAACATTTTCCGGGCGTAAATCCCCCGCCTCAATTGCACCAATTTTATTCTTGGCCTTACGCAGATTGAAAAACAGTTTTTTCTGCGCGCTCGTCGTCCCAATTTTGACCAAAGACCACGACCGCAGGATAAATTCCTGAATGCTGGCGCGGATCCACCACATAGCATAGGTCGACAAACGGAACCCTTTTTCAGGATCAAACCGCTTTACGGCCTGCATCAACCCTACATTGGCCTCTGAAATAATTTCCGCTGTTGGCAATCCGTAACCACGATACCCCATTGCAATCTTCGCTGCCAATCGCAGGTGCGATGTCACCATCTGATGCGCAGAATCCGTGTCCTCACGTTCCACCCACGCTTTCGCCAGCATGTATTCCTCTTCTTTTTCAAGCATCGGAAACTTGCGAATTTCTTGCATATACAGGTTCAAACCCTGCTCTGGGCTTGGCGTTGGTAGATTACTATAACTCATGACACCCTAATCTTGTTACTCACATCAATACCTATTGGCAAAAGCCACAGTTTCAACGCGTTTACGCTATATATGGTACAACCATACACCAGATGTCACGTTAATTCTTTTACTTTCAGATACTTAGGAATTTCGTGACCCTACGTCACTTTTCATTATTTTCTTAAAACTTCTAATAAATCATGAAAGTCTTGGGGAATTTCACTTGTAAATTCGACTTTTTCGTCTGTCACAGGGTGAATAAACCCCAAGGTCCGCGCATGTAATGCTTGGCGAGCAAAGCCTTTAACTGTTGCCAAATCATCCTCTTCAAACGCCGAACTTGGCATCGCCTTGCGCAACCCATAGATTGGATCACCAACCAACCCATGCCCAATATGGGAAAAATGCACACGAATTTGATGCGTGCGCCCTGTTTCCAACCAACATTCCATCAACGCAGAATGTTCAAAATCCTCAAGCAACGCAGCCCGCGTAATCGCATGACGCCCCGCATCCTGCACCACGGCCATGCGCTTACGATCCGTCTTATGGCGCGCAATATTCGTCGCCACACGGATCACACCACCGTCTTCAAATCCAACGCCGCGCAATCCTGCCAAACGCGGATCGGCTTTGGACGGAACGCCCTTGGTCACCGCCAAATAACGCCGCGAAATACTGTGATCGGCAAACTGCTTCGCCAAACCCGCATGCGCCGCATCTGACTTTGCCACAACCAATAACCCTGACGTATCCTTATCAATGCGATGCACAATACCGGGACGTTTCTCGCCGCCAACACCAGATAAATCGCCACCAAAATGATGCAACAACGCGTTCACCAACGTCCCTGTTTCCGAACCGGGTGCCGGATGCACCACCATGCCCGCTGGCTTATTGACGATAATCAAATGATCATCCTCAAACACCACATCTAATGGAATATCCTCTGGCTGGGCGTTTTCGTAATCTTCAACAGGTGGCATAACCACCTTGAAAACATCGCCCTCAACGGCCTTATGCTTTAACTTGGTGATCGCAACCCCGTTCAAACTCACATCACCCGCCTCGATCAACTTGGTCAAACGCGAACGGCTTAATGTAACTTCGGCTGGCACAACCTTCGCCAATGCCTTATCCAGACGGGGCGCGGGTTTTTCCCCGACGATAAGCTCAACAATAACAGGCTCAGACATGGACGATCCTCTCGATATACCGGAACCAACAAACCTAAAACTGTTGCGCCGCTTGGTAACGACCTTACTGGTCGTGATGATTGTTGGCTTCATAGCGTTGATTTTAATGCTTGTCATGCGCTTCCCGTCATCCAGCGACACAAATCGCCTATCCGACATCACCATTCCCACTGGCATCAACGCCACCGCCTATACCCAAGGCACCGATTGGTTCGCCATCGTAGACGATCAAAACACCATCCATATCTACAACCAATCGGATAACAGCCTGCGCCAAACAATCAAAATCGCACCTGAATGAGCGATCTGAAAACATACAACGCCAAATCAGGCACATTCATTCCCGTGTGGACATTGGAAATCCAAACCATCGCGGATGACACTGATCGTATTCTTGACGCTATCATGGCGGTCTATCCACTCAGCTACGGTCGCTACCAACGCAACGCGTCGATTTCCGCCATGGGTCGCGAAACCGCACAACCCGAACCAAATTCCACAACAACCACCCACAAAACGGGCTACATCGCGGGCCAAACCGAAACCTACCCCATGGTTGAACTGAAAATTACGCTGCCCCGCGATCCCAAAACCCTTGAATTGGTCATGGACGCTATCCACCACGTCCACCACTACGAAGAACCGGTCATATTCCTACGCTCTGATCACGTCAGTCGCGCCGCCTATAACCCTGACAACAGCAACCCAAACCGCTGGTGGAACAACGGACGCGGACTGCCCAATCAAATCGTGGACTGACGGTCAGGCTTTTTCTTGTCCAAATATCCACGCCGTAGGCATCCCACCCCTTGCGTCCAGCCCCCACCACACGCATATTAACCCCATGAGTCTGCCCCCTGGTTTCCTAGAAGAATTGCGCAACCGCGCCTCCCTGTCGCAGGTCGTCGGGCGCAAGGTCACGTGGGAAAAAGGCAAAACAAACGTATCCAAGGGCGATTATTGGGCGCCCTGCCCGTTCCACTCGGAAAAAACCGCATCCTTCCACGTCGATGACCGCAAGGGTTTCTACTACTGCTTTGGGTGCCACGAAAAGGGCGATGCAATCTCTTTTGTGCGCGGCACCGAAAACGTCGGCTTTATGGAGGCAGTGGAAATTCTGGCGCGAGAGGCTGGCATGACAATGCCCGCACGCGATCCACAGGCGCAGAAGAAGATGGATCGCAACAAAGAACTGGCCGACGTTATGGAACAGGCCGTTCAATTCTACCGCATGCAATATAATTCCGCGAACGCGTTGGGCGCACGGGACTACATCGAAAACCGTGGCTTATCGGCGGACACCCAAAACACGTTTGAAATCGGCTTCGCGCCCAATGATCGCGGCGCGTTATCCCAACACCTGCGCGGCAAAGGCATCGACGAGGCGAAAATCGTTGACGCAGGCCTCGCAATCAAACCAGACGATGGCGGTGCCGCATTCGATCGGTTCCGCGGCCGCATCATGTTCCCGATCCGTAACGCACAGGGGCGCGCAATTGCATTCGGCGGCCGCGCAATGGATCCCAACGCACGCGCCAAATACCTCAACTCGAACGAAACCGCCCTATTTGACAAGGGTCGCTCCCTCTACAATCACGGCCCCGCCCGCGAGGCGGCGGGTAAGGCAGACGCCCTCATCGTCGCCGAGGGCTACATGGATGTGATCGCACTCGCGCAATACGGCTTCAAACACGCCGTCGCCCCCTTGGGCACCGCCATCACCGAAGGCCAGCTTGCATTAATGTGGCGCATGCACCCCGAACCAATCATCGCATTGGACGGCGACACCGCTGGCCTGCGCGCCGCCATGCGCCTGATCGATCTGGCATTACCCCTGTTAGAGGCCGGAAAATCCCTACGCTTTTGCATCATGCCAGAGGGTCAGGACCCAGACGACGTCCTAAAATCCAACGGCGCATCCGCCATGCAAGAACTCTTAGATGGCGCGGTCCCCATGGTGAACCTGCTATGGCAACGCGAAATCGAGGGCAAAAACTTCGACAGCCCCGAACGCCGCGCCGCATTGGACGCGAGCTTACGCACCGCGATCACCAAAATCCAAGACAAATCAATCCGCCACCACTACGGCCAAGCGATCAAAGAGTTACGCTTCCAACTCTTCACCCCCAAGCGCGCACCCCAACAGGGCGGTAAATTCACCCCTTGGGCGAAACAGGTCAAACAACTGGCGACAATGGGCGCCAAGGCATCCATGCTCGCCGCAAACGAAGACACAGGTTTCCGTATCCGCGAAAGCGTGATCCTCGCCGCCGCCATCCGTAACCCCACGGCGGCACTGGCAAACGAGGCAGCAATGGAAAAATGCCCCATCACCACACCCGATTTAAACGAAATCATGAACGCCCTCTTGGCAAACCTGCATTTCGACCTATCTGATACAGACACGCAAACATTCGACGATATTTTAACCCAAACCCTTGGATATTCCCCACTGGATCGCCTGCTTGAACTCAAACCCCTACAAAACCATCCCTACCTCAAAACCACGGTAAACAATGCATTAACCAAACGTACGTTAGAGGAAGAACTTGCAAAGCATTCTGCCCTAATCGGTGCAGCATCCGAAATTAAAGAGGCGGAACAGGATTTGACAGGATTGGTGGACGAAGGCCTGACATGGCGGCTTGAACAAGCATCAATCGCCAAACGCAAAGCGACCCGCGCAGTCGAAGAAGAACAGACCGGCGCCGGCGAAGATACCTCCGCCATGAAGAAACAATTACAAAACATGCTTGATAACGAAATTTGGATCAAGAAAAAGCGCTGACCCCCATTGCGAATCACCACCACAAAGTGTTGATTCGTCCCAGCCTCAACTGATTCGCCGAATCAGCACAGTGATCTACAAGGAGCCGACCCAAATGGCAGCTAAAGACGATACCGCGAAAAACAGTGATGGCAAAGACGGCATGGGCGACCTAAGCCAAGCCGCAGTCAAAAAAATGATCGCCACCGCACGCGAACGTGGCTACATCACATATGACGAACTCAACGACGTCATGCCCCCCGACACAGTGTCCTCCGAACAAATCGAAGACGTGATGTCCATGCTGTCCGAAATGGGCATCAACATCATCGAAGCAGACGAAGTAGAGGACGATGGCCCAACAGATGTGGCCGTTGTGGCAAACGACGAAAAATCCGTAACCCTCGCCGCCACAGGCAAAGAAACACTGGATCGCACCGACGACCCTGTGCGCATGTACCTGCGCGAAATGGGTTCCGTGGAACTGCTCTCTCGCGAAGGCGAAATCGCCATCGCCAAACGGATCGAAGCAGGTCGCAAAACCATGATCGAGGGTCTATGCGAAAGCCCACTTACATTCCAAGCGATCACCATCTGGCGTGACGAGCTACTAGACGAAGAAATCCTACTACGCGATGTGATCGATCTCGAATCCACATTCAGCGACACAATGGAAGACGAGGAAGAAGAAACCCCCGTCGCAGCCCCCGTTGGCGGCGCACCAAAACCCGGCGGCGAAAAAGCCCAGGAATTGGACGCAGATGGCAACCCACTATCAGACGACGAAGATGATGATGACGAGGATGAAGTCGCCAGCCTATCGCTCGCCGCGATGGAAGAAGCCCTAAAACCAGAGGTCCTCGCTACACTTGCGAAAATCGCCAAGGATTACAACAAACTCGCGGCGATGCAGGACGAACGCATCTCGGCCACCATCAACGAAGACGATACATTCTCGGACAAGTCCGAAAAATCATACCAAAAACTGCGTAAATCATTGGTGGAACAGGTCAACGCCCTGCACTTCCATAACAACCGTATTGATGCGCTGATCGACCAACTTTACGGCATCAATCGTAAAATCATGTCGATCGATTCAGGCATGGTGAAACTGGCCGACCAATCACGCATTAACCGTCGTGAATTCGTCGAAAAATACCGTGGTCTGGAACTGGACCCAATGTGGATGGACAACATCGGCCGCGAAGAAGGCCGTGGCTGGAAAACATTCATCGAAAAGCACAGCGAAAAGGCCGAAGAATTACGCGCAGACATGGCCCAAGTCGGTCACTATGTCGGCGTCGACATCCCCGAATTCCGCCGCATCGTAAACCAAGTTCAAAAAGGCGAGAAAGAAGCGCGTTCCGCCAAGAAAGAAATGGTCGAAGCAAACCTACGCCTCGTGATTTCAATCGCCAAAAAATACACCAACCGTGGTCTACAATTCTTGGATTTGATCCAAGAGGGTAACATCGGCCTGATGAAGGCGGTTGATAAATTCGAATACCGTCGCGGTTACAAATTTTCGACCTACGCCACATGGTGGATTCGTCAGGCAATCACGCGTTCCATCGCCGATCAGGCCCGCACAATCCGTATCCCAGTGCATATGATCGAAACCATCAACAAATTGGTGCGTACAGGTCGTCAAATGCTACACGAAATCGGCCGCGAACCAACACCCGAGGAATTGGCGGCGAAGTTGCAGATGCCATTGGACAAAGTCCGCAAGGTGATGAAAATCGCCAAGGAACCAATTTCATTGGAAACCCCCATCGGTGACGAAGAAGATTCACAACTGGGCGATTTCATCGAGGATAAAAACGCGATCCTACCACTGGACAGCGCGATCCAAGGCAACCTGAAAGAAACCACAACACGTGTGTTGGCGTCCCTAACCCCACGCGAAGAGCGTGTGTTGCGCATGCGTTTCGGTATCGGCATGAACACCGATCACACGTTGGAAGAGGTTGGTCAACAGTTCAGCGTGACACGTGAGCGTATTCGTCAGATTGAGGCGAAGGCGTTGCGTAAGTTGAAGCATCCAAGCCGTAGCCGCAAGTTGCGGAGCTTCTTGGATCAGTGAAGCTTTTAAAGCGAATATTCAATAAACGCCTGCAAGATTGCGCCATGCCCTCAACAATTCTTGGCACAATAGCCGAGGATTGGGCGTGGACAGGCCTAAAACCAAAAAAAATATTACTTCAGAGTGATTTTGCGAATTTTTTAGTTCAAGCCGAAGATGGAAAAGTCTGGTTGTTACTTACTGACATTCCCGAGTGTACAGTTCTTTCTGATACAAAAGAAGGTCTGTCACAAATTACACAGACACCGCAATTTTTCCAAGAATTCGAACTCGGAGAATTTGGGAATTCATTGCGCAATCAACTTGGAGACCTAAAGCCGGAGGAATGTTATTCAATGAAAGTTAGCGCGGCCTTAGGTGGAAAATACGAAGTCAATAATTTCGAAATCAGTAATACCATAGTAACCATATCTTTTGCTGGTCAGATCGGAAGACAGATAGCTGACGTACCAAATGGAACAGAAATCAGTATTACTGTGAAATAAAATGCCATCTTACGTTTGTTAAGCACCTCCTTTTAAGGCCGTGCGCCGCCAGCCCGTAGGGTTAGCGAACCAACAAAACTGCCAAACACATCCACCCCATCATCCTGCAAAGCCCCATCAACCTCGCGAACCCGCCTGTTAGCGGCAGGGAATTCGAAGAATTTCCGAGAGCCGGAACGGGCTGGCGATGCACGGCGGCCCAAGGGCCTTGATTCCGTGCAAATCCCCTTAACAAACCGCAATCCCACCGCACGCCGTTAACCAAAAAACACCCATACGTTACCCATACATAGCCCCGACGTAACCCATACACGCCATTTCGTCCCAAACCGCCAAACCTTACTCAACCGCACGCATTGCCCAATTCCCCGCTTCGCGCTACTCTGCCCCATGCCCAAACAAACCCAATTCAACATCGAAACCCACGGCGCAGGCCTGTACGAATTCACCCAGCACGTCACCAATTGGATCGACGTAGAAACAGGTCTATTAACCCTCTTCGTGCAACACACATCCTGCTCATTATTGATCCAAGAAAACGCAGACCCAGAGGTACAAACGGACCTGCAAAACTACTTCGCACGCCTCGTCCCGCCCACAACCGATCCATCCATGTCATACCTGACACATACGTACGAGGGCCCCGACGACATGCCTGCACACATCAAGGCGGCGATGATGCCTGTCTCACTTAACATACCAATAATAAACGGAAAAATTGCCCTTGGCACATGGCAGGGCATATACCTATTCGAACACCGCGACGCACCGCACACACGGCGCGTCGTGGCTCATATTTCTTAAATTCAGGTCAGGTGCGTATTAAAATGCGCAACCGTGCGATCCCAACTCAAATTGGCCTGCACTTCGTCATAACGCGCTGTTGAATCGTTGTGGAACCCGTGGTTCGCGTCCGCATAAATATGCGCCTCATAATTCTTGTTATTGGCCTTCAGCGCCGCCTCATAGTCGGGCCAACCCGCATTCACACGCTTGTCCAGTTCACCATAATGCAACAGCAACGGCGCCTGAATACGTGGCACATCCTCGGCCTTGGCTTGGCGTCCATAATACGGCACAGACGCCCCCATTTCAGGATAGGCCACAGCCAACGCATTACACACCCCACCACCATAACAGAACCCAACCGCGCCAACCTTGCCGGTCGAACCTTCGTGGCCCATAAGGTATTCAAATCCCGCGAAAAAATCGTTCATCAGCTTCACACGATCAATCGATTTTTGCATCGCTTTGCCGTCGGCATCATTGCCAGGATACCCGCCAATAGACGACAATCCATCAGGCGCAAATGCCATAAAACCAGCCTTCGCCAAACGCCGCGCCACGTCCTTGATATATGGGTTCAAACCACGGTTTTCATGGATCACCAACACCGCCGGCAACTTGCCCGTCGCACCCGCTGGTTTCACCATATACCCTTCGATTTCACCATTCCCAATCGGGCTGTCATATTTTTCAAATGTGGCGTTAATATCGGGATCATTGAAACTTATCTGCTCGGCCCATGCATAATTGGGCTGCATCATATCAAACAACGCCATCGCCGTGACACCTGCAACCGTATACTTGCCCGCACCTTTCAAAAACTCGCGTTTTGAAATCATTCCGTGGGCATAAAAATCATACAATTCCAACAGGCCCGGATCAAAATCTTTGGCAGTCAATCTCTTCATAATAACCTCCTATGTCGCTACGGTTTAGTCTTCCACATTCAGGGTATGCGCAGTTTGCAAAATCGCAAAACAATTTATACGGGTTCAAGCTTTTGTGATCCTTTTCATTGCCAAACACGCAAACTTGCCTAAACTTCAGGCATTAACACCAACGGAGAGCTCCATGCCAACCCTAGCAATGATCCTGATCGCACTGATTGCCCTTTTGCATCTGTATATCCTGTGGTTCGAAATGTTCGCATGGACAACACGCGGTCCCAAGGTGTTTTCCACATTCCCCAAGGACCTCTTCGGACCCACAAAATCCATGGCGGCAAATCAGGGCCTGTATAACGGGTTTCTATCCGCTGGGCTGATATGGTCACTGTTGATCACAGATACGATCTGGGCGGCGAATATCGCCACCTGCTTCCTGATTTTTGTGGCTGTCGCGGGTATCTACGGCGCGATGACGGCGTCACGTAAAATCATATACGTACAAACCCTACCCGCCGTGATGGCCTTGGCTGCACTATACCTTTTCTGAAACGACTAATTTGCCAACGCATCAAAACGATACCGCGTCATCCACAATGCTGACCAATAATTCCTGAACCATTTTCATTGGCCCATCGGGGTATGTACGATGCCCAATACGCACGCCATTGTCATCTTCCATAACAAAGATGGAATAAGGGCAATGCACCAAGTTTAACGGATCCGCTTCCATCACTTTGCGTGACACAACAGCCGAGCAAAACAAGAAGACATCAGCCGCCTTAAAAACCTGGATATCTGAACCCACATCTGGGCCTGTACGCTCCAGCATTTCACCCACATGGCTGACGTAATCGATAACCAATCCTTTGCCCACAATAGCGCCTTCTACGGCGAATGTCGCATCGTCAAAGGATCCATCATATTTGTATAAAACTGTGTTTTCGGCTTGGGCGGCTTGAACCATTCCCAACATAAACAAACAGGCGATCAGTATACGCATTATCATCTCCTTTTTAGGAAATTATAACACAACTGACCGCCTGTTCAAAAGGGAGGTAATTGATTTTATTGCGAATTCGCCTTCAAAAACTCAATAATCGCATCCAAATCTTTGTCTTTCTTCAAGCCCGCGAATGACATTTTCGTGCCCTTCATGAACGCCTTTGGTTTTTTCAAGAACTCACGCAAACTTGTATCATCCCAAACCAAACCGCCTTCAGCTGCGGTCTTTAATGCCTTGGAATACTTGAATTTTTCAACTTGACCAGCTGGTGCTTCGAACACACCGTTCAACATTGGGCCAGAACCGTTTTTTCGCTTTATCACCGACTTTGTGACATGCTTTACACTTCTTGAAAACCTTGGCGCCTTTGGCTGCCAGCTCTTCATCCAATGCCGCAACGGCTGGTTCTACAACTTCAACAACTGCTGCTTCTTCAACCTTTGCTGGCTCTGCCGTCGCTGGTTCTACCGCTGCTGCATTGTCAGATGTATCCTCTGGGGTTACATCCAAAACCATTGCGCGCATCGTCACTTTGACTTCCGCCTTACAGTTTTCCATGCACGGCTCGCCGACCCATTTTGAATGCTCTGTTTCCAAACGATCATCGATGATGAAACCATCTTTGTTTGGCAATTCGAAATCAGCAAATGTTTCGTTCGACAGCACGAAATCTTCGTCCACCAAGTCATTTGAATAAATGATATATGCAACAATCGCATATACTTCGTCAGGCGTCAGTGATTGCGCATCGCCAAATGGCATGGAACGGTTCACATAATCCCATGTTGTCGACAAGTAAGGCCAGTAGCTGCCAACTGTTTTTAACGGATCTTCGTGGTCCAACGTGTCTGCACCACCAGCCAACTTAGGCCAGTTGTCCACGCCTTCGGCGAAATCGCCGTGGCATGATGCACATTTGTCTGCGAACACTTCTTCGCCAACTAAAACATCACCAGATCCTACAGGCAACCCTGTGCCATCTGGGCGCACATCAATATCCCACGCGGCGATTTCTTCTGGCAATGCAACACGACCAAGGCCCAGTTTGTCGGCGAAAGTCGGCGTTGCCGCCATTGTAAGTACAAGTCCGAGTGCGAGTTTAGGAAACTTCAACATTTTCCGCCTCCCCTTTAGAGTTAACCAACCATGTTTGAATACAGTTGTTGTGATAAATAGAGTTCAAACCACGCGTTTCGCGAAGCTGCGCTTTGGTTGGTTGAACGTAACCGGTTTCATCCATGGCGCGTGATTGCAACAACATCTCTTCGCCGTCCCATGTGGTATCCAGATAGAAACGTGTCATCGCCATCTTTTCACCGTCTTTGGCCAAGCGGGCAGTTTCCCACGTCTTGCCGCCGTCTTTGGATACATCAACACGTGTAATCGCGCCGCGACCTGTCCATGCCAAACCTGAAATCACCAATGGCCCTTTGCCGTGCGTAATCGGTGATTGTGGGCTTGGTGAGGTCACAACAGATTTTGCATCCATTTCCCATGTCCACTTGCGTGAAGTGCCATTTTCCAATGTATCGGTGTATTTCGATGTTTCTTCGCGGCTCTCAACTGGCCCGTCCATAACTTCGATGCGACGGATCCATTTGACCCACATGTTACCTTCCCAACCAGGAACAACCAAACGTACGGGGTAACCATGCTCTTTGCGCAATGCTTCGCCGTTTGCTTTAAATGCGATCAGACAGTCGTCCAATGCTTTTTCCATCGGGATTGAGCGGCCATTTGATGATGCATCCGCACCTTCGACGTAAACCCATTTGTCTTTCAGATCACCGGCTGTATCCAAACCAGCCTCTTCCAAAATCGTACGCAATGAAACACCCGTGTATTCCATATTGTGGATCATGCCGTGCGTAAACTGTACGCCGTTCAACTGCGCACCAGCCCATTCCATACCTGTGTTCGCCGCACATTCACAGAAATAGACGTGGTTTTCACGTGGGAAGCGTTCCAGATCGTCGTATGTAAATACCAACGGGCGATCGACCAAACCGTTAACCATCAAACGATAGTCACCTTTGGTCATTTCAATCGCACCAGAGTGGTGACGTTCAAACGCACAACCTTGTGGCGTAATTGTCCCCTCTAAGGCGTGGATCGGCGTAAAGTTAATAGAGCTGATCGTATCCGCAGTTAGCCATTCAACATTACGACGCACAACGTCCGCTTCGTGTGAAATCGGCAAACCATATGGCGATACATCAACACCATCACCCAGACCACTGGCCCATGGCTGTACTTCGGTAATTAACGGATCGGGCGTAGCAGCGTTGGCTGTACCCGCGGCCCCTACTGTGGCGCCAGCGGCCAAACCTTTGGCCAGAAACGCGCGACGTGACGTTTTGTTCGTCATAACTTACTCCATCTTTATCGGTGATGGCGTAACACGCCACAACCGCAACACACTTATTTCGTTTTAGGGATTCTAATGATTGCTTTTACGCAAAATCGCGAATTTAGATCGCACATGACAGCCTCCCTTGCTTTCATGAATCTCAGTACGTCAGAACATATATGAATTTTTGAATTTGTCCATGTGGATTTCTAATAAATTCGATCAATTCACATCAGACTTTTGGCGATGCCCCTTTACTTGTTTGAAATCTCAGCAATATATTTAGATATGCAAAACAAACCCCATGGTGCACCTACCACCCGCCCACCGAACCTGTCGGATTTTCGAAACAGCCTAGCGTTAGGTTGGCGCGATTTCACCGCCGCGCCGATGCATGCGATGTTCTTCGCCGCGTTTTATGTTTTCGCCGGCTTGATTATGGCCGTGATTACATACGCCACAGGCCAAACATTCTGGCTGATCTTGGCGGCACTTGGCTTCCCGCTGGTTGGCGCATTCGCGGCATTGGGCCTATATGAAATCAGCCGCCGTCGTGTGGATGGCGAACCATTGAGGTTGCGCGAATTGATCGGGGTGTGTTGGTCACATCGAGGTGGGCAATTACCGTGGCTGGCGGTGATCGTTGTTGTTGTGTTTCTGTTTTGGTTTTTCTTAGGGCACATGATTTTCGCCCTCTTTTTGGGCCTGTCCCCAATGACAAATGTCTTGTCATCATTGGATGTATTCATGACGCCCAACGGTCTGGCCATGGTTGCCTTTGGGACAGCCGTGGGAGCATTATTTTCCACAATCATCTTCGCGTTCAGCGTCCTTGGCATGCCAATGATATTGGATCGCGATGTTGATTTCGTCACCGCTATGATCGCATCCATGGGGGCAGTTAAACGCAATCCAGTTATCTATCTGATGTGGGGCGCATTGATTGGTGCAATCACCCTGATCGCGATGATCCCAATGTTCCTTGGTTTATTCATTGCCATGCCCGTTTTAGGCCACGCAACATGGCACCTGTATAAACGTGTCACCAAGCCATAAAAAACGCCCGCATCATTCGATACGGGCGTTAAAATTCACAATGTTATCGGTCTAGGTTCCAGAAACCTTCACAGATGTATTTGGATCAATATTCACAGAACCCTGTTTCTTGATCCAGCTTTCCGCTACATCCCAAATCGCTGGCCCTTCTGTGCCCTCGTTCACGGATGCCCAACCGGCAACGACATACGTCTTGTCTGCCTCTACCTTCTCACCTGTTTTCAACATGGTCATTTCGGTGATGCGTGAACCCTGTGGTTTGGACACATCAATCGAATACCCCATGCCGCCAACACGCACCATGTCACCGCCCTGTTGGTAATATGGATCAGGGTTAAACAGGTTATCCGCTACATCTTCCAAAATCGTATGGATCAATTCACCTGACATTTCAGAACGATACGCATTCGGATATGACATCGCTGTCGCGTTAAACAGATCCTCGCGTGTGATCTCTTGACCCGGCAAAATGCTTGGACCCCAACGGAAACCAGGTGACAACGCAATGTCCGCCTCACGCTCGTCGATCAATGCATTACACAACAAATCATCCCATGTACCGTTGAAATTTCCACGACGGTACAACTCTTGATCCGTCGTGCCCAATACTTCGGACAACTCGTTTGTGTACGGCGCACGTTGCTCATCAATCAATGCACGTACTGCAGGATCGGGTGCAATCACGTCACTGAAAATCGGGATCAGTTTATGTGCAAAACCTTTCACTTCACCGTCACGTACATCCAAATCCAAACGGGTCACGAATTTTCCGTTCGACCCAGATGCGATCAACATCGTTGATCCAACCTTTACCGGTTCTGGCAACGCATCATGCGTGTGACCCGTCAAAATAACATCGATGCCATCAACACGACCCGCCATTTTGCGATCCACATCGAAACCGTTGTGCGACAGTAAAACAACCAATTCGGCACCCTTACCGCGTACTTCGGCAACAACTTCGGCCATACGCTCTTCGCGTACACCAAATGACAGATCAGGGAACATCCAACCGGGGTTTGCAATCGGCATGTATGGGAATGCTTGGCCAATCACGGCAATTTTCACACCACCACGTTCAAACATTTCATATGGTTCATACGCGGGTTCATCCCATTCGGTGTCAAAAATATTCGCGCCCAAAAATGGGAAACCCAATGTGTCCACAATTTCGTTCACACGATCCACGCCCAACGTGAATTCCCAGTGCGACGTCATCGCATCAGGTTTCAGCGCGTTCATCACATTGACCATGTCCTGACCATTGGTGTGATGCGTTACATATGACCCCTGCCATGTATCACCACCATCCAGCAACAACGCATCGGGACGATCCGCGCGGATTGAATTCAATACCGTCGCAACGCGATCCAAACCACCCATGCGACCATACCCTTTGGCCAGTGCGGAAAAATCATTATACGTCAACGCGTATGCCTCTGGCGTGCCGGGCGTCATGTTGAACAGCTTTAGGAAATCTTCACCCGTCACATGTGGCGGCAAACCATTCACGGCACCAATGCCAAGATTGATTTCTGGCTCGCGAAAATAAATCGGCTTTTGCTGGCCGTGAATATCCGTGATGTGGATCAACGTGACATTACCCGTCGTTTCAAACTCTAACAGCTTGTCTTGGGTCATGCTTTGCTGTGCGGCGGCGGTTGTGAAACCACCCGCACCGTAAATGGCAGATGCGGCAACAGTGGCCTGCAAAAAATCGCGACGAGAGATCATGGGGAGGATCCTTATATTCAATTTTGTGAATGTTAAAAACGATAAAACCCCGCACCTATTCAGATGCGGGGTTTCAAATTTATTTAGTTACGAACGGATGGGCCTTCGACAGACAATCCATTGCCGCGTGATGCAACGTACAATTCCAATGCAACGAATTCAGCGCTACCTGGTTTGTATGTTTGTGCACGTGTATCACGAACACAACCTTTGAAACGTGCATGCACAGAATTCAATTTTGTGTTTTTCAAACGATACGTTGGGAAACCATTGATTTGACCTTGGCTTAGGTGATCCGCACGGATCATGTTGCCATAGTTCGCTTCGTGACATGATGCACATGACAATTCCAACTGGCCAGTGCGCGCATAGTACAGCTCTTTGCCAGCTTCCCATGTCGCGCTCGACGGGCCGTCGATTGCAACATTTACGGGCTTACCGCGTGAAACAGAGGCCAACAATGCTGTCATGTTTGCCATTGAACCACTGGTGTAGCCCAATTTCTCGGCACCCATTTGGTTTTCGCGACAGTCATTCACTTGCATCTCTAACGTACGCACTTCACCAGCCGCTTCGTTATACTTGGGGTAGACAGGACGAACATCAGCCATGCTGGCAGAATCGCCGTGACAACTTGCACATGATTTGCCTTCGGAACCTTCGACTTTGTTCCAAGAATCTTCGCCTTTTTCAACGAAGATCATACCTGGATTGTCAAAGTCATCCGCCTGCATTGCACGTGTTTCTTTGCCACGGAAATGCCAACCAGAAATAATCTCGTCAACTTCTTCCGCCATATGCGCAGGCGCAGCTGTGCGTGTTACCATTTTGATCTCTTCATTGAGGACGAGTGTATCATCCACAGCTTCAGCGAACAAAGGCGTCGCAAGTGTGCTTGCCAATAATATCCCAGTGAGCTTTTTCATCAATGTCCCTCCCAAGACTTAACGGATCAACCGATCGCGATTTTTTTCGTTGTGTCGTAAACGTCACCATCATCATCGTACCATGTGAATTTGAATTCACCGGCTTCTGGCACCATGGCCTGAAACTCGAAATATGGGTTCGTTGAAATCGCAGCTTTCATTTCGACATCAACAACGTTTTCGCCGTTAAAATCACATGTAAAGCGATTGATAATAGATTGTGGAATGACGTTGCCGTCACCATCTTTGCGTTGACCTGATTCCATCTTGTGGCTGATCAATGTTTTGATTGTGATAGAGTCACCTGCAGCCGCCGTTTTCGGGACTTTTACGCGGGGTTTTACACCTGATGCCATTATTCTTACTCCTAGTTAGCCGCCGCAGCCGCCGATTGTAACTTTTACAGTTGCTGACGCTTTTGCAAACGTGCCGTCAGCCATTTTAGCGATTGCAACAACATCCTGTGTGCCCGCCAAACGAATACGCGTTGATGCTGAACGTGATGCAGCCAACTTACCAAATTTGAATGTCGCAACACCCGGTGTTGGGTTGCCTGTTGCCAGAACCATAATCTCTACCGCAGTTTCTGATGAAACTTCGATTGGAACAGTATTGCCGTTTTCAGCAATCTCTGGTGCTACCACTGCGATATCGCCTGCACCAACTTCTGCACCACCGGTAAAGGCGGCGATTGCATCATCGGTTGCACTTGCGAACGCTTGCATCGGCATACCAGCGGCAACCAATGCCCCTGCGCCTGCAATCATTACATTACGTCTTGTCAGTTCCATTTTCGAACTCCTTCGTGCCCTATGGGGCGTGTTATTCTTTCAAAGTGGCCAAATAGGCGACCACATCTTCGATTTGTTGTGCACTCAATAGCGGTGCAAATGTATCGTCCGCAGCTTTACCTGTGTAGGCTTTCCCTGGACGAATGAAACCTTCGGTCTTGTAGAACGATGGCATCAAGCTCTCGTCGAACATCATCTTGGCGTTGCTAACAATGCCGCGAAGTTCTGCCACGGACCAACGATCAGCGGCTCCATCAAGTGGCGGTCCGATTTCTCCTTGGAAAGGGATATCAGCCAAAGCATCAATTTGGTGGCACGCCACACAGTTGCCCAGCTTTTTGCTGCCAACGATCTTTTGACCGCTAGATGCGTCACCCGCAGCACCCGACAAGGATGCTTCAACAGCGCCGTCGGCATAGACGACCTTCGATGGTTCGATATCTGCTGCGTTCACGCCAAGCGTGGAAGCGGCCAATACCATAATTGTAAGTAGATTGCGTTTCATGCATCCTCCCAAACACATTCAATAATAAAGATACCTTAATACACATTTCTGCGATCAAGCAAGGACAAATTCTATTTTTTGAATTTGAATTTGATTATCACCTATGACGCCTCTTTCATTTTGCGCGCCAAATACTTTTGGAAATGCTCGTCACCCTCGTAACCCTTTTCCAAAACGAAATTTAACAACGCCGCCGTAGTATGTTTCCCGAACGCACCCGGCATCGTCACCACGGCGTTTTGTGCCAACGTTTTTGTAGCGTCAACCGTTTCGGGCATGAACATCATCGTGGGTGTGAAAACAACGCCCCAACGCACCGCCATATCCTTCTCGCTCATGGACGTGCCATCCAGATCAATCACCTCTTCGTCACCGAACAGGTTCATCTGGACAACGAAATAATTCTCTTCGATAATCTTGGTGATTTCAGGCAGCGGAAAAATCTCTTCGTGCATTTTTGTGCAATAAATACAACCACGTTGCTCAAATATAACCAGCAATCGTTTCCCTTCGGTATTGGCCTCTGCCAAATCCTCGGCCATGTCCTTGAACGTGGTGCGCAGCCAATCTGGTTTATGTAAACCATCATCACCCAGATCAGCGGCCATCACAGGGGCGGCCAATAAGAACGCAATCAATGCAAATATCTTTTTCATAACTTTCTCCTATCCTATCGTGGAAAACCAGGGCACATATTTAATCATAAAGTTGGCAATGTAATTCACACTGTTGGTGGCAATCAGGATCGCAAATACGATCAACATCACGCCCATAATCTTTTCGACCAACCCCATATATTTGCGGTTACGATTCATCCAGCGCAGGAATGGTTTGGCGAAAATCGCGGCAATTACAAACGGCAATGTCATCGCCAATCCGTACACCAACAACAACATACCACCATGCCAAATATCACCCATACCGCCCGCAACCATTAGAATCGCGGCCAATGCGGGGCCAACACATGGGGTCCAACCGAATCCAAACGCCAACCCCATCACATATGACCCGATCAGGGTCGATGGGTCCGTCTTGGCCTCAACCTTGGCCTCGCGGTACAATAACCCAATTCGCAAAATGCCCAGAAAATGCAAACCAAACAAAAACAAAAATGCCGCCGAAACATATGCCAATTCCTGCTTCCACATCCGAAACGCTTGGCCCAGCGCGGTGGCACCCAACCCCAGCAGAACGAAAATTGTCGTCACACCCAGCGCAAAACAAATACTGGCCAAGATCAATTTTCTGTGAGTACTGGTGGGAATATCATCCTTGCCCTGCAAATCATTCATGCTGATACCCGCCATATAACACAGGTAAAACGGCACCATCGGCAAAATACACGGCGACAAGAAGCTTAATAGCCCTGCTAAAATCGCACCACCGAAAGAGATATCCAACATAACGAACCTTGTCCTTTAATCAAAAACATATTACGTTTTTCATATATGTTATGGAAACCCACCTCATGAAGTCAATACTCATCGCCCTCGCATTGTCACTATCCGCCGTCTCCGCACAGGCCGAACAGATGCGCCTGTTGATGTTCGAAGAGGTCGGGTGCCATTGGTGTGCTAAATGGAATTCCAAACTTGGCCCGATCTACCCAAAAACAGCCGAGGGTCGCACAGCGCCCCTAAAACGTATCGACATTCACGATCCAATCCCCGCTGGGATAAAACTAAAATCACGCCCACAATTCACCCCCACATTCGTGGTGATCCGCAACGGCACTGAAATCGGCCGCATCGAAGGCTACCCAGGCGAAGACTTCTTCTGGGGCCTGATGGAACAAATCCTTACGGACACACCTGAATATCAAAAAGAAAAGAAAGCATCATGAAAAAGCTACTGATCACCGCCCTTTTATGCGCCACACCAACATTCGCCGCCGAAGATGATGCATTCGTTGAATTCAAAGTTCTAAAACCCGAAATCGCAATCAAGGCCGCTATTGCCGCCATGAACCATTGCCAAGATGCGGGTTATCAGGTGGGTGTTTCCGTCGTCGATCGCTTTGGTTTAACCCAAGCATACATCAAATCACGCTACGCAGGCCTGCATGTCCAAGAAACAGCAACCCGCAAAGCATGGACCGCCGTCAGCTTTCGCACATCCACCCTTGAACTGGATGCCAGCACCCAACCAGGCAAAGAGGCCTTCGGTATTCGCTTCATTTCACAGCCCCTTCCCTTGGGCGGCGGTGTAACAATAGAAGCAGAGGGTAGCATTGTTGCCGGAATTGGCGTATCAGGCGCACCAGGAACCGATATCGACGATGAATGCGCCCGCGCAGGCATTGCCGCGATAGAGGAAGATCTACTAGGGTTTTAAGATGAGCATGGCTGAAAAATTTGGTGACGATTTCGATATCGAACAAATGTTCGACAAAGGTCAAAGCGCTGCAAATTTCCTAAAGGCAATGGCACACGAGGGTCGCTTGATGATCCTATGCCACCTAGTGAATGGCGAAAAATCAGTAACAGAGCTGGAAAACTTGGTGTCCTCCCGCCAAGCAGCCGTCAGCCAACAATTGGCACGCCTTCGCATTGAGGGCATTGTATCGTTTCGCCGCGAAGGCAAGGCGATCTACTACGCCATCGAAGATGAAAAAGTTTTGAAACTTATCAAACTTCTATACACGGAGTTTTGTGGCTAATTTTTTAGGGGGAAACCATGGATGAAATGACACTCGCGGCCTTACTGGGGCTTGCTGGCGGCTGTGTTCTAGGCCTCTCCGCGCGTTTAGGGCAATTCTGTACCTTCGGCGCAATCGAGAGCGCATACATGGGCCAAGATCAACGCCGCATGCGCCTGTGGGGCATCGTTTTGGGCATCGCCATCCTGACAATCTTCGCTCTGGATGCGATGGGCCACATAGATGTATCGCGCACCCTGTATCATTCTGTACAATGGAACCCACTTGCCAGCATCATCGGTGGTCTTATCTTTGGTTACGGCATGGGGTTGGCTGGCAACTGTGGTTTTGGATCCCTCGCGCGTCTTGGCGGCGGCGATTTGCGCGCATTCGTTGTTGTTATCGTAATCGGTATATCTGGCTATTTCATGCTATCTGGCCCCTTGGCCGCCCTGCGCGTATCCATATTTCCAATGCTAAACGCCGAAGGCCCACAGGGTTTCGCCCAACTCGGCCAATCCATCATAGGAATCTCGCCACTGATTACAGCTGTTGTTATCGCAATCGCCATGATCATCTGGGCGCTCTCGCACATGCCATTGCGCAGAGAACCCGTAATGTTGTTCTGGGGCGTAATGGCTGGCTTCGCAGTCGCCAGCGCTTTTTGGGGTACAAGTGTATTAAACGAGGCCAGCTTTGACGAAGTCGCCATATCAGGCCACACCTTCACAGCCCCTTTGGGTGCAACACTGATCTATATGATGACAGCGTCCAGCGGCGGCTTAGGCTTCCCCATCGGTTCCGTTGCAGGTGTTTTAATCGGTGCCTTCATCGGCTCAATGATCAAAGGCCATTTCCGCTGGGAGCCCTGTGATGACCCGCGCGAACTGGGTCGTCAGATTTTCGGCGCGGTTCTTATGGGTTTTGGTGGCGTGATCGCACTGGGCTGTTCGGTCGGCCAAGGCGTCACCGCGTTCTCAACATTGGCATACAGTGGCCCTGTAACATTACTGGCGATCGTTATCGGTTGCATTTTCGCCATTCGCCAACTTTTGGCGGGCTTTGAGCCATAATCGGAACACAGTACTGTATTCGCATATATGAATTGTTGAATTTAAGAACTTTATTCTGAAAATGGGAGCCCCGTTAGAATAAACATCCAATATGCGGTGAATTCACACGAGACATCCCAACAGTTGCTCTACCATCGGAACAACAACCCGTTTTCGCCATTTGCGCGAATCTCAAAAACCACGCACAGACCCTTTGTTGGCATAAAACACAAAGGTACAGTTATGTTCGAAGAGCTCGGTTTTGAAACCCTAACGCCAGTGACGGCGTCAATCATATTCGCACTGATCATCGGTGTCGCATTCGGCGTAATCGGCCAACACACGAAATTCTGTTTCCGTCGCGGCATCGTTGGTGACGCGTCCGAACGTAAATCCGCACGTGGTGTCTGGTTCACGGCACTTATTGCGGCAATTATCGGGACACAGGTTCTCGTGGCAATGGACATCATCTCTTTCGCGGATCACCGTTTCTTCGTCTCTGATGTTCCTGTCCTTGCCATCGCCCTTGGCGGCCTATTGTTTGGCGCGGGTATGGTTTTAACGCGCGGTTGCGTTTCTCGCCTTACGGTTCTGACTGGCACGGGTAACACCCGCGCCCTTATCGTATTGATCGTCTTTGGTATCACCGCACATGCCGCATTGAAAGGAATCTTGGCCCCCATCCGCGTTTGGGCAGGCTCATTCACCATTGATTTCGATCAAACCGTATCCTTCGCACAACTGCCGGGCGGCGCTTCACTTTGGGCAAGCCTGCTTGTTCTGGCGGCTCTATCGCTAATCATCAAATCTGGTGCGAAAACAACGCATCTAATCTTGGCTGTAATCCTTGGCCTATTGGTTCCACTTTCTTGGGCGGGCACAGGCTTCATCCTATTCGATGAATTCGACCCTATTGCGATGCAATCCCTCTCCTTCACATCCCCCAGCGCCGATCTCCTATTCTGGGCCGTCGCATCCACCGCCATCCCCGCTGGTTTTGGCGTTGGTTTGATGGGCGGTGTCATAGCAGGTTCTGCATTGGCATCATTGGCTAAGGGAGAATTCAAATGGCAATCCTTTGAAACTCCACAACAAACGCGACGCTACCTTGCGGGTGCAATGCTGATGGGCCTTGGCGGCGTACTGGCTGGTGGCTGTACTGTTGGCGCTGGCTTAGGCGGTATTCCCACCCTGTCGTTTGCTGCAATCTTGGCCTTGGCATTCATCACAGTCGGTGCAATCGCGACACGTCGCGTGCTTGAAGGCGGCGCCCAACGGACGCCATCGTTCGCTTAGAATACAAAAACAATTGCCATTACGGCGCGCATATATAATGTGCGCCTATGGCCAAATTATACTTCAATTACTCCACCATGAACGCAGGCAAATCGACCCTGCTTCTCCAAGCATCCTATAACTATCGCGAACGTGGCATGGGGACATTCCTATTAACTGCCGCTCTCGATGATCGGGCGGGTAAAAACAAGGTCGCATCGCGCCTTGGCATTGATCAAAAGGCTACCGGTTACACTGACACAGATGACCTATACGAAATCATCTACAAACAGGTCAAAACCACCCCCACATCGTGCATTTTCATCGACGAAGCGCAGTTCCTGACCCCTAACCAAGTCTGGCAATTGGCCCGTGTTGTGGATGACCTGGATGTTCCTGTAATGGCATACGGCCTTCGTGTCGATTTCATGGGCCAAACATTCCCTGGTTCGGCATCCCTGTTGGCATTGGCGGACGAGATGCGCGAAATTAAAACCATCTGCCATTGCGGGAAAAAGGCAACGATGGTTGTGCGCCAAGACGAAAATGGCAATGTTCAAACCGACGGCGATCAAATCCTGATCGGCGGCAACGATACCTACGTTTCCCTATGCCGCCGACATTGGCGTCAGGCGACGGAAAACCCAGCTTAAACCACCATCCCTAGTGTTGCATACAAGACTCTACCCAAATCTAGCGGGCCTGTGTATAAACGCGGTACAAAAACAATAAAAACAAGAACACGTACCCGAGGATCAGGTCATGAGATGCCCATTTTGCGGAAATACAGACACCCAAGTGAAAGACAGCCGCCCAGCCGAAGATCACGTCGCGATCCGTCGCAGACGCTTTTGCCCATCATGTGGCGGTCGCTTCACCACATATGAACGCGTACAACTACGCGATCTGGTCGTTATCAAAAAGAACGGAAAACGCGAAGATTTTGATCGTGAAAAACTGGCGCGTTCGATCCGTATGGCACTACAAAAACGCCCCATCGAAACCGATCGCATTGATCAACTGATCTCTGGCATCGTGCGCCGTCTTGAATCCATGGGCGAAGCCGACATCGACAGCGATAAAATTGGCGCAATCGTCATGGACACATTGGCGCGCATCGACACAGTCGCCTATGTGCGTTTCGCATCCGTGTATAAAAACTTCCAAGACGCCGATGACTTTGAAGATTTCGTTCATCAACTGCGCCCACCCGAAGCAGCCGAAGATTAATGTCACTAACCGCCACCGATAAACGTTGGATGGCACTGGCGTTATCCGATGGGCAACGCGGGCTTGGCCAAACATGGCCAAACCCATCTGTGGGCTGTGTCATTGTCAAAAATGCCCGCGTCCTTGGGCGCGGGCACACCCAACCGGGCGGCCGCCCCCACGCCGAGGTCATGGCACTTCGCCAAGCGGGCAATGCCGCGCATGGTGCAACTGCCTACGTCACATTGGAACCATGTTCCCACACCGGCAAAACGCCCCCCTGCGCCACTGCGTTAATCAACGCAGGCCTATCGCGCGTCGTCATCGCCACCACAGATCCAGACCCCCGCGTCGCAGGGAACGGCATTCAAATGCTGCGCGACGCGGGCATCGATATAACCATGGATGTGCTAAAATCAGAGGCCGACGCCGCCAATGCGGGTTTCTTCTATCGCATCAAACACAACCGCCCTTTCATAACCCTAAAACTCGCGATCAGCCTTGATGGCCGCATCGCCACATCCACAGACGACAGCCAATGGATCACAGGCGAACAATCGCGCCGCTTCGTCCATTATCTTCGCGCGACACATGACGCGGTCATGGTCGGGCGTGGAACGGTTGACGCCGATGACCCAACCCTTAATGTGCGCGGCTTTGGGAAGCGGACCCAACCCGTGCGTGTGATTATCGACAGCCATATGAGCACCCCCCCCAAGGGTAACTTAGCCAATACTGCCAACAACACCCCCGTCTGGTTTTGCCACACTGCAGGGGCCGAATTCACCCCATGGAAAAACACAGGTGCAATCAGCATTCCCTGTGAAACAACAGATAATCGCGTGAATATCACCGACGCCATGACGCAACTGGCCAACGCGGGCCTCACCCGCATTTTCTGCGAAGGCGGCGGTACGTTAGGCGGCTCTTTAATCAAGGCTGGCTTAGTCGATCAACTGATCATCATGCAGGCGGGTGTCGCTATTGGCGCAGATGGCAAACCTTCGCTTGGCGATATGAAAAACACCGTTTTGGCAAACGCCCCGCGTTTTGAATTGAACGATCTACGCCAAATCGGCGATGATACCGTCAGCGTGTGGAATAAACCCTAGCGCCACAAATGCGCATAACTCGAGAACACACCCTGCAACTTTGCCAACGCCTTGGTCGTGGCGGTCCCTTGCGGCCCATACTGTCCGCGTTCAAACCGTTCAAACACGGTTTCCGCTGGACAAGGATCCCCACTGATCGGATCCCAATAGCGTGGGTATCCAATCAAACAGGCATGGATCAGCTGTTCCAAACTGGGTCGTGCTGTGCGTCGTTCGGGCACATCGCCACGATCATCGGTTAAACCCCAGCCCGCATAAAACGGCACACCAAAACAAACGACCTGTTTGCCATGCAACAATGCCTCAAAACCCGCCAATGACGTCATGGTGCACACGACATCACAGCCCTTAATCAGCCCCGTAATATCGCTATTACGTGCAACGCCATTCACCGTGGCGCGCAATGTTTCTGCACCAACCGCACCAGACCGCAACCCCGCCTCAACATCTGGATGCGGTTTATAAATCAGATACGCTTTGGGAAATGCTTGGCGTGCCGCCCACAACAAATCCTTGTTGCTTTTGATCACATCACAGCCCAGCGTAACGGAGGCATCATCTTCAACCTGCCCGACAACCAAAACAATCTGACGCCCCTGTTTTTCTGGCAGTTTTCGCTCTGACCCGCCCAGATTGTATTTCGACAGCGCCGCGCGACAGAACTGGCGCTGTAAAGCCCCTGCGCGTTCAATTTCACGCGTCGGTAAATCCACGGATGCGGCAATCAAATCCTCTAGATCACTGGGGCCACTTGGATCATAATAAATTCCCTGCCGGTCAAAAACCAAGGAACAAGGCCGCACCAATTCCGCACCCAATCCCTTGGACCGCACAAACCCGTCTTCAACCGTGACAATATCAACACCATCCGCTTCGGCCATCGCAGACAGGTTTTCACCACCCGTCTGTCCCCAAACAAACAACGGTGCCGCGTTTTCACGCGCGGCATTCAACGCCGCCTCTAACCCATTTGCAAACTGAATACGGCCGCCCGCCGACCCCAGCATCTGGCGCAGAAAACCACGTTTCCATAACCGCATCCCCAACATCACCGCACCACGCGATCCATCACGCCAGTTCTTAGCCTGCGCCACCAACACATCAACGGTGCGATAAAAACTGTTGCGGCGTTCAAAAAACGGATCATACCACAGCGGATATTTCAGATAGGCCGCCCAAAACAAGTGTTCTGGCTTGCGCCAACCCAGTTGCTCGGCCGCCTCATGGCGATCATCCGTTAACCCCCAACGCCCATAAAACGGCAACCCGAAAACAACAGGTCTATGGCCAGCAAAAATTGCTTCCAGCCCCATCTGAGAGGTCACGCAATAAACAGCGCGCGCTGTTTTCATCAAACGCCATGGCGATACGGGACGGTCGTAAAATTCAACGACACCCTGCGCATCCGCCGCCTGAAAATGCCCCGACCGCTTGCCTGCCACAGTTTCTGGATGCGCCTTAATCAAAACCCTCACACCCGGATTTTCATCCATTGCACATTTCAACATCTTTTGGAAACTGTCGGCATTTGCCCTACCCAATCGCACCGACGCATCGCCCTTGGTTTGATCCACCACCAACACGTAATCGCCGGGCAAATCAGGATCATCCAATTCAAACGCATTGTATTTGGACAATTGATGGGTTCGCAGCGCATCGATCCCCGCCGCCGCCTTGTCCAAATCAACCTGTGGCACGCCAACAGATGCCTTGATGAACGCGGCTAAGTCGTTGTCTTTGGTTGTGTCAAAAAATATCCCGCGTCGATCGCAAATCACGCCCAAACTGGGGGCGCCCTGCCGTCCCGTGCGCACGGAACGTAAAAAACTATCTTCGATCGTCAATAATGGTAAATCACGTTTCGCAGCCAAAGCACGTCCACGCCGCGATGTCCTCTTGCGGCCCCAAACACCAATCATATCGGTATCATAACGCGGCCAGCCGAACTTCACATCGTACCCATGCGCCTCTAAAATCCGCCGTGCACGGCGATAAAAAAGAAGCCCCAGATTATAGACGAACAAACGTTGTCTTCTACCTGGGGCGTTATTTTTTATGGCCATTGCCTATTTATTTAAACCGATTTGCCAGACCATCGAGCGTATTCACTGGCGTTACCAATGTACGGATCAATTTGCTGTATTGTGAATACGGTGCTTCGGTTACGTAAACGATATCGCCATCACGAATTTGGAATTCATTGGCCAAGAAGATACCGTTTGGTTGCAACAGATTGAACACATACATGATGCGTTTTGAATCAACATAGTTCGGCTCGTTATAGAAGAACGACGCAATACGTGGCATTTCGTTACGCAAAACAAACACACCGCGCGGATCACCTGTTGTTGATTTAATACCACCGTTGCTGGCAATCACATCAAACAATGTCATTTGTGGTTTCGAAAACGTTTTTAAACCTGTGCCAATTTCGCCAAATACAGAATAGCGGCGTTTATCAGCCTCTAACAAAATGCGATCACCTGGGCGCAAATGGATGTCATTCGCGGGATCAGTCAGCAAGTCAGCCAACCAAATCGAACCCGTGTTGCGGCCGCGGGTGACCTTTACAATCGTTGTTTCTGGTTCGCCACGTGTCCCGTTCGCGCGCGCCAACATGGACGACAGATGCGTTGACGATGCATCAATCTGGAACACACCTTGCGCCTGCGCACCAACGATGGTGACAGATGCGCCAATACCCGTCGAACGCGCCAGTTGAATTTGCGGATCTGGTGTCTGATCTGCCAAATTGCTCTCAATGCGGCGACGTACTGTTTCAATCGTGCTGCCAGCGGCCTTAATCCGGCCAGCGTATGGCACGAAGATGAAACCAGATTGGTCAACTTGTAGATTGTTAATGGATGATGGCACACCAGCGGTGCCCAAAACGCCCGCTTGGACGTTTTCATAAACCGTCAACAACAGCTGATCACCCGAACGCACAACATCAGTGTTGATCGATCCCGCTTTGGTAAACGCAGGGCCAAATGACAGCTTCTTGGTGTACTTCGTTTTCTCGATCACATCCGCGTCGATCACCACAACCAACGCATCGCCTTTGCGATCTTCACTACCAGCCAACAATTGTTGCTTACTCGGCCCTGAACGCGGCAATCCACAACCACTTAGCGCGGCGATAACCAATCCAGCTACCGCTGCTTTAAAAACTTTTCCAGTCGTAAACATCATTACCTGTCCCCATGGTATTTACCGCGCACTTTTACTCAAATCGCCACAGATTTCCAGTGCCGATTTATCGCGTTACTTAATCAGCTTAATTTGTTGCATAGGTGCCGCTTCGGACTCGGATAACAGCTGATAGGGATCGTGATCTGACAGCACCATATCAACCGATTGACGAATCAATCGGACGCGACTCTTTTTTGAGTAGAACCCACCGGTAATTTGCGATGTCGCTAACAGATAGCGACGATAATCCAAATACGCAGGTAAATCAGGAGTATGCGGGTTTTTAAAAAAACTGGCCAAACTCTGGTGGGATGTCAGCTCTGGTTTTGAATACACACTGTCGCCCAATGTCTTTACTGGCAAACCTCGGCGCAGCGCCTGCTGCCCACCCGTCGAATTCACCGTCACGACGGAACGCACAATTCCCAACAACTCGGCAAGCTTGCCACCATTCAAAAAATGCACCCGCCCCGTTAACCCATGTTCCTCTGCTAATCGAAACGCAATCTTGTCCACCTCGACACGGTAATCTTCCAATGGATGCGCTTTAAAAATCAAATGGTGATGACCCGGCGCCTTTAGGGAAAACGCCTCGACCACATCGCGCATAAACCCTTCCATGTCCTCATAGGGGCTATGATCCACAATTGACGCATCATGGCCCAATTGCAGCATCGCCAAATGGTACACATAGCCAGATTTGATAATCCGCGCCGTATCATACGCCCGTTTGAATGACCGCCACGGCATCATGAACAACCGCTTTGCATGTGATGAAAACTCTTGGCGAATGGATGCCGCGCGATGGGTTTTGTAATTCGGATAGGCCCCATTCCGAAACAACACATGGAAATGGTACCATGCACCATAAAACATATGATTGCGCAACTCGCCCCAACGCGCTGGCGCTTCGGGCTGTTCATCATCAATCTTTTTCAACGCCGAACGCATTTCAGAGATTGGCGTCGACATGATGCGCGAATTTCCGTTCACACCACCACGTTCATATGTCACCCAATAGGGACGCAAATATCCCTCTTCGAAACAATGCACCGTGATGCCGGCCTCTTTGGCGATCTTAATTGCACTGACATGGAAAAACCGCGCATCACCGTAAAGCACAATATCCGTCACGCCATTGCTGATCACTTCCCGAAAATAGGCGGCCCAATCATCATTCACACCATGAAACGGCGTATACGTCGCACCATCACGCCAAAAATATTCATCACCCTTGTTGAATCCCACTTTTTGCACAACAGCACCAGACGCCATTAATATGCGCGAAATCTCATAAAAAAACGGCCCATGCGGCCCCTGTAAAAACAGGAACTTACGTTGTGCACGCGATGGTATTGATACTGTATTCATAATCCCCTTCAATGATCCACAGTAACTTACGCCCCTATAACACCCCAGGCTTAACGTGATCATAACTCTTAAATATGTATCAAACCTAACATATCAACTATACATCTTCCACTGCCCTGTGATAAATTCCATTGAAACGTAATTTACACCCTTCCACTTCAAAGGATTACCGCATGTTTACTGGGATTATTACAGACGTTGGCGAAATCGCTGAATTGGAAAAAACAGGTGATCTACGTGCACGTATTTTAACGGCTTATGATACCGACACCGTCGATATCGGCGCGTCCATCGCATGTAACGGCGTTTGCCTGACGGTCATCACAAAAGGCCGCGAAAATGATCGCGATTGGTTTGACGTCGAAATCTCCGCCGAATCCGTTTCCAAAACCAACATCGCATCAGGCCGAAAGGCATGGAAAATCGGGTCACGCGTTAATCTGGAACGCGCTTTGAAACTAGGCGACGAATTGGGCGGGCACATCGTATCGGGCCACGTCGATGGCGTTGCAGTCATCACAGACATCACCGCCGTTGGCGACAGCACAGTCGTCACCTTCTCTGTTCCACACCAACTATCGGGTTTTATCGCACAAAAAGGCTCTGTAACATTGGACGGCACATCCCTGACGGTAAACGATGTGGACGGCGATACGTTCAACGTAAATCTGATCCCACACACCAAAGAGAACACCACATGGGCAGATATTGCCGTAAACGACAAAATAAATCTGGAGATTGACACTCTCGCGCGTTATGTGGCGCGTCTAGCCGATGTGCGCCGGACTTCATAACTGCACATCACAATCAGGAAACCCAATGCTATCTACCTCTCGTAAATCCAAAGACATCCCTGATTTTTCGGGGTCAAACCCAAAAATCGCGGTGATTTCTGCACGCTATAACCCCAGCATCGCGGATCGCCTGACCAAGGGAGCATCTACCCTGCTGGAAAAAAACGACATCCCGTTTGAGGTATTCGAGGTTTCTGGCGTTCTGGACTTGGCGACCGCCCTAAAGCTGATCATCAATTCAGGCCGCTTTGACGGCTACGTTTTGCTGGGCTCTGTGGTAAACGAATCCGATGATCGCGCGGCAACGGCGATGTACGGCGAAACATTGCGCGGCATTGGTTCCATCGGCGCATCAGGTTACCCACTGGGCAGCGCGATCCTTTGCGCCTCTAACAAAAAACAACTGGCGAAAATGGCCAGCCCGCGCAAGGATAACTGCGGCGCAGCTGCCGCCATTGCCGCATTAGAACTGATCGCTCTATCACGCGACCTCTCCAATATCTCGAAAAACATCGGGTTCAAACCTGCATCCGAATTCATTCACATGGCGGGCGACCCGCGGAAAACAACATGACATCTAAAAAACAAATGAAATCCGCCGCACGTCTTTATGCGGTTCAGGCCCTGTTCCAAATGGAATCTTCCGATCAATCAATGGATGATGTACGCGAACAATTCGTCGATCACCGTTTTGGTGCGATCATGGAAGGCGACACATACGCCGAAGGCAACATCGACCTGTTCGATGCAATCCTTTTAAATGCCGTCAACCAACAGGCCAAAATCGATCAAATGACCGATCGCGCCTTGGTCGCCAAATGGCCAATCGACCGCATCGACCCAACCGTCCGCGCAATTTTTCGCGCAGCGGGCGCAGAGTTCGTTATCGGCGACACCCCACCCAAGGTGGCAATCGTCGAATACGTTGACGTGGCCAAGGCCTTCTTCCCCGAAGGCAACGAGAGCCGCTTTGTAAACGCCGTCCTCGATCATATGGCTCGCGAAGCGCATCCAGACAAATTCGCATAAACGTGATTTCACATCACGCTTTCGCACGTTAAGATACCCCATACCCAATTTCTGGGTACGGGATCACCATGCGTATTTTATTCACCCTTTTAATCTGCCTATTCGCATCAAACGTGACGGCAGCCCCTGTCAAATACACCGTCGACACCCAAAACACCGACGTAAACTTCACCTATACTTTTGGTGGAAAGGATATCATCGGTGCTTTCAATGATTACGACATCAACGTCGCCGTCGATTTCCAAGCATTACAAAACAGCACCGTTTCCGTAACACTAAAAACAAAAACAGCCACAGGTGGGTTCGTTTTCGGCACCCAAGCCATGCGATCCAAAAAAATCCTGTCGGCCAAAGCTTTCCCAGAAATCACATTTCAGTCCAAATCCGTCACAGGCGCGGGCGATACCGCCACGATCAACGGCGACATCACAGTGCGCGGCATCACAAAGCCACTCACCCTCACCGCCCAACTTTTCCGCCCAAGGGGCAGTGATGTAAACGAACGCGACAACCTGTTTATAAAAATCATTGGCACCTTAGATCGTTTTGATTTTGGCGCTGACGGCTACCCTAAAGAGGTCGCACCAGACCTACGCATCAACATCCTCGCCGCGATCCAAAAACAATGAGCGCGCGCAACACACCCACTCAATACGGCTGGATCACAAAATCCCTACACTGGATCATCGCCATTGGCTTGTGGGCTATGTTTTTCTTTGGCAAATACATCTCAAACCTCGAACTTGGCCCCGATAACTACCACCTAATCCCCCGCCACAAGGCATTTGGCATGTTGCTGTTGGCACTGATCACAATTCGCATCCTGTGGCGCGTCACAAACCCGCCGCCCGCTGCTCTGCCCGCAAAACCAATGGAACACCTGCTGGCAAAACTGGTTCACACCGTCCTCTACGTCCTGATGCTGGCAACACCATTTTTCGGCTGGATCGGTTCATCCGCAACGGGCTTCTCCATCCCTTTCTTCGGCCTCTTTGACATCCCCCTCATCTGGGGCGAAGACGAAAAAGTCGCTGATCTTTTCCTGATGCTGCACGGCTACGCCGCAATGGCCATGACGGCGCTAGCAACCATGCATATTCTGGCGGCCCTCTACCGTCATCTCATCATACGCGATGAAACACTGCGGCGCATGGTCCGCTAATGAAATGGGGCACCCAAATTGGATGCCCAACATGGATTAGTTTACAGAATATCCCCAACACCGCTTATCCACGCCCGGTGCAGGATCATGCCCAAACGCATCATTCGTACACATGATTGGTCTATCAACGATCTTGGAAATGCTATTCCCGCTGACACCATAAAACACGTGATACGTACCAGCGCTCATAAACGTACATTCTCCATTTTCTTGTGCACATGCCACGGCATTCAACGCACCTTGGCAGGATAGGTCAACATCAGGGCTGCCTGGTCCAAATTTTGGTTCCGTGTCGGAATTCGAACATCCACGTAATCCCGTCGGAACCGCCACGGTGGAACCGTCAGACATATGGCTGTAAATGACATATTCCCAAACACTCACAACACCCAGCTTTCGGCGCACTTCGGGTTTATATCCTAAATTCACGGTTCTGGATTTTATCGTGCTGTTCGTAATGTCCGTTGATACGGTTTTTGAAACGGAATTGGTTGTGGATTTCGACATGCTTGTACTCGCCTCAAACCCTTCCTTTTTAATCCCAGCAGACACTTCACGTTTTATTGTGGTTGATGACGCATTGGTCAGGGTATTGCCCACCTTTACAGTATATCCGATCGTAACGGTTTTCGTTGAATCGCAATTTGTGGTTCGGCATATGGGTGCCCATGCTGCGGTCGCATTTACAAAATTCCGCCCATCATTAAAATACGCTGGCTTAAGGGTTTGTGTATATTTGGCATTGGGGAAATCGTCGCCCCAACACAATCGCGTTTTATTTAAGAACCGCGCGATTTTGATATCAACCCCGTCTACAAACCTTTGGATATACAACTCATCCGCACAAATATCATTACCACCGATCAACTTCGCATCAATTTCTGTCTCTGATGTCAGTTCAAAATCGTTCACCATTCCACCTGCTGATCCAATGGTAAAGCGCTGGCATGTATACCCAATTGGCAGGGTCGTCGTGCTGGAACCGCTGCCCCCAAAAATAGATTCGATCGCGCCACTTGCCCCCCGCCCGCTCCTCGCCAATACCAACGTGACAGGCTTTAGGTTCTTTGCGATGCCAGCCGTTGATGGCTTTACAACCACTTCGAACCCGCTGTCACTGTCATAATTGTGCCCTTGTGGAATGTTCAAACAGACACGTGCCTCCAGCTTTTTCGCCTGCGCCGTTGCTGGCGAAATCACCATGGCCAACACGCCCAACATTAAAGCTCCGCCAACCCTTGGCAGTGCATCACTAATCCTCGTCGTGACACACACCTTAGGTCTTTTTAAAAATGATAATTTCACAATTTATCCCCTCCATAAGGTCCAGTCGCCATAATCGAAAACCAGATAGTGACAATCACATGTATTTTATTTAAAAATTCAAGTATTAGAATTTTAAACAGTGACAAAAAACACTATTTAAAATTTCCAATAACGACATCCACTTTGTCGAAAAAGCACTAGACTTACCCACGCATTCAGCCAGTGTTATAAAAAACACCAAGGCTCAACATGAGACTCCTCATCTCCTTCGCGGCACTGTTACTTTCCATTGCGCTTCTCCAATTATCCTCTGGCGCAATCGGCCCATTGGATGCACTGTCTGGCCTGAAAACGGGCTTCTCGCGCGTCCAAATCGGCCTTCTCGGCTCCGCACATTTCGTCGGTTTCTTTATCGGTTGTTTCTGGGCACCGCGCCTGATCGGCTCTGTTGGCCATTCCCGCACATTCGCGATGTTCGCCACCATGGGCGCAATCGGCGCAATCGCTCATCCCCTGTGGATCGATGCATACTTCTGGCTTGCCCTACGCGTCCTATCAGGCATGTGCGTCGCAGGTTGTTACACCGTGATTGAGGCTTGGTTTCAGGCCAAGGTTACCAATGAAATCCGTGGTCGCGTCATGTCCGCCTATCGCGTGGTGGACATCGGCGCATCATCCATGGCGCAAATGATGATCGCATTCCTAACCCCTGCCTCTTACATTTCCTACAACATCCTTGCCATCCTCGCCTGCATCGCAATCTGGCCCCTCACCCTAACGCAATCCAAGGCACCAGAGGTTCCAACACCACCGCGTCTCCACCCGATCCGCACGGCACTAACATCACCACTTGGCGTGGCGGGTGTTATCACCGCGGGCATCACCGCCTCATCCTTTCGTATGGTCGGGCCAATTTACGGCGCAGACGTGGGTCTATCAGCCTCCGAAATCGGCTACTTCCTCGCCATCATCCTGATCGGCGGCGCACTCGCGCAATTCCCCGTCGGATACCTCGCCGATAAATTCGATCGCCGCCGCGTCTTGATCGCCATGTCTATCGCCAGCATCATCGTCTGCGCCGCCTTCGTCGTGATCGGTGAAACAACCAAAATAAACACCTATGTTCTGGCCTTTGGCTTTGGCGCAACAACATTCCCCATTTTCTCAATCTCCGCCGCCCACGCAAACGATTTCACTACCCCCGCCGAACGCGTCGAACTGAACGCATCCTTGATGTTCTACTATGCCATCGGCGCGGTCTTCTCGCCATTAATCGCATCATCCCTGATCCAAAACTTCGGCCCCTCTGCAATGTTCAGCTTCATCACAGTGGCACACATCGGTTTGGTCATCTTCGGCCTTGGTCGGATGATGGTGCGTTCTTCATCTACGGAACGCACAAAATACCGCTACATGCCCCGCACATCCTTTACGATTGGAAAATTGATCAGGCGCAAAAATCTCGACTAGCGGTTATCTTGCGTTTGCGTTAAATCACTATGAAACTAACGTAAGTGAACGCACATGACACGCACCCTCATCACCTCCGCATTGCCGTACATCAATGGCATTAAGCACCTTGGAAACCTCGTCGGCAGTCAATTGCCATCGGACGTTTACGCACGCTATTGCCGCGCCATGGGTCACGAGGTTATGTACATCTGCGCCACCGACGAACACGGCACTCCCGCCGAATTGGCCGCAGCCAAGGCAGGCCAAGACGTCGCCGATTTTTGCGCCGAAATGCACCAAACACAGGCTGATCTAGCTGCTGGCTTCCGCCTGTCTTTCGATCACTTTGGTCGTTCATCCAGCCCACAAAACCACGAACTGACACAATACTTCGCGGGTAAACTCGCGGACAATGGGTTGTTGGAAGAGGTCAGCGAAAAACAAGTCTACTCCAACGCCGATGGCCGCTACCTGCCTGATCGCTACATCGAAGGCGAATGCCCAAACTGTGGCTCTGCCGATGCGCGCGGCGATCAATGTGAAAACTGTACCAAACAACTATCACCAACCGACCTTATCAACCCACGTTCCGCAATTTCAGGTTCGACCGATCTGGAAGTACGCGAAACCAAACACCTTTACCTGCGCCAATCCAAACTTTCCGAAACACTGGATAAATGGATCAGCTCAAAAACAGACTGGCCAATCCTCACCACATCCATCGCCAAAAAATGGCTTCACGATGGCGACGGCCTACAGGATCGCGGCATCACCCGCGATCTGGACTGGGGCGTATCCGTAAAACGCGGCACCGAGGACTGGCCTGGCATGGAAGGCAAAGTATTCTACGTTTGGTTCGATGCCCCCATCGCCTACATTGCCGCAACGGCTGAATGGGCCGCGGCACAGGGCAAACCTGCAGCCGATTGGGAACGCTGGTGGCGCACTGACAAGGGCGCAGATGATGTGAATTACGTCCAGTTCATGGGCAAGGACAACGTCCCCTTCCACACATTATCATTCCCCGCCACAATCATGGGTGCAGATGACAATTGGAAACTGGTCGATTTCATCAAATCGTTTAACTACCTAAACTACGATGGTGGCCAATTCTCAACCTCCAAAGGGCGCGGCGTCTTCATGAACCAAGCATTGGACATTCTACCCTCCGATTACTGGCGCTGGTGGTTGCTGACCAACGTTCCAGAAAGCTCGGATTCCGAATTCACATGGGAAAGCTTCCAAAACGGCGTGAACAAAGATCTCGCCGACGTGCTTGGCAACTTCGTATCCCGCATCACAAAATTCTGCCGCTCAAAATTCGGCGAAGAGGTGCCGTCAGGTGGTGAATATGGCGAAGCCGAAGCAGAGGTGATCACACAGCTAACAGAACGCCTTAAATCTTACGAAGACAACATGGCAAAAATGGAGGTACGTAAATCCGCATCTGACCTTCGCGCCATCTGGGCGATCGGTAATGAATACCTACAAGCCGCGGCGCCGTGGACATTGTTCAAAACAGACCCAGACGCAGCCGCAGCAATCGTGCGTTTCGCGCTGAACCTAATCCCAATCTATGCGGCCCTATCCGAACCGTTTATCCCCGATGCGGCCAAAACGATGGCAACGGCAATGAACACCCCATCAAAATGGCCAACGGATATCGCGGGCGCACTCGAAACTCTTCCTGTCGGTCATGCATTCACCGTGCCCGAAAACATGTTCGCGAAAATCACTGATGACGCACGTGATGAAATGCAGGCCAAGTTCGCAGGCGCATAGTTACGGCATAAATAAAATCGGTGTTCGGTATGGATACGACCTGCCTAGAGGTTGTGTACAGCCTCTTTTCACGATAGTTTTTCCCTTCAGAGGAGAAAACCATGACAGATAACACCGCCCTAGGCTTCGATACATTACAAGTACACGCAGGCGCCGCCCCAGATCCAGCAACAGGCGCACGCCAAATTCCAGTGTACCAAACAACAGGTTACGTGTTCCGCGATGCCGAACACGCCGCGAATTTGTTTAACTTGGCAGAGGTAGGCTATATTTACTCACGCCTAACAAATCCAACCGTCGGCGCGCTTCAAACGCGCATTGCAATGTTAGAAGGTGGCGCAGGCGCAGTCTGCTGTTCATCAGGCCACGCCGCCCAAATCATGGCTCTATTCCCATTGATGGCACCGGGCATGAATGTCGTTGCATCCACGCGCCTCTATGGTGGCACCGTCCAACAATTCACCAACACGATCAAAAAATTCGGCTGGTCAGCCACCTTCGTTGACTTCGACGACACTGACGCTGTTGCCGCCGCCATCGACGACAACACTCGCGCTGTATTTTGTGAATCCATCGCAAACCCAGGCGGTTATATTACTGATATTGATGCAATTTCCGCAATCACAGACGCCGCAGGTATCCCATTGATCGTAGATAACACTACGGCCACGCCATACCTGTGTAACCCGATTGAACACGGTGCAACATTGGTCGTCCACTCCACGACCAAATACCTAACAGGTAATGGGACAGTCACAGGTGGCGCAGTGGTCGACAGCGGTAAATTCGACTGGGCCGCATCAGGAAAATTCCCATCCCTCGCCGCCCCAGAACCCGCCTACCACGGCATCAACTTCTACGAGGCACTGGGCGCAATGGCCTTCACCTTCCACTCCATCGCCATTGGTTTACGCGATCTGGGCATGACGATGAACCCTCAGGGCGCGCACTACACATTGATGGGCATCGAAACGCTTTCATTGCGCATGCAAAAACACGTGGAAAACGCCACCGCACTGGCGAAATGGTTGGAAAACGACGACCGCATTGACGCTGTCACATATGCTGGTCTGGAATCCTCGCCCTACAATCACCGCGTTGCAAAAATCTGCCCCAAGGGCGCAGGCGGCCTGTTCACCATCGCCGTCAAAGGCGGCTATGACGCCTGTGTTAAGTTAGTGGAATCTCTTGAACTCTTCAGCCACGTCGCCAACTTGGGCGACACACGTTCTTTGATCATCCACTCGGCATCCACCACGCACCGCCAGTTATCGGACGAACAACGCGCGGCCGCAGGTGCAGAATCCAACGTGGTTCGCCTGTCCATCGGGATCGAGGACGTGAACGACCTGATCGCCGACATGGATCAGGCCTTGACCAAAGCGACGGCATAAACAAACATGGGCGGCTAACAAGCCGCCCATTTTCCTTCACAATAACGGAGTTCCCCAATGCCACATGTAACGCCTCTTGAAATCGACGAACTCCCAGATGAACTAAACACCGCAAAAGAAAACTACATTAAAACAATGGGCAAAGTCCCAAATTCATTTCGCACAATGGCCCGCAAACCCCAAATCGCGGCGGCCTTTGGAAACCTGCAAAAATCTATCGCCGCATCCCTGACGATCCCCACCGAACTGCGCGCAATGATGTTCCTAATCCAAAGCGAAAACAACGGCTGCATGTATTGTCAGGCACACTCGGCTTCGTCCCTTGTAAAACATCCTGAAATTTCCCCCGCCAAACTGGACGCCCTTTGGGATTTCGAAACCAGCAATCTGTTTAACGATGCCGAACGCGCAGGATTACGCCTCGCCTTGGCCGCATCATCCCACCCAAACGCGGTAACAGAAGCCGAAATCAACGACATGAAACAACATTTCACAGACGACCAAATTGTCGAGGCAATCGCCTGCCTATCCGTAGGTTCATTCCTAAACACATGGAACGATTCAATGGCGACGCAATTGGAAGATGCTTCTGCCAAAACAGCTGATGAAACGCTGGGCGCAAAGGGCTGGAAGTTGGGAAAACACGGATGAGAAGCTCTATTGGAAGAGCTTTCAGCAACTTAGGGTTAGAGACATTCATCAAATAACGCTGGGAGAATTTCAGTGTCACTTTGAACGAAAATCACTTCACCCAGATTTTCTATCAAGTCGACTGGTAAATGAGGAACGATACGCTTATCCACAGCAACCGGTCCATTTCCACTTGGCGCGAACAAGATGTACCCCTGAAAAGAGAGTACTCAAAAAATGCTTTCATACAATGAAGGGTGATTCACAGGGCGATGGATACAAATAGCCGTTATGCAACCTTCTTGCGTTGTTAGGCTCAGATGACAGTCAACGTTTTTAGTGTATTGAAGGTGATACTGCCCATCCAAAGTATCCCTTTTCGAAAGTTTAAAGCACCCTAAAATGTCTGCTTCTCCAACCCCACTCGCTTCACCTTCACGAAATCCCTGTATGTAATACTCTATACTCATCCATCCAGCGGCCCATACCCACCAACAGTCCCCTCACCACCACGCGCCGCAATCGCCGTGCGCCACACCTCCGCCATCTCGTCGCGGCTTGGCACCTCATCAACCTCTACACTGTGATTATAAAACATCCCCAGATGCTTCATCGCACCCGGCATCAATTCTCCATGCAATCCCGTGCGCGCAAATTCCTGCATCTGCGCTTCGTTTTCCCAAACAGACACCGCAAAAAACACATCGCCATGCTTATAAGTTTCCGCATGAACACAGCCATCCGTCGCCTTGGCGGCTTTCAAAACCTTCAACGTGGGTACAATCACTTTGAAATAGCCCCACATGCTTTTTAATTGCATCCCACCAATTGCGGCAATCACCATGACCTGTTCTCCTATAGCCTACTTCGGTGGGCGTATCACATGTCCAATCTGGTTTCCATGCAATGTATAAATCCGCCCGCTGCCCCAGCCAGCATCAACCAAAGCCTCGTTCACGACCTCGCGTGCGATATGCTTATCACCGCTGGATTTATCAAACATCACCAACATAATATCTTGGCCAATATCCACATTCTTCGCCAACCAAACACACAATTCATCTGCGCTTAAAATCTTCACCCGCTTCAATTTCGGTATCGTCATAATAACTTCCTCTCAGATACACACGATGTATACGCCAACCCGTTCCACCTGCCAAATCGTAACATTGTAAACACCAGCCCCCATGGCTATGTTTACAACAACACATTCGAAGGGCATCGCAATGATATTGAAAACCACATGCACAACACTGATCATCTCCTGCGCTATCACCGCCCCGGCCCAATCGCAGGAAAAGTTCCAAGAGCAACTTTGCGAAGCCGCGAAAACTAATCGCATCGTCGAATTGGTTTATGACAAAGATGTCAGCAAGGGTTGCATACCACGCCTGCTTGACGTCCACCAAGTCGCTATCGGCCATAACGAGAGCTTGTATGTGCACGGCTGGCAAACACGCGGCTGTACCAAAGGTCGTGATTTCGAAGCCAAGCGCATTTTTAAATTCGAAAAAATAAAATCCGTCAAAATCATCGACGGTGAATTCAGCGAAAAGTCTCGGTCCATCAAATCCGAAGGCTGGGATGGCTGTTTGGGCGACAACTGTTTTATCGACAAAAATATCTGTGAATAGAGTATCCACAATTTCACGAATGCAATGCCCGCGCAGCTAATCCATTCGCAATTGTATCCACCAAGACGGCCTTTTTGATCGGTTTTGCCAGACAAAAGTCAAAGCCAACCTCGTGGTATTCATCCAATTGCTCCTTCAATGTATTGGCAGTAATCGCAATCGCCAACGGCAGATTCCGTTCTTCGTCCAATGCCAACATCTCTGCCAACGCCGTTGTTCCCCTCATGCGCGGCATTGCGATGTCCAACAATACCACATCATAATCCCCGTTTTGATAAGCCGCCAACGCTGTATCCCCATCATCAGCGATGTCATGGGTCACCCCCAGACGCTGTAAAATCTTGCTCAGCACCATTCGATTGGTTTTATTATCATCTGCCGCCAAGACCTTTAAGTTCTCCGGCAGGGCTTGCGCTGACATCTCGGGCTTAGGCGATTTTGAATTTTGCGCATCTTTCACATCCTGAATAAAAACAGCAACATCTGTGTCTTTTTGCGACGCTTCGGTAAAACTGATCATCGCGTTAATTAATCGCAACAACTCTTCACCGCTGTCACTAATGTTCTCAACCAACCGTTTTGGAACCTCGTGTAAAACATGCTCTTTCAATTCGTCACTTAACCCCAGAACACCATTCAATGGCGTGCGTAATTCATGGCTAACGAAGGTCAAAAACTGGCTTTTTGCGCCTGCGGCCTGAACCGCCTGTTTTCTCAACCTATCTGCTCGCTCGCGGCTGTTTTGTAACTCCAATAAATTTTTATCTCGCGCTCGCATCAATGGGCCGATCGACAACTTCCAAAACACAACGAACAGTAAACCAACAATCAATGGCGCGCACAGATAGATGCCCAACGTTGCATTCTTCAAAAGAGCCAATGTCACTTGTTTCTGTATTACAATCTCTTCGATTTCTTCAAAAAAGCCCATTTCGATTTGATTAATCAAGGCAGAACCAAAAAATCGAATTTCCATGCGTGTTTCAGAAGCGGTGAAATTATTTAATGCACGTAATAATCGCGCGGCCAAATCAGTCAGTGATTTCGTGGCAGCAAGTGCGTCTTCCTTGCCAAATAGAAACTCACTTGTCCAACCTGGGGCATAATCGTTCAATCGCTCTGGTCTATAGAGTTGCGTCAATTCCTTTAAGACAGCCAGTTCATTAGGCTTAATTTTTGCTGAATCGTTATCAACAATGTCAGTCACCATATAGAGGATTTTCTGCGCGCTTATATCGACCTGATGCAAATACGAAATACGTGCGTTTAAATTCGACTGTGTTGTCCAAATTAGGCTGGTGGCGAAAAATAAGCCCGTAAAAAGAACGACGATAAATGAAGCGAGTAAAATATATGCACGGCGCACGGCGTATTCCTAATGTTTCATCATACCATATGACCGAAATGTTAAACGAATGTTGCTTTCGTCCATTCATTTGTAAGAATGAAGTGCTACCGTGACAAAATCTCATTAAATTTTTTATGTTTTAGAATCAGATAGATAAATCATGTCCCCATGGGGACATTCCCAAAATGAAAAAGGCGGCCAAACTGACCGCCCCTCAAAATCATTAATCCTGATTTATTCAGCCCAAGCCCAAGGGCGGGTAAACTTACCCAAAATTGCCTGAATATCCTTATCACTGACATTCCCGTCAGGGTTCGAAATTTTGGCAACCAAGCCCAATTTCTTATCCTCATCTACGGAAATAACCCGCGCGCTGACACCCGCATTTTCCAACGCCGCATCATAAACACGCGTGATCGCCGAACGACGTAAATCAGGCTTGAAAACCTTCCCCACAGCTGTCTTCGGCAACGCATCCAATACCTCAATATACTTTGGACAGGCCGCTGGATCCGAAACATGTTCCCGGGCATGGGCAATCAACTCATCTACGGTCACCTCTGAGCCCGCAATTAGCTCAACATAGGCACAGGGCAATTCCCCCGCATAGCTATCAGGCTGCCCAATCGCCCCAGCAAACGCCACCGCTGGATGCCCAGCCAATGCTTCCTCAATAATCGCAGGATCAATATTATGACCGCCACGCATAATCACGTCCTTGGATCGTCCCGTCAGCCACAGATAACCATCACCGTCCAAATACCCCAAATCGCCCGAACGCATATATTTCTTATCCGCATACAGCATCTTATTCTTGGCCGGATCGGTATAGGTCGCGCCGACAACCACGCCAGGATTTGAAATGCAAACCTCACCCGTCTCGCCTGTTTTACATTCCTTGGTCACTTTACCCTTGGCATCCATATGCAAAATACGCACATCTGTATACGGCAACGGCAATCCAACGGATCCTATCTTACGCTCGCCATCGGGCGGATTACATGACACCAAACACGTAGCCTCGGTCATGCCATAACCCTCAAGAATTGACACACCCGTGGTTTCTTGGAACTTGTTAAATAGTTCGACGGGTAACGGCGCCGATCCACAAAACGCGTTCTTCAGGCTGGAAATATCCGCATCCACAGGGCGCTGCATCAATGCCGCCGCCGCCGTGGGAACCGTGATAATAAACGTTCCCTTGTAACGCTCCACCAGTTTCCAGAAATTATCAAAAACCCCATCCCCGCGATACCCCGCAGGCGTTGGCATCACCATATGCGCACCAGCGGTCATAATGACCAACCACGCTGGATAGGCCGCAAAAACGTGGAATAGTGGCATCGGACAGATCACAATATCCTTTTCATCCATCAACAGGTTCGCACCCAGCCATCCATTATACAACGCACCCGAATGTCGGTGCTGGGAGACTTTTGGCATACCGGTAGTCCCACCAGTATGAAAGTATGCACAGATCGGATCATCATCGCGCTCTGCAAAATCCAACGTCGTGCTTTGTCCTGCCAATGCGCTATTGAATTCGATTACATCCGCAGAATGGTTCACCTCAACCTTCGGACGGATCAGCGGCACAATCCACGACAAAGGCGGTGACAAATGCGGTAATAAGTCGACCTCAACAATGGTCTGAACACATTCCGCCTCGGCCGCCGCGGCATGTGCCAACTGCGCCACATCCGTTTTCGGGAACGGTTTCATCGTCACCAAAACCTTGGCGTTTACCTCTTTCAGTAACGCAGAGATATGTTCGGGCGACAGGGTCGGATTAATTGGTGCTACAATACCCGCCGTCATCCCACCCAACATGGTGATCAACGTTTCATGGCTGGTCGGTAATAAATAAGCTACAACATCATCGGGACCAACACCCAGTGATCGAAACAGGTTCGCCGCCTGCGCCACCCGATCAGTCAGATCATTATAGCTCAGCGTTATATTCTTATCCTTCGGTCCAGATTTCAGCTGAAAACTTACCGCGGGGCGCGCGCCATGGGCATCGCGCGTATGCGATAGCTGTTGAAAAACAGTCTTCGCCGCCCAACGATCCCCAATCGGCATTTCCGATTCAATTGCTTGCACGTCTGCGCTGTTCGCAAAGTCATAGTTCATGTGCTGTCCTCCCAGACCTTAGTGACGTTGACGTTAATCCAGCGACGCACAAAATTCAAATGTAACGTAGCGAAAAAAAAGGGCGGCCAAAGCCACCCTTTTCGAAACGATTTGTGTATTCTTACGCAGGGATGCGCAAAACCTGACCTGGATAAATTTTATCAGGGTGTGTCAACATTGGTTTGTTAGCTTCGAAAATCTCTTCGTATTTCGCGCCATTACCCATTGTTTTCGCGGCAATCGCCCACAAAGTATCGCCCTTTTCAACAGTATGAAAAACGCCTTCGTCATTATTGTCTGTGTCATCAGCAACGGCAGAAATGCCCTTCACGTTGCCCAATGCCAACATGATTTTCTCTTTGATTGATGTTGATTTTGGCGTGCCTGCCATAACAACTTTGTCACCTTCAACTTTGATGTCCACGCCTTCGGCGTCCAGACCCAAATCGGTGATTTCTTTGTTCAACGCTTCTGTTGCTTTTTCTTCGTCGTCGTCTTTGCCGAATAGGCTTTTACCGACGTTGGCTGCAAAACTTAATAGGCCCATCTGACCCTCCTTGTTGGGTTATTACATAGGCCAAACGTAAGTATCCTTAACCATATTGCAAGAACTTAAGGCATTTCCTCTGTAAATTGTAATTTCGCTAAACGCGCGTACAAACCACCCTCAGCCACCAATTCCTTGTGTGTACCCTGCGCCACGATTCTTCCCGCATCCATAACCACAATCCGATCCGCCTTTTTCACAGTTGCCAATCGATGCGCCACAATCAATGTCGTGCGTTTGTGAGATAGTGCATCCACAGCCTGTTGCACCGCGTACTCACTCTCGGCATCCAACGCGCTGGTTGCTTCGTCTAACAACAAAATCGGCGCATCACGCAAAATCGCCCGTGCAATCGCCAACCGTTGCTTTTGTCCACCCGATAACATCACGCCACGCTCACCTACATAACTGTCATACCCATCAGGCAACGCCGTCAGGAAATCATGCGCCGCCGCCGCCTTGGCAGCATCTATCACCTCGGCGTCACTGGCACCTGGGCGACCAAAACGGATGTTTTCCATCGCTGATGTACCAAAAATTACGGGATCTTGTGGCACCATGGCCAGATGCTGGCGAAAATCCTCACGCGCCAGCGTTTGGATCGGCTTTCCATCCAATGTAATCTTCCCAGATGAGGGATCGAAAAACCGCATCAACAACTGGAAAATCGTCGACTTACCCGCGCCCGATGGCCCAACCAATGCAACCGTTTCACCGGGTTTAATATCCAAATCAAACCCATCCAATGCCGCAACCTTGGGACGGCTAGGATAATGAAATGTCAGGTTTTCAAAACCAACACGGCCCGTAACAGGCAAGGCCAATTCATCAGGCGTATCTGGATCCTTGACCACATCATCGGCATGCAACAATTCAACCAGACGTTCTGTAGCCCCTGCCGCGCGTTGCATTTCACCCCAGAATTCCGCGAATGCCGTCACAGACGCGCCAACCATAACGGCATAGATCACAAACTGTACCAAAACACCTGCTGTCATCGCCCCAGATTTCACATCCCGCGCACCGATCCAAATCACGGCGACAACCCCTGTAAAGATCAGGAAAATAACGATCGCCGTCATAAACGCACGAATTTTCACACGTTTGCGCGTGGCATCAAATGCCTCTTCAGTCAGGCGCCCAAACAGATTTCGCGATGTTGCCTCATGCGTGAATGCCTGTACCGTCTGGCTGGCCAGCAGGCTCTCTGATGCGTTTCCAGAACTCTCAGCGATTTTGTCTTGGTTCAATTTACTTAAAACCCGCACGCGACGACCAATGCCAAAAATGGGGATTAAAATAAATGGCACAATCAACAAAACCAAACCGGTTAATTTTGCCGATGTAATGAACAACAGGATCAAACCACCAAAAAACATAATCGCATTGCGCAGCGCAAACGACAGATACGATCCAATCACCGACAGGATCAACGTTGTGTCCGTCGTGATGCGGCTTAACACTTCGCCTGTCATAATGCGTTCGTAATACGCGGGGCTCATGCCAATCATTTTATCATAAACCGCACGGCGAATATCGGCGACAACGCGTTCGCCCAATCGCGTCACCAAGGCATAACGCAACGCGGATCCAATGGCCAATAAACCCGCCACAATAATTGCCCACATAAAGTAGCGATCCAGCTGGTCAATATCCTGACCAAACCCATCCACGATACCACGCACCGCCAACGGCAAAATCAACGAAATCGCCGCCGTAAACGTCAACATGAACAGGGATGCAAAAACAGTCCATTTATAGGGCTTCAAGAATGGGATCAGTCCGCGTAACGCACCAACGTCTTTACCTTTGGCGCGGTCTTCGGAAATGGATCGTGTCGATTCAGGCGTAGACATATATTCAACTTTCGGAATTTTAACCGTATCGATACAACGCAATGGGCGTTGCTTCAAGATATCAATTCCGTCTGTTTGAAATTATTATACCATCATCGCAAAAATACGATCAGGCATTTTTCCAATCAGTTCGCAATGCTTCAGAAATCAATTCTATTAACACGTCTTTTTTAAATGGTTTACCCAAATGGCGGTCAACACCACTGGCGATATATTCTGTCACCTGATCCGCCATGGTATTCGCCGTTAATGCGATAATTGGCGTGCGGTCTTGGCCTGATATTCCTTCGGCCTCGCGGATCAGTTTAGTTGCCGTAACACCATCCATTTCGGGCATATTTACATCCATCAAGATAACGTCGAAAATACCCGCCGCGTGTTCCTCGACCGCCAGCTTACCATTTTCTACGAAACATATATCCAGCTCGTAACGGCTTAAATACTTGTTCAAAACCATACGGTTGGTTTTATTGTCTTCAGCCACCAAAATACGCCATTTCTTTTGCTGCATGGTGGCATCCACCAGCAATGTATTCTTGGCCTTTTCAACGGGTTTTTTAGCCAATTCAATATCCAACACTGCTGTAAACACTGATCCAACATTGGGCGTGCTTTCAACCGTTATTTCGCCCCCCATCAACCTGCAAAACTGTTGCGAAATCGACAACCCCAAACCTGTGCCACCATATTTACGCGAAACCGAATTGTCGACTTGGGAAAATGGTTTGAACAAGCGGTCCAGCTTATCCGCGGGAATGCCTTCTCCCGTATCCCCAACCGCGAAAGACAATTGATACTGATCATTAGCTCCCTGCGTGACATCGACGTCCACCATGACGCCACCCGTTTGGGTGAACTTCACTGCATTAGAAATCAGATTGCCAATCACTTGTTTTATACGCAGCGCATCGCCTATGGCCCAACGCTTTGCTCTTGCGCTCAGTTCAACCGCCATCGCCAGATCTTTTTCGCGTGCTTTGGGCCCGTATAATTTGGCAATGCTATCAAACAAGGCTTCCACATCAAAAACTTCACTTTCGATTTCCAACTGGCCCGATTCAATTTTGGAAATATCCAGAATATCATTTAATACCGCCAACAGGATCTTGCCCGAATCCACAATCGTCGCGCTCATCTCTTTTTGTTCGGGTTCCAATTTTGTGTCCAACAACGCCTCTGCCATACCCAATACGCCGTTTAACGGCGTACGGATTTCATGGCTCATACTAGCCAAAAACACGGTTTTCGCCTTGTTCGCTTCTTCGGCAGCAACCTGTTGCCTGATCAAATCTGCTGTGCGTTCCTGCACAGCTATTTCTAGCCCCTCGGCCTGCCTTTTTAACTCTTGGTTTACATCCCAAACTTCACGGCTCTTCTCTTCCAACAAACGCTCGGCTTCGCGACATGCATTTTGCATACGATGATACCGCTTTCTTGAAACATGATCCGTCGTTGGACCGCTATGTGACCGCGTTGGAATCATGCAGCGTGACTTATCTGAAAATCAGCGGCAAACATGCCATCAACAGTTTTTGGTATGGTTTCAATTGTCATTTCTGTTTCGAAATGTTCGACACAGGCCAAAATCATCCCATGGCAAAAATCGACCAATGGACGCTCAGAACGATATGACATTACCAAACTACCATCATCTTCACGTCGCGTATCAAAACTGGGCAATTCCACTTCTGGATACAGTTTTCGCACCTCTACATGCACCTCGTTTTCGATGGATTCCAGCATCATAAACGCGTCGGTTTTTCCCACGAAAAACGCGGGGTACCCATCAACAAATTTACGAAACATCCATGATCCAAACTGACGTTGTAAGTCCGAAACCGGCGCGTCCAACGCATCACTGAACGCCTGAACAATCGTCATCAACTCGCTGCACGGATAAATTCCAACGGATGTATACGCCCCGCCAGATTCCAAATCTAAACTGTCAATAATATCATCAACTGCGTCTTCACCGGCAACACTTTCGGCCATCGACAACAACTCAACAAACACAACACCTTTCATACGAACCTCCAATTTTCTACAGGTTCGAACTATGGGAGCCAACTTAAGAAGCACTTAACTTCACAGTTTCACACGCTAAAATTCATTAGAATTGTATGTACTTGTTACGAAACCGCGGGCGGATTTCCCACTTTTAGATATGCCTCTTTGGGGATCCTCACGATCCCTTGAATTCCTAACGCCGCGCGGTCATCCGCGCCCAGCAGCAAAATAGCGGCCTCAACCGCATCAAATACGTCATTTGAATTTTGCCCCATTCCAGTGATCAACGGTAATCCAGGCGTTGGCGCCGTCCAATCCAAAACCCGTAATTCCTGTGCAAAACCTTCGTATTTCCGCAAAATCCGCCACGTCACCGCATCCAGCGCCGCAATATCCGCGCGCCCATCACTAACCGCCCGCGCGGACAGGATATGTTGTTCGGTGTGCAAACTGTTTTCAAACCAAAACCCATGCGGCTTCAAATGCGCCCACATCGCCGCATAACCAGATTGCGAAAACGTTTGATTATACGCAAACACCGCGTCGCGAAACGCATCCAATTCATCACGTGTATCATCACGTCGCACAACAATTGCACTGCGATAAAACCCAGGCGGACAGCCCGTCAATCCATAATCAGGCGTGCCAACCAACTCCACTTGATCATGCAACCATAACCGATACGGCATCCCACATGTCTGGCTTAGCGCCAGTTCAGGATGCTTCCAGACAGTAAATTCGTCCACAGCTTGGGATAACGTCGCAGGAGCATCAATGCCCGCCTCTGCCAAACGCTCGCGGATTAACGACCAAAACCGCTCATGCGCTGTGTGCAATTCGGGCCGCACATACATCATCAAACTTGCAATCATATTAGCCCCCATATCGTCAACGATACGCTAGCGCCCATGCCCGCAAACAATCAAGCAAAACACATATTTGATATAAGAGAAACTGGAGCGGGTGACGGGAATCGAACCCGTGTCATCAGCTTGGAAGGCTGAGGTCTTACCATTACACAACACCCGCAACGTCTTGCTTATATGCAAAACCTAATCAGGGGATGCAAGCGGGATTTTCACGAAATAGACCTAAATCGGCAATGCGGTGGTGTCTTTGATCTCTTCCATCACAAAACTGGCTGAAACGTCTGCAATATCCACCCGTGCGGTTAAATCTTTGTAAAACCGATCATATGCATTGATATCCGCTACACGCACGCGCAAAACATAATCCAAATCACCCGTTGTACGATACGCACCCATAATTTCGGGCATATATCTCACCGCATCTTGAAACGATTGTGTCCATGACGACGTATGGGCCAGCGCACGGATCATCACAATGGCCTGCAATCCCAACCCCAGCGCATCCGCGTCCAATAACGCCACTTTTGCACGGATCACCCCCGCCTCGTCCAATGCCTTCACACGTCGCCAACAAGCATTGCGCGACAAGGATACCTTTTCCGACAGCTGATCAACACTCTGCTGAGCATCTTCCTGTAACAATCGCAGGATTTTCAGGTCAATATCATCAATTTTTATGTCCATACGGGATATTATCCCAAAATTTTACAAAACTCAATCATCCTTTGGGACACATCAATCAAACGGCCACGCTACATTCAACCCAACAAAAGGATCAAAACATGTCACAAAAAATCGCGCAACTCTTCACTCAACACCCTGCGTCCGTGGATGAAACATTCATCCAACACATGTGGTTCGCCCTAACATTCAGTTTTTGGTTGTTCGCGGCAGCGGGTGCTGCATTCATCCATGCTATCCTTCCGTTCATGTTCGAAAAGACAGGTAGTCAAATCATCACCAAACTTTACAACCGCATTCACAGCCGCGGAACATAACACGCGTTTCGTGGCGGTGTTGGGGCGGTTAGCACAGCTTGTCGCTTAACCGTCCCAACATTTGAAGGCATAACGCCATCTGATCCTCGGTCACGTACTCGTCTGGTTTATGCGCCTGTTCGATACTGCCTGGTCCGCATAAAACCGAACTGATCCCCGCGCGCGCAAACAACCCTGCTTCCGTGCCGAACGAAACAACTTCGGTCGAATTCCCGCCCGTCAGTTCCTGTACAATCTTCACCGCTTCACTGTCTGGCTCTGGCTCTAACCCTTCGGTTTCAGTACACAGCGTTTCCACAATATCGGCAATCGGCGATTTTGCCTGCATCTCAGGGCGCAATTCCTCATCCACATAACGCAACATCTCGCCGCGCAACCATTCGCGATCACTGCGTTGCACCACGCGCATTTCCCATTCGATCTCCGCCAAACTCGGCACGACATTATGCGTTGTTCCTGAATGACAGGCGCAAATTGACGATGTCGAATATGGCGGAATAAATCGCGAATTTGGCGGTGCCATCGCGGGCAATTGCGCGCGTACTTCCATCAGCTTACTCATAAACTTATGCGCATATTCCAACGCATTCACACATAAATCTGGATTACTGGAATGCCCCTCAACGCCACGAAATTCCGTAGTGTATTCGCTCATCCCCTTATGACCTTCGATAATTCGCATCGATGTCGGCTCGCCCACGATACACACGCTGGGTTTTAGGCCAGATTTGATCAACTGGTTCACCAAAACACGCGCGCCTAAACACCCGACCTCTTCGTCATATGTGAATGCGAAATGCACAGGGCGCTTCAAATCCATTGCGGCATATGTGGGCGCCATCGCCAGTGATGCGGCAATAAACCCTTTCATATCACAAGTTCCACGCCCAAACAGCGCCCCATCATGACGTGCCATTTGAAACGGATCACGTGTCCAATTCTGCCCCTCAACAGGCACAACGTCCGTATGCCCAGACAGGATAATCCCCCCATCGGTATCAGGCCCAAGGGTCGCAAAGATATTCGCCTTACCTTCCACCTCGGAACTCAACTCCACGCGTGCGCCCAGCTTGCCCAGATAATCCGAAATCCAGTCAATGCAATCGCGATTACTCTCGCTTGAAATGGTTGGAAACGCGATCAAACGATCCATGATATCCAAGGTTGTTTTTAAATCCGTCATTATCACGCTTTCACAAATAATTTTCGCGGCACATCGGCCATGGGTTCAGCAACGCCCGTTTCACGAATACGCAGGGTTTCGGTAATTTCCAATCCCCATTTTTCCATCCATAACGCGGGCATGAAATGAAACGTCATATTGGGTTGTAAAACGGTTTCATCATTGGGGCGAATGGAATATGTTCGCTCGCCCCAATCGGGCGGGTAACTGATCCCAATCGGATAGCCACAACGCCCCTCTCGTGCCACGCCATGTTTTGCCAAAACACCATAAAACGCGGATGCTACATCCCCTGCCGTATTCCCAGCCACGGCCTTTGAAATCCCCGCATCAATGCCCTCTAAAACCACCTCTTCGGCAAATGATACATCACGCGGCGGATCACCCAGCCAGATCGTTCGGCACAACGGCACGTGGTAATGGCGATGCACCCCCGCAATTTCGAAAAACGTCCCTGAATTGTTGGGCACGGGATTATCATTCCACGTCAAATGCGCCGCCGTGGCCTCTTCGTTTGTCGGTAACAACGGGCACAACGCGGCGTAATCGCCACCAAACAACCCGTCCTCATCCTCACCACCCCAAATACCCGTGTGATAAATCTCCGCGGCCACCTCATTCTTGCGCTTGCCCACCTCGAACACATCCAAAATCTTAGCATGCATGCGTTCCACAATCTGCCCCGCACGCCGCATGTATTTCAATTCACGCTCAGATTTCACCGCGCGACACCAGTTCACCATCGCCGTCGCATCAACAATACCGCCTCGATGTGCATCCGACAAAACCTGATGCGCCTTGGCGGAATAATAATAATTCTCTAATTCCACGCCCAACGCCAAATCACCCCAACCATAATCGGCAATGACCCGCGCCAAATCATCCATCGCATGCAGATCGGACATCACATAGTCATCCGAATACCCATGAATGCGATCGTGATCCATATAACAGGTCATGGTCGCGCCAATCGCATCCATCTTGCGTCCCCAAAAAATCGGATCACCGGTGGGGCCAACAATCACGCCCTGATGGACATAAAAGCTCCATCCGTCATACCCCGTGATCCACGCCATATTGCTGGGATCACAGGTAAACAACACATCTAGGCCGCGTTGATCCATCGCGGCACGTACCGCGCGCAATCGCGCCGCGTATTCTGTTCGATCAAAGGGTAATTCCACACTGTGCATACACAAACACTAGCCACTTTTGCCATTTAAGCAAAAGAAAAGGGCCGCCAAAACGGGCGACCCTCAAAACACATTTTCAGTTAAAGATTACTCAGTCTTTGGCGCAGTTTCCAAAACACCATCCAACAACTTCGTCGCTGTGTCGGTCACTGTGTCACCGACTGCCTCTTTTACCGTATCCGTCACTGTTTCCTTCACCGCGTCCGTTACAGTTTCACCAACAGTTTCTTTCACTTTGTCTTCAACCGCTTTCGCCGCTTCTTTCAACTTATCTTCCGCTGCTTTCGCTGCTTCCTTGGCTGCATCTTCTGCCGCTTTGGCTGCTTCTTTTGCGGCATCTTCTACGGCCTTAGCTGCATCTTCAGCTTCCTTTGCCGCTTTGTCCGCTGCTTCTTTCGCCGCGTCTTCAGCTTCTTTTTTCGCTTTTTCTTCAGCTTCCATTGCTGCTTTTTTTGCGTCTTCTGCCGCTTTCATTGCCGCATCTTTTTCCGCTTGCATCACTGCTGCTTCATTCGCTTTTTGCGATTTATTGTAGAAAAAGTAACCGCCGCCAAGAACCGCGACCAAGACAACCAATGAGATAACTTTGTTCATTACAGAACTCCAAATTTATTTACCCGTAACACAATCGAACGGGCTACAGGCTTGATTTGGGTGATCCCAGCGGGTTTTTCAACCGAATAACGTGGGTTTTTTCGCAATTGGCTTGACGTGCGCGCTTTCCCGCTTCAAGAGGATACCACTTGAACAAAGGGGCGGACCCTATATGTTTAAGGTTGTATGGATAATAAAAGGACCCAGGACCATAGCTCGTAGACCCCACAATGCGCCACCACAGCGCGATACAGGACCCCGCGCCAACGAACGCGTTGTTGCCCCAGAAATCAGATTGATCGGTGCCGAAGGCGAAAACGTCGGCGTAGTCACCCCAGCCCGTGCAAATGAAATGGCACGCGCGGCAGGCTTAGATCTGGTTGAAATTTCACCAAACGCAAAACCACCCGTGTGTAAAATCATGGATTTGGGCAAGTTCAAATACGAACAACAAAAACGCGAAGCGGAAGCCCGCAAAAAGCAAAAAACAATTGAGATCAAAGAGGTTAAATTCCGTCCAAACACGGATACCCATGATTTCGACGTGAAAATGCGCAATGTCTTTAAATTCTTGGAAAACGGCGACAAGGTGAAAATCACTATGCGTTTCCGCGGCCGTGAAATGGCCCACCAAAACCTTGGTTTCGAGTTGCTAAAACGTGTAGAGGCCGCAGTGGTCGAAGCCGAAGCAGGTAAAATCGAAAACCACCCGAAAACAGAAGGTCGCCAAATGACCATGCTGATCGGCCCTATTCCAAAATAGGTACGACCACAAAACGAATTCGGGCCGTTCCATTGGGACGGCCTTTTTCGTTAGTCATTCAATATTAGTAATTGGAATCGGCCGGAACACGACGTGCCACAATAACGGGGCCAAAACGTTTTCCCTGCACGATCACCGCATATTTGCCATTACCTTTCAGGGTGGCGGTAATTCTTGCGGGCTTATCCGTATCCCACTTTGCAATGGTATCAAAACTGCGCACCGTATTAATGTATTCAATCGTCTTACCGGCATTTTCGCCGCGATCAATCTGCACCGTTTCGCTGGGTACATATTGCACCAAACTCACGTCTGCCTCACCCATGTTCTGAAAATTCGCCTGTAATGTCATCGTTACCTTTTGACCATCACGCGAAATATCCAGCTTTGCGCCTTCTTTCCAATTGCGCATGGCTTTAACGTTCTTATGAATTTGCTTTTCGGATTTACCCATCCCACCGGCAACTTCGGCAACACCATTAAAAATCATCTGCGGTGTGACGCGTCGCGAACGCTTGATAATCTGCGCATTATAGCTGGCTTGGCGCTCTCCAAACTTAGCAATGGCAAACTTGTCTTTCCAACCCAGATAATCCCAGTAATCAACATGCAGGGACAAGGCCAAAACATCATCGTCACGGGACAGTTTCGACAGGATTTCATCCGCAGGCGGACATGAATAACACCCCTGTGACGTAAACAATTCAACCACCACCAATGGTTTGGTGCGTGTTTCGGCCTGCGCAGTCGTCGCGGCCACCACTGACATGGCGGTAAATAACGTGATGTGCTTCATTTTCGAATCCCTACTCTCTTATTTCGAACCTAAAAAATACCGCCTGAAAAAGCGAATAAAGAAAACGCGAGGATTATGTTACAAAAACCAGATCCAACGCCCAGTGATGGCAAAGTAATCCTCCGCCTCCTGCCCCAAACCTTCGCGCAACTTGCGCTCTTCGGGCAGGACATAATTCTTTTGCAAAAAGAAGAATAACCAAATTGCAGGGATCAATGACTGGATGGATCCCAAGATCAAACCAACCCCTAGGGTCAGTAAAACCATGCCCAAATACATCGGATTGCGTGATAACTTGAACGGGCCCTCACTGATCAACGCCGCAGGCTTTTGGCGCGGGATAATCGTCGTCTTTTTCCGTTTAAACCAAACCACAGGGGCGACAATCAAATATAACCCACACGCGGTTACACCAAAATCAATCGCACGTAGATTAAAAACAATCAGTGGGTAAATGTAATGTAATACTATGGCGGCACTGATTGCGATCAATGTCCACACGGGCGGGATGTTTAAATGTTTGGGCATTGGTTTACACATGTAGCTTCAACTAAGCTTAATACACGCTAAATGCATGAAAAACAAAGCATAAAAAAACCCGCAACCGATTTCCGATTGCGGGCTGAACTTTGAAAAGAACCGAACTTTAAATAAGTTCGATATCCTCTTCTTCAAACTCGTCTATCATTTCATCCTCATTAAGCATTGTCTGCTCTGGTGACAAAAATAAACCTTCCATTGGTGGGCCACCATCGCCCAGATCATGAAATTTTTGATGCCCAACGCCGTTTTCAAAACCAGTATGATCATGCTGGTATCCTTGACCATTTTCATGGCTAATGTGATCTTCTTGGTGACCAACAGGGATATCTTTTATAGAAGGCTCGGAAATAGCCCCCCCTCGGTTGGTGGACCACCATCGCCCAAATCATGAAATTTCTGGTGCCCTACGCCATTTTCGAAACCCATATGATCATGTTGATGACCCTTTCCGTTTTCATGGCTAATGTGATCTTCTTGGTGCCCTTTTGGTATATTTCCAGACATATATATTCCCCTATAATAGAAAAATGCGGAATTTAATCTTTTGATTGCGCCACATTCTTGCCTTATTTTAACAAAAATTTACTGAAAATTGAAGGTGTAATATCAGACAACCAATCAAACCAGGGTTGTGATGGGCGTATTTTTATTTATCAATAAAACTAAATATAATGCCGAAATTTCATAGTATATACATTTAAATTATCCTCCAACCCCACGCACGCATGGCACCAACGTCGGATCTATTTCATTCTCAGAAATTCAAAACGCTAGGACGCGCAGTAAATGCGACATGTGAATACAGTAGTCATCGAATCGCCAGCGCGAACAGATCAACTAGCCTGCCGCGGCGCAGAACTTCATCGATAAACCTTACCTGCCCCACCTAAACCCGCTCACCGGCCTTCACGACAACCGGCAAATGGTTACCATCTGGCACCGAAATATAATCAATACTTGCATCCCAAATCGTGGTGGGGTGATATGAAAAATTGAAATCCAAAATCATCTTACCATCCGGCGTCAATCCTAAATCAGCACCTTTAACCGCATCAATCAAAACGCGACCGGTGCGAAATGTATCAAACCCCGCCGATTTATCGCGAAACGGCACAAACAATCCGCCCCCATATCCCAGCATCCAATATACAGACAACTCTTGGCCCAGCGCATCGCGTAACCCAACCGTCTCACCCAACTGCTGATAATGGGCATGCCCATCAACACCCAAATCTTGGAACTGCATCATGCCCTTGTCATCGGTGACATCCACCACGAAACGCAATTCGGGATCATACTCAAACGTTTTGATACCGCGAAACGTCATTTTATCGGCGGCCTTCATCGGGGAACTTGGATGCGTCGCCAGCAATTCATTATAACGCGCCTTCCACAATCCCCATGCCTCATACGGGTCATCAAACCCACGTAAAACTGCATACAGACTTTGCATCTGCAAACGCCAATCTGCCATCGCGATAGACGCGGGGCCATTATAACCAATTTCGGTCAAATTCCTTGGCTGATGCACGCTTTCCTCCACGACAAGTTTAGGTTACTCATTCCTATATGTTAATGAATGTTTCAAATCTCAACTGTTTGCGTGCAGATAAATTGATTTTATCTGATGTCGCTCTGTCTGTGGTTGCAGGCGACTGTGTAATTTTGCGCGGGCCGAATGGTGCGGGTAAAACCACGTTGCTACGTTATCTCGCGGGATTGGCGGGCGACTATACTCCAGAAAACACAGCATTTTCAGGCCATTTGGACGGAATAAAATCCACACTTACCGTGCGCGAAAACCTATCGTTCTGGGCAGGCATTTACGGCTTTGGGAATATCGATCCGATATTGGAACAATTGTCCCTAACACCATTACAATCACGTGCGGCAGGTGATCTCTCGGCGGGTCAGAAACGCCGCCTTGGATTGGCACGCATGCTGCTAACAGATGCAGATGTCTGGCTGATGGATGAACCAACGGTATCATTGGACGCCGCCACATCAGACGTGATCATCGACGCAATCAAAACCCACTGTGCCGCGGGCGGCGCCGCAATCATTTCCACGCATATCGACATGGACATCCCAAACGCGCGCATCCTAAACATCACCGATTTCGCCGCCAAACAATCCGATCACAGCGATCCATTCTTAATGGGGGACTTTTAGATGAAGCCCCTTATCCTTCGCGATCTCAAACTCGCCTTCCGCTCCGGTGGCGGTTTCGCACTCACCCTCGCGTTTTTCCTGATCGTGGTGATGTTCGTACCCTTCGGCGTCGGCGCAAACCTAGACCTACTCGCCCGCATCGCACCAGGCATCCTATGGATCGGCGCACTTCTCTCCTGCCTCCTATCACTGGATCGAATCTTCCAACTGGACTGGGAAGATGGCACACTAGAGGCCCTCGCGACTTCCCCAATCCCCCTCTCAGGCATCGCAATAGCCAAGGCAACTGCACATTGGATCACAACAGGCCTGCCCATCACCCTCGCCGCAATCCCTTTGGGTTACCTTCTAAATCTACCGCAACAATCTTACCTCTGGCTCTTCGCATCCCTCGCGTTAGGCACACCTGCCTTATCGTTCATCGGCGCATTCGGCGCGGCCATCACCGTTGGCATCAAACGGGGCGGACTCCTCCTTTCACTTCTCGTCCTCCCTCTCTACATCCCCACATTAATGCTGGGCGCACAGGTCGCCTCCACAGGCACGCAAAACCCAATACAGCTATTGGCGCTCGTTGCCTCAATCTCACTTTTGTGCATCGCCACAATCCCTTTCGCTTGCGCCATCGCTTTGCGCGCAAATTTACGTTAACAGATGTGACCAACTGCCACTTTCATCTGGCTTAAAATAGGATATAACAACCGCATGTCTTTATGGGAATACGCAAATCCGGCCAAATTCATGGCCCTTTCAGGTCGCATCCTGCCAACGCTGACAATCGGCGCGGGTGCTATGCTGTTGATCGGCCTCTTCTGGGGCTTCTTCCTGACGCCCGCCGATTACAAACAAGGTTCAACCGTTAAAATCATCTTCCTCCACGTGCCAACCGCGTTGATGGCAATCAACGCATGGCTGATGATGCTGGTCGCATCCCTGATCTGGTTAATTCGTCGCCATCATGTATCCGCATTAGCGGCCAAGGCAGCCGCCCCCATCGGCATGACAATGACATTAATCGCACTGGCTACAGGGGCGATCTGGGGAAAACCCATGTGGGGTACGTATTGGGCATGGGATCCGCGCCTAACATCCTTCATGATCTTGCTGGTTTTCTACTTCGGCTACCTCGCTCTATGGGAAGCGATCGAGGATAAGGACACCGCCGCCGACCTCACCTCAATTCTCTGCATCGTCGGCTCAGTATTCGCCATACTCTCGCGCTATGCTGTGAACTTCTGGTCACAAGGCCTCCACCAAGGCGCATCACTCTCTATGGACAAGGAAGAGCACGTCGACAACGTCTTCTACTTCCCATTATTGGTCTGCATCGGCGGGATGGTTTTACTATTTGTCACACTGGTGCTGATCCGCACCCGCACTGAAATCCGCGCCCGCCGCCTGTCGGCGCTTCGCGCCCGCGAGGTTTAATATGTTAGGTTTCGATAAATACACCGACACAGTCCTGTCTGCCTACGCCGTGTCCATCATCATGCTGGCAATCCTAGTTGCGGTATCGCTGATAAAATCAAAACGCATCAAACGCGAACTTGATGCCCAAGAGGCTAAAAATGGCAAAAATTAAACCCCTCTACCTATTGCCACCAGCAATTTTTGTCGGATTAGCGGCGATGATGTTTGTCGGCCTGCAGCGCGAAAACCCAGACGCCTTGCCCAGCCAAATGATCGGGCGTGATGCACCTAAATTGACCGTGGAACCATTGGCGGATTTGCCCCTACTAACGGCAGAAGATCTGAAATCAGACGGCATCAAAATCGTAAATTTCTGGGCCAGCTGGTGCGCACCTTGTCGTGTCGAACACCCCAACATCATGCAATTGGCGGATCTCGGCATTCCCGTTTACGGCGTAAATTACAAAGACAAAACCGGTCAGGCGATGCAATTTCTCGACAGCCTTAAAAACCCCTACACCAAAATCGGCGCTGATAAGGGTCGCACTGGATTGGACTGGGGCCTTTACGGCGTTCCAGAAACATTCGTGATTGACGGAAATGGTACGGTATTGCTGCGCCACGCGGGGCCCGTCACACAGGCCGTCATGGCAAATGATATTCTGCCGCTGTTGTCACAATAACAAAGCGGCAGAAGATTTTAAAATTCCACGTGGACGTGATTAGTATCTTGGCCCAGATTTTTCCCTGACATCACATCAAAAAACAGCCCAACCCAACCAAAGAACAACGCATTCCCGGCCAGATTGCGCGCCGTATCTTTCTGCAAACCAGATTTCAACGAAACCTCGCGGATTTCTTTCTTATACGCAAAGGTCACATAGACGTCTTGCGTGCGCTTCAATCTGCGTGAACACGGTGTGTAACAACTCACCCCATCTGAAAAAACGGCCAATGTATTCGTCGGTGTCGACGTAAACATTACATGATGATCTTTGGACTTAGAAACAGTCGCACAACCGCCCAACACGGCGGTCACGCCCAGCGCAAAAACAAACTTCTTCATAATTTCCCCCATTACGGTATGCCCAACATATATATTGCAAGCCTCTTCTTTCAAAGAATGCTTAACAATTCGCCAGCAAATCGGGGTTTTCAGGCAACATACACGTATAAAGGGTGGGCTTTCACCCACCCCGATGGGTTATATATCCAACGCATCCATCGTCAAAACGGCATTGGCGGCTTCTGCGCCTTTCTTGACGAAATGCTTGGTGTAAAATTCAATATGATCCGCGCTCTCTTGGAACTCATGCGGCGTCAATGAAACGGAATAGACCGGCACGCCTGTATCCATTCCCGCTCGTACCAAACCATCTACAACGGCTTGGGCCACAAACTCGTGGCGATAAATCCCGCCATTCACAACCAATGCGGCGCACACCACACCGTCATATTTGCCTGTCTCTGCCAATTTCTTGGCAACTAAGGGCATTTCCAATGCACCTGGCACATGAAATTCCGCTAAGTGACACTCGCGTCCTGCATCTTTCATCGCGGCTTCAAATCCGATTTGGGTCTGATCCACAATATCCTTGTGCCAACGTGCTTTTACGAATGCAATTTTAAGGGGTCTTGTCATTTTGGGTCTCCTATCAATGGACAAAACCCAAGGCGTAAGGCGCACGTATATTAACCGCACACCCGTTCTCTACCATCCAGACTATAACTGTCGGCGCAGGAATTTCACCTAACTCTGCTGACCCCTCACCATGAGGGCGCTCGCGGGCTATCACCGCCGGTGGGGAATTACACCCCGCCCTGAGAATGATTTAAATATATCGCGAATTTTCCTGCCGTCCAGCATGAATCGCGACTAGAAATGCGACAAAAAAGGCGGTATCCCAACGTCATGAGCAAATCCATCACAATCACCCGCCCCGACGATTGGCACCTGCACCTGCGCGACGGCGCAATGTTGGCTGGTATCGCCCCCGAAACGACACGCCACTTCGGTCGCGCGATCATCATGCCAAACTTGGTACCACCCGTGGTTACCGCGACAGACGCGCGCGCATATCGCGATCGCATTCTGGCGGCACGACCAGTGGGCTCAAACTTCGAACCGTTGATGACGCTCTACCTTACAGATAAAACCGATCCAAACGACGTCGCCGCCGCCTTCGGCGATGGCCTTATCCGCGCCGTTAAATACTACCCCGCAGGCGCCACCACAAATTCAGACAGCGGTGTCACCGACATCAAAAATGTCATGCCCGTGCTGGAAAAAATGGCCGAAATCGGCCTGACACTCTGCATCCACGGCGAAGCAACCGATCCAGAAATCGACATCTTCGATCGCGAAGCCGTGTTCATCGACACCACCCTCGATCCCCTGCGCCGCAACCTACCGGAACTCAACATCACGTCAGAACACATCACCACCAAAGACGGCGTGGACTATGTGAAATCCCAACCAAAAAATCACGGCGCAACAATCACCACGCACCACTTGATGATCAACCGCAACCACATACTTGTTGGCGGTATCAAACCGCATTACTACTGCCTACCCGTCGCCAAACGCGAAGAACACCGCCTCGCCCTGCGCGTCGCCGCCACCTCAGGCGATAAACGCTTCTTCTTGGGCACAGACAGCGCACCACACATTGATCCGGCCAAGGAATCAGGTTGCGGCTGTGCGGGTTGCTTTACCGCCACAAACACAATGGCCCTACTGGCACATGTGTTTGAAGAAGAAGGCGCATTGCCAAACCTCGAAAAATTCGCCTCACTCAACGGCCCCGCCCATTACGGGCTTGCACCAAACGCGGATAAAATCATCATCGAAAAATCCGATCACTCTGTTACCTACCCCGCCAAAATCGAAACAGGTGCAGGCCCGGTAACGGTCTTTAATCCAGGGCACGAAATCCATTGGCGCGTGGCGGATTAACCCCGCCTGCCTCTTTTTCTTGCTAAAATATCCTCCGCGCGAAGCGCAAAAAGTACTTATCCACAGGTTATCAAGATAGAAAACGCCCCCATTTCATGCCATACTCCCCCCAACGGGTAACAACATTTTAACGAGCGGTGAAATTCATGAACGAGATTAGACCCTTAGGCGATTCTCAACCTGCCGAAGCGGCAGAGGTGAACCAACAACCTCATAATATCGAGGCTGAACAGGCTCTCTTGGGTGCCCTACTGGTCAACAACGACGTCTTCGATAAAATCACCTCCATCGTCAAAGACATTCATTTCTTTGACCCTGTTCACGCGCGCATTTTCGAAACAATTTCGACCCGCATCCAAAAAAACGCCCTCGCATCCCCCGTTACAATCAAGGCCTTCTTTGAAGACGACGAAGGCTTGGCCGAACTTGGCGGCCCATCTTATCTTGCACGCTTGGCTGGCGCATCCGTATCGGTTTTCGCGGCGCGAGATTACGCACAAATGATCTACGATATGGCAATTCGCCGTGATCTGATGGCGATAGGCGACGAAATCTCCGACAAGGCCAGCTTGGTCGAGGTTTCATCCGACCCAGCCGAACAAATCGTCGAAGCGGAACAACGCCTCTACGCCCTATCCGAACAAGGCCAAGTCGACAGCGGATTTCAATCTTTTCTGAAGGCGGTCACAGGCGCGGTTAACATCACCAACCAAGCGTATCAACGCGACGGCGGCCTCGCGGGCGTCTCCACCGGCCTCACCGACATGGACGGTACGCTTGGCGGCTTACACCCCTCCGATTTACTGATCTTAGCGGGTCGCCCCTCAATGGGGAAAACATCCCTCGCCACCAACATCGCCTTTAACATCGCCAAAGCATATAAAAAAGGCCTCAAAGCCGATGGAACAGAAGGCGCAGTAGAGGGCGGCGTCGTCGGCTTCTACTCACTCGAAATGTCCGCCGAACAGCTGGCCTCGCGCATTTTGTCCGAGGCCGCCGAAATCAACTCGCACGCCATTCGCTCTGGCGACATGACCGAGGAAGAGTTCCGTCGTTTTGTCGAAGCCGCCAAACAACTCGAAACCTGCCCATTGTTCATCGACGATACTCCAGCCCTGCCAATTTCCCAATTGGCCGCCCGCGCACGCCGACTAAAACGCACCCACGGCTTGGACGTTCTGATTATCGACTACCTACAACTGGTACGCCCTGCCACGGCCAAGGACAGCCGCGTCAACGAAGTGTCCGAAATCACCCAAGGCATGAAAGCGATTGCCAAGGAACTCGAAATCCCTGTCATCGCCCTGTCTCAGCTCTCGCGTGCAGTCGAAAGTCGCGACGACAAACGCCCACAACTCTCCGACCTACGTGAATCAGGCTCAATCGAGCAAGACGCCGATGTTGTGATGTTCGTATACCGCGAAGAATACTATCACGAACGCCTAAAACCCGGCGAAGATTCCCCTGACTTCATGGAATGGCAGGAAAAAATGGGCCGCCTACATGGCAAGGCCGAGGTGGTTATTGGCAAACAACGCCACGGCCCCATCGGCACGGTCGAACTCTCATTCGAGGGCCAATTCACCCGCTTTGGTAACCTCGTCAAAGATTGGCAAGCCAACGCAGGCGATCGCGACTTCTAAACATGACACCGCCAACCCAAAACATCCTGTTTATCTCTATCGAGGATTTAAACGATTGGATCGAACCCTTGGGCGGGCATCCCGATACGATCACCCCAAACATGCAGCGTTTGGCGGATCGCGCCGCGCTGTTCACCAACGCCTATGCCGCCGCTCCCGCCTGCTCACCTTCGCGCACCGCTACGCTCTTCGGGCGCAACCCATGGGAAACCGGCGTCTACGCCAATCAACAACACTGGCACCACCACTTCTCGGATCAAAACCACTCGATCATCGGACACTTCAAATCTGCAGGCTATAAAACCATCGGCGCAGGCAAGGTTTTTCACGGCAAACAACACACGAATACCACATCCTGTTGGGATGAATTCCTCCCCCTCGACCAAGGCCCACCAACCTTTGTGTCTAAAGCCATCCAAAACGGGCGCATGCAACCCAACAACGATTTCGGCCCATCCCCCGAAAACGCGGAACCCTTCGATCAAACGGCAACCAATTTCATCCTTAATCGCATGAGTGCGGGTTCCACAGGCCAATTCTGGGCCTTGGGCCTATATCGCCCTCACCTCCCCTTCATCGTTCCACAACGCTTCTTTGATGCTATTCCAAAACAGGTAGCGAACCCACCGGGCATGGGTCTAAATGAATTCGATCCTGAAAACAAAACCCTCTGGGCTCGCCTGCCAAGCGCTGCAAAACGCATGGTGAAAACATGGCTTAAAACAGGTGTCGTTCTACAGGAAACAAACGAATACCACGATTTCGTTCGCGCTTATCTGGCCTCGATCCACTATGCCGATTTCTTACTCGGCCAAGTCCTCGATCACATGGATAAAACAAAACTTTGGGATAACACCCACGTCGTTTTATGGTCGGATCACGGCTGGCAGTTGGGTGAAAAACTGATGTTTCGCAAATTTTCCCTCTGGGAACGCGCACTACGTGTGCCATTGATGATCGCAGGCCCAACAATAACGCCCGCAAAAATAGACACCCCCACCAGCCTCGTCGACTTGGCTCCAACAATGCTAAATCTGGCGGGCTTAAACAGCGATCCGAACCATTCTGGCAACGATATGTTGTCATCCAAAATATCAAATTACGCCTGCGCAACATGGGGCATCAACCAAGACAGCAACGACATCAAAACGGCCATTACCGTGCGCTCTAAAACACACCGCCTGATCATGTATTGGAACAACGAAATGGAACTCTACGATCATCGCACCGATCCATTCGAGCATACGAACCTTCTGTTCGAACCAACGGCGCAAGATCTCGAAACCTATGAACCAATCCTGACAGAGCTACTTGATCAAATGCCGCAATCCTTTGCCGAACCCGCGAAAATCAAGCAATCGTCACCACAAAACGGGACTGTTTGAGATTAACCTCTCATTAACCTCCATCGTCATCTCAGCAATTCAAACAGGATAACGCGCCCGCATCACACAACCATTGGTCATAACCAGCGGCGGAGCCGCAACGTCTCCGCATACCGCCCAAGCCGTAGGCCCATCAACACGGCACAACAAAACAGTTAACGCTTCTTCTTCGCCCCACGGCCCAAAGCTTTTACATAGCGCCCCTCTTGGTGCTTGTTCAGCTTAGTAACCTTCTTCTCTTTCTTATCCGCATACGGATTTTTATCCGCCTGCGAACGCATAAAGATACGAATAGGTGTGCCCTGCAACCCAAAATCATCGCGCAAACCATTGATCAAATACCGGCTATAACTTGTTGGCAACAAATCAGGATGGCTACACATCACAACGAAACTCGGCGGACGAGCCTTAACCTGCGTCATATAACGCAAACGAATACGACGGCCACCCGGTGCGGGCGGTGGATGCGCATCTGTGGCATCCATCAACCAACGGTTACACTGTGATGTAGACAGACGTTTGTTCCAAATCTTGTGCGCCGTCAAAATTGCCTGATGTAAACGATCCATACCACGGCCCGTTTTCGCGGAAATCGTCACCAATGGCGCACCACGCAACTGTGGCAATAATCGCGTAAACTTCTCGCGGATATCTTTCAGCTTTTCTTGCTTGTTATTCTCGATGTCCCATTTATTCACCGCGACAACAACCGCGCGCCCCTCGCGTTCGGCTAAATCGGCAATCCGCAAATCTTGTTGTTCAAACGGAATTTCCGCGTCCAACAAAACTACAATAACTTCCGAAAACTTCACCGCACGCAAACCATCGGACACAGACAGCTTTTCCAGCTTCTCTTGTACCTTGGCTTTCTTGCGAATACCCGCCGTATCCCAAATCCGCATCGGAACATCGTCCCAGATATGATTGATCGAAATACTATCACGCGTGATCCCCGCCTCTGGGCCAGTCAACATTCGATCATGGCCCAAAATCTGGTTCACCAACGTGGATTTACCCGCATTTGGGCGTCCAATAATGGACAATTGCAACGGACGCTCGGCGGAATAGGTAATTTCCTTACCCGCTTCATCTTCATCGTCTTCGTCGATATCAACATCCGTCAACGGTGCGATATCATCATCTTCGCTTTTGAATTCTTCGGCAAATGGCATCAACACATGTTGCAAATCAACCATGCCTTCGCCGTGTTCACCCGACAGGCGCACAGGCTCGCCCAACCCCAAACTAAACGCGTCGAAAAAGCCAACTTCGCCGGCATTACCCTCGGCCTTGTTCGCCACCAAAATCACACGCGCTGATTTTTTGCGCAGGATTTCCGCAAACACACGATCCGCTGGCAATACGCCCGCACGGGCATCCATCATAAATACACAAACATCTGCCATATCGACGGCACGTTCGGTCAACATCCGCATGCGCCCTTGTAGGCTCTCATCCGTGGCCTCTTCCAGACCAGCTGTATCAATCACGGTAAATTTTACGGGGCCCAGTTTCGCATCACCTTCGCGCAAATCACGCGTTACGCCAGGCGTGTCATCAACCAATGCCAAGCGCCGCCCAACAAGACGGTTAAACAGCGTGGATTTGCCAACATTTGGACGTCCAACCAGTGCTACAGTAAATGTCATTTCTCAGGGCCTATCAATAAATGCATCGGACAGATTCCAGACGCACGTCATACAGATGGCTCCTTTAGCGAATTAAATCCCTATTGGAAAGCGATGAGTTGCCCAGAATTTGACAGAACATACATTCGACCACCCGCAACAACCACTTGTGATGCCGCACCACCCGAAATCGCGATCGTATTCACTAATTCGCCAGATGCAGGATCAAAGGCACGAATTTCACCATCACTGCCGGCAACATACAAACGACCACCCGCCAAAACAGGGCCAAAGTGACCAAAATTACCTTTTTGCTTCTTCACTTTGCGATACAGCGGTAAATCCGTGGACCAAACTTCGGCGCCACTATCACGATCTAAACGTTTCAACTTTTGTTGATCCGTCAAAACAAACAATGAATTCCCCGCAGGCCAAACAGGGCCAATCGCACCCTCGGCTGCGGTCCAAATACGTTGACCTGATCTGCGATCCATCGCCGTCAAACGGCCCGAATTCGTACCCGCATAAATCGTATCACCCACAACAACGGGGCCACCCGAAACGGCCTTTAACAAACCACGCGCGGATCCAATACGGTGCCCGTTAATCACTTGGTTCCATGCTTGCAAACCGTTGTTCAAAACAACACCCAGAACTTCGCCCGATCCAAACGGTACAATTGCAACGCCACTGGCAATCGCGGGCGTACCCGTGCCCAAAATTGTCGCCCCAACCGTGCTCGATTTCTGCGCCCATTTTTCACGGCCATTCTTGGCATCCAAACCAATCGCGCGATTTTCACCAGTAACAACCACAATTGTATTGCCATCAAACGCAGGCGCTGCGGAAATACCCGATGATACGCGATGACGCCACGCAATCGCGCCCGTGCTTGCGTTCAATAACGCAACTTCGCCAACACCCGTGGTCACGGCAATCTGTCCATCTGCATATGCCAAACCACCACCAGAGCCATCTGATTTCGGGCTATTTGGCAATTTCAACGGCACAGACCATTGCTTTGCACCATTCAATCCAAATGCCACAACAGTGCCATCCGCATCCATCGCAAAAATCCGTCCCCCCGCAACAATTGGATCGCTGGACAGGCGCTGACGTTTTTTATTACCAACACCAATATCCGTTGACCAAATGCGTTTCGGGCTGGCCGACAATGCGGGGTGCGAAACATAATGCGCCGCATTGCCATTGCGATGCGTCCACGCCGCATTCACTGCGGCCTTAGGTAAATTCAACGTAGGCACGGCCTGCTCTTCGGCCTCAGCAACAGCGCGTAAACCAATGCGCTCGCCTTGCAATATCTCTTCTTTTTTAGCGCAAGCGGTCAAAACCAACAGACCTGCCAATGCAGTAATTCCAGTTTTCAAAAACATATGCAAACGTCCCTCAATCGACCCTATATTGGCCTATATCCTATTGTGCAGATGTTGCAGGCGAAAGCAATCGTGCATCGCTGGGCAATTCTCCGCCCAGCGCGATAATCATCTGACGTGTGCGACTAATCAAACTTTGCGATACACCCGCTTCGTCTAACAATGAAACCAAGCTTTCCAACGCCGCATCCTTGTCGCCTGCATCCAATTGCGCCATGGCAATCTGCTCTAATGCCAATGTGCGAAACGGATTGCCCGCCGCAGACAAGGCATTCAGCTCACTCATACGGCTTTCCATATCCATGTCATTGCCACGGATCAAAATCGCCTTCAACGTCGCGACCTGACCGTAAATTTCGCCATTCGATTTCAGCGCATCATAAATCGCCAATGCACCCGCCTCGTCGCCTTCTTCCATTAACATGCCTGCACGGTGGAATTCCGCAATTACGGCTGTGCTCTCGTCGCTACTACCAATCGCGGCCAAGGCATCATTTCGCGCGCTTGCTTCGTCTAAATTCAACGCTGCAATCAGGGTATCACCACGTGTCTGCGCCGCAGACTTCGCGGCCGCTTTGCGGTATTCGATCAAACCAGCACCACCAACGATGCCGACAATCACCACAACAGCGATCCAGCCGTATTTTTTGTACATCGCGAACAGCTGATCCTTACGGACTTCTTCTGTTACTTCTTCGATAAACCCGTCTGCATTACTCACGATAGAGCCTCCAAAATCTTGTCTTTGCTTTGTCTAGCTGGATAATTTCACGAATGCCAGCCAGTTCAGCTCTTTTTCGCTTTATATGTATGTTCTTCGGCCGGGAACGAACGATCGCGAACTTCACCGGCGTAACGCGAAATCGCGTCGACCATCATATCTTCCATATTTCCATACCGTTTTACGAACGTCGGAACGCGCGGAAACAACCCGATCATGTCTTCAAATACCAATATCTGACCGTCACATTTCGCCGAAGCACCAATGCCGATGGTTGGAATATTGACGTTCTTGGTCACCTTGTCTGCCAATTTTTCTGCAACACCCTCAACCACAACGGAAAAGGCACCCGCCTCTTCCACGGCTTTGGCATCTGCAATTACATCCTCCCAAACATCTTCGTCGCGCACGGCCTTAAACCCGCCAGCGGTATTCATCTGTTGTGGCATCAATCCAACATGCGCCATCACGGGGATACCGCGTGCCGCCAAATGACGAATGGTCGGCGCCATTTCGCGCCCACCTTCCAACTTGATCGCGGTACAACCTGTTTCCTTGATAATGCGGCTGGCATTGCGAAACGCCACTTCTGGGCTTTCTTCGAAGCTACCAAATGGCATATCAACCACAACCAACGCCTTGTTCGCGCCGCGCATCACGGCCTGACCATGCATAATCATATGCTCCATCGTCACGCCCAGCGTATTTGGCATCCCATGGATAACCATCCCTAAACTGTCGCCAACCAAAATCATATCCGCCTCTGCATCCACCAAATGCGCCACATGCGCCGTGTATGCCGTCAAACAAACCAACGGCTCGTCGCCACCCTTACGAGCCGTAAAATTAGGCACGGTCATTTTTTTGCGTGGCGTATCAGATTTCTTGGAAACGGAGGATGTCGTCGACATAATATTGGCGTCCTTAGGCGCTTAAATTCACACCTGATTTATGCCATTAGGTGCGAAAATGCGAGACTGAATTAAAAAAACCTTAATTGCGAAGCCGTGACGATCTGCGTAACTTCGCCTACAAAGCCACGCTTGCGCCAATTTATTAACACGCGTAGGTTTCATTTCAACAATGTCGATCAGTCCCCCAATCGACAACATGGCCAAAGTCGGAGTTCTTCTAATGCGCGTTTCCTCGTTCCTCATTGCTATTCTTGTATGCCTTGGCGTTGCAGGTTTCATTTTCAAGCGTACAGTCATCTACGACTTCTTCACCGGCGGCCCCGAAGCACGCCACGAAAAAGCCGTAAAAGGTGCCACAAAAGACTTGAAAAATGCGGTAATCGCGCAACAAGAAGCGATCGAAGAAACCAGCGAAGCACGCGCAGCACTCGATGAAGTTTTAACCGCAGCGGATCGGGCAAAAATGCTTAAAGAACCCGAAGTCGAAGATAAGCATATTTCAGTTTTCGCCATGAAATCCATGGAACAAGACGTCACCAGCGGCATCGTTTTACGCGGCCAAACATCCGCCTTCAAATCCGTTCAGGCCAAGGCAGAAACATCGGGCGCGGTCATTTCCCAACCGATCCGCAAAGGAACCTTGGTCGAAGAGGGTGAATTACTCTGCGAATTGGAGGTCGGCACCAAAGCGGCTGCATTAGCCGAAGCCAAAGCACGCCTTGCCGAAGCAGAAGCAAACAACAACGCCTCCGCCAGCTTGGTGAAAAAAGGTATCGTATCTGAAACACAGGCAATCGGTCGCCAAGCGGCACTAGAGGCCGCAATCGCGGGCGTGGATCGTGCGCAATCCGATCTGGATAACACCAAAATCGTCGCACCCTTCAACGGCCTATTGGAATCAGACACCGCCGAACTTGGCGATTTCATGCAACCGGGCACACCATGCGCCACGGTACTGGCACTAAACCCAATCAAACTGGTCGGCTACGCCACCGAACAACAGGTCTCTCTGATCGAGGTCGGCGCTACCGCGGGCGCACGCCTGATTAACGGCGACCAAGTCGTCGGCAAGGTTAGCTTCATTTCACGCTCTGCCGATCAAACAACCCGCACATTCTTGGTCGAAACAACCGTGCCAAACGATAACCTAAAAATCCGCGACGGTGCCACCGCAGACATCTACATTGGTTTGGCAGGTATCAAGGGCCACCTATTACCCCAATCATCCCTGACCCTGAATAACGAGGGCGAATTGGGCGTGCGTATCGCCGACGGCGAAAAGGCCAAATTCATGCCAATCTCCGTGATCCGTGATGCCGCCGATGGCATTTGGGTCACTGGCCTGCCCACAACAACAGACGTGATCGTAGTCGGTCAAGAATACGTCACTGACGGCTCAGACATCAAAGTATCCTACAAGGGCGACAAATAATGCACGGTTTAGTTGATTGGGCCACAGATCGCGCCCGAATGATCTTGGTCTTCATTGCCATGTCGCTTGCGGCTGGCATTTTGGCGTACACATCCCTGCCCAAAGAAGGTGAACCAGACATCGACATCCCCGCGTTGTTCGTATCCGTTCCCTTCCCGGGTATTTCCGCCGAAGACAGTGAAAAACTGATCGTCAAACCGCTGGAAAATAAGCTCAAGGAAATCGACGGCTTGAAAACCATGTCATCCACCGCTTCCGAAGGTTACGGCGGTGTTGCATTGGAATTCGAATTCGGTTGGGACAAAACAGCCACCATCGCAGATGTGCGCGACAAGGCAAATCAGGCACAGGCCGAATTCCCCAATGGCGCGGATCAATATTCAATCAACGAAATCAACTTCTCTGAATTCCCAATCATCGTGGTTTCCTTGTCAGGTAAATTGCCCGAACGCACGATGACTCGCGTCGCCAAAGATCTCCAAGATCGCATCGAATCCATGCCCGAAGTGCTGGAAGCAGGCTTGGCAGGTCAACGCGATGAAATGTTAGAAGTCCTAATCGACCCTTTAAAACTAGAGGCCTACAACGTCACCGCAGGCGAACTCATCAACGTCGTCACAAATAATAACCTGCTCATTGCCGCCGGTGAAATTGAGAGCGACGCAGGCGCATTCGCCATCAAAATTCCATCGTCATTCTCCGAACCATCCGATGTCTACAACCTACCGGTCAAGGTAAACGGCGATCGCGTTATCACATTGTCCGATCTCGCCGAAATTCGCCTCACTTTTGAGGATCGCCTCGGCACCGCACGCTTCAACGGCGAAACCACCGTCGCCGTACAGGTCGTCAAACGCAAAGGCGTAAACCTGATTGGCACCGTTGGACTGGTCAAAGAGGTCGTCGAACAGGCCGTATCCGAATGGACACCAGAACTGCGCGACGCCATCACAATCAATTACTCATCCGATCAATCCCGTCAGGTCGGCGACATGGTCTCCCAACTCGAAGGCTCGGTTCTCACGGCCATCGCATTGGTGATGATCGTCGTTCTCGCCGCCCTTGGCGTGCGTTCCGCCCTACTGGTTGGTTTCGCGATCCCTACCTCGTTCCTTTTGGCCTTCGCGGCAATGGGCGCAGGCGGCATCACGATTTCGAACATGGTGATGTTTGGCCTGATCTTGGCTGTTGGTATGTTGGTTGATGGCGCGATTGTTGTTGTTGAATACGCCGACAAACGCATCGCACAGGGCGTTGGCCCAATGCAGGCTTACGGTGCCGCCGCCAAACGCATGTTCTGGCCCATCGTATCCTCCACCGCCACCACACTTTGTGCCTTCCTACCAATGCTATTCTGGCCAGGTGTCCCGGGCGAATTCATGGGTATGTTGCCCGTCACTCTGATCTACGTCCTCTCGGCCTCCCTACTGGTCGCGCTGATCTACCTGCCCGTTGTAGGCGGCGTCGCTGGACGCTTCACACGCATGTTAGAGGACATCTCCGATGGCCTGCGCAACCGCTCATTCTGGTTACGCCTCTTGCTGGTGGCCCTTTCCGTCGGCATCATTTTCGCAGGCGCTCAGGTACTCATGTCTGGCATGGCCTTACCGGGCATCATTCTATTCATCATTGGCTGTCTCGCCCTATCATCAACCGCCGCATCCCTGCGCAAATTGCGCACAGTGGATGAAAACGCAAAACCAAACCTTTACGCCCGTTTCATCGGCTTTATCGTCAACAAATGGTACATGCCCCCCGTTATCGTCGCCCTCACGGTCTATTTTGTGATTTCCGTCTTCACGATGTTTGGCGAGAAAAACAACGGCGTTGAATTCTTCGTCACCACAGAACCCGAAAACGCCATCGTCTACGTACGCGCCCGCGGTAACCTGTCGTTGAAGGAGAAGGACGCCCTCGTCTTAGATGTAGAAAGCCGCATCGCAGGCATCGAAGGTGTGCAAAGCGCATTCGCATTCGCTGGCGACGGCGGTCTGGACAATAACACAGGCGGCGCAACCGCCCCCCTTGATACGGTCGGGCAAATCCAAATCGAAACCACCCCATGGGAAACACGCCAAGGCTCCCCATCTGGCTTCGACATCCTCGCAGAAATCGAATCCCGCATCACCGATGTACCGGGGGTACAGGTTGAAATCTTGGAGCTGGCCCAAGGCCCCGCAACAGGCAAACCACTAACCCTACGCGTCAAAGGTCAAAATTTCGAAGACCTCAAAATCGCCGCTGGTGTGGTCCGCGATCACTACGAATCCATCGACGGCCCAACCAAAATCGAAGACACCCGCCCCCTACCCGGCATCGACTGGCAAATCGATGTCGATGTCGAAAAAGCAGGTCGTTACAACGCCGACGTCGCCCAAGTAGGCGCAATGGTGCAACTGGTTACACGCGGTCTGAAACTGGGCGACATGACAACGGACACATCGGACGAAGACATCGACATTCGCGTCCGCCTGCCTGAAAAGGATCGCTTGCTCTCCACATTGGAAACGCTGCGCATCCGTACCCAATCGGGTCTTATCCCGATTTCAAACTTTATAACACTAACGCCAGTTCACAAACTCGGCCAAATCGACCGCGTCGATTCCAAACGCTACTTTGACATCAAGGCGGACGTGGCAGAGGGCGTAAACGCCGCCGAAAAAATTACTGAGATCACCGAATGGCTAGAGGCAGAACAACGCCTGCCAGAAGGTATCGAATGGGAATGGAAAGGCGACCAAGAAGACCAAACAGAATCCATGGCATTCTTATCCAAGGCCTTCGCAGGCGCATTGGGTCTAATGTTCGTGATCCTACTGGCGCAATTCAACTCGTTCTACAACTCGGTGCTGGTTTTGCTGGCGGTGGTTCTGTCAACCATCGGCGTTCTGATCGGCATGTTGGTCATGGGCCAAGCCTTCTCTGTAATCATGACAGGTACAGGCATCGTTGCCTTGGCGGGGATCGTGGTGAACAATAACATTGTTCTGATCGACACCTATCAGGAATACAGCAAGAAAATGCCCCAACTCGAAGCAATTTCGCAAACTGCACAGGCACGTATTCGTCCCGTGATACTGACAACAATCACAACAATGGCTGGCCTAACCCCAATGATGCTTGGTATCTCAATCGACTTCATCAACGGCGGCTACACCATCGACCAACCAACCGCCTTGTGGTGGAAACAACTGGCAACCGCAGTGGTCTTTGGTCTTGGCGTGGCAACGGTGCTGACACTGGTTCTAACGCCATCCCTACTGGCCCTACGCATCTGGATCAGCAAAGGCGCCTATGCTGCCTTATTTGGCATTTTCAGACGTAAATCTGCCAAAACATAATCCGACAAAGGCATGCATTGCCTTTGTCCCCTCAACCTGTAATCTGCCCGAAAACAACACGGGTGTATTATGAAATCTCTGGCAAACCTTATCGGCGTGATCGCGGTTCTCGTATTGGGCGTTTTCGCACTTCTACACGTCGTTGCCCTTCCATTCAGCGCATCCATGCTGGTCGAAAACCCAACTCCCCTAAAACTCAAAGCAATCGATAACCGCCAAGTGCAGGCAAAGCTCACATGGGACAACCCAAAAATCAAATTACGCGGCTTTAACGCCACGGCGCAAATCAGCGGCACTTTCACCGATGCGAACGCGATTTTGGATCAATTAATCAACCCAACCTCACCACAACTCATCTTGGACAAAAGCAAAATTAAAGTGCTAATGCTCAACAACTCCACACTCAATTGTGCAGGCACTGGAACCGGCCTTGAATGTCTTGGCAAACTACGCATGACCATCGACACATTCCTTGGCAAAATCAAAAACACACTAACACTCACCACCGCATCAAACAGCGAACTATTGGGCAACGAAATCACACTATCACACCGCATCACCGACGGTCGCGGCGTCCCCTCACTGGTGGTTGATGCATTGAACAAGGAATTGGCCAAAAAGGATCGCAGCAAAAGCCTGCCCAACTTCTTCATCGATCACAACGTCACGATCACGGACCACGCCTTCACAGGCCACAGCGAAAACAACACGCTTGGCCTACAAATGACCCTAAAAATGTCACTCATCGATCTGATAAAGGCGAAATTCTAATTCGCCCGAAGGGTGCGTAGAAACGATTGGGCAATTGCCCAATCTCTATCAGGCTACATCTTCCGCGTTCTCGGCTTCTTGCATATGCCACATATGCGCATAACGCCCATCCAGCTTCAGCAACTCCTCATGCGTACCCTGTTCGGTAATTACGCCTTGTTCCAGCACCACAATTTTATCCGCATCCACCACAGTGGACAATCGGTGCGCAATCGTAATCACAGACCGCCCAGAACCAAGCCCGCGCAAACTCTCTTGAATGTCACGCTCGGTTTCCGTGTCCAACGCCGATGTCGCCTCGTCCAAAACCAAAATCGGCGGGTCTTTTAGCAATGTACGTGCAATGCCCACACGTTGCTTCTCACCACCAGACAACTTCAATCCACGTTCACCCACTGTCGTCTGATATCCATCAGGCAGGCTCATCACGAAATCATGGATTTTCGCCGCTTTCGCCGCCGCCACTATCTCTTTTTGGCTGGCGCCTTCACGACCATATGCAATGTTGTAACCAACCGTGTCGTTAAACAACACAGTATCCTGTGGCACGATACCAATGGCCCCATGTACGGAACTCTGCGTCACATCACGCACATCTTGGCCGTCAATCTTCAACGTTCCATGTCCCACATCATAAAAACGGAACAGAAGACGCCCAATCGTCGATTTGCCCGAACCAGACGGCCCAACAACCGCAACGGTTTCTCCCTTGCCCACACGCAAATTCAACCCCGCTAAAATCACACGATCAGGGTTATAGCCAAAGGTCACATCATCAAACTCAATCAATCCACCCTTGACCTTCAGGTCACGCGCACCATCTTTGTCTTCAACCTCTTGCGGCTGGCCCAGCAAATCAAACATCTCGCCCATATCAACCAAGGCCTGACGGATTTCGCGGTAAACGGTGCCCAGAAACCCTAAGGGCATCGTAATCTGGATCATAAACGCATTCACCATCACAAAATCACCCACCGTCAAGGTGCCCGCTTGCACACCCATCGCGGCCAAAACCATCACACCAACCAAACCAATGGTGATGATAAACGTTTGCCCAACATTCAAAAATGCCAGCGAATAATTGGTTTTCAACGCGGCCACTTCATACCCGCGCATACTCTCGTCATACCGCTTGGCTTCACGCTCTTCTGCGGCAAAATATTTCACAGTCTCGAAATTCAACAGACTATCAACCGCCTTCTGGTTGGCATCTGTGTCCTTGTCATTCATTTCCTTGCGTACTTTCACACGCCATTCGGTAACGGCAAAGGTAAACCAGATGTAAAACCCAATCGTCACCAAAACGATTGCCATATAAAGAGGCCCAAACGCGAAATAGAATATGCCCGCAACAATCAGCAATTTCAAAACCAACGGCCCAATAGAAAACAGCATAAACCGTAATAGGAATTCCACACCCTTCACACCACGTTCAATAATACGGCTTAATCCACCGGTTTTACGCGTGATATGATACCGCAATGATAAACGGTGCATGTGTTGAAATGTTTCCAATGCCAATTGACGCAACGCACGTTGACCAACGCGTGCAAAAATCACATCACGCAGCTGGCTAAACCCAACCGACATCAATCGCATCACGCCATAGGCAATGGTCAACCCAATCGCACCAGCAGTCAGCAAATAAACCGTCTGATCCGCACTCGCATCAGGTGCCAACCCATCGACCGCCGCCTTATAGAAAAACGGAGCCATAACACCCAAAATCTCACCAACCAACAACGCCAGCATCGACAGGACAACGCGCAATTTTATGTCGCCGCGCCCCTTGGGCCACAAATACGGCAGAACGGATTTAATCACGCTCATGCCTTGGCCGGGTTTCAATTTCACAGATGTCGTGGTTGGTCGCATGGATAATCTCCTTGAAGATTAAACATACGCCTCACATTTCAGATTGACCAGCGCAATCAACCTCGATTTATCAAAGATCAGTTATCAGGAACGTCGAATATTTGACCTGGAAAAATCATATCAGGATCGGAAATCGTACCACGGTTGGCCTCAAAGATTTGAATGTACCGATCACCCGAACCATATTTCAATTCAGCTAACTGCCACAACGTAAATCCAGGCTGAATTGTAACCGCACCCTCTTCCATTTCCGCGATTACACGCTGGAACGGACTCTCGACACGATCAACAACCTTGCCTGTCTCATCAACGGCATCAACACGCAGGGTATAAATCCCCTCTTTAATGTCGGGCACTTCAAAACGCCAATTCCCATCGTCCACCGCGCCCAAACTGACAGGCTTATTATCCACATAGACCCGTACTGCCTGATCCGACGTACCACGTCCCGCAAACACAACATCACCCGTTGCGGAATAATTGATGGTTTCTAATGACAGCGGTTGAACCTTTGGCCCCAATTCTCCCTGCTCTTGCACCACGATATCACCACTGGCCTCTGCAATCACCACCTTGGGGGCAACTTTGTCACCCACGGGGCTTGGCATCACCAAAACCGTTTCCTTGGATTTCACAACTTCTTCGCCGATCTCTTCTAATTGCAACTGCATCGGATCAACGCCTTCAGGCATTGTTGTAACAAAGGCAAACGCCCCATCACGCCCCGCAGTCACCACATCGATTTCCTGACCATCCGCTAACAAGCGCACCTGCGTATTCGCCGCTGCCTTACCCGCAATCACCGCACCACCATCACGATCCACACGCACCAAATCAAACGTCGGCGCCTCGACATCAGACGAAACCACGACTTCAGGTGCTGTCGTGACTTCAATGGCCTCAACATTCGGCTCGCCAATCAACTCAATAACCGGCTCAACAGCCACCTCTGGCGCCACAACTTCTGGTACGATTTCGGGTTGAACCGCCGCAACGACTTCGGGCGCATCTGGCTTTGCTTCCACAACTGCCTCTACAACAGGTTTTACGACCTCTTGCACAACAACCTCTGGTGCGGGTTCCACCACAGCGGGCTCAACAACCTGTTCCATTGGCTTCACAAAGGTCGCCGCTTCACTTGGCACGCTCTCATCACGCTTAAAAAGCTCCGCAAGTAAAAACAGGATCGCCACTAACAGCAAAACACCGATGATCCAAAAAATGGTTTTGTCTTGTCTGCCTTCGCTTTCAGCTTGCATATTCTCGTCGCTCATGTCCCAATATCCCCGATATCCTCTTTCAAACAGGTGTAAGTATAAATGTCCAAATCACAAAGTAAAAAATCCGTTTGCGTCTACTGTGCACACCGTGACGGGGCAAAAAACAGCTATATTAACGCTGCACGCGATACAGGCGCACTTATTGCACGCCTAAACATGCGTTTGGTCTACGGCGCAGGCGATATCGGCCTGATGGGCGCAGTCGCCGACGCGGCCCAATCCGCAGGTGCACAAACCTTCGGCGTGATCCCACAACACCTGTTACAAAAAGAGGTCGGCAAGCGCGATCTCACCACCTTCGTCATCACCGAAAACATGCACGAGCGTAAAAAAATTATGGTTATGAACGCTGACGCCTTCGTCCTTCTACCGGGTGGTTTCGGCAGCTTGGACGAGTTCTTTGAACTCATCACATGGCGTCAACTGGGCCTACACTCAAAACCCTGTTTTATCGTCAATGTCGATGGCTACTGGGATGCACTGATCACCCTGATCAATACCCAAATCGAACAGGGTTTCGTCCCCACCGAAAACATGGAATATTTTAGCGTGGTGAATACTGTGGATGAATTAGAGCACAAACTACAGAACCTATAATCACCCATGCGGAATCAAGGCCGTAAGGCCGCCGCGTATCGTTTGGCCGTCCCACGGGCAAACGATTGGCTAACGTCGCGTTCAATTGTTGAAATAAAATGCTTTGCAAAAATAAAGTGCCCAACAAGAGCACTTCATCGTTTCCCCCCGGCCCAACGCTACACGGCTACGTTCTCTCCTGACGCAGCGCATTAAACGAATAAATCCCCAACCCAATCCAGATCAACGCAAACGCTACAATATGCGTGCGCCCCACCGGTTCCATAAACACCACCACCGCCAGCGTAAATTGCAACGTCGGGTTCAAATACTGCACCAACCCAACCGTCGCCAATCGCAACCGCTCCATCGCATAAGCCATCAAAACCAACGGCAACCCCGTCACGATCCCCGACAGCACCAACAAAACACTCACCTGCAAACCGCTGCCAAAATACCCGCCACTACGTCCCGCCACGCCCTGCCAATCAAACCAATGCGCCCCCATCAGCCAGATCAGCGCCAGCGGCAACAACGCGATCACTTCCCAAAATACAGATCGCATCGGTCCAATCGTCAAACCTTTTTTGACCAGCCCATAAAACCCAAACGTAAACGCCAACACCAATGAAATATACGGCACCTGCCCCACACCAACCGACAGGATCAAAACCGCCACCACCGCCAGCCCAACAGCAAACCACTGAACCGGCTGTAACCTTTCCCCTAAAAACAACGCACCTAATGCAACTGCCACCAGCGGAAAAATATAATACCCCAAACTGCTCTGACGGACCTCGCCGACCTGCACCGCATAGATAAAGAAAAACCAATTTAGGCTGATGAACACAGCCGCCGCCAAAATCCGCAAAACCGCGCCTCGCGGGAACGTAAATGCGCGGCCCTTGATGATTAAAATAATACCGATAAACACCGCAGACCAAATCGTGCGATGGCTCAAAACCTCTAACGGTGGTACCTGTGCAATCGCGCGATAATACAGCGCCGACAGCCCCCAAATGGTGCATGCCAACAACATCGCCAATACGCCTTTGGTTTCATCTCTCATTTTTAGGTCCATTCAAAAAAGAAACCCCACTGAATTTAATCAGTGGGGCCTTTTTGCTATGCGACCTAAACCCGTGGGTTTAGTCCTCCCGTCGCATCGCGGTGTCTGTGCGATTACAATGCGCAGAAATATTTCAGAGTCAATGAAATATTCATCATTTTGTTACAAATCGCCTGAAAATTAAGCAGACGCCAAACGCGCTGCTACATTTTCCCAGTTTACGAGGTTGTCTAGGAAGTTTGTGATGTATACTGGGCGCTTGTTGCGGAAATCGATGTAGTATGAGTGCTCCCATACATCACAACCCAACAACGTCGTTTGACCGAAACATAACGGGTTCACACCGTTCTCTGTTTTCGTCACTTTCAAACCACCGTCGGTGTCTTTCACCAACCAGCACCAGCCTGAACCGAATTGACCAGCGCCTGCTGCACCAAATTCAGATTTGAACGCATCCACAGAACCAAAGCTTTCAACAATCGCTTTTTCTAGCTCAGACGGCATCGCACGGCCTTCTGGACCCATCATTTCCCAAAACTGGTTGTGGTTCCACAGCTGTGAAATGTTGTTGAAAATACCGTTTTGCGCCGTTGCATTCGCATCATACGTACCAACAGTGATCTCTTCCAACGTCTTGTTTTCCCACTCTGTACCTTCGATCAATTTATTGCCGTTGGTTACATATGCGTTGTGGTGCAAATCGTGGTGGAATTCCAACGTTTCAGCGGACATGCCACCTTTTGCCAATGCGTCATGTGCGTAAGGTAGATCAGGAAGTGTAAAAGCCATATCGGGCCTCCATAGGTTTGGGTTAAATCTCTGGTCGCCAATATAGACGATCAATTCAATTGCGAAAGCCCTAAACGGGTAAAACCGCCAAGGCCACGCGCCGCTCTTCGGATAACAGGATATTATACGTGCGGCACGCACTTGCACTGTTCATCACTTCGTAGGGAACCCGCGCCTCTTCCAACTTGGCGGCGATGTCTTTGGGCAATGGTGCAATGTCCGCACCCATACCGATAAACACCACATCTACGTGATCGGCCATACCCATCAACGGGTTCAAATCATCCAAACCTGACCACGGCGACATTCCATCGGGTGAAATAATCAACGCACCCTGAACGATCTCATTATCAATACGGAAAAACCCCGGGCCATATGAATCCACGGGTGGTTGACCGGTAAATTTGATTTCATTCAATTCCATAATAAACGTCCAAGCCTTAGTCCCAAATCGGTAAACCCAATACCGCACTGCCCGCAATCAAACAATAGGCAACACGACGATACAGATGTTCCTTCTCGGGGTTAAATATCCGCGTACCCACGATGCCCGCCACTGAATAGGGCACCGCCAAAACCAACCCAATCATCATAGGCATCGCAACCAACAACCCTTTGATGAAAAACACAACAAAGCTTAGAATATCCACCAAAAACAGATACATCATCGTGTTGCCACGGATCACCTCTGGTCGGCGTGCACTGCTCATATAGGACAGGATAACGGCTGGCCCCGGCAATGCTGCAACACCCGCCATGACACCGCTAATCAGTCCCACCAAACTGGTCATCATTGCATTCAACGGATTGCGATACCGCCATCCACTGGCCAACAACGTCAGCATCAAAATCGCCAATCCTGAAACCAACCAACGAAACATTTCGGGATCGATCTGGATCAGGAAATAAACCCCAATGGGTAGCCCGATCAGCGCACCAATTCCCAACAGACCAACATCACGCGGCTCACCATCGCGCCATGCACGTGGCAATAAAACCAACGGGCCAAACAGGTCAAAAACCATCATGATGATAATTGTCCAAACAGGGCTGACAACAGTTGCGGCAATTGGCACGAATACCATTGCCGTGCCAAACCCTGCAAATCCACGAACCAGACCCGCTAAACAAACCGCAAGGAATAAAATAGGCAGGCCATCAAACGACAGCGCCTGCCAGATTAAATCGATCACGCGTCGATGCCAGCAAACTGCGTTCCCGCTTTGCCGTCATTGACCTTGTCCCAATCACGCTTAACGCCCAATCGCAACAGGATTGCGGATGCCACAAACACGGATGAATATGTCCCGACGATAACGCCCCAAATCATCGCAAACACGAATCCGCGGATCACATCACCACCCAAAACAAACAGGCTGATCAGCGCGATTAACGTCGTCACAGATGTCATCACGGTACGCGACAGCGTCTCATTGATCGACATATTCAACAGATCCTTCAGATCCTTTTTCTTATATTTACGCAGGTTCTCACGCACGCGGTCAAACACAACCACGGTATCGTTCAATGAATACCCAACAATCGTCAACAACGCCGCAATAATCGCCAAATCAAACTTGATTTGTAACAGGCTGAAAACACCAATGGTTAAGGTCACATCATGCACCAAGGCCGCAATCGCACCCACGGAAAACTGCCACTCAAACCGCAACCAGATGTAAAACAACACCGCCGAAATCGCCGCCACAACCGCAATGATCGCGGATTGCACCAACTCGCCGGAAACCTCTGGGCCAACACTCTCAGTTTGTGGGAATGTCATCGCGGGATCAACCGCCAGCAACGCATCCTTGACAGATTTCACAACTGCCACAGATGCCGCTTCTTCGCCATCTTGCGCCTCGAAGCGAATTTGCGCCGCATTCAAATCGGACTTCGCAACATCGCTAATCTGTGTCACAGACACATCACCCAAATTCAACGCCGCCAACGCCGCGCGGTACTTGGCCACATCAACGGGCGCTGATGAATCCGTACGGATCGTCGTGCCACCCTTAAAATCGATACCCAAATTCAACCCCGCAGAGAAGAACAAAAACACCGACAAAATCATCGTCACTATCGACGCGCCAAATGTCACCTTTGCTAGGCTGAAAAAATCAATCTTCGTTTCAGAAGGAACCAGTTTTAAACGCATTGTATCGCTCCTATACTTCGATTGTTTTGGGGCGCTTGCGTTCGAACCAAATCGAAATCAACAAACGTGTCACCCAGATGGCTGTAAACACAGACGTAATAATACCAATCCCCAGCGTAATCGCGAACCCCTTCACAGGCCCCGAACCAAACACCAACAGGATCACAGCGGCAATCAGCGTGGTAATGTTGGCATCAATAATCGCACTAAACGCACGTTCATAACCCAACTCAATCGCTTTGCGCGCCGACTTCGCCTTCTTTAATTCTTCGCGAATACGTTCAAACACCAACACATTGGCATCCACCGCCATACCGATGGTCAAAACAATCCCCGCAATACCGGGCAAGGTCAACGTCGCACCGATGATGCTAAGCAATGCGAAAATCAACGCGACGTTCACGATCAACGCAATATTTGCGAACAACCCGAACAGCCCATAACTCAGCACCATAAACACCAACACTGCAATAAACGCGACGATACAGGCCAATGTACCCGCATCAATACTGTCCTGCCCCATATCTGGGCCAACCGTACTCTCTTGTAGATATTCCAATTCCGCGGGCAACGCACCCGCACGCAACTGGATCGACATCAATGTCGTACTTTCAACCGTGAACTGCCCCGTAATAATACCAGATCCACCTGGGATGTGGCTTTGGATTGTCGGTGCTGAAACCACCTCTTGGTCCAAAACGATCGCAAACGGATTACCAATGTTTTCCGCCGTATATTTACCGAAAATCCGCGCACCCGATGTATTCAATCTGAAATTCACCGCTGGGCGATTGTTTTGATCGAATGCAGGCTGTGCATCCGTCAAATGTTCACCGGTAATCACAGGCGTCTTTTCCAAAACATAGTAAGTACCCGGTTCATCCTGTGATGGATATAAAACCTGTCGCGAACGCAACACTGTGTTTTCATCATTCGTCCGCGTAACAACGCTGTGAAACGTCAATTTCGCCGTCTTACCAATAATGCCCTTTAATTCCTCAGCCGACCCAATGCCGGGCACTTGGATTAAAACACGATCCGAACCTTGGCGTTGAATTGTTGGCTCACGCGTCCCTGCTTCATCAACACGACGGCGAATAATTTCTAACGATTGCTCCATGGTGCGCGTGTCCGTGGCAATGCGTTCCGCCTCGGACAATTTCACCACCAAAACATCACCATCGGCAGTCACTTCAATATCGTTCGATCCCGCACCAGACAGGCTCACAACTGGGCGCGCCAATGCATTCACAACTTCCAATGCACGCGCCATTTGGGATGGTTCAGAAATACGTACACGTAACTCATCACCCAAACTGTCTTGGCGTCGAATGGTGCCAACGGTCTCACGCTCGACGCGCAACGCATCACGCACCTCGGGCCAATAATTATCCATCCGCCCTTCGTAAACCTGATCAACCTTCACACGGGCCAGCAAATGCGCACCACCGCGCAAATCCAACCCAAGGTTCACCAAACTGCTAGGCAGGAATGACGGCCAATTCGCGGCGGCCGCTGCGGTATCTGCACTGCTATCACCATCGACAATCGCCATCTTGGCGTCATTCACGGCCTCAACGCGGCTGTAAAACCCATTGGGCATGGCGAATAGAAAACCCAGAACAACAACGCTCCAGATCATGATCTTCTTGGTCAACGAGAATTGCAACATTTGCAGATACCTATTTTGGGCTTACTTAGCAGGCTCAGTTTTGTTCAAAACTTGGCTGATTGTGTGCTGAACAACTTTCACTTTCACACCAGATGCGATTTCAACTTCAATATCGTTTTCCGCGCCAACTTTGGTCACTTTGCCGATCAAACCACCAGCGGTCACAACTTGGTCGCCCTTGCGCAACGCCGCAACCATTGCTTGGTGCTGTTTAATCTTCTTTTGTTGTGGGCGGATCATTAGGAAATACATGATACCAAAAATCAAAATCAGCGGCATCATGCCAGCCAATCCACCACCTAAACCACCACCAGCTGCCTGTGCATACGCAGGAGTTGCAAACATACCATATTCCTCACTGTTAAGGGGCCAAAAGCTGCCCGAAAAATTCACTGAACCGATACCTACCCGCAACCCGAATACTTGGCAAGGACAACCAACCATACCTGACAGATTATTGATAAACACTGCCGCGCATCGTTGGCCCGTGGGAAAACGAAACAACACTCTTGCTGGCCACTTTATCCCCGCCAAGTGTCAAACACATATCGGTTGCGGACAACCGCACCAAATCGTTTGCCCATGGGACGGGCCAACGATGCGCGGCGGCCTGCGGCCTTTGCTCCGTGCGGGCGTTTCATGAAATAATTCCCTCATAAGTTTTGCCTCTTAACCTCCCTCAATATTTCGTGCATAACGCCCCAAAGAGACAAAAGAGGTTCCTCATGCATGATATCCGCGCAATTCGCGAAAACCCCACCGATTTTGACGCCGCTTTGGCGCGCCGCGGCCTTGACCCGATCTCTCCATCCATTCTGGCAATCGACACCGAACGCCGCGCAAAAATCACCGCCGCCGAAGCCGCCCTTGCCGATCGTAACGCCGCCTCAAAACAGGTCGGCGCCGCCAAAGCATCAGGGGACGAGGCTGAATTCGAACGCCTCCGTGCCCTCGTGTCCGATAAAAAGGCCGAAGTCGCCGCGCTCGAAGAAGAAGCAAAGGACATGGATGCCAAGCTTAACGATTTATTGCTGACCATCCCAAACCTGCCCTATGCTGACGTCCCCGATGGTGCTGATGAAAACGATAATGTGGAAATTCACAAATGGGGCACACCACCCACATTGGATTTCGACGCTGTGGAACATTTCGAAATCAAATCCGTCACACGCGGCATGGATTTCGAAACCGCCGCCAAACTCTCTGGCTCGCGCTTCGTAATCCTGTCTGGCGCAATCGCCCGCGTGCACCGCGCATTGGCGCAATTCATGTTGGACACACACACTTCTGAAAATGGATTAACAGAGGTCAACGGCCCCGTCATGGTCCGCGACAGCGCGATGCTCGGCACAGGCCAATTGCCAAAATTTTCAGAGGACAGCTACCAAACAACAAACGGCTGGTGGCTGATCCCAACATCCGAGGTAACACTCACAAACATCGTTGCAGGCCACACATTGGACGAGGATTACCTCCCCCGCCGCTACGTCGCCCACTCACTTTGCTTCCGTTCCGAAGCAGGCTCAGCAGGTCGCGATACATCTGGCATGCTACGCCAACACCAATTCGAAAAGGTCGAAATGGTCTCCGTCGTCAAACCCGAAAACAGCGATGCAGAATTGGATCGCATGACAAACTGCGCCCAAGACATCTTGGAACGCCTCGGCCTTGCCTATCGCACCGTCAAACTCTGCACAGGCGACATGGGCTTCGGCGCACGCCGCACCAATGATATCGAGGTCTGGTTGCCAGGCCAAAACACCTACCGCGAGATCAGCTCTTGTTCCACATGCGGCGATTTCCAATCGCGGCGCATGAACGCGCGTTTCAAACGCACAGGCGAAAAGAAACCCGAATTCCTGCACACTTTGAACGGTTCAGGACTGGCGGTCGGTCGTTGCCTCATCGCTGTACTTGAAAACGGCCAACAGGCCGATGGTTCTGTGAACCTACCAGACGTCTTGCACGGCTACATGGGCGGCAAAACGAAGATTAATGCGGATGGTTCACTGGGATAACACCTTTTTCTTGCCTAAATATCCAAAGGGCCAATATGCACCGCATATTGGCCCTTTTTCTGTAAAATCTGCAAATAAATCACATAACTTACACAAAAATACTACTGCCGAACCGCCAACACCATGTTAACCTACCAACAAACAGGGGACACACATGCGCAACTTACTCACACTCGCCGTACTATTTTTCACCGCCACCACCGCCACGGCGGACACGCAACGTGGCATCGAATTCTACAACGCCGAAAACTACAAAGCCGCCGAACAGGAATTCCTCGCCCCCGTAAACGCAGGTGATCCAACCGCCATCCGCTACTACGCCAATATGCTGTACACGGGACTCGGCATCCCAACAGACCGAAATCGCGCAAAACAATTGCTACGCGATGCCTACGCGGCGGGCGATACCGCATCGGGCACCTACCTTGCGGGGCTATTGTCGGAATTTTTCCTGCATTTTTCTGGCGATGAAACCGAAACCGAAAAAACAGCCCGCTTGCGCGAGGCAACGAAACTCTTCGAAGAAACCTACACAGGCCCAACATCGCAAAAACCCGCCACCAACATCGTTTTGGCCTTCGTCGACAGCCAAGGTAAAATCGCCCCCAAAGGCGACATCATATTGTGGTTCAAACGTGGCGTCCAAGAGGGTCACGCCCTCTCCGCATGGTACCTTGCCCAGTCCTATTTCGCTGGCAACGGTGTTAAAAAAGACTTCGAACAATCCTTCTACTACGCCGAATACGCCGCTTTCCTTGATCATCCAGAGGCCCAAAAAACCGTCGGTGAACTCTACGCCGAAGGCCGCTTTGGCCCCGCCGATCCAGACGCGGGCATGGCCTTAATCGTCCAAGCTGCCAAACAACGCAACAACCCCGCAATGGTGCATGTAGCTGGTCATTTCGCTGGCGACAACCCGGGCATGGCATGGCGCGTCCTACAACTCGCCTATGATCGCGGCATGGAAAAAACAGACCAAAGCAAAGGCTTGGAACAATTCATACGCCAAAAAAACGGTCACGTCTCTGCACGCTCAATCGAGGATTATGCCTACAACGGTTACTTTGAAACCTTGATCCAACAAACCCTTCCCGCCTACAACGCCGCCCGCGAAAATTTCATCAGCCGCATTGTGCCGTATAAGGAATAAACCAAGCCGCGCATGGTTGGCCTGTCAGCGGCAGGGTATTTGCAAAATACCCGAGAGCCGAGGGAAGACGTCCAAACGCCAATGTTCGCCACTTTATGCTGGCCAAGCATCTGAACGCCAACAATCATGCGCCGATCGTTTAACAAACCGTAACCCAATCACCCCATCGCCATTTAATTCACACAGACTCTTTCCACAGAGTCCCCGATACGCTAACTCTACCACAAACAAATCGGGACACGCGGTTATGAAAATCCTAATCACCAACGACGATGGCATCGACGCACCGGGGCTATCCGTGCTTTACGACATCGCGCTTGGGCTGACGGACGCTGAAAATATCCACACCGTCGCCCCTGCATATGAACAATCAGGCGTCGGTCACGCGATCACTTACATGGGGCCGGTCAAACTCGAAAAACACGATGCCCAACACTGGGCCCTACACGGCACACCCGCCGATTGCGTGATCGTCGGTATATTCGAGGAAACATTTCAAGGCTCTAAACCCGATCTCGTCCTCTCTGGCGTCAATCGCGGCAATAACGCGGGCCAAAACACTTTCTACTCTGGCACGGTGGGCGCAACACTCGAAGCGGCGCTTCAGGGTATTAACGGCATCGCACTATCTCAATTCTATGGCCCCAAACTGGACGGCCACGATACATTCAGCGCCGCACGCGCCCACGGCCTGCAAACCATCCAAACCATTCTCGATCGTGATCTGTGGCTGCACAACACCACCCGCATCCACTACAACGTCAACTTCCCGCCCTGTTTGGGCACAGACGTCGCAGGCACCCAATTCACCACACAGGGATTCCGCCCAGGCGCACCATTCACCACTAAACATATTGATGGCGAACTCTTCATCAAAGGCACCCCGCAACAACAACGCGACACAGGCGTCGGCACCGACATCCACGCAAATATCAACAATCAAATCGCAATCACCCCATGTACCACAGACCTGACCGATCAAACGATCCTGCAACAGCTGCAACGCCCATGAGCCCCTCGCCCGAAACATTGATGCAATATCTGCTGATGCTAAAAAACAAAGGCATCAGCGATCAACGCGTCCTGCACGCGATGGAGCTGATCCCGCGCGACCCCTTCGCAACAGGCGCATTCCAAGATCGCGCCTACGAGGATACAGCACTACCAATCGCATCGGGCCAAACTCTGTCACAACCATCAATCGTTGGCAAAATGACCCAAGCGTTAAACGCAGGCCCGCGCGACAAGGTTCTGGAGATCGGCACAGGCACGGGCTTTCAGGCCGCCGTCCTGTCGCAACTTGCGCGCCGCGTCTACACAGTGGAACGTTTCGCCAAATTGGCACGCACCGCAAACCGCACCTTAAACGACCTCGGCTTGGTCAATGTCACGGTAATTACGGGCGACGGATCACTTGGTTTACCCAACCAAGCCCCCTTTGACCGTATCATTTTAACCGCAGCCGCCGAAGACCCACCAGCTAACCTCTTGGCTCAATTGAAAGAGGGCGGTATTATGGTGCTACCGGTGGGGCAATCCAGCACGGTTCAAACGCTGATAAAGATAACAAAAACCAGCGGCGGTTTGGACTATCAGGAACTCCAAGAAGTTCGCTTCGTTCCATTGGTCGCAGGGCTTGCTTGATAATCCGATCAATCATTCCCAAATAGTAATGACGGCAGTATTTTCACAAAGGACAGGCACATGTCACTGAAATTAAACAAATTTACCCGCACAACGCTTGCGGTCTCCGCACTTGGCTTGACCCTTACCGCTTGTGACGATGAATTCACATTGGGCAAACTAGGCGATAAAATCGACCGCCCACCCTCGGCCATAACCACCCAAACCGATGACCGCCCACCTGCGGATGCAAACGGCGTCATCACCTACCCCCATTATCAAGTTGCGGTTGGTCGTAAAGGCGACACAGTCTCCTCTGTTGCTGACAGAGTGGGGATTTCCGCCGATCGTTTGGCCCGTTACAATGGCCTATCTGCCGACGCACCCGTCCAAAAGGGCGAAATCTTGGCAATTCCTAAGGGCGTAACCCTTTCATCCACAGGCTCAATCGAGGACATCGCATCATCTGCATTAGACAGCGCTCCATCGTCAGCGCCCGTCGTACAACAGGGCGACGAACCCGTGCGCCACACGGTACGCTCCGGCGAAACTGCCTACTCTATCGCGCGTTTGTATAATGTTTCTGTGACGGCACTGGCGTCATGGAACGGCCTTGGCCCCGATCTGTCATTACGCAACGGTCAACGCCTTTTGATCCCAACATCTGCCGATGTCGCAGATCCATTGCCGGTCACATCGCCGGGTGCAGGCACCCCAACGCCGATCCCTGCGACATCCACAAAACCACTGCCCAAACCAGTGCCGGCGACGGTGACAAAACCCGTATCTCCTGAACCCGTTGCCCCAGTTGCGAAAACACCATCAAAAATGATCAAGCCCGTCGCGGGTTCCGTTCTGCGTGGATTCTCGAAAAAATCGGGCGGTAACGAAGGCATCGATTATTCCGCCGCCATTGGCACCACAGTCAAAGCCGCGTCAACTGGCACAGTCGCCCTGATTTCCAAATCCGTCGGTGACACCACGATCGTCCTCTTGCGCCACCCAGATAACATCTACACGGTGTATTCAAACATCACCAACGTCGCACTGAAAAAAGGCCAAAAGGTTAACCAAGGCGAACCCGTCGGCATCGTCGCAGGCGGCTCCCCACCCTTCGTCCACTTCGAAGTTCGTAAAGGCACCGAAGCCGTCGATCCAACGCCGTATTTATAAATTACAACTGGCCCGAGACAAGCCGCAGGCGTCGGGCCAGCGCCTGCCCTAATTAGCAGAAAAAGTTAGAGCCTATTGGGCAATTGGGTAACGGCAATACATTCCAAAGTGCAATGGGCGGAATATATCCTGATTGCACTGCCAATTCTTGGTTATATCCAGCAGTAACGGCCAAACAGATTGCGACCATAGCAAAGATAAAAAATTTGATATTCAACTTTAATTTGGATTGATCAATCATCCCAACCGCACGCCTTCACGCCCGGCCAAATCCACAAAATACTGCCACGCCACGCGCCCCGAACGCGAGCCACGCGTCGCCTGCCATTCAATCGCTTCGGCGCGTAAATCATCATCGCTGATCGCAACACCATAATGATCACAATACCCACGAATAATCGCCAAATACGTATCCTGATCACAGGCATGAAAGCCCAACCAAATCCCAAACCGATCCGACAGGGAAACCTTTTCCTCTACCGCCTCGGCGGGGTTCACACCTGTTTGGCGTTCATTCTCAATCATATCACGGGGCATCAAATGGCGACGGTTCGATGTGGCGTAAAACAACACATTCTCTGGGCGGCCTTCAACGCCCCCATCCAAAACCGCCTTAAGGGATTTATACGCCGTATCATCCCCATCAAATGACAGATCATCACAAAACAACAAAAACCGCTGACTTGCCCCGCGTAACAGGTTCAACAACGCCCCAATGGATGCCAAATCTTCGCGCTGAATTTCAATCAGCTTCACACCGCCAACCGCGCCATGCACAGCTTTTACCAAAGATGATTTCCCCATTCCACGCGCGCCCCATAACAGGGCATTATTCGCAGGCAACCCACGGGCAAACTGTTCCGTGTTGGCGCGCAAAACATCACGCGGATGATCCACACCTAACAACAGATCAATATCGATCTTGGATACCTTGGGAACAGCCAACAACGCTTGGGGATTTGTCTGCCACAAAAAGGCATCGCAAGCATCAAAATCAGGGGCAGAAAGTGGCGCTGGCACCAAACGGTCTAGCGCATCTGCGATACGTGTTAGCGCATCTTCGTTCACTCTTCGCCGTCCAGCTCGTCGTCAAAGTACCCCTCGGCACGCAAACGCGCATTCCGCTTCTTCTCCACGGCTTGCACCAACCAGATAGAAATCTCGTACAGCATGTAAACAACGGTAAACAGGATCACTTGTGTAATGACATCAGGTGGCGTCACAACTGCGGCCAGAACCAAAATTCCGACAACCGCATATTTGCGCATATCGCGCAAACCTTCGGATGAAACGATCCCCGCCATGCCCAACAACGTCAATAATACAGGCAATTGGAAACACAAACCAAAGGCGAAAATAAACTTCAACGTCAAATCCAACGATTCCTTGATCGACGGTAAAATCACATATGTCGGCTCTGCCGCATCAACCACAACATCCACATCTCCAGCCGTCAACGCCTCGCTGATGGCGGGAATAATATCCGCAAACCCAATGAAAAACCGCATCGCCAAGGGTGTCACAACGTAATGCGCAAATGCTGAACCCAGCAAAAACAACATCGGTGATGCAATGATAAATGGCAGGAACGCGCCCTTCTCGTTTTTATACAGACCAGGTGCCACAAACCGCCACAACTGATAGGCAATCACGGGGAAGGCCACCATAAAGCCGCCCAAAAACGCAATACGGAACAGGGCGAAAAACTTCTCTTGTGGGGAGGTGAAAATCAACGTCGGATCTTGACCATATTCAATCAAAATCTTTGCCAATGGACGTACCAAAAAATCCAGTAGTGGCTCCGCAAAGAAAAAGATAACCAAAACACCAACCATTAATGCAATAACGCAGCGGATCAAACGCGTGCGTAATTCTGCCAAATGCTCGATCAACGGCGCGGCGCTTGCCTCGACATGATCATTCTCGGTGTTCGTATCGGTCATTTATGTGGCTTTCTTCGCCGCTGGCTTCTTGGCCGCGGTTTTCTTTGCTGTCGTCTTTTTGGCTGGCGCTTTTTTCGCGGCGGGTTTCTTCGTCGCCGTCTTAGTTGCTGCCTTCTTCGCAGCAGGCTTTTTCTTCGCCGCTGGCTTTTCTGCCGCCTTCTTTTCCGCCGCCGCTTTCGCTTTGGCTGCTTTTTCCGCCGCCTTCTTCTTGGCTGCCAATTTCTTGGTCACCTCGGCAGGTGGCTTAACGGATGGAACATCCGCCGCTGGCTTCAAATCAGAACTATACGATGAATGCGCTTCCAGATTATCCAGTCCCAAATCTTTCAAGCTGGATGCTTGATCAAAACTGGACTTGATATCGTTCACACCCGACGCATCGGCCGCATCATGCATGGCGGATTGAAAATCGCGGGCCATACCACGGGCCTTGCCCACGAATGTACCCACTTTGCGAAACATCTGTGGTAAATCCTTCGGGCCGACCACGATTAACGCGACCACCCCGATGACAACCATCTCGGACATGCCAATATCAAGCATCAGATTATCTTATGATTTTGTTTTAGTGTCGTCAGGCGTCACATCTTTGGCAGCCTCAGATGCATCTTCCAATGATGCTTCCATTTCTTCTTTGCCTTCAGATACGCCCTTTTTGAACGCTGTGATGCCTTTGCCAACTTCGCCCATCAGGCTTGAAATCTTACCGCGGCCAAACATCACCAAAACAACAACTGCGATCAGCAACATGCCAGGCAGACCAATGTTTTGGATGAAAAGAGGTGTCAGTGTCGTGTACATGTGTATTCTCCATTGTACCAAGCGCATAGCGCTCGAAATTACGTTCCCGCACAACACTTAGTGGTTTTTGGCCAAAGTTCAAATTGAAAACGTGATCTGCGACGTAAAAACACGTACAAATCTTGATTTCACACAAGAACGCTCAGCTACGGCGCGCCTTAACCTTGATGGGATGCACATTCTCATCATACTCGAACGTATGCGTACCAGTATTCATGAAATGCCCCTGCAAATTATAGCGTAAACCATACTTGCCAGCCTCACGATTCACCGCACGCTGCAAAACACGCCCCGCACGCCGCTTCGTCAAGAAGCCGCCATTCCCATCATTTAAACCGAATTCCTTATTGATTTCGGCAATCTTTACCAGATTCTCGCGATGAAACCGCTGAAAATCCTCTTCATTGGATATCCCAAACATGGCAAATTCCACGTCATAAAATTGTTACAGCGCGGGGAACATGCCCCGCGATTCCCTTTTTCAGGGTCGTTTAACTGCTTTTAACATATTTTTGATCGTGAAAATAGTGATAATGATCACAGATCATCCTGTGCAAAGACAAAGCACCGATCACGTCTTACAGACAGCCATAAAACCGTATCGGGCTTGGGTAAAAACACGCCAGGCACGGTCACTTTCAAACAAACATCTTCATAATCCATCGCAAATTCAACCAGCGAATTATGGCCGATGAACCGCGATCGCATCACGACACCACGCGCGGGTGTGCCTTCTTGGGGGGTTGGATTTGGGCCACGCCCCTGACGATCAAAATCAATTTTCAAATGCTGGGGGCGGATCACAATGTCCACATCCGATCCATCCGCGTATCCAGGCGTCAAAAACGCCCCAAACGGCGTCTCTGTCAACGCGCCATCACAGACACCCGAAATCACATTAATATCACTGAAAAACGCCGCCGCCTTACGATCCACGGGGGCGTTATAAATATTATACGGCGCACCAACCTGCACAATCTGTCCACGGCGCATCAACGCAATCTGATCCGCCATGCGCATGGCTTCCTCTGGCTCGTGCGTCACCAATAAAACGGCGGTGCCCTCGGCCTTTAACAACTCCAACGTCGCATCACGCACATCATCACGCAAACGATTGTCCAATCCCGAAAATGGCTCGTCCATCAATAAAACACGTGGGCTAGGCGCCAATGCACGCGCCAACGCCACCCGCTGTTGCTCACCACCAGACAGTTGATGGGGAAATTGATCCGCCATATCCAACAGACCAACACGCTCTAACATATCACGCCCACGCGCCAACTTCTCAGCCTTGGAACCATTTAATCCAAAACACACATTGCGCATCACATTTAAATGCGGAAACAACGCGAAATCCTGAAACATCAACCCAATGCCACGCGCCTCTGGCGGCTCATGGAAATCCGCACCACTGCACAGATTGCCATCAACCCAAACCTCACCGCCGTCTTGACGATCCACACCGGCGGCAATGCGCAACGTGGTTGATTTCCCACAACCAGACGGCCCCAACAGGCACGTCACCTGCCCCGACTTCAAACTGATCGAAACCCCATCAACCACACGCCGCCCACCAAAGCTGCGCGCAATATCGCGCAATTCAAGCTGTATCGATTGATCAATCAAGGCGGCCTCTGGCTTACTTCCCGACTGAATTCATCGGGTATAATCGGGCATACCAGCGATTTTTGCAGATGCCAAGTCCTAGACATACTCCTTACGCTCAATAATTACCGCCAAAACCCCCAACCCTATGCAGTCAGTTGTTCGAAGTACTTTTTATACTCCGCACGGTTTTCACAAACCAACGTGCCCTTTATTTTCGCTCGATGAAACCGCACTTCCCCTTTAGGCTGGAAGCCATGTCGAATATGCACATTCCCCGCGACCTCAAGACCCTCGCAATTTAATGCCGTGTGTCCTTCACCATCGAATGCAGCGTTGTTCAAATTCAGCCCCCCAATCTTTGCATCTCGAAGCCTTACACAACCGAAAACACATACGCCCTCGGATAACGAAACACCTTCACGAACGACTAAACCTTCGCAATCCAAGGCATCCTGATTTCCGCTTCGAAACGTACAATATGCACTATCAAAAATGCCCTCTATGCATGCCCCAGATAAATCGACCTTCCCGTCAAAATGAGCGCCCCCATGCAATCTGACATCTTGCGTCACAAATACCTTTGACCCCAAGAGACCTGGAAAATACCCGCCACTCACGGTTAAGCTCACCAGACGTGAATTCTTGAAATTTGGTGCGGTCATCATTCTAACGTTGAATAAAAACAATGAGGCTGATGTTTCACAGCCCTCAAAATTTAACACACCCGAAATGTATGCCCCTATGACAGAAATTTCAGTTGAATTGATATGTTGCCCATCCCCTCCTAACATCAAAAACCGTATCAACGCCGCATCAATTTCATTCGCGTCCGTTGGCGCATCGGGCACCGTCATTCCAAGATGCGCCCATTCCCCTGTCTTACAACAGTCCAACAACCGCTTCTCGGCGCTCGTCAACGCCTTACGGCGCTTGCGAATAATCTCATCCAACGTCGGCCTATAAAATTCCATAAAAAAACTGCCCCAAATCACTTTGGGACAGTCAAACGCAATACACTATTTTTTACAACCCTAGGGTTCAACACGCCGATTGATCAACGCCCCCAAAACACAGGCCACAAACCCAACCGCCAGCACCACACAGCAGATACACAACAACTGATCATACTTATGCGCACCGGGCACAATCCCCGCCACCAATTCTGTACCGCGATACATATACGCCGCCGCACCCAGCATCGCCGCAACCCACGAAACCAAATACGCCCAGCGCGGCACGCGACCACCCATAAACGTAACCGCCATCACAGGCGTCAAAAACATGCTCGCCGTGCCGGTAACCGCAACCGCATCGAACAACGTCTTATTCGGGAACAGCGTCAATAAAACCCCGCCAATCATAAACAAAACCATCGCCCAACGCCCATTCGCCACCGACCGCGCACCGATATTCCATTCATCAATCACCAACCGCGCCGAACTCGCCAGCGCGCTGTCCAACGTACTGACCGCAGACACCAACAGTGAGCACATCAACATGAAAAACACAAACGGCCCAAACATCCCCTGCCACGTGCCCAACAACTGGTTCTCATACCCCGCGCCAATCAAACCCGCCTGAATACCAAACATCCCGAACCCGAAAATACACAACGTCGAAATCACAAACGCCCAACCAAAACTGGCATTCGTACGCCCACGATCCGCAATAAACCCACGGTCCATCATCACCGGATCATGCGCGGGATACGACAGCACCTGCAACAGCGCCACAACAACCAAAACCCAACCGGGTCGCGTGCCCTGCTCATGTACACCCTGCGCGCCCATCACGGCGGAAAACGAAAAATCAGACGCTGAAATCATGATCCCAAAGGCCACGATAAACACCACCAAAAAGATCACCATCTGCAAAACATCCGTACGCAAACTGGCCTGTAATCCACCACGTGCGGAATACACCAACCCAACCAACGCCAGCGCCACAATCGCAATCATGCTGGCCTGTTCAAATTCGGGAAACGCAGCGGCAAAAATCAAACCCACAACGATCAAATTCGCAAACACCTCGGACAATAATCGTAACGCAACCACTACATTATATGTCCAATGTCCCAACGTGCCAAAATGATCACCCAACCAATCTTGAACCGATCCCGCATGTTCGGCGCGAATACGCGAAACAATAAAACCACCGGTTAAAAATGACAGATAATACGTGGCATATGCCAACGTTCCGGGCATCCCATAAAAATACCCCAAAATCGCTGAATTCATCAATGATCGTGCAAAAATCCAGGTGGTCACTTGGCTCAAAACCAACGTCCACAAACCGGGCTCTTGCCCCGCACTGGCCCCCGCAAAGAAACCCTCAACGGTAACGGAACGCCGCGACATCGCCAAACTAAACAGGCTGATAACACCCACAAACAAAACCAACGCCCACGGGCTCGCAATCAATGACATAAGTATCCCCCAAGATGTCTTTGAACGCGTTTAGCAGATCAGTGGCGCAAAGATACCCCTGCACCTCTGACAAAACTGTGAATTGATATTTCATCGCGTAAAAAGTTCTAAAAACGAGGGCTTAGCGGCTTGCTTTGAAACCTACTTAAACCAATCCCGACTAACCTTAATCCGATCAGCAACCCAACCGGCCCACTCTTGGTAAACACCCGCCTTGGGATGATACCCATCGGATGCCATCAACGACGCATCATCGGGAAATGCCAATGGAATGTGGTGGCAATTCTGGCGCGTCGCCAACAAATCCGCCAACCAATGATCAAACCGATCCGCCCGACGCCCCAAAAACCAGCGCAGCGGCTGTGGTAACAGCGGGAAATACTTTACGGGCGGCACACCAGATACATAAATCTGCTGCACACCAAATTTCTCTTCGAGGATATCCAACAACTTCGTCTGTTGCTTCAACCACACCTTTAGGTTCACACCATGGGTTACATCATTCACGCCCAAACAGATCATCGCGGCATCAAACTTGCCCTCTACCTGTTCGATCAAGGCCTGCGTATGCGATTTCGTCGTCGCACCTGTCTTGGCCAACAACTCCCACGTCACCTGAAAATGATCTGCCAGTTGCGCCGCCAATTGCCCTGCAATCGCTTCGTCTTGGGTATCTACGCCAACGCCTGCGGCTGAACTGTCGCCTAATACCAATACACGCAGCGGCTTACCCTCACCGACAACACCCGCACGCGGGCCTGTCGCCTCTGGCAACTCGGCTGCATATTTGCGCACTAACATGCCTTGGGCAAACATCAACGGGCCTATGGAAAAGGCCGCAATCACTTCTTTGTAAACGCGCATGGTACTCTCACTTGATCCTTGCGCTTGGTCTAGGGATCACCAAAACCAAACGCAAGATATTTCGCTAAAATACAGCCCGAAGGTGGCCTAGATGGTACACCCAATAAAGCCACCATCCAGCAAGACATTCTGTCCCACCATAAAACCAGCATGTTGCGAACACATAAACGCGCACGTTGATCCAAACTCCTCTTGGGTACCATAACGGCCCGCAGGGATACTGCCCGCACGTTTCGCCCGCGCCTCATCAAACGTCAGCCCCTCTTTGGCGGCTAAACCATTATCCAACGCCTCTGCACGATCCGTGCCATGAATACCGGGTAACAAGTTGTTAATCGTCACACCAAATTTCGCTACATCACGGCTGGTTCCGGCCACATATCCCGTCAATCCCGCACGCGCTGTATTGCTCAGCCCCAAAATTCCACTTGGACCCTTCACATATTGGCTCGTAATATTCACAATCCGACCCCATTTTTGATCAATCATGTGTGGCAAAACGGCCTTGATCAACATAATCGGCGTCAACATATTGGCATCGACTGCAGCCATGAAATCTTCACGCTCCCAATCCGCCCAATTGCCGGGGGGCGGCCCACCTGCATTTGTTACTAAAATATCAACATCACCCGCCGCCGCTAACACCGCCGCGCGACCTTCGTCGCTGGTCACATCCGCCGCCACTGCTGTCACAGACACGCCCAAGCTTTCTAACTTCGCCTTGGCCGCATCTAGCGGCGCTTGTGTGCGGGCACAAATCACCACATCCACACCAGCCTGCGCCAACGCTTCTGCACAACCAAAACCCAAACCTTTGGACGACGCACAAACCAACGCGCGCTTCCCTTTGATCCCTAAATCCATAACACTCTCCTGTTTCCTCAAAACCCTACGCGCCACACGCCACCTTGTCACCCCACCATCTCAACGCTAAGTTTTCAATAACGGAGGATTTTTCATGACCTATGCCCCAAACCCAGATCGCTATGCCCAGATGCCGTACAGGCGTTGCGGTAATTCGGGGCTTCAACTCCCCGCCATATCACTGGGACTATGGCATAACTTTGGCCATGACACACCACATCAAACCAAACACGACCTGTGCACAACCGCATTCGATCACGGCATCACGCATTTCGATTTGGCCAATAACTATGGCCCACCAGCGGGCAGCGCGGAAACCGCCTTTGGTGCCATCCTGAAAACCGATTTCAAAAACCACCGCGACGAACTGATCATCAGCTCTAAGGCAGGCTATATGATGTGGCCTGGCCCCTATGGCGCATTTGGCAGCCGGAAATACCTGATCGCATCGTGCGATCAATCCCTCAAACGCATGGGGTTGGATTATGTCGATATTTTCTATTCGCACCGCTTTGACCCAGACACCCCGCTGGCGGAAACCATGGGCGCATTGGATCACATCGTACGCTCTGGGCGCGCATTATACGCGGGCATCTCATCCTATAATTCCAAACGCACGGCCGAAGCGGTCGCAATTCTAAACGATCTGGGCACGCCCTGTTTGATCCACCAACCCAGCTATAATATGCTGAACCGCTGGGTCGAAACCGATGGCCTGCTGGATACCCTTGATACTCACGGCGTCGGCTCCATCGCCTTCACCCCACTGGCCCAGGGCTTGTTGACCAACAAATACCTCAACGGCACCCCCCCAAATTCCCGCGCCACCCAAGGTAAATCCCTTAACCCAGATTTCCTCAGCAATGCGGCCATCGCAAAAATCAAAAACCTAAACGAAATCGCCATCGCGCGCGGCCAAACATTGGCCCAAATGGCCATCGCATGGGTGCTGCGCGGTGAACGCGTTACCACCGCCCTGATCGGGGCATCCAAACCATCCCAAATCGTGGATTGCGTGGGCGCCACCAATAATCTCGATTTCACCGACGCGGAATTAGCGGAAATAGACAAATTCGCCACCGACGAGGAAATCAACCTTTGGGCAAAATCATCCTCGGCGTAATTCCGCAAAACCCCGTAAACAACTAATGCCCGCTACAAGGTAAACCAACCGGGAACACTGACCGTAATATCCAACGGCTTTTCCTGCTCGTCCCAAACCACATAAATCCAGAATATTTTGGGCCGATACCAAAACCGCTTGTACTGCATCGCAAATCGCATTTTTTCGTTTACCGCCCCTTTGTAGACGCCATTGTAAACATGCTCATTTGGACGATTGTATGCAGTATTATTGGGAAACTCAGACCGCTGTGAAGACGTAATTTCAATCGACGCTATGCCCATAACCCTCTCGAACGCGGCAACAGAGCCAAGCGCATCGGCCAAATAAAACAAACATATCTCCAAGGTTTCCTCAGCCTCAAATGCGCCAAAATCAATCACTTCATTGTCAACAATTGGGCAATTCTCGATCGTCTGAACCTCAGACAACAGGCGTCCATATTCCACATTATCTACCTCGACAGGCTTGCCAAACTTCAAAAACGGCGATGCCACGCTAGCGTTCGACACGAGAAAACAAACCAGCAAAACTGTTAACGTTTTAACCAAAACCAACCTCTCAATACGTCATAAAATAACACGGCATTCATCCTAACTAATTTTCAACAATTTGATAGCCTGAACTAAACAAAATTTAGGCACGAAGGTTAGTTCGCAATTCAACCTACGTGCATAACCTCTTCATTTCGAAACAAACATCACAGAACAACAATTTTCACATCACAAAACATCACTTGCCACAGCCAAAATTTTCGCAATATTGAAACCAACCCCAGCGAAAGTCACCCAATGCCAATCTTCGAACTCGCCGCCCTTGGCGCCGCCCTGTGCTGGGCCCTCACAGGCATCATCTCCCCGATCCCCGCCGCACACCTTGGCACCATCGGCTTTAACCGCATCCGCCTGTCAGCCATGTTTGTCATCATCGGCATCTACGTCTGGTTCGCCGGAACCATCGGTACCATCCCGATGGAAAAAATGGCCGAGGTAATGTTATCCGGCCTCATCGGCATATTCTTGGGCGACACGGCCCTCTTCGCCACGCTAAACCGCCTCGGCCCACGGCGCACATCCATGCTGTTTTCGCTGAACGCCCCAATCTCTGCGGTCCTCGGCTACTTCTTCTTGGCCGAGGTCCTAAACACCTCCGAAATTCTCGGCATCTGCATCGTCACAACGGGCGTGATCATCGCCATCATGTTTGGCAAACGCCGCGATCAAAACCACAACTGGGAATCCGTCAAAGGCCCGCTGTGGATCGGCGTCGCCACAGGCCTCCTCGCCGCCACAGGCCAATCCGTCGGCTCCCTCATCGTCTCACCAATCCTATCGGACGGCGCCGACGCAATCGCGGTTTCCTGCGTGCGCATCGGCATCGCGGCCTTCTTCCTACAAATCATCGGCGCACTCCCCATTGCAGGGGTAAAACTTCAAAACCCCCTCAACCTACGCATCACCTCAATCGCAGTACTATCGGCCTTCATCGGCATGGGCGTCGGCATGACATTACTGCTGTTCGCATTATCAGGCGGCGAAGTCGGTATCATCTCCACCCTCTCCTCCACCACGCCTGCGTTGTTATTGCCAATCCTATGGATAACCACCCGCGAACGCCCTGCCGCCATGGCATGGGTCGGTGCGTTGTTGGTGGTGATAGGCTCGTCGCTGATTTTCGGGGCGTAGTAAAACGCGCGCGCCTGTCATCTCCGATTCAATCGGGGATCTCCGCCACAAACCCTTGCCATAAAATCACCACAGAGGTGTAGCGCAACATCCCCCCCCCCTTTTTCCTGCCCAAATATCCAAAACCCCAATCCCCACCAAACAAACCTACCTCTCAACATCATCCACCACCCGCTGCATCGCCTCCAAGCGTCGAAATATCTCATCGCGCGCCGCCACTCCCTTACCAAAACGCCAATCTTGCCTCATCCCAATTCTGGCTATAGGCTGTAAGCACAATTAAACTGTTAGGAGATAAAAAATGAAGCGTTTTAAAATATGCCTTTTAGTCCTGCCCTCGATTGTTCTCGTCGCCTGCGCCAAACCTGAAATGGCGCCAGTAAGTGCCGTACCTATCTATAATAAAATGGGTGATGTAGTCGGCTGTGAAGGTGGCGACAGAGTTCCAAACACAAGTCAAGAAAACCCCTGTGATCCACCGGAAGATTGTGAAATCATCGCGGGTACAAATGAATGCTACCCTCCAGAACGGGACGACGATCCTAATCCACAAAATCCAACCCGTGGAGTCGTCAACTAGCATTCAATTTAAGAATATAGATATTGACGGTCTCTGACCAATTCTAACGCGTTCCAGAACGATGTAATGAAATTCTGGAACGTGCACATTCCACACATTTTGCCCTTGTAATATTTTACGAAGTACAGTCGCTGACAAGCCTTAAAACGAGCATCACGTGACGTTCAATTTTCCGCCACCCGCTGCATTGCCTCCAACCGCCGAAATATCTCTTCCCGCGCCGCATCCGTATCCAACGCCCCTGTCGCATCCGCCCCCATGCTCAAAATCCCCTCTTTGCTCAACCGCCCATCTCGCGCCATCTCAACCAGCTTCTTCTCAAACAGCGCCTCCGCCTCTTTCAGATAATAAACCTGCTCTGGCCCCTGCGCGTATTCCGTATCAAAACTCTTCACATCGCCCGACATCACCGCATTGCGATAAATCCGCAAAACCGCATTGATCCGCCCCTGAAATCCGCGCCCGAATTTTGAAAACCAACAATACACGTCCTCATCGATATACAATGAAACCTTGCGCCGCTTGGGTACGCTTGGATGCGTCTCTTCCAAATAATCCCACCCCGATGGCAGGCTCTCCTCGGCCCACATTTCGGAAATGATCTTCTGCATCTCCGTCAAATCTTTGAACATGCCCATACGGGCCGCTACCTGTGCCTTGGTCGCCATTTCGTAAATTCCTTTTCAAAATCCACGCAAATTTGCCCCAAATCCGTTAACGTTTGCCTATGGCTGCGTTTCACGACGCTATCTAGACGTGATCTAGACGTAATACCGACGTTGTTTTCTTGCCCTTTGCCCAAACCTTACCTATACGAACGCACATGATAGAACGCTCTGATACAGGCACCGTCCTGCCGCCCGAAATCGACCGCCGTCGCACCTTCGCGATCATCTCGCACCCCGATGCGGGTAAAACCACACTGACGGAAAAATTCCTGTTATACGGTGGCGCGATTCAGATGGCTGGTCAGGTGCGTGCCAAGGGCGAAGCACGCCGCACACGTTCCGATTTCATGCAAATGGAAAAGGATCGCGGCATCTCCGTATCCGCCTCTGCCATGTCATTCGAGTTCGGCCCCTACTGGTTCAATCTGGTCGATACCCCAGGCCACTCCGACTTTTCCGAGGATACCTACCGCACCCTCACCGCCGTAGACGCCGCCGTCATGGTTATTGATGGTGCTAAGGGTGTGGAAAGCCAAACACAAAAGCTCTTCGAAGTCTGCCGTATGCGCGACATGCCGATCCTGACCTTCTGTAATAAAATGGACCGCGAGAGCCGCGATACATTTGATATCATTGATGAAATTCAGGAAAACCTGGCAATCGACGTCACCCCCGCCAGCTGGCCCATTGGCGTTGGTCGTGAATTCATGGGCTGTTACGATATGCTGAATGATCGTCTCGAACTGATGGACAGATCAGATCGAAATGTCGTCGCCGAAAGCGTCGAAATCAACGGTCTGGACGATCCAAAACTCGCCGAACACGTCCCCGCCGACCTTCTGGAAAAATTCCTAGAAGAAATCGAAATGGCTCAAGAATTAATGCCAAAGTTCGATCATCAGGCCTTCATGGACGGCACAATGACCCCCATCTGGTTCGGCTCCGCGATCAACAGCTTCGGCGTCCAAGAACTTATGGCCGGCATCGGAAACTTCGGCCCCAAACCATTAACCCGCCCCGCAGAATCCCGCGCGGTGGCACCCGACGAGAAGAAGGTCTCAGGCTTCGTTTTCAAAGTCCAAGCAAACATGGACCCAAAACACCGCGACCGCATCGCCTTCGTGCGCCTGTGTTCAGGCCACTTCAAACGCGGCATGAAACTCACCCATGTCAGAACCAAAAAACCAATGGCCATCGCATCCCCAATGCTGTTTCTGGCCAGTGATCGCGAGCTGGCCGAGGAAGCATGGGCAGGCGATATCATCGGCATCCCGAACCACGGCCAATTACGCATCGGCGATGCCTTGACCGAGGGCGAAACATTGAAATTCGCCGGCATCCCATCCTTTGCCCCTGAACTGCTACAATCCGTACGCGCCACCGACCCGATGAAGGCAAAACATCTGGACAAGGCCCTAAACCAATTCGCCGAAGAAGGCGCCGCAAAACTGTTCAAACCAATGATCGGTGCTGGCTGGGTTGTCGGCGTTGTTGGCGCACTGCAATTCGAGGTTCTCGCCTCGCGGATCGAACTCGAATACGGCATTCCCGTACGTTTCGAACAGTCCCAATTCACATCGGCCCGCTGGTTAACTGGTCCGAAAGAAAATCTGGATAAGTTCATGGATATCAACAAAGGTCACATGGCCATGGATCACGACGGCGACCCCGTTTACATGACCAGACTGCAATGGGACATTGATCGCGTGGAACGGGATTACCCCGAGCTGAAATTGACGGCGACGAAGGAAATTATGGTTTAAAACATGAGTAGACCAGTGGTCTACTCAAACTCCATCGCCTCATAAACCCGCCCCGCATTTTTCGTGGCCAATTCATCAAACGTATCCATATTCTTATACGGCGATTGATCCACGTAATACGCATCGGCCAGATCACCACCCGCATCCAAATGCGCGCCGATTTTACCGCGTAAATACACCAGATAATCATGCGTATACCGCGTCACCTGCGCCATATTCGTCGGGTGGCCATGCCCAGGAATCACATATGTTGCACCCAGTGGTTCAAACGCAGTCTTCCACGTCTCAACCCACGCCGCCGTGTCCGTATCGGGGAAGATCGGTAACATGCGTTCGTGAAACGCCATGTCACCCGCAATCACCATGCTTTGCTCTGGCAACCACACCGAAATATCCCCAGCACTATGCGCTGGGCCCAGAAACAAAACCTCAATCGGGAAATCGCCAAACGGCACCACATATTTATCCGAAAACGTCTCCGTCGGCCCCTGCAAAACAGTACCCTCAGACTTGTCACGGTTATAACGCTTCATACCTTCCAATGAATTAAATCCACGCTCCTCAAACTCATGCGCGGCATCTTCGTGGGCTAAAATCGGCACACCCAAGTCGGCCCAATAATTATTCCCCAACATGGCATGCCCCTGCCCATTTTCATTGATCACCAGCTTCACGGGTTGATCCGTCACGGCCTTAATTTCTGCGTGCAACGCATGTGCCAAAACATACGCGGCCCCGGCATTAACCACCACCACACCATCACCTGTTATGATAAAACTCAGATTGTTGTTATGCCCTGTGTTTTCATATGTTGGCGGCGCAGTGGCACCAATGGCGGAAAACACATTTGGGATAACCTCAACTGGTTTCGCATACAGAGGTGATTGCGGATATAGATCGGCAATATCTTCGTGCGCGATGGCCGATGTTGTTAATAATGTTGCGGTCAGGGCAATGGCGCGAAATAACATGTGGCTCTCCTTGAATTCACATTTATGAATATGTTGCCTGACACACGCGGGAATTGCAATCGCTCTATTTCGTTTCCCAGCCCACAACGATGCCATCTTCCAGATGCACACGGGTGCCAAAACGGTTTTTCCCTTTTTGGTCATATTTCATTTCGGTCTTGGTTTTTGTCTTCAACGCAATCTCGTCCAAATCCGCAGGGTCACCCCAAACATCAATCACCATATCCATCGACATGCCCCGCATGATCCGCCCATCCATGATGGATGCCACGAATTCAGGATGATCATAACGCGCCATCAATGCCCGACGACGCAACGCATTTACCCCACGCCCGAACAACCACTTTAACAGCCACAGCGCAAAAACAATGCCGACGAAACAGCTTATTAAAAATATCGCAGAATACCCAAACATATCACATTTCCCCTTTCGCTAAACATAACCACGCACACGTCCGATTTGAAGCCCCTGACCACCTGAAATCTCAGCATGATTGACTCTGTGGATAAATCCGTTAATACAGCCTTCACAGACGATATGGTGGCACTTCGGTCACCGCGCCGCGTTGGTTTGCGGCACATTTTAACGCCGCAAAATACGCAGGACATATGACAAAATTCTCTGATCTGGGCCTAGGTCCAAAAGTAATGAAAGCCATCAATGACGTTGGCTACGACACCCCCACCCCAATCCAAGCCGAAGCAATTCCATACGCATTGGAAGGTCGTGATGTTTTAGGTATCGCGCAAACAGGTACTGGTAAAACGGCCGGTTTCACCCTGCCGATGATTCACAAACTGGCCCGTGGTCGCGCCCGCGCACGTATGCCACGTTCACTGGTTTTGGCACCGACACGCGAATTGGCCGCACAGGTTGCGGAAAATTTTGAGCAATATGCCAAATACGTGAAACTGGACATGGCCCTGCTCATCGGTGGCGTTTCGTTCAAAGAACAGGATCGTTTGATCGATCGTGGTGTCGACGTTTTGATTGCCACACCGGGTCGCCTATTGGACCATTTCGAACGCGGTAAATTACTGCTTACTGGCATCGAAATCATGGTTGTCGACGAAGCGGATCGCATGTTGGACATGGGTTTCATCCCTGACATCGAACGCATCTTCAAACTGACACCATTCACACGCCAAACATTGTTTTTCAGCGCGACGATGGCCCCTGAAATCACGCGTATTACACAGGAATTCCTGTCAAACCCACAACGCGTCGAAGTGGCCCGTCAGGCAACGACATCAGAAAACATCACCCAAAAGGTGATCTGCTTCAAACCCGAAAACCGTAAGGTCGAAGGCAAAGCGAAACGCGATATGTTGCGTTCCTTGATCAAACAAGAAGGCGACAAGCTGACAAACGGCATCATCTTCTGTAACCGTAAGGTTGATGTTGATATCGTAATGAAATCGTTGAAAAAGCACGGTCATTCCGTTGGCGCAATCCACGGCGATCTGGATCAACGTTACCGCATGGAAGTATTGGCCGGTTTTAAAAATAACGACATTACATTGCTGGTCGCATCCGATGTTGCAGCGCGTGGTTTGGATATTCCAGATGTAACACACGTATTTAATTTCGATGTGCCAATCCATTCCGAAGACTACGTTCACCGCATCGGCCGCACAGGCCGCGCGGGTCGCAAAGGCTGGGCATTTATGATGTGCCTGCCACACGAACAAAAGCATCTGGATGGCATCGAGGCATTGGTAAAACACGAAATTCCACGCCTTGAAATGGAAACACCAAAATCAACGCGACCAGCGCGTAAAGAACGCCCGAAAAAAGAGCGTGCCCCAAAACCAGAGGCGGCGAAACCAGCCGAGGTGAAACCCGTAGAGGCAAACCAAGCCGAGGAAAAAGCACCAAAGCCTGCGCAAAACAAACAAGAGAACCAAAACAAAAAGCCACGCAATCCCAAAGGTCAGGGCAAAGCGGTCAAAGGTTTGGGCGATCACGTACCTGCGTTTTTACTGCGTTAGGGTCTGGAAAAGGATGACATTTCCAGTTCGGTTAATCTGAACTGTTCTGGAAATGAAGGCCAAACTTGGTGCTGTTGATATGCACGCGCCACTTGGTATTTTTGCGATGTAGGCTTGTGAATATAAACAACTTCACCAGTCTGATCAGCAACCACAAAGTCATCAGAAATCTGTGTCAGGTTTCCCTGCACACCAACATAAACTTGAAAACCACCTGTGTGGGCCACTATCTCATCAAAAAACCTAGCTTTCTGGACTGTGGGTTCAACCCGCACAGCACTTAACCCAGAAACTGGAAGTTGGCTCGAAATAGATATGTTCACATAAGATGAATTGATTGCATTCATTGTCGATGGGATACGTGCAAATTGTACGGGACTCTGCCCTATACGGCTCATATTCTTGATATTCGGGTCCTCAAACCCAGCAATTTCGCTTACAAAATCGACGGGTTGGCCGGCGACATTTCCAGAATCTAAAATATTTGCTATCATAACTTCGTTTGGATCGGGAATATCTGCGGCAATTATAAAACTAGATAGGAACAACGACGCCGCAGCCCCGCGAAACGCATAGCTAACTTTGGGGGCAGCATTCATACTTTGAAACCGCGCGACTTGATGTGGTAACATCAGACATGGTTCATGGTCTAATCCAGTTTCAGATTCAGTGGAAAAGCAGAGAACCCGAAATCCAAACTTATTCACAAAACGCTCTGCTGTTTCCAGCGTCGACGTCAAGGCATAGCACACAGGCGCGATTTTGTCGTCATTGCATTTCCCAAAATCGGCCACAACATTATCAGCCTGATCACCTAGCAGACGGGCTAAAGTACGCTTTACATGCTTTTCTTTTGCCTCATTTGTTCTACCGATAATCGAAACAGTACCACACAGAATATCACTGGGTGGCAGAACAACCATAACCGAAGGATCATCATTGTTTTCGCGACGTACTTGATCACAAAATTCGACCAATTCTGCTTGAAAATTGCGCGCGCCAAGGGGCAACCTGTTTAGAGAGACCCATTCATGCGAAGAGGAATCTCGCTTCATAAGTCTTACTGCTTGATCGCTGAACCATAGGGAGAAATGGTTATCTGGTAACATGCCATGATTGTAACGCCTTATTTTCAAATGAAAAGATGCGTCACAGTACAATTATGAGAATTTTAAAACATTTTATTAAAAATAAATGTTTTCTTAACTAATTCTCTTCCAAACGGTTAATGAGAACACGCGTCACAGGCTTCTTGCCCACTTCATCCTTGCACAACCGGCTCACAACGCGAGAGACCAAACGCTCTACCTCTTCGTCGTCTTTCAACAACTTATTTTTGGCCTTATTCAACGCGTTTTCAATCTGCTCTTCCAACATTTCGGGCAAACCTTCTTCGTAATCTTCGGTCTCTGGCAGGCCAATCGGCTCCGCCCAAACACCCAAAACATCAGCATCCTCAATCACCAGCGATACGGCAACCGTGCCGCGTGTCGCCATGCGAATACGTTCCAGAACTACCCCATCAAATGCACCGATCAAACGCGTGCCATCCAAATACGTGCGGCCTGTTTCGATGTGATCCATAACCTTGGCACCTTTGGCATTAATCTCTACCAAACTGCCGTTCGGCGCGACCAATGAATTGATTCCCTTGGATTTCGCCAGATCGGCGTGCTCCTTCAAATGACGGTATTCGCCGTGCATCGGGATCAATGTTTTTGGCTTCAACAATCGATGGATTTCTTCCAAATCGGGGCGGTTCGCATGGCCCGATACGTGGTAGATTTCGGCGCTGTCATCAATCACGTTCACACCCTGCATTGCGTATGAATTGATAATGCGACCAACAGATATTTCATTGCCTGGAATGGTTTTCGATGAAAACAGGAAGGTGTCGCCCTGTTGCATCGTAATTCCCAAATACTTTCCACGCGCCAACTGCGCAGAGGCGGCGCGGCTTTCGCCTTGTGAGCCCGTCACCAACAACATCAGGTTTTCGCGTGGCACCTGCGGCACATCTTCCAGCTCAATCGTCGGTGGGAAGTTATCCAAAACATCCGTTGCATGCGCATAGCCCAGCATACGTTGCATCGAACGGCCCAATACGCACACAGAACGCCCCGCGTCCACACCCGCCTGCGCCAGCGTTTTCAAACGCGCCACGTTGGATGCGAATGTCGTGGCAACAACCATACCACTGGCGCCTTTGATCATTTCAGTGATTGGTTTCACCAATGTGGCCTCTGATCGGCCCGGCTTGTTAGAAAACACGTTGGTACTGTCACACACCAACACATCTACACCCTTTTTGCCCAACTCTGCGAACAACGCTGGATTAAACGGTTCGCCAACAACGGGATCGGGATCGATTTTCAAATCACCCGTGTGAACGATACGCTGATCACCCACTTCGATCACCAAACCAGATGCCTCTGGAATGGAATGCGGCACGGGCAAAATGCCCACCTTAAACGGACCAACCTTTTGCATTTCTGGGTATGGTGGCAAAATTTCGATCACATCAGGGTTCTGATTGCGATCCTGCATTTTCGCACGCGTCACAGCGGCGGTAAACTTACGGCAATAAATCGGCGCGTTCAACTTTGGGTACAACAACCCGATGGCACCAATGTGATCTTCGTGGGCGTGCGTGATGAAAATACCGTCCAATTGATCCGCGCGATCAATAATGTATTTCGCATCGGCCATGATCAAGTCAACACCGGGCGTCGTATCCATCGCAGGGAACGTCACCCCCACATCCACAAGGATAAAGCGTTCCTTACCCTTGGCCCCGTAACCATACAGGTACATATTCATGCCGATTTCGCCTGCACCACCAAGGGGCAGATAGATCAATTTATTTTTAGATGTCATGTTATTTCCGATTATTCTGATCGATCAGATAAAGACCGTGTAATGTCAGGTCTAGGTCGATGTGGTCAATCACATTCGTACCCCGTTCGAACAAAGTCGACAGCCCGCCAGTAGAGATTATTTTCATATCGCGCCCATGTTCAGCGCGGATTTGTTTACAGATGCCTTCAACCAGCCCGATATAGCCCCAGAAGATACCAGATTGCATACATGTGATCGTATTCGTCCCGATCACCTTGTCAGGTTCAGCCACATCGATATGTGGCAATGCCGCCGCGCGTTCGTGTAATGCTCGTAACGACAGGTTCACCCCTGGCGCGATTACACCACCAATGTAAGCACCATCCGTATCAACCACATCAAACGTAGTCGCCGTACCAAAATCCACAACGATCAAATCGCCGCCGTATTTATGATATGCACCCACCGTATTTACCAACCGATCCGGCCCAACGGTGGTGCCCGCATCAACGCGGACTTCGACACCCAAATCACAACTCGGACGTCCAACAACCAAAGGGCGGCAATCGAAATAACGATCCGTCAAAACACGTAGGTTAAACACCACACGCGGTACGGTCGAACTGATGACAACGCGCTCAAATTTCGCCGTTATATCATGCAGTTGCATCAACTGGTTCAGCCATACAAAATACTCGTCCGCCGTACGCCCCACGATCGTCTCACAGCGAAAGCTGGTGATGAATTCATCCCCATCATGCAAGGCGAAAACCGTATTTGTATTTCCAACGTCTATGGCCAGTAACATATGGCTCTCCTAGAAAAAGATATCGGCGGCGTGGATCACGTGCTGATCTGCCCCCGCTTGTAATACAACCCCGCCCCCTTCGTCCACCGTTACAAATGTGCCGGTGATTTCATGGGTAGGCAGGCGGGCGGTGATGACCTCGCCCAATTTGGCGGCATTCTGTAACCAATCCGAACGCGTGGCCGCAAAACCCTCGCGCGTATATTGCGCAACACGTATTTCGAAAAAATGCGCCAACAGGGTCAGGAAATCGGCCGGGCTAATCTGTCCATTCAAATGTTTCGGCGGTGTCGATACGCTTTCGATCTTCTCAACCTCTGGCGCCATCGCCAAATTCACACCAATCCCAATGCACAAATGGCTGGGACCTGTTCCGCATGTCTCCAACAGGATACCCGCCACCTTGCCCCCGTCCATCAAAACATCATTGGGCCATTTCATCGCGAACCGTTCAGGCTGATCTGTGACATGCACCAAGGCATCGCGTAACGCCAATGATGCCACGAAACTATGCAATGCAATGGATGATAAATCGCCCGTAATCGGCATCAACAGTGTCGCGGCAAAATTCCCAGGCGTACTGCTCCACGCACGCCCCCGACGCCCTACACCGGCGGTCTGCTCGCCCGCCAGAATCCACAAAGGCGCAGTCGTTTCGGACGTGCGCCTCGCAGCTTCTTTATTTGTGCTGTCGATGGTGTCAAAGGCAACGCGGTCTATGCCCGCGGGCCAGTTGATCATTTCAACAATGACGCGGCAGCATCCGCCGCAATCGGTGGCACACCAAACAGGTTAATCGCCCCCACCAACATGATCAAAGCCGCACCATAAAACGCAACCTTGTGCAACATTGGCATCCGCACAGACAATGCATCCGCCTCGTCACCAAAGTACATGTAGTAGATGATGCGCAAGTAATAGAATGCACCGATCACAGATGCCACAACACCCGCCAGCGCCAACCATGCGATGCCTGCATCAACGGCCGCCTGCAAAACAAACAACTTGCCGAAGAAGCCAACCAACGGCGGGATACCCGCAAGGCTGAACATCAACGCCGCCAATGCCGCCGCGCGCAGTGGTTGCGCACGTGAATACATGCCCAATTCAGTAATTGTCGTTACCGGCTGACCTTCGCGTTCCATATTCAAAATGAATGCAAAAACACCAACATTCATGGTCACGTAAATCGCCATGTAGATCAGCAATGCCTGAACACCCTGCTCTGTACCAGCGGCCAAACCAACCAGCGCAAAACCCATGTGCGCGATTGATGAATACGCCATCAAGCGTTTGATGTTTGTTTGACCGATCGCGGCAATGGAGCCCAAGAACATTGATACAACAGCCAAGAATGCAACGATCTGTTGCCAATCCGTAACCGCGCCACCGAATGCATCGTGAACAACGCGGGCAAACAAACCAGCCGCCGCCACCTTAGGTGCCGTTGCAAAGAAACCTGTTACGGGTGTTGGTGAACCCTCGTAAACATCCGGCGTCCACATGTGGAATGGTGCGGCGCTGATTTTGAAACCCATGCCAACGCACAGAAATACCAAACCGAACAACATGCCCATATCCAAATTATCACCGTGGATTGTTTCCGCAATGCCTGCGAAATTCGTGGTACCAGAGAAACCGTAAACCAATGATGCACCATACAGTAGCAAACCAGATGATAACGCACCCAGAACGAAGTATTTCAAACCAGCCTCGGTTGAACGAATGCTGTCACGACGGAATGATGCAACAACGTATAACGCCAATGATTGTAGTTCCAACCCCATGTAAAGCGCCATCAAATCGCCCGCAGAAACCATCAACATCATGCCCAACGTGGCCAATGCAATCAGGATCGGGAATTCGAATTTAAACAGCTTGTTTTTGATCAGGTAATCTTGCGACAGCAATAACATTGCCGCCGAACCGAACAACATAACCACCTTGGTGTAACGTGCGAATTCATCGTTGATGAATGAACCGTTGAACGCCGATGTTGTGCCCGCAGGTGCGAATGCCATCATCAGACCAAGGATGACCATAACGCCAGCCGTTGCCCAGAAAATGAAACCAGACAGGCGATCCTTGCCGCCGTAAACGGCCAACATCAATGCGGCCATTGCATAAACTGCCAGAATGATTTCGGGCAGTGCGGTGTTGATATCTGTGCTAATCATTGCCGATACCCCTTTAATGTGCTGCGGCTTTAGGGGCGGCGTCCATGACGACCCCCTGTGCGGCGTGTACTTGTTCCAACAAGGCGCTGACGGACGGGCCAATCAGATCCAGAATTAATGCGGGGTAGATACCCAATAACAACGTCATAAAGATAAGCGGAGCCATCATCAGTTTTTCACGCATGTCCATATCGGTGATCCCCTTCAGGCTTTCCTTGATCAGGTCACCGAATACAACGCGGCGGTATAACCACAATGCGTAACCAGCGGACAGGATCACACCCGTTGTCGCACCAAATGCGATCCACGTGTTTGCCTTAAATGCGGCGGTCAATGTCAGGAATTCACCAACAAAACCAGATGTGCCCGGCAGGCCAACGTTGGCCATCGTGAACAACATAAATATCAGCGCGAAAACCGGCATACGAATAACCAAGCCACCATATGCATCGATATCACGCGTGTGCATACGATCGTAAATAACCCCAACACCCAAGAAGAGCGCGGCGGAAATGAAACCGTGTGACAACATTTGGAAAATCGCCCCATCCAAACCCTGTTGGTTGATCGCGAAAATACCCATGGTTACGAAACCCATGTGCGCAACAGATGAATATGCAATCAGCTTTTTCATATCTTCCTGAACCAAGGCCACGAATGATGTGTAGATGATCGCGATCACAGACAACGTCATCACAAACGTCGCCATTGTTTCAGACCCAACAGGGAACATCGGCAAACAGAAACGCAAGAATCCGTAACCACCCATCTTCAACAGGATCGCCGCCAAAACAACAGAACCCGCTGTTGGCGCCTGAACGTGTGCGTCTGGCAACCATGTGTGAACTGGCCACATTGGCATCTTCACCGCGAATGACGCGAAGAAGCCCAAGAACAATAATGTTTGGATACCACCAACGATCGTAACCCCAAGGATCACCATATTTTCAGAGGCGAACTGATGCTGCATCAATGTTGGGATGTCTGTCGTGCCGGCCTCAAACCACATGTACAGGATGGCGATCAGCATCAAAACCGAACCCAACAATGTGTATAGGAACAATTTAAACGCCGCATAAATGCGATCCTTGCCGCCCCAGATACCAACGATCAGGAACATCGGGATCAAACCCGCTTCGAAAACGACGTAGAACAGGATGATGTCCAATGAACTGAACACAGCCAACATCATCGTTTCCAAGATCAAGAACATGATCATGTAATCTTTGACGCGCGTGGTAACCGTCCAACATGCGCCAATCACGATGGGCATCAAGAATGTGGTCAACATCACAAACAGAATGCTGATCCCGTCAACGCCAACCTTGTATTTCAGACCAGCCAACCAATCGTATTCCTCAACAAACTGAAAACCAGTGTTGGATGGATCAAATTGCGTCAGCAACGGGATCGAAATCACAAAGGTCGCGATGGTCGCAACCAATGCCAAAAACTTGGCGTTTTTCTGTGATGCTGCGTCTTCGCCGCGCAACACTACTGCTAATATCAATGCTGCCAATGACGGCAGAAAAATAACGATCGACAAAAGATTATCCATTAGTGGGATCCTCCTGTCAGCGCAAACCATGTAACAATCACAGCAACCCCAATAACCATAGTAAAGGCGTAGTGGAACAAGTAGCCCGACTGCATCGCCTGATATTTACGTGTGATGGCAGGGATAATTCCCAATGCCAAACCATTGATGCCGCCATCAATAACCGCACCGTCACCCTTCTTCCAAAGGAAGTTGCCCAACCATTTCGCAGGACGCACAAACAAGATGTCGTACAATTCGTCAAAGTACCATTTGTTCAGGAAGAACTGGTAAAGACCCTGTTGTTGTTTCGCCAATTTCGCAGGGTTTTCAGGTGACCAGATGTAGAACCACATCGCCATCAAGAAACCGAACAACATTGCAAAGAATGGTGATGCTTTGACCCAATCCGCAACATAATGCGCATCGTGAACAACGTGGTTCGTATCGTGGTTTGCGTATAACGCCGTACCGAACCATGCTTCCCATGTCTTGCCGAAGAATTCATCATACCACATCATGCCTGCGAAAATCGCACCCAATGCCAAAACGGCCAGTGGGATCAACATCACCACCGGGCTTTCGTGCGCGTGATCATGCGTATGCGCATCACCGCGTGGTTTGCCATAGAAGGTTAAAAAGATAAGACGCCAAGAGTAGAAACTCGTCATCGCCGCAGCAATCACCAACATCACAAACGCATACTGACCAACGCCAGAACCCGCGGCATAAGCACTCTCGATAATCGCATCCTTAGATAGGAACCCCGCGAAACCGTAATGCGTCAATGGGATACCAACACCAGTAATCGCCAATGTACCAATCATCATCGCGGCAAAGGTAAATGGAATTTTCTTACGCAGACCACCGTAATTACGCATGTCTTGCTCGTGGTGCATCGCATGGATCACGGAACCCGCACCCAAGAACAACATCGCCTTGAAAAACGCGTGTGTGAACAGGTGGAACATCGCCGCGCCATATGCGCCAACACCAGCCGCCACAAACATGTAACCCAACTGTGAACACGTAGAATAGGCAATCACGCGTTTAATATCGTTTTGAACCAAACCAACCGTTGCCGCAAAGAATGCCGTTGTGGCACCGATCAGCACGATGAAATTCGGCGTAAACGTCGCGTATTCCATCAACGGTGACAGGCGACAAACCATAAACACACCGGCGGTAACCATTGTCGCGGCGTGGATCAAGGCAGACACAGGTGTCGGACCTTCCATCGCGTCAGGCAACCATGTGTGCAACATCAACTGTGCCGATTTACCCATGGCACCGATGAACAATAACATTGTGATCACTTCCAACGCATTCATTTCCCATGACAGGAACTGGAACGTCGTCTTGGACAATTCTTTCGCGTTATGCGGATCCAAAACTTCGCTAAAGTTGATGCTGTCCGACAGATAGAACAGACCAAAGATACCCAATGCGAAACCAAAATCACCAACACGGTTCACGATGAACGCTTTCATCGCGGCCGCACCAGCGGATGGTTTACGGTAATAGAACCCGATCAATAGGTAAGACGCAACGCCCACACCTTCCCAGCCGAAGAACATCTGCAACAAATTGTCAGACGTCACCAACATCAACATCGAGAATGTAAAGAATGATAGGTAAGCAAAGAAGCGCGGCTTATAGCTTTCGCCCTCTTTCCACTGTGGGTCTTTGTCCATGTATCCCCATGAATACAGGTGAACCAGCGCGGAAACCGTGTTGATTACGATCAACATAATCACGGTCAAACGGTCAATACGGATCGCCCAATCGGATGACAACGTACCACTTTCGATAAAGCGGAAAATTGTAACCGTGTATGGGTCGCCACTAAACGTAGTGAACATCACCCAAGACAGAACCGCCGACAGGAACAAACCGCCCGTTGCAATCATCATCGCGGCCTTCTCGCCGATGATGCGGTGACCAAAGCCACAAAGGATGGAACCAACAAGTGGTGCGAATAGCAGGATCATTTCCATTGGATCAGCCTTTCATTACGTTAATATCTTCAACCGCAATCGTGCCACGCACACGGAAGAAGCAAACCAGAATAGCCAACCCAATCGCGGCCTCGGCGGCGGCGACGGTCAGTACGAACAATGTAAATACTTGGCCCGTCAAATCACCCAGATGCGTTGAAAACGCAACAAAGTTAATGTTCACAGCCAACAACATCAATTCAATCGACATCAAAATGACGATGACGTTTTTGCGGTTCAGGAAAATGCCAAAGATGCCGATTACGAATAATACGGCGGCCACGGCCAAATAGTGTTCAACAGATATCATAGTCCCTGCCCCGGTTTAACGTTAATCATATCCAACGATTTCGCTGGGTCACGTTGCATTTGATCCACAACGTTTTGGCGCTTCACATCTGTGCGGTGGCGCAATGTCAAAACAATCGCACCAATCATCGCCGTCAACAGGATCAAGCCCGCGATCTGGAACAGATAGATGTATTGCGTGTAGATGATTTGGCCCAAGGCCAATGTGTTATGTGCATCGTCCAGCGATGGCGTTGGTGATTGCAACAACGATCCCGCTTCGGGTGCCACATTCCAATGACCAATGATCATGCCGATTTCCATCAACAAAACGATCCCGATGGCCGCGCCAATCAGGAAATATTTCTGCATGCCTGATTTCAATTCAACGAAATCAACATCCAGCATCATCACAACGAACAGGAACAACACGGCAACCGCGCCCACGTAAACAATGGCCAACAACATGGCCACATATTCCGCGCCCATCAAAACGAACAGACCCGCGGCAGAAAAGAATGTTAAGATCAACCACAACACAGAATGAACAGGGTTACGTGCAATCACCACGAAGAACCCAGATAGGATTGCGGTGAATGCGAATAGGTAAAAAGCGAATAAAGTAACGGTCATCATTCTTCCTAGCGGTATGGCGCATCAAGTTCGAGATTGCGCGCGATCTCTGCTTCCCAACGGTCACCGTTCGAAAGTAATTTATCTTTGTCGTAAAATAACTCTTCACGTGTTTCGGTGGCGAACTCGAAATTCGGCCCCTCTACAATCGCGTCCACTGGGCACGCCTCTTGGCAGAAACCACAGTAGATACATTTTGTCATGTCGATGTCGTAACGTGTTGTGCGGCGTGATCCATCATCGCGGGGTTCCGCGTCGATTGTGATAGCCTGCGCAGGACAAATCGCTTCGCATAATTTACATGCGATACAACGCTCTTCACCATTTGCGTAACGACGCAATGCGTGTTCACCGCGAAAACGTGGGGACAATGGCCCCTTTTCATGTGGGTAATTCAGGGTCGCTTTGGGTTTAAAGAAGTATTTCAGCCCCAGTTTCATTCCGACGAAAAAATCCGCCAACAGAAAGTATTTCCCAGCGCGAGCGTAGTCAAATGACATGCGAATCTCCTAAACCTCTTAACTGTAAACACCCTACCGAATTTCGGCACAATGTTCGACAGGTTCCTAATGATATAATTTGAGGATTTCTTCAACAAGAAAGCGTCATTTTTGATGGAATACTTGGTCTAAAATTCCCAGACTTTCCATTACACATCCCAAAACACCCGGCGGGCCAAAATCTGGACGGTTTCAAACGCGGATTTGTAGGATCACAGCTTGGTTGAAAACTTTTGCAAAAGCTCTTTTTGAGCCTGCGTTGCTTCGGGTTCTTCAAGGCTGAAACGCTCAACGATTTCTTCCCACGCACCAGAATCCATCGCATCGCGTACGACACGCAAAGACTCGATTGTACAGGCATTATCCCGTTGTTCGACACATGATTGGGCGCGAATAGAATGGAAAATTGCACTGCGGGAATTCACACTGTCTGGCGTGACAGATGCATCGTTTTTCGCCATGAATTCCGAATAATATGCTTCCAAAGTTTCGATGGCATTCTCGGCCAAAATGCGGCGAAAAATACTGCGTCCTCGTTTAGTCGCCGAATAGCTGGATTGCTCAAAGCGCTCCTGAAACCAGTTGACTTTCTCTGGGTAATTTCGCTGCATGTGCTGCAACAACTCTGAATTATTCAGCGCATAGGTGGCGGATTTCAAAATGCAAACATCACGCTGATTAACCATGCAAATCTGTGCCGAAACTTCCAAAACCCATGTACTGCGAAAATCAGGCCCCGCGTTTGACTGTGCAAAACCTTGCGGAGTAAAAAATGCCCAAAAGGCAAAAAATAGCGAAGTAGCACGCAACATATTCAGATCCCTAATCAGTTCAAGTCAAGCCGCGCTTGCAAGAACACAATCACGTATACCTTTGTATACCATGCTACTCCCGCGTCGAGAAGTTAAAACTCGAAATACCAGTAATTTTGACTAGAAGCGATCTTTATACGCTTTGAACAGACCCGAAACCAAATCGGTAGACTGCGCATCATCCATCGCAAAACGTTCGACAATCGACGGCCAGCGATCTTTCTTCTGCGCGTTTTGCACGTTCCACAAGGCGGATTCCGTACATGGATCATTTTTCAAATCGTGGCACGCGTCCGCGCGCATCAACTGATACGCCGCATAAAAATGACGTACATCTTCGTAGGAATAATCTGGATCAACTTCTGCTAGGAAACGTTCGTTATAAAAATCCAAAGTCCAAATCGCATTCTCGGATAAGAACTTGCGAAAATCAGGGCGACCCTTCGATGACACCTTAAAGCTTGCTTTCTCAAAGGCAGAAACCAGCATATCCAAACCCTCTTGGTCAAAGGTGAAAAGATAGTTCAGGGATTCAATATCTGTCATCAACTGTGTTGCACCAAACACAACGCAAACATCACGCTCTTGGGTGATACACTCTTGCACCATATTCTGCGTGCCCTTAACCTCCTCGGCGATATCCGCCGAGACCGGTTGTGAAATCAAACATGCGACGACACCTATAGTTTTAAGAGCATTCATTTGATTAAACCTTCCTCATAAAACGTAATCATGCGCGTTGGTAACGTGCTTTTGTATGGTTCGTCTAACGCGAAACGTTCAACAACCATATCCCAATATTGACGACGCTGCGCATTATAAACACCACGTGTCGCCGCCAGGGCACAGTGATCAATTTTCATAGTATGACAGGCCTCTGCACGAATCAAATCATATCCAGCAAATGCAATTTCACGCTGACGCACACCCAACGGTTGCTGCCCCAAAAACTTGCGTAACTCGGAATGAAAGTCTAATGCCCAGGTCGCATTCTCCGAGAGGAATTTGCGAAACGGCGGCCGGCCTTTCTTGGCCACTTCGAAACTCGCAACTTGAAAAATACGAACATACCATTCGACCAAATCTGGGTCGGCATCGAATAGATAATCCAAATTGCGCGAAGATGTTAAAACCTGTGTGGACGCCGAAACAACACAAACATTGCGCCCCGTTTCGATACAAGATTCGGTTTTCTCTTTCAGGTTCAGTAAATCTGCCTCTAAACCAGCAAGGCTGGATGTACCTAAACACCCAGCCGCCAATCCAATAACAGTCGCAATTACACGAACCAATTTATCCCCCGATTGTCCAACGTGCGTAAGCGCCACCAAAGGCACCGAAATGCGCACAAAATGACACGAATACAACCCATGCCAATGAGAAAGGCAAGAAAACTTTCCAACCAAGGCGCATTAATTGGTCATAACGGTAACGTGGTGTAATTGCCTTCACCATCGCAAATAGGAAGAAGAAGAAGCCCATTTTCGCAACCATCCACAATGGACCGTGGCCCAAGAACGGAAGGTACTCGATCCACGCTTCTGGCAACGGTGACAACCAACCGCCAAAGAACAAGATCGTCGTCAATGCACACATCAACCAAATCGCGATGTATTCGCCGGCCATAAACAATAGGAACGGCGTTGAAGAATATTCAACCTGATAACCCGCCACCAATTCTGATTCAGCTTCTGGCAAATCAAACGGTGGACGGTTTGTTTCCGCCAATGCGGAGATAAAGAACAAGAACACCATTGGGAAGTGCGGTAACCAGTACCAGCTGAACAATCCGTATGATCCTGATTGTGCCTCAACAATGTTGATGAAACTCAATGAACCCGTTGAAATGATCACACCAACGATGATGAAACCGATGGAAACTTCGTATGAAATCATCTGCGCCGCTGAACGCAACGCGCCCAAAAATGGGTATTTAGAGTTCGATGCCCAACCGCCCATAATCACGCCGTATACTTCCAAAGAAGATACCGCAAAAACATACAAAACAGCCACGTTCAGGTCTGACAAAATCCAGTTACCATTGAACGGAATAACCGCCCACGCAATTGCAGACAGGATAAAACCAACCAACGGCGCCAAAAAGAAGACAACCTTATCCGCACCAGCGGGTACAACCACCTCTTTAACGATGTATTTCAACGCATCGGCAACGGTTTGCAAAATGCCCCACGGGCCAACAACGTTTGGACCACGGCGCATTTGAACAGCACCCCAAATTTTACGATCGCCATAAACCAACAACAAAAGGCTGATCATAACGAAGCCAAGAACCAGCAACGTCTGGCCCAAAACAATCAGGAAGATACCTAAGCCTGTTTCAAAAAATCCCATGGTTCCCGTCCTCTACTCTGCCGCAATCGCGGCATTTTCGCGATCTTTTGCATTCTTTGATAATTCCGCCATCACTTCGGATGCACGTGCGATTGGGTTGGTCAGGTAATGATCAGCAACCGCATTCTTGAAATTCGCTTTGCCCAACTTCTTGGCCTTCAATGCCGCACCTGTGTTTTCACGCACATCGTCGATTTGTGCCATCTCTGGATGCGCCGCAAACAATGCTGAACGCAACGCGTTCAAGCTGTCGTATGGCAAAGTCGCCTTTAACTCGGTAGACAAGGCGCGTAAAATTGCCCAGTTCTCTTTCGCATCACCTGGTGCAAAACCTGCACGTGCGGTCATTTGAACACGGCCTTCTGTGTTTACAAAAATGCCGCTCTCTTCTGTGTATGTTGCGCTTGGCAAAATAACATCCGCGCGGTGTGCACCACGATCACCATGTGAGCCTTGGTAAATCACAAACGGGTTGTCTGCGATTTCAACTTCGTCAGCACCCAGATTGTAAACGACCTGCGCATTTTTCAACGCCGTTTTCATGCCGCCTTTGGTTGCGAAACCAATGTCCATGCCACCAACACGCGCCGCAGCGGTGTGCAGGATCAACAATTTTGATTGTGTATTTTCTGCCAATTGCTGTGCAGCGGCCAAAACGGCTTCGCCGTCTGCCTCTTGCAATGCGCCCATGCCCACAATCACGATTGATTTTTTCTTCTTGGTCGCTGCTGAAATCTTCTTGGATACTAATGCATCCAATGCCGCGCGATCCGTGCCAACGTGGGCGTAATCATATTTCAAATCAGCCGCTTCGCCAACCAAACCAACGGTTGCACCGTTCAGGTATGCTTTGCGGATGCGTGCATTCAAAACAGGTGCTTCGACGCGTGGGTTTGTGCCGATCAATTGGATCATCTCCGCATCATCGATATCCTCGATGCTTGCTGTCCCAACATAGGCCGCACGATTGCCGATTGGCAGTTTCGCATCATCCACACGGCACTCAACATTGCCGCCCAGACCAGATACCAATTCTTTCAATGCAAACATCGCCTCAACAGGTGCCAAATCACCGGCAATCGCCGCAACTTGCTTACCCTTAACCGCCTTGGCGATGGCTTTGAATGCCTCTTCCCATGTCGCTGGCTTCAACTTGCCACGCACACGTACATATGGGCGATCCAGACGTTGACGACGCAATCCATCCCAAACAAAACGCGTTTTGTCTGAAATCCACTCTTCGTTCACACCATCATGATTGCGTGGCAAAATACGCATCACTTCGCGTCCTTTGGTATCCACGCGGATGTTGGAACCCAACGCATCCATCACATCGATGGTTTCTGTTTTCTTCAATTCCCACGGACGCGCGCTAAACGCGTATGGTTTTGATGTCAGCGCGCCAACTGGGCATAAATCAATGATGTTGCCCTGTAATTCGCTGTCTAATGTTTGGTTCAGATATGTTGTAATTTCCGCATCTTCGCCGCGACCCGTTTGGCCCATTTGCGTAATACCAGCCACTTCGGATGTGAAACGCACGCAACGTGTACATGAAATACAACGTGTCATGGTTGTCGAAACCAACGGCCCCAGATCCAGATCATCAACCGCGCGCTTTGGTTCGCGGAAACGTGAAAAATCAACACCATATGCCATGGCCTGATCCTGTAGGTCACATTCACCACCTTGGTCACAAATTGGGCAATCCAATGGGTGGTTGATCAACAAGAATTCCATCACACCTTCGCGGGCCTTTTTGACCATCGGGGATGTGGTTTTAACCTCGGGCAATTCACCATTACGACCACCGCGTACATCGCGCACCTGCATGGCGCATGATGCGGCTGGTTTTGGTGGGCCACCAACGACTTCGACCAAACACATGCGGCAGTTGCCCGCAATCGTCAGACGTTCGTGGTAACAGAACCGCGGAACTTCAACACCTGCAACTTCACAGGCTTGTAATAGGGTCATTGCCCCTTCGACTTCGACTTCTTGACCGTCGATGATGATTTTCCGCAGATCAGACATGTGCCTAATTCATCCTTAGTAATACGCCAACTTGGCTTTTTTTGCTGATTTCCGCTTTGCCAAATTCGCAAAGGGCATTCGATTTGTCAGGGTTTAACCCCTTCGCCTTCAGGTATTTCACAACCCGTATGCGCAACACTTCTTTCTCGACGTCATCATCGATAAAGGCGCGTGTCTCCTTCATGGTGAAACCCGCCTCTTTGGCGTGTCCTACCAGATTCCAAACATAAGAAATACCATTCAACTTATGTGCATCAATTGTTTCACAGTTCTTGCGCACACCATGCGCAATGCCGATTTGCATCAATCCTTTGTCCACTTGTGGAACATCCCACAAAGAACCCTTGGCCGTAGCAGTCAGCGGCGTCGCGGCGATAAAACCGATAAGTGTTAATGTCGTGATACGCATTACATATCTCCTTTAGTGACAGCAAAATAAGCATCGCGCAGTGCGGCACCCTTCGCTGCTAAAGGAAAGCATTGTGAACTTGTTATGCAATAACATGGCAGATCGCGGAATATTTCAGAGTATTGCATCGCCCTACTCCGCCGCTATCGGCGCACAGCCGTTTGTGATTGTTAATCCTTGGGCAATCAGGTGCTTCCAGCCGAACGCATCGTCCGTATCACCGTGTTTTTCCAACGCATCCAACTTGGCCAATGCTTCGTCTAATGTTGGTTGATGGCCCGCAGGCACCCACCACATCACGAAATTCATTTTGCCCAAAATTTCGAACCACTCTTCGCGGCGGTCATAGAATTGTTTGTGAACGGTGTTGAAAACAAAGTTCTGCAAACTTGGCGCATCTTCCCAAACTGTCAGGTTTGAAACGTACTGTGGATCGCCATCAATTTTCGCGTCCGTATTTCCAGTTCCGGGTTCACCAGAACCTTCCATCATCCAAACGAAACCAGGCATGCGTTTACCCATGCCATTGATACGATCCAAATTATCCATAAATTCGGCCACGCGCGGATCAGCCGTAGGTGCCAACAGGCGCCCCACATTCAATTCCGCAAGATGATGACCAACTGGTTGCATACTTACTCCGCCGCAACCGAGCTTACACGCCCAGTCCGTTTATGTTTAATGCGATCTTCGATTTCGTTGCGGTAATGACGGATCAAACCTTGGATCGGCCACGCGGCCGCATCACCCAGCGCACAAATTGTGTGGCCTTCGACCTGCTTGGTCACGTCCAGCAACATATCGATCTCTTCTGGCTCCGCGTCACCACGTACCAAACGATCCATTACACGCATCATCCAACCCGTACCTTCGCGGCACGGCGTACATTGGCCACAGCTCTCGTGCTTGTAAAACTTGGACAAACGCCAAATCGCTTTGATCACATCCGTGCTCTCGTCCATAACGATCACGGCCGCCGTACCCAAACCCGAACGTTGTTCACGCAGCCAATCGAAATCCATGATCGCATCGGAACAAATGTTCGCTGGCAACAATGGCACAGATGAACCACCAGGGATCACAGCCTTCAAATTCTTCCAACCACCACGAACACCACCACAGTGACGCTCCAGCAATTCTTGCAATGGGATCGACATTTCTTCTTCGACCACACATGGGTTGTTTACGTGGCCCGAAATCGCGAACAATTTCGTACCCGCATTGTTTTCGCGACCAAACCCTTTGAACCAATCGCCACCACGACGCAAAATCGTTGGCACAACTGCAATCGATTCCACATTATTCACCGTCGTCGGGCAACCATACAGGCCAGCGCCCGCAGGGAATGGCGGCTTCATACGCGGCATGCCTTTTTTACCTTCAAGGCTTTCCAGCAATGCTGTTTCTTCACCACAGATATATGCGCCCGCACCGTGGTGCAGATACAAATCAAAATCCCAGCCAGATTTGGCGGCATTCTTACCCAACAAACCAGCGTCATAACATTCGTCAATCGCAGCTTGTAATGCTTCGCGTTCGCGGATGAATTCGCCGCGAATGTAAATGTAACAGGCATTCGCATTCATCGCGAAGGATGCGATCAACGCGCCCTCGATCAATGTATGCGGGTCGTTACGCATGATTTCACGGTCTTTACAAGTGCCTGGCTCAGATTCATCGGCATTGATAACCAGATACGCAGGGCGACCATCAGATTCTTTGGGCATAAATGACCATTTCAAACCTGTCGGGAAACCCGCACCACCACGGCCACGCAGACCGGAATCTTTCATCTCGTTAATGACCCAATCACGGCCCTTTTTAATCAGCTTGGCAGTGCCAGACCAATGTCCACGCGATTTCGCACCCTTTAGGGAACGGTCATGCATGCCGTATAGATTGGTAAAGATGCGGTCTTGATCTTTTAACATCTTGTCTCTTCCTTGGTCATTGGCGCGCGCGCCATACTCTGATTAATACGATCAACGCCCACGCAAAGGCCGCCAAAGCCGCCAAATCAAACAGAAACGCAAAACGCGCCGCCAATCCAATTTGTCCGCCGATCCATTGTGAAGCCATCCACAGTAACATCGTCACAAAAATAACAATCGCGGCTAATCGCGCCTGTTTCACCTGTGCCGTCTCAGTTGGCTTCAAAATGGGTCTCCTATGTGATGGATGGGCCGCTCGGCCCACCCAAGTGTTTCTGGCCTAGGCCTATTTCTTGTTCTTCTTGGAAAACGCGGTTTCGCCGCCCTTTGCCAATACTTTCGCCTGTTTCACCCATTCGTCGCGCTCAATGCGACCTTTGAATGACAGCTTGTCATCAACGGTTTTGATGTCCGCTTTTTTCCAGTTCGCAACCTGTGCGAATTGGTAAACACCAATCTCGTGACATGTTTTTTCCAACTTCGGGCCAACGCCTGAAATCAATTTCAGATCATCAACCTGTGCTGGGCGTTTTGTGTACAGAACCGGTGGCTTTTTCGCTGCGGCCTTCTTGGCTGCAGGCTTTTTCGCCGCTGGCTTCTTGGCTGGTGCCTTCGCAGTGGTGGTTTTCGCCGCCGCTGCTTTCTTTGCCGCTGGCTTCTTCGCCGCAGTTTTCGTTTTCGCAGTCGACGTCGATTTCGCCGCTGTTTTCGGCTTTGCTGCTGCCTTCGGCTTCGCCGCAGGTTTTTCTGCTGGCATTTCGGAAACAGCTGCACTTGGCATTGTCGATGCATCGCCTGATGCAGAAGCGGACGATCCGGCGCTTGCAGCAGCGGCTGCGGTTGCAGCACCTGCGCCTGCGGCGGCTGTACCGACAGCTACAGAACCTTTGTTACAGAACAACTTGCGCAGGGCCCAGCCCAGCAACAAGAAAATGATCAAGCCGATAATAATTGCGGCGATTGTGCTCATGGAATGCGTCAATTTACTGCCGATGAACGCGCCAACAATGGCGGCCAACAACCAACAGATCAGCAAACATGTGCTTAACCAATTAGAATTGTTATTCGTAGTCATAATCTATTACTCCCCTAGTCATTTTGCCTGCTTTTTCGCAGGCTTTGATTTGGCTGGCTTCTTCCCCGCCACTAAAATAGGCACTTCATTGCCCTGAATACGTTTGACAGTGTCACCATATTCAAGCGCCCGCGTCACAGACGCGTTCGTTTCGTAATTACCAGTATTAAATTCAGTTAAGGAGGATAGCCCAGACAAGGGCTCGGCCGCATAACGACCGTTTTGAGGACCCGGAGTAGGCACCTCACCGCGCGCAAACGCGGCTAGAATTTCGCGGAAAGTATCCTCGGTCAGATCTTCGTAAAAATCTTTGCCGATTTGAACCATAGGGGCGTTCGTACAGGCACCCAAACATTCAACTTCTTCCCAGCTAAAGTTACCATCAGCAGACAACGCATGTGGTTTATCCGCGATTTCTTCTTTGCAAATACCGATCAAATCTTCGGCGCCACAAATCATACATGACAATGTACCACAGACCTGAACGTGGGCGATTTTGCCAACAGGCGCCAATTGGAACATGAAATAGAACGATGCCACTTCCAACACGCGGATAAACGCCATGTCCAACATCGTACCAACAGTTTCAATCGCTGGCTTTGACAACCAACCTTCTTGCTCCTGCGCACGCCACAACAATGGGATCACTGCAGATGCTTGGCGCCCTTTGGGGTACTTCGCAATTTGCTCTTTGGCCCATTTCTTATTAGCAGCCGTAAATTTAAAGCTGTCAGGCTGTTCAGTATGTAAGCGACGAATAGACATTAGCGGTCAATCTCTCCAAATACGACATCCAACGTGCCGATAATCGCGGCAACATCAGCAAGCTGATGGCCTTTGCATAGGTGGTCCATCGCGGCCAGGTGCAAATACCCAGGTGCGCGGATTTTGGTTTTATATGGTTTGTTTGATCCATCAGATACCAAGAACACACCAAATTCACCTTTGGGTGCCTCAACAGCCACGTAAACCTCACCTTCGGGAACTTTGAAGCCCTCGGTGTATAGTTTAAAGTGGTGGATCAATGCTTCCATTGATGTTTTCATGTCGCCACGTTTCGGCGGGGTCAATTTCCCACGCGCCAAAACATCACCCGTCGCGGTTTCCAACTTCTGGATCGCTTGTTGAATAATCTTCAAGCTTTCGCGCATTTCTTGCATGCGGCACAGGTAACGATCATAACAATCGCCATTTTTGCCCACAGGAATGTCGAATTCAAATTCGTCGTAACACTCATACGGTTGTGCACGGCGTAAATCCCACGCCATCCCAGACCCACGAACCATCACACCGGAAAAGCCCCAGTCCAATGCCTCTTGTTCGGTCACAACGGCGATATCAACGTTACGCTGTTTGAAAATACGGTTTTCCGTCAACAAACCATCGATGTCCGCTAAAACTTCTGGAAAACTCATGGTCCATGCCATGATGTCATCCAACAAATCTTGCGGCAAATCTTGGTGAACACCACCTGGGCGGAAATATGCGGCGTGCAGGCGTGAACCCGATGCACGTTCATAAAACTCCATCAAATGCTCACGTTCCTCAAAACCCCACAACGGCGGCGTCAATGCGCCCACGTCCATGGCTTGGGTTGTTACGTTCAAGATGTGGTTCAAAATACGGCCAATTTCGCTGTACAAAACGCGGATCAATGACGCGCGACGTGGTACTTCGACACCAGACAATTTCTCAATCGCCAAACACCATGCGTGCTCTTGGTTCATCGGCGCAACATAATCCAACCGATCGAAATATGGCAAGTTTTGCAAATACGTGCGGCTCTCCATCAGCTTCTCTGTACCACGGTGCAGCAGGCCAATATGCGGATCGCAACGCTCTACGATCTCACCATCCAGCTCCAAAACCAAACGCAACACACCGTGCGCGGCAGGGTGCTGTGGGCCAAAGTTGATGTTGAAATTACGAATACGCTGTTCGCCAGATTGCGCGTCGTTAAAATTACCGTCAGCCATCACTTCGCCTCCGCTTTGTCATCACCAGGCAGGATGTATTCAGCACCCTCCCAAGGGGACATGAAATCAAATTGACGATATTCTTGTGTCAACGTCACGGGTTCATAAACCACGCGCTTGGCAACTTCGTCGTAACGCAACTCTGTGTAACCCGTCGTTGGGAAATCTTTGCGCAATGGATACCCACGGAAACCGTAATCCGTCAGGATGCGGCGCAAATCTGGGTGACCAGAAAACAACACGCCATACATGTCGAATACTTCACGCTCAAACCAGTTCGCACCAGGGTGAATTTCATGAATTGATGGCACGATACCATCCTCGGCAACTTGTGCCTTAATGCGGATACGTGTGTTCGTGTACATGGACAAGAAATGGTAAACCATTTCGAACCGCACAGCGCGTGATGGGTAATCAACGGCAGTAATATCAATCAACGTCGAAAACTTCATCGCGGAATTGGATTTCAAAAATTCCACAACCTTTGGAATTTGATCCAACTTTACGTTCAAAACCAGATCGCCAAAATCACTGACACCCGACGCGGTAACCGCATCAGGTAATTTCGCGGCGATTGCTTCGCCCAATTCTGTCAAAACTTCAGACATATCGACTACCTTACAATCGTGCCGGTACGGCGCATTTTACGTTGCAGTTGCAAAATGCCATACAGCAATGCCTCTGCAGTTGGCGGGCAACCCGGAACATATACATCCACAGGAACGATACGATCACAGCCACGCACAACTGAATATGAATAATGGTAATACCCGCCACCATTCGCACATGATCCCATCGAAATCACATAACGCGGTTCTGGCATCTGGTCGTAAACCTTGCGCAATGCAGGGGCCATTTTATTTGTCAGCGTACCCGCAACAATCATCAGATCAGACTGGCGTGGGGACGCACGTGGGGCTGTACCGAAACGTTCCAGATCGTAACGCGGCATCGCAGCGTGCATCATCTCAACGGCACAACATGCCAAGCCAAATGTCATCCAGTGCAACGAACCCGTACGCGCCCAATTAATAATGTCCTCAGTGCTGGTCAAAAGGAAACCTTTGTCCTGCAATTGTGCATTCAACTCGGTGGTCGCAACTTCACGATCAGCACCTGCTGTGTTGGCGGATGTACTTACTCCCATTCCAACGCTCCTTTTTTCCACTCATAGGCAAAACCGATTGTCAAAACGGCCAAGAAAATCATCATCGACCAGAACCCAAGATCACCTTGGTATTGGAATGATGTCGCCCAAGGGAACAAAAACGCTACCTCTAGGTCGAAAATAATAAACAGGATCGATACCAAATAGAATCGCACATCGAACTTCATCCGCGCATCATCAAAGGCATTGAAACCACATTCATACGCAGATGTTTTTTCCGCGTCTGGATTACGAACCGCTACGATTACAGCGGCTAAAATAAGGACAAGGCCAAGGCCGGTGGCGACACCCACAAAAACAAGTATGGGTAAATAGTTCATAAGCAGCTCTTGCACGATAGTCCCCAATCAGGTTGGCAGCAAAAAATTTATTCGCCCTTTCCTACCTGTGCCCGTCAGTGGCGTCAACAAACCGAACGCAAAAACACACGCTTTTTAGCGGTGTTTTTGCATTATAAATTGCGGTTTCCTTCCCAGATGGCATCACATATGGTTTTCTTAGGTAATTTTGAACAAAATCTAGTAGGCCGCTGTAATGCCCCAAACCGACACGATGCATGAAACCGCGACTTTTTTGCTCGGCCTCGGCGCACAACGTTGCGGCACGACTTGGCTTGGCAAACATCTACGCGCCCACCCTCAAATCCACATGACCCCGATCAAGGAAATGCATTTCTTCGTCGATCCAGATCATTCAAATGCCTGGAAACAAAAATTCATGGAGAAGCGTTTGGAGAAATCCAAAGGCACATCACCCGCCTTGGCCGCCGTTCATCAAAACCGTTTGTCTGTCGGCACCAGCAAAACCAATCCAACTTCGGACTATATAGAGTTCCTATCCGATGGCTGGTCGGGTGAACCCCTGTATTGTGAAATCACACCATCTTATATGCTCTTACCCATCACAGAGTTGCAAAAATCAAAGACGCATTTCCAAAATTAAAAATCATCTTCTTGATGCGCGATCCAATTGCGCGGCTTTGGTCGATGTTACGTTTTGATTTCCGCACCAAGGACGACAGCGACTTAAATGCATTCGCCGCAACCTGTCTGTCCAAACCCAAATTTTCCACACGCTGTGATTACAAATCGGCCCTTGAAAACATCGACGCGGTCTTTGACCCCGAACAGGTCTTCATCGGCTTTTACGAGGACATGTTCGACGGTGATCTATTGGATCGCCTCTACGGCTTCTTGGACATCGCACCGATTGCGGCGCAAACGGAAAAGCGGATCAATAAATCCCCCACGGCACATTTGCCCGACGATGTGGCAAATTACTTCGCCACCGAACTGGCTCCGCAATACGCATACATCCGCGAACGCTTTGGCGATGCAGCGCCAGAAGGATGGTTACTTTAACGCAAAGGTTAACGCGCGCCGTCAAAAAGTTAATGTTCACATCAGTAAAAAATACCGACGCAATACCGACGTTTGCTAGACGTTATCTAGACGTTATCTAGACGTTGAAAAACGCAAGTATCAAACCTCGTTAACACTTATTAACAGCGTTAATGACAGGCAATTTCCATCAACTTTTGCCACGAAATCCCGCCCAGCGCATCGCTTCCCCCCGTAAAACAAGGGTTCCGTACTGCGAACGCTGCCTTTGCGAATTAAAGACCAAACAGCCTTAAAACCAACAGACCCTAAAACTTCGACACTTCTTCTTTGATAATCGTCGCTATCGTTTCACAATCCTGCATCGATAATGTCAGCGGAATACGCATATCCACCAGCCCCGCCATGATCTTATCGGTCTTTGGTAAATCTTGGGGATCAACATAACGCCAACTGTCATGGCGCGATGTAAACCCAACCGGCTTATCCGCCCCAAACCATTTCAACTGCACACCGCGTGCGGCACAGGCGGCAACAAGGGTCTGAATTTGATCCGCATCAAAATTCGGCATCAAAAACTGAAACGACGACGCCACAAAATATTCCTTGGCAGGGCGTTCGATCAGTGTCAGGTTTTCCACTTGATTCAACCCAGCTTCAATCGTGCGGTATCGTTCATTCCAACGTTCGGCCTGCGCGGGCAAATCCGCCAATTGCGGACGCAAAATCGCCGCACGTAAATTATCCATCCGCCCCGAACAATTCGGCGTTTCCAGACGAATATCCTCAAACGTCTCATTGGGCGCACCGGCGGCGTGACTACCATATAACATGTAGGACCCAGACAACATCGTCGCGCGCGCCATAACCTCGGCGTCATCGGTCACAAACAACCCGCCCTCGCCCGAATTGATATGCTTAAACGTCTGCGTTGAATAACACCCAACAACACCCGAACGCCCGCTGGGAACACCATTCCAATTCGCCCCCATCGTATGCGCACAATCCTCAATCACCTGCACACCAGCTGCATCTGTAATCGCGATCAACGCTTCCATATCCACCAGATGCCCACGCATATGCGACAGCATCAAAAACTTGGCCCCAGATGATGCAATCTTGGCCGATAAATCATCCAAATCCAAAACCAGATCAGGCGTAATTTCCACAAAAACAGGCCGCCCCCCTGCCCCTTGGATCGCACCGGGAACAGGCGCCAATGTGAACGCATTCGTCAACACAGCATCACCATGCTTGATCCCACAGGCCCGCAACGCCGTGGTCAAGGCATAGCCACCAGAGGCTACAGCCAAACAATATTTCGCGCCCTTAAAAGCGGCGAATTCTTGTTCCAATAAAACCGTTTCCGCCGTTTCACCATCCACCGTATTATAACGGTGCAAACGCCCATGGCGCATCACGGCCACGGCGGCTTCGATGCCCGCCTCTGGGATAGGTTCTTGTTGCGTAAAATCGCCTCTAAATTTCAAAACCATGTCGGCCTCTTCTATGATTTGTTTCCACCCTTTTAGCGCGAAAAATGCCCTAGGGAATAATGCGATCCACCAAATCAGGTAACTGGGAATAATGATCCAGTAATGCCGAAGGTGCCATGCGGTTCACCCCATCGCCCTCGGGGCCGAACGACACCAAAATACATGGCACATCCGCGTTCTTGGCCGCATCGCGATCCGTAATCGTATCGCCAATCAAAACCGCACGGTCCCGTTGCCCGCCCATCTGGTCAATCGTTGTCCACAGGTGCACCGGATCGGGTTTGCGCACAGGCAACGTATCCGCCCCCAACATCGCTAAAAAGCGATCACGAATTCCCAGACGCTTCAACAACTCTTCCGCTAGATAGGCTGGCTTGTTGGTGCATACCCCCAACAAATAGCCGCGTCGCGCAAGTTCATCCAACGTATCAATCACACCGTCATACAGTGTTGTATGAGTATCGATATATTTCTCGTAATGCGCCAACAGATTCTGATACTGCCCATCAACCGCTTCTTGGGTAAAGCAATCGGCGCGTTTCATACCCAGCGTCAACATCGCACGCCCCCCTGCAAATGCAGTCAACGCATCCGCAACAGGATCCAATGTCTGATCAATCCCAAGGTCAACCAAACAGGCATTCGCCGCCGCAATCAAATCCGCACTGGTATCCGCCAACGTCCCATCCAGATCAAAAACCACACTTTTCATGCCAATACCTCCACTTTTCACAGGCTTGCCACAAATTCGTAACGAAGTGAAAGACTTCTTGAGCAATCGCCCCCTTTTGCTGTGCGACAGAACGGTATAGAACGCACCCGAGCATTGGGAACAAAAGTTATGAATTCAGCCGTTATTATTTTGGCCGCCGGCATGGGCACACGCATGCAATCCGATTTACCAAAGGTCTTGCACAAGGTTGCAGGCGCACCATTGTTGATCCACGCAATGCGTGCAGGCGATGGCATTGATGCACAGAAAACCATCATCGTTGCGGGGCACGGTGCAGAATTGGTTGAAAAAACAGCACTCGATTACAATCCATACGCTCAAATAGTTTTGCAAACCGAACAGTTGGGCACTGGCCACGCAGTCGATCAGGCACGCGATGCGCTGGCTGGATTCGATGGCGATGCATTCATACTATACGGTGACACACCATTCATCACATCTGACACTCTGTCCAAAATGGCAAACGAACGCGCCAATGGTGCCAGCGTTGTTGTGCTGGGCTTTGATGCACCGCCACCCACAGGCTATGGTCGTTTAGTTTTAGCCGATGATGGTTCATTGGACGCGATTGTCGAGGCTAAGGATGCAACTGAGACTCAAAAATCCATAAGCTTCTGTAACTCTGGCGTGATCTGCGCGCCCAGCGCATTGCTGTTTGAATTGATCAGCGAGATCAGCAACGAAAATGCGAGCGGCGAGTATTACCTGACCGATGTGGTAGGCTTGGCCCGCAAACGCGATCTTAAATGCGCAGCCGTGGCATGTTCTGGTGAAGAATGCATGGGCGTGAACTCGCGCGTTGAACTGGCAATCGCCGAAGGGTATTTTCAACAAAACGCACGCCGTGATGCCATGCTTAACGGCGCGACATTATCCGCCCCAGAATCTGTTTGGTTCGCATATGACACCGTCATCGGGCGTGACGTCATCATTGAACAAAACGTGGTTTTCGGCCCTGATTCGACTATTGAAAGCGGCGCAACAATCCGTGCGTTCAGCCATATTGAAGGTGCCCATGTTTCCAAAGGTGCCGTCGTCGGCCCCTACGCCCGTTTGCGCCCTGGTGCGGAACTGGCCAATGATTCCAAGGTCGGCAATTTCTGCGAAGTCAAAAACGCCCAAGTTGGCGAAGGCGCAAAAATCAATCACCTTTCCTATGTAGGTGACGCAATCATCGGTGACGAGGCGAACATCGGCGCAGGCACAATCACCTGTAATTATGATGGTGTCTTCAAACATCAAACACAAATCGGCGCACGTGCATTCATTGGATCGAACACTGCCTTGGTCGCACCCGTTCGCGTTGGCGATGATGCAATGACAGGGTCTGGATCGATCATTACCAAAGACGTCCCTGACGAAGCATTGGGATTGGGCCGTGCGCGCCAAGAAAATAAACAGGGCCTTGCCCTGCGGATGATGAACAAACTGAAATCAGCCAAAGCAGCGTTGAAAAAGGGGCAATAATATGTGTGGTATCGTAGGCGTATTGGGTAATCACGAAGCAGCCCCAATTTTGGTGGACGCATTAAAACGTCTGGAATATCGCGGATATGACAGTGCGGGCATTGCAACCGTGGACAAGGGCGTTTTGGGACGTCGCCGTGAAATCGGAAAACTGGTCAATTTGGCGGATAAATTAGTTCACGAACCGATCAAGGGCAAAGCAGGCATTGGCCACACGCGCTGGGCAACCCACGGCGTGCCTTCTGTCACAAACGCGCACCCACACAAGGCAGGCAAGGTTGCCGTGGTTCACAACGGTATCATCGAAAATTTCAAAACATTGCGCGATGAATTGAACGCAGGCGGCGCAGAGTTTCGTTCGGAAACCGACACCGAAACCATCGTTCAATTGTGCATGCATTATATCGACCAAGGCGACGCACCGATTGAGGCCGCAAATAAAACCATCGCCCGCCTAGAGGGCGCATATGCGTTGTGTTTCTTATTCGACGGACACGACGATTTGTTGATCGCGGCGCGCAAGGGTTCGCCACTGGCAATCGGTCACGGTGAGGGCGAGATGTTCGTGGGTTCAGACGCCATCGCATTGGCACCAATGACAAACAAAATCACCTACCTCGAAGAGGGCGACAGCGCCGTAATCACGCGCGAAACACTGGAAATTCGCGACGAAAACGGTGAATTGGCAAACCGCGAAATGCGCACCTTGGAATTGTCAGCTCAAGGCGCTGAAAAAGGTGCGCATAAGCATTTCATGTCCAAGGAGATCGCGGAACAACCCGCTGTCTTGGCTGAGGCGATCAAACACAATCTAAACCGCGAACGCGATCAGATTGTTTTGCCCGAAGTCGATCTGGATTTCACCAAAATTAGCCGCATCACCATGGTTGCCTGTGGCACGGCCTATCTGGCCTGTAATGTCGCTAAATACTGGTTCGAACAAATTGCACGTATCCCTGTAGAACTGGATGTTGCGTCAGAATTCCGCTACCGTGAACCCCCTGTAGATACTGACGGTCTTGCTATATTCGTCAGCCAATCCGGTGAAACAGCCGATACATTGGCGGCATTACGGTATTGCAATGCAAACCACATGAAAACGTTGGGCATTGTGAACGTCGAAGAGAGCACAATTTCACGCGAAGCATCTGCATCCATGCAAATCCACGCAGGCCCCGAAATCGGCGTGGCATCAACCAAAGCTTTTACCTGCCAGCTGACTGTATTGATTTCATTGGTGATCAAGGCGGCTCGTGAAAAAGACTTGATCGATGCGGCACGTGAAACCGAATTGGTTTCATCGTTATTGCAACTGCCCTCTTTGATCGTTGACGCGTTGAACGTCGAAGCAGACATTAAATCAGTCGCCCATGAATTATCCAAAGCATCAGACGCATTATTCCTAGGCCGCGGCGCAATGTTCCCGTTGGCATTGGAAGGGGCGTTAAAGCTTAAGGAAATCAGCTATATCCACGCCGAAGGCTATGCAAGTGGCGAATTAAAACACGGCCCGATTGCGCTGGTGGACGAAGACATGCCCGTTGTTGTGATGGCGCCCAAGGACGATCTGTTTGATAAAACGATTTCCAATATGCAAGAGGTTATGGCACGTGGTGGACGTGTGCTGTTAATCACCGATGCCGACGGCGCAGCAGAGGCCGAGGATGGCACATGGCGCACCATTGTGATGCCCAAGGTTCCCAATGAATTCGCCCCGATTTTATATGCGTTGCCAGCACAGCTTTTGGCCTATCATACCGCCGTGCATAAGGGTACAGATGTGGATCAGCCACGAAATTTGGCGAAATCTGTGACTGTTGAATAGTCATATACCTAAGGGGTAAAAACATGGGCCTGAATTCAGACATCGCCGAAGTGAAAGCACAATTAGACAAAGTCATTTCCGGCGCGCCAGATGCCTGGGCGGATCTGGCCGCCTATGATCTAAAGATCAAAGATCGCAAAAATATGAAATCGGTTTACGGCCTAATTTATAACATCCTGCACCACGGCAAAGAAGGCCAGCGGATCATTGATCGCACGCCTCGGAAGAATTTGGATTACTTGTACAGTCAATGTGCTGGGCATGTGAAAAAGTAGGTTTTGGAAAGAGTCCGCGCGCGGACACGTACTTAAGCCACTGATATTAAAAAGATCTCAAATTTTTTTATGTTAAGCGCGTGTCACATGGGCCGCAAAACACCCCTGTTTTGCATTGTGGATGTGGATATAGTCCACGCCCGCAGTGGCAAACATTCCATCCAGCGCCGCCGCCAAATCCACCCCGTCAACAACATCAGCAACACGCATGTTGTGTGTTGCGTCAAATCCACGAATGGATAACAAGCGCGACGCCAGCACTTCTGGAATGGTGTTTACGTCAGGCATTGCTTGGACGGCATCCTTGCGCTCGAAAATTGCATGGGTGGCGCGGTATGGGGTGTTGTTAGGTTGATGTTCATAACTCAACAGAACCACTGTTTCACCGACCTCTGCATCTGCCAAACTGACCCGGCATGGGGTTCCAGGGGATTCGGTAACGATGTGCAGTTGTGCACCACGCTCGGCCAATTGTCCTGCGCTAAGACCAAAGTACTTAGTGAAGGGTTCCGCCGGAAGTGCATGAATTTGAAATGACATTTTGTTCTCCGTTCATAATCAAGTTCATCTTAACATCAACACCTCAGAAACCGACCCATAACATGCTGTTTGGTATCAGCACGATTAAAATTCATCGCTTGATACCAAACCATATTAGGTGCATTAGACGCTATTGCCGCGCTTTACCCAAGGACAATCAAAATGACACCACAAGATGCAATTGATCAGTTGACCGCCCTTGGCGATGCAGACGCCAGCGCCAAGATGCAGAATATTTTTAAGATTGATCGTCCTTATTTGGGTGTGTCCAATAATGAAATTGGCGCGTTGTACAAACAATGGCGCACACAGGTAGATGGCGAAGAGCGCACTGCGTTAGCCGCAGAGCTGTGGGACAGCAATATCCACGAGGCCCGTTTGGTAGCGGCAAAATTGTTGACACAGGCACGGATCAATCCAGACGATCATGTTTGGGCAGAAATCATCCGCTGGATCGGTGAATTGGATCATATCGTTTACGCCGATGCCGCCTGTGGCGCGGGTGCACGCCGTTTGATGGCGCATCCCGAACGCATGGCAGAGGTTGCGGATTGGGTTGAGGATGAAGATATGTGGGTACGTCGATCCGTGATGACAATCACCCTGCCCTTGACGAAACTCAACAACCCCAAAGCCGATGATTTAGCGCGACGCGATCAGGTTTTGACGTGGATGGGTGAATTGGCGACTGATTCTGAATGGTTGGTGCAAAATGCCATTGGGCATTGGTTGGCGACGCTGTCGAAACATGACGCACCACGCATGTTGTCGTTTTTGGAAACCCACGGTGCGGCATTAAAGCCCTTTGCGACTAAAGAGGCATGCAAATTCCTGTGATGGGACTTGCGCGGTGGGGGTTGCGCGCATAACCTGCTTGGATGACAGATGCACCCAAACTGATTGATCCATTCGCCCGCGCCATTACATACCTGCGGGTATCCGTAACGGATCGCTGTGATTTCCGCTGTGTTTATTGCATGTCGGAAAACATGAATTTTCTGCCCAAGGCCGAATTATTGACGCTGGAAGAGCTGGATCGCATGTGTTCCGCGTTTATTTCCCAAGGTGTGAAGAAATTGCGGATCACGGGTGGTGAACCATTGGTACGTCGTGGGATCATGGATTTTTTCACCTCAATTTCGCGCCACTTAAAAACCGGTGAGCTGGAAGAGCTGACGCTAACCACGAACGGATCACAATTACGTCGTTTTGCGGATCAATTGGCCGCGGTAGGTGTGAAGCGTATCAATATTTCACTGGATACGCTGGACGAGAAGAAATTTGCGGATATCACACGCTGGGGCCGTTTGGCGCAGGTGTTGGATGGTATTGATGCGGCGCTGGATGCGGGTATTCGAGTTAAAATCAACACGGTCGCGCTGAAAGGGTTCAATGAAGAAGAGTTGGAGCATCTGGTGGAATGGTGTGCCAGCCGCGACATGGATTTGACGTTCATCGAGGTGATGCCAATGGGCGACATCGGGAATGAGGACCGTTTGGATCAATATTGGTCGTTGAAGGATCTACGCACGCGCTTGGCGAAGACTTGGACCTTGATCGACAGCAATGAACAATCTGGCGGCCCAGCGCGGTATGTGCGTTTGGAAGAGACTGGTCAAAAAATCGGATTTATCACGCCGTTGACACATAATTTCTGCGAGAGCTGTAATCGTGTGCGTTTGACCTGTACTGGCGAACTGTACCAATGTTTGGGCCAAGAAGATCAAGTTGATCTGCGCAAAGTCATGCGTGATAGCGCGGATGATGCGGTGTTGGTTCAGGCAATTCATGATGCGATTGCCAAGAAACCAAAGGGCCACGATTTTGATTATTCTCGCCAAGCGGTGGACGGTCAAATGACCCGCCACATGAGCCATACTGGCGGTTAAGCGACGTTGGCGCGCAACAATCGTTTGCGCGCGTCTGGAATTGTATTAATTTCAACGCCTGTGAAAACATGGATCGTGCTTAATGCGCGATCTATCACCGCATGATCACTGACCCAGCCCCCCATCGATAGATATGTACGCAACAAGGATGGCATTTGTTTGTTGGCCTGGCGTATATCCGGCGCTTGGATCGTATCATCCTGTGCAAATGCAATTACATCAGAGGATTTCGTCAATGGCTGCCATTTTTTTGGTGCCAAATGGCGGTGTTTCAAAAGGGCAAACGCCTGCCGATAGGACGTGAAATCATTACCCTCGAACGACGAGCACCCGCATAAAAAACCAATCTCATTTGCATCAACATAACGCGTAATTGCCGCCCAAGCGATGCGTAAAACGTTTGGATCAACGTGTTCCAAGTCAATGCAAAATCGCCCTATTTCCATGATTGGATCGGGGAACTCGACCATCTTTTGCAAGTCATAATACTGTGCTGCATAGGAGCGAAGTATTTCAGCACCTGTTTTCAAGTGCAAAAATCGAAAGGTGCAAACATCTTGGCCTGTCTGTTGATCGGTGATGACGGCATGGGTAGAGATGGAATCGAATTCATCGCCATCCCCTGCTCCAAAATGTACCGCCCGCATGCGCAATGCAGATGCCAGTGTTTGAGGTTCACGATCAAACGTCACCTGATATCGATTTTGTAACAACTGCTTCATTTCATACACTTATACGTCATCCATCTGTTTTATAACCAGCGGAATTGTTATGTTCATTTGAAACGTATGGAAGGAATATAACATTATGCCAAAAATCACCAAAACAGATGCCCAATGGCGTGAACAATTGTCTGACCTTGCGTACAAAGTAACGCGCAAGGCGGGTACGGAACGTGCGTTTACCAACGACAACTTCCCCAAGGCGGCGGGGACGTTTGAATGTGTTTGCTGTAATACGCCATTGTTTGACGCGGGCACAAAGTTTGACAGCGGAACAGGCTGGCCATCGTTTTACGCGCCCATAGATGGCGAAAATGTTTCAGAGGTCGAAGATCGCAAACTGTTCATGCGTCGTACAGAAGTTGTCTGTTCCACATGTGATGCCCATTTGGGGCATGTATTCCCAGATGGCCCTGCCCCAACTGGATTGCGGTACTGTATGAATGGTGTCGCGTTGAATTTCGCCCCCAAAGAGGACGGTTAACCGCCCAGCAGGCCGCCCGGGTTAAAGTTACCCAAGTTACCCAAAACCTGTTTCAAGAACTTTGGCCCCTTTACGGGGGCCTCTGTTACGCGACGGCTGAGCGTTATGACACGACCGTCTTCCAGACCAAACTTCTCAATATTTTCGACTTGATCTTCATCGTCGAATGTCACGACCAGCATTTCACGTTCAACCACTTTGGGTTCGTAGAATGCGTAATGTTTTACGCGGGTCGAAATATAGAAAATCGCGCCATCTTCCATCACGCCTGAACCAAATGGTGATCCCAAGACCTCTTGGACGGTACTGCGGTTATCAACGCCAACGACAACCTGTTCCAAATCCACTTCGTCAGGGATATAGCCGTGATCGCGGTATTGCGCGGTACAGCCTGAAACAGACAACGCAACAACAGTTGCCACAGTAAACTTGAAAGCAGATTTTGACATTCTTGGTTTGCGCCCTTAACTGACCCTTGTTATTCACATACCCCGTGAATGGCCGACAATCAAACAACTTGTGCCCTGACACAATATCAAATCAAAGGAATTCGCAAAATGAGCGGCGTTTCGGACAAAAAGTCACCCAATAAAGCAATTCTGGTCATCTCTGAGTTGTCTCAGAATAAACCGTTTCGGTTTGATCTGCGCTGGGACGCGGGTGATGTTGCAGCGTATTTGGGTGATTTGGAATTACGCGCCCTGTCGAAACTGTCGATCAAAGGTCAGATTATAGCCGAAGGCGGTAAGGATTGGCGACTGTCGGCCACGGTGGGTGCCAGTGCGGTTCAGGGGTGTGTTGTGACATTGGAAGATGTGAAAACACGACTGGATGTGGAAATTGAGCGGCGTTATTTGAATGATTTCGCGGCTTATGATGCGGAATTAACATCGGAAGAGGATTTGGATGCCGAGGCCGAGGAAATCCCAGCCGAGATCAACCTGTTGGATTTGGCATTGGAAACGGTGACATTGAATTTGGACGATTTCCCGCGCAAGGATGGTGAGGAATTGGATAATGTTCTGGCGGCCCCTGATGGGGTGGAACCGTTGACGGATGATGCGGTAAAACCGTTCGCGGGATTGGCGGCGTTGAAGGCGAAAATGGAAGAGTGATTGCGGTGTCCCCATGGGGACATGGGGTTAAGGATTTGATTTTAAATTACTTTTGTTAAAAACGATTTATTCGCTAAGCAAAACAACTTCGTTTATTCTAAACCACCCTTCACTGGCTTTAGAGCTTTTTATAAATAGACAAGGCGATAACCAGCAGAAAACTACCGCATAGAAAAAATGCAAAGGATATTCCCCATGCGAGGTTGTCCGGTGTTTCGATCCTCATACCGTCTACAAACATTATAAGTGAAATATAATAAAAGTGTATTGATCCTAAAATCGCACCGATACCAATTAATCTAATGAACAGTTTAAAAATCAATTTGTCATCTCATTTCTGCAAATCATTATGCCTGTTTTAACCACAAAACACCCCCAAAGCCGCATTTAATTTACACGCGCCCACAATAGCGTATAAGGTAAATCAACAGTGCAGGAAATTTTTGCATTATAGGGCTTGTGAATTCGTATAATTTTTGTATGTTCGCGGCTCTTCATTCAGGTAGAGTCGGAGAGACATATACATGTCCAAAAGCTCTGCATCGCACAAGGCGTAAGCCTTTTATTTCGAGGTAGTGACATGGCTGTCCCTAAAAGTAAGATTACCCGCTCTCGTCGCGGAAACCGTCGTTCACATGATTCATTGGTTGCTGGCAACCCAAATGAATGCGCAAACTGTGGCGAATTGAAACGCCCGCACCACGTTTGTGGCGCATGTGGTCACTATGATGACCGCGAAGTGATTGCGATCGCTGACGACATCGATCTAGACGACGACGCAGCATAAAAAATTAGGGACTGATCCAGCATGAGCGAGACCGCGAATAGGATCAGTCCCACCCAAGACACCCCAAACATTGTTATTTCTGTTGACGCCATGGGCGGCGATAAGGGATGCGGTGCGGTTGTTTCAGGTATGGCCAAAGCGGCCCAAACATATCCAAACATCAAATTCATCGTACATGGCGATCAGGCACAGTTGGCACCATTATTGGCCAAACGTAAAAACCTGTCTGGCAAATACGAAGTGCGCCATGCCGCCGATGTCATCACCATGGACGACAAGCCGAGCCATGCAATGCGTAACGGCAAGAACAGTTCCATGTGGGGCACGGTTGAGGCCGTGAAGGCCAAGGATGCCGATGCCGCCGTTTCGTGTGGCAACACGGGCGCATTGATGGCGATTTCGATGTTACGATTGCGCAAACTGCCCGGCGTTTACCGCCCCGCGATTGCGATTCTGTGGCCGTCACGCAATGCCAGCGGATTTAATGTGATGTTGGACGTTGGCGCGGATATTCGCGCCGATGCGCCTGATTTGTTGAAATATGCCCTGATGGGTGCGTCCTATGCCCGCAATGGGTTTGGGCTGAAACGCCCGCGTGTTGGATTGCTGAATGTTGGCACAGAGGAACACAAAGGTCGCCCAGAGTTGAAAGAGGCGCACGAGCTGATCTCTGAGACCTTTGATGGTGGCGATTACGAATATGTTGGTTTCGTCGAGGGGAATGATATCCCGTCCGATACCGTAGATGTGATTGTGACGGATGGGTTTACAGGCAACATCGCACTGAAAACTGGCGAAGGCACCGCGAATATGATTGGCACAGCCATGCGCGAGAGTTTTAAGGCCACATTGTTGTCCCGTCTGGGTGCGCTATTTGCGATTGTTCCGTTGAAACGTTTCAGTCGTCGTATTGATCCACGTCGTAAAAATGGCGGCGTGTTTTTGGGGTTGAACGGTACGGTTGTGAAATCACATGGTGGTGCGGATGCGACGGGCATTGCGGCGGCAATTACGCTGGCCTATGATTTAGCTGCTGAGAATTTCAGCGAAAAATTGGCTGTACGGGTTGCATCTGCGGGCTTAGGCGGCGACAGTGAACCACACGTAACAAAGAGTTGAGATACCAATGATCAGAGCAGTTCCAATCGGTGCGGGGCACTATTTACCCGAAAATGTCGTGACGAATTCGGAACTGGCGAAGACTGTTGATACAAGTGATGAGTGGATCGTAACCCGCACGGGGATCGAACGCCGCCATTACGCAGCGGATGGTGAATTGACGTCCGATTTGGCCATTGCGGCAGCGCGTGACGCGTTGGACAATGCAGGCATTGATGCCAGCGATATTGATACGATCGTGTTGGCCACATCGACGCCGGATCAAACGTTCCCATCCACCGCCACCAAGGTTCAGGCCGGTTTAGGCATGTCCCATGGGTTTGCATTTGACGTTCAGGCGGTTTGCGCCGGTTTCGCATTTGCCATGACCACCGCGAATTCGTTGATCCTGGCAGGGCAATCAAAACGCGCCTTGGTGATTGGCGCGGAAACGTTTTCACGCATCATGAACTGGGAAGATCGCACAACTTGCGTATTGTTCGGTGATGGTGCAGGTGCGGTGATATTAGAGGCGCAGGAATGCGAAGGCACCAGTGCCGATCGTGGCATTTTGGGCTGTGAGTTAAGTTCGGACGGTAAATATAACGATCTGTTGTATGTGGATGGTGGTGTTTCCAGCACCCAAACAACGGGCGTTTTGCGTATGCAGGGCCAAGAGGTATTCAAACACGCGGTTTCCAAATTGGCGGCCGCTGGCGAGATTTGCATGGAACGTGCGGGAGTAACCAGCGATGACGTTGACTGGGTTGTGCCGCATCAGGCAAACCTACGGATCATCAAAAGCACCGCCAAAAAGATGGGCGTTTCAATGGATAAGGTCGTTTTGACCGTCCAAGATCACGGCAATACATCAGCGGCATCGATTCCCTTGGCACTGTCTGTGGCGGTGAAGGCAGGGCAAATTAAACGCGGAAACCTGATCCTGACCGAGGCAATTGGCGGTGGATTGGCCTGGGGAGCGGTGGTTTTCCGCTGGTAAGCAGGTTTTTGAGTGCTAAACACCTGTTTTAGTTGACTTGTCGCCCTATATGAAAATACTTTAACCCAGATTTAGGGGGAATTTTGAATGTCCGATGAAACATTGACACGTATGGACCTAGCGGAAGCTGTGTTCGAGGAAGTCGGATTATCACGCAATGAATCGGCTGATTTAGTCGAAAGCGTTTTGCAACACATCTCTGATGCGTTGGTGCGTGGTGAAAACGTCAAAATCTCTTCTTTCGGGACGTTTAACATTCGCGATAAGACCGCACGTGTTGGACGCAACCCCAAGACCGGCGAAGAAGTTCCAATCCATCCCCGCCGGGTTCTGTCCTTTCGCCCATCACACACGATGAAGCACAGAGTCGCCGCGGGCAACAAATAAGCAGGCCAAAAATGGCACGTAAAAAAGCACAGGCATTTCGCACCATCACCGAAGTTTCGGATTGGCTGGACACGCCGTCCCATGTTCTGCGGTTCTGGGAGAGCAAATTTCCACAAATCAAACCCGTAAAGCGCGCAGGCGGAAGACGCTATTACCGTCCCGAAGATTTGAAATTGATCGGCGGGATCAAGCATTTGTTGCACGACAAAGGCACCACAATTGCATCCGTCAAGGAGATGATCAAAACCGAGGGCGAAGCAGCGGTAGAAGCGTATTCACCTGAACCTGTGTTCCCTGAAAAGGGCCGTCGTAAGAAACGCAAGGCCGCCGCAGAGGCCAAAGTTACTGAAAAGCAGGTAGAAGCAAAGCCCGAAGAAACGCCAACAGATACATTACAATTGGATACCGAAGTGAAACCCGCAGAGCCGGCGCCGTTAGTGTTGGATACAACAGCTTCGCAGGGTGCACCGTTGAAATTGGAGCCAGCGCCCGTGGAGCCATTGGTTTTACAAGAGGCCGAGGAACGCGAAACATCCGCGCGTGATGTAATCAGCAATGCCATTTCGCGCAACCGCGATGACGACGTGGGTCGCCAGGAGGCCGCAACAGATGTGTCAGTATCCTTGGGCCAATTGAAATCACGTGCGCAGATAGCCAATGATCGTATTTTGGACATCGAGGATATGTATTTTCAACTGCAACGCATCAGAAACCGTATGAAACGTCGGTTGGAATCTCTTTGATCGGATTTCACACTTGCGCCCCCGAAATTCACAGATATAACCAGCCTTAGTCGGGCTATAGCGCAGTCTGGTAGCGCGTTCGTCTGGGGGACGAGAGGTCGCAGGTTCGAACCCTGCTAGCCCGACCAAACTCTGCCCTTATGGGCACACCCTGGGGGACATTGACGTTATGACAGGCGTATTACCAAGTCAAACCATCGAAGCGATGCTGGCCAACGGCCAAATCAGCGTGACTGATCCCTGCCCTGCGGACCAAGTGCAACCTGCCAGTTTGGATTTACGACTGGGCCGCAAGGCGTACCGTGTGCGCGCATCGTTTTTGGCTGGTGCTGGGAATACGGTGGCGGATCGCTTGGCGGATTTTCAGATGCACGAGGTCGATTTGACCGATGGGGCGGTTTTGGAAAAGGGCTGTGTTTATGTGGTGCCTTTGATGGAATCGCTGGACCTGCCCGATGATGTGAATGCGGTTGCCAATGCCAAGAGTTCGACGGGGCGTTTGGATTTATTCACGCGATGTATCGTCGACAATGGCATCGAGTTTGATCGGATTGAGGCAGGGTATACGGGCCCGCTTTACGCCGAAATTTCACCGCGTAGTTTTTCCGTGTTGGTGCGCCCCGGAATGCGTTTGAACCAAATTCGATTCCGTTCGGGCAAAGCGATGCTATCGGACGCGGAATTGACCGCGATGCATAATGATATTGGGTTGGTTGATGGGCTTGCGCAGATTGATCAGGGTTTGGGTTTTTCCGTTGATCTGGATTTACCCAATGGTTTGGTTGGATACCGCGCGAAACCCCATACTGGATTGATTGATTTGGATAATATCAATCATTACCCTGTCGATGAATACTGGGAACCCGTTTACGCAACAGACAAACGGATCATTTTAGATCCCGGAGCATTTTACATTTTAGTCAGCCGCGAAGCGGTTCACATCCCACCCAATTGCGCCGCCGAAATGGCGCCGTATTTGGCCATGGTTGGCGAGTTTCGGGTGCATTATGCGGGTTTCTTTGATCCCGGATTTGGCAATGCTGGCGCGGGTGGTTCGGGTTCGCGTGGCGTATTAGAAGTGCGCTGTCACGAGGCGCCGTTTGCGCTGGAACATGGGCAATCTGTGGGGCGTTTGGTGTATGAACGCATGGCGGATGTACCCGATGTTTTGTATGGCGCGGATTTGAAATCGAATTATCAGGGACAGGGTTTGAAGCTGTCTAAGCATTTTCAGAAGCCTTGAAATAACGATACACAAACCATATTCCACGCTTTAGCGCGGGCGGGCGAGACAAATCGTTACTTAGTAAACGCCTCTGTGCTTAAATCAGTTATTATCTTTAATTCGTTTCCGAATAATTTAATTCGAGTGCTTCTGCTTGTCATCTTTTCTGAAGAGTCATTTAGCCAATAGAAATCTGCGATTTCACCATCAACCCGACATGTGTAATAATTTTGCCGTTCACTTCTGAACCCCATGTACATTCCTTTATCAGGCGCATCATTTGGAAATTCATTTAACCAGAAATAAGTTTTTGTTGCAGCTCTGCAAATTTCTCTATCAGACCACGTTCCCTCAGAAAATGTTGGTGTTGCAAAACAAACAATTGCAGCCGTAAAAAATGCCCTCATAAAATAGAATTCCTTAGTTAAATCACTCAAACATATCATCCTGATCATCGTCTTCGGTATCCACATCGTCCGAAACCACACCCGGAACTGCACCCGGAGGTGGGCGGTTGTCCAGCAGGCCTGCGTCGCGCAATTCCTTGATGCCCGGTAGGTCCTTTGAACTTTCCATGCCAAAGTGATCGAGGAAGATTTGGGTAACTACGAATGTCACAGGACGCCCCGGTGTCATGCGACGGCGGCCCAATTTGATCCATTCCAGTTCCAACAACATATCAATCGTGCCGCTGGATACGGATACGCCGCGGATTTCCTCAATCTCGGAACGTGTGACGGGTTGGTGATAGGCGATGATTGCCAATGTCTCGATTGCTGCGCGGGATAGCTTGCGTGTCTCGACGCTTTCTTTCTGCATCAGGAAACCCAAATCGCCCGCAGTGCGAAATGCGTAGCCGTCGCCGATGCGCACAAGATGTACGCCGCGACCATCATAGCGTTTTTTGACGTGGGTTAAGGCCTCCGATACGTCACAGCCGTGGGGCAAGCGGCCCTCTAGCTGTTGTTTGGAAATCGGTTCGGCGGTGGCGAATAGGATCGCCTCTAACATGCGCTCTTGTTCGGCCATTGGTGGGGCTTCGAACAGGCTCTCTATTGGGGCGGTTTTTTGATCTTCGCTCATGTTATTGCTCTTTTCGTTTTACTTCGATCGGGGCGAATGTGCCGCCTTGGCGTAAATCCAGTTTGCCCAGTTTCACCAATTCCAACATCGCCGCGAATGTGGATGCGGTGGCAGAGCGGCGTAATTTTGGATCGTCGCGCCAGCCATCGGGTAGGAATTGGTTCAATGTGCCCCAATCCATTGCGTGTCCAATCAGCCCCTTCATCCGATCAAGGGCCTGTTCCATGGTGAAGATTTTATCGCGCTCTTCCATGTGAAGGGGTTTGAAATTTTCCTTGGTGCGCAGGCGCGCATAGGCCTGCATCAGATCCAGAACGGATGCTTTGTAAGTTATTGTTTTTTTCGATGTGACGTCTTGGGTGATGCCACGGGCGAAAAAATCACGCCCCAGCTGATCGCGTGCCATTAATTTTGCGGCGGAACGGCGCATTGCCTCTAACCGTTCCAATTGAAATGCGAGGTGCGCGGCGAGTTCTTCGCCGCTTGGGCCGTCTTCGGTTGGGTCTTGGGGGAGCAGGAGGCGTGATTTGATGAATGCCAACCATGCCGCCATCACGAGGTAATCGGCGGCAAGTTCCAAACGAATGCGTTTCGCCTCTTCGACGAAGACCAGATATTGGCGTGCCAGTTGCAGAACCGAAATCTTGCGCATATCCACCTTTTGCGTGCGCGCAAGGGTCAGCAGGACATCCAATGGCCCCTCGAATCCATCAACGTCAATAACGAGGCTTTCGGCGGCGACGCGTTGTTCAACGCTGATTTGTGATGTGTCTTGTGATTCCATAGTTCGCGTATATTGCGCGAAAGGTGTGGTTACAGCAAGGAAGCAAACAAGCTATCTGCGCCATCGACGTCAAAAGGTTCTGGCGTTTTACGCATGTTCGCGGCGGCGCTGGCGCGGGTCAGGGATTTGTCGGACAATGCGGGGACGAATGCCATGATTTGGGTCATTTCATCCATGTCACCGTTGCAATGCAAAACCACATCGCAACCCGCGTTTAGGGATGCGGATGTGCGTTCGCCAAACGTGCCCTTTAGCGCCTTCATCGACAGATCGTCCGTCATCAACAGGCCATCGAAACCGATGGAATTGCGGATGATATCGATCATTGTAGCGGAAACAGTGGCACATGCGTTTTTGTCAAATGCGGTGTAAACAATATGCGCCGTCATTGCCATGGGCAGGTCGGATAGGCGGCGGAATGGTTCAAAATCGATTGTATTCAACGTGTCCGCGTCGGTGTCTACGACGGGCAGTTCAAAGTGGCTGTCGGCGGAACCGCGACCGTGACCTGGAATATGTTTGATGATCGGTAAAACACCGCCTGCAAACAGACCTTCGGCACAGGCGCGGCCCATTTCGGCGACCGTATCTGGTGTGGTGCCGTAACAGCGGTTGGTGATGATTTCATGCGCGTCTGGTGTTGGCACATCCAGCATCGGGGCACAGTTCACATCGATGCCCAGCGCATGCAGTTCATGAGCGATTAAGCGGTAGCGTAGAACCATCGCTTGGCGTGCGTTTTCGGGCGATACACAGGCCATTTGTTCCAATGGGGGCAACCATTCGCGCCATGTGGGTGCGCGCAGGCGGGCAACGCGGCCGCCTTCTTGGTCGATCAGGATCGGCGCGTTGTATCCAACGGCATCGCGTAGATCGGCGCAAAGTTTTCTTATCTGTTCTGGTGTGTCCAGATTGCGTGCGAACAGGATGAAGGCCCATGGTTTTGCATCGGCGAAAAATGTGGCCTCGTCGGCGGTTAAAACCGTGCCGGCACAGCCGAAAATTGCGGCGTTCATTGACATTAACGCATGGTGACGGGGATACAATCAGTGCCCCGTGCCTTAAGTGCCGTACAGAAGTTATTCGCGGCAGTTTTGTTTTCAAATCCTTGGACGCGCAGGCGATAGAATGTTTTGGAGCCCTTTTTCGCCTTTTGGATTACGGGTTTTTTGCCGCCTAACAAATCCTTGTGGCGGGCGACCAGTGTATTCCATTGCACGGTCGCTACCGCGTCCGCATCAAATGCGCCGAGCTGCACCAATGATGTGCCTGCGGGAATTGCGGATGATTTCGCCGCCGTCTTTTTCGTCGGTGCTGAAATACGCAACCCTGCTGGACGTTTAACAGGGCGTGAAACCGTGGGTTTCAATGATGCAGCGGTCGCGGCAATTGTGGGTTCCACAGGTTCAGGTGTCGGCGCAGTCGCCGCATCTGTAATCAGCGGGTTTTGTACGGCCTGATCGCCCGTTGCGGCAACCGCGATTGGTTTTAGATCGGCATCTTTTAAAATCGGCGCTTGGTCAGGTTCGGCAACCACCGCGGATGTCTGTTTGATGGTCAGACCAGCCACATCTTCGGGCTGGAAAGGGCGCGGTTTGGGGGCCAAATACACCTTGTCGGCGGGCTTGGATGCACCGCCTGCGGCCTGCACCTCGTTTACGGACAAGCCTTGGAAGCTGGCTTGTTCACCACCTGGGTCGGCGGGGGCCACGCGTGCGGGGCCTTGGGCCTTTTTGATAACGGGAATGTCGTTTGGATCCATTTGGGACAGCGATACGCCCCAATAGACAACCCCTGCAAATGCAGCGACGGACGTCAATGACGCCAATGTATTCAGGAACCTGCTCATGGTCTCTCCGATTTGGGTCTTTGCCCTGTCCTTGATGGACTTTATCGATATTTAGCGCGATTTAGCGCATTTCGTCAATTGGCGTGACCCCAAGAATGCCAAGTCCTGCGGCAAGTGTTGCTTTTACCGCGCTAATCATTGCCAGTTTTTGGCCTGTTATGGTTGTATCATCTTGAAGGAAGCGCACTTCGTGTGCCTCTTTGCCCATATTCCAAAGCGCGTGCAAATCGCCCGCCAATTCATAAAGATAGAATGCCACGCGGTGCGGTTCGTTGTGTTTTGCCGCCAATTCCAACAAACGTGGCCATTCGGCCAGCTTCTTGATCAGGGTCATTTCACCGTCATGCGTCAGGGATGACAGATCACCGGTTTGCGCGGAAACGCCCAATTCATCCGCCTTACGCAACACGGAATTGATCCGTGCGTGGGCGTATTGAACGTAGAATACGGGGTTATCTTTGGATTGTTCCTGAACCTTGGCGAAATCAAAATCCAAGGGGGCATCATTTTTGCGTGTCAGCATTACGAAACGGGTCACATCAGGGCCAACCTGATCCACCACATCACGCAATGTAACGAACGTACCCGCACGTTTGGACATTTTGAACGGTTCGCCGTCTTTGTATAACTTTACCAACTGGGTCAGCTTGATATCCAATGGCACTGCACCCTCGGACAGGGCGGAAACCGCCGCTTTCATCCGTTTGACGTAACCGCCGTGATCTGCGCCAAAGATATCGATCAATTGATCGAAGCCACGTTGCACCTTATCGAAGTGATACGCGATGTCTGGGGCGAAATATGTCCATGATCCATCAGATTTTTTCACAGGGCGATCAACGTCATCGCCGTGTTCTGTGGATTTAAATAGCGTTTGTTCGCGCGGTTCCCAATCATCAGGCTCCTTGCCTTTAGGTGGCTCTAATACGCCTTCGTAAATCAAACCTTTGGCGTCCAGATCGTTGATTGCACCTTCGATCAGCCCTGTGCCGTACAGCGATTTTTCACTGAAGAACGAATCCATTTTAATGCCCAACAGGTCCAAATCTGCGCGGATCAAATCCATCATTTGTTCGGTTGCGAACAGGCGTAGATCGGCCAACCATTCGGATTCAGGTTTGTCGACCAAACTGTCCCCGTATTTTTCTTTCAGCGCAACGCCAACATCAACCAGATAATCACCTGGGTAAGTTCCATCAACAAATTCAACCTGTTGGCCGTTCGCTTCTAGGTAACGCAGGTATGCAGAACGCGCCAACACATCCACCTGTGCGCCACCATCATTGATGTAATATTCCCGCGTGACGTTATAGCCCGCGAAATCCAGCAGGCTGGCAAGCGCGTCGCCGAAGACCGCGCCACGTGTGTGGCCCACGTGCAATGGCCCTGTCGGGTTTGCAGAAACATATTCCACATTTACCTTCAGGCCTGCGCCCATGCTTGAGCGTCCAAAATCGGCGCCTGCGGTAACCGCCACCGGGATTACGTTTTGCCACAATTCTGGTGATAAGCGTAGGTTTAAGAAACCAGGGCCTGCAACATCTGCAGAGATGATACGATCATCTGCGATCAGTAATTCCGCCAAACCTTCGGCGATTGCGCGTGGGTTCGCACGCGCAGGTTTCGCCAAAACCATTGCTGCATTCGTGGCCATATCACCGTGCAATGCATCGCGTGGTGGTTCCACAGCGACGTTTGCAAAATCCAAATCAGCAGGCAATGTGCCCGCGGTTTGCATATCGTTAAGTGATGAAAGAACAAGGGTTCTGATGTCAGCGAAGAGGTTCATTGATCTGTCCAAAATTGATTGTGGGCGATTTAACACAAGGGAACGTCAGGTGCCAGCGTGGAGTTCGGTAAAACGCTTTTCGGCATACCCATCGGTCATTCCCGCCAGATAATCGGAAATCAACAAGGCACGCGTTTTATCATCACCCGTGATGCGCCACTGATCAGGCAGCAATGCGGCATCATTCATAAAGGCATCAAACAAGCCAATAACCACCTGTTCCGACCGCGCACGCATCACGTTTACACGATCAGATCGGTACATATTTTCGAACAAAAACGCGCGTATTTGTTTTAGGTCGTTGAAGAGTTCAGGGGAAAATTGGATCACGGGTGCGGAATAATCGCGGATTTCTTGGGCTGTGGTAGCGCCCGATTTTGCGATCAGTCGGCGTGAAGTTTCGATCACATCTTCGACCATCACACCAAAAACTCTGCGTAAAGCCTCGTGGCGGCGGCGGTTGGGATCAAGATTTGGGTATTTTTTATCAACGTTCGCAAAACATGCGCCGACGATGGGCAAGTTTGTGATGTCAGACTCGTTGAAAAGTCCAGCCCGCAGACCATCATCCAGATCGTGATTATTATAGGCAATGTCGTCGGATACGGCGGCGACCTGTGCCTCGGCGCTGGCGTGGGTGTGTAATTCCAGGTCATGGGATTGTGCATATGTAGCCAACGCGTGAGGCAGATCGCCCAACACCGGGCCATTGTGTTTAGCGATGCCTTCCAATGTTTCCCACGTCAGGTTCAGCCCATCAAATTCCGCGTAATGACGTTCCAGAGAAGTAACAATTTTCAGCGCCTGTGCATTGTGATCAAACCCACCGAAAGGTTCCATTTTCGCGGATAAAGCATCCTCGCCCACATGACCAAACGGGGTGTGGCCCAGATCATGTGCCAGCGCGATTGCCTCTGTCAGTTCGGAGTTCAACCCCAGTGTTTTTGCGATTGTACGGGCCACCTGCGCCACTTCTATTGTATGGGTCAGGCGGGTGCGAAAATGATCACCTTCGTGAGCGACGAAAACCTGTGTTTTGTGTTTCAAGCGGCGAAAGGCCGTGGAATGGATTATGCGATCACGATCGCGTTGAAATGCGGTGCGGTGAATGCTCTCGCCTTCGGGGTACAGTCGTCCGCGCGATGTTGCGGGGTTACAGGCCAGTTTGCTGTCCATTATGTGATCGCCTTTGTATTGTGCTGGGTCTGTTGCCCGCTTATATTGGGGTTGTAGACCATTAATGAAAGTCGCGAAAGATGGACCTGTCCCTGCCCCCAAGTGTTACAGACCGAGCATTTGATCGGTTGTCCGAAATTAACGATGGTACGGATGCCGTACAAGCGTTGCGTATTGCCGTGGAGGGTGGCGGTTGTTCGGGGTTTCAGTATGAAATCAAGCTGGAAGAGCAGCCAGATGGAGATGATTTGGTGCTGGAGAAGAATGGTCAGAAGGTTTTGATCGACAAGGTGTCATTACCGTTTTTGGCAAATGCGGTGATTGATTTTAGTGACGAGTTGATTGGTGCACGGTTTGTGATCGAAAACCCGAATGCGACATCCAGCTGTGGTTGCGGCACCAGTTTTTCTGTTTAACTAAACGCGTTTACTGCCTGCCGCTCTGAAAAATGCAGTGACTTCATCTGTCAAAAATCCCGACCCATATGCGATTTGCGGCAATTCAAATGCGGAACCACAGTTCACTTCGATAACAACAGGGCCGTTTGGTGTAATCGCAATGTCTGTAGATCCATATTTAATTTCATGGTGCATCAAAGAAACCTTCTCATTCACCGCCTTTACATCATCCCAAAAGGGTAAAACTTCACCTGACATTTTGCGATCAGAATTTGGAATCGTGTCTAAATTTTCGTAACCCATCTCGGTCTTACCAACCAAAGTAAGAATTTCCCCTGTATTAACATCCAAGGCGCAAACCAGATTTTCGGCTCGCCAAAAATTATCGGCGATACTCTCACCTGTTGGCAACTTCAAAACCGCAAACGGATTAAAGACCCCCTCTTCGTTAACCATGTTAATGAGACGCACAGTTGGGGTTGCTTCGGTGACCCCGTCAAAAAAACTGTGTGGCTTAACCAATTTTTGCAATACAAATGCACCGTCTGCGATGTAGATATCAAAGAAATCGTCGTATGATAACGCTTCTACCCCGCGCACGTGAATTGTTTCGGCGTCACCGTTTTCAATAATAAATGCACCCGCACTCCACATGCTGCGCTGACTTTTCGCAAACAGCTGCCCTTTATTTTTCGTCAGAAACGCTCTTAGGGATTGGGGAGATTTGATAACTGGCGTTTTGGGATACTGACGTACAGAGCGATCGATAACAGCAACAGTTTCTGGAACGGGAATATCGCATGCTTCCAAAAATGTACCACTCAACCATTTGTCTTCACTTACTGCCCACCATTCACGGTTCGTCGTGTCATCAAAGATCGGCCAATGAATGAATGCTGAGATAAAACGTTCGCGTTCGTCATCCGTGAACTTGCTGCGATCATAAAGGCCATAACGCAGGTATTCAGCGAACCGTAATTTGCCCCGACCGCGTTTCAATTTTGCATGATCCAGTGTGATTTTTATGGGATTAATGCCAGACGCCTTTGCCGCATTCGCAAGCATTGTCGCGCTTGGCAAATCCTTAGCTTGGTTCATTGTCTCAATGTCTCTTTCAAATGCAGTTTTCACGAACTTTCACCAATGCTTTTTTTCTGTTGCACTAGTATTTAAGTATGAAACATCAGACAGTTCAATCCTTTCTTACGACGCATACGTAATTCTTCGTAAATCTAATTCAGCCTTGCGGTTCAGATTCATCATTTCATAGGCGAATGCCTGTTGTTGATCGGCAGGTAGTTTTTCGGGGAAATCATGCGCGTCCAAACGCTCATAGCAGAATTGATCTACCAACGGCCAATCCAGTAATTCATTGATCGCCGCGACCGTGGGCGCAGTTAAACGCTTTCGCCATTCTTCGTCTTCGTAATATTTTTGCAATTCCGACAAAGGTTTTCCGTGGTTCTTGGTGGATTTTGGGATAGGTTTCGGTGTGGTCGTCACCCCGAAACCTGCCAGAGCGTTTGCCAGTGTTGATGCGGGGTCTGCCACGAAATCTTCGAACCGCACATAGGCGGTTTTACCGCCAGATAATTCGGCCTGATCCGCAAATTCGGCGTAGGCGCGTAACTTCTTGTTCCATAAATCCATCACGGAGCACAGAATAATCCCTGTGTTATCGCGGCGTTCCGTCAACCATGGGCGCTTGATAAAAGTCAGAAAATTATCGGTGCGACGTGCTTTCATGTGATAGGGTTTTCGCGCCATCGATAATGCCCACGAATAGGGATTGCGGACGCAGAAAATGGTATGCACGTTTTGGGTCACGAATGTTTCATCCCATCGCGGCGCCGCATGTTTCCACATCGCCAATGGCGCGTTGTAATGGGACACGTTATCGCGCAGGGCATCCATATATACTTTGCGCCAATCGTCCTGAATATACAGGTTGATCGAGGCCACCAAATTCGCCCATTCGACATTCCCCAATTCATCGGGACGTTTGGAATTCACCAATGTTACGCCATCCGTTTCACGTAACATCTGTTTCACCGCGCGGGTTGCAGTGTTGCGTTCACCAAAGAGTTTTATCTTCAAATCCATACGTTAATCATTGAGGTAAATTCGTTAACGCATTCCTAACTTGCGCAAGGACTGTGGGCGGTTATAGGGTGTGCTCAGGAACAAGGATGCGCCATATGAAAATCGCCAGCTTTAACATCAACGGGATCAAAGCCCGCCTGCCCGCCCTGTTGGATTGGTTGCGCGAAGCATCCCCCGATGTGGCAATGTTGCAAGAAATCAAATCCATGGACGAAGTGTTCCCACGCGAAGAGATCGAAGCGCTGGGATATGAGGTTCACACCCATGGGATGAAGAGTTTTAACGGCATGGCGATGTTATCGAAAACCCCGTTAGAGGATGTGATGCGCGGGTTGCCTGGTGATGACGAGGATATTCAGACACGTTATATCGAGGCGACGGTGATTGGCGATAAAGGTGCGGTGCGTTTGTGTAACCTGTATCTGCCCAACGGTAACCCCGTTCCGGGGCCAAAATATGATTACAAGCTGGCTTGGATGGCGCGATTGTACGATCGCGCGGTTGAATTGATGGCGGCAGAGGAGCCGTTTTTGATGGCGGGGGATTACAATGTCATCCCACAAGCCGAAGATTGTTGGGACACGAAACCGTGGGAAAATGATGCGGCGTATTTACCCCAGAGCCGTGCAGCGTATCGTAAGATTTTAAACCTTGGGTTCACGGATGCGTTTCGCGCGCGCAATGCCGCGGCGATGAATTACACGTTTTGGGATTATCAGGCGGGTGCGTGGAATAAAAACCACGGCATTCGCATTGATCATTTTCTGTTGTCGCCATCATGTGCGGATATGCTGGTGGATTGTCAGGCAGATCGCGATTGTCGTGCCAAGGAAAAACCATCGGATCACGTGCCTGTTTGGGTCGAGTTGGACGTTTAGCGGTTTGTCATCCCCAACTTAATCGGGGATCTGTGACAGATACTTTTATGCGCTTCGCGCGAGAATACTTAGACAAGAAAGACTTTTAGCGTCCGAACAAAAAGCCCGTTATCACATAAAAACCAACCTCTTGTGAGATGTTGTTTTTATATATCCAGTCAAAACGGCGTTCTAAAAAGCGCGGCATGACTGTTGATATGACGGTAAGTGCCGATTGGGCAATGAACCGCAATAACGGATTTGATAGATGAAACATCTTACCATTACGCGCGGCTAAGCGTTGAACCTTACTGGCGCGGCGCATACGGGTCGTTCCATAGCGCGCAAGGCCAAGGCGTATGCTGTCTGTTTCATCTAGTTTTCTGGCCAGTACAGACGCATCTTCCAGTGCCATACAGGCACCTTGCGCCATAAATGGAAACATCGGGTGAACCGCATCGCCCAAAAGGGCCACATTTGCTCGCCACCAAGTTTGTAATGGTGGATGCCCGTATAGGCCCCAAACGCGCACATCTTTCACTTGGCTGAGGATTTCTTTTGCCTCACCACCAAACTCCGCAAATGCCGCGTGTAGGTTTTCCGGCGTATCGGTGTTTTCCCAATCTTGCGCGGCTATTTCCTTACGCTCCTGCACCGCCACGATGTTCATCATTTTTCCACCCCGCAAGGGGTATGTGACCAAATGCTTGCCCTTCCCCATATATACCGTCGTTGGCGCATCGGGATCGTCGGCGGGGATTGTGGCACGCCATGTGACTTGCCCAGTGAAACGTGCGGCGCCGGCCTCGAACCAATCTTGGCGGGTTTTGGAATTTACGCCGTCTGCGGCGATGATGGTATCAAAGGTTTGCGTCGTATCACCAACGCGAATTTCGGGGCGTTCGACAAAGGCATCAAGGATTTCGGCGCGTGCGCCCAATTTCACCATAACGCCCAACGCATCCGCACGCACCACCAGCGCCGTCATCAAATCGGCGCGGTGCAGTTGTAGGTAGGGATAATCTGGATTGTGGTTTTGGCGAATGCGGGCCACAAAACGACCAGCCTTGTAATCCCGCAGTTCTACCGCCTGTGGACGGCTGGCGGGGCCTGCGAATTCGGGATCAACACCCAATTCCTTCAATACCGCCAAACCGTTTGCGCTGATCTGAATGCCTGCGCCAACTTCGGCCAATTTCGCGGCTTGTTCATAAACCGTGACACGCCCGCCCAATTGCGCAATTGCAATCGCCGCGGCCATGCCGCCAATGCCGCCGCCGATAATACCAAAATCTTTGCCTGTTACTGACATAATGCCCTATGTAAAAACACCGCGAGGAATGCTCGCGGTGTAAATGTGTTCGTTATCTGTGTTCGCGTCAATCGTCGCGGTGCACTTTCTCTTTGCGTTCGTGGCGTTCCTGCGCTTCTAGTGACAGGTTCGCCGTTGGGCGTGCCTCTAGACGTTTTAGCGAAATTGGTTCGCCTGTTGCATCACACGAGCCGTATGAGCCATCTTCGATGCGGCGCAATGCGCTGTCGATTTTCGCAACCAGCTTGCGTTCGCGATCACGTGTGCGTAATTCCAATGCACGATCAGTCTCTTCGGACGCGCGATCCGCATCGTCTGGAATGTTACGCGTTCCCTCTTGCATACCTTCGATGGTATCGCGACCGTCGGACAAGATGGATGCTTTCCAATCCAGCAGTTTTTTCTTGAAATATTCAACCTGTTGGTCGTTCATAAACTCTTCGTCTTCAGACGGACGGTATTCGGTATCCAGCATTTTACCCACCTCCATATTCAAACCTGAATTAGGTTTATTCTTGTTAATATGGGTGGGGTAACGCAGTTTCTGTGACTTGTCACGCCTTAGTTGTTGCGCCTTGCTGGATTCAGCCGAAAACCCTAGAGTTAACCAAGAAACCCGACAATTTTCACGGAAATGTGTAAATTATTAAGCCCTTGAAAGGACTGCATTAATGAAATTGGAACTGAAAAGTGCCACACCCGAGATGGAGCAGGATTGGCGTGAGTTGTGGGGCAAATATTTGACATTTTATAAGACCAGTAAGCCAGAAGAGGTTTATGCGACCAGTTGGGCACGTATATTGAGTGCGAATGCGCCGATGTATTCGGTGTTGGCATATGCGGATGGTCGTGCTGTCGGGTTAGTCAATTTCCTGTATCACTCCAGTTTTTGGGAAGAGGAGGATCGTTGTTATTTGAATGATCTCTATGTTTCCGAAGGGGCGCGTGGATTGGGCGCGGGCGAGGCATTGATCAAGGCGACAGTGGATCACGCCAAGGCCAACGGCGTAGGTATCGTATATTGGACGACAGCGCGTGATAATGCGGTTGCGCGCGGGTTATATGACAAGGTGTCAACATTAACGCCCTTTATCAAATATCAGGTGTCATGAAGAAATTTATAATTGGATTCTCAACCGCACTCCCCTTGTTGGCCTGTCAGCCAGTTAACAAAGGTGCGCCAGAGCAGTCGCGTGTGAACAGCTTTAATCATAAACATTTTTCACAGCATGTATATCGCGCAAACAGTGATATCGCCGATGAATTTTTGGATTTCATGTATGTCAATGAATTAGGCGGGGACACCAAAACATTCTCGCGATTTGATGGACCAATTTCCATTCGTTTTGCACAGCCTGCACCGCCATTGGCAAGCCGCGATTTAAACCGTCTAATTGCGCGATTACGAACCGAAGCAGGAATTGATATTCGCCTCGGTGCAGCCGAGGAACCGGTCAATATCTACATCCACCGACTGCCAATGGCGAAACTACAGAACCTTGCACCCAATGCCGCCTGTTTGGTTGTCCCAAACGCGCGAAATGCAAAGGAGTTTCGAGCTGGCTGGAGATCAGGTAAAACCCAATGGCACAATGTAATCACACGAACCACTGCATCTGTTTTCCTGCCATCTGATCAATCCCCAGAATTCGAACGCGATTGCATGCACGAAGAAGTCGCACAGGCATTAGGACCATTAAACGATCTGTTTCGAGTCCCCAATACCATTTTTAACGACGATGACATGCATGGTGTTTTAACGCCTTACGACATGTTGATCTTACGGTTAGCTTATAGCCCTGAATTACGTATTGGAATGTCAGCGCCGCAGGTACGTGCGCGATTGCCTGGCTTATTGGCACGCCTAAACCCAAAGGGCGCAGGGTATGCGGGTAAAAACCAAACTATATCTATGGAATGGAACAATTTGATCCGCGAGGCGACAAGTGCGAATGGAACAGATCGACGCCGTATAAATGCTGCAAAACGTGCTGTAAAATTCGCAACTGAACAGAAGCTGGGCGAACCCCGTATGACATTTTCGATGTTATCGCATGCGCGCGCATCCGTTGGGCGCGACCCTCAGGCGCGGGTCAATGAACTACAACATGTGTTATACACATATAACAAAACCCTTGGCCCCGACAGTATTCAGGTGGCCAAGGTTAGTCGCGAAATGGCTTTCTTGTTGTACCATCTAAACCTTGTTCCTGAGGCAGGGTCATTCATTCCAGCCATCAAAAAAGCAGCGCAGAAATATCAAAACGCAGAACTGATGTTTGAGGCGTTGCACATCGAGGCATTAGTCGCCCACAGCAACGACGATGTCGCAGGGCACAAAGCACTGGTTGCGCAGGCGCGTGGCTGGGGTTTATATGCCTTTGGTAGCATCAAAATTGTCACCCAGATCGAACATCAACTGGGACAATTGGCAAAACACAGGAAGAACGCAAAATGATCCCTATTATCTTCACTCTTTTCGGATTGGTTCTGGGCTGGTTTCGCGCCAGCAAGGCAGGCAAAGGAACACTGGATCGTTTGCAATACGCGGTGGCGCATGGGTTTGCCTTTGGGCTGTTGGGTCTGATTTTGGCCGTGATCTATGTGCGGATGTCGATCTAGGGTGCTTGTCAGTCATCCAACAACACCCCATATTTAAGATATGTTGAAATTTTCACCAATCTTTCTGGCGATTATCTGGGCTGTGGTCATGTATTACATGTCCGCGTGGCGCACGAAATCCGAGATGGATCAAAAATCCACCGTTTTGAATGATCCCCCGCTGGAGGCATTGACCGATCAAATGGCGGATGTTTTGGATCTGCGCCAGATTAAGGTTCATGTGTATGAAATCGAACCCGTCAACGGATTGGCGGTGCCCGATGGGCGAATTTTCATCACCCGCGGGTTCATGAAAAAATATTATGACGGCGAGGTGACCGCACCCGAGCTGGCCAGCGTGATTGCCCACGAGCTGGGCCATGTTGCGTTGGGTCATACTAAACGCCGCATGATCGATTTTTCGGGGCAAAACGCCATTCGCGTGGCATTGGCCATGTTCCTTAGCCGCTTTCTGGGTGGGTTGGGTGTGGCGATTGCCAACACGCTGACCAAGATGTTGGCGGCACGTTTATCGCGCAAAGATGAGTATGAGGCGGATGCCTATGCCGCTGCCTTGCTGACGAAATCAGGCATTGGCGTAGAGCATCAGATTTCGTTGTTTGAAAAGCTGGGCAGGCTGACGGGTGTTGGTGGGCAACCGATGGCGTGGATGATGAGCCACCCAAAAACTGTGGATCGCATCGAGGCGATTGAAGATTTGCGGGATGCTTGGAAGTAACTTATTTCAACGTCACATAGGCATCGTATTGGCACAAAAACACCTGCCCGGTCAGATCATCCAAGAAGTGCTCACGCTTTAATCGATCCATCACTGGCCCTTTGATTTCCGAAAAGTGCAGTTTCACTCCCATCGCATCCAGACGTTCATTGATCGCTTCTAAGGATTCTAACGCGCTTAGATCCACTTCGTTAATCGCCGACCCCATCAACACAACATGTTTAATCGGCGTATCCCCCGCCACGCGGTCATACAGGTAATCCTCCAAAAACTTGGCATTGGCGAAATATAGGCTCTCGTCGATACGCAGGGACAAAACATGGGGCACAGTTTGAACGTCATGGCGCAGGGTATTGCGGAAATGTTGGGTATTGGGAACCAAGCCCACCTCAGCGATATGGGGTTTTGTGGTTTTATGCAGATGTAGGAAAATTGACAGGATAACACCCGCCGTCACGCCCACCTCTACACCCATACCAAGGGTCAGAACGATGGTGGTTAGAACTGCAAAGAAATCCGCTTTGGAATAACCCCAGCTGCGCTTTAGGATGCTGAAATCCACCAATGATAACACCGCCACGATGATTGTCGCCGCCAACGTTGCCTTGGGCAAAAAGAAGATCAATGGGGTCAGCGCCAGCGCCGCAATCGCCAAACCAACTGCCGTAAATGCCCCCGCCGCCGGTGTTTCTGCGCCCGCGTCGAAGTTCACGACCGAACGCGAAAAACCGCCCGTCACAGGAAAGCCCCCGGTGAAAGCAGCCCCAACATTGGCAGCGCCAAGACCGATCAGTTCCTGATTTGGGTCAATCCGTTGGCGTTTTTTCGCAGCTAATGTTTGCGCCACAGAAATCGATTCAACAAAACCGATGATAGAGATCAACAATGCCGGAACGAACAACAGTGTCATCAAATTCATAGAAACGTCTGGCATGGTGAGAGGTGGTAAGCTCTGAGGCACATCGCCCACGATTTTCACACCCTTAGCCGATAAATCAAACGCCCAGACAACCAATGTAGTTACCACAACAGCCAAAACAGGTCCTGCCTTGGTCGCCACATCTGCGGCACCTGCAGTCAGACCACGCGCGCGCAACATTGGTTTCATACCCTTACGCACCCAGAACAAAAACGCCGTCGTCGATGCGCCCAGAACAAAGGTGATCCAATTGATTTCACCCAGATGCTCAAACAACGACACGACCAATTCCAACAGGTTATGCCCCGACGCATCAACTCCAAAGATGTTTTTAAGTTGGCTGGTGGCGATGATCACGCCTGATGCGGTGATGAAGCCCGCGATTACGGGGTGCGATAGGAAATTCGCTAAAAATCCCAATTTGAAAACGCCCATTGCCAACAAGATCACCCCAGACAGAAACGCCAATGTCAGCGCCGCAATCGCATATCCCATCGCGCCCTGTTCAACGATGTTTCCCAATGTCGCCGCCGTCATTAACGAAATCACTGCAACGGGACCAACGGCCAACGCGCGGCTGGTGCCGAAAATCGTATATAAAATGATCGGTGCGATGGAGGCATATAACCCTGCCTGCGGTGGCAACCCCGCCAACAGTGCATAGGCCAATGATTGCGGGATCAACATGATCGTCACGATCAAGGCCGCAATAATATCGCTGGAAAAGGCGGCCTTGTTGTAATGCCGCCCCCATGTCAAAATTGGGAGGTATTTTTGCATGACTACTTGGATGCCATCCACAACATCGTCGAACGCGCACCTGAACGACAATATGCCAAAATCGGGCCAGTTAACTCGTCCATAGCCTGTGCGAATTCTGCCGCCTCGCCGTTCATTGGGGCACCTGGAACGATGGGGATGAATTTCGCCTCAAGCCCTTGGGCCTTTGCCGCCTGTTCAATCTCTGCAAATGTTGGTTGCCCCGTGTCTTCGCCGTCGGGGCGATTACAGATGATAGCGCCAAAACCGACGGCTTTAATCTGTTCCAAATCGGCAATTGAGATTTGTTCGCTGACGGACAGTTCGGGAGAGAGTTCTTTGATATTCACGTCTAATTTCCTATTTATAATGCGTTTATTGGTACTTTAAGTTGTGGATTACCATCATCATCCGTGGGCACTTCGCCGGCACGCATGTTGATTTGCAGTGATGGGATGATCAATTTTGGCATTGCCAATGTTGCATCGCGTTCTGTGCGGAACTTGATGAAATCATCGCGGGTTTTATCACCGCCCACATGAATGTTGTCGGATTTTTGTTCGGCCACTGTGGTTTCCCATGCAATCACGCGCCCATTCGGGGCATAGTCGTGACACATGAACAGGCGTGTTTCATCGGGTAATGACAGGACCTTTTGGATACTATCGTATAATTCACCCGCATCTCCGCCCGGGAAATCCGCACGCGCAGAGCCGCCATCAGGCATAAACAATGTATCGCCAGCAAAGGCCGCGTTGCCCATCACGTGCACGTTGCACGCGGGCGTGTGGCCTGGGGTAAACATCGCAAAACCCTGCATGTCGCCAACCATATATGTATCACCGTCCTTAAACAGCGCATCGAATTGCGAACCGTCGCGTTGGAATTCCGTGCCTTCGTTGAAAATTTTGCCAAAGGTTTCTTGGATCACCAAAATCTTCTCGCCGACACCAATTTTACCACCCAATTTCTGCTGAATGTACGGCGCGGCACTGAGGTGATCGGCGTGGACGTGGGTTTCGATGATCCAATCCAAGATCAAACCACGATCTGTGATTTCGGCAATCAATTTATCCGCTGCATCGCTGGTTATGCGCCCAGCCGCGTAATCGATGTCCATTACGCTGTCGATGATCGCACAGTGATTGCTGTTCGGATCCTTGACGATATAGCTGATGGTATTCGTCGCCTGATCGAAGTGTGGCGAAACGTCTGGGGTTACGGTCAAATCAACGGGATATTTCATGGTTGTCTCCAAAAATTTAACGTGCGCCCCAAGGCATCGGGGCGCGTTGTATTATATTATTTAATTTTGCATGTCTGGATGCCCAAGATGCGATACGCAGGGCAAAATCTCATCGCTGATGTTGCGATCAACACAACGCCAACGATCACGGCGATTGCTGTGCCCATGGTCGATTGGAACATGCCGATTTGCGTCACAAACGGTGCTGCAATCAACAAAAGGCCCACAATGATGCGAACCATACGGTCAATTTTACCTACATTAGATGTCATTTTAGTCTCTCCTGTTAATGTTACGTTTAATTTAGCATTCGATTCGATCTGCGTCGGTGACTTTGTCACCAAAGAATTAAATATTATGTTCGGACAGTTTTTCCAGCGAAGCACGATCCACCAATTCCACAGTCCCGCGCGACAATGTAATCCATCCTCGGCGTTGAAATTCCTGTAATTGGCGCGAAATCACCTCGCGTGCGGTGCCCAATTCCACCGACAGTTTTTGGTGTGTCGTTGAAACCGTATCGCACCCGTCAGACAATTCAATCAACCGTGCTGCCAAACGCACATCCAGTCGTTGAAACGCCACCTCGTCGATCATCAGGAATAGATCGGTGATACGTTTGGAAAAGGCCGCGAAAACGAAGTCGCGAAATGGTTTGGATTGTGCCACCAAATCATCAAACAAGGCACGCGGGATAGCCGCCGCCTGAACATCAGTTTCACATATCCCTTCGGCCGAATAATGTTCATATGTCAACAAACACGCAGTGGTCAAAACACAGCTTTGTCCTGCGTGAATACGATACAAGACAATTTCATGCCCTGTTTCGGATACTTGTTGCACCCGCACAGTACCATCCAGCAAAAACAGCATGTTTTCAGGCGAATTTCCGGGGCCAAATATCATCGTGCCCTTGGGCACATCAACGATCTTGCTACCTTTGCGCAAAACATCCTTGGTCGCACCTTCCAGTTGCGCAATGCCAGCAAAGCGTTCTACCCAGTCATTTGAAATGTGTTTGTTTTCCATGCGATACCAATGCGCGATCCTGCGCTCGACCAGCCTACGCCCATTTGCCAGAGGTATAAAGCCATCGGAGAGGAAAATTCACACATGCGACATTTTGCATGCGTGAAATATCTGGCATCTGACGTTCAGCCCGCAATAAACTTCGCCAACCTCGGCAAGCGTGAATTTTTCAACATTTTGCGATTGTTGATGCTGTTGCCTGAACGACGGATTGCTTCTTTGCGAACTGTTTCCACAATTTCCAGCATAACCGCCTTATCCGCGATCGCCATTTCCAACAGAAAATCATCGGGGGATCGACGTACAATGCCATGCCCCGTTAAAATATCCGTTGGGAAATCCTTCAGGTTCGCGGTCAGCAATTCGTCCGCCTTACCCTCTATCGCGGCCTGCAAAACATGGATGTCGTTTTCATCAGGCAAGAACAATTCCTTGTTCTCTGGGCCTAATTTCACCTGTGCATCAGGCCATTTCACCCGCAAAAGCGCGATTTCAATCGTTGCTTCGGCATCTTCGTGGTTACGCTCTGCGGCGCGGCGCCATTCCTCGATAATCCGTTCCGACCATAAGGGTTCAAACAGCCCCTTTTTCGCCGCGCCCAACAGGATTGAGCGCAGGATTGAAGGGTATATCACACAGGTATCGAGAAGGACGCGCATCAGTCTAACCGTAGGAAAATTGATTTTAGGTAGGACGATTCAGCCAAATGCGGATGCACTGGGTGATCAACACCCGGCCCGCCTGTGTGGATGATTTGCCCCGTACGACCCGCCTTGCCCATACCAACCAATGATGCCTTGCGGAACTTGGCCATATCGGCGGCGTGCGAACAGGAACATACAACCAGATAACCACCCGGCTTTACCAATTTCGCCGCCATTTTCGCGGCCTTTTCATAGGCACGCAAACCGCGATCAAGTGCAGGTTTGGATGGGGCAAATGCTGGTGGATCACAGACGACAACATCAAACGTGGCGCCCTCTTCCGCCAGTGCGGCCATGGTATCGAATGCGTCACCCTTGCGGGTATCAAATGATTTTGCAAAGCCAGAAGCGTCTGCGCCCGCGGTTGCCAAGTCCAGTGCAGGTTGTGAGCTGTCGACAGCCAGTGCAGATGTTGCACCGCCCGCCAATGCAGCCAGAGAGAACCCGCCAACGTGGCTGAAGATATCGATCATCGATCCGCCACGCGCCAATTTGGCGACGAAGGCATGGTTTTCGCGTTGATCAAAGAACAGGCCAGTTTTTTGTCCACCTGTTAGGTCTGCCATATATGTTGCACCATTCATGGAAACCGGGATCGGCGCATCAACACCGCCCTTGATGAATACAGTTTCCGTATCCAAACCCTCTAACGCGCGGGCGCGGCCCGTTGCGTTTTTCAAAATAGTTTTTGGTGCGAACACTTCTTCTAATGCATCTGTAATTTCGGACAGCATGTTTTCCGCCCAAGTCGCGTTTGGTTGGATCACAAAGGCATCCCCAAAACGATCGATAATGACGCCTGGTAATCCATCCGCCTCTGCGTGGATCAAGCGGTAGAACGGTTCTGTATACATCTTCTCGCGCAAAGCGGCGGCGTGTTTCAGTTTACCCACGATCCATGCGGTGTCGATCACGGTATCCACATCGATTGCCATCACGCGACCGGTGATTTTGCTCTCGCCGTTGAACGTCACCAATGCCAAATCCTGCTTGTCGTTGGTTTGCACCTTTACGAAGGTGCCCGCAGGGATCTTCTTGGTGCGTCGATCCAGAACAACATCGTCTGAATAGACCCAAGGGAAACCAAACATAACACGCGCAGGTGATTTGTTGGGGCGAAAGCGGAGTGTGGGGATATCTGTCATAGGGTGCGCTTACATGGGTTCCAAGCAAAAGAAAAGCGCCCAAGCATTTTCTGGGGCGCCAATAAAAGCCGAAAAACACAATATTGTAGCGTTACGTCTGGTGAAGCGTGTCATTTGAAGCATTGTTCTTCAAAGACTTTATGAGTCGATGCAAAACGCGACCGATACGGGTTTTACCAAAAATCTGTTTTATATGTAAAAGTCGCGTATCAGCATTCAATCTCTTTCGGGTATTCGCCTGTTTTTCCGCAGCAATCCGCATCGCAAGATCAGAATCTGGATTCGGGAATTCATTGTTATTTTTCGAGTTAAAGTTAGGTGTCATTTTCTTGCCTATTAAGAGTTAAGGCACATCTAAGAAGCCATTTTTTGAATACAAGCCTCAACGCAAAAAAATGATTATCTGTAAGTAAATTTGAACAAAAAAAGCGCCCGAGCAAGTGCTGGGGCGCCTAAACGAACTACGGGGGAGAGAGTTCGTTTTATTGGTCTTTTATGCGTGACGCATAAAACCAAATGAGAAAAGGTTTTTCGTCCAAGCCTTAAATGCTGTGAACATGCGTGCCATTTCTTCGGCTTGCATTTTGGCGGCTTCGCTGCGCAATGCGTTCAGATCAGCAATTTCATAGTTTGTAATATCGAATTTTTGTGCGTTTGACATGACTGTCTCCTTCGTTGCTGTTGATACATAGATAGGAGAAACCGTTTGCGTTAACATCAGACAATGCGGCTTTGGCGCTACAGCGCTGAACGCATAGCTGTTTGTAACAGCTATGCAACATGGTTAATGGAAGCCGACTTCGGACCCTATTTCGGACGCGTTTTCCAGCCAGCGCATGATGTGCCCACCGACGGATCTAAAACAAACCAGCTTTGCATTTTGTGCATCCGTGAACCAGAACGCCACGGCCAATTGGCCAATACGTGTGCGGCGCACCTCGCCAATGGGAAAAGCATCGTTGGACATATCCGCAGGCGATCCCTTGGCCAGAACATCGCGGATTTGATCACCCGGCAGGTTAAAAACTGCGCGTGCATCGGATACATTAACCGCCAAATGATGCGCCGCGCCCAATGATTTTGAAATCTTCGCCACCACCGCATCCGCATCCGCGTAATCCACCATCAACAACAGCTCGTCCGACGACATCCACGCCGCCGCGCCCGATTTACCCGTTGTTATTTGACGCATGGCGGGCATTGGCGAGCCTGTTGCCGCCTTAACCGCCTTGGCCATGCCTGCGGATGCCAGATCACCGCGCAGGGTAATCATTCCCATCAGGCCCGCATCGGCCACATTAATAATACCATTGCTGGTCGCGCCATTCAGCGCCGTAACACTAGACATTTTGACGTGCTCCTTCTGGATCAAGGAAGACTGGGTCACATATCTCCGCTTTTATTATTTTTCCATCCAAGGTTGGGAAATCGATGATTTCACCCATCCGATCAGGCCCAAATTCAACCAGCCCCATGGCTATGCCACGATCTAACGTGGGTGAATAATACGTCGACGTCACGCGCCCAATCATATGTTTCACACCATTATCGCGGATTGTGCCATCGGTGGCATAGGCCCCATCGGGGATCACATCGGTTGGGGTGACGGTTTTCAAACCGACCAGTTTCCACCGCGATGGATCAGCCATGTGGGAACGTTGTTGGGCGCGTTTGCCCAAATAATCATCTTTCTTCTTGGACAATGCCCATTGCATGTTCAAATCCTGTGGGATCACGGTGCCGTCGGTTTCATCACCAATCATGATGAACCCTTTTTCAGCACGCATCACGTGCAGACATTCGGTGCCATAGGGTTGGATACCAAATTCAGCACCCGCTTCAATACACATGTCCCAAAACGCCTGACCATCGGATGCGGGTACTGCGATTTCGTATGATAACTCGCCTGAGAACGAGATACGGAATGGGCGGGCCTTAATCCCGCCAATTTCGCCCTCTTTGAATGCCATGAATGGCAATGCTTCGGCGGACAAATCCATGCCACCCAGCTTTTCCAAAACCTTGCGGGCATTGGGGCCAACAACGGCGATTTGTGCGTATTGTTCGGTGACATTGGCGGTATAAACTTTCCAATCCCACCATTCGGTCTGCAACCACTCTTCCATCCATGCGTGGATACGATCCGAACCGCCTGATGTTGTGTGGCACAGGAATGTTTCATCGTCCAAACGGGCAACAACGCCGTCATCAGATAAGAAACCATTTTCCGTACACATTAAACCATAACGACAACGCCCAACCTTCAGCGTCGACATCATATTGGTGTACATCATATCCAAGAATTTCCCTGCATCGGGGCCCTTAACGATGATCTTACCCAAAGTAGACGCATCCAACAGACCAACATTCGTACGCGTGTTGATGATTTCGCGATGCACTGCGTCTTTCACGCTCTCACCCTCGTGCTGGTAACAGTATGGGCGGCGCCAATCGGCTACGGGTTCAAAGAAGCCACCGTTTTCGGTAATCCATTCGTGCATCGGTGTCTTACGGATGGGTTTAAACAGATCACCCCGGGCATCCCCAGCAATCGCACCCATGGAAATTGGATGATAGGGTGGGCGGAATGTTGTTGTACCAACCTGCGGAATTTCTGCGTTCAAACTGTCCGCCAAAATCGCCAAACCGTTGATGTTGGATAATTTCCCCTGATCCGTCGCCATGCCCAGCGTCGTGTAACGTTTGGTATGTTCAACGCTCTCATATCCCTCGCGCGCCGCCAGACGCACATCGGAAACCTTCACATCGTTTTGGTAATCGAGGAATGTTTTGGTTTGCAGTTTCACCGACATCCCCTGTGGCATCTGCCAGATAGGTTCGATTGCGGATTCGGCCACGGAAACGGCCTTAACGGCCTTCGCCACCGCTGGTTTATGCCCCGCCTCTTTCGCCGCCTTGCGACCCTGCGCAACCGCATCTTTCATCGCGCTTGCGGCATCCAGATACCCATTGGCCGTCCCGCCAACAATCACAAAACCATTACCATCCGCACCCAATGGTGGACGCGCGGGATCGGGGCGGAACATTGCTTGGTCTGCGTCCCAGTTCAACTTACCGCCACAATGCGACCACAGGTGCACAATCGGTGACCAGCCGCCAGACATGGCAACAACATCACATTTGATTTCTTCGGTCGGGGTGCCTTCGCCCGCTTGGGCACAAATCGCAACGCCGGTGACATGTTTGGAACCCTTCACCTTGGAAATCGCCGCGCCCGTCTCAACACGAATGCCCATGTCACGTGCCTGCGCAACCAATGCACCATCCGCCATCACCCGCGCATCCAAGATTGCAGCAACGGATAAACCCGCCTGCACCTGTGCAATCGCGGTACGATACGCATCGTCATTGTTGGTCGCGACGACCATAACATCACCACAAGATGTGCCGTAATTCGTAGCGTAATCCCGCACAGCACCCGCCAACATCACACCGGGAACGTCGTTGCCCGCAAACGATAATGGACGTTCAATCGCACCTGTCATGGTGACAATGCGCTTGGCGCGAATACGCCACAAGCGATGGCGTGGCCCACCGATTTCAGGGGCGTGATCTGTTAGGCGTTCATAGCCAGTGGCCCAACCGTGATCGTATACGCCCGCGCCCATGGTGCGTGTGCGTAATGTGACGTTGTCCATATTCGACAATTCACTTACGGCGTCCGTTATCCAATCTTCGGCACTAACGCCATTGATGTCCACACCATCCACAGGGGCGCGACCACCCCATGTGTTGGTTTGTTCCAGCACCAAAACCTTGGCGCCCGAACGACCAGCCTCAAGCGCTGCCGCCAATCCAGACGTGCCACCGCCAACGATCAATACGTCAACATGGGCATAGAAATATTCGTATTTATCCACATCTTTACCCGTTGGCGCCGCACCCAAACCCGCCGCCTTGCGGATGAAGGGTTCGAACACATGTTTCCATGCGAAACGCGGGTACATGAATGTTTTGTAATAAAAACCAGCGGGGAAAACGCGTGACATGATGCGGTTTATACCGCCGATGTCGAATTGCAACGATGGCCATGCGTTTTGGCTGTTTGCCGTTAAACCATTGAAAACTTCGGTGGTCGTTGCACGTTGGTTCGGCTCGAATGTGCCGCCTTCGCCTGTGCCAACCAATGCGTTCGGCTCTTCGGGGCCAGATGCGATGATGCCGCGCGGGCGGTGGTATTTGAACGAACGCCCCACCAGGGTTTCACCATTTGCTAATAAGGCAGACGCCAATGTGTCGCCTTCGTATCCAGACAGGCGTTTACCATCGAATGAAAATTCAACCGACCTAGCGCGGTTAATCAACCGACCACCTGTTGCTAAACGTGTGCTCATTTCACAAATCCTTCGAATTCAGGACGCTTCTTTTTGATCTTGTTGATCAATGCCTTTGGTGGCTCAAATGTTTGTGCGGAATATGTTCCGAACACTTCCAATGTCATCGTGCAACGCGCGGCATGAAACCATTTTCCGCAACCATAAACATGACGCCAGCGTTCGAAATGCACACCCTTTGGATTGTTGCGCATAAACAGATATGTTTCCAAATCATCATCATTCGATCCCGCACCGTGGCGTGTGATATGGGCCTGACCATCGCAATGCAGATCAGTTTCATCGGCAGTGATACCGCAATTTGGGCAAGTCAGGCTTAGCATGGTGCACCTATCGTGTGTAATGTTATCATTCGATTGTCTCCAAACAGCGATCCATCGATGCCTTGGCCGCACGCAATGTATCCAAATCAATGCTGATACTGTCCTTTAAACGGATGTAATCAAATGTGACCTGCTTGGCCTTTGCCACGCGTTCATCGAAACCCGTTAAATCGTTATCTTCTGTAAACGGCAGTGGCGAGGTGTTGTTCACCAGCTGTAAATCACGGATGAGGAATGGCTCATTGTCAAATTTGATTGTCAGGATATCGTTTGTCTGTGCAACGCGCAGACCCGAATGCCCTGCGACCTGCCAACGGTCGCCATTTTTCAATTTATAAGTCGCAAAGAAAGAGTCCGTTCCATTCGCCGACTTTGTGTTGATCGTTGCGAAACAGACATTGGACGATGCCACCTTGGTGACTTGCGCGCCATTGATGGTTTCAAAGATTTCCATTTTACCTTCTTGGGCAACCATCGGTTGTCCAAATATGAAACTACATAATGTTGCCACTTTAAAAACACGTTTAACGTGCATAAGTTTAAATGCATGGATTACTGGTTTTACATAAAACATTTTGGCCCCTTCACGATTATGATGTTGTTGGTTCTTTTTTACGTCTGGCGCGGCTTGAAAAACCGTCCACATGGCGACGATCCGGCTGGGGGCTATGGCCATGGTGGAGATTAGATTTTTCATCAGTGCGCTACTCCCGCTGCTACGCTTTCATCAATAAACCGGCCTTCTTGGAAGCGGTCTAGTCCAAACTCTGCGGCCAGTCCCGTTTGCTCATCCTTAGCCATCAACTCGGCCATCGCCCAACCCGATCCAGGGATGGCCTTAAATCCACCCGTGCCCCAGCCACCGTTAATGAAACAACCCTTCAGTGGTGTTTTTGAAATGATCGGCGAACGATCCCCCGTCACATCCACGATGCCACCCCAATGGCGTAGCATTTTCAAACGGCTGACCATCGGGAATGTTTCGATCAAGGCACGCACGGTTTCCTCTAGATGATGGAACGATCCACGTTGGGTATAGTTGTTGAACCCATCCGTCCCGCCACCAATAACCATTTCACCCTTGTCCGATTGCGACATGTAGCCGTGAACTGTGTTGGCCATAACCACCACATCCATACAGGGTTTGATCGGTTCGGAAACCAACGCCTGCAACGCCACGGATTCCATCGGTAATCGGAAACCAGCCATATCGGCCAAATGCCCCGAATTACCAGCAACCACGATACCCAGTTTTTTACATTTAATCGCGCCCTTGGATGTCTGTACGCCAGTCACCTTGCCACGCGATTGGGTCACGCCCGTGACCTCGCATTGTTGAATAATATCCATGCCCATATCGGAACAAGCACGCGCATAGCCCCATGCCACCGCATCATGGCGCGCCGTACCCGCGCGATCCTGCCACAGCGCACCCAACACAGGGTAACGTGGGCCAGATAATTCAATAATCGGGCATAATTCTTTGACACGTTGCGGCCCAATGTATTCCGTTTTCACACCTTGCAATGCGTTTGCGTGCGCCGTGCGTTTGTACCCACGAATTTCTGCTTCGGTTTGAGCCAGCATCATCACGCCACGCGGGCTGAACATCACGTTGTAGTTCAAATCCTGTGACATGGTTTCATACAAAGACCGCGCTTTTTCATAAATCGCCGCCGATGGATCCTGAAGGTAATTGGAACGGATAATCGTCGTATTGCGCCCCGTGTTCCCGCCGCCCAACCACCCCTTTTCGATGATCGCCACATTGGTGATGCCAAAGTTCTTGCCCAGATAAAACGCCGTCGCCAAACCATGACCACCCGCGCCTACGATAATCACATCGTATTCTTTCTTAAACTCAGGCTTCGCCCAGGCACGTTCCCACCCCTGATGATAAGTCAGCGCATTTTTAGCGATAGCAAAAGCGGAATAGCGTTTCATATGAGATACCTTTAGCGAACGGATAAATCCTTTTCCCCAATTTGGCGCATTTCGCCAAGGTGTCCAGCGGCAATCAATCGGTTAATCGCGACATTGTCGCATTTTGCCATGTCGGATTTAGATATTTAGACAAAGTAAAGTGATCAGGTGCGGCGTATTTTACGCTGTGCAATGCCCCCGTTGAGCGGTAGTTATACCGCGAAGAGGATTTTATCATGGTTTGGTTCATCGGCGCGATTGCGTGTTTAGTTGCAGTTTATGTCATTTCGCGCCCTATATTGGCGCCGCGTGATGTCGACATTGGCGCAGGCGCCAAGGATTTAGCCCTGTACAAAGACCAGTTACGCGAAGTCGAGAGCGACCTTGCCCGAGGCGTGTTAAGCGAAGAAGACGCGGACGCAGCACGTTTGGAAATATCACGCCGTATCCTCGCCGCCGATAAACGTGCACAGGCCGAGGATGGCGGCAAAACCGCTCCACGCCGCGCCAATCAAATCTTGGTCGGTATCGTTGCCCTGTCTGTTTTCGCGGGCTTGGGCCTATACGCCAAACTGGGCCAACCCAACATGCCAGACCGCCCACTCGCCACACGTTTAGCCGCGATGAAGGACGCCCGCGCAAACCGTCCAACCCAAGAACAAGCAGAAGAGCGCGTTGGCGATCTCCCCACCGATGCCGCACCAGAATATATTAAACTGGTCGCACAATTACGCGAAGCAGTTGCAGAAAACCCCAATGACGAACAGGGCATTCGCCTGTTGGCCCTGCATGAATTCCGCCTTGGTCGTTACAGCGCCGCGCGACAGGCCCAAGCACGCATCATGGAAATCGTCGGCGACAAAGCGACCGCCAAAGATTATTCCGACTACGCCGAGGTGATGATCGTCGCCGCAAACGGTTACGTTTCACCCAGTGCCGAAGCAGCGCTCAGCCGCACCCTTAAGGTCGATCCAACGGACGGACGCGCACGGTATTATTCTGGTCTGGCCTTGGTACAAAACGGACGCGCCGACGTGGCACATCGCCTATGGTCTGGCCTGTTGGCCGAGGGGCCAGCGAATGCGCCTTGGATTCCATTGATCCAAGCCCAAATCGGCGAAGTCGCCCGCGCCGCTGGCATCGCGCCCGCGCCTGGCCCAGACGCCGCACAGGTCGAAGCCGCTGCAGATATGTCCGAGGAAGATCGCAAAGATATGATCCGCGGCATGGTCGATGGTTTGGGCGAACGTTTAGCAACAGAGGGCGGCACCCCCGCTGAATGGGCACGATTAATCCGCGCCTTGGGTGTGCTGGGCGAAACCAAACGCGCATCCGCAATCTGGAACGAGGCACAATCTGTTTTCGCAGACCGCCCAGACGCATTGGCAACATTACGCGCGGCGGCACAATCGGCCGAGGTGGCGAATTGAGCTATTACGATGATTTTTCTGAATTCGCGGCCACCCTGCCCAAATACCAATCCATATTGGGGTTGGATTTAGGCACAAAAACCATCGGCGTGGCGGTTTCGGACACTTTGTGGTCGATCGCCACCCCACGCGAAACCATCAAACGTAAGAAGTTTGGATTGGATGCAGACGCACTGGATGTGATCATCAAATCGGCAAACGCAGGTGGATTGGTTTTGGGACTACCCATGAACATGGACGGAAGTGAGGGGCCCAGATGCCAGGCAACGCGTGCATTTGCGCGCAATCTGGCGGCGCGTTGCGATTTACCCCTCGGGTTCTGGGATGAACGCCTGTCATCCGTCGCCGCCGAACGCGCGATGCTAGAGGCCGACATGAGCCGCGCAAAACGCGCCGAAGCCATCGATCACGTCGCCGCAGGTTACATCCTCCAAGGTGCCTTGGACCGACTGGGAAACATGACAAATGGATGAAGTCTGGAAACGCGAAGAGGTCGAGAGCCCCTGTGTGAAACTGTGTATCATCCACGAGGACAGTGGCTTTTGCATGGGCTGTTATCGCACGCGGCATGAAATCGCAGGCTGGTCACAGATGAGCGGCGAAGATCGTCGCGCCAAGATGTTAGTGCTGCCCGAACGCGCCCCGTTGATAAGAGGCAAGCGTCGGGGGCGGCGTGGCTGAACCCATCATCATAGGCCGAAAATTCGACACCGTTGTGTGGTTGTTGGTTATGGCATGGTGTATCGGCATGGTGGTTTTCGCGGTTCAATTTGCGATCCTGCATGTTACCCAAATTGATACGACCCTGCCAACCTTCGCACCGATAAACGCCGTGGTCAGTTTGGTCATGACGTTTCTGTTTTTGATGCTAGCCGCCATCTTATTCACCCTGCCATTGTTAATTATCGCAGGCGTTCTAGCCTATGGATTTCACAATCAAATTTGGCGACACCCCTATGTCACAACCCTGATCACACCAATCATCGGCTTGATGTTTTTCCAAGCAACAACACATCTGTTTTCCAGCCCCGCCGTTGAAAGCTTCTACGAGGTTATCTTGCGCGCCATACTCTCATTCGACGGTATTGCAATCCTGATTGCCCTGACAGCATCGACAGCATCGACAGCCTATTACAGCTTCACCCTTCGCAAGAAAATGTTAGGTTTGAATGATGAATGAACCAAACGATATTTTACTAACGAAGCGCCAATTCTTTTGGTTATTATTCAAAACATGGGTCATCGGATTGAGCATCGTCGCGGCATTCTTTGTGTTCGATGATTGGGCCTACGGGCGCCTAAAGGCATCTGATTTCACCGCACTTTTGTATTCACTCAAAAGTATGAGTGTGGTATTTTTTGGTGTACTTGCTCTCGGCACTTTCCTTACATTCCCGCTTTTGGTAATTGTCGGCATTTTCGTGTATATTATGGGGCGAAAAATTGCGCTTCATCCTTATATCGCAACTTTCACAATCCCCCTCATTGCGACGCCATTATTCGGGCTGATTATGGCAACACTTGGATCACCAGTTCCTTATCCTTTTATGGCTGTTTGCTTCATTGCTCTCTCTGCTTCCAGCGCCTATTACGCCTTCAACCTTAATTCAAAAATGTTAGGCTTGATTGATGAGTAACCCAGATGACAACACCCCACAAACTGGCCAACTAACATGGCTGTTGGTCAAGGCATGGGTCATCGCCGTCCTGACATTCTCGACCCTCTTCGCTTTGGTATTCGTTCTGGATTTAGGCAGTTCTATCCCAACATCGCGCGAAGGAAATTCAATCGTCACCTTCGTGCTGGCCACGATATTCATGTTCCTGTCGACGATCCTGTTTTCGTTCCCGATGATGGTTATCTCTGGCATGCTGGCCTATCTTTTCTACGCACCGATCACACGTCACCCATGGCTGGTGGTTGCGCTGTGGTCGACCCTCGGATTTATCCTATTCCGTTTCGCACTGTATAAATTCGGCGAAATATCGGGCATCAGTTTGCTGGCGTGGATATTTGGATATGCCATCACGGCAGAGGGCATCGCAACCTTGGCATCACTGATTATCAGCAGCAGTTATTTTTGCCTTCGTTTACGGGAAAAAATGGCAGGAATTAAATAAATACATTTATTTCAGTTGCTTAAACGGTGTCCCCATGGGGACACTGGTGAATTCAGCCCAAAAATGCTTCGCGTAACATGTTCGAGGCGACCACGATCAAGAAAATCGCAAACACCCGTTTTAATGTTTTAACATTTAATTTATGGGCCAATGTTGCCCCCATCGGCGCGGTAATCATCGTCATCGAAATCACCACCAAAAACGCCGCGATATTCACATAGCCCAACGTCATCGGCGGCTTACCTTCCATGGGTGGCTGAGCGATCATAAAGCCAATCGCACTGGGCAGCGCAATCGCCACCCCAAACCCCGCCGCCGTCGCGACGGCCTTGTGAATTGGAATACGATGTAATGTCATCATCGGCACCGCAAAACTGCCCCCGCCGATGCCCATCAAGACGGACAAAAAACCAATCGCCGAACTGATCGCACCACGCAAAACGCCAACAGGCATCGTTTCACCCAGGTGCCAATCATTTCGCCCAAACGCCATGTACAGGCCAACGCAAATTCCCAAAGAACCAAAAATAATCGTCAAGGTATGGGAAGGCAGTCGCGCGGCAATAAACACACCAACAATGGCACCCACCATGATACCTGGTGCCCAAGTTTTCAGGATATCCCAATCAACAGAACCCTTCTTATTATGGCTCATCACAGATCGCACAGACGTAAACACGATCGTCGCCAAAGATGTTGCCACACAAATTTGCATTAACTGTGCATTGTCATATCCCAATCCGCTGAACGCATAATAAAACGCAGGAACCAAAACGATCCCGCCGCCAACCCCCAGCAATCCGGCCAAAACACCAGCAAAAGCACCAATGGCCAATAACATCAACAATGTCGGTAACAAAGTCATCATATCAGGCATATCGCCCCCTAAGTTTCGGCGATTGCCGGTTTTTGCATCTCTAACGTAGCATTCAACGCGGTTTCAACCACCTCAACACCTGCACCCGTTAGGTGCGCATTCTCGGACAGGCTCCGTTTCCAAGCCCGCGCACCCACCTGGCCCGCAAACATGCCCAACATATGGCGCGTAATCTGATTCAAACGCCCGCCGTCATCCAGATGCGCCTGAATATACGGATACATCGCGCGGATCACATGGGGCGCGGTTTGCACAGGTGTATCTACACCAAACAACGCGTCCGCGTGGGCCAGTATTTCCATGGGGCTGTGATAGGCCACACGGCCTATCATCGCCCCATTCAAACCCGCACTAATCTGTTCGCGCGCGGCGTCAAACGTTTGCAAACCGCCATTAATCACAATTTCCAAATCTGGGCGATCGCGTTTAATTTGATGCACCAGATCGTAATCCAACGGCGGCACATCGCGGTTTTGTTTGGGGCTTAACCCATCCAACCACGCTTTGCGCGCATGGATCGCAAAACTGCGAATACCGCGCGCCGAAACTTTTTCTATGAAATCAGGCAACACCACATAGGGATCCTGTTCATCCACACCAATGCGGCATTTCACGGTGATTTCCGCGCCCGTTGACGCATCCATCATTGCAGACACACAATCCGAGACCAATTCAGGTTCCTGCATCAAACACGCCCCAAATCGTCCTGATTGCACGCGATCAGATGGGCAACCAATATTAATATTCACCTCATCATAGCCCGCATCACACCCCATTCGCGTTGCCTTTGCCAATTGGTCGGGATCAGACCCACCAATTTGCAACGCCACGGGATGTTCGGACACATCGAATGCCAACAGGCGATCTGCGTCACCGTGGATCAACGCAGGTGCGGTCACCATTTCGGTGTACAACAACGTCTGCGTCGAAATCAGCCGATGCAGAAAACGGCAATGACGATCCGTCCAATCCATCATCGGGGCGACAGACAATGTTCTGGCAATTTTCTTCAACGTTTCACCTGTGGATTTTGATCGTGGATGAATTTAGATATGCAACAAATCCAATGCAATGGAAAGCCCATGCAAAATGGGTCTTGTCTTGGTTTAGATGATCTTTCAGTATCATTGTTGAAACTTAGGAAAGTGCCACACAAAATGCCTTTCATCTTTATTCTTATGTTAGCGGTGCTTTGCGTATACGGCATTTTACGTTTGCGAAAACGTCGCATCCGTCAAACCCTTTTGCACTCGCGATTAGATGATTATGAGCGTGCCGTCATTTGGCAAACCGTCCCGATTTACCAACGCCTGCCCGATGAATTACTGACCCCTTTAGAAGGCAAGATTAATCTATTCCTAAACACTGTAGAATTTATCGGCTGTGATGGTTTCGAGGTGACCGAAGAGGTCACATTATCCGTCGCCGCACAGGCCTGTTTGTTGGTTGCCAACAAAGACATGTGGTACCAAAACCTGCAAACAGTCTTGATCTATCCAGGCGCATTTCAGTCCCGCACCAAAGAGCGCAGCGGCTACATCATACGGGAACGCGAAACCGTGCGCATCGGCGAGAGTTGGGCACGTGGTCCTGTCATCCTGTCGTGGCAACACACCGAACAGGGCGCTGCTAAGTCCCATGATGGCCACAACGTCGTGATGCATGAATTCGCACATCAATTGGATGATTTGTCCGGGTACACAGATTGCGCACCGATCTTGCAACGCGATCACAGTCAGGGCGAATGGAACCAAGCATTTTACGCTGCATATACTCGATTGGTCAGCGATGTAGACGCTGGCCGACGTACAGTGATCGATCCTTATGGCGCCACAGCGCCCGAAGAGTTTTTTGCAGTCGTCGTCGAGTTGTTTTTTGAACGTCCTGCGGATTTAAACAAAGACGAACCGCAAATTTACGAACAGCTTTCTAAATTCTTCAAACTCGATCCGATTAATTGGGATTAGCCGCGCATCGCCGCACCAAATGCCTGAAACAATGGTTTTGACACGCTGTCGTGTTGAGCATTCCATTCTGGATGCCATTGTACAGCATAGGCGAAATTGGCCGCATCGCGTACGCGAATTGCCTCTGGCGTACCATCGGTTGCATGGCCTTCGACGATAATACGCTCACCCGCTTGCTTAATCCCTTGACCGTGCAAGGAGTTCGTCACAACGGTGTCAGACCCGAAAATCTTGGCGAAATGCCCGCCGGGCATTAGGTTCACATCATGGCGCATGGCGAACTTTTCCTCGATCGTGCCCTCAGGTGGCATGCGGTGGTTCATGCGGCCTGGCAAATCCCGAATCTCAGGATACAGCGACCCGCCAAAGGCCACATTGAATTCTTGGAATCCACGGCAAATGCCTAATATCGGAACGCCTTTTTCAACACATGCACGGATCAATGGCAATGACACCGCATCTCGATCCAAATCAAATATCCCGTGGGCATCTGTTGCCTCTTCGCCGTATTCATTTGGATGCACATTGGGGCGTGCACCTGTCAGCAAAATACCGTCAAAACGTGTACAGATTTCATCAATGTCGGTAATGCTGGGCAATGCTGGGAATAATACTGGCATTGCATTCGTTACATCCGCAACCGCTTCGATATTGGATGTTCCCGCCAATTGCACAGGATAAGAATCATCAAGGATATGGCCGTTGGAAATGATACCAACAATGGGGCGTGTCATGGAAAAACCTGTTCGTCATATTCGTGTTACAACAAAACATAGTATTTTTCGAAGTATTGGCAATGGGGCACGCAATAACTTGCGAAATCTCGCGCCCAATACGACCGTATTAGGCGCGGATATATTTATATTAGGTCGCGGCTTTTAATTCCAAACGACGTGCATGCAGCACAGGTTCGGTGTATCCGGATGGCTGTACTGTACCTTGAAATACCAAATCACAGGCAGCTTGGAATGCGATGGATGTGAAATCCGGTGCCATCGGCGTATAGGCCGCATCCCCCGCATTTTGGCCATCAACCACTGCCGCCATCCGTTTCATAATCGCCATCACTTCGTCTTGGCTGACCACACCATGATGCAGCCAGTTTGCGATGTGCTGTGATGAAATCCGACATGTTGCGCGATCTTCCATTAGGCCGACATTGTTAATGTCTGGTACCTTGGAACAACCAACACCCTGATCAACCCAACGCACAACGTAGCCCAAAATACCTTGGGCATTGTTTTCCACCTCTTTGTTGATTTCGTCGTTTGACCAGTTTTGGCCATTCGCCACTGGGAATTGCAGAATCGTGTCAACGGATGAACGCGCACCCCCTGCTTTGATCTCGTCTTGGCGCGCAAACACGTCAACCTTGTGGTAATGCATCGCGTGCAAAGTTGCCGCTGTAGGTGATGGCACCCATGCACAATTCGCACCAGCCATTGGGTGGCCGATTTTTTGTTCTAACATGTCCGCCATATTGTCAGGGATCGCCCACATGCCTTTGCCGATTTGCGCTTTTCCTTGCAAACCACAGGCCAAGCCCACATCAACGTTTTGATCTTCATATGCGCCAATCCATGCCTCTTTCTTGATGTCATCTTTGCGCATGAATGGGCCCGCTTCCATGGACGTGTGAATTTCATCACCCGTACGATCCAAGAAGCCAGTGTTGATAAACGCAACGCGGCTTTTGGCGGCGCGAATACATTCCTTAAGGTTCACTGTCGTGCGGCGTTCCTCGTCCATGATACCAATTTTCACGGTGTTTTGTGGCAAGCCCAGCGCCGCCTCAACGGCTGTGAAAATATCATCCGTAAATGCTACCTCTTCGGGCCCATGCATTTTCGGTTTCACAACATAAACAGAACCCATAACCGAATTTCCAGACGCACGTTTCAAATCGTGCATGGCGATCAAAACGGTGAACATCGCGTCCATCAAACCTTCGCCGATTTCATTGCCGTCTTTGTCCAGAATCGCAGGGTTTGTCATCAAGTGCCCAACGTTGCGCACCAACATTAATGCACGGCCTTTTAATGTCAGATCAGAACCGTCAGGTGCCGTGTATTCACGATCCGCAACCAATTTGCGTTCCAGTGTTTTGCCACCTTTTTGGAAACTGGATGTCAAATCACCACGCATCAGACCCAACCAATTTGTATAAGCCAAAACCTTCTCTTCGGCGTCCACGGCGGCGACACTGTCTTCGCAATCCATGATCGCTGACATCGCGCTTTCGATAACCACATCGGAAATACCTGCTGGATCGGTTTTGCCGATTGGTGTTTCCGCATTAAATACGATTTCAACGTGTAGGTTGTTGTTTTTCAACAGAACTGCTGTTGGCGAAGCCGCGTCACCACGGTGGCCTGCAAACTGGCCTGCGTTTTTCAACGCCTTACCGTCAACAACCAACGCACCGTCCACAACTGCATAGCTGGTCGCATCCGCGTGTGATACGCCATCAATCGGGAATGTTTCATCCAAGAATTTCTTTGCGAACGCGATAACCTGTGCACCGCGATCGGCATCATAACCCTTGCCCGTTGGCAAGCTGCCCAATGTGTCCGTGCCATAAACTGTGTCGTACAAGGAACCATAACGCGCATTCGCCGCGTTCAACGCAAAACGCGCATTTGTGATTGGCACAACCAACTGTGGGCCGGCAATCGTTGCGATTTCTGGGTCAACGTTTTCCGTTTCAATTGAAAAATCAGCGCCCTGTTCAACCAAGTATCCGATGGATGACAAAAACGATTTGTATTCAGCCGCATCAAATGTCTGACCTCGGCGCTCAATGTGCCAGGCATCGATCTGGGCTTTGATGTTTGCGCGTTTTTCCAACAACGCCTTGTTGCGAGGGCCCATTGTTTCGACCAAACCCGCCAAGCCCTGCCAAAACGCATCTGCTGACACATCCGTACCAGGCAACGCGTTGCCCTCTAAAAATTCAACCAGTTGGTTATCTACCTGTAATCCAAATTTTTCAGTGCGAGTCATAGCCGTCTCCTTATGCGTCGAATCGATAATACATTGTTCATCAAAACGACTCTAGCGTTCGTTTCCTTTCGGAAACATAGATGAGCGACAAAGGAATGTATACCGTTGTATGCAATTTTTCCACTTGCAGAGCCGAACTATTTTCACCCTACTGTGCGAAACGCCCAAAGGATGAGTAAAATGAGCCCAACAACCGCCCCCACAATCCTGTTAACAGACTACCAAGAACCTGCATTTTGGGTGGATACTGTTGATCTTCATTTCAAACTTGATCCAAACGCCACGCGCGTCACATCAAGAATCAAATTTCGCGCAAACGAGAGCCGTAGCGATGGGTCACACGATCTGCGCCTTGATGGGCGTATGTTGAAACTGATCAGCGCAAGTGTTGATAGCAAAACCCTGAAATCCGACGAAATCCTATTAGACGCAGAAGGTCTAACGATCCCTGCAGACCTGATACCCCAAGCCGGATTCGTTTGGGAAGCAGAGGTTGAAATTAACCCTGCGGGCAATACCGCATTGGAAGGTTTATATATGTCAAACGGCATGTACTGCACACAATGTGAAGCTCAGGGTTTTCGCAAAATCACATATTATCCAGACCGCCCAGACGTGATGGCAATCTTCAACGTCACCATCGATGGCGCTGAACCCGTATTGCTGTCCAACGGCAACAAACTGAGCCACGGTAAATGGACAGACCCATGGGTGAAACCCGCCTACCTGTTCGCGTTGGTCGCGGGCGATTTGGTGTCATACGATGATACATTCACCACAATGTCGGGCCGCCTTGTAGATTTACAAATTTTCGTCCGCGCGGGCGATCAGGACAAATGCGCATACGCTATGGACGCCCTGAAACGTTCGATGACGTGGGACGAAGAAGTCTATGGACGCGAATATGACCTAGACCGGTTCATGATCGTAGCTGTTGATGATTTCAATATGGGTGCGATGGAAAACAAAGGCCTGAACATCTTCAATTCCAAATATGTATTGGCCAGCCCGAAAACCGCAACGGATCGCGACTTCGAATTGATCGAAGGTATCATAGCCCATGAATATTTCCACAACTGGACGGGCAACCGCATTACCTGTCGCGATTGGTTCCAGCTTTGTTTGAAAGAGGGTCTAACCGTTTTTCGCGATCAACAGTTTTCGGGCGATCAACGGTCCCACGCTGTAAAGCGCATCGATGATGTCCTACAATTACGTGCCCGCCAATTCCGCGAGGATGCAGGCCCATTGGCGCACCCGTGTCGCCCCGAAGAATACATCGAGATCAACAATTTCTACACAGCCACCGTGTATGAAAAGGGTGCCGAAGTCATTGGCATGCTGAAACTGCTGGTTGGCGACGCAGGTTATGACAAGGCACTGGAACTCTACTTTGATCGCCACGACGGACAGGCCTGTACGATCGAACATTGGATCAAAGTATTCGAGGACGCATGTGATACCGACCTGACCCAATTCAAACTATGGTACAGCCAATCTGGCACCCCCAAAGTTACCGTTTCCGAAGATTACACTGACGGTATCTTCAGCGTCACATTAACCCAAGACGCATCCCCATCCACAAACCGCATCGGAAAATTGCCACAGGTTATCCCCGTGCGCACAGGCTTCATCGGCGTTGATGGTACAGAAATCCTAGCTGAAACGGTTCTGGAATTGCGCGACGCGACGCAAACATTTACTTTCAAGACGGCCGAACGCCCAACTCTATCACTCCTTCGCGGCTTCTCTGCTCCTGTCATTTTAGAGCGCGACATCGATTCCCAAACCCGCGCATTTCTGTTCGCCAATGATGCGGACACATTCAACAAATGGGAAGCAGGGCGCGACATCGCCATGAACATCTTGGCTTCAGCTGCGATGGATCAGGATGTCGATGCAGACAGCTACATCGAATCCGTTGCCGCATTGGCCGTCGATGAAACCCTCGATCCCGCCTACCGCGCATTATTGCTTTCCCTTCCTTCCCAAGAGGCAATCGCACAGGCAATCGTAGACGCAGGCGGCATTCCAGACCCCGACATTATCTACGAAGTACGCGAAGATTTAGGGCACGAAATTGCATTGGAATTAGAAGAGCACCTGCCAAACCTATATCACGACATGTCCGTCGATGGGCCATACAGTCCAGACGCAACCGCCGCTGGCAAACGCGCATTACGCGCAACCACACTGGCCTTGATGACAAAACTGGATGGTGGCGAGGCAGCTTTACAGCAATTTGCAGACGCTGATAATATGACCGAACAACTGTCTGCCCTATCTCTGGCGATCACAGCGGGTGTTGGTGAAAACGCATCTACAGAATTCTACAACCAATGGAAATCAGACACGCTGGTCATGGATAAATGGTTCGCGATCCAGGTCGCTTCTGCCACGCCCGATGTGGCATTGGAAGTTGCGCAATCACTGTCCGTGCACCTTGATTTCAACTGGAAAAACCCAAACCGTTTCAGATCATTAATTGGCCCCTTCGCCATGTCTCCCGCCGCATTCCATGCGGCCGATGGATCGGGTTATGAATTCATTGCCGATTGGTTAATCAAACTGGATGCCATCAACCCCCAAACAACCGCCCGCATGTGCGGGGTGTTTGAAACGTGGAAACGTTATGACAAGAAACGCCAAACATTGATGACCACCCAATTGCGTCGTATCCAAACCACACCAAACCTGTCCAAGGACGCGTCCGAAATCGTCGGCAAAATACTGGGATAATCACGCGTTCCTGCATCGGAATTTGCCAGAATCACTTTTGGGTGTAAGCTGATCATATTCCGATGCAGGAGGTTCGCATGACTATTACCAAAGCGTTCTATCAAATGCTGGATGATCTGGCAGTCTTGTTTGACGTTGAAAACACACATGGTGGCAATGCCGCGGCAACCGCATTGCGATCAATTACATCCAAAAGCCATCTGCCATTACCGCGCGGGCATGACATCCTGCCAGACGTGGAAAAACAAGCGCTGGATTTAGATCCCCTACCCGTATGCGAGCATATCGAACACGCCATGCCATTGATCGATTGGCATCACTCGGGCCTTGCCGATGGTCGTATTCGCCCCGAAATTTCACATCATCTGGCGACGGTCGAATTGATCGGGCCCGACGGGATGATATTCCATGATACCGTACGTGTTGGCCTGTTCATGCAATCGGCAAACGTGGATTATGTCACTCGTGAACATGCCGCCGAAGAGACATTCATCATGCTGTGCGGATCGGGAATGTGGTCGCAAAACAACGAACCGCTGGCGCCACGTAAATCTGGGGATTACATCCACCACCCATCGATGATGCCCCACGTCAGTGTCACATATGACTCCCCCTTTATCGCCGCATGGCGTTGGACGGGTGATATCGGCTATGACAAGTATTCTTTGACAGGTTAGGATTGCGCTTGCCCATTGCGTGCATGCCGCCTAAAACCATCGGCAGTTATTGCAAGAGAGTTAACCGATGCTAGACCTGACATACACAGAACCAAAACCGAAAATTTACGCGGGCGCCAAGGGCGACTGGGAATTGGTAATCGGCCTAGAAGTGCACGCACAGGTCGCATCGAAATCAAAACTATTCTCTGGTGCATCCACGCAATTCGGCAACGAGCCGAATTCAAACGTATCCATGGTTGATGCCGCGATGCCGGGCATGTTGCCTGTGATCAACGAATTCTGTGTCGAACAGGCTGTTCGCACTGGCCTTGGGCTAAATGCGGCAATCAACCTGTATTCCGCGTTTGATCGTAAAAACTACTTCTACCCTGATTTGCCCCAAGGCTACCAAATCAGCCAGCTTTACCACCCCATCGTGGGCGAAGGTGAAATCTTGGTCGATCTCGAGCCCGGTGTGGCGCGTACCGTCCGTGTGGAACGTATCCATCTGGAACAAGACGCGGGCAAATCCGTGCACGACATGGATCCAAACATGTCGTTCGTCGACCTGAACCGTACAGGTGTGGCGTTGATGGAAATTGTATCCATGCCAGACGTACGAAGCCCAGAAGAGGCGGCCGCATACGTAACCAAGCTACGCCAAATCTTGCGCTACTTGGGTACCTGTGATGGCAACATGCAAAACGGCAATATGCGCGCGGATGTGAACGTTTCCGTCTGTCCTGTTGGTCAGTACGAAAAGTTCCGTGAAACAGGTGATTTTTCACACCTAGGCACGCGTTGCGAATTGAAGAACATGAACTCTATGCGTTTCATCCAAATGGCGATCGATTACGAGGCGAAACGCCAAATCGCTATATTGGAAGATGGCGGTTCGATCGATCAAGAAACGCGCCTGTATGACGCCGACAAAAACGAAACACGTTCCATGCGATCCAAAGAAGAGGCACACGATTACCGATACTTCCCCGATCCTGACCTGCTACCATTAGAAATTGAACAATCATGGGTCGATGAAATCGCCGCTGGATTGCCCGAATTGCCAGACGCCAAAAAGGCCCGTTTTGTAACCGATTATGGCATGACGGAATATGATGCGAATGTTCTAACCGCAGACGTTGCCGACGCCGCATACTTTGAATCCGTAGCCAAAGGTCGCGATGGTAAACAGGCCGCGAACTGGGTCATCAACGAATTGTTCGGTCGCTTGAACAAAGCAGACCTAACAATCAAAGACACCCCAATTTCCGCCGATCAACTGGGTGGCATTTTGGATTTGATCGCATCTGATGCAATCTCTGGTAAAATCGCCAAGGACTTGTTTGAAATCGTTTGGAATGACGGCGGTGATCCTGCCAAAATCGTCGAAGACCGCGGTATGAAACAGGTCACAGACACAGGCGCAATCGAAGCGGCCGTCGATCAAATCATGGCCGATAACCCAGATCAAGTTGCCAAAGCGCAAGCAAATCCAAAACTGGCGGGCTGGTTTGTAGGCCAAGTGATGAAGGCCACCGGCGGCAAAGCCAATCCTAAGGCCGTGAACCAAATCATTGCGACGAAGCTGAATTCATAAACAGTTGATCCAGGTAAACGCGTGGATCTCTCTAGTTTAGTTTTTCGATATATAACGGATCAGGAATCATCGAAAACCCAATGATCGCCGCCGCCAATTTTTCTTTGCTGTCACCCGCCGCCAATTGATCACGACGTTCGCCCATATCGACACCCTTTACGTGTGCAACCGCGCGAAATGAAAACAACATTAACACAGTAATCAAAACCGTTTTCAGGATTACATAGCGCCAATACGGTTTGCGTCCGCCAATATCCAGCAATTCCACACGCTTCTTCTTGGCGGCACTGTTGACCGCATTTGGATCGGTCATATCGACGCGCGAAATAATACGACGGTCACCATTTTCAATGCGCCCCAGACGCTCTGCGAAATCCATTTGGCTGGACATAAAATGTAACCCCTCTTAGTGATTCAACGCATTTGATTTGAACCAATCAACTAAGAGATGTAACGAAAAGAGTGCCTTAGTGCCAATATTTAATAGTAAAAAATTTAATTTATATGTCTATGTTGATTTTAGCACACAGATCTAACAAGACCAAAATTAATCTTGTTGTGCCAACAACTGCAATTTGCGTGCCTTCATGGCATCTGTCATGTCACTCTCCATAATCGCACGGCGTTGTTGATCTTTACTTAATCCATCGTCGCCAAACTTTGGCAAACTGTAACCAAACAACGTCAAACTGCCGCTTACTTTATGCATATTCAAAGCTATCCCCCCCGCAGCAACCATCAGAAAAACCAACAAACAAACGACTTTCAACATACCATCGGACATACCCCTATGTGCAACCGGGCGCTGTTGCGCGTTTGGATTACTAGCTGAAGCCTGCTGAGCTGATGATTTCGTTTTCCGCATTTTCGTTTCCTGCTTCTAAATACTGCCAATCCCAGCGATAAACCAACTGTACACGATATCCCAGCAATTTAATTTGCACCCTTGAAATGCAATGCCATCGCCGTCATATAACATGCAGGTTAAGCAACGGTAATTTGAGATCTGACCATGTCCATTTTTGAATACAAAGTTATCCCAGCCCCATTCAGCGGGAAACGCGCCAAAGGCGTCAAAGGTGCAGATGGTCGTTTTGCCAACGCATTGTCAGAATCAATTAACGAATTAGCCTCTGCGGGATGGGAATATGTTCGCGCAGAAAGCTTACCCTCGGTGGAACGCAAGGGCTTGATGCGCAAACGTCACGAAGCATATCAAAATGTTTTGGTTTTCCGCCGGCTATCCGATACCGATCCATTGGATGAAAATGCGGACAAAAAGGATGGCTTTAATCCGTTCAAACGCTTCAGCGCAAAAACACCACCCGTTGTTGCCGCACCCGAAGTTCAGGTCACCAGCGAAAAGGCGATCCTGTCCGAAGTCAGCGAAAAATCCGATGAAACGGGAAAAACCGATGATACCGGCGGCGTTGAAACGACGCCTAAAAAAGAGGACTAGGCAGCAACGTCCAGCGACAGCGCATGTAATCCATCGTCAAATTCCGCTTTCAGTTCCGCCATCACTGCGCGTTGTGCCGCAACACGTGACAGCCCCGCAAATTTCGCCGCACGTATTTTCACGTTAAAATGCGTGCCGCCACCTTCGCGATAACCGCCATGGCCACGATGTGCCTCGCTGTCATCATCCACAATTAATTCCGTCGGATCGAATGCTGCCTGCAATGCGGCAATTATTCTGGCTTCCATCGCAAATTCCTCTCTTTTGCCCCTTGGCATTGGTCAGGATTATAGTAGTATTTCATCCCTGACTCGGGCAAGCGAATAAAGGATACAAAATGGCTGAACGTACAAAAATGAATTTCGATTTCGATATCTCTGTATCTGCGGACAAGAAAAAGCGTGCCCGCACGCGCCGCGGCATGTCAGGTGCATCGGAAACATCGAAGATGACGTGCCAACACCCCGATTGCCAAGAGCCAGGCAAATACCGCGCGCCCCTGAACCCCGACAATCTAGAAGAGTTCCGCTGGTTCTGTCTGACGCATATCCGTCAGTTCAATCAAAAATGGAACTTTTTCGAAACCCATTCCGAAGAAGAGTTACAAGAACAATTCGCAGCTGATCGCGTTTGGGAACGCCCAACGGAACCAATGGGCAAACAAACCGCCGAACAACGCGCATGGGCGCGTTTGGGCATCGAGGATCCGCATCAGGTTCTGGGCCAAAACGCCACCAAAAACCCTGGCAAAGGCGACGCATTGGGCGGATCAAAACGCCTGCCTGCGGACGAGCGCAAGGCGATTGATATTTTGGAAGCCAAGGATAATTGGACCAAACAAGAGCTACGCAAGAAATACAAATCCCTGATCAAGGAATTGCACCCCGACCTTAACGGCGGTGATCGCAGCCAAGAGGAATTCCTCCAGAAGGTTGTCTGGGCTTGGGATCAGGTTAAAAACAGCTCGAATTTCAAAGATTAAACCGATTTGCGTCGCCACAGTCGCAAATCGACTTTCCCTTGCATCTTGGCCCGTTATTTTGCATTTACGAACCATCTGATGTGGGATCAGATGATATAAAGGATTAAGCACATGGCAGACGGCACTTTGGACATCGGTCAACCAACAGTTAAATATTCGGTTCGCGACCTGTTCGGCATCGACAGTGACATGGAAATCATGGGCTTTGCCGATGCATCTGACCGCGTCCCTGAAATCGACAGCACCTATAAATTCGACCACGACACCACATTGGCGATTCTTGCGGGCTACGCCTATAACCGTCGCGTGATGATCCAAGGGTTCCACGGCACCGGTAAATCTACCCACATCGAACAAATCGGCGCACGCCTAAACTGGCCAACAGTGCGTGTGAATTTAGACAGCCACATTTCACGTATCGATCTGATCGGTAAGGATGCGATCAAATTGGTCGACGGTAAACAAGTCACCGAATTCCAAGAGGGCATCTTGCCTTGGGCGCTGCGCAACCCTGTTGCCATCGTATTCGATGAATACGACGCCGGCCGCGCGGATGTGATGTTCGTGATCCAACGCGTGTTGGAAGTGGACGGAAAACTGACCCTGCTTGACCAAAACAAGGTCATCTCGCCCCACCCATCATTCCGCTTGTTTGCCACGGCAAACACCGTCGGCTTGGGCGACACAACTGGCCTGTACCACGGCACACAACAGATCAATCAGGGCCAAATGGACCGGTGGTCAATCGTATCCGCCCTTAACTACCTGCCCCACGCACAGGAAACGGCAATCGTACACGCCAAAAACCCGGGCACCGATCCAGAATTGATCGGACGTATGGTGACCGTGGCGGAATTAACCCGCAACGCATTCATGAACGGCGACATTTCCACGGTGATGTCACCACGTACCGTGATCGCATGGGCGCAAAACACCAACATCTTCAACGACGTCGGCTTCGCCTTCCGCCTGACATTCCTAAACAAATGTGACGAGCTTGAACGCGAAACAGTGGCAGAGTTCTATCAGCGTTTGTTTGACGAGGAACTGCCAGAGAGCGCGGCATCAGTAAGCTTGGGCTAGTAAACTCAGTAGCAGAAAGTAGAATAACCGTGAAACATTCCGAATTTGTTGATGCATATAATAGTGGAAAAATAACTGTTCACGTTGATAAGAATAGAGCCGGTTTTATGTATGAAGAGTCTTATCTTCTTCCGCAAAACATAAGATTCCGCCAAGCAAACTTGAGAATTTTGTTTTTCGGGTTAGTCATTTTAGGCTTGGTTCTATTTTTCTTTGTTAAATGGCAAGTTGCACTGCTAGTTCTTGTAATCGGTCTATTGATGTCGAGAAAAGCCCAATCAGATAGCGTCAAAGGTGTTCTGGAATCTGTGCTGAGATCAGAGAGCGTTTGGCATGCGGCCGTAGAAAATAACGTGGTTCGTATACAAGAAAAAAATATTGCTCCATGAACAAACCAAACGACAACCCTGCTGATCCGTTTAAGAAGGCGCTGGCCGAAGCCACGCGTGCCATGGCGGCCGATGGCGAACTCGCCGTGGCCTATTCCATCGATCCACCGGGCCTGTCGAACGACACCGCACGCCTACCACAGGTCAGCCGCCGCATGACCCGCGACGAGGTTTTGTTGGCACGCGGCACCGCCGATGCATACGCCCTGCGCACCCGTTTCCATAACGAAAGCATCCACAACCGCTATATGCCCAACGGCCAAGAGGCCCGCGACATCTACGAGGTCATGGCCACTGCACGCTGCGAAGCAGTTGGCGCACGCGCCATGCCCGGAACCGCAGGCAACATCGAGGCGAAATTAGAGGCCGAAGCATTGGCACTAGGCTACGACCAAGTGCAATCGTTCAAAGAAGTGCCAATGACTACGGCCCTGTCATACTACCTACGCCACATCGCAACGGGTCGCGAAATGCCCCCCGCTGTTGATCACGCGATGAGCCAATGGAAAACCATGATCGAAGAACGCTCTGGCGATACATTCGAAAACATCGGTGAAAAAATGGCGGATCAAGTAAACTTCGCCAAATTCGCACGCCAATTGATCGATGATCTAGGCTACGGCGATCAGCTGGGCGAAGACCCCGATGACATGGAACCCGATCAGGCCGATACCCAAGCCGAAGAAGATCAACCAGACCAAGAAGAGCCAGAAACCGAAACGGGCGACACAGCCGACGAAAACGAACAAGGCGAAGATCAACAACCCGACGACGGCGAACAATCCATGGACCAGCAACAAGCGCAGGTTTCCATGGACGACAACGAAGAGAGCGAAGACGCCCAACAGGCCGAGGCCCCCGAAGGCGAACCGCCCTTTGAACCACCCGTCGCCCCGATTTCCGACGCCGATCCAAACTACGAAGTGTTCACCACCGAATTTGACGAAGAGGTGCTGGCCGAAGACCTCGCCGAACCCGCCGAACTCGAACGCTTGCGCGCATATTTGGATCAACAACTCGAACCCCTAAAGGGTGCGGTGTCACGCCTGGCGAATAAATTACAACGCCGTCTTCAGGCTCAACAAAACCGCTCATGGTCATTTGACATGGAGGAAGGTTTGCTTGACGCTGGCCGCCTTGCACGCGTCATTTCAAACCCCACAACACCCCTGTCATTCAAGGTCGAACAGGACACTGAATTCCGCGATACAGTCGTAACAATCCTGCTGGATAACTCTGGTTCAATGCGCGGTCGTCCGATTTCCATCGCCGCCATCTGCGCGGATGTTTTGGCGCGCACCTTGGAACGTTGTCAGGTAAAATGTGAAATCCTCGGCTTCACCACCCGGGCATGGAAAGGTGGGCAAAGCCGCGAAGACTGGCTTCAAAATGGTCGCCCAGAAGCACCGGGTCGCCTAAACGATCTACGCCACATCATCTATAAATCCGCAGACGCCCCATGGCGCCGCTCGCGCCCAAATCTGGGCCTGATGATGAAGGAAGGCTTGCTAAAGGAAAACATCGACGGCGAAGCATTGGAATGGGCCCACAAACGCATGATGGCCCGCCCCGAAGCACGCCGCATCTTAATGGTCATCTCCGACGGTGCCCCTGTGGATGACAGCACGCTTTCCGTGAATTCCGCGTCCTATTTGGAAAAACATTTGCGCGATGTGATCGCCATGATCGAAAAACGCCGCACAGTTGAATTAACGGCGATTGGCATCGGTCACGATGTAACGCGATACTATGAACGCGCGGTCACGATTACGGATGCCGAACAACTTGCGGGTGCAATTACCGAACAACTTGCGGGCCTATTCGATAACGATCCCCGCGCGGCAAAACGACGGAGCAAATAATGTTTCAAACATTCGCGGCGACAACAACACCTAAAACAGGCGCGCCGCGATTGGCCGCCTTACGCGCGGCCATGTCGAAACACGGCGTCGATGGATTTCTAATCCCACGTTCAGATGCTCATATGGGCGAATATGTGACACAGCGCGATCAACGCCTCGCATGGCTCACCAGCTTTACCGGCAGTGCGGGATTTTGTGCAGTCACCGCCGATCACGCCGCTGTCTTCGCCGATGGCCGCTACACCATTCAGGCCGCGGCCCAAGTCGACACAAACGCCTATGAAATCCGCAACATCCCAAACGACAAACTGATCGATTGGCTGAACAACACCCTGCCCGAAGGTGCAAAATTCGCATACGATCCATGGCTTCACACCGTCAGCCAAATCAACGGGATTCACACCGCAAAACGCGACGATATAACATTGATCGAAATCCCAAATCTGATCGATGAAATCTGGCTTGATCAACCCGATGCACCACTGGATAAAATGGTGCCCCACGATATCAAATACGCGGGCCGTACCCACTGCGATAAACTGGCCGAAATCGGCGCGGAACTCACCGCAACAAATCACGATTATTGCGTATTAACCCAACCCGACAGCATCGCATGGCTATTAAATACACGCGGCACCGATCTGGGCCAAACCCCCGTCGCCTTATGTTTCGCGATCATAAAATCCGACGCAACCGCCATGCTGTTCATCGTGCCAGAAAAGGTCGATGAAAACCTGCGTACCCACCTTGGAAAAAACGTATCAACCCAAGATGTTGCAACGCTGGGCGAATGTTTAAAAACCCTCACTGGGACAGTCCGTGTTGATCCTAAAACTGCCCCCATCGCGATCCAAAATATCCTGATGGAAAACAACATCACCTTCGCCACCGGCGACGATCCAACCGTCATGCCAAAGGCCTGTAAAAACCCAACGGAAATTGCTGGCACAACAGCCGCCCATATCCGCGATGGCGTGGCGATGGTTGAATTTCTGTCCCATGTCGCCCGCCTTGGTGATGTCCCACAAACGACCGAAATCGACCTGGTTAAACAGCTCGAAAAATGCCGCCGAGATACAGGCGCATTACAGAACATTTCCTTTGATACAATCTGTGGTTCTGGCCCCAACGGTGCCATCGTACATTACCGCGTCAACAACGATACAAACCGTGAAATTCAACACGGCGACGTACTGTTGGTCGACAGCGGTGGTCAATATCTGGACGGCACCACGGACATCACGCGCACCATCGCAATCGGCCCTGTTTCGCTGGAGGCAATCCGTGCAAATACGCTGGTTTTAAAGGGGATGATCGCCATTTCAAAACTCCGTTTTCCTTCTGGTTTAGCGGGGCGCGACATTGATGCTATCGCACGTCATGCCTTATGGTCAGCAGGCCTCGATTTCGATCATGGCACAGGGCACGGCGTAGGCTCATTCTTATCTGTTCATGAAGGTCCCCAAGGCATTTCACGCCGCGCAAACACACCATTTTCACCCGGCATGATCGTATCCAACGAACCGGGATATTACGCCACCAATCAATTCGGTATTCGAATTGAGAACCTGATTTACGTCAAACCAGCCACCCAATTGAGCGGTGCGGATGATCGTGAAATGTTGGAATTCGAGACCCTGACAATGGCCCCCATTGATCACGCTATGATTGATCTATCTTTGTTGGAAAACGGCGACCGCGATTGGTTAAATACCTATCACGCTAAGGTTCTGAAAACCCTATCTGATCGCATTTCACCTGACGCATTAACTTGGCTAAAAACGGCCTGCGCCCCGCTCTAATGTTCCTCTTTGGACGTATCGGATAACGCCTGACTGTAGGTGCGTAACGCGTCGACATAATACACCGCACCACATAATTCCGGCGCAGCACCTTCCAATCCTAGTCTCACGATCGGCAACCTCTTAATCGCGCCTTGCTCAAACATCGGCATCGCAGTTTCCAAGGTTGCTGAAAGATCCAAATAATGCCCTTGCTCGATCATTTTCCACAGCTTCCTTTGCGTGCTCTCCTTCAGCCGATCGCGTCCACGCATCACAACCTCTACCGCATATTTTGACAATAAATAACTGTGTGGCCCATCAGCTAAATGAACATCCCGTCGTTCCAATTGCGTCAAGAAGAACGAACGATGCACCATTTTGCTAGTCAGCGCGGTTGCGATCGAAACAGCCACCATTACTGCCAAGCCTGCCTGCCAATCACCTGTCAATTCAATCACAATCAAGGTTGTCGAAATCGGCGCACCTAACACTGCGGCTGCAACCGCACCCATTCCCGCCAGCGCATATAATGTTTCGTCACCTTCGACAGATGGAAAAATCGAAACAGCCACCGCGCCAAACGCCAGCCCCGTCAATGCTCCCATCATCAACGATGGTGAAAACACCCCACCACCCATACGACCAGCCAACGTTACCACGACGGCAATCGCTTTTATACAGGCGAACACAACAGCGGTACCCAACAACAATTCACCACTTAACGCATTCGAAGTTGTCTCATAACCGACGCCAATAATATGAGGAAATTGCAACGCAATGACGCCCAATAACGCGCCCGCAAATGCGGGGCGTAACCAGTTCGGAAAACCAAGTTTTGCTTGCACACGGTCGCCAAAATCCTCGGCCCAGAAAATTGCACGGATTAACGAGACAGCCACGACCGCACAGACAGCACCCAGCAATACAAACGCGGGTAATTCAATGTAAAATTCTTGTGTATGCACAGGCAAAACAAATTCCGTTATATTGCCAAAATACAAACGGCTGACGACACTGCCTGCCACGGATGCAATCAAAATCGGCGCCAATGCATGAACTGCGTAATGGCGCAGAACCACTTCCATCGCGAACAATGCCCCCGCCAATGGCGCATTAAATGATGCCGCCACGGCCGCCGCAACCGCACATCCCATTAAATCACGCGCGGTAACTGCATCGGCCTTGATCCAGCGTGAAATTTTCGAACTGATCATCGCACCCAAATGCACGACAGGCCCCTCGCGTCCAGTCGATCCCCCCGTCGACAGCGTAATCAGTGATGCAAAAGTCGATGCTAACCCAGCGCGACCTTCGACCTTTCCATCATGGATTGCAGCCCCCTCAATCACATGCGCGACGGTTCGCGCACGTCCATCAGGCGTAAATCGATGCAATATCAGCCCCACCAGCAAGCCGCCAAAAATTGGCAATCCCATCACCAAATACCATGGTAATTCAGATGCGGCTGATGCCAATTGCACATCACTCTCGCCATATAATTGCGTCTGCAACCACGTAATTGCCAACCGAAATCCCAACGTCGCAAATCCCGCCGCTATCCCGATAAACAACGCAATGATCCAAAACTGTAACTGCCCAGGCCCTGAATGGCGCAACGCTATCAAAGGGACGCGTATGCTATCCAACAAACCAGTCACAACCTTTTTCACACGATCCAACAACATGCCCCTTTATTTACCCCCGCCCCTAGAATACCGTCACCACCAGCGGAGGACATCATGACCGATATTGCAGCAGCCATCACAGAAATTAAAGCCCTACTTGGCGACCGTATGAATACATCGCAATCCATGTGTGATCTGCACGGCCAGAACGAAACACATTTCGACCACATGCCCCCTGATGGCGTCGCATTCCCACATAACACCCAAGAGGTGTCGGACATCGTCAAAATTTGCGCGAAATATGAATGCCCAATCATTCCATGGGGCGTCGGTACGTCATTAGAGGCACACGCCTTACCCGTACGTGGAGGCATCACACTTGATATGTCCGACATGAAACAGATCGTTGAAATTCAAGACCAGGACCTGTTGGCCGTCGTCCAACCTGGCATCACACGCGAAGAGTTGAATACCGAACTGAGGGCTACTGGATTATTTTTTCCCGTAGATCCGGGCGCGAACGCCACGATCGGCGGTATGGTAGCAACACGAGCATCTGGGACCACAGCTGTCCGATATGGCACAATGCGCGAAAATATATTGGCATTGCAGTTGGTTATGGCGGACGGGCGGATCATTCGCACGGGTTCCAGATCGAAAAAATCATCTGCGGGATACGACCTGACCCACCTTTTCGTGGGCAGCGAAGGTACATTGGGCATCATCACAGAAATTACACTGCGATTACAGGGGCAACCCGAGGCGACCGCCGCCGCTGTTTGTGATTTCCCCACGATCAACGACGCAGTCAACGCAGTGATCATGGCGGTACAGATGGGCGTGCCTTTGGCACGGATCGAATTGATTGATCCCGTGAATATCCGCGCGATCAATGCATATTCCAACATGACATATCGCGAAATTCCGCATTTGTTTATGGAATTTCACGGGTCAGACGTGGGCGTCGCAGATCAATCGGAATCCATGAAGGCCATTGCCAAAGAGCATGGCGGTGGAGATTTTCAATGGTCTACGCGGGCCGAGGATCGCAACAAATTATGGGCCGCACGCCACAATGCCTATTACGCTGCCAAGGCGTTGTTTCCCGGGCAATTGGGTCTGACCACAGACATCTGTGTACCGATTTCAAAACTGGCAACGGCCATCCAAGAAACGCAGAAGGATTTAGATGAAAACGGCGTGACCGCCGCGATCATTGGCCATGTTGGCGATGGAAACTATCATGCGCTGATGTTCAGTGATCCCAACAAACCCGAAGAGCTGGCGCGCAACAAGGAGCTGGCCCATCGTATGGTGGAACGCGGTTTGGCATTGGGCGGAACCTGTACGGGCGAACATGGCATTGGCATGGGAAAAATGAAATATATGGCGGCTGAACATGGAACTGCGTTATCTGCCATGGTGGATATTAAACGCGCCTTTGATCCGCAAAACATTATGAATCCAGGTAAAACCGTGCCGATGAATTAACTTTATGGCCTTCGGCCCGAAGATATTTGGGCAAAATAAAGAGTGGGGTTATAACAGCGCTTGCGCTGCGGCGCGGGCCTCTGGCGTGATTGTGTCGCCCGCCAACATACGCGCGATTTCATCGATGCGTTCTTGGGTATCTAGCTTTACAACCGTCGAAAATGTTTCTTCATTTTGCACCGATTTACTCACCTGCCAATGATGTGCGCCTTTGGCAGCGACTTGAGGGCTGTGGGTTACCACCAAAACTTGAGCTTTGTCTGCGATTTCAGACAAGCGTTGCCCAACCGCGGCGGCGGTTGCCCCGCCAACACCGCGATCAATTTCATCAAAGATCATCGTCAAACCTTCGGCGCGGCGCGTTAGACACACCTTCAACGCTAATAAAAAACGTGATAATTCGCCTCCCGATGCAATCTTATTGATCGGCCCAGCTGGCGCGCCTGGGTTCGTTGCCACCATGAACGTCACCGCATCGATACCATCGGCGGATGGTGCCGTTGTTTCAACATCCGTCACAAATTCCGCGCGTTCCAATTTCAACGGTGCCAATTCGCCCGCCATAGCCGTTTCCAACTCATGCGCAGCCTTATGTCGGGCCAGCGACAATGTATCCGCCGCGCGATCATAATCCGCCTGTGCTGTGACCAATTGTTGTTCCAGCGCTTCGATTTCGCCCGCGCCCAGATCGATTGCCTTTAATTTCTGCGCGATATCATCACCGAACGCCGACAGATCATCAGGCTGTACATTATGCTTTCGCGCCAACGCGCGGATTGCGAACAGACGTTCTTCGACTTGCTCCAACTCGTGTGGATCAAAATCCAACGCTTGTAGGCAACTCTCGACACCCTGCTGCGCATCCGACAATTCCGACAACGCGCGGGCCAATGCCCCAGTTGCACCTTCTAAACGCCCCTCGGTCTGTTCCAACGCGCCTTCCAGCCAGCGATTTGCATCGTTCAACAATCCTTCGGCACCATCCATTCCTAACGCGTTCGCCGCCTTGGCAATATCTTCGCGAATCTTCTCGGATCCTTGCATCAAACGCCGCTTGGCATCCAACGTCTGATCCTCACCTGCGACCGGCGACAATACATCGATCTCATCAAATGAATGACGCAGATATTCCTGATCTTGCTGTGTCTTCGCCAATGTTTCACGCGCCACATCCAACGCCTTGGAAATCTGAAAACGCGCTTTATACGCGGCCTGCACATCCGTTAAATCCAACCCAGCAAAGGCATCCAGCAATTCCCGATGCCCTTTTGGGTTCAACAGACCGCGATCATCATGCTGCCCATGTAATTCCACCAAACACTCGGATAACTGACGCAAAATTTCGCCCGAACAACGACGATCATTCACATATGCGGTTTTGCGCCCATCGCGCGTATTTGTGCGGCGTAAAATCAACTCATCTGATTGCGGCAACCCCGCCTCGGCCAAAATCTCATGCGCTGGGTGTGTTGGCGACAGATCAAACCACGCCGTCACCTCGCCCATATCCGCACCGCTACGCACCAAATCCGCACGCCCGCGCCAGCCTAAAACGAAACCCAAGCTGTCCAATAAAATCGACTTACCAGCACCGGTCTCACCAGTCAGCACGTTCAATCCCGCCTGAAAATCTAATTCCAGCCGATCAATCAGCAGCATATCATTGATGTGAAGACCGCGCAGCATCGCGGACTAGAGCCATTGCCCTTTGGCGACACGACGCCAAATCGTGCGCAACCACTTCGTGGCGCGTTTATCACCCGCCTCTGTCGACAGGCCTTGACCCGTTAACAATACATGGCTGTCCTTGAACCAATCGCTTGCCTCAAAGTTATGGCCCAAAATCGCACCCGCAGTTTGCGCATCGGCGGTCAGACCCAGCGATAGGTATGATTCTACCAAACGATGTAATGCTTCGGGCGTGTGTGACGTGGTTTGGAATTCCTCGACAACTACACGGAAACGATTAATCGCCGCACCAAAATGCCCGCGTTTCAGGTAATAGCGCCCAATTTCCATTTCCTTGCCCGCCAAGTGGTCTAGCGCCAAATCGAATTTTAATAGTGACGTCGTCGCATACTCACTATCAGGGTAACGCTCGATTACTGTGCGCAGGGCTTGCAACGCCTGAAACGTCACACCTTGGTCTCTGCTGACGTTGTCTATCTGGTCATAAAAACTTAGAGCGATCAAATATTGAGCGTACGCTGCATCTTGATCCGCTGGGTAAAAATCCAAATACCGTTGTGAATCCGCACGACTTTGTTCGTAATTACCATCCTGATGGTTGGCGAATGCAGACATAATCAACGCACGTTTCGCCCATTCAGAATAGGGGTACAAACGTTCAACATCGGCGAACAATCCCGCTGCCTTTTCCGCCTTGCCGCGTTCCAACTCAGATTCCGCCAATTCAAAAATCTGCTGTGGTGGTTGTTCCGCTAACGGCGCTTCTTTTTCCGCCCGTCCACAGGATGACAAAACGAAAGAAGCGGCGAGCAAAGGCCATATAATCTTGCTCGAATTCATACGCATAAAGTCATTCCTGTTTATTCAACGCAAAAAATCCGCGTTACTCAAAGACGTCTTAACATATTTTGAGGAAAGGAAAAACGGATTCAAGCGTTTATTGATCAAATTTAGAAAAAGCCGCTACGTTGCGCGCTTTACTGCACAAAATCTGCGGCGGATATATCGGCACCTGGCAAATCATGGCTGATGTCTTGGCTACACTCGATCATTTCCCACGCGTCTGGTTGCGCAAACAACGCACGCAATATCAAATTCGTTGCCTTATGGCCCGCGCGTTTACCCTTATAGGCACCCAAAATCGGCGCACCCGCCAAATATAAATCACCCAGCGCGTCCAACATTTTGTGACGTACACATTCGTCTTCGCGGCGGAAACCCTCTGGGTTCAAAACCAAGTTTTCGTCCACCACGATCGCATTTTCCAAACTACCACCGCGTGCCAGGCCCAAAGATTGCAAATAATCCACATCTTTGCGGCGCACAAACGTACGGCAATTCGATAATTCACGTACAAACGAACCGTTTGCCATGTTCAAGGTTTTCTCTTGGCGGCCAATTGCGGCGGCATCGAAGTCAATTTCGAAATCAATTTCCAAATTATCTGCCGGTGACAGGCTGACCTCGACATCGTCAAATGTCACATGCACGGGCTTTAACACACGGATCGCGCGGATCGGTGCATTCAACGCCTGAACACCAACGCGTAGAATTTCGGCCACGAATGGCGCGGCAGACCCGTCCATGATTGGTACTTCTGGACCATCAATGTCGATCAATGCGTTGTGAATACCAGTGCCCGCCAATGCGGCCATCAAATGTTCGATGGTGGAAACTTCGACACCTGCCTCATTTGCGATACGCGTACATAGCTGTGTGTCATTCACTGCATCGTAACGTGCGGGGATCATGTTATCGCGATCCGTTACATCAGAACGACGAAACCAAATACCATATTCCGCAGATGCTGGGGAAATCTGCAAACGCGCTGGCGCGCCAGAATGCAGGCCAGCGCCCGTCATATGGATGGTTTTTTTAACAGTCGTTTGCATGTCGCACCTAATCGTATTCAAGCAGTATTGGTTATCTTAGTACGATTTTGGCCCTTTGCACTCAACTCACGCTTTGTGACGGAATCTAACAGAAACTGTAATATTCCCACATTACCACCAGAAAAGGCGCGGAAAACCGCGCCTTTTAAGAAAATTTACTTAATATTAAGACTTAATTTGCCTGACGACGCAGGAATGCTGGTACTTCGACTTGATCGTCGTTTGCGTCCATTTCCTCATATTCGCCGTGAAACTGTGGCTCTTGGCTCATTGTTGGCTGTTCGCGCATCGCTGGTTCTGCGGCAGCAGACCCTGTCATACGCGAAATCAAACCACCCAAAACGCCGCGACGCTCTGGTTCATGTGTCGCCAAGATTTCCGCACGCTGTTGCTCTTCTGTAATGCGCAACGGCTGTTGTTTTGGTTGTTTTTGAACTGCCGCACTTAGACGCGCCATTGTTTCTTCACTTGGCTGGGCCGCATTATCCACCGCTGGGCGGTAAAATGTCGGCTCTGGCTCTGCTGGTGCTTGATATGCCGGCTCCACTGGCGCTTGGTACGCTGGTTCTGGCAAATCATCATATGCGGCCGCTGGCTGTTGCACTGGTTCTACTGGCGCTGGCTCATCGAAAAACGATGGTTCAGGAACCAATTCAGGCGCAGGCATTGGCGCGGGTGCTGGCTCTTCGAACACTGGATCAGCGGCGGCAACTTCGGCCACTTCTGGTACAGGTGTTTCAACAGGAGCTGGCGTTGCCAACTCTTCGACCTTTAATGGCAATGGCGATTTCAATGTGCGACGTGGCACAGGCGTTTCACCCACGTTTTCCGCCGCATCGATACCTGTGGCAACCACAGACACTCGCATTTGCCCGTCCAGATTTTCATCCAGCGCAGACCCAACTAGGATATTCGCATTTGGATCAACCTTGTCGCGGATGCGGTTTGCGGCTTCGTCCACTTCGAACAGTGTCAAATCAGCACCACCAGTGATGTTGATCAACACGCCACGCGCACCATCCAATGAGATTTCATCCAACAATGGGTTATTAATCGCTTGTTCCGCAGCTTGGATCGCACGATCTTCACCAGATGCTTCGCCGGTACCCATCATTGCTTTGCCCATCTCGTCCATGACAACGCGAATGTCTGCAAAATCTAGATTGATAATACCTGGGCGAACCATCAAATCGGTCACGCCCTTCACACCTTGATATAACACGTCATCCGCCAGGCTGAACGCCTCGGTGAATGTGGTTTTCTCGTTGGCGATACGGAATAGGTTTTGGTTCGGGATAATGATCAACGTATCCACAACCGCTTGAAGTGTTTCAACACCATCATCAGCTTGGCGTGCACGTTTGAAACCTTCGAATTGGAACGGCTTTGTTACAACACCAACGGTCAGGATGCCCAATTCACGCGCGGCCTGCGCAATGATTGGTGCTGCTCCCGTGCCTGTACCACCGCCCATACCGGCCGTGATGAAACACATGTGGCTGCCTGCCAAATGATCTACGATTGTTTCAATGCTCTCTTCAGCTGCTTTTGCACCAATCACTGGCTGTGCGCCTGCGCCCAAACCTTCGGTCGATTTCTCGCCCAACTGAATACGCGTGTTCGCCTTGGACAACTGCAATGCCTGCGCATCTGTGTTGGCCACGATGAAATCCACACCATCAAGGTTCTTGTCGATCATGTTGTTAACTGCGTTGCAACCGGCACCGCCCACACCAAATACGGTGATTTTTGGACGTAGGTCTGCTACTTCGGGAATCTGGAGATTCAGAGTCATGGTCTGTTCCGCCTGTTTTAATCTGCTGCTCTGCCGCTTTTTGCGACTTATTATCCCTCCAGTCTATCAAACTGATTCGGTGTCGTCACGGAAAATCGTACTAAATGTGGGGTTTAGCCCCAAAAAAATGTGTTTTGGCGAAATTCGGCTGATACATATGGCCCCAATTCCTGCGCCTCACACAACCGTGTATTCCAACATGCGCGCATTAAAGATACCAATACATTCAAACAACGGAATGCATTTATGCCCAATCTTCGCTCCCTCATCCTGCTGATCGCGGCCCTCTTATGGTCAAATACGGCTACCGCCGCCCCCATCATCCAATCCGCCCCCGACGTGGCTGCACAGGTGAACGCAGGCGATATGGTTCTCCTCGATATCCGCTCTCGCGGCGAATGGCAGGAAACGGGTATCGCCTCTGGCGCATGGCCTGTATCGATGCACGAACCCGATTTCGGACTAAAACTGCAACAAATCATGCTGCTCTATAAACCCGAACAAATCGCCATCATCTGCGCAACAGGAGGGCGTACAAAATACATGGCCAAAACACTAGACGGTTTGGGAATTCAGGGCATTACAGATTTATCCGAAGGCATGATGGGCAACGAAAACGGCCCGGGCTGGTTGGCGCGTAAAATGCCTGTGATCACCCTAGAGAAATCCCAAGCGGACTACGATGCAAAGTTTAAGGTAGAGTAGCCACGCAATCAAAAAACCCTACCAGTTTTCCTTAACCCACTGCATCGCACGTTTCATCGGCTTCGCACCAATGCGTTGCGCTGGAACATTGAAATCCCAACATTCATCTTGTGGGTGCGCCGCATATAATGCCAACCCAACCGGCGCCGCATAATCTGGCCCTGTCGCGGCCTGTGGTAAACCATGCACGCGCAATGGGCGGCCCAAACGTACCTGTTGGCCCAAAATACGGCTGGCCAATCCTTCCATTCCTGGAATTTGGCTGGCACCACCGGTCAAAACGATCCGTTGCCCTGGCAACGTATCAAACCGCGCCGCTTGTAATTTATGCGCGACTTCTTCCAAAATCTCTTCGACCCGTGGGCGAATAATTCCAATGATTTCAGAACGGGTAAATTGACGACGATCATGATCCCAATCACCCGTCTGCCCATCTACATCAATCATATCGCGATCATCCATCGATGTGGCCACGACGCCACCATGAATGCATTTAATTCGCTCCGCCGTGGTGCGTGGCACCTGTAAACCCAGCGATAAATCCGATGTGACGTGATCGCCACCAATGCGCACAGAATCCGCAAAAATCATATGTTTACGCAGGAACACCGACACCGATGTAGATCCCCCACCAATATCAATACAGGCCGCGCCCAGTTCCTGTTCGTCCTCTACCAATGCGGAAATCGCCGATGCATAGGCCGATGAAACAACCCCCGCCAATTCCATATCGCACCGTTTCACACAGGCCATCAGGTTTTGCAAAACCCGTGTATCAATCGTCAACAAATGCATATCAACGGACAATAAATGCCCAATCTGACCACGCGGATCAGACAATGACGGGTTTTGGTCCAGCGCAAAATTCACAGGCATTGCATGGATCGCCTCGCGGCCATCACCAAAATACGGCGTATCACAAGATGCCAAAACGCGGCCAATATCCAAATCCGTCACCGAACCTGTTTCAACCTCTACCTCGCCTGCCACACCATATGAACGTGGGCGCGCACCTGAAAAACAGGCGATCACATGATCCACACGCACATTCGCCATTTTCTGCGCACCTTGAACGGCGGTACGCACCGCGCGTTCGGTCTCTTCCATCGTGGAAATTTCACCCAGCTTCACCCCACGCGAACGGGTTTTCGCAACACCAATAACGCGAAATGATCCATGGCTGGCAACCGCGCCCATACCGCTGGAGGCATCCATTTGAACCGATGGATCGAACTGTAAAATCATACAGACGATTTTTGACGTCCCCACATCCAAAATGGCAACAACACCACGTTGCAATGCGGCGCGGCGCTTTTGGCGCATGGATTTTTGGGTCTCAAACAAGCTTTGCATCAGATCACTCTATTCAGTTTCCGCAGACGCGCGGATGATTTCAGTTGCGACATCAGTCAATCGCAAGATCGGGCGGGTGGCATCACGCATGTCGATGGTCACAACATCACGTGCCAAAATTTTCTGTGCGGCATGTAATGCCAACACACGGTTCAATGCGTCATGCGCATTCTTTTCGGGTAATTGAATGGTTTGACCACGATCCAAAATCATATCCCAACGGCGCATCCCCATACGGCGCAAACCACGCAAACGATCCTGAATGGGTTTCGCCAACGCATATAATTCCAGCGCCTCGCCAATATGTTCCTCGGCGGCTTCGCCAGCAATCAACGGCAAATCCAAACGATCCAACCGCGATGTCAAAACACCCGTACGTTCACCGTTTGCATCCAACATGTCCAATTCTCGCCCCGTGCGCCACAAAACCACGGGCATACGTTGATCGATATCTACCTCTAACAATCCACCAGACCGCAGGAACAACGACGCGGTTTTCACCGCCTCAATTTGCTCAATTTTATCTTTGACCTTGGGCAATTCCAACTCGAACGAGTTCAGCGGAAATTGCAACCCCAACGCCGCGCGCACCTGTTGATCCAAAGCTTCGGTCGCACCATTGATTTTCATCAATTCAATCTGAAATTCGGGCCGTGCCTGAATGCTCGAACGCGCCTCTTCCAATGTCTGCGTGAACTGTTCGCGAATGCCGTCATTCGTCAACATATACAACCCAATCGCAAACACCGTCATCACGGGCACACCCGTGCGCACCGCACCACGCACCATCGGGCGAAGCCACAAACGCTGCATTTTATACTTCGCACGACTTGGCGCAGGATCCAATTTCGGCGGCGCATCAGGCGTCTTTTGCCCAAACAACCGCTCCATTTTTTCGGCTGAAACCTCGCCCAAGGGCGCAATATTCGGCGCATCCTGTTTGCGTTGGTTGATATTTTCCATAGGCGTCACGCGCCCCAATGTGGGTTCTGGACGATCTATCGGTTGCATGACGCATCCTCCACCATCCAGCGTACCAGCGCACCAAAATCCATACCCATATGCGCGGCCTGTTCAGGCGCCAATGACGTCGGCGTCATACCGGGCTGTGTGTTGGTTTCCAACAATATCAACCCATCCAAACCACGTGCCTCGTCCCAACGGTAATCGGTACGCGACATACCCTTGCAATCCAAACAATCATGCGCACGCAGCGCATAATCCAAACAGGCATCAAAAATCTCTGACGGAATATCCGCTGGCAAAACATGCGCGGAACCACCCTCTTCATACTTGGCCTCAAAATCATACCAACCGTCGGTCAAAATATCCGTAACGGTTAACGCACGCCCATCCACGACGGTGGTGGTCAACTCGCGCCCTGGAATGAATTCCTCGACCATCAATAAATCTGGCATATCATCCGCCATGGATGCCAGCGCATTGTCACCCTCATGTACAATGTACACACCAACGGACGAACCCTCGTTAAACGGCTTCACCACATATGGCCGCGCCATCGGATGCCCTGCCAAAACATCGGCCTTCGATACCAACATCGATTTCGCAATCGGCAAACCCGCAGCGCGATACGCATCTTTGGTTTTTTCCTTGTCCATCGCCAATGCGGATGAATACACACCCGAATGCGTGTACGGAATTTGCAGATATTCCAACAAACCCTGCACACAACCATCTTCGCCCCAGCGGCCATGCAATGCATTGAAAACCACATCAGGACGCGACGCCACGATATCCGCCGACAAGCTTTCGCTCGCATCAAGGACCGTTACTTCATATCCTTCACCGCGCAACGCAGATGCACATTCACGACCCGAGCTCAGCGAAACTTCTCGTTCTGCTGACGGACCGCCATTAAGCACTGTTACACGGGTGATAGCCTTGCTCGACATACCCGCCTCTTCCCTGTCCGTATCTTCGGACTTATGGGTTATTATTCTTTTGCGTGTTCTCCGACCCGCATTATTTCCCACTCTAGCGTAATGCCAGACTCTGCGTAAACCTTTTTTCTGACCTCTTCGCCCAAATTCTCTAAATCTGCGGCAGTTGCGCCACCCGTGTTGATCATAAAATTGGAATGCATCTCGCTCATCTGCGCCCCACCAATGGATGCACCACGCATCCCCGCATCATCAATCACCTTCCACGCCTTCAAATCATGCACATCATTGGCCTGCCCCGTTGATGAAAAACCCGCAGGGTTGCGAAACGTGGAACCACAAGAACGCTCCTTGGTTGGCTGCGTCTTCTCACGCTTATCCAACGCATCCGCCATCTTCGCCTCGATGTCCGCAGGCTCCCCTGCCACACCGCGCATCACAACGGACGTAATAATCATTCCATCCGGTATCTGCGTGGATCGATATTCAAAATGCATATCATCGGGGTACAGCGTCACTACTTCTCCCGAACGCGTCACGGCCTCTGCACTCTCAAACACATCGGCCATATATACGCCGTAACAGCCCGCATTCATCTTGGCCGCGCCACCGATTGCACCGGGGATAGTGCGCAAAAACGCCAAATCAATCCCCGCCTGCGCCGATTTGCGCGCCACATGCGCATCCAACGCCGCCGCACCCACACGCACACGGGTATCGTCCAGAATTTCAATCCCATTAAACCCACGCCCCATGCGAACGACATAGCCTTTGATCCCACCGTCGCGAATAATCAGGTTCGAACAGACACCCACAGGCATGATCGGCGTCTCATCAGGAACCGCCCGCATAAAATCACACAGATCATCAATATCAGCAGGCTGATACAAAAAATCAGCCATTCCCCCAACCCGCAACCAAGACATATCCGCCATCGGTCGGTTCGGGGTCATCGTGCCACGTAAATTCGAAAGGGTCATAGGGGTGCCTAAAACAAATAGATCGTTATGACCACTACTTAGACCATCCGTCGTTTTTTACAATATTGTTTGCGTCCAAGCCGCGTATCGTTGGCTCGTGGGTAAACGAACAAACAACAGTGTCACTCACTTTATCCCACCAAATATCCGTAACAAATCAGTATCACCCAGCCCAACCAAATCGTTTACCCATGGGACGGGCCAACGATGCGCGGCGGCCTACGGCCTTGATTCCGCGCGGGCGTAAATTTTAGCCATCCAACAGCGCCGCTTGCTCCACAATGAACGCGTTACAGATAGAATTTATCGCATCCATTAAGTCCGAAAACGATCCACGCCAGATTTCGCTATCTATTGCAATAATCTCCTGTACTAATTTTGGATCCATCGGATGCCCATCCAAAGCACCCTGATACCACATGACCCATAAAGGCGTATGCGCACTCAGGTCTGTTTGCACACCACTACGGCACATCTCGCCCAAAGGCTTCACAGCCTTCTGCCATTCATCAAGTATTGGATTGGGTACAATCCAAAGGCCATCATCCTCTCCTTCCATCTCTTCCGCGAAGGTCCCACAGTCAGCACGAACAGCAGACCAATCTGGCATGATTTCAGGCAATCCATCAATCAGGTAAGGTAAACTTTTTATCGCGTCTTTCAACGAGCATTGGGCAATATCAACGGCATCTGCTGCTGAATAAGCAGCCGAGAGGGCAAGATCATCCGTCTCCCCAATCACGACCGCTCTCGCTGCATTTGCAATCTCGGACGTAATTGTAGAAACAGTTTCGTCTGGCATAGGATTCAACTGTTTACGAGGTTTGCTAACAACTGTTGCGCTGATCAAGCACCATAAAACCAAATTAACTGGAAACTCATACGTTACGACCCTCTCTTCATCTGGATCAAAATTACAAAGGACACGGTTATTAAAGAAGATTGGAAAAACACGCATTGCGGCACGATAGCCCAACCAAACGATAAAGACCCGCAGCGTTTCTTTTTGCTCAGTGGTTTCCTGCGGTTGCTCTCTTAACCACAGCCAGAGGTTTTCACGATTTTTAATCTCTGAAATCTCAACCATGCTCAAACAATACCCTTAAATTTAAATTCAAAAACTGCAAATATCGGTGTACGGGTTGTGCATACCTATTTTTGGGTCGTTCACTGATCCCGTGGTCGCCAATTCGGCCAAGAAAAATCCTCGCCCGTCACCCGTGATCGCAAATATTTACCCACATAATACAACGGCCAGCGTAACATCGAACACACCCCAACCAACGCCACAAGCGCCGCCCAAAATCCGTAATCAAACGCCAACCAAGGCACGATAACTAACGCGCTGGGGATAAACAAAAACACCGCGAAAACGCCGTGGTATCGGGTGTTCGACATGGCCACAATCGCCCCGCCCAAAACCCACAATCCCGCCAACAACGCCGACCACATTACGCGTCACCTGTCGCGGCTAACCCATTGGCCCATGCACTAATCGTACCCGCGCCCAAACAGACCAACATATCACCGGGTTTACATTCGGATTTAAAAAATTCATGCAACGCCGCCTCATCCGCAACCGATACCGCATGGCGGTGCCCGTGCGTCGTCAAACCTTGTACAACATCCGTACGTTCGCGCCCCGCAATCGGTTCCTCGCCAGCGGCATAAATATCTGTGATCCCAACAACATCCGCGTCATTGAAACAGTTACAGAATTCCTCAAACAGATCATCCAAACGCGAATACCGATGCGGTTGATGCACCGCAATTACGCGCCCATCCGTCGCCGCCTTTGCCGCGCCCAAAACGGACGCAATCTCTACTGGATGGTGCGCATAATCATCAATTATCGTCACACCGTTCAATTCACCCAAATTGGTAAAACGACGATTAACGCCTTTAAAGACGCCCAAACCATCGCGGATTTGATCCCGCGTCATCCCTAAATGCCGCGCAATCGCGACAGCGGCCAATGCATTCGAAACATTGTAATCACCGGGCATCGGCAACACCACATTATCAATCCGCAAATCCTCGGCCTGCAACACCACATCAAAATGCGCACGGCCCTTTTTATATGTCAGATTTTCCGCCCGCACGTCCGCCTGTTTATTAAACCCATAGGTCACCACACGGCGATCATCCACACGTCCCACCAGTGACTGAACCTCTGGGTGATCCGTATTGCAAATCGCCACGCCATAAAACGGGATGTTCGACACAAACTGATAAAACGCATCGCGCAGATTATCAAAAGTGCCGTAATGCTCCATATGCTCTGGATCGATGTTCGTCACCACCGCAATCGTGGCGGGCAGTTTGTTAAACGTGCCATCACTCTCGTCAGCCTCAACCACCATCCACTCGCCGTCACCCATACGGGCGTTGGAACCATAGGCATGAATAATGCCACCGTTCACAACCGTCGGATCAATACCGCCGAAATCCAACAACGTCGCCACCATGGTCGTGGTCGTGGTCTTGCCATGCGTCCCCGCAATCGCAACGTTTGATTTCAAACGCATCAACTCCGCCAACATTTCCGCACGACGCACAACAGGCAACCCCATTTCACGCGCCCGATCCAGTTCTGGATTACCTTTCTTGATCGCCGATGAAATCACCACCACCGAAACGCCTTCGACATTTTCAGCCTTTTGCGGGTAATTCACCGTTGCACCCATATCCACCAACCGCTTGGTAATCGCGCTCTCGCGCAGATCGGAACCCGACACCGTATAACCGTGATTAATCAACACCTCTGCAATCCCAGACATGCCAATCCCTCCAATCCCGACGAAGTGAATGGTGCCAAGTTGGCTGGGTAATTTCGTAGCAGTGTTCAAGGTTCTATCCCTTTTGTGCAGTGTGTTCGACAAGATCGGCCAACTCTTTCACCGCCTCTGGTTTCCCTTCAGATAATGCGCTGTGCGCCATTTGCACAGCCCCCTTATCCGACGTTAATATTTTCGAGATGCAATCGGCTAAAACTTCGGGCGTCAACGCCGCCTCTTGGATCACAATCGCCGCATCAGCCGCCGCCAATCCACGTGCATTCGCATTTTGATGATCCGCGGTTGCTGCTGCAAACGGGATCAAAATCGACGGACGCCCAATCACCGAAATATCCGCAACAGACGATGCCCCCGAACGCGAAATAATCAACTGCGCCTCTGACATGCGATCTGGAATATCTTTGAAAAACGGCTCAATTTCCGCATCGACACCAGCACGCGCAAATGTCTCGGCTACGTCCAGCCCATCCGCCTCGCGAGCCTGACAGGCCACGCGTAAATTATCGCGCATACCCTCGGGCAAATGCGCCATCGCATCCGCCGCGGTTTGCGCCACAATCGATGACCCTTGCGATCCTCCAATCACCAACAGGCTCATGGGCCAATCTCCGGGGGGGATATATTGCGCGCCAGCGCGTTCCAACACCGCGCCACGCACGGGATTACCCGTATGAAACGCCTGCACCCCATCGGGTAATTCCGTTGGCCACGTGCCACAGGCCACCGCATGCACACGCTTAACAAACAACCCATTCACACGGCCCAAGACGCCGTTTTGTTCATGAATAATCCGTGGAATTTTACATAACCCCGCCGACAGCATCGCAGGCACCGCAGGATATCCACCAAACCCAGCCACCAACGACGGGCGATCACGGCGCATCGATTTACATGCCGCCATAACACCGCGCAAGATCTGAAACGGCGTCAATAATTTCGCCTTCATACCACCACGCGCAAACGTCGATGCATTCACCACTTCGACATCAACAGCATCAGGAAAGCCACCAGTATACCGCGCACCACGCGGATCAGTGGATAGCTTCACGCGCCAGCCGCGGCGCAACATTTCTTCTGCCAATGCTTGGGCGGGAAACATATGCCCACCGGTACCACCAGCGGCAATTGTGATTAACGGCGCAGTCATCAATTCATCTTCGGTCTGGTCAGGATATCCGAAATGTCTCCTTGTGGGCGCGTACGCGTAAATGCCAACAACATTCCCAACGCAATGCCACCCGCAACCAACGACGAACCACCATAACTCACGAATGGCAATGTCATGCCCTTGGCTGGCAACAAACGCACGGCAACACCCATGTTAATCATCGCCTGCATACCAAACAAAACGGCAATGCCTGTTCCTGCAAGCCGCGTGAAAATATCACGCTCACTCATCAATCGCAGCAACGATCGTACCGTGATCGCCATAAACAACCCAATGATGATCAACACCAAAATCAACCCGTATTCCTCTGCCGCCACCGCAATAATGAAATCTGTATGCGCATCAGGCAATGACCATTTTACTGATCCCTCGCCCACGCCAACACCGAAGAATCCACCCTCTTGGATCGCGTTCGTTGCGTAACCCAGCTGGGTACGTGGATCGACATCAGGGTTCAAAAACCCATCAATACGACGGGCAAAGTGTTCGGAATTATTGTATGAAAACAACCCCACCGCCATGACGCCTGCGAATAAACCGATCATCAAAACCAACGGTGCACCAGCCACAAAATACATCATGCCCCAAGACGCCAAAACCAACGACGCCTGACCAAAATCAGGTTGCAGCGCCAACAATCCCACAACGGAAATACAAACGATAAACGACATACGTTTACCGGGCGGGCCACCCACATCAAAACTGGATGCCATCAACCACGCTGTAAACACAACGAAACAAGGCTTCAAAAACTCCGATGGTTGCACAGATGCAAACCCCAGTGAATACCACCGCACCGCACCCTTGCCAAAATCAGTTCCCAACGCGGGCAACAAACAGATCGCTAGAAAGCCAGCCAAGAACCCCAATATCCCCAAGCGGCGCACCATTTTAGGCGATAACATCGACGTCAAAATCATCGCGACCAACGCAATAACACCAAAAAACGCCTGCTTATAAACGTAATAAAACGGGTCCAACCCGTTGCGCTGTGCCAACGGCACGGATGCGGCCAATCCCAACAGGATTCCAACCGTAAACAACATAATTACAAATGTCAGGGACCAACGATCCACCGTACGCCACCACCGTGGCAGAATGGGTTCACCCGGCTGCCGTGCAACCGTGCCAAATACCATATCAGTCATAGAAACCGCCTGTCCTACTATGCTCTTTTGCTGCCTCGTTTTCGGGTTCAGCTTATTATTGGTTTATATATGGCATGTATTGGAATGGATTTCTAGGGGAATGCGATCTTATGCGACTTTCGGCAGTTTGCACCACTTAGCGTAACAAATCATCCTCAAACGGGAACTGGGACAACAATTCAATCCCATCTTCCGTCACCAAGACCTGCTGTTCCAGCTTCACACCCTCTGCACCGCCATCCTCGCCAATATAACTCTCAACACAAATCGTCATACCAGCCTGAATTTCACCGTCATAACCCGCATCTGGGAAATCCCCATGGTGGTATAAATACGGATATTCCCCCGTCATCCCACACCCATGCGAAGACAGGTAATACCGATTGGCATAATATTTTTCAGGAATATTCCATGCACGATCTGCATAATCTTGAAAACTCATGCCCGCCTTCAAAATCCCCATATTGTAATGCACCTGTTCATGCGCCACGGAATATAATTCACGTTGCAAATCCGTGGGCTTTGCGGGGCCGCTGAAAAACGTGCGTGAAAAATCGGAATAATACCCATGGCACCCAACAACATCCGTATCCAGCGCCACCAATTCATTTTCGCCAATCACATTGGATGATGTTTCTTGGAACCACGGGTTCGTCCGCGCGCCCGCACTCAATAACCGTGTTTCACAATAATCACCATTTTGGGCGATAATGGATTGATGCAGGACTGACCATAATTCATTTTCCGTGATCCCAGGGCGCACCGCATCCCGCAACTTGCCAACACCCACCTCGGTTGCGCGAAGGGATGCAATCACACATTTCATTTCTTCATCGGATTTAATCGCACGCGCCATTTCAACGGGTTCCTGTGCATCCACAATGTTCAACCCACAGTCCCGCAACGCAATCGCCGTGCCTGCATTCATACGTTCCAACCCAACGGTCGCACCTTTCCCGATCAAACTCTGGATCAAGTCATTCATCTCCACCGCCCAGCTGTGCTCGCGCGATGCAATCTCTGGCCCCGCGGCGACAAAGCTGGCGGTTTTCGCTGGGCGCACCTCGTCCACGGTCTCATACCCATCCGCCAGATGCAGACATCCTGTAAATTCAAACAGGATTGAACGATCCGCCGTCAGCAGCAAATACCGTGATGGCGCATTTCGCATGGAAAACACCTGCATATTACGCGTTCCCGTGGCGTATCGAATATTGATCGGATCGGACAGGATCACCGCCCCAATATCACGCTTCGCCATCTCGGCGCGCAGGCGCGATTGGCGATACATTCGAACGGCTTTCAGATCGATACCTTCGCTCTCGGGGGCGCGATCCAACAGGGCAATCCCCGACAAATCACTGCGTTCCGCATGCCAATCAAAATTCGCCATAAAACTCTCCTTTTGAATAGGCCAAGTTTATGTCGCGGCAGGAAATCTTCAATTGCATATGCGCCATAACATGTCGCATCAACGACCCACGGCTAACCTTTTGTCGCCGCTTCAACCGCCGCAATAAACGCATCGCCGCGCAATTCAAAATTCCGATACTGATCAAAGCTCGCGCAGGCAGGTGCCAACAACACAACATCCCCCTCATCCGCATCCGCCACGGCGGCCGCAACCGCACGCTCTATCGTTTCACACTGTGCATGGGGTGTATTCCCCAACTGCGATGCAAATTCCGTCGTACTCTCGCCGATCAAATACGCCTTCTTCACCCGATCAAAATGCGGGGCCAATTGCGTAATTCCACCATCCTTGGCCTGTCCTCCAACGATCCAGCGAATGTTCTTAAACGCCAACAATGCCTGTTCGGCGGCATCAACATTCGTCGCTTTACTGTCATTCACAAAGGTAACGCCATTATACGTGCCCAACACCTGACTGCGATGTGGCAGGCTGTTAAAACTACGCAATGCTTCTTCAATCGCTTTTGGCGCCATGCCAATAGATCGACAAACGGCATAGGCCGCACAGGCATTTTGATGATTATGCGCACCGGGCAAACCAACAATCCCGCGCAAATCAATCGACGCCACCTGACGCCCCTTGCGCCATTCGGATAAAAATCCCTTGCGCGCGAAAATATTCCAACCATCGCCCTGCAATTTACGCCCAGATGAAATCGAGATCACAGGATCACCCGATGTCGCCTCTTGACGCAATTGATTGGCCAAAAACTGCCCCTCAATTTCATCCACACCAATGATGGCGCGATCTGGATTGCCCTCAACAAACAACCGTCGTTTCGCCGCGAAATATCCGCCCATGCCATGATGGCGATCCAAATGATCGGGCGACAGGTTCATAAACACAGCCACATCAGGGGCCAAGGCCCGCGCCAAATCGGTTTGGTACGATGATAATTCCAAAACAACGATGGAACCATCCTTGGCAGGCTCAATATCCAACACACCGCGCCCAATATTCCCGGCCATCACCACATCGCGTTTCGTAGTCTGCAAAATATGCGTCACCAACGCCGTGGTCGTCGATTTGCCGTTGGAACCCGTTATGCAAACCACCTTGGGCATCACATCAAAATTATCCCAATCCTGTGTCGCATAGGATCGGAAAAACAACCCAATATCATTATCCACAACCACGCCCTTGGACCATGCCTTGGCCACAATCGGATGCGGTGCAGGGTACAGATGCGGAATACCAGGTGACACAATTAAGGAAACAACACCGTCCCACGATTGATCCTTGGACAGATCCAAAATCGTCAAATCTTCTGCATCTGCCGCAATCCGCGATTGTTCATTATCGTCCCAAACAATCGGCTCCGCACCACCCGCACGCAACGCCAATGCCGCCGACAGGCCGGACCGACCCAAACCCAAAACGGCAACCTTGCTGCCTTTATATCCACGAACAGGTATCATTTAACGCAACTTCAGCGTGGCCAGACCGATCAAGGCCAGAACCAATGCAATAATCCAGAAACGAATAACAATCTGCGCCTCGCCCCAACCCTTCTTCTCAAAATGGTGATGGATCGGGGCCATCAAGAAAACACGTTTTCCCGTGCGCTTGTAATACAGAACTTGGATAATCACAGACAAAGCTTCGACTACGAACAAACCACCAACGATCGCCAGCACCAATTCGTGTTTCGTCGAAACCGCAATCGCACCCAATGCACCGCCCAGCGCCAGCGATCCCGTATCGCCCATAAACACCGCCGCAGGTGGCGCGTTATACCAAAGGAAACCTAAACCAGCGCCAATTAACGCCGATGTGAATACCAACAATTCGCCCGTACCCTCAACGTAATGCACATCCAGATATTCGGTGAAATCCGTGCGACCAACAATATATGAAATCACACCCAGCGTACCACCAGCGATAATCACAGGCATAATCGCCAATCCATCCAATCCATCGGTCAAGTTCACGGCATTCGCCGCACCTACAATCACGATCATGGCAAATGGCAAATACAAAACCCCAAGGTTCAACAACGTATCTTTAAACACGGGTAACGCCAATTGGCGGCTTAATTCATCTGAATGTAACGACTGCGCCGCATAGCCCGCAAACAGTGCTATAATCAAACCCAAACCCATACGTGCTTTGGATGAAAATCCTTTTACGTTGTTTTGCGTCACCTTCAGATAATCATCATAAAATCCGATGGCACCAAAACCAAAGGTCACCAACAAAACAATCCAAACATACCCATTATCGGTACGCGCCCATAACAGCGTTGATAATAACAATGTGCCCAAAATTAAAACACCACCCATCGTCGGCGTGCCTGCCTTTTCGATAATATGACTGGCGGGGCCATCTTCGCGGATCGGCTGACCTTTGCCCTGCATTTTGCGCAAACGACGGATCAGCGGCGCACCGAACATAAACGACAGAATCAGCGCGGTGAAAAACGCGCCCCCAGAACGGAATGTAATGTACCGAAACAAATTGAATGCATCGCCACCATCTGACAATTCGCTTAGAAAATATAACATTGCTCGTCCCCCAAATGCGCCTTTTTAGGCGCTTATATTTTTGATCGCATCAACAACCCGCGAAACGCGCGTGTAATTCGACCCCTTAACCATAACAGTATCGCCCGCACTTAGCAGGTTTTTAATCTGATCAACCAATTCATCGGCGGTTTTCACCCATACGCCACGTTTTTCCGGCGGCAAGGCATTATACATATGTTCCATCATCGGCCCGACCAAATGGAATTGATCCACATCCGCAACCGTATCCAAGTTCGCCAATTCCGCATGGCGTTGCAGCTCTGTTTCGCCCAATTCACCCATCTCGCCCAAAACGGCAATCCGCCGCCCCGTGATTTCACAGGCCGCCAATACCGCCAATGCAGACGCCATGGATGATGGGTTTGCATTATAGCTCTCGTCGATCAACGTAATCTTTCCACCGTCAACCGCCACCACATGGCGCGCACCACGCCCATCGGGTGCCGTCCATTTCGCCATGCCGCGAATGACCTTATCCAGATCACAGCCCGCAGCCACCCCAGCCGCCAAAACAGCCAGCGCATTCATCGCGAAATGATCGCCCGCCGCTTGGAATTCATACATGCGTTCCTGCCCATCAATATCCGCCACGGCCTGCGTCACCGCACCCACACCCTTGATTGACAAAACACGGTAATCCGCGGCAACACTCTGACCAAATCCAATCAGATTCGCACCAACCTGACGCACCATATCCATCAAGATATAGGTCGTCGGCAAATCAACATTTACAATCGCCGTCGCATCTGGCGACAGGCTTTCAAAAATCTCGGCCTTTGCGTGCGCTATTTGATCAATGCTTTCGAATGCTTCCATGTGAACTGCCGCAACATTCACCACAATCGCAACATCCAAATCCGCCAATTTTGCCAACGGGCGGATTTCATCAGGATGGTTCATACCGATTTCAATCACCGCGAAATCGCTGTCTGCTGGCATCCGTGCCAACGTCAACGGTACACCCCAATGATTGTTAAAACTACGTTCCGCCGCATGTACACGCCCACAGTCGGACAATGCCGTGCGCAACATTTCCTTGGTTGATGTCTTACCAACCGATCCCGTCACCCCCGATGACCTTGGCATCGGTACGCGCCCTTGCATAACGCGCCATATCCTGTAGCGCCGTTAAAACATCATCAACAATCAACAATGGCGCATCTGGCGATACCCCATCAGGCACCCGTGAAACTAACGCTGCAGATGCACCCGCATCCAATGCGTTCGCCACGAAATCATGCCCATCACGTTGATCCTTCAGCGCGATAAACATCTCGCCTGCTTCAATGGATCGCGTATCAATCGACAGTCCTGAAACCTCCCAGTCACCTGATGTTATTCCACCCGTGGCCTTTACGGCCTCTGCTGCTGTCCACAATGTCATGCGCCCAATTCATCCAATGCGGCCACGCTAATGCTGGCCTGTTCCACGTCATTAAACGCCAATACATCGTCACCGATGATTTGCCCCGTTTCATGACCTTTCCCTGCAATTAATAACGCATCGCCTGGTTGCAAGGCATCAACCCCCGCTAAAATCGCCGTCGCGCGATCACCGATTTCAGTGGCGTCTGGACACCCCTGCATTACGGCACGTCTGATCTGCGCAGGATCTTCGGTACGTGGGTTATCATCCGTTACAAACACCACATCACCAAATTTTGCCGCCGCAGCGCCCATCAACGGGCGTTTGGTCGTATCGCGATCACCGCCGGCACCAACTATCACAATCAAACGCCCCATCACATGCGGGCGCATTGCGCGCAACGCGGTTTCCACCGCATCTGGCGTATGGGCAAAATCCACAAACACAGATGCACCGTTTGCGCGTTTCGCCGCCAATTGCATGCGCCCAGAAACCGTTTGAAGTTCCGCTAATGTATCAAACACCGCATCCGCTGGTTCGCCGCACGCAATCACCAATGCCGCAGCCTGCAACACATTCATCGCCTGAAACCCACCGATCAAATCCAACCGCACAGATTTCACTTCGCCTTTCCAGCTAAACAAAACCTGTTGCCCCGTGGCGTCAAATTGGCACCCCTGCAACGTCAAATCGCAATCCTTTGCACCGATGGTGATAATGTCCTGTCCGCGCGACAATGCGATATTCAAAACATCCGCACCTTTGGGATCATCCATATTGATAATCGCCGAACCTTCGGGCGGTAAAACACGGGAAAACAACCCCGCCTTGGCGGCAAAGTATTCCTCAAACGTCTCGTGATAGTCCAAATGATCTTGCGTGAAATTCGTAAACGCGGCGGCAGTCAAATAAACCCCATCCAAACGGCGCTGATCCAGCCCATGGCTGGATGCCTCCATTGCCGCATGGGTAATTCCCGCCTCTTTCAACTGTGCCAACAATTTATGTAATGTCACAGGCTCAGGCGTGGTGTGCGACAACGGCGATGTAAACGCCCCTTCGACACCCGCCGTGCCAAAATTCACGGCATCTTTGCCCAATGCCTCCCAAATCTGGCGCACAAAGTTTGCGACCGATGTTTTGCCGTTGGTGCCTGTTACCGCTGTCATTGTGGCAGGCTGCATCGCGTAAAACCGCCCCGCCGCCTTGGCCAACGCCATGCGTGGATCATCCACCACCACAATCGGAACGTCCAACTTTGCGACATCACGTTTCGCAATCGCCAAACCATCCGCGTCCGTCAAAACCGCACCCGCGCCCATGCGCAATGCAAATTGAATAAACTCGGCTCCGTGTTGCAATGCGCCCGGCATCGCGGCGAACAAATCGCCCTTCTTCACATCGCGGCTATCGACACAGATATTGAATACAAATGGATCGCCATTCACCCCCGCACTGGCAACCAAACCTAATTGGCTTAACGTTTTTCCAGATGCGTTGTCATGTGCCATGTCCGACCCTTTATTGATTGTCGCTGGACGTGTACGTGATCTGTTGTTTTGGCGCAATGGGGCGCAGGTTCAAAATAGGCGCGACCCGTGAAATTACCTCTGCGGCTACGGGAACCGCAGTCCACCCAGCGGTGCGACGCTTCTCACCGACCGCTTCGATTTCAGGCTCATCTAATGACACAACCAATGCATATTTCGGATTGCTCGCGGGGAAAACGGACGCAAAGGTCGCAATCACCTTATCCTCATAATACCCACCTGATGGTTTTGGCTTATCCGCCGTTCCTGTTTTACCAGCAACCTCGTACCCTTCCACGTCACCCATAGTCGCAGTGCCCTTTTCCTCGCCGACAACGCGGCGCATCATTGACATCAACTGTTGCGATGTTTGCGCTGACAAAATCCGCTGACCTCTGGCATCCGTGGTATCCAAACGTTGCAAGGTTGGTTTCACCTGATACCCACCATTGGCCAACATCGCATAGGCTGTCGCCAAATGCAGTGGCGTCGCGGAAATCCCGTGACCGTAAGAAATCGTAATCGTCGAAATCTCGGACCAGTTTTTCGGCAACAACGGCTTCGTGCGCGATGCTTCGCCTAATTCAACTGGAACCGCCTCAAAGAACCCTAAATCTTTCAACATCCGCTTTTGTGCGGAACTGCCCGCCGCCATCGCCATACGCGCGGTGCCAACGTTGCTGGATTTCATAATCACATCTTCCATGGACAATTCTGGCCCATAGTTTTTGAAATCTTTGATCTTAAACTTACCCCATTTCATTGGGCTGGTTGTATCGATCATGGTTTGCGGATTACCCAATCCCTTTTCCAACGAAACACCGGCGGCAAAAATCTTAAATGTCGATCCCAACTCGTATAAACCCTGCGCGGCACGGTTGAACAACGGACTGTCGGATGGATCACCCGAAACCGCATTACGGGGTCGATCATTTGGATCAAAATCGGGCAACGATACCATCGACAGGATTTCACCCGTATGCACATCCATCAAAATCGAAGACGCGCCCTTGGCATTCATATACCGCATGCCATCTTCCAACACTTGGCGGGTAGCTGATTGCGCGGTCAGATCAATGGATAACTGTAACGGCGACCCTTCCAGGGCGGGATCACGCAACATGGTGTCGAAATACTTCTCAACACCACCAACACCAATCACTTCGGCGGCGCGAACGCCTTCTTCGCCAAATCGTGTGCCGCCCAAAATATGCGCAGCTAATTTCCCGTTGGGATACAGCCGCATTTCGCGGTTCCCAAACAACAATCCAGGTTCGCCCAAGTCATGCACACGCTGGCGCTGTTCCGGCGACAAACGTTTCTTAATCCAAATAAACTTGCGTTTCCCGCTGGTGAAATCGCGCACCAAACGTTTGTGATCCAAATCGGGGAAGATCAAATACAAATCATCCGCCGCCTTTTTGGGATCAACCATCAATGGCGGTTGCGCATACAAGGCCTGCGTCGACATATTCGTCGCCAAAACATTGCCATTGCGATCTAAAATATCAGCGCGTTGATTGATAATCTGACTGCCTGAAACATATTCTTTGGGTTCCGCAGGGGTGCTGGATGCCAAATACGCCATCTTGCCACCAACAGCGCCAAACCCAACGATAAACGCCAATCCCAATATCAACAGCCGGTTTTCCGCACGCACACGTGTTTTCACCTGCGCCGCTTGGTTACGCTTGGCACGTTCGCGCGCCTCGATCAAATCGGGGTTTTCGCCCTGTTCACGGGCGGAAATCACATGTGCCAATGGGCGAAGGGGCGTGCGTCTCATGGGTACTGCTTGCCTCCATCGCTGGACACCGAAACAGGATTGTTCGGGATCACGATATTGCGCGGCGGCAATGGGATGGTTTCCAGTTCCGCAAAATGTTGCGCCGCCAACGGCACCAATTGCAAACGCTCAAAATTTAAATCCGCCAATTCCGCCAAACGTTCAGGACGGTTCAAGTACGCCCATTCCGCCCGCATAATCGCAATCGCTTCTTTCTCGGACGCAATCTGGCGATGTAGCTCTTCAACACGGCGATTAGACGCCTGTGTGGTGTAATTTTCCGTATACGCCCAATAGGCCACCGCAACGACCAGCGCAGAACATAATATGTAAATCAAAGCACGCATCAGATTAACCGCTCCAAATCAAATTTAGGCAAACCAATATCATGGGGTGAAAATTCCCCCGCCTCTGTCCCCAATCGCCGTGCCAGACGTAACTTCGCCGACCGCGCACGTGGGTTGTATTCAATCTCTTCGTCTGTTGGCCCAACCGCCTTGCGCCCAACGCGTTCAAACGTCGCTGTCTCTTCTTCCTGCTCGGGCGCATATCGATTGCCCTTGGGATTATTTCCAGACCGTGCCTGAATAAACCGCTTAACAATGCGATCCTCTAACGAATGGAACGTCACAACGGCCAACAAACCACCCTCGCCCAGCGCATTTTCCGCCGCACGCAAACCGTCAACCAACTGCCCCAGCTCATCATTCACCGCAATCCGCAACGCCTGAAACGTCCGCGTGGCGGGATGAGTTTGACCGGGCTTCGGTCGTGGCAAACTCGCCTCGATCACCTTCACCAATTGAAACGTGCTCTCGAATTTCGATGTCGCACGCGCGCGTACAATATTCCCCGCAATACGGCGGGATTTACGATCTTCACCATACAGGTAAATCAAATCCGCCAAAACAGATTCATCCGCACCGTTCACAATATCCGCCGCCGTCATACCCGACTGCCCCATGCGCATATCCAGCGGGCCATCTTGCATAAACGAAAACCCACGATCCGCCTGATCGATCTGCATTGAAGACACACCAATGTCCAAAACCACACCATCCAACGGCGTACCACCCGCGGCTTCGGCCAGCGTATCCAGATCACCAAAAGTACCTTTGATCAACTGTAACCGATCACCATATTCACCCGACCATGCCTTGGCACGTTCAAAAACCTCGGGGTCACGGTCAATTGCATAAACCGTATCCGCACCCGCATCCAACATCGCACGCGTGTAACCACCGGCACCAAATGTACCATCCAACCAACGGCCAGAAATGGGTTTCACCGCATCCAAAATCGGCGTCAATAAGACGGGGATATGGGGCGCAGAGGATGAATGTGTCTGGGCCAAAACCATCGATCAGCCCTCGCTCGGCTTGTTCAACTTGCGGCGTAAATCATTGCCATCACCACGTGCGGCAATTCCCGCCTCACGGGCAGCGACATAGGCCGCGTATTCATTGGGGTGCCAAATACGAAACGTCTTACCGATCCCCACAAACACCGCCTCACCATCCAGACCCAGCTTCTCAACCAACATAGGCGACAAAATAATCCGCCCCGTATCGTCGATATTCATCTGCATGGATTTGGAAGAATAGTTCAATTCCATATCATCGCGATCATCGCCAAACGGCATCTCATCGATTTCATCCTCGATGGCATCCATTGCGGTCACGGTATAACCTTCGATAAAATTCTGCGCTGATGTGCCGTAAACCAATACCAATTCAGGGCGCAACCCTTCGGTCCAATCAGGGTCACCTTCTTCCAACACACGGCGAAACGGGGCCGGGATAGACACCCTGCCCTTACCGTCCACTTTCTGGACGATCTCGTTTCTAAATCTACGTGCCACGAATGCGACCTCTTTGTTGTTGGCCGAAGCCTTAAAATGGAAACGGCGGACCGAGCTGCTGCCACTGCTCGATCCGCCGCCCTCGTCCCATATTCGGACTTGCCTGGTTATTGGGATACCACCTTGGGGAGGTGTCTGCTCGTATCCGCCCAGATCTTTCTTATTAGATGGGGGGTGCCTGTATGACCTTGCGGTCGATGGATCTTATCGTCCAATTGCTACGCCTTACCTCATCGTGTAATCAGTAGTAGATGGTTTGATTTGGATGGAAAAGGAAAAATTTGGATTTTTATGGATTTTTATGGAATCAAATTCAAAACCCCACACCGAAATCATACAGATAGTGTCAACGAGCCTTCAAACTACAACATATAGTAATTTACGATTAGTATCGCTAAATATTGATTACCTAAAATTTTATCGAATAACAGGAACCTAACAGGAACAAACCTACAACAACCACATAACTCCAAAATTTTCCACGCGATTTCACCCCAAATATTGATTCTAAACCGAATTTTTGCATCTCAAACACAACCCACTTGCACCGCGCCCGCGCTCCGCTACAGTTCCGTAAAACAATTTAAAGAAGTGATTATGACCTACCCCGACCTCTATGTCCTACGCCACGGCCAAACCGAATGGAACTTGGCTGGCAAATTTCAGGGACGCAAAAACTCGCCCCTCACGGAACTCGGAAAATCCCACGCCCGCCAACAACGCAACATCTTGGAAAACTTATCCAACACACCCGCGAAACGCTTTTGCTCGCCACTTGGCCGTACAATCGAAACCGCCGAAATCACCTTTGGCTCGACGGAAAACGTCATCATCGACGACCGCATCCAAGAAATCGCATTCGGCAAATGGGAAGGCGCAACCCGCGAAGAAATCAAAGCCCAGGTCACCACCGACTACGAAACCAAAACATGGAACTTCAACAGCCCAGGAGGCGAAACATTCGATGGAATCTGCGGCCGTGTGCGCGCATTCATGGATGAACAATCTGAACCCGCAATCATCGTCACCCACGGTGTCACTGCTAAAATCATACGCGGGCTATACTTGGGCCTATCACAGTTAGAATTGTTGAAACTTGCCCCCGAACAGGGCTGCGTGTTTCACCTCTCAAACGGTGCGGAAACCATTCTGCGATTATGACCACCCCACTCACCTTCTGGTTTCGCCGTAATTGCAACCAAACGCCCATAATATCTCTGCTCACCCACAATGAAATCGTCGAAACCCACGGCGCCGCCGCCAAATGGCGTTTTGGATTGGCAATCACCCATTTCGCGGCGCAGCTTAAAAAATCGGCACACGGTTAAACCTGCGACGCGGCAATGCGTTGGATGTTTTACAACAACTAATATCAGAAACTGGCACAGAGCTGGTGCATAGGTCACGCCGCTGCGACGCAGACGCGATTGGCGAGATACGCTGGCAAAATTCGAACTCAAATCCGCAGGGATCACGGCCCAAAGCAAACACGGACACCTGTTGTTCGGACCTTGGACAACCAAAAAAAACAAAAACAGGCGAACACTTCGATATTTTCACCCCTATATGGAAAGCCGTGCGCGACACACAATTAGAAAATTGTCTCCCCCAATCATCTCCCTTTTAACGCCTAAAAACTGACCCGCCAGTGACGAGATCAAAGCATTGTAATATCATCCGTACCCGCCTAGCGAAAAGAATGTTTCACGCTCATCGCATCCCCATTACAGCCCCCAATTGAAATGCCCTCCCTGCGTTCCTATTTATAGAGTATGAAAAGACGACAATTCCTCCAATCTATCGCCGCCACAGCGGGTGCACCGTTAATGCCTGCGGGTCTCTTGGGCACAGCACAGGTATCGTCGGCCCATTACGCCCGCGCGGTCGCATACGTCGCCAGCGACGCATGCTTTGCACCCACCAATCTGCTGTCGACCTTGGGCCTAAACGGTGAAACAGGGCGCGCCGTCATTGCACAGCTTAAAATCGATGGGCTGATAGGCGAAATGGGAAACACTGGCTTAATGTATTCCAAAACCGTTTATGCAAAACAGGCCGAAATCGCCGCAACTGCACTGCGCGAATTATCCGCGGCTAACACTGGTGGAAAACCTTCCGACATTATCGAAAAAGCACAGGATAAAATCAGAGAATTGGCCTCAAAACCCAGTACTCCAGAACCCGAAACCGCAGATACCGGCGAGACAGATTTGTCAAAAGAGACACAAGACATCATTGCTTAAGCGCTAACGAAAACCTAAACTTTATTATCCTTTGATATCACTTCTTCCTTCCACAAAAACGCACCCGTTAAAATATACGTGACAGATATTATCTGTTGCTGGTTAATATCTACATTAATTTAAAGGAGAATGTTTATATGTTTAGACTAATTACTTGCACATTGACGGCCGCAACGATTTGCCTCTCAACAATGGCTCATGCCGCACCTGTCAAATCAGCTAAATCCTACGGCTATCGTGGAGATGATATTAAAAAGTATGACCGTTTGGTTATAAAATATTCAAAAAAGAAATGTAGCTGGGTTGAGAAGGAAAACAAAAAGGCAACCAAGGTCGCAGGCAAGAAAGCCAAGGGAACAGGTGGACAGGTAGTTGCAGGTCTTATTAACCAACGAGGTCGATCAGGCGCTGGTCTCTTGGCGCAGGTCGGCTCGAATGTCGTCAAAGATGGCGCGTTGCGCCGCGATGCCTCTGCTGCCGTCATCAACGCCAAGGCCTGTAAGTAATTTGCGGATGGCCTATAAGCCGGATTTTGTCGTGTGCGACCATTCATCTGGACGCGCTGTTGCCAACGCGCTCTAGCAACCACCCGAACCTGCTGGGGCTTCAGCGACCCCGCCCTTACGGGCACGCGGTTCCTACTTGGTTTTGCTCCTGACGGGGCTTGCCATGCCAGTGATGTTACCACCACCGCGGTGGGCTCTTACCCCACCGTTTCACCCTTACCCGTATAAAACGGGCGGTCTGTTTTCTGTGGCGCTTTCCCTTGGGTTACCCCAGGCGGGCGTTACCCGCCGCCATTGCTGTAAAGAGTCCGGACTTTCCTCGCATACGCGCGGTCGCCCAGCCATCCGCACCTGCCAGATAGGCGATTGCGGCGCGTCGGTCAATGGGCTGTTTCCCAGGTGTCCCCATGGGGACATAGGGTTATCTATCTGAAATCATTATATAATCAAAAAATCGCCCTATTGATGCAAATCAAAGCACAGCACAAATTCTCTTGGTAAACTGCCTTAAACCCAAGGAGGGTCAAACAATGCTAAACGTCATCAAACAATCTGAAAATCGAGTGGACATCGAACTCAGCGGGACACTGGATGCCATTGATATGCGTGTTGGTTTGGATGAACTTCTTAAGGCTTCCGAGGATGTCCGCAACGGGCAGATGCTGTATAAAATCACTGAATTTTCGTTCCCAACCTTGGGTGCAATTGGGGTTGAAGTGGGGCGTATACCGTCAATGTTCGCGTTGCTTGGCAAATACGATAAATGCGCGGTCCTTTGCGATACGGGCTGGCTGCGCACCGCAGCAGAGATTGAGGGCGCCCTCTTCCCCGGTATCGACATCAAAAGTTTTGAGTTACACGATCAGAACCAAGCAGAAAAATGGCTATCTACCTGAAATCCTATGATTATTGAATTTTGGGGGCGTATCCGATAAACTCACAGAACATAAAACCATTATTATTTCTGTTTAACCCCAAAGGCTCCATGACCAAACAATACACAATTCGCACCGAAACCCATGATGATTATGCCGCCATCGACGCAATCAATTTCGCCGCCTTTGACGATGATCCAGATATGCCCAAAATGGTCCAAGACCTGCGCGTGCAATTCACATTACTGCCCACCCAATCATTGGTGGCGGTAGGTCCCGACGGTACCCTGATCGGCCATGTCATGATGTCCTATGCACAGGTGGATGGTGAAAAAGAATTGATTGATGTCATGGTTCTGTCCCCTTTGGCTGTATTACCAGATCACCAAAACCAAGGGGTCGGAACCGCACTCCTGTCCTACGCGATTAAGGTCGCTGATGATCTTGGCGCACCACTACTCTTCCTAGAAGGGCATCATCGTTACTACGGAGAACGCGGGTTTGAAAACGCGATGGAACTTGGATTTCGTCGCCCATCCCTACGCATTCCACCAAAGGCATTTCAGGTTGCGAAACTATCACGCTACACACCTGATATGACAGGCACACTGGTCTACAAAGATGTGCATTGGCGTCACGGTGTCGGGCTATACCGCTAACGCACTTTGCGGTAAATTTCATCAACACCTGCAAACTCAAATCGTTTGTACCCATTCGCGTGCATAATTTTGCGAATAGCGGGCGTACGCGTGTTGTTTTCAATCGTCCAAATATCAATATCGAAATCCGCAAACGGGAAACTCTCTAAAATCCCAACCTCGCCGCCTTCGACATCTAATGACAAGAAGTCAGCCTGCGCGATCTTCTGATCGCTCAGGATGTCCGCCAAGGTACGACTTTGCAGCGTATGAATGATCTCGTTGTGATCGGGCTGTTCGCGGGCGAAATTCAACAATTTCGGACTATAGCCGTCCAAAAATCCACTCAACTGCGCCATCTTGCCGGTGATTTCCATGAATTCCATCTGGCCCGGTGTCCCCGAAACACCAGCACCAATACACGGGCAACGGCGAAACGCTTTGGCCTTGGCCAAACTGGTTGGCGCGGCCTCGATCAAAATACCTGTCCACGCGCGAAACACTTCGAAGAACAGGGAATTAGACCCCTCGCGCCCATCAAATCCACCAACATCAACAAACACGCCACCCATTTTTTTCTTCAAGATGCTGTCCACAATGCGATCTTGGCCTGCTTGTGAAAAATACGGCTCGCCGATATTCAACATCTTGGTACATTGATCGATTTGGCGGATCAACTCGCCGCGTTCGAAATCCTTTACCGATCCCAGCTGTTTTACAATGGCGTTACGTGCATCATTCGCCAAATGCCGCGCATCGCGGATCATTTCGGTCGGGGTCAATGGGGTATCTTTAGACATTAAATTTTTCCTTATGATCCAATGCGGGATAACGATGCGCCAGAGAGGTTAAAATGCCCATATCGAGCGCGGATAAATCACCGGTCTGTTGCGGATTAAACCGCGACCGAAAGGCAAACAAAACCGCATTCCACCCGTCCACTTCATCGGGTGCACGATACCCAAACACCATCGCCGCCCGTTTAAATGCATCCCAATCGGGCGTTTGTTCATCCACATCATCAGGCCAAATCGACAATCCAGCCCCCGCCAATTCCCGCCACGGAAACAGAGGACCCGGGTCAAATTTTCGCGCAGGCGCCATATCCGAATGCCCAATGACCCGCGCGGGTGTGATATCTGGGCGGCGTGCAAATATATCCGTCGTCAATGCCTTCAATGCCGTAATTTGGCGCGTATCAAATGCCAGATCACCTTCAAATGGCGGGCAATAGTCTAGCTCGATCCCAATGGAATGCGAATTCACATCCACAACATCACCCCACGCCCCCGCGCCCGCATGCCACGCACGCATCTCTTCGGAAACTAACTGAGCAATCGTGCCATCCGTGTCGATCACATAATGCGCGGACACTTCGCACGTTGGATCGCACAGACGTTCAATCGCCGCATCGGCACTATCCATCGCGGTATAGTGCAGCACAATCATATCAGGCGCGCGCCCGTGTTTTCGCGGGCCGAAATTGGGGGATGGGTGTTGATGGATAACAGGCAATGCCATGTTATCGTTGCGGAACCCACGCACATGCAAATCCGTCGCCATCACCATCCAGCAACAACGAATCTTTGCGCGGGCCGCCCGCATTCAGGAACGCTATTTGGGCGATTTCTGGCACAGAGTATTGGTCACAATTGTCACCATTCGCATATTTCGATGCACTACGAGAATACTTCTTCTCGCCAACCAAATGCGTTTGCGTCGCTGCGTATTCGCGCAGGTTTAACGTTTCGGTACGCGGTTTCAATGTCGCGGTTTTAACAGGACGCGCGGCACGCTTTTTCACCTTAGCACTCTCGGTAGGTAACGACAAAGCGGGCTCATACAATCCAGGCGCTGGCGCGGCAGTAGTCGCTGGCGCTACAGGCGCTTCAAGGCCGTCGGTATTCACCGTTACCGTTTCATAGGTTACGCCGTCCGCATCCACGCCAGTTGTCGACGCAGGAATAGGCTCCGCGGGAATAGGTTCAACAGGTGGAATTGGCTCGCCTGAAATATTCGTCGGCACAGGCGTAACATGATCGAAATATTGATCCTGCTCTGGTTGCGGTTCATTACAGGCGGCCAGCGCCCCCAAAGCCATTAGAGAAATCAATATCTTTTTCATGTTACCACCACTTATCCGCTTTGGCATTAAACCCTGCGCTGTTTTCCAACACAGATGCCATGTTCAACATTTCACCCTCTTCCCAAGGGCGACCGATCAATTGCAAACCTAACGGCAATCCTTCGGAACTCAACCCCGCAGGCACAGATACACCTGGCAAACCAGCCAAATTCACCGTCACCGTAAACACATCATTCAAATACATCTTGATCGGATCTTCGTTCTTCATCTCGCCCAAACCAAACGCGGCGGATGGCGTCGCAGGCGTCAGGATCGCGTCAACACCAGTTGCATAAACATCATCAAAATCTTTCTTGATCAATGTACGCACACGTTGCGCGCGGCGGTAATACGCATCGTAGAAACCAGCCGATAATACATATGCACCGATCATAATGCGGCGCTTTACCTCGTCGCCAAACCCTTCGGCGCGGGTGCGCATGTACATGTCATCAATACCTTCACCAGATTTCAATGTTGCGCGGTGGCCATAACGCACACCATCATAACGCGCCAAATTTGACGATGCTTCGGCAGGTGCCAAAACATAGTACGCTGGCAATGCGTATTTCGTATGCGGCAGGGAAACATCAACAATCTCCGCGCCCGCATCGCGCATCATTTCGGTGCCATCGGCCCATAACTTCTCGATTTCCGCTGGCATGCCATCCAAACGATATTCCTTGGGGATACCGATCTTCTTACCACGAATATCGCCCGTAATCGCCGCCTCAAAATTCGGCACTTCGAATGGCGCGGATGTGCTGTCCTTGGCATCATGCCCAGAAATCGCATTCAGGAAAATCGCGCTATCACGCACAGTTTTGGTCATCGGGCCCGCTTGATCCAATGATGACGCAAACGCAATGATGCCCCAACGCGACACACGGCCATATGTCGGCTTTACGCCAACGATCCCCGTGAACGCGGCAGGTTGGCGAATTGAACCACCCGTATCCGTACCCGTCGCCGCCAAACATAAATCACCAGCAACAGCCGCCGCAGAACCACCAGATGAACCACCCGCCGTCAACGGCGTATCCGCACCGTTACGACGCCACGGGTTCACCGCCGCGCCATATGCAGATGTTTCATTGGATGAACCCATGGCGAATTCGTCCATGTTCAACTTGCCCAACATAACCGCGCCTTGATCGAACAAACGCGTGGTTACGGTGCTCTCATACTCAGGTTTAAAATCTTTCAGGATATTTGACGCCGCTTGGGAATTCACACCCTTGGTGCAAAACAAATCCTTAATCCCCAACGGGATACCACACATGTCAGGCGCATCACCCTTGGCCAACATCGCATCGGCATTCGCGGCCTGTTCGCGCGCCAATTCGGGCGTTTTCGCACAATAGGCATTCAACGCATCGCCACCATCAACGGCGCTGATGCAGGCCTCGGTCAATTCAGTGGCGGTAATCTCTTTAGCACGCAACTTATCACGAGCATCGGCGATGGTCAGTTTTGATAATTCCATAATCTATTCCACCACTTTTGGCACAGCGAAAAAGCCTTCACGGCTATCAGGTGCATTCTTCAAAATTTTCTCTGGCTGATTACCATCCGTTACAACATCTGCGCGACGCGGCAATGCCATTGGCGATACAGAGGTCAGCGGCTCTACACCCTCAACATCAACCTCGTTCAACTGTTCCATAAATCCTAAAATTCCGGTCAGTTCCGCCGCCAGATTTTCAAGTTCGTCTTCTGGCACGGCAATACGCGCCAAATGGGCGGCGCGGCGTGCGGTTTCTTTGTCGATGGACATCAGCTTATTCCCAAAATGCGTTTCAGATTTTCGTTTACCAACGTCGAGCGATGGGCGCAAGCGCGGGTGTTGGTAATTCAATTCGCAAACAGACCATAGACAACCTTGCATTGCATTCCGATTTATGAAAAATCTCAGCCAACGTAATTTTGCGTAAATAATTTATAATAATACGGATTGGGATAATAATGATAAATAAGATTGCTGCTTTTTCTTTGGTTGGATTGATTTTAACCGGTTGCGATACCTACACAACGCCACAATACCAAACAAACCCCTCAAATGTTATCGCGCTTCAGAGTATCGCCGCATCTGGAAAAGGGACGTCTGTTGGAACTGTAACAGCTGCAGCAGGGATCGTAGAAAAACCAACTTGCAGGCTAGCAGGCCCTCTTGATTTGGGTGGCGGGCAAAACATATCGAAGGTTGTAGAGCAAGCCCTTCAAGCTGAGTTTTTAGCCGGAAAAATGTACAATCGAAACGGCCGCGCTATCAATGTGGTTGTTACAGAACTGAAACCAGATTCTTTCGCGGGAACTTGGACAATCGGAATGCGCGTTTCATCCAACAAAGGCCAATCTTACGATGTAAATACGGTTCATAAATTTGGCACAAGCTTTTCAGCGGCTGCGGCATGTAAAAATACAGCCGATGCATTTAACCGTGCACTTTCAAAATCGATCAACAACATGATTTCTGATCCTCGTTTCAAAAGCCTAATCTAACATCTGCACAAGCAAAATTAGGGTCAGCAAAATTTGTTGATCCTAATGCGCGACATTCCTACTTTAGATATCAACAAAACAAAGCCGCGCATGGTTGGCTCGTGGGAAAACGAAGAAACACATGTGCTGGCCACTTTATCCCAGCCAAGTATCTAAAACATAACAGTAACACCCTGCCCCACCAAATCGTTTGCCCATCGGACGGGCCAACGATGCGCGGCGGCCTGCGGCCTTGATTCCGCGCAGGGGATTGACCGCCAGTACCAGTCGCAACTCCGCTTTAAACAATCATCCAAATTGAAACGAAGGTGAATTATTCTATTCTTTTCGCAAGCCACAAAAACAACGCCCCAAACAGCGCAGAAAGAAAACCCGCGATATTTTTTTTAAACAATTGTTTCTTCGTAATAATTTTTTGCTTGTTTGGCTTAACGAAACTTTGAACAATATCGCCCTCTCGCACCGATGATCGGCCAGTACGCGTCGTATACTCCCCTTCAATATCGTCTATTTTTACAGTTAAGGTCAGCAGAACGTAATCGTCGGAAACTGAAAAACGCCCAGTCCCATTGCCAACACGAAAGTGTTGCACATGATTAACGGTTGCGACAGCAGATTGACTTCCAGCAACAAAAACCAAATTCTGAAGTAAAACCGCACCCCCACCGAACATGAAAATAGTAGCAAGTATTTTAAAATGTTGCGCAGTCATAATTTAGCTATCCATAATAGTTTTCGTGGAGCGTTTGTACAATGAGCTTTGCTTTTTGTGGCAATGATTTAAACTGTTTATGATTTTAGTCACCCCTTTTCCCCTTAAAAAACCCAACCAACAATTCCGCACACTCCCGCTCTGCAATCCCATCATAAACCTCTGGCTTATGATGACACTGTGGATGATCAAATATCCGCGGCCCCTGCGCCACGCCACCCGATTTCGGATCGCCCGCACCATAATACACCCGCGCAATCCGCGCATTCGATATCGCCGCCGCACACATCGGGCATGGTTCCAACGTCACATACAGATCAGCATCCGTTAACCGCTCTACACCCAAATCCGCACAGGCCGTGCGTATCGCCATCACCTCTGCGTGCGCTGTTGGATCATTCAATTCCCGCGTTCGATTGCCCGCCTGCGCCACAACTTCGCCACCGCGCACAATCACCGCGCCCACGGGCACCTCGCCGCGCTCACCCGCCATCCGCGCCTGTTCCAGCGCCATCGGCATATATGTTGTAAAATCAGTCATAATTCTGAATGCGCAAAAAACGCGCCCCTTGCAAGCCTGCAATCATTGCGCCATAGGGAACGCATGTCAGAAGAACCACAAAGAATTGCGAAATACCTTGCACGTGCAGGGGTTGCATCGCGTCGCGAAGTTGAACGTATGATTGCCATCGGTCAGGTTAAACTGAACGGAAAAATCCTCGACACACCAGCGATCAAGGTCACGTCGGCGGATTCAATCTTCGTCAACGGCAAACAAATCGGCGAGGCTGAACAGGTTCGTTTCTGGCGTTATTACAAACCCATCGGGCTGGTCACCACGGATCGCGACGAAAAAGGGCGCGATACGATCTATGATCACATGCCCGAAAACATGCCCCGCGTTATGTCGGTCGGTCGCTTGGATATCAATTCCGAAGGTCTATTACTGCTGACCAACGATGGTGGCCTAAAGCGCAAACTCGAATTGCCCTCCACAGGTTGGCTACGCCGCTACCGCGTCCGCGTAAACGGCACCCCAACCGAGGAAATGGTTGCACCATTGCGCCAAGGTATCGTGATCGACCGCGAACGGTTCAAGGGAATGGAAATCAAACTGGATCGCCAACAGGGTTCCAACGCATGGCTCACAATCGGCCTTCGCGAAGGTAAAAACCGCGAAATTCGCCGCGCCATGGAATACGTTGGTTTGCGCGTGAACCGTTTGATCCGCACATCATACGGGCCGTTCAAATTAGATGATCTAAAACCCGGCGACGTAGAAGAGATGAAATCGAAAACGATCCGCGATCAACTGGGCATATAGCTACTCAACCAGCTTCAACCCACCTGCCATTTTGCGCCCATCGCGCCCATCAACCAATTCATATTCAATCGCTTGCTCATCCGCCAGCGTTTGAATACCCGCCTCTTGTAATGCGGATATATGCACGAAAATATCCGCGTCGCCTTCGGGTGGTTGAATAAAACCAAATCCTTTGTCGTCGTTAAACCACTTCACTTTGCCAATTGCCATTTTATGCGTCCTTAATGCTATTACCATTGCCGCATCGCATCGCGATTCCGTTCACTCACCATCCTAAACGACTCACTTTGCGGCACGGATATGCGAAGATATTAACGATTTTCTCAAATAAGGCAAAAATAAGGCACCACCCTTTGCTTGCAGTTTTCGCAAGATGAATTAAAAATCGATTTCAAACATTCCAACAGGACTTAAAAGAGGCAATAATGGCTGATTTATTTACTTTCGAGAACTTGGGTAACCTTGCAGTTCTTATCTTTCTTCAGGCCGTTCTTGGCTTTGATAACCTTCTCTACATCTCTATCGAATCACAACGCGCACCCGAAGCGGTACAAAAACGCGTGCGTTTCTGGGGCATCATCATCGCTGTGGTGCTACGCGTCGTGCTTCTCTTCGTAATGATCCAACTGATCGACCTGATGAAGGAACCGTTCCACATCTTCGATTTCCCCGGCATTTTAACAGGTGGGGTCAATTTCTCGACCTGCGTGTTCGTCATCGGTGGTATTTTCATCATGTACACAGCGTTTAAGGAAATCAGCCACATGTTGTCCATGGAACACCTTGAAAACGATCCAGAACACAAAAAGGGCGGTAAATCCGCGGCCCAAGTGGTGATGATGATCGTAATGATGAACCTTGTTTTCAGCTTCGATTCAATCCTGTCCGCCTTGGCGATCACGGATGTATTCATCGTTTTGGCTATCGCGATTTTGTCCTCTGGCGTTGCAATGGTTCTGCTGGCCGATGGTGTAACAGAGTTCCTAAAGAAAAACCGCATGTACGAGGTTCTCGGCCTGTTCATCCTACTCATCGTCGGTGTTGTCTTGTTGGGCGAGGCAGGCCCAGCCGCCGCGCACGCAATGCACGATGACAGCTTGCTAATCCACATTTTCGGTTATGAGTTGATCCCAATGTCGAAATCGACATTCTACTTCTCTGTTGTTGTTCTGGTCATCGTGGAATTGGTGCAATCAGGCTACCAACGCAAATTGGCCGCCGAACGTGCACACGAGCAAAAACCGCACTGATTTCAGGCAATACACTTAAAAACTTGCAAATAAATACAGCCTCCCGTCTAGTAACGGGAGGTTTCTTTTATATATTGATACTGTCTGCTAAATTTTTCTGTGGGGAAAAATGAATTCTTCGAACCTCAACTGGTTGGCCTATTTCGTTCTGGTCGCTGTCATATGGTATGTGTCTTTTGGCGCATTGGGTGTGTCCTAATGGCTAAAAAATACGGTGGAAAATTCAGCCCCGATGGGTCACCTGACAACGCCCGTGATGGTATTGAAACACAGGTAAATCGTTTTCGCGGACAAAAGGCGTATAATTCCAATATCCGCGCCAAACTCCTCTTCCTTGTTCCCATCCCCCTACTCTTCGCTGCCATCGGCGAATTGCGCGTTGGCGACGCCAACGGCATGCTGGGCGAACTGGGCGCATTCATACTCCTAATCTTGGCGGCATGGCTCTTACGTGACGGTCTTAGCGCCGAAGATGCGTACAACGCCCGCAAGGTGGCGCGCCCACCTGCAATTCCGCGCAAACTCTTCGCAACGATCCTAACGGGTCTTGGCGTCGCAACCGCCGCGCATCTTGGCTGGGGGCAAACCCTGTTCCCGTCTATCATGTTCGGCGCCATCGCATCCGCCGCCCATATCTTCAGCTTCGGCATGGATCCGATGCAGAAAAAGGGTATGGAAGGTCTGTCCGAATTCGATGCCCAACGCGTCGCCAAGGCAGTGGATAAGGCCGAAGCATTATTAAACGACACAATCACCGCCTCAAAACGCTTTAATGATCGCAAACTCGAAGGCCGCGTAGAGAGCATGGCCGCAAACGCGCGCAAAATGTTTCGCGCCGTCGAAGAAGATCCGCGCGACCTAACAGGCGCACGCAAATTCATGGGCGTGTATTTAAAGGGTGCGCGCGATGCGACGGTTAAATTCGCCGACCTTTACGCAAAAAAACGCGATACAGCCGCCCGTACAGATTACGAAAACCTACTGACCGATTTAGAAGCAACATTCGCGACCCAAAGCGAAGTGATGTTGCTGGATGATCGCACAGACCTCGACGTTGAAATCGAAGTTCTGCGCGACCGATTGAAACAAGAGGGCGTCAAAGCCCGCAATTAATTTAAACAAGGAGTGCCCCATGGCCGAAGAAATCCGCAAGAAAGCAGAATCTGCATTGAAAGAAGTCCAAGAAGTAACGGCGGCTGTTTTGCCAGAACCAACAGGCGCATTGATCGTTTTGGATGATGTAAAACCCGGCATGACGCGTGCAATCAACGCCCGCATGAAGGAAATCGACATCACAAACACCCAATCCATCATCGGATTTGGCTCCGGCGCACAGGCGGAATTACAGGCCATCAGCCAAGAAATGTTGGCAGGCGTGCGCAACAAGGATGTCGGCCCCGCAGGCGAAAGCCTTCGCAACATGGTTACATCCATCCGTGGCTTCTCCGTTGACGAATTGAACCCAAATCGTTCGCTTTCATGGTGGGAAAAACTAATCGGTCGCACAGCACCAGTCGCAAAATTCATGGCGCGCTATGAAACTGTTCAGGGTCAGATCGACAAAATCACCGACGAATTGCTAGATCACGAACATATCCTTCTCAAAGACATCAAATCTTTGGATAAACTCTATGGCAAAACACTGGCCTTCTACGACGAATTGGCCCTGTACATTGCGGCAGGCGAGAAGAAGATCGCAGAATTGGATGCGAAAACAATTCCAGCCAAGGAAAAAGCCGTCGAAAAAGCATCCAAAGATAAGGGTGTTATCATGGCACAGGAACTGCGTGATATGCGTTCCGCCCGTGATGATCTGGAACGCCGTGTACATGATTTGAAGCTGACCCGTCAGGTGACAATGCAATCCCTACCATCCATCCGTTTGGTTCAGGAAAACGATAAATCACTGGTCACAAAAATCAACTCTACCTTGGTGAACACGGTTCCATTGTGGGAAACACAATTGGCACAGGCCGTAACAATCCACCGCTCTACCGAGGCCGCGAAGGTCGTCAAAGAAGCAACCGACCTGACCAACGAATTGTTGGAGAGCAATGCGGAAAACCTGAAGGACGCGAACAAAATGGTACGCGAACAAATGGAACGCGGTGTGTTCGATATGGAAAGCATCAAGAAGGCAAACCAATACCTGATCGACACCATCCAAGAGAGCTTGGCAATCGCCGACGAAGGCAAAGCCCGTCGCGCCACCGCAGAAGGTGAGCTGGAAGGCCTAGAAGCCAAGTTGAAAGAAACCTTGGCCGCGGCCAAGGCATCGCCAACAACGGCGGACGACACTGTCGATCCAAAGGATATTTAAGGAGCTAAAACATGGGTATTTTAGATTTCATCAAAGGCGAATTAATCGATGTCATCCACCACACGGATGACACCGACGACACATTGGTTTGGCGGTTCGAACGCGAAGGTCACGAAATCAAATACGGTGCGAAACTGACCGTACGCGAAGGCCAAGCGGCTGTATTCGTCCACGAAGGCCAAATTGCCGATGTATTTTCACCGGGCCTATACATGTTGGAAACCAACAACATGCCGATCCTGACATCCCTCAATTACTGGGATCACGGTTTCGAAAGCCCGTTTAAATCTGAAATCTATTTCGTAAACACCACTCGTTTCCAAGATTTGAAATGGGGCACGAAAAACCCTGTCATCTGTCGCGATCCAGAATTCGGCCCCGTGCGCATCCGTGCATTTGGGACATATGAGGTAAAGGTCTCTGACCCTGCTAAATTCATGACGGAAATCGTGGGTACAGACGGCGAAGTCACCACAGACGAAATCAGCTACCAAATCCGCAACGTCATTGTTTCGCGCTTCTCGTCTGCCATCGCCACCTGCGGCATTCCCGTACTGGACATGGCGGCAAACACACCAGAATTGGGCAAACACCTGTCCCAACGCATCGCGCCTGAATTGGCGGAATTCGGGATATCGCTTCCAAACCTGTTCATCGAAAACATTTCCCTTCCTGATGCGGTCGAGGCGGCATTGGACAAACGCACATCCATGGGCATGGTCGGTGATCTGCGCAACTTTACGCATTATTCAACAGCCGAGGCCTTAACCACGGGCGCAGCAACACCTGGAAACGGCGGCGGTTTGGCCGCTGGAATGGGCGCTGGCATGGGCATGGCAATGGCCGAACGCATGATGACAGGCCCATGGGGTCGTCGCGCACCGGAACAATCAATGGGCGCAATGCCACCACCCGCACCAAATGCCGCCGTAGAAAAAGTTTGGCATGTCGCCGTCAAAGGCAAGGCAACAGGCCCCTATTCACGCGCGGAATTGGCACGCAAGGTGGACGACGGCAAAATCGCCCGCGATACCTTCGTGTGGACAGTTGGCTTGGACGGTTGGAAAACCGCTGGCGAATTGGATGAATTGGCAACGCTTTTCACCATTTCACCACCCCCCGCTCCCAAAGGTTGATCCATAGGTAACCCATTGGAAAACAACAACGCGCAGGACAATCACGATCACCGGTTCCCATGCGAAGCATGTGGATCGGACCTGCGCTATGCTCCGGGCACGGACACGCTGCAATGCGATCACTGCGGCAATGCGCAAAGCATCGAAGGCGGCGGCATGTGGCGCGGCACGGCCATCCGCGAACTCGACTTTCGCAAGGCGATAAAGGACGGCCTGTCCGATTTCGAAATGTCGGAACTCCAAACCTTCGCATGTGAAAACTGCGGTGCACATGTGGAAATGCTTGAGCACGCCCATTCCGCAGAATGCCCCTTTTGCGCCACCCCCGTTGTCACCCAAACGGGTACGGAACGCCAAATCAAACCGCGTGGACTACTCCCCTTCGGCTTAACCGAGGAACAGGCCCGTGACCGTATGACAGATTGGCTTGGCCAACTCTGGTTCGCCCCAAATGGCCTGCGCGCCTACGCACGCAAAGGCCGTAAAATGCAGGGCATATATGTCCCCTACTGGACATATGATGCCGACACAAAGTCGTCCTATCGCGGCCAACGCGGCACGATTTATTACGAGAGTCAAACATACTACGCCACCATAAACGGCCAGCGCCGCCGCCGCACAAGACGCGTGCAAAAAATCCGCTGGTCGGGTGTACGCGGTCGCGTCGCCCGCTTCTTCGATGACGTGCTGGTGCTGGCTTCTTCCAGCCTCCCGAAAAAATACACCGACGGTCTAGCCCCATGGGATCTATCCGCGATGGAACCCTATCAACCCGAATACCTCGCAGGCTTTCGCGCCGAAGGCTACACAGTCTCCCTCGAAGATGGCTACACCGAGGCAACCGCATACGTAAACCGCATGATCGAACGCGATGTAAAATTCGACATCGGCGGCGATCGCCAGCGCATCTCATCCGTAAACACCGAAATCGGTACGCTCACCTTCAAACACGTTCTGCTGCCTGTCTGGCTCGCCGCCTATAAATACCGCGGCAAAACATACCGCTTCGTGGTGAACGGACGCACAGGCACGGTACAGGGCGAACGCCCGTATTCGCGTTGGAAAATCGGCTTCGCCATCCTCGCGGGTCTTATCACCGCAGGCACATTGGGCTATCTCTTCGCCATGGGCCAATCAAATGGCAGCTTCGTTATCCAAAGGTACTAACATGTTCCCATTTCGCGATCACAACCCATCACGCCACACACCTTATGTGACATGGGCAATCATGGCGATCAACATCGTGGTCTTCGCGATGTACAGCCCGCTTTTGGCGGATCGTGTGGCACTGGCTGGCTTCTTTGATACATGGGCGATGGTGCCCGCCGAAATCACCGCAGGCACAGAATACCACACCGCCATAACTTCAATGTTTCTACACGGCGGTCTGATGCACATCGCTGGCAATATGCTGTTTTTATGGATTTTCGGCGATAATATAGAGGACGCAATGGGCCACATCCCCTTCGCCATCTTCTACCTACTCTCTGGCCTCGGCGCGGATGCTTTCCACGTGATGTCCGATCCCAACTCCCTCGTCCCAACCGTCGGCGCATCAGGCGCGATCGCGGGCGTCATGGGCGGTTATCTCCTGCTCTACCCAAACGCCAAGGTCGACGTCGCCCTCATCCTTGTCATCTTTTTTCGCATCTTCACCCTGCCCGCGTTCATCGTTCTTGGCATCTGGATGGGCTTGCAAATCTTCGGCGAATTGGCCTCGTCTGCGACAGGCGGCGGTATCGCCTATTGGGCGCATATAGGCGGCTTTATTGTCGGGGTCATCTTCACAATGCCAACATGGTTGAAACTGGGCGGTATGAAATTCTGGCAACGCGCACATTACCACCCACCCCACGAACCAACATTCAAAACACGCACGACAACAATCCCCATCGTCAAACGCAACAGAGGCTAAGGCGCGTTAACATTTCATTAACCACCCCCGTCATCTCAGCAATTCAAACAGAAATACACACCCGCATCGCACGTCCACTGGCCAAAACCAGTGCCGGAGGCACGCCATATCCGCATACCACCCGCGCCGTAGGCCCCGCTACACGGCACCCGCGTCTGCAATGCGTGCACAAACCTGATCACACGTTAGCACTGTGGCAAATTCACCGTGCAAATTCGCCATACTCACGGCATGAATTTGTTCTGCGGATATCAACGCGCCTGTGACGCTGGAATGATCATAGGCCCAAACGGCGTCCCCAATATAAAACGCATCAAACCCCAGATTCCCCGCCATCCGCGTGGTGGTTTCCACACAATGGTTCGCCGTCGCCCCACAAATCACGACCTGCGGTCGACCCAGCGCATTCAACCGTTCCTCTAAATCCGTACCAATAAACGCGGAATTCACATGCTTCACGATCACGACCTCATCACCCTGCGGCGCGGCAAACGGTTGCACCGCAACCCCCGAACGATCCGCACGAAACGCCGATCCCTCTTCCAATGAGTGATGATGAACATGAATAATCGGTGCACCTGTCGCACGGAATGTTGTCAGAAGGCGCGAAATATTCTGCTCGGCATCACGACAAGAACGATTTGCCCCCGTCGCATCGCGTTCAGAAAACGCCTGCTGAACATCAATCACTAACAGCGCATAATCAGCCATCCAAACACCACTGCATAATCGCCTTTTGCGCATGCATGCGGTTTTCTGCCTCATCAAACACCACTGATTGCGGTCCATCCATCACTTCTGATGTCACCTCTTCGTCGCGATGTGCAGGCAGGCAATGCATGAACGTCGCATCTTCATTGGCCAACTTCATCAATTCCGCATTCACCTGATAGGGACGCAACAGGTTATGGCGACGATCCCGCGCATCTTTGCCATCATGCATCGACAACCACGTATCCGTCACAACCAAATCCGCACCTTCAACCGCCTTCGCGGCATCGCGTTCAATCACAACTTGGCTGCCTTTTTTGCGTGCATAACCAACAAACTCTGCTTCTGGCTCCAACTCTTCCGGCCCAGCAAAGGTCAGATCAAACCCAAACTGCCCCGCCGCATGCAGGAACGATGCACAAACGTTGTTACCATCCCCCAGCCACGTCACCTTCTTACCCTTAATCGAGCCATGCTTTTCCTGAAATGTCATAATATCCGCCATGATCTGACAGGGATGCGTGCGATCCGTCAGACCGTTAATCACAGGCACATCGGCATATTCCGCCAACTCCAACAACGTTTCCTCGGAAAACGTACGGATCATAATCAAATCCACATAACGCGACAAAACACGCGCGGTATCGGCGATACTCTCGCCATGCCCGATCTGCATATCATTGCCAGACAAAACCATGGTTTGCGCCCCCATCTGACGTGCCCCCATATCAAACGAAACCCGTGTCCGCGTTGATGGCTTTTCAAATATCAACGCAACCATTTTTCCCGCTAAAACAGCGTCTTCATCGATTGTACCCTTGGGTTTCCCCAAACGCGCCGTCTTGGTTTTATCCGCTTGTTCTAAAATAGCACTCAGATCACTAAAATCCGTCTTATGGATATCTAAAAAATGTCTCATAACGTCTCTTCCAATTTGCTGGCAACACGATCCAAACGCGCCACTGCATCTGTCAATTCTTCGGGTGTAATGTTTAATGCTGGCAACATGCGAATAACATTCGCCCCGCCTGGTACGGTCAAGATTTCGAAATCATAACCAGCATTCACCACATCCATATTTGGCACTACACATTCCACACCAATCATCAAACCCGTACCGCGTACAGACTTGAAAACCTTCGGATGATTAGCAACCAACCCTTCCAACGCTTGGCGCAACGTGCCCGCCAACGCATTCACATTTTGCAAAAAACCTTCAGTGTTCACGATGTCCAAAACGGCAGAACCAACAGCCGTCGCTAATGGATTCCCACCATAAGTCGAACCATGCGTTCCCGCCACCATCCCAGATGCGGCACGCGTCGTCGCCAAACAGGCACCCAGTGGAAATCCACCTCCGATCCCTTTGGCAATCGCCATAATATCAGGGGTAATGCCCGCCCATTCATGGGCAAACAATTTCCCCGTGCGGCCCACGCCACATTGGATTTCATCCAAGATCAACAGGATCCCGTTTTCATCACAAATCTCGCGCAGCTCTTTTAGCTGGTGATCAGGCATTGGAACAATTCCGCCTTCACCCTGCACAGGCTCCACCAAAATCGCCGCCGTGTTTTCATCAATCGCACCGCGAACCGCCGCGTGATCGCCAAACGGCACGTGAATGAACCCAGGCAACATCGGCCCAAATCCCTTGGTCAACTTCTCGGCACCCGCCGCGGAAATCATCCCCAGTGAACGTCCATGAAATGAATCATTAAACGCAATGATATTCACCCGCTCTGGCGCACCGTTTTCATAATGGAACTTACGCGCCATCTTCACGGCACACTCCATCGCCTCGGTGCCCGAATTGGTGAAAAACACCGTATCCGCAAACGTCGCATCCACCAATTTATCCGCCAAAACCTGCTGGTTCGGCACATCATACAGGTTCGACGTATGCCACAGGTTTTCCGCCTGATTATGCAACACAGCCACCAAATCCGGATGCGCATGGCCCAGAATATTCACGGCAATCCCCGCGCCCATATCCAGAAAGCGTCGGCCCTTATCATCCATCAACCAGCTTCCTTCGCCTTTAACGAAAGACAGCGGTGCACGGGCATAGGTCGGCATCACAGATTGGGTCACGGCTTTTATCCTTTTATAAGCGCAAAAAACTTGTTTGCAGTATTGCCCTATTTAAGTCAATTGTTACCAAACACCCCAAGGTCAGATGATGCTAAAAACCCTCTCTTCAAACACCCGCGCGGCCCTGTTAATCGTACTGGCCACATCATTTGTGGCGGGAACCATGATCTTGGCGAAGTCATTGGGCACCGACAGCCTCGGTGCTGGGCTACATCCCCTTCAGATCAGCGCCGGTCGTTTCACCTTCGCATGGTGTGCATTAATCACCGTATTTGCCATCCGCCGACCTGCGATAAAATCGCCCGATATCAAACTGCACATCTCGCGTTCGCTGTTGGGTTGGGGTGGCGTCACCATGATGTTCGCCGCCGCCGCCTTGATCCCGCTATCGGACGCCACGGCGATCAGCTTCCTAAACCCCGTTTTCGCGATGGTACTGGCGATCCCATTTCTGGGTGAACGCGTTGGGCGCTACCGCTGGCTGGCGGCGGTGCTGGCCTTGATCGGCGCAATGGTTCTACTACGCCCCACTTCTGGTTCAATCCAACTGGCGGGCCTGCTCGCGCTTGGCGCCGCCGCCCTAATGGGTGCAGAACTCATCGTGATGAAAATCATCACCCGTCGCGAAGCAGGCTTTCAAATCCTGCTCCTCAACAACTCCATCGGCATCTGCATATCCGTCTTCGCTGCCAGTTTTGTGTGGCAAATGCCAACTGACACACAATGGATCGCATTAATCGCACTGGGCCTGCTGATGGTTTGCGCCCAAACCTGTTACATCACCGCCATGGCTATGGCTGACGCCAGCTACATCGCGCCTTTCTCGTACATGACATTGGTCTTCGCCGCATTCTACGACTTCGCCATCTTCGCCCAAATCCCCGATCATTTCAGCATCCTTGGCGCCGCACTGATCCTGACTGGCGCGGTCATTTTGGCATGGCGGGAAAACCTGAACAAAGCCGCCTGAATATAAATCCGACAAAACACCACCAAGGGATTGTTCTTGTTAACCCATGTCGGTATATTACGTGGACTGATATTCCCCGATTGGTAGGCAAACATGCGGTTTACCCCGATCGAACAGGTTTTGGAGATTTAATATGGCATGGACAGATGATCGCGTAGACGTTCTGAAAAAGATGTGGGGCGAAGGTAAATCCGCCAGCCAGATCGCCAAGGAATTGGGCGGCGTAACCCGCAATGCCGTGATCGGCAAGGTACACCGTTTGGGTCTATCAAACCGTACAACCACACCCAAGGCGACCACCAAAAAAGAACCGGCGAAGGTGAAAACAACCCCAACCAGCGCACCCGTGGTTTCCACGACCGAAAGTAAGGTTCAAACGCCCAAGGCGACAAATATCCCGCCACGCAAGCCAATCATCAAGGCGGGCCAACCCCTGCCACCACAACCATCCGCAAACGAAATTTCTGCCGAAGCATTAGCCAAAGTTGCGAAGATCGAAAAGAAAGCTAAAAAGCTGACGTTGATGGAACTAACCGAACGCACATGCAAATGGCCTGTTGGCGATCCAGCGACGGATGATTTCTGGTTCTGTGGTTTGGGCGTGGAAACAGGTAAGCCATATTGCGAGGCGCACAACGCCGTCGCATTCCAACCGATGTCTGCACGTCGTGATCGCCGCCGCTAGGCGTTCATATTCGTGAATACATCCTTAATTTTCTGAGGTTACGATTTCAGGATGATACTCTACACCCTAAAGTGCGACCAAGATCACACATTCGACAGCTGGTTTGACGGCGCGCAGGCGTTCGATAAACTGGCGCGTGCGAATATGTTATCCTGTTCCGTTTGTGGATCATCAAACGTCGAACGCGCCATCATGGCCCCTCGGGTTTCAACCTCACGCACAAAATCAGTCGGCCCGCTCAGCGCCCCTGCTTCCCCCGCCGAACAAGCGGTCGCAGACATGCGCGCCAAGGTCGAAGCGGAATCAACAGACGTCGGCACCAACTTCGCCACCGAAGCCCGCGCAATGCACGACGGAGAAACCCCACACCGTTCAATTTTCGGCGAGGCAAAGATAGAGGATGCCAAGGCGTTGATTGATGATGGCGTACCCGTTGTGCCGATGCCGTGGGGCAAGAAGCAGACGAATTGATCACGTTCGATAGAAAATTTTGTTTTCTAAGTAGTTTTCTACGCTTGAAAAGAGCATGCCCTTATTGTCAGCAATGGGGGACGAAGACGCCGTTCCAAATTTTCCTTATTTATTACATTTATCTCCAGTAAGAGTGCCGCAAAAAGGGATTCAAATGAATAAACTACATCCATTGAAAGTAATTGCATTCAGCCTCATTGGTTCAGCTTTAATATACACGGCAATGGAATTTCGCCACGAACGGATATCAAACTACTCTAGTGGAGTTGCTTTAGAAAAAATTTCTTCAAAAGACTACGATTTTGCAGTGATATCTGCCTATGTGGATGGGTGCCATCTACCTAAGCTTTTATGTGAAACGTTTGATACTGGATACAATGTGTATGAAGAAGAGCAAATAGAGGATGATGGAACCGTCGTTTTCTTTGTCTATACTGTTTTGAACTACAGCTTTCATCCAGTTTATGACGCTAATATTTCTAGCCCGGGGGAACTTGGTAATATTTTATGTAACCCAAACCCGCAAGGCGGGAAGCTGATAACACCAGTCGCAAAAGGCTTAAATGTAGAGGTTTCGATAAGGAGTTTTGCCAACATAACAGATGAGAAAGCTTGCTATCTTGATGTAAATTGAGGGGTGGTGTTGACTTTAGCAGAAAAGAAGCGCGGTCACTTTGGGCTCTAAGCAGACATTTCCCCAAAGACAAAACCCATCTCACCTGTGCCCCGCTTGTGTATAGGTTGTGTACACCTTGTGCATCGCAATTATCGAAAAAAGTGGCTTACATATTCCCATTCCCCCCCGAAACTGCTACCCCACTTCCATGACACGTATAATTGAAAACCTATCCGAAATTTCCGCCAATTATGATGCCGTTTTTTGCGATCTATGGGGCTGTTTACACAACGGCGTTGAACCTTTTCAGGCCGCCGTTGATGCCCTGTACGCATTCAAAAAATCCGGCGGTATAGTTCACTTGCTAACAAACTCGCCACGCCCTGCGTCGGCGGTATACCCGCAATTGGATCAAATCGGCGTGCCACGCGATTTATACAACGGCATTACAGCCAGCGGCGACGCATCCCGCGCGGCATTGGCATCAGGCGCCTATGGGCACAAGGTGTTCCATATCGGTCCAGAACGCGACGATGCCTTCTTCCAAGGTGTTGATACAGAAGACTTCTACCAAGGCATCGATGTCCAACGTGTCCCTCTGGATCAAGCCGAAGGCGTGGTTTGCACGGGTCTGTTTCACGACAACACCGAAACCCCAGGCGATTACGCGGAACTGCTGTTGAACATGAAAAACCGTGGTCTAAAAATGCTGTGCGCGAACCCAGATATTCAGGTCGATCGCGGCAATCAACGCATTTATTGTGCAGGCGCAATCGCACAGGCCTACAATGACATGGGTGGCACGGCACATAACTTCGGTAAACCCCACCCCCCCATCTATGACCTGGCCCGCAACAGGTTGAACGCGATCGCTGGCCGCGTGGTATCGGACAAACACATCCTCTGCATTGGTGACGGCATCAACACCGACATCCGCGGCGCAGTCCTAGAAGACCTCGACAGCCTCTTCGTAACCGGTGGTTTAGCAGCAGCAGAAACCAACACCACAGGCCAACCTAACCCTGCGAAATTACAGCAGTTTTTGGGCACGTCGCAATTGACACCGACCTGTTCAATCGGTCATCTACGATAAACAAACAGGCTATCCAAATGCGCATCATCAGAGATTATCAATTCATCGCCGACGAAGATCGCGGCGCTTGCGTCGCCATCGGAAATTTCGACGGCGTGCATCTGGGCCACCAAGCCGTCATCGATGTCGTGCGTGGTATCGCGGATAAGTCAGGATCACCTTTGGGCATCCTAACGTTCGAACCACACCCCCGCGAATATTTCGCCCCCGACGCGCCTGCATTTAAATTGATGAGCGCGGAGGCCAAAGCAAACCGTTTGGAAAAACTAGGCGTACAACATCTGTACCAACTCAATTTCAACGCCGCCCTATCCGCACTGGACGCACGCGAATTTGCCCGTGATGTTATCCACGGCGCATTGGGACTGACCCACGTCGTCGTTGGCGCGGATTTCTGTTTCGGTAAGGGCCGCAAAGGTAACGCCGAAACCCTCATCGCATACGGTAAAGAATTTGGTTTTGGCGTAACCATTGCAGAATTGGTCAAAGACGGCGAACAAATCTTCTCATCAACAGCCATCCGCAATGCTCTATCAGAAGGACGTCCCGAAGACGCCGCGACCATGCTAGGCCACCTTCATCGGATCGAGGGCCCTGTAATCCAAGGCGACCAACGCGGTCGCGAATTGGGCTTCCCGACGGCGAATATGTCCATCGACGGATTGCACCCACCAAAATACGGTGTCTACGCAGTTACGGTTGATATTCTTGATGGGCCATCACAAGGCCGCTACTTTGGCGCCGCATCCATTGGCGAACGCCCCACGTTTGGCGTCTACAAACCAAACCTAGAAGTGTTCCTGTTCGATTTCCACGCCGACATCTACGGCGCGAACATTTCCGTGGCCTTGGTCGACTACCAACGCCCAGAATTGAAATTCGACACATTGGAACCATTGATCGAACAAATGGATTTGGACTGTGCACAGGCACGCGAGACGCTGGGTAAAATATACCCAACAGGCCTATAATCCGCGTATGACATCCTCATATTGAACCACCGCGGCCTGCCCGCCATCGGACAGGTCGTACACACCCCGTTCAACCCGGTAAAACCACCCATAATGATCCGTTGATAACATCGACGGCCCCTTGGCAATCGATGTCGCGGCGACCACATCACGCGGCCTTGATGGGCCATTCTTCGCAATAAAATCCAACACCCGCAAAACATCTTGTCGGTACGCCGTCATCACCTGACGCCCAACCTGACCACCCGTATTGGGATCACCCACACGCTTTTGAAACTCTTTCAACAATGCATTTTTGCGCTTGGTAATTTTGCGCGGTTGATATGGGGCGGGGTCACAATGCACCTCTACCACGCCATCGGGCAACCTCACCGAAATCAATCCCAATCCCAACCGTAAACACAATTTGCGCGCATCCTTCACCCGCGCAAAAAACGCGCGCCCCTTGCCACGCGGAACCGCAATATAAACCGCATCCGTAATCGCCTGCCGATCCACACCTTGCAGCAACAACGCTATCGTCAAACCCGTCTTCAACTCTACAATCACGGGAGGCTCTTCACCACGTACCGCAACCACGTCGCAATCCTGCACCTCGGCTTTCACCTCGTAGCCCTGCACCTCCAAAAACGCCTTCACAGGCGCATATAAATCCGTCTCTCTCAAATCTTTGCTTTTCTTTTGTGGCACTTCGTGGTCACTAGAAACCATGACAAATAAAAACGCAACGCTTCGCCCCCGCTTTTGGGAAACGGTAGATATGACCGACATGACCAAACCCGAATGGGAAGCGTTATGCGATGGATGCGGGAAATGTTGCCTGCTAAAGCTGGAAGATGAGGACACTGGTGAAATCAAATTCACCTCGCTGTCGTGCCGCCTGTTTGATGATAGCACATGCACATGCCAAAACTATGCCCTGCGCAAACAGATGGTTGCAGGTTGCGTGGTTTTGACCCCAGAAAACATTGAACGTATTGCATACTGGATGCCCAAATCCTGTGGCTATCGCCGTACCTTCGATGGTGAACCGCTACTGGATTGGCACCCGCTTATTTCGGGCGACCCGAATTTGCCCCATACCACCAATAATTCCATGATGGATAAAACCACCCCCGAATACGAGGTCGACGAGACCGATATGGAAGATTACGTAATAGAGGATTTATAATGTTCTTCACATCCGACAACGCCGCCCCTGCACACCCCGCCATCATGGACGCCATGTTATCCGCCAACACTGGCTACACCTCCGGCTACGGGGCCGAGGATGCGATGACATCCGTTCAACAATCCATCCGCGATTTGTTCGAGGCCCCAAACGCCGCAGTTTTCCTTGTGTCTACAGGCACTGCCGCTAACGCACTGGCTCTGGCCACCATCACCAAACCATGGGAAACGATTTTTTGCCATCGCAACGCCCACATCGAAGAGGACGAATGCGGCGCACCCGAATTTTACGCCAACGGCGCAAAACTCACCTTGGTTGATGGACCAGATGCCATGATGACACCTGAAAACCTACAATCCGCAATCGAATACACAGGGCGGTTGGGTGTGCACAACGTGCAGCGCGGCTCCCTGTCGATCACCAACGTAACTGAGGTGGGTACGGTCTATTCGCTGGAGCAAATCCGAGCTCTAACCAAAATCGCCGACACAGGTGGCGTCAAAACCCATCTGGACGGCGCACGATTTGCAAACGCAATGGTCGCACTTGATTGCACGCCGGCGGAACTGACATGGAAATCGGGCATTGATTGCGTATCCTTCGGCGGCACCAAAAACGGCTGTTTGGGCGTCGAGGCGGTGATATTCTTCGATCCTGATCTGGCATGGGAATTCGAACTGCGGCGCAAACGCGGTGGGCACCTGTTATCCAAACATCGCATGCTATCGGCGCAAATGCAGGGCTACCTTGCCGATGACCTGTGGATCGACCTCGCGAAACAGGCAAACACAATGGGGCAAAAGCTGGCCACGGGCTTGGCAAACACACGCAATGCCGAATTTATGCACCCATCACACGCCAACATGATTTTCGCCTCATTGCCACGCGCGATCCATGACAAATTAGCAGCACAGGGATCAAAGTATTATTTCTGGCCAGCTGACCCTGCTTCAACAGGCGATGCGAACGAAATGCTCTCGGCGCGACTGGTGTGCAACTGGTCAACAACCGATAAATTGATTGACCAGTTCCTAGATAATTTCTAACCGCGCATCGTTAGCCAAGCTCACTCAAATAAGCATCCAAATACTCCAAACGATCCTGTCCGAAAAATACCTGCCCGTTCACGACATATGTTGGCGCGCCAAACACATTATCCATCACCGCCGCCTCTGTATTGCTGGCGAATGTTTCCGCGCCTTGCAACATGCCGCTGTCTGTCAGGCCTGCATCGAACCCATTTGCGACCAAACATTCCTTTACAACCGCCTCATCCGCAATGTCTTTGTCTTCAACCCAACAGGCCCGCAGGATCGATTGGCACAAACCACCAACATCGCCACCACCTGCATTTTGCGCCGCGATAATTGCATAACAACTCGGCGCAGGGTTTGTTGGCCAAAACGCTGGCTTTTCGGTAATTGGCATCCCGCGGAACTTCGCAATCCGTGGCAATTCCTGTGCACGATATTCCTGACGAGAGATATGACGGTCCTTGGGCGCTGTCCCACCTGTGCGTTCAAACACTTGGATTAAATGAAACGGTTTATAATTAATTGTTGCGCCGTGTTTGGCTGCTATTTCCTCCAAACCATCCCCCGCCAGATAGGTGAAAGGTGACAAGGTAAACATGTAATAATCAATCTGCGTCATTTGGCTCTCCATTTATTCGCTATTTGCTGGTTATCACCCCTGAACCATCTAGGCAAAACACATTTGCAATGGTATCGACAACCACGCAAGAGAATCTGCCACAGCTGCCGTGGCGGACTGCATGGGGACCGACATGAGCACACAAATCGAACCAAAGCTAATCACAGGCAATTCCAACTTACCACTGGCCGAAAGCATCGCAAAACGCATGTCGCTGCACCGTGGACAACCGGTGAAATTGATCGACACGCGTGTTGAGCGTTTCAACGACGGTGAAATCTTCGTCGAAGTCTACGAAAACGTCCGTGGCGAAGATATGTTTATCATCCAATCCACATCGAACCCTGCGAATGACAACCTGATGGAACTGTTGATCATGTCCGACGCCCTACGTCGTTCATCAGCGGAACGCATCACCGCCGTGATCCCCTACTTCGGCTACGCCCGTCAAGATCGACGCACCAAGGCCCGCACGCCTATTTCTGCCAAATTGGTCGCAAACCTTTTGACCGAAGCAGGCGTTGAACGCATCCTGACTGTCGATTTGCACGCCGCACAGATCCAAGGTTTCTTCGACATCCCCGTGGATAACCTCTACGCCGCGCCTGTGTTCGCGCTGGACGTGATGCACCATTTCAAAGACATGTCAGACGTCACCGTGATTTCACCAGATGTGGGTGGTGTTGCCCGTGCGCGTGAATTGGCGAAACGTATCGGTGCTGACTTGGCGATCGTGGACAAACGCCGCAATAAACCGGGCGAGATTTCAGAAATGACCGTGATTGGTAACGTCGAGGGTCGCCGTTGTATCATCGTGGACGATATCTGTGATACCGCTGGCACGCTGTGTAAGGCGGCGGAAACATTGATTGCCGAAGGCGCGACAGAGGTCACATCATACATCACTCACGGCGTCCTGTCTGGCCCCGCGATTGATCGTATTTCTAAATCTGTGATGAAACATCTGGTAATTACAGACAGCATCGCAATCAGCGAAGAAGCCAAGGCATGCGATAAAATTCGTACGGTTCCATTGGCCCCGATGCTGGCGCAGGCCACGATGAATATTGCGAATGGGACGTCTGTTTCATCGCTGTTTGATGAGGATACTTTGGGCCCGCTGTATCAGGGCACATACTAAGTGTCCCCATGGGGACAGGGGGTTAAACCCTTGATACCATTATAGATCGTAAAATTCGGGTGCCTTTGAGCACCCGTTTTTGTTTGGATATTATGATAAGATAGGCTTTACGGCGCCTTCAAGCCAAAATGAGTCCAATTTGGCGACGTTCACTAGCCGTGCCCCTCAATAAATAGTCCGATAACAAGTAAGGACGAGCGTGTTCCACCTTTGCTGTTAGATCATTAGGTATTTCCCCCCTTACAACAAAACTTTCATTGAGTAGAACCTTCAAATCTAGAAGGCCGTCCCTCGCCCCTTCACACTCGAGGGTTCTCCAATTACATCCTATGGCAACCATGACCAGTGGAGGCGGAGCAATTTCACTCATCAAAGCTTTAACTTCTTTTAAACGTGAGAGCTTCTTCATCCTGCCTTCTAGAAAGACGAGTTCATCATTTAACTCGGCATCAGACATGTTATGGCGTTGTAACAGCCCTTTGAGATATTCCGAACGAGAACCGTCCCATCCGCAGTTTACGCAACTGCCGTTTTCAAATTTATGCTGACAATTTGGGTAATCATATAACAAATGAGAGCATTCTGGACATAGCGACATCATTTGAGAAGCTTCGGAAAAGTAAAGGCTTTCACACTCATCACATCTACGTTTTGGTTTCGGCATATCCACCTCAAAAAAATTTTCTTAAAAAGGATTGTTAGGCTAGTAAAGATAGTCAATATGGATCAACATCATCCCAATCGTCATCGCCGTAACCCGCGCCAATAGCGCCCCAATTCACCGATGCGCGGGCGATTTTCGTATCACCCCAAGTTTTCAAACGGATGTTAAACCCAGTCGAACTCACGTCCTCTAATATCAAATCATACCGCAGGTTCGCACTACCATCCGCATCAATCATCTTGATGCCCAGTGACACCATCGGTTTTTCGCGGAACTGTTCGCGAAAATTCACACGCGCCGTGCGGGAACGATCACCCTTGCCTGTCCACATGTCGCCGCCATCTTCCAAATCGGAAAACACCAGCACGTCGCCTTGGTCAATTGCGAGTGAAGAGCTTAAAATCTTGGCCATAAAATACCCCTTTGCCCTATCAAATACGAAATTAGGCACAAAAAAAAGCCCCTTCCGAAAAAGGGGCCTTTTAAAATTTTGTAAGCAACAATGCTTAGATCAACTCAAGCAATGCTTTCGTATCAGCCAAACGTTTGTTCGCCGCATCCTTGTCTTGTGCAGATGCCGCTTCGGCTGCTGCTGTTGCGTCGGCGATAAGGCCGTCAACAACGTCGCTGGTTACTTCGCCTTTTGGCAAAGCTGTCTCAGCCAAGACAGATGCGTTTGTGCCGGATACTTCGACAAAACCGCCCGTTACGATGTATTCTGTAACGTCGTTGTCCGCTTTCACAGACAACAAACCTGGACGCAAAGTCGTTAGCATCGGCGCATGTTCCGCCATCGCAGTAAAGTCGCCGTCGGCACCCGGGATTTGAATCTCGGATGCAGCGACAGATGCCAACTTACGCTCTGGTGACACTAGGTCAAATTGGATCGTAGCCATGTTAATGACCCTTTCGATTAAGCAGCTTCAGCCGCCATTTTTTCTGCTTTAGCAATCACATCAGCAATACCGCCAACCATGTAGAAAGCCGCTTCTGGTAGGTGATCGTATTCACCAGCAACAACAGCTTTGAACGATGCAATTGTATCTTCCAAAGGAACCTGAACACCGTCAGAACCTGTAAATACTTTCGCAACGTCGAATGGTTGAGACAAGAAACGTTCAATCTTACGCGCACGTGTCACGGTCATTTTGTCGTCTTCTGACAATTCGTCCATGCCCAAAATCGCGATGATATCTTGAAGCGATTTGTAACGCTGAAGGATTTGCTGAACTTCTGAAGCAACGTTGTAGTGCTCTTCGCCCAATAGCAATGGATCTAGCAAGCGAGATGTTGAACCCAATGGGTCAACCGCAGGGTAGATACCTTTCTCAGAGATCGCACGGTCAAGAACCGTTGTCGCATCCAAGTGAGCAAATGATGTCGCAGGAGCAGGGTCAGTAAGGTCATCCGCAGGAACATAAACGGCCTGAACGGACGTAATTGAACCAGCTTTAGTTGACGCAATACGTTCCTGCATCGCACCCATGTCTGTCGCCAATGTTGGTTGGTAACCCACAGCAGATGGGATACGACCCAATAGCGCGGAAACCTCGGCGCCCGCTTGTGTAAAGCGGAAGATGTTATCAACGAAGAACAGAACGTCTGAACCAGACTCGTCACGGAATTGTTCCGCAAGAGTTAGGCCAGTCAAGGCAATACGCATACGCGCTCCTGGAGGCTCGTTCATTTGGCCGTAAACCAGTGCGATTTTTGATTCTTCCATGTTATCAGGAACGATAACACCAGATTCAATCATCTCGTGGTAAAGGTCGTTACCTTCACGTGTACGCTCGCCCACACCCGCAAATACGGATAGACCAGAGTGCACTTTCGCGATGTTGTTGATCAATTCCATGATCAAAACTGTTTTACCAACACCCGCACCACCGAATAGACCAATTTTACCACCTTTTGTGTAAGGTGCCAAAAGATCCACAACTTTAATACCTGTTACCAAGATTTCAGACTCTGTTGCCTGGTCTTCGAATGCAGGTGCTTCTGCGTGAATTGGACGTGATGTTTTTGTTTTCACAGGACCAAGTTCGTCAACAGGGTCGCCTGTTACGTTCATGATACGACCCAATGTCGCTGGACCAGTTGGTACAGTGATTTGGTTTGCTGTGTCTGTTACTTCTTGGCCACGTACCAATCCTTCGGTCGCGTCCATCGCAATTGTACGAACAGTGTTTTCGCCCAAGTGCTGTGCAACTTCTAGGATCAATTTTTGACCATTGTTGTCTGTTTCAAGCGCGTTCAGAATTTCTGGAAGTGCGTCTTGAAACTGTACGTCAACAACAGCGCCAATTACTTGGACGATTTTGCCGACGTTTGCTTTTGCTTTCGCCATTTTCGTTTCTCCGGTTTCTTAAAGCGCTTCCGCGCCCGAGATAATCTCGATCAATTCGTTTGTAATCGCCGCTTGACGTGAACGGTTATATTCAATCGTCAATTTGTCGATCATGTCACCAGCATTGCGTGTGGCGTTATCCATGGCGGACATACGCGCACCCTGCTCTGATGCACCATTTTCCAGCAAAGCTGTGAAAACTTGGGTGGACAAGGCACGAGGCAGTAGGTCTGCCAAGATTTCTTCTTCACCTGGTTCGTATTCATACAAAGGCGCTTCTGTGCCTTCTTCTGCTTCGAACGATGCGGGGATCAGTTGTAATGCTGTTGGGATCTGGCTCATTACTGATTGGAATTTGTTGTAGAAGATAGTCGCTACATCAAATTCACCAGCGTTAAAGCGGGCAACGATATCAGACGCGATGTCAGAAGCATTGGTGTAACCAATTTTCTTTACTTCTGACAGATCAACGTGATCTACCATTAAATCGCCCAAGTCACGTTGCAATTGCTCGCGACCTTTTTTCCCGACGGTTAAAATTTTCACGGTTTTACCAGCTGCTTTCAACTCTTCCGCTTTGGCGCGAGCCAATTTAGCGATTGAAGAGTTAAAGCCACCACACAAGCCACGTTCAGCGGTCGCAACCACCAACATGTGAACTTGATCATCACCAGAGCCAGCCAACAATTTTGGCGCGCTATCAGAACCAGCTGATGCGCCTGCCAAATTTGCCATCACCGCATTCATGCGGTCAGCGTATGGACGGCCAGCTTCGGCCGCCTCTTGCGCACGGCGCAGCTTTGCAGCTGCAACCATTTGCATAGCCTTGGTGATCTTACGCGTTGACTTAACGCTGTCGATCCGTGTTTTTAGGTCCTTGAGGTTTGGCATCTATCCAAACTCCTTGTTCCAAAAGGCTTCTAGTTACTTACGCGAAATCTTTAGCAAAAGATTCAACAACGGCTTTTACGCGATCTTCAGCTTCGCCCTTAAGTTTTGGATCATCAGTTTTGATCCACTCAAGAACATCAGCGTGGTTTGTGCGAGCAAAGTTCAACAAACCGTCTTCGAATGCGCGAACTTGGCTTACTTCGATTGTATCCAAGTAACCTTTGGTACCTGCATAGATAACCAAAACCTGTTCCGCAGTTGTCAGCGGTGAATATTGAGGTTGCTTCAACAATTCAGTCAAACGCGCACCACGAGCAAGCAATTGCTGTGTAGATGCATCAAGGTCTGAACCGAACTGCGCAAACGCAGCCATTTCACGATACTGAGCCAATTCCAATTTAATGGAACCCGCAACTGATTTCATTGCGTTTGTTTGCGCAGATGAACCAACACGAGAAACTGACAAACCAGTGTTAACCGCAGGACGGATACCTTGGTAGAACAATTCAGTTTCCAAGAAGATCTGACCGTCTGTAATCGAAATAACGTTTGTTGGGATAAACGCAGAAACGTCACCACCTTGAGTTTCAATCACTGGCAAAGCAGTCAATGAACCGTTACCAGCTTTGTCGCCCAATTTCGCAGAACGTTCAAGCAATCTGGAGTGAAGGTAGAAAACGTCACCTGGGTAAGCTTCACGTCCTGGTGGACGACGAAGTAGCAATGACATTTGACGGTAAGCAACAGCTTGTTTCGTCAAATCATCATAAATCATCAGGCCGTGCATGCCTTTGTCGCGGAAGTACTCACCCATAGACGTCGCAGCATATGGCGCCAAGAACTGCATAGGAGCAGGATCAGAAGCCGTCGCAGCAACAACGATTGTGTATTCCATCGCGCCTGTTTCTTCCAACTTTTTAACAAGCTGAGCAACAGTTGAACGCTTTTGACCAACAGCAACATAGATACAGAACAATTTTTCTGAATCGTCTTTTGCAGCGTCGTTGTATGCTTTTTGGTTAAGGATCGTATCCAAAGCCACAGCAGTTTTACCAGTTTGGCGGTCACCAATGATAAGCTCACGTTGGCCACGGCCAATCGGGATCAAAGCATCAACAGATTTCAAACCAGTCGCCATCGGCTCGTGAACTGATTTCCGTGGGATAATGCCAGGGGCCTTAACGTCAGCGGTTGAACGCTTCTTCGTTTTGATTGGGCCCTTGCCGTCGATTGGGTTACCCAAACCGTCAACAACGCGACCCAACAATTCTGGGCCAACTGGTACGTCCACAATCGCGTTTGTACGCTTAACTGTGTCGCCTTCTTTGATTGATTGGTCAGAACCGAAGATAACAACACCAACGTTGTCTGCTTCTAGGTTCAAGGCCATTCCGCGGATACCACCAGGGAATTCAACCATTTCACCGGCTTGAACATTGTCCAAACCATGTACACGCGCGATACCGTCACCAACTGACAATACGCGGCCTACTTCGGCAACTTCAGCCTCTTGACCAAAATTCTTAATTTGGTCCTTGAGGATCGCAGAAATTTCTGCAGCTTGGATAGCCATTATCCGACCTCTTTCATTACGTTTTGAAGATTTGAGAGTTTCGATTTGATCGAGCTATCGATCATTTTCGAACCCACTTTAACGATCAAACCACCGATCAGACTTTCGTCAACGGTGGCTTTGATATTCACATCCTTGCCTACGGACGCCTTAAGCGTCGCAGCCAATTTCTTTTCCTGCGCGGCAGTCAGCTTCTTCGCCGCGGTAACTTCCGCAGTGATTTCACCTTTTTCCTCGGCAATCATGTCGCGAACGGCATTGATTAACGCAGGCACCACTGGCAGGCGGCGTTTTTGCGCCATCAGGCCCAAAGTGCTACCAACCATTGGTGACAATTTCATTTTCTTTGCCAGCGCAGCAATCGCACCCGCCGCATCATCGCGGCTGTATACGGGGGATTGAATAAGATCGCGCAATGCTTCGTTGTCGGCAAGCGCCGCTTCCAATGCATCCAGATCTTTTTCGACTGCGGGCAACTTCTTGGCGTCTTTCGCCAAATCAAACAGTGCTGTCGCATAACGCGCAGCTACTCCTGATGATATCGAACCTGTGTCAGACACGTGCAACCTTTCGATATGTTATGGGGAAAATTTCCCCGTTCCCGAACAATAAAGACAGTTTCCGAACAGAATCCATCTAAACTCGGCGCGTGATAACAAAGCATACGTTTGTATGCAACTGTCTTGGTCTGTTGTGAATTTGTGGAAAATTGTTGTTTTACAGTAGGTTAACTAAAAAGCGCGACAATCTGGCACGAAATAGGTGGTAAAAATAGGTATTTATACGGAAAATCATGCGTTGCGTTCGCGCTAACGGACGAATCCGATGGGGTTTGGTGCAGGTCGCGCATCGTTGGCCCGTGGGAAAACGAACAGCCATGCGTGATGGTCACTTTATCCCTCCCAAGTATCTAAACAAATGTATTAGCACATGACTCTAGCCAATCGTTTGCCCATGGGACGGGCCAACGATGCGCGGCGGCCTACGGCCTTGATTCCGCGCGGAGTAACAACAGCCTTGAGCCGTCTGCTAATTCGATGCAGGTTTAAGTCAAACAATTTGGAAAGCCTATAATAATGACAGCAAGCAACGTGGCCTTTGTTGGTTATTTAGCGCACAAATATCCAACACTTGGTGATATATTTCACGAACATCACGAATTTAACAATCAAGACATTTTACCCCACCTACTTATATCAGACTACCTCAGAAATATAGAAATCAGCGATATGGCTTTAGATTGGCACCCTGCCTTTTTTGATGACATCGAAAGCGGTTTTTCACTGGGTGATCGTGCAATAACCGAATTGATTACTGTATCATTCCTCGAACACATGCCGTGTAATGAAAATGGACTGGCCACAGATCACTGGATCATAAATCTACTTGGTCCTAAATGCCTTAAGCAATGCAAACGCATTTTCGGAGTGCGGTTTTTCGGAATGCGTTGAAAAATATCGCTCAAATCACACCATTTCAAAATACACATTTGACGAACCACCCCCTTTCCCCCAAACTCTTCAAAACAATCAAAAGAGCCCCATGAAATTCATTGCCACGCTGACCGCCCTACTCCTGTCCCTGCCCGCATATGCCCAAACCGTGATCCCGCTGGATGAACCGCATGGGCTGTACAATGCCTATGTCATACCCATGACCGAACGAAACCGCGTGGATGTGCAACTGGTGGTTTTGTCTGGCACCAATGACGAAGATGATATTTCAAATATTGCGCATTACACCGAACATCTGGCGGCGTTGTCATCGGATACGGCAGTGTTGCAGGAACCACGTCAGCGCGATTTGAATGCGTTCACTTCGGCTGTGTCCACTGTTTATGGCAACTCTGGTACGCCTGCTGAAATCGACAAATTGATGCAACTAACCCGCGCCGTATTAGATCCGCCAAAGTTGCGCCCTTCCTTCACCCTGTCAGAAATCGACATCGTCAAACGCGAGATTTTATACAAAGAGCGTAACGCGCCGGTGCGTTGGTTGCGCCGTTTGGCGTTACAAAACCTGTATGGGGCGAAAACGGGACGGGCCAATGACGATATTAATGATCTGGATCGGATCACTGTGCCCGCCGCCATGGAATTTCATGCCAAACATTATCAACCGTCCAATGCGATGATCATCATTTCGGGCAATATCGATCAGGCAACGGCACAGGCCAAGGTCACCGAATATTTTGGCGACACCGTGAGAACACAACAGGTTCCTGATTTATGGTTGGATCATCACCCAGAACCCGATCTGCGTTCGGTGACGAAAATCGAAACATCCCGCGTGCTGGAAGACACCATCGCTTACGCCAAGTTTTTCGAGTTCAGCGAACCTCAGGATATTTTAGCCATGCAAGCGTCATTCTTCATCGCATCCGACATCTATAACTCGCACATCAACAACGCCTTGTATCTCGAAGGCTTTACTGCACAGGATTTTTCCCAAGGGTCCTACATCGCAATCGACGGTGATCTGGAATATACGGTGCACCTGACGCCATTCGACGGCGTCACTCTCGAAGAGGCCCTTGCATCCCTAGAATTTGCGATCGCAGAGATGCGCACAAAATCTATAACCCCGGAGGAAATCGAAATCGCACGCGCCAAAAACGTCGCCTACACCAAATCCTTGACCCAAAGCCCCCGTGCCTATTTGGATTTTTTCCAAAACCTTGGGTCGGATGGACTGCCGCCAACATCCCCTACACAATTCGCAGAAATGGTTGCAGAAGCATCTGATGAAGAAGTGCTGCGCATCATCGCCGCCTTTGCCTCCGACAGCCCTTCCTCCGCGATCCTTGCTACAGCAAAGGAGGTCGGCCAATGATACGAAGTATCCTAAAAATCTCCCTAATGTGCACTGCCATCGCCGCGCCTGTAATCGGCCAAGATCGCGCAGATGATGAAAACACATTAATCACCACCTTCACCACCTTGTCGGAACCCATGGTTGCGGCAACGATGGTATGGAACCTGAACGGTGAAACAGTAGAACAAAGCAATGCATTACAGGCATTCCTTTCTGCAAAATTGAACAGTGGGACCGCCAACATAAGCACACGCGAAAGTATTGATTTTCGCACCATTAACGCCGTTGATTTTGCGGTACGTGCCACACCAGAACACCTATTGCTGACGGTAAAGGCTCCATCGGAAACATTCGATTTGGCGGTTGAACATCTAACGGCGTTGATCTCCGAACCGGGCATTGATGAAAACTGGTTAAAACGTCAGACACGCGCATTCAAATCAATCTCATCTACCCGCCTGCGTACCCCTGAATTGTTGGAGTCCGAACTGACGCATTATGCACTATACACGGGAGATGTGCCGACTTTGCCATCTGGCTCGATGCACACCGAAATCCTACGCCGTCCAAATCAAATTATCCTGAACGCCAAGGAATTTGATTTCGACGACACAGTCGATACCCTACTCGAAAACCTCTTCACTGTCGAAGCCCGCCTTAACAACTTTCCAGCCCCCTCGCGCCGCGAATTGCCCAAAGGTACAATCCATTTGGTCGATCCAGACGCTACGGAAACGCTGGTCTTCATGGGGCGCATCCGCGAATTTGAAACCGTCACTGAACAGGCACAGGTAGATACCTTTTATAAATACATGGGTTATGGCCCCGGCTCGGAAATGTTCCGCATTGTACGTCAGGAACGCCGCGCATCATACGATCCACGTTCGCATTTCGCACAAATCGGTGAACGTCTGGCGATTACTGGATTGTCTGCCACGGTACCGTCCACAGATTGGCCAGAAATTTATGGGGTCATTGCACAGATTTATGATGATGTGGCCGCAGGTGAAAACGACCAACAAGGCCTGAACGATTCCCATAACGCGATGTTGAATAGTATGGTTTACGACCTACGTCGTGAACCCGACTGGCTGGCGCAGCGTTATCTGGAGCTGTACCCAATTGAACCACCGCGTGGCGGCATTCGGCTGGAAATGATCAATGCGGCATTTAATATGGACGCAGAAACACTCAATGATATCGCCGCCGATGTTTTACCCCCGCGCGAGGATATGTTGAACGTGATCATTGGCGGATCCATTTCGCCCAGCGCTGAGATGCGTGCGAATGGGTTTTGTGAATTGCAGATAGGCGAACCGTTGACGAAATGTTTGGATGAACTTTCCAAGGGATAGTTCATCAAAGGTAAGTCCGCAAAGAAATCAAAAATCCTAATAAATTTGAAAATATACAGTAATATTAACATATTTACTGTTATATGTTATAGTCGTGCCACCAAATTAAACAAAGAGGGGCACACAATGAACGTTTCTAGAAATTTCTTGTTACTCGGCACCGGCTTCCTAATCGTCGGCATCATCATCGGTATGTATATGGGTGGTTCAGGTGACCATTCGCTGGCAGCAAGCCATGCACACATTAATCTCTTAGGGTTTGTACTTTCGGTTGTTTTCGCACTGACGTATAAAGCATATCCACAGATGACTGATGGGCGCCTTGCCAGCATTCACTTTCTATTGCATTTGGTCGGAGCCATCGTACTGAATACGCTCCTATTTTTGATGCAAGCTCAGGTTATCTCCGAGGCGGCGATGGTTCCATTGGCACCAATTTCTGAGCTATGTGTACTTATTGGTGTTCTGGCGTTTGGCTGGAACGTGTTAAAAAACGCTAATTAGAACAACACAGGCGCTATTACAGTAAAATGAAGCGGCGCCTGTCCACCCCACACTAATCATTAACCTGCATCCCTTTTACTGGTTTTACGGTGGGTGACTTAATCCCCCCCAAAACACTGCCCAGTGGGTTTTTAACAGCAGCGCCCAGTCCCGATTTCGGGCGGGCGTAAACCTGTTTTGTCGCCTCAATAATAACCACACCCGCAGCCAATGGAATTACACCTCGTAAACCAAACCCTTCGACCATGCGCGCCACCCGTAACCAGAATGGTTTTTGACTGGGCGGGAAAAACATCGCCGACATGTGGTGTTCGACCAAGAATTTATGCCCGCGTAACTGTGCCTCTAACTGGCCCACACTGTAAGGTTGGCCGTAGCCAAATGGGGTGCTGTCTGATCTGGCCCAGACACCTGATCTGTTTGGTACGATGAATAATACACGCCCGCCCGGCCCCAGAACCCGCCAGATTTCATCCAGCAGACCAGATTGATCATCGCTGGTTTCCAATCCGTGTAGGACGACCATTTTGTCCACTTTGCCTGTGGCAATAGGCCAGCTAACCTCTGGTGATAGGACAGATCGGTTTAATTCGCCTTCGGGCCACGGCATCACGCCTTGTTGGCCCGGCATTAAACAGATAACGCGTCGTGCGCTGTCGAGAAATGGGCGTAGCATTGGCGCGGCGAAACCATATCCTACAACCATCTGACCCTTTGTGTCGCCAAACAACCGTACCACATGATCGCGCAAGGCACGTTGGACAATGCGCCCCAATTTCGTGCGGTAGTAGAATTTTCGCAGATCAACGACGTCCAAGTGCATTGCAAGCCCCCAAGGCTTCTGTTTAGTTATCCGCAAGCCTAATGAACCTAAAGACAAATTGCCATGACCCTTTCTGTAACCACCGTTCCCTGTCTCGAAGATAACTATGGATATATCCTGCGTTGCGATGAAACAGGGCAAACCGCGATGATCGATGCGCCAGAACCTGCGCCATTGTTGGCGGAACTGGAAAAACGTGGTTGGGCGTTAGATCACATATTTATCACGCACCATGATTGGGATCACATCGATGGCGTCGCCGAAATACGTGCCGCAACAGGGGCATCTGTTACAGGGGCATCCGCCGACGCGCACCGCCTACCGCCGCTGGATAACTCGGTAACGGATGGTGACACGTTAACTTTGGGCAATTGCAAAGCAAAGGTTCTGGACGTTCCGGGCCATACCATCGGCCACATCGCATATTGGTTTCAAGATGATAAAACTGTGTTCAGCGCGGACAGCCTGATGGCGCTGGGCTGTGGACGCTTATGGGAAGGCACCCAACCCATGGCATGGAACACCCTAACAAAATTCATCGCGATGCCACCTGAAACGCTGGTCTATTCAGGCCACGAATATGCCGCGAGCAACGCCAAATTCGCGCTATCGATAGAACCAAACAACGCTGAATTAATCGCGCGAACCGCTGATATCGCACAAACACTTACGAACGGCGGGTACAACGTCCCCGCTACGATCGCGCTGGAATTGGCTACAAATCCTTTTCTGCGCGCCGGCAACCCGGTGATGAAACAAGCTATACATATGGAAAACGCATCCGACGCCGATGTTTTTGGCGCAATCCGCACGTTGAAGGATAATTTCCAATAGCCCTGCCTGATTGGTTTCCCGACAAAACACTTGCGCGTTAATTACATGAACCAATCGTTTTGCAAGTTCAAATAGGCAAAATAGACCCAGCAGAAACACTCTTGGTTCCCAAAAAAGCCTAATTCACACGATTTTCGCAATTTCGTTACCTATTTTGTCAATTTTCCCCTTGATGATCCCCACAATAGAGAGAATTCTATCTCTAACAGTATCGCGTTGTCAGGGGGTCCCCGATGATGCACACATGAAAGGTACAAAAAGATGCCCTCATTCTCGAGCAGTTTAGAAAATGCAATCCATGCGTCATTGGCTTACGCCACCCAACGCAACCACGAATTGGCCACATTAGAACACCTTTTGCTGGCCCTACTGGACGAACCCGACGCTTCCCGCGTTATGCGGGCCTGTTCCGTATCGCTTGAAACGCTACGTGCCAAATTGATCAATTTCATCGAGACTGAATTGGACAGCCTTGTCACGGACGCCGATGATCTGGAGGCGCAGCCGACAACCGCATTCCAACGGGTCATCCAACGAGCCGTCATCCACGTGCAGTCGTCTGGCAAACAAGAGGTAACGGGCGCAAATGTACTGGTGGCGATCTTCGCAGAACGCGAGAGCCATGCGGCATACTTCCTTCAAGAACAGGAAATGACGCGCTACGACGCCGTCAATTTCATCGCACATGGCGTTGCCAAAGACGCCGCCATGAACGAACAGCGCGAAGTTACAGGTTCCGAAGAATTTGAAGGTTTCGATGGTGAAACCGTACCCGAAGAGGCTGAATCAGCCCTGTCAAAATACTGTGTCGATTTGAATGCACGCGCCCGCGAGGGCGGCATCGATCCCCTAATCGGTCGCGACGAAGAGGTGGAACGCTGTATCCAAGTCCTTTGCCGTCGTCGCAAGAACAATCCCATCTTGGTTGGTGACCCAGGCGTTGGTAAAACCGCAATCGCCGAAGGTCTGGCGATGAAAATCATCGCCGGCGAAACACCCGAAGTGTTATCCGAAACCATCATTTATTCATTGGATATGGGCTCCCTATTGGCAGGCACCCGTTACCGCGGTGACTTTGAAGAACGCCTAAAGGCAGTGATGACCGAATTGGAAGATCATCCAGACGCAGTGTTGTTCATCGACGAAATCCACACCGTGATCGGGGCTGGTGCCACATCGGGCGGTGCGATGGATGCGTCGAACTTGCTGAAACCTGCCCTACAGGGTGGTAAATTGCGTTGCATGGGTTCGACAACATACAAAGAATACCGTCAACATTTCGAGAAAGATCGCGCTCTTGCCCGTCGCTTCCAAAAAATTGATGTCAAAGAACCCACAGTCGAAGACGCGATCAAAATCCTTAAGGGTTTAAAATCCGCATTCGAAGAACACCATGATGTGAAATACACCCTTGATGCGATCAAATCTGCCGTCGAACTCTCGGCGCGCTACATCCACGACCGCAAATTGCCAGACAAGGCAATCGACGTCATCGACGAAGCAGGCGCATCGCAACGCTTGGTCGCCGCATCCAAACGCCGCAAATCACTGGGCGTCAAAGAGATCGAAGACGTGGTCGCAAAACTAGCGCGTATCCCCGCCAAAAACGTATCCCGTGATGATGTAACCCTGCTCAAAGAGTTGGAAGCATCCCTAAAACGCGTGGTATTCGGCCAAGACGATGCAATCGAGGCATTGGCTTCTGCAATCAAACTGGCGCGTGCGGGTCTACGCGAACCCGAAAAACCAATCGGAAACTACTTGTTTGCGGGCCCAACGGGCGTAGGCAAAACTGAGGTTGCAAAACAACTGTCCGACACTTTGGGTGTTGAATTAATCCGTTTCGACATGTCCGAATACATGGAAAAACACGCGATCAGCCGCCTGATCGGTGCGCCTCCGGGCTATGTCGGGTTCGACCAAGGCGGCCTGTTGACCGACGGCGTTGATCAAAACCCGCATTGTGTATTACTTCTGGATGAGATTGAGAAAGCACACCCTGATGTGTTCAACATCCTGCTTCAAGTCATGGATCATGGCAAACTGACGGATCACAACGGTCGTACCACGGATTTCCGAAATGTGATCTTGATCATGACATCAAACGCTGGCGCATCCGAACAGGCCAAAGAAGCCATCGGTTTCGGCCGTGACCGCCGCGAAGGAGAAGATACCGCCGCGATTGAGCGCACATTCACACCTGAATTCCGCAACCGTCTGGATGCAACGATCAGCTTTGCACCACTGTCCAAAGAGGTGATCGTCAAGGTCGTTGATAAATTCGTTCTGCAATTAGAAGCGCAATTAATGGATCGCAACGTAACGTTCGAACTATCACCCGACGCCGCTGGTTGGCTGGCGGACAAGGGTTACGACACAAAAATGGGCGCCCGCCCATTGGCCCGTGTGATCCAAGAACACCTGAAAAAGCCATTGGCCGAGGAGTTGTTATTTGGCAAACTCGCCAAGGGTGGATTGGTCAAGGTACACCTAAAGGGCGACAAACTGGATTTAGAGCTAATTCCACCAGAGGCCGCACAAATAACCAAGAAACGCCCGCCCTTGCTGACGGCGGATTAAATAGGCACACCCACAGGTTGTAAATTGCGACAAAAGTCGCACGCCTTCTTTTCCGCTTGAGTTCCCGCCAGTTTAGCATAGCTTTGGGGCATGGGGTCGAGGGTAATCAAAAAAGCAGTGGACAGATACGGACCAGCGTTTATTCGCTGGGTCGAAGTCGGCACGCATGATTTCGACATGCACACAAAACGGCGATTAGTCGTTATCAACGTGTTGATGACAATCATCCCTTTACTGGCACTACCCTATATCATCGCATTGGCACTTCTTGATATCCAAGGTTTCGCAGTGCCAATTTTATTCCTTATTTTCGCAACACCGCTTTTCTTACTAACTCCCTTCATGTGGCGCATCAGTGTCTGGTTAGGTGCACTTTACAATCTGTTCTACTGGATATTCTTCGAAACCGTTCTGTCGTATTTGCTCGGGCGTGAAAGTGGTATTCATTTCCTTTTCTTGGCTGGCGCGACAATGGCAATCCTGATTTTCGGGGTCCGCGTTAATAAGATGTCGATCATTTCGATGGTCGCCGGTTTGATTGGGTTCATGTATGCAAACCAAGCATTCCTAACCCATTCGCCCTACGTCACTGCCAGCACCGAACACGTCAGCTACCTACTCTACCTCAGCGTTTTCATTTTCTTCTCGGTCAACTTCGCCCTGATTTTCTCGGCGTTCCTACAGGTGCACCGCGCCGAAGCGTTGTTGGAAAAAGAGTATGAATACTCAGAGGGTCTGCTCACGGCAATGATGCCCAAGGCCATCGCGGATCAATTGAAATTGGACAAACATAAAACCATCGCGGACGGGTATGAATCCGTTACGATCCTGTTTGCCGACCTTGTTGGTTTCACCGCAAAATCATCACACCGCACCCCCGAAGAGGTGATCGCATTCCTCAACGACCTGTTCACCCAATTCGATCATTTGGCAATGGAACATGGCGTTGAAAAAATCAAAACATTGGGCGACAGCTATATGGCCGCCGCAGGGCTACCCCACGCCCAACCTGATCACGCTAAACGTATGGCCCATTTTGCCATAGACATGATCGAGGCCGCGCGTGTCTTTTCGCAAAACATGGGCGAGGATTTCAATCTGCGCGTCGGCTTTCACACTGGCCCCGCTGTGGCTGGCGTCATTGGCACCGAGAAACCATTTTACGATGTCTGGGGCGATACGGTGAACACCGCATCGCGTCTGGAAAGTCAGGGTAAAACAGACTGCATCCAAGTCACCAAAGTGACCAAAGAAATCCTCCAAGATCAATTCACATTCCGCAAACGTGGTGATGTCGAAATGAAGGGCAAAGGTGTCCAAGAGGTTTGGTATCTAACAGGTCGTCGCGCAATTCGCACGCGTGCATAAACCTACTTCTCGGTAAACTTCAACTCGATCCGACGATTGGTTGCGTAGGCGTCTGGCGTGTCGCGATCATCAATAGGCTGGAATTCCCCAAACCCGTTCGCCGCTAAACGATTGGCTGGGATATTCAGATCATTAATCAAATACCGCACCACGGAAAGCGCACGCGCCTGGCTTAATTCCCAGTTATCCGCAAAATTGCGACCCGTACTGATTGGGATACGATCCGTGTGCCCATCCACACGCAATATCCAATCTATCTCGGCTGGAATTTGATCGGCAATCTGATCGATAATCCCCGCAACCTTGGCAATTTCGACGCGTCCGCGATCACCCAGATCGGCGGAGCCTGCGGAAAACAGCACCTCGGACGAAAACACAAAACGATCACCCACAATCCGCACGCCTTCTTGGCCTTCCATCACGGATCGCAATTGCGCGAAAAACTCGGATTTAAACTTCTTTAAATCCTTCGCCTCTTCTTCCAGTCGAATCCGCTCTTTCTCTTCCAGCTCTGCTCGTTTCGCGGCCTCATTCGCGGCCTTACGTTGTTCGGCTGCGGCGCGCGCCAATGCAGCGTTCAGGTTTGTACCCAGTATTTCCAACTGAATCTTCTGTTCATTATCCGCAACATTGGACGCATCCAACAATCCCTGCAACTGATTCAACTGGCTGCGCAATTGTTCTGTTTGGGCATTCAACAACGCCAATTTGCGCTGGCTTTCGGCGGACAGCGCCTGTTCTTGCGTCAACAAATCATTTGCCTGCGCCACTAACGCTGCTTGGCGTTCCGCCTCACTTAACGTGGTGTCATAATTCAACTCCAACGCCTTCTTCGCCGCATTCGCCGCCGCCAACAGGGTCAGGGTTTCCTCGGCCTCTTTGCGCTGTGTTTCCAACGACAGGCTCATCGCCGTCAATTCCGCATCCGCATTTTTCAACCGTGCGCGTAATGCTTCTGCAGCCGCCGCCTCAGCTAAACGTGACTTTTCGGTCTCGCTTAATGCTTGTTGTGCCGCACTTATCTCCGCCAGTTGAATTTCACCCTTGGCCTGTAAATCCAAAATCAACGCTTCCAGCGCTTCGCGTTTCGCCGCTGCCAATCGCGCGTTTTCCACCTGTTCGGAAATCTCGCCACGCGCATTCGCCAAGGCTAATTCAACAGCCTCTTTTTGGCTGATAATTTCCGCATTTGCAGTTTCTAATGCCGACTTATCTACCAAAAGGCCTGCGATCTGGGCTTCAAACGCAACGATCTGCTTGTCCTTGGCCACTGTTTGATCCGTCAATTCCAATATCGTTGACAACTGGCTTGCGATCCGTTCCTCGGCTGTGTTCAATGATTGCTGGCTTTCTGCCAATGAGCGTTGTGTATCCGTCAAATCCCGATCTAACGCCGCCGCACGGGATTTCTCCAGCCCCAGCGCATCCGCTAAATCCGAGAGCTGAATACTCAGGCTATCCAGCTCTCGATCTTGGCCCGTAATGGTTTCGCGCAATGCAAATTGCACGATCATAAAAATCGACAACACGAAAAACAAAATCAATAACAACGCGGTCATCGCATCCACGAAACCCGGCCAGATACTGGCCTCAAACCTGTTACCTGATCGCTTTAACGCCATTCTTTACGCCTTCTTCGCCAGCGCATTAATCGCCTTGGTCAACGCGCCCATATCACCACGCAGTTCACGCGATGCCTCTTGGCGGCCATCGGCCATCTCTTCTAATATCCGCAACAATTGCGTATCCATACTGCGTAAACGCATCCGCGTTTCCGCGTCCAAAATCCCGTCGCCATCCTCTTGCATCCGTAAAACAGCCGCCACCAATTGTTGCTGGCCTTCGGCTATATTTTGCAACGCGGCCGTGCTGGCGTCATGCATTGATGCGGAATGCTGCACCTGTTGTTGCACCGCCACCGCCAATTGATCCATCCGCCCCGCCGTCTGCGCAAACAGTGATTGCATATTTTCCATATTTGCATTGGCATGTTGAAACAGGCTGGCGCCTGCCAAATCACCACCACCATCGCCACCACCCACGGTGATTTTGGTGATGGATGACAACCATTCCTCTAACTCACGGTAAAAACGGTTCTGTCCGCGCCCAGCAAATAAATCCAAAATCCCAACAACCAGCGATCCCGCCAATCCCAACAATGACGATCCAAACGCGGTGCCCATGCCGCCCAACTGCGCCTCTAAACCCGTCATCAGGTTTGCGAACACATCCATGCCCGTTGAACCCTCTTGGGGGGCCAATGATCGGATAGTATCCACCACCGCTGGCACAGTCGTCGCCAGCCCATAAAACGTACCCAACAGACCCAAAAAGATGAGCAAATTGATGATATAACGCGTAATTTCGCGCCCTTCATCCAAACGCGTCGCGGAACTGTCCAAAATCGAACGTGTGCTGGAAGACGTCAAGGCATGACGCGCCGCTGAATCGGACAATAACGCGGACAAACTCGCCATCAATTTTGGCGGCTTAATCAAATCATGCCCCACACGCTGGGCCACAAAACCCTCAATCCAGCTTACGGATTTCACCAACGACACCACCTGCCAAAAACAGGAAATCAACCCGCCGACAAACACCAATAAAATAAAACCGTTCAAATACGGCGAGGCCACAAAAATTGATGAAACCGCAGGGTACGCCAGATACCCACCCACAAAAACCGCCACCACAATCAACAGCATGGTCACAATTTGATTTACAGGTTGGGTGAAAAGATTATCAAATCTTACTTCGTCATTTGCCATTTTCGGGCCTTTATCCGTACATATTTCGCAAACATTAACCCGATGCCGCGCGCATTCCAAATACTAACTGCGTGATACCGATTTAAGTTGAAAATTTGGCAATAATACCCATATCTATTATAAGAAGCTTCGAAAAAGGGTATTTCATGGACAACATTCTTGGCTTTGGGCCAGCATCACTGGTTTTATTGGTCTTCGCGGCCATTTTGGTCTTCAAGGCGGTTAAATCCGTACCACAGGGCGAAAACTGGACGCTGGAACGTTTTGGGCGCTACACAAAAACCCTTATGCCGGGCCTAAACTTCATCGTGCCATTCATCGATAAGGTGGGTGCGAAAATCAACATGATGGAAACCGTCCTTGATATCGACAGCCAAGAGGTAATCACCAAAGACAACGCCATGGTGATGACAGATGCGGTCACCTTCTTTCAGGTGATCGACGCATCATCCGCCGCCTACGAGGTCCGCGATCTCTACCGCGCCCTGTCCAACCTAACCCAAACCAACATCCGTGCGGTTGTCGGCAACATGGACTTGGACGAAAGCTTATCAAACCGCGACATCATCAATTCCAAATTGCTCGGCGTAATTGACGAGGCCGCCGCACCATGGGGCGTCAAGGTGACCCGTGTTGAGATTAAGGATTTGGCCCCACCCCCAGACATTAACGAGGCAATGGCGCGTCAAATGAAGGCAGAACGTGGCAAACGTGCGGATATTCTAAACGCCGAAGGCCACAAACAGGCCGCTATCCTAAAGGCCGAAGGTGAAAAAGAATCCCAAGTTCGCGAGGCAGAGGGCCGCCGCGAAGCCGCATTCCTAGATGCCGAAGCCCGCGAGCGCGAGGCAGAAGCAGAAGCCCGCGCAACCGCCATGGTATCAGAAGCAATCGCCAAGGGTGATGTACAGGCTATTAACTATTTCGTGGCACAAGGTTACACCGAAGCCTTGCGCGATATCGCCTCCAGCCCGAATTCAAAAACCGTAATGATCCCCCTAGAGGCATCAAGCTTAATGGGTTCAATCGCTGGTATTTCCGATATCGCCAAGGCGATCACGGGCGATGCGAAAACGAAAAAGTAGGTAAATCATGGCAGTATTTGACATCTTAAGCGGCATTTCACCTTGGTACTGGTTCGCCTTTGCACTGGCCCTTGGCGCTTTGGAAATGGCAACGTTCAGCTTCTTTCTTATCTGGCCCGCACTGGCGGCCTTGATTGTGGGCGGCATCTTGCTGGCCTCGCCCGAAACCTCTGGACCTGCGCAAATCTCGATCTTCGCCATTAGCACAATCGCGCTAACGGCCTTGGGGCGCTTCCTACTTTCTCGTTACGGCGATGGCGGCGGCACAGAGGATTTGTTGTTAAACAAACGCGGCCAACGCTTCGTCGGGCGCACGGCGATCGTGCTCGAATTTGCCAACGGCCAAGGTTATATCGAGGTCGAAGGCATGCGCTGGCGCGCCATTTGGCCCGCCGATCAAACATCACAACAGGGCGACCAAGTACGCGTCACACGCGCCGACGGCATGGTCTTGGGCGTCGAACCAATCTTGGATTAATCCCCCATTAGGGCGCGGGTCTTATCGGCCAAGGTCTCTAACTCCGCGTCCGCAATCCCCCAATCTTTCAAATGACTGGCGACATTAAACAAATACTCGGTGTTTGGCCCGCCTGTCCCATGCCCACGCGAAATAATCTGCGCCTGTTCATCCAAATCTAAACCAGCGGCATATTGATCATGATCGGGATCAATCACATAGGTATAGGCATTCACAACTGCCCCACAGGCCAATTCAACATCGCACTGCACCTCTAAGTACGCCGCCGAAACCAATTCACGCGCGCGTAAATATTCCAAAACTTCGGGTGCCTGCGCCCCACTCACACGAAACGCCACCCCATCACAATGAACACCCTCTTGAGCATCCAACGCCAAAACCAAACCCTTGTTTTCGTGGGTGCCGCGGTAATGCACCGACCACATGCAAAATGATCGCGCATAATCGGACAGACGTGCGATCTCTTGATGTTCGCTGTCAAATCCAGGGCGCCAAACCAATGACCCATACCCAAAAATCCAAATATCGCGATCACTCATACTCTTGGCCTTTTCATTTTACCGTCTATATACAGGCGCAATGAACCCCGTTAAAGGCCAATCAACATGCGCAACCTCGTCCTCGTCATCCTCGCCGCCGCTCTTGGCTGGTCGGCCTATTGGTATCTTGGCGTCAACAACCGCGAAACCGCACTGACCAATTGGTTCGACGAACGCGAACAGGCAGGCTGGGTCGCCCAAAGTACGGTGAACCTACGCGGTTATCCCAACCGTTACGACGCGATCATCGAAGGCATCGAATTGGCCGATCCAATTACGGGCTGGGCATGGTACGCACCACGTTTCGAATTGTTGCAAATGTCATACCAACGCAACCATTTCATCGCGCTGTGGCCTGAAACACAAACCGTCAAAACGCCATACGAGCGTATCACAATCAACAGTGATGACATGCGCGCATCCGTGGTTTTCCATGACGAAACCGAACTGTCGCGCGCCACCCTATCCGCGAAATCCCTTAACCTTCACTCCACCGCTGGCTGGGGCGCCACGACACAGGAATTCGTCCTCGCCCTTCGTGAAACCGATGGCGTGGAAAACAGCTACGATCTCGGCCTAAACGCCAACGAACTCACACCCTCAAACACAATCATGCGCCATTTGGATCACGCTGGCATCCTGCCCAAAACCTTCCAAACATTCCGCATGGACGCCAGCGCCACGTTCTCTGATAAACTCAGCCAAGCCAGCTTTGAAAGCAACACAGCCAAATTGCAATCCGTCAAGCTCAACGACATCCACATTGCATGGGGCGATCTGGCCCTCCGTGCGACAGGCAACATCTCATTGGACACCGAGGGTTATCCAACAGGAAAACTCACCATTCGCGCGACTAACTGGGAACAAATGCTGGATATCGCAATTGGGTCTGGTGCAGTACGCGAGAGTGAAGCATCCGCAATTCGTACCGCTCTGAAAATCTTCTCGGCGATGTCTGGAAATCGCAACGAGCTAGAAATTCCACTGAATTTCAAAGATCGCCAAACAAACCTCGGCCCGATCAGCATCGGCGACGCCCCACGGATCAAGTTCCCCTAGAGAAAGTCCTGCACGATTTACCGGCAATACGCACCGCTGCGATATCGCGCCGTATCAAAATGAAAATGATCCAAATGATATTTATCCGCGTTTGGCCCTAACACCGTTCCAAAGGTTCCACAGGCCTTCTTATGCATCGTTCTCATCGCCTTGGAATGTTTGCCATTCCAATCCTTCAGCACCGTCAACTTCTGCCCGTTGTGCAACGTAAACCCAGCAATATCCACTGCATGCCCCTTTGCATGTTCAGACAGCTTCGCACCCTTCTGCGAATTGCGCGTACGACAGGCATAACTTGCCACAACAAGGATACTCTTCAATCCGCCACCCTTACGCTTCAACGCAGGCTGCGCCGCCTTCTCCACCCACTTGCTCAACGCTTTCGCGGTTGTGCAATCAATGATCGCGGGATTGCTTAACACAACACCAGCCACGGAGGTCACACGTACAGGCTTGCCAATACCACATCGCCCACTGCTGATCGGCGTCACCGATTTACCTTTAATATCTCGCCGTCCACAAACATGCGCACCTTTGATTTTCGCCTTGCGATTAAACAATCCAGCCAATTGCACAGGGCGCAAATGCGGGCGATCACCCAAACGCAGGTTGTCACCTAACCCAATGGGTCGCAAAACGGGTTTCGCCACATCCGCCACCGCAGACCCTGCCAAACTCATCGCCAAAATAGTCACAACAACGCGGATCATTTAGCCCCTCCATCCCCACGGCCAAAGTTACCCGCATCGGTATCTTGCCCCGCGTCGATAATTCCACGACGAATTGCCCGCGTGCGGGTGAAATAATCATGTAATTGCTGTCCATCGCCACGGCGAATGGCACGTTGCAAATCAAACAATTCCTCGGTGAAACGCCCCAAAATTTCCAGCGTCGCCTCTTTGTTGTTTAAAAACACATCGCGCCACATGGTCGGATCGCTGGCAGCAATCCGTGTGAAATCGCGAAACCCAGCGGCGGAAAAATCCACCACTTCTTTATCGGTTACCCGGCTTAAATCATCGGCCACGCCAACCATGGTGTATGCAATCAAATGCGGCGCATGGCTGGTCACAGCCAACACCAGATCATGATGATCAGGCGTCATAATTTCAACGTTGGCACCCAAAGCTTCCCAGAATCCGCGCAACCGAGCCGACGCATCCACATCACCACCCGAAAGAGGCGTCAAAACGCACCAACGGTTTTTAAACAAATCGGCAAACCCGGCCGATGGCCCGGAATGCTCTGTCCCTGCCAATGGATGCCCTGGTACAAAATGCACACCATCTGGCAAATGCGGCCCAACAACATCAATCACCGCCTGTTTCACCGACCCAACATCTGTCACCGTCGCACCAGATTTCAAGTGCGGTCCAATTTCACGTGCCACAGTTTCCATGGCCCCAACAGGTACACAAATCACCACTAAATCGGCGTCAATCACCGCATCAGCCGCGCTCTCGGCAACACTATCCAAAAACCCCAATTTCAACGCGGTTTCGCGGGTCTCTTGCGTCTTGGCAAAACCAACAACCTCGCCCACGATGCCATCACGCTTCATCGCATGCCCCATGCTCGATGCGATCAAACCCAGTCCGATCAGCGCCACGCGTTCATAAATCACACTCATGCCACGCCCTCTTTAAATGCTTTCAACACCGAAATTACCCGTGCGCAATCGCCACCCTGCCCAATGGTTATGCGCAAACAATCTGGCAATTTATAGCCCTTCACTTGGCGCACAATCAGCCCATTCTGTGCCAATGCTTCGTTTGCTGCATCCGCCTCTGACTCGCTCTCAAACCGCGCCAAAACAAAATTCGCTGCGCTGTCATCGCACGCAATTCCAATGCCGCGTAATTCAGACACCAAAAACTCACCCCACTTGGCATTCTCCGCCAAACAGTAATCCAAATAACCCCGATCCTTCACCGCCGCCTCTGCCGCCGCCAACGCGGCACGGTTCACATTAAACGGCCCGCGCAAACGGTTCAAAACATCAATCACCGTTTGGGGCGCATATGCCCAACCAACGCGCAATCCGCCCAAACCGTATACTTTAGAAAACGTGCGCGTCATCACAACGTTGTGGCGCTCTTCAACCAATGCTGCACCGCCATCATACCCGTCCACAAATTCGGCATAGGCTCCATCCAAAACCAGTACCGCCGTTTCGGGAATACCGTCTGCCAATCGCGCCAATTCTTCCACGGACACAAATGTTGCCGTTGGATTATTCGGGTTCGCAACAAATACGATTTTCGTATTTTCGGTGCATCCCTCGATCAACGCATCTACATCCGTTACACGATCCTTCTCAGCCACCTCAACTGGTGTCGCTCCGGCCGCCAAGGCGCAAATCCGATACATCGAAAACCCGTGTTCGGTAAACAGCACCTCATCACCCTGTCCCGCATATGCCTGACACAAGAACGTAATAATTTCATCAGACCCATTTCCGACCACAATTTTCTGGGCATCTAAATCATGTATTGTTGCAATAGCTTTACGTAATCCACTGTGATCAGAATTCGGATAAACAGCCATAAAATCTGCTTGCTCGCGAAATGCTTCACGCGCCGCTGGGCTTGGCCCCAGTGGATTTTCGTTTGAACTCAACTTTACGACATTGCTGACACCTTCAACAATCGCTTTGCCACCAACGTACAATTCGATGTCCATAATTCCTGGTTGCGGTGTGATTTCAGTGGTCATAACAGTCTCTCTAACGCTTTGCTCATCCATAACCCTGTCCATGGATGAATTCCAGACAATTGATTTAATAAAAGCTTTGTGGGTCAATATCGATGCTAACGCGCATGTTATTTGGCACCTTCACAGACGCCCGCCATTGCGCCAGCGCACCCTGCAACATCACATCACGCGGCGCTTTCACCAAAATCCGCACACGATGGTTGCCGCGCACACGTGCAATTGGTGCTGGCGCGGGGCCATAAACTTCGGCCCCGATGGCATGCAACATCTCCGCATTCTGCACCATATGGTTCGCCAATCCGAAACACTGCGTCACATCTGGCCCCGTCAAAACAATCCCCGCCATGCGGCCAAACGGCGGCACGCCTGCATGTCGGCGTTGCTCCGCTTCGGCACGCCAAAACTCTTCCTCGTCCCCATTCAAAATCGCCTTGATCACAGGGTGTTCAGTCTGATGCGTCTGCAAATACGCGATGCCCTTTTTGTCTGAACGCCCAGCACGCCCAGCAACCTGTCGCATCAATTGAAACGTGCGTTCGGCGGCGCGTAAATCACCGCCCATCAGTCCCAAATCGGAATCAATCACACCGACCAGTGTTAGCAGTGGAAAATTATGTCCCTTGGCGACCAGTTGTGTTCCGATAATAATATCCGCCTCACCCGCCGCAATCCCCTGAATACGCGCCTTCAATGCCCGCGCGGACATCAACATGTCCGAACTTAAAACCTCAATCTTCGCACCAGGAAACCGCGCCTCGGCCTCTTCGGCCAATCGTTCTACACCTGGCCCAACGGCGGCCAAACTTCCCGCCTCATCACACGATGGGCATTCCGACGGCATCGGTTTTGTTTCACCACACTGATGACACATCAAATGCCCATGGAACCGATGTTCCACCATCCGCGCATCACAAAAATCACAACCAATCTGATCACCACATTTGCGGCAAACCGTAATCGGCGCATATCCCCGACGGTTCAAAAACAACAACGACTGCTCGCCCCGCTCCAGCCGTTCATCGACATGCCCCGCCAAATCAGGCGAAATCCAACTCTGCGCCACCATCGCTTGATCGCGCATATCAATCGCCGCCATATCTGGCATCACCGCCGCACCAAATCGCTCCTTCAGATCAATCCTTTTATACTTGCCTTCTTCAGCATTCACCCACGTTTCCAACGCAGGGGTCGCCGACGCCAAAATCACCGCCGCGCCGCAAATCGACGCGCGCATTACCGCCATATCGCGGGCGGAATACAAAACGCCATCCTCTTGTTTATACGAGGTATCATGCTCTTCATCGACGACGATCAATCCCAAATTTTCAAACGGCAAATAAAGCGATGATCGCGCCCCAACCACCACCTGTGCATTCCCCGATCCAACCATCCGCCAACAACGGCGTTTTTCTGTCATGGTCACACCCGAATGCCACTGTGCGGGCTGTCTTCCAAACCGCTTCTCCACCCGATCCAAAAACTCAACCGTCAGCGCAATCTCAGGGATCAAAACCAGCGCTTGGCGCCCCTGCTTCAAACATTCGGCGACGGCCTCTAAATACACCTCCGTCTTGCCCGACCCCGTTACCCCACGCAGTAACGTCGTCTCATATTGCCCCGCCGCCACCGAGGCTCGCAATTCATTGCCCGCCGCCGTCTGCGCATCGGTCAACGCCTTGCTGGGATGATCATGATCCAAGTGCGGATACGGCACATCGCGTGGTGTCTCCAATTCGGCCACGGCACCATGTTTCACCAATCCCTTCACCACCGATGGCGTCACCCCCGCCAATTCCGCCAACTCACGCGCGGTAAATTGCATGCCGTGGTAATCTTCTAACACCGCCAAAACCTTTTCACGTGCGGGGGTCATCCGATCCGGCACCCCATCGCCCAGCGCATAAACAATCCGCATACTGGGCGGATCGCCCAGCCCCGGCGCACGCGTCGCCAATCGCAGCATCGCATGCAACGGCGTCAACGTATAACGCCCAACGCGCTCTAAAAACATGCGCATTTCTGGCCGCATCGCCGCCACATCCAATACATTCGAAACGGCGCGAATTTTCGCGGGATCATACCCACCAACACCCGCACCCCAAACCACGCCAATCACTTTGCGTGGGCCCAACGGAACCTCTACATACGCGCCCATACGCACGCCACCAGCGGGCGCTTTGTAATCCAAAAACCGATCCAATGGCTGTGTCGTCAACACCGCCACCAAATCACCTTGGGCGAAAAAATCGACGCCGCGCTGTTTTTGTGGATCACTCATTTATATTGTTTCCTCAATCGCACGATTTGGTTAAGATGCGCGTGAACATGTATGCAACATAAACCCACAGGGAAACACAATGAAATTTTTCGCAGATACCGCCGTTGTTGATGAAATTGCCGAACTTAACGAGCTGGGCATCATCGATGGCGTAACAACCAACCCTTCCCTGATCCTAAAATCAGGCCGTGATATCCTAGAAGTCACCAAAGAAATCTGTGATCTGGTCGACGGCCCTGTTTCCGCCGAAGTTGTTGCAACAGAGGCCGAAGAAATGATCAAAGAGGGTCGCAAATTGGCCAAGCTCGCCGACAACATCACCGTAAAGGTGCCATTGACTTGGGACGGCCTGAAAACCTGTAAAACATTGTCGTCAGAGGGCACAATGGTCAACGTAACTCTTTGTTTCTCTGCTAACCAAGCGTTGATCGCCGCCAAAGCGGGCGCAACATTCATCTCACCATTCATCGGTCGTTTGGATGACATCAACATCGATGGCTTGGACTTGATCGCGGATATCCGTCAAATCTACGACAACTACGATTTCGACACCGAAATCTTGGCCGCATCGATCCGTACGGTAAACCACGTTTCCGAATGCGCCAAAATCGGCGCCGACGTGATGACCGCACCACCATCAGTGATCAAGAAACTGGCACAACACCCGCTGACAGACGCAGGTTTGGAACAGTTCATGAAAGACTGGGCCAAAACAGGCCAAAACATCCTTTAAGGTTTGAACGATGACTGACACAGATCAAATGGCTGATATCCGTTCGCGGATTTTGCAAGACCCCGAAGCGTTACTCAATGACCGAGAGGTCATGCGCGCTCTGGTCGCCGCCAGCGATGCGGATATCCCATCCAATATCATCGATCTGAAAACAGTCGTCCTCAAACGCCTAGAAGGCCGTCTTGACGAAATGGAGGGTCAAAATAACACGATCATTTCCGCGGCCTACGACAATATAGCCACCACATCCAAGGTGCATCGCGCCATCTTGGATGTGTTGGAGCCAAACACATTTCCCGATTTTCTGGAATTCCTGCGCACACGTTGGGCGCAAACATTAAACATCGATGTCGCGCGTCTCTGTCTAGAGGCCCCCGCAATCCCGCTAGCAGACATGCCAGCCCTACAACGCGAATTCGGCCCGGGCGTAGTGTTCTTGCAAAAAGACGAAATCGATTATTATATTACGCTGGGCAAGGAAATGGATCCCCGCCCCGTCACGCTTCGCCAAATTCGCAAAGGCGTCACAAAAATCCACGGCCTAAACGCCGAACATGTCCGCTCAGAGGCCTTGATGAAGCTCGACCTTGGTGTCGGTAATCGTCCAGGTCTACTATTGATGGCATCCCACAACCCTGATCAATTTGCACCAAATATGGGCACAGACTTGTTGGTCTTCTACGGCTCGGTGTTTGAAAAAGTCATGCAACGCTGGTTACATAATGACTAATCCCACTGGTGGATTTGATTTAATGGAACGCTGGCTCGCCAGCCTGTCCGCGGTGGGCGGCAAAGCCCCTAAAACAATCGATGCTTATCGCCAAGACGTGTCAGGATATCTGCACTTCATGTCTGAACACATCGGTGCCGCCAGTTCGAAAAACATGCTAGCAAAGGTCGATATCAAAGACATGCGATCATGGATGGCGCACGCGCGCCGTGCGGGCCTGTCACCGCGATCACTGGCGCGCGCATTGTCTGCCGTTAAAACCTTCTACCGCTATCTTGGCGAAACCACAGGCATCACCGTCACCGCCGTTCTAGCCACCCGCGCACCAAAATTCGAAAAACCATTGCCTCGCCCCGTTGATCCCCGCGCCGCCACCGATCTGATATCGCGCGTCGAGGTGCAATCAACCGAAGGCTGGGTCGGCCTGCGTGATGTCGCCGTCGTCACCCTGCTCTACGGCTGCGGCCTACGCATATCAGAGGCACTATCACTCCAATTCAAAGACGCCCCCTTACCCGAAGTCCTAAAAATCAAAGGCAAAGGCGGCAAAGAACGCATCGTCCCTGTTTTGCCGGCGGCCCGCGCGGCGGTGGACGCCTACCTGCAATCCTGCCCCATGCCGTTCGAACGTGACGACGCCTTATTCAAAGGCGTGCGCGGCGGCCCCCTAAACCCGCGCCTGATTCAAAAAGTAATGGAACAATCCCGCATGCAACTCGGTCTGCCTTCAACGGCAACCCCCCACGCCATGCGCCACTCTTTTGCAACGCATTTATTAGAAGCAGGCGGCGACCTTCGCGCGATCCAAGAGCTGTTGGGCCACTCATCCCTATCCACGACGCAAACCTATACCGCAGTCGATCAAAAACGCCTGATGGAAGTTTATAAGAAGGCGCATCCGAAGGCATAAGCCGTGCAAAATTTAACCTTTACCCACCAAAATCCTTGTTCCCGAAATCTTCTGTTAACCACATCGCGTGCCACCCGCGCTATACTTTCAGTATATCAAGCCAAAACGCACCGCACGGTTGAATTTTCAAAAACTTCATATAAGACAGAAAAATGACATTACGCATCAAAGCACTGTCCGTGCACTACCTCACCGCCACAGGCGCCGTTTTCGCAATGCTGGCCATGCTGGCCGCCGTGGAATCCAAATGGGATATGATGTTCCTATGGCTGGTCGTCGCCTTCTTTGTTGATGGCATCGATGGCCCCTTGGCCCGCAAATACCACGTCAAAAAGAATGCCCCTGAATACGATGGCGTCCTGTTGGATTTGATCATCGATTACCTGACCTACGTCTTTATCCCCGCCTATGCTCTGTTTAAATCGGGGCTCTTCAACGGCTGGACGGGCTGGGTCGCAATTATCGTAATCACCTTCACATCAGCCCTGTATTTCGCGGATACACGCATGAAAACCAAGGATAATTCCTTTGCTGGATTTCCTGGATGTTGGAACATGTTCGCGGTCGTCATCTTCGCCACACATCCCAATTTCTACATCATTCTGGCGCTGGTCATAATCCTCGCCGCATCGATGTTCTTCCCACTGAAATTCATCCACCCTGTGCGCACGGAACGCTGGCGCAATATCAGCTTACCCATCGCATTAATCTGGACGGTTCTGGCAGGTATCTGTGCATGGACAAACTTCCACGCAGGCCCCATCGTCACGGGTGCACTTGGCCTCACGTCAATCTACCTACTGGGCGTTGGTATCATCCAACAACTACTCCCCGTCAAAGACGCATAAGTAATATTCCACCAATGATGATCACAGTGGCAATCACTTTGCCCCTGTCCGCCTTCTCGCCAAAAAACAATATCCCGATCAACACAGCGAAAATCACAGAGGTTTCCCGCAATGCCACCACCAGCGCAATTGGTGCCTGTGTCATTGCCCAAACAGCAATCCAATAAGCCAAAATAGAGATCACACCAGCGGCAAAACCCAACACCCAAACCTTTGTTTCCTTTGGAAAAACTGCCATGCCACGGCGCTGTACCCCCCAAACTGTAAACAACAACGCATCGAACAAAAACAGCCATCCCAAATACCCCGTCGGATCGCCATATTCACGTGCGCCCAACCCATCTGCAATCGAATACCCCGCCGTCCCAACGGCAGATGCCAACGCGAAGGGTAACAACGCCACGGTTTCCCCATTGGTAAAAACGCCCCGCGCTAAAACTAAAATTCCAACGCCTACCGCAATGATCCCGGCCACCTCGCGGCCCGTAATAACATCGCTTAAAAACAAACCACTGATGATCAAAACCATCATCGGCGCGGCGCCACGGGCGATTGGATAAACACGGCTTAAATCGCCGCGCTCGTACGCGCTGGACAGGAAAAATTTATACCACAAATGCAATGCCACCGACGCCGCCAGCCATGGGATCGCCGCAATGGTCGGTAACGGTGAAACGACGATCATCGCCAGCCCAATAAACCCATGCGCCACGGACAATAAAACCATGCCTTGAAACTTATCATCACCAAATTTAATGATCGCATTCCATGACGCGTGCAGGACGGCTGCAAACAAAACGGCTACTAAAACCCCAAGTGTCATATCAATACCCCAGCACCTTCGTGGCGTAGTAACACCACCTTGGTTTCGACACCGCCCGCACCCGAAAATCCGCCTAAACCATTTTGGGCTAGAACCCTGTGACACGGAATAATGATCGGGATCGGATTAGCACCGCAGGCTGTGCCAACAGGCTGCGCCGCAGAACCCAGCGCATCAGCAATCTCGCCATAGGTTTTTGTATACCCAAATGGAATGGCACTAATCTGATCTAAAACCGAAATACCAAAATCGCCGACATCGGGGCCTAGCGGTAAATCAAACTCCGTCAACGAACCATCAAAATACGCTGCCAGTTGATCCAAGCCGTTCTTTAAAACGGCGGTGCGTTGGCCGGTATTTTCACCCGCCCAACGCAATTCAATAATCGCACCATCTGCTTCGCATAACGCGATCTGCCCAACGGGCGTCAAGATGGTGCCAATGTTCAACCCAGCGCGTCACTGCAACGTTTACAGCAACCCTCGTGTTCCTGTTTACCAACCTCTGGCGTCACTTTCCAACACCGTTGGCACTTGTCGCCTGTCGCCTTCATGAACAACACTTCGATGTTTTCGACGTCATCCAATTTGAAGCCTTGCATCGATGGCGCGCCACCGATCAGATTGATGTCCGATGTGATACAGATGTCGGCGAAATCAACGGACGCGACTACGTCCTTCACTTCGTCTGTCAAACCGAAATGCACGTTCGGTGCGGCCTCTAGGGATGACCCGATATTTTTGGCTGTACGTTCGATCTCAATCGCACCCGTCACAACGCGGCGCACATTGCGAATAATCTCCCATTTCGCCGCCAATTCTGGGTTCAACCACGCCGCAGGTGTTTCGGGAATATCAACCAAATGCACTGATGCGTCTGCATCATTGTTCCGCTCTAGCCACACATCTTCCATGGTGAAACACAACATCGGCGCCAACCAAGTTGTCAGGCGATTGAACAGGATATCCAAAACAGTCCGCGCCGATTTACGGCGGTTTCCGTTCACATCATCACAATACAAAACATCCTTGCGAATATCGAAATAGAAGCTGCTCAGATCCACCGTCGCGAATTGGAACACTTGTGAAAACACACCTTGGAAATCATAGGCCGCATAACCATCACGCACAACTTTATCCAGTTCTGCCAGTCGATGCAGAACCCATTGCTCCAGCTCTGGCATATCCGCTGGTTCAACCTTCTCTGCGTCTTCGAACCCATTGAGATTGCCCAAAATAAATCGCATCGTATTGCGCAAACGACGATAGCTATCTGCCACGTTTTTCAGGATTTCAGGTCCGATACGCAAGTCAGCCGTGTAATCCGATTGCGCCACCCACAGGCGCAAAATATCTGCGCCGTATTGCTTGATCACCTGTTCGGGTGCGATTGTATTACCCACGGACTTGGACATTTTCATGCCCTTTTCATCCAGCGTAAATCCATGCGTCAAAACACCCTTGTACGGCGCACGTCCATTGGTACCGCAGGACTGCAACAACGAAGAGTGGAACCACCCACGGTGTTGATCCGTACCTTCTAGATACAGGTCGGCAATGCCATCATCTGCACCATCCTCGCGATCACGCATCACGAATGCATGGGTCGATCCACTGTCGAACCAAACATCCAAAACATCGTAAACCTGATCCCATTCATCGGCGTTATATCCGTTGCCAAGGAACCGTTCTTTGGCGCCATCTTCGAACCAGCAATCCGCGCTCTCTTCCTCAAACGCGGCAACGATCCGCGCATTCACTTCGGCATCTTGCAGGATGAATCCTTCGTCCGTCGGCAGGGCACCCTTGCGTGTGAAACAGGTCAACGGAACACCCCATGCACGTTGACGCGACATCACCCAATCAGGGCGTGCCTCGATCATGGAATACAAACGGTTGCGGCCTGTTTGTGGTGTCCATTTCACGTTGTCGATTTCCGTCAACGCACGTTCGCGAATGGTTTTACCATGCGTGTCATTGCCGCCGATTTCTTTGTCAATCGCGGTAAACCATTGCGGTGTATTGCGGAAAATAATTGGTGCCTTGGAACGCCACGAATGCGGATAGCTGTGCTCAACACGCCCACGCGCAATGATGCCACCGGCCTCAACCAATTTCGCAATCACGGCATTATTCGCCTTGCCCTCTTTGCCCTTACGATCGAACACTTCCAACCCAGCAAAGAACGGAACATGCGGCAAGAATTCAGACGCCTCGCCCACGTTATGCGTCATGCGATCCAACCAATTGCGTTTTACAAAACACTCATAGTCATCCGCACCGTGGCTGGGCGCCGTATGCACAAATCCGGTACCCGCATCGTCGGTTACGTGATCGCCATCAATCATTGGAACGTCGTAACCCCAGTAGTCATCCAAATCAGCCAACGGATGCGCACAGATCGCACCATCCAGATCGGTCGCTGAAACATCACTCACACGCGCGAATTTCGTAACACGAGATTTCGTCAAAGCATCCTCTGCCAATGTATCGGCAAAGATGTATTGTTGACCCGCTGCGGTCCAGCTCTCTTCTTCGGTTTCCTGCACTTCGTACAGGCCGTATGAAATCTTGGGATTGAACGCCACGGCCTTGTTTGATGGGATCGTCCACGGGGTCGTCGTCCAGATTACTACCCGCGCATTTTTGATCGCATCAGGTGCATTTGCAAACTTAAACGGCACCCAAATCGTGTGCGATTTGTGATTGTGATATTCGATCTCGGCCTCGGCCAATGCCGTCTTCTCTACGGGCGACCACATCACAGGTTTTGAACCTTGATACAGCGATCCATTCATCGCAAATTTCATGAACTCGTCTGCGATCACCGCCTCGGCGTGGTAGTTCATCGTCAGGTATGGATCGTCCCATTTCCCTGTGATGCCCAAACGCTTGAATTCTTCGCGTTGAATATCCACCCAACCTTCGGCGAACTTGCGACATTCTTGACGCAATTCCACAACGGGCACATCGTCTTTGTTCTTGCCCTTCTTGCGGTACTGTTCCTCAATCTTCCATTCAATCGGCAGGCCGTGACAATCCCAACCAGGAATGTAACGCGCATCCTTACCCATCATCTGTTGTGAACGCACAACCATGTCTTTCAAAATCTTGTTCAACGCGTGCCCAATGTGCAAATGACCATTCGCATATGGCGGGCCATCATGCAGGATAAACGGCTCGCGGCCCGTCTTCTCGCGTAGGCGTTCGTAAACGCCAATTTCGGCCCAACGCGCCAGCCATTCAGGTTCACGTTTCGGCAGGCCCGCACGCATTGGGAAATCCGTTACAGGCAGGTTGATTGTCTCTTTGTATTCAGGTGTGTCAGCGCACATATTATGTTCCAGTCATGGGAAAAATTCTGTTGTGGATGTGGTGCGGCGCGAATGCTCAAGCGCCTTTTCCCGACGGATCTGCGGTTCAGATCGCCGGGCCCGTAATTCGAATAATAATCGCGAATATATGTTCCATAGGGCCGTTATACTGTGGGTAATCCAGAACGTCCACCACTACTGTTATCAACGCTTGTTCCCGCCTTTGCACGGGTTATAGTCAGGACAAATCGGGTAAGGGTTACACATGAAAATTGCAATTTGTGGCTGCGGTATTGGCGGGCTGGCAACGGCAATTTTCGCACGCCGCGCTGGGTTTGACATCACAATATTCGATCAATTCAACACCCCGGAACCCGTTGGATCGGGGCTGGTCATTCAACCCGTCGGTCTCCGCGTTTTGGAACAACTTGGCGCGGCCGATGGCGCATTGGCCAAGGGGGCCAAAGGTTTCCACATGATCGGCCACGAGGCAATCAGTGGGCGCAAGGTTCTGGACGTTGCATATGGCCCACGAGGTGGTGAAAACTTCGGGCTGGGTATTCATCGCGCCAGCCTGTTTAACGCGATGCTGGACGTGGCGATTGCGGATGGTATTTCCATCACCGCAAATCACAAAATCACCTCCACCCACACCACCGATGCGGGTCGTTTCGTAACCTTTGAAAACGACACCGTCTCTGGGCCGTTTGACTTGGTCGTGGACACCACGGGTGCCAGTTCCCCGATCAGTTCCCTGATTTCAAAACCCCTGCCCTATGGCGCGATCTGGGGCACGGTTGATTGGCCTGAAAAATCGCCATTACAATATGATCGGCTACAACAACGATACCGCCGCGCATCCAACATGATTGGTATTTTACCCATCGGAACGTTGCCAAATGGCTCAACACCCAAGGCCGCTTTGTTTTGGTCGATGCCACGCGGCAAAATCAAAAATTGGTATGATACACCCATCGCTGATTGGCGCGCACAGGCCACTGCCTTGTGGCCCGAATTGACCCCGTTCACCGACCAAATCACCGCGCATATTCAAATGACACCCGCCGCCTACACCCACGGTAGTTTGCGTAAACCATATGGCGACCGCATCGTGCATATCGGGGATGCCGCGCATCGCGCCAGCCCGCAATTGGGACAGGGTGCGAATATGGCGTTGCTGGATGCGTCGGCGCTGGTTCAATGCCTGAAAATGCTACCCATCGATCAGGCCCTTCCACGTTACGTAAAGGCGCGTAAACGCCACACAAATGTCTACCAAGCGCTCAGCTGGACTTTCACACCGATGTACCAATCCAACAGCCGTATTTTACCAATAATACGCGATTACATTCTGGGCCCGTTAAGTAAGGTTCCACCAGCACCAGCCATATTAAGCAGCCTTGTCAAAGGTTCGATGATCAACCCAATGCGTGGGTTGCCAACCGATCAGGCCAACAAACCCGCCATCAGGTGACGATCCTTAATCACCTGATCCACGGTATATTCATCCAAAACATTGAAAAACGCCTGTTGTGCCTGAAACAGCGGCCCGCGTAACCCACATTGCGCAAACGCCGCGCAATCCTTGGCGTCTGCGGCGAAACATTCGACCACAGGCACGTCCCCCGACAAATGCCGCACAACTGCGCCAATGTTGATCTGATCCGCGGGCTTTGCCAATGTTAAACCACCCGCACGCCCACGCCCCGACGCAACAAATCCCCCCTTAACCAACGCTGATGCCACTTTGGCGACATGATTGTCTGAAATTTTAAAACTGGTCGCGATTTGGCCGACCGACACCCGTTCAGGGTCATTCGCCGCTAATTGCATCAAAACGCGCAAACCATAGTCTGTGAACTTACTTAACTGCATAACTTTAATTAGCATTTACAATGCGGAATTAAAAGAATATTAAATAGGTATTACAAATGCGCAATAAAGGAATCATCATGGCTCTCCTAAACACTCTTGGAAATATGTTCTTGTGGCCCGGTACCGTTATGTGTCGGTATTTCGACGTCGATCCAGAATCCGATATGGGGCTAATGCGATCATTCTTTAACTTTTTATTTTGGTTACCGTTGGGCTTGATTGGCATTTTTTTATATGTCTAACGCCTTACCACCCAAAATTGACATCACACGCGATGATATCAACCGCGTTGTAAAACATTTCTATGTTGCCGTGCGAAACGATCCCGTTTTGGCCCCTATTTTCGCGCACAGCGTCACCGCAGATGGTTGGCAGGCACACGAGGCGAAAATCGAACGGTTCTGGGCAAACGCCATTTTGCACGAACGGGATTATGCGGGAAATCCATTTCTGGTTCACCGCGCCCAAGGTCATATTCAACCCGAGCATTTCGAAATTTGGCTGCATCTGTTTCAAACGACATTGACTACTGTACTACCACCCAACCCCGCCATGCAATTCAGCAATCTCGCACGTCGCATCGGCGAGAGTTTGAAAATGCGCCTACAAGGTACCCGTGCACAGGCACGCGGCGTCCCAAATCTGCACTAACTCTGCTTCGAAACCAGCCCCGTCAGCGCATTTTTCACGATCGCCGTCACTTTCGGTTTTTTCAACGCACTGTACGGCATCGGGCGACAGACCTCGGCGGCGGCTATGCCCACACGCGCGGTTAATGCGCCGTTGACCAAACCCTCGCCAAATCGCCGCGATACCTTTGATAAAACACCGCCACCTGCGATGGATCCCAACATATCATCACCGATCGAAACCGCGCCCGTTGCCACCAAATGCCCCGCAACTGCGCGCAACAGGCGCCATGACCCAAAGCTGCCCGCGCGTCCGCCGTATATTTCGGCAATGCGGCGGATCATGCGAACATTCGCACCCAAAGCCATAACCACATCCAGCAGAGCAAACGGCGCCAGCGCTGTCGCCGTCGCGACAACTCGTGAACCGTTCTCAATCTCGCGTTGAACCAGTTCATCTTGGGGTTTCATCAAACGTGCCTCTGTAAACGCCAACGCGGCTGGCGCATCCAGTTGATCACCAATGCGTTCACGATAATTCGCAACGGCCCACACCAGTTCATCGCGGCCCTTGATCAGCCGAACCAACCGATCACCATGGGCACGAACCGCGCTTAAATCATCACTATGATGCAATCTCTCGCTGGTTTTGCGCAGGCCATCAATTCTGCGTAGACGCGACATCGCCGCCAATTCACGCAGCGCGAAAATCAACAAGCAAATCACAACAACGCTGACTAAAACCAACGCCACTCGCCCCATCCAGACATTGCGTGACAACAGGTTCACCACGAAATCCCAAAACGCCAACGAGATCATAAACCCCAGCAGGGTCAAAACAGAACCCCAAAACAATTTGGCCAAACCCGAGGTCTTGCGCGCCGCCGTGCGCGTAACCGCTTCCATCACCGCGCCCGTCGGCATATCCACAATGGGCGGCGCATCTGCGGGGGTCGCGGCCTTCTTACGTTTGGGCTTGTCCATTTCGATCACCACAGGTGACTTGCGATTGCTCATATCAACTTGTCCCCAAATAAAAACTCTGCGGCGCGATCCAATCGGATATGCGGCGGCCCATCGCCCGATTTCAACGCGATTTTCGCAGGCGAAAACCGCATAACAGCGTAATCATCTGCCAACCATTTCTGCGCCCCTTCACGGGCGGTCTGCAATAACGCCGTCGGATCATCGGGCAATTCCCCCGCATACATCACCGCATCTTTGCCCGTATCCAACAAACGCCCACGCACAGCATCCAATGTTTCGCCATCATGCGTAATCACTTCTTCGACGGTTGTGCGCAGGCTGGCTAATGACAGGCTTTGTGTCGTTGAACCTTGAAAATCCGCGCGATCCTTTGCCTCGCGTAGCAGCGCATCCATGATATTGGTCAAGGCACCATGTTGGGCATGGTGCAAATGATCCGCCTTGGTCGATGCAAATAAAATGCGTTCCACGGATTTCCCTAAAAGAGCCGACAGAATGCCATTTTGCCCAGTCTTAAAGCAATTCAAAATATCCACCATCGCACCGCGCAAATCATGCACGGCCTGTGGCCCAGCATGCAATGCACCCAATGCATCCACCAACACTATCTGGCGCTCGATGCGCGAAAAATGATCCTTGAAAAACGGCTTTACCACCCGTGCTTTATACGCCTCAAAGCGACGTTCGAATTCACGGTACAACGTACCGCGCCCGCCAGAACCCGCCAGCGGCGCGAAGGTCAGTGCAGGCGATCCTGCCAAATCGCCAGGCATCAAAAACCGTCCAGGGCTACAGGCGGAAAAACCAGCCTCGCGGCAATTGGACAGATACGTTGTAAATGCACGCGCTAAATTTTGCGCGACAACCTCGTCCAGCGGCGCATCCACATCTGCATCAATTGCCAACCAGTCCGTTGCATATTCCGCCCGCGAACCAACACCCGCCAACGCCAATGATTGTTCCGACCATTGCGCAAATGTTTGATCCAACAGCGGCAAATCCAATAACCATTCACCGGGGTAATCCACAATATCCAAATGCACGGTACGCGGCCCGCGAACACCAGACATAATGCCTGTTCCCTGCACCCGAAACGACAATCGCAACTGGCTGATCGAACGGGTGGATTGCGGCCACTTTGGTGTGTTGCCAATCATATCCGACAGGTGCTTTTCATATTCAAACCGCGGCAAGGTATCATCGGGCTGTGGTTGCAAATAAGCAGAAATAATCGCCCCATCAAGCGCACCAATCAATTGCGTCATACGCCCACGATCCAACAGATTTGCCACCAAATTAGTGATAAAAACCGTTTTTCCTGAACGCGACAACCCGGTGACACCCAAACGGATCACGGGTTCGAACAATGCCTCGCTGACGCTGTCGCTGGTTCGCTCAATAACGCGTCCAACCCGATCTGCAATATTTCCAAGTACCACGCATGTATCCTTTATCGCTTACATAATACATATGGGTTAGTGGGCGAATTTCCAAGCGGCACTTGGCAAAACAGATAATTCACGCTAACGAACACCCATGCCCAGATTTGCCCTGAAAATCGAATACGACGGAAAGCCTTATCGCGGCTGGCAACGCCAAGATAACGTGCCTTCTGTCCAAGAAACCATCGAACTGGCATTGGCCAAAATCGCGCCCGAAGCACCATTAATCCAAGCCGCTGGTCGTACAGACGCAGGCGTTCATGCCACTGCACAAATCGCCCATGTTGATCTGAACAAAAATTGGGAACCATTTCGTCTGGCCGAGGCATTAAATTACCACCTAAAACCGGCCCCTATCGCAATTATGGATTGCGCCGTTGTGGATGATGAATTCCATGCGCGTTTTGATGCCTTGGAACGGCGTTATACGTTCCGCCTGCTATCACGTCGCGCGCCCGCCGTCGTCGACGAAGGTTGGGTTTGGCAGGTGAAACACAAACTGGACATTGATCTTATGCGCCAAGGTGCGGCGCATTTGATTGGGAAACATGATTTCACAACTTTTCGATCAACGATTTGTCAGGCCAAAAGCCCTGTGAAAAATCTGGATGAAATCTCGATTAAATCCATCCCAGTGGCACACGGCACCGAATTCATTTTCACCATCCGCGCCCGTAGTTTTCTTCATAACCAAGTGCGCAGTATCGTCGGATCATTGGAACGTGTCGGGGTACAATCATGGAAACCAGAGCAAATGGCTATTGCATTGGCGGCACGGGAACGTTCCGCATGTGGTCCCGTATCCCCGCCCCAAGGACTGTATTTATCCGAAGTGGTCTACCCAAGCGATCTGTTTGACAGTGATGCCGCACGCACATAGGTTACATTCAAATAACGGAATGTAAAAATGAAACCAAAGCTATCCACCTACTTCGTATTTTGCCTCGCATTCACATCCTTCCCCGCAATTGCCCAAGATTTGCATGTGGAAAATGTAACCGATGGCATATGGGCCTTGGTTGGAAAACACGAACAACGCAATCCTGAAAATCTGGCAAATAACGCCACCTTTGGCCTGATCGACACTGCCGATGGCGCTGTTTTGATTGATCCAGGTGGATCATGGGCGGGTGCGCAGGCCCTGCATGAAACGATCAAGGGCATTACGGACAGCCCGGTGAAATACGTGATCAACACAGGCGGTCAAGACCATCGGTGGTTAGGGAATGATTATTGGCAGGATAATGGTGCGACAGTTATCGCTTCAGCCAACGCCGTAGCTGACCAAAACGAACGCGCATCCATGCAGATGACGATGCTACGCGCTTTGCTAAAAGAGTCTTTGGATAAAACCGAACCAAGCACTGCCGATCAGACATTTGATACCCTTCATGAATTCGCGCTCGGTGGCGTGGACATTGAAATTCACCACCCCGGCGCGGCACATACCCCTGGCGACAGTTTCGTTTGGGTACCCAGCAAACAAACCGTTTTCACAGGCGATATCGTTTATGTGGAACGCGTGTTGGGGTTGGGATCACAAAGTTCGATTTCAGAATGGCCAACAAGTTTTCTGGCCTTCGCTGCGTTGAACCCCACCCATATTGTACCAGGCCACGGTCGCGCGACCACGTTGGAAATGGCAACAGCACATACATATGATTATCTGATGAACCTACGCGTTCAAATTGGTAACTTACTAGATATTGATGGAACCATCATCGACGCCCCAAAAATTGATCAATCCGCATTCGCAGATTTGGAACAGTTTGACAGTTTGGCAGGACGGAATGCACAACAAGCATTTGAACAAATGGAATGGGAATAGATACATCTGATAGTAGCGTATTTTTCGCGACTTTTTGGCGAATACGCATAAAATCAAACACTTAACCCCCTGTCCCCATGGGGACACTCTGAAAATCAAAAAAAACGCCGCTGAATCTCTTCAGCGGCGTTTTTATTTTTTATGGTTGATTTCCTACTTCAGGAAATCAGGATTTTTCGCCAATACCTTCGCTTCGCCAGCTTTCAAGCTGGTGCGGGCTGATGGGCCGTAGGCTGTGTTGTCGCCGCGCAGTTCTGGGAACAATTCCAAGATCTCTTCGCGGCTCTCTTCGGCCATTGAACCCATACCCAATTCACCTGGGTGGAAGCTCTCGGATGGTGCGCCGTTGGCGTAGACGATTTCATGCGTGTCGAACAACATGTGGAAGTATTCCACCGCGTCGCCTTCGTCCACGTAGATGTTATCACCGTTGACCAAGTGTTTAGCTGACGCCAAGACTTGATCTTCGCCGAACAACAATTCCGCTTTCCAGCCTTCGACCAACATACGGTGCTGTGGTGATACCCGCAGATCCGCATCGTTGCCCATCGCACCCGCCTTGATCATGACCGGTGCCAAGTGACCTTTGGCAGCCACTGTGCGCGATCCGATCCAGCGCAATTCTTGCGCGCCGTGATCCATGGTTTCAACCATTGCACCCGCTGCGATATCTTCAACCGCTTGGGTCGATCCATCCGCCATAGTGATCATCGTTCCGCGTGCGAAACAGATCACAGTGACTTCTAGGGTCGAGGTATCTGTGCCGCCAGCGCCGTCGGAAACCGTATAGGTCACTGTCGCCGTACCCGTAAATCCAGAGTCTGGATCGAAGGTCAACGTGCCGTCAGAGTTCACGACAACCGAACCATCCGCACTGGACGCATCCGTTACAGTCAGATCATCACCGTCAACATCGCTGTCATTTGGCAATACATCGACAGTCGTCGTGCCACCAGGTACGTTGATCGTTGATGTATCCATAACCCCAACTGGTGCATCGTTCACTGGCGTCACTGTAACATCTACAGTAGCGCTGTCTGTTCCACCTTCACCGTCGGTTACCGTGTAGGTAATCGTAGTGGTTCCTGTGAAGTTCGACGTTGGCGTGAACTCGATCGTACCATCAGAGTTGATGGTAACCGAACCATCCGGCGTAGACGCTGTCGTCACGGTCAGATCATCACCATCAACATCGCTGTCGTTTGGCAGAACCGTGATATCCGTTGGCACATCTTCTTCGATGGTGCTAGTCGGCGTATCATCACCCGCCACTGGTGCGTCATTTACCGGCACGAAGTCGATCGTCATGGTTGCACTGTCTGTGCCACCTTCACCATCGGTGATCGTGTATGTAACGACCGTTGTACCAGTAAAGTCGCTGTCTGGTGTGAACGTGATTGTTCCATCAGAATTGATCACAACCGTACCATCTGGTGCCGTTACAGTAGTGATCGTCAGATCATCACCATCAACATCGCTGTCGTTTTCACGCGGATCGATCGTCAGAGTTGAATCTTCGGAAATCGTAACGGTATCATTTTCAGCAACTGGTGGATCATTCGCTGGTGTCACTGTCAACGTCACGGTTGCACTGTCCGTACCACCTTCACCGTCGGTTACCGTGTAGGTAATCGATGTGGTGCCTGTGAAATCAGACGCCGGTGTAAAGTTGATCGTACCATCAGAGTTCACCACAACCGACCCGTCTGGGCTGGATGCTGTATCGACAGTGATATCATCGCCATCAACATCGCTGTCGTTTGGCAATACCGTAATATCCGTTGGCGTATCTTCGGTGACCGTTTGCGTATCATCTTCGGCAACTGGATCATCGTTCACTGGGGCAACAGTAACAGTAACCGTTGCTGTATCCGTGGACGTCGTGCCATCGGAAACCGTGTAGGTCACTGTTGTTGTACCTGTGAAATCAGATGTTGGCGTGAAGTTGATCGTGCCGTCAGAGTTGATCACAACTGAGCCATCCGGAGTAGAAGCACCAACAACCGTTAGATCGTCACCATCTGGATCACTGTCGTTCGTCAGAACTGTCAGGTCTGTTGGCGTATCTTCGTCGACCGTCACTGTATCATCTTCCGCAACTGGCGGAGTTGTTACAGGTGTTACTGTCAAGCTCACAGTCGCGCTGTCTGTACCACCTTCACCATCAGAAATCGTGTAGGTAACCGTTGTTGTACCTGTGAAGTCAGATATTGGCGTGAAGTTGATCGTGCCATCAGAATTGATTGCAACAGAACCGTCTGGTGTAGATGCGCTTGTCACTGTTAGATCATCGCCCTCAACATCGCTGTCGTTTGGCAGAACTGTCAAATCGGTTGGCGTATCTTCTGCAATGACCTGTGCGTCATCTTCAGCGACAGGAGCATCATTCAGTGGAACGACTGTCACCGATGCGGTTGCACTATCTGTGCCGCCGTCACCATCGGTGATCGTGTATGTGATCGTTGCTGTACCTGTAAAGTTGCTGTCTGGTTCGAAGCTTAGCGTACCATCTGAGTTTACTGTCACACTGCCTGCATCGGCGCTGGCGCCAGTTACAGTTAGTGGGTTGCCGTCGATGTCACTGTCATTGTCCAGAACAGTCAATGTCGCGGTACCATCTTCGACAACAGCAGCACTATCATTCTCAGCAACTGGTGGCGTGTTGTTTTCCGTTACCGTCAGCGTCACCGTTGCACTGTCCGTACCGCCTTCGCCATCTGTGATGGTGTAGGTGATCGTTGTTGTGCCTGTGAAGTTCGACGTTGGTGTGAACTCCAATGTGCCATCAGAATTGATAGAAACAGAACCATCCGCAGCAGATGCAGATTGAACAGTCAGGTCATCGCCATCAACATCGCTGTCGTTTGGCAATACGGTTACAGTTGAAACCGCATCTTCGATAACCGTGGCTGTGTCATCTTCGGCAACTGGCGCGTCATTTACAGGAGTTACCGAAACGGTAACAGTCGCTGTATCTGTGCCTGCACTGCCGTCAGAAACGGTGTAAGTGATCGTCGTTGTTCCCGTGAAGTCAGACGTTGGAGTGAACGACAATGTACCGTCGGAGTTGATGCCCACAGAACCGTCTGGACTGCTTGTTGCGATCACAGTCAAATCATCGCCATCTGCGTCACTGTCGTTTTCCAAAACCGTAATCGTCGCGTCGACTGTATCTTCGGCGATTGTGGCACTGTCATCAGCAGCAACAGGCGGCTCACCTATAGGCGACACTGTTACAGATGCTGTAGCGCTATCTGTACCACCTTCACCGTCGGTAATAGTGTAGGTCACGGTCACTGTTCCGGTGAAGTCCGATACAGGTGTGTAAGACAGGGTTCCATCAGAGTTGATCGAAACAGAACCTTCGTTAACAGACGCTGTTGTGATGGTCAGGTCATCGCCGTCTACATCGCTATCGTTAATCAAAACATCCAATGTTGTTGAAACAGCATCTTCTGCTACGATCAGATTATCGTCTTCAGCGACTGGCGCGTCATTCACAGGTAGCAAGTTCACCGTCAACGTTGCCGTATCTGTGCCACCATTTCCATCAGAAACCACATAGTCAACTGTCGCGGTACCAGTTAAGTCAGATGTCGGCGTGAAATTGATTGTGCCATCTGAATTGATCGAAACAGAACCATGAGTGCTGGATGCGGACGTTACTGTCAAATCATCGCCATCTGGATCGCTATCGTTACCCAAAACGTCAGTGACCAAAATGGAATCTTCAGAAATAGTAACCGATTCATCTTCTGCAACTGGCGCATCGTTCACCGGTGAAACATCAATTGATACTGTCGCACCGTCTGTGCCACCGGCTCCGTCAGAAACCACATATGTAACAACCGTTGTGCCAGTGAAGTCAGATTCAGGTGTAAAGCTGATCGTTCCATCTGAATTGACCACAACCGACCCATCTGGGCTGGATGCATCTGTTACCGTCAGGTCATCGCCTTCAACGTCGCTGTCGTTCGGCAGAACAGTCAGATCTGTTGGCGTGTCTTCAACCACAACGGCCGTGTCATCAACCGCAACCGGTGGATCATTCACAGCATCAACAGAGACCGTAACTGTGGCCGCGCTGGTGCCCAAATTACCGTCAGAAATCGTGTAAGTAATTGTCGTCGTACCGTCAAAGTTGCTGTCTGGTGTGAAGTTGATTGTACCATCAGAGTTGATCACAACAGAACCATCCGGCGTCGACGCCGTGGTCACTGTCAAAACATCGCCCACATCCACATCACTGTCGTTCGTCAAAACAGTAATATCTGTCGGAATATCTTCCGTAATCGTGACCGTGTCATTCACCGCAACAGGTGCATCATTGACTGGCGTTACAGAAAGAGTAACAGTCGCGGAATCTGTACCGCCGTTACCATCGGAAATAGTGTAGGTGATTGTTGTTGAACCTGTAAAGTTCGAGACAGGTGTAAATTCAAGCGTACCATCAGAGTTGATTGCAACAGAACCATCAGGCGTTGACGCTGTGGTCACAGTCAAAACATCACCCACATCAACGTCGCTGTCGTTCGTTAGAACGGTCAAGTCTGTTGGTGTGTCCTCAACGATTGTTGCGGTGTCATCTTCCGCAACAGGCGCATCGTTGATCGGACGGAAGTCAACAGTCATGGTTGCACTGTCTGTGCCGCCATTACCATCGGTGATCGTGTAGGTCACCGTTGTCGTACCCGTGAAGTTCGATGTTGGTGTCAGGCTGATTGTGCCGTCTGAATTGATCACAACCGTACCATCTGGAACCGTTACTGATGTGATCGTCAGATCATCACCATCAACATCGCTGTCGTTTTCACGCGGATCGATCGTCAGAACTGAATCTTCGGAAATCGTTACCGAGTCATTTTCTGCAACTGGTGCGTCGTTCTCGTTCGTTACAGTCACTGTCACTGTCGCAGAATCTGTACCGCCTTGGCCATCAGTTACCGTGTAAGTAACCGTCGTTGTGCCTGTGAAGTTGCTGTCTGGCGTGAAGTTGATTGTGCCATCAGAATTGATCACAACCGAGCCGTCTGGGCTGGAAGCCGTTGAAACGGTCAGATCATCACCATCAACGTCGCTGTCGTTCGTCAGAACAGTCAGGTCTGTTGGTGTGTCCTCGACGATTGTTGCTGTGTCATCTTCTGCAACTGGTTCGTCATTCACGGGTGATACAGAAACAGAAACCGTTGCACTGGCTGTGCCCGATGTTCCATCAGAGATCGTGTATGTGATCGTTGTTGAACCCGTAAAGTTGCTGTCTGGCGTAAAGTTAATCGTGCCATCTGAATTAACCGAGACAGAGCCATCCGCACTGCTGCCGCCGGTTACAGTCAAATCATCGCCATCTGGATCACTGTCGTTCGTCAGAACGGTGATATCAGTTGGTGTATCTTCGACCACAGTTGCAGTGTCGTTTTCTGCAACTGGTGGATCGCTCTCGGGCGATACGGTTACGGCTACGGTTGCACTGTCTGTGCCGCCTTCGCCATCAGTGATCGTGTAGGTCACTGTCACAGAACCGGTGAAGTTCGACGTTGGTGTAAAGTTGATTGTGCCATCTGAATTGATGCCAACTGAACCTTCGGAAACGGTCGCTGATGTTACTGTCAAATCATCGCCATCAACATCACTGTCGTTGGTCAGAACCGTCAGGTCTGTTGGCGTATCTTCGCCAACAACACGTGTGTCATCAACAGCAACTGGCGCATCATTTACAGGGGTTACAGTGACGGTTGCGGTTGCACTGTCTGTGCCGCCGTCCCCATCTGTGATCGTGTATGTGATCGTTGCTGTACCGGTAAAGTTGCTGTCTGGTTCAAAGCCGATTGTGCCGTCTGAATTGATCGAAACAGAACCTGTGTTGGTGCTGGCCGCTGTGATTGTCAGCGGGTTGCTGTCCACATCGGAATCGTTGGTCAGAACAGTCAGATCCGTTGGGGTATCTTCATCAATTGTGAAGGTATCATCCTCGGCAACTGGTGGCGTGTTGTTTTCCGTTACCGTCAGCGTCACCGTTGCACTGTCCGTACCGCCTTCGCCATCTGTGATGGTGTAGGTGATCGTTGTTGTGCCTGTGAAGTTCGACGTTGGTGTGAATTCCAATGTGCCATCAGAGTTGATCGAAATAGAACCATCCGCAGCAGAGGCAGATTGAACAGTCAGATCATCACCATCAACATCGCTGTCATTGGTCAGAACTGTTACAGTTGAAACCGCATCCTCAACAACAGAGAATGTGCCATCATCTTCGGCAACTGGCGCATCGTTTACCGCATCAACCGTTACTGTAACGGTTGAGCTGGCTGTGCCGCCTGTACCGTCAGAGATTGTGTACGTAATCGTCGTTGTGCCGTTGAAATCAGACGTTGGCGTAAAGTTGATTGTGCCATCTGAATTAATCGAAACAGACCCATCTGGGCTGGAAACCGTTTGCACAGTCAAATCATCGCCATCTGCGTCACTGTCGTTTTCCAAAACCGTAATCGTCGCGTCGACTGTATCTTCGGCGATTGTGGCACTGTCATCAGCAGCAACAGGCGGCTCACCTATAGGCGACACTGTTACAGATGCTGTAGCGCTATCTGTACCACCTTCACCGTCGGTAATAGTGTAGGTCACGGTCACTGTTCCGGTGAAGTCCGATACAGGTGTGTAAGACAGGGTTCCATCAGAGTTGATCGAAACAGAACCTTCGTTAACAGACGCTGTTGTGATGGTCAGGTCATCGCCGTCTACATCGCTATCGTTAATCAAAACATCCAATGTTGTTGAAACAGCATCTTCTGCTACGATCAGATTATCGTCTTCAGCGACTGGCGCGTCATTCACAGGTAGCAAGTTCACCGTCAACGTTGCCGTATCTGTGCCACCATTTCCATCAGAAACCACATAGTCAACTGTCGCGGTACCAGTTAAGTCAGATGTCGGCGTGAAATTGATTGTGCCATCTGAATTGATCGAAACAGAACCATGAGTGCTGGATGCGGACGTTACTGTCAAATCATCGCCATCTGGATCGCTATCGTTACCCAAAACGTCAGTGACCAAAATGGAATCTTCAGAAATAGTAACCGATTCATCTTCTGCAACTGGCGCATCGTTCACCGGTGAAACATCAATTGATACTGTCGCACCGTCTGTGCCACCGGCTCCGTCAGAAACCACATATGTAACAACCGTTGTGCCAGTGAAGTCAGATTCAGGTGTAAAGCTGATCGTTCCATCTGAATTGACCACAACCGACCCATCTGGGCTGGATGCATCTGTTACCGTCAGGTCATCGCCTTCAACGTCGCTGTCGTTCGGCAGAACAGTCAGATCTGTTGGCGTGTCTTCAACCACAACGGCCGTGTCATCAACCGCAACCGGTGGATCATTCACAGCATCAACAGAGACCGTAACTGTGGCCGCGCTGGTGCCCAAATTACCGTCAGAAATCGTGTAAGTAATTGTCGTCGTACCGTCAAAGTTGCTGTCTGGTGTGAAGTTGATTGTACCATCAGAGTTGATCACAACAGAACCATCCGGCGTCGACGCCGTGGTCACTGTCAAAACATCGCCCACATCCACATCACTGTCGTTCGTCAAAACAGTAATATCTGTCGGAATATCTTCCGTAATCGTGACCGTGTCATTCACCGCAACAGGTGCATCATTGACTGGCGTTACAGAAAGAGTAACAGTCGCGGAATCTGTACCGCCGTTACCATCGGAAATAGTGTAGGTGATTGTTGTTGAACCTGTAAAGTTCGAGACAGGTGTAAATTCAAGCGTACCATCAGAGTTGATTGTCACCGTACCATTTGGCGCAGACGCTGTGGTCACAGTTAGGTCATCACCATCAACGTCGGTGTCATTGTCCAAAACGTTGATCGTTGCCGCAACATCTTCTGTTACGGTACCTGTAAATACGTCATCAATCGCATCTGGTGCATCATTCACAGCATCCACAGTAATCGAAGCTGTCGCACTGGCTGTACCGCCATTGCCGTCAGAGATTGTGTACGTAACCGTCGCGGTTCCATTGAAATCGGAATTTGGTGTAAATGTGATTGTACCGTCAGAGTTGTTTACGACAGAACCATCTGAGCTACTGGTAACACCTGTGACGGTTAGATTGTCACCTTCGATGTCAGAATCGTTGCCGGTCAAATCAACCGTCACTGGGGTATCTTCGTCAGTTGTTGTAGAATCGTTTACCGCAACAGGAGGATCATTCACCGCATCCACGTTGATTGTGGCTGTCGCACTGGATGTACCGCCATTGCCGTCAGAGATTGTGTACGTAACCGTCGCGGTTCCATTGAAATCGGAATTTGGTGTAAATGTGATTGTACCGTCAGAGTTGTTTACGACAGAACCATCTGAGCTACTGGTAACACCTGTGACGGTTAGATTGTCACCTTCGATGTCAGAATCGTTGCCGGTCAAATCAACCGTCACTGGGGTATCTTCGTCAGTTGTTGTAGAATCGTTTACCGCAACAGGAGGATCATTCACCGCATCCACGTTGATTGTGGCTGTCGCACTGGATGTACCGCCATTGCCGTCAGAGATTGTGTACGTAACCGTCGCGGTTCCATTGAAATCGGAATTTGGTGTAAATGTGATTGTACCGTCAGAGTTGTTTACGACAGAACCATCTGAGCTACTGGTAACACCTGTGACGGTTAGATTGTCACCTTCGATGTCAGAATCGTTGCCGGTCAAATCAACCGTCACTGGGGTATCTTCGTCAGTTGTTGTAGAATCGTTTACCGCAACTGGTATATCGTTCACCGGATCCACGTTGATTGTGGCTGTCGCACTGGACGTGCCACCCTCACCATCGGAAATCGTGTATGTTACCGTCGTTGAACCTGTAAAGTTGCTGTCGGGTAGAAAGTTAATCGAGCCGTCGCTGTTTAGAACAAAAGAACCGTCAGGACTGCTGGTAACGCCCGTCACAGTAAGGGTTTGGCCTTCTGGATCACTATCATTGTCCAACAGGTCAATAACCACTGCAGTGTCTTCGTCAGTCGTAACAGCATCTGCTTCAGCAACTGGCGCATCGTTGATAACATCGAACGACATATCCCCGACACCAACACGCGCAGGCGCTGTTCCAAGCTGACCAGCCTCGAAAGAGACCTCGACACGATAGATATTGGCACCACTTAGCTGAACCTGTGCATTTAAGTCACTGTTCGTGGTGATACCTTCGACCCATTGGCTACCGTCAGCGTTCGTGCCGTATTCATGACCCGCGCCACCGCCAACAGTACTTAGCGTTGTAATTCCAGTGATAACAGCTCCGTCAGCATCGAACGCCCGAATGGAAACACGGTCATCCCAACCGCCAGTGCCCGTGGACGCATCGATATCCAAAAGCTGGAACGAAACATTATCGACACTATTTGTAAAAACATAATTGAACGTACCGACGACCGTACCTGCCGTCTGCGCATTACCCTCCCCAAAGTTCGCTTCGGCAAATGTGCCTGAATCAACAAAAGTTGTTGCGCCCGTTGAAACCGTTGCGGTAACGACTGTGCTCAGACCGCTGACTGCGTCGGTTAACGTGCCAGATCCACCACCAGTAGGAAAATTAGATGCTTGATAATTAACTGCCATCGGTAAAGTACCTTTTTATTGTCTCTGTTTGCGCGATCCGCGCGAATTTTCAATGTCACGACGCAACTGTCGCTTTTGACTCCCGATTATACTTAGGGCCAGGCGATAAGATTTCAATGCTTTTTATACGCTAAATACACAGCATTTTACCAAAGAAGTGCATATTAACCTTGTATTTATTGTTTATTTGCAATATTGAAGCAACCATGGATAGTTCAAAATCAAAACTCTCTACCGTTCGATCCTTTCGCAAAGCATCGTCCCCATATGCGGCCTCAAAACTGCAAGAATCGTTACTTAAAGCAAGTAACGAGCGTATGGATAATGAATTTGCGATCTTTCAAGTAAATTGGATGAAAAAACACATTCCTGAATTCGATGCGGATGCATTTTCGGTGATTCACTGTCAGATGGATGGGAATCAGATGATTGCTGGCGCACAAAACTCTCTGTTCATGAATATGCGTGCCAGTGAATTAGACGTGTATCGCCGCGTTCAGCATCTGGATGTGATCCGCCCCACCATCATGCGGAACATCGGCACCGGAATTTTCAACACAGATTTTTACACCCTTGATGCTTGGCGCGAACAGCCGATGTATCAGGAATATTATGAACCCTTGGGTCTGTTGCATACGGTCAGCATTGCATATGAAATCCCTTTCAAATCGGATCTGCGCCTGCAATTCACCTATTTCAAAGAAATAGGCAAGGCATTCGCCCCGACCCTAACCAAGGACGAGGTCGAATACCTGTCGATCCCATTTTATTACATTTGGGCTCACAGGTGGGGCATCATCGACGAGCAGACATGCCAAAAATGGTTAACCCTAATGACAGCGCTGAACCCTACGCAATTGTTTTTATTACGTGATTTGATTGCACGCCCCAGATATTCATTACCCATCACAGCGGAGAAGTTTGATATTAATCCACGTATGGTCAATCATTATTACAACCAAGTTTATACTGGAATTTTAGGTCAGTTAAAAACGAAATACCGAATTGAAGGAAATGCATCCAAAATGGTGGATCTGGCCCAAGCATTTCATTTTTTGCAATTCGTTGGCGACTTTCGCCCCAAACGATAACCTAACGGAAACGGCGATCACGCATTGATGATTGGCATTGAATAGCCTAATTTGTTATCAATCAGGAGCAAACGCGTGTCAGAGCAACTAAAAATCGAAGAATGCGTCAGTTTTATCGCGGCAAAAACCTTCCAAAGGATCAACAAACGTGCACGTGAACTGCTGAAGCCCTTGGGGGTATCGCCAACTCAATGCGGCTTACTTATCCCGCTTTGGGCTAATGATGGCCAAAGCAGTGTCGAGCTAGGTGATATCTTGAAACTCGACAGTGCGACTATGACCGGTTTGATCGATCGTTGCGAAGCATTGGAAATTGTCCAGCGCCGTCCAGATGAGACTGATCGCAGGCGCGCCCGTATCTGGTTAACTGACAAGGGCCGTGATTTAGAACCCCATATCACCAAGGTTGAACGGCTATTGAACGTAGAGGTCATCGAAGTTATCGGCGATGATACGCCTGCATTTTTACAATCGCTTCGTGTTCTAAGCGAAATCAAAACTTCTGATCAGGCCTAGTTCGCGTATTTCTTATCTAAATCAAAGCGCAACACAAATACCTTGCATACAAGTAACTTACATGCGAGCATTTAGAAATAACATAATTCTGCCATCAGGAGACGCCCATGGAAATGTTGTCAATCGGTCTGGACGATAAGTTCAACGTAGAAGAGCGCAGTATTTTGATTACGGGAACACAGGCATTAATACGCCTGTGCTTATTGCGTGCCGAAATAGATAAGCGATCTGGACTAGATACCGCAGGTTACATTTCTGGATACCGTGGATCGCCATTGGGCGGCGTCGACGGTCAGTTTCATCGCGCGCAAAGGTATCTGTCAGGTGCCAATGTCATATTTGAATCCGGCCTAAACGAAGACATTGCAGCGACTGCTATTTGGGGCACGCAACAGGCCGAAATGCGCGGCGAAGGCAAACATGACGGCGTGTTCGGTATGTGGTATGGCAAGGGCCCTGGCGTAGATCGTACGGGGGACGTTTTTCGCCATGCAAATCTAGCAGGCACCTCAAAAAACGGTGGCGTTTTGGCAGTCTTAGGTGACGATCATACATGCGAGAGCTCGACAACATGTCACCAGAGTGAGTTTGCCATGGTGGACGCGATGATGCCGGTTTTGACCCCCTCGACGGTTCAAGATTTAATCGAATATGGCTTACACGGTTGGCAAATGTCTCGTTTTTCTGGGCTTTGGGTAGGCCTGAAATGTGTCAAAGATGTTATTGAGGCAACCGCAACAATTAAATCAGACATTGATGATTTCACACCTGTAATTCCAAAGATGTGCTCCTTGCCATCAGATGGATTGAACATTCGCCCATATGACGTTCCGGTAGAGCAAGAAAAACGTCTACATAAGCATAAAATTAATGCGGCGATTGCCTATGGGCGGGCAAATAATCTGAACCGCATCACATACACAGGTGGTAACAAGCCACGCATCGGCATTATTTCCACCGGCAAATCCTATATGGATGTATTACAGTCCCTGCACATTTTGGGCATCGATCGCGATCACGCCGAAACTTTAGGTATCTCTGTCTACAAGGTTGGTATGGTTTACCCCATGGATCCCCAAGGGTTGCGTAACTTTGCGAAGACTTTGGATCAAGTCATCGTGGTTGAAGAGAAGCGCGGCCTGATGGAAACCCAAGTGCGCGAAATCCTGTACGGTATGGAAAACCAACCCAGCATCATTGGTAAATGCGACGAGGAAGAAAATACATTATTCCAATCCGAATACGCCCTAAACCCAAAACAAATCGCACTGGCGATTGGCGAACGTGTCGTTGCAAAAACCAAAAATAAAGCGGTTGCAATGGCCGTCGCCAAACTGTCTGAAAATATGGCCCAAGAGCGTCTGAAACTGGACGTCGCCCGCAAACCATATTTTTGCGCAGGCTGCCCACATAACAGTTCAACGATTTTGCCCGAAGGCGCGCGTGGTTACGCAGGGATCGGGTGCCATTGGATGGTTCAAAACATGGATCGCAATACCGAAGGCTACACCCACATGGGTGGTGAAGGCGCCAATTGGATTGGCGAGAGCAAGTTTTCAAAGCGTAGCCATGTATTTCAAAATTTGGGTGATGGCACATATAACCATTCAGGCATCATGTCAATACGTGCAGCCGTAGCCAGCAAGGTTAATATCACCTTTAAAATCCTGTATAACGACGCCGTCGCAATGACGGGTGGACAAGCACACGAAGGCGATCTGACACCACAAATTATCGCCGCCGAAGTCGCCGCAACTGGCGTGAAACGCATCGCCTTCGTATCTGATCGCCCTGACTTATACAGTAAATCCATCTTTCCAGACGGCACAACGATCAACCACCGCGACGATCTGATCCCTGTCCAAGAAACGTTATCAAATGTCGATGGCGTCACCGTGCTGTTATACGAACAGACCTGCGCAACCGAGAAGCGGCGAAGACGGAAACGCGGCACTCTGGATGATCCAAAGGAACATCTATACATAAACCCAGACGTCTGCGAGGGCTGTGGCGATTGTGGAGTACAATCCAATTGCGTGGCGATTACCCCTTTGGAAACGCAAAATGGTCGTAAACGCAAAATCGACCAATCCGCCTGTAACAAAGATTTCTCCTGTGTCAAAGGTTTCTGCCCCTCTTTCGTGTCCGTGATCGGTGGCAACTTACGCAAACCAGCACCTGTTCACGCCACTCTCCCCCAATTGGATGAACCCACGTCATCCGTTAACCTGAACAACGGCCCATACGCCATCGCACTGACAGGCGTTGGCGGCACAGGCGTCGTAACCATCGGTGCAATCTTGGGTATGGCCGCCCATATCGAAGGCAAGGGAAGCGGCACGATTGATATGGCGGGATTGGCGCAAAAGGGCGGCGCGGTCACATCGCATATCGCGATCGCAAACAATGCTGATGACATCAAAACGATCCGCATCGCACCAGGTGGCGCAGACCTGGTTTTGGGCTGTGATATTGTGGTATCCGCCGGCGATCCCTTGCTGGATACGGTGACCAAGGGTAGGACGCGCATGGTGATAAATCTGGCAGAAATGACCACAGCAGATTTCATCAAAGACACCGAATTCACCCTACCCGTCGACGTAATGCGCGAACGATTGACCACATCAGTGGAAAAAAATGCTGCCGTTTTCGCGGATGCGACGCGCATGGCGACACAATTGATGGGAAACTCTATTGCAACAAATATGTTCATGCTTGGCGTGGCCTATCAACATGGTTTTCTACCACTTCACGAAGGATCCATCCATCGCGCGCTGGAACTGAATGACGTGCAAGTTACGTTCAACAAGAAAGCATTTGAATGGGGGCGGATTTGGGTGCAACAACCAGATTTCGTCTTGGCGGAGTTGAACACTGACGACGATAGTGCACCCGAAACGCTTGCCGATAAAATGTCTCGTCATGTCGCGACATTAACCCTGTACCAAAACCAACAATACGCCGAAAAATATGCACAATTGCTCGAGGCTGTGCGCCATTCCGACACGCATACTGATCGAAAACTATCGCATGTCGTTGCGGATACATTTTTTAAGTTAATGGCCTACAAAGATGAATACGAGGTGGCGCGCTTGTTCACCACCGACACCTTTCACACAGGTCTGACCGCGCAATTCGAAGGCGTGGAAAAGTTACGGTTTCACATGGCGCCACCGATTTTTTCAAAACGAAACCCAACAACTGGCGCACCAATCAAACGAACATTTGGACCATGGATATTACCAGCTATGCGCCTGTTGACGAAAGCCAAGTTTTTGCGCGGTGGTAAATTCGACGTATTTGGTAAAACTGCTGAGCGAAAAATGGAGCGCCAGTTGATCGTGGATTATGCGGCTCTGGTCACTGATTTGTGCAACGCCCTCACGGAAACGCGCTACGATGCTACGGTTAAGACACTACGCTTAGCGCAAAAAGTTCGCGGTTTTGGTCATGTAAAAGAACGAAGCTTTACACAATACCAAGCGGACCTAAAAGCGGCGCAACATAGCCTAAACCAAATTTAGATAGCAGATGAATGGGCTGTCGCCTCGCAGGCAAAGTCATCGATCTCTTTCGCAACAATCCGCACCAATGGTTTTGCATGATGTCGCAATGTCAGGGCGTTTTTCGAAATTGAAAATGAATCTGGGAACTTGCTTTTAAGGTGCAAAACAGTTTGCGTCACAAATGACTCTTCGTTTGGGAATTCGCCTAATAAATCCGCGCTATCTAGTTTGAAATTACACATCAGACCTTCTACCATTTTGGCAATCAAGTGATCCCTGTCCGACATCAAATACCCCTTATGGCCAGCTAAACCTTCGTGGCTGATCCGATCTTGGTATGCCGACGTTGCGGGTGCATTTTGCACGTAACCCTGCGGAAAATGGGAAATCGCCGATGCACCAACCCCGATCAAAGTGGTGGCATTATCGTCCGTATACCCCTGAAAATTTCGCCTAATCTGGTTCGAATTATTGGCAATCGACAACCCATCTTCGGGCAGCGCAAAATGATCAATGCCGATGGGAACGTACCCCTTCGCGACGAAAGCCTTTCGCGCAATCTCTGACAACTCATAGCGTTGTATATTATCAGGCAAATGTTCCTGCTTAATCATAACCTGGCGTTTCGACATCCATGGTACGTGCGCATACCCGTAAATAGCCAAGCGATCCGGCATCATTTTCGCCACTTCCTCCAAGGTTTTTCGAAACGTCTCGCTGGTTTGGTGTGGCAACCCATACAGCAAATCCATGTTCAAGCTTTGAACCCCACGGTTCCGTAAAAACGAAACAACGTTTTTCGTCTGTTCAACGCTTTGCAATCTTCCGATTGCTTGTTGGGTTTTCTCGGAAAAATCCTGCACGCCGATACTGGCACGGTTCATTCCAAAACCCACTAACACCTGCAACAGCGCATCGCTTGCCTCTGTCGGATCGATTTCAACCGAAAACTCGAACTCTTTTTCCACATCGAACCTGTCGAATACCGATGTCAAAAGGGATTTCATTGTTTCTGGTGACAAAATCGTCGGTGTCCCCCCACCCAAATGCAGTCGACTGATCTTAATCAAGTCAGGCAAAGCAGTGCGCACTTTGGTCAATTCTTGTTTTAAATACTCCACATATGCATCAACGGGTCGCAAGGTTTTCGTACCCTGTGTTCGACATGCGCAAAACCAGCACAACCGTTTGCAAAAGGGAATGTGGATATACAGCGAAATACTGGAATTCGCTGGCACAGCCGCCAGCCAACGCGCCTGATTTTTACGACCTACATCGACCTGAAAATGGTTCGCGGGCGGATAACTAGTGTAACGTGGTACCTGCGCGTCAAATAGCCCGTTATCTTGTAAATGTTTCATCTTTTCCATTTGGGTATTATTTGCTACTCTTAGGTATCTTTCCTTGATCCAGATCAATCATTATGAAAATTCCAGATTCTAACATCGTCCGCTGCAGTGAATGCCCAATTCGCCACCGTGCGGTTTGTGCACGATGCGATGATGACGAACTTGGTATCCTTGAAGGAATGAAATCATATCGTACATTCGCCGCAGGTGATCCAATTTTGTGGCGCGGCGAGGAATTGGTTTACGTGGCATCCGTTGTTTCAGGCGTGGCGACATTGTCTAAAACAATGGAAGATGGGCGTACACAAATGGTTGGTCTGTTACTACCATCCGATTTCATCGGGCGCCCTGGCCGCCAAGAAATCGATTTCGACGTAACTGCCACCACGGATGTAACACTGTGTTGTTTTTCTCGTCGACCATTTGAAAAACTGGTTGATGAAACACCACATGTCGCCCAGCGCCTAATGGAATTGGCCTTGGATGAATTAGATGCGGCGCGCGATTGGATGCTGTTGCTGGGTCGTAAAACCGCGCGTGAGAAGGTGGCGACATTTCTTGAAATGCTGGCGCGTCGTTCGCGCAATCCAGACGCCGATGGCACTCAACACGAAATGACCCTGCCTATGACACGGGATCAGATTTCGAATTATCTGGGCCTAACACTGGAAACCGTCAGCCGTCAGTTAAACGCACTTAAGAACGATAAAATCATTGCATTCATTGATCGTCGCAATTTTGAAGTTTTGAATCTTGCCGCACTGCACGATGCAACGGGCGACGACAACGACGGCGGAATGATTTCTTGATCTTTAAATCGCGAACTTGATTCAGATCAAAGACCAACCAAAACCAATTTTCTAAAAAGAATCCACGAACAGGGGCATCTAGCGAAGCCTTTACACATTCGAGGGCTTTTTTATGAACTATATCAAACTATTACTACTCGCTTTAATCGCTTTTGTCGCCGCGCTTGGTACCAACTGGGGAATCGATGCCGCGTATAAAACGCACGCATTTATCATCATGTTAATCGCCATCGGCGTTTTCATAATGGTGTTACGTAACATCGACGAACCCATCAAAGTGGCCCCAGATCAGGGGAAATATTCCGACAGCGTCATTCGCGCAGGCGTCATCGCCACCGCGTTTTGGGGCATCGCAGGGTTCCTGGTTGGAACCTTTATTGCGTTTCAGTTGGCATTTCCGTCGCTGAATTTCGATTGGGGTCAACCTTTCACAAACTTTGGTCGTTTACGCCCACTGCATACCAGTGCGGTGATTTTTGCGTTTGGCGGCAACGCCTTGATCGCCACATCGTTTTACGTGGTTCAACGCACCAGTGGCGTGCGCCTGTGGGGTGGTAAAACCGCTTGGTTCGTTTTTTGGGGATACCAAATCTTCATCGTATTGGCCGCAACGGGTTACCTGTTGGGCTCGACCCAATCCAAAGAGTACGCAGAGCCTGAATGGTATGTTGATATCTGGTTGACCATCGTATGGCTGGCATATTTGGCCGTATACCTTGGCACCATCTTCAATCGCCGCGAAAAGCACATCTATGTAGCAAACTGGTTCTACCTTTCTTTCATCATCACAGTTGCGATGCTGCACCTGATTAACAACCTGTCGATCCCAGTTTCGTTCTGGGGCAGTAAATCAGTACAAGTCTTCTCTGGTGTTCAGGACGCGATGACACAGTGGTGGTATGGCCACAACGCCGTTGGCTTCTTCCTTACCGCTGGTTTCTTGGGCATGATGTACTACTTCGTTCCCAAACAGGCGGAACGTCCTGTTTACAGTTATAAGCTTTCAATCATCCACTTCTGGGCGTTGATCTTCCTATACATCTGGGCTGGTCCACACCACTTGCACTACACGGCATTGCCTGACTGGGCTTCGACACTTGGCATGGTGTTTTCCATCATCCTTTGGATGCCCAGCTGGGGTGGTATGATTAACGGCCTGATGACCCTGCAAGGTGCATGGGACAAATTACGCACAGACCCAATCCTGCGGATGTTCGTTTTGTCACTTGGCTTCTACGGCATGTCCACATTCGAAGGTCCGATGATGTCGATCCGCGCCGTGAACTCACTCAGCCACTATACAGACTGGACAATCGGTCACGTACACTCTGGTGCGCTTGGTTGGAACGGTATGATCACATTCGCATGTATCTACTTCCTGACACCACGCCTGTGGGGCCGCAAACAGATGTATTCCATGTCTGCAATCAACTGGCACTTCTGGTTGGCTACATTAGGCATCGTTCTTTACGCCGCCTCAATGTGGGTCACCGGCATCATGGAAGGCTTGATGTGGCGCGAGGTCGACGACCAAGGCTTCTTGGTCAACTCTTTCGCCGATACCGTCAGCGCAAAGTTCCCAATGTATGTGGTGCGTGGTTTAGGCGGTGTGATGTTCCTGTCAGGTGCATTGATCATGGTCTGGAACATGTGGATGACAATTCGTGGGGCAAAGCCAGTGCATGCCCCACTGCCTAACGCAATCCCAGCAGAATAAGGAATATAACAATGGCAATACTTGATAAACACGCCATCATAGAGAAAAGTCCAACACTGCTTCTGACCTTTTCTTTGCTGGTGGTATCCGTTGGCGGCTTGGTGGAAATCGCACCGCTGTTTTGGCTGGAAAACACCATCGAAGAAGTCGAAGGTGTCCGCCCCTACAGTCCGTTGGAACTAACTGGTCGCGATATTTATGTCCGTGAGGGTTGTTACACCTGTCACAGCCAAATGATCCGTCCAATGCGTGACGAGGTCGAACGCTACGGTCATTATTCATTGGCAGCAGAGAGTATGTATGACCACCCCTTCCAATGGGGATCGAAACGTACTGGGCCAGATTTGGCCCGCGTCGGCCAACGCTACTCTGATGCGTGGCATGTGGATCACTTGATCGATCCACAATCCGTCGTTCCCGAGAGCATCATGCCTAAATATTCATTCCTAATGGATGCTAAAATTGAACCAGAACACATCGAAGCATTATTAAAAACGCATCGTTTCGTAGGTGTACCCTACACAGATGAACAAATTCAAATGGCATCAGATGACTTCTATGTCCAAGCGGACCCAGAGGCGGATTACGATGGCATGTTGGAACGCTACCCAGGTGCCGCCGTTGCGAACTTTGATGGCCAAAAGGCCCTGACGGAAATGGATGCTTTGGTGGCATACCTTCAGGTCATGGGCACCATGGTCGATTTCTCAACCTTCACACCAGACGCCAGCCGATAGGAGGCAAACACATGGAAACCTATTCTCTACTTCGTGAATTTGCAGACAGTTGGGTTCTGTTGGCAATGTTCGCATTCTTTGTAGGCGCAGGCATCTGGGCATTTCTACCCAGCCAAGCAAAAGCACGCAAAGACGCCAGCATGATCCCATTTCGGAATGAAACCGTGGGCTGTTCAAGCAAATGTCCGGACTGCAAATGCACAGACAAACTGGAAGGCGCTTCAGATGAAAAAAGATAAAATTGATGAACCAACAGGCGTCGAAACAACGGGCCACAGTTGGGACGGTATCGAAGAGTTGAACAATCCCTTACCGCGTTGGTGGCTATGGACCTTGTACGGCTGTATCGTTTGGGGCGTTGGGTATTCAATCGCCTACCCCGCATGGCCAATGCTGTCGGGTGCAACAACAGGTTTGTTGGGATATTCCACACGCGCCGAAGTTGCCGAACAAATCGTCGAACACGAGCAAAAAAATCAAGGTTTGGTCGCGCAATTGATTGCGGCTGATCTATCTGAATTACCTGCCACCAGCGACTTGCACCGTTACGGCATTGCCCGCGGCGGCTCTGTCTTCCGCGCTCAGTGTAGCCAATGTCACGGCTCTGGTGCTGCCGGCAGTAAAGGGTATCCAAACCTATTGGATGACAACTGGTTGTGGGGTGGTTCAATCGATGAAATTTCAACCACAGTTGCCCACGGTATTCGCAATGAAACGGACGAAGACGCCCATTTTTCACAAATGCCTGCCTTCAAAGACATTTTGGAAAACGATGATATCACCGCGGTCGTTGAATATGTAATCAGCCTGTCCAACACCGAATTTAACTCGGATCTCGCCCGTCAGGGCGAAACAGTTTACGCAGATAATTGTGCGTCATGTCACGGCGACGATGCCAAAGGTGATCGTGAACAAGGTGCGCCAAATCTGGCGGATGCAATCTGGCTGTATGGTGGTGATCGAGAAACCCTGACCACAACCGTCAAGCAGGCGCGTTACGGCGTTATGCCCGCATGGGGGCAACGCTTATCGGACGAAGATGTCCGTGCCGTATCACTCTATGTTCATGCCTTGGGTGGAGGCGAGTAGTTCGTTTGGGCGCATTCCCCCCCTTTCGCGCCCAACAACATCCCGAAGCAGCCTGTTCGCAAACTCTGCTTCGGGTCTTTGACCTAGATCAAAGAGCCCAACGGCGAATCTGATTAAACAGATTATGCGAACAGGAATTTATCATGACCACACCATCTCTTTATGCTCCACGTGAGCCAATTTTTCCCAAACGGGTTTCGGGATTTTATCGAAACCTAAAATGGTGGATCATGCTGTTCACCCTTGGAATTTATTATCTAACCCCTTGGATGCGTTGGGATCGCGGACCAAACCTGCCTGATCAGGCCGTGTTGATTGATTTGGCGCAACGCCGTTTTTACTTCTTGTGGATCGAAATATGGCCACACGAATTTTACTTCGTTGCGGGGCTTTTGATCATGGCAGGCCTTGGCCTATTCTTATTCACTTCTGCCCTCGGTCGGGTGTGGTGTGGCTATACATGCCCTCAAACCGTATGGACGGATTTATTTATTCTGGTCGAACGTTGGATTGAGGGTGATCGAAACGCGCGTATCCGATTGCATCGCGGCAAATGGGATGTTCGTAAATGGCGTCTTCGTTTTACCAAATGGTTTGTTTGGCTATTGATCGCGTTGGCAACGGGTGGGGCATGGGTGTTTTATTTCACTGATGCGCCACAACTGTTGCACGATCTGGTGAATTTCACGGCTCATCCTGTTGCATACGGAACAATCGCAGTTTTGACCTTAACGACATTTGTTTTCGGTGGTTTTATGCGCGAACAGGTCTGCATTTACATGTGCCCATGGCCGCGCATTCAGGCCGCGATGATGGACTCGGATACGATTACTGTGGCGTATCGCGAATGGCGCGGGGAACCCCGTGGCAAACAACGCATTGAAGGAACGGGCGATTGTATTGACTGTATGGCCTGTGTGAACGTTTGTCCTGTCGGCATCGACATTCGTGATGGACAACAAATGGAATGTATCACCTGTGCGCTGTGTATCGATGCCTGTGATGATATCATGGCAAAAATTGGCAAGCCGCGGGGTTTGATTGACTACCTCGCCCTGTCGGATGAGCCCGCTGAACGCGCAGGTGCAAAACCTAAAGCAGTTTGGAAACACATCCTGCGTCCGCGCACTATTCTTTACACGGCCATGTGGTCTGCTATTGGCATTGGATTACTTTATGCGCTGTTTATCCGCTCGGATATCGACCTGACCGTCAGCCCAGTGCGTAATCCAACATATATCGTGCAATCAGACGGTGCGATCCGCAATGTCTACGATGTGCGTCTTCGCAACAAATCTGGCGATAATCGCAAATTCCACATGAGTCTGACCAGCAAGGCATTGCTACGCATAGACCTTCAAGAAGAAGTTCGCACCTTAGACATCGTCGTACCCGCAGACACCACCGTGTTGCACCGCGTCTATGTCAGCGCCCGTTCAACAGACCCCGCCGCCAGCATTGACGCAACAGACCTGCGTATCTGGGTAGAAGATCGCAATACAGGCGCCCGCGCCAGCCGCGCCACAACATTCAACGGAAAGGTTACACAATGACCGAGATAAAAGGATGGCACGTCTTTGCCACATTTTTCGTGGCATTCGGTATTATTATCGCCGTGAACCTAACACTTGCGTTCAACGCGGTGCGTACATTTCCTGGGTTAGAGGTGAAAAATTCTTATGTTGCCAGCCAAGGGTTTGATCGCGACCGCACGGCTCAACTGGCCTTAGGATGGGATGTTTCAGCGACCCTCGCGGGAGATGATTTGGTGTTGCAGATTTTGGAAAACGGCAAACCAATATCCCCCAAAATTGACGCCGCCATCTTTGGTCGGGCGACCAATGTTTCCCAAGATCAATTCCCCGACTTTTCATTTGATGGCCGAGCCTTGCGTGCACAGGTCGCGGGTGGTGCAGGAAACTGGAACCTTCGGCTAAAGGCGCAATCAATTGACGGAACAAAGTTCCAGCAACGCATAATCGTAGAGACAATCCAATGACCGCCGCCTGCCCTGCATGCGCCGTCGCGCCAATGGCCCAACAAGTTTCTACAGGTGCAGGCTTGCAATTCTCGTTACCCACAATTCATTGCGCCGCATGTATTGGCAAAATTGAACGTGAATTAAATACGCTAAAGGGTGTGAACTTCGCCCGTGTAAACCTTTCGCTGAAACGCTTAATCGTCGAAGGCACAGTTGATCCCGATCGTGTTCTTGCCGCGTTGAAGGATTTGGGTTTCGAGGCCTACTACCTCAACCAATCGGATCAGGGCAACAAACCCGATGCAACGGGCCGCGCATTGTTAACACGCATGGCTGTGGCGGGTTTTGCCATGATGAATGTAATGCTGTTATCTGTCGCCGTCTGGTCGGGTGCAACCGATGCAACTCGCGATTTGTTCCACCTAATTTCCGCCTGTATCAGCCTGCCTGTCATCACCTATTCTGGTCAACCATTTTTTCAAAACGCATGGTCAGCATTACGTGTTCGGCGCCTGAATATGGACGTGCCAATTTCGCTGGCGATCCTTCTGGCCGCAATTATGTCATTGTATGAATCTCTAAACGGTGGAGACCACGCATATTTCGATGCAGCCCTTTCGCTAACTTTCTTTTTGCTGATTGGGCGCTATTTAGACCACCAAACGCGTAGCGCCGCACGATCCGCCGCCAAGGAATTAACCGCCCTAGAAGTGCACACGACACAGCGCATAAAAAACGGTAAACTTGAAACCATTCAAGCCACATCCGTAAAAGTTGGCGATCAAATCATGGTGCCAACAGGTGCAGGTGTCCCCGTCGATGGTATTTTATTGTCGGAATCTGCATTTTTGGATCGATCAATCCTTACAGGCGAGAGCTCCGCCAGCGCTATCAACGTAAATGACACCGTAAGTGCAGGCGAAATCAACGTCGGTGCACCCTTCGAATTGAGCGCAACCTCGGTCGGTGAAAACACCAGCCTTCGCAGAATGGCCGCATTGGTAGATCTCGCAGAAAACGGGCGTAATCAATACACAACTCTGGCTGATCGCGCCGCACAAATTTACGCACCTGCGGTTCACCTACTGGCCTTGTTTGCTTTCTTGGGATGGTTTCTTGCGACAGGCGACTTTCGTCTTTCCCTAAATATCGCAATCGCAGTTTTAATCATCACCTGCCCATGCGCATTGGGTTTGGCTGTTCCTGCCGTTACCACTGCCGCAATCAGCCGCCTATTTTCGCTGGGATTCTTGGTAAAACATGCCACGGCATTGGAACGGATGGCCGAAATCGACAATATCGTGTTCGATAAAACGGGCACCCTGACACAGGCATCTTTACCGAGTTTTTCAGGTTTCTCAGCCGACGAAAAATCAATCGCACTCACCCTGGCCCAAGCATCCCATCATCCTCTGTCACGCGCGGTCAGCAATCGTTTACAAACTGAAACTGCCGCACCTCTTTCTGAGATTGAAGAAATTCCTGGCAAAGGGGTAAAAGCTTTCTGGAACGGACAGCCCGTGCGCCTTGGTCAAGGTGCTTGGCTAAACGGGCAGTTCGATGGACTGGGGTTGCGAATAGGCAGACGCCCCGCAAAACGGATACATTTCAACGAAACCATCCGCGAAGGTGTTGTTGATGCCCTGCGGAATTTCGAAATCCACAGTGAAATTTTGACTGGCGACGCCAAAGAGCCTGCACAAAGGGTTGCGGACACCTTAGGTCTAAAAGTAATCGCAAAAGCGACATCTACTGACAAAATTGAACATCTAACTGCTCTGAAACAAGCAGGTCAGCACACGCTTATGGTTGGTGATGGGTTGAACGACACGGCCGCACTGGCTGTCGCACACGCCTCTATCGCCCCGTCAACAGCATTAGAAGCATCGCGAAATGCGGCCGACATTGTATTACTGAAAGACAGCTTCGCCGATCTACCAACCGTGCTTCATGTTGCCAAAGCCGCGAGAACACTCTCGAAGCAGAACTTTGCAATTGCCGCTCTGTATAATTGTATCGCGGTACCCTTCGCGCTTGCCGGTTTTGCGACACCATTGGCGGCGGCATTGGCCATGTCATTGTCGTCGATTACAGTTATACTAAACTCTCAACGCATGAGGTATTTGTAATGAATATTTTGGTAATTTTGATCCCAGTGTCCCTCATTTTGGGTGGCGTGGGATTGGCCGCCTTTCTATGGACAGTGCGCTCTGATCAATACGACGATGACCAAGGCAACGCCGCGCGTATTTTGCTGGACGACTAAAACCACCTATTGGTACGCCAAAGCAACCCAAACATGCACCGCAATCATCGGCACCATGATCGTGGACAAGCTGACATGTAAACCAAGCCACAACAGATACATCCAACGCTGCGGATATTTCATAACTTCTTTGTTCATCAATCCCGTCAATGCGGTCAGCACGAACACAATTGTCAAAACGATCATCCACGAATGCCCAACCCGCGCGGCATGAAGCGCGAAGAAAAAGGTCGCCAGCACGCCAGTCCAACGGTGCATAACTAAATCAAATCGCGTCATCGTTTTCAGCCAACGTTTGCGTAATAAATACCATTGGAAACCCAACGCCGACAGTAACGAAATACCGGTCACAACCAACCAAACAAAATTGCGCGGCGCTGGCAGTATTAGAAACTGAACATTTGAAACGATAGCGGCAACCGCCAGACACAGGGCCAGCAATCCCCAACCGACATAAGGGTTCTTACGGAAACGCTCTGCGATCGCACTCATTTGAATATTTCCTTGGCTTTTTCGCTAGGATCCAAAGGATTGATCAGAACCAATTCTTCAACAACCGTCATGGATGCCCGTTGACGCACCGCAGCCATAAATGTTTGGCGATCCGGTAACGCCAGCTTTTGCGCATCGGGCCATACACTCCCAATTTCGATATCAGGATTAAAAACCGCAACCTTATCAATATACATCCCATATGCCTCTTCAACGGACTGGAACAACTCTTCGGTCGTACTTAGATACGCATCCGCACCCAGTTTTTCAGTTGGATACGTCCATGTCGTCGCACCCATAATATCATTCAATTCCCAATCTTTTTTCGGACTATCGGGATGATCATTGTGGCATGTCACACATGGCGCGGCCGATGCAACATCCGGATACATGCCTACATAACCCACAGTTTCAACTGGCATAATCACCGCACTTTTGGTGGCCTTCATCTCCTCAAACGAAACTGCCTGGGCCGTATCAAACAAGTTAGATTTGTTGATGGGCTCATCTGACCCCAAGTAAAGTCCCAATCGCGATGGCTTCCCTTCCATACGTCCAGCAACTAATCGTAAAAATAACGCGGGTAATGGCCCTTTCTCAACGTCTGGCTCGGCCCAGTCCTCGCCAAATTTCAGACCTCGTTTCATTCCAACGCCAACAATACGTTCGGTATAAATAGCGCGCGCGGCATGATTAACTGCATTCACCGCATTAAACATATTACCAACATGAATTGACCTGCTGTCATTAAACAACGCCGCTTTATCGGGCAGAGGTTCGGGCGCGCTGGCAAATAGGTAAATTCCTGTGCACGCAAAAAAACCTGTTAATACGATACGAAAAATCATCGACTTGTCTCCGCTTTATATATTTTTTCGGTGCCATAAGGACTGTCGCCTGCCGCCAAGTAATCTTCGATATCTTGAACGGGTACCGCCTCTACCATCAATTTTGGTGCTTTGTAGGTATGATTGCCATGAAAATCATGACACCCTAGACAGGTTTGCCATTGTTTCTCACGCACCAATGTTTCGTGGGAAACATCTACCGGGTCGTTCACCAAATTTAACTCACCATGACATGCAGCACAGACCCGCACATCGGAAAAGCTCCGCTGATCTGTGTGTTCTGTATGACACCCCATACAAGACGTGGCGTTAACAACCTCGACTGCCTCCGCAAATCGCGGCTCACGAAAGCGGTAAATTGGGTGACGTTCATTTGGACGTTCATGGCAATCCAAGCAATCGCTGGAGGTGACGGGAAGATACCCAAAATCAACGCTATTTTCGCGGTTTCCCAGTGCATAATGTAAATTCGCCTGAATTTGCTGGCGCAATGTGGCGTCATCACGTCGATGACAGTCCGTACACTGCACATTTTCGTGCCCCGCTTGGATTGGTCCATGTGCCAGCACTTCTTGAAACGATGGCTTCGCCAAGACCGCAACAGCGCCAACCGCAAAAGGGATCATCAGCAACAATGCAAAAATGCGAATTCTATCCGGCGTAATTTTAATATGCATATTCAAGCTCTCAACCTAAATTCGCACATGAAAAGTGCTTAACGTTTGAGCTAAAAAGTAAGAGCCGAAGGTTAATGTATTATTAATCTTAAGTAATACTTAAATTTTAATAAAATTTCTACCAGAGGAACGTCGGGCACCTATGCTTCAAAATAACCTGGATTAAGTTCCGAAATACCCTCGATTGTTGCATCCAAACGGCCGAGATGTTTCATGCCAACGGCAACAGCACCTTCACTGTCGCGCGATTGGATCATTTTTACAATTTCAACGTGATCCCCGACCAATTCTTCAATCCGGTCCTCTTTTGAAAGGCCCAACATACACAATCGGTCAACATTCGCTTTTTCAGTTGCAATCACGTCGAATGCAAAATCCACATTGGCAATTTCGCACAATGTTCTGTGGAATTCGTAATCCAACTCACCAAAACGTTCATAGTCACGCGCGCCCAAGGCTTTTCTCTGTTTTTCAAGGCATGCTTCCAAAACAGGTGCGTCATCATCGGTGTATTCTTTGGCGGCGCGTCGCAACACTTCTGCTTCGACGGCGGCACGAACGAAACGCGATTTTTCGATTTCTTTTGATGAAAATCGTCTAACTTCGGTGGCACGTTGAGGGCGAATCAGCAATAAATTTAAATTCGCAAGGCGGCTGAATGCATCACGAACCGGTTGGCGTGAAACACCGAATTGCGAGGCTATCTCCGCTTCGGAAATTTTCGCACCAGGTAACAATTCCAAAGAAACAATTGCTTCGTACAAGTGATCAAAAACAACATCAACACTTGTGCTGCGCCCGTTTGCTTGTGTCACATTTACCATAAAAACAACCCTTCCTCGCCGCTACTTACACATTCGACACCCAGAAAACCAGCGCATAAGGCAACATCATCGCACGCGAAGGTGCCAAAACGTTTTTTGTGCGTTTCCCCCGAACACATACTTGATGCTTTTGGGGGAAACCAGGTATCGGAAACATGTATAAATTGCATTCCCATTACACGCATTCCCATAACACACAGTAAAACAATTTTTTCGTAAACTTCAAGACTAGCATACTAGTTCATTTACTAGTATACCAGATGGAACCGAGGGGCAAAATCGATTCGGGAGGTACTGGCATCCCAGTATGAGATCGATTTCCGCCGAATAGAGAAGGAACGGGAATTTGGCTGGTGTAGAACTCAAGAAAATCGTGAAAAAGTATGGCAATACGCAAGTCGTACATGGAATCGATCTCGTCGTAGAGGAAAAAGAATTCGTTGTTTTGGTTGGCCCTTCGGGCTGTGCAAAATCGACAACATTACGCATGGTTGCTGGTCTAGAAGAGATCACTGGTGGCGAAATTACCATCGACGGTCGTGTGTGTAACACTATCGCGCCCAAAGATCGCGATGTTGCGATGGTTTTCCAAAACTACGCCCTTTACCCACACTTGAACGTTTATGAAAACATCGCTTTCGGCTTACGCATCCGCAAAGAGAAGAAGGCGAACATCGAAGCGTCTGTGGAAGAAGTTGCCGAAATTCTTGGCCTTACAGAGTATCTTGAACGCCGCCCTGCGGATTTGTCAGGTGGTCAACGTCAACGTGTTGCCATGGGTCGCGCGATTGTGCGCCACCCCAAAGTATTCTTGTTCGACGAACCACTATCAAATCTTGACGCCAAATTGCGCACTCAAATGCGCGCCGAAATCAAACGCCTGCACAAACGTTTAGGCGTAACCAGCATTTACGTGACACACGACCAAGTCGAAGCGATGACATTGGCCGATCGTATCGTTGTTATGCAAGATGGCCGCATTGAGCAGATCGGTACGCCGATGGAATTGTTCAACAATCCAGTAAACACATTCGTTGCTGGCTTTATCGGCTCTCCGCCAATGAACCAAATCGATGCAGAAGTACAAAAATCATCTACTGGATACTTCGTCGAAATCGACGGTGCTAAAATCAAACTTCCTAAGTTAAAAGAACTTGAAGGCGCCGAAGGTAAGACAGTTGTTGTTGGCCTGCGCCCAGAGCACTTCGAACTTGGCAAAGTTAAGGGGCTTAACAATCTACCTGTTGAACTTGATTTGGTTGAAACTCTTGGCTCAGAAGCATTGCTTCACGCAATGGTCGCGAACACACCATTCGTGGTTAAGGCAGAAACGAACGGCTCGATTGATCACCTAGAAGATATTTCCACCGTTTCCATCAACACCGACCTTATCAAAGTTTTTGACAAGGAAACTGGTCTTGCAATGGGTCACCCGACTTCAACGAATTCGTAAGGAGAGGGACACATGGAAAATATGCAAAATCGCATGTCATGGCTTAAGGAGCACCTCAGAAATGAGTGGCAGATCTATGTCATGCTTGCCCCGACAATCATTTGGTTCATCGTATTCTTGTACAAACCTATGTACGGTCTACAAATCGCTTTTAAAGACTACTCAATCTTTCGCGGCGTTGCCAACAGCCCTTGGGTTGGCTTCGAACACTTCCACACCCTATTTGGCAGCGACCAATTCCTTCGCGCGGTAAAAAACACATTCATGATCAGTATGCTAAGCCTTTGCTTTGGCTTCCCAATGCCGATCATCTTGGCCTTGATGTTTAACGAGATCACGAACCAAGTCTTTAAGAAAACCGCACAAACAATCGTTTACTTACCTCACTTTATTTCCACCGTGATTATCGCTGGTATCGTGATTACGGCGTTCTCGCCTTCAGCTGGTATCGTAAACACGTTCCTTGAATGGTTAGGTTTCGAATCCATCTACTTCTTGATTAAACCTGAATGGTTCAGGCCGATCTTCATTGGTTCTGGTATCTGGCAAGAGGCTGGTTTCTCCTCCATCGTATTCCTTGCGGCAATCGCCGGCGTCAGCCCATCACTGTATGAATCAGCGGTTGTTGACGGCGCGTCGCGCTGGCAGATGATGTGGAAGATTACATTACCTGCGATCCTACCAACGATCATTATCATGTTGATCATTCGGATCGGTAACTTATTGGAGGTCGGCTTTGAGTTGATTATCCTACTTTATCAACCATCTACCTATTCTACAGGTGATGTTATCAACACCTTGATCTATCGCCAAGGTTTGCAAGGGGCGCAATATGATCTGGCCGCTGCTGCTGGTTTGTTTAACGCGACTGTTGCTTTCGTACTCGTGATGACCGCCAATACAATTTCAAAGCGCTACTCGCGTACATCGTTGTGGTAAGGAACTGATCAATGACAAATATGAATCTTTACTCGCGTGGCGACAAGTTCTTCGTTCGGATCAATATGGTGTTGATCGCGTTATTTACGATTTCAACTCTTTATCCGTTTATTTATATCACTGCCGTATCGTTTAGTAATGGTAGTGAAGCAGCGGCGGGTAACGTCGTTTGGCGCCCTCTTGGCTTCACCATCGGCGCTTATGAACGCGTTTTGTCAGAACCGCTGTTTTGGTCGTCATATGTAAACACGTTCATCTATACGATTGGCGGCACAATTGTCAGTTTGATCATCATCATTCCAGGTGCATATGCACTTTCACGTCGCCAACTTGTTGGCCGTCGTTTCTGGAACCTGATGGTTGCGTTTACAATGTGGTTCAATGCGGGCCTGATCCCGTTCTTCTTGAACATGCGTGACTTGGGCCTGATGGACAGCTACTTTGGCCTGATCATCGCGTTTGCCTGTAACGCCTTTAACATCATCCTACTACGTAACTTCTTCGAGGCGATCCCGTCGTCATTCGAAGAAGCCGCACGTATGGACGGTGCAAATGAATTCCAAGTTCTTTGGAAGGTATTTGTACCATTATCAAAACCTGCGATCGTAACAATCACACTGTTCTGTATGGTTGCACGTTGGAACGGCTTCTTCTGGGCAATGGTATTGCTTAAGGATGAAGGTAAAATTCCACTACAGGTTTATCTGCGCCAAGTTATCGCAGAACTACAAGATGACGAAGAATTTGGGCAATCACTTATTGATGCAACTTATTCTTTTGAAACCGTAACGTCTTCAATTATGGTTTGTTCGATCATTCCAGTATTGATTTTCTACCCGTTCATTCAGAAGTACTTTAACAAAGGTATTATGATGGGTGGAGTAAAAGAATAATAATGAAGTCTAACGGAAACCTTGAATTTAACAGCATAATGGGAGGAAACTATATGCGTAAATTTACCTTAATGGCGGCAGCTTTGCTGACGTCTTCAATGACGGTGCCTGCGTTTGCAGACGGTCACTTGAAAATCACGGATGAGCCCGTGGAATTCACAGTGCACTTGCACAACAAACGCTATCACTACGATTCAAACTGGCCTGTTGAACAAGCAGCGCGCAAGTTGACTGGTGTTTCACTTAAGGGTGCTACATTTGGCACAAACACACCTTCTTCAAAAGAAGCGCACAACTTGATGCTTGCTTCTGGCGACATCCCACACATCGTTGGTGGTGATAAGATCAAGAACATGGTTAACGAATATGGCCCACAAGGCGCATTCGTTCCATTGAACGATCTAATCGAAGAGCACGCTCCAAATTTGAAAGCGTTCTTTGACAAGTACCCCGAAAAAATGGCTGCTGTGTCTGCGTTTGACGGCAACATGTATTACATTCCATATCTACCAGACGGTAAATACGGTCGCGCGTACTGGATGCGTCAGGACTGGTTGGACAAATTGGGTCTAAAAGCACCTGAAAATGTTGACGAGTTGTACAACGTTTTGACTGCGTTCCGTAATGATGATCCAAACGGTAACGGCAAAAAAGACGAAGTTCCTTACTTTGCGCGCCAGTGGCCAGAATTGCTACGTCTTGTAACATTGTGGGACGGTCGTTCATCTGGTTCAGATACATACCACGATTTCTTGGTTCAAGACGGCAAAATTCAGCACGGCTACGCTGGTGAAGGTTACCGCGAAGGCATCAAGAACATTGCTAAATGGTACGCTGAAGGTCTGATCGACGCAGAAGTCTTCACACGCGGCTCATCAGCACGTGAATTCTTGTTGTCAGAAAACTTGGGCGGCATGACCCACGATTGGTTTGCATCGACTTCAGGCTACAACAAGAAGCTGAAAGACAAGATTCCAGGCTTCTCAATGGCAGTGATTAAGCCACCGGCATCTATCTCAGGCGTACGCATGGCTGAACACCGTCGTATCCCGGTGAAACCAGATGGTTGGGCGATTTCGCATACGAACCCTGATCCAGTAACAACGATCAAGTACTTCGACTTCTACTTCACAGAAGAAGGTCGTCGTTTGGCTAACTTCGGTATCGAAGGCGAGCAGTACGACATGGTTGACGGTAAGCCTATCTTTAAGCAAGAATTTAAAGATGCTGGTCCAGTGAACAGCCAACTTTACCAAGTTGGTTCACAGGTTCAACGTGGCTACTTCCAGGACTTCGGTTACGAAATCCAGTGGACAAACCCATCAGCTGTTAAAGGTATCGAACTATACGATGCTGGCGACTACCTAGTTCCACAATTCCTAGGCGTTGCATTTAACGAAGCCGAGCAAGGCGTTTACGACAAGAAGTGGTCTTCAATTCAGACTTACATGCTTGAGCGTCAACAAGCTTGGGTTTTGGGTAACGGCGACATCGAAGCAGAGTGGGATGACTACATCGCCACAATCAACAAGATGGGCTTCTCAGACGTTGTGACTGCGATGCAGTCTGCATACGATCGTCAGTACGGCGGCTAATCGTTAACAAATATAACGAAAACCAATGCGGTGCGGCCAGATATGGCCGCACCACTTTATTATCAGACACCACGATACAGAAAGTTCCCCATGTCACGCACTTCTCTCCCTGCAATTGATGAACCAAAAAATGGGCGCTTGATGATCCAATACGGCCCTGAAAACGGGATCGCTTTGGTTGAAAATCCACCTCGCTTTACATGGCTTCCTGTAATCGAAGGCGGCGCCGAATACATCGTGCGCGCCTCCACAGATGCAGCCTACCCAGCCAAGGGTACACACACATTTAAAAACATCCCACTGAACTTCTTCACGCCTGATGTTGTCTTGCCCGCGGGTGATTACCAATGGTCATATGCAACCTGTGACGCAGACGGCAACCCGACCAGCACATGGAGCTCGGACCGCACATTTTCGATCAATGAAGGCCTGCCAGAAACACCATTGGCATCACGCGCGACACGTTACAACAACGCCCCACGCAGCCACCCACGCCTATGGCTGACGCCTGATCGACTTGATCAGTTCAAAAAGGACGTTGCCAAAGATAACGATCACTGCACGTGGTCTCATTTCTACAAAGAATCCGTTTTGCCGTGGATGGACACCCCGATCATGGACGAACCAGCAGGTTACCCAGATCACATCCGCGTGGCCCCTATCTGGCGTCAAACTTACATCGATTGTCAGGAATTGTTGTACGCAATCCGTCACTTGGCTGTTGGTGGTAAGGTTACTGACAACGCCGAAATGACCGCTCGCGCCAAAGACTGGTTGGTTTCAGCCGCAAAATGGGATCCAGCAGGCACAACATCTCGTGGTTACACCGACGAATGGGCATTCCGCGTAAACTTGGCACTTGCATGGGGTTACGACTGGTTGCACGATCAACTAGACGAAGAAGAAACCTTTCTTGTGCGCACCGCGCTTCTTGAACGCACACGTCAAACAGCTGATCACTTGATCAAACACGCATCCATCCACCTATTCCCCTTCGACAGCCACGCCGTTCGCGCCGTTTCCGCTGTTTTGATCCCTGCTGCAATGGCATTGTTGGACGAAGTCGAAGAAGCCGAAGAATGGTTGAACTACTCTGTTGAATTCTTGTTCACTGTATACACGCCTTGGGGCGACACAGATGGTGGCTGGGCCGAAGGTCCACACTACTGGATGACCGGCATGGCCTATCTAATCGACGCAGCAAACCTTCTAAAGGGTTACACAGGCATCGACATCTACCAACGTCCGTTCTTCCAGAAAACTGGCGACTTCCCATTATATACCAAGGCACCCGACACACGCCGCGCCACCTTTGGTGACGACAGTACCATGGGCGATCTACCTGCGGTTAAAATCGGCTACAACCTGCGCCAATACGCAGGGGTAACGGGCAACGGCGCGTACCAATGGTACTATGATGAAATCAAACGCAAAAATCCCGGTACAGAGAAAATATTCTATAACTGGGGATGGTGGGACTTCAACTTTGATGAATTGGCCTATCGCACAGATTTCCCGATCGTCGAGGCTGTTCCACCCGCCGACGATGATCAATTACGCTACTTCGAAGGCATTGGTTGGATCGGCATCCAATACCGTATGCAGGATCCAGATAATCACATCCAATTCGTGATGAAATCGTCTCCATATGGTTCTATTTCTCACAGCCACGGCGACCAGAACGCGTTCTGTCTTGCTGGCTTTGGCGAAGATTTGGCGATCCAATCGGGTCACTATGTTGCCTTTAATTCTACGATGCACCAAAACTGGCGTCGCCAAACGATCTCCAAAAACGCGATCCTTATCGACGGTAAAGGCCAATACGCGGGCAAGGATAAGGTCAAGGCGATGGCATCCAAGGGTAAAATCTTGGCCGTTGAGGAAAACGAAGACCACATGTACTTCCAAGGTGATGCAACAGCCGCTTATCAAACGCTGACACCATCTGTGACGTCTGTGAAACGCGAAGTTTACTACGTTAATAACAGCTACTTCGTGATGATCGACAGCATCGACGCCGACGAAGCTGTTGAAATCGACTGGTTGCTTCACGCCAACGCACCCATGGACTTGGGCGCCACATCATTCCGCTACACAGGTGAAAAGGCTGGCTTCTACGGTCAATTCTTGTGGTCAGAATCAGGCAACCCAGAAATTACTCAGGAAACTGGTTTCCCAGATGTTGATCCTTCCGAAATCGAAGGTCTGCCAGTCAGCACCTGCCTTCATGCCAAGTTCCCCAAAGCAATTCGCCATCGCATCGCAACATTGATCGTGCCGTACCCAACGGCCGAACCACGTCGCATTTTCAGCTTCTTGGATGACCAAGGATACGATTGCGATCTTTACTTCACAGATTCTGAGGATCGCAACTTCAGAGTTGTCGTCCCCAAAACATTCGACGTTGGCCGCTAAGCCATACGCACAAAAACTAAAAGGAAAATACAATGAAACTAGCAGGCAAAACAGCCATCGTAACAGGTGCAGGCCGTGACATTGGTCGCGCAGTCGCCGTTAAATTGGCATCAGAAGGCGCAAACGTTGCGCTAAACTACTTCTCAAGCAGCACAGGCGCTGACGAAGCGGTAGCGGAAATCAAAGCGGCTGGCGGCAACGCATTCGCTCTTCAAGGTGACTTGAACACGCAAGAAGGCGTAGACGCACTTGTCAACAAAACTGTTGCTGATTTTGGTGGCTTGGACATCTTGATCAACAACACTGGTGGCCTTGTGGCACGTAAAACAATCCGTGAAATGGATTTGGCGCACTGGAACACGGTTATGGATTTGAACCTAACATCATTGTTCATGATGACCAAAGCCAGCCTTGACCACATGACAAACGGCGCAATCGTAAACCTTGCCAGCCAAGCTGGTCGTGATGGCGGTGGCCCAGGTTCCGTACCATACGGCACATCAAAAGGCGCAGTCATGACAATGACGCGGGGTTTGGCCAAAGAATTGGGGCCAGAAATCCGTGTTAACGCAATCTGCCCAGGCATGATCGACACAGATTTCCACAACATCCACACAAAACCAGAGGTACGCACATTCGTTGAAAACGCATCACCTTTAAAACGCCAAGGCCTACCAATCGACATCGCAAACCTTGCATTGTTTTTGTCATGCGACGACAGCGCGTTCATGACGGGTACAAACTTGGACATCAATGGCGGTATGTTGTTCAGCTAAATAAAATAAACGGGGCAAACTACCTTGCCCCGTTTATCAATACTTTTGAATGTCCTTGGTCGTAACAACGCTATCAATCTTACAAAAAATCATCCCGACGCGGGGTGAAACAATCGACCAAACGACCAGGTTCCAAACATACGCAACCGTGAACCACGTCTGATGAAATAACAAACGTATCACCGGGCCCAACTTCTTTTTCAACACCGCCCACTGAAAAACGGAAACGCCCAGATTCAACGAACGTAGATTGAACATGAGGATGATTATGCAAGGCACCTTCCGCCCCAGCCTTTTCAAACGTGAACGCAACCATCATCAGGTCGGCATGATCTGACAAAACTTGGCGCGTTACATTTTCGCCGGTCGTTACAATTGGAAAATCTGACATCTGTTCGAGCCCTTCTATTTAACAACAAAAAGCAGTTCCAAATTCATCAGCAACAGCCGCTATGCATTGGAACCCCACCTAATATCTGGTACGATAGTATACCCGATTACGAAAGAAAAGTAGTTCCGAAATGCAAGCAAACAAAATCAATGCCCTAGTTAAAAAACCCATTCAAGAGCCGATAAAATTTGCGGCGATCGGCGAGTGCATGGTTGAAATGGCCCCTGCCGGCACTGATGCGACTTATCAAATGGCGTTCGCGGGCGATACCTTTAACACGCTTTGGTATTTGAAAAAACTACGCCCAACATGGTCGACGCAATTCGTAAGCCGCGTGGGAACAGATACCGTTTCTTATGCAATGCTTCAAATGATGGCAGATGCAGAAATTGAAACCCAAAGCGTCGGGCGAGACCCGCAACGGACTGCGGGGCTGTATTTGGTATCATTGGATAACGGCGAACGCAGCTTCTCATATTGGCGCGGCACATCCGCGGCGCGTCTCTTGGCCCGAAATCCAGAATGGCTTGAAAAATCAATTGGGGACGCAAATGTTGTCTATTTCTCTGGCATCAGCCTCGCAATCCTCGAAGATGAAGGGCGCGAAAACCTGCTGACTGCTTTGAAATCCGCCCGCGCCAGTGGAAAAACTGTCATTTTTGATCCAAACCTACGCCCACGTCTTTGGGATGACACCCAACAGATGAAAGACTACATCATGCAGGGTGCACAGGTCAGCGATATCGTTTTACCATCTTATGATGACGAAGCAGAGTATTTCGGTGACGCCGATATTTTCGCGACTCGTAATCGTTATTTGAACGCTGGTTCAACAACCGTTGTCGTTAAAAATGGTCCCGATGAAATGATTTGTTGCCACGATGGCGAAACAATCCACGTAACACCACCAGTGGCCAGAAATGTTGTCGACACCACAGCCGCGGGCGACAGTTTCAACGCTGGTTTTTTCGCGGGCCTAGAAATGTACGAAACAATGGAAGATGCTCTTGCACTGGGTGCGAAACTGGCAGGCCAAGTTATCAGCAAGCGCGGTGCATTGGTTGAAATCGATCATGGCACGCTAACAACCTAAGCGATCATCGCAACAACCCTGCGACGACTTAGCCATTGACCAAAATTCGCCACATAGATACATCCTTTGACCTTCTCATGGGACAAAGGATAAATTGTTTAGATGTCGGAAAAAGTTGAAAACGAACACTCAACGACTTCGAATGTAGCAGCCCAATTGGCACAGGCATTCACTCAATTCCAAAGAAGTACAGCAATCAAAGACGACGACATCGCCTTCACCTATGGGCAATTGTCCAGCTGTGTTGAAATCATGTCCCCGCACCTATTAAACCGAACCAAGGTTGCCATATTTGGCGCACCCTCGGGCTATTTCGCAGCCGTATCTATCGCAGCTGTGGTTTTAGGTAATCCTTTCGTGCATCTAGACCCCTCGATGCCACAATCGGTCTTGCACAACATAATCGCCGAACTTGAAATCGATCGGGTCCTAATCTGTGAAACAACAAATGCGGGCCGCCTTCCAGATGGGATCAGACGCATTGATGTTGCTAAGGTTCTGGAAAACCCAAATCCAACGTCAACACATCCCATCACCCCCGCTGCTGTTTGCCCAAATGACATCATCTACCTCGTCGCCACATCAGGCACCACCGGCAAACCCAAATGCATTCCCGTCACTCATGGCGCTGCCTACCTGTCCTATGACTGGCGCGATGAATACACACCCTATACGCCAGAAATGACGGTTGGCGCCTACATCTTTGCAATCTGGGAAATGTTCCGCCCTTTGCGCAACGGCGCAACGGTCTGCCTGCCACGTTTCAAACAATTGATGACACCGCAGGCATTGAAGGATTTTCTCATCCAAAACAACGTCGATGAAATGCTATTCACGCCGTCATTTCTGGAGAAAACAATACAAAGCCTATCCATTGAAGACACTCAACACATTCCCCTCACCCGCATCGTACTGAACGGTGAGGTCGTCAGCAATGAATTGATCACCGCCGTGCAACAGAAACTACCCCACGTAGTGTTATGGAACCTGTACAGTATCTGTGAAACCCACGACATTTCCATTACACGTATCAACGGCCCCACCGAAAACAAAGCCGCGCTGTCTGTGGGTATTTCCATGCCAAACATCCGCGCAATAGCATTGGATGACCACGACCAACCCTGCCCCATCGGCACCCCCGGCTACCTCCATTTCGAAGGCCCGGAAATGCTTGGGCCCGGCTATATCAACCGCCCCGAAGAAACCGCACGCCGATTTCGTGATTTAACTATCAACGGTCGCAACGCCCGCCTGTATGACACAGGCGATCAAGGCTACGTTGACGAAAACGGTTCCATTTTCGTCATGGGCCGCGTCGCGCATATGTTGAAACTACGCGGGCACAGCATTCAAACACCGGATTTGATCGAAACACTGCAACAACATCTGGATTGCACATTCGCAATCCCAACCGTCGCCACCGTTGGCGATTTGGGACAAAAGTTAGTTTTCTACTATACAACGAACGCAGCCCAAGCCGCACTTAACAATTCAAAGTGGGGTGTAACCACAGGTCAAAACGCAATGCCTCGCGCATTGGCGAACGCATTGCGCACGGTGTTACCCGCCTATTGCATTCCATCATATCTGGTTGAACTGGACGCGATCCCAATTGATCCCGTTTCCGGAAAATGCGCATTTAAACAACTACCAGAAATCATCGCCGCAGATATGCCCAGTGACGATCAAGCCAACATGATCCCTACATTGCAACACACTGCACAAATCCTGAATTGTGCGCATGATATGTTGGACGGCGATCTATCCTTCCACGATCACGGCGGCGACTCATTGATGGCTGTGAATTTGATCGAAGTCCTTGAAAAATCTTACGGTAAACCCGTCGATTTTGATCTGGCTTTAAGCGTCCCATTGCAACGCCTACATGTCTTATTGTCCGACGCCCCAGCAACATCACTGCCCCCAATTGATCTCACCCGCGACGGTATTCTACTAACCGGTGCCACAGGTTTTCTGGGCCAACGTGTGCTTCAAAAGACCGTTGAATTACTGCCCAAGCACCAAGTGATCTATTGCCTCGTACGACGCAAGGAAACCAACCCTCACGAGCGCCTGCAAGCCATTGCACAGGCCGCGAATATCCCCGCGGATCGTATCGTCCTATTGCCCGCCGCACTCGAGGATACAAAATTCAACCTCGATAATTCCGAATACGACAAACTATGCCAACGCGTAACCGCCGTCATCCACTGCGCAGCCATGGTGAACTTGGCCGTTGACCCCGAACACATGCAGGCATGGTCACACGCTGGCGTTGCGAACATTTTGGACTTCTGCACAGATGCCAACGCGGACCTACGCTTCTCGTCATCCATCTCGGTTTTCCCAGATACAGGCGGCCCTTTTCCTGAAGGAAAAACTGAACTCTTCCCAGAATGCTCTGGCTACGGCGCCGCCAAAATCGCCGCCGAGCATCAAATCCTTGCCGCAAATGTTCCCGCGGCAATTGTGCGGCTGCCATCTATGTATGATTTAGATCATCCAAACCCCAACGACATTTATGAACAAGTGATCGCGGCCTGCATTGACACCAACCTGTGTCCAGATTTGAAATTTCGCATGTCAGACGTATACGACGTGGCGCATTTCTTGGTCGGTCTTCCAATGGCATCAGAGATTACATTTTATAACTTCATTACAGATGATTTCATCACGAACGCGATCAACCCCAAATTCGACAAAATCCCGAAAACGGATCCCCAAACATGGTTGGAAAAATCGTCATTGGTCGAGGGCACACGCGCTTTGATCGCCACCGCACATTCAACCTTTATGGCCGACGCCGATATGGAAAATGCGACAGCAGCGCAGGCATGGACAGACATGACCAACACGCCTTTTTCCACCACTGCCGACCCAACGGCACTGATAACGCGTCGTCAGTCCTGAATTACCTTACCACAGTGACCCTGCGTTCACTTGGATGTCTTCCATCGTGATCGCACGCCCAGCATCACTGACCAAAAACGCCACCAATTCAGCAATCTCTTCAGGTTGAACCAATTTGTTCTGTGGATTTGACGCCTCATACTTCGCGCGCACTTCTGCTAGGGTCAGATCAGATTCAGCGACCTCTTGATCCACAAACTGCTTTAACATTTCCGTTTCAACCCACGTCGGGCTGATGCTGGTACAGGTAACACCATACGCCGCCCCTTCCAGACTGACGCACCGACCCAGCCCCAACAACCCCGCCTTGGATGCGCAATACGCGGCATTGTCGGCCATCCCATTATGCGCGGCAACCGATGCAATATTCACAATACGCCCCCACGCCTGATCCTTCATCATCCCCATAACTGACCGGATCATTTTGAATGTCCCTGTCAAGTTGGTATCAATCGTTGCATCCCACATATCATCGGGGTGATCGATCACAGGGGCTTCTTCGTAAACACCAGCCGCGTTCACCAAAATGTCCACCTTGCCATGGTTGGCAACAACAACACCGATAAAACCCGCAATGCTCTCGCTGTCTCGCACATCTAATGCACCCACATAAATCGGTGCGCCGATTGTCGCGCGCAATTTGGAAACCGCATCCACATCTCCACCACGTCGGGCCCCAATACATACAGTCGCTCCACTGGCGTGCAGACGTTTTGCGATTTGCAAACCCATTCCAGACAACCCGCCTGTGATGACTGCGACTCTGTTTTCGGAAACCATGAATAAAACCTTACGCTGGGGATATAATTTACCAATTTATAAACCAGCAAACCTAGGGTACGCCATCCCTAAATAGAAAGCGCCTATTGCAATTTCTCGGATATTTTTGAAGAAAAATGGTGCTGCAAGGGAGAATTGAACTAGCGTTTCACCCCACCCCATATGATATCAAAACCCCTTTAAATGTGTAAAAACACCCTAAAACCTATTTCATATCGCCCCAATCCGTACTATACTACCCCACAACAAAAGGTGGATATAAAGGTGGGTATTCAAGATGCATTCTACCAACCGACTAGATAACAAGACAATTCAAAGCCTACCCGCTGGCAAGTATTGCGATGGTGCAGGCCTATGGATCGCAAAACGCAAGGACGGTGGATCGCAATGGTTCATTCGTTACACCTTGCATGGACAACGCCTAGAAATGGGATTGGGCGGTTATCCTAAAGTAACTTTGAAGCAAGCGCGGATTGACGCTGGAAAATGGCGCGAGGTTGTGGCGGCAGGCAAAAACCCCCTAGATGAAAAGAAACGGATCATAACTGAAAATCAGCAAGCTAAACCCACATTCGCGTTAATGATGGGCGATGCTCTAGAAGCGTTAAAGCGCGAACTGGTTGGCGATGGTAAGGCGGGGCGATGGGACAGCCCCTTGCGCCTACATGTCATCCCCAAGCTAGGAAAAACACTAATTGAAGACATAGACCAAAACACAATAAAACGCGTTCTTGCACCTATCTGGCACGATAAGCCAGCAACAGCACGCAAAGCCCTGTCCCGAATTTCTATCGTGATGAAACACGCCGCCGCTGCTGGTTATGATGTGGATATTCAGGCCACAGAAAAGGCAAAGCTATTATTGGGCAAGCAAACGGATAAAACAAAACACATCCCTGCCTTAAATTGGCGTGAAGTCCCCAGCTTTTACCAAAGCCTAGACGGTGGCACAGTCACGGAATTGGCTTTGAAATTGTTGATCCTGACGACCTTGCGTTCCAAACCTATTCGCTTCCTGCGCCTAGAATATATCGAGGGAGATATTTTAACCGTACCCCCAGACCTTGTAAAAGGCACTAAAGCCAAACGCACCGCCTTTAGGGTGCCATTAAGCCTAGAGGCGCTAGATGTTATCGAGCAAGCTAAGAAGTTTGAACGCGGCGGCTTTCTATTCCCGAACGTAAATAAAGGCGTTCTATCGGATGCCACCATGATCCGTTTCATGGATCGTATGGGATTAGAGGCGCGGCCTCATGGTTTTCGGTCTAGCTTCAGAACTTGGTGTGAAGAAACAGACAAACCTTGGAATGTGGCAGAGACAACACTAGGGCATGTCATTGGTGGCAATGTAGAACGTTCCTATCAACGCTCTGACTTATTAGAAAAAAGGCGTGTCATTATGTCGCAATGGAGCAACCATCTTTCGGGCCAATTCACGGCCGCTGCACAACTAATAACACTACAACGTGAAACTAATTGATACAGCTTGATACAACAAGAGGCCTTAACCACATCCAGTGCATAAGCTACATTTATCGCCCATATTTTGTGGTAAATAGCCTAAATTACCACCCAAAAACACTTATCCACAGGTTATCAAGATAGAATTCAAGTGCGCCATGCCCTAACATGGGGACACAGAGCATAGTAATAAAAACGAGAGATAGGAAAAACCGTTGCATACAAAAGACTTACGCGGCTATCAAAATCCACAGCGAAGAACAATGAGTGAACGTCCACGTATTGTACTTGCACCCTCATAATCCTCAGTTAAGAAGTAGGGACATCATGAAACTTCAAGCCGAAAGGAAAGCGTAAAACAAAAAGAAAGAGGGCCAATCAGTAAAACCAACCCCCTCTCAATATTTTTCCATAACCCGCAAGAGGTCAGAATTTGTAGCTAGCGTACAAGACTTGCTACAACATGAGACATAGCAGTTTATTTTGGGATTCCCAGAATTAATTTCATGAACAGCAATTTTCTCATTCTGCCCCCTTCTCAAAAATAAGGGGCATTGCATGCCAGCAGAAGAAAACAAAAAAACGATCCGTATTAAAAACGCTTGCACTCAATACGATGTATCGCGATCCACAATCTATCGAGCGATAGATGATGGGAAGATTACACCGCGCAAACTGGGTGGCTGTACGTTCTTGTCAGTCCAGCAATTAGATTCATTGTTCTTGGGTGAAACTCAAGCAGCTTAAACAAATAACCCACACTCTGAGAGCGTGGGCGGTTTGATGCGTATTGGGTGCTTGCGGTGCCTGATATGTCTAGCTGTACACGCCTCTTTGTTCAAGAGGTATAAAAATGAATACAGGTAAACTAACGACCTTTTCACGGGTCTATTTTTGGAACAAGGCCAGCAACTCGATTGAGTTGGTAGGCAATCAATATGGCGAGGTGCGCCTATGACTGTATCACTTAACACACCGCCAACAAACACGCGCTGGATAATGGGGCAAATGAACCTGCCACAGAATTATGGCATTGGTCACTTTGAAATCAAACGAGCTGACAGCGCTGGGCGTTCAATCGCCGTATCAAAGCGCCTTAGACAGGTTTTGGAGGCTTTGGTCATTGGGCCGTTGTATTGCGCCTCTGCCGTGCGTTTAAGCCACTATGTAGACGTTTTGCGCGATGACCACGGCGTGAATATCGAAACTATCTGGTTTAGCGACAACAAAGGCCCGATTAAAACAAGGTACGGCGTTTATGTCCTGCGCGATGAGGTGCGCTTTATTGGCAACCCCAATGGGGAGGCCGCATAATGCTAGAGGCCACAACAACCACGGGGGCGGCAATGCCGTCCCCATCAACCAAGCATGAAAGCGATGACCACTATCAGGCCGTGATTTACGCAAATGATAAATGGCGCGTTATTGCCAGCCGTTGCGATACGCAATGGATCACCCAAAGAGCCAAAATAAGCGGGCATGGGCGGGATTGGCGGGGCGTTGACTATCACAAGGCGCGAAAGCCCCTAATTCGTGTCTGGGACGCTAAAACGGGCGATTACAACGGCGCTGTTGCGCTAGGCGCATTGCCCGAACGGATTGGGGGCAAACATGGCGCGTAGAGACTTCGCTATGATTAGCACCACCTTGCCCTATTCCAAGAAATACCGTGGCCTGCCTGTTTTGGCGAAGTTGGTTTACAATCATCTGCATTTTTCATCGGCGATGAATTATGTTGGCGTCTGTCAAATTCAGGACGTTGTGCTTGCGCATGAGGTCGGCATAAACGTTGATGAGCTAAATGCAGCACTGGTTCAATTGGCTGAAAATCGCTTGATTGAATTGCATCAGGATCAAGAGATTGTCCGAATGGTGGGATGGTTTCACCAAGCAAACGGCGCAACAAATGCCAGCCATGCGTCTAAACTGACAACTGATTTTTTCGAATTGGATTTTTCGGATAGCGGCCTTTTCCTAAGCGCTTTTTCTGAATTTACCGTTGCAACAATGAAGCGGAGTTTGAAGTGGAAAAAAGACGCTGAAAATCTTCGCCGCGAATTGCAACCGCTCTTGTTGACGCTTTTAAAAGATCACGGCGTAGCTTTCGCAAACCCACTTTTGGCGGAAATCAAGCGTGTGGGCAAAACTCTGCAAGTCGAAATTCATTCCTTGATTCCACGTTTAGCTGAATTTGAAGAGGACACCCTGTCGACACCCTGTCCCTCAGGTGGGGGGGACACAAGACGTAGACTAGACGAGACGATACTTAAACAAAACATAAAAGAAAATAAAACTAAGACGTATACGGGCGATTTTGACACCGTTCCCCAAACGATAATCGAGACACCTGTATCGGATCAATCAATGCCTAGAAATGGGAATAGTTCCAAAGCTGGTTTTAAACCTGCGAGCGAAGCCGCAAAGAATTCAGCATTAGCAAGGGGTATAGGGTGACAAGAAATCTAAACCTCACGGGAAAAAGACTACAAACTGCACGTAAGGCGATGGGCTTTAGCCAAACAGATTTGGCATCACTGGCAGGGATAGCTAGATGCACTGTGTCTTATTGGGAAACCAAACAGGGCAATCTGTGGCGTGGGCATGCTGTAAATAAGATGATGGGGGTGCTGGGGATTAGTCAGGTTGAAGGTTTAATTGACACCAATACGCGCGCGCGGGGATGGGGTGTTACTGATCCCCAGCAATTGGCATTGGATAAAGCATTCAAAGATGAGCAAAAACGCCTAGACGCGAAGGCCCAGCGCAAAGCCATGCTTGTGCGCGTTCTATGCCTTGCCAAGACCCGTAAAGGTCACCCATGCAAGAACAAGAGCGAAGCGGGGCGTAAGCGATGCAAGTTTCATGGCGGCATGTCCACGGGGCCAAGGACAATCGAAGGCAAGGCGCGGGTTGCTGCAGCTCAAAGGTTGCGCTGGCAGAAATACAGGAAAGCAATGCGATAGGTTAACGAGGTTAAATCATTGTAATATAATGGCTTATCGAGCTGTCTAGTCAGGCTTTGGTGGTGGAAATCTGAAAACAAAAAAGTGGGGTATATTGTCCCGCTTTAACAGGGCTTCGCAGCAAAATGTTTTAGGGTTCTTAGCATTAGCCTACAGTGTCTCCGCCGTTTCGATTACACCACAAATGATTTTTGTCGTTGTTTCAGCCATTTAAAAGTAAGCGTTGCGGCGACCCGAAGGGTCCGTCAGCCAATTCAATCGCCCCTCGCTATTTGTTTATTGAACTACTTCCATGACCTGCACGGCATAGCGAAATCCCTCTTCTTAAACACTCCGTTCTTCATGATGCCACCAAAGAAGGTATAGCCTACGTAGCCGCCATAGGCGTTCTTTCCATTAACCTCACCACATACTCGTCGCACTTTCTTACCGTTAGTACGTGTCACGTCAGATGCGTGGATATCGCGAAACTTTAGGCTATCTGGATCAATGTATCCTTTCGAGGTAGCTCGCTTAATCTGTTCAATCTGTGCGCTTGTTAGTTTAACTGGCTGGAACTCTTGGGCGTGCATCGCAGATGGCAACGATAGAATAGCAAGGCATACGGTAATCATTCTAAGCATATCAATTCCTTTTGGTTAAATAGGTGCGGCGATAATGCATGCCGCCACAAGGATATACAAGCAAAAGCAATGGGCGAATGTTGAAAACAGTAAGCGTTGTTTCACTTCCCAAAATTCCAAGGCAGTAGCATTTCAATATCCTTCGGCTTGTGACACTGAGCAATGGCTGTGAGCGCGCCCGTCAGATAAGCATGCGGTTCAATTTTGTTCAGCTTTCAAGTTTCAACGATGGAAGCAAGCATTGCCCAATTTTGAACACCGGCATCGTGGCCGACTAATAGAGCATTTTTGCGGTTTATGGCAACCAATGGTACATCAAAGTCTCAAGTTCTGTGTGGGATCAGTGCACCCCTTAGTGTAAACCTACCGCATATTACAGCCTCCAATGTGATTATACTCTTAACGAGGTTAAATCATTGTAATATAATGGCTTATCGAGCTGTCTAGTCAGGCTTTGGTGGTGGAAATCTGAAAACAAAAAGGTGGGGTATATTGTCCTGCTTTAGCAGGACTTTATCGAAAAATGTATTAGGGTCCCAAGCATTAGCCTAACGTGGATGCGTATGAGTTTTCCGACGCCGTAAAGGAACGTGTGCGTATGGGTTTTCTGACACCGTAAAAGGCGCACACAGGTTTTAAGACCGATATGACGTAAGGCGCTTGGAAAAGCTATGACATCCAACGACATCGCACTTGCTAAAAAAATACGAGAGAATGCGTGGCTAGTATCTATAAAAAGTGTCGGCATTAAATGCGTGCATACTTGGCACGCTCTTCCGCGTTATCGTGAGCTGCGTAAATCATTGTAAACTGTGGTAGTCTTAACTTCATTGCCCCCCTCCCCCTTTCAAAATTGAACTTATTGCGCACGCAGGGAGGACGCGGGTATTTAGAACTAAAGGTGGTCAAGTTGTAGGCGGGAGGTGTCTTAGAGTTTTGGCACTGAATATATCAAGCCACGCAGAACTACCTCATCGTCGACTTTTATCGTGCAGATGGCATCGAGGCGAGCCTTTCCAAATGTCTTTCGGTGACTTTCTGGAAGAGTTTTCTTGAGATAATTGGTTTCATCTGGGCTAGGTGGCTGACAGTATGACCAAACGTCTTCGACCCAATATGGAACTTCCATTGGAGCGCTAATATATCGCCTTTCTGGGTTTGCAATGTTCAAGCGTCTAAATAATTTCGGGGTGCTTGCTTGACTTGCGTCACTAACCTCTATGTTTGTTACTATTGCTCGAAACCCATTCTTGAATGATATCGGGTAATGCCCATTGGGAATGTCAGGTAAGCTAAAAAATCCCCCCCTATATGTATCATAAACCCCGGCGCCAATAGCCCCAAGTGTTAAGAAACTAATTATTCTGATAATCCACTTTTTCATAATATTTCCTAGAAATCACATTCACTGGTAAGCATCAGTTTCAAATTAGCTTAGACCACTATACCCATTACAAAACTAGAATACTCAATGGCATGCCCAGTATACAACTACATTTCCAGCACTATCAAAGACGCAAAGCAAAAAGTAACTTATTTTCCATGGGCAAGTCCGTAAGCATTATATGCTTGTCTATTCTGCCGTCACCGAAATACCCTTCGATAGAAGCTTCCCATTACAAGTAATGGTCCTTTCAGTTGGCGCCACAGAAGCATCTATTACTCCATGATAAGCCAGTCTGAACTTCTTATCCAGTTCAACAAGAGCATCATCATCACTTTTACCAGCAATCGTTCGTATATACCCTTCGTGCGAGAAAAATCCTGCAAAAGTTGATATGGTTTGTTTGGAATTCAAAAATTCACCTGAAACAGCATTTATTCCTGCTTGCCATCGCACTTCTTTGAACCAATCAGTACATGCCTCAACAACAGCTTTTTTGCTGTTGAAAGGGCTGAGTGTCCAACTTTGTACCGTGATAGTATTGTCTTCCCAGTCAAAGAAAACCGTGATCCCCGGGCCCAGTTTGCGAAGTTTTGGACTTCCTTTTAGATAAGTATCTAGCTTATATATTCCGAAATCAAGAAGTGACGGGCTATTCTTTATAAACCGGTTAGTAGTTTCATCGGGCCCAGAAATCGCATGTGTAGGAAATAGCGCAGATAGTAAAAATATTAAAATAAATTTCAAAGTCAGCTCCAATGTGTGGATATTATTCAATGTATTAAGCAGTACTTTATCCTAACTCTCTTGGACAAGCTAGCTTTCACACAGTAAGTTTGTCCCCCATGAGTAAAGCCAGTGAATTCATTTAGTGGAAATGGCAACTCAAGCTATTAGTTTAATTGGTGCCCCAGAAGGTTTCGAACCCTCCCCCTATTCTTAGAAGGGAGGTACACGATAAAAACAATAACTTAATTGAATTTCGCGGCACTGTAAGGGCGCACACAGACTTTAAGTCGGATATGGCGCGTCCCCCTTGTGGCAAACCGAATGGTAGGGGGTGGGCTAATCCCTAAACCGGGTTACAGCTAGACCGCGCGGGGTAGTCACTTTTTTACACGTGCAAATGAAAGTTTTGAAAAATAATCAAGATATTTCAAAGTGACCGCTGTACCCCTACCCCCTAAGTAGGGCAAAGATATATCGCACATGCACCACCCAATCGGGTATCGGCCTTAAAGGCTCTTAAGATTGCCATAAGGGGACACCCCCTTTTCAAAATTGAAGTTATTGCGCACGCAGGGGGGACGCGGGTATGCTGTTTGAGCGACCCGTCTTTTTTATCGGGGGGTGCTATGTCTTGGTATCCACGGCAACTAAGCGGACTTAGTTGCCGCATGTCTCAAACCACTGATATTTAGCGGTTTTGACGCCAGCGGCGCAACATTAATGGGTCCTGACCCTAGTTCCCTTGATAACATTTAGGTGCAGAACGGTGTGCTGCTACTGTGAGATAATTTTTTTTGCTTGAAATCTTCCAATTATTGGCAGCTTATCGCAGAAAACGTTTCTGAATTGGACTGCAAATGATGAACTTGATAAATCGGATACCTAACTTTTTCTGCACTGCCGCTCTAGTTTTTACGGGGGCGCTAACACCTGCAAATGCAGAAGAACTTGGCCTATTTGAAGGTTCATATTTTTGCGTAGCAAATGCTTCTGGTGGTGTCAGCTTTAACGATACGTTGAACAAATGGGACAGCACAGGTTTCACCGCAAGCGGTCGTTACGTCGTAAATGTTGCACGACACAGCGAAACTACGGATCGGTGGGGCAAACTTAGAACGGTGTACACTGTTACAGTTAGTGAACATGGAGTCGTTGAAAGTGACTATTTGTCAAATATTTGCTCCACTACGGACTCAACGCTACGCAGCTACAATCTACTCACCCACTTCATATCTGACACAGGTCAGCTTTCATGCCAAAGGTTTGGGGGCGATTGGAATTGGAAGATGAATTTGGAAAATGGGCGTTTTATGAGCACATATGTTTTGGGCTATCTTGATGGCATTGATAACAATGACAATACACCTTCAATTGAAATTGGGACTTGTAGTCGTATTAACTAGCATTTGTAGCAGACAGCTAGCAATAAAATTGCTCTGGTTTGAAACGCTTAGAGCTTCATTTCACTTCTTCCGCAAACGACCCCGCTTTGCTCTATTTTGTGACCTATACACCATTCACGCCGCTTCACTTTCCTCGCCCATGGCGTAGATTTGGCCTGTATCGTATCTAACCTCAAATGCCTGAACTGTGCGTACACACACAAACCTAAGCCACAGATAAAGCGGGCAAGAGGCTTTTTATCGCGATATAGCCCCCGTCAAAAGACAACCAAGCAAACCACAAAAGGTGGTTAAATAGGTGGATAAAATTCATCAAAATTACAATAAAATAATAAATACCAGTATATTAGATGGGAAAAATGGTGCTGCAAGGGAGAATTGAACTCCCGACCTCGTCATTACCAATGACGCGCTCTACCACTGAGCTACTGCAGCATCTGGCCCGCGTTTTAGCGCAAGTTTGCGCAAACGCAAGGACATTCTGACGACAAAAGACGCTTTCATCAAAAACGCCTTTGCGAAACATTCACCCTCTACAACACCACACCTTTACGACATTTATCGTCGGAATTAAACGCGTCCATTTGCAACCATCTTGTCAATATACAAGAAACGAAAGCCGCCCCATGTCACGCTACGCCACCCTTACCCTGTTCTTTCTAGCCGTGTTTTTACAGGCGGGTGCCTATGGTCTAACCTTCCTATTACCCGATCTCTTCGCAACCTTTCACGCCGACGAACGCTTGGTGGGTAAAATGCTTGGAATCACAGCCATCGCCACGGTTACAATCGTCTATTACGCGGGCCATGTGGCCGATGTTATTGGCCGCTTAAGCAGCCTATCAATCGCCTGTTTTCTCATTGCATTGTCACTGGGGCTATTCGGGGCGGCTGATGGAAACATGTTCCAACTCACCATCGCGGCCATTCTTTTAGGTCTTGGTTGGGGCTTAACCTATGCGCTATGCCCCGTCGTTTTAACGCGCTTGATTACGACCGACCAAGGCGTGCGATATTTCACCATGCTTTCAATATTCGTCATGGCTGGTTTCGGTCTCTCGCCAGTCATGGCATACATCATGTTTAAATTCGGCCTCGGCGTGGCGGACGCGTTTTATACCACCGCCGCCCTTTGCACCATTTCGGCAATCCTATTCTGGACCCTCATCAACTCCATTAAAACCCACGCACGAAACGACGCGCCCGAACCACCCTCGCGCCTCACACGGGAAAACATCATACGCATCCTAAAGTCCCCCGCCCGTTTACCCGTTACGATGGTCGCTATTGGTGCGGCGGTTTTCGCAGGCCTGAATAATTTTCAAACCGTCTTCGCCGCTGAACGCGGCTTGGATTTCGCCACCTATTTCCTAGCATATACCCTCACGGTCGTTGTGCTTCGCGCCCTACTCGCTGCATTCAAAGGTGGCTCAAACCCATATAAAACAATCGCCAAGCTCCAATACATTATGGCCGCATCGGTCATCTTGTTCATCATGATGGGCAACAGCGTCTCACTCTACATCATCGTCGCAATCCTATTTGGCCTTGGCTATGGCGCATCCTATCCGATCTTGGTGGCGATGGCCGCCGCCGACGCCGATGCCAAATTGGTGCCTCAAACCCTACAACTCTTCGCACTCACCTACTTCATCGGCCTCTTCGGCTTCCCATTGCTGGCGGGCTTTATGATTGCCACATGGGGCAGTTTATCCGTCCTAATCCTCACCGCAATCATGGCGACAACCGAGGCAACGATAGCTCTTTACCGCGCCACACAACGCTAGACGCCCCCGCCCCCTTGTATTACAAGCAAACCATGACCAAATCCGAAGAAGAACAGCAAAAGCCAAAATCGACCGCATCCGTAAAGGCCGAAGCCCGCGAAAAGCGGCTCAAAGAGCAGTTGCGCCAAAATATGCACCGTCGCAAGGCACAAAAACGCGCGCGAAACGCGCCTCCGAGTGAATAGAGCAGGGAAAATTCAATGGATTCAATTATCGTACAAGGCGGCGGTGCCGTTTCAGGTGAAATTCCGATCTCAGGCGCAAAAAACGCGGCCCTGACATTGATGCCAGCGGCTTTGTTGACGGATCAACCTGTCACCTTCACAAATGTTCCGCGTCTGTCCGATATTAAAACCACCAACGAACTATTGGCCTCTTTGGGTACCGAAGTCGTTGTCGAAGATGACGGTCAAAAAATCACCCTAACCACCCCTGAAATCACGAACCAAGTGGCCCACTACGACATCGTGCGCAAAATGCGCGCTTCGATCTTGGTGCTTGGCCCAATGGTTGCACGCGACGGTGTCGCCGCCGTATCCCTGCCAGGTGGCTGCGCCATCGGCGCACGCCCTGTCGATATTCACTTACGCGGCCTCGAAGCATTGGGCGTCGAACTGGATCTGCGCGATGGATACGTTCACGCCAAGGCCCCAAATGGCTTGACTGGCGCAACATACGAATTACCTTTCGCATCCGTGGGTGCCACTGAAAACCTACTGATGGCCGCAACTTTGACCAAGGGCACAACCGTTTTGAAAAACGTCGCCCGCGAACCCGAAATCGTTGATCTGGCTGATCTTCTGCGTGCCATGGGTGCAAACATCACAGGCGACGGTTCCACAGTCATGACAATCGAAGGCGTCGATAAATTGCACGGCGCAACCCATGCCGTTGTCGCAGATCGCATCGAACTCGGCACCTACATGATGGCCCCACTGATTGCTGGTGGTTCTGTCGAACTTTTGGGCGGTAAACGCCGCCTATTGGAAAGCTTCTGCCAAAAGCTGGAAGAGGCAGGCGCATCCATCACTGAAACCGAACGCGGCCTGATGGTGGCTCGCAACGGCGCACGCATTCAGGCGGTTGATGTAACAACAGAACCCTACCCAGGCTTCCCAACTGATCTTCAGGCGCAAATGATGGCACTTCTTTGTACCGCCGAGGGCACATCGGTTCTAAACGAAACAATTTTCGAAAACCGCTTCATGCACGCGCCCGAACTGGTACGCATGGGCGCCGACATCGAGGTATCGGGCGGCACCGCCACCGTGACAGGCGTTGATAAACTACGCGGCGCACCGGTAATGGCAACCGACCTACGCGCCTCGGTCTCTCTTATCTTGGCAGGGCTTGCATCCACGGGCGAAACTCGTGTTGCGCGCGTTTACCATCTGGATCGCGGCTATGAACGTGTGGTATCAAAATTCCGCGCCATCGGCGCAAACATCGAACGGATCAAAGAATGAGCATGGACGCAACATTTGAAGATGGCGCAGAACAACCCATTCGCCTGCGCGGCGAAAGCACGGACGACCTGACTGTCATCGCATCACTGACCCAAGACGCGATTTTACCCGCCTCTGAAATCTCGTGGCTACCCAAGGAAAACCGTTTCGGCCTGTTGCTAAACCGCTACCGCTGGGAAAACAAAACCAAAGACGCGGAACGCGTTCAAACCGTTCTGGTCTTCGACAGCGTGATTGCCGCGCGCACTAATGGCGTGAATGCAAATGATAAGGATCAAATCCTGTCCCTCTTGGATATCACATTTACGGCTGGTGATGATGGTGCAGGCACCCTCACTCTGGTTCTGGCTGGCGACGGCGAAATCGCATTGGACGTCGAATGTATCGACATCATCTTGCAAGATGCGACGCGCCCCTATATTGCACCTTCAAAATCCCAACCAAACCACGCGCTTGATTAAGGGCATATCATGCCACAATTCCTGAATATTACCGACCCCGATTTCGACCAAAAATTTGACGCACTGATGTCCATGAAACGCGAAGCGGACTCAGACGTCGATGATATCGTCGCGGGCATTCTAGCCAATGTGCAAACACACGGTGACGCGGCTGTTCTGGAATTGACCTCAAAATTCGACCGCCACGATCTAACGCCTGAAACACTGGCGTTTTCTACGGCCGAGATTGACGCGGCCATCGCCACCGTCCCCGACGATGAACGCATCGCACTGGAACTGGCAGCAAAACGCATCCGCGATTACCACACCCGCCAACTGCCCGAAGATGCCTGGTGGACAGGCGAACACGGCGAAGGCTTGGGCTGGCGCTGGACCCCGGTTGAGGCCGCTGGCCTCTACGTGCCAGGCGGCATCGCATCCTATCCTTCATCCGTTTTGATGAACGCCATCCCTGCATCTGTCGCCGGTGTTGAGAACCTGTATATCTGTTCGCCGACGCCAGATGGCGAATTCAACCCGCTGGTTTTATTGGCGGCGCGCCTGTCAGGCGTCGAAACAATCTACCGCATTGGCGGCGCACAGGCCGTAGCAGCCATGGCATTCGGCACCCAAACAATCCCCAAGGTGGACACAATCACCGGCCCCGGCAACGCCTTCGTCGCCGCAGCCAAACGCCGTGTTTATGGGCGTGTCGGTATCGACATGATCGCGGGCCCGTCCGAAATTCTGGTCATAGCAGACAAGGACAACAACCCCGATTGGATCGCCGTTGATCTGTTATCACAGGCCGAACACGACGAAAGCGCCCAATCCATCCTGATTACGGACAATGCCGACTTCGGCAACGCCGTTGTTGCCGCCGTCGAAAAACGCCTAGAAACACTGGAACGCCGTGATATCGCGCTCCCTTCTTGGCGTGATTACGGCGCAGTTGTCGTCACACGTGATCTGGAAGAGGCCGCAAAACTCTCCGATAAACTGGCCCCCGAACACCTCGAACTCTGCGTTGCAGACGCCGAAGAATACTCCAAAAAAATCCGCCACGCAGGTGCAATTTTCATCGGTGCCTTCACCCCCGAAGCGATCGGCGATTATATCGGCGGCCCAAACCACGTTCTGCCCACTGCGCGATCCGCGCGGTTTGCATCGGGCCTATCGGTTTTGGATTTCATGAAACGAACAACCCTGTCCAAAATGACACCCGCCGCGCTAAACGCCATCGGCCCCGCAGCCGAAACATTGGCGAGATCAGAGAGCTTGCAGGCCCACGGCCTATCTGTACGCGCACGCCTTGACCAATTGAACGACACAGGCGACACTGAATAAATGTCATACTTGGTCGACATCACGCTGGACGACAGCGCCCTACCCGAACCCACAGCGGAAATCGCACAGGAACGCCGTGTTGCGATTTTCGATCTGTTGCAAGAAAACGAATTTTCAGTCATGCGCGAGGGCGCTCCAGAAGGCCCGTATAAATTACTGCTCGGCATGCAGGATCGGCGCCTTGTTTTCACCATCACCACCGAAAACGATGAACCCGCTGGTCAATTCATGTTGTCGCTATCACCGCTGAAACAGGTGATCAAAGATTACTTCGCCATCTGCGAAAGCTATTTTAAGGCAGTGACATCCATGCCCCCCGCCCAAATCGAAGCGATTGATATGGGGCGCCGTGGCATCCACGACGAAGGGTCGGTGCAATTGCAGGAACGTCTGGAAGGCAAAATTGAAACCGACAAAATGACCGCACGGCGTCTGTTCACGCTGATCTGTGCGTTACATTTCGGGGGATAAAATGTCCCTGCCGTCGTCCGTGCTGTTTTGCTGCGATCATAATTCTGTGCGCTCTCCTATGGCCGAGGGCCTGTTGAAAAAACACATTGGCAATCGCGTTTATGTCCAATCCGCAGGCGTCGCCTCTGATCGAGATATTGACGGGTTTTCAATCAGCGTCTGCAACGAACTTGGAGTCGAGCTTACAAAACATACGGTACGTTCATTTCAGGAACTTGAAGAATGGGGTGAAGATCTCGAAGGCTATGATCTAATCATCGCCCTCTCTCATACATCGAAAATTGTTGCGAGCGGCCACGTGGCGGATGCGGCGGTTGAGGTCGAATTTTGGGACATCGCCGATCCAACCGCCACCGGCGAAACACGAGCGGCTAAATTGGATGCTTACCGCGCTGTTCGCGATGATATTGTGGCACGCATTCAGGCTCGTTTTCCGGTCTGATTTTTAATGTCCCCATGGGGACATAGGGTTAAATCATTGTTTTTATTATAAACCTTAAAAAGGCCCGCAAAAATCACGGGCCTCTCCAAATCATTTAGCTACGCGGTAAAACGAGGTTCAGCACAAGACCAACAATCCCTGCCAAACCAATGCCACCCAGCACGAAATCACCACCAAATGGCACCGACAAACCGCCAACTCCGATCACCAAAATCACCGACGCAATCGCCATGTTCCGCGCCTCGGTCAAATCTTCAACCTTTGCCAAAACAGATGCGCCAACCATGGTGACCATGCCGAACATCAACACCATTATACCACCCATCACAGGCATCGGGATTGTCGCCAAGGCACCGCCTAGTTTGCCCACGAAAGCCAGAACGATAGCAAATATCGCCGTCCACGTCATGATCGCAGGATTGAACGATTTCGTCAGCGCAACCGCGCCTGTTACCTCAGAGTAGGTGGTATTCGGTGGGCCACCGACCAAACCAGCCGCCGTTGTCGCCAACCCGTCGCCCAACATGGTATTCTGGATCCCTGGTTTATCCATATAATCGCGCCCTGTTACGGAACTGATCGCCATGATGTCGCCGAAATGTTCAATCGCTGGTGCGATGGCCACGGGTAGCAAGAATAGGATCGCCGCCCATTTAAATTCTGGTGCAACAAAATCAGGAATAGCGAACCACTTCGCATCCGCGATTGGCGCTGTATTGACGAAATCAACACCCATCATCGGCCCCAAAATCAGCGCCGCTATGTACCCGACAATAATCCCAACAATGATCGGCACGATACGCATAATACCCTTGCCCATCACCGCCGTAACAATCACCGCTATCAACGTCACAGTTGCCAAAATCAACGAGGCACCTTTGGGAAATATCGCCGTATCACCAGCCAAACCCGTTGCCATATTGATCGCAACCCCCGCCAACGACATACCAATCACCATAATAACAGGCCCGACAACAATCGGTGGCAACAATCGGTTTAACCACCCAACACCGAAGGCGCGAATGGCGAAGCTGATTGCAACATACATCATGCCCGCACACGCCAGACCACCTGTCGTAGCAGCTAATCCCCATGTTTGCGTGGAATAAATAATTGGAGCGATAAACGCGAACGACGATGCCAAGAAAACAGGTACTTGTCCACGTGTGACCAATTGAAAAATTAAGGTACCCACACCCGCCGTGAATAGCGCGACGGAGGGATTCAATCCTGTTAATATCGGCACCAACACCAATGCCCCAAAGGCGACAAACAACATTTGCGCCCCTTGCAGGGCATTGCCCGTATTAAAATTATACTCGAGATTTGTATCTGACATGTAATTCCCCTTTTGATATGCCAACAGCGCGGGGAATGGCCCCACGCCAACTTCACAAAATTTGGATTACTGCCTCGATATTCTGTGGCCTGCATTCTACGGCGGGCCTGTTGGGAACTTGGCACAGGTTTTAAAAATCACCAAACATTTTTTACGCGCCCAAAAAACCATCAAACGGGCGTTGTTTGCACCCCGCCCACAGGGTATGACAGCCCAAAGGAAACACCCCATGTCAGAACCCCGTTTGAAAATGGTGCTGGTCACCCCAGAAATCCCGTACAACACAGGCGCGATTGGGCGCACATGTGTGGCGTTGGATTTGGAATTGATCTTGATCAAAACCATATGGGTTTTCGCTGGATGAAAAATCGGTGAAACGTGCGGGGACGACCTATTGGAAACATGTGCGTCTGTCGGAATACGACAGCTGGCAGGATTTTCTGGATCAACGCCAACCGCTACGCGACAGCATCTATCTGTTCGAAGAGTTCGGCGAACAGACCGTATATGATCCCGATTACCAAGACGACGCCTATTTGGTGTTTGGCTGTGAATCCGCTGGCCTGCCCGAAAATATTTTGGACGGTATGAAAGACCGCACCGTCCGCTTGCCTATGCGCAGTGATTTGGTGCGATCATTAAATTTGGCCAACACCGCCACGGCGGTGATTTATCAGGCGATGCGCGGTAAATTGGGCGGTTAGTCAAGTATCGTCACACGATACCCCAAACGTGGGAAATGCACATTGATACGCCCCAGATCGGCATCGGTGCGCGCGATCACAATACGTTCTGCATCTGCGCCAACCAAAGTGCCGACGCTCGGCTCTTCACCACCATCCAGATCGGGTGATACCGCTACATTCATGCCCACTGCCAAACCTTGGGGATCATGCGCATCGTCATGCGGTACATCCAACGGTTCATTTTGCGCCGCTTGAACATGGGCATCTTCAGCGGACATTTCCAACATCACCCCGTGCCCAATTCCCGCTACGTTTTCTTCCCAGCGCGCAACGTGCGGGAACTCTGCCAATAACGCAGGCCCTTGTGCCCAGCGCCCACGCACAAACCAAACTACGTAATAAAACTGTGCATCAATCGCCGCTGGATCATTGCCCGTCAAAAACGCCCGCCCATCGGATAATTGATCGTTCAACCATTTCATCTGCACCCGCATCTGCGCCGCCAAATGGGGCAGATCATCATTTGCCGCCTTCAGCTCTGCCGCCCAATCCGCGCCCAAATACAAGCGTCCACGATCCTGGGCAAAATCAGCAGGTAGGTTTTCACCACCCGCCCCAAGAATTATTTTCACCCCCAGATCGAACAGACCGCCATCCGTCCAGCGGCTTAAACTCCACATCAAGCCCGCGTCAGGCGTCGGAAAAAATGATGGCGAAGGGATGCAACGTTCCAGTTCGTGTAAAATACATTGGGTATCGCAATAAATGTCTGCCCCGATCTGCATGACGGGCGTTCGGCGATAACCGCCGGTCAATTTGACCAACATCGGCTTTGGCGGCAGGCGGGGGATTTCCACACTGTGCCATGTGGCCCCTTTGATGCCCAGCGCGATCCGCACCTTTTCGGCCACCGGCGATTGCGGGTAGTTGTGTAAAATAATGTCAGGCATCGTCTATTTCGTTCCAAACATGCGATCACCCGCATCACCCAGACCAGGCAGGATATAACCCTTGTCGTTTAACTTCTCATCCAGCGCAGCCGTCACAATCGGCACATCTGGATGACGCTCCTTCATTAACGCCACACCCTCTGGCGATGCCAACAGACACAGAAAGCGGATGTTTTTCGCACCCGCCTCCTTCAACATATCAATCGCGGCGGCGGATGAATTGCCCGTGGCCAACATAGGATCAACGGCAATCACCAGACGTTCGTCCATATTATTCGGCACCTTGAAATAATACTTCACAGGTAACAAAGTCTCTTCGTCGCGGTACAGCCCCACAAAGCCAACCCGCGCCGATGGGATCAAATCCAACACCCCGTCCAACAATCCATTTCCCGCCCGCAGGATCGATACCAAAGCCAGCTTCTTACCCGCAACCACAGGTGCCTGCATTTCCTGCATCGGGGTGGTGATTGTTTTCGTGGTCATGTCCAGATTGCGCGTCACTTCGTATGCCAGCAACTGGCTGGTTTCGCGCATCAATTGGCGAAAATGATTGGTCGGCGTTTTGATGTCACGCATGTGGGATAATTTATGTTGCACCAAGGGGTGATCGACGACGGTTAAATGCTGATCCATGTGGGGTCCTTTTGTTTTTATACTATGCGTAGCGAATTTTTGACCGACGCCAAGGTCAATCTCCGGCCAGAAAATCCATCATCAACCATTTGCCATCATGCTTATAAAAATTGGCACGGTAATCCAGCATAAAACGTAAATAACGGCTGGCAACAAAACCATCTGTTCCATCGGGCAATCGGACACTCTGATATGCGGCATCCTCATCTTTGGGATAAATTTCGACAACGTTGTACGATAGGTGGCGAATGACGGGTGCGTTGATATTGCCCGCACTGCGCATCAACACATTCTTGCCAATCACATAATGCACATCATAGGGATCCATATGATTGGGTTCGGGCGACACCCATGTATATGGTGCTGAAAAACCACCCTCCACGAACTTTCCGCCCATTTTCAAAACGGTTTCCAATTCCTGCCAATACGCCTCGCGCATTTGCGCTGCCTGTGGCTTATATTCATCCGACAATTTTTCAACAGGCACATTCAACTTATCACGAAAATCATCATGCCCTTCGTGCCCGCCAAAACTCAACGATATCGTTGGGCTACTCAATGCAATCACGGCCTCTGTATTGCGTGCAACGACGGCCTGTAATAACGCATTGCGGTATTTCAAAAACGATGCATCCTGCGCCGCCTCATCTATCGGTGGGGCAATCACGTTTTTTTCCGCACACACAACAGCGGGCATAAAACATAACATCGCACATAAAATACCAACCCGCATCACAATCCCCATTTCCGTTTCAAACACTCTGACCCCTGCTGATTTATTAATCAAGGCACCGCGGATCATCGCCAGTTCGCCAATTTTGCACCATAAAGCCACTGTAACAGCGCGAAAAACCGTGTTTTTACTTGATATTCCCCACAATCAGGCGCATATGCCCCTTGTCGGGCGAAATAACCGCCCAAGTAACAAATACGGAGACCACATGGCTAAAGAAGAACTTCTCGAATTCGATGGTGTCGTTGTAGAGCTTTTGCCCAATGCCACATTTCGGGTAGAGCTGGAAAACGGCCATGAAATTATCGCCCACACAGCAGGCAAAATGCGCAAAAACCGCATTCGCGTTCTGGCTGGTGACAAGGTACAGGTGGAAATGACACCTTACGACTTGTCCAAGGGTCGCATTAATTTCCGCTACAAATAATCCCATGAAACTGATCCTTGGTTCTGCGTCGCCGCGTCGCCGCGAATTACTGGCTCAGATCGGTGTGGTGGCGGATGATATCATCCCCGCCGATATCGACGAAACACCCAACAAGGGTGAACGCCCATTGCCATATGTAAAACGCATGGCAATGCAAAAGGCACGCGCAATCAATTCCGATGAAATGATCCTGTCCGCCGATACAATCGTATCCGCAGGCATTCGCATCCTTGGCAAACCACGCGACGCGGCTCAGGCGGTTGAATACCTCACATTGCTATCTGGCCGTCGTCACCGCGTAACCACATCCGTGGCACTACGTTTGGGCGATCAGGAATGGTCGCGCACCGTTACCACGGCCGTGCGGATGAAAAACCTGTCTGACCATGAAATCTCCGCCTATATCCGTTCCAATGAATGGGACGGCAAGGCGGGTGGCTACGCCATCCAAGGCATCGCATCCGCCTTCATCCCATTCATCTCGGGCAGCTATTCCAACGTGGTTGGCTTGCCCCTGACGGAAACCGCAAACCTCTTACTCGGTGCGGGCTACCCCGTTTCCTACGAAGGCCCCGCATCATGAAAAAAGGTCGCATTGTCGTCTTGGACGAAGTGAACAACAAATCCGCCGCCGCCCTGTTGGTGAACGGTCAACTACACGACCTGCTGATCGAAGCAGACAACGACGCCCCCAAGCCAGAATCAATCTATCGCGCCCGTGCCCAACGCCCGATGAAGGGTCAAAACGGCATCATCTTGGATTTGGGCAAAGGCCAAAAAGGTTTCCTTAAAAACGCCAAGGGCATCCCCCAAGGCACCGACCTAACCGTCCAAGTCACCACACACGCAGAAATCGGCAAAGCGGCACCCGTCGTTGCCAAATTGATTTTCAAAAGCCGTTATTGCATCGTGACCCCCGACGCCCCCGGCCTAAACGTGGCGCGCAGCATCAAAGACGACGAAGAACGCGAACGCCTGTTGGAAATCGTGCATGAAACAATCGATGGACGTAACGCAGATTACGGCCTGATAATCCGCTCATCCGCATGGGATATCGACGGTGATGCCATCGCCGATGACATTGCCGCAATGTATGATCTGGCTGATGATGTGATGTCACAAACATCGGGCGATCCCGCGCTAATCATGCCCGCGCCCAGCGCCGAAATGCGTGCATGGCGTGATTGGGTCAATCCCGACCCTGACGAGGTGATCAACGACAACGGCAGTTTTGATGACATGGGCGTCTGGGATCATATCGAACGCCTAAAACGCCCGCGCGTATCCTTGCCCGATGGCGCATCCATGATGATCGAACCTACATCTGCGCTGGTTGCAGTGGATGTGAACACCGGTTCCGATTTCTCCCTTGGCGCGGGGCTAAAGGCAAATTTGGCCGTGGCTAAAGAACTGCCAAAACAACTGGCCTTGCGTGGCTTGGGCGGTCAAATCGTCATCGATTTCGCGCCCTCCCCGAAAAAGGATCGTCGTGTCATCGAAAACGCATTAAACGGCGCATTTCGCCGTGGTGGGATTGATACAATTGTTGTCGGCTGGACATCCTTGGGCAATTTCGAACTGCAACGCAAACGCGAACGCATCCCACTTACAGAATTGTTGGACGACTAGCCGCGTATCCTTGGCCCGTGGGTAAAGGATATAACATTCGTTAATACCACTTTATACCCGCCAAATATCTAAACGACAATTACCACCCAGACCCAACCAAATCCTTTGCCCGCCGGACGGGCCAAGGATGCGCGGCGGCTTCGCCTTGATTCCGCGCCTACCCTAAAACGCTCACCAAACCCGCCACACTCAAACACATCAACAAAACCAAACAAAACCGCTTATAAAACCCTTGCAGGCTGGGTCGAAACAACTGCACCCCAATAAACACACCGATCAACAACGGCGGTATAAACACCACGCCCCGCATCACGGCCCGCATATCCATAATCCCGTACAACAGATGCCACACCAACGATGTAAACATCCCGATAAACAAATACATCACCAAGGCGCCCCGCATTGAACGCGGATCAATCTTGCTGGCCAACACATATAACGCCACAACCATGCCACCCACGGATGCCAACCCCGTCGCCATCCCCGCAAACAACCCCGTCCCATACAGACCCGCTTTCGTGCCCACAAACCGCGGCGTGATTTTAAACAATTGCATACTGGCCAGAACCAAAATCAAACACAATGCCACAACCCGCGTGGCTTCCACGGGCAAGCTGGTCGTGGCCAACAACCCAATCGGCACACCAATCGCCGATCCAATCGCCAGCACCCAAACAATCGACATATCCGCATCACGCACCCCACCACGCAGCATCACCAAACTGGCCGCGCCCTCTAATAAATACGCCATGGGGATCAATTCCACCGTCGGCACAGTTCGCGCCATGGATGCCACCACAATGGCCGACAACGCAAACCCCGAAAACCCACGCACCATCCCCGCCACAAACACGGTGATCAGGCAATATATAAATTGGCTATGCGACAGCTGTGTGATTTCGGATAAATATTCTAACATTCCACCACGCTATCGACGTGGTGATCTGAAACAAGTTCAAAAACGACTTTCATCAATTTCAGCTTTGAATTATTCTTTTGCCAAACAAGGAAGAAACCATGCCCTGCCCCATGTGCGAAAAAGAGCCAGACGCAAAATACCGCCCCTTTTGTTCCAAACGCTGTGCCGATTTGGACCTTGGTAAATGGCTGACCGGATCATACGCAATCCCCGCCGCCGACACGGACGAAGAGGACGCCGTTTCATCCGATACCATCCCATCCACAAGTAATTTGCATTAGGGCGAAAATTCCCCTTGCACCAATCCAAACATCCCCCTAAAACGCCCTCACCCAAGATGATCAGATCATCAAGTGCCTGAGTAGCTCAGGGGTAGAGCAGTGGATTGAAAATCCTCGTGTCGGTAGTTCAAATCTACCCTCGGGCACCATTTAAACTCCAAATTGAAAAAATTTACGACATACAGTAAAACTCTCTATATTATTTAAATTTAGGGGGAGTTCTTGAATGATAAAGAAAATCACATGCGTAATGTTAGTCATAATGGCGACGCCAGTGGCGGCTGATAAGGCTGCCGAAGTGCAACTTATTGTGACCGATATGCTTGCTGATAATTTCGCCGCACGATTGCTTGGGAAAAATTGTAAAACCGCCCGTGCAAACGAACCGGCTATTGGACGCGCCGCCATGTCGTTGCGTAAGGATTTGGTCGCAAAGGGTTATACCAAGAAAGAAATAAGTGCTGGCACCAAAGGCGTGAAGATGTCTGATCGAAAGAAGAATGGCGTAGCTGTTTTGGCACAAAAAGGTGCAATCAGCGGCAATGAAAACAGCTACGGCAATATCGTTGCCAAAGAGATGGCCGCGAAAACCTATCTTGGCTCTATTTTAAAAGCGAAATAGCGATTTCAAACATCTAAACGAGCCAAATTTACGGCCAGCTAATTGCGCCACCCAAGATTTTACGACAATATGCTGCCATGAACAAATTCCTTCAAAACTTGGGCCTTTCATGCCCGATTATTCAGGCGCCAATGGCGGGTACCGCGCCGCCTAAACTGGCCGCCGCCGTTTGTAATGCGGGTGGCCTTGGCTCTATCGCCGTCGGCGCCACAGATGTAGATGGCGCGCGCGCGCAAATCCAACAAACCCGCGCGTTGACGGATTGTGCTTTCAATGTAAATTTTTTCTGCCATGCCCCTGCGCAACACGATGACGCGAAGCAATCGAATTGGCTGAACCGTCTACGGCCTACGTTTGATGATCTTGGTGTAACCGCACCCGATACATTGAGCGAAATCTATTCTACGTTTTTAACTGATGATGCGAAATTTCAAATGGTGCTGGATGAATGCCCCCCCGTGGTCAGCTTTCATTTCGGCCTGCCAGATGCGGAAAAGATCACGGCATTGAAGGATAAGGGCATCATCCTATTTTCCACCGCGATCACACTAGCGGATGCTAAGGTTGCACAGGACGCTGGTATCGACGCCATTGTTGCCCAAGGATGGGAGGCAGGTGGTCATCGCGGCATCGTTGATCCAAACAGTCAAGATACCCGCCTTGGCACCTTTGCATTGACGCGGGTATTGGCGGAAAACCTGTTTGTTCCCGTGATTGCCGCTGGTGGAATAATGGACGGCGCGGGCATTCGCGCGGCGTTAAATATGGGTGCCACATGTGCCCAGATGGGCACCGCGTTTATCGATACAGATCACAGCCTCGCGGATGCTTCATACCGTTCAGCATTACATTCAGATGCGGCGCATAACACGGTGATGACACCTGTCGTTTCTGGTCGTCCCGCGCGTTGTTTAGCGAATGAATTTACTAAATGGGATGATTTGATTGATCCATCTGATATCCCCGATTACCCAATCGCATATGACGCGGCAAAATCGTTAATCGCAGCAGCTAAGGTCGCAGGAATTTCGGGTTTTGGCGCCAATTGGGCGGGCCAAGGTGCCCCCCTGTCGCGTGCGATGTCGGTGACCGACCTTATGAAAACTCTAAAATCCGAATTGGACACCACAAGATGACAAACCACCAAATAAACTTCGTCGGCTGGATTTTATTCGTGGTTTCCGCCATTGGGTTTTGCATCGCCAGTATCGGCCATTTCTGGGCGATGTTTGGCAGCATCTTTTTCTTGCTTGCCTGTCTAATCTTCATGATCCCGTTTTTCCGCAAAGGCCCGTAATGACAATTCTACTGGGCCTGTTGGCCGCCTTGGCTTGGGGTATCCACGATATTTTGATACGCTGGGTCAGCCAAAAATCCAGTGTATTTTCAGCCCTGTTTCTGGTCTTACTATTCGGCCTTATTTTCCAATTTGGCATCGTCGCAATCCGTGGCGACTTCACCGACATCCCTGCGCCAGCCACGATCCCCATATTGGCATCGGGCATTGCATTTATGTTCGCAGGCATCGCCATTTACAAGGCATTCGAAATCGGCCCCGTACAATTAGTGGCCCCCATCGTTGCCACATACGCCATCGGTTCCATCCTGTTGGGCGTGATCCAAGGCGACCAATTGACTATTCTACAAATACTGGCTGTCGCTGCTGTGTTCATTGGCTTGTACATCGTTGTGTCATTGGCAAATTCATCGGATAACGCCACATCAAACGGCAAGCGTTCCCATGCAATCCTATGGGCATGTGGGGCCAGTTTCGGTTTTGCCGCAACCTTTGGCATCGGGCATTCGATGGTCCAGTACACGCCAGAAATGATGGGCATATTGGCCACGCGATTGGTCGCGGTGGGCTGTTTAATCCCGATTATGATATATCTGAAAACACCCCTGTTGGCCGCGATTGGTCAGTGGAAAATACTGGCTATTATGGGCGGGTTGGATGCCTTGGCGCTGACGGTCGTGTTGGTGTCTGGAAACATGCCAAACGCCAGCTATGCGTCATTGGCGGCGTCACTTTTTGGCATGGTGACAATCCTGTTGGCATGGGCGTTTTTGCGCGAACGGATGACGGGCCTGCAATGGATGGGCGTCACCATAACATTTATCGGCATTGCATACCTCGGCGGGCAATAAAAAAGGGCCGGCAATGCCGACCCTTTCAATCAATATGAATTCAGGCGTTACGCCATCACGTTATTTAGGATCAAGAAGATAACACCAGAAATAATCGCCGCCGCTGGCACGGTAATAACCCACGCTGCGATGATCGTCATAAAGTGTGAACGACGCACCAACTTGCGGTGCTTGCGCTTCTTGCTGCCTTGCTTTTCTGCTTCGGCATCTTTCACGGCTGCAACCTTCTTATCAGAAGTTGTTACACGCCAATGAATTTCGCGGAAGAAACCAACACCAAACACAGAACCAACCGCGATGTGTGTCGAACTTACGGGCAGACCCAACCATGATGCGATAATCACTGTAATCGCCGCAGACAACGCCACACAGTACGCGCGCAATGGGTTCAGTTTTGTAATCTGCTCACCAACCATACGGATCAGTTTTGGACCAAACAACAACAGACCAAACGAAATACCAAAGGCACCCACGATCATAACCCAGATTGGGATCGCAACCTTGCCAACAACTTCGCCTGCTTCGGCTGTATGAACGATGGCCGCCAATGGGCCAACCGCGTTCGCCACATCATTCGCACCGTGCGCAAACGACAGCATCGCCGCAGAACAGATCAATGGGATCGTAAACAAACCACGTACCGTTTCCTTGGTGTTTGGTTTGCCTTCTGATTGACGACGAATAATCGGACGCGTCACAAAGTAGGCCAACAAACCCGCCGCCGCACCAATCATCAATGCGGTTTGCAAATCAATCTTGATGATTTTCTTTACACCTTTAACAGCTAGGTACGTTGAAAACGCCAACGCCATAATCGCGATCAATACAGGCACCCAACGGCGTGCCGCCGCAATTTTATCCTGTTTGTCTGACACTTGGGATTTGATGAACCACAAGAATAACGCGGCAATGATACCGCCCAGCATTGGGGAAATCACCCAAGACGCCGCAATCTGGCCCATCTTCGGCCAATTCACCGCGGCAAAACCAGCCGCCGCGATACCTGCGCCCATTACACCACCAACAACAGAGTGTGTCGTTGAAACAGGTGCGCCAACCCAAGTGGCCAAATTCACCCACATCGCCGCTGAAATTAGCGCCGCGAACATCGCCCAGATGAACACCTTTGGATCACCAACTGCCGCTGGATCAATAATGCCTTTGGAAATTGTTCCAACAACATCACCACCCGCCAACAGGGCACCCGCACTTTCGAAAATAGCGGCGATAATCAACGCGCCTGTCATGGACAGTGCATTCGCACCCACGGCGGGGCCAACGTTGTTTGCCACGTCATTGGCACCAATGTTCAACGCCATATATGCACCAATCGCGGCCGCCGCGATGATGATATAGCTGTCAGAGTTCCAACCTAAAATCGCACTGGCAATCAGACCCGCGAACATAATGAATGCAAACGCAATTGATGGCGCCATATACTGACGACGCGTGGCAACCGCTGCCTGCTCTAGTGAAACGCGACTTTTCAAATCGCGATCCAGCGTTTTATTTGGACGTGCTTTTTTGACCATTGGTTGACCCCTTTAAAAACAACCCATTGACCCACAGCGGGTCATGATTCTGTGAGGAAATATGAAATTTATGTAACAGCAATATGACAATCAGCTTGAAAAAGCGGTTAAAATTTGGCCTTAAGGGGTAACACTAGGGGGTAAAATGGCATCTACAAAGGGTTTGGTTCTGGTCGTCGAAGATGAACCGTCACAAATGGAACTGCTGTCATTCAACCTAAAAGCAGAAGGTTATGATGTCCTGAGGGCCACATCGGGCGAAGAAGGCATATTGTTATTCCAAGAAAATGAGCCCGACTTGGCCTTGTTGGATTGGATGTTGCCAGAAATGTCTGGCCTCGAAGTATGTCGCCAAATCAAACGATCCAAGGATAAATCATGTCACGTCATCATGTTGACCGCACGCGGTGAAGAAGATGACAAAGTGCGCGGTTTGGACATGGGGTCGGACGATTATATCGTAAAACCCTATTCGGTGAAGGAATTGATGGCACGCGTGCGTGCTGGCATGCGGGGGCGTTCACAAAATCAAATTGGCGATACACTTGCCTTTGGCCCGATCACGATGGATTTGTCGCGCCATACGGTCAGTGTAGATGATCAATCCGTTGCCATTGGCCCCATGGAATTCAAATTACTGCAACTGTTGTTGAATGCACCCAAACGCGTTTTTTCGCGCGAACAATTATTGGAACGTCTCTGGCCCGAAAATCTGGATGTGGAAACCCGCACGGTTGATGTACATGTGGGGCGTCTACGCAAGGTTTTGAAAACCGCAACGGATCAAGAATTCATCAAAACCATTCGTGGGTTTGGATATGCGTTAGATGATGGAAAATGAAACGCGGGTGGCGATCGCCGCCAATAACAACGCCGATCTGTATGAGGCCGTATTTGCATCGCACAGCATAAAATATGAGCGCACACCCCTGGCGTTGATCGCAATCGATCCCCCTCCTCCTTTTTATGCAAACCACACCATTCTATCGCCCGATCACGACGAACTGATCACGCCCCCGACCAGCGGCAAGATGGTTATCAAAGACAGCTTTTCTAAATTGGATTTGAAACACAGTGGCTTTCAAACACTGTTTGGGGCCACTTGGATTTGGCATGGTGGCACCGATCCAACCCAAACAGATTGGCAACGCGTTGAAACGGACGCTGATCTGTTGAGGTGGGAAACAGTCTGGAAGGCATCTGGATCATCCACAGAAAAACGCATGTTTAATGCCAATATCTTAGCCAATCCAAACATCCATTTTTTGGCGCGTATTACGGATGGTGTTATCACAGCGGGATGCATCGCAAACCAATCGCAGGATAGCATCGGCATGTCGAATGTTTTCGCCACAAATCCCAGTCCTGAAATCTTTGCACAGGCTAGATCCGCTGTTGCATCAATCAATCCCAACACCCCAATCGTCGGATATGAATCAGGACCAGATTTGAAATTTGCGCAAAGTGCGGGGTTTCAAGCGATAGGTGATCTGCGCATCGTGATGACAAAAACATCTGCCACGTAAGCAACCTATGGAGTATATCCGCATTCTCGCACAAAAAATGACGTGAAACGCCTGTTTTAAGCCTGTATTTGTCGCGAAAGATACCTTGCGATGCGATGCTGGCTGTAACATACTCTGCACAGTTGTTTGCGCCTAAAGCGCGGCAACAAGGGAGAGACTGCTTGTGAGTGACCAAAGAAGAGTTGTCGTAGAGGCAAACAACGTATGGAAAATTTTCGGGGATCGCGCAGACGAAGCGATGGCCGAAGTCCAAAAATCAAACATATCCAAGGCCGAAGTACTGGAACGCTTCGAATGTGTGGTTGGCGTCAAAGACGTATCCATGTCGGTTCGTGAAGGCGAAGTGTTTTGTATCATGGGTCTGTCTGGTTCCGGCAAATCCACACTGGTGCGCCACGTCAATCGCTTGATCGAACCCACCAGCGGCACAATTGAAATCAACGGCACCGATGTGGGCGGCCTAAACCCCGAAGAATTACGCGCCATGCGCGCCGATCAAATCGGCATGGTGTTCCAAAACATGGCCCTATTGCCCCACCGCACAGTGCGCGACAACATCGCCTTTTCACTGGAATTGCGCAACGTCGATGCCTTCCGCCGTGCACAGGCGGCCGATGCCGTAATCGAACGTGTAACATTACAAGGTTACGGCGATCGCTACCCATCCGAATTATCAGGCGGAATGCAACAACGTGTGGGTCTGGCCCGCGCTTTGGCCGCTGATCCTGAAATCCTGTTGATGGACGAACCATTTTCCGCGCTTGATCCATTGATCCGTCGCGGCCTACAGGATGAATTCTTGGCCCTGTCCAAGGAAATGAACAAAACAACCCTGTTCATCACCCACGATCTGGACGAGGCCATCCGCATGGGTTCACGCATCGCCATAATGAAAGACGGCGAAATCGTCCAAACAGGCACCCCCGAAGATATCGTAACAAACCCCGCCGATGAATATGTGGCCGATTTTGTTCAAGGCATCTCAAAACTCAAACTCGTTTTCGCACACACCGTTATGGTGCCCGTCGCGAAATACGAAAAAGAGAATAAAAAACTACCTGCCCTGAAAAACTGCCCCCAAGCAGGGCCCGAAGACGACTTGGATACCTTGCTGACCAAGGTTGTGGACCAAGACAAACCATTGGTCATTGTTGACGATGGCAAACCCGTCGGCGTTGTGACCAAAGACGCATTATTGCACGCAATCAGAGGGGAGACATAAGATGACAACAGATAACACAACAGGCCCCTTTCACGAATTTGCGGATAAATCTGGCGATTACTATGCCAAAACATTTCTGAAAATTCAGAAAAACGAACTGTCAAAATGGCACATCAATTTCTCCGCCGCTTTGGGCAGCTTTATCTGGGCATCCTTGCGTGGCAACTGGTTGCTATTTTGGATCGCATTTGCAGTTGATCTGGTGACATTGGTTTATTTTGGCGCCGCATATAAATTCAACAACGCCCTGAGTGGCGTTCTGGAAGAAGTGGCCAAATATACCGCCGCTGGCAACACTGCTGCCGCCAGCAATAAGCAGCTGTTAATTGAACGCTATGAAAATTGGACATCCAGTTCGATCATGACAGCAATCATTATCTTTATCATTGGCCGTTTGTTCATTGGTTGGTTGGCTAATCGGGTTTATTACCGCCAATACAACACATGGCGCGTGGATCACACAAAACGTTCTGGTCTAAAGGCAAATCGCCTTGTGATGATGACGGTGATTTTGGCAATGATCGCGCCACTAATGATCTATCGCTCCACACAATTTGCACCATACGCACGCACATGTGTGAAACAAGATCGCGCAATCGCCAAGGGCAAGGACGTTTCCTTCCAAGCGAAATTCAACTGTAAAATCATTTCTGATTTCCCAACGTTGATATGGATCGACCGCCCAGACATCGTTGAATACCCCCGTGCAGAAGACGGCACGCGCTATGTTAAAATCTCCGAACCAACAAACAAAAAACCGGTCACCCTGCATACATATGTATCAGGTTCTATCGAAAACGGTGTTGGCTACTTGACCGCATTCTACGGCTACTTCTTTGATGGCATCGTCAAGGTTTTAACGGGCCTTCTAAACGCACTCGAAGCCATTTTCGTGGGTACACCGTGGCCCATCATGATGGGTGTTCTGTTGGCCATCGCCTATTATGCGGCAGGAACGCGGATCACCATATTTGTTGGTTCATCGCTTGGCTATCTCGCACTATTTGGCTTTTGGCAAACGGCAATGGAAACCCTCACACTTGTGGCCGCGGCGACATGTGTATCGATTTTAATCGGCCTACCTTTGGGCATCTGGGTTGGGAAATCAAAGTGGGGTAAGGCAATTGTCACACCAATTTTGGATGTGATGCAAACCATCCCATCCTTTGTTTACCTACTGCCTGCGATTGCCTTCTTTGGCATCGGTGTTGTGCCTGGTATCTTGGCCACCGTGATTTTCGCGATGCCGCCGATGGTGCGCCTGACATCACTGGGTATCCAACACGTCCCCGAGAGCACGAAAGAAGCCGCATTGGCCTTTGGCGCAAATCCGCGTCAGTTGCTGACCAAGGTTGAATTACCATTGGCAATGCCATCGATCATGGCAGGTGTGAACCAAGTGGTGATGATGTCCCTATCAATGGTTGTTGTTGCCGCGCTGATTGGCGCTGGCGGTATGGGCTTCTTGGTTACCGACGCGCTTGCGCGCACAGACACCGGCAAAGGCATCTTGGCTGGCGTCGGTATTGCTTTATTGGCCATGATGATTGATCGTGTGGTCCAGAAAGCAAATATACAATAACGCATTTGGCCGCCACTGCTGGCGGCCCAATAAAGACATCAGTCTAACTAGGAGAGTAAAATGAACATTTTAAAAACACTTGCGGCATCAACCGCATTCGCAGTTGCCGCAACGGCAGCAGCGGCCCAAGACGGCAAAGTAGCAATTGCCGATCTAACATGGACAGGCGCTGACGCAATTGGCGCGGTTATCCAAGCAATCATCACAGGCCCAATGGGCGGCGAAGCAGAAATCATCGAAGGCGCATCAGACGGCTCGATCATCTTTGCTGGTATGGACAAAGGCGACGGTTCTATCGACGTACATCCAGATATCTGGATGCCAAACCAAGTTGCAAACTGGGATCAATATGTTGATGGCAACAAAACTGTTGGCGTGAACAAGCCGTACACAGGTACACAAGGTATGTTTGTACCACATTACTTGGCTGACAAAGTGACGTCATTCGAAGATTTGGCAAACCCTGAAATCGCAGCATTGTTCGACAAAGACGGCAACGGCAAAGGCGAATACTGGGCGGGTGATTCATCTTGGACATCCACAAAAATGTGGCAAGTGAAATTCAAATCATACGGTTTGGACGAACTATGGGAACCAGAAATCGTTTCCGACGCAACATTCAAAGCACAGCTAAAAGCGGCTTATGGCAACGAAAAACCAATTTTGTTCTACTACTGGACACCTGAATGGTTGTTCGCGGCATACGACTTGTCGCCACTTGACGAGCCAGCAGTAACAGAAGGCTGTCGCGTTCTTAAACTAGAGCAAGAAGACTGGTTAGAAGCATCAACATTCAGCTGTAAGCACAACGACGCAGAAGTTTGGATCGGTCACTCTAAATCATTGGAACAACGTAACCCAGCTGTTGCGAAAATGTTGTCAAACATGGTTCTAGACCCAGCAGTTGTAAACGATTGGATCTTGCGTATCGGCCGTGACGAAGAAGACGCCCAAGATGTTGCAGAACAGTGGGTCGAAGAAAACATGGACACAGTGAACGCTTGGATTAATGGCTAAGCCATAAGTTCTATTGCTAAGAATGAAGGGCCTCGCAATCGCGGGGCCCTTTTTGTTGGCAACCAAGCGGCGCCAAAGGCAAAACCTTGTGTAAAACAGCGCATCCGAAATATACCCACGGGTCATAAATCACCTGTTCTAAAGACTTTTATTGGAAAGCGCGTTGAACAAAATCAGGCGAAGGCTAAGATACCCCGGCGCTAGTTACGATTGGTTCGATGCCAACAATGGGGCAAAAAGCCGCCGTTGCGCAGAGCTGTGTCAGTGACCGCTTTTAGGGAAATGATCTCGGTCAAAAATCTGTTCACGTGGACCAAGCATCCTACGCAGTTGTGCTATGTTCCGATTGTTTTCGCATGCTCAAGGATTATCAGTGCCACTTCTTCCTTTGAGTGTTGGGAGCTGTCAATTTTCAATAAGTTTGGATGATTTATTTTCAAGATTTTCTTTTTCTCGAGAACCGATTCCAAAACATCAACATTTGTCAGTTTCAGGTTTCTTTCGCGATCGGCCGACGATACGCGGTTGAGTAGTTCAGTCTCATCGCAGCTGATAATGACGGGGATAAAATCGCTACTGCGCCTTTCCGCCAAGGATTTGATCTTTTCAAAGGTTACAGCATCATTGGGCTTATCTATCAAAACATTGGTGAAAATATAGCTTTCTTGGGGATTGGACAGTTCTTCAATCGCTTCGATCACTGTTTGACGTACTGCCGATGTATACTTGCTGACATTTTCGGTGATATTAACGGCCCCATTCGCCCGTATAATTTGAAATATTGGATTGTTAATAGCATGGTTGTCGATCAATCGGGCCGGCATTCGTTTGGCAAGGATTTTGCCAATAGTAAATTTGCCAACTGCGGGATATCCGATTAAAAAGAATATTTTATTGTTCAATGCCATTCTACTGACTTCCCCGTGAATGTGGGTCTCATTCTATGAACCAGACCTTGGATGAAACTGCGCCATTCGTCAAACTGAGCTCTTTGCAGACCTTAGCTTATTTCCACCACAATCAACCCGCGCAATGAGTTCCCAACAAACACGGCCTTGGCCCCACGTAAATCATCCAAATTCAAAACGCCCTCACGTGCCTGCCCCGCCGCCAACATCTCGCCGCGCAAAACACCGGGCAAACATCCACATGAAACGGGCGGCGTAACCAACCCATCCCCCAAATCCGCAAATACATTGGTAATCGTTCCCTCACAAACCTCGCCGCGTTCGTTCAAAAATAAAACCTCATCCAAATCCACCAACCCCGCCCGCGCATCATCATAAATCGCGCGGTTGCTGGTCTTCACGGGCAGCCAAGGATCATCAGATTGCAAAGCCACATCCGAAACCCCAACGCGCCACCGTTCCACTGGAACCATCGCCCCCACCTGCACTGTAACCGCGCCACTGGCGTTCACCGTCATCCTCACCCGTGCAGGAACATCATCCACCGCCTCGCCCAACGCCATCAAAACCGCACCGCGCTCAAACGGAAACTGCAAAAGCGCACAGGTCGCCTCCATCCGATCAATATGCGCACCCAATCGCGCAAATCCATCATCAGGGGTAAAGCCCAAGGTTTCTATAACCTCTAACCCTTCGGGGGCAATTTCGTGTAACGCGCTTTCCATAATGCTTCCTCATATTCCGACGCGGCCGTGCTGTCATAAACAACACCCCCGCCCACATTCAACCGCACATCACCGCCCTCAAACAGGCTTAACGTGCGAATGCAAACATTGAAACTCATCGCACCCGTTGGCGCAATCCATCCCATCGATCCACAATACACATCGCGTGGTTCGGGTTCTAAATCGCGAATAACTTCCATCGCACGAATTTTCGGCGCCCCCGTGATGGACCCACAGGGGAACAAAGCCGTAAACAAATCCCCAATGCTCAACCCATCCAATAACTGCGCCCGCACCTCGGACACCATCTGATGCACCGTTGCATAACTCTCAACGGTAAACAGTTCAGGCACATGCACCGAACCAATTTCGGACACCCGCGAAATATCATTGCGCAACAAATCCACAATCATCAGGTTCTCCGCACGGTTCTTTGGATCACTCGCCAACCAGGCCACCAATTCCGCATCCTCGCCCGCATCTTTGCCCCGTGGCACAGTCCCCTTCATCGGGCGCGTTGAAATCACACCGTCATCATCAACCTTGAAAAACAGCTCAGGGCTTCGCGACACCAAAACCGGCCCCTCGCCCAAATTCACCACACCACCGTAATTGACAGGCTGTGCCGCGCGCAGTCGCGAATATAACCCCAACGCCGATCCCTGATGGCGCGACGTCATCGGAAATGTCAGGTTCGTTTGATAAAAATCGCCTGAATTAATATACCCATTAACCTCTTCGAACGCGCGGTTATATTCCGCGATCGACCAAACAGGCTCAACCGCATCCAAACCCGCGTCGTCCTGTTCGGACAATGCACGATGCATCAAATCCCGCTTCGCCCCCGCATCAGGCCCAGCGAAAACGCCAAAACAAATCAACGGTGAACGTCGCCCCTTGGGCATCAATGGCGCTAACTTCGGCTCTAACGCATATCCTAGCTCATAACTGGCAAACCCTGCCAACCACTTGCCCTGTGCGCGCGCTTCGTCCATCTGTGCAAAGGCATCCGCGACACCGTCCATATCCCACGCACAGATCAACCGCTCAGGATCGGCAAAAACCGCCGCCCCGCCCATCGGCCCATCTTCCAACAGAATATATTGCTCGCTCATAGGCCATACATATGCGTAACCCACCGCCCTTTCCACCAAAATCCCATCTTTACTTTGCGCAAATATCTGCGCCGCAGGCAATCCGCTTGGGCGACCCGCCCAAGCACTTATTAATGCCGTGCCTGCACGGCTCAATTCCGCAATCCCCCCTTGCACAAGCCCCACCAAAACATTACACCCACGACAATTTGGAACTTACGCGCGATTCCTCTCGCGCGGCACATAAAGGGGCGCCGCTATGCCAAAAAGAACTGACATCAACACAGTCATGATTATCGGTGCAGGCCCTATTATTATCGGCCAAGCCTGTGAATTTGATTATTCAGGTGCCCAAGCATGTAAAGCACTTAAGGAAGAGGGCTATCGCGTCGTCCTCGTCAATTCCAACCCTGCCACAATCATGACCGACCCCAACATGGCGGATGCCACCTACATCGAACCCATCACCCCCGACGTGGTCGCCACGATTATCGCCAAGGAAATTTCCCTTCACCCAGACGACAAAATGGTACTACTGCCAACCATGGGGGGTCAAACAGGCCTGAACACCGCACTCGCGCTGGATGAAGACGGCACACTTGAAAAACACGGGATCGAGCTGATCGGCGCAGATCGAAAAGCGATCGAAATGGCCGAGGATCGCAAACTCTTTCGCGAAGCCATGGATCGCCTAGGTATCGAAAACCCTCGCGCCACAATCGCCACATCTATCGAAGAATCTATGGCAGCCCTGGAGGACATCGGCCTGCCTGCAATCATCCGCCCAGCCTTTACCATGGGCGGGACAGGTGGCGGCATCGCGTATAACCGCGAAGAGTTCGTGCATTTCTGTACAACAGGCCTTGATGCATCTCCCGTAACCCAAATCTTGATCGACGAGAGTTTGCTCGGCTGGAAAGAATACGAAATGGAAGTTGTGCGCGACAAAGCGGACAATGCCATCATCGTTTGTGCCATCGAAAACGTTGATCCGATGGGCGTGCACACAGGCGATTCAATCACAGTCGCACCTGCGCTGACTTTGACAGACAAAGAATACCAAATGATGCGTACGCACTCCATCAACGTTCTGCGCGAAATCGGCGTGGAAACGGGTGGATCAAACGTTCAATGGTCTGTGAACCCAGCGGATGGTCGCATGGTGGTGATCGAAATGAACCCACGCGTATCACGCTCATCTGCTTTGGCATCAAAGGCTACGGGTTTCCCAATCGCCAAAATCGCGGCAAAACTAGCCGTGGGTTACACGCTGGACGAACTGGACAACGACATTACAGGCGTGACACCTGCATCGTTTGAACCGTCCATTGATTACGTGGTTACAAAAATCCCACGTTTCGCCTTCGAAAAATTCCCAGGTGCAGAACCGATCCTTGGCACCGCCATGAAATCCGTGGGCGAAGTGATGGCGATTGGCCGCACCATCCACGAGAGCTTGCAAAAGGCATTGGCATCCATGGAAACGGGCATGACTGGTTTCGACGACATGGAAATCCCAGGCGCGCCAGAAAAACCAGCCGTGATCCAAGCGATCTCAAAACAAACACCTGATCGTATGGTTTTGATCGCTCAAGCTATGCGCCACGGTCTGACCAATGACGAAATCATCGACGCGACTTCGTTTGACCCTTGGTTCCTAAATCGCATCCGCGAAATCGTGGATATGGAAGCCGACATCATTGCACACGGCCTGCCAAAATCCGCAGACGGCATGCGCAAAGTCAAAATGATGGGCTTTACCGATGCACGCCTTTCCACCCTGACCGGTACCGCCGAACGCGAAATCCGCGTCACGCGCAACGAGTTGGGCGTCACAGCCGTATTCAAACGTATCGATACTTGCGCCGCAGAATTCGAAGCGCAAACACCATATATGTATTCAACGTACGAAGCCGACGCCATGGGCGACGTGGAATGCGAAGCACGCCCATCGGACAAAAAGAAAGTCGTCATTCTGGGCGGTGGCCCAAACCGTATCGGCCAAGGCATCGAATTTGATTACTGCTGTTGTCACGCCTGTTACGCTCTGACCGAGGCTGGTTACGAGACAATCATGGTCAACTGTAATCCAGAAACAGTTTCCACCGATTACGACACATCGGATCGCCTGTACTTCGAACCCCTCACCATGGAAACAGTCATGGAAATCCTGCGCGTTGAACAGGAAAACGGTACGCTTCACGGTGTCATCGTTCAATTGGGCGGTCAAACACCGCTGAAATTGGCGAACGACCTAGAGGCAGAAGGCATTTCAATCCTTGGCACAACACCAGACGCCATCGATTTGGCAGAAGATCGCGAACGGTTCCAAAAACTGTTGAACGATCTGAACCTACAACAGCCATACAACGGCATCGCCAACAACGACGAAGAGGCATTTAAAGTAGCGGCTGACGTTGGTTACCCGTTGGTCATCCGCCCATCATATGTTTTAGGTGGCCGCGCGATGGAAATCATCCGTTCCGACGAACAATTGGCGCGCTACGTCAAAGAGGCCGTTGTCGTTTCTGGCGACAGCCCTGTATTGCTGGACAGCTACCTTGTTGGTGCGATTGAGGTCGACGTTGACGCATTGTCAGACGGCACAAACGTGCATGTCGCTGGTATCATGCAACACATCGAAGAGGCCGGCGTGCACTCTGGCGACAGTGCCTGTTCATTGCCACCATATTCACTGCCACAACACCAAATCGACGATATGATCGAACAAACCAAAGCTTTGGCTTTGGGTTTGAACGTCGTCGGCCTGATGAACATCCAATTCGCCATCCGCGGCGAAGAGATTTTCATCCTCGAAGTGAACCCACGCGCAAGCCGTACGGTTCCATTCGTGGCAAAGGCAATCAATTCACCAATCGCTTCTATCGCCGCACGTGTAATGGCTGGCGAACCATTGACTAATTTCGATTTAAAATCACCATTCCCCGATCATTTCGCAGTGAAAGAGGCGGTTCTACCATTCAATCGTTTCCCTGGCGTTGATCCACTGTTGGGCCCAGAAATGCGTTCAACTGGCGAAGTTATGGGCTTGGACAAAACGTTCGAGCGTGCATTCCTAAAATCTCAACTCGGCGCATCAACACCTTTGCCAGCCTCTGGTAAGGTGTTCATTTCCGTCAAAGAGGGCGACAAGACAACGTTGATTTCCGAAGCGGCTGAAATCTTGGTATCCCTTGGATTTGAAATCATGGCCACATCAGGCACATCAAAATGGCTGACGGACACGGGCATAGCAAATACCCTTGTTAAGAAGGTCTATGAGGGCCAACCAAACATCGTGGACGCGTTGAAAAACGGTGAAATCGATCTGATCTTCAACACCACCGAAGGCACGCAAAGCCTGACAGACAGTCGTGACATCCGCGCCGCCGCACTGGCTCAAAAAATCGCATATTACACAACAGCCGCCGCTTCCAATGCCGCTGCAAAGGCGATCCGCAACATGACCGAAGGCGAAATCGAAGTGAACGCGTTGCAGAATTATTAGAAACTTTTGATTATTAAAGGTAATCAAAAGAACTGATCCTATAACCGAAAGCGTCTCCCATAAAGGAGACGCTTTTTTACGAAAAGAGGGTCAAACGATCTCAATTTCACCCTTCATGTGTGGATGATAAACACAGAAGTAGCTGGTTTCCATATCCGCGGTCACGGTGATCTCACCACTCTCACCCTTGGCGATCCCTAGGGTATCCCAACCGAATTTATCTGCGGTCGCCGTGTGGGGTGCAACATCTGTATTTGTCCAACGGATCACGTCACCGACTTTGACCTGAATAATCTCTGGATCAAACTTAAATCTTGTGATTTTTATTTGATGAACGGTACCTCCCATTGCCAATGCCGATGATCCGATGGAAGGGGCCGCAACGAATGCTACCGCCCCCACCAAAACATTGCGTCTATCGATCAACGTCGCCATTATTTCAGCGCCTTTACCATCATTTCAGCATGGCCTTCGTGGGCTTTGAAAATACTCAAACCCTGTTCAAACAACGCCTTTACTTCAGCATTATCGATGTTCGGGATCATGGTGTTTTCAACCAGATCATTCACCGTCTGGTGATATGTCAATTCATTCGCCGCATAGGCCCTGTCAAATTCCGCACCACGTAAAACAGAGACGTCATTTATGATCTTCTCTGCACCCTCATTCAACGCTTGGCTGAAAAAGTTATCTTGCGCTGTTGCTCCCAGTTTCTCCAGCAAATCCAAGGCCGCCTTGTTCACGGCTGTGTGGTCGCGGATCATGGTATTTGCGAATGCGTGGATGTCAGGATTAGATGATAATGCCAGCGCCAAATGGGCATAGCGAATATCGATGTTATCAGCAGTATATGCAACATGCGCCATTTCAACGTCGCTTAAACTTGCCACATTCTGGGCAGATGCCTGTGAGGTAAACAAGGCAGCAGATACGGCGATTGCAGTTGTAAGGTTTTTCATTTCAAGCTCCTATAAATAAATGATGGGAACTTGATAACGCGCCAACTGCGAACAAATATATGCCCGCGCGATCGCATACACATGCAGATCGTTCACTTTTTCGAACTGTGAAACTTTTTAAAAATTTAACTTGAGGATACCCAATATTTTAAAACTGCCGCAATTTCTTTTTTATGAAATATCACGGCCTCTGGCCCATTCACATCACTTGGGAAACGCCCCAACTGTGCCGCCATTTCAAAGAAACCAACCGCAGGCAATCCACTTCCCGATTTACTAATCACCAAGGCCGCAATCATCGGGCGACTTGCCGCCACATCCTCTGCCATCAACATTTCTAATGCTTCTGTCACTTGATGGATTGTTTTGGGTGGGGTTAATTTCAACGCAACCGCCAAGGCCTGATACGTGATGGGCACGCCTTGCGCCGCAATACCTTGCAAATAGGTTCGCATACGTGAATGAATTTCTGGCGTCCCTATCATAACAGGCCCGTGTTTTAGGTGACCGTCTCTTACCCCAAAAAACCTACATCATCCAAGCGAATTTAGTTCAAATTCAGCGCGGCCAAACTCTTGGAATTTTAGTGTTGGAATTTTTGTCGTCGATCAACGCCAGATAATGCTTCACTTTGTGCTTTAATCCGCCGCCTTCTTGGACAGGGCTAGACATCCAAAACTTACTGCCAATATGGCGGAAATTCTCGTCGCCAATTGGCAGGTTACACACAGGATCGTCAACGCGTTGAAAATTCGCAACCCAGCCTTCGCCGCTAACACGCGGATCGCCATGCAATACCTTAGGCGCGGCAAAGGCGACCGTTGGCTTTGCCAATTTCGCACCTACAATCTGTGCGCTGGCGGCGCCCAGTGAATGCCCCGTAATACGGCTGGGTTTCAGGGATTTTTCGTCCAACCATTTCAAAACCTGCTTTGCGTGCGATAAAAATCCGTTGTGATATTTTCGCCCGTCCGTGTATTTCACCTTACGTAGGCGCAGATTGAAATCGGTGTAATCGGATACTTCGTTTGATCCAGGAATGACTAGCGTACCATCAAATAAAAAATACGCTTGAACGCCATTGCGATCCAAACTTTTCTTAATACGTGGGCCCAAACGCTCTTCGTATGAAAGTTCAATTAAATCGCCCGCTTTTGATACATTAAATCGCTTTGCCATAACTCTCTCCGTTCAAATAAGTGCAGTATAACACATTTGCGAAACCAAAGTGTGACGAAGATCACACTTGGTAAAATTTTCGAGTTGCGCCGTTAGCGCTAACAGGGCATAAGAGCCAATAATGTCGTACTTTCTAGGTGATTATACTGATTTAGGCCTGTCCAAATCCTTTTACTGGCTACAAGATGATTCCATCGATCACCTATCACCCGCCCACCGCGTGGCAACGGACAGTATGAACGCTTCCTTCACGACTTATCAGATTCAGCCTACAGGGACTCCAAATGACCAGCTTTAAGAAAATCCTCATCGCCAACCGTGGTGAAATCGCCATCCGCATTATGCGCGCAGCCAACGAAATGGGCAAAAAGACGGTCGCGATTTATGCCGAGGAAGACAAGCTGGGCCTGCACCGTTTTAAAGCAGACGAAGCATATCGCATCGGAGAAGGCATGGGGCCCGTTGCGGCCTACCTGTCCATCCCTGAAATCATCCGCGTGGCAAAAATGTCTGGCGCAGACGCCATTCACCCCGGCTATGGCCTATTATCCGAAAACCCAGATTTCGTTGACGCCTGTACCGAAGCGGGCATCAAATTCATCGGCCCCAAGGCGGAAACAATGCGCCAATTGGGCGACAAAGCATCGGCGCGCCGTGTGGCAATGGAGGCCAACGTTCCTGTCGTTCCAGCCACCGAAGTATTGCCAGACGACATGAACGAAGTGCGCAAAATGGCCGCCGAAGTCGGCTATCCATTTATGCTAAAGGCATCATGGGGCGGCGGCGGTCGCGGTATGCGCCCAATCATGAACGAAGACGAGCTGGAAGAGAAAGTCCTCGAAGGTCGTCGCGAAGCAGAAGCGGCATTTGGTAACGGCGAAGGTTATCTTGAACGTCTCGTTCAACGCGCGCGGCACGTCGAAGTCCAAATCTTGGGCGACAGCCACGGCGACATCTACCACCTGTATGAACGCGACTGTTCCGTCCAACGCCGCAACCAAAAGGTCGTTGAACGCGCCCCTGCCCCATACCTATCCGAAGAGCAACGCGCCACATTATGTGAACTGGGCCGCAAAATCTGTGCCCACGTTGGATATGAATGTGCAGGTACTGTTGAATTCCTGATGGACATGGACACAGAAGAGTTCTTCTTCATCGAAGTGAACCCACGCGTTCAAGTGGAACACACGGTAACAGAAGAGGTCACAGGCATCGACATCGTGCGTGCCCAGATCAAAATCGCCGAAGGCAAAACATTGGCCAAGGCCACAGGTGCCGCATCACAGGCGGATGTGAAATTAAACGGTCACGCCCTTCAAACGCGCATCACCACAGAAGATCCGCAAAACAATTTCATCCCCGATTACGGTCGCATCTCTGCCTACCGCTCGGCGACGGGTTTGGGCATTCGTTTGGATGGTGGTACTGCGTATTCAGGCGCGGTGATCACACGCTACTACGACAGTTTGCTTGTGAAAATCACCGCCAAGGCATCCAGCCCTGAAAACGCCATTGCACGTATGGATCGTGCATTGCGTGAATTCCGAATTCGCGGCGTTTCAACCAACATCGCATTCGTGATCAACCTGTTGAAACACGAAACATTCTTGGACAACACATACACAACCACATTCATTGACAACACGCCTGACCTGTTCAACTTCAAACCACGCCGCGATCGCGCGACGAAAATCTTGAACTATGTGGCAGACATCACCGTAAACGGTCACCCTGACGTTGCAGATCGCCCAATGCCTGATCTGTTGGCGAAAGCGCCCAAAGCTCCTCAGCATCGCGCGCCCGAACCAGCCTACGGCACACGCAATCTACTCGAAGACAAAGGCCCACAGGCCGTTGCCGATTGGATGGCAGCACAAAAGCAGTTGTTGATCACCGATACAACCATGCGCGATGGACACCAATCCCTGCTGGCCACCCGCATGCGTTCATTTGATATGATCAAGGTGGCTGATGCATATGCCCATAACATGCCACAACTGTTCTCTATGGAATGTTGGGGTGGTGCGACGTTTGATGTGGCCTACCGCTTCTTACAAGAATGCCCATGGCAACGCCTACGCGACCTGCGCAAACGCATGCCAAACGTCATGTCACAAATGTTGCTACGCGCCTCTAACGGCGTTGGTTACACCAACTATCCCGATAACGTGGTTCAGGAGTTTGTACGCCAAGCCGCCGAAACAGGCGTCGATGTGTTCCGCGTCTTCGACAGCTTAAACTGGGTTGAAAACATGCGCGTCGCAATGGACGCCGTGGTTGAAAACAACAAGGTCTGCGAAGGTACGATTTGTTACACAGGTGACATCCTAAATCCAGAACGCGCCAAATATGACCTAAACTACTACGTCAAAATGGGTAAGGATTTGAAATCCGCAGGCGCACATGTTCTGGGCCTCAAAGATATGGCAGGCCTTCTGAAACCCGCCGCCGCACGCGTGCTGGTTAAGGCATTGAAAGAAGAGGTCGGCCTGCCGATCCACTTCCATACGCATGACACATCTGGCATCGCAGGCGCCACAATCCTCGCCGCATCAGAGGCAGGCGTTGACGCAGTCGATTGTGCAATGGACGCATTCTCTGGCGGTACGTCACAACCATGCCTTGGCTCTATCGTCGAAGGCTTGCGTCACACGGATCGCGACACCGGCATCGATATCGAAGCGGTTCGCGCCATCAACGATTACTGGGAAGCAGTGCGCGGCCAATACGCCGCATTCGAAAGCGGCCTGTCCGCACCAGCATCCGAAGTATACCTGCACGAAATGCCAGGCGGACAGTTCACAAACCTAAAGGCGCAGGCACGTTCACTGGGATTAGAAGATCGCTGGCCAGAAGTCGCCCGCACATACGCGGACGTGAACCAAATGTTCGGCGACATCGTCAAAGTAACCCCATCATCCAAAGTGGTCGGCGACATGGCCTTGATGATGGTTACCCAAGACCTGACACGCACAGCGGTCGAAGACCCCGAAACAGACGTGGCCTTCCCCGACAGTGTTGTGGACATGATGCGCGGTAATCTGGGCCAGCCCGAAGGCGGATTTCCAGGCACCATCATCAAGAAGGTGTTGAAGGATGAAAAACCATCCACCGCACGTCCGGGCGAACACCTCAAACCGCTTGATCTGGATGCGGAACGCAAAGCGTTGTCAAAACTGCTGGATGGCCACGATGTCGACGGCGAAGATTTGAACGGCTACTTAATGTACCCCAAGGTCTTCTTGGATTACATGGGGCGTCACCGCGATTACGGCCCCGTGCGTACATTGCCCACGAACACATTCTTCTACGGCATGAACCCACGCGATGAAATCAGCGTTGAAATCGATCCAGGTAAAACACTGGAAATTCACCTGATCGCAGTTGGCGAAGCCGACGAAGAGGGCCAAGCACGCGTGTTCTTCGAATTGAACGGCCAACCACGCACAATCCGCGTAACGGATCGTTCCAAAGCGGCCTCAACCATCAAACGCCCCAGCGCCGAACTCGGCAACGCGGCCCACGTCGGCGCCCCAATGCCAGGCGTGATCTCTTCGGTTGTTGTCACTGTTGGTCAATCTGTGAAAGCAGGCGATCTGTTATGCACCATCGAAGCCATGAAAATGGAAACAGGCATTTCCGCAGAAGAGGACGGCATCATCAAAGCAATCCACGCCCCCGCAGGATCACAGGTGGATGCCAAGGACCTGTCTGGTCGAATTCGAAGCCTAATCAATTTGGGCAAGATAATCTCTTTATTTTGCCCAAATATCTGCCCGTGCGGCAGCACATCCGCGCGTCAGCGCTCATAATAATGCGAAGCACAATTATCGTAGTTGCCCACAAAAAAGGGCGCACAGTATTTGTGCACCCTTCCTATTTTTTGTAGATTAGTTACAGGATTTTAATGTCCGTGCGCGATCAATCGCAATGATTTCACCCTTCAATTGCGCAACTTCGCCCTCTGAATCGCCCGCCAACTTACTCACTGGCACCAATACCAAGAAAACACCGACAGCATCCGCAGCCACAGCACTTTTCCGCTTCTTAATCGCAGCAGTCAATTTCACGTCTGTGTTGTAGCGCAAAGTCATCAATTTTGAACATGAATACGACGTATACTCCGAAGAGGCGACATTCAAAGGTTGGATATTCGATGGGGTCTTGGCACAAGCAGCAAGCGTCAAAGCCGTTGTAAACAATACAATATTTGTAATCTTCATTATTTCTTCCAAAGTTAATAGAAACGCAACCAATAAGCTTGGAAAAAAATAAGTCAATTGCAACTATAACGGGTTTTGTTATTTTTGCACCAACGCCAATTTCGCCGCCAATGCGACAAAAATCATACCTGCACAACGGTTCATCCAGATCATTGCCGATGGCGAACCACGCAACCACCCACCAATCAAACCAGCCGCTAATGCCACGCTGGAAAACACAAAAAACGTCACCACCATCATCAACCCACCCAGTTGATAAAACTGCGCAATCATGCCCCCTATTGCGGGATCAACGAACTGCGGTAAAAACGCCAAAAAGAAAATCGTTACCTTTGGGTTGGCAATATTCATAATCAACCCACGCTTATACAATGCAAACGCCGTTTCCCGCGGCGCATTATCTGTGGTGATCGAACTTTTGCCCGCGCGAAATGACAGATATGCCAAATACAACAAATACGCCGCCCCAATATATTTCAACGCACTAAACGCGAACGCGGACGTCTGAAAAATCGCCGCCACACCAAACGCCACGGCGCTGGTGTGAAAAATCAACCCCGTCACCAAACCCAGCGTCACAAAAATCCCTGACAGCCGACCATGCAATGCAGATTGCGTCAGGACGAAAATATTATCGGGGCCTGGTACCAGCGCCAACGCGAATGCAAATCCCAGAAACGTTATGGCTGTGTCAAACGCAATCATCGCGACGCCCGCGCAATCACACCAACCGCAACCATACCGACCAAAATAACCACAATGGATGCACCGGACGCGCCTTGGATATCTTCTAATGATGCTGCGTTATAAATCTGTGTCGCCAACGTTTCGAACCCAAAGGGGCGTAACAACAACGTCGCTGGCAATTCCTTAATACTGTCCACAAACACCATCAAAACGGCGATCAACAATGATGTCCAAATCATCGGCACATGGACGCGCCCCAGCACCTGTGCGGGGCGCAATCCCAATGACCGCGCCGCATCGCCAATATTGGGTGAAAACCGCCCCATCGCACTGTCCACGGATCCAAACGCCAATGCGAAAAACCGCACAGACAGCGCGAAAATCACCGCCGTTGCAGTGCCTGTCAAAACCAAACCGATATCAACGCCTGTCAGACCCTCGACCAAATCGGCCAAATTGCGATCGAAAAACGCCAATGGGATCAATATCCCCACCGCCAAAACCGCACCGGGTGCCGCATATCCAATTGTTGCAACCGGTGCTAATAATTTCGGGGTATCGGAACGCGATGATCGAATTGAAAAAATCAAAATCACTGCCGCACCAACGGTCACAAATGCCGCGACTAAACCCACCCAAATCGATGTCCACGCAGCGCGTAAAAACACCGCATCACTCCACAGGCCCTGCACATTCAACGCATGATCCAACATAATCAATAACGGCATGATAAACCCAAACAATACCGGCAACGCACATAACACACACACCGCCAAACCAGGGCGCAATCCCAGTTGATCACGCACAGGTGGGGTCGATTGATTATGGCGCTGATGCACACGCATCTTGCGCCGCGAATACCGCTCTAGCATCACCAAAATCATCACAACGATAAATATAACTACGGCAATCTGCGCCGCACCACCCACATTTGAACTCTCCAACCAAACCGTGAAAATACCGGTGGTCAGGGTCTGCACCGCAAAAAACTCAACCGCGCCAAAATCATTCAACGCCTCCATCATAACCAGCGCCGTACCGATCGCAATCGCAGGTCGCGCCAACGGCAAAGCCACCGCCCAAAACGCCCGCACAGGGCCCGCGCCCAACGCACGTGCCACTTCGATTGTGCGACTGGATTGTTCACGAAATGCGGCCCGCGCCAACAGGTAGACATAGGGATACAGAGACAGGGAAATCACAAAAATCGCCGCCCCACGCGATCGCACAGGTGGGAAATAATAATCGCGCGACGTTTCCCAACCAAACCAATCACGCAACATCGTTTGCGCAGGCCCCGCATATTCCCAAAAATCAACAAAGGCATAGGCCCCAATATAGGCAGGTATCGCCAACGGAAATAACAACGCCCATTCCAAAATACGGCGCATTGGAAATTCCTTGGTCACCACCATCCACGCACAAAACGTGCCAATCACACTGGCGCATAACGCAACAGAACCCATGATAATCAACGAATTGCTTAAATATCGTGGCAGGCTGGTCGCCATCAAATGCGGCCAAATGTTTTCAGTTGGAAAAAACGCCAGCCAGATAACCGCGAAAATCGGCATCACGACCAATCCCGCAATCACGGCCGCACAAACCGCCCAGCGATCCCAAATTAGCCTATGTTTAACGCTTTTCGACATATACAACTCTGTGCCCTTCATAATTCGCTTACACCGATGCCAAATCGATGTCTAGCAATGGACAAACTTATGGGCGAAAGATATGGATATCGCTATGGATATACGCATTTTTATCGGCGCCCACCGTACGGCGGGACTGCATATCGAAAACATACTGACGCAGAACGAAACATTGTTGGGCGAACAGGGGATCATTGTGGCCTCTCATGCCACACAAATCTCCGCCTTCAAGGATGCGACAATCGCAATTGACGGGGGCGCAGATGCCGAACAGGTGCGCGAAACCTATCTGAATACACTCACAAATGGGCGGGAATGCGAAAAACTGGTGATCATTGATCGCCGCCGCGCAGGCTCCGTAACGCGCCCTGCCCGCAAAAACATGATTTTCCCTCAGGTACGCTATTCTTTGGCGCGATTTACAAAATTCCTACCCAAAGACAGCTATAAATTCTTTATGGGCGTTCGTGCGCCCTCCACGTTTTTACCATCGTGTTATTCAGATTCCCTAACCCACGCAAAGGTCGAAACTTTTCAGGAATTTTTAGCCAGCACCGAATTGCGCAACCTTCGCTGGTCAGAAACGTTGGAACGTATCGTGCGATCTTTCAGCGAAGACGACGAAGAAGAGTTAACCGCCACCAAATTGGTTACATGGCGTTTCGAAGATTACCCGTGCATGTGGCGCGATGTTGTTGGCGCAATTTCGGGGATTGAGAACCCACAGGATTTGGTTGGCGATGCGATACCCGTCAACAAAGGGCTGTCGCTGTATGGCTGTCAATTGATGTATCAATACCTTCAGGAACACAAACCAAAGGCCCCCGGCGATTTCAAAAAAATCCGCGATGCGTTTTTGGAAAAGTTCGCCCAACAAGACGATATGGATCCCGATCCGATTGGTCCGCCTGAATTCATCGAATCGATGGATTATGCCTATGATGACGATTGGTATTACATCCAGCGGATGGAAAACGTGGTGGCCCTGTCTGCCCAACCGCGTATTTAACGAAACTCTTCGGGTTACGACCCTGACTGAATTTTGTCTTTCGCGTCTTGAATGACTGCATCTAAGGGTGCAGATATATCAACATCCCATCCAATTTCATCGGCTTGCAAAGGTTCCAAATCCCGATACTGGCTATCCAGCAATGTCGTTGGCATGAAATGATCGCGACGTACAGACATGCGTTTGGCAATGACATCTTTGGGGGCACAAAGATGTAAAAAACCAACGGTCTCACCCGCGCTTTGGATGATATATTCACGGTATTTTCGCTTTAGCGCAGAACACGCAATTACGACCACACCATCCGTTTTCGTCAATGTTTCACCAACCCGTTTCAGCCAAGGTTCGCGATCCTTGTCTGTCAGGGCAATGCCCTGTGCCATTTTTTGAATGCTTGCCGCTGAATGTAAATCGTCACCATCAATATAGGTGCACACGCCTTCTTCTACTAACCCAGCGCCGACAGATGACTTACCGCACCCGGCAACCCCCATCAAAACAAAACACCGCGTCACGACCCGATCGCCGATGGTAAAACAAAAAACATGGCCTAGGCCATGCCCAGCGCTTCTTTGTACAATTCCAGAACCGCTTCTTCTTCGGAAATTTCATGTGCTTCGCGTTTGCGTAATGCCACCAGTTTGCGCAAAACCTTGGTGTCATAACCACGGCCCTTGGCCTCTGCCATCACTTCTTTTTGCTGATCGGCGATGTCTTTCTTCTCGGCATCCAAACGCTCGAAACGTTCAATGAATGCGCGAAGTTCGTCCGCTGCGACGCGGTATGATGATTGGCCTGTTTCGTCGTTCATGTCGAACCCCTATTGTTTGCTAACCATCTGACTACTTTGCCCTTGCCGCATCCGCAAGGCCTGCGCTAAAAAAGGGTGTAAATAATTCCACAGGGGTGTGGGGATCAAAGGGAAATACACTATGGTTATCACGGGTATCATCGTCACACTACTGGGCCTTCTGGGCCTGATGTATTGCATCTTCAAGGGCATTCAAGCACGCCGCGCGGGCCTATCAGGCGAAGAATTAACAACACAGCTAAAGGGCCTCGTTGCCATCAACCTAATCTCATTCTTCCTTTCGGCAATCGGTCTTGGCTTGGTTGTGGTCGGTATTATTCTTTAGGCAATGCCTTGATCCAATCCAACATGGCCGCACTTGCGGGTGCGGTTTGTGATGGGCTGACGATATCGCCGGCAATCACGTGGAAACTGTCTGTTTGAAAATCCTGCAATACGGGATTCACAATATCAACGGGGCCGCCCCATTTGGCGGCAACTTCGCGAGTTATATCTGCTTTCACCACCGTATCGCGATCCGAAAAATAAAACAGCGCTGGAATTTCGATCTGTGAAAAATCCATCTTTTCCGTATACGCAATCATACTCATCATCGGAATAATGGCATGTGGCGGGTATGACGTGGTCCAATATTTTTCCTGCTGATCATTGATCGCATCCCACGAACGCTCCTTGCCCGCCAACCACGAAAACCAAATACGCCCAAACGGCAAACGACCCAAAAACGACATCTTGTTATGAACGCCAAAATTGGGTGACGTGAAAATAATCCCATCGACCGCATCGGCAATTTCAGGAATGGTCATCCCAACAGCTGCCAACGTGCCCCCCGTTGATGTCGTCATCAAAATCACCCGGTCACCTAATCGCTGCGCAATCGCAATCGCCTCGGCCAGATCGGCAACCCAATCATCCGCAAAAGCCGTGCCCAACGCCACACTGGGCAACCCATGCCCATGCAGCCGCGTCAAATACAGGTTCGCACCCAACGCCGCCGCCACATTATCAGGCACGGGGCGAATTTCTTTCGAACTCGCCGAAAACCCATGCAGATACACAATCACATCACCTGTGCGCGCACCCTTTTCATCCGCCCAAATAATCAGTTTTTCAACACCATCGGTAATCTGCGGATAAACCGCCTCTTGGTCACGTAAATAGGTATCCAAATCTGGGCCGATAACATCAGGATCAAAATCCACCACCGCGCTGATTTTTTCGCGTGGCCCAAATATCATCACACCCGTAATCCCCAGAACCACAAAAATGAACAGTCCCGATATACGTTTGATGAATTTGATCATGTTAGCCCGCGTTGGTTACCGAATGGATCGCCTTGCCGATCAGGCGCAAACATCGCTCATCCGAAAACGAATGATCCGCACCCTTGACAAAGCATAGGCGGATATCGTCACCATTCGCATGATCAAGCAAGCGTGACGCCACGTCCATTTTCACATCCGCATCCGCCGTGCCATGCAACAGGCGCACTGGAAACGGTAAATCCAAGGGCTCACGCAAAACCAATTGCTTGCGTCCATCCTTAATCAACTTATCCGTAATCGGGTACGGGTCGCCATAGTCGCTGGGAATATACACAACACCCTCGCGCGCCAATTTGGCCCGCATGATATCGTCCATCCAATCCCACATGCTGTCTTCGGTAAAATCGGGCGCGGCGGCGATGCCAACAATCCCTGCAATCCGCGCAGGCATACGCCTCGCCAAAATCATCGAAATCCATCCACCCATGGATGACCCTACCAAAACCTGCGGCCCATCGGTCAAATGCGAAATCACCTCATAGGCATCATCGGCCCATTCACCGATACATCCATCCACAAATTTCTCGGAACTTTGGCCATGCCCTGAATAGTCAAACCGCATAAACGCACGGCCCTTTTCTCGCGCCCATGCTTCCAGATGCGTCGCCTTAGAACCACTCATGTCCGATGCGAACCCACCCAGAAAAACCACACCCGGCCCATCACCTTCAATTTTATGATAAGCAATTTTGCGGCCCTGCGCGGTGGTTAGGAATGCGGGTTTTGACATGATGAACCTCTTTTTCTTAAAACTACTAGCGCAGACTTTGCATCACGTCACGCATACAACCCTTACGCGCATCAAACGCGCATATTTTTGCCCACCTAAACATCAAACCAATTCACCGTCGGCCCCAAATTATGCACGGGCGTTTCGCCAATCATCCCGCGTTGCCCCCATGCGTTATGAATATGCCCGCATAAAACCAACTTGGGCATCCAATCTTGGATCGCGCGATGAATCGCCTTGCTACCATCCTTGCGCCCATCCTTTTGCGCGTCCACCACACCAAATGGCGGCGAATGCGATATCAAAACGGAACCCACAGGGCATTCGCGCATCAACCGCATGGCTCCATCTTCATCCATCGATGTGTTCCATTGGGCATCATTGGTTGCGGGAACTTCGCCACCAATGCCAAAAAATATCTGATCCCCAATCGCGCATTCATTCCCCTGTAAATAATGCCAATGATCTTGCGCCTTGCACGCCGCCTCGACCGCATCCGCATCATCGTGATTCCCATGCACGAAAATCATCGGCACTGGCGAATTACGCAAAATATCCAGCGTGTCCATCAGCCCTTCGCGCTTGGTGGCAAAGTCACCCGCCCCAATCACTACATCCGCCTCAACACTGGCGGCAACAATCGCCCGCGCTGCATCTTTATCACGGTGCAAATCTGAAAACGCTAAAACTCTCATATCAATCTCCCTGTCTAACCCTACCCCGCGCGTCTTGACATTCCCACCCCATCTGACAAAAGAGCGACACATAACTTCAACCGAGCGTTCCGTAGGCGCTAAATCGAAAGGACTGATAATATGTCAGATATCACGATTACACTTCCCGACGGCAATCAACGATCATTCCCTGCTGGCTCAACCGGCATGGACGTCGCGAAAGACATCTCCACATCATTGGCCAAGAAGGCGATCAGCTGTTCTGTAAACGGCGAACACCGCGATCTGTCGCGCGTATTGGATGGTAATTGCGAATTTGCGATCCACACAATGCAAGACGACGAACAGGCCTTGGAATTAATCCGCCACGACTGCGCCCACATCATGGCCCGCGCGGTCCAAGAATTATGGCCAGAAACCAAGGTCACAATCGGCCCCGTTATCAACAACGGCTGGTACTATGATTTCGACCGCGCCGAACCTTTCAGCACCGAAGATTTGACCACCATCGAAAAAAAGATGCGCGAAATCATCAACCTCAAAGATCCCGTCACACGCGAAGTATGGGAACGCGACCGCGCGATCCAATTCTACAAAGACAATAACGAACCCTACAAAGTCGAGTTGATCGAAAGCATCCCCGGCAACGAAGACCTGTCCATGTACTGGCACGGCGAATGGCAGGATTTATGCCGCGGCCCACACTTGGTTCACACGGCACAGGTTCCGGGCGACAGTTTCAAATTGATGTCCGTTGCTGGCGCATATTGGCGCGGCGATTCTGATAACGCGATGCTACAACGCATCTACGGCGTGGCGTTCAAAAACAAAAACGACCTAAAGGCACACCTGCACATGCTGGAACAGGCCGCCCTGCGCGATCACCGCAAATTGGGCCGCGAAATGGATCTTTTCCACATGCAAGAAGAGGCCCCAGGCCAAATCTTCTGGCACCCAAACGGCTGGCGCATCTACACAGGTCTTCAGGATTACATGCGCCGCATGCAAACCAAAAACGGCTACGTCGAAGTGAACACACCCCAAGTCGTAGACCGAAAATTATGGGAAGCCTCTGGCCACTGGGAAAAATATCAGGAAAACATGTTCATCGTCGAGGTCGACGAAGAACACGCACGCGAAAAGGCTGTGAATGCCCTGAAACCTATGAACTGTCCTTGTCACGTTCAGATTTTCAACCAAGGCCTAAAATCCTATCGCGACCTGCCCTTGCGCATGGCGGAATTCGGTTCATGTAACCGCTACGAACCGTCAGGCGCATTGCACGGTATCATGCGCGTGCGTGGTTTTACCCAAGATGACGGTCACATTTTCTGTGCCGAGGATCAGATCGAGGAAGAAACAAAAACATTCATCGATTTCCTATCAAACGTTTATCAGGATTTGGGTTTCGAGAGCTTTAAAGTCAAATTCTCAAACCGCCCCGAAAAACGTTCAGGCAGCGACGAGGTCTGGGACAAGGCCGAAACAGCCCTACTGGCCGCAACCCGCGCCGCAGGCATCGAACCCGAATGGAACGAAGGCGAAGGCGCGTTTTATGGCCCGAAACTGGAATTCGTTTTGACGGACGCCATTGGTCGCGATTGGCAATGTGGCACCCATCAGGTTGATTTCGTAATGCCCGAACGCTTGGATGCGAATTACGTCGGCCAAGACGGCGCAAAACACCGCCCCGTCATGTTGCACCGCGCCACACTTGGATCGTTCGAACGCTTCATCGGTATCCTGATCGAAAGTCACGCAGGCAAACTCCCCTTCTGGCTGGCCCCACGTCAAGTCGTGGTTGCATCCATCGTCACCGACGCAAATGATTACGTGCTGGAAAAGGTGGCCGCCCTAAACGCCGCTGGCATCCGCGCCGAGGCCGACATTCGCAACGAAAAAATCAACTACAAAGTTCGCGAACATTCACTGGGCAAGGTCCCCGTAATCTTGGCCGTCGGCGCCCGCGAAGTGGAACAAGGCACCGTCACGGTGCGCCGCTTGGGTCAAAAACAAACATCTGTTGTGGCATTTGACGATGTGTTGCCAGAACTCCGCGTGGAAGCAACCCCACCAGACATGCGTTAATTTAAATGCGCCCGTTTCGGCGGGCGCATTTCACTCTGCCATCACCTTGGATAATGCCGCCGTCAAAAAACGGGCACACGTTGTAATATGCGGATTTCGCTCCAAATCTTCATGCCCCGCCACCCACACATTCGTTTTCAACGTTAAATCCATTTTTGGATTTCTGACCAATGGGTCACCTTCGCGCACCAAAAAACTTGGCAAAATACACGCCCCATTTCCATTTATGGCCAGCGACCGCAGAACCAAAAAGCTATCGGCGCGAAATTTGATTGTTCCCAAAGGAAGGTTTTCATCCATCCAAACCCCAACAGGCGATTGCGACAAGGCCTTTGAAACCCCCAACCACCGAAGTTCCTCAAATGACGACCCCAGATTTTCGCCCCAGAATGCTTTGGTTGCAAAAATTTCAAACCTCATAACACCCGCCTTGCGCGCCCGTAAATCCTTGGGCTCATCTAAGGTAGGCCGTATCGTTAAATCCGCCTCTGGCAGGAACATATTCAAACGTTGATTTGTTGCATTCAGTTCGATTTGAATACCTGGATGCTCAACCTGCAAATCGCGGATGATGTCCGGTAACACATACTGACAAATGCTGTCGGTCGAGGTTAATCGCACCAACCCACTCAATTCTGTGGCCTCACTTGCCAAAATGCGTTTAATACGTGCCGCGCTTTCTTCCATATCTTGGATAACATCCAAAATATCATTGATATTTGAATCCAAAATATAACCAGACTGGGTTTTATGAAAAATCTGCCGCTTGCACCTTTCTTCGAATGCGCGAATACGTCGTAATACGGTGGCATGGTTTACCCCTAAATCACGAGCCGCCGCATTTAACGATCCCGCACGACCAACCGCCAATACATATCGTAAGTCATTCCAGTTTTCATTGTGCATAATTGCACAATCTACCCTGCATATTTTTGGAATGTCAATTATTTTTGCACAATGCAATAATCCCAACATTGTCCAACGTAGAAAGGTATCCGCATGCAAATTTTAAAAACGGGGCTGTGCGCAGCCGTGATTCTAACCACGTTCTCTACCGCCAGCTTCGCAGACGAAGCTGCAATTAAAGCGCGCCAAGGGTTGATGCGCATCTACGCACAAAATCTGGCCATCTTGGGTGGTATGGCCAAAGGCACAACCGAATACAATAAAGAGACCGCATCGGCGGCCGCCGCGCGTTTACTACAAGCCGCGACTTTTGATCAAAACGTGATGTGGCCCCAAGGGTCCGATAACGTGGCAATGGCCGGAAAAACTGCTGCGAAACCTGAACTTTGGTCAACCTTCCCGGCAGTGATGGAAAGCAGCAAAAAATTTGTCGACGCAGCAGAGGCGATGAACACCGCCGCTGGAACTGATTTGGCAGCACTACAGGGTGCGATGGGCGCTGTTGGCGCCAGCTGTGCTGGATGTCACAAACCGTACCGCCAAAAATAACAGACCTCTATGTCGTTACCATGGCACCCTCACGGTGACGCTGGCAAAATAGCTTGAACTCAATCCAAATTTTCCAGCTATCACTGTCAGCATTTTCCAAATGTTAGAATAGCGGGCCGCCCATCATTGGACGGCCCGCTTCATTAACTATGCGCCATCTCGCGCGTATCCGTCACCACTAAATGACAGGCACGACATGCCGCTTCGCCGCGTTGGGCAAACCAGCGACACGATGCGCGGATTACACATGGTGGCAAATCATCTGCCACAGGCGGTGCATCGGGCGCTTTCAGGTCTTCCAAAACGCTTTCGATAATGCCGCATTTCGTCCCAGTCCACTGCTTGCATCCCGATGTTTCGCATTTCGACGCAAACCGCAAATGCCGCTCGGCGCCACCCTTTGCTTCGGCCTTGGTCACAAAATCCGCATCCGCGATCATGGGCGTTTTGAAATGATGCACATGCCCATCTGCCCCCAAGGCCCCGATCAAGGTCGCCCCCTCTGACAAGGGGGCGCTGGGGCAGGTTTTTGAGTTCGGATCATCTGACATGGGCTAACCCAACATCTCATTCAGCTTGGAAATATCCGCATCCAAATGCTTGGCACGGCTGAAATCAGGAACAGGCCACAACCCATCCAAATGACCGGGGCGGAACAGTGTTACATCCTTCTCTGGGTACAATTCCAAGAAGTGTTTCATCGCAACACCCTGAATTCGCCCAGACAGCTCTTTAGATTTCGTAGCGCTTAGCTTCATCGATCCCAGATCAACAACGCAACGATTGGAATTACCCTTCGCCAGCACCTTATCAAATCTTTCCGTGCGATTTTGAATATCGCGCCAATCATCGCCAAAAATTCCACCAGCCCAAATCGGCCAGCGCCCCCAAACACCTGTATTTTCAAAATCCAATCCCAACAGAAAATCCAAAGTGGTTTTCTGGATGTCATCTGACATCTGTTTATGGGCTGACGGCGACATTTCAAATTCACCGAAATCGACAACATAACGTGGCATATCATTCTCCTTTTTTGTTAATAGAGTTTCATAAAGTAGTTCGATAACCCTACAACCCAGGCGTGCGCCTGCATGTGACGAAGCGCACAGGCTTTTGTTTTTACGTCCAGCCCAGCCGCTTACCCCTGTCCCCATGCCTTTTGATAAGCACCGAGAACAAAACATGCCGCACCGTCACCATTGCTTGATCCGTGTCTTTTTGCCAAAACTGCATGTGCAACAAAGGTATCTATCATGTCCGCAATCGTCCAAGAGTTCATCGAAATCCTATCGCCCAAGGTGACTGGCACCCTACAAGGCAGCGCAAAATTGATAATCACAGACGAAGGTTCCATCATGTTGAATGATACGGGTGCGTGCATCGGCGACGATACCGCAGACGTCACATTGATCGCCAGCGAAGAGGTGTTTCGTACTATTTTGGCAGGTGATCAAAACCCCGCGATGGCATTCATGACAGGCAAGCTGAAGGTCGAAGGCTCATCAACCCGCGCGCTAAAAGTATCTGAAATTCTGACTGCATGATTTCGCGTTAACTTTTGCGGGCCTGTAAAAATACAGCCGCTTTACAGCCAATGTTTTTATGGATTTTCCGCAAAACTTACCACACCGTACGCTACGCCTTTGACGGCAGTCCCAATCGCGTCCTAAACCCATCCAATCCACCACGCAAATCATCTAATGTCCCGTGCTGTTCCATGTGCGCCCGCAGGGTTTGGTTCAACCCGCCTTCGGTGTTCAACGCATCCAACGCCGCCGCCAGTTGCCCATCAGCATCCACTGGCAAACCGTTGAAAAACCCGCCCAACATCGCTGTCACATATTGCTCTGCGGCTCGTGGATCATCCGTCAATTCCCCTAACCATTTCGCCGCTTCTTGCGCCTGTGAAAACGCAACCGATGCCATCGCTGTCACGGCAAAATGCGCGTTCAATGCATCCTCTGATTTTACTGTAAAAACGGGGTTATTTGCGCCGAATATTTCACTCACAGCCTTTGCCACTGGATAAACGGGCAACGGGCATTCCCCCGTTGCAACAAACGGCAAAGGTATCGTAATTTCAATGTCTTGCACTGGCGATACCAATGTTTGCAATTGCGCCAATGGCACGTCCGCCATCACCGAAATCACCCGTTGATTGGCGCGAAAATTCAGCGTCGGCAAAACCGCATGCGCCACATCCTTCAACAGGCAGATCACCACAATATCTACACCATCGACCACACCTTGATTGGTTGCAACATCAACATCACTCAACGCGCTCAAACACGCCGCGATCTCGGCCCCACGTTCAGACACCAAAATCGTATGTCCTTGGCCTGTCAGGCCATGCACCATTGCGCTTGCGATTTCACCCGCGCCAATAAACCCAACCCGCTCCATTACGCCCGCAACCTTTCACCTTTAGGATCAAACGGGGGCGCGGCCAATTGAACCGCCGCGTGCGGCTTGCCCAAAATAGCTATATCAAATTCATTGCCAGCACCCGCATGTTCTGCACGCACAAAACACAGCGCCAAGGACTTGTTCACCGTATACCCAAACGATCCCGAACTGACCCGCCCAACAGGCGTCCCATCACGTAAAAACACGGGCTCTCCACCCGATGCATCCGCGGATTTTGCATCCACTTCCATTATCACTAGCTGCTCACGCGGCGCTCTATGCATTAGGTTCGCATACGCCTCACGCCCCAGAAACTCGGACTTATCCATCTTAACCAGACGATCCAAACCAACCTCTTGCGGCCAGTACTCGGGACTATATTCACGGCTCCATGAACCATACCCTTTTTCAATCCGCAAGCTGCCCAATGCACGCCCGCCAACGGGCCGCGCACCCAAATCAGAACCCGTATCCAACAGCGCCTCATACAGTTTCAGTTGCTCTGCCTCGGGCACGTAAATTTCCCAACCTAAATCACCTGTAAACGATACTCGGATCGCTATGGCATCAATGCCCGCCACTGTAATTTGTTTGGATCGCATGAATTTCCAATTATCCGTGCTAAAATCCGTTTGGCTCAAACGCCCCAACAGCTCACGGGATTTCGGCCCCGCAACATTGAACCCACAAAAGGCCGATGTCCGGCTCTCGAAACTGACGGTATCAGGGCGTTTAACCGCATTGAAATAGCGTTGATGATACCGCTCGGCGATGCCCGATCCAACCATCCAAAAATGATCTTCCCCCAGCATCGTAATCGTAAAATCACCAGCAATCCCACCACGTACACCCAACAACGGAGTCAGGCACGAACGCCCCAGTTCGCGCGGCACTTTGTTCGCAACGATTTTGTCCAACCAATCACCTGCACCCGCACCTTTAATTTCATATTTACCAAAATTGGATACATCAATCACACCAACACCAGATCGCAATGCACGGCATTCCTCGCCAACAGGCTCAAACCAATCTTGGCGATCAAAACCATATTCCTCGCGGCCCTCAACACCAGACCCCGCAAACCACAACGGATGTTCCCATCCATAATTCAAACCAAACACCGCGCCCAGTGACTTTTGCTTTTGGTACACAGGTCGCATCCGCGCGGGACGTCCCGCCGCACGTTCCTCATACGGGAAATGAATTTTGAAACGGTTTGCATATTGATCTTGGACACGAGCCTTGGTGAACCCTTTGTCCGCCCATAATCCAAATCGCGCTACGTCCCACGGAAACATGTCAAACTCGGGCTCACCCTCGATAATCCATTGCGCAGTCATCAACCCTAATCCGCCCGATTGGCTGAACCCAGGGATCAACCCGTTACAACAGAAATACCCCTTCAATTCGGGTACGGGTCCATACAGCGCCGAACTGTCAGGCGACCATATCATAGGGCCGTTTATCACCCGCTTAATCCCAACTTCTGCCGCGGCTGGCACCCTATCCATCGCCCGCATAACATTGTCCATAATACGATCCAAATCATCTCCGAATAATTCGTGTCCAAACCCTGCTGGGGTGCCATCCTCGGCCCAAAACTTCATGTCTTTTTCATAGGCACCGATCAACAAACCATCACCCTCTTGGCGCATATAATACTCGCCATCGCGATCCGCCACGGATGGTAAACGGAATCCTAAGTCGGCAATTTCGGGAATGGTTTCCGTCACCAAATACTGATGCTCTGTTGGTTGCAACGGCAAGGCCACACCAGCCATCGCCGCCACCTCGCGCCCCCACAAACCAGCCACGTTAATCACCCACGGCGTATTGATCGAACCCTTTGGCGTTTCCACATCCCACGTTTCATCCGCGCACTGAGTTGTCGCCGTTACGGGCGTAAACCGATGGATTTCCGCACCCAGTTGACGCGCACCCGTCGCGTAGGCCTGTGTCACCCCAGACGGATCGACATTCCCCCCATCGGGCTCAAACATCACGCAACGCACCCCTTCAAAATTCACCAACGGGTTCTTTTCGCGCGCTTCTTCAATGGTCAATTCATAAAATTCCGCATCAAACATCCGCGCCTTTGCAGCCTGCAATCGCAACTGATGTTCGCGCTGTTCAGTCTGTGCCAAATACAACGATCCCGTTTGGAATATCCCGCACCCTTGGCCCGTTTCCGCCTCCAGCTCTTTGTATAAATTCATCGTATAATACTGTAATTTCGAAATATTATTGTTGTCATGCAACCCATGAATATTCGCCGCCGCATGCCACGTGGACCCCGACGTCAATTCATCCCTCTCCAACAAAACCACGTCCTTCCAACCCAGTTTCGCCAGATGATACAGGATCGAACAGCCAATTAATCCGCCACCAATCACAACGGCCTGTGCATGCGTTTTCATTATTCTTCCCTTCCGTGGGATTTTAGAATTTTGTGGATTTCATTTGCGCGAGCGTCACCTGCTTCCAGCGCGTAAACATAAGCCTGCGTCAACAGAAAACATCCAGATGTAATCTTTCCACCCGCCAATTCCTCGTCGCCCAACATGTGATAAACATCAATCAGCGCTCCATGATCACCTTGTTCATGCGCCTTTAAAACTTGCTTATCTAGGCGCTCAAAACGGCTCACTCTGCGGCCACCTGTTTACGGCCATTATTTATCTGCGTCGCAACCCAATCATGGAATAGATGTGTTGGCCCATCCATGGCGGGTGAAAATTTTCCACCATCAAACAACACACCATGACGCCCTTTTTGCATGCCTTCGACAACAAAAATATCCTCTTCGAAAACCTCTTTCCAGAACGCCGTATTGGTTTGGCGCATCGCATCATAATCTGCGCCAACCGCGCGGGAATTGGCATAATAAATCGCGACATGCTCGCGCGTTTTATTAATCGCCCTGGGTTCCAAAATAATCGCATAGGTATGATCGCGATGCACGCCCAACAGAACATTTGGATATAACGCCACATATTCCGACGCCGTATTCCACTTATCCGCGACCCCATCAAAATCGGGAAAGACCAGATCATTTTCGCCCTTCAATTGTGAATAGACTAGCGAACCCTGACCCGAATATTTTTGTGGCGCTTCCAGATGATAATGATCTTCCAATCGCGAAACTAAATTCAAACCTGGGTGCACCCACGGCAGATGATAACTCTCGCAATAATTTTCTACTGCCAACTTCCAATTGCTATCAACGTCTAACGCAAATGCGCTATCTGGATTATGATGCAACGGCTTATCAAAATCGTCCCATCGCGCCAATAGATCGCGATGCACCTCTTCGAACGGGGCAGCATTCCCAGAAATATTCACAAACACAACACCCATATAAATATGACTGCGAATTTCAATCAAACCCAACTCGTTTCGCCTAATGTCCACATGCGTATTCTGCCCTGGGCCGCCTACATGCGGCGTGGAACGCAATGCACCATCCAATCCATAACACCACGAATGATATGGGCATCGAATGGTGCCGCGAATATTGCTCTTCTCTGACACCAAAATCATGCCGCGATGACGACAGGTATTCTGGTGCACGCGCACCGCACCCTGATCATCCCGCACCATCAATAATGGCATTCCCAGAAAGTCTATCGGATTGGCATCGCCCGCGTTTGGTACATCATGGGCGAAACCGACCGCCGACCAATTCGCAAACAAAACACTCTCGCGCTCTTCTTTGAATGTCGCCTCGTCCACATAGTGTTCGTTGGGCAGCCCTTTGGCCACATTCAATGGCTGCATCACAGCTGACAGATCAGACATAATCGTTTCCCTAAAGTTTGGAAAAAATTGTCATACTCACTGGATTCGAACAACCGAGATATTTTGCAACCAAGTGAATTTAATTCATCCAACTTTGTGCCAACAACCATTTTCCTACGATAACTGTTTCTGGCTTGGGCGTCGGGCTGGATGAAATCAGATAAAACCGCCCTGGAGATGGTGTCTCAAAATCGGTCAGCGGCACCAACTGACCACTGGCGACCATACCGCTCGCCAAACCTTTCCACCCCAAGACCACACCCAATCCATCACAGGCCAGTTGCAAGGCAATCGCGTAATTATTCACTCGATGACGCGTCGCCAATTCGCCCTGAAATCCCAGACTGTTAAACCAATTCGGCCAACTGGTCCAATTGGTTTCCTTTGCATCCAAATGTATTAATGGCGCCTGCGCCAACTGCTCCAATCTGTGTAGGTTTCGGTCTTTGAACGCGGGACTACACAACGGTAACAATCTGTCTTCGGACAAAACATCGCTGCGCTCGGATGGCGGTTCTACAGCATATTCTATGGTTAAATCCATGCTCAACGGACGGCGAAAGGGGCGATCTCGTACCTCTTGGGTGATTTGAATATCGGGATGGGCCCGCCAGAATTGCGATAACAGCGGCGTCAACCACAACGACGAAACCGCCGTCGTCGCCCCAATGGAAACTTGCCCTGTTTCACGCAATGCCCGCAAACTACGCAATGTCTGGTCAATCTCGCCCATTGATCGATGGACCACATCAAACAAAACGCGCCCCTCAACGCTCAGCTCGACCGTACGCGCCTGACGTATAAATAATTCCATTCCAAGGTCAGCTTCTAGCCCCCTGACCTGATGGCTGACCGCACCTGGTGTCACACCCAATTCATCTGCAGCATCTTTGAAACTACCTGCACGCGCGGCGGCTTCGAATGTGCCAATCATTTTTAAAGAGGGCAGGTCGTATCTGCGACGAGACATAGGAACACCAAACGAATTTATTTCGTCTATCCTGCAGCAAAAATTCTGATTATTCAACCAATGGTTCAATCAGTTCTGGTCCTGTGGCACTGGCCTTATTCACCTTGCTCGAAACACGATGTTTTTCATAAAATCCATCAGGTGCGGATGTAATCAACTCCAAATCCCCGTCCAACCAATCCATTTGGCGCGGTTTTTCAATCACTACGGGTTCACGATGATGCACATCCGCCATCTGATCGCCCGCATCCACCGTCAACATCGCCACGCTCACTTGTCGTGCTCCATCTGGGGCCGTCCACGCCTGCCAAATGCCAGCAAACGCCATCAGATCATCATCAGCGGGTCGAAAATACCATGGTTCTTTGCGCCCATCTATCCGGTGCCATTCATAAAACCCCGTCGCAGGGATCAAACACCGCCGCTTTGAAATTGCATCACGAAACGCAGGTTTTTCTGCCACCGTTTCACCGCGCGCGTTGATCAACAATGGCCCGTCGTTCGGTGCACCATACCAATGCGGGATAAACCCCCATCGCATCGGTGTCAGGATATTTTCGCCCTCGTATCGCACAGCAACGGGAATATTCTGGGTCGGGCAAATGTTGAATTTCGGCTCCTGGAATCCCGTCCGAGAACTGGCGTCAAACCAGCTGGCCACTGCATCCGTTGGCAGGTTCAGGGCAATTCGTCCACACATTTGACCATAAAGGCGCAAAACCCACTTGGGCGCAAGGTGAACGCATGCTAGGACAACATTATGAAATCACTTTTCCACCTTGCATATCACGTCACAGATCTGAACGACGCGCGCGATTTTTACGGGCGTATTTTAGGCTGTGTTGAAGGTCGTTCAACCGACACCTGGGTCGATTACGACTTTTTCGGACATCAAATATCGCTTCATCTGGGCAAACCATTTGCCACTGAAAACACAGGCCACGTTGGCGATCACATGGTGCCAATGCCCCATATGGGCGTAATATTACGTCTATCCGACTGGATCGAACTCTCCGAACGCCTCACCGAAGAGGGCTTGAATTTCGAAATCCCCCCCGTTGTCCGTTTCGCCGGTGAACCGGGCGAACAACGCACGATGTTTTTCCGTGATCCATCTGGAAACCCCATTGAAATCAAAGGTTTCGCAGATTTCGAAACCGTATTCGCGAGCTGACACATGATCATCTACAAAATTCTACGCGCCGCCGAGTGGGCCGACTTGCGTGACAACGGCACCTCATCTGGCGCACCGATTGATGTCGCCGATGGCTATATTCATTTTTCCACTGCTGACACAGTTGTTGAAACTGCCGCCAAACATTTCACAGGCGAATCCGACCTGATGCTACTGGCCTATAACGATGCGGACTTTGGCGATGCGCTAAAATATGAAAAGTCGCGCAACGATCAATTGTTTCCACACCTATACGCGCCGCTTAAATTGGACGGCGCTTTGTGGATCGAACCACTGCCATTGGATGGCGACCACCATCAATTTCCGAAAGAGATGTCATGAAACTGACAGAAAAACTGGGCCTATCCCTGCTGTACCGTACAGATCCCGAACGCGCCCATCATCTGGCAATCCGCGCCTTGAACGCGGGCCTCACCCCCAAACCGGGCACCTACTCCAGCCCCCGTTTAGCGCAAAATCTGGCGGGCTTGGAATTGCCAAATCCCGTTGGACTCGCCGCAGGTTTTGATAAAAATGCCACAGCCATTGCGCCACTGCTACGCTCAGGTTTCGGCTTTATCGAGGTTGGCGCAGCCACCCCCAAGGCACAACCGGGTAACCGCAAACCCCGCCTGTTCCGCTTGAACGAAGACCAAGCATCCATCAACCGTTTCGGCTTCAACAACGAAGGCAAAGATGTGATTGCGGCCCGTCTGGCCCAACGCCCGAAAACGGGCATTGTTGGCCTAAACCTTGGTGCAAACAAAGACAGCTCGCACCGCGCAATCGATTTCGTAAAAGTGTTGGAAACCTGTGGCCCACACATCGACTTTGCCACCGTGAATGTTTCGTCCCCCAACACAGAAAAGCTGCGCGACTTACAGGGTGAGAAGGCGCTGACCGCATTGCTGGCTGGTGTCATCGAAACCCGCGATACGTTCGAACGACCGATCCCGATTTTCCTGAAAATCGCACCTGATTTGACAAATGAGGAAATCGCCCAAATTGCGCAGGTGGCACGCCATTCACGCATCGACGCGGTGATTGCCACCAACACAACTTTGGATCGTGACGGCCTGAAATCCGAACACCGCGATCAAAAGGGCGGCATGGCAGGCAAGCCATTATTCGAAAAATCCACTCGCGTTTTGGCCCATCTGGCGAACGAGTTGGAAGGCAACATTCCAATCATCGGCGTCGGTGGCATCGATTCCCCACAGGCCGCATATGAAAAAATCCGCGCGGGCGCGTCCGCCGTGCAATTGTACACGGCACTGGTATTTCACGGCCTATCCCTTGCCGATGACATCGCCAAAGGCTTGGATGAAATCTTGGCACAAAACGGTTTTGACCACATCTCACAGGCTGTCGGCACAGGCATTCAGGATTACTTATGACGATAAAAATTTGGCATAACCCGCGCTGCTCTAAATCACGTCAAACGCTCGCGTTACTGACGGATAACGGTCATACGCCCGAGATCGTCAAATATCTGGATGCAGGGCCAACCGCCGATCAAATCCGTGCGGTTTTGGCGGCACTAGACCTGCCTGCAATAAAACTCATGCGTACTGGCGAAAAGCTATTCAAGGAATTGGGCCTTTCCAAAACAGACAGCGACGACTCCTTAGTCGCCGCGATGGTTGCCAACCCCATTTTGATCGAACGCCCCGTCGTGATCAACGGCACCCACGCTGCAATAGGGCGTCCGCCCGAGGCCGTATTGAACATCGTCTAAACCGACGCTTCTAATTTCGGATATCGGATCGCCAATGTGATCCCACGCACCACAAAAAATATGATCATCGCCGCCCACAGGCCATGATTGCCAAACATCGGCATCAACACAGCCAACGCCGCAGCATAAAACCCAAACGACACAATCATCATATTACGCATGTCGCGCGACCGTGTTGCCCCAATAAATATCCCATCCAACATCCAAGACGCCCCGCCCAACAGTGGCGCGGCAACCATCCAGGGCAGATATTGCGCCGCCACCATCCGCACATCGGGCGAAGTCGTCATAATTGCAATAAGCCCAACCCCAAATACCGCAAACACTACCGCCAACAGCACAATCAACGCCGCCGCCCACTGGCTGGTCATAACCACGGCACGGCGTAGCGCCGCACGTTTTCGCGCGCCCATCGCCTGTCCCACCAATGCCTCGGCAGCAGTCGCAAAACCATCCATCGCGTATGACGTTATGTACAGAAACTGCAATAACACTTGGTTCGCGGCTAATGTCACATCGCCAAATGATGCCCCCAGAAACAGAAAGCTGACGAAACCGATCTGCAAAATCACCGAACGGATCATGATATCGCCATTCACAATCGCCATGCGTTTCAATTTCGTCGGTTCAAATATCAATGCCCAATTGCGCCAATATCCATTCAAATACCCACCGCGCACCATCCATAACCCCAGCAGCAACCCAGACCATTCCGCAATCAATGTCGCCGTAGCAACACCGCCTACACCCCAACCAAATTTCAAGACAAACAGAAAATCCAAAACGATATTCAGCCCGTTAAGGAAAAACTGTAAAATCAAAACTTCGCCAGTGCGACCTGCTGCTATCAACCAACCCGTGATGCCATAAATCGCAATCGCCGCGGGCGCGCTGTAAATCCGAATACCCAAATATTCCCGCGCCATGCCTTCGACCGCGGGTGATGTCGGGGCAACTTGAAACGCGCCCCAAAACAGTGGCACCTGCAATAATATGAAAAAGAAACCCGCCGAAAACCCAATCATCAAGGCTCGCACCAACAACGCGTTGGTTTCACCTTGATCCCCCGCACCAATCGCCTGTGCCGTTAAACCCGCCGTCCCCATCCGTAGGAACCCAAATATCCAGTAGATAGCAGACAGAATAATCGCACCAATTCCCACGGCACCAATCGGCGCGGCCAAACCCATCTGGCCAACCACCGCCGTATCAACCGCACCCAAAATCGGCACGGTTGCATTGGACAACACCACAGGCACCGCAATATGCAGAACACGTTTATGCGTCAGATCAAGGGGGCTTTGTGCAACCATACACCACGCCTACCGTGCAAATTGGTCGATTGCACATGAAATATATCCTCACGGTGCTTTGATTTTCAATTTATCACGGATTGATGCAAAACGATGGAAACCAAAGGATTGCACATGAAACGTCGCCATTTTATCACCACCGCCACGGTCGCCGCTGTTTTGCCCCGCGCATCATTCGCTGCCGATTTCGAGATCACCCGCACCGATGCGCAATGGCGTGCGATGCTAACAAAACAGCAATACAACGTCATGCGTCACGAGGCGACAGAACGCGCCGGCAGTAGTCCTTTGGATAAAAATTATGCCGATGGCACATACATTTGCCGCGGCTGTGACCTCCCCCTATACCCTTCCAAAACCAAATATGATTCCGGCACTGGTTGGCCCAGCTTTTATCAAAGCCTGCCAAACGCCATCGGCACAAAACGCGATCGCAAATTACTGTCTGTACGCACAGAATGCCATTGCCGTCGTTGCGGCAGCCATCTGGGGCACATCTTTGACGATGGCCCAAAACCAACGGGTAAACGCCACTGTCTCAACGGCGTCAGCCTGAAATTCGTGCCAGCATAAATCCAACCGCGCGCGCCCCGCGCTGTTTCTAGTTGCGAATGGTTCTCATTTGCATTAAGCAACCCATATGACATTCAGCGACGCAAATAAAACCCGCCCAAATGACAATCTGACCTTGGGCAACGCCTTAGGCCCATTTCGTACAAAACGCCTGTTTCTAACGGTATTACTGTTGGCATTGGCCGTTTTCCCGGGTGCCTTGGGCGAAACAACACGCAGCGCATTGGAAGACGCCTATATCGGTGTGTCCGTATTCGTTGCCATGACGTTAATGCTGTTTTACGGCGCTGAAAAATTACTCGGCTTTAATATCGGCGGCGTGTTTCGTCGCGCACCGTGGGCACAGGTACCGCTGGCATCCCTGATGGGCGCAATGCCAGGATGTGGCGGCGCGGTTATCGTCGTGGCGGCATATTCATCTGGTACCGTCAGCATGGGCGCGGTTGTTGCAACCCTGACGGCAACTATGGGCGACGCTGCATTCCTATTGATCGCAAAACGCCCAGACGCGGCGGCAATCCTGTTACCTTTATCGTTCTGTGTAGGAATCGTTTCAGGGTATATCATTGATATTTTTGATAAAAATAAATACGAATCCAGTGGCGAAATGAAAACCGTGCCAATCATAAACGTCACAAAACCACGTGGTCTGGCATATATTTCTTACGGTATCTTGATCATCCCGGGCCTGTTTTTCGGCATCACGGGCCTGATGCAGATCGAATACGATGGCGTCATTGCGAAAATCATAACCATGATTGCCCTTCTGGGCATTTTCATTGGCATGATGATCTGGTCGGCATCCCCCGTACGCGCCATGACAAACCCTGAAAACACCCCCCTGCCACGCATGGTCGAGGAGACCAGCTTCATCACTGCATGGGTGATATTGGCCTTCCTCTTGTTCGAATACCTCACTGCCTTCGCGGGTCTTGACCTTCAGGCATGGTTTGCTGCGGCAGGAATTATGTTGCCACTGATCGCAATTTTAATCGGTTTCATCCCTGGCTGTGGCCCACAAGTTTTGGTCACCACGTTCTACATCAATGGGCTGATCCCCTTCGCGGCTTTGATCGGCAACTCGATTGCAAACGACGGCGATGCGTTATTCCCCGCCATTGCATTGAACCCACGCGTTGCTTTCTTGGCGACGATCTATTCGGCAATACCCGCCTTTATCGTGGCCTACTCTTTCTACCTTCTTGCGCCAAACTATTTGACGCCCTAAGATAAATTCAGCCTGTGGGGCAATTTGATCAGGGGAACACCATGAACGCAAGTAAGCTAACGCTAAAAGAGATGTGCGAAGCCTTCGAGGTCACACCGCGCACCCTACGTTATTACGAATACATCGAACTGTTGATCCCCGAAAAACAGGGACGTAAACGTTTCTATGGCCACAAAGAGAAAGCGCGCCTGCGTTTAATCAAACGCGGTCGTCGCTTTGGGTTCACTCTCGAAGAAATCCGTCAGTGGCTGGAAATGTATGATCGCAAGGACAGCAATCAAGCACAGCTGGAAACATGGATCGACATCGCATCCAAACAAGCCAAAGAGCTGGAAGATCGCAAAACGGAAATCCAAGCGGCCCTTGACGATATGCAAGGCTTGCGCGACGCCGCCGTCAAGGAATTAGAAGCGCTGAAAAAACAGTAATTCTTCCTCGTTTAAATACGCTTGGAAAAACCGAACAAATTCGCCATACTGTTCGAAAATGACCCAGAACGGGCGTACAGGCGATGACAGCAATCAAAGAGTTCGAAAGATTAGAGGCACTCGGCTTATGGCGAGAGTCGACGAATGCCCAACGCAAAGAAGTGGTTATCTCCTTTGGCGACACCACATTGGTTCTATCGGATATTAACAACCGCCCCCTGACACACTGGTCCATGGCCGCCGTCACTCATGGTGGCTCGGGTGAAAACGGAACGATTTTTACCGTCGATGAATCCGGCGAAGAGACCCTTGAAATCGAAGACCCGCTGATGATCGCCGCCATCGCCAAAATCCGTGCCTCAATAGAGGCCCGCCGCCCTCATCCCGGGCGCCTTCGCTGGTTCCTCGGCGCATTTGTTTTACTCGCCTTCCTTGGCTTCAGCCTGTTTTGGCTACCCAACGCTCTCACCCGATACGCCGCTGGCATCGTCCCAGATTCCAAGGCCGTAGACATCGGCGACGCGCTTTTAAAGTCCATCCGTAAAACGACTGGCTCTGCCTGTTCCACCCCATCTGGCGAACGTGCATTACGCAGGCTCGAAGATCGCGCAATCGGCGCACCATCCAACCGCATCCGCATCATCGCCATGGGCAGCCGCCCCAGCATGCACTTACCGGGTGGCAACATCCTGTTGAACCACCGTCTCGCCACGCAAACAGATGACGCCAGCCTGTTGGCGGGATACGCCATCATGGAACGCGCCGCGCAGGATGAAACACCGCCCCTTTTGACCTTCTTCAAATCCCTTGGGGTGCGTAAAACCTTGGGCTTCTTGGGAACAGGCAACATCAATGATGCGGACATAGAAACCTTCGCAGATCACCGTTTAGCTGGCCCCACCGTTACCCCCAGCGCCGCGACAATGCTGGAATTATTCGACGTCGCCAAAATCCCACGCACCGAATTCGCCGAACACGCGAAACGGCCAGATTTATTGGAAGCACCTGATTTAGAAGCGGAACAATACGACCCAATTCTTGACGACAACGATTGGATCAGTCTTCAGGAAATTTGTAACGGTTAGACAGGTACAATCTGCCCTTGGCGCAATGCCACTTGGCGATCCATGCGATGTGCCAATTCATGATTATGCGTCGCAATAACCGCAGACATACCCGTTTCACGCACCAATTGCATCAATGCTTCGAACACTCGATCCGCCGTGTCTGGGTCCAAATTCCCTGTCGGCTCATCCGCCAACAACAACTTTGGCCCATTCGCCATTGCGCGGCAAAACGCAACGCGCTGCTGTTCACCACCAGACAGTTCGCTGGGACGATGTTTCGCACGCGCTTCCAAACCAACCCAAGCCAACAATTCCGTCGCACGGCGTTCCGCCGTCAAGGCATTCAACCCATTCGCCATTTGCGGCAACATCAGGTTTTCAGTGGCGGTAAATTCGGGCAATAAATGGTGAAACTGGTACACAAACCCAACATCTTGGCGCCGCGTCTGGGTACGCTTGGCATCCGACAGATCGGTGTGATCCTGCCCATCAATAATCACCTGCCCCGCATCCGCCGTATCCAGCAAACCCGCGATGTGTAAAAACGTGGATTTACCAGCACCCGACGGTGCAATCAAACCAACAACTTCGCCCTTGGCGACTTCTAAATCGACGCCATCCAGCACGGACACTTCGTTCGGCTTGCCGGCATTATACGCCTTGGAAACGCCTTTCAGCGTTAGAACACTACTCATAACGCAACGCCTCGACTGGGTTCATCCGCGCGGCACGTCGCGCTGGGAAATAAGTGATGAAGAACGTCAGACCCAACGATAACGAACAGGCCTTTGCGATATCTTGCCAACGCAATTCAGCGGGCAATTCGGACAACAAATACTTCTCTGCACTCCACAAACCACCACCGGCAATATAGTTTATGGTGCTGAAAATCGGGTCCAAATAAATCACAAACAGACACCCCATCACCACACCGATGATCGTACCGGCCACACCAATCGCGGCACCACACATAAAGAATATCCGTAACACAGACGCTTCGGTCAGACCCATGGTGCGCAAAATACCAATGTCGCGCCCCTTATTTTTCACCAACATAATCAGCCCCGAAACGATATTCATCGTCGCGACCAAAACCAAAATCGACAACAGAATAAACATCACATTGTCTTCCATTTTCAGTGCGTTCAAGAATCCACCACTGGCATCACGCCACGTCCAAACCAATCCCCGATCAGGCGCGGCCTCCAACAATGGAATCGTCAAATCATCCACCGCATCTGGGTCGGCCACCATTACCTCAAATTCGTCAACAACACCTTCGCGGTTGAAATAAATCTGTGCTTCGTTCAGCGGCATATAAATCCGCGTTCCGTCGATATCGTATCGCCCCACCTCAAAAACATAGACCACATCATAGCTACTGATCCGTGGGCTGGTGCCAAATGCCGTTTTCACACCATCGGGCGAAATCAAGGTAATCACATCGCCCACACGCAAACCCAATTTGCGCGCAATCCCCGAACCAATGGCAACACCACTATTGTAATCTTCAATCGACCCAAACGCATCCTTGGGGTTTGCTACCAACGGTAACGTCTTTAAATCCGCCAATGTTTCACCAAACACCTGAACACCGGTGTTTTGCCCATTGGCATTGGCCATCACTTGGCCCTTAACCACGGGCGCAACGCGCACTACACCGTCCAAGGCGGCAATGCGATCACGCGCGATTTCGTAATCGGCAAAACCATTCACCGTGAAACCCTCGGCATCAATATACGGGCTGGAATAAACGCTAGCATGCGCATTCGCCCCCAAAATCGTGCCAACAAATTCCGTGCGAAACCCAGACCGTACCGCCAATGTCGCGATTAATGCAAACACCGCCAACGCAATCCCGATCAGGGAAATCCATGTCATCACAGACACACCGCCATCGGATCGCTTAGAACGCAAATACCGCCACGCGATCATACGCTCAAAACGGCTAAAGGGTTTGGTATTATTCATGCTTATTTTTCTTTCGTCTACGCACAACGCGACCCGTACCAGATATCGCCCCATAACCAAACACATATCCACCAAACAACAAAACCAGCGCTTCAATGCTCAGCGGAATCGCAGGTTGGAAATCGGCGAAGGCGTTTTTGGTAATCTGCGCATCCCCGAACCGTCTCACATAAGCTAACCGCTCATACGCACCCGCATCACGCAGAATTGCATAGCTCTCATCCAAATACCCATACCGGTCAATTGTGCGCCCCATGTCATCACCGCGACGTTGCAAAAATTCGTCACCCTGCGCCATGCTGGCCAATGCGGTTTCACGCGTACTGCCGGTTGCCTGCGCACTGGTATCAAAATCGCTGACCACGGTTTTCAATTCATCAACGGCGCCACCGAGACGTTGCACATATTGCTGGGAATATTCGGGAAATTGAGACAGCAAAACGCCCAGTCCAACACCTCCCGAAATCTTCACCAATTTACCCATGCATTAAACGTCCGCGTATATTTTCACCAACTTCTCGATTGCCAATTCAGGCGTCAACTCTTCGCTTTCGCCTGTCTTACGGCTGGTCAATTCAACCACACCGTTTTTAAGCCCACGTGGGCCGACTGTAATACGCCACGGCAAACCAATCAAATCCATCGATGCAAACTTGCCACCAGCACGTTCATTACGATCATCATATAATGGATCCAGACCCAACGCGGTCGCCGATTTATACAACGCTTCGCACGCCGCATCCGCTTCTTCGTCACCTTGCTTCAGGTTCACAATACCCACACCAAACGGCGTCACGGCCTCGGGCCAAATGATACCTTTGTCGTCATGGCTCGCCTCAATAATCGCACCGATCATACGTGACACACCAATGCCGTGGCTACCCATATGCACAGGCACATCACCATCATCTGGCGTCGAAACTTTGGCGTTCATGCTCTCGGAATATTTCGTACCGAAGTAGAAGATTTGCCCAACTTCGATGCCGCGCGATGTCATCTGACGCTCCGCTGGCACCTGTGCAAACAACTCCGCATCATGCGTTTCGTCAGTACGGGCATAAGGTGTTGTCCACTCATCAAAAATCGCGGCACATTGATCCCAACTGTCGTAATCAACTTCGCGATCACCCAAATGCAAATCCAAAATCTTGCTGTCGTAGAAAACCTCGCTCTCGCCTGTTTCGGCCAAGACCAAAAACTCGTGCGTATCTTCGCCACCGATCGGGCCACTGTCCGCACGCATCGGAATCGCTTTCATCCCCATACGTTCATAGGTGCGCAGGTAACTGACCAAATGGCGGTTGTACGCGTGCATCGCAGATGGCTTATCCACATCGAAATTATACCCATCCTTCATCAGGAATTCACGACCACGCATCACACCAAAACGTGGGCGCACTTCGTCGCGGAACTTCCATTGGATTTGGTACAAAGTTAGCGGCAAATCTTTGTATGACTTCACATTGCTGCGGAAAATATCAGTGATCAACTCTTCGTTGGTTGGGCCAAACAACATGTCGCGATCATGGCGATCCGTCACGCGCAACATTTCCTTGCCGTAATCCTCGTAACGCCCACTCTCTTTCCACAAATCCGCAGATTGCATCGTTGGCATCAACATAGGATTATGGCCCGCACGCACCTGCTCGTCATGCACAATGTTTTCCAATTTTCGCAACACTTTGAACCCCATTGGCAACCATGAATAAATGCCAGATTGAGCTTGGCGGATCATGCCTGCACGCAACATCAAACGATGGCTAACAATCTGCGCATCACTTGGGTTTTCCTTAAGGACCGGAAGAAAATATTTACTCAGACGCATGGGTCGTTTCCTTGAAATTCTGTTCTCGAAATTGTCTAGGCTATTGTCACTTCACACGCAACCACGCAGGCGTTCATACATAACTTACCGTGGCGGTGCGTCCGATACTTTCAGCAACGGCTTGCAAGCGTTTCATTACCACCTCACCAAACACCTCTTCACTTTGGGCATCCAGCTCTAAATTCACGGCCTTAGGTGTCAAAATCAAACGTCCCATATGCTCTGGATCGGCACTACTCATCATCGCACCCAATCGAATCGCTAACCCAACGGTTTTTGCCAAATTCAGCTCATCTTCCTGCAACAAAACCCGCACAGCATTGTAATTCTCTGAAACACGTTTCGCCTTATACCTGTGCAATAATGTCCCCGCCAAAAACACGCGCCCGCCATGATCGATACCACCCAAATTGGCCAGCGTCGCCGCATCAAAACAAACCTCTGAACGATAATCAGGATGTGATCGCCAATGCACATCGTGCAATAAACACGCCGCATGGATCAAACGTTTCACAGAACCATCAAGGGTCGTAAACAGCGGCGATAGCCAATCAAACAACACATCCCCAAACCCAGGAAACCGTGCCTGCCCCGCCTCGATCGCTCGGGCGGCTGCAATCAATGGATCACTGTTACGAATATTTGCAGGCATATTTTCGTACATCAAACCCTCACGCAACCCATAACTGGAAAACGCAATTTCGTGCACATCAACTAACGCCAATAAACCACGCAATGTCTTGGCCGCCATCGGCAATAACCGCGCACGCGAACTGCTAATTTGCATTTGTTCCTGTATCTGCTCAGGGGTGCGGTTTTCTACAAAATCCAACGTGTCCAAAAACGCCACCGGATTGACAACATAGTCATGTAAAACCCGCAATGGGTAATCCGTTCGTATCATATGAATATGCGCCAATGCACGCCACGAACCACCGACGAGAAACAACGTATCCACATGCAAATCAAACCCACGCGTCAATTCTTGCAGGCCAGTTCGCAGATATATTTCCTGCGCATCGACATCATCAAACCGTCCCATAACGGCCATCGGGCCTAACTTTGACGATCGCGTTTTCTTCACATCTCCCACTTCCAAAGATGCCAATTCCATCGACGCACCGCCAATATCGCACACCAACCCCGATGCCTTGGGCCAGCCCAACAACACACCCTGCGCGGACAAGTTCGCCTCTTGGTCACCCGAAATGGGCACCAATTCGATCCCAATTTCATCCAGCACGCGTTGGCAAAATTCAGGACCATCAGATGCCGCACGAACCGCCTCTGTCGCCACCGCAGCCAAACTGTTCAAATCCATACGTTCCGCGATTTCATGAAACCGTCGCAATGCCTTTAGTGCACGTTCTTTGCCCTCAGGATGCAGCTTGCCCGTATGCGCTAAATCCAAACCCAAGCCCGCCATCACCTTTTCATTGTAAAAATAACTGGGCGATCGAATGGCCCCATCAAACACAACCAAACGCACGGAATTCGATCCAACATCGATCACTCCGACACGGGCATTCTCAACGTTTTTATTTTTTTTAATCATGCGAGTGGGCCAATTCTGGTACATCCTTTGCGCCAACCTTGCCCCGACCCGACAATGATGGATTTTCCATAAAAAATCTGTGACAATCAAACGTCGCAACGTCGCCATCAGGCACATCACGTGTGTATGATCCATCAGGGTTCAACACCCATGAATTTCGCGTATCCGCCAAATTCGCCGCCATGATCTGGCTTAAAATTTGGGCGTGAACTGTTTTGTTTTTTATCCGCACCATGCTTTCAACACGGGCATGTAAATTCCGCCCCATCCAATCTGCGGATGATATAAACACCAACGCATCACGGTTTGGCATATCCTTGCCATTTGCAAAACACACGATCCGTGAATGTTCCAAAAACCGACCCACAACCGATTTTACGCGGATGTTTTCAGACAATCCCTTAACACCTGGCCGAACACCGCAAATCCCACGCACAACCAAATCAATCTTCACACCCGCTTGGCTGGCACGATACAGTGCATCAATCACATTGCGCTCAATGATCGAATTCATCTTCGCCCAAATATGCGCAGGCTTACCGGCCTTCGCCGCTTCTGCCTCTGCATCAATATAGCGGATCAAATCCTTAAACAGGAAACTTGGCGCAATCGACAGATTATTTAAATCCTCCGCCTCGGCATAACCAGATATGTAATTAAACAACTTCGTCGCATCCTTACCCAGCGAACTGCTGCATGTAAAAAAGGACAGATCAGAATAGATATTCGCCGTCACAGGATGATAATTTCCTGTGCCGAAATGGGTATAGGTGCGTAATTTTCCACTCTCTTTGCGCACAATCGTCGATACCTTGGCATGGGTTTTCATATCGATAAACCCATACACCACATGCACACCCGCACGTTCCATTTGCCGCGACAACCGAATATTCGCCGCCTCATCAAACCGTGCCTTTAACTCCACCACCGCTGTCACAGATTTCCCGTCTTCGGCAGCGGCACATAACGCATCCACAATCGGGGATTGGTTTGATGTGCGATACAACGTCTGTTTGATCGCGACCACATCAGGATCACGCGCCGCTTGGCGCAGGAAATTCACAACGATGTCAAAACTCTCGTATGGGTGATGCAACAACATATCCTTTTGGCGAATAGCCGCAAAAATATCCTTGTCAAAATCCATCACACGTTCTGGCATGCGCGGCGTGTATTTCGGCCAACACAGTTCTGACGGCCCCAAATCGCAAATCTCTTTCAGGTCTTCTAGACCCAAAATACCATCCACCTCGATCACTTCGTTATCCGCAACCTTCAACGAATTCAGCACCATCTTACGTAATTTATCTGGCGCGCCCTTGGTGATTTTTAACCGCACAACGTCACCGCGTTGGCGACGCTTTAGTGCGGTTTCAAATTCGCGCACCAAATCCTCGGACTCGTCCTCGATTTCCAGATCACTGTCGCGCAACACACGGAACATACAATGCCCAACCAGATCATAACTGGGGAACAAAACACCCAAGGCCTGCAACAAAACCGTTTCCATCGTCACGATCCGCAAACCATCGCCATTTTCTGATGGCAACGCGATAAACCGATCCGCTTGGCTGGGGATTGGCAACAATGCTTGGATCGGGGATTTGCCGCCCTTGCGTGCCAAATGCAACGCCATCGCCAAACCACCCGAATGAATAAATGGAAACGGATGCGCGGGATCAACGGCCAATGGGCTGACAATCGGGAAAATTTGATCCAGAAAAATCTGATCTAAAAACGCGCGATCCGCATCGTTCAAATCTTCTGGTTTTAGGATGGAAATGTCCTGCGCAGACAACTCCCCAATCAACGCATTCCACGTTTCCTGTTGCGCAACAGACAAGGCATTCGCATCCACATCAATCATATCCAATTGCTGTGCAGGCGTATGTCCATCAGCGGATTTTTTGGTTATTCCACCCCGCGCCAATTCACGCAAACCCGCCACGCGCACTGTGTAAAATTCGTCCAAGTTACTGGATGAAATCGATACCATCCGCACACGTTCCAGCAACGGCCAACTGGTGTCTTGCGCCAATTCCAGCACGCGCCAATTAAACGCCAGCCACGACAATTCACGGTTCAAAAACCGTCGCGCATTGTCGGCGCTAACGCCTTCCACGATCTGTGGATCAGGCACATCACTATGCAGAAAGTCGGCGTTCATTGGGTGGTCCGTCGTCATTCGCACCCATTTAAAACGGGATCACCACCAGAGTCTAGGGAAAGCGCCAAACACAACTCATCACATTTCCAAGACTTGACGCGCCAATTTCACCGAAATCGGCTTACCTGCTTGCAACGCGCCCTTGTCCAGCGCCTCAACCAATGCCGCAATTCCCGAAAACGAACGTTCCATGCGCGGCAAAACAAAATTCACCACTTTGGGATCAATCGCGATCTGTCGATCACTAAACTGTTTCACCAACAACGCGTTCAACAACGCATCATCTGGTGCACGTAATTCCGCGACTGATGTGCCTTGGATACGGCTGGCCAAATCGGGCAATGTAATCCCCCAACTGGCAGGCACCCCAATCCCCGTCATCAACAAGGGCGCACCGGTTTCTTGGGCCAGATTATGCAAATGAAATCCATGTGCTTCCAATCCCTCATCCCCCGCCACCAAATGCATATTTTCCACACAAACCGCCGCTTGGCTAATCTCGTGCAAATCCACATCCGTCAATGTGCGTGCATCAATCACAATGCCATCTGTCATCTCTGACCAAATATGCGCCAAATGCGATTTTCCCGCACCACTTGGTCCCACCAAAACCAACTTGCGCATCGGCCAATTGGGCCAATTCTCCACGATCTGAACAGCAGAGGCGTTTGCCCCCGTCACAAAAAAATCCTCGCGCCCAAAGGCGGTTTTTATCGGTAAATCGAATATAAGTTGTTCAGGCATCGTCTTGTCTAATATCGTCGTCATCCGTCAAACCATCCAGCCCCTGATACAACCGTCCATTCAAATACTGGCGCAAACCAAACCGCGAAAACACCCCGATACAGGCCGCCACAGGCACCGCAATCAACATCCCCGTGAACCCCATCAACGATCCAAACGCAGACAGCGCGAACATCAACCAAACAGGATGCAACCCAACTTTGCCACCAACCAATTTCGGCGTCAGGAAATTACCCTCTAATGTCTGGCCCAGCGCAAAAATTATCGCCACAACCACGATCCATTCGGGCGTATCCCAAAATTGAAACAACGCCAATCCAATGGACAACGCGCCACCAATCAGTGATCCAACATAAGGAATGAAGGTCAACAACCCCGCGATCAATCCAACAATCAAACCGAACTGCAAACCAACACCCATCAGCGCGACCGCATATAGCGTCCCCAAAATCGCACAAACCGTCAATTGCCCGCGCACGAAACCAGACATCACACTGTCCAACTCACGCGCCAAACCGCGCAATGTTTCGCGGTGATCACGCGGCAGCCAACTGTCGATGGTGGCAACCATGCGATCCCAGTCCAACAACATGTAAAACGCCACAACAGGTGCGATCACGATAAACACCAAGGCGTCAACCACACTAAACGCGGACGCCAACACAGCATTTGCAACATCACCACTACGTTCTTGGATACTGGCCACAAACCCATCTAACGCGCCGCGAATGGTGCTGGTTTCATCCAATAACGCTGGGAAACGAGAAACCAAAACATCCTGTGCCTGTGCGAAATACCCTGGCGCTGCCGTCACCAATGCCGCTAATTGTGAAACCAACTGTGGCACCAATAACGCGATCAATAGAAACCCAACAAACAGCCCAACGAATGTAATAATACTGGTCGCGACAACACGCGAACAGCCCAGCTTTTCCAACTTATCCGCCGATGGATCCAGAAAATACGCGATCGCCATGCCAGTGATGAATGGTAACAACACCCCTGACAGCAACCACATCGCGAATAGGAAAACCACGGCCCCGATGGACCAATATCTAAATTGTTGTGGCGCGGATAATGCCATGATCTTGCCTTACATAAATTGTTCTGAAATCAAACGCTCTTCCAACCCATGACCTGGGTCAAAAAGAATACGATGCTTGTGATCTTGTGCGCTAAAAATATCAACCGACAAAATCTCTTTGGCACCCTTACTGTCCGCCGACGCAGTCACGGGGCGTTTTTCGGGCTGCAACACATCAAACCGCACATGCGCAGTACGCGGCAATAACGCGCCGCGCCAACGCCGCGGGCGAAACGCAGCAATTCCCGTAAGTGCCAAAATTTCGGCACCAATCGGCAAAATCGGCCCGTGCGCGGAATAGTTATAGGCTGTCGATCCAGCTGGCGTCGATAATAACGCCCCATCGCAAACCAATTCAGGCAACCGCACACGCCCATCCACGGAAATCTTCAACTTTGCCGCCTGCGCCCCCGCACGAATCAACGACACCTCGTTAATCGCCAATGCCTCAAATTCCGTGCCATCCGCACAATGTGCCTGCATGCGCAATGGGTGAATAACCGCCTCTTCGGCATCCGCTAAACGCCCCATCAAATGATGCGGCGAATATTCATTCATCAAAAAACCAACTGTGCCGCGATTCATACCATAAACGGGGCAATCAATGTGCAATGTTGAATGCAATGCTTCCAACATAAAACCATCCCCGCCCAGCGCTACGATCAAATCCGCATCCTCTGGCGCGATGTTGCCATGCTCTGCTTCCAGCACAGACAGGCTCTCTTGGGCCGAATCTGTTGGGCTAGCTATGAATGCAATTTTACGCATCGTTTAGTTTCCTATCATTCACGCGGCACGTTTAAACGAAACAGCCGCCCTATTTTCCCGCCAAAAGCCGCACAATTCGCCGCAATCGTCGCATTGAACCTTTCATACCCTAAACCGATGGATTAGGACAAACCCCAATTGCAATTCATCCTCAGGAGTCATGAAATGAGCAACACCGTACGCGACGCAGGTTTTTTCACAGAAGAGCTATCTTCTCGTGATCCAGAACTATTCGGATCAATCACTGCGGAATTGGGCCGTCAACGCGATGAAATCGAATTGATCGCATCAGAAAACATCGTATCCAAAGCCGTGATGCAGGCCCAAGGTTCCGTAATGACCAACAAATACGCCGAAGGCTACGCAGGTCGTCGCTACTACGGCGGTTGCCAATATGTTGACGTTGCTGAAAACTTGGCATGTGATCGCGCCAAGGAATTGTTCGGCTGTGATTTCGCAAACGTCCAACCAAACTCAGGTTCCCAAGCAAACCAAGGTGTGTTCCAAGCATTATTGCAACCAGGCGACACAATCTTGGGCATGTCTCTGGACGCTGGTGGTCACCTAACCCACGGTGCGCGCCCAAACCAATCTGGTAAATGGTTCAACGCCATCCAATACGGCGTGCGCCGCGACGATAACCTGCTTGATTACGATCAGGTTCAGGCACTTGCAAACGAACATAAACCAAAAATGATCATCGCAGGCGGCTCTGCCATTCCACGTCAAATCGACTTCGCCAAAATGCGCGAAATCGCAGATTCTGTTGGCGCATACCTTCACGTTGACATGGCCCACTTTGCGGGTCTTGTGGCGGCGGGCGAACACCCTTCCCCATTCCCACACGCGCACGTTGCCACAACGACAACGCATAAAACACTACGCGGTCCACGCGGCGGCATGATCCTAACAAACGATGCGGACATGGCGAAAAAGTTCAACTCTGCCATCTTCCCCGGCATCCAAGGTGGCCCATTAATGCACGTCATCGCGGCCAAGGCCGTGGCATTCGGCGAAGCATTGCGTCCAGAATTCAAATCCTACCAAAAACAAGTGATCCTAAATGCCAAAGCATTGGCAGATCAGTTGATCAAAGGCGGCTTGGACATCGTCACTGGCGGCACAGACACCCACCTGATGTTGGTCGACCTACGCCCCAAGAAGGTGACAGGCAACATCGCAGACAAGGCATTGGGCCGCGCCCACATCACCTGTAACAAAAACGGCATCCCGTTTGACCCAGAAAAACCAATGGTCACATCTGGCCTACGTTTGGGCACACCTGCGGGCACAACACGCGGCTTTGGCGAGGCTGAATTCCGCCAAATCGCAGACATGATCGTACAGGTTGTTGATGGCATCGCCGCCAACGGCGAAGACGGCAACGCCGAGGTCGAAGCAGCCGTGCGCGCCCAAGTGGCCGATCTGTGCAAAGCCTTCCCATTGTACGACGACCTATAAAACACACCACATCAATTCAAACGGCCAATCTGATCTCCATCAGGTTGGCCGTTTTCATTTGTGCGGCGCCCCGCTAGGTTAACACCCATTCAATACAAATAGATTCGCTGGATTTTTTATGACGCAACAACCCGATCAATCTGTCCCTGTTTCGACCCTATGGCGTCACCGCAAATCAGGGGGCGTCTATGTGATCAGCGGCATCTGCCAGATAGAGGCCACGAACGAGCCGGGTGTCCTCTACAGCTCTGTCCAAACCGAAGGCCCGCTTTGGTGCCGCCCATTGGCGGAATTCACTGATGGGCGCTTCGTACGATTGGACGTGTCATAATCGCAAACATGCGCTGGCCATTTACCGCTGAGTAACGACCAGTGATGAAAATCAGCCACCACTTTTTAATCGACCTAACAACTTAAAAATCAGTGATTTAAACAAATGACTTCCAAAACCTTAAAATATCTATCCATCATCTTCATACCAATATTGATCGTTTTAATGGTTTTATACACTCCACCTGAAAAATTATTACAATGGGAACGTAAATACGCCGCATCCAAAGTCACAGCAAACGACCACGCGGGTGCATTAAAAATATATGGTTTTTTGAAATTCCAAAAAGACCCAATCGGAATCAATAACTATCACGCGCTGATGTTTTACAGCAAAATCAACGCTGGCAAAAAAGCCCGCAAAGCCCAAGGAAACATCGCCGACAAAGCATGGAACAAAACAGGTCGTCAGGGCGTCGGTGCTTCGTTTTGGAACTTGGCCATGTTTGACATCCGTCAAGGTCGCAAAAACAAGCGCCGCGACAAACGCGCAACGCGCTATCTGAAACATGCGCAACGCTTGGGCATTGCAGACGCCACCCCCCTTCTCGCGGCTGGTGATGGCGAACATGATCGCGTGCATGTGTTGATGCAACTTGGCGATCCAGGGGCCGCCAAAACAATTGCCAGCGTCATGCATGATCAATCGAAAACTGATAGAAAAATCGCCGCCCTACGTATCGCCGCAACCCAAGACGATCCAAATGCAATGAACACCCTTGCTTGGTCTCTAAACGGCAACGATCCCGCCACGAAATCGGAACAGGAAAAATGGCTCAAACAGGCCGCAAACATGGGTCATGGCCCCGCCGCTTCGCGTCTTGGAAAATGTTACATGAACGCATTTTATTTCTGTGAAACTGTCGATTTGGAACAGGCGAAACACTGGTATGAAATCGCTGCAAACGCCAAATTAATCCGATCAAATCCAAAAATCACGATCGATCCTGATTATGCAATACGGCTGGGCTCAACCCCACGCTGGTACAGCAAACTGCATGGCACTGTTGACGAGGCTCGTGAACAACTTGCCAAAATCGCAGTTCTTCAAAAATCCAACACGCAATAAGCGTTTAATTCTGACGATGTGAGATAATCCACCACTGGTACTCCCTAGGGGAATTGAACCCCTCTTTCCAGGTTGAAAACCTGGCGTCCTAACCGATAGACGAAGGGAGCACTCTGTGGTGTGAGGCGGTATTTAGGCCAAGCATGTGAGTCTTGCAAGATGAAATTTCATCTTTTTGCAAAAAAGTTTCACAAACCTATTTTTCCGAACTTCCCACCACCAGCGTGGGTGTGAAACATCGGAATTTCACTTAAATCACCCCGCTATCGCGGCATCTTCCAACGTCAACTTGGGCCGCATCCGCCCGTTCCACGTATCAATCTCTAATCGTCCCGCCACATGGAAAACTTGGCCTTTATGATCCTCTAGTGTCGGGCCTAAATCGGATTTAAACGCCCCGAATGCGATTGCATCAATTTTGCCACCATTATCATCCACAAAGGTCAAACGTAGATGTGTATCGCCCGCGCGTTTGGCGAATGACACGCGTACAAACGGCAATGCAAATCGCGGCCCTGGCGCACCCGCCCCAAAAGGCCCAGCGGTATCCAATTGCTCCAACAAATCAACGGTGATCGCCGACGGTGCAATCGCACCATCCAACCGCAGATCTTTGGCCCCCATCTTATCCGCACCCTGTTTCGCCAACAACTCACTCAACCGCTCCATAGCGCCATCCAGCTTGCCCGTTTCCACAGACAACCCAGCCGCCATTTTATGTCCGCCACCCTTAATAATGTGGCCTTCACGTGCCAGCGTGGCAATGCTAGCACCCAAATCCACACCACTGACAGATCGCCCAGAACCTTTGCCCTCGGCGCCGTCCAGGCCAATCACAACCGCTGGCCTATTCGTCGCCTCTTTCAACCGCGATGCAACAATCCCAACCACACCTGGATGCCAACCATCACCAGCGGCCCAAACCAACGCACCATCCAACCCACGTTGCTCCGCCTGCTCCATTGCTTGCAATTGCACAGTCGCCTCAATCTCGCGGCGTTCCGTGTTCAACTGGTTTAACTTCTCTGCCATCGCGCTGGCCTCATGCGGATCAGAACAGGTCAACAAACGTGCCCCCAAATCGGCCTTGCCCACACGTCCGCCTGCATTAATCCGCGGCCCCAACAAATACCCCAAATGATACGCCGCAGGTGCGGTATTCATCCCCGCCGCATCTGCCAAGGCCACCAATCCAACGCGCAAACGCCGCGCCATAATCACCAACCCTTGGCGGACCAGCGCACGGTTAAATTCCACCAACGGCGCCACATCCGCCACCGTGCCCAGCGCCACTAAATCCAGCATCGCCATCAGGTCAGGTGTTGGTAATTTATCGCCACGACGAATGCCGTTCATTGCCGCCAATGTCATGAAAACAACGCCCGCCGCGCACAGGTAATGCAAATCACCCGTTTCATCCTGACGGTTCGGATTCACCACCGCAAACGCATTGGGCAATGTCTCACCACCCAAGTGATGATCCAAAACCACCACATCCGTCCCTGCCACCGCATCAATCGGCCCATGCGATAACGTCCCGCAATCCACACAGACAATCAAATCATGCTTCGCCGCCAACATCACCATAGCTTCGTCATTGGGCCCATAACCCTCGTCGATACGATCAGGCACATATATCGTCGGCACATTCCCCAACTGCGTCAGCCAATCATGCAACAACGCCGCCGATGTCGCCCCATCCACATCATAATCCGCAAAAATCGCAATCCGTTGGCCTTTCACCACCGCTTCATTAATCCGCGCGGCCGCCTTGCCCATATCTTTCATGCTCATCGGATCTGGCATCAAATCACGTAACGAAGGTTGGGTAAACCGCGCCGCATCACCCGCCGCCACACCCAATCGCGCCAACACATTCGACATCGCACTGGGAAACCCTGTTTCCTGTGCAATCATCTGGGCTTGGCGGTCAATCGCCTCATCGGGGCCAACCCAGCGTCGCGCTGTGGTTGATTGCTCTACGCCTAAAAAAACCTGTGACATATATCACCCCACTGAAATTCAAATTATGCAAAACTATACCGCATAAATTCCATCGATACAGCGCAAAACTCTTTGACCTATGCGCCTTTGCCTGACAGGCTATGCCAATTCAACAAGGAACCGCGCATGATTGAATACGTGACATCCGCAGCCATACTCGTACAGCTCGCTTTCATTTGTTACAGCCTCGGATTTTTGGCACGTGATGAATTGTGGCTGCGTGGGCTGTTGCTGTTGGGAACGGGATTTTATCTGCTGTATTACTACCACATCGAAGAAACGCCATTGTGGGATGCAATTTTCACGTCGGGCATATTAGGCATCATCAATTTAGGCATGATCATCCTGTTGATCTTTGAGCGCACAACATTTGCAATGGATGAACAAACCGCCAAAACCTACGCCAGCTTTGACACCCTAACCCCAGGTCAATTTCGCAAAGTCATGAAATTATCCACCACCGTTCACGCGGATCAGGACATAAAACTGTCGGATCAAAATACACCCATCGAACATCTGTATCTGGTCACTGAAGGCCGCGCAAATTTGGTAAAATCAGGCGCAACAAGCACCCTATCCGCGCCACTATTTTTGGGTGAAATAGGCTTTTTGCTGGATGGCCGTGCCAGCGCCAGTGTCACGGTGCAACAAGGCGGCACCTATACATATTGGACTGCATCCGATTTACGTAAATTGATGGATGGAACGCCCGCAATCCGCAACGCGATGATTGCACTATTCAGCCGCGATTTGGCGGATAAATTGGGCCGCTCTGCGCCAACAGAACAGCCCCAATAATTATACGTTCTCGATGCGCAAAACCACTGGTTCCGCCAAAACAACACCAGAGTTCTCAATTGCGGCAACCGCACCATTCAACGTTCCACGATCCGTTGGATGCGTCACGATCAAAACAGGCGCCGCATCATCTTCGTGGCTCTCTTGACGAATACGATCAATGGAAACGCCCGCCTCTGCCAACGCCGCTGAAACCCGTGCCATTGCGCCAGCTTCATCATGTAGGTTTAAACGAATGTAAAACTGGTTTTCCGCAGATGTGCTAATACATGGCACTGAGGCCAATCCACTTGCGGGTTGACCAAACACAGGAATATTAATTCCACGCGCTATATCCATGATATCGCCAATCACCGCACTGGCCGTCGGGCCCTCGCCCGCACCTGCACCGCGCAATACGATCTGCCCAACCGCGTCACCTTCTAGGATCACCATATTGGTGCCACCTTCCAGTTGCGCCAATGGCGATGCCACCGGCACCAGACATGGGCGCATGGATTGCGACAACCCTGTATCCGTCATCTGTGAAACGCCCAGCAATTTAATGCGGTATCCCATTTCTGCGGCGGCATTAATATCCTCGATCGTGATACGTCCGATCCCTTCCAGAACCGCACCTTCAAAATCGACCTGTGTGCCATACGCAATGGATGACAACAAAACCAATTTATGCGCCGCATCAATGCCGCCCACATCCAAATTCGGATCCGCTTCCAGATACCCCAATTGGTTGGCTTCCTCAAACACGGTATCATACGGCAAACCAGCTGTTTCCATACGTGTCAGGATGTAATTACAGGTGCCGTTCATCACACCCATAATACGTGTAATGTTGTTACCCGCCAAACTCTCAGTCAATGCCTTGATCACGGGAATACCACCCGCCACAGCCGCCTCAAACCGCAGGTTCACACCAGCCGCTTCTGCCGCCAATGCCAATTCCTGACCATGCAATGCCAACATCGCTTTGTTCGCGGTCACAACATGTTTGCCCGCCGCAATCGCCGCCTCTGTCGCCGCTTTGGCAGGGCCAGCATCACCACCGATCAGTTCCACAAAAACATCGACATCATCGCGCTTTGCCAAATTTACCGCATCATCTTCCCAATCGTATGCGGATAAATCAACGCCACGATCTTTGGAATTGGATCGCGCGGAAACGGCTGTAATTTCAATTGGGCGTCCCGCACGCGTAGTCAACAGACCCGCATTTTCCTGAACGATTTTGATCAGACCAACACCAACAGTGCCCAGTCCAGCGATACCCAGTTTGATTGGATCAGCCATTTTGCGATTCCTATGTATTACGTTGCGCCCCTGTTACCCAAAACGAGGTGATTCAGCAACGCCTAGAATCGATACGCAGACAACAACGCCGCCTTGCGACGCAACCGCGCAATCCGCGCCACCAACGCACCCGCGGGCGAAACAGAATTCCCAATCCGTGCCGCATTATCACGCGCCAACTGATCTGTGGGCAATAATTGTGGGCGATCTGTTGATGCCGTCGCATGCAATTTTGGGTACACAAAATCAGGATTGTCCTTCTGCACGGAACAACCCGCCAACGCAATCACACCAATAACAAGAAAAACCCGCAAATCTCGGCCCCAACCAATACTTTCGCCCACCATAAAGTTCACACAGAACTTCCGCAAGCATAGCGCATTCATCGGTTATTTTCTGCCGAAGAGGGGGGAAGTGGTGGCGAGAGGGGGACTTGAACCCTCGACCTCAAGATTATGAGTCCTGCGCTCTAACCAGCTGAGCTACCTCGCCACAAGGTGTGCGCTGAATAGGTCATCGCTATGTGTGCGTCAAGCGGGATTCGTAATTAAATCCACGTTTTTTCCACACGCCTTATGACACCCTGCGCCAAACCATATCCTTGATGCGCAACGCATGGCTTTCGCTGTAATCCCCATACCCCGTCTCGGACTGTATCTGCCCACCCGAAACCACGATTTCCCCGTCCTGTAACACGGCACTGTGGCGGTTAATCCAACCGGGTTTCTCCCCCGTGGTTTCCACCGCCTGTATTGAAAAATCAGACAGGTTTAATCGATAAACAGGCGTCTCGCCTACGCGACGATCCCCTTGATACCCACAATTACCAATGATCAAGATGTGATCGTCGAACAATGTTGCGGTATGAAAATCGGTCGGTGCAAAATCCGCGCGCGGATAGCAATAAATATCAACCCCACCTTTGCCGTCATGAACAACGACGTCGTTGTAGATGTGAAAATCTGGATCATAGTGATCCTCATGCTCGCCAGCGATCTGTACACAACGCCCATCAGGCAAAAACGTCGTTGTCATCCCGAACCGATCAAAACACCACTTTGGCCCGTCGCGCCCCACCCCCGTATCAACGCCAAACTTCTTTGCAACTTCATATGCCGCATATCCCTCTCGGATCATCTGCCTCCAAAGCGCATGATCTACCCGCTCTGGATTCGAAACCCCAAATCGCACGCTCATTTGCTCCTTGATCTGCGATTGGCGCACAGCTTCCTTCGAGATCAATAACGCCCCAGAAATGTAACGCATTTGATTATCTTCAAAATCATCCAACCACTCAGGCTTCCACCCCGCATCCATCAACGCACGACCAAAGGTAAAAATCTTGGGAAACCCATTTTCATCTAAAATGCGTTCGGGCCTAAGATGACAATCACTCAAGCTATCTACCTCTCTCAAGTCCAACCCATGATCCAATAACAATTGAAGCATTTCCAAATCAAACGTCTCGGTTAAACAAATCGCACTATCGGGCCCATAGCTCGACGAGACAAAGGCTGGCACCCCAGCGTCCAAATAACCCTTAACCGCTAAAATATCTCCTGACGTAATAGCGTCACACATCGCGGTAATAACACCGTCAGAAACCCCACCGAGTCGCTTCAATTCTTTTTGCAAAATCGCTGTCTTTTCTGAACTCCCATACAACCCACACAACTCAAACGCAGTTCGCTTCTCCTCATCAGGTCGATGCAAAACATCACTAGGCAGCGCCGCCCGCACATCGCGAGCCTCCCCATAAACAATCGCATAATGCAACCGCGTCCACCCAATCGCATCATAATCGGCTCCATGATCGATCAATAGCTTAACCACATCCATCCGCCCCGCTTGATAGGCATATGCTAACGGTGTATCCATCAACATCGTCCGCGACTGGGCGGGATTCCCCGCCTTCAGCAATGCATTCACCGCATCAAACATCCCCGACTTCGACGATTTTTCAATCGCCTTAATCACCTTACAGCGCGATTTAATGTCTTCACGATGAAGTTTTTCGAGTTCACCTTGCATCTTCCTGGAAGACATCCCACTCGCCATCAAAGCGTCAACTTCATGTTGAAAATCATACAACAATCTAAAGCTGACTTCTTTCCTTTCAAAAGACATCCGATGCCGCCACTTACCCAATAATTCGGCGCCGTCCCGTCTGGCGGTTTCATTTATGTCATGGATCAACGGCATCTGTTCATCGACCACCTTATTAATTTCTTCCGAAAACCCAGCCAACGCATTTCCCAGAACACTTTTGGGTAAATCCTTTATCTGCTTTTCCATTCTCTTAAACGTCCCATCAAGCATCCCACTCAACTGCCTAATCCCGCGGTCCCCAACGGCATCCTCCATCTCAGGGTTTTTCTTCAACGCATCGTTCAAAATCTTCTTAAACATAATCCACCTAAAACATTATGGTTCACAATACCCCCCAGCCTACGGTATGGGGTAATCATGAGCAATCCACCTTCCCTGCGCCCCGATCTGGCGCCCCGCGCCCGCATCGATGAACCATCCCGCGATGGCCAGCCCAAAATCGGCATGGTCTCCCTTGGCTGCCCCAAGGCATTGGTGGACTCTGAACGCATCCTGACCCGCCTGCGCGCCGAAGGTTACGCGATCAGCCCGGATTACACAGGCGCCGAAGCCGTGATCGTAAACACATGCGGTTTCTTGGACTCCGCCAAGGCAGAATCGCTGGACGCCATCGGCGAAGCCCTCTCCGAAAACGGCAAAGTCATAGTAACCGGTTGCTTGGGCGCAGAAGAGGATTACATTCGCGGCACGCACCCCTCCGTCCTCGCCGTCACAGGCCCACACCAATACGAACAGGTGCTGGACGCGGTACACACCGCCGTCCCACCAAACCCCGATCCCTTCATCGATCTGTTGCCCGCCAGCGGCGTATCCCTAACACCGCGCCACTACAGCTACCTCAAAATCTCCGAAGGCTGTAACCACAAATGCAAATTCTGCATCATCCCAGACATGCGCGGCCGCCTACAATCGCGCCCCGCCCACGCGGTAATCCGCGAGGCTGAAAAACTGGTCGATGCAGGGGTCAAGGAACTGTTGGTGATATCACAGGACACATCGGCCTACGGCGTCGATATCAAACACGCCACCGATCGCGATCACCGCGCCCACATCACCGACCTAACCCGCGATCTTGGCGAACTCGGCGCGTGGGTGCGCCTGCACTACGTCTACCCATATCCACACGTGCGCGACCTGATCCCTTTGATGGCGGATCAATCCAACAACATCCTGCCCTACATGGATATCCCGTTCCAACACAGCCACCCAGACGTGTTGAAACGCATGGCACGCCCCGCGAAATCATCAAACACACTGGCCGAAATCGCCGCATGGCGCGACACCTGCCCAGACATCACCCTACGTTCCACCTTCATCGTCGGCTACCCAGGCGAAACAGAGGCCGAATTCCAACACCTGCTCGATTGGCTGGACGAGGCCCAATTGGATCGCGTCGGATGCTTCCAATACGAAAACGTAGACGGCGCGCGATCAAACGCCCTGCCCGATCACGTGGACGCGGATGTGAAACAAGACCGCTGGAACCGCTTCATGGAAAAATCCCAAGCGATATCAGAGGCGAAATTGGCGGCGAAGGTCGGCACGCGCATGGATGTGATCGTGGATGATATTGATGCGGATGGCATTGCGACATGTAGAACCAAGGCAGATGCGCCAGAGATTGATGGGAACCTGTTTATTGACGAGGGCACGGATGCGATTGCCGTTGGCGATATTGTGAGTGTTGAGGTTGATGAGGCGAGTGAGTATGACTTGTGGGGGCGGGTTTAGTTAATGAACTTGTCAAAATACTATAAATTTTAGCTATAGGGCTACATTGAACAATTTGGCTATTTATAGATTTCACTAAGACATTGCACGGAGTTACCGAGACAACATCTTTTCTTCTTTGCGCAGAATTTCATTGAGCAGCATCTCCGCTTCATGCAAATACATTTCTGCCCTATCACTCTTGCCATTTTTATCTTCCATTTCTGCCTGCATTTTTTTAATTTCGTACTTTTCTTGAAGCGTATTTAAGGCCCTATTTCCAATGTCGTTTGAAGATAAGACATTAGTGCTTTGTGATCCATCACGCTCTCTCAATTCATCAATTTGGCTCTGCAACTCGCCTTTTACACCATCAGGCAGTTGGTCAATTTCAACATCTCTCTTTGCCTGATCAATCAATTCTTGTTCATCATTTGCTAATTTTTGCCTGTGAATTTTTTGTTCGTTCTCGCGCTCGGTCGAAAGTCGATTTTTTTCTCGCGAGATTTTGTGGGCTTCCTCTACTTCGCGCATGCGTTTTTCATTAGTTGGTTCTACGGTTAATTTAATAAACCAATTTGAAACTCTGGGTGACAATACTGCAAAAGCAGTGCCAAACATCAAAGGTCGTAGGTAAATTGATATCCAGTCGGTGTTCTTGTCAAAGAAATCAAACTTTTCGGCCGCAGGCTCTCCAGAGAATAAGACAAAATACAGTGGCTGCCAATTGAGGGCAATAAACGCCAACGCGATAAAACCCCAAACAGGTGACTTAATACGTTGACCCATTATGTCAAAAATCTCTTTAATACTATCCATTATCCAAACCATATAATCTAGATCAACCTAAGGTAGCTATAATCCAAACACAACCCTAGCGCCTTTCCTTGGGGAGGCGAGAAGCGCCTTCCCGGGGGGAAGGAAAGGCGCGGCCTGTTCTGGCGAACAGGTAGAAAGTAAGTGGGAAGGAAAATGCTCTCGGGCATTTGGCTACGCAATCCCTGCCGCATCGGCGGGCGCGGTCTGTTCTGTGAACAACCCGAACCCGACCCAATCCACCCCAGATTGATTTACTTATAATCACTCGCCCTACCCCCAGAAAATCTTGTTATTCCCTGCCATTTACTTGATGATGAAACCCAACACGTCGAGGGAAAATCAATGCTGTTTAAAACTTCAATTTCAATGATCGCCATCATCATCGCCCTGCCTGTCGCGGCCCAAGACGTGAAAAACAATCCCGATCTTTTCCTACAATGCGCCGATTACGATAACGCGCGTCGCGCCGTCCAAGCAGAGATGAACGCCGAAAAGTCAGAAGCAGAATATATGAATGACCAAAAGGATCGTCTCGAAGATCGCATTGATGATCACGAACGTGAACTGGACCGCTTGGATGAAATCCTCAAAATCATGCGTAGCAGTGACAATGTTTGGGCCAAACGCGAACGCGAATATAACCGCTACACCCGCACCTTCGATGAATACGAAGACTTCCTTGTGGACTTTCGCTATGCCCGCAAAAATTACCAACGCAAGGTCGATCGCTCAAACAGCCTGCTCGATAACTTGAACAACCAATGTTTCGGCACATGGAGCGGCAGTATTTTGAGTGATTATTGCGGCCAAGGAAACAGCCGCACACAGGCATTCTGCTCACGCTTTAACGGTTAACCAGCACTTAACCCACCGTACGCAAACACCGTTCAACGTCTAGACGTGATCTAGACGTAAACTAGACGCAATACCGACGTCACTTTTGGCCAATTTCAGACAGGTATTTATCCACGCATGTCTTCACATGGCGAAACCGATCCCCGCCCAAATGCGTACCACCATACCACCGTGTCACCACCACAATATGATCCCGCAAATCCGCCGTTTCCAGCATCCGAAGGATAATCGCCCCCGCCCCACCTTCGCCATCATCCGCCTTGATTTGCGTCCCATCCGCCAGCAAAACCGCCCATGTATTATGCGTGGCTTTCGCGAATTTTTTGTTACGTTTCAATTGCTTAATAAACGCATTCGCTGCCGATCTCGAATCCGCCACACCCCCGCTAACGGCATATTTCGATCCTTTGTCGGTCAACACATTTAGGATAATTTTCATAATGGCTGACAGCGCCCCTAATTTATGGTATTTTTAAGTATGCGCGATACATACATCCTATACAATGACAACTGTCCTATCTGTCGGTTTGAAATAAACAACTACAAAAAACGCGCCCAAGCCCATGATTTACCTATGTTTTTTCAGGACCTAAACACCACAGACCTGTCAAAATGGAACCTAACCCGCGACCAAGCAATGCAGAATCTCTACGTCATGCAAGACGACGAGATCAGCGCGGCAATCCCCGCATTCATGATCCTGTGGAAAATGATGCCAGGTTATAAAACATGGGCGCGCCTCGTTGCCCTTCCGGGTATGCGCCAGCTTGTATTTTCATTCTACAACCGGTTATTGATGCCCAACCTGTATAAGTGGAACAAGCGTCGTGAAGGACGTAAATTTCATGAAAAACGTGTGCCGAAAAACTCGTGAATTCAAATAGATACACCCTAATCTACCGTATCATCGTTCTAAGCCTAGCCATTGGTTTCTGGGTGAACCAATTCTTCGTTTCCGACATGGATCACTTTGGAATTCAGTTTCGCTTCCTGACAATTTGGACCATAACCTTCAACGTCATCGTCGCCGCGCAGATGCTGCGACTGTCGATGGGCAAAACCGTCGTACGATTAGATGCTTTCGTCGGTTTAGTCATCATAATGAACATGGCTGTGGTGGTGCAATATTGGCGTCTGATGCTTATCGATCCCGCATTGGTGCAATCAAACGGCCCCTTACCATGGTACCGTGAATACTACCTGCATATCGTTGGCCCATTATTGATGTGGATAGACGCATTCTTTATTCTCGGCGCGTTTCGCCGTATCCAAGGAACCTGTTTTTGGGCCATATTAATTGGGCTTTTATACCCGTTATGGATCGAACTACTGGTGCGCCCAATGAACACATTGCCAGCTGGTAGCGTCACCAACGGATTACCATATCCATTCCTGAATGATCTGACATTGGGTGGGCGGATGATGTTTTATTCCATATCGACGTTGGCAAATTTCGTCTTTATCGCCATCGGTGTCGGCTTCTCGCGACTTATCAAAGTTAGGTAAAAAACACCATCAACCACGCGATTAATCCAATCATAGCCATCACCGCTACAGCAGCACATCCACAATCCTTAGCTTTCTTACTTAGTGGATGAATTTCCTCGCTGATACGGTCAATCGCCGCCTCGATTCCTGTGTTCAACAACTCGACCACCAAAATCATCAAGCCCAGCGCAACAATCAAAATCCGTTCCGCTGTTGTCATTTCCACGAAAAATGTCAGGGCAATAGAGGCGATGTTCACAACAACCCATTGCGCGAAACTGGCCTCTTCGCGAAAGGTAATTGCAATACCTTCATAGGTATTGATACAGCGCATGCCGAAACGACGAATCTCGCGATTTATATACCCCATACTGCCCCCTTACTCTGCCAACGCGGGCAGATCTTTGAACAACTCCAACGCTTCTGGGTTTGCCATTGCCTCTGTATTCTTAATCGCTCGCCCATGAACAACGTCGCGCACAGCTAACTCAGTAATCTTACCAGACTTCGTGCGAGGGATGTCGGAAACCGCGATCACCTTTGCGGGAACATGGCGCGGTGTGGCATTCGCGCGAATTTCAGATTTAATCGTTTTGATCAAATCGTCATCTAACGCAACGCCTTCACGCAAACGTACAAACAGTACGACCCGTACGTCGTTATCCCAATTCTGACCGATCACCAATGCTTCCAGCACGGCATCAACGCGTTCGACTTGGCGGTATATTTCCGCTGTACCAATCCGTACACCGCCTGGATTCAATACTGCATCAGAACGACCATAAAATACGGCCCCACCTGTGTCTGTAATTTCGACAAAATCACCGTGGTGCCAAACATTATCAAACTTCGCAAAATAGGCATCGTGGTAACGTTCACCCGTTTCATCACGCCAGAACCCGACAGGTTGAGATGGATGTGGCCCCTGACAGACCAACTCGCCCGGGCCGTCGGTTCGGATTGTTCCCTCGTCGTCATATACTTGGACATCCATTGCCAAATGGCGTTTTTGACATTCGCCGCGATAAACAGGGCTGATCGGGCTGCCGCCTGTGAAACAGCCGCAAATATCCGTGCCACCTGCAATGGACGACAGGCAAACATCCGCCTTCCAGTCTCGGTATATATAATCAAAACTGTCGGGCGCCAAAGGTGATCCAGTGGACATAATTGTGCGCAAGTGCTTCAGGTCATGACGCGTGTTCGGTTTGATGTCACCTTTGGCACATGCATCGATATATTTGGCAGAGGTCCCAAATTGCGTCACGTTTTCCGCCTGTGCAATGTCGGATAATCGATTGCCATCTGGATAAAAGGGTGACCCATCAAACAGGATCAAAGTCGCCCCAGACGACAGACCAGACGCCAACCAGTTCCACATCATCCACCCGCATGTCGTGAAATAAAAGAAACGATCATTGGGTTGAATATCCGTCTGTAATTGATGCTCTTTCAGGTGCTGTAACAAGGCACCCCCAACGGAATGCACGATACACTTTGGTAGCCCCGTAGTTCCCGATGAAAACAAAATGAATAATGGCGCATCAAATGCGACGCGTTCGAACGTCAATGGCGCAGGCGCATATGATGATGTGAAATCAGCCCACGAGATTGCCTTGTCTGTACCAGAAGAAACATCGACAACGCCATCAAGGTATGGAAACACGATCAGATTTTGCACGCTGGGCATTGCATCGGCCAAATCGGACGCTACGCCCAAACAATCGAATTTTTTACCGTTATAGTAATAGTGATCGGCACAGAACAAAAATTTGGGTTCAATTTGACCAAACCGATCATTCACACCGTTAAATCCAAAATCGGGTGAACAAGATGACCAAACAGCACCCAAGCTGGCCGTCGCCAACATCGCCGCGATTGCATAGGGCGAATTAGGCACGAAGCCAGCCACACGATCACCAACACCAACACCGTTTGCGCGCAATGCTTGTTGCATGCTGGAAACAATCTGATGCAGTTGATCCCACGACCATGCCATCCGATCACCCGTTTCCGCACAAAACACCAAGGCATCACCCGCACCCGTTTGGCGCAACTGGTTTTCAGCATAGTTTAATTTAGCCTCGGGGAAGAATTTGGCGTTCTTAACATCATCACCATTTGACAGGGTCACCGTGCCCTTGTGGCCGATCAAATCGGCAAAATCCCAAAACGTAGACCAAAACGCATCCTTGTCCTGTACTGACCAATCCCACATATCATCGTACTGCGATAAATCACGGCCAGCTATCTGCCCTGCCTGGGCGGCGAACTCCGTTAGCAATGTGGATGCAATTTGTTGTCTGGATGGTGACCACAGTGGCGTTTTCATGTTTCATCTCCTGTTTCGCGAACGAAACAAGATGCGCCCGCGAAACGCAACCACATAATGTTACTGTTTCGCCTTTAGTGCCTGAACACGAAAAACACATGGTTCTGAAACCAACATCGGCGGTGTCGCGCACAGGTTTCGTGCAACCTTCCATGCGGCGACAACTTTGGGTACGTAGTTGCGTGTTTCGGCATATTCTGGGATGCCACCATTTTTCTTTACCGCGTTTTCGCCTGCGTTATATGCCGCCAGCGCCAAAAGTGGATCACCTTTGAATTCGGTCAACAGCCAATCCAGATAGGCCACTCCGCCAGCGATGTTTTGCGCGGGATCACTACTATCTTTTACGCCGAACCGTTTTGCTGTTTCGGGAATCAATTGCATCAAGCCTTGCGCCCCTGCGGAACTGGTTGCATCACTGCGCCCCGAGGATTCCACGCCGATCACTGCTAAAATCAAAGCGGGTGATACATTTGTGCTGATGGTGGATCCCAAAATTTGGGCGCCGTATTTTTGCGCGATAGTATTTAAGTGCTGTGCGCGTGGCAGATAATATCCCTTAGGTGCCTTTGACATCTGCAACGATGCATCCACCATGCGATCCGCAGATGCCTTGGCGATGCTGGTTCCAATGTCATCCCAAAACCAATCCTGTAAATCCGCTGGACCGGATGGTTTATCTGGCTTTGTTCCGACCAATGAAAGATCGGGAACCAATGTCGGCTCTTCGCTGCTTTCTTTTGGGGCTAATGCCAGTGCTTGCTCTTCCGGATCGATTTGCACGTTTATTTTGGGCCCTGTCGCCATATCGGTGACTTTGATCCGTTTAAAGGTGGCATATGGCGATTCTGTTTGTGCAAAAGAGGCCTGATCACCATAAAATAAAGGGAAAATTCCACCTATCACGGAAAACACGAATAATTTGTGCATATTTTAACCCTTTTTTTACCTTAAGGAATCGCAAATTCGCCAAAACAACGCCAGTCACCTTACCAAATTGGTTCTTTTTTGTGGTATTTTGATAGGCATACTGTGTCATTGTCGCCACGGAGCTTGTCCGTCGAAAATTTAACCAACTGAAAACAAACAATAAAAAAAATGAATTCATTTTTCCAGTTTTTTTCCTATGTCGCCTTAGTCTTGCCCGAATTGAGGCTGTATAAGGGCTGTGAAGACGATGTGGGCGAACATAGAGTAAGCAAACGTTTTCTGAACTAACTGCTTACCAAAAGGTAAGTTCAAACTCATCTCCCCAATGTCGGGGAAAAAATGAAATGCGAAGGGTGTATATCATGAAACTATTTACAAAATTTAAGAACGACGAATCTGGTGCGGTAACTGTTGACTGGGTTGTTTTGACAGCTGGTGTTGTACTTTTGGCTGCTGTAGCGGTTAACGCTGTTGGCGACCAATTGGGCGTTATTTCTGGCCTAGTATCTAACGCGATCACTTCGGTTAACCCAGGTTCCTAAGTTCTAAGACTATTATTTTTATCGGGCTTAGCGTTTGCTAGGCCCGATTTTTTATGTGTAAATGATACATTTCCAGCTTTTCGTTGCAAAGAACAAGCGATAGGGTAGAACACAACATTACATTCACTAAGGTTAGGTTCCAATGCGGTTAATGTTTTTATTGGTTTTCGTTGTCGGCATTCTGATTGCAGGTTATGCAGGCTTTACGGCGCTGCAACAGTTTGCAGGATATGATCGTGAAATTACACGTTTGAAAAAACTTGCCGCAAAAAATGTGAAAACCGGTGGTGTCGTAATCGTTGCTAAACCTTTGGCATTTGGCAAAACCTTGAAGCGGGAGGATGTAAAGGTTGTACGTTTTCCAACAACAGCAATTCCCAAAAACGCGTTTCGTTCGATAGAAGAAGTTTTCGGAAAAGAAGAAGAAGAGAAGCCACCACGTGCCGTTTTGCGCATCATGGAACCGCTAGAAATTTTGTCTAAGACAAAAGTTTCCGAATTCGGTGAAGATGCAGGGATCGCATCACGTTTGGGACAGGGTATGCGCGCGTTTACATTGCGCGTCGATGTTGCCTCTGGTGTATCAGGCTTCTTACGCCCTGGTAACACAATCGATGTTTTCTGGACTGGTCGCGTATCCAAACAGACGATCACACGCTTAATCTTAGATGGCATTCAATTGATTGCGATCGACCAAATTTCCGACGAAGATCGTAACAGACCTTATGTGGCGCGCACCGTTACGGTGGCTGTAACCCCCCAAGTGGTTGCGGCGCTGGCTCAGGCCCAAGCGACTGGGAAACTGCAACTGTCATTACGCGGCACCAACGACACCGAAGAGAGTGGACAAATCAACTTTACGCAAAATGATTTGCTGGGACGCGAAGTTGTCGCCAAGAAAAAAGCCAAGGTTTGTACAATCAAAAGCCGCAAGGGTGCTGAAGTAAAAACAATTACAATTCCCTGCCCCAAAGAATAAGATGGCTGTCCGTTACATCTGATTTCACGCCAAAGCACGACTCATCTTGTGTTCTGAATGCTGATCACCCCCCAAATGATGTGGTGTTGCGATATATCCACATGTTTAGGCCGCGCTATCACATTGATTCTTGTAAAAAAAATGAATTTGGCGCATTCTCCTCTTAATAACTATAAAAAGAAGCAGTGATCAGAGAGGCAGATCACAATGAAACTAAATACCCTGTTAAGCGCAGGCCTTGTAGGCTTGTCATTGAGCATCATGAGTACCGCACCTGTTTTGGCACAGGCCAAAAAGAACGTGGTACGCGTAACCAGCAACCAAACAAGCGAAAGCATCGTGGTTCCGTTGAACCGCGCGATTGTTTTAGAGGCTGATCAATCATTTGCGGAACTTTCTGTTGCGAACCCAGGCATCGCTGATATCGCGACATTGTCGGATCGCACGATTTATGTTTTGGGCAAAACGCCCGGGCGTACAACATTGACATTGCTGGGGGCCGATGGTCGCCTAATTACGAACGTTAATATCGTTGTAAATCCTGATTTGGCTGAACTCAAAGAGCTGATCAACGAGATCATGCCAGGCGAAAAGATCGAAATTCGTGCGGCGAACGACGGCGTTGTGATCAGCGGCGTCGCGTCGAGTTCACGTATTTTATCCCGTGTTATCGAACTGGCGGGGCGTTATTCAGGAAAAGTTTCGAACCTTGCCACTGTTGGCGGCACACAACAGGTTATGCTGAAAGTGCGCTTTGCTGAAATGTCACGATCTGTGTCTAAGGGTTTGTCTAGTAGTGTCGGTTTGATAAGCGCCAACGGCAACACAAGTGCGGGAACGGGTACACTAATTCCATCTGTCGGGGACACCTCACTTGTTCTCGCTGGGGGAACTCTTGGTGCCGTCAGTTCTGTATTCAATCTTGGCAGTACAGCAGTTAACGTTTTGATTGAAGCCCTTGAAAACAAAGGCTTAGCCAGGACACTTGCTGAACCTAACCTCGTTACGCTCTCTGGCAACGAAGCGCGTTTTTTAGCCGGTGGCGAAGTACCAGTACCAACTCCCAGTAGCGATGGCATTTCGGTAACGTATAAACCATTCGGTGTGCAAATGCAGTTCACACCCACTGTAATCGATAATGATGTTATTAACCTATCGCTCGAGACTGAAGTCAGTTCAATCGATTCAAGTGGAAGTACAGATTTAGGTAACGGAGCAACGGTCACAACGCCGACCTTCTCTGTACGTCGCGCAAGCACTGTTGTTGAAATGAGAGACGGAGAGAGCATTGCGATCGCAGGCCTATTAGAAGATAATTTCTCGGATAATATTTCGCAAGTTCCATGGTTGGGAGATCTTCCCATTCTTGGCTCACTGTTCAAGAGCACAAGCTACTCGCGCAACCAAACAGAATTGGTCATTATTGTAACACCGCATTTGGTTACCCCAGTCGACGGGGGTTCGCTTGTCTTGCCAACAGATCGCGTTCGCATCCCAACCGAGAGAGAACTGTTCCTACTTGGCAAAACAGCAAAGAGTGGCACAAAATCGACAGGTGCTGATGCTGTGGCAACGCAAGACTTTAGTGGTTCTTATGGATATGTATTGGAGTAGACTATGAATAGACGTTTCATTCTAAGCAGCGGCGCTGCAATACTGGGCCTAAGTGCATGTTCAACAGAAACAGGTGGCGGTTCGTTTCACAAGGCCGCGGGGCAACAAATAACCGAAGGGTTCGGACGTGCCACAGCAAATAATATTGCTGTACAAAATGCTAAGCTTCAGCGAGAAATGGTCAAAGACCTGACGCGATTATTTGCATCACAAGTTCCCGCGACGATCAATTTCGCATTTAATTCCGCTAAATTGGACAGCTCGGCACAAGCCGCGTTACGTCAACAAGCTGCTTGGATCAAGGCTCACCCTGCAATTACATTCCGTGTGTACGGACATACGGATAAAGTTGGCGGAAACGCATTTAATCAACGTCTGGGTTCGCGCCGTGCGCGCGCAGCAGTCAAATACCTGATTTCTCAAGGTGTAAGCCGTAAGAAAGTGGACGCGGTCGTTTCATACGGCGAAACACGTCCTCTGGTACTAACAGAGGCAGAAAACCAACAAAACCGCCGCACCGTTACCGAGGTGAAAGGGTTTTATAACCCCAACGGCTCAGGTCAGTTGGACGGTAAGTTTGCTGTTCGCATTTACAACCAATACACTGGCACTAAAAAATCCTTGGGCAGCACAACGGTTGACAGTAGTATATAAAAATCAGAGCAAACTGACGAAGTTTGCTCTGCTTCTTTTAATTTACCTTTATTTGCCTATATTTAATGGGTTAGTCTGGGTGTAGATTACAAGTAACGTTAAGATTCTAGGCTCCTTAAAAGGGTGGGTTCAACAGTATGTCAAACGAACACGAACAAGGCGGAGACGTTGTCCGCAGTTGCGCTATTTCTCAGGATTTGGAGGCATATCCACTGCTAATCCAAGAGATGCAACAACAGTTTGGCGAAAATTGGGGCGGCTTAGAATTAGAAGATGCGATTTCTGTTTTGAACAGTTCGCACGCTGTGCATATGGAAAGCTTGGTCATGGCTATTGGCGCCAAAGACGAGCAACATATTGATTTAATTATTGAAATCGTGCGCGTCGCAAAAACAAAAAAAACTGCGCACTGTTTTGGTAACGCGCGATTTGTCCGCAGGGGCATTACATGGTTTGATGCGCAGTGGCGCAGATGACTTTGTGCCCTACCCCTTGCCACATGGCGCATTGACCGCGTCTCTGGCTCAGACGGTTGTTATGCCAGAACCGGCCCCACAACCTGACGCACCGGCGGCCCCAGTTCCAGAAACACAGGCACCTACCGCGCAGGTTGTTGATTCTGCACCAGCAGCCCCCCAAGAGAGTGTTTCACACAATTTTGTACAGTCACAACGCGCTGAAGTTGTTGAACAAACACCGGCACCAGCCGCCGCCCCACCACAAGAAGCACCCAGTGCAGCGCAAGCCGCACCAGCCGCAGTGCAAGCCGTTGCTCCCCCTGCACAACCGGTCGAAACACCACCTGCTGCGGAACCAGAAGCACCGCCCAGACCCGCTGTTATATCCACGCCAAAAACTGGTGTCGTTTTTCCGGTACTCGGCATTGCTGGTGGCGTTGGTGCGTCAACATTTGCCGCAAATTTAGCGTGGGAATTGCAGACTGTACTTGGCAAAACTGGACGCGTTTGTTTGCTTGATTTTGGCTTTCAGTTCGGGTCCGTTGGCACCTATTTGGACACACCACGTTCCGAAGTCACGCTTGAACTTTACTCTTCCATCGATATCGCCGATGCGGATGCGTTTAATTCCGCATTAAGCATGTACAAAGACACCGTTGCTGTTTTACCTGCCCCACCAGAGGCCGTTCCATTGGACATTATGGGCCCAGAGCAGGTTGATAAATTGATCGAATTGGCGTCTTCGCAGTTTGATTACGTTATCATCGACCTTCCAAACACATTGATGTCTTGGTCCGAAACCGTACTTGAAAAATCTCACCTGTTGTTTGCTTTGTTAGAAATGGACATGCGTTCGGCACAGAATGCCTTACGTTTCTTGCGTGCATTGAAGGCTGACGATTTACCTTATGAAAAGGTACAATTCATTTTGAACCGCGCACCGAAACTGACGGATTTGAATGGTCGTTCACGCGTGAAACGCATGGCCGACAGCCTGAACATCGAATTTAGGTGGTCTTTGCCAGATGGCGGCAAACACGTTGTCAACGCCTGTGACCAAGGGGTGCCAATGGCCGTTACAGCCGCGCGTAATCCATTGCGCAAAGATCTGCGGAAAATTGCAGAAAATTTAATTGCTTTAGCAGATGATGATTCAAAAGATAAAATCAAAGCTAGGGCATAACCATGTTCAAGAAATTCAACACGCAGGCACCCAGTGTCGCCGCTCCAGCCCAACAAAAATCACCCTCTACGGTCCAACGCAAAGAGCGCACAGTTGAGAAGGTCGAGCTGACCCGCGAGGAAAAGCGCAAGTTGCGTTTGACCGAATTGCGCAAGATCATGCATCGCCGTTTATTGGAGAACCTTAATCTCGGGGCGATCGAAACCGCCAGCGATGCTGATCTGAAACGCGAAATCGCCGCGATTACGGCGGATGGGCTACAAGAGCAAGGCACTGTTTTATCCAAAGACGAGCGCGCGGCCCTTAACCAAGAGTTATTCGATGAGGTAACCGGCCTTGGCCCACTGGAAATGCTGTTAAAGGACGACACGATCAACGATATTTTGATCAACGGCTGCAAAAACATTTTCATCGAGCGCGCCGGTATTTTGGAAAAGTCATTCGTTGAATTCAGTGACGAAAACCATTTGCGCCGCGTGATCGATAAAATCGTGTCCGCCGTGGGTCGTCGTATTGATGAAAGTACACCCTATGTGGATGCGCGTCTGCAAGATGGTTCGCGTTTTAACGCAATGGTTCCACCGATTGCCGTTGATGGTGCGCTGGTTTCCATTCGTAAGTTCAAAAAAGAGAAGCTGAGCGTCGATAAATTGGTGTCTGGCGGTGCCTTTTCAGAGGAAATGGCCGCCTATATGCAGGCCGCAGTTTCATCGCGACTGAATATTCTGGTATCTGGTGGTACGGGTTCTGGTAAAACGACCACACTGAACGCCCTATCCAGTTTTATTGACAACAACGAACGTATCGCGACGATCGAGGATACTGCCGAGCTTCAGCTTCAACAAGATCACATCGCCCGCATGGAGAGCCGCCCACCAAACGTAGAGGGTCGGGGCGAAGTATCCCAACGTGATTTATTGCGCAACGCATTGCGTATGCGTCCAGATCGCATCATCGTAGGTGAGACCCGTGGCGACGAAGTTATCGATATGTTGCAGGCGATGAACACCGGCCACGATGGTTCAATGACAACGATTCACGCCAACTCGTCGCGCGACTCGATCACTCGTATTGAAAACATGATCGCGATGACAGGTGTTGAAATGCCATTACGCGCGATGCGTGCACAAATCGCATCTGCCATTAACATCGTGGTTCAGATTAAACGTCTACAAGATGGTTCGCGTCGTATGGTTTCGATTGCGGAAATTACCGGTCTAGAGGGTGATGTTGTCGCTATGCAGGAAATTTTCGTGTACCAGATCAAAGGTACCAATTCCAAAGGTAAGATCGAAGGCCAGTTTGTGCCGACGGGATTACGTTCGACATTCTCTGATCGCTTTGATCAGTGGGGCTATGGCCTGCCGACCAGTATTTTCACACGCACAGCCGCACAATAAGGACGATTATGGGTTACGAAGCAATTATCTTTATTCTGATCTTCGTCGGCGTCATTTTGATGGTCGAGGGTTTGTACCTTGTGGCGTTTGGGAAATCCATCTCTAGCAACGCAAAGGTTAACCGACGCCTCAGCCTGCTTGAAGATGGGAAAGATTACGAAGAGGTTTTGACGACCCTACGCCGTGAGCGCGAGCAGCACAAAAATTCAATCCAATTTCCTGTCTTCTCAATCCTAAGTAAGAAAGCCGCACAAGCAAACATCGCGTTTACGCCCCGTGCTTTGGTACTGGTTATGATTGCAGTGGCCATTTTTAGTTTGATTATGCTGTCGGTCTTTACGAATGCCGCTTTGATAACTCGTATTTTGGTAGCTATGGTTATGGGTGGCGGAGGTGTTTACGCATGGTTGAACCACAAAGCGAACAAGCGTCTGGCACTATTCGAAGAGCAGTTACCCGACGCTGTGGATTTGATTGTTCGTTCTTTGCGTGTTGGGCACCCGTTTGCCAGTGCAATCAACGTTGTAGCTGATGAAATGTATGACCCAATCGGTTCAGAATTCGGACTCATTGCTGATGAAGCCACCTATGGCATTGATATTATTACCGCATTGGATGACGTGGCGGAACGCATCGATATTCAAGACATGCGCTTTTTGGCAGTTGCCGTTGCAATCCAATCACGTGCTGGTGGTAATTTGGCCGAAATTTTGGATGGTTTGGCCCGCGTTATCCGCGCACGCTTTAAGCTATTTCGCCGCGTAAAAGCAATCACCGCCGAGGCCAAATGGTCTGGCTGGTTCCTAAGTATTTTTCCGTTTGGCGCACTGATGATGGTTAATTTGACCAATCCAGGGTATTACGACAAGGTTTCACAATCTATTTTCTTCGTTCCCGCATGTATTTTCGTTGGCATCTTTTTGACAATGAACATCATCATCATGCGCGCTCTTGTGAATATCAAAGTTTAGGACGCATCGTGGAACTGATTCAACGCATTTTAGATTTTATCGTCACCGCCATGGGCCCAAACGGACCTTTGATTGTAGCTGGTGTACTTGGACTTTTCTTAGTTTTGGTCATGATTCCGTTGTTGTTAAAGCCGGTAAAAGATCCCTTTGACCGTATTGCAGGTTCTGGTTCGTTTGTTGACAGCGCTGCCATGCGCAACGAAACTGGTTTGCGCCAAGAGCAAGCAGGTTCATCGTTGGATCGTTTTGCACAGTTTCTGGAACCACAAGATCAGAAAGAATTCACTGACCGCCGCCTAAAGATGATTCAAGCTGGTTATCGGACAACGGGTGCTGTTCGTACCTTCCACTTTGCGCAATTGGTGTTGGGAATAGGTGGCCTCCTAGCGGGCACGTTGTTTGTATTTTTGTTCTCTCAGGGCGGTTCAATTACAACGCTTGCGGCTAAAATCCTTGTGCCAGGTGGTATCGGATATTACTTGCCACATTACTGGATCGAACGTCGTCGCCAAATTCGACAACAAGAACTTCAGGATGGTTTTCCCGATGCCTTGGATCTGATGTTGATTTGTGTGGAATCGGGACAAACGCTAGACCACACTTTGATGCGCGTTGCGAACGAAATTGAAAAGTCTTACCCGACACTGTCTGAAGAATTGACGATCATCACCAACGAAGTGCGTGCGGGTAAAGATAGACCACAAGTGCTGCGTGATTTCGCAGAACGAGCGTCGATTGCCGACATCAAGGCATTCGTGACCGTTTTAATCCAATCCGCGAAATTTGGTACGACAATCGGTGACGCGTTGCGCGTATTCTCGTCTGAAATGCGCGACAAGCGTGTTATGCGCGCCGAGGAGAAAGCCAACACTTTGCCAACGAAGATGACACTGGTAACGATGCTATTCACCGTGCCACCGTTATTGGTGATCCTTGTTGGCCCTTCGGTGTATGATATTTACCTCTTTTTCCAATGATCGTGATCACGGTTTTTCCTAAATCCATCTGTGCAATTACTTGTTTGATTGCGCTGGCTGCATGTGCCCCCTTGCAATCACCCATTGGCCCTAATCGCATTGGTGTAAAAGCCCCGCAAGGAACCGTCGAAATCAAAGAGTCCGTAGACGGTTTAGTCGTTGGACACCGCTTGATGGCATCAGGGGAATATGAGTTGGCCATTAAGGCCTATAACAGATCAATTGCCAAAGATGGTTTGACTGCGGATGCGCTGAGTGCGCTTGGCTCTGCGAACCTGCATTTGGGGCGGTTGGGACAATCTGAAAAGTTGTTGCGGGCCGCCGTTGAGAAAGATCAAAATTTCGCGGCCGCATGGAATAATCTGGGCGTGGTTTTATCGAGCACGGGTGAATTCAACGAAGCTGCATTGGTTTTTCGCATTGCCTTTGGGTTGGATAGTGGCAAATCGGACGAAATCAGAATGAATTTAACAAGGGCGCTCGCAAAAATAGACAAAAAAGTTTATGTTGAGGGTCAAGAGTTAGAAGAATTCGAATTGGTGCGCAGAGGGAACGGAAGATTCCTGCTTTTACAAACACCAAATTCGGACGTGTAGCAGCAAAAGGATACGGGCAAGTGACGAAATCCATTCTATTCAGCGTACTGGTTTCCAGTGCGGTTTTGATAAGTGCGTGTAACGTAACAGATCAAGAAGTCGACCAGAAAAAAGTTGTCGGCGTTGTCGATGAAACAAATTTGAATGATATCATGCTTACGGTTGCGGACCCGAACCAAGCGGTGAACTATTTTCGTAACGCAGTGGTCGAAGACCCGACCCGCAATGATCTGAAACGCAATCTGGCCAAGTCTCTGGTGCGTGCAAAACGTTCACAAGAAGCGGTGGAGATTTACAAGCAATTGGACACTGCGAATGAACTCGCCGCGCAAGATCGTGTCGATTATGCCGAAGCATTGGTGCGTTCCAGCAACTGGAAAGATGCTAAAATTCAGCTTGATCGTGTACCACCAACTTTGGAAACTTTCCAACGTTACCGCCTCGAAGCGCTGGTGGCGGATAGCCAGAAACAATGGAAGAAATCAGATAGCTTTTATCAAACCGCCGTAGGCCTGACGACCAAGCCCGCGAATGTTTTGAATAACTGGGGATTTTCCAAGCTGACGCGCAAAGATTATAAAGGCGCCGAGGCCCTTTTTGTTCGCGCCATCACCAGCGATAGTAAGATTTTCACAGCCAAGAATAATCTGGTGTTGTCACGCGCATCGCGCAAGGTCTACACCCTGCCCGTGATCCCCATGACGCAAACAGAACGTGCCGAGCTGACCTACACGGCTGCCCTGGCAGCGATCAAGCATGGCGACAAGCAAACGGGTCGTAATTTATTAGAAAAAGCAATTGAATTGCATCCGCGCCATTTTGAGGCCGCAATTCGCAGTTTAAAGGGCCTATCGACTTAGGAGCCGTGATGAACTTTGCTTATCTGTTACTTTTCGCAGCAACACTGCCGTTGCTGTTTGTCGCCAGCTGGAGCGATCTGCGCAACATGACAATCCCGAACCGCGTGAACATGGGATTGTTTCTAATCTTCGTCATTTTGGGTATTTTCATGTTCCCCTTGCCTGAATATGGCTGGCGGTTATTACAGGCCGTGATCATGTTGTTTATCGGCATTTTCCTGACCAGCGCGGGCTTAATAGGCGGCGGCGACAGTAAACTGTTGGCCGCAAGCGCCCCGTTCGTAGCAACTGGCCATATTACAGAGGTCTTCCTACTCATGGCTTTTCTGTCATTAGCGGCTGTTGTCGCGCATCGTGGATTGGGTTTGATCCCGATGTTTAGAAAACATGTTGCAGATTGGGTTTCGTGGAATACCAAGGGCAATTTTCCTTTTGGAGTCCCCATTGCTGCAACACTTTCGCTATACTTGCTTGTTCTTGCAGGTTTTGGTTAAACTTTCTGGTATACGCGTGATAATGCGTTCTGCAGATACAAAGGCTGGTGCATATGAAATTCCTCGTTCCTGAACCAAAAGACACGAAAAAGCATGGCGCCCATGAAGAGTTTGATGTTGCTTCGGACGCAGCAATGAAGAAACCTGCGTCCAAGAGCGAACCGCACAAAGGAGAAATCCACCTTGATCCGGCGCGCATTCCTGTACCGCCTAAAACCATTGATGAAACCGGCATCGAACCATTGTTTCTGCGTGATTTGTTGTTGAAAACAGTTTTCCGTACAAACATAGAATTGCCAACGCGCCTGTCCGAAGTGATGTGTTTGCTGCCCACAGTATTGCAGGAAATAATCGAAATCGCGCGCGAGCAAAAGTACATCGAAACCGTTGGTAAAACGGTTGGTGCGGATACGAATGAGCTGCGCTATCAGTTGACCGAAGCGGGGCGAGCACGCGCGACAGAAGCGTTTACGCAATCCGAATACTATGGCGCTGTACCGATCCCATTAGAGGATTTCATCGCGCAGGCGGAGAAGCAAAAGGTTGTGGATATTTCCATTCCGCGCGCTGCGTTGATCAATTCAATGCGCAATATGGTTATCCACGCAGAGATGTTAGAAGAGATTGGTCCTGCGGTGAATTCCGGTAAGTCGATCCTGTTATATGGCCCGCCTGGTAATGGTAAGTCATCCTTGGCGAATGCCATTCGGGATGCGATTGGCGAGAAGATTTATGTACCGCGTTTTCTGGAAGTGAACGGCCAAGTTATCGCCATGTATGACCCTGTTATTCACAAAGATGCAGACATGACGACGAATGACGCAACGAGCCTACGCCGTAGAGGTGATGCGTTTGATAGCCGTTATGTCTTATGTAAACGCCCCTGTGTAATCACTGGTGGTGAGTTGACGTTGGATATGTTGGATTTGACCTATTCGCCCGATGCACGGATTTACCAAGCGCCGTTGCAACTTAAGGCGACAGGTGGCGTGTTCATCGTCGACGATTTGGGCCGTCAACAAGATCCGCCACAGGCGATGATCAACCGTTGGATTACACCGATGGAAACGGGCGAGGACATTTTGGGTTTGGTGACTGGTGAAAAGTTGGCGGTGCCGTTTGATTGTATGACCGTGTTTTCCACCAACTTCCACCCAAACAAGCTGTTCGATAAAGCGGCGTTGCGTCGTATTGCGCATAAAATCTTGGTCGAGGGACCCAACCGTGATCAGATGTTGCAGATTTATTTGGGTTATTCCAAAGCGGTTAACCTAACCTTCCCTGAAGATGTAGCGATCTATTTATTTACCGAAAAATACCCCTCAGTAGATAACGAATATGCAGCGTTCCACGCGAAGTTTTTGATCGATCAGATGTTTTCAATTGCGGAATACGAAAGCCGTAAGCCAGAAATTACGATTCCATTAATGGAACGTGCATGGGGCAATCTATATGTGTCAGAACATGAGTTCGTGAATTAACTTTCAATCCCTCTGCGCAGCAATTTATTTTGGCCTTGGCGTGCGTTTGTTTTACAGGCAGCGTGTTCGTGTTCGCATAAAGTAGCGAACGGTGGGTAAAACACCTGTTTTTATCGGATGGGTTTGCATAACTAACGATTTTATACGAGGTCTTGAGGCGAAAAATATACTCTAAATTGAGTTATTTGGGGCCGTTAACAGGTGTTAATGCGGTATGAAAACGGCGCTTTTCAACGTCTAGTAAACGTCTGGGTTACGTCGTGAAAAATGACAGCCATTGAAATTAACCACTTTTAGAAATGCGTTAACTTTTGGCGCATTGCACGCGGATATTGGGACAAAAACACGGGCGAATTACGGCCCGTGTTTTAAACTCGTTAGGCCGTCAAACCTTCGGGTTCGGTCAGACCGTGTGTACGACAACAGGCCGTTAAAGTATTTGCCAGAAGGCACGCGATCGTCATGGGGCCAACTCCGCCTGGTACGGGGGTGATTGCGCCCGCTTTTTCAATTGCGCTGGCGAAATGAACGTCGCCGACCAATTTGAATTTTCCCTCTTTTTCGGGGTGTGGGATCCGGTTGATGCCAACGTCGATAACCGTTGCACCATCGCCGATCCAGTCGCCTGTGATCATTTCTGGGCGTCCGACCGCGGCAACAACGATGTCTGCGCGACGGCACAATGCCTCAATGTTTTTGGTGCGGCTGTGTGCGATTGTGACGGTACAGCTGTCGTTAAGTAACAGGCTGGCCAGTGGCTTACCAACGAGGTTAGAACGCCCGACAACAACCGCATTTAGGCCAGAGAGTGATCCGTAGTGATCGCGTAGCATCATCAGACAGCCAAGGGGTGTACATGAGGCCATTGTTTTTTGGCCCGTCGCCAATAGACCCGCATTTACGACGTGCAGTCCATCGACATCTTTGGCCGGTGAAATACGCGCGACGATGTCGGTTTCGTTTAGGTGATCTGGCACGGGGAACTGGCACAAAATGCCATGCACAGATGGATCGTTGTTCAGTTTTTCGATCAGCGCGTAGAGTTCTTCTTGGCTGACGTCGGCGGGCAATTTGTGTTCAAAACTGTTCATGCCCACTTCGATGGTCGATTTGTGTTTGTTTCGCACGTAAACTTCGCTGGCGGGATCTTCGCCAACCAGAACAACCGCAAGACCCGGCGTGATATCGTTCTCTTCTTGGAGACGGGCCACATGTGTTGCAACGTCTGCGCGAACATTCGCCGCGAAGGCTTTGCCATCGATAATTTTAGCGGTCATATTGATCCCTTTGTGTTTAGTCGCGAATACGCCCCCTGCTTATAGGGGACGTTTTCGTTGAATATAAGGGGCTCGATGCCCCGTTGTTCAGTTTAGAACAATCCGTCGATTTGGCCTTCGTCATTTAGCATGATCGCCTCGGCGGATGGTTTGCGCGGTAGACCCGGCATTGTCATGATATCGCCACATACGGCCACGATGAAACCTGCGCCTGCGGCCAAGCGGACTTCGCGTACGGGTACAGAGTGTCCGGTTGGTGCGCCACGAAGGGCTGGATCGGTGCTGAAGCTGTATTGGGTTTTCGCCATACAGATTGGCAGGTTGCCGTATCCCTGCTCTTCCCATTGTTTCAACTGGTTGCGAATTTTGCTGTCTGCCAGAACCTCGTCTGCGCGGTAGATGCGTTTTGCGATTGTTTCCATTTTTTCAAACAATGGCATGTCGTCTGGATAAATTGGTGCAAAGCTGGCGACGTCTGCGTCGGCGATTTGGGCAACGCGTGTGGCCAATTCTGCTGATCCTTCTGAGCCAAATTCCCAGTGCTTGGACAAGATCGCTTCGGCGCCTTGTTCTGCAACGAAATCTTTGACGGCTTGGACTTCGGCGTCTGTATCGGTGACGAAATGGTTGATTGCCACCACAACTGGCACGCCGAATGATTTCAGGTTTTCGATGTGACGGCCAAGGTTTGGACAGCCGTCCTGTACCGCAGCAACATTTTCCGCGCCCAAATCAGCCTTGGCGACGCCACCGTTCATTTTCATGGCGCGAACAGTTGCAACCAAAACCACAACGCTGGGGGCGATGCCTGCCTTGCGGCATTTGATGTTTAGGAATTTTTCTGCGCCAAGGTCGGCGCCAAAGCCAGCCTCCGTTACAACATAATCCGCCAGTTTTAGAGCGGTTGTTGTGGCGATTACAGAGTTACAACCGTGTGCGATGTTGGCGAATGGGCCGCCGTGGACGAAAGCTGGGTTGTTTTCCAGTGTTTGCACCAAGTTAGGTTGCATTGCCTGTTGCAGCAGTACAGCCATTGCGCCGTCTGCCTTGATATCCCGCGCGTAAACCGGTGTGCGATCGCGGCGGTACGCGACGATGATGTCGCCGAGGCGTTTTTGCAAGTCTTCCATGTCCAGTGCCAGACATAAGATTGCCATCACTTCGGAGGCCACAGTGATATCGAAGCCAGCCTGACGTGGGAAACCGTTTGAAACGCCACCAAGGGATGTCACGATATCGCGAAGCGCGCGATCGTTCATGTCAACCACGCGGCGCCATACAACGCGGCGTTGGTCGATGCGCAGCTCGTTACCCCAGTAGATGTGGTTGTCGATCATTGCAGACAACAAGTTGTGTGCGGATGTGATTGCGTGGAAATCGCCCGTGAAGTGGAGGTTCATTTCCTCCATTGGGACGACTTGGGCGTAACCACCGCCAGCCGCGCCACCCTTCATGCCGAAGCATGGACCTAATGAGGCCTCGCGGATACAAACGGCAGCTTTCTTGCCGATTTTGTTTAGGCCATCGCCCAAACCAACGGTTGTGGTTGTTTTACCTTCGCCTGCGGGGGTTGGGTTGATTGCTGTGACGAGAATCAGTTTACCGTCTTCCTTGCCGCGTTGCGCTTTGATGAACTCGGCGCTTACCTTGGCTTTGTCGTGGCCAAAGGGCAGCAGGTCAGCGCTGGGGATGTTCAATTTTGCGCCGATCTCTTGGATCGGGAGTTTGTTTGCTTCGCGTGCAATTTCGATGTCTGATTTATAGGACATTATGAGCCTCATTTAAGAATTGTCTGAATACCATCTGACGTAAACATACACACATGTGGGGTACGAAATCCGACGTAAACGATGGGTTTATCGTCCTATTGCGATTTTTACGTTCCCTATCGGAAACCTATGTTCACAAAAAAGGCCCGACAAGCGGGCCCTTTGATTTATGTGTTTGGTTCCGGTTCCATTTCCGGATCGCGTGGCTTGCGCGGTTTTCGCGTGGTTTTGGGAACCGCCGCGACGCTTGGCTTGGCCTTGGCGTCTGGTTTGTCGTTGTCGTCATCGTCGCCCAATTTTTGGCCTTTGATGACTTTGCCAATCTCTTCGCCTGTTAGGGTTTCGTATTCCAACAAGCCTTGGGCCAAACGTTCGAACTCTTTCTTCTTCTTGGTCAGAATGGAAACAGCCGTCTGGTAACCCTCTTCGATCAAGGCTTTCACCTCTTCTTCGATCAGCTCTTTGGTTTTGGCAGAGATTGAGAAACCACCGATGTTGCCACCTGCGTAGCCTTCGTGGGCTGCTTGGTAATCGACATCGCCGACTTTGTCCGACATGCCCCAGCGCATAACCATGGCACGTGCCAGTGATGACGCCTGTTGGATATCGCCAGATGGGCCGTTTGATACGTCGCCTTCGCCCCACTTTAGGATTTCAGCGGCCTTACCAGCCATCGTCATTGCGATTTTCTGTTTACATTCGTCCTTGTGCCAGTTCAGGCGTTCGATTTCAGGCAAGGAAACAACCATGCCCAATGCGCCGCCGCGTGGAATAATGGTCGCCTTATATACGGGGTCACATTTATCCAAATTCAGGCCGACAATCGCATGGCCTGCTTCGTGGTACGCTGTGTGTTCTTTCTGTTCGTCAGTCAAAACCATCGAACGACGTTCGGAACCCATCATAACCTTATCTTTGGCGTATTCGAAATCTTCCATAGTGACGAAACGTTTGCCTGTACGTGCGGCAGTCAAAGCCGCCTCGTTCACGAGGTTCGCAAGGTCGGCGCCGGAAAAGCCCGGTGTGCCGCGTGCGATGATACGTAGATCAACGTCTGGACCCAATGGGGATTTACGTGCGTGCACGTCCAAGATTTTTTCGCGGCCTTTGATGTCTGGGTTTGGCACCTGCACCTGACGGTCAAAACGACCTGGGCGTTTCAGTGCCGGATCCAAAACGTCAGGACGGTTTGTCGCCGCTAGAAGGATCACGCCTTCGTTCGCAGAGAAGCCGTCCATTTCAACCAGCAATTGGTTCAATGTCTGTTCGCGTTCGTCGTTACCGCCGCCGTGACCCGCGCCACGATGGCGACCGACCGCGTCGATTTCATCGATGAAAACGATACATGGTGCGTTCTTTTTCGCCTGTTCAAACATATCACGAACACGCGATGCACCAACGCCTACGAACATTTCAACGAAATCCGAGCCAGAGATGGTGAAGAATGGAACGCCTGCTTCGCCTGCGATTGCGCGGGCCAGCAATGTTTTACCCGTACCCGGAGGGCCGATAAGCAACGCACCTTTGGGAATTTGACCGCCTAGGCGGCTAAACTTTTGTGGATCACGTAGGAATTCGACGATCTCTTCGAGTTCTTCCTTGGCTTCGTCGATGCCTGCGACATCGTCAAATGTTTTGCGATCTTCGTTTTGGTTTAGCAATTTCGCCTTTGATTTGCCAAAGCCCATCGCGCCGCCGCGACCACCGCCTTGCATCCGTGTCATGAAGAAGATCCAGACGCCGACAATCAAAATAAATGGCAGTAAATACGTCAAGAAGGACATAATGCCTGATTCTTGCTGCTTCACCGCTTCGACTTCGACCTTGTTTTCCAACAGGGTGACGGTCAGGCTATCCGTGAATGGATAGTTCGGAATAATTGTTTTCAGTTCCGCATCATCCTTCATCGTAATTGTTAGGTTTTCGCCATCAATTACGGCGGCTTTCACGTTGCCTTTTTCAATGCTTTCAATGGCTTGAGAGTATGAAATTTCATCTGCAGCCTTGGTTGTGTTGGTTGCATTGAAGACCTGCATCAACGCCATCAATAAAAAGAAAAGCACCATCCAAAAGGCGATATTTTTGCTATTTCCCAATGTAAAACTCCTTGGTTATGCGGGGGAGGCCCAGCATCATTAGAACACTAGATGTATAGTATTATTTAGAAGATTCAATGCGTGACAATCGACGTAAAGAAGTCGTGATGATCTTTGCCTAATTCGCATTGCCAGTTTGGATCGGGCATTACCATAGGCGCGCAAATCAAGGTTTCACCGCGCCAAATTGCGGGCGTTCCAAGCAGGCTGATGCGGGACGCGTCCAAATCGCGCCAGCCATCGCATTGCGGCAATCCCGTTTCGCCCAATGCGGCGATTGTGATGCCATCGGTGATGTCGCCAGTTAAGTTCCAGCGTCCATCGAATGGCATGGATGTAGAGGGTTCGATTTTTGACACTTCGCGGCAGACCTCGCCCATGTTACCATCGCTGGTAATGTGACAACCCAACAATGTATGATCCTGACCGCTGGAGAGCTTTCCCGCACTTTCCAAGAGTGCATCAAAACGTGGGCGATAGATCGAGCCAGAGACCCATTTGAGTGCGTGGGCAAACAAGCGGTAGCGCAGTTCCAATGGCAGGGCGTTGAATGCGGTGATGTTGATTTTGACAGTGCCGTATTTTGTGGGTGTCATGATGGTTTGTGCATGCTCTTTGGACAGCCGTTCCAGTGCGCGGCGTGCGGTGCTCATCCGTGCGGTGGTTTCAACAAGGCGATCAACCGTGAGGCCGAGGTCATCCAGCGCCGATTGGGCGTTTCGCATTTTAACGCGATCGTATGTTTCATCGTCGTTGCTGGGATCGTCGATCCATTTCACGCGTTTGGATTTTAGGAAGCGGCGTAGTTCATCGCGGCGGAATGTCAAAAGGGGCCGAAACCATGTGATGCCTTCACGTTTTCGGATGGTTGCCATGCCAGACAGGCCATCCACGCCCGATCCGCGCGCCAAGCGCATCAGGAATGTTTCGGCCTGATCATCGGCGGTGTGGCCCGTTGCAATGGCGTCGATTTCAGTTTCCATCGCCCATGCGTTGATCAATGTGATCCGCGCCTGACGTGCCGCGTTTTGCAAATTGCCAACGCCGTCCCAATCTGTCCATTTTAATGTGGTACATGGGATCGACATACGTTTGCAGACGCGGTGAACCATTTCGGTTTCCGCCTGCGCCGCATCGCGCAATCCGTGGTTTACTGTGGCAACAAACAACGAGCAATTATTTTCAGCTGCCCATGCCTTCATCAGGTGCAATAGCGCCATTGAATCACCGCCACCCGATACGGCCAAGCCAACCCGTGAACCCGCAATTTGGCGTTTTAGGGGGCGCATGGACGCGGTGAAGAGGTTTTGGTATTCTGTTGCTTTGTTACTCACGAACAGCCCAGTTTGGTCATTTCGGATCTAGCGTCCGTGGCAAATGCATCCGTAGGGAAACGTGCGCCAACTTCGTTTAATGTTTGGCATGCTTCGTTGGTTTTACCAAGTTTCCCAAGGCTTACGCCCAAGTTAAACAATGCCTTGGGTGCCGTTTTGCCGTTTGGTGCGGATGAGAAGCTGTCCAGAAAACTGCGACCTGCGGATTTCCAATCGCCAAGGCCGCCCAAAGCTTCGCCTTTGTGGAATTGTGCGCCTGCGGTTAGGGGGCCACCCGGGAAGGAGGCGATGAATGTGTCGAACTGATCGACGGCCTGTGCGAATGCGCCATCGTTTAGGGATGCCAGGGCCAATTCGTAGTCGGATTGTTCTACGACGGTTAATTCAACACCATCAGGAACATCACCTTGTGCGGTGGCAATACCACCGATGGGGCGCGTTTTGCCCACGGCTGTGATATCGCCGCCTTCCAATTCTGTCAGGCGAAATTCCAGATCGCCGACGCGGTTTGTCGCGTCTTTGGCGATCTGTTCGATGCGGTATTGGAGTTCTTCCATTTGACCCGTGAGGGTGCGCAATTCGTTTTCTATGGCATCAACACGCATCAATGGCGAACCCGATGCAGTTGTGCTTTGCGCTGCGCCAGAATCTACCAACTCGGCACGCAGGCCTTGGATTTGCGAGGACAGATATCCTAGTTCGGTACGGATATCCGCCAAGTTACGTGTATTATCCTGTGCCACCACCACAGATGCGGTGGTGATCATCGCCAGAGAAAACAAAGTGCGTCGTAGTTTGAACATAGATTAGCTGCCTAATCCACCAGTGACCAAAGTGACAGAGCGGCGATTTTTAGACCAACATGCCTCGTCTGAACACACTGCCAATGGGCGCTCTTTGCCGAATGTTACGGTGCTGATACGCGCGTCGGTCAAACCACGGCTGACCAAGTAGTTCTGCACCGATGCGGCGCGGCGTGCGCCAAGGGCAAGGTTGTATTCACGTGTGCCTTGCTCGTCTGCGTGGCCTTCGATTGTGACGGAATTTCGTGGGTTATCCAACAACCATGCCGCCTGACGATCCAACAGTGCGGTTGCCTCTGATGTCAGTGTTGATTGATCAACCAAGAACAGCACAGTGTCCCCAATTGTTTCGTTGAAATATGCGATGCTGGCTGGATCAAGGTTGGATTGTGAAATCCCACCTGAACTTGGTGCGCCTCTATCTTTGCCAAGTCCGCCTAGCGAACTGTTTGAATCACATGCAGACAACCCGATTAGGGCGATTGCGGCGAATGTTAATTTCATTGAGGTCATTTTTTGCTCTTCCTCTTGGTGATCGGCATTTTCGCCGTTTTTGTTTTTATACAGTATTTATTGGTAATGGGAATCGATTGCTACTTTAGCAGGCCAGACCACGCGGGATCAGACCCAAAACTGGGTGTTTTCACTCTCTTTAGGTTACGGCCTGTAACATCAACCGAATAAATCGCGGGTGCGCCGCTGGCGCCTGCGGTTTCGCGGAAAAACATAATCACGCGGCCGTTTGGCGACCATGTTGGACCTTCATCCAAGAAGGATGCAGTTAGAAGACGTTCGTTGCTGCCGTCAACGCGCATAACGCCGATGTGGAAACGCCCCTTGCTGATCTTTGTGAATGCGATCATGTCGCCGCGTGGTGACCAGACGGGTGTGCCGTAGCTACCCTTGCCAAAGCTGATGCGTTTGGCGGTGCCGCCAGAGGTGGGCATGACGTAGATTTGTTGTTTGCCGCCGCGATCGGATTCGAACACGATTTGTTGCCCATCGGGCGAGAAGCTGGGGGCAGTTTCGATAGAGGTGCCAGAAGTTAGGCGGGTTTTGCCACCGTTTTGCAGGTTTACCATGTAGATGTCTGTATTGCCGCCCTCTGTAAGGGACATGACAACGTGGGTGCCGTCAGGGGAGAAACGCGGTGCGAAGGTCATGCCTGGTTGTTCATCCAACAAGCGTTGTTTTAGAGTGTCAACGTTCATCAGGTAGACCTTGGGGCTGCCGGAGGCGTAGCTGGTGTAAACGATTTCCTTGTTGTTTGGGGAAAAGCGTGGGGCCAGAACGATGTCGTTATCGTCTGTCAGGAAGCGGCTATTTGCGCCGTCGTAATCCATGATTGCCAAGCGTTTACGACGCGCATTTTTTGGACCCTCTTCAGAGATGTAAACCACGCGGCTGTCGAAATAGGCGGTTTCGCCTGTTAGGCGCGCATAGATCGCATCCGCCACCTTGTGGGCCATACGACGCCAGCTGCCTTTGCCGGCCTGAAATTGTAAACCATCGCCCAATGCGGATTGGGCGAAAACGTCGAACAGGCGGAATTGAACGGTTAAATTATCACCGCTGACGTTGACGGAGCCTGTGATTAAGGCCTGTGCGTTGATCGCCTTCCAGTCCGCGAATTGCACGGGGGCGTCGAAATTGGTGATGTTGGAAATATGCGCCGATGCAGGAATTTCGCGAAATAGACCAGAGCCTGCCAGATCAGACACGATCACGGCAGTAATTTGATTTGCGTATTCCTGTGATCCATTCCCCTTGGCCACGAATTTAGGCGCGGCGATGGGCATGGGTTCGATCACACCTTGGTTGATTTCAATGCGCAATGGTTTGGATTGGGCGTTCACGGGCGCGTTTGCGATCAACATCCCTGTCGCGGCGATCATAATCAGTTTGATAAGGTTTTTCATCTTAACACCATTTGTTGTGGGTTGAACACGATTTCAATTTCGCGCCATGTTTCATATTTGTCCGCTGGCAGATCGTAAGGCTGACAGCGGATTAGAGCACGCCGCGCCGCTTCGAATGCTTGTAAAATTCCGGCAGCCGATCCGCTGATAGGGGCAATTCTTCGCGGCTCTTCTTCGAGTGTGCCGTCACGGTTTAATTTCACGCCCATGGTTATGACGTTCGATGCGTCATTCTCCAAACCGACGGGAACGTTCCAACATTGTTGGATCGCGAAGACGAGGCCAGATGTTTCCGCGCCTGTCATCGGTGGCCCTACGACGGCGGCGGGTTCACTGGCGGCCTCTGCCATTGCTTTGGCGATGTCGTCTTCGATGGCCTTGGCAATTGCATCCGCGACTGGGTCGCTGATTGGTTCTGGATCCGGTTTCGGCTCTGGCTTTGGTTTGGGAGCCTCTGCCAATTTCAGGTTTTTTGGACGTCCGCGTGGGCGCAATGAACTGCTGGGGGCCAGTTTGCTGTCTGGTTTATCCGCTTCGGTTACGATTTTTGTCGTGCTTTCCTTGGGTGCGGAGGGTTGTTCTGGTTCGGGTTGCGGTTTGGGCGGCTCCTGTGGAGTTGGCACATCGATCACGGCGGGTTTTGGCGTGGGCAATGGTTTCACAGGGTCGGTTGGGGTTTCGACCACAGCGTTTGAAATGGTTTTTGCAGGCTTGGGCGGGGCAGGTTCCGCGGTTTGGGGGGGCAGCGATCCGATATTGTCGGTTTGCGCGATGGGCGCGGTTGGATCCAGATCGGTGTCACCAATTGGTTCATCCGCGACAGGTTCAGGTTCAGCTGGTTTCGGTAATACAGCGTCGGGCACAATCGCAGGTGGCGCGGGATTGCCCGATGATAATGCCGCAAAATCATTAGTGGTGATCAAAGATACTTCGGAAATTTGGATGGTTTCACCGGGATCAGCACTGAACAATGGCATGCCGAACATGGCGATACCAATCAGCCCCACATGGGCAATGCCTGATATTTTGAACCCAGTATCCACGTGATCGCCCTATTGATCCGTACCGTCAAGTTTTGGGCCGCCAGCATCGGTGACCAATCCAATATTGTTAAAGCCGCCCGCGTTTAACGCGCCCATGATTTCCATCACAGTTGCATAGTTCACGGCACCATCGGCGCGTAAAAAGACCTTGTTATCTGTGCGTTCTGCCGCGACCGCGCGTAGTTTCGCGATCAGATCAGTGCGGTCTATTTTTGTGTTTTGCAATGCAATTTCGCCGCTGGATGAAATCGCGATTGTTAGCGGTTCCTGTTGTTCCGTTGGCAAGGGTTGTGCCGCGGTTTTGGGCAATTCAACGGGAACGCCCACGGTCAACAATGGTGCCGCGACCATGAAGATGATCAACAGAACCAACATCACGTCGACAAACGGTGTGACGTTAATTTCAGACATTGGTTGGCGTTTGGAGTGACTACGGCGGCGTTTACCGCCCCCCCCGCCGCCTCTTGGTGCAACTGATGCGCCCATGGTGGCCTCCTAACTGTCGAGTTGACGCGAAAGGATTGTCGCGAATTCGTCTGCGAAACTGTCGTAACCGCCGATCAGGCGATCCGCGTCTGCAGACAATTTGTTGTAGAAAATAACCGCAGGGATGGCAGCGAGTAGGCCGAGTGCGGTTGCAACCAATGCCTCGGCGATGCCAGGGGCAACCACGGCGAGGTTGGTGTTTTGTTGAATTGCGATTTCCTCGAACGCGTTTTTGATGCCCCAGACGGTGCCAAACAGACCAACGAAGGGTGCGATTGAACCCACGGTGGCCAAAAATGTTAGACCGTTGTTTAACTTTTCGCTTTGGCGCGCGATTGCCACGTCCATGGAGCGATCGATGCGTTGTTGTGCGCCGCCGATCAGATCTTCGCCGCGATGGGATCGTTCCCATTCGGTCATGGCAGCCACGAATATTTTTTCGTTTGCGCCCGTGGGTGATCCACCGATTTGTTCGTATAGCTTATCCAACGGTTCGCCAGACCAAAAGGCGCGATCAAACATTTCCGCGTCTTGGCGTGCCTTACGGTAGTTGATGAATTTTTGGATGATGATTGACCATGACCAGATGGATGCAAAAATCAAAATCAACATTACGATTTTAACCGTAATTGTTGCGCGTAAAAAAAGTGCGAGCACAGAAAAATCAATTTCTGACGCTGCTGCAAGTGCTTCAGTTTCCATAATACCGCTCGTTCTGCCTGTGGCCGCTTTGCGCGACGCTTTGTTGTTTTGAGGAATATAGGCAGGAATGGTGCGAAAAACGAGGTTTTTCGGTGTAAATTGTACGTTAGGCGGCAAACTGCTGTAATTTTGTCTTTATTTCATCGGGTAATCTGGTTGGGCGGCCCGCTGTTGTCATAAAAATGACGGTAATTTCCGAAGAAAACAGCATCTTATCGCCGCGAAACACCCGTTGGTCGAAGGTGATTTTGGTGCGGCTCATATAAGCCAGTTTTGTTTCAACACGTAACATATCGTCCAACCGCGCAGGCGCGTGATAGTTAGCGTTGACGGTGAGGACAGCGAAAACGAGGCCCTGATCCTTGAGCGCGTTTTGGTCGATGCCTGCATCGCGCACTAATGTGGAACGTCCACGTTCGATGAATTTTAGGTAGTTCGCATAGTAAACGATGCCCGCCATATCGGTATCTTCGTAATAGACGCGGCAATCGAATATGTGGGTCATTGGGTCATCTCGGCCAGAAGTTTACTTGCGCGGGCGCCCAGCCGCATGGCGTGCGTTGGCTCTTTGGTCGCGACAGGCAGGACAGGATCATAGGCGGCGCGCATCAGGGCCGCGTATTCTGGTTTTGGGATACACAGGCCATTTTGTTCGATCACCGCGATTGGGCTCTCGTTTAGGAATGCATGTGGGCTGAACAGGGCAAGACATTGGTATGTTTCGCCTGTTGCCAATGTTTGGATCGACATTTCAGCCGTTTCATCGGCGATTTTGACCATTTGGATGCATAATTTAATGCTGCCATCCGTGTCGAAATTAAAGATGCGGAATGTTTTTGTAGAGGTGGTCTGTAGACGCGAGATGATGTTTTTCAGATCAGGAATCAGGTTTTCAAGATCCGGTACACCGAGGATTTCATTCCAGTCTTGGCAGAAGAACCACATGAAATTCGCGCCCAGTTCGGGATCGGTTTCAACAATATTTACGCCTGTGACACCGATGGTGGTGACGATGGCGGTTTTCAGGTGGGTTAGGGTTTCATCGTCCACGCCAAATACTATCGGCGCGATGGGGCGGTTCCAGCGTGCGAAACGGAACACACCATCGGGATGGGTGAACAGGGTTTCAATTTTTTCTGCAGTTAGGGCCGTAGTCGTCATTTTCCACCTTCAAATAGATCCGTCTGGTTGGGTGTTTTTGGTGCGGTCAGCCCCAAATGCATCCATGCCTTTTGCGCCAACATGCGCCCGCGTGGGGTACGTTGAATTAGCCCCTGTTGCAACAGGTAAGGTTCGACGACCTCTTCGATTGCATCGCGGGCCTCGGATAAAGCGGCGGCAATGGTTTCGACGCCGACGGGCCCACCGCCATAGTTTTCAGCCAAGAGACGCAGGTAGCGGCGATCCGCGCCGTCTAGGCCCAGATCATCGACGCCAAGGCGGGTTAGAGAGCTGTCCGCCAGTTCCTTGGATATTGTACCGTCGCCTTCGACCGTTGCGAAATCGACGACGCGGCGTAGTAGACGCCCCGCGATACGCGGTGTGCCCCGGGCGCGGCGGGCGATTTCACGGGCACCGTCGGGACTGGCGGTGACACCCATCATTTTCGCACCGCGTTCGACGATGGAACAGAGTTCGTCGACGGTGTAGAATTCGAGTCGCACAGGGATGCCGAAGCGATCACGTAGCGGTGTTGTTAGCAATCCCAAACGGGTGGTTGCGCCGACCAGTGTGAAGGGTTGCAGATCAATGCGCACAGAACGGGCGGCGGGGCCTTCGCCGATCATGAGGTCGAGTTCGAAGTCTTCTAGGGCTGGGTAGAGCACCTCTTCCACTACGGGGTTTAAGCGGTGGATTTCGTCGATGAAAAGGACATCGCGTTCTTCTAAATTTGTGAGGATCGCCGCGAGGTCGCCTGCCTTGGCCAGCACAGGACCAGAAGTCATGCGGAAGTTTACGCCCAATTCTTTGGATATGATTTGGGCCAGTGTGGTTTTACCCAGTCCGGGTGGGCCATAGAAAAGCGTGTGATCCATTGCTTGGCCGCGTTGCTTGGCGCTCTCAATAAACACCTTGAGGTTCGCGCGTGCCATTGCTTGGCCCGTGAATTCGTCAAGCGATTGCGGACGCAATGCGCGATCGACGTCATCAACCAGTGGTTCGGGGCGTAAATTTGGATCAGGATATTCCATATCTTGCATTAGCCGATCAGCCCGAAGGCGCCAAGAGTTTCAATGCCGCACGGATCAAGTTTGATGACCCAGCGTCGGGCGCATCACCGCTGGCCTGTGCCACCGCTGCCGCGGCGTCGCCGTGACCATAACCAAGGTTGATCAGCGCAGACAAAGCATCGGCCTGTGCGCCAGCCGATGGTTCGGGGGTTGGTATTTTTGCTGGCATATCGACTGGGGTTTGCACGTCGATGACCATGCTTTCGTCGGCTTCGACCTGTGCCGCGCCCTGCCCGCCCATTGCCATGATTTTTGGCGCTTTGTCTTTCAGTTCTGTTACTACGCGTTGTGCGATTTTGGGGCCAACGCCCTGGGCGGATTTAATCGCCGCAACATCGCCCAGCGCAATGGCGCGTGATACGCCGTCTGTGCCCAAGGTGGATGCGATTGCCAATGCGGCCTTGGCACCGACGCCCTGAACGGTGGTTAGCAGTTTATGCCATTCTTTGTCTGCCAAAGTGGTGAAGCCGAAGAGTTGTAGGTTATCTTCGCGAACCAACATATCTGTATAGAGTGCTACGATGCCTCCGCGACCGGGCAATCCCGCCAGCGTGCGTTCGGAGCAGTAGACCAAATAGCCAACACCTTGGACATCGACCAGAACGTGATCTGTACCGCGATAATCCACACGGCCTGTGATTTTTCCAATCATGCGGCCCCCTGTGCGCGTGCCAATGCCGCGTCTAATTTACCCGAGAATTGCGCGTGATGCGCATGACACAAGGCAATCGCCAAAGCATCGACCGCATCGGGCCCATTAAACGTCACCTTAGGCAATTGCATGCGCACCATATGTTCGACCTGTTTTTTATCCGCGTGACCGACGCCAACCACGACCTTTTTAATCGTATTAGGGGCATATTCGGCAACATCCAATCCCGCCTGTGCCGGCACCAATAAACAAATCCCACGCGCCTGACCCAATTTCAATGTGCCTGCGCCGTCTTTGTTTACGAACGTTTTTTCCACCGCCGACGTCGTTGGCTGATGCGTATATATAACGTGGGTCAGTTGTTCGTGCAGTTCGCGCAAGCGTTCTGCCAATGTGCCCGTTGAAGATTTACATATGCCATTTGCGACGTGGCCGATTTTCGTCCCCGCCACATCAACAACACCCCAGCCCAGATTTCGAAGACCTGGATCAATTCCGATTACACGCATTTTTGCCTGTTCCTGCTTTTGACCCTACATAGCACGAAACAAGAACATTCGCCAAGTGGGGATTTTTATCGTTAGTTCATAATTGTGAAATTCAAGTGACAAAGCCCATGCATTTTTTGCATATCGGAAATTCTGAACCAGCATTGGTAAAGTGAATTGTCCGAAGCTACATAACCGCCAACAAAGAAATTCACACTGATTAAAGGAACTTAATCATGGCTACTTACCAAAACACAAACGCTCAACCTTTCGGCGCAGTTGTTATCTATCGTGCAGTAAACGTTCTTGAAAACTTGGCGGCGAACCTGACAGCATGGAGCCAGTCACGTGCAACACAAAAAGAATTGTCAAAATTGACTGCTCGTGAATTGGCTGACATTGGTCTGACACGCGGTGACATCCAAAACTTCTAATAGACTTACAGTCTGTTATATCAAATTCGAACGCCTCAGAGTTTTCTCTGGGGCGTTTTTTTTGGTTTGATCAGGTCATTTAGCTAATCTGGATTGATATGCCAAATTTGCATATCGGAAATTCTGAACCAGCATTGGTAATGTGGGATGGGCAAAGTTACATATAAGGCAACAAAGAAATTCACACCGATAAAAGGAACTTTATCATGGCTACCTACCAAAACACTAACGTTCAACCTTTCGGCTTTAACCTATTTGCTGGCATCACAAACGTTATCGAAAACGTTGTTGCGAACGTAACTGAATGGAATGCAAAACGCGCGACGAAAGCTGAATTGGCTACTTTGTCGACACGCGAATTGGCTGACATTGGCATGACACGTGGTGACATCAAAAACATCTAATAGGTTATCCTATTATACTGAATAATCAGACGCCTCAGAGATAATTTCTGGGGCGTTTTGCGTTTGGAGAAGTCGTGATACAGCCCTTTTTTATCGCTATGCCATTGCTGCATAACGGAAATTCCGAACCAACATTGGTAATGTGGGCAGAGCAAAGTTACATATGAGGCACCAAAGAAATTAACACCGATGAAAGGAACTTTCTCATGGCTACTTACCAAAACACTGCATCTCTACCATTCGGCGCGAACCTAATCGCTGGTGCGACACAGGTTCTGGAAAATGTCATCGTTAAAGTGACTGCTTGGAATCAAGCGCGCGTAACAAAAGCAGAGTTGTGTGCATTGTCAGCTCGCGAATTGGCAGACATTGGCCTGACACGCGGTGAAATCAACAACGTTTAATAGGTACCATCCTATTACATCGAATTTTAGGACGCCTCAGGAGTTACTTCTGGGGCGTCTTTCGTTTTGGGGTCTTTGGAAAACAGAAGACGTTCAAACACCATCATCAAGGGATCGCGACCGATGATGATCGCGACGTAGGGTTGCATGCCGTCGCCTTCGCGTAGCTCCGTCAGGCGGGTTTGATATGCCTCTTCGCCCATTTTATTGACGGTATATGCTTTGATCCCGATCAGACCGACGATGCCGATTAGAATCGTAATCACGAAACGTTTCCATGGGAATCGTCGTGCCTTGCGGCGCTTTTCCTCGTCTTGATCATAGATACCGACGCGATCAGTACGTTTGGCGCGACCGCCTGTCGTTTCTTTTTTGTCCAACGAGGCGAGGCGTTTATGAAAATCTGCGCGATTGTCCGACGGCATGTTTGTCACCCTTTTTCGCAAGCTTAGCGCGAAAAATTCCTGTTGTTAAGATTTTTGCAGTGTCAATGTAGACCATTCGCCCAGTTTAGTGTGATCGATCAGAGTGAAGGATTCGTCTTCGTAAGCCTCGATCACGTTTTCGGCCTGTGTGTTTAGGATACCAGACAGGATTGTGTAACCGCCCGCGGCGCAATTTTTAGCCATGTCGGGGGCCAGTTCAACCAATGGGCCTTTTAAGATATTCGCCAAAATCAAATCATATGGTGCTTTGGCAATCAAGTCGGGATGATCAAATCCAGCACAGGTGACCACATCGATGCGATCGCCGAGATTGTTAGCTACCGCGTTCGCCTTGGATGTTTCAGTGGCGATTTCGTCGATGTCGCTGGCCATGACATTGCCCGGCCATAGCAGTGCCGCGCCCATGGCAAGAACAGCCGTTCCACAACCAACGTCGATGACGTTTTTGCCGATGAATCCCTGCTTCGCCAGCGTATCTAACGCGGTCAGACAGCCCTTGGTCGTGCCGTGGTGGCCTGTACCGAATGCCATTGCCGCCTCGATCAGAAGGGGCATGCAATCATCAGGAACCTTATCCGCATCATGTGCGCCGTAGACGAAGAAACGACCTGCGGCGACTGGGGCCAATTCGCGGCGCACCTCTGCGACCCAATCTTTGTCGGGAACTTCGGACACCACAAATGGTTTTGCACCATATGCAGTTGTTAGGATCAACAGTGCGATTTCATTTGGGGCATCCACGAAATATCCGCCAACCTCGTATAGGCCAGAGCCATCTTCGATTTCGAAAACACCGACGCCATATGGTGCGTCTTCGAGGTTTTCCAATGCGAGGCCCAAGTCATTGGCGGCATCACGGCCAGCCAGTGTTGTCAGTGCAGTAAATGTCGGCATGGTCGTCCCTTATCTGTTTTAAGAGGCGATAAGTCAGATGATCAAAAGGGTCAAGCACCCACGCCAATTGGGCATGTCACGCCCGTGCCGCCAATGCCGCAATACCCATCTGGATTTTTCGCCAAATATTGTTGGTGATATTCTTCGGCATAGTACAACGTGTCGGCATTCAGAATCTCTGTTGTAATCTGTGACATGCCGCTGGCGTCGAGGCGTTGTTGGTACAGGTTTTTGCTGGCGAAGGCGGCCATGCGTTGATCAACGTTGTAGAAATAGATGCCAGAGCGGTATTGCGTGCCTTGGTCGTTGCCTTGGCGCATGCCTTGGGTTGGGTTGTGACCCTCCCAGAATGTTTTGAGCAGGGTCTCGTAAGAAACGATGTTTGGATCGAAGACGACCCAGACGACCTCGTTGTGGCCTGTTTTGCCACTGCACACTTCCTCGTAGGTTGCGTTTGGAGTGTGGCCCGCTGCATAGCCGACGGCGGTGGTCCAAACGCCAGTGATGTTCCAAAAGATGCGCTCTACACCCCAGAAACAACCCATGCCGAACATTGCCTGTTCAAAGCCGTCGGGGATTTCGCCCGCAATGGGATTACCCAAAACATAATGGGTTTTTGCAGTTTCGATGGCAGTATCGCGCCCTGGCAGGGCGGTCGTTGCATTAGGAATTTCGACTGGTTTATTGGTGAAAAACATCTTGCTCTCCGTTGTTTGGTGTAACCTAGCAAACCCTAGCCGTTACGCAATGCACCTTTGCGTGATTTTTCGCGAGATTTAGCTGTGCGTTTTTCGACCTGTTTGATGAAGTGCCAGCCGTAAATTGTGCTAATCGTGCCAGCAATCACCCATGCGCCAGCTTGACCGTAGACCACGCCCTTGGCACCCCAATAGCTGGCCCCGAGAATACACAGAGGCAACATCAATGCGCCGTCTTTGATCCAATTAAACAGTGTGGAATACAGCGGGCGTCCGAGGTTATTGAACGACGCGTTGGACACATAAAGAGCACCAGCGAACATGAAGCTGCCTGCGGTAAAGTAGGTGAAAGTGGTAACAACCTCTGCCGCCAAAGAGGATAGGTTGAATGCCGAAAGAATGGCAGGTGTCAGCAAGGCCAGAACGGCGCAGACCGCTGCGACATAGATCGTCGAGAAGATCAGTGCGTCACGGTATGCCAGACGCACACGGTCAAACGCCCCTGCCCCGAAATTTTGCCCGACAATGCCCCCGATGGCACCCGACAGCGCAAACACCCCGCCAAAGGCCACGACAGACACACGGCCCAGAACGCCCCAACCCGCGACGGCACCTTCGCCGAAATCGGAAATCACACGGGTTGCAAACAAGTTGCCCGTAGGGGATGCCATTTGCGTCAGGATGGTCGGCACGGCGATCATTGCAAAAGGGATGTACCATTTGCGGATATCGTTCAGGGAAATTTTGGCAGCAAGATCCTTAACCCGTATCACAAAATACAGGGCCAGAATTGCGGATACTGTACGCGCGATTGTGATGCCCATCGCAGCACCCTGTACGCCCAGATCGAAGCCAAAGATCAACAAAGGATCGACGATGGCCGCGGTTACGCCAGACGAAATCGTAACCATCATCGAACGCACACCGTCGCCTTCGGCACGCAGAACAGATGATCCGATCATGCCCAGCACCATGATTGGCAAACTGGGCACAGAGATAAGAAGAAAATTTGATGCAACACGTTTTGTATCACCAGTTGCGCCAACAACCCCCAAGATTTGATCGCGAAAGACCAGAAGTAAGAGTGCAATGATTGAAAGTATGCCCACACTGAGCACCGCGCAGACCGTGGCCTGTTTACGCGCGTCCTCCCAACGTTCCGCGCCGATGGATCGCGAAACCAATGCCGTTGCTGCAATCATAAACGCCACCGCCAACGAGATTGAGAATATTTGAACTGTCCACGCGAAACCCATGGCAGCCATGAAAGTTTCCGAATTCAATTTAGACACCCAGAACAGCGTGATAGCATCGACCAAAAACATAAACGTCAGGCCAATCATGCCTGTGGATGTCATCACCGCCACATGGCGCATGGTTGAACCGGTTACAAACCGTGCTTGGCGTTTCAAATTGGTATCCTGTGATTTTTCGCTGTGTGTCGTGTTTGGAGTGAGTTGCAGGCATTATCAAGGGGTGTGTCGCGTTTTGTAGAATTTACGGAACTTGCCCTTAACGAATATTGGTGTTCTACAAAAGGTTCACGGACGAGAGGCTCGAAATTGACCAATCCCCTAGCAAAAAGGCGATATTGCGCGATTACGATGTGCCGCGACGAAGATTTCTTCTTACCTATTTGGCACCGCTATTATGCATCTCAATTTGGCGCGGAAAACCTGTTTATCATTGACCACAATTCGCAAAACGCAACTGCGCGTGATATTTTACCCGAGGCAATCAACGTTATTACCATTCCGTTTGATACGCCTACGGCCGACAAAGATGCGCAAAATCGAAAGAGTTTTGATGAAGAGCGTTGGTTGGCGATCAGCGCGTTTGCCGCGTCGATGTTAAAATATTACGACTGTGTGATTTACAATGATACGGACGAAATTTATGTGGCGGATCACGAAAATGGATTGGCGGCCTATTTGGATACGGTGCCTGAAATTGGAACGCGTGCCGGTATTGGAATTGAGGTGTATCATGACATCGAAAACGAACCGCCATTAGACCCAAAGCAGTCGATTTTTGAGCAACGATCCCACTTTAACTATAAATGGCATATCTCTCGCCCAGGCATTCTTTCACATGAAGTCGAGTTGCGTGGTAACGGCGCGATGGCACCTGTATTTTTTGATCCTAAGTTGATGATGCTGCACCTTCGCTTTGCTGATCACGAACATTTGGAACAACGTCAAAATTTGCGGCTGGAGGCATTCGATCAAAACAGAGGTGGGCAAAAGTCCAGGTGGCGGTTGAGTATGTTGAAGACGCTGAAATGGGTCAGAAGATTTTGGGAAAGATCCCAAAGCGACGAAGAATTTCCACATGTCGATATCATCAAAGAGTTTCTGCCAGACTATGAGAGCATTCCTTTGCGGGACGGTTCATATCCTCGGTTTGTTGAGCATGGCATGAAAGAGATCAGACCAAGGGCGTATTTCCCCCAGATTTGATCAAAGCAAGCGAAGAGGTCAGGTTAAAGTTTCCTGAACGATGTCGGAATTGGCAAAGTTAAATTTGAATTTGGACCACTCTTTAAAATCTATTGCGTTGCTTTTATTTGGTGAAAATTGTTTCACGCCCCGCGATCGGATGACGTGGGATACACAATGACAACAGCAATGACACAAACGCCAGCGCCGCGGCAAAGCCGAAAACGGATGCGGGCGAGTATAGCCAGAGGTAGCCAAGAACGGCGGGTAACACGACGGCGCCGATGTGGTTGATGGTAAAGGCCACCGCCGCCGTTGGAGCGATATCGGCGGGGTCTGCGATTTTTTGGAAGTAGGTTTTTTGCGCGATAGATAATCCGAAAAACAAGTGGTCCAACACGTATAATCCAGCCGCCAATGCAACGCCCCAGCCAAAGACGTAGATGCCGCCATAGGCAAGGAAAATGATCGTTAATCCGATGTATTCAAACACCAACGCATTTCGTTCACCAAACCGCCCGATGACGCCACCGATGATGGGGCCAAGGAACATGTTGGCGATATAGTTAATCAGGAATAATGCCGTCACCTCGTGGACCTGAAAACCAAAACGTTCGACCATCATAAAGGCGGCGAAAACGATGAAGATTTGACGTCGTGCGCCCGCCATGAATTGCAAGGTGTAATAGAGCCAGTACCGTTTGCGAAGAACCAGTTTTCTGTTTTGTGGTGTGGGGCCGTGGAAACGGGGGTAGGCAAAGAATGCGAAGAGGGCAATCGCGACGGTGATGCCGCCACCCAACATGTATAACCCATTGTAATCCCATTCAAATATACGCCAAAGGATCATGATACCACCATAGGCAATCAATGAGCCAGCAGAGCCAACTGACAGTAACCAACCAAGGGTTTGCGGGCCGCGTTCCTTGGGTATCCATTGCAATTCAAGGCTTTGTTTTACGGTTTCGAAGTAGTGGAATCCGAGGCTGGAAATGAAGGTCGTTAACAGCAATCCACCAAAGGTGGGAAACCAGGCGGTGACGGCGACGGCGCCGCCCAACATGACCAGTGAAACCATCGCCAACATCTGTTCGCGCATCACCCATAAAACAACGATTACGGCCACGGCAAAGAAGCCCGGAACCTCGCGTATTGATTGCAGCCAACCGAGGTCTGAACCATCAAAGCCTGCACGTTCGTGGATGAAATTATTGAGCAATGCAGACCATGTGGCGAAGGCCATAAACAGGGCGAAAGTCATCAACCCCAACAGCACAATTGGCCTGCGCCAACGGGGGAGATGGGCGGTGTTATTTGTGGCGGTGCTGGTTGTGTTCATGGGCGGACGCTAGCGCGTTCAGATGGGGTGTGAAAGGCCAAAATCGGTATGCACAAGTGATGCACAACCCATGCACAGGTGGAATGATGTGAATTTGTGATGTTTTGGGCGCGAAAGCGATGATTGGTGCGATTTTTGTGAATGCAAAATTTTGCAGGTAGAATTTTACCCGCCTGAAACTGATACTTCAGGCGGGATAATTTTATTTTGCAACAATCCGATAGTTGGCAAGATCGGAGCCGACAGTCACATCGCCCGTGAAACCGCCTGCCTTAACTGAATCGACGTAATCCGCCTCGGTTAAACCGCCACCTTCGATTGGGTATGGGCCTTGGCGTGGTGCGCCAAGTGGTGGGATCAGATGGGTCAACATCAGATGACCAACACCCGCACGGTTTGATAGTGCGCCAAGATCGGTTGCCGTACTTTGACGGAAATATATTGGTGGTGGGAAACCCGATGTTCCATCTGGGCCCATCACGGGGTGGATCACTGAGTGAACCAAAATATCCGCACCTTTTGAAAGGTCTTCGACCTGTGCTGAAGTCGAGCTGGCGCGTGGTGGTTTACGGGAATCGTTTCCTGCATCACCGCCGATGACGACACTGCCTGCTGGTGTGTCGACGCGGTATGACGAATGGCCCGGTACGTGAGTGGATCTGATGGCAGAAACGGTGACGTCATCTGACGACCAAACGACAGCGGCGCTGTTTTCTGGTTTAAATGTCATCACATTTAACAAATCAGCGGGGCCACCCGCCAAGCGTTTTGGGTTTTCGACCAAGCGTTGCGCCATTTCGCCAGATGCAATCATCGCATCACCAATGGCAGCGGCGTATTTTGTACAGCTCATGGAGTGTCCAGCGGGTGATGTGGAATCTGCGCTACAGACCATATCCAACTTTGGCCCACCCGAATTGAAATGCCAACGCAGTTGAGCTACATCGACCAACCCTTCGGAGTGATCAGAGTGGATATGTGTAAAAAACACTGCGTTTAATTTACCGACAGGAACACCGATTTTGCTAAGCTGTTGCGTTGTGCCACGCCCCGTATCGAACTGTAACAAAACATCGGAACAGCCCTTCTCGCTGTCACCATAACGAACCAGTGTCCCGGCGCCGGCTTGGCCCTTGTATACGGGCGGGCCACCCTGTGTGCCAGTCAGCGTCACGTCTAAACATGGCGCAGCTTGTGATAATGATCCAATGCATGTGAGCGTCGTTGCAAGGATAATTCCAAACGGTATTTTCATTATTTCCTCCCTGATATTATCGATATTTATTAATGTTACCGCACTTTACCGATTCTTCATAGGGTGGAAATGTTGGGGTATGTGGCGGTTGTTTTGGCCATGTCAGGTTTGAGATATAGGTCTGCAATGGGGGGCAAAGTTGTCGTTCACAAAATAGTGCAATTTGATCAGCTTTGATTTTGCGTTAAGCGATGTATGAAAGCATCTAGCTTTTGTTGGTCTTCCTCATCACAGATACGTCGGGGCGGTGCATTTCTTTGAGCAACTAACCAATTTCCATTTCTTAAATTATTGAGAACATCGAATCCCCCAAACCCTTGGGTTTCATAGCTGCCTTCAATTTGTGCAGCAAACAGTTCAAAAGACAAATATAGAGATATGCCGTCGTTCTCATAGAGGCCAAAAACAGGTTCGCACATTTTTATGGAAAAGGTTTCGCCATGAATGTCTTTGGCGAGAGCTACTAGGGTTTCGGATGGCAATTGCGCATAAAACTCAATTTTTTTGACCGATGAACATTTCTTTGTTCTGCAAAAGAGACCTACCAATTTTTCATTCGGCGCTGAAAAAACGCACTGCTTCTCAGTTGCATCGCTGAAGCATGACACCTTGAAATAGAAAACATCGTATTTCTTACTTATCGGAAACAAGACGTTTTCATTCTCTGACGGCGCTTTCGAGATCAGCAAAAGAAGTCCCACAAACAATGCCAGCGCTGATACAACCAGTAATTTATTCATACCTCGACATTACACCTGTGTTTCACAATTCCAATAGAAAACCTGGACAGGATTGAAGTAACTTTGGGCTCTAAGCGGACATTTAGACCCAATAAAAGATAGCCAGTATCTATTTCAGCACACGATCTAAACGGATAATAAGGTACATTGCATTGAAAAACGTCCCATGCAGCAAAAAAGCCGCCCCAAATGGAGCGGCTTTCAAATCTCAATCTAATCGGATGGATTAGTTTTTGGCGTAGTACTCAACCACCAAGTTTGGTTCCATCATCACTGGGTAAGGCACATCGCCCAACGCAGGAGTGCGAACGAATTCAGCTTTCATTTTTGAAGCGTCAACGTTGATGTATTCAGCAAAATCACGCTCTGATGAAGCCAATGCTTCGATAACCAACGCCATTTGACGTGATTTTTCGCGTACTTCGATGATGTCGCCTTCTTTAACGCGGTAAGAAGGGATGTTTACCTTTTTGCCGTTCACTGTGACGTGGCCGTGGTTTACGAACTGACGTGCAGCGAAGACTGTTGGTACGAATTTCGCACGGTATACAACCGCGTCCAAACGACGTTCTAGCAAACCGATCAAGTTTTCACCTGTGTCGCCGTTCACACGAACAGCTTCTGCGTAGATACGACGGAATTGTTTTTCAGTCACATCGCCGTAGTAACCCTTAAGCTTTTGCTTAGCGCGTAGCTGGATACCGAAATCCGACAATTTCTGCTTGCGACGTTGACCGTGTTGGCCTGGGCCGTATTCACGACGATTTACTGGTGACTTTGGACGGCCCCAGATGTTTTCACCCATGCGGCGGTCTAATTTATGTTTGGCAGCTGTACGTTTTGTCATAGCTGGACTCCTTATTTAAGATAAGGGCGCTTTCCTTTCCCGCGGCAGAACTGCTTTGGGCGACAGGCGACTTCTTGCGAAGGCCACAAACACCAATATGGTCACCTGAATTCAGGCGATGGGCGGCTTATAAAGATAGATGGGGCAGAGTCAACGCGATTCATTCAGTTTTTTGCATTGACCCCTTTGATTTGGAAACCCAAGATTGGGGCATGATATTTCAACACGCCATCCCGCATTTCCCGATCCCATTTGACCCCAAGATCGGCAATGATGTCGCCGCCCTGTATAGCGCCCTGCCCGATGAAACACAGCGGCTAATTGCTGGAATTGCAGGCAGCAGTCCCTATTTAGGGCGGTTGTTGGAAAAGCATAGTAGTTGGATATTGGATCATTGGCGGGATAGCCCAGAGGATGCAGTTGCGGCGGCGATGGTTTTGGAGGGCGAAGTTGGTGTTGCGCTGCGTATTGCCAAGGGGCGTGTGGCGTTGGTGTTGGCGTTGTGTGATTTGTCCCATATCCGCGAAATGGAATGGGTGACGGATTGGTTGACGCGGTTTGCGGATTTCGCGGTACAGGCGGCGTTGGATGCGGAATTGCGTGTGATGGTGGATCGCGGCAAGTTGGATGGCGCGTTGTTGAATGACAATGCGGCGGCGGGTGTGTTTGTTTTGGCGATGGGCAAAATGGGTGCACATGAGCTGAATTATTCCTCCGACATTGATTTGATATTTTTGTTTGATGACACGCGTTATCCCGATGATGAGGTTTCAGCGTATCGTTCGATTTTCGTGACCGTGACGCAGAAGGTTTTTGCGCTGTTATCCAAGGCGACAATTGATGGTTATGTGTTTCGCACGGATTTGCGATTACGCCCCAACCCATCGGTAACGGTGGTGTGCCCCGCAATGCAGGCGGCAGAAAGATATTATATTCGCGAGGGGCGTACATGGGAACGCGCGGCGTTTATTAAGGCACGCGTATGCGCAGGGGATAAGGTGGCCGGTCAGGGATTTCTGGATCGGATGCAGAATTTCATCTGGCGGCGCGAATTGGATTATGCCGCCATTGGCGAGATCGAGGGCTTGCTGGTTCAGGCACGTGAACACAAGGGATTGACAGGACCTGTGACATTGGAAGGGCACAACATGAAGTTGGGTCGCGGAGGCATCCGTGAGATCGAGTTTTTTGCCCAAGCGCATCAGATGATTTTTGGCGGACGCCATGCGGAGCTGCGCCATATCACCACCCGAGGGGCGTTGCGCGGATTGGCGGATGATGGGCGCATTGCGCGCGAAAAGGCGGAATTGCTGATTACCGCGCTGAAACATCACCGCAAGATCGAACATCGCATACAAATGGTGCGTGATGCCCAGACGCATTCGATCCCCACAAACGCAGAGGATTTGGAGCGTTTGCGGGCGTTGTCGGGGTATGAAAATCTGAACGCGTTTGAGGCGGATGTTGTGGCGCAGTTACAGATCACGCGTGATGAGACCGATACATTGGCACCCAGCGTTGATCATAGCGTCATGCCAACCACAGATCAGTTGGATCGGTTCGATGAGTGGCGCGCATTGCCCGCCTTTCGCCATGAACGCGCGGTCGAGGTTTTTGAAACGCAATTGCCCCATATCTGGGATCTGGCGCAGACGGCGGTGAACCCTGAACAGGCATTGGAATATTTTGAAAGCTTTCTGTCTGGTTTGAATTCTGGTGTGCAGTTGTTTTCGTTGTTTGAACGCAAGCCAGAGGTTTTGGCGCAAGTGTTTCATGTTGTGGGCCTGTCCAAGCAATTAGGCGGGTCATTGGCGAAACAGGTTTCTGTTTTGGATGGTTTGGCAGACACGGGGCCAGATGCGATTGCCGCAGACATTGCGGGATATCACGCCGGATTTACGGAGCGTCTGCCCAAGGGTGCGGATTTCGAAACCGTGTTGATTGAATTGCGCGCCTATAAATCCGAAGAGCAATTTAAGATTATTTATGCACAACTGACACAGTTGATTTCGACCAAACGCGCAGAAGAGGCATTTACAGATTTGGCCGAAGTTTGTTTGCAGATTTGTTTGGATCAATCGGTATCAGAAGCTGTGCGCCGTTGGGGTTCAATCGCGGACAGCTCTGTTGCCGTTTTGGCCATGGGCAAGATGGGATCGCGCCAGATGACGGCGAATTCCGATTTGGATGTGATCGTGATTTATGATGGTGACCCTGATGCGATATCGGACAAGAAAGATTTGGATATTCGCACATATTATCAACGCGTCACGCGTACCTTGGTGTCCGCTGTTTCGTCATCCATGACATATGGGCGGCTGTACGAGGTGGACATGCGTTTGCGCCCATCGGGGCGTGCGGGAACGGTTGCCACCAGTTTGGACAGTTTTGTGGAATATCAAAACAACAAGGCATGGGTTTGGGAACATCTGGCCCTGACACGGGCGCGCGTTGTGGCGGGGGATACTGGATTGCGGGAACGCATTGCGACAGTGCGTCGTGATGTTTTAGGCAAAGCGCAGGATCGGGTTAAGATTTCGACAGAAGTCGGCGAAATGCGGGATCGAATTGCCAAGTTAAAGATCGAAAAGCCGCATAATTGGCCTGTGAAAAAACCACTGGGTGGTGTGTTGGATTTGGAATTGCTGGCGCAGTCGTTCAGCCTGTTGGATAATGGGAACAATCGACGCCCGCTGGATCAGTTGCGCCATGCGCTGGCACAGGGTGCGATTACGCCTGATGATGCGGATCGGTTGACGACATCATTGAACCTGTTTTCCAAGATCGAACATTTGAAACGTCTGTTAGGGGTTGAGAGTTTTGATACCCGCGATTTATCCGATGCAGCGATTGAATTGTTCACCAAAACCACGCGCATTGGATCGGTTGGGTTGATCGAGCAACGCATTGCGAAAGACCTGTCGTTGAATGCCGCTTTGATTCAGAAACTGATGCAGAAAATGTCAGGTTGATGTCATCAAACGCCCAATCGGTTTGCCCGTTGGGATGCCTGCCAGTTGCGACATATGCCACGCAAGGACTTGGTTGCTGGACAGGACGGGTTTGTTGATTGTTGCCTCGATTTCATCGATGACGGGCAATGTGTTTAGGTTTGTGCAAGACAGGAATATGGCGTCCACATCATCTGTGTTTAATGCGATTGCGCTGTCGCGTGTGGATTTAGGTGCGATGCGCACGACGCGTTGTTCGGATGCTTCGTCGAAGCTACCAAATACGGGGGATTGGATGCCAGCGGTGGCCAAGGTATCGCGTAATGTCTGGCTGACGGTTTCGACGTAGGGTGACAGGAATGCGATGCGGGTTAGGCCCATGTGTTTGCAGGCCGCGATCAATGCGCTGACCGGTTCGGTGACGTTTTGCGTGTTGCATGATCCCTGCACCAATTGCGCAATGCGCGGTGCGCCGATGACAGAGGTGCCCGATGTGCAGCCATATCCAACGGCGGCGAATTTTGCGGCGTCTGGCAATAATGCGGCGGCGGCGGGCAGGTCGTTTTCCATTTGGGATAATGTGTCGGTGGTGACGGTTGCGCCCGATGGGATGCGTGTGATGTGTAGGGTTGCGTTTGGGGATAGCAGTTGGCGCATATCGGATTCGATGCGTTCATCGGTTTGCAAGACGACAAGGCCAAGGGTGGGTGTTTGCGTATCATCCAGATTATAGTGGAATGTTGTCATGTGATCACCGCTAATTCTGTGGCAAAGGGCGAGAGTTTTTCAGCGCCGTTTTCGCGGATGACGATGTTTTCCTCATGCACCAAAATGCGGCCATCGATGGTTTCGATACTTGGTTCAAGGGTCAGCACCATGCCGACCTTTAATTCTGTGTGATCCGTTGGGATGAACGAGGGCCATTCGGTCAGTTGCGTGCCAAGGCCGTGACCGAAGCGCCCTGCCTCCATTGCCTTACCAGCGCCGGTGATTTTGGCCATGGCGCGGAACAGATCGGCGGCGGTTGCACCCGCGACGGCCGCGTTTACGCCAGCGGCGGCGGCATCGATCAGGCGGTCATGGGCAGATGTGACGCGTGGATCGGGTGGGCCAAATGCGAAGTTGCGATCAAAATCGCAATAATATCCATCCCACATCAGGCCCGTGTCCAACATCAAGATATCGCCAGATTGCGCGGTTATATCGCCAGCGGGGGAAATGACATCGAAGTAGCCGCATTGGCCAAGGCCCATAGCAACATAAGGGACGTTATCTGCGCCCGCGTCCAGACAGGCGGATTGGAATTTCCGATTGATTTGCGATTGTGTCATACCGATATGGGCGAAAGATGTTACCGCATTAAATGCGGTGCCTGCGATGGAGCAGGCGTGGCGGATTTTATCGATTTCGGCGTCGGATTTCACCATGCGCAATGCCCGCATGATCCCCATGTCGGATGTCAGCGTGTGGCGGGTAGATAGGTGGGTGATATCCGCATACGGCATACGAATGTGGGTTTCGTGACCGTCGGGGGTCGCGATGCGGCCCTGCCCTGCGGTTTCTGACAATGTGTCGGCCAATAATGTGATACCGTCGTCGATCAAATCGGGTGATGCCCATGTACGGATGTCATCGATCCATGTGGTGTTCATTAATGCCTGACCGATGGCGGGGATAACGGCGATGGGTTTGCCCGATGCGGGGACGATGACGAACCATGGGCGGGTTGGAGACAGCCAGAATTGGGTTAGGAACCCCGTGAAATAGCGCACATCTGGTTCAGTGGTAAGGAGCAGCGCCGCGATGTCGTGTTTTGCCATCAACGCCTGTGCGCGTTTGGTGCGGGCCGCGAATTCCGCGTCTGTGAACCCGCGTTTCATTATGCGTCCGGCCCTTCGGACATGATGCACAGCACGCGTGCGTTTGATGGCAAATCGGACAGCATCGCTACCGCGATACCCGCGCCACCCGATGATGATGTGGCCAGATCATGGGCGGGCAATTGCGCGATTGCGGTCAGGCATTCGCCTTCGGTCAATGTCACAAATGCATTGGCGTCGCGTGACAGGCCGTTAAGCGCGATCAGTGATGCCTCTTTGCAATCAAGGCGGCCCATGTCGGATACGGGGCCGTTGGTAGGGACGAATTTGCCCGCGCGAATGCATTCGATCAATGCTGGTGCGAATGCGGGTTCGACGACGATAATTTCGGGGGTTTCACCCCATGCGGCGCGAAAACATGCCGCCATTGCGCCCGCCAATCCCCCGACGCCTGCCTGTAGGAAAATATGGGTTGGAACGTGATCGATTTCGGCGGTGATTTCGGCGACCATTGCGCCGTACCCTTCCATCAAGCGCCATGGGATATCTGTGTAACCGTCCCATGAACTGTCGGATAATAATATCCAACCATTGTCAGCGGCGGCATTGATTGCACCTGTCATCGATGCCTCGTAATTATCACCGTGGCGCACCACCGTGGCACCGATATCGCGCAGGCGTTTGGCGAAATCTTCGGGGACTGTGGCGGAAAGGTAGATCACGGATTTCGCGCCAAAAGCGGCGGCGCCCGCCGCGATGGACAGGCCGTGATTGCCAGCGGATGAGGAGACATAGGTGTTTTGTGAAACATCACCCATCGCCGCATCGGATGCGATGACATATGCGGCGCCCAATGCCTTGAAACTGCCAAGGCCCATGCGGTTGCGCTCGTCCTTGATCATCAGGGATCTGATGTTGAGATCATGGGCCAATACGGTGGCATTTACCAATGGTGTTTCGCCGTGTGCAGGGCAGTTTTTCAACATACGCGTTGGGCGGCCGCTGTCGGTGCTGGGTGTGGGGATATCGGCCAGTTGTAGACCTGTCATAAAGTTTGGGTTTTCGATGCGTTCCATTAAGTCACCTTTGGTATTTTCAAAGAGACTATGGCGGTATTCAAAAATGACCTAGCATTTTTTCGACATTTTTGTCGTAAACGCCGCCCAATATATAGGGCGGCGTTTTGTTTTAGTTTGTAATCACTTCGGGGCCCATGACCGCGTTTGGCAACACGGTGGAAATCCATGGGATATAAGTGATCATGATTAGGAACACGAACATAATCGCGAGGAATGGTAGTGCCGCACGGACAACGCCCATCATGGACATATTTGCCACCCCTGCGGTCACGAACAGGTTCAAACCAACGGGCGGTGTAATCATACCGATTTCCATGTTTACCACCATGATGATACCCAAATGGATCGGGTCGATGCCCAGTTCCATTGCGATTGGGAAAACCAGTGGCGCCACGATAACCAACAGACCAGATGGTTCCATGAATTGACCGCCGATCAACAGGATGATGTTGACGATGATCAGGAACATCACGGGGCCAAAGCCGTATGAAATCATTACTTCTGTAATCTTCTGGGGTAATTGCTCGTCAGTGATCACGTGTTTCAGGATCAAGGCATTGGCGATCACAAACATCAATGTAACCACCAATTTACCCGCATCAAACAGCGTACGACGCGTGTCTTCGTGCCAGAATGCGGTGATCAAGGCGTGGGGGCGTTTCATCAGGGATACACGCGTACCGTCGGCATTCGCCAATGGCCCCATATCGCGATAGATAAACGATGCCACCAAGAAGGCGTAGATGGATGCCACCGCCGCCGCCTCTGTTGGGGTGAATATTGCACCCGTTACACCTGGGATACCGTAGATGCCGATCATGATGATTGCGATCAACATTAAACCCCATGCGGCGTCACGGAAGCTGGCGAAAACTTCTGTCCAACCTTTCCAATCCCCCTTGGGCATGTTTTTCACACGTGCCATGACATAGATACCGATCATCAGCATTGTACCCGCCAATAGGCCCGGGATAACACCAGCCAAGAACATACGACCAACTGAAACCTCGACCGCTGCCGCGTATACAACCATCACGATGGATGGTGGGATTAAGATGCCCAATGTACCTGCGTTACAGATGACGCCTGCGGCGAATTCCTTGGTGTAGCCGACCTGACGCATCGCAGCGATCACGATGGAACCGATGGCCACCACGGTTGCCGGGGATGAACCCGACAAGGCCGCGAAGATCATACAGGCCAAAACACCCGCAATCGCCAAACCACCACGAAAGTGACCCACAAGCGCGATTGAGAAACGGATGATCCGTTTCGCCACACCACCCGTCGACATGAATGACGACGCAAGGATGAAGAATGGGATGGCCAGTAATGTTGAGTGGCCTTCAAATGCTTCGAACAACGTTTGCGCGACGGAGGCGAGTGAGCTGTCAGAGAAGATCAACAAGAACAGAATGGATGACAGGCCAAGGGATACGGCGATCGGTACACCGATTAGCATTAGGCCGATGACCATCGTGAAGAGGAGTAAGAGTTCCATTATTTTTCCTCCGATGCGGCCATTGCGGCGCCTGCTGCTTCGACGTCGTCTTCTGCCTCGTGGCTGACGATTAGCATATCGATTTTACCTTTCCAGACGGCAATGAATGCCTGAATGAAGCGGTAGAGTAAAAGTGCCATAGAAAGCGGCATCACCAGATATGGGACAACCTTGGGCATTTTTTCATATGCGTCGCCTTCGTTGAAAACGACCTCTAACCAGCGCATAAAGAATGGAACGGGAATGTCCTGAGTTTCGTACCAACCGTTACCGCGGAATTTCTCTACAAAACCCATGGGGAACCAGCGTCCCTCGGTTGGTGGCAGATTGGCATATGGTGCCCAGTAATCCCATGATCCTTTTAGTAAAAGAAAGGCATACAGGATGCAGGCAGCCGCCACGACCAATGCCGCGACACGGCGTTTCGCGGGGCCCATTGTGTTGACCAATGCATCCACACCAAGGTGAGCGGTTTTTTTCACCGCGTAAGAAGCGCCCAGCAAAACCAGCCAAGCAAACATGAACACGGTCAGTTCCAGCGCCCAGAAAATATTAGAATTAAAAACGTACCGAGCAATCACATTCGCGAAGGTCAAAAGGGTCATGATGCCCAATAGAATTGCGATTAGATTTTCCTCGATCCGGTCAAGTCGTGAGCTGTCCTGTCCCATGACGTCCCCTTAGAATTTCGAGTGGTTGGCGCGCCCGAAATGGGCGCGCCAGATATGATTAGTTCATCATATTAATTTTTTGTGCAGCTGCGATGTTTTCCGCGCCTACGTCGCCTTCGAACTTGGTCCAAACTGGCTTCATTGTGTCGACCCAAACTTGACGCTGTTCAGCAGTCAATTCACGCACAACACCGCCCGCAGCGATGATCGCTTGTTTGGCGGCTTCGTTCACTGCTGTGGACTCTTTGTTGCGTGTTTCAGTCACTTCAGCAACGATTTTCAGGAATTGATCACGTACGTCCGCGTCCAAGCCATCCAACCAGTCAACGTTTGTTACCAATAGGTAATCAATGATACCGTGGTCAGTTTGTGTTGTACCATCTTGCACTTCGAAGAACTTCTTGCCGAAGATGTTTGACCATGTGTTCTCTTGGCCGTCGACAACTTTTTGCTGCAAGCCACCGTATACTTCGGAGAAGGCCATTTTTTGTGGTGAACCACCGATTGCTTCCATTTGGGCAACCAAGACGTCAGATGATTGCACGCGGAATTTCAAACCGTTTGCGTCTGTTGGTGCGATCAATGGCACGTTTGCAGACATTTGTTTCATGCCATTGTGCCAGTAACCCAAGCCCTGAAGGCCGCGTTTTTGCATGCTGTCCAGCATTGCTTGGCCAGCATCAGATGCTTGGAATGCTTCTACTGCGTTGATGTCTTTGAACATGAACGGCAAATCGAAGATGCGGAATTGTTTTGTGAATTTTTCGAACTTTGACAATGACGGTGCTGCCAATTGAACGTCACCTTGCAACATTGCTTCCAACACTTTGTTGTCGTTGTACAACGTTGAGTTCGGGAAAACCTCCATACAGGCTTTGCCATTCATTTCGTCATTTATACGTTGCTCCAGCAAGCTGGCAGCGATGCCTTTTGGATGCTTGTCTGTGTTTGTTACGTGGCTGAATTTGATAACCACTTCGCCGTCGTCACATGCTGCTGCGGCCACTGATGGCACGAATGCAACCGCTGCAACGCAGGCAGCTTTCAAAATCGTTTTCATAATTTTCTCCCTTAAGAATTTTGCGGGTCTCCCCATGGGCAACAGTGATGGTTATGCGCATTCTTTTTGCAAATACTTTTAGCTTGGTAATTTTTTCATTGATTTTTCAATATGTTAAGTTTTTAGATCAGGTTTATTTTTCGCTTTGTGCGGGAAATCGCACAAATATATTGATCCAAATCTTTCCTTCAGAATAGGGTCTGATGACCCAAATGTGTTGATTCGTTATGCCCCGCCCCGTTTATATTCTGTCTTATATTTTGCTAAGCATGACCGTGACATTCGCAGCGTATGTGGTTTCCTTGCAGGCTGGATTTGATCGGTTGGCACAGACAGGTCGGGTGCGGATTGATCAGACCAGCGATCGTTTATTGGGGCAATTATCCAGTTTTAAACAGCTGCCCAATATATTGGCGCGACACCCCACAGTGATGCGTGCGTTTGATCCTAAAACCGACTTGGATGGGTTGAATGGGTTTCTGTCCAACACCGCCCTCTTGTCTGGTGCGCGTACAATTTTTGTCGTGAATGCGAACGGCGAAATTGTCAGCAGTTCAAATACACAGGCGACGTTGGGCGCAAATATCAGCGATCAACCCTATATGCGAGCGGCATTAAATGGGCGGTTGGGATTTTTTACAGCGTTGAACCCCGATGACGATGCACGCACGATATTCATTTCGCGCGCAATCACACCCCACCCCACGCGCGGCGTTGTGGTGGTTGCCGTAGACGTTGCGGCGTTGGAATTTGAATGGCATGTCGACGAAGAGGCATTGGCATTTTTTGACGACACGCAGACCGCATTTATTTCCAACCGCTCCAGTCTCGCGATGCGAAATATTTCCACATTAGAGGCTAATCAGACCCATCTGTTTGGACATCCATTGTGGACATTGGGCGATATTGGCGAACTGCCTGATGAAGCCATGATTCAGTCAAAGTATTTGCCGCGTTTGGAAATGACGGCGCGTGTATTTTTACCAACACAGACCGCACGTTCAGCGGCCCGATTACAAGCGGCATTGGTCTTGGCGATCCTGTTTGGTCTGGGTGTGGTTTTATGGGCGTTGTGGTTACGACGTAAAAACCTGTCGGAGCAACTGGCCATCGAAGAGGCCGCGAATTTTACCTTAGAAGCGCGGGTAGAAAAGCGCACCGTACAATTAAAATTGGCGCAATATCAATTGGTGCAAGCGGGCAAGCTAACCGCACTGGGGGAAATGTCGGCGGGAATCAGTCATGAACTAAATCAACCATTGGCAGCGATGCAGAATTACGCGGAAAATGGCGCGAAAATGTTAGATCGTGACAGGGTTCAAGATGCCAAGGAAAATTTCGGATTAATCAAAGAACAAATCCACCGCGCCACGCGCATTATCAGTTCCCTACGGGCATTTGCACGTAAGGAAAAGGAAACCATCGAACCCGTAAATTTAACCGAAATAATCGACGATTCACTGCGCCTTGCGGAAACGCGGATCGTTGATGCCGGCGTCAAAGTACAACGTTTCGTTGATACCAAATCGGTTATGGTGATGGGCGGGCATGTGCGGTTGCAACAGGTTGTGATCAATCTGTTGACCAACGCGTTGGATGCGTTGGATCAAAGTGACGAGAAGGATATTTTAATATCGCTGTCGCAAGCCACGCAAACCGTTACATTGATTATACGTGATACCGGCGAAGGTTTAGAAAACCCCGAACGGGTTTTCGAGCCGTTTTATTCAACCAAGGATATTGGGTCCAGTAAAGGGATGGGGCTAGGCCTGTCGATTTCGTATGGCATTATAGGCAGCTTTGGCGGTGAGATGTCCTGTCGAAATCATCCCATGGGCGGTGCGGAATTCAGCGTTATTTTGCAGAAAGCAGCGTCATGAAGAAACAGGTCTTATTGATTGAAGACGATGATGCGATGCGGGCATCCTTGGCGCAAACCATGGAATTAGAAGGGATCGTTGTGATCGTCGCCAATGGCTTGGGACAGGCCCGTCGCAGCATCCGAGCGAATTTCGCAGGGATCGTATTATCCGATATTCGCATGCCCCAAGATGACGGGTTCTCGGTGCTGAATTATGTGAAATCCGTGGACGCAGACCTGCCTGTGATTATGTTGACCGGCGAAGCGGATGTTCCAATGGCGCTGCGTGGGATGAAAGAAGGGGCCTATGATTTTCTGGAAAAGCCCTGTCCCAGCGATACGTTATTGGAATCCTTGGAACGCGCATTGAATTTTCGGGATGTGATTTTAAAACAACGCCAATTGGAACGGGACTTACTGCGCAATGACCCGCCGGCAATGTTTTTTCCAGGATCCAGTGACGCTAGCAAATTAATCCGTTCCGATTTACGTCGATTTGCGCAATCGGGCGCACATATTTGCATTACCGGCGACAACGGGACAGGTAAGAAGCTGGCGGCGCATACGTTGCATGCCATGGGCGAGGATGCTGTATTTTTGGGCTATAATTTCAGTGGTGCACAAAGCGCGTTGGCCAGTACCGACATCCCCCAAGGTCGTGTAAGTTTTTCGATCAAGTCGGCACAAATGGCGAAACGTGAAGATGTGAAATGGTTATCACAAATTTTGGCAGAACGGGACGATGTACGTTTGTTGATTTCTGGGCTTGGTGATTTGGGGGATAATGTTGAACTACAATCATTTCTAGAAACGCATCACTTCGCAAACATGCATATGCCCACATTGCGGGCGCGACGCGCCGACCTGGCCCTGATTTTTGAACAGGTTTTACGCCAATTGGTACGTAGTTTGGATTTGGATATGCCAACAGTATCGACGCATATATTAGGCGAAATTATGGCCCGAGATTGGCCCGAGAACCTGATTGAAATGCGCAATTTCGCCCGTGAGTATTTGAACAACTCTCAGCTAAATAATTCAGATATTGAACCGCAAAGCCTGGCCAAGCAGTTGGACAATTTCGAGGCATTGGTTCTAACCCAGACCCTGCGTCAAACATCAGGTAAGGCAACCCAAGCGGCGGCCCAATTGGGGTTGCCGCGCAAAACACTTTATGATCGCTTAGCGCGGTATGATATCCGCCCCAAGGATTTCAAGTAACTAAGATTTCAACGCATTTATACAATTGATTAACCCGCGCGAACTGGCGCGAAGCGTGGATAAATCCGCACCCTCGTCCAACATTGGTTCGATGTCACGGGCCAGAACTTTACCCAGCTCCACGCCCCATTGATCGAACGAATTTACGCCCCAGATTACGCCTTGGACGAAAACCTTATGTTCGTACAGCGCGATCAGACGGCCCAATGAATATGGCGTGTGATCGGCATAAACGATGGAGGTGCTGGGGCGGTTTCCTGCGAAGGTACGGTGTGGCACCAATGCTTCGACTTCGTCTGCGGGAATGCCCTTGTCTGTCATTTCAGCGCGGACTTCATCGCCCGTTTTACCGAAGGCCAAGGCCTGTGATTGCGCCAAGAAATTCGCGGTCAGCAATTTATGTTGATAGTCCAGCGGTGATGATGGATTAGCGCAAAGAATGAAGTCAACGGGGATGATATCCGTGCCTTGGTGGATCATCTGGAAATAGGAATGTTGTGAATTCGTTCCCGGTGTTCCCCAAATCGTTGGCGCTGTTGCGTGCTTTACTAGATCGCCAGCGTTGGTCACGCTTTTGCCGTTACTCTCCATGTCCATCTGTTGCACATAGGCCGAGAAAAATTCGAGGCGTTGGTTGTAGGGTAATAAAGCAACTGTTGGGCAGTCCATGACATTGCGGCGCCAAATGCCAATCAGCGCTAACAACACGGGCAGGTTTTCGTCCAGAGGTGCGGTTTTGAAATGCTGATCCATTGCGCGAAAGCCAGATAGAAATGCACGGAAGTTTTCGCCGCCAATCGATAACGCCACAGATAGGCCGATTGATGAACAAACGGAATAGCGCCCGCCAACCCAATCCCAGAAGCCAAACACGCGTGAGGCATCAATGCCAAAGTCAGCGGTGGCGTCTAGGTTCGTGGACAATGCGGCCAAGTTGGCGTCTGCGTCCGCACCAGAAAGTTCGGTTTTCAACCATGCCTTCGCAGCCTGCGCGTTCGTGATGGTTTCAATGGTTGTGAATGTTTTTGATGCCACCAAGATAAGTGTGGTTGCGGGGTTTAGGTCTCGCGATACATCGGTCAGATGTGCGCCATCAATGTTAGATACGAAATGCACGTTTGGGCCATCACCCTTAAAATCAGACAAGGCACGTACGGCCATAACGGGGCCCAAATCGGAGCCACCGATGCCGATATTGATGACATCCGTGAAACGTGCGCCTGCGGCGTTCGTATATGTGCCATCGCGAACATCATCGGCAAATTTTAGGAAACGATCACGTTCGGGTTCCACTAGATCGGCGGCAGGTGCACCATCCACAACATAGCCATCGCCGCGTTCACCGCGTAGGGCCACGTGCAAAACTTCGCGATCTTCGGTGTTGTTGATTGCGTCGCCATTGTACATCGCGTTGCGCGCTGTTTCGACCCCGCTGGCGGATGCCAGCGCCAAAAGGTTCTCCATCGCGCCTCGATCGATCCGTTCACAGGAAAAATCGATCGTCATGTCATCCATGGATTGGCTGAACTGTGTGAAACGATCATCCGATGATTTATCAAACAGATCACGCAAATGAACATTGCTTAGTCGATTCCAATCGCCTTGTAATGCATCCCAATGTGACTCTGTCGATTTGGTCATGTTTAAACTCCTGTTAGCGCTAACGGTAAAATACTTATTTTCGACATAATGAAAAGAACTCGTTTCAAATTCTTTACATTTTTCGATCACTTTGACCAGTAATTGCGGGTTTTGTATTGGCACTATTGCGATACTTCTGCGGTGTTTGGCCAAAACGTAACTTGAACGCACGAGAAAATGCGCTTTGGTTTTGATAACCGGCACGAAGCAGCACCTCTTGGATAGAGTGATTGGTGGTATGTAATAGGTGTCGTGCGAATGACAGCCGCAGATTACGGTAAATAGAGATGGGCGCCTGATTTAGATCGCGCAAGAATGCGCGTAGCAATTGTTTGGGAGAGATCGCTAACTGGTCCGCGATTTCTGGAATACTTAACGGAGTTTCGATGTTGGTCTGCATCAGTACCAATGCGTCTTGGACCACTGGAATCTTACATAAAGAACGTAGATTTCCTTGAGGTAGTTGCGGTGTCATACTTAGAAATATTGATGCGATGTCCAATGCCAAGGTAGCGCCATTTTGATGCCGTATCAAATCAAGGCTGAGGTCGAATGCCGCCATCGCACCGCCACAGGTGGCCAAGGCGCCATCCCAAATAAAGCGTTGCCGATCCACATTCAAATTTGGGAACTCTTCGGCAAATTCATCGAAAATATCCCAATGCACGGTACAATATCGGCCATCCAGCAATCCCGCTGACGCCATCAACCAAGGCCCCGCATCCAATCCGACAATTGTTTTGTAGCGTGATGCCGCGGCACGTAAGGCGCGGCGCGTATTAACTGTGTCGTGTTGGCGAAAGTCGTACGACGCGATGACGAATAAAAAATCTGCCTTTGTTGTGTTGCTCAAGGCTTGATCTGGCATCAAGTGCAAATCGCTGGAAGATTTTACAGATTTTCCATCCAGTGTAACGATATTCCAACCATATAACTGATCCGCAGCCAATGTATTTGCCGCGCGAAACGGTTCCAAACAATTCGCCATACAGTGATTGGAGAATTGATCGAAAACCAAAAAATCAATATTTGTGAGGCTGGGCGTTTTTTGCATAATATATGTCTAATACCGCACATTAAAAATTTGCAAGCGTAATAACATCAACCTAAACGACAAGGATAACATTATGCCCCTGACAATGAATAATAAGGTTTTTATCACCTGTGCCGTTACGGGTTCTGGCAGTTCCCAAGACCGCAGCCCACATGTACCGCGTAGCCCCGAACAAATCGCCAACAGTGCGATTGCGGCGGCCAAGGCGGGCGCTGCGATTGTGCATTGCCATGTACGTGATCCTGAAACAGGTGTGCCAAGCCGTGATCCAAAGTTGTACCGCGAAGTGACGGATCGCATTCGCGCATCAGAGGTGGACATGGTTTTGAACCTGACCGCAGGCATGGGCGGCGATATGGTGTTTGGATCACCCGACAGACCGTTACCCTTGTCCGACAGCACAGACATGGTTGGCGCAGCGGAAAGGGTGGCACACGTAGCGGAATGTCTGCCCGAAATCTGTACATTGGATTGCGGCACCATGAATTTCGCCGAGGCCGATTATGTGATGACCAACACCCCTGGCATGTTAGAGGCGATGGGTTCCATGATGGAAGAGTTGGGCGTGAAACCAGAGATCGAAGCCTTTGATACGGGGCATTTGTGGCTGGCGAAAAATTTGGTGGAAAAGGGTGTGTTGAAATCCCCTGCCCTTGTCCAATTATGCATGGGTATTCCATGGGGTGCGCCCAATGATTTGAATACGTTCATGGCAATGGTGAACAATGTGCCACACGATTGGGATTGGTCGGCGTTTTCCATCGGCCGTGATGAAATGGCTTATGTTGCGGCCGCAGTTTTGGCAGGTGGTAATGTCCGCGTTGGGCTTGAGGATAACCTGTGGCTTGCCAAGGGCGAATTGGCGACGAACGAGGCGTTGGTTTCGCGTGCGGTCACGATCATCGAGGCAATGGGTAGTTCCATCATGGGGCCTGCCGAAGTGCGTGAAAAACTGGGCCTGACGAAACGCATGCCAAAATGAAGCGCGTTGTTGTAACCGCGGGTGCGGCGGGGATTGGTTTGCGAATTGCGCAAACCTATCTGGCGGCGGGTGCGCGCGTTGCGATTTGTGATGTGGATGCGGGGGCGTTGGATTCATTCCGTTCGGCAAATCCCGATGCATTGGCGATGATAGCGGATGTGACGGACGAGGCCGAAATGGATGCGTTTTTCAGCGCCTGTGATGAACATCTGGGTGGTGTGGATGTGATGGTATCCACGGCGGGCATCGGCGGGCCAGCCGCATTGATCGAGGATTTGGAATACGCGGATTGGCAGGCGACATTATCGACGACGTTGGATGGCACATTTTTGTCCACACGCTGGGCGGCGAAACATATGCGTGCGCAGAAATCTGGGTTGATTGTGTTGTTGTCGTCAACTGCGGGATTGTTTGGGTATCCTTATCGCAGCGCCTATGCCACGGCAAAATGGGGGATCGTTGGATTGACGAAAACATTAGCCATGGAAATGGGTGGCGATGGTATTCGCGTGAACTGTATCTGCCCCGGCGCGGTTGAAGGTGACCGCATGGATCGTGTTGTAGCCAACGAGGCGGTGGCGCGCGGTGTGGATGAACAGGTTGTCCGCGATGATTATGTTTCGGCAGTGTCCTTGAAAACATGGGTCACGGCGGATGATATTGCCAACATGGTTCATTTTTTGGACAGCCCTGCGGGGGTGAAAATTTCGGGCCAAGCATTGGCGGTTGATGGGCATACGGAGTCGATTTCGTAATGACGTGTTCCCGCCGAAAATATGGAGAACGGGCGAAATGCTTGGCGCTGTTTATGGGGCGGTTAGACTGTATCCAATATTGGAAAAGGATACCGTTATGAAATTTAGAAATATTACGATTACCTCTGCCGCATTAGCCGTTTTTGGGAGTATCGCAATTGCGGATTTCGCGCCGCGAAAGCCAGCCAGTAAAATGGCGCGACAAGGACTCGTCGCAGGCGCTACGAATGCGGAACTAACCCCAGAAGGTAAAGCTCGAGTTCTGCGCAAAAGTCTACACAAATGTAAGCGCGAGAGATGCAAGTATTTGGACCTGCGATATTTACCGATCACAGACCTGAACGTTCTGTCAGACATGGATCATTTGGAAACGTTGTTTCTAAGCTATACCGATGTTGCTGATCTGACGCCGATTGCAGGGCTGGTGGGTATGAAGCAACTTCATATTGGGCATACTAAGGTTACGGATATTTCCACACTTTCCACAATGGAAAACCTAGGCCTTCTTCATTTATGGGGAACTGAGATCACAGACTTTACACCAGTTTCAGGGTTTACCGACCTATACGAACTGGCTTTGTCTAATACTAATGCCAAAAGCTTGGATTTCATCGCGCCATTGAAAAATCTGCAACGATTAAATTTGGGTAGTTTGAAAATTCGCGACATTCGGGTTCTGGAAACATTGCCGAAACTTCAACTGGTTGAAACCGATCATCCAGAATACTTCAACAAACGCACCGTCAATCGACTAGACAAACGCGGTGTGTATTTTGGGACCGAATTGATTGCGGTCTGCTAACCACAAGGGAATATCATGACACAAACAGCGGCAATTATTGGTGGTGGCGTTATTGGCGGGGGTTGGCTGGCGCGGTTCCTGTTGAACGGCTGGGACGTGAACCTATTTGACCCCGATCCCGAGGCTGAGCGTAAGATTGCCGCCGTGTTGGAAAACGCGCGTCATGCCTTGCCGATGTTGTACGAAGTAGCCTTACCCGCCGAGGGTAAGTTGACGGTTTGTGATACGATTGAGCAGGCTGTTAAAGGTGTGGATTGGGTGCAGGAATCTGTGCCAGAGCGGTTGGATTTAAAGCATAAGGTTTTCGCCGATATCGTGGCCCATGCGCCAGAGGATGCGGTGATTGGTTCGTCGACGTCTGGGTTCAAACCATCCCAGTTGCAAGAGGGGCTTGATCGCCCAGATGCGGTGGTTGTGACCCATCCGTTTAATCCTGTGTACCTGTTGCCGTTGATCGAGTTGGTGCCGTCACCCGCAAACCCCGTTTCGATGATTGAACGGGCCAAGAACATCCTAACATCATTGGGCATGTTTCCGTTGCATGTGCGCAAGGAAATTGATGCACATATTGCCGATCGCTTCCTAGAGGCCGTATGGCGCGAAGGGTTGTGGTTGATCAAAGATGGCATCGCCACTACCCAAGAAATCGACGATGCAATTCGTTACGGTTTTGGATTGCGTTGGGCGCAAATGGGTCTGTTTGAAACATACCGCATTGCAGGGGGCGAAGAGGGCATGGCGCATTTCATTGCGCAGTTCGGCCCGTGCCTGCAATGGCCATGGACGAAACTGATGGATGTGCCCGAATTAACCGATGAATTGATCGCGCAAATTGCGGATCAATCGGATGCGCAATCGGGGGATTTATCGATCCGCGAATTGGAACGTTTGCGCGACAATAACCTGATTGCGATGTTGCGGGCATTAAAGGGCGAAGATGCCGCCGCCGGCGCGTTGATCAACGCGCATGAGGCGAAAATAAAACCCGCCCTGCCCGATGCGATTGATGGGCCGATGACCACCGTTGAACGGGTGATCCCGACGGATTGGACAGATTATAATGGCCACATGAACGAGAGTCGTTATGGCCAAGTTTTTTCGGATGCCGCCGATATTATGATGCAAGCGGTTGGCGCGGATGCCGATTATATCGCAAGCGGGCTGAGCTACTTTACCGTCGATATTCAGATCAAGTTTTTGGCGGAAACCCATGCGGGTGCGCAGGTGAATGTGCAATCGATTGTGCTGATTGGTGAAGGCAAAAAAATGCGCCTGTTTCATCAGATGTATGGCGATGATGGCACGTTGATGGCCACGGGTGAACAGATGTTGATTCATGTCAGTTTGGAGACGCGTCGTGCTTGTGATCCGCGCGCGGATGTGTTGGCAAAGTTGGAAAATATTGCGGCGGCGCACAGCACCCTGCCCGACCCGCGCGAGGTGTAAGATGGATTTTGGATTAAGCCAAGAGCAGCAGATGATCGTCGATACTGTGCGTGATTTTGTGGAGAAGGAAATCTATCCCCACGAGGCCGAAGTGGAACGCACAGGCCAAGTGCCACATGAGTTGGGACAGGCGATAAAACAGAAGGTTGTCGACCTTGGTTTTTACGCCTGTAATTTTCCAGAGAGTGTCGGTGGTGCAGGATTATCCCACGTTGATTTCACGTTGGTAGAACGTGAATTGGGGCGTGGTTCAATGGCTTTGACGCACTTCTTTGGACGCCCGCAAAATATCCTGATGGCGTGTCAGGGTGAGCAGGTTGAACGTTACCTTTTGCCAGCTGTGCGGGGCGAGCGTATGGACGCGCTGGCGATGACTGAACCTGATGCGGGCAGTGATGTCCGCGGTATGAAATGCACTGCGGTGCGGGACGGAACGGATTGGGTGGTCAATGGATCCAAGCACTTCATTTCCGGTGCAGAACATGCTGATTTTTTTATTGTATTTGTGGCAACGGGTGTAGACGAAACACCGCGTGGGCCAAAGAAACGGATCACCACGTTTTTGGTGGATCGCGGGGCGGTTGGATTTGATGTGCGCGAGGGGTATAATTCCGTTTCGCACAAAGGTTACAAGAATTACGTGCTGGATTTCGACAATTGCCGCCTACCCGCAGAGGCGGTTTTGGGTGCGGTCGATGGTGGTTTTGCCGTGATGAACGAATGGTTATATGCCACGCGGATTACTGTGGCGGCGTTCAGTGTTGGGCGTGCAAGACGGTGTTTTGATTATGCACTGAATTACGCCGCCGAGCGTAAACAGTTTGGTCAACCAATAGGCAAGTTTCAGGGGATTAGTTTTCAACTGGCGGATATGATTACGGACATCGACGCGGCAGATTTGTTGACGTTGAAATCCGCGTGGATGCTGGATCAAGGCATGCCGTGTAACCGTGAAATAGCCAGTGCCAAAGTTTACGCGTCCGAGGCATTAGCCAAAGTTACAGATACCACGTTGCAGATTTTTGGCGGCATGGGTTTGATGGATGATTTCCCAATTGAACGGTTCTGGCGCGATGCACGTGTGGAACGAATTTGGGATGGTACATCCGAAATTCAGCGCCACATTATTGGCCGTGAATTACTGCGCCCGCTGGGTGCCTAGATGAATAATTTAGAACGCATGTTACACCCGAAATCCGTCGCCGTTGTTGGCGGTGGGACATGGTGTGTGGATGTTGTGCGACAGTGCCAGAAGATGGGTTTTGAGGGTGACATTTACTGTGTTCATCCCACACGTGATAAAATCGGTGGCGTGGCCTGTTTCGCCAGCATTGATGATCTACCCGCCCCGCCAGATGCCTGTTTTATCGGAGTTAATCGGTTCGCCACAATCGATGTTGTAAGGATGCTGAGCGCAAAGGGTGCCAAGGGGGCAGTCTGTTTTGCCAGTGGGTTTTCCGAAGCTATTCATGAGGACGCACAGGCAGCCGATTTACAGGCTAAACTGTTAGAGGCCGCGGGTGACATGGCCGTGCTGGGGCCGAATTGTTATGGGTTCATCAACTATCTGGATGGGGCGTTATTGTGGCCCGATCAACATGGTGGGGTGCGTGTGGAAAACGGTGTAGCGATCATTACGCAATCGTCCAATATCGTGATAAATTTGACCATGCAGATGCGCGGATTGCCAGTAGGGTTTGTGTCAACCGTTGGCAACCAAGCTCAGGTTGGTTTGGCGCAAATGGGCGCGGCGATTTTGGTCGATCCACGGGTGACCGCGTTGGGGCTTCATATCGAGGGGATTGATGATTTAACAGGGTTTCAAGAACTGGCAGATTTAGCGCATCGGTTGGGGAAACCCATTGTTGCGTTGAAGGTTGGCGCATCAGATCAGGCACAGGCAGCAACGATTTCACACACAGCCTCGCTGGCGGGTTCAGACGCTGGCGCGCGCGCCTTGTTTGCGCGGTTGGGGATTGCGCAGGTTTCGAAATTATCGACGTTTATCGAGGCGCTGAAGATCGCGCATGTTTATGGATATTTAGATAACACGCAGGTCGTTTCCATGTCTTGTTCAGGTGGTGAGGCCAGTTTGATGGCGGATTTGGGCCAGTCTGTTGGAATTGATTTTCCACCCTTAAGTAAAGTGCAAGAAGATGCCTTGGGGACGACGCTTGGGCCGATGGTGGCGCTGGCAAATCCGTTGGATTATCACACCTATATTTGGGGTGATCGTGATGCCATGACGGCGGTATTTACTGCGGCTGTTTTGGGTACGGATGCCATGGGTATATTGGTGTTAGATTTTCCACGTGCGGATCGTTGTGATAACCAAATTTGGATGGATGTTATACCTTGTGTTGAGGCTGCGCAAAAAGCGACGGGGCGACCTATGGGAATTGTTGGGTCCTTGGTTGAAACGATGCCCGAAGAGGTCGCTGTGGATTTGGTGAAGCGAGGCATCGTTCCCTTTTGCGGGATGGAGGCGGCGTTGCGTGCAGTGAAGGCATGTAGTTTAAAAATACCCGAAAATCGCGGAGAGGTTTTATTGCCAGCTGTGCCCAACAACCCCGCGATGAGTTCCGAGGCAGATGCTAAAATGATGCTGGAAAAACATGGTGTAACTATTCCAAAATCTACCCGTGCAAACAGCGCAAATGCGGCGGGTGTCGCAGCCACCGAAATTGGATTCCCCGTTGTATTAAAGGGCGAAGGCATTGCCCATAAAACCGAGGCAGGTGCTGTGGTTTTGAACCTAAATAATGCCGATAGCGTTATGGCGTCTGCGCAGGTTATGCCCTGTGAGAGCTATCTTGTCGAACAGATGATAACGGGTGAAGTGGTCGCATTGTTAATCGGCGTGGTTTTGGATCCTGCGCATGGCTATGTGTTGACCATTGGTGCAGGTGGGCAGTTGACCGAGATCATGGACGACACTGCGTCCTTGTTATTGTCTACAGATGAAGATGGCATCATTAATGCGTTGAAGTCATTGCGTATTTGGCCATTGTTAGCTGGATATCGCGGCGTTGCAGCGGCGGACTTAGATGCGATCGTGCATACAATTTTGGCGTTGCAGGAATACGTGATAGCCAATCATGGCGCAGTGTCGGAGGTGGAAATAAACCCGCTGATTTGCACCACAACAGAAGCGATTGCGGCGGATGCCTTGATCAAAATAGGAGAGAGAATATGAGCGATAGCCCGATCAAAACCCATCGTGATGGACATGTGTTGGAGGTGACGTTGGATCGCCCCAAGGCCAATGCGATTGATCTGGCGACCAGTCGGATTATGGGCGATGTGTTTGCGAATTTTCGTGATGATCCTGAATTGCGTGTTGCGATTATTACGGGGGCTGGCGACAAGTTTTTCTGCCCTGGTTGGGACTTGAAAGCAGCCGCTGGTGGAGACGCTGTTGATGGAGATTATGGCGTTGGTGGATTTGGTGGTTTGCAGGAATTGAAAGGGTTAAATAAACCCGTGATTGCCGCCGTGAATGGCATCTGTTGTGGGGGTGGATTAGAGCTGGCGTTGAGTGCGGATATCATCCTGTCTGCGGATCATGCGCAGTATGCCTTGCCAGAGATTAATTCGGGAACTGTGGCCGATGCAGCGTCGATAAAATTACCCAAACGCATCCCATATCACATCGCTATGGAGATGCTGTTTACGGGACGTTGGTTGGACGCAGAAGAGGCCGCGCGGTGGGGGATGATTAACCATGTGTATGCGCCCGAAAAACTGATGAAAGAGGCACGTAAAATGGCGGCCACATTGGCATCCGGACCCCCGTTGGTTTACGCAGCGATCAAGGAGGTTGTGCGCGAGGCGGAGGATATGAAATTTAATGATGCGTTGGATAAAATTACATCAAGCACGTTCCCCACAGTCAAGACGCTATACACGTCCGAGGACCAGTTGGAGGGAGCTAAAGCGTTTGCCGAAAAGCGTGATCCCGTTTGGAAAGGCCGCTAGGTTAAGGTTTCGAAATTGGCACTGAAATGCGTGTCGGTATTACGTCTAGATAACGTCTAGACGTTTGCTAGATTTCAGAAATTAACCTTTGTTTCAGTTTATCCCAAGGATGCACGCAGTTCGAATTTTTGGATTTTACCTGTGGCCGTTTTGGGCAGCTCGCCAAAGACCACGTGTTTAGGGCGCTTGAAACCCGCCAAATGTTCGCGACAGAAATCAATGATTTCGTCCTCAGTTGCCGATGCGCCCTCTTTCAACTCGATGAAGGCGCAGGGAACTTCGCCCCATTTGTCGTCGGCCATGGCGACGACCGCTGCCAAGGATACGGCGGGGTGGCGGTGTAGGGTGCCTTCGATTTCCACCGATGAGATGTTTTCGCCGCCAGAGATGATGATATCCTTGAGTCTGTCCTTGATCTGGACATAGCCGTTGGGGTGCATGACAGCGAGGTCTTCGGAGTGAAACCAACCGTTGTCGAATGCCTTGGCTGTTGCATCAGGGTTTTTCAAATAGCCCTTCATCACCGTGTTTCCACGCATCACAATTTCGCCGATTGTTTCGCCGTCTTCGGGGACGTCATTGCCTTTGTCATCAATCACGCGCAGGCCATCAATAGCGACCATTGCGGCGCCTTGGCGGGCCTTGATGTTGGCGCGGTCTGTAGTGTTAAGGGTGTTCCACTCATCTTTGTATGAACACATGACGGTGTGACCATAGCTTTCTGTCAGGCCGTAAACCTGTGTCACGTCGAAGCCCAGTTTTTCGATGCCTTCCAGAACTGCCGCAGGGGGTGGTGCGCCAGCGGTTAAAACATTCACCGTGTAGTCGAACGGTTTGCGATCCGCGTCGTCGGCGTTCAGGATCATGCCCAGCACAATGGGTGCGCCGCCGAAGTGGGTGATTTTATGTTGGTCGATGGCGTCATAAATTACTGCGGGTGTGACCGCGCGGGTACAGACGATTGTGCCCGCAATTGCCGCCATCGCCCAGCCGTGGCACCAGCCGTTACAGTGGAAGAGTGGCACAACATAGAGGTATTTGACGTGGCGTGGCAGGCCCCAATCCATGATTGTGCTGGATGCCATCAGGTGTGCGCCGCGGTGGTGGTACACCACGCCCTTGGGGCGGCCAGTGGAGCCGGATGTGTAGTTAAGGGCAATTGCGTCCCATTCATCGGCGGGCATTTCCCATGCTGCATTTGCATCGCCCGATGCAACGAAATCAGCGTAGTCGATGGTGCCGATGCGGTTGGGGTTTGGATTATCTTGGAGGTCTGCGACGTCGATGATCAGGATGTCGCGCCCCGCGACGGCCTGTGCCGCTTGGGGGGCGAGTTCGGCGTCGACGATGAAGGCTTTGGCTTCGCCGTGATCAAGGATGTAGCTGATTGTGTCCGCGTCAAGACGGGTGTTGATACTGTTCAGAACCGCGCCTGACATGGGGATGCCGAAATGGGATTCGACCATTTCGGGGGTGTTGGCGCAGAGTACCGCGACCGTGTCTCCGCGACGGATGCCGTGATTAGCGAGTGCGGCGGCCAGTTGGCAGGAACGGGCGTAGGTTTGTGACCATGTGTAGCGGCGATCGCCGTAGATGACCGCGTCGTGATCGGGGAACATGAGCGCCGCGCGTTTGATGAATGACAGCGGCGTGAGTGGTGTGTGGTTTGCCGGTGTTTTTTCGAATGCGTCAAAGATGCTCATGGTTGTTCCCCTAGTTTCGTATTGCCGCGCCATCGTCCAGCATCGTGGCGATGCGGGCGTGGGTTTGTGGTGTTTTCGCCAAGTTTAGAAACGCGCGACGTTCGCGATCATACATGTCCTGTTCCGAAACAATCAAGGGGGCGTCCCCTGCCCCGTTGACGACGATTTCGGCGACTTGCATCGCGACGGTTTTGTCGTGTGGGTGGAAGAGGCCGTCATCGATGCCCTTTTGCATGAAGTCGGACATTTTTGTCAGGATTGCGCGACCCGGCAGGTGAAATTCTGGTGTGGTTGGGGCGGTGTAGTTGGGTTGCATTTTTGCCATTTCGGTGGCGGCGACGTGCAGGAGTTTGTCGCGGTTTAGAACCTCGATATCGCGATCAGGCAGGTAGTATTGCATGCGGGCGGATTGATCGGGGCTGTTGCCAATTTGACCGTATCCGATTTGCATCCATGTGTTCCATGCGGCTTTTTCAGCGTCGTTAGTGGCAGCATACCAGCGATGCAAAGTTTCTTTTACACCTCCACCACCTGGAACCACGCCGACGCCCGTTTCGACAAGGCCGAATACGGTGTTAGTGTGGGCGATGATTTTGTCGCAATGCGCCAGAACTTCGAAGCCGCCGCCGATGGATAGGCCAGAGGGTGCGCCGAGGACGGGCACGGGGGTGTATTTCAATGCTTTTACTGCCTGCTGGAAGTCGTTAAGGAAGGCATCCATGCCATCCCAATCGCCCGCCTCGATAAACGCGCGGAAGCGGTTTAGGTCGACGCCAGCGGAGAAATGTTGGGCGTCGTTGTGAACGATAATGCCGCGTCCATGGTCGTTTGCGGCCGCCAAGACGATTTCCATGGATTCGCCTGTGAGGGCGTTTGCCTTGGAGTGGAATTCGATCAGGCGTAGGTCGCCGTCCAGTTTATAAAGGCTGGCGGCCGCGTTTGATTTGATTGGCGTTAGTGTGCGTTTTGTCATGTGAAAACGTTCGGTGTTTTCAGGTAACTGCACGGGGGTGTAGGTTGGCGCGTTGTTGAAGGTCAGCACGTTTAATGTGTTGTTCTCAACAGAGTAAAATGGACCGTTGTTGATCGATTTTGTGATTAAAAGAGGAATTTCCATCCCTGCCTCGCGGATCAAATCGGCTGTGGTTTGGGCGCCCAGCGCATCGATCATTTCAAACGGACCGCGCACCCAGTTGAAACCGAGTTTCATGGCGTCGTCGATGTCTTGGGGGCTGGTAGTGACGGAGGGGATTAGGTTGGCGGCATAGGCCAGCACGCGGGCGAGGAAGCGGCGGCAGAATTTGGCTTCTGCATCGTTGCCATCGATCATGATTGGGAGGGTTTCATCGCCCTGCGCCATCGCGTTTGCAGCGGCGATTGACGATGCGGGGAGCGTGGTGATTTTGGGGCGGTATGCGCCCGTTGTTAGATCGCGCGCGTTCGTTTCATCAAGGGAGTAGAAACCACCCTGCCCCTTTTGACCTGTGAAACCGTTTTCGATCATATTGGCAATCATTGGGGCAATGGGACCGTTGCGACCGACGGTGTAGAATACATCGCCTTCGGGCAAGATATCTTCGAGCGTTTTGACCACGTCGGACATCAGATCGACACCGATGAGATCGTAGAGGCCGAAGACGCCCGTTTTGGGGATTCCCATAGGGCGGCCCATAAGGGCGTCTGCCACTTCAACGGTCAGGTTGTTTTTATGCGCCTCGTCCATTCCGACCTGTAGGGCGAAAACGCCCACACGGTTGCCTAGGAAACCCGGTGTGTCGTTGCAACGCACGACGCCCTTGCCCATCACGGTGTCATTGTAGTTTGCAAGGCGATCCATGATTGCCTCGTCCGTGTCGGTGCCGCGTACCAATTCCAGCAGGCGCATGTAACGCACTGGGTTAAAGTAATGCGTGATCGCGAAGCGTTTGCGGAATTCCAGTGGCATGTCCGCCACGAGGAGGGAAATTGGGATGGTGGAAGTGTTGGATGTGACCACGCAATCGGCGTTGATCGTATCGTTAAGGCGTTTGTAGAGGTCGCGTTTTATATCCAAGCGTTCTACGATAGCCTCGACGATCCAATCGCATTCGGCGAGTTTTTCGAAATCATCACGGATATTTCCGAGTTCAATCAATTCGATGCGCGGTTTGTGCACCAATGCAGGTGGGTCGGATTTTAACAGGCGTTGCCTTGCTGCATTTACCACACCCAAGGGGTCATCCTTCCCAGGGAGATCCATCAGAAGAACCTTGTGCCCTGCGTTTGCAATTTGCGCGGCGATGCCTGCGCCCATGGTGCCAGCACCAATAACGGCGATACGTTTGAAATCAGTCATTTTTAAACCTGTGCAAAGAAGGGACGGATGGCGCGGTTGACCTCTGTTGGTCGTTCGGACGGCAACATATGGCCTGCGTTTTGGATTGTTGTGATGTCGGTGGTGCCCAGCGCATCCGCCAATTTCAGGCCAAATTTTATTGGGGTCATTTTATCGCGTGTGGCGACGATGACTTGGGTTGGGCATTTGATTTGGGCGGCCGCGGTTGGGCCGTCTGTGTAATCGACGCAAGCCTGAAGATCGGCGTAGAGTGCGCCTGTCTCGTTGGCGGACATCATTTGGACGCCGTAGTTTAGGTGGTTTTGACCCGGCATCGTGTGGTCGTGGGCGTGGCCATCGGGGCCGTGCCCCCAATCCGTCATTGCGCCGATTGCGGCGGGTTCGCGGTTTTTGGCCATGTCCAGTAATGCATCGTTTACTGGGATCGCCAGTGCGCATGCCACCAATGAGAGGCCCGTGACGCGGTCGGGATAGCGTGCGGCCAGATCGAGGGCGATGAGGCCGCCCTGTGAGTGGCCGATGATATTGGCGGTTTTGACGCCGAGTTCATCCATCAACGCGATATGCCAGTCGGCCATTTGGGCGATGGACGTCAGTGGCGTGCCCGATGACAGGCCGTGTGCGGGCATGTCAGGGGCCAGAACCGACCAACCGCGATTGGCGAAGAAGCGGCCCTGTAGCATGAAGGAAAGGTGGCTTTGCCCCGATCCATGTATAAAGATTAATGTGTTGGCGGATGCGTCGAAATCGCGACCTCCTGTTGAGATGAATGTTTCCGTTCCGTTGACGTGCAGTTTCATGATTACGCCCCTACCTTGGATGCGGCGCGTAGGGCCTGTTTGAAATCGGACTTGATGTCGTCGAAATCTTCCAAGCCCACTGAAATACGCAGGAGGTCGTCTGTGAGGCCAGCGGCGACCATTGCTTCGGGAGTGATGTGGCTGTGGGTTGTGGAACCTGGGTGGATGACGAGTGTTTTGGCATCGCCGACGTTTGCCAGATGCGTTGCCACCTGTACGTTTTCGATAAAGGCACGGCCCGCGTCACGACCGCCCTTGATACCGCATGCGATGACCGAGCCTGCGCCTTTGGGCATCAGGCGTTTGGCGACCTCGTGATCTGGATGATCGGGCAAAGTTGGGTGTTTGACCCATGAGATGCCTTCGTGGTTGGTAAGGAAATCCAGCATTTTCGCGGTGTTTGCCATGTGGCGTTCCATGCGTAGGCCCAATGTTTCGATGCCTTGGATCAGGTGGAATGCGTTGGTGGGCGACATGCATGGGCCGACATTATACATGCCCTCTGTCCGCACACGGGTGATAAAAGCGGCGGGGCCGTATTCCTCGTACAAGTTCACGCCTTGGAAGCCGAAGTGCGGGGATGTGAGGGTTGGGAAGCGGTCGTTTTGGCCCCAGTCGAAATTGCCGCCATCCACGATTGCACCGCCCAGCGCGATGCCGTGACCGCCCATCCATTTCGTTAGGGAATGGATCACAATGTTCGCGCCGTTATGGAGCGGTTTTAGCAGGTATGGTGTGTTGAATGTGGCATCGATCACCAATGGAACGCCCGCGTCATTTGCGATTTTACCGATGGCGGGAACGTCCAGAATATCCATGCCTGGGTTTCCGATCACCTCGCCGAATACCATTTTGGTGTTGGGTTGAATTGCGTCCGCGAATGCCTGCGGGTCATTGGGGGCAACGAAGGTGGTGGTGATTCCGTAGCGCGATAATGTGTGTTGGAACAGGTTCACGTTCGCGCCGTACATTTGCGACGAGGATACGATGTGATCGCCTGCAGAACATAATGCCATAACCGTCAGGAATAATGCCGCCATGCCCGATGATGTGGCGACCGCGCCGATGCCACCATCAAGCGCCGCAACGCGTTGTTCCAGCACCGCGACCGTTGGGTTGGAGATGCGGGAATAGATGTGACCGCCGACCTCTAGATTAAACAATGCCGCTGCATGTTCCGTATCTTGGAATGCGTAGGATGTGGTTTGATGAATGGGCACCGCCGCAGAGCCGTGGCGTGCATCGGGTGTGAAGCCCGCGTGCAAGCTGAGCGTGTCGAATTTGAAATCACCAGTCATCATATCCTCCGATAATGTTGCTTATGGATGCCGTTTTTAGGCTACGAAATGACCCTACTAAACATTTTTTCCAAATGTAAGACATTTAAATAGGAAAATGAAACAAATGGAGTTTTCGACATGGCAGATACATTAATTTCGCCGTCACGGCGTTTGCGCACAACCCCGTACAGCAACCGCGTGGCCGAAAATGGGGCAACGGGATATACGGTTTATAATCACATGTGGTTGCCGACAGTGTTTGGCGGATTGCGTCAGGATTATTCGCATTTGAAGGAATACGTTCAGATTTGGGATGTATCCGTGGAACGCCAAGTGGAAATCAAAGGGCCTGATGCGCATAAGCTGGCCTGCCTAATTTCCGCGCGTGATTTATCCAAGGCACAGGTTGGGCGGTGTTATTACGCCCCGATTTGTGACCAGCACGGCAAAATGATCAATGATCCCGTCGCATTGCGAATTGCGGATGATCAGTATTGGTTTTCCATTGCGGACAGCGACATGTTGTTATGGGTTCAGGGATTGGCATACGGGATGGGGATTGACGTTGAGGTAAGTGAACCCGATGTTTCACCATTGGCGATCCAAGGGCCAATGGCAGAGGATTTGATGGTGGATGTGTTTGGCGAAGCAATTCGAGACATCAAATTTTTCCGCTTTGCCGCGTTCCCGTTCAAGGGCCGTATGTTGAACATCGCGCGATCAGGTTGGTCAAAACAGGGCGGGTTTGAGATTTATTTGGATGACAGTTCATTGGGCGAAGATTTGTGGGATGCCATTTGGGATAAGGGTGAGAAATATTATCTGCGCCCTGGTTGCCCAAACCTGATCGAGCGTATCGAGGGTGGTTTGTTGTCATATGGCAATGACATGACCCGCGAGGATACGCCGTTAGAAGCAGGATTGGAAAAGTTCATCAATCTGGATGGTGATGCAGATTTCATCGGCAAGGCCGCATTGATTGCCCAGCGCGATGCGGGTGTCACCAAGCGTTTGATGGGGATTGAAATGGATGGGATGGAAATGACATCCGTTTCGGTTCCAGAACCGTTGACTGTGGATGGCAAAAAGGTGGGGATTTTGACATCCGCCGTGTTTTCGCCCGATTATGAAGGCAATATTGGATTTGCGATGGTGTCTGTTGAGCATGCATATGATGGAGCCAAAGTGACCGTGGAATCATTACAAGGATCACGTGAAGGAACCATTTGCGAAGTGGGCACAATGGGGAAACGTGTTCAAGAAATGATCGCGTTTCGCAAATTGCCCCCTGAATAGCCGTTGCGCATAAGCGCCGTTTGGCGCAAATTGGGAACAGTTTGCGCCAAGGGATTATGATGCCAAAAAACAAAGTATTTGCTGTACGGCCCGATCGGTTGGGTGGGCGTTTATCCGCGATGGTGAACGCAAAGCGTATGGCGGATATGTTTGATCTGGATTTACAGATTTTTTGGAGCAAGCCCAAGAATGCATACCCTGAATTGGTAACGCCAGAGGCGGTTTTTTCGCCCGCGTTCATTCGTGATCATTTCTTGCCCCCCGACACCCCGCAGGGCAGTTTGAAATTTAACGCCATTCCCAAAAAATCCCGTCCCATGACGCGCGATGCCTTTGACGCGCAGGTCGCCAATGGTGGGGATTTTGGGTTCACGACACGCGAAGGTGCGGTTCCCTTACCGTTTGAGGATGTAGCAACAGCGCGTGCAGGATTTGCGCAGGCGTTTCAAAGCCTTGATTTTGCGCCTGCATTTCGCGCCGCGATGGATCATATTGATGGCGCGCTGGGCGGTGATGTTCAATATATTGGCGTCCATATTCGCCGTGGTGATGTTATTCGAAACCCCAACACATCAGAGGGTTTTTGGCATGGGCAATTTGTGCCTGATGCGATCTACTTTGCCGCGTTGGATGATTTATATAAATCCGATGTGCGGTTTGTTTTCTTTTGCGATGATGAGGCGGTTTTGGGCACCTATCTGGCGCGTTATGAAACCGCAGTGGGTGCCGCACAGATGACGGGTGCGGATGGGCAACCTGATTTGCATATTGATTTAGCAGAGATGTATTTGATGAGCCGTTGTGCGCGGATTTTATGCCCGCAAAACAGTGCATATTCCACCGTGGCGGCCGATTTATCCGCCGTAATACGTGAACCTGTCGAAGATTTATTAACCCCAGCGCAAATACGTATCGCGATTAACAAATTGGCACGCGATATTAAGATTGGTGTTGATGCATTTCACAGCGAGGGTGATTACAAACAGTCGCTGAATACGTTGATGAAATATTGTGATTATGCGCATCCGAAAATGGATGTGATTGACGTGGCCAAGTTGGCGCAAGCCCATGGAATTACGACAATGCATGTGTTGGATGCGGGATTGAAACATACATTATTCACCGGTGATCTGGATCCTGTTTCGTGGTTGGGGGACATGGTTCAAACATATGGGTTTCAACATGTTTCCGCGTTGGGAGAACCATTTGCTGCACTTGCCTATGCCAATCAATTGGCGGGGGCGCGTGATGTGGCGTTGCGCCATTTGGCGTGGGCGCATTGGTATTATCCTGAATCGCCCTTTGTCAGTTATGTAACATCCGTGTTGATGCGTGGTGGTGGCGCGTGGTTTGATGGGATGGGTTACGATGATTTGACGTTAAAGTCCGCGATCCCCCCGCAGAAAGGGTTTCGACGTTTAAGTAAACGCGCCTTCCCCGATGCGGTGCAAAGCCCGTTTCATTTGAAAAACCATATGGCTCCTGTTGCCCTGATGGATTGGTTGGAATTTGTGAACCCAAAGACGCGGCGCAAATTGCAGATGAAATCGATTATGGTGCGCGATATTGTGGACAGCCTGCCCGATGGAATTGCGGTGCTAAATGATGTGATGCAATCGGGTGGATCGTTGGACAGGTTACGCGCGATAGCCAAGGATGGTGATGCATTATCCGCGAAACGTTTGGCCGTGGGGTGTTTTCGTGTGGGTGAAAATGATGCAGGCCTTGGCGCAATGCAGATCGCCGTTGAACGCAGTGGTAATCACCCCGCATTCATGGCCGCATATGGCGTGCGATTATTAGAGTTCGGCCAGCCCGCAAAAGCGGTTGAAATATTTGATGCATTATCCGCGATGGATGTGGCGTGGGTACAGCAAAATCCAACCATTACCCATGCCCATGCGCAGGCGTTGGCGGATATCAAATCATATGAAAAAAGCGCCGAATTAATTCAGCGCAATTTAGATTTTTCGCATTCATGTCTGTTGTCACACAGATTGAAGAGGCAGATGCAACAATACCTTTAGGAACGCATCAATGCGTATGTTGGATCGTATAGGCATTGTTCAACAACCGTTGCAGGTGTCATTTTTCCGATGATGTCGATTTCGAAGGTTGTACCTGTGGCTGCGAATTCTGGATCAACGAAGGCATAGGCGATGTTTTTACCTGTGCGGTGTCCGTAATCACCCGATGAAACCGTACCAACAACGCGGCCATCCATCATCACAGATGCGCCGCCATGTGCAGGGGCGATATCGTCGTCGATCACGATGGTGACCAATTTGGTGCGCGGGCCGTCCATCATACGTTGTTCTAACGCCTCTTTGCCGATGAAGTCGCCTTTGTCCATTTTGATGAAGCGATCTAGGCTGGTTTCAAACGGTGTGAATTCGGTTAGGATGTCTGCCTTCCAATGCAAGAAGCCTTTTTCCATCCGCATGCTGTCCACGGCGCGTGCGCCGAATAATTTTAGCCCGTGTTTTTCGCCCGCTTCGCGCAGGGCCAAGTAGGCCGCGTAAAGTTGGTTGTTAGGGATGTGGATTTCGTAGGCGAGTTCGCCAGAGAAGGAAACCGTCATCACCTTGGCTGGTGCGATGCCGATGAAGGCGTCGCGCACGCAGAGCCATGGCATTGCTTTCGCAGACCAATCATCGCGGGATACCGCGGACATGACATCGCGGGATTTTGGCCCTGCCAGAACGAGGATTGTGTAATCGTTCGTCAGGGATTTGATTTGCACATCCTCATCCACGCCGATGTGGTTTTGCAACCAATCCATATCGTGGAATTCAGCCGCCGCGGCCGATCCGTACCAGATGGAACCATCGGGCATGTTGGCGATTGTTGCCTCGGCCTTGAGCATACCTTGGTGGTTCAGAAGATAGCCCAAGCCGACGCGGCCTTCCTTGCGGGTGACGCGACCACAGATCATGCGATCAAGGAAGTCGTGTTTATCGGCGCCTGTGATTTCGAAACGGTTGAAACCGCTGACTTCGCACAGGCCGACGGCGGTGTGGACCGCGTTGACTTCGCCTTTGATGATGTCTTGGGCCTCGTTAAATTTGAAGCCGAGTGTTTCATGGAAATCAGGGGCTGGTTTGATGTATTCCATGCGTTCCCAACCGTTGACCGTTGTGAATTCCGCGCCTTCAGCAGCCAAGATTGGTGTCAGTGGTGTCGTTTTCATTGGGCGACCCGCTGGGCGGTGTTCGTGTGGGAAGTGGAAGCGGAATTCGTTTTGGTAATCCTCGATTGCCTTTAACGCGGTGAGTTCAACGTTACAGTGACCTGTGAAGCGGCGTGGGTCGATGACCCATGTGTCGTACTGGGCCTCGCCATGCACGATTTGTTGCGCCAGTAGCCAACCGTGACCGCCGCCTTCGCCCAAGCCAGCGCGTAGGCCGATGATGCAGAATGCGTTGCGTTTGCCAGGGATTGGGCCAACCAGTGGTGCGCCGTCGATTGTGTAGGTAATTGGGCCGTTTACGATGGTGTGGATGCCTGTTTCCATTAAGGCAGGCATGCGTTCCATTGCGCCCTCTAGGACATCCGTTACGCGATCTAGATCATCTGGGCATAATGCATTGACGAAGTTTGGATCGATGCCATCCATGCCCCAAGTTTTACAGTCCTGTTCATAAAAACCGACCAAGAGGCCATTCTTTTCCTGACGACAGTAGTAATCGGAAATTGGGCAGCGCAACAGCGGCATGCGTTTATCGGATTCGACGATTGCTGGAATGTCTTCGGTTAGGAAATATTGGTGTTCCATGGATGCAACGGGGTGATGCACGCCCATCATTGCGCCGACTTCGTTCACGCGGTAGCCGCCCGCGTTCACAACGACATCACAATCGATGTCGCCGTGTTCGGTGTGTACTGTCCATGTGTCGTCTTTGTGTTGGGTCAGACCCGTAACGGGGGTGTTGCGATATACCTCTGCGCCTGCTTTGCGGGCGCGGCGTGCCAATGCTTGGCATAGCTGTGCGGGGTCGATATCACCGTCCATTGGATCCCACAGACCACCAATCATGTTGTCGGTGGAAATCAGGGGGTGGCGACGTGCGCATTCTTCTGCATCCAGCACCTCGAACTCTACATCCATGCCACGGGCCATTGATGCGAAATGGGCGTAGCCGTCCATTTGTTCCTGTGTGTTGGCCAAACGAATTCCGCCATCACCGTGGTGATAGTTGATTGGGTATTCAGGGTCGTTTGCCAATTCATTATACAAGTTGATCGAGTGGGTTTTCAGGCCAACCATTGTTTGGGTCATACCAAAGTTCGTCACCTGGGCGGCAGAGTGCCACGTTGTGCCGCTGGTCAACTCGTTGCGTTCCACCAGAACCACATCTGTCCAACCTTCTTGGGTTAGGTGATATAATGTGGAACACCCTGCGATGCCTCCACCGATTACGACTGCTTTGGTTCTGGTTTTCATGGCGTTTCCCCTGTGGATTTGATTGCAGGTAATTGCGCAGATGAGGTCTTGTCTAGAGTTTTCGAAAAACCGAATATAAATTCGACTTTCCCGAAGGTTTTATTTATTTTTTATCATGGTGTTTTTTTCATTTGTTTACCGAGAACGTCGTCGCCTACTGTTTGGGAAATAGCAGGGGGCCTTGATGACGAAAGCAGGACAAACGATTAAACGCGGTGGGCGCAAAGCGCGCCATGATAAACGTGCGGCAAAACCTGTGATTGACCCCTGCCCGCCCGGGCAATCTGGTGGTGCATATCGCCCCCTGTTGGATGGCGAGGTTGAACAGATATATGAAACGGCGATCCGCCTGTTGGGCGAGTTGGGCATGGGTGAGGTTCCCGATCGTTTGCGTGATTTATTGGTGAAACATGGTGCGACAGAGCGTGACGCACGCGTGATGTTCCCACGTGCGTTGGTTGAAGCCGCGATTGATACCGCCCCCAAGACATTTGAATTACATGGGCGTGACCCTGCGCGCACCATTACCGTTGGCGGCGATGCTGTGCATTTTGGCACCGGTGGCGCGGCGGTGCAGACGTTGGATTTGGACAGTGGGATTTACCGCGAGAGCACGCTTGCGGATTTGCATCAATTTACGCGGTTACAGGACACATTGGCGAACGTTAGTTGGTACACGCGGTGCTGCATTGCAACCGATGTGCCTGATGTTTTCGATCTGGATGTGAACACGGCATATGCGTTGATAAAAAACACGACCAAGCCTGTGGCGACGGCGTTTACAGTGGCAGAAAATGTCGAACCGATTGTGGGTATGTTTGATATTGCCGCGGGTGGTGATGGGGAGTTTGCCAAGCGACCATTTGTGAAGGCACACATCAGCCCCGTAATTTCGCCGATGCGTTATGGCGAAGACGCGGTTGATGTGGTGTTTGAATGTTTGAAACATAACGTACCCGTTTCGTGTATCACCGCGGCACAAGCGGGGGCGACTGCGCCTGCGACAATGGCGGGTTTTTTGGCTCAATCATTGGCCGAAACATTGGCCAGTTTGGTAATGGTGCATGTGATCAAGCCGGGCCATCCGATGGTTTTTTCAAACTGGCCGTTGGTTATTGATTTGCGCACCGGTGCCTTCGCCGGTGGTGGTGGGGAAACGGCGTTGTTGAATGCGGCGTCGGCCCAAGTTTCCAATTGGTTAGGATTGCCCAGTGGCGTTGCCGCATCCATGAGCGATGCCAAGGCGTTGGATGCGCAATACGGGGTTGAAAAGGGGATGACTTCGTTAGCGGCGGCGCTGGCGGGGGGGAATTTGATTTATGAAAGTTCGGGCATGACCGCGTCATTACTGGGTGCCAGTTTTGAGGCGTTTATTTTGGACGATGAAATGCATTCGAACACATACCGTGTTTTGCGTGGGGTCGAGGTGAGCGAAGAAAATCTGGGGTTTGATGCGATCTGTACCGCCGTATTGGGTGATGGGCATTTTCTGGGCGGTGAACATACATTGGCCGCGATGGAACGGGATTATTTTTATCCTGCCCTGGCGGACCGTGAGAATCCAAAAACCTGGGCCGATGCGGGTGCGCAATCGGCGTGGGATATGGCGGGAATTAAGGCCCGCGAAGTATTGGCAACCCATCACCCATCATATTTGACGGAGGAACAAGATCGTGCCATTCGTGAGGCATTCAATATTTTGACGCCTTAGGATTATGACCCGTGGGTTTTCGCGGTTGAACTGCGTATCATTGACGGGCAAGTTGGTGAAAAAGGATATATCATGGGATCGCTGAATACGACTGCTGCAGAAATGGTCGCAAATGCGCGGGCACAGGTTGAGGAAATTGAAACATCTGATCTGATTGCACAGATGGATGATCCAGATGTTGTGATTGTGGATATTCGTGATCCGCGTGAACGCGAACGCAGTGGGTTTATCCCCGGCAGCTTTCATGCACCGCGTGGGATGATTGAATTTTGGATCGATCCCGACAGCCCCTATTTCAAAGAGATTTTCGCCCAAGATGCGAAATTTGTGTTTCATTGCGCATCTGGTTGGCGATCCGCGTTGACGGTGCAGACAATCAACGCCATGGGATTTAAAGCGGCGCATCTGAAAGAGGGTTTTTCCACGTGGGAAAAACACGGTGGACCTGTGGAATTTAAGGTTCGTTAAATGGCGTATTTGGGGATTGATTTAGGCACGTCTGGTTTGCGTGCGTTATTAGTATCAGATGATGGTGTGCCGATTGGATCATGTTCCAAAAGTTTCGATGTATCGCGCCCCCATGATGGGTGGTCGGAACAAGACCCCAACGATTGGGTTATCGCGTTAGAGGGTGCGGTTCGCGATCTGCGCGATCAATATCCTGCGTTTCAAAATCTGACGGGAATTGGTGTTGCTGGGCATATGCATGGTGCAACCCTGTTGGATGATGGGGGGCAAGTTTTGCGGCCCTGTATTTTGTGGAATGACACGCGCGCACAGACACAGGCCGCTGGTCTGGACAACGATGAACGGGTGCGTGCGTTATCTGGGAATATTGTGTTTCCGGGATTTACCGCGCCTAAAATGTTGTGGGTTGCGCAAAACGAGCCTGAGGTTTTCAACAAAGTGGCCAAAGTTTTATTACCTGCGGCCTATTTGAATTATTATCTGACGGGTGAATTTGTGGCGGATATGTCCGACAGTGCGGGCACATCGTGGTTGGATGTTGGGGCGCGTAATTGGTCCACGTATCTGTTGGATGCGGGACAGATGCGACGTGATCAGATGCCGCGATTGGTTGAGGGATCGCAATCTGGCGGCACATTGCGTGCGGAATTAATGGCCGATTGGGGATTGGCGCAAACAGTTACTGTTGCAGGTGGCGCAGGTGATAATGCCGCCGCCGCATGTGGCATTGGTGCAATGCACGAGGGGCAGGGTTTTGTATCCTTGGGCACTTCGGGTGTGTTGCTGGCGGCGCGCGATGGGTATCATCCCGCGCCTCAAACAGCCGTGCATACGTTTTGCCACGCGGTGCCAGATCAGTGGTATCAGATGGGTGTGATGTTATGTGCTACCGACAGTTTGAATTGGTTGTCGGGCATTGTTGGCAAGAGCCCGCAGGCCCTGACCGAAGAGCTGGGTGAAAATTTGCATGCGCCGACGGAATTACGGTTTCTGCCATATTTATCGGGTGAACGCACACCGCATAATGATGCGCATATTCGGGGCAGTTTTACGGGACTTAGTACGCGCACAACAGGTAATGATATGACCCAAGCCGTGCTAGAGGGTGTGGCGTTTGGACTGTGCGACAGTTTTGAAGCGTTGGTCGCCGCAGGGGCGAAATTCGACAGTTTGTTTGCGATTGGCGGCGGCGCAGCATCGCGGTATTGGTTGCGCTTGATTGCGACAGTTTTGGATGTGCCGTTGCATATTCCCACCAGCGGAGAATTTGGTGCGGCCCTGGGGGCCGCGAGATTAGGAATGGTCGCGAATGGAGCAATGGTTGGCGACGTTATGGTGGCGCCAGATATTGACGAAACCATAGAGCCTGTGCCCGAAATGCGCGATGTTATGAGGCAATCCCACGCGGCATTTCAAAAAGCATATGCCGGTATCAAAGCGATCCAATGATCACGATTTGAAACGCGCGAACAGCGATTGCACTGCTTCTTTCGCCTTGGTTGATCCGCGTGAAATTGTGTCGATCAGCACTGCATCTGGTCCGTCACCATTTACACGTTGGTCTATGAAATTTTTCATGTTTGACGAGGCTGATTGAACCGCGTTTTGTTGTGCCGCGAACTCTTTCTTCATCTGGGCCAGTTTTGCGTTTTCGCGTATAAGGCGATCTTTCAGTTCTTCTTGTTTGCGTTCTGCGCGTTGAACTTCTGCGCGGGATTGTGTCAAAGCAGAACGGGCCAGTGTCAGATCTTCCTCTGTTTGCTTTAGGCGCGTTACGTTTGCGCGTACTGCTGAACGGCCCCAGACGAACCAGCATACCACAAAAGTCAAAATGGCCGCGATTGCCAGAAATGTCCAAATTTCAGCGACGAGAAAGTTCCAGTTATTCAACATGTTAAAGTATCCTTTTCGATGTGGCTAATTGAGCCATTCAAATTCTGTGCGACGATTGGCGCGGCGGCCTTCGGCGGTTTCATTATCTGCGATGGGTTGCGTTTCACCATAACCAACAGCCAACATGCGCAACAGATCGACCCCGCGCGTGGCCAAGGCATCGCGCACTGTATTGACCCGTTCGATGCTGAGCAAAAGGTTGTCAGCATCAAAACCTTGGCTGTCAGTGTGGCCTGACAGTTCAACCTTTAGTGGCGTTTGATCGAAGCAGGATATGATCACGCCCGCCAGACGGTTGATCACGACACGCGCAGATGGGTCCAGTTTTGCGACAGCGGATTTAAACGCAATTTGACGATCCTTAAGAATGGCATCTGTAATGACTTTGCAGCCCGCGATTGTGGGATCAGTTACGGTGACCAGTGGCACCCAATAGCCTGCTTGGTATTGCTCTTTCACCCCTGTAATACCATTGATGCGCTGTTGACCATCGACGTAGACATTTTTCGTGGGGGCGACGTCGACCTCGGTTAGTGTGACGAACACATCTTTCAACAGGTTTGCGACGCGTTCAGGGTCGGCGTTTGGTAATGTTTCCGCCTTCACCTGCGGCCCTTGATCGGTCGCGCTTTCAAGGCCAACTTCTAATGTTTCCACATCTTCTAAGACCGGCTTTAGACCGCTGATTTGATCGGATAGCTCAGCGGAGTCACCACGCGCACCGATTTCGAATTTGTCAGTGTTAATTTTTGGAATGCCTAGATTTGCCGCCAATTGTTCTGGATCAAATCCTTCGGGTGCGAGGCCGACCAATTGCGCGCCTTTGACCGCATCAAGCGAGAATTGCACATCGAATGGGCGTGGCATTTGCAAATCCGCCGCGTCCAATTTTGCCGCGGAGCGAATGGCGGCGAATTCTTCCAAATCGACATTGGGTAAAACGGCCCCTGTCACGACAACGGATGCCTCTGGCAGCTGTTTGAAGGTGACATCGTAAGATTTCATTAACGCCAAAACGGGGGCAACTTGGGTGAGTTTCTCGACGACCTCTGATAGGTCGCCATCGGCAGTATTTTCCAAATTTGCCGCGTCATATTCCGATATGTTCAGCACGTCAGAGATCGCAGATGCTTGGGTTTCTTTTGGCGCTAAACCCGAAAACGACACCGTGCCATCGGGGGATTTGTTAAGGGTAATATTGTAAGGTTCCGGGTAATCGACAGATGCCATATTCAGGCTGTAGCCAGCGGGTAGCGTGTTTTCGAAATTTTCAAAACGTTGTTGTGCGGCCCGTGTTGATGCGCGTCCAGACAGGGTGATTTTCGTGCCTTCCAAAGTCGCCGAACCATTTTCCATGTGAGACAGAACCGATGCCATCGCGACCAATTGCGCGGGCCATTCGTCATCGGGCATGCCAGACGCCAACGCGTGTTTCATATCGGCATTGCCTTGAAAACTGCGCCCGATTTGAGATGCGATTTTTTCGTCCGGAAGAACGGTTTCAACGGTTGTGCCATTTGGACCTTTGGTCACTGTACCCTGAAATGGGGCCGCAACAGGCAGGAAGGTAATATCATCCGTGCGTACCACGCGATTGCCGCGCAGTTCCGACAGGGTTTTTATCAATGCGTCATGTTCGGCCGTGTCATGTAAAAGGCCCGAAACCGTGATATCACGACCAGAAACATCAATCTTTGCGTTGTGGCGCGTCCCTTCTGGCACCGCCTGTTTTACATGGGCGGAAATATCGGATTGAATCGACGTAGCCGCGTATTCACGCGCGAAATAGCCAGTTGTTGCCAATCCAGCGATCAAAAATATCCAAGGTGCTGTGTTTCGCATATCGCGTTCCCCAATGCAGACGTGGAGCGTATGTATTCAGCAAAATCGTCGAAACAAGGGGCGTAACGTAACGTTGGTTAACTTTACAGTATTGAGACAGTAACTTTAAAGAATAAGCCTGTTAATTAAGCGTGTTCGGGACTTGTAAAAATGGAAAAAAATACCAAAATAAGGTTTCAAATGCTTCGTTTGGTGGGGAAACGTTTACAATGCCGGCAAAAACGCCCGATATGGTTTTTCCGAAAAACCAAACCCTGATGGGTGGTGAATATGCTGCGCTAAAGCTGTTTGAAACAGCGCCAAGTGGCGCGACATATCGGGCGCGTGATCCGCTGGGCGATGCCCATCTTATCCTTGAATTAGTGAAACCCAGTATTGTCTTTAGGGATAAAAAGGGCCGTATTTCGGCGCTGTCTGGCAAGGAAAAGTTGTGGGAATTTTTCCGAGATACTACCGCCAAAAAGATTGAGAAACTATCGCGGTTAAACCACGCCGCTTTGCAATGTATCATTCAAAAGTTTGAGGAAAATGGGACGCAGTATGTGACCTTTGCGGATGAGCTAGGGGCGCATGCATCTCGTTCGCTTTCATCCGCAAATGGATTTTATGATTCCAGTGAAATCACGAAAGTTGCAACCGCGTTGATCGGGCTGTTGGATTATATTCATGCCTTTGAAATCTATGGTTTTAAAATTGCACCAAAGGCGATCGCTCTGTCTGATGCGGATGGCATGCCGCAGGTTTTGCTGCGCAAATATATTGATGGAACGGTGGAATTTGAATTGTCCGATGCAACGCAGGCGCGCGATGACTGTGTGGTATTGGCGCAAACGCTGTATGAGTTATTGACGGGGCAGGATGTTCCTGAACCCTATGTTGCGTTGCGCGGGCGGGTCGATGGTTATCCAGATGGGTTGCTACAAAGCGTCGATCAGATGTTGGCGGGCTCGTCGGATCAAGGATTTGAAAATGCGGGGCAATGGAACACATTTATCCGGCATCAAAACGCAGCGGAGCAGCCATTGTTTTCACGCATTTCTAAGGTTTGGTTGTGGAGTGGCGCCGCTGTGTTGATAGCAGGGCTTGCTGTGGGCGGATTGTCGATGCTGGGTGGATCTCAGAGCGTGAGTGATGAGGTTTCGACAGCCACGCCATTGGATGCGCAGGTTGGTGGCAACGAACTGTCGACGCCCAAGCCCGAGATTTCGTGGCGTATGGATTTGCCGATCCGTGTCGCGCAATCGCCTGATGGTGAACGGTTGATTATGAGCCTGTCCGATACGGATGCAGATTTTAAGCAGCGTAATCCGTGGTTTGTTTCAGGTGATGTATTGCGGGCCGTTGATGGTGTGGCGGTTCAGGAGGTCGCTGATTTTCCACGTTTGGTGTCTGACAGTTTGGCGAAATCGAAAACCGCTATTGTGGCCCTAACCGTTCATGATGCGGTTTTACCACTAGAACGCGAAGTTGCTCTGGTATTTGATACCGTCGGAATTTCGGTACTGGGGCGCGTCGTCATACACCAACCATCGCATCCACAGGGGTGGAAATTAGAGGTAGCTGAGATAGATTCTGGGGCGAACGCATCGCTGAATGTGGGCGATGAAATCTTGGGCTTTGATAATATTGCTAACTTTGCTGAATACCTTTGGGATCAGAAAAAAACCGGCGAGAGAACGGCGCCTATTCGCGTAAAACAGTTTGATGGTACAATTGTGGATAGAACGGTTTCTGTCGCGCTTTTTCTGGGCGATTAACACGTTAAACGGGAGACATTTTTTACGTCCTGAATTACTGGAAATTTCGTGTTCCGTACTTATGTAAATGCAAACAAGATACGTGATGTGTCCCGTAAAAGGATTTGAAAAATGCAGCATTCATCATCAAGACAAACAGACGAATTGGCCGTTTCGACGACCTTGCAAGGTGGTGAGTACACCATTTCTGATATCAAGGGTTCCAGTAACAATAGCTATAATTACCACGCGAAAACATCCGATGGGACGAGTGTGGCGATCAAAGAATTTTTCCTGCGCGATATGTGCCGACGCGAAGGGAACAACATCCAAATTCCCGCCAAAGCGGATGCGAAGATTTTTAACAGTTTGGTGAAAACATTCCTACGTGATGCCACTTTTTTGACATCACTGGACAGCGAACATTTGGCGAGTGTTTTGGATTTGTTTGAGGAAAACGGCACCGCGTATATGGTGAAGAGCATTCCAGAAGGCGAATTATTGGCGGATTTAATCGTGGATCCCAGTCGCAAGTTTACCCCTAAACAGATCACATCAATTGCCAACGATTTGGCACGATCGCTGGTCGAAGTTCATGGATTTGGCATGTTGCACCGCGATATTACGCCCAGCAATATTATGATCACCAAGGACGGGTCGGCAGTGTTATTGCCAGACTTCGGCACCTTTCGCGAGGATCGCAGTAATGCCAGCCGCGTCGTGTCATCCGTGTTGCAATCGGCACAGCACTACGCGCCGTTTGAGTTGACATTTGATGACGCGCGCCAAGGCGATGGTAGCGATATCTATTGCGTTGCGGCAGTGGTTTACCATCTGATTACGGGCGAACCGCCAGCGGCCAGTTTGGATAGGGTTGCCGCCGTGGCGGCAAATGATCCCGATCCGTATGTGCCACTGGAAGGGAGCCATAAGAAGTTTGATGATCGCTTTCTTAAGGCGATGGATATGTCGATGGAATTATTTTACGATAGCCGCGTTCATTCCGCCACTGAATTGATGTTCATCATGTCCAAGGATATCGATTTTGATGAGACAAGGCGTATGAAACGTGATGTTGGGAAACGCAGCACACCGTTGACACACCAAGGAATTTTCATACGGGTTAAAAACCTGTTGTTACGTCGATAGGTCGGAGCTTTCATGGTGTGGAAACCCTCATTTATGCGTACTGCATCGGTTGATCGGTTGACACCCGTCGACGCCCTGCCGATTGGAACGCGTGTGGGTGATGAACATGAGATTACCGGATATTTGGGATCGGGTGGGTTTGGATATACCTATCTGGCGCGGCGATTTGATGGACATCACGTTGCGTTAAAGGAATGTTTTCCGTTTGAATTTTGTCGCCGTAATGGGCTGGATGTCGGGCTGAAGGCCCATGATTTGGCGGATGATTTTGAAATGATACGCGATGGATTTCAACAAGAAGCCGCTATTTTAGCGGAATTTGAACATGAGAATATTGTGGCGGGTGGCTTGCTGATAACCGCGTTCAACACCGTTTATATCGAAATGGATCAGGTGCATGGGAAGCCATTGATTGATCATCTGTCCAGTTGGTTTAAGCGGCCATCACGCCAACAAACCAAACAGATTGGGCGCGATGTTTTGGATGCGTTGGAAACCATTCATGCCAAAGGGTATTTGCACAAAGACATTTCGCCCGACAACATCATTATCAATCAACAAGGCGTGCCGATTTTAATTGATTTCGGATCGGCAGCGCCGTTTGGCGAAAACAGTGATGATGATCCCATGTTGGTGGTGAAAATCGGCTATAGTCCACAGGAGTTTTACCGCGCGGGCGCCAAGGTTGGGCAGGCATCGGATTTATATCAATTGGCGGCAACATTGCGCCATTGCATCACAGGCCAGCGCCCAGTCGAAAGTGTGGCTCGCCTGCATGCGCGGGCCCAAGGGCGACCCGATCCGTTGACCGCATTGGGACGCAAGAAATCAAAACACAGCGCGTTTTTTGGATCGATTGACGATTCCATGGCTGTTTTAATCGACGACCGTATCGCCACCGCGAAACAGTGGTTGAAAACCTTGAAAGATATCTGATGCGAGGGTCGAAGTTGGATATCGCATGTGGTCAATTTCAAGGTGATCGTAAGTCTCAGCAAGATTCAGTTGGAGCGTTTACTGATCACGCCAGTCAAGTTTCAATCATCGCTCTGTCCGATGGGATTGGTGGCGCAGGTTATGGACATTTGGCCAGTCGATTGATCCAGCGCACTGCTATAGCGAATTTCAAATCACATATGGCTGAGCTGATCGGTAATCCACAGGTTTGCCCTGAAATCCTGCGCAAATCCGCATTCGCTGCCAACCGTGAATTGGCGCGTTTTGTGACCGATAACCCTGATAAAAAGGGGATGGGTGGCACGTTGGTTTTGGTCGCAATCGTAGGGCCGCGTGTTTATTGGCTGTCGGTTGGGGATAGTCTGGTTTATCGTTTTGGTAAGACAGGTTTGACACGGTTAAGTGCCGATCATTCGCTGGCGACGGGCATCGATAATTTGGCGAGCCTTGGGCAAATTGATCCGCGCATCGCAAAGAAAATGGCATCGCGCAATACATTAACCTCTGCGTTATTGGGTGAACCTTTGAAGAAGATTGATTGCCCAGAAGATGGCAAAACGTTTTCCAAAGGGGATGTTTTATTGGTTGCCAGCGATGGGATTCAAACGATTTCAGATGCGGACATTTCGGAATTCTTGGCCAAGACGAAATCATTATGTGCGGCGTCCAAGGTGAATGGGCTTATCCAAAATGTCGAACGCCAAGGCGCGGTTGGGCAAGATAACTTGGCGATTTGTGTAGCGGTTGGACAGTAATTTCACAAAAACTTTCTGTATTGTTAAATTTGAAACCAAACAGTAGCGTTCCGACGAACAATCCATTTTCACAAAGCCCACGGTTATGCCAGTCGCCACGCCTGAAACATCATTGCAAATACATCTGCGACGTATCAGCAAGGTCGTGAAAAGTTGGCCTGGTGATCCGTTAGATGAATGGGGCAGTATCAGAATTTTAAATGCAAATGGTACAAAACCCCCAATTTTTTGGTGCTTTAATAGCGCGGGTGAATTTCCCGCGTTGGCAGAAGCATTGGGCACGGATCAACCGATTGTTGGTTTGCGATCTTTGAACCAAATATTGGAACCAACCGCAATTTCGCCCAGTCACGCGCGCGAATTGGGCGAATATTATGCGGAAAAATTATTTAATGAATTCGGAACCGCGCCTTGCATTGTCGGTGGAAATTGCCAAGCCGCGTCGATTTCATATGCGTTAGCCCTTTCGATGCAATCGCGTGATACGAATGTTTTAGACTTGATCACTTTGGATGCCGTGCTACGCAGGCCTTATCCAGGCAAAATGCTGATGTTGTTTGGGCGTAATAGCCGTCTGCAAAATCCGTTTTTTGAAAAGGAAATCGATATGAATGCAGCCCCTGCGCTGGATTGGCGACATGCCATTTCCAGTGTCAAAATCGCAATTGTCGATGGAGGGCATGGCGAATATTTTTTCCCTGAAAATGTTTCCAGCCTTGCACGTGAAGTATCAGGCGCCAGAAAAATCGTCGAGAAGCAAATATCGGTTTCGCGATTACCCCATTGGAATGTCATTGAAGAGGATGAAGAATATCTGGTTGTCAGCACTCCCAAGGCGACCTGTAAAATTACTGACCTTGCAATCATTGCAGGGTGGGAGCGAAACGGTGAAACTTTGCGGTCAATGGGCGATGATTGGATTTGCTATCCACTGACACATGGAGACGACTATCAATGCAAATTAAAGAAACCCGCTGTTCAAGGTGAATTCATTCTACGTCTAGCGGCTTGCGCACGGGATGTCGGACCCTGTGCGTGGCCAATCACAGATTTTCAAACGATTTCCTTGACGGGTCACCACCAAAGTAGCCGACGATGGGCGAAGGTTACCGAAAGGTTAAATTTCGTTTGTACTTTAAGAAATGTTATGCAAAAGTTTCGAGGACGTTAATAGAGGAGAAGACAATGACCATCGATATGCACAAACTACTAGCACTAAAAGTGCCCACATCTGGCGCCGCAAAAGTTGGCAATAATGAGCCAGCCGTTAAGAAAAACTAAATTTTCCAAATACAAAGAGGTAAAATATGACCATCGATTTGAAAAAGTTACTTGTCCTGAAAGTTCCTTCATCGGGGGCAGCTAAAGTTGGCGGCGGTGAACCTGTTACCTAGGTACAGCGGGCACGAAATTTACCCCTCTCAATAAGAATGGACAAAAAGATGACTATCAATCTTAGTAAATTGCTTTCACTTAAAATTTCTGCAGCTGGTGCAGCAAAAGTTGGCGAGCCAGCTGAGCCAGGGCCCGGTTGCAAAAAACAATAGTAATATGGGCACCCGCTGAAGAAGACTATCAATACATGATCAAACCAAATTCCACTGCGACACAGAGCATGAATACGGAAATTAACGGAAGGCTTACAGAAGCCTTCCGTTATTTAATTTCAGACATATTGCAGAAACCCGATGAAGCATCAATTGCGTCGACAGGCCCGACGGCACATGCATTACAGTATTTAATGCGCCAAGCGGCCGTCGATAACGACGTGGCCGAAATCCGATCATTGTTTGATACTCATGGTGCGGTTTTATACCAGGGCGACCAATCAAAATCGTGTGAAGTCAAATCATTGGGTGCACCCGACATGAATGCATCACAATGTGCATTGTTTGCATCTGCATTTCAAGACGACATAGGGTTGACCACGCATCTGGAGATGCCCTCAGCCGCCCATATTGCGCAATTTAATGATATGTTTTCACAGGTAAAACCGACATTTCAGCATCATCTATCCACATGGTGGGCGGAGTTTGAAAGCTTGGTCAAAACAATCGTTTTAGCTACTGCGAAGGCTAATAAATTTGGTGGGGCATCAGCGTTTTCCGCATGGGGCAGTATTTTAATCAATCCCGCCAATTGCGTATCGCCCCTGTCGACAGCTTTGACGATTGTGCATGAAAGTTCACATTTAAAACTATTCTATCCCTATTTGGATGACGAGATCGTTTTGAATGATCCATCCCAAAGGTTTGCCAGTCCATTGCGCCGCGAACCACGCCCTATGAACGGGATTTACCACGCCGCGTTCGTATTGGCACGCATGATTGCGTTTTTGGCGGATGTGAAACGGATAGACCTTGGTGAAGATATATTTGGCGGCACACCGATCAGCGAAATCGACGCGGAGCTTGACCGTTCCATCGCCGCGTTTGATGCTGCAAATGAGATCATCAAGGCCCAAGGTGAACTAACGGCCTTGGGCCGCGAGATCATCGGCGAAGCCGCTGATGTTGTTGCACAATACAGCAAGAATTCAACCCTTACCCAATGACGGCCGTTCGCTTGATCTTTGACGCGTTGTGTGACGCCAAGGATCGGCCGATCATCGAACGGCGTGGCCGCTGGTTTTCCGGGCAAGAGATACTTGATCGAGTCTATTCGCGTGCGATGGATTTGAAATCTGTGGGCATAGAACCTACGGATACAGCGTTGATTGTCGTATCCGATAATATGTGCGCGATAGAGCAATTGTTGGCATGTTGGATCAACGGTGTGGCTGGAGCGTTTGTTGATTTTCGCACACCATCGGCGCGTATATCAGAAACTAAAAAACAACTAAATGCACGTATCATAATCGGGCTGAAACCGAATAATGAGATTTCGCAGCATATTCAAGAGGTGGACCCAAAACCGATCGCTTTTTCAAGCGACCAACTTAACTTTTATCCAGATAATATAGCGATTTTCATGTCGAGTTCTGGCACCACGGGTGCACCGCGCTTCACTCCAATAACCCAATCCAAATTGGCAAAAAACCTGATTGCCACAAGCCAAGCACGTGATTGGGAAACACCTGGCGCGGCGCTCAGCCCTTTGTCTGTGGCCTATTCGGCCAGTAGTTTTTTGTGGCTATCAATATTATCCGTGGGGCGTTCGATTGTTGCGCTGGATTTGGTGCATCGTTTGACAGAGTTGGACAATAGTTTGAAGAGAGCCGACGTTTCAGAGGCGGGTTTAGCGCCAAGTCAGATACGCCAATTGTTGGAAATAGAGGCACCATCGGCGCAATCGTCATCGCTACGATACCCGCAATTGACTAATCTGTGTTCTGTGGGCGGGCCTGCAAGCCCACAAGAGAAATGCGGAGCGGTTACACAACTTAGCAACAGTTACCGCATGACATATAGTGCCGTTGGTATTGGAAAAATTGCCAGAATTCTAGGTGACGAAGTCACGCGCAAACCTGCATCTGTTGGGAAGCCCCAGGATGGTTTAAGTGTGCGAATTTTCGACGGTATGCGCGAATGCACTGTGGGCGAAGTTGGCGAAATTTCGGTTTCAAACGTTAAATTCAATGATAGGCGGCCCGGAGATGTTGGGTATTTTGATGAAGACGGATATCTATATATTACAGGGCGCGTTCAAGGATTATTCTGTCGCAACGGAATAAATTTTAACGCGCAACGGTTGGCACAAGCCGTTCTAGCGGACAGTTCGATTTCGAATGCAGATGTGGTATCCAAGCCAAATGTGGACCAAGGTGATGTCGTGTATCTGGTTTTCGAAGGGCGCAGTAAACAGGTCAACAAAGTGTGGCAAATTATTCGTAAAAATCTTCCGACGGCAGAATATCCGGATCATGTTGTTGCTATTGATACGATCCCAGTTACGGCATCTTTGAAGAACGACTTGGTGTCGCTACGCGCGATGATACTGGAGGACGGCGATGACAGAGAATGAACTATTTGCAATTATTTTGGAAAAATATGTTGAAACATTGGGGCATGACATCGACGTAAACGCCGATTTTTTTGACGAGGGTGGAGATTCTGTGGCCGTTGAGGTGATTTTAAGCGAGCTTTCGCAAGTTGTCGGTACAGATTTACCAGGTTGGATTTTGCTGGATAATCCATCGGTGGCGCTACTGAGCCGTGCGGTTTTTGAAACGATAAATCCCGCTTAGTTACATTAGTATTACCGGTTCGTTAGAGTCCACCAACACGCTGAACTGTTTCTACGATTTCATCGATATTTTTGCCTGATTTGATATCGGCAAAGATGAAGGGTTTGGATTTTCGTTGGTTGGATGCATCATGATTCATCACGTCCAAAGATACGTCGACGTGGGGCGCGAGGTTGGTTTTGTTGATGATAAGGATGTCGGATCTAGTGATGCCCGGGCCGCCTTTGCGCGGGATCTCTTCGCCCATGGCGACGTCTATGACGTAGATTGTGATATCAGCTAATTCGGGGCTGAATGTTGCCGCCAAGTTATCGCCACCGCTCTCGATCAAAATCATATCTAGATCGGGAAATTTTGCGTTCAGATCATCAATTGCGGCAAGATTGATTGAGGCGTCCTCGCGGATAGCAGTGTGTGGGCAGCCGCCCGTTTCGACGCCGCGAATACGGTCCAAGGGCAGCACCTGTTTTCGCATCAGATATTCGGCGTCTTCGGAGGTGTAAATATCGTTGGTGATCACTGCCATTGAATGGGTTTGTCCCATCTGTTTGCACAGCATTTCCGTCAATGTGGTTTTACCTGCGCCAACAGGGCCGCCGATACCAATGCGTAGGGGGCCGTTTTGTGTCATGTTCTGAAAATCCTTGTGGTCATTTTTTCGTGCTTCATTGATGCGATATCGGCTAGGAAACAAATGCCTCCGAGATCATCAAGAGGTGTTGTTTGTGCGGTTTTTGCAATCGCATCGAAGGTATCAAACAGGTTCGCCAATACGCGCTGGCCGTCAGTTTGCCCAAGAGGGATAAAACGCACACCTGCCGCGATGATATTCGCGGCAAAACTGTGCAGATAGAGGGGGAGAACGGTGTCTAAATCCATTTCCTGTTGCGCCGCCATTGCGCCCAGTGCGACAGGTAATGGCATAGCCTCTAAATCAGCGTTGTAGACAGCGGATGTTACCTTGCTAAACGCGGTGCCTTGGGCGGTGGTTTCAAGGTGGAGTTCGGCGCTGGCGGATAGAGCAGTCGCAAGGTTTGATATGTCGTTTAATACGTCCGCGTTTGGGGCATGAAAGGCGTGACACAACAAGATAGCATCGTTGCGCCCTGCCCCGTTTTTCAGCACATCGAGCAGCCAGTTTTGCAAGCTGTCAGCATCCGTGACGTCGCCATTATCAATGGCGTATTCCAAACCGTGGCTGTAGGAAAATGCACCGATGGGGTAGCTGGGCGAGAGCCATGCCATTAATTTATGTTGATTAGTGTTCATGGCTGTGTGTTCGCCCCTGACCATATGCGCCGCCTTCGGGGTTGAAGGGGCCATCAAGTTTTTCCACATCCGCGCCCAGTTTTTTCAACATTTCTGCGATGACGTGATCAAAGCGTAGGATCAGATGGTCCGCGTGGATTTCACAGGGAAGATGGCGATTGCCGACGTGCCATGCAGTGCGGATCAGATGGTGGGGATCGGTGGCAGTGGCGCGCATCAGCGACTCGGCAGCTGCACGCACGCGAACATGGCGACCATCGTCCAACAGAAGATCATCCCCATCGCGCAGCTCGATCACTTTGGGTAGATCAAGCATGAATTCGAAACCGTTGTCGCAGGTCATTACGATGCGACGACGAAAACGATCGTCGTAATTTAGTGTGACAATGCCAGCGGGGATGTCGTGGGAATGGGTGGTGCGGGTGGCGCGGATCATGATGCCACCTGTTGTACGCTTAGACCTTGGCGCGTTTTACTTTGGTGAATTTGAATTCGATGGTTTCGGTTACTGTGTTGCGTTGGGCGCGACCGCTGAAAACTTGATCGACAACGGTTTCGCCGATTGCCAGGCCACATAATACCAAGGCCAGTGTTCTGATGTTTAATCCAAGTGCCATTGCTTTGCTTCCTTGACCCATGTTGGGTCGCCTGCTTGTGTCTACAGGTAGATAGGTAAGCAATGCGTACCTTTTGGAAAAGCGACAAGATGGCATATTCGAAATGCGTATAATGCATAGCTAATAATGAAAAGCATGACGTTGATGCATACCTAACGCTATGGATGCGCTGGGGCTGATAATCTTCATGGTAGGGAGAATAGAATTCTTGGGAGGCCGGTATCATGACAGGCCTCCCATAGGGTCGGTATACGCCGATGGCGTATCGATGGTATTTACAGAATTTTGTCGCGGAAAACGTATGGAATGATTTGGTCGCGATTGATTTGAAATAGATCGGCCAATTCGCGATCCGTTAGTGAATTCATTTGTTCTACTTGATCCGCACGCGATTGAGCGAGAGAAACTTGTTCGAAAAAGCTTAAAACCGCTTCGACAGTTGCTTTGGCTACTTTGTATACGGCGTGTGCTGCTGAATTCACGAATTCGACGACTGGGCTTGATTGTAATACTTGTGGCATTTGATACCTCTTTGGTCTGGAAGGCAGTCATTGCCCTCTTCTGATACAAAGGTAAGATGCCCTGTCCTATTGAACAACATCCAGATGCGCATAGTCGCTTTGCGTCTGATGCAATGCTGTTTTTGACAGAATTTTCAATTATTTGCGAATACATGGTGCCCTTTAGAACATGAAGTAGCGTTGCGCCATCGGTAGGTCGGTGGCGGGTTCGCATGTGAGAAGTTCGTCGTTTGCGCGGACTTCGTAGGTTTCTGGGTGGACTTCGATATTGGGACGCGCATCGTTTAGCACCATGTCGGATTTCCCGATGTTGCGGGTGTTTTCAACTGGCAATGTGGATTTGGCGAGGCCGAGTTTGTCAGCAATACCATCCGCATGTGCCGCCCCAGATACGAAGCACACGGCGGATTGTTCCACCGCGCGGCCCATCGATCCGAACATCGGGCGGGTGAAGACAGGTTGCGGTGTTGGGATGGATGCGTTTGGATCACCCATCTGCGCCACAGCGATCATACCACCCAGCAAAACCATTTCGGGTTTCACGCCGAAGAATGCGGGATCCCATAGAACCAAGTCGGCGCGTTTACCCACGGCGATGGAGCCGATATGTTTTGAGACACCTTGGGCAATTGCAGGATTGATGGTGTATTTCGCGATATAGCGTTTTACGCGAAAATTATCGTTGTCGCCCGTTTCTTCGGGTAGACGTCCGCGTTGCACCTTCATTTTATGGGCCGTTTGCCATGTGCGGATTGCCACTTCGCCGACGCGACCCATTGCTTGGCTGTCGGATGCGATGATCGAAAATGCGCCCATGTCGTGCAGGATATCTTCGGCGGCGATGGTTTCCTTGCGGATGCGGGATTCTGCAAATGCCACATCTTCGGGAATGGATTTATCGAGATGGTGACAGACCATCAGCATGTCCAAATGTTCCTCTAGCGTATTTACAGTGTAGGGGCGTGTTGGGTTTGTGGATGATGGTATTACGTGCTCTTCGCCGCAGACCTTGATGATGTCGGGGGCGTGGCCACCGCCCGCGCCTTCGGTATGGAAGGCATGGATTGTGCGTCCATCGATGGCATTAATTGTGTCTTCGACGAAACCACTCTCGTTCAAGGTATCTGTGTGGATCATCACCTGAATGTCCATGTCATCGGCCACAGACAGACAGCAATCGATGGCGGCGGGTGTGGTGCCCCAATCTTCGTGTAATTTCAGAGCGCATGCCCCTGCGCGCACCATTTCCTGTAATGCCGCAGGTTGGCTAGCGTTGCCTTTGCCAGATAGGCCGATGTTCATCGCGACGCCGTCCATGGATTGCAACATACGCCCGATGTGCCATGGGCCGGGAGTGCAAGTGGTGGCCAATGTGCCGTGTGCGGGTCCTGTACCGCCGCCCATCATTGTCGTCATGCCAGAATGCAGGGAGTCTTCGAGTTGTTGCGGACAGATGAAGTGGATGTGGGAATCAAAACCGCCTGCAGTCAGGATTTTACCCTCGCCCGCGATGATTTCGGTGCCCGGGCCGATGATGATGTCGATGCCTGATTGGGTATCTGGGTTCCCTGCTTTACCGATGGCGTGGATTTGACCGCCGTGTAGGGCAACATCTGCCTTATAGATACCTGTCGCGTCCACGATCAGGGCGTTGGTGATAACGGTGTCAACGGCGCCGTTTGCGCGGGTGACTTGGGATTGACCCATGCCGTCGCGGATCACTTTGCCACCGCCGAATTTCACCTCTTCGCCGTAAGTGGTTAGGTCGCGTTCGACCTCGATAAATAATTCCGTGTCGGCAAGGCGGATTTTATCGCCTGTGGTGGGGCCGTACATATCGGCATAGGCGGCGCGAGAGATTTTCGTGGGCATTTCTGGTTCCTATTGAAACGGGGCGAGGTAGGATTGTGGGACAGCAAAGTCCGCGATCAAACCACTGAGCATGAGGGTGAGGATAGTGGCAATTGCGAGGCCAAGGATGTTGAATCTACGGTATATGGTTTGGGCACGCGGGGCATCTTGAGCGCGGGTCCGCATCCACAGGACTGCGCCTGTGTGGGCGAAGACACAGAAGATTGCGGTGAAATAGTATGGGTAGAAGAACAACATGATCGGCCAGACGCGGTAGCCAGCGGTGCCAAAGTAGAGATTGGTGTCGACCCCCGTCCAACGGGCCTGCATCACCGCGCTGATGTGGATGACGAGGAAAAATATAAGGTAGAGGCCCGTTAGGATCAGAACACGCATTGGCCCCTTGGGTTTGCGAATACCGAAGCGGCGGAGTTGTCTGATGCCCGCCCAGATTTGACGCGCAATGCCCCAGATCAGTAGGATTTCGACCAGTGGGTTGCGATAAATAACCCGCAGGCCATCCATCACCGCAATATGTGCGGGTGCGCCGAATGCGACCACCAGATGATTAATCAAGTGTACGGTAACGAATGCAAGCAGAAGCCAGAGAAGTGCTTTGTCGTAGAAATTGTGGATTGAACGATTCATAATTTTCCCATCACATGTTGATTAAAACCAAAAACGCGGCGTTTGCCCGCGAGTGGTACCAATGTGACATTGCGGGTTTGACCTGGTTCAAAGCGTACCGCCGTACCTGCGGCGATGTCCAGCCGCATGCCGCGTGCGGCGGTGCGATCAAAATCAAGGGCGGGGTTGGTTTCACCAAAGTGATAGTGGCTGCCGACCTGTATCGGTCGATCGCCTGTGTTGGATACGGTAAGTGTTATGGCATCTGCCCCCTCGTTTAGGGTGATATCGCCGGTCGCAGTAATGATTTCGCCTGGGATCATGGTGGCCTCTATCGGATGGGGTGGTGGACGGTGACCAGTTTCGTTCCGTCTGGGAAGGTTGCTTCGACTTGGACGTCGTGGATCATATCGGCGATGCCTGTCATGCATTGGTTTGCGGTGATGACCTTGCCGCCCAGTTCCATCAGGGTGGCGACAGATTTTCCGTCGCGGGCACCTTCGACCACGAAATCGGTGATGATTGCAATTGCTTCGGGGTGGTTAAGTTTGACACCGCGCTCCAATCGGCCACGCGCGACCATGGCGGCGACGCTGATCAAAAGCTTGTCTTTTTCACGAGGGGTGAGTTGCATGAATTTTCCTTACATGTGCCAAACGCGCGGCAAAGGATGGGCGCGAAATTGGGTGAGTGTGGCGATGAGAGCGGCGCGGAGCGGTTGCGCGTCGGACGCGATGAAGCGGGTGACGAGACAGTCGTTCCACGCGGATGTCGCGGCGGTGACAGCGTCGAAATTTAACAGGGATTGCATTTGATCGCGGCGCGCCATGGCATCGGGTGCTATATATACCAGCGTGGCGAAGGCGCGGTTTTCACCAATTGTTGCGGTGCCCGTCAACGTAGTTGGATCAGTGATGCGCAGGGCGTCTGCGTAGGCCAGTTTGCCATCGCGATGGATGCGCCATTGATCGGACATGAAACATGATTGTAATGTTTCGCCCATCGCGCGACGACCCAGAACGATGGGCTCCAACAAAAGTGCGGATGCGGATGCGGGCATGTTGATGTTTAACGTGCGGCGCAGGCGGCTGTCCTCGAATAGGATGGTTTCCTGTGGCAGCCAGTCGAGTGCCGTGTTTTCGCCAAGGTCGAATTGAGTGTTGATTTGCCCATCTCCGCCCAAGGATTTGTAGATGCGTTCGGCGGTTTGGGTGGTTAGGCACAGGGATGTATTATCGCCAAGAGCGGCAGAGTAAGCGAGTTCATCGCCACCTGTGACACCGCCTGCGGTGTTGATCAAAACGCCGTCGATGCGATCCGCGTGATTACGGGGCAATAACGCTTTGACACAGCCAGATTGGTGGAGGTCGGCGAGTTTTGTTTTACCGTTTTTAGCCACGAAGCCCAAATGCGCGCGCCCTTGGGCGCGTTGCATCGTTCGGTTTTGTGGATGATCCAACATCTGCGACCCTATACTGACAATGTGGCAAGGACGTCAGCCTTACGCAGTTTTGATTTAGCACCGTCCAGAATAATTTCACCCCGTCGCATCGCGTAAAAATGATCCGCCAGATCGTAGGCGAATTCAAAGTACTGTTCGACCAGCAGGATCGCCATGTCGCCTTGGTTTTTCAGAAAAGAAATGACACGGCCGATTTGTTGGATGATGTTGGGTTGGATGCCTTCGGTTGGTTCATCCAGCAACAACAGTTTTGGTTTCGTAATCAGCGCACGCGCGATGGCAAGTTGTTGTTGTTGCCCACCCGATAAATCGCCGCCGCGACGGTTTTCCATTTCCTTTAACACGGGGAACAATTCGAACATTTCATCCGGCACACGGCGATCCGATTTATCCAAACAGGCGAAACCGATTTCCATGTTTTCGCGCACGGTCATCAGCGGGAAAATATCGCGACCCTGTGGGACATAGCCAATGCCACGTTTCGCAAGGATATGGGCAGGTGTTACGCCCTGTTCGACGCCATCTAACTTGAATGATCCACCTGAATGGGCGTGTGTTCCAGAAATTGCCTTTAACAGACTGGTTTTACCGACACCATTGGTGCCCATCAGACAGGTAATTTGCCCCTGTTCCGCCACCAGATCGACGCCGTTTAAAATCTGACTTTGACCATAGTGCAATGTGATGTCTTTGAGTTCCAGCATGTTAGCGCCCCAGATAAACGTCGATGACGGTTTGGTTTTTGGTTACGTGATCCAAGGTGCCTTCGGCCAACACCGAGCCTTCGTGCAACACGGTCACCTTGCAATCAAGATTGCGGATGAATTCCATATCGTGTTCCACCACCACAACGGCACGGGTTTTGGCGGCGCGTTGAAGCAAGGCAACGGTTTGGTTGCGTTCATCCAACGTCATGCCAGCAGCAGGTTCATCGACCAGCAATAATTGCGGATCTTGGGCCAGCAACATACCGATTTCCAGCCATTGTTTTTGGCCGTGGCTTAGATCACCCGCACGGCGATCCAATTGATCGGACAGGCCAATGTCTGTGGCGATGTTGTCGACCTTTTCTTGATCCGCTTGGTTCGGCCTGTAGAACAGAACCGACAGCGGGCCGCGATTGTTTTTCAGCGCCATGGTTAGGTTGTCGTTGACCGATTGATCCTCGAATACGGTTGGTTTTTGGAATTTGCGACAGACGCCCATGTTGGCGATGTCGCTCTCGGATTTTTTGATCAGGCTGATGTTTTTATCGCCCCATAAAACATCACCACTGTCAGGGCGGGTTTTGCCCGTAATGATGTCCATGAAGGTGGTTTTACCCGCACCGTTTGGGCCAATGATCGCACGTAATTCACCACTATCTATATTGAAGGACAGTTTGTTAATGGCCTTAAAACCATCAAAAGAAACTGAGATTGCATCGACTTCGAGTATTGCGCCGCTCATGATGTGCCGCCTTTGGTGAGTTTATCAAATAGACCACCGATGCCTTTGGGGGCGTAAAGTGTGACGATGACGAAGGAGAGGCCCAGCAGAACCAACCACCAATCGACCCAGTTTAAGGTAGCGAAACCAAGGGGGATGTTGGGGGCTTGGCCGCCTGTGAACCAGCTGGAGAGGAGCGAAACAACCGCCGCGCCGATGACCGCGCCATACAGACGTCCACGTCCGCCGATTGCAACCCAAACCGCAAGATAGATTGAGGCGATGGGGGCGATTTCAGCAGGGTTGATGATGCCAGCTTGAGGGTAATAAAGTGCGCCCCCGATGGCGGCGATGATAGCTGTGATTGTGAAGATAAAGAGTTTATAGACCTCGACGTTATAGCCCAAAAAACGCACGCGTTGTTCATCGTCGCGGATGCCACGAATGACGTTGCCGATCTTGCTCTCTGTAAGGAGTTTTACCAGCAGGTAACCCATGCCCAGCGCGAAAGCAGACCCCCAGAAAAACCACATTGAGATGACGGATTGAGCGGTACCTTCAAGACCGGGTAGGTTTTGGAGGCCTGATAGGCCGTTGTTACCGCGCAGGCCGCTGTCGTTTTGAAAGAGGTATAGAGCCAATGCGAGGGTCATGGCCTGCGTTAGGATCGATAAGTAAACGCCCGTGACGCGCGAGCGGAAGGCGAGCCAACCGAAGATGAGCGCAAGCAGGCCCGGAACCAGAATGACCAGTAAGAGCTGTACCCAGAAGAGGTGCGAAAAGGCCCAGATTACTGGAAATTCAGATCCACCCACGACACCAAAAATTTGTGTTCCGATGGCGTCTTGGATTTCTTGGGTCGTCATGGGGAGTTGCGCGTTTTGCGCGCTTTCCATCACGATCAATCGTGTACGTTCATACATCAGCCACATGCCGATCATGTAGCCCCCCAATCCAAAGAAGGCGAAGTGACCAAGCGAAAGGATACCGCAGTATCCCCAGACCAAATCCATTGCCAATGCGATCAGACAGAAGCAGAGCGTTTTGCCGAGTGTTTTGACCAGAGAGGTAGAGACAAAGCCGTAACCAAATGCCTCTGAGCCGATGGATATCAAGACTGTGAACATCGACAGGATCGTCAGGAAAATCAGCACGCTTGGATGTTGTTTTAAAAATTTTATAAGAGGGCCGTTCATGATCAATCTCCTGCGGCGCGGCCACGAAGGGCGATGATGCCACGGGGGCGGAATTGGATGAAGATGATGATGAAGACGATCATGAATGTTTGCGCCGCCAAGGTGTTAGATGGGTTGAACCATTCAATGCCTTTTTGCAAAAACCCGATCATCGCAGCACCCGCCAAGGTGCCCCAGATATTGCCGACACCGCCGACAACGACCGTCATAAAGGATTGTACGATGTAGTCGGAACCCAGTTCTGACGTCACCTTGGCAAACAAGCCGATTGCGACACCCGCGATCCCAGCGATACCAGAGCCGAGCCCGAATGTTAGCATGTTGATTTTTGCAGGGTTAATTCCCATCGAGGCCGCCATACGTGGATTTTGTGTAACCGCGCGGGTTTCAAGGCCGAGGCGGGTTTTATTCAGCGTGAACCACAACATAAGGAAGAACAAAATCGAGAGGACAAAGATCGCGACCCTGATCCAACTGATGGAAATGACGTCGTTGATTTGCCACGCGCCGCCCAGCCAATCGGGTGATGTTAGCGGACGTGCTTGTGTGCCAAAAATGTTTTTCGCCAATTGTTGTAATGCGATGGATACACCGAATGTCGCCAGCAATGTTTCCAATGGGCGGTGGTAAAGGTGGCGAATGATCAAGCGTTCCATTAGGACGCCAGCGGCGAAGGTCACCATGAATGCGGCGGGGATCGCGATGATGATTGATAGGGTGTAGTTGGTGATGATTTGTTGCACCAAATATCCCGTGTATGCGCCCATCATGATGAATTCGCCGTGCGCCATGTTGATGACGCCCATGACGCCGAATGTGATAGCCAAGCCGATCGCGGCGAGGAAGAAGATTGAGGCTAGAGATAGGCCGTCCAAAAACAGATCAATGGTGTTGGAAATTCCGACGCGAGTGTTGATGCTGTCCAGTGTTTCAATTGTGGCAGCAACGACGGCGGGATCTTTTTCTAGGTAAGTCGTGTAGAAGTGGGTGGTGTTGATTGCGGCTTGGATGTCCGCATCCGACACGTCTGTTGGAACAGTGCCCAGTTTTGCCAATGCTGCATAGGCGGCGTCGCGGCTCTGGGCTGTGTCCAAAGTTTTTATATCGATACCCGCGACAGAACCGTTTTCAATGTTGTTGATAATGGCCTGGCGCTTCTCGTCCGTCGTGATGTCGGGTTCGGCCCAGCCCTGAGCCACAATCATTGCGTAGGCGTCGGTGGGGGTGAATTCCCCATTCGCATTAGGCGTGATTATTTGGGCGAATTTTCCGTGATCTGGCGCGGTTTTCGACAGTTGAATCTGGGTGTCGAGTATTGGGTTTAAGCGTCCACGCACATCCAATCCTAGATCGTTTGAAAAGCTGTTTATCGCCTTAACGCGTTCATAAGAATTGGTATCATATTGCGTCGTCAAAAGGCGTTCCAGACGTGTCATTTTTACCAACAGGTCTGGATCGGTTTCTTTGGCGACCGCCACACGTAACGGCGCCAAATGTGTTAGTTTTGGGTCGCGTGCCAAGCTTCGCAAACTAGCGGTGCGGGTGTTGATGTCGTCGCTGATCAATTGCGAAGCGACCAGTGATGTGCCCAACATGCCGCGCAGGCCAGAATTGGGTTTAATTTGTTTGATTTCTGATTTGGTGGCACTGCCAATCGCGTCGCCTGTTTGCAAATCCAACAAGGTATATGTTTTTTTGTCGGTTGTGGTCACGGTAATCAAACGATCATCTGATTTGCGAAACCACAATTCTTTGGATTGCCATGCTAGTAGAAAGTCCGTTGCCACAGGGCCACCGAAGTTTTGGATGTCTGTAATCACCGGTGGGGCGGTTTTCACCGATCCTTTGATAATGTTGGGGGCATGGTATTGAACCAAGTCTTGGAACGTACCTTGGGCGGATGCGATGTTGGTGTGAACAAGGCAACACAGTGCAAATAGGATTATGCGGAACATATTTTCAACTTTAGATAAGAGTGCGGGGGCGCATTTTTGCGCCCCCTACCGATCCCTGTTAGACGCGGCATTAATAGTTGGATTTAACCTGTACACATGATTTCGTTTCGATGTTGTACATGCCACAACCCAAGTCTTTCCAATCTGATTTCAGCACCGCGGATTCAGGCAGAAAGTCCGTCCAAGCATCGCCTGGAACTTCTGTAGTTTGGCTGATGATATCGAATTGACCGTCCGCTTGGATTTCACCAATCAGAACTGGTTTCGCAAGGTGGTGGTTTGGCAACATTTCAGCCATACCGCCAGTCAAGTTCGGGAATTTCTGTCCATACATCGCGGTGCGCACTGCGTCCACATCTGTTGTGCCCGCTGCTGTAACTGCGTTCACCCACATGTTGAAACCGATGTAGTGTGCTTCCATTGGATCGTTGGTTACGCGGTTTTCACCCATGGTTGCTTTCCAAGTTTTGATGAATTCTGCGTTTGCTTCGCCTTCGGCAGATTGAAAGTAGTTCCATGCAGCCAAGTGACCAACCAAGTTTGATGTGTCCAGACCTGCAAGCTCTTCTTCGCCAACTGAGAATGCAACAACTGGGATGTCGTCAGCGGATACGCCAAGGGCGGCTAATTCTTTGTAGAAGCCGATGTTTGCGTCACCGTTGATTGTTGAGATAACGCCGACCTTTTTACCGTCTGCGCCCAGCGCAACAACGTCTGCTACGATTTTCGACCAGTCAGAGTGACCAAACGGTGTGTAGTTTACAAAGATGTCGTTTCCATCAATGCCTTTGTCTTTAAGGTATTGTTCTAGAATTTTGTTTGTTGTGCGCGGGTAAACGTAGTCTGTACCCAATAGCGCGAATTTTTCGACGCCCAATTCTTCGAGATAGTAATCAGTTGCTGGGATTGCCTGTTGGTTTGGGGCGGCACCTGTGTAGAATACGTTTTTAGAGCTTTCTTCGCCTTCGTATTGTACTGGGTAGAACAGTAGGCCGTTCAACTCTTCGATCACGGGAAGAACTGATTTACGTGAAACTGATGTCCAGTTACCGAAAATCACGTCCACTTTTTCAACGCTTAGCAATTCACGTGCTTTTTCCGCGAACAATGGCCAATCGGATGCCGGATCAACAACCACGGGAACCAGTTTTTCACCGTTGATGCCACCCTTGGCGTTTTGTTGTTCGATCAACATCAACATCGTGTCTTTCAACGTTGTTTCAGAAATCGCCATTGTCCCAGAAAGTGAGTGTAGGATGCCGACCTTGATGTCAGCCATTGCCGTTGTTGTTGTTAGGGCGGTTAGCGCCGTTGCGAGCAGAATTTTTTTCATTTTCGTTCCCAAGTTAGAACGGCGCAGAGGGAGGCCGCCGTTTGTGTAAAGCGAACCGATAATCCGAATGATTTTCGATTCTTAATTTACGTTAAGAATTTAATGCGGTGCAGTCTGCGTCATAATATTCAATTCACCGTTGCAAAATATGCACCACTTTAATAAAATATCAAAGAAAAGAGGGGCCTATGCGTCATTTACAGTCGTTCAAGTACGTCAAAATAATTGCAGAATCGGGCTCTATTCGTAGCGCCGCCGAAAGTTGTGCAATTTCACCGTCTGCGTTGAACCGCCATATTCAGACGTTGGAATTGGATTTAGACATTCAAATTTTTGATCGCGTCAGCAAGGGCGTGCGCCTGTCAACAGAGGGAGAATTGTTCTATCAATTCGCGTTGCGGCAGTTGGCAGGGTTTGATCGATTAAAGGCGCAGATTGATGATATCAAAGGATTACGCACAGGTGCCGTGCGGGTAGGTATCAGCGCGGATTTAAGCCCGAAGTTCATCCAAGCCCAGATCGCGGAATACCAAAACGAGCATCCAGAGGTGCATTTTGAGCTTAAGGTTGTCAGCCAAGACGTGTTGGAAGACGAGCTAACGTCGAACCAGTTGGACATTGCCCTGTTTTATCAGCCGATGTTGGGGCGTGGTTTAAACGTAATCCATGCGACCCAAGTAAACGTGCATGTCGCCTTGCCAAATGGCGTACCGTTAGATGGGAAAGATGAGGTTAAACTGTACGAGATAATGGATCAGTCAGCATTGTTGCCAGCACAGAACACGCATTTGCGTGCAAAAGTTGATGGCGCAAGCGAACGATTGGGGCTGACATTGCGGGCACGTATGGAATGTAGCGACGCCCTGCCCTTTTTGGCCGCGACGAAGCGATCATTGGTTTCGTTCTGCTTGCCATTTCGCGAAGACTTTGAGGCGTACCAGCGGTGTGGTTACAAATTGATTCCCGTGGCAAGCAAAGACATTCCATCCGGTTTCGTAAGCTTGATCACCGCTACACACAGTACAATGGCCATAGCACCACAGAAATTCGCAGAGAAGATCGTTGCGAGACTGGAAGAGAATAAGGTATAATCGCGCATATCGGATAAATACTGTTGCGACTTGTATCTTCGACACGGTTGGTATACATCCGCATACAATCACTACAAATACCCTTGCTCTAATGAATAATCAGGGGCGTTTACTTCTCTAACAACTAATCTTCGGGACCGTCATGAGCTTATACACAGACTACCTAAATGAGATCGAAACACGTAAAACACAGGGCCTAAGCCCTAAGCCCATCGATGATGGCCCATTGACTGCCGAATTGATCGCGCAGATCAAAGATGAGAGCAACGAGCATCGCGCTGCCTCCATCGATTTCCTTGTGTACAACACATTGCCAGGTACAACCAGTTCTGCGGGTGTAAAAGCTGCGTTCTTGAAAGAGATCATTTTGGGTGATGCGATTGTTGCGGAAATCACGCCAACATTTGCATTCGAATTGTTGTCCCACATGAAAGGTGGACCATCAGTAGAAGTGTTGTTGGATTTGGCGCTGGGTAACGATGCTACATTGGCAGGCCAAGCAGCCGAAGTTTTGAAAACACAAGTATTCTTGTACGAAGCCGATACAGATCGCCTGAAAGATGCATTGGACGCTGGTAATGCTGTCGCAAAAGACATCGTTGAAAGCTATGCCAAGGCCGAGTTCTTTACCAACCTTCCAGAGGTTGACGAAGAAGTTAAGGTTGTGACTTACATCGCGGGTGAAGGTGATATTTCAACAGATTTGTTGTCACCAGGTAACCAAGCGCACTCGCGTTCAGATCGCGAATTGCACGGCAAATGTTTGATCACAGAAGAAGCGCAAAAAGAAATTCAAGCGTTGAAACTACAACACCCTGACAAACGCGTTATGTTGATTGCTGAAAAAGGTACAATGGGCGTTGGTTCATCACGTATGTCTGGTGTGAACAACGTTGCATTGTGGACTGGTAAGCAAGCCAGCCCATACGTTCCATTCGTAAACTATGCACCTGTTGTTGCGGGTACGAACGGTATTTCACCGATCTTCCTAACAACTGTTGGTGTGACCGGTGGTATCGGTGTGGATTTGAAAAACTGGGTTAAGAAGCTGGACGAAGACGGCAACCCAATCATGAACAACGATGGCGACCCAATTTTAGAAGAGCGCTATTCAGTTGCGACCGGTACGGTTTTGACCATCAACACCAAAGAGAAGAAGTTGTTCAACGAAGCAGGCGACGAAGAGCTGGTTGATATGTCAGCATCATTCACGCCGCAAAAAGTTGAATTCATGAAAGCTGGCAGCTCCTACGCCATCGTATTTGGTAAGAAGTTGCAAACATTCGCATCCGAAGCATTGGGTGTCGACGTTACGCCAGTATTCGCACCATCCAAAGAAGTATCGCACGAAGGCCAAGGCCTGACGGCTGTTGAAAAAATCTTCAACGCCAACGCACGTGGCAACACACCGGGCAAAGTATTGCACGCTGGTTCAGATGTACGCGCGAAAGTGAACATTGTTGGTTCGCAAGACACAACAGGTTTGATGACCAGCCAAGAGTTGGAAGCAATGGCGGCGATGACCCTGTCACCTTCTGTTGACGGTGCGTACCAATCTGGTTGTCACACTGCATCTGTTTGGGATTTGAAAGCACAGGCGAATACGCCACGTTTGATGGAATTCATGAACAAATTTGGTTTGGTGACGGCACGTGACCCCAAAGGTGAATACCACGCGATGACCGACGTGATTCACAAGGTGTTGAACGACATCACTGTGGACGACTGGGCGATCATCATCGGCGGCGACAGCCACACACGTATGTCCAAGGGCGTTGCCTTTGGTGCGGATTCTGGCACCGTGGCATTGGCATTGGCAACGGGCGAGGCATCAATGCCGATCCCAGAATCAGTGAAAGTGACATTTAAGGGCAAGATGGCACCACACATGGATTTCCGTGATGTTGTACACGCGACCCAAGCGCAGATGTTGGATCAACATGGCGACAACGTATTCCAAGGACGCATCATCGAGGTGCACATCGGAACATTGTTGGCAGACCAAGCATTCACATTCACCGACTGGACTGCGGAAATGAAGGCGAAAGCGTCTATCTGTATTTCAAATGATGAAACATTGATTGAATCATTGGAAATCGCGAAATCACGTATTCAGATCATGATGGACAAAGGCATGGAGCATGAAAATGGCATGCTGCAAAAGCTGATCGACATCGCGCAAAACCGTATCGAGGAAATCCGCTCTGGTGCGAAACCTGCGCTGACGCCTGATGATAATGCGGAGTACTTTGCCGAAGTTGTGGTTGATCTGGGCGAAATTGACGAGCCGATGATTGCTGACCCTGACGTAAACAACGCGGACATCTCAAAGCGTTACACGCACGATACAATTCGCCCGATTTCATACTACAAAGGCGAGAAGCATGTTGATCTTGGCTTTATCGGATCATGTATGGTTCACAAAGGTGATTTGCAAATCGTAGCCAAAATGCTGGCGAACCTTGAAAAGCAAGGCAAAGCCGTTGAATTCAACGCGCCATTGGTTGTTGCGGCACCAACGTACAACATCATCGACGAGATGAAGGCCGAGGGCGATTGGGATATCTTGCAAAAGTATTCAGGTTTTGAATTTGACGACATGGCGCCAAAAACTGCAGCACGTACCGAATATGAAAACATCCTGTATCTGGAACGCCCAGGTTGTAACCTGTGTATGGGTAACCAAGAGAAAGCCGCCAAAGGCGACACTGTTCTAGCAACATCCACGCGTTTGTTCAAAGGTCGTGTTGTAGAAGACAGCGCCGAGAAGAGCGGTGAATCATTGTTGGCATCAACACCTGTTGTTGTATTGGCTGCGATCCTTGGCCGTACGCCAACGATCGAGGAATACAAGGCAGCGGTTGAAGGCATCGAGCTGACGACCTTCACGCCACCAAACATGAAACCATTGGATCCTAAATCGGTTCAATACTAAAAAATTAGGGCCGCAAGGCCCTTTTTTTCTCTCTGTTTCAGCCCCGCAGCACGCGTGTTTGCTACAAGCATAGGGAAATTCCCATCTAAATACAGAAACTGGAAAACACCTCACTTTGGGGGTGTTTTCTGTTGGGTTGGGTAATTGTCCAGAAAGAAATGTGCTAAGTTTTATGCATAGTCGCATCAGCACAGTTCAACTGATTTGAGACATGAAGTTCCCAAAACCAAAAGGCAACCATTCGGAAAATTTATACAGGATCCCACCCATAGCTATATAATCGGCGAAACAAAGGCATTTCTTAGCACCACTGCCCCATAACCAACGGGATCCCTGGATCGACAGGCCTGCCGAAACGCGTGATTTGCCCGCCCGCCACCTCTATCGCAGCAGGAATGATATCTTGGCGTTCCGATGTCGCGGGTGCACCCAGAACCAAAACAAGGGTTTCCCTCATCTGATATTTAACTTCGATTTTCCGTCAACACCTCGCCAATGGGCGATAGTCAAGTTTACACAGCTTACCGTCCCATCCAGCCACCATCAACGGTCAACACCTCGCCGTGAACATAGTTTGATGCCGATGATGCAAGGAACACAATTGGACCTGCGAAATCATCTGGGTTGCCCCAACGTCCCGCAGGGATGCGTTCGAGGATAGATTTAGAACGATCGGTGTCGTCCTGAAGAGCTTGAGTATTATCCGTTGCAATATAGCCTGGTGCGATTGCGTTTACATTCACGCCTTTGGATGCCCATTCGTTCGAAAACGCTTTGGTCAACTGACCGATACCACCTTTTGATGCCGCATATCCTGGCACGGTGATACCACCTTGGAAGGTGAGCAATGATGCGGTGAAAATGATCTTACCGCTGCCGCGTTTGATCATGCCCTTACCCACCTCGCGGGTTAAAACGAATTGTGCGGACAGGTTAGTTTCGATCACTTCGTCCCATAAATCATCGTCATGTTCTGCGGCGGGCGCACGTTTGATAGTGCCTGCGTTATTTACCAAAATATCGATCACGGGATGATCTGAATTCACCTGTGCCGCAAATTCACGCATCGCCGCACGGTGTGAAAAATCACATTGGTATGCGTAAAACTTGCGCCCCAAATCACGCACCGCCGCGCCAACGGCACCGCCATCTGTTTCCATTGATGCGCTGACGCCGATGATGTTTGCACCTGCGGCGGCTAATGCTTCGGCCATGCCGCGCCCGATCCCGCGTTTTGATCCTGTTACAAGCGCTGCTTTTCCGCTGAGATCAAAGGAAGAAAGTATCGTCATTTTATTGCACCTGTAATTTTGATCATCGTTTTCATTGCATTGGGGTTAGAGGTCAGCGCCTCAAACGCAGATTGAATTTCGTCCAAGGGTTTGATGTCTGTTATGAAGCTGTCGCAATCAACCACACCTTGCTCCAGCAATTCCATCGCCGTGTCGAAATCTTGTTTGTGATAAACGCGTGCCCCCAACATATCGAGTTCGCGCCAAAAGAACTTGAACAGATCGATTTGTGGTTTGGTTGCATGAATTGCCACCATAACAATGCGACCACGTGTTGCCGCGGCCTCGGTCATTAAATCAACACCGGGCTGGGTTCCCGACACCTCGAACACCACGTCGGCACCTTTGCCGCCCGTGCGTACGTGGACCAACGCCGCAACATCATCCGATTTCGGGTTCATCGTTTCAAAGCCCAGTGATTGCGCATAGGCCAAACGGTTTTCATTGATTTCGGAAATCGTAACATTTCCACCTGCATGTCGTGCAACCAGCGCCACCAACATCCCAATCGGCCCGCCACCAATCACCAAGACATCATCACCGGGGGCAACATTGCCTCGTTTCACATCGTGACAGGCAACCGCCAATGGTTCGATTAATGCCGCGTGTGATAAATCCAAGTTATTTGGTAAAACGTGAATAGTGTGTGCAGGGACATTCCACTTTTCCTGAAACGCGCCTTCGTTATCAATGCCGATGAATGTCAGGTTATGACAAATATGTTCGTGACCCGCATCGCATGCTGGGCAATCACCGCAGTGATCCAACGGACGCACCACAACATTCTGACCGACAGAAAAATCCATCACGCCATCACCAAGTGCGGCGATGGTGCCAGACATTTCATGCCCAATTGTGCGTTCAAAACCCACGCGCTGATCCATGTGCCCTAGATAGATGTGAAGGTCAGTGCCGCAAATTCCGCAATATGAGACGTCGATTTGGACTTCGCCTGCCTTTGGGGGCAGAACATCCTTGGTTTCAACGCTGAATTTTTTGTCACCGCGGTAGACAGTCGCTTTAGCTTGCATTTTTTCTTTCTACAGTTTGTACGCTTAGCCCGTTAACTAGTCAGCCGGCGCAGTTAAATTTAATTACCTACTTGTATACATAGTTAGGTAACCCAATGGCAATTTTTGATATAATTGCGATCAACTCTCAAACAATACGCAACACAGCGTCAAATTCAAAGTTCTACTGATAACACTACTAACTGCGTGCCCCCATGGGGACACGCATCATTATCCCCCCATTACCCTTGGTAGCCAAAGCACGAGTTGTGGGAAGATGAATATCAATATCAGACCCAACAATTGAACCAACATAAACTGCATCATACCAAGGTAGATATCCTTTAGATCCCAATTGGGCACAACGCCCTTTAGGAAATATGCAGACAATGCCACCGGAGGGCTGAGCCAAGCGGTTTGTAAGTTCACCGCCACAAGGATACCAAACCAAACCATCGTATCGTACTGGCTCAGTCCATGAAGATCCAAAGATTGAACAGTGGGCAACAGGATCGGCACAACGATCAAAACAATTGGCACCCATTCAAGAGGCCAACCCAGTAAGAAGATCAAAGCCATCACAAGAATGAGAATGATGTATGGAGACATATCTAACCCCAACAACATCTCTGTCATCAACTTCGGTGTTCCAAGTGCGCTGAATTCCGCACCAAAGAAGTTTGAAGCCGCAACCAAGAACATGATCAAAACCGTGATTTCAAGCGCTTTGATCAAGCTATCAAAGAAGCTTGGTATGGTGAATTTACGGTATGCGATGGATAGGAGTATCGAACCGAACGCCCCCATAGCAGCGGCTTCCGCCGGAGTTGCGAAGCCAAGTAGGATCGAACCCAAAGCAAAAGATATAAGGATTGTTGGCGGCATTAAGCCTGCAAAGAACTCATCCCATAGATTGGAGAAGTAGAAATCTTTCTCTGCTTCTGGTTTGTAGATTGCGCGACCTAAGTAAGCCAAAAGCAAGATGAAGGCACCCATAACGATGGACATAATTGGTAGGCTACCGTCTTCGCCTAAGTTGGCGAAAATCATGTACAAGTGGAATAGAACCGCGATTGGCAACGCAATCCGAAGGATGGATAAATTGCGGTAAGCCTTATAGGCAAATAACCCCACGATGATCAACGCAAACAAACCGCCAAATGGTATCAACCCTCCGAAGGATCCACCCATTCCTAAACCGAAAACGCGGCAAACAGTTAGAACACCTAGACAAATTAATGCAACCTCTGCGCCATAATAACGGGATGTGTCTGGTTGATCTTCTTCTGACAAGATTGGCCCTAAGTCGGGATTAATCCAGCAACGTCCAAGCGTGTAGAGCAGATACAACGTCGCAAGAAGAGCCCCAGGAACAAACGCGCCGCGGAACAGGTCAAGCGTGGATACCTCTAACACTGGGCCCATCACGATCAACATGATTGACGGTGGGATTAAGATACCAAGTGTACCACCCGCAGTAATCGTACCCGCCGCCAATTTCACATCATAACCTGCACGGCTCATCGTGGCGCCGGCCATGATACCCAACATTGTCACAGATGCGCCAACGATGCCCGTTGCAGCAGCAAAGATCGTTGATACGATCAATACCGCGATAAACAATGCACCGCGTACCCGTGACATGATCATTTGGATGGATGAGAACAGACGTTCCATTAAACCTGCGGATTCCATCACGATACCCATCAAAACAAACAATGGAACCGCCATCAGCTGGTCGTTCAACATTGTAGAGTTTGTTCCAAGCGTCATCAGGTAAGTGGTTGAGAAGAAGTTGTATCCCCAAATGCCAAAGACAAATGCCAAGAAGATTAAGGTGAATGCAATTGGAAAGCCGATAAAGATAACGAACAGCATGGCCCCCATCATGATAAGACCGATTGTCGCTCTGTCCATTGATGGTTTGGCCTTCATCACTTCGGTAAACCACGCGCCACCTGGCACGAGATCAGGTAAGAAAATTGCCAAAACAAGCCAAGTTAACGCAATCAGGTAAACGGGAAGCGCCATGACAAAAAGACGTTCGCGTTCTTTACCCATTTTATGGAAAGCGCGGAATATTTCTGGAATACCTTGGAGTAGCAATAACAACCCGCCAATTGGCATGGCAGTTCGTGCAGGCCACAACAATGGCCCCCATGCACTGTCCACTTGGTTCGTTTCGCCAGAGATGAGTGCTTTCCACCAAAACTCTGCTGACACCCAAGTGAAAAAGATCATAGCTGGAATGAAGAACAGCATGTAGAGTATTGCATCCACGGTCGCTTGTGTCTTGTCCGTCCAGTTGCGATACAAGAAATCGGCACGAATGTGTACCCCGCGCATCAAACCATAACCCGCAGCCGCCATCCACATCACACCCGCGATCATGCGGCTCATGTCATAGACCCAAAGTGTCGGCCCAAGACCCAAAGTTTTGGCTAAACCACCAAAACCTGCATCAATTAGGATCGAGTCAAGATTTCGGGAGAAAACCTCGTAAACGACAACAACGATCAACGGCACCATCAGCAGGGCAATCGCCTGGCCTGCACGATAGTTCACAACATCAATCGCCGCCGTGATAGGGCGCTGCCACGCCGTCATATCTTCTGGTGTTTCGCCAGGTGCTTCGGCGCGGCGTTCCGCGATCAGCTCATCAGCAATCTCGAGATCCTCTGGTTTTGGTTCTTCTGCAGCCATTATCTGTCTCCCTTAGTGCCATTTATTGGCTTCTTTTTTGGCAAAGGTCACGCGAATGGACCGATGTCAAAAAAGAAGTGCGGGGCCCCAAGAGGCCCCGCAAAGTAAGATAAATCTTACTTCAATGTGTCTGCGTGGGCTTTGCCCAAGCTGGCGTTAGATGCTTGTGCACCTGCCCAGAATGGAACAGCAACATCAGCAAAGTCTTTTTGAGACTGCCATACTTCTGCGAAGAATGGGTTTTCATCAGACGCAGCCTGAAGCGATTTTTTCGCCGCAGCCATGTACTCTGTGAAGTAGTCAGCTGGTGTATCTTCCAAGATAACACCGTGGTTATCTGTCAGATCTTTCAGCGCCTTACCGTTTTCGTAGATACGGTATGACATAGACTTAGACAAAGAAGCGTTTGCTGCAACTTCCAATGCTTTCTTTTCAAGATCAGTAAGACCATCGTAAAAATCGCCGTTCACATACATGTCAGCGTTCACAACAACCTGATGTAGACCCTGAAGGTAGTAGTGCTTCAGAACTTTTTGGAAACCAAACACAGAGTCAGGCTTTGGACAGCACCATTCAGCCGCATCGATTGTACCTTTTTCAAGCGCTGGCAAAATGTCACCACCACCCATAGCAACAGCAGGAACGCCGATTTCAGCGTAAGCAGCACCAACCATACCTGGAGGGGCACGGAAACGCATTTTGCGGAAGTCATCCATTGATTTGATCGGCTCTGGGAACCAACCCAATGCTTCTGGACCAACTGGCTGTAACATGAAGCCTTTTACGTTTACGCCCATTTCGTCCCATAGACGGTCGTACAATTCTTTACCGCCACCGAACTGGAACCATGATAGGAATGCAATGTTGTCCATGCCAACACCCGCACCCGCAACTGGTGCACCAAATAGGTTTGCGGCAACGTGCTTACCACCCCAGTAGTGTGTCCAAGCAAAGCCACCTTCAACCAAGCCCGCGTCAACCGCGTCCATGATATCGCGTGGGCCAACAATGGCGCCTGCTGGTAGTACTTCCAACTTCAACGAACCACCAGTCAAGGCAGATACATCGTCACCGAACGCTTTTAGCATGACAACTTCGTCAGCAGTGTTCGGTAGAACAGACTGAATACGAAGAACTTTTTCCGCAAAGGCAGATGTCGCCGTCATGGAAAGTGCAACCGCTACCGCAGTTGCTGTTTTGAGATTAAACATATGTTTTTCTCCTCCCTTAATGTTGTCTTCTTACTTATTTCCCCCCAATCCGAAGACTTAAAAGGAGGGTATTTGAATTCGCCGCGTTTGGCGAACCGTCTTAAATCCTGTTGAACGTCATGATGCGTCCTGCAGGGTCATTTCGGCCAGCTTTTCGCCAATCATGATGGCGGGGGCATTTGTGTTTCCTGAAACGATTGTGGGCATAATCGAACAATCCGCTACGCGCAGGCCATCAATGCCATGAACCCGTAGTCGTTCATCAACAACCGCCATCGGATCAGATCCCATTTTGCAGGTCCCTGTGGGGTGATAAATCGTTACTGCAGTGTTGCGTGCCCAATCCAATGTACCTTCATAGTCGTCCATAGCCACCGCTTTGCCGGGTTGGTATTCTTCGGTGATATGAGATTTTAGTGGTTCGAATTGCGCTATTTTACGTGCAATTTGGATGCCCTTAACGATCGTTTCCTGATCCAATTCTGTGGACAGGTAATTGGGGTGAATTTCGGGATGATCGCGATAATCGTTTGACACCAATTTCAAATGTCCAGCACTCTCTGGGCGCATTTGCAACACGGAAGCGGTGAATGCGGAAAACTTATGTGCGCCTTCAACGGCATTGTCCGCGCTGAACGGTTGGATGTGGAATTGAATATCTGGCGTTTCCAAACGGTCATCGGTTTTTAGGAATGCTGTACCCAGACTGGCGGCCATGGTCATCGGGCCTGTACGTGATACCGCGTATTGCACGGCGATCATCCCTTGTTTGAAATAATTGTTCGTCTCGACGTTGATCGTCGACAGGTCTGTTTTGAAAATCGGGCGGGCCTGAAGGTGATCTTGCAGGTTTTTACCAACGCCTTTCAATGCCTTTTCAACCTTAATGCCATGTGGGGTCAATTCATCGGGATCACCAATGCCTGACAACATCAGGATTTGCGGCGAACCGATGGCCCCTGCGGATAAGATGACTTCTCGGTTTGCTGTCAGTTTTACCGCATTATCACGGGTAATTGCATTTACACCTGTTACACGCCCATCGGTGATGTTCAATTTTTCCACTTGGGTATGGGTGATGATGGTTAGGTTGTTGCGTCTACGCGCGGGTTTCAAATACGCCTTGGCGGATGAACAGCGTTGCCCTTTGTGGGATGTCAGTTGGAAATACCCAACGCCTTCTTGGTCGTCGCCATTGTAATCTTCGTTGCGGGCATATCCCGCGGCAACGGCGGCATCGACCCATTTGTCCACAACATCACGTGACAGGCGTGTGGGGGAAACCATCAACGGCCCATCATCACCACGTTGATCATTGGTTTTTTCACCCGTCCATGTTTCGGCCTTTTTGAACAATGGCAAAACATCATCCCACCCCCAACCGGCATTCCCCAGTTGACGCCAGTGATCGTAATCTTGGGCCTGTCCACGAACATACAGCAATCCATTAATTGAACTGGAGCCGCCCAACACACGGCCACGTGGCCACGGGATTGCACGGCCATTCAGACCCGCATCGGGTTGGGCGCGATAACACCAATCCGTATTCGGATTGCCCATGGTTTTGAAATAGCCAACGGGGATATGAATCCAAGGATTCCAATCCTTACCGCCCGCTTCCAGCAGGGCAACGGTGTACTTCCCGCTCTCCGATAAACGGCTAGCAGCAGCACAACCAGCAGACCCGGCACCTATGACGATGTAGTCAAATTCCAAAAATTAACCCTTTTTATCAAAAAATGAGACTTTTGGTCTCGTTTTTTCGTCAAATTAGAGTAAACTGAGTAAAACTGATTCGTGCAACAAGAAGTTCAAGGTTCCCGTGGAAAAAGAGACAGAGAGTCGTATTCCGACCAATTTAAGGACGCTTTTGATCCTAGAAATCATTGGCAGGTCAGATCATGCGATGACAGCGACCGAAATAAATGCAGAAATCGATTTGCCAAAGCAAACAGTACATCGGTTGGTCGCCACACTGGAAAAAGAGGGTTTCTTGGTGCGAGAAATAGACGGCAAACGGTTTCGCCCCAGCCGCCGTTTACGTGCGATGGGGGCCGGCTTGTTACATGCTTCGCGCTTTTACATAACACGGCACGGAATTCTACAAGATGTCGCGACCGCAGTGAAAGAGGCGGTGAACTATGCAGTACCTGAAGAAACGGGGATGCACTATTTAGATCGTATCGATACCGATTGGCCGTTTCGCATTCAATTGCCTGTTGGGACAAACGTCCCGTTTCACTGCACCGCGAGTGGGAAATGCTTTATGGCCAGTCTGTCGCGTTCTGCGCGGCGTAAATTTGTTTCTGGGTTGAATTTGAAACAATTGACGCAACATACCTACGTTTCTGCAGAGAGCTTGTTGGTCGAATTGGAAACGATTGCAAAGCAGGGCTTTGCAATCGACAATGAAGAGTTCATGGATGGTATGCGTGCGATCGCTGTGCCTGTGATGGACGATCGTCAACGATTTGTGGCATCCCTCGCCTATCACGGCCCATCGCAACGATTGTCGGTGAAGGACATGAAACAGGGTGTTGATGTTTTATTCGACGGTGCATTGCGTTTAAAACAGAGCTTGTTTGATTAACCTGCTGTAAAACCAATCCGATCCAGTCTCGATTTGAGGCAATTTGAACACTTGATGCCACACTTGAGTTGCGCCAGGCAGACTTTGGCCAACCGTAGTCTCTTCTGATTGGATAGCCCCTAGTATTGTGGACACTTTCTGCCCTAGTTTTGAGGTCAGGAGGCCAGTATGGGCAAATTCAAAATTTCAAAAATGCAACTTCTGTCGTATTTCCACGTTGGATAGTGATTTCTGCAGTATCGACACCGTTACTTTTTGTAAGACTCATCATCTGGGTAAAATCGTTAAGTGACGCGAGCTGTAAACCAAGGCCAAGATCGTTTAACAACACGTCGTTGATTTGGATATTTTCAGTTCCCGTTTGCGGTATTTGCGTGACAACTAATTGCCATCGCTTATTAGCGAAACGTTGTTTGATGGCCAAACCATTACTAAGCCTCAGGGTACGTGAAAAGCTCAACTGCAAGGGTGCGTCTTCTGCTTTAGCTCCTGGTCCAGTGGAAACTCGAGCAACCGTTGATATTGAATTTGGCGCTCTATTTCCAAATGAGCGTATCAAAAACGCGGGAACATCATCCGCAGGTGGTAGCAAAAGTTGGTCGATTGAGTAGATTATAACACCTGGTTTAATCCAAGCACCCGAAAACCCGAGATCTGCGCCTTGACGAACCGCTGTGATGACTGGGAAAGCACCGAGATTGCCTTGGGTTACTGCGTCAGCCATCAAGAATGGTATTTCAAGTTCCCAGTCTTCGAAATTTACGCTGATCGCGCGCTTTGGCGTTAAATCTGCAAACGTTTTGACTGTTTCAATCTCTTTAGTTTCAGGCTGGATAACAGGTTTTGAAAAGGGCGCTATAATTTCAAAAATAGGCGCTAAATTGCTTGTGCTCTCATCGATGCTGTCAGGCAAAGCCTCTTGGATCGTGAATGAATTACCTTCGATTTGCGTTACCAATTCTTCGTCGATCCTGTCTGTTGCATTTGACAGGCCGGCAAAAAAATCACCACCACTAGGCGCCTGGGGTGCAAAATCGCGAATAATCCCATCATCGTCCGCTGTGTCTGCTCGGAACTCTGATGCGTCGTTAAGTGCTGATGGTCGTGGCGTAGTTGTGCTTGCAAATTCGACCACGGCTTGAGGTTCTGTTGGTGCAGGTTCTTGAACCAGCTCTTCAGCAATTTCGATAATTTCGACAGGCTCTTCGACCGCTTTTTCCACTGCGATTGTGCTTTCGGTAACTTGAACGACTTCTTCTGGTTCGGGTTCGTCAGCTACGTTAGTTGGTTTCGATACTCCAACGGCCGGTTCATCTATTGTATTTTCAACAACAATAATTGGTTCTGCAATTTCGACCTCTGTGGTGGCCGGCAGTGGCATTGTATCTTCCACAATCGACGTGACAGCGATTGTTGGTTCTTGAACTGGTTCTTCGGCGTTTTCGACAATCTCCACCGTTGGTTCAATAATATCTGACACAGGTTCGGCAACCTTAGGTTCTACAGTAATTTCGTCTACAACTCTGGTAACTTCGTTTGACTTAATTGTTTCGATTTTTGGCTCTTCAATAGTCGCCTCAACAACAACCTTGGGCTCTGAAATCGCTTCTTCTGTTACATTTACAACTTCAGGTGTTGGCTCAATTTCTTTAAAGTCTTGAACAACTTCTTCGACTGCTTCCACTATTTCCGGTGTCGTTTCGGGTGCTTGTATGACCTCAACAATTTCCACCACAGGTTCTGCTTCAATAACAGGCTCTGGAACTACAGCTGGTTCGGTGTTTACAATCTGTGCCTCTGCCTTTGCTGGAAGTTGTAGCGTGGATTTTTCTGCTACGACCATCTCTTCGGGTTTATCCGATGATCCAGTCAAGAAGTACGCACCAAGGCCCAAGACAAGAACGGCTGCAACGCCAGCGCCGACCATAGGTAAGTTTTCGCTTAGGAGCGCGACACCGATGGCTTTTTTGTCGTTACTCGGCAGGCCAACTGCTTGGTCTGGATCAATGATTGCAAGCCACTTTTTTGCAGATTGCAATCGGTTTTCGGGCATAACCTGGAGCGCTGTATCAATCGCACCGAGGAAGTTATCTGGGTATCCTTCGAAGCGTCCTACTAAGGGTTGGTAACTCTCTTTGTTGCCTTGGGCGACTTCAAATAGACGTTTTTGACTGTTTGGCGGCGCTTCTCCAGCTATGCAGTGGTAGAAGGTTGCAGCCAAAGCATATAGATCGCTGGACTCGCTTTGTAGACTGCCTTCAAGATAAAACTCTTGCGGTGAATATCCGTCTTTGACGACATTTAGAGTTGAAAGAAGGCGACTTTGTTTTGAAACATCTCCCCGCGCAGCGCCAAAATCAATTAAAACGGGCTCATGGTCGTTTCTGAGTAAAATATTATCAGGTGAAATATCACGATGAAGCATGCCGCGTTCATGAATTTCCTGGATCGCGAGTAGAAGTTTTTCCAACAACTTTACAAGGTAATCTGGGGTCAAGAGCATTGGGGCCTTTTTGATCATCTCTTGTAAATCAAGGCCTTCGACATAATCAATGACCATGTAGACCGTATCGTTTTCATCGAAAACGTGATGCACTCGCACAATATTAGGGTGGGTCAACCTTTCTAGGTTTTCGGCTTCTTGGCGGAAACTTTTGATAGAACGTTCAAGTGCCTCGGCGTGGTTGCGTGCGCGTGCTGCAACCAGGGTTTGTGAACGGCGGCAAATTGTAGTTGGGAAACACTCTTTAATCACCACGCGATTATCGTTCTTGTCGCGTGCAAGGTAGGTCATTCCAAAACCGCCACTATTGATGAACTCCTCAATGCGGTATTTTCCATCAGAAAGCGTTGTACCATTTTCAAGATTATCAACGTAGTCTTCTTTTTTGTTATCAACCAAGAGTCTTACCTTATCAATTTAGCAATCGTTTGATGCGAAACGCCTGTTCGGCGTTTCGTAATTGGTACGTTTATAGGAACGCTTGAACGTTAATTCCAAATGTGATCGCGCCAATCGCAGCGCCAGTTTGGGGGTCGCGAACGGGAAGCGACAGATGGCTTTGGAAAAAACCAGTAGATTGATCAAATACAACATCAGTAATGAAAGGTTCAATGTTGTTCTTGTAAAATGGTTCTGTCCATTTTGGCTCATCACCTTGCCAGATATCACTGGTTGCTGAACTGACACCTACGTTTAAACCTTTGTTATCAGTCACAAAAACTTCGGTGATAAGGCCAGATGATTCAACTTGATTAACGAATAGCCAATTGGACAGATCGCGTGAATACATTTCATCTATCAACGGACGATCACCGCCTGTATTAACTTCGGAACGCCATCTACGATCAAGTTCGAAAATCTCTGCTTGCGTGATATCTTTGTTTGCAGTGTTTTGCGCAACAACAGCATTTAGGACTTTCTCGTCTAATGCCCATTTTGAAAGAATCTCTTTGCCAAATTTTGCCAATGGCGCCTGGTACGCCTGCTTTTGACCCAATGTCGATGTCATATAAAGTGTGACAACATTGTTCATTTCTTTGCGTAACGCAACAAACTGTCTATTTTTTCGTTCAAGGTCATTGGTATCCTTGGCCGTCTCGATCGCCTTGTAACGGGCATGAAGCCATTTAATGCGAACCTCGATAAGCTTGCCTGTTACGAATTCATTTGGCGGCGGCGCAATACCAGCACTTGGCAAGCCAAATTCAAGCGCTGTCAACGATTTTTCAAAAAGCGCGAACGTTTGTTCGATATCTGAAACTTTTCCGAAAACGGGTTGCTTCGACGCAATACCGCAAATTTCTTTTGCCATCTTTTCGGATAATGTGCGTTGGCGGCCAGCAACGTTAATTCGAAAAGCATCGCCTGTCAGCATTTCCGCCGGATTGGAATAATGTGCAACAATTTCGGAGAGCAAGTCATTCAACACTTGGTGTTGTTTATCTGTCTTTTGGGAAATTACGTCGACATACTCCGGAATGCGTATTCCACCTAGAATTTTGTCAGCCGCAAATTTGACTTTCACCCATTCCTGTTCGATTTCCCAAATTTTAGATAAGATACGGGCCCTTCGTTCGACTGTCGGCACACCAATGGCAATATCGCCTTCGCGAAGTGCGCGAATAATACTGCCAAAGGCTGTGCGTGCTTCAAACAGGCGCGCGCGGGCTGTTTCGACATCGATACCGGCTCCTATTTGGCACGCAGCGCCTGACATTGCCTGATTTAGCGTACGTAATCGCCCAGACAAGTTCACACGTGATTTACCACCATCGAATTCGACTTGCGTAACACTTTGGGCGGATGCAATTTGTGGCACTTGGCTCATCCCCAACGTTGCAACAAAAATACTAGTAACAGCGTTTATCACATGGCGATTGGTACGACACTTTGCCTTTTGTTTCTTGCTTAGTTTGTGGTTCCTAAACATTTTTCTTCCTTAATCCTGATCATTAAGGTCACTTTTCTTTCAAAGGGACCATTATCTGACTTAAATACGTGCCCTACGGCGAGACTGGGACACCCCCCTTTTATGACGGTGTACGCACCCATACTTCGACGCGGCGATTAATCGCTTTCCCTGCGCCACTGGTATTACAAGCTGCAGGAGACAGTTCACCAAATCCTTTAGACACAAATTTTACGTTGCTTAGACGCCCAGCTGCCAATGCTTGGATTGCCTTTGCAGCTTCCGCTGAGCGGTTGATTGAAAGTCCGCGATTTGCTTCGAAAGCACCATCGCTGTCCGTGAAACCAACAACGGCCACTTCGGCACCCAACGGCAAAGATTCAAGGTAATCGATCAAACGTTTAACATCGTTTTCAGCTTTTCGATCCAAACGAGATGACCCCGATTTGAAACGAAGTGTCGTTGATAAGCGTTCCCATTGTAGCATTTCCACCAACAGCTCTCGCATTAAGCCCAATTCAAATTGATCCGACGTGTTGTTAATGATTTCCTGCATACGATTACCGGTAAAGTTTTGACTCAGGCGTTCGACCCCAAGATCAATAAAACCTGATTTAGCAATAACACCATCCGCATCTTGTGACTGTGCATAGGCCAGGAAGTCCGACGCTTCTGTTGGAAGGTTGTCGGTGCGGTTGTACAAATACATCCGTTGCCCCATTGGGTATTCTTCGGTTTTAGCACTGAACGTTGTTGGGGAAACAGTAATCCCACAGGTGTTTGTCAGGTTCAATGGTTTTGCACCGCGCTGGAACGCAAACCCAACATATCCAATTCCACCTTGGTCAGCATTGACGGCTGCAGCCATGTCATTGTTCGTTCCAACACTTTCAATAGATGATCCAATTTTACCGCGTGATTGCGCGAATATAGCGCGCTCAAATGTGCCGCGCGTAGCGGAATTTTCTGACCGGGTGAAAGGTGCAATCACTTGATCTGATCCACCAATTTGATTCCAGTTTGAAATTTCACCAGAATAGATTGCAGCCAGTTGTTCAAATGAAATGCGCGATACCGGATTTGAAGGATGCACAATAACAACGATACTATCTACGGCGATAACGCGTTCACTATCTGCCGATACCATCGATCCAGCGCCCGCAGTTTTTAAGATTCTCGCTTCGTCACGTGTTATACGACGCGACGCCATGCCAATCGTTGCTGATTTGTCTGCAAGCGCCGTGAACGCTGCGGAGGATGTCTTGGAAGAGATTAAGTATTGGCCAATTTTGTCGCCAAACCCCTCGTCACCGATAACATCGGCAATAACTTCACCTGCTTGTGTACCGTTACGTACATCGATTTCGGCGCCTTGTGTGTTTGCGAATCCAGTCAATAACAATGGCATCAATCCAAGGCCAATAGTATCGGATCCAGCAAAGATTACGTTTGCATCACTTGCAATGATTGTTGGGCATGCATCGCCTTCACATGTCATCCGAGCGGCAGATACACGGAAACGTCCAAGATCTGTATCGATCGTGTAAAAGCCATCGACAAATTCAATCAAATTACCTTGCAGGCTGGCTGAGCCATCCACCGACTTAAGGTTGATTTGCGCATCCTGTGCGGACACTGAGGTACCCACGGTTAAACAGGTTGCCGCCGTCAATAATCCTGTCAGCAGTTTTTTATTTAGTTTTAGCATCTGTTTCTCCTCGTTTTTTATCTTGCCTTGCGATTTCATCCAAGGCGGCATCTTCAAGTGCAGAAATTTCTTTCATACGATGCGCTTCAATTTCAGCGCGTTCTTTTTGTGCAATGTCAAACGCAGTAATTGCCTCTACCTTCATAGCAACAACACCGATGTTGTCTTGATCGGGGTCTGCCAAATCAATAACTGCACCGAGCAATGCGGAGCAGATATACTGTGGATCACGATCCACAGATGAGTTTAAAGTCTTTGCAATTTCTTTGTCTTGCATTGTTTGCAACCCATCACTGGAAATTAGGATCAAGTCACCCGGGATCAAATCCAGTGGGGTTTCGCAGATATCAATCATTTCGGGCGTCTGATGGTTTAGTGCAGACGTCAGATTATTGCGACTGGGATGTGCGCGTGCTTCCTCTGCAGTCATCAAACCTTTGCTGGCCATCATATCCAACGCCGGTGCCATAGAATGATCCTGGTTCAATTGATAAAACTTCTTATTTCGCCACAAATAGAGCGGCGAGTCCCCAATCGAAAGCCAGTACAATTTGTGGTCGCGCACGAACGCAACAACCAGTGTGGCCCCCATGCCTTCGGTTTTTGGGTCTTTTTCTGTATGTTCTGAAATTGCTTTGTTGGCCTCATCGACACAATCAGAAAATAATTTTTGCAATTTCCCAAGATCATCTGCCTCAGAGATCTCGGCCAATAGCTTGGCACGAATTGTATCTACTGCAAGCGTTGCGGCAATGTCCCCTGCGGCGTGACCACCCATTCCGTCGGAAAGAGCCGCAAAAGCCAAACCCTCGCCCAACTCTTCAACAATGATTGCGTCCTGCTGATAATCACGTTGGCCTTGGTCGCTTAGGGATGCAATCTTAAACTGGATGTCCTTAACTTTGCCAAAAGCAATCCGTCTGAAGAGCTTTTTAAAGCTGCCCGAGACTTCTTGCAAAACAGATGTTTTCTTGATGTCGTCAAGAGTTAAGAATTGATTTAATCCACCACGATTTAGTGTCGTTTTTTTACTAGAGTGGGCGTTGTTCTCTTTGGTTAAACTATTCATAATTTGTTAAATATTCCCTCTCCTAACTTTTAAAATTGCCGACCACCCAAATCGGTTAATCTTATTTTTATTCTCAAACATAGATACTCTTTTGATCTACTTATTTTCCAATTGCGGCTTCCCTCAATTTGTCTCACACAAAAATTATTTGTGGAACCTATCTGACTGCAACCCCGTGTCTGAACCATTCACACCAGACATTTATAAGACAGATTGTTACCCAAATTGGGCTTTTTAGTGGTGAAACTTTAAGTTTATAAAATATTAATTGGTACATTACTTATGAATACTGTATTTTTCACACGAAAAACTGGCTTGCATTTTCGATAACCTATTGTTTTGGTTTTGTTTTTCAGCCTCTACTTGCAGTTGTTTCTTCGAACGCTTATTTGTTGCAATACCGCCACAGCTAAAAGTAATAAATTTTTATGTGAGCAACATCTTAAGGTGAATCTGGATGGAAATCACGCGAAGTTTAAAAATTTATTCATCCAACGATGCCGTCAGTCCAATTCCATCTCGTCTCAACGTGCCACAATTACAGATATCTAGGGCGCAAATTTTGGGGACTCCTCGTAAAATCAGCCTTGTGTTTTTGCTTGTAGGCATGCCTAATTTCGAGGGTAACCTTCAAAGCTTCCGCTAATCAATCATTCCGGCTTGCAGGAGCGGTTTTAGAGCAATGAGTTCTTTACTCATGAAGTCGATAAATCTCCGCACGCGAACCGTGCGTCGCAACTCTGAGTGAAACAAGAGCCAAAGGTTTCTATCTAAAACTGGTGCAGCCCCTGGAACAGGGATCAATTCCGGGTAGATCGTTGCAAAATAGACCGATGAGTTAATCATTCCCAAGCCTTGACGCGCAAGGCCGAGTTGCAAAACTGGATCGGTCGTCGCGTGACGAACCTCCGCCGCAGGAAAGGCGGTACTCTGCAGCCATTCCGGATTCCGCTCTGCTTTATCCCATCCGATCCAGTTGAGACCTTCACCTTGCGGGCCAGAAATTGGGAGGGCTTTCTCAAGATATTCTCTGCTCGCCATCGGAATAAGCGCCATTGGATAAAATTTACGTGCGGTCACATCGTCTTGGACATCATGGGCGAACCTTAATGAAACGTCGGTCTGGAGGCGATTGATGTCTTCGAAACGGTCAGAGACGTGAATTTCCAGATCAATTTCGGGAAAAGACTTGCTGAACCGAGCCAAGATTGGGGAAATAATTTCATAAACCAAGGTGCCGGTGGTCGAAAACCGTACAACTCCTGTTTCTTCTTTGTCTAGTCCTTGTACACGCTTGCGAGCCTCCATAACCTTCATCTCTGCTTCTTCAACCACTGGCAATAAGTCACGCCCAGCAGATGTCAGCTCCATCCCACGCCGTGTACGGCGAAACAGTTGCACACCGTAACTGTTTTCCAACACTTCGATATGACGCTTGACCGTGGCGTGGGTGGCTCCTGTCGCTTGGGCTGCACCTCGCAACGTTCCCGCTCGCACTGCTGCAAGAAAATAAGGTATTGCCGTCCAGTCCATTTTAGCCTCGTGGTTAAATTTTTGACCAATATGGATATTTTAAGCTGTTTAAAGGTCAAATTTCAATCCGTAACTTATGACTATCTGGTTGAAAAGGAGAACACCATGAAACGCAGATTCTTCCTGCAAACGACTGCCGCAACGGTTGCAGCCTCGGCACTGGCGCCCATGCCCAGCTTAGCTATGTCGTATGAAAAGAAACGCACGACTGTTTTAGGCCATCAAATGAGCTACCTTGACGAAGGAGAAGGCCGTCCTGTCGTATTTTTACACGGCAATCCAACTTCGTCTTATCTTTGGAGAAACGTCATTCCGTATGTCACCAATGGCCATCGAGCTATTGCTCCTGACCTGATGGGGATGGGAGACAGCGACAAACCTGCAATGACCGACACGTATCTGGAAAGCGCTGAATACTTGCATGCCTTTCTCGATAGCCTTGACTTGCAAGATGCCGTCTTGGTGATTCACGATTGGGGATCGGCGTTAGGATGGCACTATGCACGGACAAGACCCGATCGGATCGCAGCGATTGCGTTCATGGAGGCGATGGCGCCTCCCTTTATGCCGATCAAAGATATCAACGTTCTTGGGCCAGAGATGGTGCAATTCATGACCGGCATTCGCACACCTGGCGTTGGCGAACAAATGATCTTAGATCAAAATCTTTTCCTCGACGCTTTCATGCGCCACGACGGTGCTGGGCTGAGCGAAGAAGTTATGGCCGAATACAACCGGCCTTTCCCGACACCGGCTTCGCGCCAAATCATTCTGGATTGGCCACGCGAAATTCCAATGGCGGGCAGCCCTTCGGATGTGCATGAAATTGTTCAAGCCAACTCGGATTTCGTAGCCGCTAGTACCTTTCCCAAGCTAATGTTCCATGTCAGTCCAGGGGCGGTAATTCCCATGGAAGCAGCCGCTTGGATCAAAGCGAACCTTACCAATATCGAAACGATCTATTTAGGCAACGGCGGACACTTTATCCAAGAACAATATCCCGATGAAATCGGCAAGGGCTTGGCTGACTGGCTGACGCGTGTCTAAGCATACTGTCGCGGTGCGCATTTGTGCCGCCATCTAACATTTGAAAGGACAAAAAATGACTACTTTAAACACCGATATTGGCCGCAAGAAACCTCCGCTTTTACGCGCGATATTTATCCTGAACGCGCTGAAGATTTTACTCGCAGTCGGCCTCCTAGTTGGCTTCAAATACTTCGACCTCAAAGTCGGCAGCGTTAGCGGGCCATCGGCGGTGACCATGATTTTCTGGACGATGCTGGGCTATGTCGCAACCTTCGCGGCCATTGTAACCTCAATATTAAAACGATCCATCGTGGGCCTGCGCACTGCAATTGTTTTTGATTTCATCATCTCGATCCCGTCGAAAGCCTTTGTAGGCTTTGCAGTTGCATTGATTGGCATGGGGTTAAGTTTTTCCGGACCTGTGAAAGAGTACTTTGGGTGGCGAGAGGATTAAAGCAATGGCAAAGGACTTCAGCTATATGTAGGTTAACCAGCATCGCAAATTTTTCGAAATCGAACCTCAACCTGATGTTCGATTTTCCCTTAGTTGAAGTTCTCACATCAAACATATGTTGCTTTCGCCCAATGTCCGTTTCTAGGAAACTGAGGTTTTAAAAATCGAGCGTTGCAAACGGCGGGTTTGGGTCGAAAGTTACCTTTTGGGAAAGTGTTTCTAAGATTCAGGTTGAGAGAACCTTGTTTCTCACAAATCAATATAAAGGATCGTTCAATATTGGTATGCTCTGTTTACTCGAAAATCGCTTTATAATCTGTCTGTGACATCAGTGTCGTGGTTTATACGACCAATTTTAAGTTTCGCGCGGACACCCACAGAAGTCTTTTCAAACATCAATGTTCCTCGATGTTGTTTAGCTATTGTTGATACAATCGTAAGCCCTAAACCCGTGCCCTCAATATAGTTGGAGTTTTCACCGCGTAAAAACGGCGCGGTAAGTGCATTCAGTTGATCCACCGTTAATGCGTTACCCTCGTCTTCGACCAAGATGGTTGCTGTGGTCGACGTTGTTAAAATTGAGACAGTGGCGCGACGTCCGTACTTTAAAGCATTGTCAATTAAGTTCGTGATCGCTCGACGCATGGACATCGGGCGGACATATGCAAGAACGCGGCGTGCATCTTCTGCTGGTGCTAAGGTAGCGTGAGCACGCGCGTTAAAGACTGATCCTGGAGTTTCAATCTCTTGGTGGGAAGCCTGTTCAAACGTAACAGGCCTACCGACATCTGCGTAATCAGCAACAATCGATTCAACCAAAGACGTTAATGAAATTCGGCGCGTTTCCTCAGAGTCTATCTCTGATCTGGTGTATGTTAAAACACCTTCAATCATACTGGTCATTTGATCTATGTCACCTTCAAGGCGCTTACGTAATTCTTTGTCTTCAATCAATGCAGTCCTAAGGCGAAGTCTTGTCGCGGGTGTACCTAAATCATGACTAACGCCAGACATAACCATTGCGCGCTTTGTCAGTTTTTCGCGTTCAAATTCAAAGTAGTCGTTTACGGTTTCAATAATCTCGCGCAATTCTCGTGGCCCTTGTGCTTCGAACGTATGTTTTCCGTTGAATTGGCTTTGATTTCGCAATGCAGATGAAAACGTCGTGAACATAGCAGTTGTCGTATCTATCTGTACTAGTAAAATCGCTATGCCGAAAAACACAATGGCAGCAGCCAAAAGGCGATAATCAGTTGGTGCAGCATCGCAGGACCAGATTTTCGTACCATCCACACGTAACCATATTTGATCTGCACGTTGAGTGTAAAGAATGGGATCACTGCAAAAGCTTGCTAAGAACCTTATGACATTCCCTAACTGCTGGGCAGGAGTGTCGTTAATGTTTTGTTCCAGTTTCGCAATCGGATATTTTAAATCACTCGAATGGATCGTCAGTTGTAATTGTGTACTTTGGATTGGTGAACTTTGATGCGATAGGATTGACACAACAGTCGGGTAGATGACTTTTTGTACCTTTGGTAACTTGTCCATCTTCATAATCTCAACGCCAGTTGGCGCCGGTTCGCCTTTTGTAAGGCTCCCATACAGCTCGTATCCGGCTCGGTATGATTTATTCAGATAGTTATCCCACGCAGCATTCGAATTTGTCCATATCCACACCGACAGCATGCCGATTACTAATGCGCACGTACACCAAATAATTGCTTTGACCTTCAAGGTCGTTAGCTCAACTAACTTACCCATCTTTGGTCATTACATCCGTTGAAAAAACATACCCAACACCGCGTTCAGTACGTAAGATTTCCGGCTCTTTGGGATTTACTTCGATCTTATTACGCAAACGCCCTACCAGCACATCAATTGATCGCCCTTCGGATGTTTCCATCGCTTGCCCATCGCTGCGCGCGACATCCAAACTTTCGGCGATCTCTTCTCTTGTCAGTGGAATATGCGGATTGGCCAGTAGCACTTTCAACAATCCCGTTTCACGTTTTGATAGAGCAACCTGAAAACCATCCGGTGCTGTAACCAAATCTTTTTTACCGTCATAAGTCCAACCGTCGAAAGTATAAACTGAAGTGTTACGCCTATAGGTAAGAGAGGACGAACGATGACCACGGCGCAAAACGGCACGAACGCGCGCCAGCAACAATTCGGGATTAAAAGGTTTCGCAATATAGTCATCCGCACCAACTTGATACCCGTGCATTCGCTGATCATCTGCCGACAACGCCGAAACCAATATAATCGGTATGTCATACTCTTGACGCAAAGATTGGCAAATATCCAAACCGTTTTCACGACCTAACATCACATCCAGTAATATAAGGTCGACCCGGCCGGCCTCCATATGCTTGGATATTTCGTTTCTATTAACAGCTGGGAAAACCATGAATCCAGACTTACGCAGAAAAGCGACCATCATGTCCGCCATCTCTGGATCATCTTCTACAACAAGTAGCCGTGGTAAACTCATTTAGATTCTCTTTTGAATTCATTCTACATCGATGTTTGTAACACTGTGCAACAAAATTAAGAGTTTGGTAACAGAACGTAACAGATAGATCGAAATTCGATATTTTAAAGCAATTCCTGCTGGTTTTAGAGATTGATCTGGATGTGCATGCAGAGCGACAATGCCTGAGATTACCAAAATGTAGTTATATCTGGGAGGATATCATGTTTATTAAAACAACTCTGGCAGCGACAACCGCTGCTGTAACAATTATGGGCACCGCTTGCTATGCAGGCCCAGAAGCAGAAGTTCTGCACTACTGGACATCCGGCGGTGAAGCAAAATCTGTAGCTGTTTTACAAAAAGAATTCGCAGACAATGGCGGCACATGGACGGACATGCCAGTTGCTGGTGGCGGCGGTGATGCTGCGATGACAGCTTTGCGCGCACGTGTATTGTCAGGGAACGCACCAACAGCTGTTCAGCTGAAAGGCCCAGCAATTCAAGAATGGTACGAAGAAGGCGTTTTGGCCGACATTTCATCCGTCGCAGAAGCAAACGGTTGGGCTGACGTATTGCCAGCGAACATCGCAGGCCACATGAAATGCGAAGGCACATGGTGTGCAGCGCCTGTGAACGTTCACCGCGTTGACTGGATCTGGGCAAGCGCTGACATTTTGAAAGCAAACGGCATCGCATTGCCAACAACATGGGATGAATTCAACGCAGCAGCCGATAAGTTGCAAGCGGCTGGTATCACACCATTGGCACACGGCGGCCAAGCATGGCAGGACGCCACAGTATTCGAAGCAGTCGCTTTGGGTGTTGGTGGCTCTGACTTCTACAAAAAAGCATTTGTTGAACTTGATGATGCAACACTGACATCTGACGCGATGGTTGCTGTATTTGATCAAATGCGCAAGATGCGTGGTTACGTTGATCCAAACTTCTCTGGTCGTGACTGGAACTTGGCAACTGCGATGGTTATGAACGGCGAAGCCGCGTTTCAAATCATGGGCGACTGGGCCAAAGGCGAATTTATGGCCGCAGGCAAGGTACCAGGCGAGGATTTCTTGTGTATCTCAACACCTGGCGATGGTTTCCTATACAACGTAGACAGCTTTGCAATGTTTGACGTCGATGGCGCAGACAAAAAAGCGGGTCAAGATTTGTTGGCGAAACTGGTTGTTGGTCAAAACTTCCAAAAGACCTTCAACTTGAACAAAGGTTCAATCCCTGCACGTACTGACGTTGATTTGGCTGATTTCGACAGCTGTGCACACTTGTCAGCATCTGACATGGCGGCCAGCAACGAAGGTGGTTCATTGTTGCCAAGCTATGCACATGGCATGGCATTGCGCGGTGCGCAATCTGGTGCGATCACAGATGTTGTTACGGCACACTTCAACTCTGACATGTCATCTGCGGATGCGGTTGCGATGCTTTCAAAAGCAATCAAAAACAGCATGTAAATTGAAACTGGTGTCCCCCGATCAATATGATTGGGGGTCCCAACCTAGGGCAATCCAATGACCAAATGGTTTGAAAAACAAATCCCAAAAATCGTACTTGCACCATCGTTTATCGCGATCCTGCTGTTCGTCTATGGGTTCATCGTCTGGACGGGCTGGGTGTCATTGACACGCTCTCGCCTGCTTCCAAAATATGACATCGTCGGTTTCATTCAATATGACCGCCTATTCGACAGTCCCCGTTGGGACACCGCCATGTCTAACCTATTCATTTTTGGCGTCTTATTCATCGTCATTTCAATGTTACTCGGCTTGCTAATCGCAATCTTGTTAGATCAAAAAATCCGCGTCGAAGGCGTGTTACGCACGATCTACCTCTACCCAATGGCATTGTCATTGATCGTAACAGGTACGGCATGGAAATGGATTTTAAATCCCGGTCTGGGGATTCAATCCGTGATGAACGATTGGGGTTTTGAAAATTTCAAATTTGATTGGTTGATCAACCCAGATTACGCAATCTACACCGTCGTAATCGCGGGCGTCTGGCAGGCATCTGGATTCGTGATGGCGCTCTTCTTGGCGGGATTGCGTTCCGTAGATGACGAAGTCATCAAAGCCGCGCGCGTCGATGGCATCCCAACAACACGCATCTACACCGCGATCATTCTACCCTCCATGGCACCGATATTCCTGTCCGCCTTCATCGTTTTGGCGCACCTTGCGATCAAGAGTTTCGATTTGGTCATCGCCCTTACAGGTGGCGGTCCGGGTTATGCCACGGATTTACCGGCAACCTATATGTACGCGTTGGCGTTCTCACGCGGTGACATTGGTCAGGCGGCCAGTTCCGCAATGGTCATGATGATGGTCGTATTCGCAATCGTTGTCCCTTACCTCTATTCAGAATTGAGAGCGAAAAATGACTGATTTTTCGATAAACCCTACAGGACGCAAGCAAGGTCGTTTTGGCCAAATCGCTTTGCGCTGGAGCCTGTATTTAATCCTGTGCCTCTTCGCGCTTTACTACCTAATGCCGTTGTTTGTTATGCTGACAACGTCCTTGAAAAGCCTAGAGGAAATTCGCACAGGCAGCTTATTGTCCCTACCACGCAATATTACCTTCGAGGCATGGTCAACCGCCTGGTCGAAGGCCTGTACGGGTATCCAATGTGAAGGTTTACGCCCCTATTTCTGGAACTCGATTTTGCTTTCGATACCAGCGGTGGCAATTTCAACGCTGATTGGTGCATTGAACGGTTATGTGATTGCGCAATGGAAATTCAAAGGCTCAAACCTTATTTTCTCATTGATGCTATTTGGTTGTTTCATTCCGTTTCAGGTGGTTTTGCTGCCAATGGCGCGTGTTTTGGGCATCCTTGATCTGGCGGGCACAATTCCTGGTTTGATTTTCGTGCACGTGGTTTACGGCATCGGTTTCACAACACTGTTTTTCAGAAACTACTACGTCACAATTCCACAGGAACTGGTCAAAGCGGCCAAGGTGGATGGGGCAGGATTTGTACGCATCTTCTGGTCGATCTTCCTCCCGCTCAGCCTGCCCATCGTGGTTGTTACGGTGATCTGGCAATTCACCCAAATCTGGAATGACTTCCTGTTTGGTGTGTCCTTCAGTCAGGCTGGGACACAACCCGTCACGGTTGCGCTGAACAATATCGTAAATTCGACCACTGGGGTCAAAGAATACAATGTCGACATGGCTGCGGCCATCATCGCCGCGATGCCAACACTGTTGGTCTATGTCGTTGCAGGAAAATATTTCATCCGGGGTTTAACCGCCGGCTCTGTGAAAGGGTAATCAAAATGTCTTTGATGCTAGAAGTAAAGAACCTCTATAAAAATTACGGCTCTGTCGAAATTTTAAAGGATATTAATGTAGCCATTGAACAAGGGGATTTCCTTGTTCTGGTTGGGCCATCTGGTTGCGGTAAGTCGACATTGTTGAACTGTATCGCAGGCCTAGAACAAATCACTGCAGGTGACGTTGTTATTGGCGGACAGAACATGACGGATGTCTCCCCCAAGGATCGTGACATTGCCATGGTGTTCCAATCATATGCGCTATACCCAACGATGTCGGTTGCGAAAAATATCACCTTTGGAATGAAAGTGCGGGGCGTTGATGCGGATACACAGCAAAAGAAACTGAACGAGGTTGCAAAGCAGTTACAAATGGAACCGCTACTGAACCGTAAACCAGGCCAATTGTCTGGCGGTCAACGCCAACGTGTTGCCATGGGACGCGCCTTGGTACGCGATCCAAAACTGTTCTTGTTTGATGAGCCATTATCAAATCTTGATGCCAAACTCCGCGTCGAAATGCGCACGGAAATCAAACGCCTGCATTTGGATTTGGGTGCTACAATGGTTTACGTGACGCACGATCAAATTGAGGCTATGACATTAGCCACCAAAATCGTGGTGTTGAAAGACGGCATAATTCAACAAATCGGTTCACCCGCTGAAATCTATAACAATCCCAAAAATTTGTTTGTTGCTGATTTCATGGGGTCCCCTGCGATGAATCTTATTCCAGCTACGGCAGTATCAAAGCCAACTGGCACAGAAATCAAAATTTCGCGCGCTAATGGTGATCCATTGGTTCTAATGGATAAAACGAAACTCGATTTGCCAGAAAATGTAATCGTTGGCCTACGGCCAGAAGATATTGCAGAAGCAGGTTATCGCGCAGGCAAAGGTGTACAAACAGCAACTTGTATGGTCGACATCGTCGAACCAGCTGGCGCCGATACCTATGTGATGACACACCTTGGTGGGAACGAAGTCACAGCGCGTTTACATGCGGAAACACAGGCCAAACCCGGTCAACCTCTGGACTTTGCATTTGATTTGGGTAAGGTTTCCTATTTCGATCCCGAAACTGGATCACGCTTGAACTAGGATAAAGAAGAATGGAAGCGCACACACTAGTCGCAGATGTCGGCGGCACACAATCTCGCATCGGTTTGGCACAGAACGGAATTCTAGATCAAACATCGGTGCTATACTTTGTGAATGCCCGCTTCCATTCATTTTATGAGGTCATAGAGCAATTTTTGCAGCAAACATCTCACGCTCAGATTACCCGTTGTGTGATTGCAATCGCAGGTCCAGTATCAGCGAAGATTGGAACACTCACAAACTTAGATTGGGAAATATCAGTTGATGGATTGCAACGAGCAACGCATTGCACCGAAGCGACACTGATCAATGATTTGACGGCTCTAGGGTACAGTTTATTGGCCTTGCCGTCGAACGGCACCCAACACATTGGCGGCCCTAAATCACCCCCCCGAAACGATGGGCAATACTTGGTTATTGGCTTGGGTACAGGTTTTAATGTCTGTCCTGTGATCCATGGTAACGCCAGCAATACTATTTGTTTGCAAGTCGAATTGGGTCATACAATTTTACCCCACAATATCAAATCCACCTTATCCGATGTATGTGATTCATCTGAATTCACAACAGTTGAGGACATTTTTTCTGGGAAGGGGCTTTCGAATTTATACCAAGCCATGTCAGGTTCGAACACGAAGGATGGCGCGTTGATTGTAAAAGATCATCTAAACCAAAGTGATCCATCTGCGACAAATACTTTGTCGATTTTTGCTAAACTACTGGGTTTGTTGACACGTGAAGCCGTAAATCAATATTTACCGACTGCAGGGATTTATTTTGCGGGCAGTGTCTCGCGCGGTTTATTTGGATCTGATGTATCCAATATCTTCACTAAAACTGTTTTTGAACATCATCACTTTTTAGAAGGCTTGTCTCAAATTCCAATCGGGTTGATAACCGATGATGCCGCTGGTTTGTTGGGATGCTGCCAACGATCATTATGGAATTGAGCATATACAGATGCAGCACTTGAAGTCGCGATTTCATTAAGCCTGACTGCATAAAAATTCACTTTTACCCATATTATGGTTGAATGAACCTTAAGGTTCACAAAGCAATATAAAGAGCAGAAAACTCCTTTTCTAACAACACATACGGGCACTAAACGGACACAGTTAAAATTATAAATATTTTACAAACCAAACCATGTGTAACGCATTGATAATAAATAAGTTGCGCCCCACACGGACTGTGATTATTGATCTAATATGTTGTTTTAATTATGTTTAAAATTATCACTTTCTTGAGATACCCCTAAAAGTACCCCCAATACACTATTCTTTCTTAATGATTTGCGCATCAGTAAGATCATAAGTCCAATTATGAAGGTCAGCATTTTGAATCAGCTGAACAGCCCTGTGAATTGTTGGGCTTGCAACAAAAAACCATTCTTGTGGTCGTACGACCTTACCAAACCTATTAGGAATTTCCACATTAGCTCGTGCGGCTTCGAAAAACTTGTGTAAGAGTTGCTCTAACTTATTCCTATTAATCCCTATCAACTTGTAGCTTGCGACAACTTCAACTGGCGCTAAAAGAAAGGTTGGGTCATCTTTTGCCCCTGATATTCGCCGCTTTACATCACCCGACGTCACACCAATTTTATGAAAGAACCCATCATATTGCGTAAAGTTTGGATCAGACGATAAACTTTTTAATACATATATTGTCCCAGTTTGGTTTTCGGCTTCTGCATCCTCAAACAATGGCCCTGTTTTGGGCTCAGAAACTCGCCGCCCTGTTTTATCTTTGTACATTTCACGCGATAATGATCGCAAAAGATGATTACCCTCGGTACCGTTGCTATAGATCAGTCTTAACCGACAGTTTTTCTTACCATTTTTTATCTCAATCTCACCTTTTTCCGCAACATATATAACTGTTCCTTTTTGGATAAAAAAGTGGCCCACTTCAATTTCTTGTTCGTTCTTGAAGCGTTTTGTTTTGCGCAACCCAGATTCTAAATCGGCGGCAACAGCATCAAACAGTGGTTCATAATCTTTGAAATTTCGGCAAGGTTTCTTAGTTGCAACAAAGTCAGCTTTATCAATGTCTTCACTTGAACGGACGTGTTTTAATGAAAATATATCACTGCTGTCCGCAAACATCTCATCTTCAAGAATATCATCAATGGTTAGATTCGTCTCATCCACCACGGTTGGTAGTAACCCAAATGTATCAAGATACTTCAAATCCGTTATTGCTTTAGGATCAGACAGGATAGCTTGAAACTTCACGGCAAGGCTTTGCTCTTCAAAGTCTCCTGCATTGTGCTCATTGGGTAGACGGTCTTTCCCCTCAAAAAAACTTAAAACATCCACGAACGCTTCTTCTAACCGCGCCGCCTCTTCATTATTTTGCCCTAACGCACGCAATGGTTCTGCCAGTCGAATGTAATCTGCATCGTTTAGGATTTGATCCAAAGTATAAACGGGCATCTACTATTCTCCCTTTGCGGCTTTCTCGCGCCTCTTTCGGTCGATCCATGCCCATGCCTCTGCTAATCGCAATTCAACGGGATCATCAGATGACAGTGCTGGCTTACGATTATGCGTCGCTACAAACTCTTTTATGCGTGGGAATAGGCTGGTGACTTCATCCTCGTTAATCGTCAAACGATTTGATGCAACGGCGGAATGGATTTGCGCCAACGTCGGTGCATCCAGTGTTTTTGCAATAACTTCATATGCGGATCGAAACGGATTGATACTATCAATCAGATCAATATCCACATCCCTTACATTCACAAACTTCTTGACCATGGTCAGTAAACTTACAGGCGCTGAACCTTCTTTTACACCTGCCTTTGCGGCGGCTAAAATGTTCATTCTTGCCACTAACTGTTGGCGGATTTCTTCTTGTTCCTCAAATCCAAAATCTGGATATTTCTCATTGATAATACGTGGCACAATCAGCTTATTTAAGACCTCGGGCGCAACCGCATCTTCAACGGCTCCGTTTCGGGCAACCTGCGTATCCTGACAAACAGTGGCAATAAGATCGTTCATATCCTCTTCCACCACTTGGCGCACATATTCGTTAGACGGTTCAGCCAAGCCATTAATTTTAACTTCAACCTCACCAGTGTCATCATCAAACGTAAATGAGGGGCTATCATCCCCTTCGACGCGTGCTGAAAACTTGAACTTGGGCAACATGACTTGTTCCATCAACAACGATGCTGAAATTGCTTTCAACATGTTGTTTACGGCATCGACGACGGGCCCTTGCGACGCGTCTGGTTCGGCCAACAGGTTGGTAAATTGGGCGTGTGACTTGCCCTTGGCATCGCGCGTTGCACGGCCAATAATTTGAATAATTTCCGTCAATGAATTGCGGTATCCAACCGTCAACGCATGTTCGCACCAAACCCAGTCAAAACCCTCTTTGGCCATGCCCAGCGCAATAATAACATCCACCGAATCGCGATCATCTGTGTTCGATAGTGTTGTTTGAACCAATCCACGCGCCTCGGTGTCATCCACCAAATCGGCAACCTTTAAAATCCGTCCATCAGGTGTTTGAACACGGTGCAGACCCGAAGCGTCATCAACGCCCAACCACTCCCCCATCAACCCCATCAGGCGGTTAACTTCTGCGTATTTGTCGCCTGTGCTTGCGGCTGAATTTACGTTGGGAATATGCACGATTGTCTTCTTGGTTGTATCCAACACATCCATAATCGTATCCAGATACGCGCCATGGTAAAAATGATAACCGATCCCAAGGGTGCGCAAAAATGAATAACCATTTAACTGCTCATAGTAGCTATATGTAACAGGCTTAAACTTTGCCTCGTCATCTGGATGCAAAACGGCCAGATTATCACCGCGAAAATATGATCCTGTCATTGCCACAATATGTGCATTACCACGTTGCATTAACCCACGAACAACTTCACCTAAACGGCTATCCTCTGATGCACTAACATGGTGAAATTCATCCACCGCGACCACACAATTATCAAACGCCGCCACATCAATTTCATCAAACGCAAAACGCAATGTCGCATGGGTGCATACCAACAAAGCGTCATCGCTTTCTAAAAATGCAGCCAATGATTTGACCTTGGATTTAGCAACCGCACCTTCATCTGCACCCGATGTACACAGGTTCCAACGCGCCTCTATTTCCCAATCATGGGCAAACCCGTGGCTAACTAAATCCGTGGTTTTAAACGATCCGCCAATGGATTTTTCAGGCACCGCAACAATAACCTTAGACAGGCCCTGATTATGGATTTTATCCAAGCCAACAAACATCAATGCCCGGCTTTTACCCGATGCAGGTGGTGCCTTGACCAACAGGTATTGTTCAGCGCGGTGTTTATATACACGCGCCTGCATCGCCCGCATCCCCATGGCATCGCCTGACTGACTGTCCCCTGATGTGTCATAGGTTTGGGTCAGAATATTGGTTGCTTGTCCCATTAGGCCTCCTTGGCGTCCATTTTGGCGGTATAGCGCGTGAACAGGTGTTCCAAGCGTTCAGCGTCGGATCGAAAGGGTGCATCGCTATACATGCCCTCTAACAGGGCGTCATTCGCCTGATGCGCCGCGCGAAGGTCATCTGGCATTTTTTTCGGATCATACAATTGCGCAATCGTCTTGGGGAAATGCGCATCACGTGCCAACAGAATGGTTTGGGCCGATTGTGTCAATGCGGCCCGATCCTCATCCGACAGGTCGGGAACGGGGAAGGTATGCCAGCCCAAAGTATTAGAATATCGGTAGTCATTCTTAAGTTTTCCACAAACGCCCGCAATCCAACAAATATGCAACGACGAGCACAACAGAGAAAGAACCCATAGTTCATTAGAATAAATTGCAAATGCGCTATCTGAGATTATCGAATTTTGATCGACGACACCACACGGTAAAAAACTTCTCCTCTCCGATGATACCCGCGGAATAATTATTTGCTGGGTTGTTCCTTTGGTTCGAATCTCACCAAATCTATACGGTTTTTTTTGCAAGCTTTTTTGTGCTGGGTCGGTCGCTAGCCTCGCGAACTTGACGTACTTTCTCGACTCGTTCTTCAATTAGCTTTGAACGAAATCCTTCTTGAAATTGTTGATCATTGAGCCATAAACAAAATCGACGTTGCCCTTGAATGTATTCCCGCGAACCCAAAAACTTTTTTATATATTTTTCGTTATCATTGTCTTCTTCAAGAAAATCAGCTCTTTCCTTTTCAGATAAAATAAGGTTTCCACCATCATTCGGCATTGAACCAAAAGTCATAACAGGAACAGAAAATACGGGTTTTCGAGAAGCTAAAATACAAGTATTTGGTCCATCTAATAAATATGCATTTATGTTTCCAACGTTACGTTTGAATTCTCCATCAAAAATGTATTTTTTAGCGTCAGATACTCGCCTTAAAGCAACCACGACCACTATAACCGCTGCTTTATTTAATGCATTGTTTTTCCATTTGAATGATGTGTATGCATAATCCACTTCCATTCCTTGGCCAAAAATGAAGGGCCACAACGAGCTCGCTTGCCTACCCTGCACCAATGAGTTTGTCGCTACGAATGCACACTTTGAATTTGTTGTAGTTATATAATCCGTAGCTTTTGCAAACCACGCCCCAACATAATCAATTGACTTGTAGCTCCGAACTTTACCATCGAATACAATAAACATATCTTCTTTTTGTTCTTCTGTCTGCCTTTGGCTGCCCAAATACGGCGGGTTCCCCACCAGATAGGTTTCCGCATCGGGATCAGGCACCAATTCGGTATCCTGCACCTGTGTAATCGTCGCAAGATCAAGCATTTTACTCTTGTGTTGCTCAATCATCGGGTATGGACAAACCTCTGTCCAATCCACGCGTAACGCATTCCCCGCCCTGATATTACCACCCTCGCGCAACGGCAACGCGGGTGGCGCATGATGAAACACATCGCGATACGCGCTGTTCATCTGATATTCGGCAATCCACAATGATAACTTGGCCGTTTCCGCCGCAAAATCCGCATACTCGATCCCATAAAAGTTCTTAAGATCAATCACTGACCACAACGATGGGGTATAGGTTTTGCTTAGTTCAGTCAGACGTTTCACAACCTCGATTTCCAAACCACGCAACTGTTGATACGCAATCACCAGAAAGTTGCCCGAACCACAGGCAGGATCAAAAACCCGTATCTTGGACAAACGCGTTAGCAGTTTTTCCAAACCCTTGCGTGAATCATACGCCTTTTGCAAATCCGCTTGCAGGCTGTCCAAAAACAACGGCTCTAACACTTTCAGGATATTTGGCACGGATGTGTAATGCATCCCCAATTCGCCACGCATTTCATCATTGACGATTGACTGGATCATTGAACCAAAAATATCTGGGTTAATATGACGCCAATCCAACCCAGAACCCGCATCCAACAAATGCCGATAGGCATTTGCGTTCAATTTCGGCGCATCCCGCGCCCCGCTGAATAACCCACCATTCACATATGGAAAATCCCGCGCCCATTCTGGCTTGCTATCACGCTCCGCACCCTTGGGCAGGTTCATCACCTCAAACGCTATTTGCAAAACAAATTGCGCCTGTCCCCCCTTTTGTCCGCCCATATCCGTCAGCGTTTTGGTGAACAGGTTTTCCGCGAATATGCCCGTGTCCTCGGCAAACAAACAAAAGATGATGCGGGTGATAAATTGGTTCAAATCATGTTGGCGTTCTGGACGCGCCCAGTCAGGATTTTCGGCAACAATCGCGTGATAGAACTTTTCCAGCTTTCCCGTTGCTTTAATATCAACAGGGTTTTCCTCGGCCTCTTTAAAACGGTCATAACCCGCAAGAGGTAGAAAAAATGCAAACTTATCACCCAGTTCGGTCAGGGCGCAAAACAGGCTCTCGCCCGTTTGCAAATCTTTCGCGGCTATATCCGCACCATCAGTTGTCAGCGCGAAACGGCATTTAAACTTCTTGGTTTTCGGTGTGGTTGCAATCCGTTCAAGCCCAAGGTTCAAACCGTCTGTAGGATTATACGAATAATGGAGTTGGCGTTTCCACAAAACTCCATCAGGCAAATCACTTTCGTTTTTCTTACCTGCTTGAAGCTGTTTTATCGTTACATCATCGGCATCATAGGCCTTCATAAAATCAAAAATGAATTGAGAATGATCGAAGGATTCCCCAGCAATTTCATTAACGGCGTCTTGGATTTCAACTATATTCATAGACTGTGCTCAATCGCTTCAAATTTGCATTTCAATACGCCGATCCTAGGCTGTATATCGGCAATAGTTAAGGACAAAATTAGAGTTTCATCCCTTTAATCAATTCCCCCTGCCTTTGCGTTGAAACAGGCATATAAGCCGAAACAGTTGTAACTAAATTCTCATGCCCAAGGTTCATTGACCACGCTTTCATTTCTTCCAGCGAGTTACAAACCTTGTCTCCATGCATCGCCAACGTCTTACGAAATAAATGCGGCGTATAAGGTCGCAATTGCACCGCCGTAAACGCGCCGCGAATGATACCTCGGATTGCAGATGCATTCGCATAATTGTCACGCGACAAGCGATCAAACCGAAAACACCCATCCACCAAACGCCGCTCTGCCTTGGGAAACAACGCATCCCCATCGCCAAACAACAAATCCTTGCGCAAATACCCAACCCACGCGGTGAAACATTCAAGATACGCCGCATCAACAGGGAAAAAATACGTCTGAAACGTCTTGCTATTCTTCGTATTCACATCCCGCGCATCCATATAAACCAACCCATCGAACAGATTGATATGCTTCAACTTCAAAGACGCCACCGCCCCATCCCGCGCCCCTGTCAGCATAAAGAAAGCAAACAACGCCTTATCACGCTTTTCGAAGTCGGTACGATCAGGCATCCCCTGAAACGCGTGAAACGCCTGCTCCATGCTGGGAAAAGCAACATCGCGCTGGGCATGTGCCACACGGGCATTCTTGCGGTTGTTATTGAAATAATCCACATCCGAATACCTGATCCGCGACTTGTAACCAGACTGCCCCGCAAGCCAGTGAAAGAACAACTTTACAACACGCAAGGTTGCATCGTTAGTCGCATGGCTCAACGCCTTGCCCGTTTTCGGGTGCCGTGCTTTTTCCAAATAATCTTTGAATTTGCCCGCCTGATCGATATGGAATTTCTTAAACGGTTTGAACTTGGTGCTTTGTTCAAACTTCACCAACGCTGCCGCAACCTTATCCAAAGACTTTTGATCCTGCCCTTTGGCCTGTTTCAAATACTTCATATATTCGCGCTTAATTCGCTCGTTTTCTTCGCAATATTTACGTGCCATTCTGCTTACCTCTTCAAGTTATGTTTTAGCTGGGGTTTTGGTGGTTCCATTAGGCTCATCACACGACACATGTGTAATATCCAAAACCGTCGCCAAAACTGGCAAGCTGGCCTTGCTTGTGAACCGCATACAAACGCCCTCACATTCGCCACATAACGCCTCTAGCCGCCCATTGGTGTCACTTGTGGGAATATAGTCCGCCATCAATCCAATTGGCATCCGATGCTTGCGGCACGACATGCACATAATCGCGCCCAGCGCGGCTTCGCGTTTTGGTTTGGCCTGCACTCTCTCCAAATAGCTTTTCAATTCAAACCCAAGGATCAGTAAAGGGCGCTTAGAACTCAAGACAGGCAATCCGTTATCAATCCAACGCCGCACCGTCGGCTCTGATGCGCCAAGTGTTTCCGCTGCTTCACTCACCTCATAGGATTGATGAATGCGTATCCCGCGAAGTTTGAAATGCTTAGCCATTCACATCACCCTCAAACAACGCGCGAATATCTTGGGCCTTCCAAACAGTAGTACGTGGGCCAAGTTTTTGGGGTTTTGGAAAGCGCCCATCCTTAACCCCTTGCCACCATGTGGATTTAGAAACCGGGATAGGCCCCTTGGGGGCTAAGATATGCGACAGGCGAACCAAGCCTGTTGTGGGAAAGTCTGGATAGTCCATTTGCGATCAACCTCGTATAACTGCGATTGATCCAATGCTTTGTAGTTTGATTAACTAAAGTGAAGAGACGCACCAAAATGGAGATCGAATAGCACCAATTTCCAAGTATGTTTGGCCTTAAATCGCCCCTATTCCATAATGGAATAACCCCTATTCGGTTTTCCATTCGCCTTTATGGAATTCTTTGGACGCATTTAGATGATTACGAATCGTATCGCGAGAGATTCCAATCCCATTGAGATCGGCAACCTCGGACAATAGCTTTGGTATATCACTTCGTTTCGATAGCGGAGAAAAACCATACCCATCCATAGCCATCAGATAAATTATTTGCAAAAGGGATGTTCGTTCACGAACGTCTAAGTCCCGCTTTTGGACATTCGGTTTACCAATTTTGTCGACAGCATTCACAAATTCTTCATGCATATCCAAATGTACATTTCGTCCCCATTCCACAAATTCTTCTGGTGAAGGATTGGATATTCGTGGGCTATCACTGAACCGACGATTTACTAGCTCATATCTTCGATGGAAAAATTCAACTACTGGACGACTATCGTTTTCATAAAGCGTAGCTTCGAACTTAGATGGCTCAAACCCAATTGAGAGACAAACAGCTTCGTGTGTGGATATACTTGACATAGCCGCCCAATAGTTGAAATCAGCCTTGAATAAAGTATTTCCAAATCCAGCATCAAACCAAGCAGGTGGAGTTTGAGAACTTATCCTAATTTTCTGGTAACATAACTTCTTCCAAACTGTCGAATCCCAAAAGCCCTCATCTTTAGGCACGCCAGATGCGTCAAATCGTAGAGACAAATCATCTAGGGAATATTTCTCCAAGAACGCGCGATGTTCATTTTCGATCTGACGTATTTCGCCCTCATAATAGTCAAATGCAGAAGGATCATAAGGGCCAATAGAATTCTCAACAATAGGCCTTTTCCAGCCAAAGATACCCAACATCTTGCGCGTAATTATTTGGTCTACTTTTCGGTTTCTTGCTAACTCGTGATCTTTCGTCATGCATCATTCTCAAAATTGGATGTAAACCGCTACCCTGCCCGCAATTCCTCCAAAAATCCAGCCCACCATTCTGCCATCCGCACGCGTTCATCCCAATGCGCCCCCCTTGCATAAGCCCGCCGCACCTCGTTGCGCTCCACATGCGCCAACGCCCGTTCAATCGCATCTGGGTGCCACAGCCCGCTTTCATTGGCCAAAGTCGAAAACGTCGCGCGAAACCCATGCGATGTCATTTCCTGCCCAGTGTACCCCAATCGCCGCAAAGCTCCGTTCAAGGTGTTTTCACTAATCGGACGATGAAACGACCGCGTGGACGGGAACAACAAACGCCCATGCCCCGTCTCTTCTTTCAACTCCAACAACAACGCCACTGCGCGATCTGGCAAAGGCACGGCATGTTCAATCCGCATTTTCATCCGTTCGGCTGGGACTTTCCAAACCTTCGCCTCAAAATCAAACTCCGACCCATTCCGCCAAACGCAACTCGCTGGGGCGGGTCGCAACAATCGCCAGCAACTCCAAACCCAGCCGCGTTGTATTCTGCCCCTCATATCCCGCAATCGCCCGCATCAACCCGCCCAGCGCCTTGGGTTCGGTAATCGCGGCGCGTGACTTGGATTTGTGTCGGATCAACGCATCGCGCAAAGCATAGGTCGGATCATTTTCAGCCAAACCATTCGCGATGGCATACCGAAAAACCGCACCAACAGTTGTTCGAATACGGTGGGCCGTTTCATACAATTCCTTGGCCTCGCTTTTCTTAAGCGTCTTAAGAACCGTCGCCGATGTAAAATCTTTAATGGCTTGCCGCCCAAAATCCTTGTTTGCCATGGCAATAAACGCCGCATTCTTTTTCAATGTCGCGGGTGCCCGCCTTCGATTGTGATCTTGGCAAGATACAACGCCGCCACCTTTTCGAACGTATTGGCGTTATCTGCATCCTTTAACGCTTTGGATTCTTTCCGCACTGCGCTTGGGTTAATCCCGCCGCTACCAACTTCCGCGCTTCATCACGTTTAAGCCGCGCCTGTGATAATGAAACATCTGGATATTTGCCAAACGATAACAATCCCTCTTTTCCATCAACTCTATACTTGAAACGAAATAGCTTAGAGCCTTTAGCCGTTACTTGAACAAATAGCCCATCAAAGTCGGCAATCTTATATGCCTTATCCTTTGGCTTAAGATTCTTTATTTTCAAATCGGTCAACGCCATTGCTGGGGGTATCCTATTTTCACAAAATCACGATACCCCCAGAATCCACCCCCAATCTTGTGGGATACTACAAAACAACGCTGGACAGCATCGGACAAAAAAATCAATATAACCCTTATAAACAGGGATTAATCGGATGTCATTGGATTTGTTTGGATTGATGAAATGGTGCCCCCACACGGACTCGAACCGCGGACCTACTGATTACAAATCAGTTGCTCTACCAGCTGAGCTATAGGGGCACTGGTGACGCGACTTTTGCGATATTCACCGATTTTATGCAAGTGCTTTTTCGCAGTTTTTCCCAAGAAAATTTTTCGCATTTCAAAACGTCCAAAAATCCAATTCTTTCAACGCGCAAAGGCCCAAGCGGTCGCCCGCTTGGGTTATATTAAAAGTTCAACGAAACATCGCGATGATCTGATTGGCATTTCGCCACGAACAACGCTTGTGTTTTCGTTAACTTGGCCTGATCGCGAATCCCGATGGTGTCACGCATCGTGTTTTCATACGCGGACAGTTTCGGCAGGATCGATGTTTCGCCCGCTGCGCGCCATTCAACTTGGGATTTGTATTCGGCAATTGCCCTATCCAAATTGTTCTGCGCCTTCTCTTTATCAGGATTACGGGATTTCAATGCGCGTCTTGCTTTGGAAATCGCAGATTTGATTGCATCCGTTCCAGACACCGCACTAAATTGCTTACCCAACGCCGCCAATGGATCAACCATATCCGCAGGTTCATTCGCCTCGACAGCCGCCTTGGTCGCCATCAGATCAGCCTCCAGCGCAGCAAACGCAGCATTGCCCTCTAGCACCAAATTCGCAGCTGCAACAGGCTGATATGCACCCTGCGCTGATCGCGAATATTTCTGATACGCAGTCTTTTCTTGCTTTTGCAACTCACGAAACGCAGCCAGCTTTTCCACCCAATCCGCAGGGATCGACGCAATCGCTTTCGCTTTCTCGGCTTCGATTTCTGCGATCTCATGTTCCAATTCGGCAACATCAACGTCGCCACCTTTGATCTCATCATTCAGATGTTTGATCTCTTTATCCATCTGACGAATATTGCGTTCAATCGCACGTACAGATTGATGCAATGGGCGGAATGTGTCACTGGCCACAGCCAACTGTTCAGAAACCGCTTCGGCATCGCGCAATTGCGTAATTGCCAAAGATACATTGTCAAAACTCTTTGATGTGCTCTGCGCCAGTTTCTTGGGCAGGATGCTTAGGTCAATCTGACGCGCTGCTTCAACGCCACCGACAATCGCATCACCATTCACAGCAATCTGATTAGACACATATTGATCCACACAATAGGCCAGCTGCGGGTTACGCGGCGGCGGCGAGTTTTCGGACAACAACGCCACGCGGTTCGGCAGGTAATTCACCAAACTTGGCGAATTCGCCACGATCACCATCGCCAAAATTTGCAACGCAATAAACGGGATCACACCCTTATACATATTGATCGTTTTCACAGCCTTTGGCGCAATCCCACGCAAATAGAACAGCGCAAAACCAAAGGGGGGTGTTAGAAATGATGTCTGGATATTCAAACCAATCATCACACCTAACCATACTGCGGTCACATTCGCACCCGGATCCGCCAATAAAATCGGCGCAACAATCGGCACCACCACAACAGCGATCTCAATGAAATCAAGGAAGAATCCGAGCACGAAAATCACTGCCATAACGATGATAAATTTTGACCAGAAACCACCCGCCAAACTGTCCAAGAATTCCTTCACCAAATGTTCGCCACCAAAGGCACGAAATGCCCCTGTCAGGATCGCGGCACCCAGCAGAATGATAAACACCAACGCCGTTGCCTTGGCGGTTTCCATCATCACACCTTCCAACGTGTTTTCAATCTTCAAGGCGCGATATCCGCTCCAACCCAAACTGATCAGCAAACCGATTGTGGCAATCACCGCCAATGCAACGCCGATGGCATCACGGGTTGAATCAATCCCCTTAATATTGGTGTCGAAATTTGCCAAGATGAACCCAATGGCAACCAAACTAACAATCGCTAAAATCGCAGGATGATAACTCCCCTTTTGCCCATCCGTTAAACGATAACCAGACATAACCAATGCACCAGCGGCACCAATCGCGCCCGCTTGGTTCACCGTGGCAACACCCGACATAATCGAACCCAAAACCAAGAAGATCAGGAACAATGGTGGCACCAACGACACAAAGACCTTGCCTGCAAACGCGCGATCATACTTACCCGTATACGGCACGGCTGGCGCGGCAGATGGGCGCAAAAACGCGAAGACCAAAATGTACAACATGTACAGGCCAACCAGAACCAAGCCCGGAATAAACGCACCTAAAAACATCTCGCCCGCAGATGTGGATGTTACATCAAACGTCGATGGCATTGAAATTTCACCCGTCGTCGCCTTGTGCAACGCCTTGCGGATCGACGACCCTTGGTCAGCGGCTGACGCCAGCTGATCTGCCAAAATGATCAAAACGATCGATGGCGGAATAATCTGTCCCAACGTACCGGATGCGGCAATCGTGCCTGTCGCTAATGGCTGTGAATAATTGTTACGCAACATCGCTGGCAATGAAATCAAACCCATCGCAACAACAGTCGCCCCCACAATTCCCGTTGTCGCGGCCAACAATGCCCCAACGAAAACAACCGAAATCCCCAAACCTCCGCGCACAGGGCCAAATAGGTTCGCCATGGTCAACAACAGATCTTCCGCGATTTTAGATCGCTGCAACATAATCCCCATAAAAATAAACAATGGAATGGCGATCAGCGTATCGCGTTCAGGTTCCCAGTAGGTTCCCCTTAAATTCGCTGTACTGGAACTGGACCACGTCCAGGCATTCCCTTGGCTAAAATAGGCACCTTGATCGCCCGTCAGGACATAACCCGTAACGCCAGCCAGCATTAATGTGATTATAGATGCCCCAGGCAAAGCAAAGGCCACAGGGTAACCAGACCCCAACGCGACCGCCATCAAAACAATTAATAATAGTAGAAAAAACAGTTCCATTAGTGCTCTCCTGCGCCGCTTGGCACGTATTTACCTTCTTCGCCGCGATAATCCGCGACGGCCCCCATCAGATAGCTGACGAATTGGATCATCATCGACACGGCGAACATCCCCAAAAACGCGGCCATCATGTATTTCAAATACAACCCAAAACCAGATTGCGTGGTTTCAAAATTCAAAACGGGGCTGTTAATAATCGATGTCTTTTGCCACATACCGGTCAGGATAATCATCCAACACAACGTGATCCCCAGGCAGATGGTTCCAATGGCATTCACACGACCCTGCGCACGGCGTTTCAGGCCCGCATAGATAATATCAACCCGCACATGCCCCTCTTCCAATAACGTATGCGCCGACGCAAACAAGAACAGCGCACCATACCAGAACCGCACCAAATCAGACATAAATGCCTGCTCGTAGGAAAAGATGAAACGCAAAATAACGATGAATAACTCGGCCACCACAATCAGCAACGCCAACCAATGGAAACCCAGTGTTTTCGTCCGTGTTGCAATCAACACACCCAAAATCATCAATGGCACATGCACATATGGCCCACGGAAATGCGACCGCCCCAGATTTTTATCCATTTCGGTACCAACAACATTGTCTAAAATACCCTCGACGCGCATGAACGCGATAACACTGTCTACACAACCCAATAAAACCACGGCCCAAAACGCCGCCCGAATGAAAAACGCATTCATATCTGAAATACGCTTACTGTCGGTGCGCAACGTGGTATCGGCACGTTTCATCGTCCACATCACCGCCAAAATCACCGCCGCGGGGTACAGCAACAATTGCAGTATACCGACAATGCCATTCGACATTGATGCACCCGGTAATCCCGCCCAGAATGTCGCAAAATTGTTAAACAGAAACGCGAACATAACCCACAGGTTTGCCCACCCCAGAGACCTTATAAACAAAGGATTTGAAAACAAACCATTCCCCTTTTGGACTGTCGTCGAAGCCATCGTTCTCTCCCTTAAAAAATTGGGCCAAGGCAGTTGCCCGCCTTGGCCCGAATATAAAACCGATTAACGGTTCAATACGTTGTTACGTTTGTTGACGTATGCTGTATCTGATAATGCAGTCCATGCACCGATTTCAGAACGTGCTTTCAGGTGGCTGTCGAAGATTTTCGCAGACAACGCTGAATGATCACGTGCTTCGTCGATAACTTCTGACGCAGCTTCACCGAATGAATCATAGATATCATCGTTGAATTCACGCAACTGAACGCCGTGATCGTTAATCAATTTGTTCAAGAATTCACCGTTGTTGGCGTTTGTTTCTGCCAATGTACGTGCATTCTCTTCGTTACAAGCTGCTTGGATGATCGCTTGGTGTGTTGAAGACAAGCTTCCCCACCATGATGCGTTCATACCCAATGCCAACTGTGAACCTGGCTCGTGCATACCTGGGAAGTAGTAGTACTTCGCAGCTTCGTAGAACTTCATGAAGTAGTCATTATATGGACCAACCCACTCTGTCGCGTCGATTGCGCCAGAAACAAGGTTTTCATAAATTTGACCACCTGGAACAGAAATTGGTGAACCACCCAATTTGGCCAAAACATCGCCGCCCAAACCAGGGATACGCATTTTCAAACCTTGTAGGTCTTCAGCAGAGTTGATTTCTTTGTTGAACCAACCGCCCATTTGAACGCCGGTGTTACCCATCGCAAATGCTTTCAGACCAAATTCGCCTGACAATTCATCCCACAGCTCTTGGCCGCCAGCATATTTTGTCCACGCGTCCATTTCACCGGCAGTCAAACCAAACGGAATGGCTGTGAATGGTGCGAAGCCAGGGTGCTTACCCTTCCAGTAGTATTCAGCGCCGATGTATGCTTGGCTGTTACCAGAAGCAACTTCGTCAAATGAATCGAATGCACCAACTTTTTCGCCAGCGGCGTAGTAGGTCACTTGGATTTCACCTTCGGTCAATTCTTGAATGCGAGCAGCTAAACGCTGTGCAGGCAAACCCAGACCTGGGAAATCACGCGGCCATGTTGCAACAATGGCCATTTCGATTTTCGATTGTGCAACAGATGGTGCTGCCAATGTAGTAGCGGCACCAGCAACTGCGGCGCCCGTTAGAAACTTACGACGTTCCATTAAATTCCTCCCATAATAGACTAATCAAGGCACACTTTCTGTAGGCCCTGTGATTCGATGTGAATCGGTCGTGGAATTATAAAACACTGATTCTTAATTCAGTTCATCCGTAGTATTACGCAATATAATTTCCATAATCTGCCTTATGGGGTTACAAATCATGCGGCTGGCACCAAAAATGGGTTTTTCATGTCCTATCGGACCAAATTACTATTCCTAACACTGATCCCTATCATGTTGATCACGCTGGCGACGCTGTGGGTATTGGATGCCCGATCCAGCCAACTGATCAGCTCCCAACGCCAAACTATGGACGCGGTAATACTGGCCGAGAAGAAACAAGAATTGCGCAACTACCTCTCGCTGGCACAAAAGGCGATCGAACCCTCATACAACTCATTCCTAAAAACCAAACGTCAGGCCCAAACAGAGGCAATGGAAATCCTACGCGAAATGTCAGCCAACGAGGATCAATATTTCTTCGTCTACGATGGCAACGGCACCGCAATCGTCGAACCGCGTCTCTCATTTATGCAGGGCAAAAACTGGGGAGGATTAGTCAACAAAGACGGCATTCCCGTAATTAAAAATTTGATCCAGTCCGCCAAGGACGAACAGGAATTCTATACCTTTACATGGCAAAAACCATCGACCAAGGAATACGTGCCAAAACTCAACCACGCTAAATATTTCGAACGTTGGGATTGGGTTTTAGGCACGGGTATTTATCTTGACGACGTCGAACGCGAAGTTGCCGCAATCAACACTGAAATGCAGGACGGATTTACCAAAACAAAACGCGATATCGCGCTGCTCGCGATCTGCGCCCTAATGGCAACCGCTCTTGTAATGTGGATATTCCAATTCACCCAAAAACGCCTCGCGGATGCCGAACTACGCCGCCTAAACACCCGCCTTGTCGACATCCAAGAAAGCAACCGCAAACGCATTTCACAGGAACTCCATGACGGCATTTCACAATATCTGGTCAGCGCCCGTTATTCCCTAGAAGCGGCACTTGGCCTCTCAAAACCCGCATCGAAAATCAACCAAACCGCTCAGGCTGCCATGCAATCCATGGATGCCGCCATCAAAGAGGTGCGTCGCATCTCTCTTTTCTTGCGCCCTACGGTGTTGGACGACGTCGGCCTCGCCGCCGCGATCCGCACCCTTGGTCATGATTTCGAACGCGACACTGGCATCACCACTACAATTGACACTGTGGCCATTGGCGATCTGTTGCACGACGACAGCAAAACAGCCATGTACCGCATCGCTCAAGAGGCGCTAACAAACATCACCAAATACGCACAGGCCAGACAGGTCACCATGAGCCTGACAACGACACGCCGTCATGTGCATTTGGAAATCACCGATGACGGCATCGGTTTTGATCAAAAAAATCCTGTCCGCGGTTTAGGCTTGGGACTGCGCAACATGCAGGAACGTATCGACAGTTTCGGGGGGAAACTTGTCATATCATCACGCCCCAATGCGGGTACTAAAATTAAGGTGGCGATGCCGATCCAATAATATGATATGGCTCGCAAAGGGGGAATTATGAAAATTAAACTGGTCATCGTCGACGATCACGACATCCTACGTGAAGGTATTCGCGCGCGCCTACAGGATCACGATAGATTCGAAATCATCGCCGAAGGCCGAAATGGTGCCGAAGCTGTTGATTTATATGAGCAGCACAAGCCCGACATCCTACTCACCGACATCTCTATGCCCGTTATGAACGGGCTGGATGCCGCCACCAAAATCCTATCCACAAACGACACCGCAAAAATCATCTTCCTATCTGTCTATGACGACCCCGAATACGTCACCAAAGCCGTCGCTCTCGGTGCCAAGGGCTTCGTCCTCAAAGATGTCTCAAAACCCGAAATGGTCAATGCGATTTGCCGCGTTGCACAAGGCGGTCGGTACTTCGGTCCAGGCGTCAGCGCCAAAGCCTCAGAAGCACCACCCATTCAGGATTTCGGCTTGACCAAACGGGAACGCGACGTTCTGGCTCGTATCGCAAAAGGCATGACAAACAAAGAAATCGCAAACCACCTAAACCTATCCGTGCGCACAATCGAGAGTCACCGTTCGTCGATCCGCGATAAAACAGGCGGCGGCAATGCGATTGCACTGGCAAAAATCGCAAATGACTTAAACCTCGAATAAAATAACCGCGCTGGATAAATCAGCACCCTTATAAAATTCCCGACATAAATGTCGTTTTTTTATATCCCCGCCACCCAATTATGTTTCATGCTGAAATCACAGAAGGAACATAAAATGCGTTACTCGGCACTCAGCATCCTAAAACAGGGCCTCACAGGCAACAAATCATGGAAACCCGTTTGGCGCGAACCCGAACCGAAAAAATCCTACGATTACATCATCGTTGGCGGCGGCGGTCACGGATTGGCTACGGCGCATTATCTGGCCAAGGTGTTTAAGGGTAAAAACATCGCTGTGCTGGAACGTGGCTGGATCGGATCAGGCAACATCGGGCGCAACACCACCATCGTGCGCTCAAACTACCTGCTCGACGGCAACCAACCGTTTTACGAAATGTCTGTCAAACTTTGGGAAGGTCTGGAACAGGATCTCAACTACAACGCTATGATGTCACAACGCGGCATCCTCAACTTGGCCCATTCCGATGGTCAACGCGATGACTATGCACGCCGTGGCAACGCCATGTTGATGTCTGGCGCAGACGCCGAATTACTGGATCGCGACGCCATTCAAAAAATGTGCCCCTTCCTGAAATTCGATGACGAACGCTTCCCGATCAAAGCGGGGTTATTACAACGCCGCGCCGGCACTGCACGCCACGACGCCGTCGCATGGGGTTTCGCGCGATCCGCCGATCAACACGGCGTCGACATCATTCAGAATTGCGAAGTCACAGGTTTCCAAATCAAAAACGGCAAATGCATCGGCGTTGAAACATCCCGCGGCCCGATCAAGGCCAATAAAACCGCCGTCTGCGTCGCGGGTTCATCCAGCCGCGTCATGGCCCACGCAGGCATGCGATTACCAATCGAAAGTCACGTCCTTCAGGCCTTCGTATCCGAAGGCCTAAAACCAACCATCCCCGGCGTCGTCACCTACGGCGCGGGCCACCTTTACATATCTCAATCGGACAAGGGCGGCTTGGTCTTTGGCGGTGATATCGACGGTTACAACACCTACGCCCAACGCGGCGGCATGCCCGTGGTCGAAGATGTCTGCGCAGGCGCTATGTCCATCATGCCCATGGTCGGGCGTGCACGTGTTTTGCGCATGTGGGGCGGCGTCATGGATATGTCGATGGATGGATCACCCTTCATCGATAAAACCCACATCGACGGCCTCTATTTCAACGGTGGCTGGTGTTACGGCGGGTTCAAGGCAACCCCAGCATCGGGCTACTGCTACGCCCACCTACTGGCCACCGACACGCCACATGAACACGCCACAGATTTCCGACTTGATCGTTTCATGCGTGGCAACATCATTGATGAAAAAGGCGTCGGCGCCCAACCAAATCTACATTAGGGGACTATAAAAATGATCATCAACCACCCCCTTTTGGGCCCGCGCGACGCAAATGAATTCATCCACCTTGGCGATGCATCCCTGATCAATCGCCCCGATGGCATGGCTGATGATGCCGCCGAAAAATTCCACGATTACCTCTATCTGCGCGATAACCCTGCGGGCGAATACCGCGAACTTTGGTATCACGACGCTGGTGACCGTTCATGGCTGGTCGTCACCCGAAACACCCTGACCCACGAAATATCATCCGTTGAAATGGCCCGCGATGTGGCCCGTAAACAGGGGCGTTCAAAATGAGCAATGATTTCCGCATCGATGGTGGAATGGTTGACCGCAACCAACCCCTCACCTTCAAATTCAACAACAAAACCCTACACGGGTTCCATGGCGACACGCTGGCCTCTGCCCTACTTGCCAACGGCGAACGTTTGGTTGGTCGCTCATTCAAATACCACCGCCCACGCGGGATATTCTCTGCGGGTTCCGAAGAACCAAATGCACTGGTCCAACTGCGTTCAGGCGCATATCAAGAACCAAACACCCGCGCCACGACCGCCGAATTATTCGATGGCCTCACCGCAACCAGCCAAAACCACCGTGGCCCGCTTGGCTTTGATGTCATGTCCGTCACCGATCTGCTTTCCCCCTTCATCGGCGCTGGCTTCTACTACAAAACCTTCATGTGGCCCGCCGCATTCTGGGAAAAAATCTACGAACCCGTCATCCGCGCATCTGCGGGACTGGGTGCATTATCGATGCAAGAAGACCCCGATAAATACGACAAGGGTTTCTTACACTGCGACCTCCTGATCACAGGCGCTGGCCCTTCTGGCCTCGCCGCCGCACTGGCCGCTGGTCGAGCGGGCGCACGCGTCATCTTGGCCGACGAAGATTTCGAATTGGGCGGGCGTCTAAATGCCGAATCCCACGAAATCGCAGGTATGTCAGGGCGCGATTGGGTCACGCAAACACGCATCGAACTGTCCTCAATGGACAACGTCCGCATCCTACCCCGCACCACCGTTTGGGGCGCATTCGATCACGGCATATACGGCGCATTGGAACGTAAAACCGATCACCTGCCCCACGCAGGCGACAAACCCCGCCAAGTGTTATGGCGCATCTACACCAAACGCGCGATGATCTGCGGCGGTGCCACCGAACGTTCCATCGCATTCGCCAACAACGATCGCCCGGGCATCATGCTGGCGGGTTCCATCCGCGCCTATGCCAATCGCTGGGCCGTGGCCACAGGCAAACAGGTCGCCATTTTCACCAACAACGACAGCGGCTGGCAAACCGCCGCCGAACTCGCAGCACTTGGCGTCAATATCACCGCCATCATCGATCCGCGCGACATACCCGCGCCAATGCATATTTCAGGCGCATCAATCGCCATGGGCACATCCGTGTGTAACACCGCAGGGCGCAAACAATTGCACCGGATCACCCTGACCAACGGTCAAACATTAAACGCCGATTGTTTGGGCGTATCAGGGGGCTGGTCACCCAACGTGCATTTGACTTGTCACCAACGCGGCCGCCCCGTCTGGAACGACAACATCGCTGGCTTCGTACCAGGTGGCGACCTGCCCGTCGGGCAAACCATCGCAGGCGCATCAAATGGCGATATGACATTATCCGCCGCATTAAAATCAGGCCATAAATCCGCCAACGCCGCCATCAAATCGCTGGGCTTCACACCATCCCGCGCACAGGCCCCACGCGCCGCCGATGAACCCTTCGCCATCAAACAATTCTGGCACGTCACAGGGCACAAAGCCCGCGCATGGGTCGATCTACAAAACGACGTCACCACCAAAGACATCAAACAATCTCAGGCCGAAGGCTTTCGCGCTGTCGAACACCTGAAACGCTACACCACATTGGGCATGGCCACCGATCAGGGCAAAACATCCAACATCCTCGGCCTTGCTGTCATGGCCGAAGCTACGGGAAAAACCATCCCCGAAACAGGCACCACAATCTTCCGCCCGCCCTACTCACCCGTCGCCATCGGCGCTTTTGGCGGGCGCGAACGGGGTCAACACTTCCACCCAACACGCCTCACACCCAGCCATAAATGGGCCACCGAACAAGGCGCCGAATTCGTAGAGGTCGGCAATTGGCTCCGCGCCCAATGGTTCCACCGTGCGGGCGATAAATCATGGCGCGACAGCGTCGATCGCGAGGTTATCAAAACTCGCAAATCCGTCGGCGTCTGCGACGTGTCAACCCTTGGCAAAATCGATATCAAAGGCGCGGACGCAGCAGCATTCCTAAATAAAATCTACTCAAACCCCTTCGCCAAGGTTCCCGTTGGCCGCGTGCGCTACGGCCTGATGCTACGCGAGGATGGTATATGTTACGACGATGGCACAACCGCACGCATGTCCGAAAACCACTTCGTCATGACCACCACAACAGCCAACGCAGTGCTGGTTTACCGCAACATGGAATTCGCACGCCAATGCCTGTTTCCCGACATGGATGTGCACCTGATTTCCACCACCGATCAATGGGCCCAATTCGCCGTCGCGGGGCCAAAATCTCGCGATGTGATCGCCAAACTGGCCGATGATATCGACGTATCAAATGATGGCTTCCCATTCATGGCCTGCGCCGATGTCACCGTATGCGGTGGCACCCCCGCCCGCCTGTTCCGCATTTCATTCAGCGGCGAAATCGCCTACGAACTCGCTGTTCCCGCGCGCTTTGGCGATGCCCTGATCCGCGAAATCATGGCGGCAGGTGCCGAACACGATATCACCCCCTACGGCGTCGAAGCATTGAACGTCATGCGCATCGAAAAGGGCCACGTCACAGGCGCGGAACTGGATGGACGCATCACCGCATTCAACATCAACATGGATGGCATGGTGAACAAGAAGAAAGACAGCATCGGTTCCACCCTGTCCCAACGAGAATTGATGATCGCTGATGATCAGGTTCGTCTCGTCGGCATAAAAATCGTCGATAAATCTGACACACTCACCGCTGGCGCACATCTGATCGCGCCTGACACCGCACCCACTACCCAAAACGATCTGGGCTGGATTTCATCCGTCTGCTACTCACCCCATTTCGATCAACACATCGGACTTGGGTTTTTGAAGGCGGGTAACGCCAAACACGGCGACATCATCCGCGCATGGGACGGGGTGCGCGGCACAGACGTCGATGTCGAAATCACTTCCCCCCATATGTACGATCCAGAAGGAGGGCTGCAACGTGGCTAATCTTACACAAACCAGTTCTCTCAACGGCTATGATCAACCCATCGGGGATATGCGCCTGCGCGAAATCACCGACCTAGATTTGACCTCCTTGGCGATCCCACACAAGGGCGCAACGAAACTTAAAACCGCAATCAAAAACGGTTTAAGTTTATCGATGCCAACACCAATGAAATCCACAGCGGACGCGAAATCCCGCCTGTTAATGACCCAACCCGATCAAATTTTCGCCATGACCCCACGTTCCAAACACGCCGAAAGCACCATTCGAAAAGCCATCGGCGATACCGCCTATATCACGGATCAAACGGACGCATGGGTTGTTCTGGAACTATCTGGCCCATCATCACGCACAGCGCTGGAACGGATTTGCCAATTGGATTTGCACCCAGATGTTTTCAAGAAGAACCAAATGGCCCGAACCACGATGGAACATATGGGATCAATGATTATCCGCACGGACAACGATACATTCATTCTAATGTCGGCCAGTTCATCGGCGGCGTCGTTCCTGCACGCGGTAGAGATTTCGGTACAGCACGTCAGCTAAGATTGCCCAAATTCTCTGTTTGTGCCATCTATGTAGTTTATTGACATCTAGAAGCTTAATTTTTTTCTAGGCATCGCATCTGTATGGGGATGCAATTCCAATGCGAGGAACCGGTGAGCCAAAAGCTATACAAAAATAAATTGTTCGCACCATTGTTGGGCCTGAGCGTTGGGATTATGGGAATTCTACCCGCGTATATCTCACTTAATTCATTGTTTCATTACCACGATGAAATAGGTCGAGATCCCACACTGTTGAACATCATCTTGATTAGTGGAACCGTCGCCTTGGCTTTCTTCTTATTCGGGTATTGGGTTTACCAAGGCTCACGTCATGTTGGGTTAGAAATCCATATCGAACCTGGGCGTGTAACTTTGACGACCTCTCCAATCTTCGGCAATCAAACAACGGAAATTATCGATTGGAACCAAGTTCACCACATCGTCATGACGGAAATGCCTCGTCAGGGGGAAACTCTCTATTTTCACGATCATCATCGATCGGCTTCGTGGCACACGAAGGCCTTCTCATTAAAGCTAAACGAGTCTTCGTCAGACCAAGTGTTCCGTCACTTTAAACAAAGCGCTTCTGCAGCCGGCTTTGAGCTACACCGCACCAAACGTTTAATTACCATTATATTTGATCGCTATGTTTGGGACGTTAGACCTCGGAACTCTGAACAGACGCCATAATCATTACATCTATCCAAGTTCCCAGAACAGCTTCAAGCGCCCGCCCATTCTCCGTCCGCAAAAATTAACTCTTTCTGCCTATTCCTTGTGCAAACAGACCGTTCGGTAATGTCTCATTAACTTCCGCCCAGACTTTTGTTAACAAATAAAAAAACACCAACGTCTAGACGTTAGCTAGACGTTTTCTAGACGTTATACCGACGTTAGATTTTGGTCAAATTTTGCACGCCTAACGCCCCGCACTCACCATTAAGGTAATCCAAAAAATGGGGGCGTATACTTTCAGTATCGCCCCCACGGAATTGCCAAAATGATGTTCGAAAACCTATCCACGTTTCCCGTAATACAGCCCCACAACATGTTCCGCCTCGGCAAAGAACAACCAACGCGATGCGAACACACCCACGATATGTGACAGCACTGCAATCACTGCCTTAATATCATGATGCGCACCCATCCAGATCATCAAAACAGGGATCACAACCATCAACAGGATCGCAATCACCCGCAACTTCATCGCATGCTTACGCCCAATCACATAGACCATTTCTTTCAACAGATAATTGGTGCCAGTATGGGGCGGTTCAAACATCCGCACCTTACCAATATCACCCAAGCCCGTCGCCGTTTCCATGCTGGAACCACGTGTTGCAAACTGTTTATCACCCATCAGCCACGCCGCAATTTGGATCAATCCCACCACGATAAAACCAACCATCGCAACCTTTATTTGCCCCGTCATTAACGCACCACCAAATATGGAAAGTGACAAAAACAAAGGCGGTGTTGTCCAATGGTTCCAACGCGGTACGGTTTTCAATTGACCGTAAATCATCGACGTCGTGAACACCGTCACAATCGACAGGATCGCACCAATGATGCCCACAAAAACCCAATGCGTTTCAAGGAAAATCGCCCCAATTGCATAGATACCCATCACCAACAACGCGGCCACGGCACAGCAACCTTCACGGCTCAACCAACTGGTGCGCCACTGGCTAAACGACTTCAATGCATTCTTGGGATTTCCCAAATGGAATGTCGCCGACAACAACCCACCAACGGCCAAGGCATAGGCCACAAAGAAGAAAATAAACGCCGACATGCCTGTCACACCAGGTTCGCCAAAACCCAACCACGCCAACATCCCAAACCCAAGGCCAGACAGAACAGAAAACAGAATTACGGATGGTGCTGGATGCATTACAATTTCTCCAATGTGCGATCCAACCAGCCCAAAAAGCCGGTTGTTTCAGTCGCGACAGGTGCCAATAATGGCGCCAAAATATCAATTTCATTACCCGTATCTTTGGGCCGTGGCGGCAGGTATTTATTCACTGGTTTCGTGCCCAACTCAGGCATCAAATCCATGCCCCCACGTTCCTTAACCAATTGGGAAACATCGCTATTTTCATCACCCAAATCACCGAAGTGACGCGCACCTGCTGGGCAAGTTCGCACACACGCAGGCTCGCGATCTTCCTCTGGAAGGTTCTCGTTATAGATACGATCAACACACAGGGTACATTTCTTCATCACCCCTGCCGCCTGGTCCAATTCACGCGCACCGTATGGGCATGCCCATGCACATAGACCGCAACCGATGCAGGCATCTTCATTCACCAAAACAATACCATCTTCGGCACGTTTATAACTGGCACCCGTTGGGCAAACCGTCACACATGGCGCATCTTCACAGTGCAAACATGATTTCGGGAAATGGATCGTCTGCGCAGCACCCTGTTCTGGTTGCACCTCAAACGAATGCACACGGTTCAAAAATGTCCCCGATGGATTTTCGCCATACGCATCCTGATCCGACAATGGCGCACCGTAGTTTTCGGTGTTCCAACCCTTACAAGACACAACACAGGCATGACAACCAACACAGGTATCAAGGTCAATAACCAGACCAAGTTTTACGTCAGATTTCGCAGGTAATGCGGTCATGATCCCACCTTCCATGTTAGATTTTTTGGCCCCTTGCCAACGGGCGACTTCTGGGCGGGGATGTTTGGCTGTACCTGATCGGGCGCGTCGACTTTCTCAATCGCGACCTTCAAATCAAACCACGCCGCCTGCCCCGTAATCGGGTCAGAATTCGCCCAGCGCATACCATCACCTTTGGCGGGCATCAATTCGTGGATCAAGTGGTTTAACAAGAAGCCTTTCTTGGCCTCTGGCGCGTTTTCATCCAACGCCCACGCACCCTTGCGTTTACCAATCGCGTTCCATGTCCAAATGGTATTTTCGTTCAACGCCGCTTGGTGTGCCACGGGCACCGTGATCTCGCCATGCGGCGATGTTACTTTGGCCCAATCACCATCCGCGAAACCATTGGCCTCCCAGATTTTTGTGGGCACATACAATGGGTTAACACCGTGAATTTGGCGCAACCACGCATTTTGTGTGCCCCATGAATGGTACATCGCCATCGGGCGTTGTGTCAGGGCGTGAATGGGGTAATTTTCGTCGGTGGAGTTGTTCCAAACAGGCAACGGGTTCATCCCCTCGCGGATACGTTCACGCAGATGTTCGGGGGGCTGGCGTTCGCCATGACCCTCTGCCGCCAGCTGAAATTTACGCATCGGCTCAACATACAATTGGAACAGATATGGCGACGGCGCATCGAACAATCCCGTATCCACAGCCCATTCCTGATATGCCATGTTCCAAGGTTTATAATACGATGCACCTTCATCAATATGGCTGATCGCGAAACCACCGTTTTCGATGTATTTATCCAACTGATCCGGGTTCACATCACCACGACCAAATTCATCACCATCACCACGGAAACCCGCCAACGGGCCAATGCCAGGTTTGCGTTCGTGGTTCACAATGTAATCTGCATAATCCGCAAACTTTTGTGATCCATCGTCGTTGGTGAAGTTCGGTAAACCCAAACGCGCACCTAAATCACACAGCACAGATTGGAAACCACGCACATCGCGATCAGGTTCAATCACAGGCCAACGAATGGCATCCGCCGCGCCATCTGCTTCACAAATTGGGCGATCCAGTAGGGAAATACAATCGTGACGTTCTAAGTATGTTGCATCGGGCAAGACCAGATCGGCATAGGCCACCATTTCGGATGAATAGGCATCGGAATAAATGATGTTTGGGATGACATAATCCCCATTCTCATCCTTATCCGTCAACATCTTCATCACGCCGCCCGTGTTCATGGATGAATTCCATGACATGTTCGCCATATACATAAACAGCGTATCAATCTTGTATGGATCACCTGCATGTGCGTTGGAAATAACCATGTGCATCAAACCGTGCGACGACATCGGGTTTTCCCACGTAAACGCCTTGTCGATCCGCGCAGGGGTTCCATCATCCTTTAGCGCCAAATCTTCGGGGCCATGGGTAAAGCCCAAATGCGGGCCATCCAATGGTTTGCCAGCCTGATAACCATAGTGTGGTTTCGGGTGGATTTCAGCGGATTTCGGATATGGAGGCTTCATACGGAAACCACCAGGAACCTCAACACTACCCAAAATTATTTGCAGGATGTGCAAGGCACGGCAGGTTTGGAAACCGTTTGCATGCGCCGAAATTCCACGCATGGCGTGGAATGACACAGGGCGGCCAATCATTTCGGAATGCTTTTCGCCACGGAAATCTGTCCACTCAATCGGCAGGCTGATTTCCTGTTCAAATGCAACATGCGCTAATTCGGCGGCCAAGCGGCGGATCGTTTCCTCGGGCACACCACAACGCTCGGCCACATTCGCGGCGTCATGTTCTGGGGCCATGTATGTTTCGGCCATTTTGTGGAAAACGGTTGTGTGGCTGATGCCTGCCTTGCGGATTGAGCCGTTTAAATCTGGCTTAATCCCCTTTTTATCAAAGGCGACTTTCTTACCCGTATTGCGATCAATCACCAGTGGTTTGTTATCCTTGTCGCGCAGGAACAGCCCATAACTATCACTGTTTGGATCCCTGTCTAACAACACAGGCGCGTTTGTATATTGCGCCAAGTAGTGCAGATCGATTTTACCAGCCTTCATCAATTCATGGATCAATGCCGTGATAAACAGACCATCTGTGCCGGGTGTAATGCCAACCCATTCATCCGCAATGGCGTTATAACCTGTGCGGATCGGGTTCACGCCCACCACCTTGGCACCGCGTTTCTTCAACTTGCCCAGACCCATTTTGATTGGGTTACTGTCGTGATCTTCGGCAACCCCGAACAGCATGAACATTTTGGTGTGATCCCAGTCCGGTTGACCAAATTCCCAAAACGCACCACCCATCGTGTAGATACCAGCGGCGGCCATGTTTACCGAACAAAAGCCACCATGCGCGGCGTAGTTCGGCGTGCCGTAACCCTGCGCCCAAAAGCTGGTGAAGGATTGCGATTGATCGCGCCCCGTAAAGAACGCCAATTTTGATGGATCGTCTGCGCGAACTTTGGCCAATCGCGTTGATGCGATTTCCAATGCTTCGTCCCAAGAGATTTCTTCGAATTCGCCCGAACCACGTTCGCCAACACGTTTCAACGGGGCCTTCAAGCGCGAAGGCGCGTTGACCTGCATGATGCCCGCCGAACCCTTGGCACACAGCACACCTTTGTTCACTGGGTGGTCTTTGTTACCTTCGATATAGGCAACCTTGCCGTCTTTCATATGGACGTTAATTCCACAACGACAGGCACACATGTAACAGGTCGTTTTTCTGATTTCATCCGATACTTTGGGAGAAGTTTCTACGACAGGTTGGGTATAGTTCATGGTGCCTCCTAAACGCGCCTGAATTTAGGACAGCGTTCTTCCTTTGAAGGACACTAGTTTGTCACGGAATATTAGCAAACGAAAAAGCCGACACGAAAAGTAGCTTTACGACAATCTGTCGCTTTTAATGCAACCGACCGCCGAGGGGCACATCCGCGTCTGGCACCATCAACACAATCGCGCCGCCCGCATCAGAAACACCCAGAACTAATACCTCTGACTTAACGGGACCAATTTGGCGTGGAGGAAAATTCACCACCGCCATGACGCGTTTCCCAATTAAATCCGTGATGTCATAATGTACCGTAATTTGCGCCGAAGATTTCTTCTCTCCAATTTCCGCACCAAAGTTTATCCATAATTTATACGCAGGCTTGCGGGCCTCAGGGAAGGCTTCCGCGCGTATGATTTCGCCAACACGGATATCTAATTTCATAAAGTCGTCAAATGTCGCTTCGCTCATTTCGCACCCAACTCTCTGCTCCGTTCAGCGGCAGCTTTGACGCCATCCGATAGCACCTTGGGAAACCCTGTTTCTGGGTTCATCAAAACCTCTAGGGCGGCCTGCGTCGTACCGTTTGGCGACGTTACATTGATGCGTAACTGCGTTGGCCCCTCATCCGCTTGGCTAGCCAATTCACCAGCGCCTGAAACGGTTTCCGTTGCCAATTCCATAGCCAATTCGGGAGGCAATCCTTGCTCTACGCCTGCTGCTGCTAATGTTTCGATAAGATGGAAAACATATGCAGGGCCCGAGCCAGACAGGGCGGTTACGGCGTCCATCTGGTCTTCGGTATCCAACACAACCGTTTTACCAACCGCCTTTAACAGAGTTTCACACAATGACACGTCCGCCACTGTGCTGGTGTCGTTCCCAAACAATGCGGTGATGCCGCGTCCGATTGCGGCAGGTGTATTTGGCATGGCGCGAACAATACGTGTATTTGCCCCCAAGATGTCTTCAAAACTTTGGATGGAAGTGCCCGCTGCGATGGAAAGGAAAATTGTTTTTTCCTGAGTGACCGCTAACAAGGCAGGTAGGGCATCGCCCATCATTTGCGGCTTTACCGCGATAATACATACCGCAGGTGTTTCCGGCAGATCAGTGTTCAAATTCAATCCCTGCGCAACTAAGCTCTGAAGCCAATCAGAAGGGTATGGATCCAACACAAAGACGGATCTCAAGGGCAAACCATCGGCCAACCATCCCTGCAACATTGCCGATCCCATTTTCCCACAGCCAAGAAGAACCAAGCCCTTGTCGGCTACTGTTTGCATGCTCATGATAAACCTCTGAATTACTTGGCGGCCAAGTTATGCGCGACCGTATGCTTGTGCAATAGCAACATCCATCGCAGCAACCGGTGACTGATCGCCCCAACATGCCAATTGGAACGCTGGATAGTAGCGCTCACAGGCGGTAACGGCCTCGTTCAGCAACTGATCAATTTGTTCCGACGTTGCGGTTGCACCACCCGACAGAACCAAGCCATAGCGATAGACCATCATGCGATGATCTTTCCAAAACGAAAACCCGCCAGACCAACAACTGTCGTTTGCGAGGTTCAATGCCTCGTATAACTTCGACAGCTTTTCGCGTGGTGGCTCCATATCAAAGGTACAAATCATGCGAAGGGTTTCATCGCCCGCGGACCATGCCAATGTAATGGAATAATTGCGCCATGATCCTTCGACAGACATTGCGATCTGATCATCGCTGGCGCGTTCAAAATCCCATTTGCGATGCGCCGCCAAGGACTCAACGATATCAATCGGGTGAATTTCGCTGTCGCTCAGATAATTCTCTGCATATGCCATTTTGACCGCCCTTACTGCATTGCAATGAACACTAGATAAAGCGCCAATCGCAAAATGTCGGGTTTTATGGGGACCCGCTTACAACATATGGTGTGCTTTAATTCACGATCTGTAAAGTTTTTTGTTCGCATTTGGGCGATCTATCCCCAAGTATTTGCGGTTATCCACAGATTTTCGCCCTGATTGCGCGGACTTGCTTTACTGTGCGGCAAAAGTCATTAAGTAGAGAGCAAACAAGGTTTCGATGAATGCGTATATTTCTAACAGGTGGTAATGGTATGCTGGGGCGCGCGATGCTGCGCATTGCAACAACCAAATTTCCAAGCCTGGAAATTATTGCACCTACGCGCACCGAATTGCCCTTGGACGACCGAGCTGCCGTTCAAGCATTCTATGCAGACAATGAAATTGATATGGTCATCCATGGCGCCGCCAAAGTTGGCGGAATAGCCGCAAATATTGCGGCACCTGTGGATTTCCTGATCGATAACCTGCGTATCAATGACAATGTAATCATGGGTGCCCATGATGCGGGTGTTGGGAACTTAATCTTCTTTGGTTCGTCATGCATGTACCCTAAGGACCACCGCCAACCGCTGTTGGAAACCGATTTATTGGCCGCACCGCTGGAACCCACCAACGAGGGGTATGCCCTGTCAAAAATTACGGCGGCAAAGCTGTGTGAATTTATAGATGGTCGGGATGATCGAAATTACAAAACCATTGTTCCGTGCAATTTGTTTGGCACCGAAGATCATTTCGGCTCCAGCGCCAGTCACTTGATTGCGGCTGTCGTCACAAAAATCGCTACGGCGAAGAAATCAAATGATCCATCGGTTACGATTTGGGGCACCGGAAATGCGCGTCGCGAGTTTTTATTCGTTGATGATCTTGTTACCTTTGTTTTGAATAATTTAGGTAAAGTTTCCACTTTTCCTAATTATCTGAATGTTGGATATGGTTCAGATCTAAGTATCGATGATTACTATAAGATCGTAGCCGACGTTGTTGGCTACGAAGGCACATTTAGCTACGATACAGACAAGCCCGAAGGCATGATGCAAAAGCTGATGGACAGCAGTATAGCCGCAAATAATTTTAATTGGTCGCCCGCAACGCCAATGATTGATGCCATCCGACAGGTTGTCGATGCGTATGATATTCAATCAGGCCACAGCACCTAAAACGGAGACGTGAATTTGTTTTACCCACTAGCCAATTCAACATGGGGTGCAGAAGAGCACCAAGCATTACAAGATGTGATCGACAGCGATCGCTACACCATGGGTGCCAAGGTTCGCACCTATGAGGAACAGTTTGCCCGCCATTTTGGTAAAAAGTATGCCGTAATGACGTCGTCTGGATCGACTGCGAATTTGTTGGGTCTATCGGCGCTGTTTTATCATCCTGATTTCGATCTGCAAAAGGGGGATGAAATTATTGTGCCCGCCGTCAGTTGGTCCACTACATATTTCCCAGTGTCACAACTGGGGTTGAAATTGCGGTTTGTGGATATTGACCCGCAGACACTTAATATTGATTTGGAAAAAGTGATCGCCGCAATCACGCCTCGCACCAAAGCCATTTTTGTTGTGAACCTATTAGGAAATCCAATCGAGGCTGATAAACTTCGCAAAATTTGCAACGATGCGAAAATCCTGTTGTTGGAAGACAACTGTGAATCCATGGGCGCAACGTATCAGGGCGAAAAAGCGGGTGCTTTTGGCCTGTTCGGGACTTTTTCCAGCTTCTTTTCGCATCACATTTGCACTATGGAAGGCGGCATGGTGATCACCGATGATCGCAAGCTGTACGACAACATGTTATCGCTTCGTGCGCATGGTTGGGTACGTGATTTGCCCGATGACACCCATTTAGCCGTCGATGATGACCCATTTGTAAAGCAATTCCGTTTTGTTCTGCCGGGCTATAACCTGCGTCCAATTGAAATGGAGGGCGCATTAGGCATCCCGCAACTTGCGAAACTGGACGGGTTTATTTCCGAGCGTCGTGAAAATGGCGTGTATTTCCAATCACTGTTCAGCGATTTAGACTTTCTGGATATTCAATCGGAACGCGGTGAGAGTAGCTGGTTTGGGTTTGCGATGGTCCTGAAAGGCGCACTGAAAGATCAGCGGTCAGCATTGGTTGCCGCATTTAAGGACGCCGAAATCGAATGTCGCCCGATCGTAACGGGGAATTTCTTGAAAAACCCTGTGATCGAACATTTGGAACACTCGGTGGGTTCGACGATGGAAACAGCGGATAATGTGGACGTGAATGGGATATTTGTGGGTAATCACCACCACCCAATCAAACCACAAGTTGATCGTTTGTTAGAAGTCGTTCAAGATACAGCTAAACTATTTTAAGGTTGGGAATATGACCACGACCCCAAAAATTCATCCTGTCATTTTATGCGGTGGCTCCGGCACGCGATTATGGCCGCTGTCACGTAAATCATACCCCAAACAGTTCAGCAAAATTATGGGCGAGGAAAGCCTGTTTCAAATGTCTGTATCACGTTTGGCGGGGGAAGGATTTCATCCACCCGTGGTGCTGACGAATTCAGATTTTCGATTTATCGTGACCGAACAATTGGCTGCGCTTTCGATTACGGGGTCGGACATCTTAATTGAACCTGATATGAAAAATACTGCGCCTGCGATTTTAGCGGCGGCGATGTTTTTGGCAGAAAAAGATCCTGACGCATTGATGCTGGTTGCACCATCAGATCATGTCATTCCGGACACTACGCATTTTCAAAATGTCGTATCCGCAGGCGTTGCACCCGCGTTGGACGGCCAGTTAGTTACGTTTGGGATCAAACCTGATCGTGCGGAGACAGGATATGGATATCTGCATCTGGCAGAAGGCGCGGGCGATTTTTCCGCGACACCGCGCAAGTTGCAACGCTTTGTTGAAAAACCCGATCAGGACACAGCGGATGCTATGATCGAAACTGGTGAATACCTGTGGAATGCAGGTATCTTCTTGTTCGCGGCAAAAACGCTGATCGAAGAGTTTGAAAAACACGCCCCTGACCAAGTCGGTCCTTGCAACGAATCCGTGTCAAAGGCGATGCTTGATTTGAATTTTCTGCGCCTAGATGCAGACGCATGGGCGAAAGCCCAAAATCAATCGATTGACTATGCAATCATGGAACAATCGAGTTGTATCACAGCAGTTCCATTTGATGGCGAATGGTCGGATTTGGGATCATGGGAAGCGGTTTGGTTGAATTCGAAACCCGATGACGCATCGCGCGTCGTTACATCACAAAATGCAACGGCAATTGAGTGTGAGAACACGCTGCTACGCAGCGAGGCCGAAAACCAAGAGTTGGTCGGTATCGGCCTGAAGGATATCGTAGCAATCGCAATGCCCGACGCGGTACTGGTCGCAGATATCAATTCGTCGCAGAACGTAAAATTGGCCGTTCAAACATTAAAAGACACCCAAAAGAAACAAGCTGAACAATTCCCCCGCGACCATCGCCCATGGGGTTGGTTTGAGACACTGTCGTTGGGTGATCGTTTTCAAGTGAAGCGCATAATGGTGCATCCAGGGGCAGCATTGTCGCTGCAATCCCACGTGCATCGTGCAGAACATTGGGTAGTTGTTCAAGGTGCTGCATTGGTAACAGTAGGCGAGACCAAAAAAATTGTCAGCGAAAACCAATCCGTTTACATTCCCCTTGGCGAAGTCCATCGGTTAGAAAACCCAGGTAAAGTTGACCTTCACCTGATCGAAGTACAAACAGGTGCATATCTGGGCGAAGACGATATTATTCGCTATGAAGATGTGTATTCACGATCTTAAGCCCACGAGGAAAACATGGCAAAAAAAGCATTTATAACGGGCGTAACAGGCCAAGACGGCGCGTATCTCTCTGAACTTTTGTTGGAAAAAGGGTATGAAGTTCATGGTCTGAAACGGCGTTCCTCTTCGTTCAACACTGGGCGTATCGATCATTTACACGTGGATGAATATGCGGGGTCTGATTTCCATTTGCATTATTCAGATATGGTCGACAGCAGTTCATTGATTTCACTGATCAACGACATTCAGCCAGACGAAATTTACAATCTAGCGGCGCAATCACACGTGAAGGTTTCGTTTGAAATGCCCGAATACACCGCTAATGCGGACGGCATCGGCACCCTACGTTTATTAGAGGCAATTCGTTTGTTGAAACTGGAAGATAAAACTAAGTTTTATCAGGCATCCACATCCGAATTATATGGTAAAGTTCAGGAAGTTCCGCAAAGCGAGACAACACCATTTTATCCACGTTCGCCATATGCAGCGGCAAAGCTGTACGCATATTGGATTACTGTGAACTATCGCGAAGGTTACGGCATTTTTGGATCAAACGGCATCCTGTTCAACCACGAGAGCCCGCTGCGCGGAGAAACATTTGTTACCCGCAAAATCACGCGTGCCGTTGCTGCAATTGATTTGGGCCTTCAGGACAAATTGCGCTTGGGCAACATGGATGCGATGCGCGATTGGGGGCATGCGCGTGATTACGTCGAGGGTATGTGGCGCATTTTGCAACACGACACACCTGATGATTTCGTACTGGCGACAGGCGAAATGCATTCAGTCCGCGAATTCTGTGACATCGCATTTTCACATATCGGTAAAACAATTCGCTGGGAGGGTTCAGGCGTTGACGAAAAGGGATATGATGGCGACAGTGATCGTATTTTGATCGAAGTTGATCCAACATATTTCCGCCCAACGGAAGTGGAACAATTGTTAGGCGACCCAACCAAAGCTCGCGAACAGCTGGGTTGGACGGCCAGCGTCACCTTCCAAGAGTTGGTTCAAGAAATGGTCACCGAAGACATTTCATTGCTGAAATCCGAACGCCTGGCACGAAGAACATACGGTATTGTCGAGTAGTGGCATTTAAGCCAAAAATAACGGTGGTATCTCATCACCAAAACGACGTCGCAGAAACAGTTGCGGCGTCAATTCAACCGACTGAACTAACAAAAAAACAAAAGCGCCAGCTGAAAAATCAGAACCGTAAGCGGATTTTAGAATGCGTCCCAAAAGGTGGCGTTTGTATTGAAATCGGCGTTTGGCGTGGCAATTTTTCGCGACAAATTTTGGACATCGTTAATCCACTGCATCTTGCGTTAATTGACCCATGGCAGCATTTCGAAGACGGCGACAAAACCGAGGCTTTTTCTGGCAGAACACAAGAACAACGTTTCGAAGATATATACACAGAAGTATGTCAAAAAATGAGCGCTGAGATTGAAAGAGGTCAGGTTTCAATCATGCGCGAGATGTCCGATACAGCGCTCGCACAATTTGAAGACCAATCCATCGACTTTGCATACATCGATGGGGATCATTCATACGAAGGTGTTTGCGCCGATTTGGCCAACCTGTTTCCTAAAATGAAAGATGAAGGCATTATTGCATTTGACGATTATCATCGTTTTGGATGGTGGGGCGATGGTGTTTTACGCGCCATTCACGAATTCATTGGCCGTCATCCAACACAATGCAGGATTCTGATGGTCGAAGGTGCACAGATTGCCTTGTCAAAATTGCCGCCCCACACCGAAGCGCAGGCATAGAAACCATTGGCTGAAAAGATGCAAAGCAAGGGGTGTTTACTGGTCAGTCGCAACGATTTGTTTGGTGCACGAATGTTGCCATTCGTAAATGCCCTTCGCATCGGTTACGATTATGATATTCCTGTTAAAATTTACTGGCCAGTTCCACCAGAAGGAACCACAAATATTGGTGAGCACGCCGAAGTTTTCGATTCAGATTTTTTAAAAAGGCACTTTATTTCGCAAGACGAATACAGGCAACTGTCGCAACAGGCTGTAGCCTTAGCCCAAGTTCGAAACGCCCCCGCCGCAGAGATTGTGGAAATGGTAAACCAAGGTCGCATCTTGGCGCTGCACAGCAGCCAAGTTGCCATGACTTTAGGGGGTGAGAAAGGGCAAGTGGTTAAAAAAAGTTATCGCGCAACATTGGATCGCATAACTTTCACCCCTCTTGTTACGCAAAATATCGCAAAAATTAACGCCATCACAAAAGGGCAGAAAATGTTGGCGTACCATGTACGCCATGGCGATGTGACGACCAGTTATCGCGCAAAAAACAAACCTTGGGTGAATAAATTTACCCCAAGCGAATTTTACGTTCATCACTATGAAAACTATGGCCAACGCCAAGATGCCAAGGCGTTGTTGTTCGGCGATTTTAAACCGTCGTTGGATTGGCTTTGTGCGCAATGTCCCGACTTGATCCGCATTTCTGATGTAATTGATTTAAAGGAACTCGGATCACTACAACGCGATTTTCTTGAACTCTACGCGATGTCGCGCGCTGACACGATATTGGGGCCGCGATCCAGTGGCTTTTCTCAGCTGGCGGCCAGCTTAGGAGGTGTTGATTTTCGGGATATCGCGAAGGACATGAAGCGCAAAGATTACGAAGTCATCTATGTGAAGCTGTATGATCGGCTAACAAATGATCCTGAATCCTTCTCCAGCTTTGGTGAAACCGCGCAATGTTTGGCGCATCTAGTGCCCTATCTATATGGGAAAGGTGAAATCGCTAAGGTTGCAGAATTGCTCGAACGGGAAATTGAACGCGGAAACGAAATCTCATATTTATTTTCGTTGTGTGCAGATGCGTGCTTTAAAACTGGAAAGTTGAATGAAGTTCTGAGCCTTCGTCATCGGTCGTTGTCCGTACCTATGTTTGACCCTACTTCAATTGCGGATGTCGACGGGTTGGCTGCACAAGCCGCGGTCCAGATGGGCGATATAAACGAAGCATTGCGACTGCTGAATTTCGCCGCTTTTCAAACGCCATATTCGCCCCAATTGCAGGTGGCGTTTGCACAACTAGACGCCAAAGGCGCTATCACCGATACAAGCTTTTATCCGATTGACCGTGCGTTGATGAACGTTCTGCAACCTGGTGTATCTGCGTTTCAACCGGTGTTTTTTGCATGGGAATGGCGGCATTCGCTGATATCGAATTTTCAGCGACCTTTGACCCATGCAGGTGCAGCGGACAGGTTATTGACCACAACGCAGAAAAAATTCTCAAAAGCACCCCGTTCAAGCGCTTTAACGGCAAGTTACCTCAGCTTTAAAAGCGTTGTTCGAATGGGCCAAGGATTTCAGGATGACGCGTTCGAATTGTCCATGGAGGCAGTTGAAATGGCCCCACGCAATCACCACGTTTTGCGTCGGCATATTCAAAATTTGATCCAAGCCCGCAATCCCCAAGCGGCGTTGCCATTTTGCCAAGAGCTTTGTGCGATAGCGCCTGAAGTGCCGATCTACCAAACGCTGTTGGCTACTGTTCACCTGAACCTAAAACAACGTGAAAAGGCGATGGAAGCCATTGCTCAGAGTCAAATTTACGGCCTTCGATTTCCTGCAATTACATTGCGTCAGGCCAATGCGTTTTTATTGATGAAACAGCCTGAAAAAGCGGAAGCGTTGTTGGAAACAGTATTGCCTGAAATACGTTGGCCAGATCAGTATCTTGATGTACTGACCACAACTAAAATTGAATTGAACCGCCAAGATGACATCATGCCGATGCTCTTGAAATTACAAAAAGAGGCAGGTGCGACACGGAATATCAGCCATCTTGTTGCCAAAGTTAGACGTGCGAACGGCGATTTAGCTGGCGCCGCGAGAGATGCGGAATTCGCAGTAAACTACGGGCAGAATCTGAACCAATACAAGGTTCTGCTGGTGCGGATATACCAAGAGATGAACCGCAACGAGGAAGCCAATGCATTAATCGCACAGCTGCCCCCAATGACGCAAAAGCGGTTCTTAAGACGCTGATTTTTTCTTAGTTTTTGGTTTTGGCTCCAGCGCTGCAATACGTGCGCTTAGCGCGGCATTTTCTTCGCGGGCTTTTTGGGCCATTGCTTTGACGGCATCGAACTCTTCGCGGGTGACGAATTCGCGGTCTGCCATCCAACGATCAATCCAGCTTTTCATGGCTGTTTCCGCTTCGTCTTTGGCACCTTGGGCCACACCCATTGCGTTTGTCATAACTTTGGACATGTCATCAAAAAAACGATTGTTGGTTTGCATTGTCTGGCTCCGAGCACTGGTTTACATACCTTATATGGTACTTTTCATCCCCTTTGCCAATGCCCGCTTGACACTTGTGCACCTGAAACCCCAAAACTTGCCGAAAATGGAACATTGAAATGCTGGCACTTATCCCATTCCCAAATATAGACCCTGTTTTGGTGTCGTTTGAATTGTTTGGCCGCAATTTTGCGATCCATTGGTATGCGATTGCGTATATCGCGGGCTTTTTATGTGCGTGGGGTTGGGCCAGATTTGAAATCAACCGCTCGCAATTGTGGGCGGGTGGCGTAGCGCCGATGTCGAAAGGCCAAGTCGAAGACATCATGACATGGATGATTGTCGGCACCATTTTGGGCGGGCGCATGGGCTATGCATTATTTTATAACTTTGATGCTTTCATTGACAATCCCATCCAAATTTTCAAAGTTTGGGAAGGCGGCATGTCATTCCACGGTGGCTTCATTGGCGTGATTTTGGCAGGAATTTTATATTGTCGCAGACATAAAATTGATACTTGGTCAGCTGGTGATTTGATCGCATCGGCCAGCTGCTTTGGATTGTTTTTTGGACGGGTCGCAAATTTCATCAATGCCGAGCTTTGGGGGCGTCCGACGGATGTTCCTTGGGCTGTTTCATTTCCGACACAAGCAGCACAAAATTGCGGGCAAGCGATCGGTGAAACTTGTGCGCGTCACCCTTCGCAATTGTACGAAGCGTTGTTAGAAGGACCAATCCTTTTCGCGGTTATGCTGTTCCTTATTTTCGCGCGCAAATGGTTTCATATTCCTGGACAAATCATCGGTGTTTTCTTTGTTGGATACGGAATCGCACGCACAATCGTCGAAGGTTTTCGGCAAGCGGATTCACAATTTATCACGGTAGAGAACCCAATGGGGCATATACTGCGATTTGGTGAGTTCGGATTGACCATGGGACAATGTTTGTCACTGCCGATGATTGCAATTGGTATTACGATTATCGCAATCGCTCGAAAGCGCGCAAAATGACGCCACTTACGAAAATCATTCTAAGCCAGATAGAGCGCTTTGGCCTGATGCCCGTGTCGGAATATATGACGCTGTGTTTGCTGCATCCCGAACATGGGTATTACATCAATCGCGATGCTCTTGGTGCCAAGGGCGATTTTACCACCGCGCCAGAAATCAGTCAAATGTTTGGCGAGTTATTGGGCCTGTCGCTGGCGCAAGCTTGGTTGGATCAGGGGCAACCGGCCCCGTTTACATTGGCTGAGGTTGGCCCAGGTAATGGAACTTTGATGGTCGACATTTTACGCGCTACTAAAGGCGTATCGGGATTCCATCAGAGCATGAAATTAACCTTGATCGAAGCAAGCCCTGCAATGCGAAAACGTCAGAAAACGGCGCTTAAAAACTATGATGTTTGCTGGCTCGATACCCTGTCTACATTACCGGAGCAGCCCCTATTTTTGATCGCGAATGAGTTTTTTGACTGTATGCCAATCAAACAATTTCGACGCACAGTCGATGGTTGGCAAGAACAAATGATTGGGGCCGAAAACGGTACGCTTCATTTCGGATTAGGCAAAGCGCTTGATCCTGATGCGTTTGAGAAAGCCAAGGATATGGCTGTGGGCGACATGTTTGAAACATCCAGTGCCAGTGCCGCACACGCCGAAGCAATTGCACGACATATTGGTGAATTTGGCGGCGCAGCAATCATAATTGATTACGGAGATTGGATTTGTGTTGGTGACAGCCTGCAAGCGGTGAAGGATCATGCACATGTTGATGTATTGTCCAATTGTGGACAGGCCGATTTAACCGCACATGTTAGTTTCCGTGACCTGTCAACATCCGCAGAACCGTTCGCTCAAGTTAGTTCGATGACAACACAGGGTATTTTATTGGAACGCCTTGGCATCACACAGCGCGCGCAGTCACTGGCCGCCAGTATGAGTGGTGATGCATTAGAAAACCATATAACCGCGCACAACAGATTAACCCATCCATCACAAATGGGAACACTCTTCAAAGCGATCGCAATCGCGCCTCATGGAACACCATTGCCAGCAGGATTTACACAATGACGACTCGACCGATCCAATCTGATGCCTTGTTGACCGACAAACATGGGTTTTACACGCGTGACGGCGGCGTAAGTGTCGGAATTTATGCGGGTTTGAATTGTGGTTTTGGCTCTGATGATGAAAGCGTCGCCGTCGCGAAAAATCGCGATTTGGTTTCATCGTCTCTGGGTTTGTCGGAACGTGAATTGGCGACAGTTTATCAGGTTCATTCGGCAACAGTGGTGCACGCAGTCGGCCCCATCGGCGAACCAACACCAAAGGCGGATGCGGTTGTGACCATGACCAAAGGTTTGGGTATTGGCGTTCTTACGGCAGACTGCGCCCCTCTTTTATTTCGTGACCCAACCACAAATTGCGTCGGTGCCGCACACGCAGGCTGGCAAGGTGCATTGAAGGGTATTGGCCCTGCAACTATCGATAAAATGGTGGAAATTGGCGCAAACCGTCGTGAAATACACGCCGTAGTTGGACCATGTATTAGCCAGAAAAATTATGAAGTCGGTGCCGAGTTTTTAGAGCGATTTTTGAACGACGATCCAAACCACAAGCAGTTCTTCGTCAATGGATCCGAGGGAAAATACCAGTTCGATCTACCGGCATTTTGTCTGCATACGTTGCAGGGCGCCAATATCGCAAATGCCAGTTGGACAGGTCATTGTACATATGCGGACACCGTCAGGTTTTTTTCCTATCGCCGTAGCACGCACATGAAAGAACCCGATTATGGTCGCCAAATATCCGTGATTACACCGTAGGGATCGGCACCCCAGGTACATCTTTCGCACAGCGAATAACCAAAGATGTTTTAACACTAGCAACGTTGGGTGCGCTGGTCAGGTTCTCAGTCAGAAACGTTTGAAAACTGGAAAGGTCAGGTGCTACGCATTTCAACACGAAATCTATTTCTCCGTTCAGCATATGACATTCACGCACATAGCCCCATTCCATGCATTGCGCCTCAAATGCCTGAAGGTCAGCTTCCGCTTGTGAATGCAGACCCACCATTGCGAAAACTTCAACCTCGAAGCCCAACGCTTTGCCGTTTACTTCCGCATGATAACCTTGGATCAAACCATTCTCTTCCAGTGCTCGAATGCGGCGTAGGCAAGGTGGAGCCGAAATTCCAACGCGTGATGAAATTTCCACATTCGTCATCCGCCCGTCGTCTTGGAGCAGTTGTAGAATCTTCAAATCAATTTCATCAAGTTTGTGCATCTGTGCATCCTGTTTGAGCGCAAACTATATGACGACAATGCTCAGCGCAATTAAATTACAAAATTGTGAAATAAAATTAGGTTATATGCCCATTATTATGCTGGTTCTATTTTTCGCCATACGGCAGTATAAATCCGAAAACGAAACGAAGGATTCCCACAGATGGCTGACAACAGACACACAAAACTTTTGATTATCGGTTCCGGCCCTGCGGGATACACCGCTGGCGTATATGCGTCGCGCGCCATGTTGGATCCTTTGCTGGTGCAGGGTATCGAACCAGGTGGACAATTGACCACAACAACAGAAGTGGAAAACTGGCCCGGCGACACAGAGGTTCAAGGCCCCGATTTAATGGTTCGCATGGAGGCGCACGCCAAAGCCATGGGAACAGAAATCATCGGCGACATCATCAGCGATCTGGACCTGTCAAGACGTCCCTTCACCGCCAAAGGCGACAGCGGAACAACATACACATGTGACGCAGTTGTATTGGCAACAGGAGCCCGCGCGAAATGGTTGGGTTTGGAAACCGAAGAGAAATTCAAAGGTTTTGGAGTTTCAGCCTGTGCGACATGTGATGGATTTTTCTATCGCGGCCAAGAGATTGTGGTTATTGGCGGCGGCAACACAGCCGTTGAAGAGGCATTATTCCTAACCAAATTCGCATCAAAGGTTACCTTGATCCACCGTCGCGATGAATTGCGTTGTGAAAAAATCCTCGAAGATCGTTTGATGAAAAACGAAAAAATCGAACCACTATGGTTCCACGAATTGGTCGAAGTAACCGGTACAGATATGCCATTGGGCGTAGAAGGTATCAAAGTGAAGAACGTCAAGACCGGCGAAATTACTGAATTGGCATGCAAGGGTGTATTCGTTGCAATCGGCCACGCCCCAGCCAGCGAGTTGGTCATAGATCAGTTAGAAACGCACATGGGTGGCTATGTGGTTACTAAACCAGACAGCACGGCGACCAGCATTCCTGGCGTTTTTGCCGCTGGGGACCTGACAGATCACCTGTACCGTCAAGCGGTAACGTCAGCGGGAATGGGTTGTATGGCCGCGTTAGAGGCTGAACGTTTCTTAGCCGGTGAAGAATAATGATAGGGTCACTGCGCTACATCACGATTTCCGCAATCTTAATTTGCGCTACTTTTGTGACCCCACTATCCGCAAATCCATCATCCGAAGCGATGAAATTAATAAACAAGGCAAGGGCGTCCCAAAACTTGGGGCGCCTGTCCAAATCTGCAAACTTAAACAAAGCGGCATTGGCGCATGCTAATGAATTGGAACGCCGTGGTTACGGCCTAAAATCTCGGTTCAAATCTCATTACAGCTTGGACGGATCTGGCCCGCGTGAACGGCTGGCAAAGGTTGGTGTGAATTCCTGTGTCACTGTTGAAAACCTTGCGTGGGGCCAAAAAGACGCCGAAGAGGTCGTGAACGATTGGTTGGCCTCTGAAGGTCATCGGGTCAATATTTTCTATCCCGCAATCACAAGGATGGGTATCGCCGTGTCTGGTCGTACATGGGTAATGGTTGCATCAAAGCCGTGCAAACGAAGGTTCCGAAACCTATTCAAATAAAAATGTTCGAAAAATGGCGACCCCAGAAGGACTCGAACCCTCAACCCCCTGCTTAGAAGGCAGGTGCTCTATCCAGTTGAGCTATGGAGTCGCTGTAGCGTTTCTAAAACGCTTCGCGCAGGTGAACAAGGATCAATGTGTCCAAGTTTCCTTACGCTTTGTTGCAAAGTTTTCGCCATAACCGCCTTGACGGATCACATGTTTGCGTTGCTTTGGTTCTGTCACAGAAAATGCAATGCCTTTGGACGTTGCATATTCAATTGCTTCCTCTTTAGATTGGAAAACCATTTTCACTTGGCTGTCCATGTCACCAGAGCTGGTCCAACCCATCAACGGATCAACTTCGCGTGCAGAATTTGGTGCAAATTCCAAAACCCAATTTTTGGTTTTCCCCTGCCCAGATTGCATGGCATTTCGGGCTGGTTGGTAAATACGCGCTGACATAGGATTCTCCGTCTGTAATTACGTATCTTATTGCTAAAGAAGCGGGGGATTTCAAGGGGCGAAAAGGTATCAGTCAATCTCGTTGGAGCGAGGGGTGGGGTGGGTCACGAGATTGACTGATTACCAATTGCTGCTTGCAGAACCACATTAGGAGTTTTTGGTTAACAAAAGCAATACAAAATATTAACTAAGGTTGAATTTTATTTTTATTTATCAATTTAAATACTTCCTTAGATTAAATAGGTATTAATTTTACCTATTATCACCAACGATTAATTTACCCTGATTAACAAAAGGTTAATTTTAGCCCACTTGTGCCTCTGGATCATGCAAGGCAAAGTCTACGGATCGTATAAAAAGAATCACCAACATGTCAGATCCATCGATTTTAAATCAGCCAATCACGCCACGCAAAAAACTTGAAGGCGGACAACCGTTCATTTTACACACCCCATTTAAACCAGCAGGCGATCAGCCAACAGCCATCAAAGAGCTTATCCAAGGTCTGAGCGATGGCGATCAGAACCAAGTACTATTGGGGGCGACAGGTACGGGTAAAACATTCACGATGGCCAAGGTCATCGAAGAAACCCAACGCCCCGCGATCATTCTGGCGCCGAATAAAACATTAGCGGCTCAGTTATACGGTGAATTTAAAAATTTCTTCCCTGAAAACGCCGTCGAATATTTCGTCAGTTTCTATGATTATTATCAACCAGAGGCATACGTCGCGCGGTCTGACACCTATATCGAGAAAGAAAGCCAGATCAACGAACAGATTGATCGGATGCGCCACGCCGCTACGCGGGCATTGTTGGAGCGTGACGACGTTATTATTGTCGCATCCGTATCATGTATTTACGGGATCGGCAGCGTTGAAACCTATGGCGCCATGACCCAAGATCTGATTGCGGGCGCCGAATACGACCAACGCCAAATCATGGCTGATCTCGTTGCCCAGCAATACAAACGAAACGATGTGGGCTTTTCGCGCGGCAGTTTTCGCGTACGTGGTGACAGTTTGGAAATATGGCCTGCCCACCTTGATGATCGCGGCTGGCGGTTGTCTTTCTTTGGCGAAGAGCTGGAAACTATCCAAGAGTTCGACACCTTGACTGGTGAAAAGACTGAGAAGCTGCAACAGGTTCGTGTTTATGCTAATTCCCACTATGTGACGCCCCGCCCAACCATACAACAAGCGATCAAAGGTATCAAAGCGGAGTTATTGATCCGCCTGAAACAATTGAACGACGAAGGCAAATTGGTCGAAGCACAGCGTCTGGAACAACGCACGAATTTCGATCTCGAGATGTTAGAGGCGACGGGTGTTTGTAACGGCATCGAAAATTACTCTCGTTACCTGACAGGCCGTGCACCTGGTGAACCACCGCCCACTCTGTTTGAATACATACCCGACAATGCAATTGTATTCGCAGACGAAAGCCATGTTTCCGTACCCCAAATTGGCGGGATGTATCGTGGCGACTATCGCCGCAAGATCACACTTTCTGAACATGGATTTCGGTTGCCGTCATGTACAGACAACCGCCCTCTTAAATTCGAAGAGTGGGACGCCATGCGCCCACAATCTGTTTTTGTTTCTGCAACGCCACAAACATGGGAATTGGAACAATCAGGTGGCATTTTTGCCGAACAAATCATTCGTCCAACCGGTCTGCTAGATCCACCAATAGAAATTCGCCCCGTGGAAACGCAGGTCGATGATCTGCTGTCCGAAATTCGTATCGTCGTAGAACAAGGTAGCCGCGTTTTAGTGACAACATTAACCAAACGTATGTCCGAAGATTTAACGGAATACCTGCACGAACAGGGCATTCGCGTGCGCTATATGCACTCTGACATTGATACATTGGAACGCATCGAAATTCTACGTGATCTACGCCTAGGGGCGTTTGATGTGTTGATCGGGATCAATTTGCTGCGCGAAGGTTTGGACATTCCAGAATGTTCATTGGTCGCAATCTTGGATGCTGACAAAGAGGGTTTCTTACGTTCCGAAACATCGTTAGTTCAGACAATTGGTCGGGCAGCCCGTAACGCAGAGGGTCGTGTCATTATGTACGCCGATCGCATCACTGGCTCTATGGAACGTGCCATGGGCGAGACGGATCGTCGGCGTGAACGTCAAATGGCATATAACGTAAAACATGGAATCACACCTGAAACTGTGCGCAAAAACGTCGAAGATATCATGGCTGGTGCATTCAGTGGTGATACAGACGAGAGCCGTATCACAGCGACCTTGGACAAAAAGCCACTGGTTGGCGCAAACCTACAAGCTCACTTAGACGACCTTCGCAAAGAAATGATCAAAGCCGCCGAAAATCTAGAATTCGAAGAAGCCGCACGTATTAGAGACGAAGTTAAACGATTGGAAGCTGTCGAGTTAACAATCGCCGACGATCCATTGGCCCGCCAATCCGAAGTCGACCGCGCTGTAAACGATGCCGCCAATAAGTCAGGTCGCAGTGTTGCTGGTAAAGGTGGAACACGCGCTTGGCGCGGCAAAAGCTCGCCTAAATTTTAATCGATGCCCTCCATTAGCAACACCTAAAATGGGAGCCTTCGACAGCAAAAAACTGCCCCAATCCAAATTGGAATGGAGCAGTTGGTCACTACATCAGAGAGCGAAATTACCGCTGCGTAACTTTAAATCGACGTAATTTCTTCGGCATGGACGGTGCAAACGACCTCCCCCTTCACTGGGGTAGACCAGTTTAATTTAATTTCACTTTGATTTGTACCTTGTTCTGTCTGCGTATAGGGCACGTTATAATGAACAGCGGATGCCGCCGTTAAAATTGCCCCCCTAGAACAAACAGATGAAACATTCTTCGCACGTAGTCCAAACGGAAGCTTGTTTGCGAAATCCGCCGTCCATTGCCCACTTGCATTGATCGACGACACGACCGCTTTGACCGGATTGGCGGCGGGGAAATTCACATTCGTAAAACTGTTGTTCAGCATGGTGAATTCTTGGGTCTTCGTTTCATCAAGAACGCTGAACGTTGTATCCACTTCCTCAACGCGATCGATTGCCGACCCTAGACACTTAAAAACATTTCCTGAAAGGTTAAATCCATTGATAAAATGGCCCGCATCAACAGGGCGAATTTTAACCCAGCGGAACCATGGTTCAGCATCTTTCACGGTGAAAAAATTATTACCAATCGTCATTCCCGAGAAAGAAAACCCTGGCCCGTCTGGTGTAGGATTATGCTCATTGCTCCATTCAATAAACGAATTATCGACATAGTTTCCAGTAATCGTCGTTTTGGCATAATTGTCCGCTAAAACAATGCCTGCCGTCCGCGTTGATGTTCCTTGAATATCCGCCTGGAACCAGTGATTGCCAGTGATGATGTAGCCCGCACTACTAAGCACACAAAAATGTTTAAATCTAACTGCGCGGTTATTGCGAATTTTGGCATCGTTCGTGTTTACATTGAACCCAATGGTGACATGTTGAGCGACTTCAAGACCTTGTTCATTGGACAAAAACTGGTTCTTGTCGATATTCATCCCCTGACAGGCTGTGCCAATGGAGGTCATCGCGCGATTAGCTGGCGCTGTGAAAAAACACTCACTTACGGTGTTTGTGATACCGCTTTTAGGCAACATCAATCCGCTAGCCAGGCCGATCCCACTGAAATCAACCTTGCTAATGACCAATCGGCTTAACTGCGTAAAGCCAGAAAAGTCCAACAGATACTTAAAGCGTTTAAATGTATACGCCTGTGACGCTGCTGCACCGTAAAGTGGGTTACTCAACGTAATCGTATTCGCAGCCACATCGATATCATGCACATAAATTTCACGCCCAACACCAGTCTCCTCAACCAACGAGCCAACCTGAATGGTTCCAATGTTGGTTACATTCGTCAAAAGTTTGCGATCTACGTCAATGTCATAAGAGGCCGACTGAACCACTTCTTCCGTATCCCAACCCGACGTGTTTCTTGCGCGCAACTCGCCATTTTTAATCAAACGACGCCCCGCGAAAGAATCGTGGTTCCCAACGGCCGCATGAACATCCAATGGTTCATCCAAATTAATCACCCGCCCCCCAAGGTCAAATGACTCGTGATCAGTAAAATTGAACAACGCCTGCAGACCCTTTTTCAGCGCCACAGTTTCATCTCCAAACGCTTCTTCATATGCATTAAAACCAAAATCCTTGGTAAGCTGAAAAATAGCATCGTCTGGCATGTCGATAGAGCCTTCAAAGCGCAATTGATTGTTCATCGTAACGGTTGTCGCCAAATGATAGATCCCCTCAGGAATCAACACATCACGCCCTGCAGCCGCGGCATCAGCTGCCTCGAACGCAGCAACATTGTCTGTAAAGCCATCCCCAATCGCGCCGTAATCTTGGACATCAACAACATCCATCATATTGCGCAAAAATACAGACGTCACATCTTCGATGACAATATCTTCCACCCGAACAACCCCGCCATTTGGGCCTGTTAGATCTATACCAAAGTGACCGAAAATCGATAATCGGCCCCAAACCATATCAACGCCAAAACGATTACCGCCGCCGACGATTGCGGTCACTTCTTTCACTTCACCGTAAGTATCCAACAGTACACTGTCGGAAAATTCGACGAGCCCATCAACATGCAAACCGCCTGCACCACCAGCCCAGCCAGCAATCCGAACCGATGGGAATGCACCGCTAATCGCTTTCACCTTGGCCGTTACCCGTAAATAACAACCCGGCAGCAATGGCGTTTCGCCCATCGAGCGTACTTTCTGCGTATCTTGCGATTTCAAAACCTCTAAGCATGTTCCAAAATCCGCATCCGCAGAAATCAACGTCGCGTTTGGATCACTATCATATGTAATTGATCCAGGCGTGCCATCCTCACTGGACCAAACGTCCAAACCATCTGCAAATGCGGGTGGCATAAGGGTTATGCCATCAGTAATAACTTTGTTCATTGAAAATCCTCTTGGTTAAGATCGCATAACGCACGTCAAGCGCGCCCAAAGACGGCGATGTCCTTGAATTCCAAACAGGTTTAAATCTAGTGGCTTAAGAAAGGTTAATGGTAGCGTCCGCTGTAAATCATCGGCGGGCTTGAAAAGCCTTAATTTTTTATTAGGTATATGGGAGAGTTTTCGCAAAGGGATAAAAATGCTGTTTAATCTAATTATTGGGGCGATTGCAGGCTATGCAACTCGCTATATCGAAGCACCACTCGGTGGCCTGCTTACGGGCAAATACGAAATGTCAAAACCTGACCTACGGGTGCTGACATTTGTATTGTTATTGTTGGCCGCATCAATTTTGATCAGCCTCGGCGGACGCGATGGATTGCCCTTCGTACTGCTAGTCGGTGGTGGAATTGGTATTTTCTTCCAATACCTCTTGGGAATTGGCAAGGATCAATACGCACAACAAAAAACGAAAATGGAAGAGCGCAAAGCGTCTGCTGGCGGGTCACAATCAGTGGAACCACGTGTAAAACCTGCGGAAAAAAAGCCAGCCGCCAAGAAACCAGCCTCTAAAAAGTAAACGCCAAAATCATAATATTATTAAAAAAGGGGCGCTAAACAGGCGCCCCTTTTTATTTACCTATGCGGCGTCCTGTGCCTTCGGTCCAAATCGACCGTAGAAGGTTTCGCCAGACGCGGCCAGTTCTCTTAACAACTCTGGTGTTTTAAACCGCTCTCCAAATTTCTCGGTCAAATCATCACAAATCGCTACCGCATGTTCTGCACCGATCATGTCCAGCCAACTGAACGGCCCACCAGACCACGGTTGGAACCCCCAGCCAAGGATCGCACCAACGTCGCCCTCGCGGATATCTTCCAATACACCCTCTTCAAACGAACGCACAGCTTCTAAAACTTGCGCCATCGCCAAACGGTGCTTTACTTGGGTAATATCAGGTTGCTCATCGGCAACAGGCCAATGCCTGCGTAATCCTTCCCAGATTCCAACCCGCTTACCTTTTTCATCATAGGCATAGAACCCTTTGCCATTCTTACGCCCCATACGGTCATCGTTGAACATTGCCTCAACAATATCATCTGCCGCACTGTACGGGTATGCATCGCCCAGCGCTGTTTGTGTGGCTTTCATAATTTTCATCGACAGATCAATGGAAACCTCGTCTGCCAATTGTAACGGCCCAACCGGCATACCCATCAACTTGGCTACATTATCAACCAACGCGGGCTCAACACCTTCATCCAACATGCGAATACCTTCGTTCACGTATGGCAATATACAACGGTTCGCATAGAAGAAGCGTGCATCATTCACAACAATCGGTGTTTTCTTAATTTGACGCACAAAATCCAAGGCTTTCGCCACCGCTTCATCACCGGTATTCTTACCTTTGATTATCTCAACCAAATTCATCAAATGCACGGGGCTGAAGAAGTGGATGCCGATATAACGGCTATCATCACGACTGGCTTTCGCCAGTTCAGTGATCGGAAGGGTCGATGTATTCGTCGCAAAGATCGCATCCGTATCCAACTGCGCCTCTGCCGATTTCGTTACCGTTGCTTTAATTGCTGGGTCTTCAAAAACCGCTTCAACGATTAAATCGCACCCCTGCAACGCCTCATAATTTGGTGTCGCAGTAACACGCCCAATAATTTCGGTTGCCTTTTCCGCATTCAATTTTTTGCGCTTAACACCCTGATCCAACAGCCCTTGAATTGTCGCCAGACCTTTATCCGCGGCGTTTTGATCACGATCCAACAGAACCACCTCAATGCCAACACGCGCCGAAACGAAGGCAATCCCCGCCCCCATCATACCAGCACCCATAACACCCAGCTTTTTAACCTTCATATCTTTGACGCCCTCGGGACGCACCGCGCCTTTTTCCAATGCGGTTTTATGTGTGAACAGCGTGTTAATCATTGCGCTTGATGACGGGTTCATCAAAACGTTGGTAAACCAGCGCGCCTCGATGCGGATCGCGGTATCAAACGCTACCTGTGCTCCCTCATACATCGCGGACAACATCGCCTTGGCTGCGGGGTAAACGCCCTTGGTCTTGCCATGAATCATAGCGCTGGCACCGACATAATTCATGAAACCAGCTGGATGGTATGGTGCACCACCTGGCATTTTAAACCCTTTAACATCCCACGGCTTCACAATATCCGCGTCCGTAGCAGACTTCACCCACTCCTTAGCCGTCGATAACAATTCATCCGCAGGGACAACTTCATCAACTAACCCGATACGCTTTGCTTTGGCTGGGTCACTTAATTTGCCCTCCATCAAAACCGGTGCTGCGCTCATCATATCCAACTTGCGTGACAAACGTGTCGTACCACCCGCGCCTGGGAAAATCCCTACCAAAATCTCGGGCAATCCGATCTTCGCCTTTGGATTATCCGCTGCAAAAATACGGTGACATGACAACGGAATTTCATATCCGATCCCCAATGCCGTCCCCGGCAATGCGGCGGCAATCGGTTTTCCACCTTTGTTTTTATCATCCATACCCGCACGTTCGATTTTACGCGTAATGCGATGGAAATTCATAATGCCATCAAACAAACCGCGTGCAGGATCGTCCCCCGCCATTTCCGCCATCTTGGAAATCACATTCAAATCCATACCACCTGCAAAATCCGCCTTGCCAGATGTGATAACAACACCTTTAACCGCATCATCAGCCAATGCCCTGTCAACACAGGCATCTAATTCAGCAGTGCCTTCAAGGTTCAGTACGTTCATGGATTTATTTGGGACATCCCACGTAATCGTGGCGATACCATCCGCATCTACATCATAGTGAAAATCAGTCATTATTTCGGTTCCTTATTTCAGGGCAGATCAAACAGGTGATCCATCTTTTCTCGTAAATTCAAATTTGCCATCACTGATTTCGATCATCAAATCGATATCACTATAGGTCGCCACTTCACTTGGTGCCTTGGTTCCAACGACTAGAAAGCGTGCCTCTTCATCCGTTCGGTTTACAAAATGATGTCCATTTTGATCACCTGCGGGAAAGGTTGCGCATTCACCAATACCCATCGGTGTTTCACCATGGTCATCTATCAAAACAACTTCGCCTTGGCTGACCATCACAAACTCGTCTTCGTTCAAATGCCAATGGCGTAACGAAGATTTCGCATTTGGCTCCAATATTACAACGTTCGCACCAAACTGAGTCAAACCACCAGCATCCCCAACACGGATCGAGCTACGCCCTACCATTTCCACATCATAAGGTGCTGGATAAATCGTGCCTGTTTTCACAGGCAGGGAATTGAGATCCACCTTGGGCATTACACACGCTCAATGATGGTTGCGGCACCCATTCCAGACCCAATACACAACGTTGCCAAACCAGTTTCTTTGTCGCTGGCCTCCAGCTCATCCAACAATGTACCAAGGATCATTGCACCGGTTGCACCCAACGGGTGTCCCATCGCAATTGCACCACCATTCACATTCAACGCCCCATGATCCACATTGAAGTGTGTCATGAACCGTAGAACAACAGAAGCAAATGCTTCGTTCACTTCAAACAAATCAATATCACCAATCGCCATGCCACTGTCGCGCAGGATTTTTTCCGTTACAGGAACAGGGCCCGTCAACATAATCGTTGGATCAGTCCCGATTTTCGCCGTCGAACGAATACGCGCACGCGGCTTCAATCCATTACGCTTGCCAAATTCGGCATCGCCAATCAAAACCGCAGACGCCCCATCGGAAATCGCCGATGAATTACCAGCATGGTGCACGTGATTAATTCGTTCCAACTCTGGGTACTTCATTAATGCTACCGCGTCGAAACCAGGCATACTCTCACCCATTGCCTTGAACGACGGGTTCAATGCGCCCAAACCTTGCATATTCGTCGGGCGAATTTGTTCGTCCACTGTCAGAATATCCAACCCATTTTGATCCTTCACAGCAACGCGCGAACCCTCAAAACGCCCCGCCGCCGTCGCCGCCGCCGCACGCTTTTGACTCTCAACCGCATAGGCATCGCAATCATCTCGTGTAAATCCATACTTGGTTGCAATAATGTCGGACGAAATCCCCTGCGGCACAAAATACGCCTTCATTGCTAAATACGGATCAACCGCAATCGCACCACCATCCATACCCATCGGCACGCGGCTCATGCTCTCGACACCGCCCGCTATGTAGGCATTCCCTGCACCACCGCGCACTTGGTTCGCGGCCATATTAACGGCCTCCAATCCTGATGCACAAAAACGATTGATTGATACACCAGGAACACTTTCATCCAAATCAGAATACAAAACCGCTGAACGCGCTAAACATGCACCTTGTTCACCGATCTGCGTAACGTTGCCCCAAATCACATCCTCAATCTGGCTAGTGTCTTCCAAATTATTGCGCGTAGCGATACCGTTCAACATATCCGCAGACAGCTTTACCGCCGTAACTTCATGCAACGTACCATCCTTACGGCCCTTACCGCGTGGGGTTCGAATTGCATCATAAATAAAAGCATCGTTCATAAGAAAGCCTTTCCAAAGCGGCAATGCGCCAAATAAGAACAGTTGCGTATATAAAAGCGCTGAATGTAGGCACGCACAAGTCAAATCACGCACAACATGACGTTTACGTCACGTAACCCCATATTCCTGCTTCGAACTTGACCAAACCCCAGCAATCCCGCATATTATGGTCATGGGGTCGCGATCACCCCGTAAGGCTTAGGCCCAAGCGTCGCTTCCATTCAACAAAACAGGAAGCATAATTGTGCCATCACCAACCGAAATCACACCGTCCCAGCTGTCTCGCCTAATTGGTACGCCCGCATGCCCTAAAATAATTGATGTTTCGATTGACGCCGATTTTTCAGACGACCCGTTTCTAATCCCAACGGCAATTCGTCACCCATTCGATCAAATTGAAACTCTTTCAATCAACGACCCAAATCAAACCGTGATTGTTATCTGTCAAAAGGGCTTAAAACTATCCCAAGGGGCCGCGGCAATCCTGCGAACAATGGGGATAAATGCCTTGAACCTACAGGGTGGCAACTACGCTTGGCGCGATGCTGGCCTGATGCGTATACCCAATGATGCGATCCCTTGGAAAAACACGAAAAACACCCTTTGGGTCACACGCCACAGGCCCAAAATTGACCGTATCGCTTGCCCATGGTTGATCCGACGTTTCGTTGATCCAAATGCGCGGTTTATGTATGTCTCTCCAACCCAAGTTTTACCTGTTGCCGAAAAATTCAATGCAACACCTTTTGATGTCGAAAATACCGCGTGGTCGCACAACGACGACAAATGTACATTCGATACAATGCTTGAAAAATTCGCCTTGAAAAGTGATCCCTTGCAAAAACTCGCTACGATTGTGCGTGGAACAGATACCAACAAACACAATCTTGCGCCAGAATGCGCGGGCCTACTCGCTGCCTCTGTCGGATTATCACGGATGTACAAGGATGATTTACAACAAATGGAAGCGGGCTTCATGCTCTATGATGCACTTTTCCGTTGGGCACGCGATGGTCAAAATGAAACCCACGAATGGCCCACCAACAAGGCAGAAAAATAGCCATGTCAATCACACCTACACTTCGCGAATCCACAAAAACTTGGGCTAAAATTGGCGTCCTGTCTTTTGGCGGCCCCGCGGCACAAATCGCCCTAATGCATCGAGAGGTCGTGAATGATAAAAAATGGTTATCAGAAGGCCAGTTTTTAAACGCCCTAAATTTTTGTATGCTCCTCCCAGGACCAGAGGCAATGCAACTCGCCACCTACGCTGGCTGGCGTATCAACGGAACATTAGGCGGTATAATTGCTGGCTTACTTTTCGTATTACCTGGCGCTTTTGTGGTAGCCATGTTGGCTACAATCTATGCATTTTTTGGCAACGTTCCAATTGTCAGCGCTCTATTTCTAGGTGTCAAAGCAACCGTCGTTGTTATCGTTATCGAGGCCCTTTTGCGCGTCAGCAAAAAAGCACTGCAAACAGCCGCTCATTACTGGATCGCAGCCGCCGCATTCGTCGCAATATTTTTTATAAACCTTCCATACCCTCTCATAATCCTAGGTGCAGCCCTTGTTGGCTTTCTTGGGAAAGGCGAAAATAAGCAGCCTACCTTTACACCACTTCAACCCATCGGGAAAACCATCAAAACCATTGCAATATGGCTCTTTATTTGGTGGTTCCCAATACTGGCAATCGATTGGGTTTTGGATCTAAATTTTCTTTCACAGATCGCCTATTTCTTTTCAAAACTTGCAGTCGTTACCTTTGGCGGTGCCTATGCCGTACTCGCCTATATGGCCCAAGACGTCGTAACCACCAAACAGTGGTTAACAGCTGGTCAAATGATGGACGGCCTTGGTTTGGCGGAAACAACACCCGGTCCACTTATCTTGGTGACCGAATTCGTTGGCTTCATGGCAGGGTACAAAGAGGCTGGTATTTGGATGGCTCTTACCGCCGCAACGCTAACCCTATGGGTCACATTTGCACCCTGTTTCCTGTGGATATTCGCGGGTGCACCTTACATCGAATGGATCGGCGCACAACCGCGATTGCGCTCCGCGCTATCCAGCGTCACCGCCGCGGTTGTTGGCGTTATCCTTAACCTTTCCATCTGGTTCGCAATCCATGTTTTTTTCGCGACAGTTGGCAAGATAACATTCGGACCAATCACAATATTAAGGCCAGAGGTAGCAACACTAAATTGGTTGGTCGTCGCACTCACCATCCTATCGGGCTTCCTTCTCCTTAAACGCCACTGGAACGTGATTTACGTCCTACTTCTTTGCGCATGTCTCGCGGCCATATCCCTTATAATCTAAGGGATAGGCAATTTCATTCCACCATGCGCGCGCCAAAACTGAATAATCTCGTGCATCAAATCGACATCGCAATTCTGCGATGGGCATGGCGCTCGGTTACCCCCCCAACCTGGCCAGTCATGGCCCCCATCCAGGGTCGTTAAAACAGTAACCGCCGCACTTGGTACATCTCTTTTCTGCAAATAATCCTCGCGCACTGTCATTGTCTTATCTGCTGGCGCTGACCCTTGGCCCAAATTTGGATACAAACTCTCATGCCGATGTGGATCAGCATTATTAAAATTCAACAGCCAATCACGCGTAATCGTTCGTCTTGTCGGCATATCATAAACGCCCACCGATTTACTTAGATGCGTAAAACTGAAACATTCCATTACATCCTTCGCTGATTGGATCGGTTGACATGCAGGGTTACTATCGACCGCTTCCACCACCTCTTCTATTGCAATATTTTTCTTATCTTCTGTACCCATTTGAAACAGGAATGGGCGCAATGTCGACTTATTCGGAGTATACCCATTTATCCCGACATCTTGCACTGCCGCTTCCAGCTTTTGCTTGTCCATCCCCGCGCCAGCCGCCGCAAAACCTGCAAATCGTTTCGCCAACTCTTCGGCCATATACAACTGATAGATAAAGCCGCCACCGTTCGAAAAGCCCATTGCATAAAAATCGCTAATCGCCAGATCCTGCTCCAACTTGTCCATCAATGCCGCTGTAAATTCCAAATCATTGCGCCACGTCCCACCAGCACAATCGTCTTGGCTGTTCAAATCCTGCCAATCATCGGCAGGTGTTCCAACTTGTCGCCATCGAAACGAGCACGTCCCCCCCTCGCGTGTCTCCAGCGCTGTAGGGATCACCAAAATCATCGATTGTTCCGTTTGGACACGCCACAAATTCACCAGTGCGTTCGCCTTACCGCCTGCGCCATGAAACGACAGAACCGCAGGCAAAGCCCCCCCTTGATCTGGAACATGCTGGCAATATTGCCGCGTGATGCCGTTTACCTCTAACTCACAGGCTTGGAATTCCCGCGATGCACACAGAAATTCTGGATCGCGTGCAGGGGTACATTGGTTTGCGTAAACCGATGTCGGTAAAAATAAAAATAGGGCTAAGAGCAGTCGCAAATCGTTTTCCTCGCTAAGATGCCTAACGCTTAGCGACGAAAAATTAAAACAATGTTGCTCTAGTTCAAAAGATCGCCATTCAAACCTGAATTAATCAGATCGATCGTTTCTTCAACGCCGTACAGTGCGACAAAGCTCCCAAAACGTGGTCCCTGAGATGCACCCAGCAACACTTCGTAAATCGCTTGGAACCAATCACGCAGGTTCTCAAATCCGTGATTTTTCCCAACAGCAAATACCAATGCTTGCAGGTCATCACCATCCGTCAAACCATAGTTCGACAAATCGGCTGGCTCTTTACCCATGTCCGCATTTTTCTTGTCGATCATCGCCTTAGCGACCTCAACATCACTTAAACCAGCACGCAAATCTTCCAACGCGGCGCGCTCTTGGGCATTCGCGGCACGAAACACTTTGGCTGGTTTCACGAAATCATGATAATACCGCACGGCAAAACCAGCTGCATCATCCATCACAGGATTTGTCTCTGCGGACGCATCAGGTGCATATTTATTGATAAATCCCCACATCGCATCCTTGGTTTCCGCACTGGAAACAGACGCCAAATTCAACAACATCGCAAACGGCACAACCATATCTGAATGCGGCACGTCACCCTTATGAATATGGTAAACGGGATTATTCAACTGCGCCTTCGCATCCTGTGTATGATATGCACGCAATTGCTGATGATACTCATCGACCGCCTTTGGGATCACATCAAAATGCATACGCTTCGCGGTGCCAGGTTTCAGATACATGAAATACGACAGGCTCTCAGCAGATGCGTATGTCAGCCACTCATCAATCGAAACACCATTACCCGATGTTTTCGAAATTTTATGCCCATCCGCATCCAAGAATAGCTCATAGAAGAAATGTGCAGGCGCAGGACCGCCCAAAATACGGCAAATCTTGTCATAGATATGCGTGTTGGTTGAATGGTCTTTGCCATACATTTCAAAATCCACGCCCAGCGCGGCCCAGCGCGCCCCAAAATCTGGCTTCCACTGCAACTTCACATTGCCACCCGTCACGGGCAACGTCATTTCTTCACCATCTTCGGTATCAAACGTGATTGTCCCTGCCTTTGCATCTACACTCTTCATCGGCACATACATCACGCGCCCACTTTCGGGGTGGATCGGTAGGAAGATAGAATAGGTCTTCTGACGATCCTCGCCCAAGCTGGCCAACATCACATCCATGATCGCGTCATAGTTTTCCAACGCACGCATCAACACAGCATCAAACGCGCCTGACTTGTAGTATTCGGTGGAAGAATAGAAATCGTATTCAAACCCAAAGCTATCTAAAAACCGTTTCAGCATCGCGTTGTTATACGCAGCAAAGCTCTCATGCTCGCCAAATGGATCTGGTACGGATGTCAGTGGCCGCTGCAAATGTTGTTCCAACAGTTCAGGATTTGGCACATTCCCAGGAACCTTTCGCATACCGTCCAAGTCATCTGAAAAACAAACCAACTTGGTTGGAATGTCCGAAATAACTTCAAACGCATGCTGGATCATTGCTGTACGTGCAACTTCGCCAAAGGTACCGATATGTGGCAAACCAGACGGGCCATATCCTGTTTCAAACAGCACGTAACCCTTTTCAGGTGTCTTTCCCTTCAACCGTTTCAACAGTTTGCGCGCCTCGTCAAATGGCCAGGCTTTGGATTTAAGGGCTTCTTCGCGCAGTTCAGACATGATTTTTCCAACAATGAATGGTTATTCCTTCACTCCCTATTGCCCCGACGCGTCTTGGTCAATATTCTGTGCTTAACTAAATAAGGATTTTCCAATGTCACAAGAGCAAACAAACCCATGGTCACCCCAAGATGCGCTGGTCGCGATGATGGTTGCCGTATCCGTGGCAGATCAGGATATTAAGACAATCGAGCTACTTTCGATTGAACGCATCGTGAACCACTTACCTATTTTCATCGATTTTGACCTTGCGAGACTCAGCAGTGTTTCCAACGCCGTTTTTGACATCCTGACAGAGGAAGACGGGCTGGAAGCATTGTTTGGATTGGTAAAGACTGCCTTGCCAGAAACGCTATACGAAACCACATATGCATTGTGTTGCGATGTCGCTGCCGCAGATGGTCGCTTGCGCGAGGAAGAGTTACGCTTTCTACAAGAAACACGTTACGAGTTGAACATATCACGCCTGAACACAGCCGCAATCGAACGCGGTGCGCGTGCACGTCACATGACGATCTAACTACAAAATCCTGCCCCAACGCGCCAATAATTGATGTTGCAAAATACGCGATTTACGCGCCCATTCCTTCGCACCGGGGGCGCGATCACGTTTTGACTTTGGGATCGCCGCACGCGCCCGTTGATCAACGGTAAAGATCGCAAACACCAACCGTTTCCCAGACGCAGTTTGCATGTAACCAGCAAGGGCAGATGTAAAGTTCAACGTCCCTGTTTTGGCAACAACCTTCACTCCACCAATCGGCGCCTTCTTCCAATCCGCATTTCGCAGGACAACGGCTTTCATCAACGGACGCAACGGCCCATTCCAACCAACCGCACTTAACAACCGTGCCATTTCACGCGCACTCAATCTACTGTCTTCACTTAACCCCGAATGATCCACCATCCGCACATCGCGCAGTCCAAATCGCTTACCAAACCAATCGCTCATGGCACGCGCACTTTGCGCAACAGAACTTGGCCTACCGCCACGTTTCATTGACGCCGACAGACCAACCGTTTCGGCTGTCAAATTGGTAGAGTATTTCAACATAGATTTGCAAACTGCACTAAGCGGTGCACTCTCACCTTGCGCCAGAACTGCACCAGAAGGCTTTTTCTTAACAACTGTGGCGGCCGGTAACGTAATCCCAAAATCCGCCGCCAACGTGCCAAACACTTCACCCGCATAATCCGCTGGATTGCGAACAGGCAACCAACGGTTTCCTTTACTTCCTAATGCAGGCGCTGAAACTGTCCAACTATCCCGTCCACCAGATTGCGCATATTTGTAAATCGGCTCTTTGCGATTCACCGCGCGAATAGAAACCCCTTCCACAGACGGCTTAAAAGCCTTCGTCTTGGCGCTAAATCCAAATCCATATCCATTCGCGTCGCGTTTCCATTCCATAAACACACGATTGAAATTCAAATTTATGCCTGAAATCGTTGGATTGTAACCAACGTGCTCCTGCTGCGTACGATCCAGCAAACGCTGATACGGCAATGCCCCGTCATAAATCTCAAATTTCCCAGAAATTCCAGTAATTCCACGTGCACGTAGTTGTTTAATCAAATCCGCCAGCCCATCTGTATCCAGCGCAGGGTCGCCACCCCCTTCTAGCGTCAAATCACCTTGTAAAATACCATTTTCAATCCTTGAACTACTGGCAACTAATCGGGTTCTAAACCGCCAATTACTGCCCAAGTTTTGCAATGCATAAACCGTCGTCAACGCCTTCGCGACACTAGCTGGTGGAATTGACGCTTTCTCTTGCGATGCCTCAATCACCTGCCCACTAAGCGCATCCGCCACAACAATGCTGTGTTTGCCGCTTGGGGCAAATTGCTTCAAAATTTCCGAAATATCCTTGGGCGGTGGTGCCACCACCCGTTTTGGCGGTCGCGTTTCGGCAATACTAGGCTGCGCTGCAGTGGCTAACAGTAGGGCTAAAATTTGTCGTCGTGATAAATACATATCACCAAGGTGGTGTTTGAACGCAACTGCGTCAACACCTTAACGTTCCCAATCGCCTCGTGCGCGGATTTGAGTCGACGACATATCTACCATCGGCCCCGTCAACAAACTCCAACTTGGCGCTTGTTTAAAGGGCAACGCATTTGATCGTCGCGATGACAGACGTTTACGGCGAAACATTCTCGCCGCTGGCGAACATCCCGCCGCCAATTGTTGATCAGGACGTGCCATCACACCAATCGGCATCATTTTCATAATGTCTTGCCAGCGATCCCAACGATGGAAATCCGCCAAATTATCGGCCCCCATCAACCAAACAAACCGCACACCACTGTAACGAGCCTGCAACGCTGTTAACGTCTCTGCGGTATACCGCGTACCAAAGCGGCGCTCTAAATCAGTGACTATTATTCTTGGATGATCATTCAGCGCGTTACACGCCGCCATACGACGATCCAAATCCGCTGGCCCTTCGGCTTTCAATGGGTTTCCCGGGCTAACCAACCACCAAACCCGATCTAACGAAAACTCTTTCATCGCCCATTTCGAAATATGCAAATGCCCACCATGCGGTGGGTCAAACGATCCCCCCAATAGTCCGACACGCAATCCCTTCGTTGCAACGGGCATACCGCGCATTATACGTCCAACTTCTTCTGGATTTGATGTTCATCTTCGATCAACCCAATTTTCCAGTATCCGCTGATGTAAATGTCCTGTTTGGGAATATCTGTCTCATTGCTCAAAAAACCACGCAGCCCTTTGATGACACCACTTTCGCCGGCAATACAGGTTTGGATCACCCCTTTGGGCAGTTCAGTCGCACGCATCATTGCCTCTTGGGCACGCGATACAACATGAGGATCGGACTGCACCAACCAACGTATTTCAACACCTTCAGGCGCATCAATCTCTTGAGCGTCATCCTCAGACTGAACCTCAAAAATTGCCAACCCTTTGGCATCCCGCGGCATCGCCTCTAATGTTGCAGATGCAACAGGCAACGCGGACATATCCGCCGCAACCAAATACCAATCCGCATAATAATCTTTGATTTTCACATCACTCGGTCCGCGAAACCCAATGAAATCACCTGTCTTGGCACGCATCGCAAATGCAGACGCCGGGCCTTCGTCACCATGCGCGACAAAATCAATATCCAATTCCAAGGCATCTTTGCGGAAATTGCGCACTGTATATGTGCGCACGGTTGGGCGCGGCCCATTTTCAATCTGCTCAATCAAATCATCCGCACTTTGATCAACTTCGGGTAAAAATATCTTACAATTCGCACCCTCACACCCAACAGGACGGCTGGCCAATTCGGGCGACGTAAACACGACACGGATCATATGCGGTGTCAAATAAAATGCATCCTTAACGGTCAGGATACACGGGCTTGGCTTTTTGGGTCTTAGCATTGATCTATCCAACTTTTGGAGTGTGGTTAAGGACACTTGGCCCATGTTTCAACATTTTATATTCCAAAAAGTGTTCGATAAACAAACGCGTCAAACTGCGCGAACCCGCATTTTGTGGCCAAACAGCGTAAACACCGACTGGATCACTAATCCAATCAGGCAGTAGCTGCACCAACCGCCCCTCTTCAATTTCTTTCTCAACATACATCTTTGGTAAAATGGCAACGCCGGCACCCAACATCGCCATCTGTTTCTCTGCCTCACCGTTGTCCAAATGAAACCGCCCCTTCAGGGGGATTTTCACGAACTCTTCTAAATCGTCCATGCGATGTAAACACAACTCACTCCACATCGGCGGGATCAGCCATGGATATTCACCGTCGATCAAGTCCTGCGGTACTTTTGGCATGCCGTAGATCTCGATCAATTCTGGGCTGGCAAATATTTCCGCATACCCATCCATTAACTTACGTGCACGCAAATTGCTGTCGGTTAAGTTTCCAATACGGATCGCCATATCAAACCCACTGTCGATCAAATTGACAGTTTCAGTTGAATACGAAATTCGCAAATTCACATTCGGATACTTCTCACTAAATGCCAGCAACTCCGCGGAAAACCCTGGTGATGCCAAAAAACTGGGCGCCGTAATAGACAATGTACCACTATATTCCCGCACATCACTTTGAACGGTTTCCAATCCCGTTTCCGCCGCATCCAACATATTATTCGCATGCCCAGCCAACTTTTGCCCCGCATCTGTCAACGTCAACGACCGCGTAGAACGATAAACCAACGCGGTATCCAGATTCTCTTCTAACTGGGAAATATGCTGGCTGACAACGGGCGCGGAAATATTCAACGCCTTCGCGGCCCCTGCAAACGAACCTGTTTCAGCGACTTTTGCAAACACCCCAAGGGCTTTTAAATTTGGCAACATACCATTACTCGATTTTTACAACGTATCAATTTCGATAATATGATATTTTCAACGCAATCAATCAAGCCTAAATATTCCTTATCAGGAAAACAAACCTGATTAACAAACGCAGGAACCTCCCCCTGCCATAAGGATGATAGACATGAAACAAATTGCTTTAACAGCCACCGTAATTGCCGCCCTAATGGTTCCTACCGCGTCATTCGCTCAGAACCTGTTCCCAGACCTTACATTCCCGACAACTTGGGGCCCAAAACCAACGGCCAGCCAAGATGCAGTGAAAACCCCACTTATTCCTCTGATCCCTTCAGACGAATAACAGGCGCACGTCGCCCACCCGCCCCAACGCTCTCTCCCCCTTATGCGTTGGGGCTTTCAATTCCTTGATTGCACCATCGCGCACGACCCGATAAAACGCACCGAAATCATCAATTTTTTCGGAGTCGTAAAATGGCCGCTTATCAATACGTTTACCACATGGACGGCGTGTCCAAAACTTACCCTGGTGGGAAAAAGTGTTTTGAAAACGTCCGTCTTTCATTCCTACCAGGCGTAAAAATCGGCGTTGTTGGCGTCAACGGCACCGGTAAATCGACCCTGATGAAAATCATGGCGGGCTTGGACACCGATTTCACTGGCGAAGCATGGCACGCCGAAGGCGTCACCGTTGGCTACCTAGAACAGGAACCTGTTCTGGACCCGTCCCTATCCGTGCGTGAAAACGTAATGCTGGCTGTGGCTGAAAAGAAGGCAGTTCTGGATAAATACAACGAACTCGCCATGAACTACTCCGAAGAGACGGCCGACGAAATGGCCTCCCTTCAGGATCAAATCGATGCTGACGATCTGTGGAATCTCGACGCATCAATCGACATCGCGATGGAGGCACTACGCTGCCCTGCAGATGACGCAGACGTCGCAACCCTATCAGGCGGCGAAGCACGCCGCGTAGCCTTGTGTAAACTACTGCTAGAAAAACCTGACATGTTGTTGCTCGATGAACCGACCAACCACTTGGACGCAGAAACAATCGCATGGCTTCAAAACCACCTAAAGGAATACAAAGGCACGATCTTAATCGTGACCCACGACCGTTATTTCTTGGATGACATCACAACGTGGATTCTTGAACTCGATCGCGGTCGCGGTATCCCATACGAGGGTAACTACTCTGCATGGGTTGAACAAAAGGCAAAACGCCTATCCCAAGAGGCCAAAGAAGACAAAACACGCCAGAAAACATTGGAACGCGAACTGAAATGGATGCGCCAAGGCGCCAAGGCACGCCAAGCAAAATCCAAGGCGCGTATTTCCGCATATAATGAAATGGCAGATCAGTCAGAGCGCGATAAAGTGGGCACAGCCCAAATCGTCATTCCCAACGGCCCACGTTTGGGTTCCAAGGTGATCGAGGTGAATAACATCTCCAAGGCATTTGGCGAAAACATCCTGATCGAAGACCTATCATTCTCCATCCCTCCTGGTGCCATCGTGGGTGTTATCGGGCCCAACGGCGCGGGTAAATCCACCCTATTCCGCATGATGACAGGCCAAGAACAACCAGACAGCGGCACCGTTGAATTCGGCGACACTGTTCAATTGTCCTACGTCGATCAATCCCGCGCGGATTTGGACGGCAAAAAAACCGTTTGGGAAGAAATTTCAGGCGGCCAAGAAATCATCGAACTCGGCGACGCCGAAATGAACAGCCGCGCATACTGTGGCGCGTTCAACTTCAAGGGCGGCGATCAACAAAAACCGCTAAACCTGCTGTCTGGTGGTGAACGCAACCGTGTGCACATGGCGAAATTGTTGCGCGAAGGCGGCAACGTATTACTGCTCGATGAGCCAACAAATGACTTGGACGTTGAAACACTCCGCGCGTTGGAAGACGCCATCGCAGATTTCGCAGGCTGTGCGGTTGTCATCTCCCACGACCGCTTCTTCTTGGATCGCCTCTGTACACACATGCTGGCATTCGAAGGCAACAGCCACGTCGAATGGTTCGAAGGCAACTTCGCCGAATACGAAGAAGACAAAAAACGTCGCCTGGGCCCAGATGCATTGGAACCAACACGTGTGAAGTATAAGAAGTTTACGCGTTAATACCGCATTACATCAGAAATCCTGGCCCCACACATTAGTGTTGGGGCCTTTTTCATTCTAGGGGCTCATCTCTACAAACGAATTCGAAAATGCCAATGTACTTGTAGAAATAGTCGGTCAGCATTGAATCTAAAGGCCTAAAATTTCAGTTAATGATATAAAACAACATCTTAACCCCATGTCCCCATGGGGACACTCGGAAATTCACGCTTCACATCGCCAACCGCAAAACCAAATACGGCACCAAATTCAGCATAATCCAAGCAATCTTAAAATTCCCCAGATAGCTAAAATAAAGCACCGGCAAATCCACACGATCGACACCTGTCATCGCAGAATGAATCCCCATAATCCATTCCCGCGCGACCGACAAAGCAATCGTGCCCAAAATCAAAATGGCACCATTGACCAACGCCATCCAACCTAAAAACTGTATCCAAAATTCCAAAGACATATCGTGCTACTCCTGTTTGAATATAGCCCAATCCTAACACGAAACAGAAAAACGCGCTACGTCCCGCCTGCCTCTTCCCACAACTCTTGATAAACTGCATTGATCGCCTCGGCCTCTTGTCTGACCGAATGATTTGCCAAAACAAATTCACGCGCGGAAACTGATACATCTTCCAATCGAGCGTCATCAAACAACCATTCATTAACCGCCAAAACAGACGCATCAACATCTTCAATATCAACAACGGTTCCACATGCCCCACCATTCGAAAACACTTCAAAATGCCCAGTGCGGCTGGCCACATAAGGCGTTCCGCAAGACATCGCCTCTAACGGCGTCATCCCATACCCCTCGTAACGTGGCAACGCTACAAGCAAGGAAACCGCCGCCATAATGCTGGGCATTTGGTCGGCGCCGATCTCACCAACAAACAACAATCGATCCGACAGCCCCGCCGCATCAATCTTATCCTGCAACTTTTGTTGAAACGCTTTGTGTTCCCGTGATGCCTTGCCGATAATCAATGCGACTGTATCGGGCTGTTCGGGCAAAACGCGAAGCATCGTTTCGACAAAAACATCCGTACCCTTTTCTGGTCGAACCCGACCAACACAGGCCACACCGCGCATGCCCCCATATCCCAATTCGGCCCAATTCGCCCTACGATCAGATGCAGGAACAAACCGCTGCGTCGCCACCCCATGCGGCACCACGGCCCGCACATTATCCACGAATGCCGCCGCCGCATCACTGGTGGCAACCACTGCGTCCATCTTGGAAATCAACCACCGCGGATACGCAGAATGGCGTCGTTGCGCAGCAGAGGTAAAAACAATTTTAATAGGCCGATTCAACACATCACGCGCCCAAATCGCCGCCCGCATTTCCGTGTTACGCCGCACATGCCAAATCGCAAACGGCTGCTTTTCTGGCGGTACAACCGACATTTTAACAGCTTCGGCCTTCGAAATGGGCGCAGGGCAATTCGGTAACCTTACACCAACCAGACGCAAATCTAACATCGTGTTCTGTTCCGAAACCACACCCGCCGCTGTCGCAGAAACGCCTGTGAAATTCTTATTGAAATTTGTCACGTATACTTGTGGGATCGACATTTTCTAACCTACCTTTGAAACGCTTCAATTCCACGCCTACACCAGTTACATTTCTATGGCCAAGGCCGCCCAAGTGCAAATTATATAAGCGAGACAAAGCAAAAGAACCAAAGTATAACGAGCGGCAAATGAGGCTGTGGAATGTTCAAATATAACCTACTTTTATTAATCGGATGGCTGATCGTTCCCGTTGTTGCCGCCGTTCGTTTCTGCACCGGCAAAGACAGCCTAAGCAGCCTTCTGGGACGCTTCGCAATTACTCCGAAACACCCCAACGTCGATCACCCGATCTGGCTTCATGTTGCCAGCATCGGTGAACTTAACACTCTGGAAACATTGTTGCCAGAAATCGAACGCACCTTTGGAAACAAACAAATTCTCATAACCGTTTCCAACATCATCGCATATGTTCAGGCGCAAAACCTTGCCGCGAAAGATATTCATGTCGCCCTCGCGCCGCTTGATTTTAAATCCGTCGTCAAACGTTTTCTACGCAAATGGAATCCCAGCGCACTGATCACCATCGAAAACGAGATGTACCCGAACAGAACCGTAATGTGCCGCAACGCTGGCCTCCCTATTGTATGGATAAATGCGCGAATTTCAAAATCCAGCTTTGCCTTTTGGCAGCGCAACCCTGCCCTTTGCAAGGCTACGATAGAATGTATCGACTTCATCTTCGCACAGGACAACTTAGCATTTAAACGTTTTCTGGAACTAGGCATCCCGCAAAGTAAAATTCTGCAAACGCTTAATCTAAAGGCATTCAAAGCATCACCGAAGGTTAATCATCCAGACCTGCACGCTATTCAAAAAGTTTTCCCCTACAAAAACACAATCTGCGCCGCCTCAACCCACAAGGGAGAGGACAAGGTTCTGTTGGACGCCCTAGCGCTTTCTTTGCAGAAGAACCCAAATTTAAAAATGATCCTTGCACCCCGCCACCCGAAACGCGCCGGCGAGATCATGGCACAGATGGATCAAGCCCGCATATCCTATGCAACCAGATCAAAAAACGAACTGCCTCGATCAACGAACCAAGTATATTTGGCCGATACGATGGGTGAAATGGATTTGTGGTACGCATTATCTGCGGTCACCTTTGTCGCTGGATCGATTACACAGGTTGGTGGACATACGCCGTTTGAACCTGCATCACATGGCAGTGCGCTGATCCATGGCTCTCATTACGCGAATTTCAAAGATATTTATGACAATCTTGTCGGCGGCGGCGGATCCTGTCAGGGTGATACGCCAGCCGAAATCGCCGATTGTTGGGAGAAACTGCGTGACGATACAGAACGATCTGATCAACTAAAAACCGCTCAAAATATCTTATTTGGATCTTCAGATTCGACAAAAATTATTGATGAAATCTTGGCTAAAACCAAAGAAATCCTCACGGCGCTTCCAGCCGATTAAGTTGCCAACGATTGTGCAACCAATACCATTGCGCCGGATCTTTTTTGATACGCGCACCGATGCGTTCATTGATTTCCAGCGTCATCTGCATCACATCACTTGGCTGGATCGCCTCTTCGTAATCAATCACGATATCCATTCCGTTGCCTTGGCGTGTCGCGAACGCGGGAACCAATGGTAAATTGTACCGTAATGCCATTTCGGCAGGTGCAGTCGTTGTCATGGCATCAATCCCCATAAAGGGAACATGTTCGCCAACTAGATATTTTTGATCAACAAGTAATGCAAAAAAACCTCCACCGCGCAAATGGCGTACCATTTTCATATTGCCCTTGGGGCTGCGGGCGACGATCGGTGACCCACCTTGTTCAATCGCATTACGGAACCGGCGTTCATACAGCGGATTATTATTTTCACGATAAACCGCGCCCGTTTCCATGGTATTCATCGCCAAATGATGGCGAATTGCTTCCCATTGACCGAAATGGGCGGAAACGATGATCGCGCCGGTGCCAGCATCACGCGCTTGCTCCAGCTCTCGCAGTCCTGGGCCACGCGCGGTGAACAAATGCGTGCGTTTCTTATAATCCGCATTCATCAAAATCTCTGACAGGGTTTGCGCTGTGTTTCGACCGACTTCACGCGTCAGATTTTTCACTTCTTTGAGAGTCAATTCAGGGAAAACGCGCCCTAAGCCGTTTGCCACGCGCTTACGTGCGCTTGGCAAATTGGAAACAATAAATCCCCCCAAGCCTGCGAAAAACCTGCCGCGTAGGCGGAAAGGTAACATTCGTCCAATACTTAACAATGCAACAACGGGGAAGTACTCTAGCGCCCGCATAAAACTGGATTTATCGTGAGGTTTCATAACGCCGTTGTAATTCCCTTGATACAAAACAACAATCTGTTTCCATCACCTTCGCGCTCTAGGGCTCGATATCCTTAATAATTTCAGCCGCATGAACGATATCCTTTGCCTCAAAGTATCGCGGATGGTCTGGCACGGTTTCAACCATTTCCAATTCCCAAGTCACCTCATAGGGAACATGAACACCCCACGCGCCCGCCCGAACAGCAGGCAAAGCATCGGATTTAGCAGAGTTTCCAATCATCGCACTGTGGTTCAAAGACCCAAATCTTCCGAAAATCGCTTCGTATGTTTGAGGGCGTTTTTCACTTACAATTTCAACATGACTGAACCAATTTCCAACTTCGGATAACCTAACCTTGCGCTCTTGGTCTACCAAATCACCTTTGGTGATCAGCACCAATTCATAATTACCCGCCATACCCTCCAACGTGTCAGCAACGCCAGGTAACAAATCAACCGGATGGGCCAACATCTCGCGACCAATATTCATGATATCAACCATCGCGCTAGAGTCCAAATGCCCGCCGCTTACGGCCAATCCAGTATCCATCATGGAGAACGTGAAAGCTTTTATTCCATAACCCATCGTAGGAACGTTACGACGTTGCATTTCCAACAGAACACCCGCAACGTCTGAACCATTAGCAAAGTCTTTCAAAACCTCGATTAACGCGGCCTGTGCTTCGCCAAAAAAGGGTTCGTTGTGCCACAACGTATCATCTGCATCAAATCCAACAGTTTTTATCATACTGTAATCCTTGGTCGCCCTGATGCGATGGCCAAAACGCTGCCTTTAACAAAAACGCTACGCCCTTCAATGGTGGCTTCTTGCACATCTTCTTCGAAACGTACTTGTATGTCTGCCGCGCCAGCTTGCTTCGCAGCAATGATTGCTTGACTGCCCAACGCATTACGCAATGTCTGATACGCCTCTTCTTGGTCATTATAGACTACGGGCCCATCTTCGCCAAATACCCGCCACGCTCCATCACCTGCGCCTTCAATCAACCCCAGCTCACGCATGGTAATTTGACCAACAACCGCGCCAATCGCATTTGCGACACCACCATGCAGAGGTAGTATCATTTGTGCATTCACCCTGTCACCAACAGCATCATAATACGCATGCGCAGAGGCCCCCAAACCAACAACGGGCAAGTTGAGACCAACATCCAATGACACCACACCGCGATGATGCGACATTCCCTTTTTCACCAATATATGACGTGCCAAGTCACGTGCACGACCATCAAATCTTTCGTCACTGAAAGCAGCTTCCAACAAAACCTCTGCGGTTTGTTCCGTAAGTTGATCAATTATTCTTCGCGCCAAATCGTCTGGATCATCGGACAGCATTTCGCCAGCTCCCGTACGCATACGTCCAAATACACTCAACGCCTTATACGCAGCTGATCGATCCCAAACATCCACACGCCCTAAAACGTGGCTGGCGTCAGATGGCGTAATTCCGGCCTGCATGACCAAACCAGCTTCTACCAATCGCTCAATTGCTCCCAAGTCAATTCGGGTTTTAACTGCCATTGCCATAGGTAGAGCCCCAGTCACGATACGATCAAAGACCGCTTGATCGCGCGCACTAAGCCCAGTTGAATTTTCCACCATTGGCACTAAAAACTGCCCCGCAAACTCTTGGCCGCGCTCATCACCTAACGCACTGTCCAACGCATCATGAACCATATCGCGATGGGTTGTCGCTAAAAGAGAAACAGGCATCACACGTCGCGGCCCCAGCGAAATTTCACCGGCTAATCCTTCGCGTGACAAATGCACCTGACTGTCGCCACCCAAACCAAAAGTCCGCATTGAAACCGCTTCGACCATGGTGCGCAAGCCACCAACCATCGCTCCATCGGGATCAATCATCGGGCGGCCATTGCGCAAAATCGCTACATCAGTCGTTGTTCCACCGATATCCGACACCAATGCATCTGTTTCATCCGTCAACCAACGCGCACCAACGATGCTGGCTGCAGGCCCAGACAAAATCGTTTCGATCGGTTTTTCGCGCGCCTGATCCGCACTGATTAACGCGCCATCACCACGTACGACCATCATCGGGCATGTAATTCCAATGGTCTTGAAATGCGTTTCTGTCGCCCCGACTAGATGATCAATCATACCAATCAGACGGGCATTCAAAACCGCTGTCATCGCCCGCTTTGGGCCACCCAATTTGGCTGACAACTCATGCGAACATGTCACGGGCGCACTGGTCACGTCCCGAACGATATCACGCACCCGAATCTCATGGGATGCGTTGCGGGTGCTGAATTGTGCCGCAATCGCAAAACCTGAAACGCCTTCAAGCACCTTCAGTTGATCACGCAGAGCTTGTTCCTCAAGGGATGTCACTTCGTTGCCTGAGTGGTCGTGACCACCGGCAATAATGATCAATGGATCGCCTTTCAGGGCAGCGTCCAAGCCTTGACGGGTTACATCTTTCTCGCTGAACCCGATGAACACCAAACAAACTTTGCCGCCCTTACCCTCAACCAACGCGTTTGTTGCCAACGTCGTCGATAATGAAGTCATAACAATATCGCTTGGCGCAACACCGCTGTCGTTCAGAACGGACTGCACCGCATTTCCTACGCCCACTGCCAAATCACTGCGCGTCGTCAACGACTTGGCGCTGGCAAGTATTGTGGTTTCATCTTTGATCAAAACCGCATCCGTATAGGTGCCGCCTGTATCAACGCCCAATAAAATTGACATTACCTACCCCTTTTCCTGAAAATAGAATTACCGCAAACACGTGCAAAAGTCAGGATAAAAGCGCCGTTTTCCACCAGAAAACGCTACGGCAACCCGTTCTATTTGTTTGGCGTTATTCAGCAATCCATGCGATGCTTGATTAAGAGAAAAATCGGGTGAAACATGACAAACACAGCACTAATCACTGGCGCGTCCTCCGGCATTGGTCAAGAATTCGCAAGGTATCACGCACAACAAGGTGGCGATGTTATTATCGTTGCACGACGCAAGGATGCCTTAATGGCGTTAAAGACCGAACTTGAAACCCAATACGGTATAACCGCCACCGTAATCGCCCAAGATGTTGGAAATCCAAAAGGTGCTCGCGCGCTGTATGCGGCCGTGCAAAAATCAGGCATCAAAATCGACATTTTAATCAATAACGCAGGCTTTGGCGGGCATGGGAACTTCATCGAACGCACTTTGGATGACGATTTGGCCATGATCGATCTAAACGTCAACAGCCTCGTCACGCTGTGTCATTTGGTTGGCAATGACATGGTGACCCAAGGTGGTGGGAAAATCCTAAACGTGGGATCAACCGCTGGTATGATGCCGGGGCCATTACAGGCAACATATTTCGCAACCAAGGCCTTCGTTGCGTCTTTCAGCCAAGCAATCGATCACGAATTACGCCCCCAAGGCGTTACTTGTACCGTTCTCGCACCTGGTTATGTCGAAACAGAATTCGCGAAAACCGCAGACCTTGGCGGGACTGGATTGGTCAAGCAACGCGGGAAAACAGCCGCTGAAACTGCAAAAATCGGTTATGATGCGATGATGCGTGGCAAGCTGCACGTAGTGAATGAAACCATGCTGTCATTCGTGACAAATTGGATCATCCCATTGATGCCACGCCGTATGGCGTTAAACATCATCAGCAGGATGCAAAAGAAGGCCTAAGTCGTTCGCCTTACTCTTCGTCCATATCCCAGCCTAATGCGCGTGCAACGGTGAAAATATCCTTGTCACCACGACCACACATATTCATCACCATGATATGATCCTTCGGCAGATCACCCGCAATTTTGCGTACGTGCGCCAATGCGTGGGATGGTTCCAGTGCTGGAATGATACCTTCGGTACGGCATGAAAATTGGAATGCATCCAATGCTTCTGTGTCCGTTACGGATACATATTCCGCACGACCAATCTCATGCAACCAGCTGTGCTCTGGTCCGATACCAGGGTAATCCAGACCCGCCGAGATAGAATGGCCTTCTAAAATTTGACCGTCGTCATCTTGCAATAAATATGTACGGTTGCCGTGCAACACACCAGGGCGACCACCTGTCAGGGATGCACAATGCTCCATGTCATCATTCACACCTTTGCCACCTGCCTCGACGCCAATAATGCGCACTGAATCATCGTCCAAAAATGGGTGGAACAGGCCGATGGCGTTTGATCCGCCTCCAATACAGGCGATCAAGCTATCGGGTAAACGGCCTTCTTGTTCCATCATCTGCTGCTTGGTTTCTTTGCCGATAATCGATTGAAAATCACGCACCATCGCGGGGTATGGATGCGGGCCAGCTGCGGTACCGATACAATAGAATGTCTCATCCACATAGGTCACCCAATCGCGCAAAGCATCGTTCATTGCGTCCTTCAATGTACCGCGACCACTGGTTACAGGTACAACCTTTGCACCCAATAATTTCATACGGAAAACATTAGGCGCTTGGCGTTCAACGTCATGCGCACCCATGTAAACAATACACTCTAACCCAAATTTTGCGCAAACGGTTGCTGTTGCAACACCGTGTTGTCCCGCACCTGTTTCCGCAATAATCCGTGTTTTACCCATGCGACGCGCCAACAGGATTTGGCCCAACACGTTGTTGATTTTGTGCGCGCCAGTGTGGTTCAATTCATCACGTTTGTAATAAATTTTAGCGCCACCCAGCTCAGCAGTTACGCGATCCGCGTAATACAACGGCGAAGGGCGACCAACGTAGTGTTTCCACAGATGATCCATTTCGGCCCAAAACGTTTCATCCGTTTTAGCTTTCTCGTATTCCGCCTCTAGATCCAAAATCAACGGCATCAATGTTTCAGACACAAAGCGTCCGCCAAAATCACCAAAACGGCCCTTTTCATCAGGGGCATTCATGAAAGAATTGTACATATCATTTGCCATTATGCGTCTCCGTTCGCAGCGCGGATAAAATCCGTAATCAGTTGTTTATCTTTAACCCCAACCGATACCTCTACGCCAGAGGAAACATCGACCTGTTGCGCACCTGTCAAACGCACCGCTTCGGCCACGTTATCAGGCACCAAACCACCCGCCAGCATCCACGGCACGGCAAAACGGCGTTTCGCAATCAAGTTCCAATCAAACGCTAATCCATTTCCACCAGGTAAAACCGCATCTTTGGGCGGCTTTGCATCCAATAATATCTGATCCGCCACCTGCTCGTAGTCGTTAATCTGTGCAATATCATCTGCGCCAGAAACGCCGATTACTTTCATTACAGGCAGGCCATAGGCTTCTTTGATTTCGGCAACCCGCTCTACACTTTCAGAGCCGTGCAATTGAATCATATCGATTGCTACAACCGCCAACATTGCATCCAATTCCTCATCAGTTGGGTTCACCCATAACCCAACCTTACATACACCAGCGGGCACCTCTTGGGCCAAATCTGCGACGCTGGATAAATCCAAATAACGCGGGGATTTTTTGAAGAAATTGAATCCAATATACGCCGCGCCGGCATCGACCGCAGCTTTCAAGCTATCAGTTGTTGTAACTCCACAGATTTTCACACGCATCATATACACTCGCCGTATCATTTTCCGACTGCATAACGTATTTACTGCGTGAAATGAAAGCCCTAGTCGAGCAACGCCAAAATCTGATCGGTTTCGCTGGTTGTTTCCTGCTTCAGCTTTTTCATCTCGCGTTCCAATGTGTGAACCTCTTTGGTTTTCACACCCAATGCCTTGCGGTGTTTGTATTCGCGCAGGTATTCCCAAACGAAACCCAACAACAACCCAATCAAAACGCCCAGCAAAATTACCAAAAACAACGGAACATTGATTTTACCATCCAGCCCGACATAGCCGGCCAATTCAGTAGGTAATAATTGCAACGAAACCATTTGACGATTGGCCAAGGCCAAAACGATCAAAACAATTGAAACTGATAACAGAAAGAAAAGACGAATGATGCGCATAGTGGGCTCCGAAGAATATCTCTACCACAGATAAGTCTTGATTAGCCGCCGTTCAAGCGATCTCTAAGAAGTTTTCCGGTTTTAAAGAAAGGCACATGTTTCTTATCTACATCAACGGCTTCGCCTGTACGTGGATTGCGACCACGGCGTGCTTCGCGTTCTTTTACCGAAAATGATCCAAAGCCGCGTAATTCAACACGATCACCTTCGGCCATTGCATCAATGATCTCATCGAAAATGGTTGCAACGATACGTTCAACATCACGTTGATATAGATGCGGATTTTCGGCGGCAATTTTTTCGACCAATTCAGAACGTATCATTTTTTACAGCACTTCCCCATAACTGTGACTTTGCGCGATACTTGCAGATTTTCTTCGCTGTGCAAAGTGTTCGGTTCAAAAAATTTGGATTATCAAAGGGATAAGTTTCAATTTTACCGACCAACTGGGCAATCTTTGGCGCTTTTCAGCTTTTTGCAACAAAAAACTAGCAAATAATGGGTTGCGATTCGCGCATTCAAAACAAAAACGGCGCGGGAATTTCCCGCGCCGTTTCAAAAATTATGTATCAGATTTAGTCGTTGCTCTTCAACGCAGCACCCAAGATGTCGCCCAAAGACGCACCTGAATCGGATGAACCGTATTGTTCCACAGCTTCTTTCTCTTCTGCGATTTCGCGCGCTTTGATCGACAGACCCAGCTTACGTGATTTCGCATCGATAGAAGTCACACGAGCATCAACCTTGTTACCAACGCTGAAACGCTCTGGGCGTTGCTCTGCGCGGTCACGTGATAGGTCTGAACGACGGATGAATGCTTTCATACCATCGTATTCAACTTCAATGCCGCCATCTTCGATAGAAGTCACTTCAACAGTTACAACAGCACCGCGTTTAACGCCTGCGATTGTTTCTGCGAATGGATCTTCGCCCAAGTTTTTAACAGACAATGAAATACGCTCTTTGTCAGCGTCTACATCAATAACAACAGCTTTAACGATGTCGCCTTTTTTGTAGTCTGCCAATGCTTCTTCGCCAGATTTATCCCATGCCAAGTCTGACAAGTGAACCATACCGTCGATTTCGCCTTCAAGACCGATGAACAAACCGAATTCAGTGATGTTCTTAACTTCACCTTCAACTTCTGCACCTTCAGGGAAGTTCTTCGCGAAGCCTTCCCATGGGTTGCCTTGCGTTTGTTTCAGGCCAAGTGAAACGCGACGTTTGTCGGATTCAATTTCCAAAACCATAACTTCAACTTCTTGGCTTGTAGAAACGATTTTACCTGGGTGTACGTTCTTCTTGGTCCAAGACATTTCAGAAACGTGTACCAAACCTTCAACGCCTGGTTCCAGTTCAACGAATGCACCGTAATCAGTGATGTTCGTAACACGACCTGTGTGTACTGATTCCAATGGGAAACGGCCAGCAACATCGCCCCAAGGGTCGTCTTGCAATTGCTTCATACCCAAGGAGATACGGTGTGTCTCTTTGTTGATCTTGATTACTTGAACTTTGATTGTTTCACCAATTGTCAGAACTTCTGATGGGTGGTTCACACGTGACCACGCCATGTCAGTTACGTGCAACAGGCCGTCAACACCGCCCAAGTCTACGAATGCACCGTAGTCAGTGATGTTTTTAACCACACCGTCAACTGCATCACCTTCGGCCAACTTGCCAACGATTTCCGCACGCTGTTCAGCACGTGATTCTTCAAGGATCGCACGACGAGAAACAACGATGTTGCCACGACGACGGTCCATTTTCAAAATGATGAATGGTTGTGCCATACCCATCAATGGGCCAGCGTCACGCACAGGGCGAACGTCAACTTGTGAACCAGGCAAGAACGCAACCGCGCCGCCCAAATCAACAGTGAAGCCACCTTTAACGCGACCAAAGATTGCGCCTTCAACGCGCTCTTCTGATGCGTGTGCTTTTTCCAAACGATCCCATGCTTCTTCACGACGTGCTTTCTCGCGTGAGATAACCGCTTCACCGCGTTGGTTTTCAACACGGTCAAGGAATACCTCTACAGTGTCGCCAACTTCGATTTCAGGGGCTTGGCCAGGATTTGCGAATTCTTTAAGGTCAATGCGACCTTCCATTTTGTAACCTACGTCGATGATGGCTTGGCCAGCTTCGATTGCGATTACTTTACCTTTTACAACAGAACCTTCGTCAGGTGTGTCGATGTCGAAGCTTTCGTTCAAGAGGGCTTCGAACTCCTCCATTGTCGCTTTAGCGCACATATATATAATCCTTCATATATTTTTCGGGCCGCGCGGTTATATCCACGGGTCTTTGGGTTTCAGTTACAACCACGCGTGCAATGGGTCGGCTACAAACACACAAAGGGCCGGATATTTCCAGCCCTGCCTTACCAATTGGTGGATTCTCCACCGCCGCTTTGCGCGATTACGCGTGCGTATACGGGAAATTCAGGTGATCGTAAAGGGCGAAGCGTGGGCGTTATTTCTCAAACTCTTTGCAGAATTCATCGTGTCGCCCAGATGTATCATCACAAAACTTGTTAATGATCGCCAACTCCCATGTACCGCTACAATCGGTGGCGATAACTTTCTTCATATCCACGACTTGGGCGATCACGCTTTGGTATTCATCTTCCAATTGATCACCAAATGCGTTCCATTTTCGAATACGTTCAATCGCGCGCTCATATAGCGAAAAAGCGAAATCATAAGTTTTCCACAATTCCCGATCCGCAGGATCGTCCTTCATTTGCTGATCTACATCCTGAACATATGCCTCTCGGCGCTTTAACAGAATTCGCAGAAAATCCAGTCGGTCATTATAGGCCTCAACCTTCTCATGGTGGCGATCCAATTCGACGTTCCAATGATACAGTTGATTGGTCTGTTGCGAGCATTGCGCAAAGGCATCTGAATCGGTTCTGCCCGTCTGCGCAAACCCAATTGTTGGCACGACCAAACAAACAAGCAACATCAATGTGCGAAATCGCGTCATGCCCCCACCCCGATTTAATCCCCTAAATCTATAACGAAACCTATGTAAAAAGCGACGTTTATACAAACAAAATCATTTGCCGTTAAATACAGAGGCAACAACCTTATTTGCCGCAATGATTGCATCTTCTATCGTCAAATCAGATGTATCAATAATTACAGCATCCTCGGCGGCAACTAATGGCGCGGTTTCTCGTTCGCTGTCGCGTTTATCACGTGCGATAACATCGGCCAATACGCCCGCGCGTTCGACATCGTGGCCTTTTGCACTTAATTCCAGAAAACGGCGTTCGGCACGGACTTCGGCACTGGCGGTGACAAACATTTTCACGTCGGCGGACGGACAAATCACGGTTCCAATATCGCGCCCGTCCAATACCGCTCCACCGTCACGAATCGCAAATGTACGTTGAAATTCCAACAAAACATCGCGCACTTCTGGAATAACTGCTACTCGGCTAGCCGCTTGTGCAACATCACCTGTGCGCAAGCTGTCATTTGTTAAATCTTCGGGTGTCAGGCATTTTGCCAAATCGACGGCGACGTCGGTGGTTATTGCGTCAGGTTCAAGCTGCAAAGTTTTAAAGCCAACCGCCCTATACAACAATCCAGTGTCTAGATGTGCGAAACCAAAATCCTTGGCGACAGCCTTAGAAATCGTGCCTTTGCCAGCGGCGGCGGGCCCATCAATTGCGACTGTGAACTGCATTGTCATTTACGGCCCTTTTCGTTCAAACCTTATCTGTTCTTACGTTCGATATGCGCGTTCAACCCGCCCATCAATTCCTCAAATATTGGGAATGACGTGGCGATTGCACCGCCGTCGTCAATGCTGACAGGCTGTTGGGTGGCAAGCCCCATGCACATGAATGACATGGCGATGCGGTGATCCAGATGGGTGGCTGCTGTGCCGCCGCCCTTCACGTCGCCACTTTGACCGTGGACGATCATGAAATCTTCGCCCTCTTCGATTGTCACGCCCATGTTTTCCAAACCACGTGCCATTGCGTCGATGCGATCACACTCTTTGACGCGCAATTCTTTGACGCCGCGCATCACCGTTTTACCGGTTGCGAATGATGCCACGACGGACAGGATTGGATATTCGTCGATCATAGTTGGTGCGCGTTCTGGGGGTACTTCGACACCAGTTAAATCACTGTATTTTATACGTAAATCTGCTACTGGCTCGCCGCCTTCTTCACGTTCATTTTCGAATGTGATGTCCGCGCCCATTTCGATCAGCGTTGTGAATAATCCGTTGCGCGTTGGGTTCAAGCCGATGTTAGGCACCAGCACCTCGGATCCCTCCACGATCAATGCTGCACATACTGGGAAGGCGGCAGATGATGGATCGCGGGGGACGGTAATATCTTGGGCCACTAGTTCTGGGCGGCCCTGTAACGTGGTTGCAAAACCTTCGGATGTTTCAACGGTTTCAATGTCTGCACCAAAGCCGCGCAACATGCGTTCGGAATGATCACGGGTCAGGGATTCTTCGATCAATGTCGTTTCGCCCAGCGCGTTTAAACCCGCCAATAACACCGCAGATTTGATTTGCGCCGACGGGTGTGGGGATTTGTAAGTGATGCCCATTGCATCACGCGCCCCGACCATTGTCAGGGGTAGATAGCCGTTTGAACGGCCATATGATTTCGCGCCAAACCCTTGTAGTGGAACGGTAATTCGGTTCATTGGGCGTGATCGCAAACTGGCATCGCCCGTGAATGTTGCATTGATTGGACAGGTGGCCATGGCACCCATAATCAAACGTACGCCCGTGCCAGCGTTGCCGCAATCGATCACATCATCGGGTTCTGCGAAGCCGCCAACGCCAACACCGTGAACAGACCAGTTACCTTCGCCGTGGTCGGTGACATCCGCGCCAAATGCGGACATTGCGCGTGCGGTATCCAATACATCTTGGCCTTCCAAAAGGCCCGAGATTTTGGTTTCACCGATGGACAATGCACCCAAGATTAACGAGCGGTGAGAGACGGATTTATCGCCTGGGACGTTGGCTGTTCCGCGCAGGGCAGAACCCTTACGAGAGGTCATTGGGATGGGTGCGCCGTGGCCTGACATGATGTGTCTCCTGTTATCTGTACCCGTCATAATCCATAGGGGTTTGATCGTCCATTGCGAAAATTAACCACCGTTCGCTGAGGGTGCGTGCGGCGGGGTAAGGTTTGGAAATGGGCATAAAAACAACGTATGGAATGCGTATGTATTACGTATGGGTAACGTATGGCATTCTGTCAGGCGTGATGATGGCGACAAACGTTAACCTTTGTCCCGTTCGGCCTGCATGATGGCGTAGTTATTGCGGAACATTTTGGTATTGGCATGGTCGGCGGGTAAGCGGGCCACGCAAATTGCGATGGCCTGTTCATACAGCGGTTCGGCATCCGCGCCTTCGCTTGGCGAGGCGTGGAAGGCGCGGGCCTTTGGCCCAATCTTTTAGATTTTACGAAACGTCAGGTAATGCGGCGTGCGGTTTTCGCGGATTGCTTTCTGCTCGTAACGCGTGGAAATCCAATCGTCCCATGGTTTGCGCCAATCATTCGCGCCCTCGGCCAGCCATTCGAAATTACCGTTTGCCAGAACTTCCTCTAGGGCTTGGCGAACGTAATCTTCGATATCCGTCGCGATGCGAAAGATTGCACCGGATTTCAGGCATTTCGCCAGTGGTTCAAGATGTTCGGGCGTGACGAAACGACGGCGGTGATGGCGCGATTTCGGCCATGGATCGGGGTACAGAAGGAATGCACGCGAAATAGATTGCTCGGGCAGAACGTCCATCATGTCACGCGCATCGCCAGGATGAACAGAAACGTTCGATACCTTGGATTCGCGGATTTTACCCAGCAACATCGCCACGCCGTTAATGTAGGGTTCACAGCCCACGATGTTGACGTTTGGATTAAGTGCCGCCTGATGCACCATATGTTCGCCACCGCCAAAGCCGACCTCTAGCCAGACATCATTATCGTTTTCAAACCATGATTTTGGATCGATTTGAGTGCGGTCTGGATTGTCCGCATATGTGACGCCCGCAGGTTTTAGATCATCCAGATCCTCGGCCATATAACGTTGTTGCGATTTATGCAGGGATTTCCCCTTGATCCGTCCGTAGAAATTACGGCGCGGTGCGCCTGAAACATGTTTTTCGCGTTTGGTCATGGTGTGGTTTCCAAAAATAAGGCCCCGCGTGGGTGCGCGAGGCCTTGTAACTTTAAAATGGGATTGGCGTCAAACTGCGTTTTTAATGCTGTCCACCAAATCCGTTTTTTCCCATGAGAAGCCACCGTCATCCGTTGGCGTACGGCCAAAGTGACCGTAAGCGGCAGTGCGTTCATAGACGGGGCGACGCAATTGGAGGTGTTCAATAATGCCGCGTGGCGTCAGATCAAATGCATCCGCAACAGCGCGTTCGATTTGCGCGTCTGGAACATTGCCTGTGCCATGCGTGTCTGCATAGATTGACAGCGGTTTAGCAACGCCGATGGCGTAGGATAATTGGATTGTGCAACGTTTCGCAAGGCCCGCAGCAACAACGTTTTTCGCCAAGTAACGCGCAGCGTATGCAGCAGAACGGTCAACCTTGGTCGGGTCTTTGCCGGAAAATGCACCGCCGCCGTGTGGCGCCGCGCCGCCGTATGTATCAACGATGATTTTGCGTCCTGTCAAACCAGCATCCCCATCAGGGCCGCCGATCACGAATTTACCAGTTGGGTTAACGTGCCATTCTGTGTCCGCTGAAATCCAACCATCAGGTAATGTTTTGCGAATGTATGGTTCGACCAAGTCACGCACGTCTGCGGATGACATTGTTTCATCCAAGTGCTGTGTTGATAGAACGATGGATGAAACGCCAACTGGTTTGCCGTTTTCGTAATTCACAGACAGCTGTGATTTCGCGTCTGGGCCCAATTGTGGCGTTTCGCCCGAATGGCGAGCCTCTGCCAAGTTGCGCAAGATAGCGTGTGAGTATTGGATTGGTGCCGGCATCAATTCAGGTGTTTCATCCGTGGCGTAGCCAAACATGATACCTTGGTCGCCAGCACCATCTGCGTCGACACCTTGAGCGATGTGTGCGGATTGTTCGTGCAACAGGTTTTCAACCTGCATGGTTTCCCAATGGAAGCCGTCTTGTTCGTAGCCAATTTCGCGCACGCAGCGGCGCACGATTTCGTCAACGCCACCCATGAAGGATTTAAGCTTTGCTTCGGTTGATAGGCCCACCTCGCCGCCGATTATAACGCGGTTGGTTGTGGCAAAAGTTTCACAGGCAACGCGTGCCATTTCTTCCTCTGTTAGGAAGGCATCAAGAATTGCGTCTGAAATACGGTCGCAGATTTTATCTGGGTGGCCCTCGGAAACAGATTCCGAAGTGAAAAGGTAATTTGAACGTGACATGAATAGAGCTCCAAAAAGATTAAACGATCACGTCAGGAAGCCGTTGTGATCGCATATCCCTGTTAGATAACAGGTTATCAATTTTGGTCAATCAATTTCACGAGCCGTTCTGAGCGTAAAGAAAATCGAAGTTAACAACAATAAAACAGTCAGTATTAACCAAATCCATTCACCAAAACGGGCATAGATGGTTGCGCGAAGGGGGGCCGGTAGACGCGCATCAAAGTAGCCAGCTGTACCGAGTTTCAGATCATGAACAATCCGTCCATGTGGATCGATCAAGGCGGACACCCCTGTGTTTGCGGATCGCACCAGTGGTAAACCCTGTTCAATTGCGCGCATTTGGGCCTGTGCCAGATGCTGATATGGACCTGAAAATTCGCCAAACCATGCGTCGTTTGTGATATGCACGATCCATTCGGGGCGGTTTTCGATTGTTCGCGCATGTTGCGGGAATATCGCCTCGTAACAGATTAGCGCCAGAAAATTGGGCAGGTTATTCCCGTTTATCACACGGCTACCTTCGCCAGAAACGAACCGCCCTGCCAGACCAGTAAGGCCCGATAATCCAAGGCGTTCTATCAATGCCGCAAACGGCATGTATTCCCCGAATGGTACCAAATGCTGTTTGTCATACAACGCATTTGGCCCGCCTGCGGGATCCAAAAACAGCATGGTGTTACGTGGTCTGTCGCCGACGGTTCGCACAATGCCCGCGATCACAGCTGTTTTCGGGCCAGAGGCCGTTGCGATTTCCTGCAACACTGGCAAGCTGTCGCGATACAGATAAGGAATTGCTGTTTCGGGCCAGATCACAACATCAGGGCGATCAGGTGTTTGTGCACGTGTGTATCCCATCATGCGGCCGTAAAACACATCAACCATGTCATGACGCCATTTCAGATGTTGGGCCGCGTTTGGTTGCACCACGCGCACCAAGGTATTGGATGGGTTCATCATAACCGGGCCGCTTTGCCACCATTGCCCGAAACCGTTGAAAACGAAGAATGCCACCACGGCCCAGACAGCCCCATCCCAGATGCGCGGGGAGAAGATAGCAGGCAAGAAGGCGATCAGTAAAACAATCAACCCTGCACCGTGAATGCCGACGAATGATGCCAATTGCGCAAGCGGTAGATTGATCAGACCATAGGATAGATGCCCCCACGGGAAACCCGTGAAGATATTCGCTCGTAGGTATTCCAACAGCGTCCAAGTGATCGCCAAAACAACGACACGCCCTGCCCCCGAGGGCATAATTTTCACAGCTGATGCGAAAGCAGTTGCCCAAAACAACGCCAACCCCGCCGCCATAAATCCAAGGGCAAAGGGCGCCATCCAGCCCGTGACATATGGTTCGACGAGGAAGGGTTCGACGATCCAAATCAACGTCAGTGCAAAATATCCAAAGCCAACCCACCATCCAACGCCAAACCCGATTTTGAGGGTGGGGACATTGCGCACGATCCAGCCCAGATATGGCAAGATCACAAAATAGATCAGCGACAAGCCAAAGGGTGCCTGCCCCAAGGCCAACAACAGGCCAAGACAGAACAAAACAATCCGTTTTCGCCATGTCATTGATTGGCTGGTATCAGGCGTTGCCAATGGTATTCCCTATTTTTTCTGGGGCTTTTTATAGACCCGCAGGCGTTTTATGCGTCGTGGATCAGCCTCTAGAACTTCGAAATCGTATCCTGATGGGTGCGAGATGACCTCACCTCGTACGGGAACGCGACCTGTCATCATGAAAACTAGCCCGCCCAGTGTGTCGATTTCTTCGTCGTCGGTATCCGAAGCCAGATCTACACCCAAAACCTTTTCAAATTCTTCAAGGGGGGCGCGAGATTGACAAATATAAACGCCCGGCTTGGATTCCGTCCATGTTACATCATCTTCGGCATCGTGTTCATCGGCGATCTCGCCAACCAATTGTTCAACCAAATCCTCGATAGTGGCCAATCCATCGACACCGCCATATTCATCAACAACCAACGCCATATGTGTGCGTTCAGCCTGCATTTTCTGCAACAATACATCCAAGGGCATGGAGGGCGGTACGAACAAAACAGGCCGCACCTGATCCGTGACCTTAAATGTTTTGGGCTTGCCATTAAAACCATGTTTCAACGCAATGTCTTTGAGGTGAACCATGCCTATTGGATTATCCAACGTATCCTCGAACACGGGCAAACGTGAATAGCCGCTGTCACGGAATTCATCGATCAGTGCGTCCAATTCCATATCTGATGGAACGCATACGATATCCGAACGCGGTATTGCCACGTCTTCGACGCGCATGGTTTTTAGTTTCGATAATCCCTCTTCTGCCACCTGTGCAGGTGCAGCGATTTCAGGGAGGGTGGTTGTTTTTGGGCTGCTTAATAAGCGGCGCAAAAAGCCTGTTTTTGGGGTCGATTGCGCGCTTTGCGCCGCTCTCGAAGATCCGTCGATTATGTCGCCCATTGTTCCTTTCCAAGGTATTGGCAGTGTTTATTCATCTCTATATGGGTCATTTATACCCAATTTTTCAAGTAAGCGCGACTCCATTCCTTCCATGAGGGCGGCATCGGCGTCTGTTTCGTGGTCATATCCTAATAAATGCAAAAGACCATGCATTAAAAGATGTGTAGTGTGATCGGCCATGGTGATGTTTTGCGCATCGGCTTCGCGTTCGCAAGTATCAAAAGAAATCGCGATATCACCCAATTCGTTTTCGCCGAAACCATCCATTTGCGGGGCAGTTGGCATTTCACCAGCAATCAACGGAGCCAGATCTTCGGCGGGCCATGACAACACGTTCGTTGGCACGGGCTTGCCGCGAAATTCCTCGTTTAGTGTGGCAATTTTCGGGTCATCGCAGGCCAGAACACTGATGTCCCAATCGGTGGACAGATTTTGGTCCGCCAGAACAGCATTAAATGCAGCATCGCAAAGGCCGCGCAGGTTTACGTCGTTCCAGCGTGTGTCTTCGATGATGATATCAGCCATTTTTCTTGGCGTTCTTGTCGTATGCTTGGATGATTTTGGCGACCATTGGGTGGCGGACAACGTCGGCTACGTCGAATTGGGTGAAACCGATACCTTTGACATCGCGCAGAACCTTTTTCGCCTCGACCAATCCTGACGGTACGCCGCGCGGTAAATCGATTTGGCTGGTGTCGCCTGTGATCGCCATGTGTGATCCTTGGCCCATACGGGTTAAGAACATTTTCATCTGCATAGTCGTCGCGTTTTGAGCTTCGTCCAGCACGACGAAAGCATTGGCGAGTGTGCGCCCGCGCATAAACGCCAATGGGGCGATTTCGATTTTCTTCTCTTCCAGTAATTTACCCAGTTGGTTGCCCGGCAAAAAATCGTTTAGCGCATCGTATAGAGGCTGCATGTATGGATCGACTTTGTCTTTCATATCACCGGGTAGGAAGCCAAGGCGTTCGCCCGCCTCGACCGCGGGACGCGACAGGATGATGCGGTCCACTTGGCCTTCGATGAACATTGAAACGGCGGCGGCAACGGCAAGATATGTTTTGCCAGTTCCCGCAGGGCCGAGTCCGAAAACCAATTCATGTTTGAATAACTGTTCAACGTATTGTTTTTGTGTTGGTGTGCGCGGTTCGACGGTTTTTTTGCGGGTGCGGATTTCTGTGCCACCCGCGGAAAACATTTCAATCTGATCGCCATCGCGCACGCCTGTATTTTCGGCAGAGTTGCCAAAGCGTAGGATAGCATCAATGTCTGGGGTCAGCAGTTCACGTTTTTGTTCCAAACGCAAATACATCGCGCGCAAAACTGCTTCGGTTTTTTCGGCGGTGTCGGGGTCGCCGATTAAGGCCAGTTCGTTTCCACGGTGGATGATTTGGATAGAGAGCGCTTTTTCAACGTGGGCAAGGTTTTTATCGAATTGTCCGCAAAGGTCGATTAACAATTTATTGTCTGGAAATGTTACGATTATTTCTGCAGCTTCGGCGGGTTGCGCCGTTTGCGTCGACTTTGTTGTCAAACTTTTGTTCTCCGAATTGAAATTGCGTTGATTTTATGATGCCGCATCCGCCCAGCGCCTGCAAGACAGAATAAAAAAAAGGCCGCTGAAACATTCAGCGGCCTTTCATAATTTCGTAAGCAGTGCGAATTAATTGCGCGTGCTTTCGCGACCACGAATGAATGGGCCTGTAGCTGTGTTTGGAACACCAGTACCTGAACAAACAGGTTTACCGTCGTCAGACAAGCGTGCGGACAAGTAGCCCTCTACGCCATCGTCGATGATCCAGTGATCACAACCGTGTGGGTCAACCCAGATGCCTGCAACCATTTCAGTCAGATCACCAGCATCAATGCCAGTGTCGCGCGTTTTATCTTCGATGTTCCAAAAAACGGGATCAAGACCGATACAACCAGTCAATGTGAACGCAGAAAGAGAAGCGATTAGTACGAGTTTACTTTTCATGACTTACCTCCTGGACGTGCAACACATTGGATTTCAACGCGACGGTTCAATGCTTTGCCTGCCTTGGTTGAATTTGTCGCGCGTGGCTTACGTTCACCGTATGAACGAACATCAACGGATTGTGCGCCCGATGCGCGAGCGATTTTTTCTACAGCTTGGGCGCGGCGTTTCGCCAGACCAAGGTTGTAAGCATCGCTGGCGTCAGAGTCTGTGTGGCCTTCGATCACGTAGCCATAGTTCGTTTGCTTTGAAAAGAACTCTTCAAGGCTTGTGCGACCGGTGTCGGAAATCATGGCACTGTCTACGTCAAACAACTGGTCTGATCCTGCGATCAAACATGTGTTGCCACGTTTACAAACAGGTTTACCGTCTGGTGTCACGTTTGGCGTCATGAACCCTTCTAGGCCATCATCCATTACCCAGTGTTCACATCCATCTGGATCAGTCCAGATACCTGGTACATAGCTTTCAGCTTAAACTGGCGCGGATAGGGAAACCGATACAAGGCCCCCTACAAATGCGCTGAGTGCGGCTGTCTTTAAGTTAGCGGAAATCAACTTTCATGCCCCCTATAAAAATTTAATATGGCGCCCTGAATCCAGACCCCATTTAGTGACGCAACTTACCGATAAAATGAGTGATTTCAAGACTGATGGTACGAATCTTTACGATTATTCCATTAACTAGGGATTAAATTGACACAGGCACAAAGTGGGCCCGCGATCATGTACTTTGAATACTGTTGATAAAAGCAATTATTTACTGACAAATTCCGCGCGAAGGGAATTGGTATCCGCGCCTAAAATACGCAGATTTACAACGTCGCCGATTTCGGCCTGATCGATGGTTGCGTGAACGCCGTGCAGGTATTCAGAGCGCCCTACCAACTGGCCCTCTAAGCGACCTGGGCGTTCCAGCAGAACGGGTAAAACACGGCCAACCATAGAGCCCATGAATTCCTTTTGCTGTTCAGACAACAACGCCTGAAGGCGTTTGAGGCGATCTGACTTTACATCCTCGGGAACCTGCACCTTTTTGTCGGCGGCGGGGGTGCCGGGGCGTGTGGAATATTTGAATGAGTACGCTTGGGCATATTTGACTTCGCGCACCAAATCCAAGGTTTGTTCGAAATCCGCATCCGTTTCCCCTGGGAAACCGACGATAAAATCGCCAGACAGTGCCAGATCGGGACGCGCCACGCGCAGACGTTCGATGATTTTCAGGTAGCTTTCGGCAGTGTGTTTGCGGTTCATCGCCTTTAACACGTTGTCCGAGCCTGCTTGTACTGGCAGGTGTAGATACGGCATCAACTTTTCCATTTCACCGTGCGCATCGATCAGCTCTTGGGTCATGTCATTTGGGTGCGATGTGGTGAAGCGAATGCGTTTTAGATCATCAATTTTGGACAGTTCGCGGATCAGTTGTGGCAGGGTTGCATCGCCGTCGCCCATTGTGCCGTGATATGCGTTTACGTTTTGACCCAGCAAGGTGATGTCGCGCACGCCACGCTCCACCAAATCAGCCGCTTCTGTAACGATTTGGGATACAGGACGGGACACTTCAGCGCCGCGTGTGAATGGAACCACACAGAAGGCACAGAATTTATCACAGCCCTCTTGGACCGTCAGGAATGCCGATGGCGCGCGTTTCATTTTGGGTGCGGTTGGAAGATGTTCGAATTTGTCCTCTTCGGGAAAATCCGTATCAATCGGTTTTTCACCCTTATCAACAGATTTCACCATTTCGGGCAGACGATGGTATGCCTGTGGGCCAACTACGATATCAACCAATGGCTGACGACGCATGATTTCCTTACCTTCGGCCTGTGCAACACAGCCTGTAACGCCGATTTTCAGATCAGGATTTTTTGCCTTTAGCGGTTTAAAACGGCCTAGATCAGAATAAACTTTTTCCGCTGCTTTTTCGCGAATGTGGCAGGTATTCAACAGGATCATGTCCGCCTCTTCTGGCGAAGACACTTCGTTATATCCGTCGGCACCCATGGCCGTTGCCATGCGTTCACTGTCATAGACATTCATCTGACAGCCGAAAGTTTTGATATAAAGGTTTTTAGACTTAGACATGATAAGGCCCTGCAAACACGGTTTGTATTTGCAGGGCCTTATAGTGATTTTGATATGGGTTCAATGGTGCGCGTATTATGCGCGCTTGCGGCCCAAGCCGATCTTCTTCGCCAATTCTTGGCGTTTGATAGCATATGATGGCGCCGTCATCGGATAATCGGGGTCCAAATTCCATTTGCGACGGTATTCGTTTGGCGTCATGCCATAAACTGACATCAAATGCTTTTTCAGCATCTTGAATTTTTTGCCGTCTTCAAGACATGTAATGTAATCTTCGGAAATGGATTCATCCACCGGCACAGCGGGACGCAAGCGACCACCTTCTGCTTCGGCCGTTGCCTCCAGCTCTTTCAATTTGTTGAACACTTCGTCGATGACTGTCGTGACTTGTGATGTTTCAAGCTTTTGGTTCACCAAAAGGGATGAAACGATTTGCGAGGTACAAGCGATCAGTTGGTATGGGCCTTCGGCCTGCTTTACCACCAAGTCTTGTACCGTCTCTGAATTTACTAAGCTCATGCGCGTTCCCGGTTGTTTGTTTTAACAATATGATCTTCAATTAAGATCGTAAAAATTACTTTCAAGTGCTTGGCAGAAGACTCTTGAATAAAATTTATTACCGCAAATTATTTATTTTTCAGGCGCACGACCACATCGACACGTGCAACCTCAAAACCCTCGGGTGCCTGCGGCAAAGCGTCAAATCGCACGGATTCCTTAGGTGCGTCAGTTAATTCGCCCGTATCTTCCCAATAGAAATGAGGATGATCATCGACGCGCGTATCGAAGTAGGATTTATGCCCATCAACGCGAATTTCATGCATCAAGCCAGCATCGCAGAAAACACGTAGTGTGTTGTAAACAGTGGCCAAAGACACACTCAATTCTTGGGCGCTGGCCGCTTCGTGTAGACTCTCGGCGCAGACATGGCGGTTTTGCCCATCGCCAACCAACAGATGCGCCAAGGCCAAACGCTGACGCGTTGGGCGGACATTGGCGGAGTTAAGCCAATTGGTGCTGCGATTTTCTGCGCTTTTTGTCATTTAGACCTCTGTTATACCCTCAGTATGCGCCGATTTTTGCGGCTTTTCAATCGGTTTTGCCACATCGGTGTCGCATGGGCACATGCGAGCCTTGCAAGCAAAGCGTGATGAATGATAAGTAGCGATGAAAGATACCTATGGAGCAGACCACGATGACCGACAGACCAACAAGTTACGGATACGACGATTTATTGAAGTGTTCGCGCGGCGAATTGTTTGGCCCAACAAACGCACAACTGCCAGCTCCACCCATGTTGATGATGGATCGCATTACCGAATTGTCCGCAGATGGCGGCGAATTTGGCAAAGGTCATGTTGTTGCAGAGTTCGATATCAAACCAGAATTATGGTTCTTTGAATGCCATTTCCCTGGCAACCCGATTATGCCGGGTTGTTTGGGTTTAGATGGTTTGTGGCAATTGACTGGTTTTAATCTTGGCTGGCGCGGCATGTTGGGCAAAGGCATGGCATTGGGTGTTGGCGAAGTGAAGCTGACAGGTATGGTAACCCCTACGCGCAAAATGTTGACATACAACGTTGATTTCACCCGCGTCATCGATCGCAAGTTGAAAATCGGCGTTGCGAACGGAACCGTATATGCGGATGGCGAATTGATTTACGCCGTGAAAGACATGAAAGTTGGCTTGGCTGACCAAACAGCCTAATCCCCCAAAATAGAATTTCTAGGAGAATAATATGCGTCGTGTAGTTGTAACAGGGATGGGCATCATCTCGTCTATCGGAAATAATATTGACGAAGTGACCAGCAGCCTGAAGGAAGGTCGTTCGGGTATCGTTGCCGCACCTGATTATGCGGAAAAAGGTTTCCGTTCACAAATCCACGGCATGCCACAAATTGACGTGACAGAGCATATCGACAAACGCCAAATGCGTTTCATGGGCATGGGCGCTGCGTATAACTACTTGGCGATGGAACAAGCGATTGCGGACAGTGGCCTGGAAGAGAGCGACGTTTCAAACGAACGCACAGGTATGGTGATGGGGTCTGGTGGCCCGTCAACGATCAACCTGTTCGAAGCGCACCGTATTACATTGGAAAAAGGCGCACCGAAACGCATGGGGCCATTCATGGTGACGCGTTGTATGTCATCCACGAATTCCGCATGTTTGGCGACACCGTTCAAAATTAAGGGCGTGAATTATTCGATCACATCTGCATGTTCCACATCTGCGCATTGCATCGGTAACGGTGTAGAGCAAATTCAGATGGGCAAGCAGGATGTTGTGTTTGCAGGTGGCGGCGAAGAATTGGATTGGACGATGTCTTGTTTGTTCGATGCGATGGGTGCCATGTCGTCCAAGCATAATGACACACCAGAAACCGCATCGCGCGCGTTTGACGCAACTCGCGATGGTTTTGTAATCGCTGGCGGTGGCGGTGTTGTTGTGTTGGAAGAATTGGATCACGCATTGGCGCGTGGTGCGAAAATTTACGCAGAAGTGACTGGTTACGGTGCCACATCTGATGGGCACGATATGGTTGCACCATCTGGTGAGGGCGGCGAGCGTTCAATGAAATTGGCATTGTCCACAATCGGCGAGCGTAATGTTTCATACATCAACGCACACGGTACATCGACACCAGCAGGTGACGTAACCGAAGTAGAAGCGGTGCGTCGTGTGTTTGCAGGTAAAGAACAGCCTGTTATCAGCTCGACAAAATCCCTGACGGGTCACTCGTTAGGTGCGACAGGTGTTCAAGAAGCGATTTATTCATTGATCATGTTGGACAAAGATTTCATCACAGCGTCCGCGAATATCACGGAATTGGACCCAGCGTTGAAGGCCGAGGAAATCTGCACGACACGTGTGGATAACGCAGGTCTGGATACAGTTCTGTCAAACAGCTTTGGCTTTGGTGGCACGAATGCCAGCCTTGCCATGAGCAAGTATAACGGGTGATCACATGTCTGATTTAATGAAGGGCAAACGCGGCCTGATTATGGGTGTCGCGAATGAACGTTCCATCGCGTGGGGCATTGCCCGTGAGATGGCAGCCCAAGGTGCCGAATTGGCATTTACATACCAAGGCGAAGCATTTGGTTCACGTTTGGCGCCATTGGCGGCCACTGTTGGTTCCGACATCATGGTTGATGTAGATGTTACTGATGATGCGTCATTGGAACGTGCATTCGCAGAATTGGGTGAAAAGTGGGGCAAGATTGATTTCATCGTTCACGCCGTTGCCTATTCCGACAAGAATGAATTGACGGGTCGTTTTGTGGAAACGTCGCGCGACAATTTCAAAAATTCGTTGGATATTTCGTGTTATTCATTGATCGAGGTTGCGCGTCGTGCGTTGCCAATGATGGAAGATGGCGGCACGATTTTGACGCTGACGTTCCAAGGTTCAAACCGCGTGACACCGAATTACAATGTGATGGGTGTAGCCAAGGCGGCGTTGGAAAGCACCGTTCGTTATTTGGCGAATGATTTGGGACCACAGGGTATTCGTGTTAACGCGATCAGCCCCGGCCCGATGAAAACGCTGGCGGGTGCCGCAATTGGCGGTGCGCGCAAAACGTTTAAGGTGACGGCAGAAAATGCGCCGTTGCGTTCAAACGCGACGTTGGAATCTGTGGGTGGTACAGCCGTGTATTTGGCGTCTGATTACGGTGCCTATACGACCGGTGAAATCATCTGTGTTGATGGCGGTTTCCATGTGTTGAGCATGCCGCAACCTGAAAATTCGTAAACTTTAAATGACCCTTATTTTAACCTGTGGGCTTTTCGTCCTGACCTATCTGATCCTAAAGGGTGGTTGGGTTGCGCCGAACCGTCGGTTTAGAATCTCGTTTTCAATGGAATCCATATTGATGGCGGCGATTTCGATTGCCGCTGCCGTTTGGTTTTTCGGCCCAATGACAGGTTTGGCATTGGTTGCGATCATTGCCATTCACGAATTTGGCCATGTGGCCGCGTTTCGGGTGTGTGGGCATGATGATGCTACGTTTCGTCTGATCCCGTTGATGGGTGGCGTTGCCAGTTCATCCAAGGCACCCGATGGGCCGTTGCAACAATTTTACATTTCCATCATGGGCCCTGCGATATGTATCGCGCCCACGGCATTGGCGTTGCATTTGGTTTATGGGAATTATGAATTGCCTGAAATGGTGCGACAGTTTTTATGGAGCTTTGGTATTTATTCTGGGGCGATTAATTTTTTCAATCTGTTACCGATTGGCCCGCTGGATGGCGGCAAGATCAGCCGTATTTTGTTTGAAATATTCTGGCCGAAGGCGGCGAAACCGTTCGGCATTGGGATGATGGGGTTGGCGTTGTTGTTTGGCGTATATCTGCAAAGTTATTTCATCATTATTTTGACGTTGATGTCATTTCCATCGGTCATGAACCCCAGCGATTATGTGATTGTGCGAAAGCCAGGTAAACGTATGGGTTTGATGTTATTAGCCGCGTATATTTTATGCATGGTGACATTGCTTTGGTCAGGGTTTCCGTTGATGGTGCACTACCTGTAGGATTGACGCGGGGTGCCTTTTGTTCAAAGCTGATCAAAAGGAGTTTCCCATGATAACCACCTGTATTTTTGACGCCTATGGCACGTTATTCGATGTGGCATCCGCCGCGCGTGCGCTGGGCGATACCCGCCCCGATTTCGCGCCCCACTGGCAACGTGTAGCGACAACGTGGCGGTTGAAGCAGCTGCAATATACGTGGTTGCGCCGCATCACCAATCAGCACAAGGATTTTTGGGCGGTCACGCAGGATGGTTTGGATTTCGCGCTGGAAGAAAGCGGTCTGGATGATGGTGATTTGCGCGATGCGTTATTGGCACTGTATTGGGAATTGGCGGCGTACGGCGAGGTGCCCGCGATGTTATCGTCGTTGAAATCGGCGGGGTATAATACGGGGATATTATCGAATGGGTCGCCTGATATGTTGGATGGGGCTGTGTCATCCGCCGCGTTGAGTGATGTTTTGGATGCGGTTATCAGTGTAGAGGATATCAAGGTTTATAAGCCCGATATGGCGGTTTACCAAATGGTGCTGGATCGGTTTCAATGCAACGCGGATCAGGTTTTGTTTGTGTCGTCAAATGGCTGGGATGTGGCAGGGTCATCCGCGTTTGGGTTTAATACGCTATGGGTGAACCGTGCGGGCGAACCCATCGATCGGTTGGATAATGGGCCACGTTGGGTGGCGTCGGATTTGACAGGCATCCCTGCCCTGTTGGAAGGTTTAAAATGAGTTCGTTTGAAATGATTGCGGCAGCCTATGAACGGATCAAACCGCATGCGCGGCGTACGCCTTTATTGTCCTCGCCGTTCCTTGATGAGATTGCGGGGCGCAGGGTCTGGGTGAAGGCCGAGTGTTTGCAACACACAGGTTCCTTTAAATTTCGCGGGGGTTGGGCAGCGTTATCCAAGATGAGTGAGGAGGAACGTGCACGTGGGGTGATCACCTTTTCGTCTGGGAACCATGCACAGGGAGTGGCGAATGCGGCGCATAAACATGGGGTGTCTTGTGTAATTATTATGCCCAGTGATGCGCCAAGCGTTAAGATTGAGAACACACGCGCGTTAGGCGCAGAGGTGGTTATGTATGACCGCGCCACTGAAGATCGTAATGAAGTCGAGCAACGCGAAAACCCCGATGGGGCGCGGGTTTTTATCAGCCCCTATGACAATGATGATGTAATTTCTGGGCAGGGTACCAATGGGATTGAGATTGCAGAACAAGCGATCGAACATGGTATTGATGCGGCACAGATTCTGGTGCCGTCGGGTGGTGGTGGATTGGCGGCGGGGATTGCATTGGCCTGTGAAAAAATTGCGCCCGCGATGAAGGTTCATACGGTCGAACCAGAGCGGTTTGATGACATTAAGCGATCCCTTGCCAGCGGGCAAATTGAGAAGAATGCACAGACCAGCGGTTCGGTTTGTGATGCGATCCTGACGTTATGCCCCGGCGAAAAAACCTTTCCGATTTTACAACGTTTGGCGGGGGCGGGCATTATGGTTACCGAAGAAGAGGCGTTGCGTGCCATGATTTTGGCGTTTGAACGGTTGCGGGTTGTGATTGAGCCAGGCGGTGCGGTTTCGTTAGCGGCGGCGTTGTTTCATGGCGACGAATTGAACACGGATGACATTATTGCGGTTGCTACGGGTGGTAATGTGGACGCACAGGTCTTTAATACAGCATTGACCCAATACGGAGCCACATCATGACCGAATTCACCATAAGCAGTTTCAACGTAAAGAACTTGATCGAAGCCGAGAGCGAGTATTATCAGTTTCAGACCTACACCGAGGAAGAGTACGCATGGAAAGAGGATTGGTTGGCTGAACAATTGTTGAGCCTGAATTCCGACATCGTGTGTTTTCAGGAAATTTTCAGCGCTCAGAGCCTGAATGATGTGATCGATGAAACAAACAAACGTGGTGCCGCCAGTAATGCGGATGTGATTCCAAGCAAGGATAAACGATACCGAAAGCGTGCGATTTTCAAAAAACTTGGTTTTGATTTGTACGACAAGAAGCACATGTTTTTTGCGCCTAATATTCACGATGGCGAACCGGGCCATCGCCGCCCCGGTTTGGCGATTATTTCGCGGTTTGGATTTGTCGGGACGCCAGAGATTATCCAAGTTTTAGATGAACCGTTGACGATTAAGTTCCCCGAATTGGGTGGCGGAGATGCGGGTGATTTTACCCTGACACGTACATCGCGCCCGATTATTAAGGCACGCATTCCCGTTGGTGACAAGGTGGTCACGGTGTTCAATACGCATATGAAATCAAAGCTGGGTGAATACCTGACGCCCAAGGGGGCGCCGTTTTCGCCAGAGGCAGATTTAACCAATTACGATCCTGTGGGTCGTGCGATGGGATCATTGCGCGCCACCGTGCGCCGCATGGCCGAAGCAATGGTGTTGCGCAAATTGATTGTGGCTGAACTGGACGCGGGTAACCCTGTGATGGTTTTGGGCGATTATAATGACGGTGAACATGCGGTCAGTTCGGAAATTATTGCAGGCGAGAAGCCGTTTAAAAATTACGCGTGGATGCTGCGCCATGATGCAGAACAACGCAATGATCGTTACAGCAATGAAGAGAACCTACAAATCCGCGAGGCGATTGAAAGCCGCGCGATGGTTTCGGCGGAAAAATTATTCGTGCAGAAATCAATGCGCGACATGGTTTATACATCTGCCTTTGGTGGGGTGTACGAAAGTATTGATCAGATTTTAATGTCGCGCCATTTCATCCCCAACACACCGCATACGATTGGCGAGATGGAATATTTCAGCGTGTTTAATGATCACCTGACCGATGGATCACATCCAGAGGCGCCGTATAATAAATTGGCGTCTGATCACGGACAAATCATGGCCCATATGCGACTGAGCAGCAAAACTAAATCTTGACGGGAACGGTTTTTAGAGAGCATCCTAAACACGAATTACTGAAGTGATGCCTCTAAATGAAAATACTCTGCCTGAATCCACTTGTAGCAATTGTTGACGATGTATTTGATCAAACCCTTGCAGATCAAGCCATTGCAATGGGGAAAGATCGTTTGGAAAGAGCAGCCGTGGTTAACCGTGATAGCGAAGGCAGCAATTTTTCAGACAATAGAACAAATTATGATGCCGCTTTGGATCAATGGGCAAATCCAAAACTAACGGATTTGGCGCAGAAAATTTCAAATTTTGTAAGGCTTCCGCCAGAGAACACTGAAACAGCAAAACTACTTCATTATTCTGCAGAGCAAGAATTTAAACCCCATTGTGATGGCTTTGGGCGCTCCGTTTCTGAATTAAGAAAGTTGAGTCATGGTGGTCAGAGACTGTTCACAACTATTTGCTATTTGAACGATGTTGAGAATGGGGGGGAAACCGAATTTCCCGCCCTTAAAATCAGTATCAAGCCAAAATTAGGGCGCGTCCTTATCTTTGGGAACACATTTCCTGGCACCGCAGAACCGCACCCGCAATCGACACATGCGGGGCGCCCCGTTGTGGATGGCGAGAAGTGGGCAATAACCTTTTGGTGGCGCCAACTCACATATATGGTGCACCGAGAATTCCCAAATGAAGAAGGTGAAACAAAGCAATACTAAATAAAAATATTGATTTACTGAAGTCAAACTGTAACATTCGACGAATGAAAAGGAGATCAACATGAAGTATTTAGCACCTATCGCAGCGGCTGCAATCGCTGTGACGGCAACCGCACAAGCTGGCACTCTAACAGAGCCCGTTATTGCAGAAGCCGTACCAGAGGTAGAACAATCCTCGAGCAGTACAGGAATTATTGTTCCGCTGTTACTGCTTTTGGCTGTTGGAGCACTGATTTCGTCATCTGATGATTCACCTGCGGTACCTAGCCCACCAGCATAGGTTTTTACAGCTCTAGAAAAGCGTTCTAGGCGCTTTTCTAGCCATCTATACTATTAAGCGCTCTCAGCTTTAGCGTTTCGAAGCTGCTGATTCCTCCGACACGTAGGCTTTTAAGTCCATGTCGAGCCAAAGATTTCTAAAATTTATCTGTGACCTAATGCATTCAATAATGCTAACGACCCCGCCCTGCGAACCACAACGATGATAACCCCGCACCAATAATAATCAGCAAACCGATCAACGTTGGCAGGTCTGGCCACTGTGAAAATACGAAATATCCCATCGCCGTTGCCGATATCAATTGCAGATATATTAAGGGCGCTACGACGCTGGCGGGGATTGCTTTGTTGGTCAGTACCAACATCATGTTGCCAGCGGCAGAACCCAATGCTGAAATCAACAGGAACCCAGTGTGGCTCATGGTCAGTGCCGGATTATCCACGAAGGCAAATGGCGACAAAAGGACAACGCCAATAACCAGCTGTGAGTACAGCAAAAATCGTGGGCGATAGCTGCCGATCAGCCAGCGCGTTGTCATCAAATACGTGCCGTGGCACGCGCCAGACAGCACCGCGAAAATCATTCCCGTTGTCATGCCAAATCCAGGGCGAACAACAATCAAAACCCCCAAGAAGCTGACCCCCAAGAGAATCGAACGCTGCCATGATATTTTTTCACGTAAAAATAGCCATGACAGAATGTAAGACACAATTGGGCTGATAAAAAAGCCACCAAAGGCGTTGGCCATGGGTTCGGTTTTGATGGCCGTCAGGATGAAACTGATTGCGCAACAAATCAATGCCGCGCGTAGAATGATGCGCCAATCCAGTAATCCACGTAGTTCCGAAACACGCAATCCAACAAAAGGGAGCAAAATCACCGTCGCGATTGCGAAGCGTGTCCACGCGACCCACAATTGAGAAAACCCGTCATCGGATAACAGCTTGCTGCCTGTGTCGCCCACAATGACCGAGAAGGTTGATAGAGACATCAATACAAATGCGAGGATGAGTGTTTTTGAATTCATTTTAAAATGGCAAGCTTTCGATGAACTGTGTTCTGCTTTTCGCGTTATGCACCAATTCACTTAACCGTTTCTCTCCAGTGAACTGAACAATTTTCTCCACTGCACGACAGGCGCTTCCATAGTGGCGTCTGTATTGTTTGTCCGAAACCATATCATTCCATTGGCGCATGGTTACAGCCTGTTTCACACGCGCAATAGATTGTGCTGTTGGCAAAACACTCAAACACTTTGAGCCTGACAAGAATTCTGCCAGCCCTTCGTTGAACCAAACGGGATAACGTGGGGCCAGTAGGTCAGAAAGATCCATCAACGCATGCAGTTCAATGTGCACACGCTCGTGGTTGAAAACGCGCGTGTTAAAACCATTCGGAGCAATGATAATACGGTGAAACCCCAATGTCAGGCCCAGTGGTAATGGGCCGAAAACATCTGTGCATTTCGTGGTGAAACACACTATATAGGAAGGGCTTGCGGTTTGGTTTGGGAAAAATACTGCGGCGTTTTCTTCCGCCGCTTTGATCGCGCGTTGGATAGATGCCAATCGATCCGGTCGATCTGTGAATACGCGTGGCGCGACTTTTTCAATTCCGAAAAGGGTTGGGGTAAAGGCGCGATAAAAATTGGGTTGCGTAAAATACAGCAATACAATTGCAACCATGATACTGGAACAAATAGCGCTTGAAATGCCCGTTAATATTGATCGCAACACCATATGCCCTGTCTGGTTGTTTGGGGCAGGCTAAACCAGAATGAATACAGCATCCAGCCCCTGTCTGGGGCTGGATATTGTTCATCCTATGTTTGCGCGGATGGTCGCGTTTGTGGGGTCGTATGGGCTATCTTCCACGATTTCACAGGGGTAACGATTACCAAGGATGTTGATCATTAGCTTTTGACCAATGTTGGCCAAAGTAGGATCGACGTAACCCATACCAATGGATTTTTCGAATGCGACAGAGTAGCCGCCGGAGGTTAAACGCCCGATCTTTGTATCGCCATCATACAGCGCCTCGCGGCCCCATGGATCCGCGTCATCAGGGCCGTCGATCAACAAGGTCACACATTTGGAACGGATACCGGTTTTGATCATGGCATCTTTGCCGTAGAAATCCTTGTCCATGTCGATGAAGCGTGGCAGGTCGGCCTCTGCTGGGGTGGCATCGCGGCCAAGTTCGTTGCCGAATGCGCGGTATGACTTCTCTTGGCGCAGCCAGTTTTGTGCGCGGGCGCCGACCAGCTTCATACCCACGTCTGCCCCTGCGTCCATCAACAGGTCATAGAGATAATTTTGCATTTCAATCGGGTGGTGCAATTCCCAGCCAAGTTCACCCGTATAGGCCACGCGGATTGCATTGACTGGGCACATACCCAGTTCGATTTGGCGGGCTGACAACCATGGGAAGCGTTTGTTTGATAGGGCAGTTTCAGGTTCCGCGTCTTTGATGATTTTGGACAGGACGTCGCGGGTTTTTGGGCCAGCGATGGCGAAAACGCCCCATTGGGATGTGACATCTTGGATTTCGATGTAACCGAATTCTTCCATTTTATCTTCGGCGGCTTTGCGCAGATAATCAGCATCGTAAGCCGTCCATGCGCCCGCAGAAACGAGGTAGTAGTCGTTTTCACCATTGCGCACGATTGTGTATTCGGTGCGTGTTGTACCGTGATCAGTCAGGGCATAAGTCAGGTTAATACGGCCGATTTTAGGGAGCTTGTTACAGGTGAACCAATCGAGAAATTGGGTGGCACCCGGTCCCTTCACAACATGTTTTGTAAATGCAGTTGCGTCAACGAGTCCGACGCCGTTGCGGATTGCCTTTGCCTCTTCAACGGCATAGGGCCACCAAGTACCACGGCGAAATGATCGCCCGTCATGATCGAAGTTTTCATCAGCATCCAATGGCCCGAAATAGTTTGGACGATCCCAACCATTCACCCTGCCAAATTGAGCCCCTGCCGCCTTTTGACGATCATAGGCTGGGGATGTGCGCAGGCCAGAACATGCGGGGCGCTCTTCGTCTGGATGGTGTAGGATGTAGACGTGATCGTAGCATTCTTCGTTTTTGCGAGATGCGTATTCAGTCGTCATCCATGAGCCATAGCGTTTTGGATCAAGGGACGCCATGTCGATTTCCGCTTCACCGTTCACCATCATTTGCGCCATATAATTACCAACGCCACCTGCGGCGGTGATGCCGAAAGAGAATCCTTCGGCTAGCCACATGTTGCGAAGGCCCGGTGCAGGCCCAACCAATGGGTTGCCGTCTGGGGTGTAGCAGATCGGGCCGTTAAAATCGTCTTTCAATCCGCTTTCTTCGGATGAGGGCATGCGGTGAATCATGGCCATGTATTGTTCCTCGATCCGTTCCAATTCCAATGGGAACAGGTCGGCACGGAAGCTGTCTGGGACACCGTATTCGAAACGGGCGGGCGCGTCTTTCTCGTAAACACCCAAAATCCAACCGCCACGTTCTTCGCGCATGTAGGATTGTGCGTCTGCGTCGCGGATCACGGGGTGTTCCGGATTGCCGTCAGCGCGCCATTGTTTCAAGGCTGGATCAGTATCGGTGACGATGAATTGGTGTTCAACGGGGATCGCGGGGATTTTGATACCCAGCAATTTTGCCGTGCGTTGGGCGTGGTTACCCGTTGCGGTGACGACGTGTTCGGCGGTGACAATGACTTGCTCTTCCGACGCGATCAAATTACCGCCCTTTTCAATCATTTTGGTACAAGTGACGCGCCATTCAGAACCCGTCCATTCGTAGCCATCAACCTGCCATTTGCGTTCAATCGTGACGCCCAATTGGCGTGCACCCTTGGCCATAGCCATCGTTACATCTGCGGGATTAATATAACCATCTGTAGGGTGGTAAATTGCACCTTCCAAATCGGTTGTGTTGATCAGGGGCCAACGCTCCTTGATCTGCGCAGGTGTCATTTTGTGATATTCGATACCGCAGGTTTCAGCGATGGAACCATACAGCATGTATTCATCCATGCGATCCTTGGTTTGTGCCATGCGCAGGTTACCAACCACGGAGAAGCCAGCGTTTAAGCCTGTTTCGGCCTCTAGTCCTTTATAAAACTCTACCGAATAATCGTGCAGGTGCGTTGTTGCGTAACCCATGTTGAACAATGGCAACAACCCAGCGGCGTGCCATGTGGAGCCTGATGTCAACTCGTCGCGTTCCAGCAACATCACATCGTTCCAACCGTATTTCGCAAGGTGATAGGCGATGCCTGTTCCAACCGCGCCACCACCGACGACCAATGCTTTTACATGGGTTTTCATTTTCGAATCTCCGCAGATTTAATTGCATCCAGAATTGCAGAAAATTGGCGGCTCGCGCTAGGGGTGCCGACTGTTTCTTTCAAAAAACGACAATGTGTATGGTTGGCGCTGGATATGGCGGCAAAACGTGCCTAGGTTATGGGAAAGTTACAGGAGTTTTCGATGTCTGCCCAAAATCCATTTCTGTCCGATTGGACGCGCGAATTTGAAATGCCACCTTTTGAATTAATCAACGATGAGCACTATGCAGATGCGTTTGATGCCGCATTTGCCGAAACTCGCGCAGCAGTCGCGGCGATTGTCGACGACAGCCAACCAACGTTTGAAAACACTATCGAAGCATTAGAACGTTCGGACACGTTGATGGACAAGGTCGCGGGGGTTTTCGCAAATTTGACGGGTTCAAATTCCAATGAAACATTAGAGGCATTACAGCGTGATTTGTCGCCAAAATTCGCCGCCTTGAATTCCGAGATCATGATGAACGAAGCATTGTTTGCGCGGATTGAAACCCTGTACGAAACACGTGCCGAATTGAACCTGATCGATGAGCAAGCCCGTGTGTTAGAATTGTATTTCAAACGCTTTGTGCGGTCTGGTGCAAAATTACGCGGGGCGGATCGGGATCGGTTGAAGGATGTTTTGCAAACATTGGCAAAATTAGGCACGCAATTTATGCAAAACCTGTTGGCGGATGAGCGTACATGGTTCATGGAGTTGTCCCGCGAAGACATGGACGGTTGCCCACAGTTTTTAATCGATGCGGCGGCACAAGCGGCAACGGATCGCGATATTGATGGCTACGTCATCACCCTGTCGCGCAGTTTGATCGTGCCGTTTTTGCAATTTTCACCGCGCCGCGATCTGCGCCAAAAGGCGTTCGAAGCTTGGGGGAAACGTGGCGCCAATGCAGGCGAAACGGACAACCGCGATATTGTGCGTGAAACGTTGGAGTTGCGTAAAGAGCGTGCGAACCTATTGGGATTTGATACGTTCAGTGATTTCAAACTGGAACCAGAAATGGCGGGAACACCAGACAAGGTGCGTGATTTATTGATGGCCGTATGGGAGCCAGCCAAGGCGGCCGCGGATGCGGATGCAACCGTGCTGGGCGAAATGATGGTGGCCGACGGGATTGATGCGGATTTAGCACCTTGGGATTGGCGGTATTATGCGGAAAAACGCCGCGCGGCGGAACATGATTTGGACGAGGCGGAATTAAAGCCGTATTTCCAATTGGATCAGATGATCGAAGCATCGTTTGATTGCGCGAACAAACTGTTTGGTTTGGAATTTCGCGAATTGGATGTACCGCTGTATCACGAAGATGCCCGCGCATGGGAAGTGACGCGCGATGGTCGCCACATGGCGGTATTTGTGGGCGATTATTTCGCGCGTTCATCGAAACGTTCGGGCGCATGGTGTTCGCGGTTTCGCGGGCAATCCGCGATGGATGGCGAACAGCGCCCGATTACTGTGAATGTATGCAATTTCGCCAAGGCACCAGCGGGTCAACCCAGTTTATTGACCTTTGATGACGCGCGTACATTGTTCCATGAGTTTGGTCACGCGCTGCATTCGATGCTTTCAGATGTAAAATACGCCTATATCTCTGGGACATCTGTGGCGCGTGATTTCGTGGAATTACCCAGCCAGCTGTATGAGCATTGGTTGTCGGTACCATCCGTTTTGGAAAAATATGCGCGTCATGCGGATACGGGCGAAGCAATGCCAGCGGAATTACTGCAACGCCTGTTGGCAGCGGAAAATTTCGATATGGGGTTTAGCACCGTGGAGTATACCGCCAGCGCATTGGTTGATCTGGCGTTTCACACGGAAACGCCACCCGCCGACCCGTTGCAAAAACAGGCAGAGGTTTTGGATCGCATCGGCATGCCAGCGGCCATCACCATGCGCCACGCTACCCCGCATTTCGCGCATGTATTTTCTGGCGACGGGTATTCCAGCGGATATTACAGCTATATGTGGTCCGAGGTGATGGACGCAGATGCATTCGAAGCATTCGAAGAGGCCGGCGATCCGTTTGATGCCGATTTAGCCGCGCGCTTGGAGGAACATATCCTGTCCGCAGGTGGATCAAAAACCGCAGAAGAGTTGTATACGAATTTTCGGGGATCATTGCCGAAGGTGGAGGCGTTGTTGAAGGGGCGTGGGTTGGTTTGATATGGCCGATTTTTTACAATCAGACACGGTAAAGGCGGCGCAAAAGTTTTTGAATGTCGTTTGGACTGGCACACCGCCAACGGACGCTGAATTGCTGGAAGTCGTTGATGAATTAATTTCTGCATATCATAAAACACCGCCTGCGCAATTTACTGATATGTATAAGCAACCACCAGATGAAGACTGGAACGTTATTTGGAAAGAAACTGGCCTGCGTTTTCCAAAGTTAGGGTTTTATTCAACTGTTGACCCGCTGAAATTAGGTGATCAAAGCGCACTCGGGACAGGTGATGCAATTGACGACATTGCAGATATCACAAGGGAAATGCGTCAGGTCATATGGTATGCCGAAAATGTTCATATTGACGATGCCCACACATGTTTTCGCCAAATGTATGCTCATTGGGGATGGCATGCACGGGGATTGGCAAACAATCTTTACGCACGAATTATGAGTTAAGCCCCCACATCCACCCCAAACAGTGACACCAGTTGTTTCGTCACGCGGTTCCAAGAGAAGTTTTCGTGTACGAACTGGCTGCCCAGTTCCCCGCCACATTTGTTTTGGCCTGTGATGAGTTTTTCCAGCTCATGGATCAAGGAATCCAATTGCGGGTTCAGGAATGCGCGTGGGTCGTTTGCTTCGAATGAAGAAAGGGTGCTTTCGATTTGGGCGCCCATACAAGGGTTGAAAAATTCGTCTGTCGCGCCGCCTTTGGTTACCACAATTGGAACGCCGCAGGCCGCGGCCTCTAACGGGGTTAGGTTGAAACCTTCGGCGCGGTATGGTGATACCAGACAATCCGTAGCGGCGTATAGTCCGTGGATTTGGTTTAGGGTCAGGTTGTCGGAAATGATAGAGATGTCGGACAGGCATTCATCCGTCAAAAGGTTCGCGAATTTGGTTTTTCTGACGTTATTGATCACGTTTTGCGCGGTCGCACCGTAAAGGTTACTTTGATCTTTCAAAACCAATTTTAGGTTATCAAATTTCTGATGTAACAGTGCAAATGCAATGACCAAAATATCGACACCCTTGTTTGGCGTCATCGCACCCATTGATAACAGCATGAAATCCGTATCCGACAACCCGATATTTTTGCGAAACCGTGCACGTTTTTGTGGTTTTGCAATGTGTAAATTATCTGGGTTTATACCGTGGGGTACAACGCGCACCTTTTCATCTGAAAACCCAGCCCGCAAGTAGCCCTGTTTTGACCATTGCGATGGGGTAATAATGGTGAAACTTTCGTCCCCATTCGCTTGTGCAACCGTTCGCTTTACAAATTTATCTTCCAGTGTTTGATGTTCGGTCGTACCGAACACAAAGGTATGATCCGCGCGGCTAGATGCAAAATTGAACGGGTATTCGATGCGGTAAATTGCATCCAGTTTTTCGGTTGGGTCTGGCTGTTTGATCGCTTTTAGAGTGGCGGTTTGATCGGCGTTTAAACCGCTTGCGTTATCCTTGGCATTCCATGTTGATTTATAGTGAGGTGTATCAGTATGACGTAATTCCATCGGAAATTTCGCCATTTCCAATAGTTGAAATTGATTAACCATTGCATACGAATGATTAATATTCCGCCAGCCCTCTACGCACACACGTTTCATACGGTTACAACCCATAAAAACTTTTAAAATATCGTAAATCTATACAATCAGCCTATCGGAAAACGTGGCCAGTTCACAACCCTGTTTCACCAATAATGGTAACCAAAATGTTCGGCGTGGTTAATCGCGCAATTCTTCGGCGGTTACCCCCCAAATTTCGGATTTCATCACCCAGCCGTTTTGACGCCCAATGAATACTTTGCACCAATCGACGTTGCATTCGTCCAGCTTCGCAATCACGCCCTGTTCGGCAAATGCACGCGCCTCTGCGCCCTCATATGAACGACGGCGAAGGGGGGTTTTTTCGCCCTTAAACATCACCGTTCGCACGCCAGACAACAGGCGAAAATGCATCCAACCACCCTGCCCGTCGATATCTTGGACGCGGCGCCAGTGTTCGTATTCACCCGTGATCATCAACGGCATGGATCGGTGTTTATAAACCCAATCGATACGGTGTGATTTTGATGGTCCACGACGCGCATATCCTTCGCCTGCTTTCATCGAAACGAAACGTGGCAACGGCAGGTTCGTTACGGGCCCGCGTTCTTGGGCCCATATATTGCCACCAAAGCAGATTGAAAAAATACCTGCAATTACGATGCTTGATTTAAACATTGCTCGCCTTTATTTGGGGTTTTGTTTATGATGGCTTTGTGCCTTTCCCCTTGGGACAGAATTTGCCAGAATACGCACAAGAAATCCAGTAGGAGAATTTTTCCATGCCAAATTCAGATTTCAAAGTCATCGTGACACGCAAGTTGCCCGACACCGTCGAGGCGCGTTTGAAAGAGCTGTTTGACGTGGAATTGAACCAAAGCGATGTGCCGTTCAGCCGTGACCAATTGATATCCGCAATGCAACGCGCCGATGTTTTGGTGCCGACATTGAATGATCAGATTGATGCGGAATTATTGGCCCAAGCGGGTGATCGGCTGAGATTGCTGGCGAATTACGGATCTGGCGTGGATCACATCGATGTAGACGGTGCGCATAAGGCGGGCATCTTGGTCGCAAATTCACCAACCATCAGTTCGGCGGATACGGCCGACATGACTATCGCGTTGATCTTGGCCGTGATGCGCCGATTTAAGGAAGGTTCCACAGTGATGGAATCAGGCGAATGGCAGGGCTGGGCACCATCCGCATTATTGGGCGCACGCGTCAGTGGCAAAACATTGGGCATATTGGGCATGGGGCGCATCGGCACCGCATTGGCAGAACGTGCGCGTGTTTTCGGATTAAACGTGCATTACCATAACCGTCGCAAGGCCCATCCAGATACGGAAACCCGTTTAAACGCAACATATCACGACAGCCTGCACGGCCTGTTACCAGAGGTGGACATTTTGGCGATCTGTTGTCCTTTGACCGACGAAACCCAAAACATTTTGGATGCCACCGCATTGGCCCAGATGAAACCAACAGCATTTGTTGTGAACACCGCACGCGGTGGTTTGATCGACGAGGCAGCCCTTGAGGATGCGTTGACGAATGGACGTTTAGCGGGCGCTGGGCTGGACGTATTGGCCACGGGAACCGATGTGAACCAAACATTGTGCGATTTGCCAAATGTCATGTTGTTGCCCCATATGGGATCAGCCACCCAAGAAGCACGCCATGAAATGGGTGAGACGGTGATTTTGAATATCAAAATGCACCAAGACGGGCATCGCCCACCGAATTGGATTATCCCCAACGTTTAGGTTTTAGGAAGAATTCCTTTAAGATGGTAAACGCTACTATGACGTCAGAATTCCAAAAGCATTTCCCCCTTAAAGAAAACCGCGTACATGAGGTATGTGGGCCCAGCGCCGTGAGCTTTGCTTGTGCCGTTGCGGGACAGGCGCGAGGGACGGCATTGTGGGTGCGTACGGCCTGGCAAACAGACCAGATCAATCCATTGGGGTTTAACCACTATTTTGACCCCCACGACCTTATAATTGCCAAAGGCAAGGATGAGACGGAAGTTTTGGCTACCGCCGAAGAAACCTTGCGATCTGGTGCGGTAACTTTGGCTATTATTGAACTGACAAAGCCAATCGGCCTTACTGTTGGGCGTCGATTGCAACTGGCCGCAAAAACCGGCGGCACAATCGGTCTTTGCATTATCCAGGACGGGATGGGCAGTAATGCAGCCGAAACCCGGTGGCATTGCGCGCCCCTTTTCGACGCAACGGACTCGACTCTTCAGCGCTGGAAACTTATTAAGAACAAATCAGGAACATTTAAAACGTGGGATATCCGTTGGGATGCAGAAACGCGTCGTATCATTGTGGTTTCCAAGACTGGCCAGTGACCGGTTTCTTCGGGCGTGGCCGATTGATGCACCTTTTGCTTTGATAGAGCGGCAAAATAATACGGAACGACTTTACTGCCTCAACCAACTGGCCACAAACGAAGGATTACACGTAGGCATGGGATATGCAGACGCACGCGCCTTCTGTCCCAATCTTCAAACGCGGCCCGTAGATATAGAAGGGGATCAACGGTTTCTACATACCCTTGTGAAATGGGCCAAACGCTATTGTCCTTGGGTTGGGATTGAGGGCGTGGATGGCCTCGTCCTAAATGTTACAGGTTCCGTGCATCTTTACCAAAATGAGGTCACATTTTTAAACGATATCCACTGGCGGATTGAACGCGCAGGCATTTCGGTTCGCAGCGGCATGGCCGACACGCGTGGAGCGGCGTGGGCAATTGCCCATTATGGCAAAGGCATCGCTACAGAAGGTCAATCTTTGAATGCTATTGGCGCCTTGCCCATCGCAGCATTACGATTGGACTCTAAAACGTGCATCTCTTTGCAACGGTTGGGCATTCGCAAAATTTTGGATTTAACCGCATTACCGCGCAGCACCATCACCCGGCGGTTCGGGGCTGTCGTGTTGTTGCGGCTTGACCAAGCATTGGGTGCACAGCCCGAAGATATATCCCCCATAGAAGATCCGCCCAGATACCAAGCACGACTTAATCTACCAGATCCGATTGGTCTTGAAGCGGATGTCTTGGCGGGGACAGAACGCCTACTGACCCAACTTTGTGACCGATTAAAACAACAGGAAGTGGGTGCGCGCGTTCTATCCCTGAACTTGCGTCGTGTTGACAGGGGCACACAACAGATCGAGCTACGTCTAGCGTGCCCGATGCGCGATCCTGCGCGAATATTACCCTTGTTTACGCGTGGAATTGGGGGAATTGATGCAGGATTTGGGATCGACCAGTTACGTTTGATTGCAACACAGGTTGAAAGGTTAGCGACCAAACAAATTAGCCACACAACGGGTAAAACAAACGGCCACCTGGACGACCTGATCACCCGCATTGGGAACCGGATTGGACTGGAGAATGTACAGCGGCTTTTACCTGCCGATAGCCATATCCCAGAACACAGCTTTACGATCGCACCCGTTGCCTATTCCGAAGCAGACGGATCATGGGGACGTGATCGCGAGCGCCCCATACAACTATTCAATCCAGAGCGTATCCAAGGCACAGGCTCCATCCCACCGAAATCGATACGATGGCGGCGTATGTATTTCACTGTTGGGCATATCACAGGTCCTGAACGCATTGCACCTGAATGGTGGCTGCCAGATGAAAATTGGCAATCTGGCGTACGTGATTACTGGAAGGTGGAAACGAATGAGGGGCGGCGGCTTTGGATGTTTTATACGCCGCAAAACCCAAGTTGGTTCGTGCATGGTGAATTTCCATGAACCATGAAAATTACGCAGAACTTTGCGTAACAACGAACTTTACGTTTTTAACCGGCGCATCGCACCCCGAAGAACTGATTATGCGTGCCGCGGAACTGGAATTAACCGCTATTGCGATTACTGACCGCAATTCAATGGCAGGTGTAGTACGGGCCTATGCGGCACTTAAAGAACTAAGGCGGGAGGCGGATAAAGACAACCATATCAGCGCAGAACGCCCGATTGACGGGTCATCCCGACAAGACGTTGGTCACGTTCAAGCGATCATACGTCCCAAGGCCCTAAACCTGCCAAAGTTAATTGTCGGCTGTCGGTTGGTCTTAACCGACAGTCCTGTGGAATGGATTGCACTCCCCTGCGATCGTGCGGCTTATGCGCGGCTTTGCAGGCTTTTGACGCGTGGCAAAAGACGCGCCGAAAAAGGTGATTGCCATTTGCAATACAGCGACCTTTTAGAGGGTTGCACAGGCATCATTCTGATTGCTTTGCCGCCACATGATCTGACCTCGGCGATCCGGCCGATTCAAGACATGCAACGGCGATACCCTGGTTTCATCTTCTGTGGCACCGCCCCGCGTTATAACGGGGATGATCAAACTTATTTTAATGCTTGTGCACATCTGGCGCATAAAACAGCCGCCCCTATGGTCGCGGTTGGGGATGTTTTAATGCACAAGGCGGCACGTAGGCAATTGGCGGATGTGTTAACGTGTATACGCGAGCAGATCACGATTGACGAAATTGGCACGCGCGCCTTGCCAAATGCCGAACGGCGCTTGAAAGGTCATACGGATTTAGCGCGACTGTTTCGCAATCACCCAGCTGCCCTGCGCCGCAGTTTAGAGATCGCTGCCAGATGCAGTTTTTGTTTAAGCGAACTGTCGTATGAATATCCTGATGAGATATCTAATGGCGAAGACCCACAAGCACGGCTCTCTCGTTTGGCGATGGCAGGTTTGGCAACCCGATACCCCAATGGGCCAACCCCCAAAGCACAGAGGCAAGTCAAGAAAGAATTAGCCTTGGTTGAGAAGTTAAAATTTCCTGCCTATTTTTTAACGGTTCATGACATCGTTGAATTTGCACGCAAAGAAGGAATTCTATGCCAAGGGCGCGGCTCTGCTGCCAATTCCATACTGTGCTACCTGCTCGGCATTACAGATGTCAGCCCTGAAACGATCGCCATGGTGGTGGAGCGTTTCGTGTCTGAACATCGCGGCGAGCCACCTGACATTGATGTGGATTTTGAACATGAACGGCGCGAAGAAGTGATCCAACATATCTATCGTAAATATGGCCGCCATCGTGCGGGGCTATGTGCGACAGTTACGCATTTCAGATCGCGCGGCGCCATTCGTGAAGTGGGCAAGGTGATGGGGCTTAGCCAAGATGTTACGGCCAGCTTATCAGGGCAAATTTGGGGGAGCAGCAATCGCGGTGCCGATCCCGACCGCATTCAAGAGTTGGGGCTTGACCTTAACGATCGCAGACTTGCGCAAACCATACGCTTGATTGGTGAAATTATTGGATTTCCACGCCATCTATCCCAACATGTTGGCGGTTTTGTGATTACCAAAGGACGTCTTGATGAACTTTGCCCAATTGAGAACGCGGCGATGGACGACCGTACAATTATTGAGTGGGATAAAGACGACATCGATACATTAGGCATCCTAAAGGTTGATATTCTTGGGCTTGGGATGCTCAGTTGCATCAGGAAGTCTTTTGACCTCTTGGCTCGGTATGAACAAATGTCTCTTTCGATCGCGGATGTTCCACAAGAGGATAGCGCGACCTATGACATGCTTTGCGTTGCAGATGCGGTCGGTGTGTTTCAGGTCGAAAGCCGTGCGCAGATGAATTTTCTACCGCGGATGAAGCCCCGTACTTTTTATGATTTGGTGATTGAAGTCGCCATCGTTCGCCCAGGCCCAATTCAAGGCGGTATGGTACAGCCCTATATCAAGCGGCGACAAGGATTAGAAAAATCTGAACCCTTTGGCCCAGCGCTAGAGGCAGTTACCAAGCGTACACTTGGTGTACCATTGTTCCAAGAACAAGCGATGCAAATCGCCATTGTTGGTGCGAGCTTTACACCAGCAGAGGCCGATCATTTACGCCGCTCAATCGCCTCGTTCCGTCGTATGGGAACAATCGGTAAGTTTCGTGATAAGTTCACGCAAGGTATGCGTGCAAATGGATACACCCAAGAGGTAGCTGAGCGTTGTTTCGGACAGATTGAAGGCTTCGCAGATTACGGTTTCCCCGAAAGTCATGCCGCAGCCTTTGCGATGCTGACATATGTTTCATCTTGGCTAAAATGTCATCACCCTGCTATCTTTGCTTGTGCACTGTTAAACTCGCAGCCCATGGGGTTTTATGCCCCAGCGCAAATCGTGCGCGATGTGCGCGAACACCAAGTCGAAGTCCGCGCCATCAGCGTGAACCATAGCGCATGGGATAACACGCTGGAGCGGCGCATGGACGGCACACTGGCCTTGCGCCTTGGGTTTCGCCAGATCAAAGGTTTCAAAGAAGTAGATGCCGATTGGATCGCGGCGGCCCGCGGAAATGGTTTTTCCGATGTGGAGGCCGTTTGGATGCGCGCAGGCATATCCCCTGCCGCATTGGAGCGGCTGGCCGAGGCGGATGCGTTTGGTGATATAGGTCTTAATCGACGTGATGCGCTCTGGCAGGTGAAGGCCATTCGAAGCCCGCGCCCGCTGCCCTTATTTGATAATAAAATTGATGGGGAGGGAATTCAAGAAGCCAGCGTCGCTCTGCCTATGATGCATTTAGGTGAAGAGGTCGTTGAAGATTATGTTGCAATGCGCCTCTCGTTGCGTGCGCATCCGATGGAACTGTTGCGCGGCTCCTTTCGCGGATTGACCTCGCATATCGAGTTGCCCACGGCGCCGCTGGCACGGACATCTGTATGCGGATTGGTCATCACTCGCCAACGCCCAGGCACCGCATCAGGTGTGATTTTTCTGACGTTAGAGGATGAAACAGGCGTTTCAAACGTGGTCGTTTGGCCCAAGGTCTATGAACGATTTCGTCGTGCAGTCATGAGCGGGCGCCTGTTGAAAATCACTGGGTATCTACAGCGCGAAGGGATCGTGGTGCATCTGATTGCACAAAATGTCGAAGATATGTCCCATTATCTGTCCGAACTGGGCCACCCAATGGATGAGGTTATTGGTGAAACTCAAATTCAGGCCGATGATACGCCACGCCCGCGCAAACATCAAACACGCGCCATGCATCCCCGCGACCAAGCAAAGCGGCTCTTTCCAAGTAGAGATTTTCATTAGGCATGTGTAACCCAGCTTTTAGTCGCCAATAGCGCCGCGCCCGTAGAGGTTAGCCAAGGGCGCGCCAAATTTCATTTTCAAATTAGAACAGGTTTATCGAGTTGCTTTTACCAGCTCTTGATGGGCTGTTTCCCAGTCGGCCATGCCATTTTGTGATTGGCCGATCAGATAATCGCTCACCTGCAGCATTGCTTTCATCAGATCAGGATCGCCGCTTTCGATGACTGCTCTGATTGGCACGCCATACAATGGGACAACGACCGGACCTCCGCTTCCTTTTGCCATGATAAATTCCTTTCTCATTTTGGGTTATGCCGATCAATAAACGGCCTTTTGTAATTCTCGATGAGCTTGTGCCCAGTCGTCATGCCTGTCGACGCCCGTTGACTTGGCGATAAAGTCGCTGACCATAATCATCGCGTGCATCAGCTCTTTGTCATCACTGGCGATAACGTCTCGTATCGGCACGCCATATGGCACTATCGGGGATTGTTTTCGCATATCGATTTCCTTGGGGTGTTAATCCAACGCCTTACGCAATTCTTCGTCGGCATGTTTCCAATCTTCCAATGCCTCGTCGCGGCCCTCTGCGCGGGACAGCATAAATGTGCTGACCTTGGACATTGCTGTCATTAATTCTTTATCGCCGCTGCCCATCGCATCGCGGATGATCACGCCGTATAATAATCTTGCTTCTGCCATTTCATTTTCTTCCTTTGCATGTTGCTATGAATGGGGCTTATCGCGCCGCTTTTTCCAATTCCTGATGCGCGGCCTTCCAACTTTCGCGATCTTTGTCAGACAGGTCGATTTTCTGCTTCATCATGAACTCACTATACTTGATGAATGCGCCCATCAGATCCTTATCGCCTGTTGCGATCGCGTCGCGTAAAATCACGCCGTATGGCGGTAAAATATCTTTCATGTCCTACTCCTGTTTGTTTTCGACATTCTCTTGCAGTTTCGCCGCGCGCTCCATTACGTCCAATAATCGTTCCAAAGCATCGCGCGCATAAAACCCATCGTCTTTGTAGCGTCCACCAGGTTTCATTGGGTCGTGATTGCAATGTGGACAGGGCACGGCCTGATCAAGCACATACTCCGCGCAATTTAAGCACAAGGGCAACGAAACGGATGGCTTACCTTTGGGCATGGTTGAAAGGTCCATCAGATTTGTTCCTCGATGATTTCAAACAAGCCGACGGCGAATGGGGTGTCAGGTGCCTCTTCGATTTTTTGCACGCGTTCGCGAATACCTTGCTTCTCTAACGTGGATACGCGGTAGTAACAGTACGGGTTATTCCCCGGCTTGCGGAACAATGAATCCGCGGTCCACGTACATCCGCCGCGGCAAACATCTGAATATAGGCACCCCTTGCAATGGCCCCACAACTGTTCTGTTGAACGGTTACGGTTGAAGGCCAGTTCGGGTGAATTATGCCACATGTCTTCTAGGGTTAGATCCCGGATATTACCGCCTGAATACCGCTCTTTGGGTAATGACGGACAGGCCTTGATCGTGCCATCGGCCTCAATCCCGATTGCATTGTGCCCTGCTGGACACCCCGCGTAATGCCCGCCACCCTGACCACCACGCCACAACACCTCGTGTTTGCCAAAATAGCCGATGTTGTTCCCCGGTCGCACCGTCACGCCAATCGTTTGCGCATGTTTGAAAATTTCCGCAACTTCATCCATCACGGGTTTAACCAGATAGGGTTGCAGCAAAACATCATCGTTATCTGCGGCATTCCCCATCGCAACGGTCCATTGCAGTTGCCAATGGGAAATGCCCGCATCAGCTACGATGTCAAAAACCTTGCGCAGGTACTGATAACTGATCGCATTGATCTGGGTGTTTGCACTGGTCACCATGCCCAACTCCTTGGCGATGCGCAGCGCCTTTAGGCATGCCTGAAACGATCCCTTACGACCACGAATTTTATCATGATCCTCTTCCAGCCCATCTACGGATACGCCAATACCACCCAGTCCAGCGTCCATCGCGGCTCGTAACATTTTTTCGTTTAGACCGTATGCACCCGTTTGCATGGTGCACAATATCCCGTGGCTGGAAATGCGTTCGACCAGTTTCAACCAATCCTTACGCAAAAATGCTTCGCCACCGATAATTGTGATTTCACGCGTGCCCAGCGCCGCCATCTGATCGATTAAATCGAACGCTTCTTGGGTGTCCAATTCATCATCTCGACGATCACCCGCACGTGAACCACAATGTCCACATTTCAGGTTACATGCCAGTGTGGTTTCCCAAACGACATACACAGGCACACAATGTTCTTGATCTTGGTCCGTCAAAATACGGGGGGCAGACATCTCGTTCATAATAAAGGTCCGAATAAAAAATTAATTTATAGACCGACCCCTCGGTGAAAATGAATTAAGGGATCGGCGATTTTGAACGAACTTTAACCAAGCGCCCGCATCAGATCTTTGTGCGCACTTTTCCAATCTTCGGACATTTCGGCGGCTTCGCCACCTGCACCAGACATATCGCCCGCGCGATCCATCATAAATTCACTGACTTTTGCAACTGCCTGCATGACGTCTTTGTCACCGCTTTGAATTGCGTGGTTAATAATAACGCCGTACAAAAGAATTGGGGGCCAGCGTTTTGAATCAGACTTATCAGCCATTACACTCTCCTTAGATTTAAATAATTTTGGCTGCGCCAGAAAAGTCGACACAACCGTCGAATAATGTCATCACGTCGGGAAATTGATCCGATTACAAAGATGAATGCAAATCAACCTATAAGCGAATCATGATTCGCGCAAAGTAAATTTTAGTAATTTAAACCAACATATGTGCAATTCATCACTACTTTAGGGCGAAACTACAATAAAATCATGCGCTTATTTTTTCTAAATTTTAGCAATGAATATGCAAAAAAACGCTAAACAGGGCAGCGGTTTCGACTATTCGAGCTAGAATGAGGGTTAATGTACACGCTGTTCCAGCGGTATTTCACTGGCAGTAATTATCGAAATATTGTAATTTTTCGCGAACTTCGTGAAGGCTGGCGAATTTAGATAAGCGAACATCTCGTGATCATTTTTGTAACTTTGCCGTTCAGCATCGCGTCGCGCCAATTCCAGAATATTTTCGTGAATACCTTCGGCGAAGTAAATGAAGTCTGCTTCCTGCAACTTGGCAACATCGCCCAACTGCAATTGCGCTGGTGCGCCGAATTCAGATTGCACGAATGACACCTGCCCGTTGACGCTGAACTCTGCTGCCTTGTTGTCGATTACCTCTTGAATCAAACTAAATGCACGCCGTGTGTTGCCGTTCCGAAACTCCTGACGCGGCATTGCGTTGAATACCCAGTTCCAAAATCCACGACGTTTATCCTGCGCAATATTTTGCGAAACTTCACCGCGCATACGTCCTGCAAATGCAACCAAGTCACCTAGGTTCGATTCAAGCATTGTTTCAATTTTACTCTTGATCTGCCGACCCAAAATAGGAGCGCAACCTTCGGTGCCGATTGCGATGACCAATGGATCACGATCAACGATCGAAGGGGTCATTGCATCACATAGATTGGGCATATCAACGACGTTTATCAGCGTATTCGTTTCCTGTGCCATCGCCGCATGGGCAGCACCTGCGCCGGCACAACCTGTTGCTGAAATCACCAGAATTGCGGACCTCATAATGTCAGCGGTTAGGTCGCCATCAAGATGACACGCTTTGCCTTGTTCAACAAATTGCGTGAGCTCGGCGTTTAAGGTTTCGCTCAGAAAAACAACTTCGGCCTCTGTTTTCAAAATCAAGCGCGCTTTCTGCGCAGCCTGCTCACCACCTCCGACAATCAAAACACGACGCCCAGTCATTTGCAAAAACATTGGGAAATTTTTCATGGCATTATTGTCCTTCCACGTTTCGATTATTCCACAGATCGGTTGCCAGTATACGCGCATCCGCAAACGCCATTGCGGTATCACAGCCCTGGATCGCCACCGCGGCGGTCGTGACAACGACTTGTGTCACAAAATCATTTTCATCTGTGCCATCCCAAATACCTCGCAAAGAAATGTCGCTTTGGGATACTTCATTCAGGCGTTGCGCTTTGTCGAAAAAGGCTGGTGCAATTTCGTTGAAACGTCGGTAATCGGCTTGGAAGAATACATCGGTGTCTTTACTGGGATTGAATTCAAATTCACCGCCGCCACCTTTGACGACAACCATAGATTTTTGTTGCAGTAATTTGGCAGCATCACATTGAAGATTACGATAACTGGGATGGAAAACGCCCTGCAGTGTCACGGGGGCTAATGTCGGGTTATATCCGCGTAACGCGGTATTCACCGCGGAGCGAAGCCCCAGAACATCACGCAATTGTAACAGCTGTAATGCGCGGGAATGCAACGTCTCAAGCGGACAATAAACAATACCATCGCGCGCCAGAATCTTGGCGGCATCAACCGCGCTCACACAGGTTTGAATGCCCAGTTCAGCCATGCCATTTCGCACACTTGCCACCGGGTTTTGATGCGAATTCCACCCGTGCAGAAATACTGGGAATCCCTTTTGCGCGACCAGTTTAGCCGCTAATAAAAACCATGGCATGCCGCGTGTTCGACCCGCGGCATAACTGGGCCAATCAACCGCAACGTTTAGGTTTGACCAACCATCATCGTCGCGCCGAAGGCCTTGAACAAATCCTGCGATTTCATCAGATGTTTCACCGCGATAACGCATTAACATAAACAAGGCACCAACAGCGTGTGGATCGACAGCTCCATCCAATATTTGACCCATAGCATCGAACGCTTCGTCCTGCGTGAGGTTGCGGCCTTTGGAAGGGCCACGCCCCATTGCGTGAACATATTTGGAAAACGTACTCATTCGGCCGCCAATGGGGGTTTATGTTTGCTGATCAAGTTGGCTAATTCGGGGCGACATGATCCGCAATTCGTACCCGCTTGCAACAATGCACCAATTTGATCAAGACTAGCGGTTTGACCGGTTTCAATAGCACTTACCAGTGTATTTACGCCTACGTCGAAACATGAGCAGATTGTCGGGCCAGCATCGGGCGCATCCGAACCTGCAACGCCTGCCAAAATTGTTACGTCTGCATCTTCGTCAAATTGGTTAACGACAAACTGGCGTGACAATGCCACTGGGTGTGGCCCCATAAACATCGCCGCTTCGACAATTCCATCTTTGACGATGGCGATACGGTTCAGTGATTTTTTTGCGTCAGTAAATACGACGGCGTCCCCATCGATGATATTTAACTCGGCACGTGCGAATTGTTCGAATTCCAGCGGCGTTCCAATGGAGCCCAACTCCAATCGCCAGCCAGAATTTGTTTGCGCTGTTGCCCAATAGGCTGTTGTTGGCGTTGGTTTGGAACGCGACAACGCAAAACCATAACGGGATACTTTGAAAGGCGTCACGTTTACGGCTGCGCGTTTCAACTCTGGTTGACCAGAAAACGGATCGTTTACAGACGGGACCAGTGTGTCGATACGCGCCTTAGCCGCCCACATAGACGTCCAATGGATTGGCGCAAACAGTTGCCCAACTTGAACGCGGGTTGTGACCAACGCGCGCAAAATAACATCGCCATATTGGCTGCTAACTTTAACCAAACTTGTGGGCGAAATTGCTAGATTTGCCGCATCGTTGGGATGCATTTCAAGATAGGGCTCGGCCATGTGGTTGCTTAACTTGGCTGATTTTGCGCTGCGTGTCATGGTGTGCCAATGATCGCGAACGCGTCCCGTGTTCAATGTAAATGGATATTCAGGGGAAGTCTTATTTACGGTGTCTGATGACGTTATCGGTAACATACGCCCGCGGCCATCATCGGTGAAAAAAGCACCATTCGCGAACATCCGAGTATCAGAGCCGTCAGGCTTCACAGGCCATTGAACAGGCGAAAGTTCATCGTATTGCTCGGCATTTAGACCAGAAAGTTCACCTAGGTCCAAATCTTTATTCGCTTGAGTAGACAGCCTCGTCATGTTGGCCCATTCGGCGAATACCTCGTGTGGCGATTGAAAATCAAATGCGTTGCCATGTCCCATTTTGGATGCAACATCGCACATGATTTCCCAATCATGTTTTGCCCGACCCGGTTTAGGCAGGAAACCACGTTGCCGCGAAATGCGGCGTTCGGAGTTCGTGACGGTTCCATCTTTTTCACCCCAACCTGTTGCGGGCAATAAAACATCCGCCAAACGGGTGGTGTCGGTATCCGCCATGATGTCGGACACCGCGACGAAATCAACATTCTTGATTGCGGCGGCAACGTCGTTGGCGCGTGGCATGCTGACGGCTGGGTTCGTGCACATAACCCACAGCGCCTTGATCTGACCACTGGCGCAGGCATCGAATAGGTCGACCGCCTTAAGCCCTTGGACCGTTGGAATATTCGGCGAATTCCAAAAGCCCGCAACCATTTCGCGATGCTGTTCGTTTTCAATATCCAAATGGGCGGCCAGTGTATTTGCCAAGCCACCGACCTCACGACCACCCATTGCGTTAGGTTGGCCTGTGATTGAGAATGGCCCCATTCCGACCTGTCCAATGCGTCCCGTCGCAAGGTGACAGTTGATGATCGCATTCACTTTGTCTGACCCATCACTGGCTTGATTTACGCCTTGGGAATAAATCGTCACAACGCGTTTGTTTCCAATCCATGCGGCGTAGAATGCATTCAGTTCATCTGTCGACAAACCGGTTTGCGTCACGACTTCATCAATTTTCATCTGCCGTGCCGCGTCCAAGGCTGCATCAAAACCACTTACATGCTCGTCGACATATGTAGCATTGATCGCGTCGGCATCGGCAATAGCGCAAAGCAATCCATTGAACAGCGCAATGTCACCGCCTGGCTTTATTCCTAGATGTACATCAGCCAAATCAGATGTGGCTGTTTTACGGGGATCGATATTAATAATCTGCGTGCCACGCGCATTTTTGGTAACCATGATACGTTGGTGCAAAACAGGATGGCACCACGCCAAATTAGAGCCTAACAGCACAATCAAATCGGCCTGTTCCAAATCTTCGTAAGTTCCGGGGACTGTATCGGTACCAAAGGCGCGTTTGTGACCAACCACAGAAGACGCCATGCAAAGGCGCGAGTTGGTATCGATATTTGCTGAACCAATGAAACCCTTCATCAGCTTGTTCGCGACATAATAGTCTTCGGTCAATAGTTGCCCTGAAACGTAAAACGCAACGCTGTCGGGGCCGTGTTCGTCGATGGCTTGTCGAAATTTCTGTGCGACTAAGCTGGTGGCGTCATCCCAAGAGGCGGGGATACCGTTTATCATCGGTTCCAATAAACGCCCATCATGGGATAAGGTTTGACCAAGGTTCGTACCCTTTAGGCACAGGCGGCCAAAATTCGCAGGATGCTGTTCATCACCCTGTATCGACGCCCCCCCAGCCCCGTCAGGGGTAGCGATTACGCCACAGCCGACGCCACAATATGCACATGTTGTTTTTACTGCACTCATTCAGCGGCAACCGATTTATAAATTGCAGCACGCGCCATCAAAATGCGACCATCTAAAACCTTGGTTGGGTAGGTTTGCACAGATCCTTCATCTACGCCCTGTGCTACGCCTGTATTCAGATCAAACACCCAATTGTGCAAAGGGCATGTAATGCTCTCACCATGTTGGATACCGTTGGACAATGGGCCTCCCTTATGTGGACATTTGTCATCGATGGCAAAAATTTTGTCGTGCGAAGTGCGAAATACAGCAATACACCCCTGCGCCGTTTTCACGACACGCGCGGCGCGCACGGGGATATCGTTTACAGCGCCAATATCAATAAAATCGCTCATTCTGCTGCTACCTTTGAAAAATCTGCCAGTGGTTTGTATTCATGTGAATCTACGCCTTTGGATGCGCGTTCTTTCCATGGATCGACTTTGTAGAATGTCTGGCTATATCGGAAACTGGCGGCCAGAGCGGCACGTTTTTCCAAATCTTCGACGCACTGTTCTTTGACCCAATCCAACCCGACCTTGGCAATCCACTTATACGGACGGTGCAAATATTGTGCACCCTCTCGGTAGAGTTGGTAAAATGCACAGGACAATTCAATTGCCTCTTCTTCTGTGGCAACCTGAGCTAATAATTCTGTTTCACGCAAATCCATGCCAGCGGCGCCACCGACTAGAACTTGATATCCTGAGTCGACACAAACGATACCTAAATCCTTGCAGGTTGCTTCGGCACAATTGCGTGGGCAGCCAGATACAGCCAGTTTGAATTTGTGCGGCGACCATGCGCCCCACATTTCCTTCTCAAGTTTGATCCCAAGACCTGTGCTGTCTTGTGTGCCAAATCGGCAATGATCCGACCCAACACAGGTTTTCACCGTGCGCAAACCCTTTGCGTAGGCCTGCCCAGAAACCATTCCAGCCTCGTTTAAATCATACCATATTGCCGGAAGGTCTTCTTTCTCGATACCAAGTAGGTCAATTCGTTGACCGCCCGTCACCTTGACAGTTGGGACGTTGTATTTGTCCGCTGCATCCGCGATTGCGCGCAATTCGTCTGGGGTTGTGATCCCGCCAAACATACGTGGTACAACAGAATAGGTTCCGTCTTTTTGGATATTTGCGTGCACACGTTCATTGATGAAACGGCTCTGCCCGTCATCGGTGTATTCACCAGGCCAGGCACAAACCATGTAATAGTTCAGCGCAGGGCGGCAAACGATACAACCGCACGACGTTTTCCATTGCAATTCCTGCATTGCTGCAGGAATGCTTTTCAACTCTTTGGACAAGATCAATTTACGCACGTCATCGTGGCTGTAGTCCGTGCATTTGCACATAATTTCGGCCTCTGGCAGAACGAAATCATCGCCCATGCCTGTTTGCACCACTTGGGCCGTCAGGCCCGCGCAGGTGCCACAAGACGTGGATGCCTTCGTGATCGCCTTAACCGCATCCAACCCATCTGCTCCGCCCTTGATTGCGGCTAAAATGTCGCCTTTGGAAACGCCGTTACAACCACAAATTTCCGCATCAAGCGGTAAGGCTGCAACGGCCGCCAACGGGTCCACAGGGGCACCCCCTGCAAAGTTAGGGCCAAAGATAAGTGTATCGCGACCTTCGCTAATATCTTCGCCGCTTTTGATTTTTTGCAAGAACCAACCGCCATCCGCAGTATCGCCATACATGACCGCGCCGATGATGATATCATCGCGTAAAATCAGGCGCTTATACACACCGCGAACCGCGTCGCGGAAAACGATTTCTTCACGGTCCTCACCTTCAGCAAAATCACCAGCGGAAAACAGATCACAACCAGTAACCTTCAACTTGGTTGAAATTTCAACAGGGGCAAAGACAGCGTCACCACCCAATAAATTCTCGCTCAAAACCTTTGCTTGGTCATACAACGGCGCAACCAGCCCATATAATTGTTCACGATGTTCAATACATTCGCCAACCGCATAAATATCATCAACGCTGGTTTGCATACCATCGTTTACGACCACGCCACGTTCAACGTGCAATCCCATGTCAGTCGCCAAACGCGTTTCAGGGCGAATACCAGCAGACATAACAACGATATCAGCTTCGTACACGGTACCATCTTCCAATAACACCGCATCGACTTTGTCTTCACCAAGGATTGCCTTGGTGAAGCCTTCAGTGTGTATTTTGATGTCACGGCGTTCCAATTCCGTACGCAACAGATGGCCGGCGGCTGGATCCAATTGACGATCCATTAAATGCGGTGCGATGTGCAAAACCGTTACATCCATGCCTTGCTCTTGCAAACCTGCTGCGGCTTCAAGGCCCAGCAAACCACCCCCGATAACAACAGCCTTTGCGTTTGCTTTTTCACAAGCCGCTAACATGTTGTTCACGTCATCTAAATCGCGATACGCCATAACGCCTGGCAGTTCTTTGCCAGGAACGGGAATAATAAACGGTGCGGAACCCGTCGCGATGACCAGCTTATCATAGGTGACGGTGTGAGACGCACATGATACGGTTTTCGCGTCCTGATCCACGGATGTAACGGCCTCTCCAAAATATGTAGTGACATTGTTTTCCGCGTACCATTCATCCGAATGGGTGATAATATCTTCGTAAGTTTTGTCGCCAGACAGAACAGGCGACAGCATGATCCGATTGTAGTTTCCGCGTGGCTCTGCATTGAACAACGTGATTTCATAAGCGGACGGGTCATTTTCCACCAAATATTCGATCAATCGACCAGAGGCCATTCCAGCCCCAATGATGACGAGTTTCTGGGCCATTATGCTGCCTCTCCTTGGGGTTTGTTTGATGTTTCATCAACAGGATCGCCGTGTTCGTAATCCTCTAGGAATTGCAAAACTTCTGCGCGGTATTTGTAGTAATCGGGATGTTCCAATAATGCCTTGCGGGTTCTTGGGCGGGGCAGGTCGACGTTCATCAGTTTACCAACCTTGGCCTGTGGACCGTTGGTCATCATGCAAACGCGGTCCGATAGTAAAACAGCCTCGTCAACATCGTGGGTCACACAGATGGCCGTTACTTTGGTTCTTGCCCAAACATCCATCAAGACTTCTTGCAATTCCCAACGGGTCAGACTGTCCAACATGCCGAACGGTTCATCCAGTAACAACAACTTTGGGGACAGCGCAAAGGCACGTGCGATGCCCACGCGTTGTTGCATACCGTTGGACATGTCACACGCTGCTTTATCCATGCTGTCGGCCAGACCGACGCGTTCGAGATAGTATTCAACAACATCTTGGCGTTCTTGGCGACTTGCGTTCGGGTAAACCTTGTTTACACCAACAGACACGTTTTCCTTGGCGGATAACCACGGAAACAAATTGGGCGATTGAAATACAACAGCGCGTTCTGGATCTGCACCTTCAACGTGACGGCCATCCAAAATGATACCGCCCTTAGAGATGGGGTTCAAACCCGCAGCCATCGTCAGAGCCGTAGATTTACCGCATCCAGAGTGCCCGATGATGGAAACGAATTCGCCCTTTTTCAACGTCATTTCAAAATCTTCTACAACAGTCAGCGGGCCCTTTGGCGTAGGGTAAATTTTGTGAACTTTGGAAAATTGCAAATACCGATCATCATTGAATGTCTCCGACTCGCCCGCCTTGCGGAATGCGGCTGGAATCATCTGATGTACCGCTTGAACATCAGGCAGTTTGCGGTTTTGTTCGGCTGCTGCTGCAAATCCAACATCCATTAGGTAATTCGTGACCGCACCTCGCAGCTTAATAAAATCTGCGTCGTCATTCATTTTCGTACGATCCCGTGGACGCGGAATATTGACCTTGAAATCTGGTCCGAAACTGGCGTTTGGGCCAGGTGTCAGCGGGATGATACGATCCGCCAACAAAATTGCTTCGTCCACATCGTTGGTGATCAAAACAATCGTTTTCTTTTCTTTCTGGCTGATCTCTTCAATCTCATCTTGTAAATTCGCACGGGTCAATGCGTCCAGCGCGGACAATGGCTCGTCCAGCAACAAAACATTTGGCTGCATAGCCAAGGCGCGTGCAACTGAAACACGTTGGCGCATACCACCAGACAGCTCAGATGGACGCCGATCCGTCGCGTGCGACAGACCAACCATATCGATGTAATTCATAATCAAATCTTCGCGTTCAGATTTTGACTTTGACTTGTGTACGGAATCCACCGCCAATGCGATGTTTCCTTTGACCGTCAACCACGGCATCAGAGAGTAACTTTGGAATACTAGACCGCGCTCTGGGCTGGGCTCTGTAATCGGCTTTCCATTGTACAACGCGTCGCCAGAATCTGGTATTTCCAATCCTGTTAGAATGTTCATCAGAGTTGATTTTCCCGATCCTGAAAATCCGAGGATGGCGATAAATTCTCCTTCCTCGACCTCTAGGTTGATGTCCTTCAGGATGTTACTGTCGCCGTATGACTTGGCTACATTTTGTAATGATAGAATGCTCATGATCTTACCTGTTACTTGTGAAGGTGAACATTGATTGCAGGGCGTACATCAGGCGGTCCAGTAGGTATCCGATGATCCCAATTGTCAAAACAGCCACCATGATTTTCGCTAACGATTGGCTGGAACCGTTTTGGAATTCATCCCAAACGAATTTCCCCAAACCCGGGTTCTGAGCCAGCATTTCAGCGGCGATCAAAACCATCCAACCCACACCCAGAGACAGACGCAAACCGGTAAAGATCAATGGTAATGCAGATGGCAAAACCAGCTTGGTGATTTTTGTCCAAGTCCCGAGTTTCAGAACTTTACTGACGTTCACCAAATCCTTGTCGATACTGGCCACACCCAACGTCGTATTGATTAATGTCGGCCAGATAGAACATAGGGTTACGGTGATGGCGGAAACCAAGAATGATTTCGCCAACAATGGCTCTGCTGATGTAACCGTGGCAGAAACGACCATCGTCACAATCGGCAGCCATGCCAGCGGTGAAACGGGTTTGAAAATTTGAATGATGGGGTTCATACCAGCAGAGACATATGGCGATAGGCCACCCGCAATCCCAAGGGGAACCGCCAGCACTGTTGCGATAAGGAAGCCAAAAAATACAGTTTTCAATGATGTCCAGATTTGATCGTAATATGTTGGTGCACCTGTAAAGTTGCGGTGCTTAACCTTGTCCTCTTTACCCGCGGCAATCAGTTTGTCGTTGCGGATATCTTGGCGTTCGTAAAATGCCGTCTCTTTATCACGTTGACGCGCGTGATCATCGTTTAATTTTCCGAATTGTTCCCAAACCTGCGCTGGGCCAGGTACGGCACCCAAGGATGTGACAACCTTTGGTGCCAAAACGCCCCAGGCGGACAGGAATAATATGATGGCCAGCAATGGCACACCCAACAATCTCCATATTTCTTTGCCGTTTGAGCGCGGGTCATCGCCACCGATGATTTTCAACAGTGGGGTTATCCAAGCCAAGCCAAGGACAGAAACATATTTGTCGGCTGCGTTTACCTTTGAAAAGAAGCGCTCTTTACGTGCGCCTTTTTCCATTTTTGGGTCTGCAATTGCGGTCATTGTTTTACTCTCTTTTATGGTTACCGCCCCCAGATTATTGGGGGCGGTGAATGATTAAGACGCGTTGTCTTTGTTGCCGATTGTCAGGGCGTTCAAGTATTCAAGTGGCTTCTTGCCGTCATATTCGATCCCGTCGATAAACGCGCTGGTTGCAGGTTTGTAACCGTCTGTACCAAATGGGATGTCGGCGGCTTTGATCAAACCTTCGTCGACCAACATTTGGGCGGCTTTCAGGTACAAATCAGGCTGGTAAACGTCTGCCGCAACTTGGGCGTACCATTCAGCTGGCTTCGCTTCTGTGATTTGACCCCAGCGACGCATTTGCGTCAGGTACCAAATCGCATCTGAGTAGAATGGGTAGGTCGCGTTGTAGCGGAAGAACACGTTGAAATCGGGGATCTCACGCTTGTCACCTTTTTCGTACTCGAATGTACCTGTCATAGAGTTCGCGATGACCTCTTCGTCAGCACCTACATATTCAGGACGACTTAGGATTTCCACAGCTTCGGCGCGGTTGGCGTTGTTATCCGCGTCCAACCATTCAGCGGCACGGATCAAAGCCTTGGTAAGTGCGATCGTCGTATTTGGGTTTTTCTCTGTGAATTCCTTGGTCATGCCAAAGACTTTCTCAGGGTTGTTTTTCCAAATTTCGTAATCCGTAATAACTGGAACACCGATACCTTTGAATACGGCAGCTTGGTTCCAAGGCTCGCCTACGCAGTAACCCAAGATCGTTCCCGCTTCCATTGTCGCGGGCATTTGTGGTGGAGGCGTCACAGACAACAGCACATCCGCATCAACCTGACCAGAGATATTGTCTTCGGTGTATAGACCTGGGTGAATACCCCCAGATGCCAACCAGTAACGTAATTCGTAGTTGTGTGTAGACACTGGGAAAACCATACCCATGTTGAACGGCTTACCTTCGTCTTTGTAACGATCAACAATTGGTTTCAATGCTGATGCTGAAATCGGGTGGATTGGTTTGCCCGCTTCGTCCTTGGGAACATATTGTTTCATCTCTTCCCAAATGGTGTTTGAAACCGTGATGCCGTTACCGTTCAAATCCATTGAAAACGGCGTCACGATATGTGCCTTGGTTCCGAAACCAATCGTCGCCGCCAATGGTTGACCCGCCAGCATGTGCGCGCCGTCCAATGTGCCATCAATCACGCCGTCCAACAGAACCTTCCAGTTCGCTTGCGGCTCGATGGTTACAAACAGGCCTTCATCTTCGAAGAAGCCCTTTTCATATGCAATCGCAAGCGGGGCCATATCGGTAAGCTTGATAAAGCCCAGCTTTAGCTCGTCTTTCTCGACATCCAGCATCTCTGCCAATGCCGGGAATGATGTCAGCACTGTTGCGGCCGCTGTCATTAAAATTGTTTTTATACGCATTCGTAAACTCCGAATAAAAAAAGCCGCTTGATCAAACCACACAGCGCAAATTTTCACTGTGTACTTGGATCAAGCGGCGTTGCTTGGAAGGAGGCCCGGGAGGATGGGCCGTGATCGACATCGTTGTCGTTCGTGGCCTTAGGATAAGAAAAGGTTAGGAAAGGGTCAATATTATTGACGTTTATTTTCTGTTCAAATTTTAGGCAGGGTCATAAATTTCGCCATCAAAAAAGGCATCGGGGCCCAAAATGGGGTTATTGCTGCCAGACACTGGCGTCAATTCAGCCAAGCTACCCTCCAACTTGGCATTGGCCGATGGCACAGGCCCATAGATCGATTCGAGCGCTTTGCGGTACAAATCCGTGCGACAACATTCGGTCGATAACTGACGCGCGACGGATTTATCAATCTTCCATGATGAAGCGTTCTGCTCAGCCACCCAGCCAATACTGCTGTGCCATGGAAACCCGATTCGATTTGCGTCAAACTGTATCGCCAATGGATCAAAAATGGTTGTTCCGCTGGAATTTACGACAACCTCCCCACGTAGATTGTATTCAATCAGTGACGCATCCATATCCAGATATTCCGAACGCGATAAAATCTCACTTGCTACAGATGCATTTGATCTGTTGGCAACCCAGTTCGCACCGCGATAAACAGCACGCGTCAATCGAACGCCCAATTCTTCATTTTCACGCACCCAACCACGCCGCAGACCTAACACCTTCTCGGGCGCACCTTGCCAAATTGAATTGGAGCTGAGCATCCAGCACCCAGTATCGTTCTCTACGGCCTTCGAGCCCCAAGGCGCACCAACCATGAAAGCATCTACGTCGCCGCTTCTCAAAAGACTTTCGATAGCGGATGGCGATGAAACGTGGAATTCAAAAATATCCTCAGGGCGTTTATCCAAACGTAGGATCAAATGGCGCAACATCGTTACATGCATGCTGTCCATATATGGCACGGCTATTCTAACTGGAGCATTCGAGGTCAGTTTTATCATTGTTGTCGCGAAAGAGCGTGCATCGCCAATCTGGCACCCCGCAACCCTCAACGCATTTGCCAGCTGATGGTTAACCACCAGCGCATTTCCATTCATGTTCATAATCATCGCGACATCAATTTCGCAAAAGACTGGGCCAACGCCCAACGACAATGACAACGCCAAAGGGAGAAGAAGATGTGCACCGTCTAGTATGCCAAACCCCAATTTGTCGCGAACCGTTGACCAGTTCAACTCGCGGCTAAGATTCAAGGATATTCCCTCTTCGCGGGCGAAACCCATTTCATGCGCAATGATTAATGGCGCAGCATCTGTCAGAGGCACAAAACCGATGTTAATTGGCGCACTCATAACAACAACCCCGCTGCATCGACTAACCCATCGGCAACTTCTGATAGCTTGCGGCCTTGATCCATGGCGGTTTTGCGTAACAATGCGTATGCGTCCTCTTCGGACATCCCACGCGCTTTCATCAGAACACCTTTGGCTCGATCGATAGTTTTACGTTCCGCCAGCGCGGCCTTGGTTGTTTCCAATTCTGTTTTCATGCGGTGGAACGCGTGAAACCGTGCAATCGCTGTTTCCAAGACTGGTGTGATCCGATCCTTGCGCAAGCCATCAACGACATAGGCGCTAATACCGGCATCGATTGCAGCGCGCATCATTTGCTGATCGCTATGATCCACAAACATCGCAACCGGTCGTTCACTCGCGCCCAGAGCCAAAACGATCTGCTCAAAGCTGTCCCTGGATGGGTTTTCCAAATCGATCAGGATAATGTCTGGTTGTAGCTCGCCTAGTTTACGTGCCAACCCAGATGTTTCGCCAATGACGGTGACCTTGTAGTCCCACTCCTCCCTTAATCCATCGACAATCAGGAACGCACGCTCTTTATGAGGATCTATTACAACAATATGAAGTGGCTTGGACAAAACTGGCCTCTAGGAGTTTATTCTTCCTGCTAACGAAAAACAAAGATAGAAGGCAAACTCTGAAGTCAGGGAAAATGCAAAACCTGCGAATTGATCAAGATTTCAACAGGAACTCACATAATCGCCTATTTTTCAGCCTGTTTTAGAAATGCTCCCAATCTTGCGCCTCTTATAGTCGTTTAGCTATGCCATTTCATTTCCGGGGGTTCGGTTTTATATGCTTTTCTGCTCATATTAATTTTGCAGCTGCACTTATTAAAATGCAACCGACGAAGGGTAAGCATTTCATCCGATCCCCAGCTTTTGCTCTATTCGTGACTGTTTAAGGTCAGCACTTTTGGGACAATTTTAAGCATTTGAATAGTGGAGGGGTTCTTGCTCATCTTAACAATTAGGAATTAAGCATGACAAAGAGTTCAGGACAGTCGGAAGCGGTTGCGGATAAATTGGAGAAGAGCATTCACCGTAAAACCAGTCAAAAATATTCTTTGGAAAAAATATCCGTATTTTCTTGGCGGACTTGAGTGACGAAGAAAGTATATCCGCTTTGTGTCGTCGCGAAGGCATTGCGGAAAGCTTGCTTTAGATTTGGTGCAAGGAGTTCCTTGAGCCAGGCAAACGTCGTCTATCAGGGAATACAGTTCGCCAATCCACGTCCCCATGAGTGAAGGGAAAGTAGGATATAGTGCTGGAAGGCGCCTTCTCTGGATTACTCACTTTAGCATTAAAAGGAGAAGCTAGATTCGTCCAGGACGCCCCAGATAGGGGAGGTTTTACAAACATTGACGAAATATTGTTGGTTGCGGGAGTAGGATTTGAACCTACGACCTTCAGGTTATGAGCCTGACGAGCTACCGGACTGCTCCATCCCGCAACGCTGATGTAGCCGCCCTGACCCGAGTCTACAATGCCTAAATGCACCAAGTGGCAAATTATTTATCAACGTCCGTGACTTCGATCATATTTATTTGGCGCTGGGGATTGCCAGTCACCCAAATCGGCGGTTGGCTTATACACCTCGATAACCAACGGATAACATGTGACGACATCGCTGGAATGTTCTGATCCGCAATCTCCACCTGGGCAGGCGGATAATCCAACCAACAGGTCAATTTCGGCGAACATTTCGATGTAATCGCCGGGGCGCACCGGGCTGGCCTTCATGAAATATTGGTGAGTTTTATGGGTAAATCCCGTACACATGAACACATTCATTACATCATGCACCAATGGTTCCGCCTGTTGTAATGTCATGTCTTTGGCGTCAGCCAAGGCCCTTGTTAAGTTTGAATGACAACAATGGTGGTATTGATCGTCGGTCAACAAGTTGTTGGTATAGGGGTCACAGCGCGTACCGATAACATCGTGAACCGATCCACCATCCGCGTCAAATCCGTACCAATCCAATGTGTCACCGATAATGGTCGCCATTGGGCGCATTGAGGGAAATGTTGACCACATTTTGTCTCCGACGCCCAAATGTGTACCGTGCAATGCGCGCGTTTTGCCCGAATAGAACCGTTCACTCAGGTCATTGGCGTTCCACAGGTTCAAATCACCAACCTGTGGTCCATCAACCGATACGATGCGGAAGATGTGGCCTGCGGGGACATGCGCCGTGTTCCCTTGGCGTGGCGGTACAGTGACAGCGTCGATCAATTCCATCCCTTCGCGCACACCATCATAAAACGCGCGATCAAACGGGGGGAGCGTGTCCGTTGGATAACAAATTACGACGGGTTCGGCGCGACGTGCGCGGGCATCGGCGGGGATGGGATTAGTTCCATTAGGTTTCATTTCACATTCTCCGCAACTATTGAAATCATCTCAAACATAACCGCCGCGGCGCGATGCGCCGTAATTTGATTTGGCGCGTCTTTGGTCGGCATCAGGCACACAACATCCCCGCCCACCACATTCATCCCACGCACGGAACGAACTAATTCCATGGCTTCGTCCATTGAAAATCCGTTTTCCGATGGTTCCAGATTTGAAACACCTGGTGCAACGGTACAATCCAAACAATCCAGATCAAACGTAATGTAAACTGGGCGACCATCCAGCACCTCTTTGATTTGCTCAATCACGTTAGCCGCACCGCGTTTACGGTATTCTGCCATCGTTACGACGTTGTAACCATAATCATAACTGGGTTGCAGCCAATCCAACGTGCGTGGATGCCCCCGTAATCCAATTTGCATCGAGCGTTTTGGATCAACCTGCCCCTGATCTGCCAGATATGCGCCCCAATGCGCCGCCGATTTTTCCGCCCCCAAAAAATGATCAACCTTGGTGAAAACATCCGTATGCGCATCCAAGTGCAGGAAACTGAGGGGTTCGCCGTTCGTTAAATTTCCGCCACCCAATGCCTGAACGATCCCACCCGTTATCGAATGATCGCCGCCGATGGAAACAGGCCGCGCGCCTGCCTTATCGATCTCACGATAGAAATCGGTTATTTGCTGAATACAGTGTTCGTTGTCGTTCGCGCGTGGAAACGGCACATCGCCCAAATCGGCAACATCGGCCATTACCCATGGATCGATGTCGAACGCGCCGTGAACGCGGCGATGAACGGCGGAAATGTTGCGCACAGCGCGCGGGCCTAAATGTTGATCGCGTTCCGTTGTACCATTGCCGGCGGAGTGCGGCACGCCAACAAGGGCAATATCCTTGCCCGCCACGGTTCCATGTTCGGCGCGAAACAGTGTCGGAATACCCCACCAGTACAGATTTTCCATCATTGCAGTATCATGTTTATCCGCCATCGCACCCTCCGTTAATGATCAAAGAGTGCGGGAACATATCACCATGCGCAAGCCTTTTAGTGCGGTGCCGACCAAAGGTTAGCGCGTGCACCCTCTGTCAGAGCCAAAACCAGATGATAATGCAAACGGCTCAAACCTTCGGCCCACAAGACATTACCATCTTCATCAAGCTGATTCACATAGGCCGCGCGGTTGGCGAAGTACTGTTTGAAGATAACCTGCGCCAACCTTTTCGCTTTGGCGGTAAAATCCGCATCGGATGCGCGAACGGCATATGTTTTGATGGCTTCGGTTTGAGGCCACAGCAAAAACTTATCTTCGCGCCACTCTGTGTTGGCAGAAAGCGCGTCAAACGCCGCGCCTTTCATGATGCCATCTGTGGCAAAACCATGGTTGTCGGCAAAATCCAGCATACGGTTTGCAACATCTGCCATTGCAGGGTCGCCGCCCAATTCTACTTCTCGCAACAACAACCATGCCCATTCGCATTGGTGGCCGATTTCGCGGCGCTCGCCTTCGCGACCTGGCAGGATCGACAGGTCAGGTGCGATGAATTCTGCGATTGTACCGCTGTCAGTATCCAAGAAATATTTCAGACCCACTGCGCGTTTGGATTGCGCGCGTTCCAACCATTTTTTGTCGCCTGTCATCTCAAACGCTTGAAGCGCGGCTTCGAACATATGCATATGGGGGTTTTGGGCGCGTTGTGGCGCGGTGTTGGCGACAGGATCGGTGATGCCGTCGTGTTCCAAAAACATGCTCGTGACAGGATCGATAAGATTGGCTTCGACGGCGTTCCAATGGTTCTCTAACTCTTCACTCACATCTTCGGATCGATCCAGCTTGCCCCATGTGGACAATGACAAAATAATAAATGTTTGGTCATAGCTGCTGGCCAGGTCACTCGTCGGATCATCGTCCAATGCACCATCGCGACCAACGCGACAACGATACAAACCTGAAGGCTTGCGAAAATGCACCAAGGCATCGCGTGCATCACGCGCAGCGGCTTGGTATTTTGGATTGCCAGACAACAACGCCAAATGGGAAAAAGTGAACAACAAGCGCGCCTGTGCCAAAATCGTTTTTGAGGGTTGGGCGGGCGGGTGTCCGTTTTCATCTAGTAAATCGAAAAACCCTATACCCATTGGATCTTTGGCCCGATTAATCCAATTTGGAAAAAAATCATCCCAGAACCATGCTACCCATGTATCTGGCGACGCAGCACTGTCTGGATGGTTTTGCGAGATCGGGGTGCTGATTGATGTGGTCATGAGAGCGTTTCTGTACCTTCAAAAAAATCTGGGTTTGCTTTTACGATATGGGGCAAGTCTATGTTTATTTCGCGCAGGTGAGCGCGCATCTGTTCCATCGCCGCTGTCGGGTTATGTTTACGCATTTCGTCAACGATTTTGGCGTGCTGTGCAATCAATCTGTCAGGCGAAAATTGGCGTGCACTGATATTTCGCACGCGGTTTACGGGGATGTTAAGGACGCGCAGGTAATTCGTAACATCGCGCTTGCCTGCAAATTCTGCCAATTGGTGGTGGAATGCTTGGTCCAACTGCATGAATTCGGCTGGAGTTCCCGATTTCGCCGTGATGCGTTGTTGCTCGACGGCTATATCTAGTTTTGCGATTATATCTGGTGTCGCGCGATCTGTGGCGATGCGAACGATGTCTGCTTCGACGGCTTCGCGGATAAAGCGTGCGGTTAAAACGGCAGGCACGGATATGCGTGTCACGAATGTTCCGCGCTGCGGTTTGACCACAACTAAATCTTCCTCTGCCAGCTTGATAAACGTTTCGCGCACGGGTTGGCGCGAAATACTATAGGCCTTGGCGAATTCGGTTTCCGACACACGTTGCCCAGGGATCAGGTCACCAGTGACAATCCGATCCCGCAAAATAAGATGTAGCTGCGGAACCACCGCTCCATCTTTTAGCGTTGTCATATCTCTGTTGGAATCGGTCATTTTTGGCGGTGCCTTTCGCGTAATATTGTCGGTCATGGTGGCAGGCTTGTCAACTTGTATGGAAGTTGGTATTTGTGTCATCTGGATAAAATTGCGGGACCCACAAATGCAGCAAACTTGGCGGTGGTTTGGACCACATGATTTCGTTTCAATTGATGACATGTGTCAGGCGGGCGTTCAGGGCGTGGTATCTGCGTTGCACGATCATCCTCCTGGCATTGTGTGGACACCCACGGACATTGCACAGCGTCAACACGAGATCGCCACGATGAAAGACGGATCGCCATCGGGTTTGAAATGGGACGTGGTCGAAAGCCTGCCCGTTTCCGAAGACATCAAGCGCCAGACAAATAATTGGCAGACCGATATTGCAGCCTATAAGGAAAGCCTGACAAATTTGCACAACGCTGGAATCGAGATTGTTTGTTACAATTTCATGCCTGTTTTGGATTGGACACGTACGGATTTGGCACATCGATTGGCCAATGGCGCCACCTGCATGCGGTTCGATTTGATCGATTTCGCCGCCTTTGATTTGCATATCTTGAAACGCGCAGGTGCGCGTGATGATTTCCCAGCCGACGTGATCGATGCTGCCACACAGCGTTTCGATCAGATGACAGATGAACAACGTATCGATCTGAACAAAAACATCGTTTGTGGCCTACCTGGTGCCGCGGACAGTATGACGTTGGATAATGTGCGGGCGCATTTGGCAGCCTATGATAATATTTCACCTGATCAATTGCGCAAACATCTGGTCTCCTTTTTGGAACAGGTCGCGCCCCACGCACAAGAATTGGGAATACGCTTGTGTTGCCACCCAGATGATCCACCGTTTTCCCTGTTGGGGTTGCCACGAGTAATGTCTACCGAAGCCGACTATCAATACATCATGGATGCTGTCGACATTCCTGCAAACGGGGTGACATTGTGTTCGGGTTCGTTGGGTGCGCGTCCAGATAATAATTTGGCGGGCATCATGGATCGTTTAGGCGATCGTGTCCATTTCATCCATATGCGCAATGTCCAACGCGAGAGTGATGATATCATCGGAAGCTTTCACGAAGCGGAGCATTTGGGTGGTGGCACTGATATGGTCGCATTGATTGCCGCAATCATTCGCCAAGAGAAGAAGCGTCGCAAAGAGGGTCGCCCAGATGTATCGATTCCCTTTCGTCCAGATCACGGACAGGATATTTTGGATGATCTGGGGCGCAATCCGCAACCAGGTTATCCATCAATTGGTCGTTTAAAGGGATTGGCGGAATTACGTGGAATTATGACGGCATTAGAGCACACCGAATTCGGATTAGATTCATGAGCATTTCACGCCTGACCAACATTCAATCAATCAATGGCCCTGCTCTGCGCCCAAGCTATGACGCATCAAAATGCGGTGTTGGCATTGTGCATTTGGGCATCGGTGCATTTCATCGCGCCCATCAAGCGGTGATGACGGATGATGCGCTGGCCGCGAATGGCGGCGATTGGCGCATTGTTGGTGTCAGTTTGCGTTCTGACGCTATTGCGCGCGCGATGACCCCCCAAAACGGTCTGTATACCCTACTCGAACGCGATGGCTCGGGGACAAAGGCGCGGGTAATTAATGCAATCGATCATGTGATTGCTGTGGATAGCGGCGCGACGTTGCGCGCACTGTGCGATCCCGCGATCCGTATCGTCACCCTGACGGTTACAGAAAAAGGATACGGCGTGGATCAATCGACCCGCACACCCGATACAAACCATCCCTCTGTTGCCGCGGACCTTGGTAATCCAGATACGCCATCGGGCGTGTTGGGATTGTTAACGGCTGCGATCATTCAGCGCCGCAAGCAGGGTCATTTACCATTCACCGTTTTATCCTGTGATAACCTGCCTGAAAACGGCGCATTATTGCGAGATGGCGTAGTGGGTTTCGCCCGCCTGACACAAGGTGATGATGTAGCTAATTGGATCGCGGACAACATCGCATTCCCATCATCCATGGTGGATCGAATCACCCCCGCCGCCATCCCCGAAACACAAGCAGAGGCATTGGCGCAAACGGGATGTGAAGACCAAGCGGCCATTGAAACCGAACCCTTTATCCAATGGGTGATCGAAGACAATTTCCCATCAGGTCGCCCGCAATGGGAGGCCGGTGGTGCACTGTTTGTGCCGGATGTCGGGCCGTACGAGGCAATGAAGTTGACGATGCTTAACGGTAGCCATTCAATGCTGGCCTATGCTGGCTTTTTGACGGGGCACAAATATGTGCGCGATGTTATGTCCAATCCGCATTTGGAAAAACTGGTTCAACGCCATCTGTCTAACGCCGCACAATTACTACCCGTGCTGTCGGGAATCGATTTCAATGAATATGCCGATGCCTTGGCGGATCGCTTTCGCAATCCAGCAATTGCGCATGAAACATATCAAATCGCGATGGATGGAACCCAGAAATTGCCACAACGCATTTTTAGCCCCGCGATGATCGCGTTGGAAAACGGTCAGGATTTGCAGCCCTTCGCCTTCGCCACCGCGATGTGGATGCGGTATTGTTTGGGGCGTTTGGACGATGGCACAACATATGAATTGCGCGATCCACGAGGCGCGGAAATCGCCAACGTATTAAATCAACAACCGCAAACGGCGATTGAAATTGTTGCGCAACTGCATGCGTTACCCGATTTCATACCACCGGCCCTTCGGGATAATCCACAATGGTACGGGCATATCCAAAACACGCTGAAATATGCGTTGGAAGTTGGATGCGCAGGCGCAATCTCACAACAGATTACCCCATAGACGTCGGCACAAAAAGGCGTACAATTCAGATATTGTACAAATGATTATTTACGAGTTAGAGGCAAGAAATGACTGGGCCATATGAACGCATTACGCGATTTTTTCTGAACTCCATCGATCCATATGACCTGAACGGAGCAAAACCGCATTCAACAGTTTGGCCGTATTTGAAATCCCATTTCAAACCTCTGCGCTATGTCTTAATCGCCAGCGTTTTGGCAACAACTTGTGCCGCCATGGTTGAGGTATGGTTGATCCGTTATGCCGGCCAGATCATCGACATATTGGTTGCCAGTTCACCTGCCAATCTGTGGGAAACCCACGGCACTGGGTTGGTAATTGCTGCCTTGATTGTATTATTCTTACGCCCATTCGTACAGTTTTTACGCCTTGGAGTTAACGACATTGCATTGAACTGTAATGCGGCCAATTTAGTACGTTGGCGTGCATACGATCATTTAATCCGCCAATCCGTGGGTTGGTTCCAAGAGGATCTATCGGGGCGCACATCGGGGCGTTTTGTCGAAATTGGCAACCATGTCGCCGATATTATTTACAAGGCGATTAACGCGTTTGGTTTTGGCGTTGTTTACATGATCGGTGTCGTTGTTTTGATGGCAGGTACGGACATTTGGCTAGCCGTGCCGCTATTGCTGTGGCTTGGGCTCTATGTCGCTATCCTCACTTGGGTTATTCCACGCATGGTCAACGCTCAACAGGCATTTCAATCCGCGAAATCTGCATTGGTTGGAACTGTGGTGGATGGGTTTTCGAACTTTGACACATTGAAATTATTCGCCCCAAAAAATCAGATCGCATCAGAGCAACGCATTTGCCTCGAGGATACCCGCCAGCGCTTGTTTGAAACCCGCCAAATCAGTGTGGCGTTGTGGACGACACTCATCATGCTGGAAGCGGTCGTTATGGTTGGTTTTATCGGTTACGGCATCTGGCTGTGGGCCAGCGGGATCGCAACCATCGGAGTGGTGTCGGCAATGATAGCGCTATCCCTCCGGATCACAACAATGGCGGATTGGATTTTGGATTCTATATGGTGGGTCTTCCTGCGCGTGGGGTCATTACAAGAAGCTCTTCGCACCATCGGCCAACCTATTGCCATTCCACAGGCAGATGATGCCCCACAATTGGTCGTCAACAAAGGTGGCATCGAGATCAAAGACCTACGACATCACTATGGCCAAGATAGCGGTGGTTTAGACGGCATTTCGTTGGCGATAAAACCTGGTGAGAAGATTGGCTTGGTTGGGCGTTCTGGCGCAGGGAAATCAACATTGGTGAACTTGATTCTGCGTTTTTTTGAAGCAGAGGAAGGTTCGATTTCCGTGGACGACCAAGACATTCGCGTTGTCGATCAAGACAGCCTACGCGGTGCCATCGGCATGGTCGCCCAACAGGCGGCATTGTTAAACCGTTCGGTCAAAGACAACATATTATTGGGACGCACAGATGTGTCCGACGAACAATTGTTCAAGGCAACAAAATTGGCCTGTGCGGATGATTTCATTACAGGTCTGCGCGACAACAAGGGCAACAGCGGCTATGATGCACATGTGGGTGAACGTGGCGTGAAATTATCAGGCGGTCAACGTCAACGCGTGGCATTGGCACGCGTGATATTGAAGGACGCCCCTATCCTGATCTTGGACGAAGCCACCAGCGCGCTGGACAGCGAAGTAGAAGCTGAAATCCAAGAATCATTGGTTGGTGTGATGCAAAATAAAACCGTCATCGCCGTGGCGCACAGATTGTCGACCATCGCCCAAATGGATCGCATCGTGGTACTGGACCAAGGTAAGATCGCGGAACAAGGTACGCACGAAGAGTTGAAAAAAATGGGCGGTTTATACGCCAGTTTCTGGGGCCGCCAATCGGGTGGTTTTATCGACACTGAAACAGAATAGGGATACAAAATGGATCGCAAACCAACGGTATTAATTTCAGGAACAGGTTTCGCGGGCGAAGGTCATACAGCGGCCTTTCGCGCGGCAGGCGCAGACGTAGTCGGCATGGTTGGCCGCACACCCAGCGTTGTTAAAGAAGTGTCAGAGAGGTTGGTTATTCCATACGCAGGGACAGATTGGCAGGCGGCCCTAGAGACATGCAAACCAGACATCGTCTCAATCGCGACGCCAGGCGGTGCCCACTACGACAGTATCTTGCTCGCAATTGAGCATGGATGTCATATTTTCTGTGACAAACCCATGACCCACAGCGGCGAAACAGCGCTGGAGTTATATCAGTTGGCCAAGACCAAGGACCTCAAAACCGCCTACGCCTCCAGCTTTCGTTATACGCCCAGCATCCTGCATGCCAAACAAATGGTCGCCGATGGGGCAATTGGCGAACCGACCGAGGTTGAATGTATGTCGCATTTCAATCTGGAACGCGAAATCCCATTTGGTTGGTCGCACACCGTGGCGGCGGGTGGCGGGCGTTTGAACAACAACTTCACGCATACCCTGTCGATTGTGACATCTGTGATCGGTGAAAACATCACCGGGATCATTGGCGATGTACGCGATGATCTGGGCAAAGCGCCTATCGTTGAAGGGGTTCACAACTTTATGACGCGGCGCAATTTGATCCCAACGGATTTGGATGATCCTGCGCTGAAATGGGGCGACAGCGATGTTGAGTGGTCGTATACCGTTCAGGCCAGAATCGACAGCAAACTGGCCAACCAACCCGTATCGGTTTTGTTCAAACACGGCGGTCTGGTGCCCCGTTTCAACGATGATCACATCATCTTTTATGGCACCAAAGGCGCGATCTATATCCAAGGACATTATGGCACGGGTCAGTTACATCATTACGGCGCGGATAAAACATGGCAACCAATCCCAACACCCCAAACCATCATCGATGACACCCCCAAGGTCATAGGCGACACCGAGGTCTGTTGGCACTATCTGGCACGGGCGCTGGTAAATGATGTCATTGGTCATCCGTCCCATGAATACCAAACATTCAAGGATGGCTGTCAGTACCAACAACTGATCGATGTGATCCGTAAAAATGAAAACTGGACAGATGTTAGCGAGTTAACCCGGTCCCAAACCTTGAAGGAAGCACCATGAAAATCACAGACGCACAGGTATTTGTTGGCGGCCCCAAGAAGAATTACGTGACGCTTAAAATCATGACGGATCAAGGCGTATATGGTCTGGGTGATGCAACGTTGAATAACCGTGAAACCCTGCCTGCGAAATATCTACAGGATTACCTGATCCCCGCCCTGATCGGGATGGATCCCCGCAACAGCGAAGACATTTGGCAATACCTATATCGCGGTGCATATTTTCGCGGTGGCCCGATTGCAATGGCGGCATATGGTGCCATAGACATGGCGCTGTGGGACATAAAGGGCAAGTTGGCGAACATGCCGCTGTACCAACTGTTTGGCGGCAAGAGCCGCGAGGGTGCGATGGTTTATGCACATGCGACGGGTTCAGATTTAGAGGATTTGATGGATTCCGTTTCGCTCTATGTAGAGCAAGGATACAAAGCGGTTCGTGTCCAATGCGGCATTCCAGGTATGTCGACCGCGGGATACGGCGTCGCCGAGGACAAAGGGGATGTTGAAAATTATATCACCGATTTCAGTGGCATTCGACCCAAGGTGGAAATCTGGGATACGGATCGATACATGCGTTACATGCCAGACGCCTTGATGCAAATCCGCGAGCGTTTCGGGCCTGAACTGAAAATACTGCACGACGTGCATCACCGCTTGCGACCACGCGAAGCCGCGGAATTTGCTAAGGCCGTTGAACCAGTTGGTTTGTTCTGGCTAGAGGACCCTACACCCGCCGAAGACCAAGATGCGCTACGCATGATGCGTCAACATTCCACCGTGCCAATCGCGATTGGCGAGGTATTTAATTCACCATATGATTGCAATAAATTGATCGAAAACGAGCTGATCGACTTCATTCGTGTCGCCGTGACATATGCGGGCGGTATCACTCCCGTGAAGCGCATTGTTGACTTAGCAAGCTTCCACCATGTGCGCACCGGATTCCACGGCGCACCCAGCCATTCGCCCCTATGTATGGCAGCACAAGCGCATCTGAATGCATGGGCTCCGAATTTTGGAATCCAAGAATACTTGGTTCTTGGCACGCCAGAATGCGACGCATTATTTCCATCTGAACATCGCATGGAAAATGGCATGGTTTACGTCAGTGACGCACCGGGCTTGGGTGTGGATTTCGATGAGAAAGAGGTCGAACGTTACAGCTATGTAGCAGGTAGCCACCCGGTTGTACGGCTCGAAGATGGGACGCTGTGGAATTACTAACCACAGACACCCACCTTTAAAATCCTAGACCGTGCCGCGCACGGGACGGTCGTTTTCGATGTTGAATTTCATACCATCCAACAGCTCCTCTAAATCGGGGCGTGCGGCTGGGCCGTTGGAAATGTCGACCAACATCAATTCGCCGTTGGGACGCATCGCGAACGCACCTGGTTCGGAAAACAGCCCCGTCGTTTCGGCATCTGACAAAGGTTTAGTGACGTACAGGCCAAGTGATCGCATCTGATCCACCGTCATGCCGTAACACAAATCAAAATCCCAGCCGAATTCTGCTTTGTCCGCAATCGCTTTTTCCTCGGTATCCGCGGATACGACGATGACCTTCATTTCGGATGTCCATTGCGGCAAAACTGCATTCAGTTTGTTCAAGAACCGTTTACAACGTGGACAGTGACGACCGCGATATACGAACAAAATAGACCAAGTATCGCTGGCACCACCGATTGAAATCGGATCACCATTCACCGAAGAGAAAGTCATTTTTTCGACGACTGCGCCGACCTGTGGCTTGGTATTTGTCATTTTCTATTCCTTTGGTTTTTAGTTGGTGTTTGGGTTACCCCTCGAACACACGTGTTTTCGCGTTTTCGATGTGGGCGCGCATTGCATCGCGCGCGCCATTTTGATCTTGGGATTCTATCGCGTCCAAAATCGCATAGTGTTCTCGTTGAACCATCTCCATTCGCCCATCTGGCTTCGTCAACGACAGGTTCCGAGTCAGGTTCAAACCCGTCATAATATTGGCCTGCATGGATTTGCGAGCGGTATTGAAATATTGATTACCCGATGCGGTACAAATCGCCTCGTGAAATGCCTCGTCTGCATTCACGCCCAACCGACCTTCGGCGATATATTCATCCAAATCCGACAACAATCCGCGTAACTTCTTCAAATCGTCGTCACTGCGGCGCATCGCTGCCAAAAACGCAGCTTCGCCCTCGATTGCCGTGCGAAATTCAAAGGTACGTTGGATGTCCGCAATCGATCCAACAGAGGCAAATTCGAAAACGGCGCCCTCTGGTCGCCGTTGCACATACGATCCCGATCCTTGCCGCGACACGACAACCCCATCTTCGCGTAGCTGTTTTAGAGATTGGCGCAAAACGGGGCGTGATACATCCAGACGTTCGCACAATGAATGTTCGGTCGGTAACTTTGCACCAACGGGAATTTCACCATTAAGTATCATCGCCAGAATATCATCATAGACCCGATCAGACAGCTTCCTGTCCTTCGCGGGTTTCGACAGGTTATTAATCGCGTTTACTGATTTTGCCATTCTTCATACTCTTCTAAGGTCTTGGGATCTGTCGGCGGGTATAACCCCACAATCGACGCCCCATTCTGTACCTTTTCTAGCACAAAATCTTCAAACAAGGTCATCTCTACTGCAATCTCCGAGATTTCGTCAACCAAATGCAACGGAATACAAACCACACCCTCATTGTCACCAACCATAATATCGCCCGGGAACACCGCAACACCACCACATGCAATCGGATCATCAATCGCCACCGCATGGTGTTTCGTCAGGTTCGTCGGCGCACTAGGACGCACATGATATGAAGGTATTTCCAGCTGTTCGATTTCAGGTGAATCGCGAAATCCACCATCTGTGACCACACCGTGGCACCCCAATATCTGTAACCGCGTCACCAAAATGCAGCCTGCAGACGCGGCCGTAGCATCCTGTCGTGAATCAATCACAAACACCGCACCTAAGGGACACTCCTCTACCGCTTTGCGTTGTGGATTTGCGGGGTTTTCGAAACAATCCAATCCATCCAGATCCTCACGCGCTGGGATATACCGCAAAGTATACGCAGGGCCGACCATATTCGCCCCTTTGTTCATGCGTTGCGGCCCTTGGATGAACACATTACGAAAGCCGCGTTTGAATAACGCTGTAGTCAGGGTTGCGGTGCTAACGCCCATAAGACGCTCAGAAATTTCACGAGATAATTGCGCCATGTAACCTCCTTGCACATTAGAAGTATAATTCACTATTCAAGCAGCGACGGCAAGAATAACGACACAGCAGGGACATAAGTGACCAAAATCAACGCAGCCAAAATTGCAAGATAGAACGGCCATATTGATTTCAGCGTTTCCTCGATTTTAATCTTACCTACCGCACACCCCACAAACAGGCAGGTCCCCACAGGTGGCGTACACAGCCCAAGCCCAAGGTTCACCAACAACATGATGCCGAACTGATGCGGGTCCATGCCCAGATCCTTAACAATCGGAAGGAAGATCGGCGTACAGATCAAAATCAGCGCAGCCATATCCATGATCATACCAAGGATCAGCAACATTAGGTTGATCATCAACAGCACATAAATCTTCTCTTCCGAAATCCCCAACATGAAAGAACTGAGTTTGTCAGGCACTTGGTACAGCGCCAACAGGTATGCGAACGAGCTGGCAAAGCCGATCAAAACCATCACCATCGCCGTCGTGCGAACCGCAGACACAACAGAGGTTTTGAAGCCCTCCCAATCCAACGAACGATAAACGAAGAACGTAATGACCAGCGCATAAATTGCACCAAAGGCACCAGATTCAGTCACGGTAAAGACACCAGACAGAACACCACCAACGATGATAACAGCTGTTATCAAACCGGGGATCGCAGCAAGCGATGCAACCCAAACGGCGCCCCAACCTGGGAATTTTTCCGCAGGATAGTTATGTTTGATCGCAATCGCATATGCCGCGACGGCCAAACACACACACATCAAGATACCCGGAAGAACACCCGCCAAGAACAATTTGGAAATCGATATGCCACCACCCGCGGCCACAGCATAAATAATCATATTGTGGCTGGGTGGAATAACGATGCCCGCAATCGATGACGTCACCGTCACGTTCACAGCATAATCTGCGCGATAACCACGTTCTTTCATCACGGGGATCATGATTGAACCCAGCGCAGAAATATCAGCAACCGCGGAACCAGAAATACCGCCAAACAACATGCTGGAGAAGATGTTAACAGACGCAAGTCCGCCACGTACGTGGCCTACCAATGCACCAGCAAAGCGGACCAGCCGCACGGCTATGCCCCCGTGCAACATCAATTCCCCCGCAAACACGAAAAACGGAATGGCCAACAAAGAGAAAACAGAAATGCCCGCAATAGAACGCTGGAACGTAATCAACAGCGGGAAACCCTCGTACCAAAAGGCCGAGGCAGCTGCGATTCCCATGGCAAATGCGACGGGCACGCCCATCACAACACACAATCCAAAGACGATAAGAAGTAAAGTTAGTCCCATATTATGATGCGCCTTTTTCGATATAGGTAATTCCTTTGGCCAAGCAAACGATGCGGAAAACCGCGCGTAAACCAGCAAAGACAAAAACAAATCCACCACACAACAGCGCGGATAATGTTCGGATACTTTCGGGGATATTCAGCATGGGCAACAACGTGTCCCAGCCAAAATTGTATAACTCGATACATGCAATAAACATCATCAAACCAAACACGGCCAAAATGATATCAATGATGATCTTTAGAAACGTACTGACGCCACAGCCAAATGCGTCGCGGAATAAAGTCACACCAAGGTGCGTATTTTCGTGGATACCAACGGCGGCGCCCAGATAGGCGATATAACACACCAGCACTAATGCCAGCTGCTCAACCCACGTTGGGGTCACGTTCAGAACGTACCGCCCAAAAACCAACCACCCAAAAGTGGCAACCAAAATGACCAGTCCCAAAGATGCCGCCAAGATGCAGATCCATGCTAACCAATCCAAGACGCGTTCAATGCGCCCAATCCATGCGGGGTGATTTTCCACGATATATCCCTCAATAAAAAAGGATGCGCCACAGCTGTGCATGGCGCATCCAATATCAGTTGCTAAAATTATTTAGCGTTACGGAACAAGTTAACCAAGTCAGTCATTTCTGGGTTAGCTGCCAAGTAGTTGTCGTAAACTGGCTTCATCGCTGCCTGGAAAGGCGCTTTGTCAGCAACTTCGTTTACTGTAACACCACCGTCTAGAACGATTTTCATAGAAGCAGCTTCACGTGCCTGCCACAACTCGCGCTGTAGATCAGTTGATGCTTTACCAGCCGCTTTAACAGCCGCTTGTTGATCCGCGGTCAATGCGTCAAACGTTTTCTTGCTCATGCACAGACACTCTGGAATGATCAAGTGTTGTGTCAAAGAGTAGTACTTCGCAACTTCAAAGTGGCTTGTAGACTCGTATGATGGTGGGTTGTTTTCCGCGCCATCTACAACGTTTGTTTTGATAGATTGGTAAACTTCAGCAAACGCCATTGGTGTTGCGTTACCGCCCATAGAGTTAACCATGCCAACGAACAAGTCGTTGTTCATAACACGAATTTTCATGCCTTCAACATCAGACGGTGTGTTTACAGGTCTGATTTTGTTGTAGAATGAACGTGCGCCCGCATCGTAGTAACCCAATGCAACAATGCCCTTTTCTTCAAGTGCTTTACCGATTGCCTCGCCACCTTCGCCATCCATCAATTCGTACATCTGTGGGATGCCTTTGAAGATGAATGGTAGTGAAACAACATTAGTTGCTGGTACTGATTGGCCCATCGGCCCTAGGCTGAATACACCAAAATCAATGATGCCCAAGCGAAGCTGCTCGATCGCATCTGGTTGTGAACCCAAAACCCCAGCGTGGAAAATTTTACCCTTAACACCGGTTTTTTCAGTCACTTCCGCCATGAACGATTCCATGCCATGTGATACAGGATAGTCTACAACGTGGATGTTCCAGCCTTTCCAATCTTTTGCAGTCGCGGCAGTTGCCATAACGCTTAATGTTGCAGCTGCAACAGCAACGGCACCGCGGCCAAGAATTGTCGAAAATTTCATTTTAATCCTCCCAGAAAAAATTTGTTTGCAAATATAGTCACGACTTACAAATATTTACAACTTGAATAAAAAATATTTTTCTTTCCGGCATTTAGTGATTTAAAATGACACGCTAGTATACTAGTATTAAAGGATAATTTTCAAAATCGATGCTGATGGGAATTCTGACACCACCACTCCCACACCAATTTAACACGCCAAACGGGAATAAAATGTACTTCAAATTTTTCGAATCACTTGTCGATCCTTATATCGAACCTGTGAATAGCGACACTCCCCCTACCAAACTGTGGCCGTTCTTGGCGATGTATACCCAGCCATTTCGTAAGGTGATGGCGATCAACCTGTTTGTTTCAGCCTTGGTTGCAGTGGCTGAAATCGGGCTGATTTATTACCTTGGTCGCTTGATCGATATGTTGAATGATACGTCACCTGCGGCGTTTTGGGAACAACACCGTAGCGAACTTATCTTCGTCGTCATTTTCGTTTTGTTTCTGCGCCCTTTGGTGCAAATTCTCAACACTTCTCTGATCAAACTCTCAATCCAACCCAACTTGGCGGCACTTGGTCGTTGGCGTGCATTTCGCCATATTTCTAAACAGCCTGTTGGTTGGTTCGAAAACGATTTTGCGGGTCGCATTTCATCACGTGTTATGCAGCTCCCCGCCGCGACAGGCGATTTGGCCTTCATCATGATGGAAGTGTTGACCTTCTCAATCGCTTACATCGTTGGCGCCAGTATCCTGTTGGCAAACGCAGACACCCGACTTCTGATCCCGCTGGGCCTCTGGCTGATCCTGTACCTCGCACTTTTACGTTGGTCACTCAAACGCATCCGCCCCGCGTCGCGCGCCAGCTCTGCCGCACGCAGCCGATCGTTAGGCTTTATCGTTGACAGTTTTTCCAACATCCAATCCGTGAAATTGTTTTCACACAATGATCGCGAAACCGCATATGCCTACGATATTTTGGAAAATCACCGCCAAACATACACCGCGGAAAACCGCATTCTAACGGTGATGGAGGCTGGGTTTTCGACGCTGAACGGTATCCTAATCATCAGCATTACCGGCTGGGCCTTGATGATGTGGTCATCGGGCACCGCCACCGTTGGCTCAGTCGCCGCGGCGGGGACTTTGGCTTTGCGGATCAATTCCATGACAGGTTGGATCATGGGTGCATTAGCCGGATTTTTCCGCTACCTTGGCGTCGTTTCCGAAGGTCTGGAAACCATTTCCCAACCCATTGGTCTGGTCGACGCTCCAAATGCCAAAGACATCGATTTACGCAAAGGTGCGATAACCGTAACCAACCTCAGCCACCATTACGGCAAAAATCACGGTGGCCTTTCCAGTATCAACATCCAGATTGAAGCGGGTGAAAAGATCGGCTTGGTCGGGCGTTCGGGCGCGGGGAAGTCCACATTGATCAAGGCATTACTGCGTTTGTACGACCCTGAAAACGGGCAAATATTTATTGACGACCAAGACGTGAAAACTGTCACTCAAAGCAGTGTGCGCAAGCAGATCGGCATGGTTCAACAGGAAAACTCGTTGCTGCACAGATCAATCAAGGAAAACTTAATCTATGGTCGACCAGACGCAACAGAGGCTCAAATCCATCAAGCCGCCAAGCAAGCCGAAGCGCATGAGTTCATACTGGACCTCGAGGATAGCTTTGGGAATCGCGGTTACGATGCACAGGTCGGCGAACGTGGTGTGAAACTATCTGGTGGTCAACGCCAACGCATCGCACTGGCGCGAGTGATTTTGAAGGATGCTCCTATCCTATTGCTAGACGAAGCCACCAGCGCACTAGACAGCGAGGTGGAGGCGCAAATTCAACGCACACTGAGCGAAATGATGCACGGCAAAACCGTCGTCGCCATCGCGCATCGCCTGTCGACCATCGCACAGATGGATCGGATATTGGTTCTGGACGAAGGCAAAGTCATCGAACAGGGATCGCATGATGAACTAATCGCATTAAACGGTCTATATGCCAGCCTGTGGCAACACCAAACGGGCGGATATATTTCCACAGATTAAGTCGAAAGCACAGTTATGAAAGTGACGACATCATACATCGGCTATTCACATGATGTCTCACACCAGCGTTCATTTACTTTCGCAGCCATTCCTGCCAAACCCTGCTCAGGGACGCCGAAAAGGTAGAAAAAATGCCGAGTGATGGCACAGTAAAAAAATTCTTGGAGGTGCCGCAACAAATCGGCACAGGCGCGGCGCAGACGCTTATTTTGCACGCTGCATTTTCGCCTGACGGTTTCAGCGATGCACTCTTCTCGGCTTACAACATCGCGCTCCCTACTTCATTGAGCGCCGCCGTTGATAAGCGGAAATCGGAATACTTGGCGGGGCGTGCATTGGTAGCAGGCGGGTTCACGCGTCTAAACATCCCACCACAAACCGTTCTAAGCGGCGAGAAAAGAAACCCGATTTGGCCCGCAGGTGTCCAGGGTTCCATTACGCATTCTCGCGAATATTGTGCATGTATATTGACCACAGCACCAAACCGTTATGTTGGCATAGATGTGGAATGGCTGCTTGGCGATAACGCATTACGCTCTGTGCGCCATGTCGCAATGTCCGAACACGACATCGCGGTTTTCACATCCCAATCCGCATTAACAGAACAGTATTTCGCCACGCTGTTGTTCTCGGCCAAGGAGACACTATACAAGGCGCTGTTTCCCATCGTTAAATCCTTCTTCGGCTTTGACGCTGCCACGATCCACGCACACCCAACCGAGGATCAGGTTCAACTGAGGCTGACCCAAACCCTGCATCCGACCCTGAAGGAGGGTGAGGTGTTCAACTTACAATATCAAAACTTGGGTGGTAAAATCCTGACGTGGCTCGTTCACGATGCAATGGATGTTAGTGGCGCGTAACACCATAAATCGCACCAGCGGTCAGCGGCCCAAATTCATCGACGCCACCATCAGGCCAGCGAACGGAAACGGATTTCACATTCTGGACATCCCCCAATCCAAAATGCACGTCCAACGCATCAAATGACATAAATCCACCGCCCAATTGCATCAATATGGTTTGAAAATTGGGGTGATCTTTCAAACGCGGCCTTTGTTGTGACCTCTCCGGACGGAACCATTCAAACGGTTAAATCCGATCGCGGAACACCAGTCTTTAATTTGCGTGATCTCGCCAAGGTCATGGATGGCGCATATCAATACGAACTAACGGCAGCGACCAGTGAAGTGCAGGAAATCAAAAACCCGCAAAACAATGGTCGTGGCGCAGCGGCAAAGAAAGAAATGTTTGTACCATTTTCAGCAAACGGAATGTTTTTCGTGGCCCGCGGCGTCATTTCAAAACCAGAAGACATCAAAGAAGAATAACGCACTGCTTGCACCAGTGCCTCAACAAAGGAGCGAAATATGACTAATTTAGCGAAATTAAAAACAACAGCGATTGCTGGTTTTGCAATCGGAATGATCGGCGCATCAGCGTCTGCTGACCAGGTAATCCTAGACGATTTAATCGTTGATGGCAGCGCATGTATCGGCATGGACTGTGTGAACGGCGAGAGCTTCGGCTTCGATACACTACGCCTGAAAGAAAACAACCTACGCATTGGCGCGGTTGATACATCAACATCAGCCAGCTTCCCATCAAATGATTGGCAGCTAACATTCAACGATTCATCAAACGGCGGCGCGAACAAGTTTTCAATTGATGATATTACCGGCGGTCGCACACCCTTCACAATCGAAGCAACTGCGCCAAGCAATGCATTGTATGTAGATGACGGCGGACGCATTGGTTTCGGTACAGCAACACCCGTTGTTGAACTTCAAGTTGTCGACGGTGACAGTCCAACACTTCGCTTGCAGCAAGATGGTTCGAGCGGATTTACACCACAAACATTCGACATCGCAGCGAATGAAACCAATTTCTTCGTACGCGACGTAACAAATGGCAGCAAACTTCCATTTAAAATCCTACCTGGCGCAGATGACAACGCCATTGTTATCGACAGCGATAACAACATCGGTCTTGGTATTCGGAATGCTACTGCCAGCTTGCACATCTCTAAGGGGGCGAACGATTCCACGATCCTGTTGGATTCAGCCACCTCTGATTGGTTAATTCAAAACCAAGACGATTCAGGTCGCTTCAACATCGGCATCAACGGCGGCAACAAAATGTTTAAAATCGATGAAGCTGCCTCGAACAACTTGTTCCGTTTGGGCATTACAGCCACCAACACCGTGGATATCGATGGTGATATTATCGCAACGGGCACAATCACAACAGGAACAGGCAACGCCTGTGACGCAGGTTGTGACCGTGTGTTCGACGAAACATACGATTTGCCAACGATCCAAGAACACGCCGCTGCAATGTACGCAAACAGCTTCTTGCCTAACGTTGGCCCAACACCAGAAGATGCGCCAACAATGAACATAACCCACAAAATTGGTGGCATGTTGAACGAGTTAGAGCACGCGCACATCTACATCGACCAAATGAACCAAGAGATGCAAAAACAACGCGAAACAATCGCGGCGTTGGCATTGCGTTTGGAACAGTTGGAAAAATAAATTCAGCAACCGCTGAAGTAAAGCCGCGCAGGTTTCCTGCGCGGCTTTTTTGTGTGCAATGGGTATATCCATGCTACCTTAGGTATTTAAAAACAAGGAAACCAGATATGGGCACATGGAGCACAAGCAACTTTGGCAATGATACCGCCCTCGATTTCGTCGCGGAAATGCGCGCAGGACAAAATCTGGCGCAGACATTCAAAATCAATACCTCAAAGCAGGATTGCATCGAACTTGATCATGCCTGTGAAATCTTGGCCGCTGCCGAAATTGTCGCCGCAACCCTTAACCGCCCCAGCATAGACCTGCCAAATGAAGTGGCTGAAAACCTAACATCTTTTGACATCGTAAACAGTGATCTGATCGAGATGGCAACCATAGCAATCAGACAGGTTCAAAGCCACTCGGAATTACGCGATCTGTGGCAAGAATCGGATGCATATGCGGACTGGCTGAACGCCACAAATGATCTACTTACTCGCCTTGATCTAAGTAATGACTATACGCCCCCAAAGCCAGAATTTATCGAGCCAGCAAAAATCGGCGCTGTCTGTTATCTGTGTCGGAAGGACATTGATCCAAATGAAGAGGTAGAATTAACCGCTTCCAGTGATGACGGGATATTGGTCAGCATGACACTCTATGCGGACCGCGATTGTCTACAGAGAACGTTCAATCCGCCCCACTTCAATGCCGATGGATCCCCCCACGCTGATCTGTTGGAACAATTCAAAAAATCCCAAGATATCGACCTCTAACAAAAAGGGCCCGCAACACAGGTTGCAGGCCCCTCTTTGTCGTAAAAGTTTGATTTATTGTGGAACGTCGCCTTCAACGCCTTCAACATAGAAGTTCATACCAGCTAAACCATCATCACCAAAGTCAGTGGCGGTTTCACCCGCTGCCAACCACGGCGTGCCGTCTTGCTTGTTCAATGGGCCAGTAAAGCTGTGCGTTGTACCCGCTGACAATGCTTCTTTCAGCGCCGTCGCAGATGCCTGAACGTCCGCTGGGATCTTGTCGGAAAAATCACCGATGGCAACCATGCCCTCTTTGATACCATCCCACGTTGCTGTGGATTCCCATGTGCCGTCCATAACCGCCTTTGTACGTGCGATATAGTATGGTGCCCAATCATCAATGATTGATGACAAACGCGCGTTAGGACCGAATTGCTTCATGTCAGACGCTTGACCAAATGCCAAAATGCCTTTTTCTTCTGCAATCGTCATTGCCGCTGGTGAATCAGTGTGCTGCATGATGATGTCCGCACCCTGTTCAATCAACGCCGTCGCCGCATCCGCTTCTTTGCCTGGATCAAACCACGTGTACACCCAAACGATTTTCATTTTCACATCAGGATTCACAGCCTTGGCCGCGATGTATGCAGAGTTAATTCCGCGAATAACTTCTGGAATTGGGAATGACGCGATGTAACCGATTGTGTTGCTTTCCGTCATGTGACCCGCAATGTGACCAATCACAGAACGACCTTCGTAGAAACGCGCTGAATACGTGGAAACGTTATCTGCTTGCTTGTAACCTGTCGCGTGTTCGAATTTCACATTCGGGAACTTTTTCGCAACGTTGATTGTCGGGTCCATGTAACCAAACGATGTTGTGAAAATCAGATCTGCACCGTCCAGCGCCATCTGCGTCATCACACGTTCTGAATCTGCACCTTCTGGCACTGATTCAACAAACATGGTTTCAACCTTGTCGCCAAATTCCGCTTCAACCGCTTGGCGGCCTTGGTCGTGCTCATATGACCAACCGAAATCACCGACTGGGCCAACATATACAAAGCCAACCTTTGTTTTATCGCCTTCGACTTCTGCCATATCCTTGTCTGATTGCCCAGAAATATAGATATATGCGGCAACTGCTGCTGCAAGCACCAGAATTATCCACTTTGGAAACTTCATTTGTTTTCTCCCCTGAAGTTGGGTCATCGACCCGTTACAAAACCTCTAATGCGAGGCGTTAAATATTTTACCCAATGACGCAGGCGCATTCAGCGACGCACGCGCGCGATCAGCGGACATAATAACCAGAACGATGATCGTCACAAGGTATGGCGCCATCGAAAGATAGGAAACTGGTATATCAACGCCATTTGCCTGCAAATTCAGCTGTAAAATTGTCACCCCGCCGAACAAATAGGCACCCAAAATCAATCGCCACGGCTTCCAGCTGGCAAAAACGACAATCGCCAAGGCAATCCAACCCGCACCAGCGGTCATACCCTCGGTCCACTGCGGCACACGGATCAGCGACAGGTATGCCCCACCCAACCCCGCACAAGCGCCGCCAAACATAATTGCCAATACGCGAATGCGCACCACTTTGTATCCCAACGCATGCGCCGCATCATGGTTTTCACCGACTGCGCGCAGGATCAAACCACCACGTGTAAATTTCAAAAACACCCACACCGCGATTACCAACAGGATGCTGAAATAAACCATCAAATCATGATTGAACAAAATCGGCCCAACGACGGGTAAATCCGCCAATCCGCCCCATTCCATCTTTGGTGAACTGGGCGGTTTAATCCCTGCATAGGAATGCCCCAACAACGCCGCCAATCCCAATCCAAACAACGTCAACGCCAATCCAGACGCGACTTGGTTCGCTAACAAATATTGCGTCAGGATCGCGAATAGAAATGAAAGCGCCGCACCAGCCGCTGCTGCGGCCACAAAACCCATCAACGGACTACTAGTATTCACCGCAGCGATAAATCCACAGATGGCACCGATAATCATCATGCCCTCTACACCAAGGTTCAAAACGCCGGCTTTCTCCACAATCAATTCACCCGTCGCCGCCAACAGGATCGGCGTCGCTGCCACGATCAACGTCGCAACCAATGATACAATCGAAATATCCATTACACTGCCCCCTGATTGGTTAATCGGATACGAAAATTCACCAGAACATCTACTGCCAATAAGAAGAATAACAACATGCCTTGGAACACTTGGATCGATGCCTTTGGCAGGCTTAATTTCGATTGAATAATATCACCGCCCACATACGTCACAGCCAACAACAAACCAGCCAACAAAATCCCAATAGGATGCAATCGCCCAAGGAAGGCCACGATGATCGCCGTAAATCCATATCCCACAGGGAACGTCGTCGATAACTTACCCGCAGGCCCCGTCACCTCAAACAGCCCTGCCATTCCAGCCAGCGCGCCAGACAAACCTAAACAAATCGCAATCATCTTGTTCGGGCTAACGCCTGCGAACTTCGCGGCACGCGGCGCTTGGCCCGCCAAACGAATGTTAAACCCAAATATGTGTCGCGTTAAAATAACATAGGCCGCAACCACCAAACCCAGTGTCACCAACACCCCCCAATGCACACCCGTCCCGGCCCACAATTCCGCATTGTTTGCGGCGGGAAATTCCTGAAACGAACGGCTCTCTGGAAAATTAAACCCATCAGGATTACGCAAAACACCCGTTACCATGCCGGACAAGAAATTAATCGCCACATACACCAACATCAAAGACACCAGAATTTCGTTGGCATTAAACTTGATTTTCAAAACCGCAGGTATCATCGCCCACAAAAAACCACCCAACGCACCCATCACAATCATCAACGGAAACACAATAAAACTGTCCATCGGATACAGCGCCAACCCAGTGGCCCCACCCACAACGGCCCCCATGATAAACTGCCCCTCGGCCCCAATATTCCAAATCCCTGCGCGAAACCCAAATGACAGCCCCAGCGCGATCATAATCAATGGCGCCGCTTTCACCAAAATTTGCCCACGGTAATACGATGCATTTGCCCCCATCAATGGGTCCCAAAAGATCATACGAATTGCCTCGAACGGGTTTTTACCCAATGCGACAAACAATAACCCACCAACGATCATCGTCGCGATAACCGCAATAACGGGCGTCCACATAACCATCTCTTTTGACGGGTTTGCTCTTTGCTCTAAACGGATCATACTTTTGTCCCTCCCATCATCAGGCCAATTTCTTCGACGCTCACGCCCTTGGCTGGGCGTGGCTCAGACATTTCCCCTTCTGAAAGCACGGCGAACGTATCTGAAATCTCCATCAACTCATCCAAATCTTGGCTAATTACAATCACACCGGCACCACCCGATGCCAATTCCAACAGTGATTGACGAATGGCCGCTGCTGCCGCCGCATCCACGCCCCACGTGGGTTGGTTCACAACGAATACCGTTGGTTCTTGCAACACCTCGCGCCCAACAACAAATTTCTGCAGGTTCCCTCCAGACAGCGATTTAGCTGCATTACGAACCGACGGCGTACGAACATCAAATTCCTCCACAACCTTCTGCGCAAACGCAGTGGCGCCTTCAAAATTCACAAACCCACGGCGTCCTAATTTCTGGCGATAAAATCCTGACAACAACGTATTTTCCGTCAAACTCATATCAGGCGCAGCTGCATGTCCCAAACGTTCCTCTGGCGCGGTCAATAACCCACGCAACCGCCGTTCGGTCGGCCCATCTGCGCCCACCCAAACACTGTCCATCTGTATACCCTCGGCATCGGTCAACGCCTCGCCAGACAGCGCCAGCATCAATTCATCCTGTCCATTCCCTGCAACACCCGCAATTCCCATCACCTCGCCTGCACGCAGTTTAAAATTGATATTCTTCAAACTCGTTCCAAATGGATCAACCGATTTCAATGACAAATCCTTAGCCGCCAACAAGGTCTTCCCAAAAGTCGTCTTCGATTTCTTTGGCGTCTTCAACTTCGCCCCAACCATCATTTCTGCCATGCTCTTGGCAGTTTCATTTTTGGGAATACACGTGCCCACTACTTTGCCATGGCGCAGTATCGTCGCGCGTTCGCACAACGCTTTTATCTCTTCCAGCTTATGTGAGATGTACAAAATCGACGTCCCCTCATCGCGCAATCTGCGCAATGTTTCGAACAAAACCTCTACCTCTTGCGGTGTCAAAACAGATGTTGGCTCGTCCATAATCAACAACTTTGGATCCTGTAAAAGACAGCGAATAATCTCCACACGCTGACGTTCACCAACCGACAAATCACCAACCAAACGATCAGGGTCCAGCGTCAATCCATACTTGCTCGATACCTCGCGAATTTGTTCGGACAACACGCGCGGCTTGGGCGGGTTTTCCATCCCCAGCGCAATATTTTCCGCAACATTGAGCGCCTCGAACAGTGAAAAATGTTGGAAGACCATCGCCACGCCGGCAATCCGTGCAGCACGCGGTTCCGCAGGAGCGAAATCCTCACCATCAAAAACCATTGTCCCGCTATCGGGCTTTACCAACCCATAAATCATCTTCACCAACGTTGATTTTCCAGCGCCGTTTTCCCCCAACAGCGCATGTACCTCACCGCGATCAATATCGAAACTGACATCATCATTCGCCACCACACCCGGGTACGCTTTGGTCAACCCATTTAACGCAATCAAACTCATCCCACATCTCTCCCTAAGATCTGTTGTACATCACGCAATTTAATCAATTCCGCCGCCACACCAATCGCAATCGCCTTTGGCTCATTTCCCAAACTTGGATCACCAATCGGACACATCACGGAATTCACTGCATCCGCCTCATGCCCCAATGCGCGTAACCGCCTTGAAAACCGCGCCCACTTGGTTGCTGATCCAATTACCCCAACCGATCCATGCGGTTGCGATAAAATTTGATGACACAAATCCAGATCAAAAACATGACTGTAGGTCATAATCAAATGATCTGCCTCTGGCGGCGCCAGTCGCGCCGCATCACTGGGGGCGACAGCAACCAATGGCGTTGCTTTGGCGCCATCTGGAAACCGATCCAGCGCCGTATCAACCCATGTAATATCAAAATTCAACCCATCCAAAACATCCAAAATCGCACGTCCCACATGACCTGCCCCATACAGCCACAACTGTCGGTTGGCGGGCTTTATCGGTTCAAACAACCAACCATCCACAAATTCCAAACGCGCCACTTCTGATTTATTGCGCAATGCGATACGTCGCTGTTTAACCGCCAAACTCTCGCTCACATCACCAAGCGCTCGTACAAAAACATCCCCATCAGGGATCACCGAACCCGCATCAAACCGTTCCACTACAATCCGCACAGACCCACCGCAACATTGCCCCAACGCTGGCCCCAACGGGATGGTTTCATCCACTGGTTTGCCATGATCCAAAACCGTTCGCGCAATTTCAATCGCGCGCAATTCCAACGCACCGCCACCAATCGTGCCTTCTGTACGATCACTCCAAACCAGCATCGACGTCCCCGTATGGCGCGGCGTCGACCCCTTGTGATCCACAATCAAAATTCGCGAAACAGGGCCATCCGCAACGGCAGCAATCAACGCATCTATATCAATACCCATATCCGCCCCCGTCCAGTCGATAGATCGTTTTCAACACCTCTTCAGGTGTCGCGGGTGCATTCAGACTAGGGTACACATCCCTGTTTCCCGCGGATCCAATCGCATGGCTTAACGCGAAAAACACCGACATCCCTAACAGAAACGGCGGCTCACCAACGGCCTTGGACTTATGGATCGTCGGTTCAACATTTTCATTTTCAAACAGTTCAACATTGAACACGGGTGGGCGGTCCGAACAGGCTGGGATTTTATACGTGCTGGGCGCATGGGTTTTCAAATGCCCCTTTGCATCCCAGACCAACTCTTCCGTCGTCAACCAACCTGCCCCCTGCACAAATCCGCCCTCAATCTGACCGACATCAATGGCCTGGTTTAACGACTTACCCGCATCATGCAAAATGTCAGTGCGCAAAATACGGTTCTCACCCGTCAGCGTATCAATCACAACCTCAGACACTGCCGCACCATAGGCGAAATAATAAAACGGATGCCCACGACCTGCTTCGCGATCCCACTTAATTTTCGGCGTCGTGTAAAATCCAGTCGCAGACAACTGAATGCGTGCATCATAGGCCATCGCAACCGCATCCTTGAACGCGATCTGATGTTTGCCCAGCGTGATCCGCCCATCGGCAAACTTCGCCACAGCCTTGGTCTTGAAGTGCCCACGCAGCATTTTTTGCAACCGCGCCTTCAACGTCTCACAGGCATCCTGCACCGCCATGCCATTCAAATCGGTCCCCGACGATGCCGCTGTCGCCGACGTATTGGGCACCTTCGCGGTATCCGTCGCCGTGATCTTCACGTCATCCAACGTCACACCAAATTCATGCGCCGCAACCTGCCCCACCTTGGTGAACAAGCCCTGCCCCATTTCGGTACCGCCATGGTTCATATGAATGGAACCATCGGTGTAAATATGCACCAACGCACCTGCCTGATTGTATTTCGTCAACGTAAACGAAATCCCAAACTTCACGGGCGTCAACGCAATCCCACGGCGCAAAATCGCTGTTGAGTTCGCCAAATTCTCCGCTTCAATTTCCGCGCGGCGCTTTTCATAATCCGACGATGCTGCCAATTGATCCACCAGCGGCGCAATCACACTGTCGCTGATTTCCATATGATACGGCGTTGTGTCCCCGTTCACATAAAAATTCGCACGCCGCACCGCCAACGGATCAACACCCAAATGCGACGCAATATGATCCATCACTCGCTCAATCGCCAATGCACCCTGCGGGCCGCCAAACCCACGATACGCCGTTGCACTGGCCATATTTGTGCGCAACCGATGCGATACGATTTCCGCATGCGGCAGGTTATACGCATTGTCCGAATGAAACATCGCCCGATCCGCCACAGGCAGGGATAAATCCATCGCCCAACCGCACCGCGTGAAATGTTCCATGATCACGGAATTCAATTTGCCGCTGTCATCAAATCCAACGTTATACTCAATCCGAAAATCATGCCGCTTGCCGGTGATAATCATGTCATCATCGCGATCATAACGCATTTTACATGGGCGCCCCGTCAAATGCGCCGCCAGCGCACAGGCACCCGCGGGCAAATTAGCCTGACTTTCCTTGCCGCCAAATCCACCACCCATGCGGCGCGTTTCCACACGCACGGCATTAAACGGTACATCCAAAATATGCGCCACTTTATGTTGAACCTCTGTGGGATGTTGCGTGGATGAATGCACCAACATATCGCCATTTTCCTGCGGGATCGCCGCCGCCACCTGTCCCTCCAGATAGAAATGTTCCTGCCCGCCCATATCAATGCGACCAGATATTTGATGCGCCGATGCCTTCAATGCATCTTGGGGCTCGCCCTTGCGAAATTTTTGTGCTTTCTCAAACGGGTTATCCCCCGCCATCGCCTGATCCACAGACAAGCTGGGGGTATGTTCCGTATACGATACCTGCGCCAACCGCGCCGCTTTTCGCGCGTTCAAATGGCTGTCTGCCACCACTAAAAATATCGGCTGCCCTGCATATTGCACCCAAGCCTGCGCCAACATTACCTCGTCATGCGCAATCGGGGATACATCGTTTTCCCCTGGAATATCTGCCGCCGTATAAACGGCCACAACACCCTTGGCGGCCTCTACCGCTGATAAATTTAAATCCGCAATCTGCCCAAAGGCCACGCTGGACACACCAAATGCCAGATGCAACGTATTGCTGGGCAATGGCACATCATCCGTATATCGCGCCCGCCCTGTAACGTGCAGCGTTGCGGCCTCGTGCGGTGTTGGTTTATGGATGCTCATGACGACACCTCCAACACCCGTGTTTCATGATCAAAATCTTCCAAAACGTATCGTTGCAACATGCCTTGCGCCGCTTTCATGCGATATTCCGCACTGGCACGCATATCCGTCATCGGAATGAAATCCAGCATCATCCGCGGTAAAACACCGGCAACACTCTCATATGTCCAAGGTTTCGAAATCAATGCTTTCTCAACCGCCAATGCCCGCCTCGGCGTCCCTGCCATACCACCAAATGCAACCCGTGCATCTGTAACGACACCATCCGTAACCGTTATCGAAATACATCCACAGACCGCAGAAATGTCCTGGTCGAACCGCTTGGATAACTTATAACACTTCACCCGATCAGGCTGATCAGGAATAAAAATGCTGCGCACAAATTCACCAGCGCCGATGTCCTGCTTGCCATACTCGATGAAAAAGTCCTCAATCGCCAATTCGCGCGTTTCAAATCCACATTGCAAAGTGATCGTCGCACCCAACGCAATCAACGCCGGCGGGCAATCCCCAATCGGCGAACCATTGGCGATATTCCCACCAATCGTACCCGCGTTGCGAACCTGCTCCGATGCAAATCGGCGCAACATTTCCGCAAAATCTCTGTAATACGGCTCAACCGCATCACGCACTTGTGCAATGGACGCACCCGCACCAATCACCAAACCATTCTCGGTCTTCTCAATTACCGCCAGCTCTTCAATCTGTTTTAAAAAGCAAACCTTACCCAAATCGCGCAACCCCTTGGTCACCCACAATCCCACATCCGTGGCGCCTGCAATTAACGTCGCATCTGGGTTCTCTTTGTACCACGCAGCAAATTCATACAGGACGGTTGGCGATGCGTAATCATGCTCTTTCAACATCCGATCCACAAACCATCGGTCACGCCCCAACCATTCGGGCTTTGGTGCACCCTCAACCTTTTTCGCCGCACGAATAATCGGCGCATAGCCCGTACACCGGCACAGATTTCCTACCAACTGATCATCATGATCCACCGCATCATTTGCATGCGCAGTTGCCATCGACATCACAAACCCGGGCGTACAAAACCCACACTGCGATCCATGCTCATCAACCATCGCCTGCTGCACAGGGTGCAATTCATCGCCCGTCGCCAACCCCTCGACGGTGCGCAACGCTTTGCCATTCAACTGTGGTAAAAACAAAATACAGGAATTCAGGGCTTGATTGCCACTTGCATCACTGACCATCACGGTACAAGCGCCACAATCCCCCTCATTGCAACCCTCTTTGGTACCGCAAAGGCCTTGGGTTTCACGCAACCAATCCAAAACAGTAACCGTAGGATCCTCAACGGTCAGCTGAACTGTCTCCCCGTTCAGAAGAAACGAAATGTCCATGAATTATATCCGCCACCTTCTTTAAAACAGGCAACTACGATCATCCGATGCGGCGTAAAACAATCGCAATTTGTTGACACCAGTTTTGCACGAAAAACCCATTCACGCAAACAAAAAGGCCCCACGCAAACACGCAGGGCCTTTCAAAAATGTAATTAGATTAGTCTTCTTGCGGCAAGAACAAGTTCAACAGAACCGCTGCCAACGCCGTCGGTGCAACCGCAGACGTCGCAAGTGTTTTAATAACACCTGGCAGATATTGAACAGCTGTCGGAACCAAGTTCAAACCCAAACCAAATGCCAGTGAAACCGCTATGATAATCATGTTACGACGGTTCATCTTAACTTCGGTCAACATGTTCAAACCAGCTGCTGCAACCATACCGAACATCACGATCACACCACCACCCAATACTGGCAATGGCATCGACGCAATAACCGCACCGATTTTTGGCAACAAACCACAAACGATCAGGATGATACCACCGATTGTCACAACGTGGCGTGACATCACACCAGTCATACCCACGATACCAACGTTTTGCGAAAACGATGTATTTGGCAAGCCACCGAATACACCCGCAACCGCAGTACCCAAACCATCGGCATATGTTGCGCCTTTGATTTCTGCATCTGTTGCATCGCGTCCTGCGCCCGCTTTGGTTGTCGCGGATGCGTCACCAACTGTTTCGATCGCTGAAACGATGGAAACCAACGTCACGGCGATAACAGCGCCCAGACTGAATTCAAAACCGTATGGCAACACTTTTGGCAACGCTACCCATGACGCCTTGCCCACTGCGGCAAAGCTAACCATGCCAGAGACATATGCAACGATGTAACCAGCAATCAAACCGATCAAAATCGCAGCCGTTGAAACCAAACCCTTACCAAAGAATTTGCAACCCAGTGAAACCACAACAACTGTCAACGCAACAGACCAGTGCTTCAATGAACCGAAACTTTCAGCTTCCATTTGGAATGATGCTGCACCACCAGCTGCGTATTTAATCGCAACAGGGATCAGGTACAAACCAATCGCCAAAATAACCAAACCTGTTACCAATGGTGGGAACAAGAAACGAATTTTATCAATCACGCCGCCCAGCGCAAAGTGGATCAAACCACCGATGATACAGGCCGTTAACGCAACACCCAAACCTTGGGTCGCGGCAACACCTGCCAAAACACCAACAAATGCGAAACTCGTACCCTGCATGATCGGCAAACGCGCACCAATCGGACCCATGCCCATTGTTTGGAACAGCGTTGCAATACCTGCGAACAACATCGCCATTTGGATCAGGTAAACTTGCTCTGCACCACCAAACGCCAAACCGGCGGCACCAGCAACGATAATGGATGGTGTTACGTTTGACGCAAACATCGCCAATACGTGTTGAAGTCCTAACGGAATTGCTGTGCCCATTGCTGGCATCGCATTTGGATCCGATAGGTTATTTGTCGTACTATCTGTCATTTTTATCCCCTTGATTTACGCCTCTTTGGGCGTGCTTAAGGTGCGCTTTGTGCGCACTTAGGGGAAAAGTGGCAGAATTTCGCGCAAAATCAAGAAAATTCTTTAGTCACGGTGACAACCCCCATGTGGGGTTAACGAACGATTCGCACAGGATCGAGCAACGGAAATTCTTCTAGATTGTTTCCTTCACCTATTCGATCAACCACAACGAACCGTCCAGAACCCTCCAGTGGGGTCAAAACACCATGCCATATGTTCTTGTGTAAATTGATCCCCTGATTGGGTACGCTGACAAATGCTCTTATATTGACAGGCACCCCATCATCATCGTCCGCAACCAGTATCAAAAACCCATCCTCACTCATCGGGATAAACGCCTGACTGCCCAACGGATGGCGCTCCATCAAGTCTAATTCATACGGTAATGTGCGTAATTTCGCATGGAACAGGCTGATCCCAACCTGTCCGCCATCCATATCCAAACCCGCCAGATCGTGAAACCGCTGACAATTGCCTTGATTGATAGTGATACTCGCGCCCGTACATTCCAACACCTCGCCATAGGGGGCAAACGCTTCTGCCGTTAACGGCTGTACCTTTACGTTCATCTGACACTCAATTTCGGATGGCGGTTCACGTCCTTGTATAACAAATACCGAAATGGTTCATCGCTGGTCGCCACACATGCTTGAGGTGAAAAGGCGCGCAACCACATGAAATCACCGGGCTCCACATCATACCAATCTTGGTTCAACAAATACTTCGCCGTGCCCTGCAACACGTATAACCCGTGCTCCATTACATGGGTTTCCTCAAACGGGATCAAACCGCCCTTTTGGAACGTCACAATATTCACATGCATATCATGGCGCATATCGCTGGGATCGACAAACCGCGTCGTCGACCAAACGCCATCACAATCGGGCATCACCGTCGGTTCGACGTCTTGATCCGATGTTACAAATGCCGTCGGCATCCCAATCCCAGTAACAAATTCATACTGCTTGCGCACCCAATGAAACGTTGCCACATCACGCGACGTATTCTCCACCGTCCACTTCATACCCGCAGGAATATAGGCATACCCCCCCTCATTCAATGTATGGGTCTTGCTATCGATCGTCACTTCGATCTTGCCCGACACGACGAACAAAACTGCCTGCGCTTTCGGATCCGGCTCTGGGTTAGTCGATCCCCCACCGGGCGACACCTCGACCACATATTGCGCGAATGTCTCTGCGAACCCAGATAATGGTCGCGCTATGATCCATGCACGTGTCTGCGTCCAAAACGGCAGGTTCGACGTCACAATATCGCTGAACACCTCGGACGGGATAAAACAATAACTCTCGGTAAACTTCGCCCGCCCTTGTGGTGTCACAGTTTGCGGCAACAATCCCCCCTTGGGTGCGTAATAACTCATGGCAAAACCTCCTTAAGGCGCAACAGCGCGATCCGTTCCACCTGTTTACAGGCCGTCTTAAATTCCACCTCACGCGGATTAAACACCCTCGCTTTGAATTGCGAAATGATCTGATCCTTGGTCAAACCCTTTACCGCGATGATAAACGGAAACCCGTGCTTGCTGGTATATTCCGTATTCAAATGCGTAAACTCCGCATGTTCTTCGACCGTCAACGCATCCAGCCCTGCACTGGCCTGCTCGGCGGTACTCTCTGCCGTCAACCGCTTCGCCGCCGCTAACTTGCCCGCCAAATCAGGATGCGCCTTTAACACATTCAAACGCTCTTCCTCGCTGGCCATCCGAAACTGCATCGCCATCGCCGATTTCAAACCACGTGCGGTATTATTCGCCGCCCCCAATTCAGCATCATACGCACGTTCTGCAATCCATGGTGAATGCTCGAATATGGAACCGTATGCTTCCACAAACGCATCACGCGACATCGCGGTTGGCTGCGCCTTACGATCAGGCGCAGGGTGATGTTTATGCCAATGTTCTGCAATCTCAATCCGCTTGGCAAACCAAACCGCCTCATGCCCCTTGGCATATTCAATGAACTTCTTAATCGCCTGCACACGGCCTGGTCGCCCCGCCAATCGGCAATGCAAACCAATCGACATCATCTTGGGCCGCCCATCCACGCCTTCCTCGTACAGCGCATCGAAACTGTCCTTAAGATAGGTGAAAAACTGATCCCCCGAATTAAACCCCTGCGGCGTCGCAAACCGCATATCATTGGCATCCAACGTATATGGAATAACCAACTGCTCGCGCCCACCCTTACAATACCAATACGGCAAATCATCGGCATAACTGTCCGATACATAATCAAACGACCCATCCGCAGTGATCAAATCAACGGTGTTCACCGAACACCGCCCCGTATACCAGCCACGTGGTGCATCGCCCGTAACCTGCTCATGCAACGCCTTGGCACGCTGAATGTGATCCCGTTCGTGATGCGGCTCAAAATCCTTATACTCAATCCACTTCAACCCGTGGCTGGCAATTTCCCAATCCGCATCAATCATCGCATCCACCTGTTCGGGCGAACGCGCCAATGCGGTGGCTACGCCATAAACCGTCACGGGGATTTCATGGCGCGTAAACAAGCGATGCAATCGCCAAAACCCGGCCCGCGCACCGTATTCATAAATACTCTCCATGTTCCAATGGCGTTGCCCCGTCCACGCCGCCGCGCCGACAATTTCTGACAAAAACGCCTCCGACGCCTCATCATCATGCAGGATATTATTCTCACCACCCTCTTCGTAATTCACAACGAACTGCACGGCGATCTTGGCCGCATTCGGCCAATCCGCAACGGGTGTATCAGCGGCATAGCCACACATGTCTCTGGGGTATCTACTCATTGCGCACTCCTTGGTCTGCCCGTCAATATCCGTCAAAAATCGCAATAGGGGAAGGAAAATTTTCCCCCTTCCAATCACCCCTCCACAATGCCAATGTGAACCGCGCAAAAACGGAGGACACAATGCCAAACGGATTTCTAACAACACACGTACTGGATACCGCTACAGGCCTCCCTGCCGCCAACCTAAAAATCGCTCTGTATCGCGGCGATGACCTGATCACGACCATGACAACAAACGTTGATGGTCGCACTGATGCACAAATCCTACCCGCATCGGATTTCACCACAGGCACCTACCGCCTCGATTTCCATGCTGGCGATTATCTCCGCGCCCAAAACCCAGAATTGGCGGAACCATTATTCTTGGACATAATCCCTATCGCCTTCGGCATCAATGATGCGGACAGCCACTACCACGTCCCACTGCTGCTCTCGCCGTTTGGGTATTCGACCTATCGGGGCAGTTAATTCAGCGCGCGCCCTTCTTCGGCGACACCGTAAAGCGTGATCATACTGCTGGCAAAATATAAAATGGTAAACGCGCCAACGATCGCATCTGCCATGTTGGTAAGCATAGTTGGCGCAGAATCAGTCTCTAAGGCCCGTTCAATTAGAAACATCAAAGAAACTACGAAACTCGCCCCCAAATGTCGCCGCCATAAGATTTGGTTTTGGAAAATGATTCACGAATATACATGCGTTTACCCAGCGCCGCCGACGGCAACCCCAAACTGATGCGAAAAAGACAATAAAAGAACAACATGCAAGTTACGACTTCGGATAGTATACGCATCAATAGTGTGTGTGCATTGGCGCCTAAATGTTCACCACGCGCCTCGTTCAACACAGTCGAAACCAGGATGGTAATTAGAAGCGGCACGATCAAAGCAGTGACGATAAAGAAAAAACGGATCAAGTAAGCCTTAACCAGCGCCCAACTCCATTGCGGCCAATTTGTATCTGTCAGATCGTCCAACAGAATAAATCGGTTCCAGCCGATCATTATCCAAACAGTCCCCGCGAAAACCACCACAAAATGGAAAAGATTCCATACCAAAAAAACGCCACTGCCAGGAATCGTCTCAGCTTGACCAAGCCCCGTGATAAACAACAGGAATAGAAGCACATAATTCAGCATCCGGATCAATATCCACGGTAATACGACAATCCGCACAGCCATTCCAATGTTCCGCGCAATCAATCCAAACGCATGTTTGGCAATCTCAAATTTCATTTTAAACTCTTCTATAAAAAATATAATTTCTTCAAATACTTAACCCCCTGTCCCCATGGGGACATTCGATTAAACGGCGTTCATCAGGCGTTGAACCCTCTTATTCACCCGCTCAACAATCATACCCTCTTCTTGGTTCACCAACTGTCCCTCGGCCACCACGGGCTTCCCCTCAACCAGCAAATCCCGCACATTAAACGGCCCGTTCAAAACCAACGCCGCCACAGGATCCCACGCCCCCGCCGCCGCCAATCCGGTCACATCCCAAATCGCAATATCCGCGCGCTTTCCAACGGCAATAGATCCCAAATCCGAACGGTTCAAAACAGACGCACCGCCAAGGGTCGCAATCTCCAACGCCTCGCGCGCTTTCATCGCATCCGCCCCATTTTGCACGCGCTGTAACAACAACGTCTGCCGCGCCTCGGACAACAGATGCGCCGCATCATTGGATGCCGATCCGTCAACGCCCAAACCAACCTTAACCCCCGCATCCCGCATCGCACGAACGGGCGCGATACCACTACCCAAACGACAATTCGAACACGGACAATGGGCCACACCCGTTTTGGATCGCGCAAACAAATCAATCTCGGATGCATCCAACTTCACACAATGCGCATGCCAAACATGGTCCCCCGTCCAGCCCAACCGCTCAGCATATTCACCTGGGCGACAGCCAAAGTTCTCAATCGAATACGCAATATCTTCGTCATTCTCCGCCAAATGGGTATGCAACATCACACCCTTATCCACCGCCATCATCGCCGCATCGCGCATCAATCCCTCGGACACGGTAAACGGTGAACACGGCGCCAACGCCACCTGCACCATCGCATTAGAGGATGGGTCATGCAGCTCGGAAATCACCCGTTCAAAATCACGCAGGATATCTGGCTCTTTTTCCACCAAACTGTCCGGTGGCAATCCACCATTGCTCTCGCCTACGGACATCGCACCACGGGTTGCGTGGAAACGCACCCCAATGGATTGTGCGCCATTAATCGCATGTTCCATCATCACGTCATTTGGGAAAATATACTGGTGATCCGAACTTAACGTACACCCAGACAGCGCCAATTCACCCAAACCAGATTGCGCCGACACATACATGTCTTCGCCCTGCATCTGCTGAAAAATCGGGTACAGCGTTTTCAACCATCCAAACAACAACGCATCCTGCCCCGCAGGCACACCGCGTACCAATGACTGAAACAGGTGATGGTGCGTATTGATCAACCCAGGCGTCACAACACAGCCCTGCGCGTCAATCACATTATCAGCAACGCCCAGATCATGTCCTACGGCGGTAATCTCACCATCGGTTATCAGGATATCCGCGACCTTTAATTCGCGCCGCCCCACATCCATTGTCACAACAACGTCTGCATTTTTGATCAAAGTCGTAGATTGTCCCATATCGGCACCTGTGTGATTTCAGCCCGTACCAAACTGGCGAATACGCCATTGAATATCAAGGGGTATAATCACCATCCGCAGGGCCGACATATTTACACAACAGTTCGTCATCAACTTCACTGCCGTCATACAAGCCCAGCAAAACGCCACGCCGACCAGATTTTCCGCGCATCGCCTTAATATCATCCTCGGATTTGGTCACGCGTTGCGACATCCGCCGCGCCCAGTGCCCCAATCGTTCATACATCAAATCTAACACTTCTTCGGGCGCACGCCCGTCTTTGCATAAATCATCTAACTCGTTTGGGTCATTTTCCAAATCAAACAGCATCGGGCGAATCCCGCCCTCGGCATGGAATAACTTCCACTTCTTGTCCGCCACCATCATCAACCGACAATCGCGCGGCTCTAACCCAACCTTCGCCGCCGCAGGAGTAATCGAATAATCATACTCACTGATCGCAAATTCACGCCAATCATCTGGCACCTCACCGTGCAAGAATGGCACCAACGATCGCCCTTCGACGATATGTTCTGGCACTTCACCACCCGCGACTTCAATAAACGTCGCAACACAATCAATACTCTCGACCAGCTCATCACAGACGCTGCCACGCGTCCCATCGGCGGCGGAGCTGGGATCATAGATGATCAATGGCACTTTGGCCGAACAGTCATGAAACAGATCTTTTTCGCCCATGAAATGATCGCCCAAATAATCACCATGATCGGACGTTAAAACGATCATCGTATCCTTCATGCGATCCGTATCTTCCAGATGCTTTAACAACCGCCCCAACTGATCATCACACTGCTTGATCAATGACATATACGCCGGGATCACAACATCGCGCACCTCTTGGCGTTGAAACGCCTGACCAATGCGATTGGTCGCAAAACCTTCGTAAACGGGATGCGGGTTTTCCATTTCCCCATCCGCGCGGTTCAGCGGCTGAATGTCATCCGTTCCATATAATTGATGATACGGCGCCGGCACGATATAGGGCCAATGCGGCTTGATATATGAAACATGCGCCAACCACGGATCGTCGCCTTGCTCCTCAATGAAATCAATCGTGCGGCTGGTCAACCACGGCGTCTCGCTATCCTCTTCACGCACATTCGCGGGCATATCCGCATTTTTCATCAAAAATCCGCTGGCAATATCGCCATCATCGGTCCGTCCCGCATTGGCATTATCATGCCACGGATTATCCCCGCCATATCCCTTGGATTTCAGATATTCATTATACGGCGAACGGCGGTCATCATAAAACCCATCGGGGCCTACAGGCACCATGCCATCCTCTCGGATATAACTGTCGAAACCACATTCCGATTGGCGCAAACCGATTTGGGACGTTTCCGACATCCCCAACCGTTCCATGCCATCCTTGTCCGCGCGCATATGGGTTTTGCCAATCAAATGGCAGCCCATGCCGATTTTTCGTAGATGATCGCCAAGCGTGTGTTCACCCACACGCAACGGAAATCCATTCCACTGTGCACCATGGCTGTGTGTGTATCGCCCCGTGTAAAACGACATCCGCGACGCACCACAAACGGGGGATTGCACATAGCAACGCGAAAAACGAACCCCCATCTCGGCCACGCGGTCGAAATGGGGGGTATGTAATGTTTTATGACCCGCGCAGGACAAATAGTCATGACGCAACTGATCATACATGATGAACAGTATATTCTTCGCCCTATGCACCATGGAAACTGTGCCGGTGTTACTTAAGCGACGCAGGAATATTCACGCCCGCCTCGGTGTAGTATTTCAACGCACCTGGATGTAGTTTCAGATTCGATGCAGCAAAGGCCGTTTCTAGATTTACATCATTCATGTAAGGTGCTGTTTTTCTGATCTCTTCAATGTTTTCCCAGAACGATTTTGTCATCTGGTAAACTGCATCATCGGACAAATCCAATCGTGCAGCCACGCCGACCAATGATCCGATTGTGTAAACATCTTCTTCATTTACAACACCATCACCGTAAACACCCTGTTTAATCACATCTAAACTACGACCTAGCGCCGTAACCGCATTCTTTGCGGCTTCATTACGGCCCGCCAAAACAGAATCCGCCTGCGCCTTGTTTAACCCAACAATGCGCAGCTTGGATGTCAATGATAGCTGTTCAATCTGTGGGTACGGTGGAATGCCACCACTGATGTAGACGTCAAACTGACGATCTTGGAAGCCTTGTAACGCGGCGCCCCATGATGCCTTTACGGGTGTATAATCCGCACCAGGCTCCATGCCCGTCAACGCAGAAACCCAGCCCTTGGCCGTATTATATGCACCACCACCTGGAGGTCCTAAGAACACGCGCTTATCGCGTAAATCTTCGATGCTCTCGATGCCAGAATCTGCATATGTCACGATGTGATACGCGCCATAAGGGAACCAGAACATCAGACTTAGGTTTTCAGACAATTCTGGCGCTGTATCCAAATTCTTGTACATCGCGGCACCTTTGGCCATCAAATTGTAGATAATTGGAGATGACATTACGACGTCCAACTTACCTTGCGCGGCTTCGACCATGTGCTTGGTCGCGGCGCCCGTCGCATCCACGATCACTTCGTAATCATCTTGATGGGCATTTACGGTTGATGCCATTGTGGTCATCACCAAATAGGCAGAAGAGCCTGGCGCAATCGTTGCCATTTTCAATTTTTCCTGCGCAATGGCAGATGTCGCCATCGACACAGCGGCCGCACCCAACAAACATGCTTTTGTAAAACGGTTCATAATTCTTCTTCCCTCATACTATGTGAAAACATCCGTCTTCACTTTTTCACCCACCAAATGGTGAAACCCAATCAGTCCCAACGCAAACGCAAATCCTGCCACATTGTATACGCTTACAACAGCGTCCATTGGCGGAGGTGTCAAGATAAAGAATGCCATAAGCAGTCTTAAAATGCACTCAACCCTAGATAACTGCCATTTTTCGAACTTTGCTAGCCCTGTAACGATCAACCATGTCGACAACAGGAAACCAACGATTGAAACCGTTAAACCTAAAATTGTGAATCCCTCGATAATCAATATGTCTGGACGATACACAAAAGCAAACGGAATAATGAACCCTGCGATGGACAATCTCACCGCCTCAAACCCTGTTTCCATCGGACGTGCGCCCGCAATTGGTGCCGCAGCAAATGCGGCCAACGCCACCGGCGGCGTCACCACCGATAAAACGCCAAAATAAACCATAAACATATGCGCCGCGATTTTCGGGATACCAAGGTTTTCTAAAACGGGGCCCATCACCAACGCCAAGATTAAATACGCCGTAACAGTCGGCACACCCATTCCCATGATCAAACAGCCCAGCATGACCAACAACAGCGCCACAAACAGGCTGTCACCTGACATCGCACGTATCAGGTCGGCGAAACGTAATCCGACACCGGTCATATTCACCAACCCAATCACAACACCCACACAAGCCACAACGATCATCAACTGCGCCGCTGTTTTGCCTGCATCAACCAATGCCTGATACCAGACCAAAGGATTGCGAAACTTCGGGAATAAAACCAAACTACATATCGTGGCCATCAGCATGGCATAAAAACCTGCGTTCTGCGGTGTACGTCCCGTCAGTAACACGGCAATGATCACACCCAGCGGAACCCAAAAAGCGATACTTTTGATCCAATCAGGCAAACTGATCTGTTGGCGATCAATGGCAGGCGTCGCACCAATACCTTGCTTGCGTGCCTCAATTAGAACGACCAAAAACAACGACGCATAATAAAACAATGCAGGCAAGATCGCTGCGACAACAATTTGCAAATACGGGATCGATGTTACATCAGCCATTATGAACGCAACCACACCCATAACGGGTGGCATGATCTGCCCACCCGTTGATGCCGACGCTTCCACCGCGCCGGCAAATTTCGCTTTGAACCCAGCCTTCTTAATAATCGGGATTGTAAACACACCTGTGGATACAACATTTGCCACCGCAGCACCCGACATGGTGCCAAACAACGCCGACCCAACAATCGATGCATGCGCAGGCCCGCCCGCAAATCGCCCGGTCGCAGCGAACGCCATTTTCAGCAATATCTCACCCGCACCCGAAGCTTGCAAAACCGCGCCAAAGACGATGAAAATCAAAACAATCGTCGATACGACCTGAACAGGTCTCCCAAAGACGCCGTCAGTGGTGAACCATTGGCGATCTGCGACGGATGTCCAATCCAACTGTGCGCCACCAAAACTATAGGGTAACAACGCATAGACAATCATCGCCACATAAACGATCACCATCGGCCACCCAAAATAACGTAATGTCACATATCCGATAATCACGAACGAAACCCAAGCCAGCATCATATCGCCATCGCTGATATTGACGAAGAACTCATCCTGTTCGAGCATTATGCCAGACCAACGGTACAACAAAAACGTGGTCGCCAAGGCGATGACTATATGAAAGAGGCAATTGATCGCCCCACCACGTGAGGCCAAGCCCAACAAGCCAACCATCAAGGCCAGCCAAACAGTTATCCCATAGACCTTGGTGGTATCATACACGCCCCAACCAGCGACATAAATCGCATGCACAGCCAGCAACGCAGCCATAACACCAACAAGGGCATCTAAGCCCTTGGTCAATTGGAACACCCCCATGTACACCTCGCCCTTCGCAATCCGCCATCGTGTTTCGCGGTTATTAACCAAAGTTACATTCAGGAAATGGAAAAACCAGCCCTTTTTACAAGAAAATCCAAATAGAACTATGGTGTTGCACAGCGCGAACAAAAAGGGCGCTCAGATGGCGCCCTTAAGAATATCATATTGATTGTCGGTCTATGGTTCCAGACGCACCGCACCTTGGCTGGCGTTGCCAACGTTGGCGGCATAAACCCGCAACGCACGGCTGATCTTACGCTTACGCACCTCTTCTGGTGCCCAAGCGCCATCGCCCTTGGCGATCATTTCTGCGCGACGCGCATCTAATTCCGCGTCCGTCAATTTCACATCAATCTTACGGTTCGGGATATCAATCTCAATGATATCACCTTCCTTGATCAACCCAATATTACCACCCTCGGCAGCTTCGGGTGAAACGTGGCCAATGGATAATCCAGACGTTCCGCCAGAAAAACGACCATCGGTAATCAACGCACAGGCTTTGCCCAAACGCATCGATTTCAGATACGATGTTGGGTACAACATTTCCTGCATACCAGGGCCACCCTTTGGGCCTTCGTAACGAATAATAACAACATCACCGGCAGAAACTTCTTTGTTCAAAATGCGGTTCACAGCAGTATCTTGGCTCTCGCAAACAATCGCGGGGCCGCTGAATTTCAAGATGCTGTCGTCGACGCCTGCGGTTTTTACAACACAGCCTTCTTGGGCAATGTTTCCGAACAGAACGGCCAATCCGCCGTCCTTGCTGTGCGCATTATCTTGGTTGCGAATAACACCGTTGGCGCGATCCACATCCAATTCATTATATTCACGTGATTGGCTGAATGCTTGAACCGTACGAACACCACCCGGTGCCGCCAAGAACAAATCATGCGCTGCTTTGTTATTGGTGATCGCCACATCCCAATTCGCAATCGCTTGGGCCATCGTGGGGGTGTGAACCGTGGACACTGTCGTATCCAACAACCCACAACGATCCAATTCGCCTAACAGGGCAAAAATACCGCCGGCGCGATGCACATCTTCCATGTGAACATTCGCTACCGCGGGGGCCACTTTACACAAACACGGCGTGGTGCGTGACAAACGGTCAATATCATCAACCGTGAAATCAACCTCCGCCTCGATTGCCATCGCCAACAGGTGCAGGATCGTATTCGTCGATCCACCCATGGTGATATCCATCGTCATGGCATTTTCAAATGCTGCCTTGGTCGCAATGCCACGCGCAGTCAAACCTGTTTCGCCTTTTTCATAATGGCGCTTGGTCAAATCAACAATCAAACGACCTGCCTCGCGAAACAATGCCTCGCGTTTTGTATGCGTCGCCAATGTGGAACCGTTACCTGGCAACGCCAGACCCAGCGCCTCGGCCAAACAGTTCATTGAGTTGGCCGTAAACATACCTGAACAGGAACCACACGTCGGACAAGCTGCCTCTTCAATCGCTTGAACGTTTTCATCCGACATCTCTGGGTTCGCCGCCTCGATCATGGCATCAACCAAATCGACCTTGCGCAGATCACCGTCGATATCGACCTTACCAGCCTCCATCGGGCCACCGGAAACGAACACCACGGGAATATCCAAACGCAACGCCGCCATCATCATACCAGGCGTAATTTTATCACAGTTCGAAATACACACCATCGCATCGGCACAGTGTGCGTTCACCATGTACTCAACACTGTCGGCAATCACTTCGCGTGACGGCAATGAATACAACATGCCGTCGTGCCCCATCGCGATGCCATCATCGACAGCAATCGTGTTGAATTCCTTGGCAACACCGCCTGCGGCTTCAATCTCACCCGCTACCAGCTGACCAATATCTTTCAAGTGCACGTGACCTGGAACAAATTGCGTAAATGAATTTACCACCGCGATGATCGGTTTACCGAAGTCATCATCAGTCATGCCTGTCGCACGCCAAAGGCCGCGCGCACCTGCCATGTTACGGCCATGTGTTGTTGTTCTGGAGCGATATGGGATCATTTTGGTCACCTAAACTGTTTGCTGTTCAGGTTTTGCCAAAATTGATGCGGAAATGCTAGGGGATTCTAATGCCCGCCAAATTTCTTGAACCAGCCACGAATGGCATTACCAATCCGCGAACCACCTGCCTCGACAGTATCCCATGTTTCACCAACATCATCCAACACAGGATCAATGCGGTCACGCTTGAATTTCTGCAACAAGCGGTAAATCCCCAACAGGATCAACCCAAAGAAGGCAAAGAAGATAATGTTGAACCACGGAATGAACGTGGCATCTGGCCCATCCACGGGTTTCATCGACGTGGCATTCGGAAAGATCGAGAAGAATTTGTTGCGCCACCCATAATGGCGCACAGCAACCCATTGGGCTTCTGCCTCGCTGGAAACCAACTGTTTCGCCTGCGCGGACAAATCCGAACTATCGAATTTGAAATACGGCGGCCAGCCAAAACCAGTATCTTCGTTGCGATAAACCATCACGGAACCATCGGGACGAATCGTATCAATAAACCGCACATCGCGCGTATCGTTCGTAACCGTTCCCGCATCCGCCTGCGCCCAGAAGAAACTGTTCGCCGCCACATCCATGCGTTTTTCATAGGCATCTAAAATCCGCACCACATCACGTTGCGGCAACGTGTAATGCAAAATCGACCCGACAAAGCCGACGATCAGCAAAATAACAAGCCATTTAAATAAACGCATAGGGCATCCAATCCAATCAGGTTGCTACGTATATCGGGCTTCACACGGGAAAATTCAACTTTCATTAACCCTATTCCTCCTAATCTTTTAAAAAAGATAAGAGGATTCTATGGGAACGATCGCAAAATTTGAGAAGCATCACGCAGAAGCCGTCACAATCGGCGAACCTGCTTATGCAAAGCGTGTGGAATTGATGCGTAACGAACGCATTTTGGTTTCACGTCTGTCGATACCTGTTGGCGGTTTTTTGACCCCTGAATGTCACCTATACACCCGCAAAAAAATCATGGTCGTCGAGGGTTGCGCAGCCGTCAATCTGCCCACTGGGGCGATCAGATTACTAGAAGAGGAAGAGGTGCAGATTCCCGCTGGTACATTCCATCGCGTCGAAAACCATGGGAAAATACCATTAACCGCCATCGAAATCCGCGTTGGCATTACCGATGTGGACGATACCTATTCTGGCGTTGGTGCATAAAACAAAGACGCCACCCTCGGGAACGATGGGGTGACGTCAGGCCCAAGATGTCAGGGGAGAGATCATTCTTGGGGACATGCCGCGCCGCAAGGGGACAGCAGCGCTAGCAATGTAGGTTTGGGTTAAACCTCGACGGTTTTCACCTTAGAAACCTTCTTGGTCGGTTTCGCATCAATCGTCGAAGCACCTGCAATTTCAATCGTGCGTGGTTTCAATGCTTCGGGCACTTCGCGTACCAGATCGATATGAAGCAAACCATCACGGGTTTCGGCGCCAACGGGACGCACATGATCCGCTAATTGGAAACGCTTTTCAAACGCACGTTGGGCAATGCCACGATGCAGGAATGTCACGTCACTGTCAGGCGCCTCAGCCTTTTTCGCGGAAATAACCAACTGGCCTTCGCGCATCTCGACGTTTAATTCATCTTCGCTAAAACCAGACACGGCAACCGTAATACGGTATTTGTCGTCGTCTGCTTTTTCGATGTTATAAGGGGGGTAAGTGTTCGTTCCGGTGTCGGCGGTCAATGCACGATCCAGCATATTTGCCAATCGATCGAATCCAACTGTTGAACGGTATAGTGGTGCAAAATCATAGTTACGCATAAGCATATCCTTCTCTAAGCGATACGTTTTCAAATGGCCTTCCTTATGGACAGACCGAGTATTCTACGAACCCCATTCGGGCATCCGTTGGTAAATATATGTGTAGAAAAATTAATAAAGCAAGGGGTCATGCGAACGCTTTGATCACATTTTATTTACCACCCCGTTTATTCGCGCCCCAATTGGGATGCTAACGATCCACCAGGTTTCTTGCTTTGGAATACAGATGATGTTTGAGACAATTCGTTCAACAATGCGTCCAACGGATCGCCCAGCGAAACCCCGAATGACACATCATTTCCGTTCATTTTTGCCTTTGCAGACACAACAGATGCAATTTTAGGAACGCCTTCTTGGATCACAAAAATGGGCGCGCCTGACGCCCCGAAATCCGCCGAACAACTGGCCACAATCGCACCTGGGCGCAGGGCCAAAACATGACATTCCTCTTGGATTGATGGCGCATCAGATCGGTCATGTGCGTATGATACTACCATCAGTTTTTGCCCCACAGGGGGTTGATTCTCGCGTGCAAACGGACGAATCCCATTGGAATTCATCGGCACCGCCAGCTCGACAATTGCTAAATCTGTGGCCACATTTTTAGCGCTGACATTATCCGTAGGTTTATAATCTGGATGCACAACAATGCGTCGCGCACGCCCATACGCCGATGCACGCCCATCGCGCCACCCTGCCAAAAACTGTACATCAATAGGGTTGAATTTTACACCCGAATCCGTCACGCAATGCGCCGCCGTCAAAACATGGGTAGGTGAAATCAACGCCCCCGAACAAAACCGGCCTTGCGTTTGAGTTTTCACATCCAATCGCCCAACACCAGACCACGCCTTGACCTGATCCGCTGTGGTCAACAGCCGCAAATCAGATTGCGCAAAGGCGATGGAGCCAAAACAAATGGCGATTAAAATAGGTATCAGTTTCATAAATTGGCCCTTTGGCATAGGCTACGCCCCACGGCACGCCTTGTCCAAACCCAAATCGCAAACAAACGCACGCGTTACTCTGCTGCAACAGAATGATCGCGCAATTTCGCGGGTTTTGGCCCACCCGTCGCCCAATCCAACAATTCCGCTGTATGCACCACGGGCACCCCAATCGCCGACCCAATCTGCATCATACACCCAATATTTCCCGCACTGATCACATCAGGCGTTAAAGCATCCAGCGTCTGAACCTTGCGCTCTTTCAACTGCTTGGAAATTTCAGGCTGCATCAAATTATACGTCCCCGCCGACCCGCAACACAAATGGCTGTCCTTGGGTTCCAAAACCGTAAATCCAGCATCCTTCAGCAACGTCTTTGGATGGGTTTTGATCCCCTGCCCATGCTGTAACGAACAGGCCGCATGATAAGCCACACGCATTTCTGGAACCTTTGGCGTTTTCAACCCCAAGTCCACCATCACCTCAGAAACATCCTTGGCCAAGCCCGCGATCACCGCCGCATCATCGGCCATATCATCACCCTCAAACATATGCCCATAATCCTTCACGGTGGTACCACAGCCACTGGTGTTGATCACAATCGCATCCAATCCTTCACCGTTCACTTCAACCATCCAAGCACGGATATTTTTCGCCGCACTGGCATGGCTCTGTTTGGACTTACCCATGTGATGCGTCAACGCCCCACAACATCCCGCGCCATTGGCGACCACCACCTCGCACCCATGTCGGCGCAACAATCGAATGGTCGCATCGTTGATATCCGTATCCAATGCTTTTTGCGCACACCCCGTCATCAACGCCACACGTTTCACGCGTGTACCTTCCGCGGCAAAAGCCTGCGGCTTGTCATTCAAACTTGGTACGGGCAATTTTTTCGGCGCAAATTCCACCATATTGCGAATTTTTGCAGGCATAATCGGTGCCAACGGTTTCACAATTTGCGCCGAACGCATGGCAAAGCGAAATCGTTTATCAAATGGTAAAACCTGTGCCAATGTCGCACGCATCATCCGATCAAACAGCGGGCGCTTATAATTGTCCTCGATATATTCCCGCGCGTGATCCACCAAATGCATGTAGTTCACCCCCGACGGACAGGTTGTCATACAGGCCAAACATGACAAGCAACGATCCACATGTTTCACCACTTTCTCATCAGGTTTGCGGTTATTTTCCAACATATCCTTGATCAGATAAATTCGCCCACGTGGGCTGTCTAATTCATCGCCCAAAACCTGATATGTCGGACAAGTCGCGGTGCAAAACCCACAATGTACACAGCTACGCAAAATCTTGTTTGAGCGTGCAATCATAGGCTCTTTCAACTGTTCGTCTGTAAACGTCGTCTGCATTATCCCATAATCCCTGTGTTCAAAATCCCGCGCGGATCAAACCGAGCACGCATCTGTTTTTCGATCTGTGCGGTCAGTTTGTTTTGCGATGTGATCCGCATCGCACCACCACCGTTGCCGCGTAACACGGATGCATAACCCGAAATTCCATCCATATGATCGCGCAAATTCAAGTCATCTGGCAAAGACAGATAAACCAACCCACCACCCCAATCATATTGCGCATTCACAGCGATCCCCGCATCGCGTAAACCCTGCACCAATTTCGGCCCATCCGTCGGCTTCACCGAGACCCGCCAAATCGATCCATCGTCCCCCGCAATTGCATCCGCATTCGCGATGCCACGCCACGCGTCCAAATCATTATCCATCACGGAAACCTCGTGATCTTTAAAAATTGTCTTCAACGCATCCGTGCGAAACGCCACTGATTTGGACAACCCTTCGATCCGCACGAACCCAGTCCCATCCAAAAACGCAGCCCCCGTCACATCATTAGGCGATCCCAACGCACGCGATAAAACCCGAACACCTTCCGCATCACTCAACCCATGAATTGTGATCGTCGCTTGGCGCTCTGGTTTGGGCTGTACCTTGAACGACAACTCGCTGATCACGCCCAGCGTTCCCATGCTGCCGCCCATCAACTTCACCAAATCATAGCCCGTGACATTCTTCATCACCCGACCACCATTTTTTACAATATTGCCCGCACCATCAACAAAACGCACACCAATCATGCTGTCCCGACAGGCCCCTGCTTGGATACGGCGCGGCCCTGAAATATTACATGCGGCAACACCGCCAATCGTCGTATCGCCCCATGATTTCAGCAATTCACGATGATCCATCGGCTCAAACGGCAACTGCAAATTTTCCGCATCCAACGCCGCTGTCACATCGCGTAACGGCGTGCCCGCACGCACAACCAGCGTCAACGCCGCTGGTTCCAACAACGTGATTCCAGTCAAACCAGCAGTGGACAGTTTCACACCGCCATCAACATCGTTTCCCAGCGCCTGTCGCGTGCCACCGCCAACAATACGTAATGGTTTTCCCGCAGATTTTATCGCCTGCGCTAATTCATTTTCATTCATTGGTTTCATGATGCATTCCGCCGAGTTTCTGTTGCCGACAGTGGGAATACCTTGGCTGCATTCAACAACCATTTGGGATCAAACACATCCTTTACGAACAACTGTGCCTCGATATCATCGGGGTTGTATTGATCAAACATCAGATCACGTTTTTCAATGCCAACGCCGTGTTCACCCGTCAGACAACCGCCAACCTCGACACATAACCGTAACACTTCTGCGCCCATCTTTTCGCATAACTCCAAATCACCCGGCTTGTTCGCATCAAACAAGATCAACGGATGCATATTTCCGTCGCCCGCATGGAAAACATTGCCAACCTGCAATCCGTATTCATCACTTAACTCGCCAATACGGCGTAAAACATATGGCAACTCGGACACAGGAATTGTTCCATCCAAACACATATAATCCCCTATTTGGCCAACCGCGCCAAAGGCAGATTTACGCCCCAACCAAATCTTGGCGCTCTCTTCGTCCGATTTACTCTCGCGCAACTCGACTGGATCATGTCGTTTTGCAATCGCGATGATTTTTTCCAACTGCTCTTCAATCTCAATCTCTGATCCTTCGACCTCGACAATCAACAATGCCTCTGCATCTGGATACCCTGCATGGGCAAAATTCTCTGTCGCCTCGATACACAACCGATCCATGAATTCGATGGCCACGGGCAAAACACCTGCCTTAATAATATCGGCCACACATGCACCCGCCACTTCGTTTTCATCAAACGCCATCAACACGGGCCGCGCCGCAACGGGTTTATGTAAAATGCGAAGCGTGGCTTCGGTTACCACACCCAATTGGCCCTCGGACCCGCAAATCACACCCAGTAAATCCAAACCAGGTGCATCCAAATGCGCCCCGCCAATTTCAGCCACCTCGCCGTCCATCATCACCATCGTGACACCCAACAAATTATTCGTCGTCACACCATATTTCAAACAATGTGCACCGCCTGAATTCATCCCAATATTTCCCGCAATCGCACAGGCCAACTGACTGCTTGGATCCGGCGCATAGAAGAAATCTTCCTCCTCAACCGCACCAGAAACAGACAGGTTTGTGCGCCCAGATTGCACGCGAATGATGCGATTTTCATAATCCGTTTCCAAAACATCATTCATCTTGGCTACACCCAAAACCACACTGTCCGCCGTTGGCATCGCTCCACCCGCTAATGATGTTCCCGAACCACGCGGTACCACGGGAACCCCCTCTTCGAAACAAATGCGTAAAATATCGGAAACCTGTGGCGTACTATCGGGCAGAACCGCCAGCATCGGCGGACAGCGATAAGCCGTCAGCGCGTCACATTCATAGGCGCGTGTTTCGTTCGGCTCTGAAATCACAGCCTCTGGCGGCAACACATCTAACAATCGGCGGATGATATGCGCCTTTTTGCTCAAGACATCAGCATTTGGAATCGGCATTTGCATGGGAACACTCCTTCAGTAATTGGTAAAATAAACTTACCAATAGAGAAAATCAACCCATTTCTAAACTGCGCGCCGGCCCTCGCGCCACCATGCAAAAACACTGAAACCAGCCGCCAATAACAAATATAACCACGCTGGCAATACGGGTACTTGGCGCACCGATTTAGCAACGAACGCCGCGCGATCCACGACACCAATCCAATTCGCCCCCGCCGCTACACGCCCTTCACGCGTTACGCGAATGGACGGCGTCGCATTATCCGCCAGCGCAATAATTCCACCACCCGTTTGCCCAACAATATCCGCCATCGCCAAACCCGATGAAATCACCTGTGCAAATTCCCGCGGCAAGGTCGGCCCCAACGCTACAACCGCCATCTGGTCACCATCAATCAATCGATAAAGCCCGTTTTCAACGCCCTCAAAAGTTCCCGTCCACTGACCAGACGACGTTTGTTTCATCTCAATCTCTCGCGTCGTGCCATCGGGATTTTCAACCAATAAATCACGTTGATCATCCAACAATGACCGACGTGTGACAATCACATCCGTACCATCAACCGTTGCATTCAAACGCTCTTCTTCCAAATCGGGTTCTTGCATCGCCCAATGCGCAATGCGTCGCAGCAATTCCAATTGCGGCCCTCCGCCCTCGTACCCATGCGACCATAACCAAGCCTGATCCGATAACATCAAGGCCACGCGCCCCTCGTCCACCCGATCCAGGATCAACAACGGCGCATCATCCGCCCCTGTCATCACCACATCGCCACTGATCGGTTCCGCATCGATCAACTTGAACCAGCGCCCCCAATCAGGTTCTCCATCCGCATTGTTGACCTGCAAGCCCTGAGTCACTGGGTGGCGTTCACCCAGGTCATTCACGCGGGGTTTATATCCTTCCTCGAACACACGACCGGTTGGCACGGCGGGTAAAATTTCACGTAATTCAGTGCGGTGAATACTCTCGGCGCTTGCGAAATATTCTCCACTGGCAACCAACACCGCGCCACCATCACGGACATAGTCCACAACGTTCCTCAGGTATCGTTCCGATAACATCCCACGGCGCTTAAAGCGGTCGAAAATAATCAAATCGAACTCGTCAATCTTCTCTGAAAACAATTGCCGCACAGGGAAGGCAATCAACGACAATTCATTCACAGGAACCCCGTCCAGTTTCTCTGGCGGGCGCAAAATCGTGAAATGCACCAGATCCACAGCATTATCCGATTTCAACAAATTGCGCCATGTACGTTCACCCGAATGCGGTTCGCCTGACACCAATAAAACCCGCAACCGATCCCGCACTCCATTGATCTGTAAAACAGCGTTATTATTGCGCTGGGTAAGCTCGCCATCCTCAGGCAGAACATTAAACTGCAAAACATTGATCCCACCATGTTTCAACTTGATCGGTAATTCCAGTTCTCGATCCGTGGGCAAAGGGAATGTGCCATATTCATCGCCATCAATCGCAATGCGCAAAATCGATTGCCCCGCTTTATCGGCAGGCACCGCACCCTCTTCGTTAATCCGCAGGCGTAAAATAACTTCCTCATCAACAATTGCAAAACTCGGCGCGTTGATTAATTCCAACCGCTTATCCCAATCATCATCGCGCCCCGTTAGCAACAAATGCACAGGCGCAGGAAATTCTGTCAACGCCACTTCGTCGTGAATGCGCCCATCACTGATCACAATCGCACCAGCAATCCGCGTCGTGGCAACCTCGGCGGCGGCCTGTGATAACGCACTCATTATCAACGACCCGCTGTCACGTGCATCCGTGTCATTCTCAAATCGCACCTCACGCAGATCAAATGTTGCATCGCCACTAAAACGGCTTTGGATCGCCTTCAGCGCAGCATCGATTTGCCCCCCTCGATCGGAAATCCGCTGACTTTCACTGTCATCCACGACAACAAAAACCACATTGCTCAGACCCTCGCGTTCCTCCTGATTGATCATCGGTCCAGCTAAGGCCAACAGCAAACAAACCCCAGCCAACGCCCGCAGCCACCAACCATAAAGCCCACGATAAAACGCCAACCAAACACCCAGCGCACAAACCACTGCAAAAACCCAGATCAAAACCCACGACACCAAAGGCGTAAACGTAATCGAACTATCCATCATTGCCCCAACCGTTCCAGCAGACTGGGAATATGCACCTGATCGCTTTTGTAATTGCCCGTCAAAACATACATGATCAAATTCACACCGAACCGCTGTGCATATTCGCGCTGTAAATCGCCTTGGCGACCACGCCCAACGGGGAACATGTAATTGCCACGATCATCGATCGCCCACGCAGACGCCCAATCATTCCCACCAATTAAAACCGGCGTCACGCCATCGTTTAAATTGCGAAATGGTTGACCATCTTCCAACACCTCTGGCGGCGCGGCTTCTACCCACACAGGCGGGCCGATATGACGCCCTGGAAACTCGCGCATCAAATAAAAACTGCGTGTCAAAACATGATCCTCTGGCACGGGCTCCAGTCGTGGGATGTCCAACCGCGCCGCTATCTCTTGCAGTTTGCGCCCCTTCTTGGTGCCACCGCCGAAAGATCCCGAAACATTTGCATCCCGCGTATCAAACAGAATCATTCCCCCAGTACGAATAAAGCGGTTCAACTTCGCAATCGCAATGTCGGACGGTGCCGCTTGCTCGGTCGAAATCGGCCAGTATAGGAATGGATAAAATGAAATCTCATCACGATCCAAATCCACACCTACAGGTGCAATCGGTTCAATCGCGGTGCGCCGATTCAATTCCGCAGACAGCCCAACCAGCCCCGCATTTGATGTCCGGTCCAACCGTTCATCTCCCGTTTCAACATATGCCAAAACCGTATTATTCGCCGCCTCAATCGCCGCCGCATCATTCTGTGCATCTGCTGTTCCCGCAAACATCACCGCCAATGCCACAACACTGGCACGCGCTACCAATAACCCACTAACACCCAATGTCGCCAAAATATCCACGATCAATATCACCATCGCGGCGCTTAAAAACAGCGGCTTTAAATCGCGTTCCGCTTGTACCCCCAACGCCTCTCGCTCCATACTCGCCGCCCATTTCGCGGGCGTCACAACAGAATCCGATCCCATAACATTCAGCGCAAATCGACGTTCCTGATATCCATAAATCCCGGGCGGTTGCATCTGCGAAATCCCGCCCTGTGCCAATGCCTCGCCTTCAACGCCACCAATGTCCGCCGCATCCTCTATCACACCAAAGGCATCGATTACATTTAGTGGCGCCCAAACCAACCCCGCCAAATCCCCGTCATCAGCACGTCGCACTGTTGAAATCGACAACCGCTCTAACATTTGCACGAACAGCCCCGACAGTGGTAAATTCGACCATTGCGCATTCGCTGTCACATGGAACAAAACCACACGCCCTAAACCTTGATCTTTCGCCGTCACCAACGGCGTACCATCAACCAAACTGGCCAAAACGCGCTCGGACAAATTCGGATCAGGCTGCGCCAAAACCTGCGAATTCACAAAAACATCATCGGGAATATCCAACCCAAAAAACGGGCTACTATCCGCAAAGGCACGCAGCGGTTTAGGTTCACCCCAGGCCATCGCAGATCCCACCTCACGCCCACCTGAACGCAATCGCACAGGCAACAGCGCATCTTCATCGCGTTGCCCAATCCCACTGCCAACCAAACGTGGGCCGGCAAAACGCACCAACGTGCCGCCGCCCTGCACCCAATCCAACAACTGAATTCCCTCAATATCGGACAGCCGCCCGACGTCCGCAAAAATCACAATATCGGGACTGGCCACCAACGCGGTTTCCAAATCCGTTTCAATTAACGTCGACGTCTCAACCAACGCATTGCGCAGATAATGCAGGTTCGACAACAGCGTCCCCGCTTCTTGATCCTGACTACCGCTCATCAACGCAATTTTGCGGCTTTGCACACTGTCATCCGTTACCGCCACTGCACCCGCCGAGGCCACACCACGCACCCGCACCTGTTGAACACGATTGCGCAACTCGGTGGGTAATTCAAACGAAACGTCAAATTCACGCCCTGAAACAGTAACGTCCTGTACCGACAACGCACGCAAAACACCCGCTGGATCGGCGCCCATCAATTCCAACGTCATTTCTTGATCCGCGGTGCCAATGGGGCGTAAAACCGTACTGGTCAATTCACCTTGGTCGAACTGTAACGGGCGCAACGCAACCGGCTCAGACACCCCCTCAAAAACCGTAACATCTAAACCCTTGATCGCATCAACAAACGCATCACGCCCATCATGTGCAATCCCATCCGACAACCAAATCACCTGTTCAATTTTTTGCCCCTGAACTGCATCTGCCCAAACCGAATAATCAGGTGCCCATGCATTTGGCTCGATCACCTGCGCATCCGCCAGCCAATCATTGCCACTGCGAAACGCTAACTCTCCACGCGGCAAATCACTTAACCGCTGTACCGCAACGGGTCGATCATCTTGGATCGCTTGACGCAGCAATTCCACCACCTTGGCGCGACGTTGGGGCCAATCCTGTGCGCTGGCCCAACTGGCATCCATTGCAATCAACAAACGCCCAGATCCCGTAATGCGGTCAACTGGATTCATCACGGGCCCCGCAAACCCAATAATTACCGCTGCAACCGCCAACAGGCGTAATAGCAATAACCACCATGGCGTGCGATCTGGCGTGTTTTCGTCGTTCTTCAACCCCAGCATTAATCCAACAGCAGGGAAGGCACGAATTACAGGCGTAGGTGGCGTCGCCCGCAACAACCAATACAAAATTGGCAGGCTTAGTAACCCCAGCAACAAATATGGCGACAGAAACCCAATCACGCCCGTGCCTCCAATGCCGCATAAATCCACAGTAACGCGGCCTGCGCAGAACTGTCCGTTTGGTGGCTTAAAAAACGCCATCCCGTACGTCGCGCCAACGCCCGCAACGCATCTTGGCGTTCCAACAGCCGTTCCAAATACGCATCCCGCATGCCATTCGCACGCCTCGCCTCAAACGACAACGTGCCCTTCATGCTTTCGAAAACTGTCCGCCCCTTGAACGGAAATTCCAACTCTTGAGGATCCAAAACCTGAACCAACGCGCCCTGAACATCCTGATCGGCAACCCGTGAAACACCCGTCACAATTCCATCCCAATCACCCAGAAAATCCGAAATGAAAACGGCCCGCGCACCTTTGGCTATTGGCTTGGTCTCTGGGTGCCCGTAATCATCGACATCACCACCCGCAACCAAATGCGCCGCAAACTTATTGACCTGTACCTCGCCAGATTTAGGCCGCTCCAGATCCTCCAAATGTGCGAACCGCTCACCACCTTTGGCCAGCAAAATCGCAACAGCCATCGCCAATGTATTCGCTCGCGCCGATTTAGACACCTCTGGATTACCTGCGCAAAACTGCATCGATGCGCTTTGATCTACCCAAAAATGCACCGCCTGCGCGGTCTGCCATTCGGTCTGGCGGATAAAAAATTGATCTCCTTGCGCCGATCTGCGCCAATCAATGTCACGCGCACTGTCGCCGACATCTGCCTGACGATATTGCCAAAACTCTTCGCCATGCCCCGAACGCCTGCGCCCATGCACACCCATTGATAACGTTGCCGCCAACCGCCGCGCACGCGCAATTAACGCGGGCACGCCCGCCGATATCGCTTGCGCATCTCCGCGCAAAGTTATGGCAGAATTCTCACTCAAGCGGCCGCCTCTGCCCCTGTCGCCTTATTGCTGATATCCGCGATCAAGCCCCGCAAATCCGCACCCTGCGCCCGCGCCGCAAATCCCAACGCCATACGATGCACCAAAACAGGCTGTGCCAACGCCGCAACATCATCCAATGAAGGTGCCAGATTTCCCCGCACCAACGCCCGCGCACGCACGGCCAACATCAACGCCTGCGCCGCTCGCGGGCCCGGACCCCAGCTCACCAACTCTTTTACGGTATCGCTTGCGCTTGGCTCGTCTGGTCGCGCGGAACGCACCAAATCCAAAATCGCTTCGACCACCGCATCACCCACAGGCATCTGGCGCACAATATTTTGGGCCGCGATCAATTCATCACCACTTAAAACCTGCGCGGCAACGGCATTATCCACACCCGTCGTCGCCTCCAGTATCGCACGCTCATTTTCACGGTTCGGCATGCCCACATCAATCTGCACCAAAAACCGATCCAACTGCGCCTCTGGCAATGGATACGTACCCTCTTGTTCGATCGGGTTTTGTGTCGCCAATACATGAAACGGTTCTGGCAAATCATATTCTTGCCCCGCTATGGTCACACGATGTTCCTGCATCGCCTGCAACAGCGCGGATTGCGTACGCGGCGATGCACGGTTGATTTCATCGGCCATCAACAACTGTGCGAACACAGGCCCTTTGATAAATCTAAAACTGCGTGCACCATCCGCGCCGGTTTCCAAAACCTCAGACCCCAAAATATCCGACGGCATCAAATCAGGTGTAAACTGCACCCGCTTACCATCCAGCCCCATGACAACGCCCAACGTTTCCACCAACCGCGTTTTCGCCAAACCGGGCGCGCCCACCAACAATCCATGTCCACCAGACAACAAGGCAATCATCGCCAACTCTACGACGCGATCCTGTCCAATTATCCGCGTGGCAATCTGTTCTTTGGCCGATGCCAATTTCACACTCAACGCATCAATTTCTTTGGCTAACTTACTTGTCATGACAAAACCTTTGTTACCGCATATAATATGAGATCTATTAAACGCAGTTATCGCAAAGAACACAAATGACAAATCCGCCATCATTGAAAAAAGAGAACACAGACAGCATCGTTCAGGCCGCGACAGCCGCCACGAAGAAGGGTCCACCGCCCGTGCATTTGTGGAATCCGCCATTTTGCGGCGATTTAGACATGCGCATCGCGCGTGATGGTACATGGTTTTATTTGGGAACCCCCATCGGCAGGGCACCGCTGGTTAAACTGTTTTCATCCATAATTCGCAAAGATGGCGATGATTACTTCTTGGTTACACCCGTGGAAAAGGTTGGGATTGTCGTGGATGACGCGCCATTCGTGGCCAATGATTTTGATGTGGAAAACACAGGTGATGATCAGGTACTAACCTTTCACACGCACGTTGGTGATAGTGTAGTTGCCAGCGCCGAAAATCCCATCCGTGTTGTACGCGATGCAGAAACGGGCGAACCCAGCCCCTACATCCTCATTCGCGCAAACCTAGAGGCATTGATAGACCGCAAGAGTTTCTATCGTCTTGTTGATATTGGTACGACGCAACAATACAACGGCACCGATTGGTTCGGTGTCCGTTCAGGTGGCGAATTCTTCCCGATTATCCCTGCCGTAGAACTCGAAACCTAATCATGCCACGGGCCATTCACAGCCACGCCCAAATCATCCGTGCGTTCAAACGTATGCGCCCCAAAATAATCGCGTAGTCCTTGGATCATATTTGCCGTGGACTGCCCCGTGCGGCGCATGTTGTGATACCCTAACGCCCCGTACAACGCAGGCACCTGTTGCCCATGACCCAACGCAGCAATCACAACCTTTTGTAAATCAGGCATCGTATCCTTTAGACGCTGTTGGAAAATCGGTGCCAACGCCAAATTCGCCGAACCACCGCCATCAAATACATCCGCAATTTCACCCAAGAACACAGATCGAATAATACAGCCAGCGCGCCAAACCCGCGAAATCGCCGCTAAATCTAGATCCCATTCAAACTCATCGGACGCACGCTTCAACACCTCAAATCCTTGGACGTAGGCACAAACCTTTGCTGCAATCATTGCATTTTCCAACGCATCGATTGCTGCCTTGCGTGTACCCAATGCACCAATCATCATTTCGGGCGACGCGCCAAACGCCGCTTCCATTTCTATTCGGCTGTCCTTAGCCGCCGAAATATTACGCGCCTCAACAGCTGCCATCATCAAACTCGCGGGCGTTCCCAAATGCAACGCCTCGATTACAGACCACCGTCCGGTGCCCTTTTGCCCTGCCTTATCCAAAATGATATCTAAAACCGGCTCGCCTGTTTTTGGATCAACGGCCGCGGCAACTTCACCCGCAATCTCGATCAAATATGAGTTAAGCGGGCCCTTCATCCATCCCTTAAAAACCTGCGCAATTTCCATTGCAGACATGCCCAAACCATCGCGCATCATGCCATAGGATTCCGCGATCTGTTGCATGTCGCCATACTCGATCCCATTATGGATCATCTTGATGAAATGCCCTGCACCCCCTGGTCCAAACCAATCACAACAGGGTTCACCCTCAAACGCCGCCGCAGCATCTTGCAACGGGCCTTTGACCCGCTTCCAGCTTGCCTTGGAACCACCCGCCATAATCGACGGCCCATTGCGCGCACCCTCGGCACCACCCGAAATTCCCATGCCCAAAAACTGCAATCCCGCGGCTTCAACCTTGGCCACACGCGCCTCTGTATTCTTATAATTCGAATTGCCCAAATCCGCGATCAAATCTCCCTTATCCAACATCGGGATCAACATATCGATCACACTGTCCAACGGGCCACCCGCGGGCACCAAAACCAAAATCGACCGCGGTTTTGGCAGGCTATCCACAAACGCCTGCGCATCCTTACAAACGATCAATTCGCCGTTTAAATCCGCTCCCTCATCGGCCACCGCCCGCATTTTCGCAATCGTGCGATCCAGCATGGAAACCGTATGGCCTTCCTCGGCCAAATTCTGTGCAAACGCCGCGCCCATAACGCCGATACCGATCAAACCCAAATGTGCCATGCAAATTCTCCCGTTTGAACATAACAAAGCCGTTGCAAGACCCCATTACAAGGCCCTAAATTACGTCATGCCCAGTTTCATCGCCAACATTTCCCTAATTTTTACCGAATTTCCAATATTGGAGCGGTTCAAAATCGCACGCGATCACGGCTTCGTCGGCGTTGAAATCCTAAACCCATACGAAACAGTCCCCACCGCATTAGCAAAGGCGACTAAGCACGCCGAATCCCCAATCCACTTGATAAACACACCATTTGGCGATGATTGGGGACACGGCGCAAACCCTGAAAATCGCGGCACATTTCGTGACGATCTAACTCGCGCCGTCACCTTTGCCACCGCGCTCAGCGTTTCCCATATCCACATCATGTCAGGTACAAACGGCGATCTGCAAACCCTCACACAAAACCTGATCTGGGCCACACAAACCTACCCCAACCAATCTTTCTTGATCGAGCCGATAAACACCCTCGACATTCCAAATTACAAACTCAACAATTTCGATGACGCACTGGCGATCTTGGAACACATCAACGCCCCAAACCTCGGCCTGCAATTCGATACCTACCATGCCAGTCGCATCGCGCAAACGGCGGACATCCTACCGATATTTGAACATTGCTTACCTTGGATTAAACATATTCAAGTTTCGGGAAATCCAAACCGCACCGAACCAAGTCAGGGTATCGTCGATCACACCGCATTTTTCGCCGCAGTAGATGCCAGTGGTTACGACGGCTTAATCGGAGCAGAATACCGCCCCGCCTCGCACGATTTCAAATGGATGGATTTCGCGCTCTAATGCGCTTCGGCCCAATTATCGCCAACACCCGCGTCCACAATCAACGGCACATCCAGCTTCACTACAGGCTCACAGGCACCTTCCATCACACGGCGCACCACGTTGGTGGTTTCCTCAACCGCATCCTTTGGCACCTCGAAAATCAATTCATCATGCACCTGTAACAACATCTTGGCAGGCAAATGCGCAATCGCCTCTGGCATCTGCACCATCGCGCGACGGATCACATCGGCGGCCGTCCCTTGGATCGGCGCGTTGATCGCGGCACGTTTCGCAAATCCCGCCTGCGGCCCCTTGGCATTAATTTCACTGGTATGAATTTTGCGCCCAAACAGCGTCTGCACAAACCCATGTTCCTTGGCGAATGCCACCGTGTCATCCATATAGGTACGAATGCCTGGAAAGCGTTCAAAATAAGTGTCAATAAACGCCTGCGCCTCTTTACGTGGGATACGTAAATTCCGCGCTAAACCAAACCCACTGATCCCGTAAATCACACCAAAATTAATCGCCTTGGCTTGACGGCGGATCATCGGATCCATACCTTCAAGCGGCACATTAAACATCTGACTGGCAGTCAGCGCATGAATATCCTGCCCCTCGTGAAACGCCTGCTTCAAGGTATCGATTTTCGCGATATGCGCCAAAATCCGCAATTCAATCTGGCTGTAATCCAAGGACAATAAAACATTGCCCTCATCCGCAATAAACGCCTCGCGGATTTTGCGCCCTGCATCTGAACGCACAGGAATGTTTTGTAGGTTCGGATCAGTCGACGCCAATCGACCTGTCGATGCACCAGAAATCACGTAACTGGTATGCACCCGCCCCGTATCCGCATTAATATGGGTTTGTAGCGCGTCGGTATATGTGGACTTAAGCTTCGACATCTGCCGCCAATCCAAAACCTTACTGGGCAGATCAAACCCCTCAGACGCCAAATCTTCAAGGATATCAACACCGGTGCTATAGGCACCCGTCTTACCCTTCTTGCCACCGGGCATCTCCAGCTTATCAAACAAAATTTCACCCAACTGCTTGGGCGATCCAACGTTAAACGATTGACCCGCCAGCTCGTGAATTTCCGCTTCCAAGCCTGCCATAGACTGCGCAAAATTATTCGACATACGGCTCAGCGTATCGCGATCCACCTTGATGCCGTTCATCTCCATCTGCGCCAACACGGGGATCAATGGACGTTCCAACGTTTCATAAACTTTCGTCACACCCACGCTGTGTAACTGCGGCTTAAACAACTGCCACAACCGCAACGTAATATCCGCATCCTCCGCGGCATATTTCACCGCATCTTCAACGGGTACCTTATCGAACGTAATCGCCGATTTCCCCGTTCCCAACAGTGTTTTAATGCTGATCGGTTCATGTTCCAGATAGCGGTTCGCCAGATAATCCATACCATGATTATGCTTGCCGCCATTAATCGCATAGGACAGCAGCATCGTGTCATCCACAGGGGCAATCGCAACATCGTAACGCGCAAAAATCTTGGCGTCGTATTTCATGTTCTGGCCGATTTTCATGATCGAGGGATCTTGCAAAACAGGGCGTAATATCGCCAAGGCTTCGTCCAAATCCATCTGCCCCACGGCCAACGCCGCCCCGCCGAACAAATCGCCTTCGCCGTCCTTATGCGTCAACGGCACGTAACACGCCTCGCCCGCCTCGACACACAGGCATATTCCAACCAAATCAACGACCATCTCGTTTAACCCAGTGGTTTCGGTATCCACCGCCACATACCCACGCGCATAAATCTTATCGACCCACGCTTTCAACGCATCCGCATCCCGAACACATTCATATTTCGCCGCATCAAACGGAACCTGCGCAACAGCACCGCTTTCAGGTGCATTTGTTGAACCCGAGGGCGCGGCTATTTTCGGCGCTTCAACACCCAGCTTACTTGCAATCCGGGCCGACATCGTGCGGAATTCCATTTCCGTCAAAAATCCTAAAACTGTATCTGGATCGGGGTCCTTGACTTCGAAATCGGAAAAACAGAAATCCATTTCCATATCGGTCTTCAATGTCACCAAATCGCGGCTAATACGAATTTGATCCGCATTATCAATCAACGTCTGGCGCCGTTTAGGTTGTTTAATTTCCTCGGCACGTTCCAGCAAACTATCCAGATCACCATATTCATTGATCAACAATGCCGCTGTCTTAATCCCGATACCCGGCGCACCGGGAACATTATCCACGCTATCACCCGCCAATGATTGCACATCAATTACACCTTCGGGGCCAACGCCGAATTTTTCCTCAACCTGCTCGCGGCCAATACGTTTGTTTTTCATGGCGTCAAACATTTCAACGCCGCCGCCCACCAATTGCATCAAATCCTTATCAGACGAAACAATCGTCACCCGTGCACCCGCATCACGCGCCTGCACAGCCAAGGTGGCCATGATGTCATCGGCCTCAAAACCCACTTCTTCAATGCACGCGATCCCAAACGCACGCGTCGCATCGCGGGTCAATGGAAACTGCGGCACCAAATCTTCGGGTGCTGGCGGACGATTAGCTTTGTATTCAGGGTAAATATCAGACCGAAACGTCTTTCCCTTGGCATCGAACACTACAACAACATGCGTCGGCGCATCGGATCCTTTTTGATCCTCAACCATCTTGAACAACATATTGCAGAAACCAGAAACGGCCCCCACAGGCAACCCATCGGATTTGCGTGTCAAAGGTGGCAATGCGTGATAGGCGCGGAAAATAAATCCAGAGCCGTCGATCAAATGTATGTGGTGGCCTTTGCCAATTTTCATGGGCTTAATGCCCCGCCGCCGCGCCATCTTTCAGCACAAACTTACAATCACAATACGGGCATTCAACCCAGCCGTGTTCACCTGGAATTTGCAACCATACACGTGGATGTCCACCCTCGCCGCCATCACAGGCAACGCGGGATGTTTCAACTATTTTTACTTCTTGTGGCTCTTTGCTCATTGGTCTTCCCCTTAAACTTTTATCACTGTTATCGCCTCGGATAACTACTCGCAATCACTTTGATTGAATCATGCGCCCCGTGCTGGCTCCACCCAGAATATGCACATGCAAATGCGGCACTTCCTGAACCCCATGTTCACCACTGTTGCCAACCATGCGGTATCCATCACCCGCATCAATCGACACACCCATCATATCACAAACCTGCCCTATGGCGCGGGAAAACCCAACAATTTCTGCATCACTGGCCTCTTTGGCAAAATGATCATAACTGACATATGGCCCTTTGGGGATCACCAACACATGCACAGGGCGCTGCGGCGTAATATCATGAAACGCCAACGCGTGTTCTGTTTCCAACACGGTATTATTGGGGATTTCGCCGCGTAAAATCTTGGCGAAAATATTTTGATCATCATATGTGTATGGCATGGCGCTTCCTTTTGAATTACACCAACTGTAATGCCCTTGGGCGGTGGTGAAAACCTATAAGATATGTTTTTACCCTCCCTCTGGCATATTCAATCCATCCCCCCTATATTTCCCCTATATTTCAACAGAGGTCGCAATGGGTTTTCCAGGCACTTGGGTCACACCCAGCAATTCAGTCGCATATCGCGTTATTCCCAAATGCGCATGTTCTACCATCGGACAAATCCTGTATTATTCTGATCACGGTGAATATTTTGGCGGTGATATCCACGATGCGCAAAAGGGTATGTTTAAATGGAACCAAGAACATTCCCGCGACGCCATCTCAGCCGCGGTTACGAACCCAGACATCCTAACCTTCACCTGCGTACGCAATCCATACACCCGTGTATTATCCTCGTTTTTCGATAAAATCTGCGGCATCCAACGAAACGGAAACCGCTACCGTGGCAACCTTGTGCCGCGCGTCACTAAAAACTATGGCATCGATATCGAAGGCGACTTTGACCAAATCAAATCCTTCCGCCGCTTCCTTCTGTTCGCCCGCGACACCATCAAATTTCGTCGGCCAATGGAGCCTGACATCCACTGGTCGGCCATGGCGGGGCACGCATCCACATTGGTGGTAAACGGCGGGCATTACGACGCCATCGTCACGGTCGAAAACTTCAAAGAGGATATGAAATCCGTCATGTCTCGCATTCCCGCAAAACACGACTTGGATATCGACACGATGCCAAGATTTAACGAGAGCGAAGGCCACGGCCCCAAACGCGCGCACCCCGTAGGCGATTATTTCGATGATCTATCCATGCACCTGATGCACGAAATCTACGCCCGCGATTTTGCGGCGTTCAACTATGATTTCAACGACCCCAACCGTTCCGCCCCCATGGGCGAAATCGATCTGGATAAGGTACAGGCGATGCTAGGCGACTAGGGCACGGAATCAAGGCCGCAGGCCGCCGTGCATCGTTATCCCGTCCGGCGGGAAAACGATTTGGACACGAGGCACTCAATTTCTTTCGTAAAATATGCGGCGGGCATAAATTGCCCAACACAAAGGTTACTTCGTTTACCCACGGGCTAACAATACACGGCTAACCGATTACAGCCCCTTGGATGCAAACAACTCTTTCAAATCCGCCTCTGGGCGTGCACCCATATGTGAAATAATTTCACCCGCCGCAACACAGCCCATACGTCCACAGGTCGCCAAATCTTTACCTTGCGCCATACCTGCCAGAAACCCAGCCGCAAACAAATCACCTGCACCCGTAGCATCCACCATCGTCACAGCCTCGGTCGGCACATGGATCACGTTGCCGCCATTGGCAATATACGCCCCATCTGCGCCCGCCGTACAAACCAGCGTATCCACATACTGCGCACCATTCGCAATCGACGCCTGCAAATCATCGCCCGCATACATCGCCATAACCTCATGCTCGTTACAAAACAGCATATCGATGTGATTGCTGATCAAATCATGAAACGCATCGCGGTGACGATCCACACAGAACGGATCGGACAGGCTGATGGATGATTGTCCACCTGCGGCATTACACAATTCCACCATACGAATAAACGCCGCTTGGCTCTCTGGTCGGTCAAACAAATATCCCTCTAGGTACAGCCATTTGGTATCCGCCATCAGTGCAGGATCAACATCATCGGGCGACAATTGGTTCGCTACACCCAAATATGTATTCATGGAACGCTCGCCATCGGGCGACACTAAAATCATGCTGCGCCCTGTTTCATCGGCGTGATCCGCGCCAACCATCGGCGTGTCAAAATCCACACCCTGTGCACGAATATCATGGGCAAATACACGACCCAATTGATCGTCCTTCACCTTGCCCACAAACGCAGATTTAATGCCCAGCGTCCCTAGACCCGAAATCGTGTTCGCCGCCGAACCACCTGAAATCTCGGTACCCGCCGCCATCGCACCATAAATTTCCGCCGCACGCGCAGTATCGATCAGCTGCATAATGCCTTTTTCAATGCCCATATCAGTCAAAAACTGATCATCACATTTCGCCAACACATCAACAATCGCGTTGCCACTGCCGACAACTTCATAGGTTTTAGTCATTCGTTTTTTCCTCAAATTCACATAAATCTTCGATTAAACAATTCGCACAAACGGGTCTGCGCGCCTTACACGTATAACGCCCATGCAGGATCATCCAGTGATGCGCATGGTGTTGAAATTCTGCGGGGATATGATCCTCGATTGCGCGTTCTACCGCGACAACATCCTTGCCGACGGCTACGCCAGAACGATTTCCAAACCGCAGGATATGCGTATCCACGGCCTGTGTCGGTTGTTTGAACCACATGTTCAAAACCACATTCGCCGTCTTACGCCCCACACCAGGCAGGCTCTCTAACGCGGCCCGCGATGACGGCACCACACTGTTATATTCATCCACCAATATCTGGCTCATCTTCAAAACATTCTTCGCCTTCTGGCGAAACAGCCCAATGGTTTTAACGTGATCCGTAATCCCATCCAAACCCAACGCCACCATCTTTTCTGGCGTATCGGCAATCTTAAACAATTCCTTCGTCGCCTTGTTCACACCTACATCCGTGGCCTGCGCAGATAATGCAACCGCCACGACCAACGTAAATGCATTCACATGATCCAGTTCGCCCTTGGGCTCTGGCTCGTGATCGCGAAACCGCGTGAACATTTCATGTATCGTATGGTAATCAAGTTGCTTTGGCATAACGCCTTGTGCCATGCCCAATCCCAAACGCCAAGAACATATATGCGCAAGAAACGGGTGGCGCGATCCCCAAAACCCCGCCAATATCCCCCCATGACAAATGATCCATACCATTACAGTGTCATTGCGCGTGCAATCGACCACATCCAGGAAACCCAAAACCAACAGCCCAAGTTGGAACAGGTGGCATCTGCCGTCGGCCTCTCACCCGCACATTTTCAACGGGTGTTTTCACAATGGGCAGGCGTCAGCCCGAAAAAATACCAACAATACCTCTCCCTCGATCTGGCAAAATCCATGTTGCGCGATCACTTCACCGTTTTGGACACCACCCACGAAACAGGCCTGTCCAGCACCGGTCGCTTACACGATATGTTTTTAACGTGGGAGGCAATGTCGCCCGGCGAATACGCATCCAAGGGCGCTGGCCTGACAATAAACTACGGCTGGCACGACAGCCCCTTTGGTCAAATGCTGATCATGGCAACCACACGCGGCATCTGCGGCCTCGCCTTCGCCGATGATTGTGGGCCTGAAGCCGCGATGGACGACATGACATCACGCTGGCCCAACGCCACCTTCACCGAAAATCACGCGTCAACCGCACCTTTGGCGGCGGCAATCGCAGGCAACGGTGAACCAGCCAACATCCACATGATCGGCGCACCTTTCCAGATCAAAGTCTGGGAGGCCTTGATGCAAATCCCATCGGGCACGGTCACCACCTACAGCGAAATCGCCAACCACATCGGCAACCCGCGTGCCGTTCGCGCGGTGGGCACAGCAGTCGGCAAAAACCCTGTTTCATGGCTAATCCCATGCCACCGTGCCCTGCGAAAATCGGGCGGCTTGGGCGGCTATCATTGGGGTCTTCCCGTCAAACGTGCCCTATTAATGCGCGAAGCTTTGCGCAAAACGGGCTGAAATCTGGCAATTTCCCGCTTTGCACCCACATTTCTGTGATCTCCCTTGAAAACAGGCACAAAAACACACTTCTTATGTCACAGGCAGACATAAGGACGAAAAAATGTTCAACCTAATAAAACCAACAATCATCCTGACAGCAGGCGCATTCACATTGGCCGCATGTACAGAAGAACCAGATAAAACACGCAACGGCGCATTAATCGGCGCGGCAACAGGCCTTTTGTCAGGCATCCTGACGGATGACGACAGCAACGGCAAAATCAAACGCACCATCGCTGGCGCAGCAGTGGGCGCCACAATCGGACACCTACTGGACAAACAAGAAGAAGAGCTCCGTGCCGATCTCGGCGGCAGTGGCGCAGTGATCACAAACACAGGCGACAGCCTTGTGGTAACATTACCAGAGGCAATTACATTCGCCACAGACAGCACCGACCTACGCCCATCGCTTGCGGGTTCATTGGTGCGCTTGGCAGCCAGCCTAAACAAATACCCAGACACAAACGTAGACGTCATCGGTCACACTGATAACGTAGGCGATGCGTCTTATAACCAGGGCCTATCACACCGCCGCGCCCAATCCGTTAGCAACGTTTTGCTGAATAACGGCGTCGCAGATTACCGCATCCGTGCCTACGGTCGCGGCCTAAACGAACCGGTTGCATCAAACGCAACCCCCGAAGGTCGCGCCGCAAACCGCCGCGTGGAAATCGTGATTACGCCAAACAGCTAACCTTGCACTGACTCCAGATTGGTCATACAATTTGACCAATCTGGAGCCGTACATGCCTTTTCAAAAAATCCAAACCGAACGCATCGCCGACAGTGTCGTGCTGCAAATCGAACAGCTCATCCTGCGTGGCATCCTACGCGGCGGCGAACGCCTGCCATCGGAACGCGACCTCGCCGAACGCCTCGGCGTATCCCGCCCATCATTGCGCGAGGCAATTGCAACACTACAGGACAGCGGCCTCCTCACTACCAAAGCCAGCGCAGGTATTTTCGTCGCTGATCTTCTGGGCAACGCCTTCACACCACCCCTCACAAACCTCTTCTCCACCCACGACGAAGCGGTGTTCGATTACCTCTCTTTCCGCAGGGATTTAGAGGGCATGGCTGCTGAACGTGCTGCCACATTGGGCTCGGAAACAGACCGCAAAGTCATCCAAACCATCATGGATCAAATGACCACCGCCCATGATGCCCAAGACACAGAGCGAGAGGCCACATTAGACGCCGAATTCCACATGGCAATAATAGAGGCCTCGCACAACGTCTTCCTCCTGCACATGGTGCGTTCCATGTTCGACATGTTGAAAAAGGGCGTGTTCTATAACCGCCAAGTTATGTTTAACCAAGCGGCGACGCGCGACGCCCTACTGGAACAACACCGCGCCATTTGCGATGCGATTATGGCACGCGATCCTATCGCCGCACGCGGGGCTGTTGATACGCATATGAGCTATATCGAAACATGTATGCAGGACGCCAAGAAGGCAGAGGCGCATGAAGAGATCGCCAAGTTACGCTTGGATCACGCGGTCAAAGGATAGCCTTTCATGGATTCCAAAACCCTGACGGAAATCACACAATTAGAAGAGAGCCTGTGGCGCGCCGATACACGTTTCAATCCCTCAATCATGCGCGAAACCTTCGCCGATGACATTGTCGAATTTGGCCGATCTGGCAGGGTTTATGATCTGGATGATCTGCTGTTTGATCAAGATGCATCAGAACCAATCAACGCGGTCATCCCATTGCCCGAATTCAAGGCGCGGCATTTAACACATGATGTTGTCCAAGTGACCTATGTCAGCCAAATTATTTACGGCACGAAAACAGAAATCGCCAACCGATCATCAATCTGGTGCCGTATGGATGGAAAATGGCGATTACGTTTTCATCAAGGTACTCCCGTTTACGCGTAATATATAATTGCCGAGGCCTTGCTGTAAGGTGGCATTCCTCTTATCACACCACGACATCAGCCAACGGAACCAGACCAATGCCCCACGTAGACCTAAAATTCACCAGCGACTTAAACATCGACGCAACCGCATTTCTGGTCGCCATCGAAACCGTAATTCACGGCCACGACACCAGCACCGGCGAAGTCAAAGGCCGCGCTTACCCCGCTGAAATTTTTCACCACACCCACTGCCTGTTGGAAATTTCCATGCTAACCAAATCCCACCGCGATGACGCATATACACAGGATTTATTATCCAAGTTGCAGACGGAGATGGAACAACAACTCTCCCAACCCTGCCTATTGTCACTTGGCATCGAATACACGGACGACAATTACATCACTACGGCATTCACCCCCGCCTAAACCGCCCCACGTAGTGATGCGAACAAGGAATAGCCAAGCTGCGCTCGGATCACACGGTCAGTGCGGATACATATCTTCGCGGGTCAAATAGAATGGGCGATAACAGTGTTTTCAAACCCTCTACAATCGGGTTGACCACGTAAACCATATCGCAATTAACGCCAACGCGAAGGAAAGTATTCGGCGGGCCAGTTTATAACGCCGAGGATTATTCAAAAAGCCCGTGGCATAACCAGCCAAAGCCACGACGCACGTATGAATAAGCGTCGCAATCACAACGAAGATGATCGACAAAATAACCGTCTGAAACATCACGGAATGATCTGGGGAAATAAATGTCGGCAGCATTACAACATAGAAAAGGCCCGCCTTTGGATTCAACAGGTTTGTGCCCAACCCACGTAGGAAATACTTACTAGGCTTTTGGCGCTCGTCGCTCGCTTCAGAAATTGGTTCTGAACTCTCTTGCCAACCCTCATAAGCCAGCCAAAATAGATAGGCGATGCCTGCCCAACGAATAATTTGGTATAAAATTGGCGAGGCAGATATGGCCGCCGCCAATCCAAGCGCCGCAGCAATTCCAAGCACAAGCAATCCAAGCGCGATACCCGCAACAGCGGCAAAACCAGCACGCCGTCCATTTGTCGCACTAAGTACAGCAAGGTAGCCCATATTCGGGCCAGGGGTCAGTTCAATGATCGTACTCGTCAGCGAAAAAGCAAGGATCAACGGCAGGATATCTAATATTATTTCCATGCCGTTTTCTAGCATTGTAGAATAGAGATGTCATCTGGGATTGTAGCTTCAACCGACAAGTACACCCCATCGGCTAAGCCACAAACTTTACTATGGAAAAGAACAATTCCTATGTTGAAACCGCCCCACGCAGTGATGCGAAATGCTTGTCCCAACCAACGTCCAGCCCAGACAACAACCCCATGCCCGCCGCACCAACACCGGTGTGCGTCATCGTAATCCGTGTGCCACCGTCCAATTCATCCAACGCCCAATGCACCTGTGTTTCCAAATCGGGTGCGGGTGTGATGCTGAATGAGTAAGCCAATTCGCTATGCGGGTTCGCAACTGAAACATGGCCCCAGCACATCTTATTTCCACTGTCCGTGCCATACAAAACATAATCCTCGCCCGCCGCTAATGGCGTCTTGGGCGCGTGAAACCACTTCGCCAACTTATCAGGTTCCGTCAAATACCCCCAGGCGGTTTTCATATCCACAGGCAAAAACACCGTCTTAATAATCTCTGAATTCTTCATTTCATATCTTCCTCTACCAGCGCCTTCAGCGCGTTTAATTTGTCATCCCAGAACTGATCAAAATACCCAACCCAATCGGAAACCATGTCGAACCCATCACGGTTCAACGTATTCAACCGTTCGCGCCCTTTGGGGGTGACGGTAATCAACCGCCCCTCTTCCAAAATTTTCATATGCTTTTTCACACCCGCACGGGTCATATCAAAATGCCCCGCCACCTGTGCGATGGTTAACTCCCTATCCGCCAACAACCCCAAAATCTGTTGCCGTGTCGGATCACCCAATGCCTTAAACGTCTGTGTCGGTATCTGTATCATGCCACCAATATGATACCAAAAGGTATCATATGTCAATGTGCAAAATAAAACCCCGCAGGCATCGCCAACGGGGTTCTAAAATTTCTTATCTAATTCAGATCAGTGCAGCTTTTCACCAACGTCAGCAATCGCAGCGTCGATCAGATCGCCCGCTTCTTTCGCTTTCATGCCGTTGGCAATCACGTCTTGCGCCGCAGCAACAGCAACAGATACAGCCGTATCTTTCACTTCTTTAATCGCGCCCGCTTCCGCAGATGCAATCTGATCTTGGGCTGCTGCCAAACGACGTTTGATAGATGCCTTCAGATCGTCCTTGGCTGTCACAGCCGCTGCTTTTGCTTCTTCTTTAGCATTGGCAACGATTTGATCCGCTTGGCCTTGAACTTCTTTTTGCTTGCGCTCGTAGTCAGCCAAAATGCTTTGGGCTTCTTCGCGCAATGAACGGGCTTCGTCCAATTCGCCTTGAATACCCACTGCACGTTCGTCCAGCATGCCACCGATTTTACCAGGTACCTTTAGGTACACCAATACGGCGATGAACAATAGGAACGCCAACAACACAACAAAGTTGGTGTTGTTCAGTGACAAAAACGGACCAGAGGCCGCCATCACTGGGCTGGCTGAAAGGGCGAATAATGATGTTAAAATAACGCGCATTTGATTACCCTTTCATGATCGCAGCAACTGCTGCTTTGATTGTTTTCGCATCACCAGCACCTGGCATAACCGACTTAACGATGTCTGCTGCTGTGGTGTTCGCAACGGTCTGTACAGACTTGGTTGCGCTGTCGCGAATGGCTGCAATAGCAGTCTCAGATTCTGCGGCTTTCGCTGCAATTTCTGCGTCTGCTTTGGCGATCGCTTTGTCCAAATCTTTTTGGATTTCCGCTTTCGTTTCAGCCACGATTTCGTTTGCCTGTTGGCGGGCATCTGCCAATGCTTTGTTATAAGCATTCTCAGCGTCCACCGCAGCGCGTTTCATCTCTTCAGCCTTGTCCAAGTCGCGTTGTATCGCGCCCTGACGTTCAGCTAAAACAGATGCAATGCGTGGCAATGCAATGCGGCTTAGAATTAGATACAGGACCACCAACGTAACAACCAACCAGAATATCTGGTTTGGAAACGTCGAAAAATCCAACTGTGGCATGCCAGGAGCAGATTCTGCACCTGCGGCAGCACCATGTGATGTATCAGCCATTTTGCTCTCCGTTTGGGAAACGAACGCGGCCAAACCGCGCCCGTATATCAATTCGTGCAGGCGAACCTACACACTCGTCTTTTGCTTAAACAGCAAACATAAGTAGCAATGCTACTAGGAACGAGAAGATACCCAAAGCTTCGGCAAACGCGATGCCGATGAACAATGTTGCAGTTTGCGCGCCAGCTGCTGCTGGGTTGCGAAGAGCACCTGACAGGAAGTTACCTGCAACTGTACCCACACCGATACCGGCGCCGCCCATACCAATACAAGCCAAGCCTGCACCAATGTATTGACCCAATTCTGCGATATTACCTTCCATGACGATTTCTCCTTTTGATGGAATAGATAGATTAGTTGTTCAGACGTTAGTGGCTCGGATGCAGAGCATCGTTAAGATACACGCACGTCAGAATAGTGAAAACATATGCTTGGATACCGGCCACCAGGACCTCCAAACCATATACTGCTGTGATGGATACGATCGGCAATGCCGCCCAGATACCCAATGCGCCAGCGAAACCAGCGAAAACTTTGATCACCGCGTGACCCGCCATAACGTTACCCGCAAGACGGATAGAGTGGCTAACAGGGCGAACGAAGTATGAAATCAACTCGATCACGGCCAAGATTGGACGCAATGCCAAAGGCGCAGATGATACCCAGAACAACCCTAGAAACTTAGCGCCGTTTTTGTAAAAGCCTAGCGCAGTAACGGTCAAGAAAACCGCCATCGCCAAACAAGCTGTTACAGCAATGTGTGATGTTGTTGTGAATGACATTGGCAGTAAGCCAAGGAAATTTGAGATCAATACGAAGATAAACAGCGTGAAAATGTAAGGGAAGAATTTCAAACCTTCTTTACCGGCAACATCTTCGATCATTGTGTAAACGAAACCGTACATCAATTCTGCGATACTTTGTGAACGCGATGGAACCGTTGCGCGCTTGCGTGTGCCAACAACCAACAACAAAATCACAGCAACAATCGCCAAACCCATCCACAATGTGGCATTGGTAAAGCTGTACCAGTGAATTGGCCCACCACCGAATAGGTTGGTGATTTCGAACTGATCCATCGGGTGGATGTTAAAACCGTTGCCTGCTTCTTCTGTTGCCACGTGTCTGTTCCTTCTTCTCTGACGACTAATCTTCGTCGTCGTACATATCTGCGTCACCAGCGGGCAAATCTGCCGCCGTCGAATTCTTTCGTTGAACTTCCTCTGCCGAGCGCATCATCGTGCGTACACCGGCGGCAAAGCCCAACAACGTGAAAATGATCAGGAAGATCGGCAAAGTGCCAAACATGTAATCCAGACCATATCCAAAACCAAGTCCCATCAGCATGCCGACAACCAACTCGGTCACCATTCGCCAACCCAATTGCGCGGCAGAGTAGTGGTTCTCATGCTTCGGTTCCTTTTCAGGCCCCTTCCGCTTGGCATCCAACTTCTCTTCCAGTGCATTCAAACGTTTCGGGTCGATTTGATCAGCCATAAAACACTCCGATGCACATAGGCGGGAACAGTTGGGGTGGTAATAGGGCGGGGGGAGCTCAGAGTCAACGGATTTGGCTGTTGAAAACTAGAGCATAACCTCCTGATAATAATGTATAAATTTTCAAGCGCGACGTGCTGACACAGCTAAAATTCAATCAACTTCACGGATTCCACGCCAAAACCCTAATTCAACCTTTTGGTTGAAAGTGCTTTACTCACTTCATCACAGACTTATGATTGCGCAAATGGACGAAAAACAAAAACAACGTGCCGACCAGCTCAGCAAATTAATTTGGCGCCATTACCTTGCATCATTTCACGGGAAAAAATTTCTCAAACTGTTCCTACTAGTCGGCGTTACCGGATTATTCCTTCTGTTTTTCCTATGGCCGGCCATCCGCCCAGAACGCAATTTCATTGCGCATGAAATTGGTGTAATTAAATCGCATACCACTTACCAATCTAAATTTAGACCGCCGAGCATAATACTTCTTTTGGAAACTGCGGACGGAAACCTAACAACAGTTTCGACAAGGGTAAGCTTTGGCGAAATCCGCGGTGACACCGTCTGCCTAAAGAAATTTCAGAATGACGCATCAGACAAAGAATCATACATGATCACCCTGCCCAGCAATTGCGTCGAAAATTAGATCCCAACATCTTTATTTTTTTCAACTAATTACTATGAAGTTGCCAGCTTAAGCCAATGCCAAAACATAAGATAATGATCCAGCAAAAAGGCCTCACCTCCAATAGCGCTAATAACCAAACGCCACACAAACCTACCCCCGCAGCTTGAAAACAGCCACGTCTGAAACCTCGTCTTCGCCTTGCGCCACCACACTTAACGCGGACAACACCCCCGAAACCGAAACCGGCTCACTATTCAAAATCTCACAGGCATCATTGGCTTCCGCCGCGGTTGGATATCGCCCCAACGTTATATGTGGTACAAACGGCGCGTCCAATTGCCCAAACCCCGAATAAACCGCATCGTGCAACGCCAGCACACCACTTTCGCCTACGTCGGGCACCAAAAACGTATACCCCGTTTCATCACGATGATCCGTCCCCAACACTACGCGGCTACACTGAAACGCAACTGGTGCAAAACGCGCGGCAATCCGATCGACATGTGCCAGAAACGCACTTTGATCATCTATAATAATCCCAAAGGCCACGGTGAAATGTGGCACAGGATAATCCGCGCGCCCAAACCGTCGCGCGTCGATCCAATCTTGATCGCGTTTCGATAATTCGGGCACCGCCAATGTGAACAATTTTCGATCCATCGTAGAACGCTATAAAATTCCTGCCATGCAAGCAAACAAAATACATTTGTCGCAAACCACCATCCGCGTTACCCTGAACAAATGTCCAAATACACACGCATCCTTTGCCCCGTCATTTTCGCCCTACTTTCCGCGCCAACCTTTGCGGATCATGTGAACATTTCGGATTGGGACATCAGTGTCGTAATGCACAAAACCCCCGATCCAAATGACTGCGATCGCGCTGCGGCCAATCCAGCAGACCCGATGCGTACCCTGCGCGATGGGGTCGAATACAATAACATCAGTGCACAAAGCGCAATCAACGCATGCGAACCCATCGCACGGCGTGTCTTGGAAAAATACAAGTCTAAATCCCCCGCCTCGGATGCAGAGATGCGTGACCTGCGCGCCGTCTACCAACTCGGACGCGCCACCTTGAAATCGGGCAACGATGCCCAAGCCCTTAAAATCAACCGCCAAGCGCGCGAACTTGGCTATCCCTACGCCATCTTTTACGAACACGCTGCCTATAAAAACGGCTGGGGCACCGCACGAAACCCCAAACGCGCCGCAACCAGATTGGCACAGGCAATCGATGCCCGCGTTCCCATCGCCTATCTCAGCCGTGCGGAAATCGAACTTGGCCAAGATACCCCCAACTTCACCCAAATCATCGATGATCTCGGCCGTGCAGAGAAAGGCAACATTTCCGTCGCCATCACCTGGGCACAACTGCATGAAAAAATGGGCGAGCACATGTTGACCTCAAATCAATCATGCGTCGCGGGCCATTGCGGAAAAAAAATCGCCACCATGTCCGAATATGAAATGCTGTTCACCTATAACTACCACGGCCTTCGCGCCTACTACGGCGCCTTGGAAGCCGCATTAAATTTCTATCACGATTATATGCGTTCACATCCAACCAATGCATTCGCCTCCGATAACATCACCCGCCTAGAAGATCGCCTCGAGATGCTAAACCCAATGATAAAATCCAAACTCGATGACCTTTACCGCTAACATCGCCACGTCAGATCGCATTCCAGATGACAGCGCCGGTAAATACTGTAACATTGGTCCCAACCAAAGGTATCGATCATGGTAAAACCAACCCCTCAACAGGCTTCTTTCACCGAACACCTCCCCTTGTGCAAAGCAATGGGAATGCAGGTCACGGACGTAGACGAAGGTGCCGCAACGATCACCATGCCGTATGATCCCGAAATGATCGGCGACCCCGAAACAGGCGTCATCCACGGCGGCCCCGTATCCGTTCTGTTGGACAGTGTCAGCGGATTGGCCGTTACCATGCACCCCGAAAACACCGCCATGACAGCAACAATCGATCTGCGTATCGATTACATGCGCCCTGCGCCACCAAACCAAACCCTGACTGCATCCGCTCAGGTGTACCACACTACGCGCACTGTCGCCTTTATCCGCGCCACCGCATGGGCAGATGACCAAACTAAACCCATCGCACAAGCAACGGGCGCATTCGTTTTCGCCAAAAAGGCCGCATCATGAATTCAAAAACCGAACCCGTCCAAGACATCAAACGCCGCCGCGACGGCGTGCTAAACGCTTATGTCGATAGCATCCCATTCTTCAAATATCTCGGCATCAGTTTCGAGCGTAAGGGCGACGAACTCACAGGCATCCTAACCTTTGATCCCAAACTCATCGGCAACGCAGTCGTCTCGCGCCTACACGGTGGCGGCACCTCTGCATTCCTCGAAAGTACGGCAACGATGACGCTTGGTTGGCAAACAATATGGGATGCCATGGAATCGGGTGATTTCGATCTGGACGCGGCGGAATTCAAACTGCCCCCCTTACCCAAAACCATCTCGATCACCACAGATTACCTCCGCCCGGGTCTCCCCCGCGATGCATACGCCCGCGCCACAATCACCCGCGCAGGTAGACGCTATGCCTCGGTTCAGGTCGAGGCCTGGCAAGACAACCGTGAAACCCTTTTCGCCCAATCGACCTTGCATTTCCTAATGCCAGGCACTTAATCCCGCGCCTGCAAGAAACCATCAATCCGCGCTAATGCCCGTTCAATGTTTTCAACTGAATTCGCATAAGACAGGCGAATATACCCCTCGCCTAAAATTCCAAAGTCAGGCCCACCAATCGTCGCGACACCTGTCTGCTCTAACAAGGCGGACGCCAAATCCTTGGCCCCAAACCCCGTCGCTGAAATATTGGGAAACGCATAAAACGCCCCCTTGGGCCGCGCACAGGTAATGCCATCAATCGCATTCAACCCATCCACCACAACGCCGCGACGACGATCAAATTCCGTCACCATATCCGCCACACAATCCTGTGGCCCCGTCAACGCCGCCAACCCAGCCCATTGCGCAGGCGCATTAACACAAGACCACGCATTCACCGCCAATTTGCGTACATGATCGATCAACTGATCAGGCCAAACAGAATACCCCATACGCCATCCCGTCATGGCATATGTCTTCGACCAGCCATCCAGCAAAACCAAACGGTCACGAATTTCGGGATAAGACATCAACGAAACATGTTTCTCGCCGTCATATGTCATCTGCCCATAAATCTCATCCGACATAATCGCCACATCTGGATGCGCCGCCATGCCAGCGACCAACGCATCGATCTCGGCCTTCGGCGTCACACCACCACAGGGGTTCGCAGGCGAATTCACAATCATCAGCGCGGTACGTTCATTTACCAAATCCAACGTTTCGGTCGCATCAAACCCAAACCCATTTTCCTCGCGGATCGGGATCGGAATGGGCGTCGCGCCCGTAAACTCAATCATGGATCGATAAATCGGAAATCCGGGGTCGGGATACATAATCTCCACACCAGGTTTGCCGAACATCATGATCGCCAAATACATTGTCACCTTGCCACCGGGCACAATCATCACATTGTCGGGCGACACTTCCACGCCTAAACGCCGATCAATATCCGCACTCACCCCCTCGCGCAGCTCAACAATTCCCCGCGCATCCGTATATCCATGCGCCCCATCACGTAACGCCTTCACCGCCGCCTCAACGATATGTTCGGGCGTTGCAAAGTCAGGCTGACCAATGCCTAAATTAATCACATCCATCCCCGTCGTCGCCAACGCCTGCGCGCGCGCCAAAACCGCAAAGGCATTCTCTTCGCCAATGCGCGACAAACCCTCGATAACCTTCAAACTCATGTTAATCTCCCCACCTGAGATTCTATTTTGTCTAACAATTCCTGTTTTCGCCCCGCGTCCACAAACGACGCCACCACCGAATTTTTCGCCAGCTTAATCACATCACCCGCATCCAGCCCAACCGCATCCGCCACGGCCTTGTAATTCTCATTCACATAACCACCAAAATAACTGGGATCATCGGAATTCACCGTCGCCAACAACCCCGCATCCAACGCCTTCTTGATCGGATGCTGGCGTAAATCCGAAATCCCCTTCAATCGCAGATTCGACAACGGACACATCGTCAACGGCATCTGCTCGCGCACCATCCGCGCAATCAACGCTGGATCGTCAAACGCGCGGTTCCCATGATCCACACGATTCACCTGCAAATCATCCAACGCCGTTTCAACATATGCCGCTGGCCCCTCCTCGCCCGCATGCGCCACCGCCTTAAACCCCTCATCGCGTGCGGCTTTAAACACGCGGCTAAACAATTCCGGCGGTCGCCCGGCCTCGGAACTATCCAATCCGACCGCGTAAATATGCTCTTTATGCTTACACGCGCATTCCAACGCCTTAAACGCATCATCTTCGTCCAAATGGCGCAGAAAACACATGATCAACTTCGATGTCATTTCCATGTGCTTACCAGCATCTTCCAATGCCGTCGTGATCCCACCCAACGCGGTCTCAAACGCAATCCCACGTTCCATATGCGCTTGGGGATCAAAGAATATCTCAACATGGCGCACCCCTTGCCCATGCACCTTTTCCAAATACGCCATCGTCAGATCATAAAAATCCCGCTCATGGATCAACACCGACATGCCTTGATAATACAGGTCTAAAAAATCCTGCAAATTCGAAAAATCATAGGCCGCCGCAATCTCGTTCACCGTATCATAGGCCAACGTCACACCATTACGTTTCGCTAAATCCAACATCATCTGCGGCTCTAACGTGCCTTCGATGTGCAAATGCAATTCCGCCTTGGGCAATACATCAATCAAACCATGTAAATCCATACCGCTCTCCTTTGTATCAGCTTCACCGCAAACCCACAAAAACTCAACCCAACAGTTGACCTTTCACCCCCATAAAAGCTACTGAAAATCATGAACCAAACCCTCGATCAGATCTTCGCCGCCCTTGGCGACCCAACGCGGCGCGAAATCTTGATGATGTTACTAGAGGATGACATGGCCGTCACAGACGTCGCCGAACCGTTTGAAATGTCACTGGCGGCAATATCAAAACACCTACAAATTTTGACGCGTGCAGGCCTGATCGCACAGGAAAAACGCGGTCGTGTCAAATGGTGCAAACTACAAATGCACGCCATGCACGATGCCGCCGTCTGGATGCAGGGCTTTGGCCAAGTCGACCCCATCAATCTGGATGATTTCGAAACATTCCTCAAAGAACAAACAATTGTAGACGAATAACATCCCTATTCGCCCCTCAATTAACGAAATCTCACCCCCCCGCAAATATAACCTACCCAAACACACGCGGGTTACATTCATCTATGCGCAAAATTTGCCTTGCCATCGCCCTTTTCGCGCAGCATTTCGCATGGCCAATCCATGGCGAACAATGGAAACCCCTTGAACAATATCTCAACTCTGGCCCCACATATGTCGGCCCGATTGATGGCACAGGTGATGGGCGCGATGCAGGTGAACAGGGATACAAACCCCTCTCTGATATTCCAGCAACAGCCGCGCCAATAATGGCACCGGAACCTGTCCCCATTACCAATATCACTTCAAATCCACGCCTTTTAAAACCCACCCCTCTAACACCGCGCGAAATGGAATTCGCCCGCACGGCATGGGCCTATTTCGAACAAAACACCCACCCCGCCACGGGCCTGGTGCCATCGGTACGTAAATTCAAATCCATGACCCTCTGGGACGAGGGCGGCTATTTCCTTGCACTCGTTTCCGCCCATAAACTTGGCATCATTTCACGCAGCGAAGCGGTAAATCGATTATCCAAGGCTATCGGCTCTCTCGCCGCGCTCCCCTTGTACAAAGATGTCGTGCCGAACAAGGCCTACAATATCGAAAAACTCATCATGACCGATTACGCCAACAAGCCAAAGCCCGAAGGCATCGGATATTCCGCGCTGGACATCATGCGCCTGATGTCGGGCCTGTTGGTCGCAGGCCAGGAATTCCCTGAACTCTTCCCCTATATCCAACTGATCGTACAACGCTGGGATCTCAACGCATTGGCCATGAATGACCGTTTCGCGGGCGTCGCAATCCTACATAAAAAATACGCCAAAAAGGTCCAAGAAGGCCGCATCGGTTACGAACAATACGCAGGCGTCACCGGTTCAATTCTCGGCCTGCCGGTGTCGCAGGCCTATCACTACGCGCCGATCCTACGCTGGCAACAATACTACGACATCCGCCTGCCCGCCGACAATCGCACCGCCCGAACCCACGGCGTCTCCGCCGTCACGACATCCGAACCCTTCTTGTTAGAAGCCTTGGAATACGGCTGGCGAGACGAGAGTTATGCAGTCGCCTCCGCCGTCTTCGCCGCGCACCTGTTTCGTTACAACCAAACGGGTCAACTCACCGCCCTCTCCGAGGATCACATCAAAGGCCCACCATATTTTGCCTACAACGGCATCTTGGTCGATCACGAACCTTTCAAATCCGTCACCGCCTCGCGCAAGGATGTGTCAAACAAGCGCGGCATATCGGCCAAGGCCTCATTCGGTTGGTGGGCACTCACCCGCCACCCCTACACGGAAAAGCTCCTAAACGAGATCGCCCAACTCCAAACAGCCGAGGGTTGGATGGCAGGTTTGTTCGAACACGACATGTCGAAAAACGAAATCCTGACCTTAAACACCAACGCGATGATCCTTGAATCATTACACTACAAGGCTTTCGGCCCGCTCTACACGTTTTGATCACGCCTTTTATTTCTGCGTAACAACATCACCAACGCCAAAACGGTTATCCCAATACCCAACCATACCAGCGGTTTCACGGATACATCGGTGATCACCATCTCCACAAAGATCACCCAAATCGGCGTCAAATAGGTATACGCCATAACATTCGCACTGGGCAGGTTCATCGCCCCATATTGCAACAGGAATATTGTCGTCGCACTCGCAAAAACCGCCAGATAGAGCAGCGCAATCCAGAACAACATCGGCAATGTTCCCCATTCAACGCCCACCAAATCTCGCGCACCAAACGCCAACAAATACATTGCCCCCGCAGTAATCATCCCCAAGGACGCAACAATCACAGGCTCGCCGCGATTAAACTTGCGCAACAGCGGAACAAACAACGCGTGCGCAACACAGCCCACAAAATAAATCTGTTCTCCACGCCCAACATCAAACGCCTTGATCGCATTCAAGTCGCCCTGAAAAATCACCAGCAATGCACCAACAGCACCAACAATCAGCGCACTGATCGACCAGCGGCTGGTAACCTGCCCTAAAATGAACCATGCAAAGATCGCCGTGATCGCAGGCGTCAACGTAAACACCGCCGCCGCCGAAACAGGCGTTGCCGTTTTCAAACCCTCAAACATCAATCCAAAATAAATTGCGAACAATCCCCCGACGATCAAATACCGCCAAGATGCCGAAAAATGCACGCGCTTCACGCTCAGCGTGGCAAACGCAACAACACCCACCAAACAACCCGCAATCATAAACCGCAGCGCCATCAGCGCCGCAGGTTCCATCATATTTGCAACACGCGTCCCAAAACTAAACGATCCCGCAATCAACAGCGAAAACGTCAGCATCGCCAAATGCCCGCGCGCGAATGGTGTCATGATGGTAATGAACCATCCAAAACATAACGTAAAATCTGCGCCACTTGTGTGGACGTTTCAACCACAGCCAAGGCCGCCGCATCCACCTCTTTCAACGCATGCTGATGTTCCGCCTGATGCATCACAATCACGGACTTACCCAACGCATATGCCTGCCCCGCATCAAACGCCGCATTCCACTGTTTGTATTTCTCACCAAATCGCACAACAACAATATCCGCTTCACCAATCGCTTTGCGCGTACGGATCGCGTTTAACTTCGCACCTTTATTATCGTGCCAAAACTTATCCTCCTCGGCGCCCATAATCGCCACACCGCAATCATCTGATGACGCATGATCCGTCACAGGCGCAGAAAACTCCACATCCAAACCCGCACAACCATTGGCAATCTCTTCACGCCAATCCGTGTGAATTTCACCGGCCAAATAAACTTTCAAACCCATAACGCTCTCCTTAAAAATCGCCGTAATCGCACTGAAAACACGTAATCCCTTGCGCCCGCCACATATCCACAACCTGTTGTCGATCATCCACAACAAAGGCAATCTCTTTACCCTCGCCCCGCAACCGATCCAAAATCTCCAGCTTCACAATATCATCACGGCGGTTATCCTTGGCCGCGCGCATTTCGATGCGATCGAACGGGATTTCATTCCACGTGAACCACTTCTCCGTCAACGCACGATAACTGTCGGGTCGCCCTGACAAAATAATGCACTCATAATCGGGATGCGCCCACAACACATTATACAAATCCACAACCGGCTGATTTACCGTATCCGCACCCATTTCCTCAAAAAACGCATGCCAATGTGCATTGTCGCCTTCGACATAATGGCGACGGTGATTAATATCCGCCAAGGTGCCATCTATGTCGAATAAAACGGTCTTCATCCGCGCAATACGCCACCCGTAGCTTTGGAAACCTTATCGATAATCTTGGCCGAAACCGCCTCGATCTCTGCATCCGTAAACGTCGTATCTTTGGGCTGTAACTTCACCGTAAACGCGATGGATTTTTTACCTTCGCCCATCTGTTTCTCGGCCATTTCGCCATCAAACACATCAAATACAGTCGCATCAACAATCAACGCCTTATCCGCTCCTTTGGCCGCATTCAATAACGTCAAGGCCGCCACATCCGCATCCACAACGAAGGCGAAATCACGATCAACCGCCTGCAAATCACTGATCTTCAGCGCGGGGCGCGTGGTTGATTTCTTCTTGGGCATCGGTGGGTTTTCCAAATGAATGGCGAACGCCACAACAGGCCCCTTAATATCAAACGCTTCAATCGTCTTGGGATGCAATTCACCAAAGGCACACATCACATTTTTCGGCCCCAACGACAATTTCCCAGAACGCCCAGGATGCCACCACGGCTTCGCGCCTTGAATAACCATCAACTTATCAGGCGCACCAATCGCGGCTAAAACCGCCTCGGCGTCTGCCTTGGCATCAAACGTATCCACCGCACGCCGCGCACCATGGGCATCACGCGGGCCAGTGTGCCCAATCAAAATCCCAGTCGCCTGTAATTCCTGTTCCTCTGGCTCGCCACCATGGAACACGGGGCCCACCTCAAACAATGCCATATCCATAATTCCACGCGCCTGATTACGCGCAGCCGCTTGCAACAAACCGGGCAACAATGACGGTCGCATATGGCTCATATCCGCAGAAATCGGATTACCAATTTTCACCGCATCCGAACCACCACCAAACACTTCGGCGCTGGCCTTATCAATAAATGAGTACGTCACACATTCATTATATCCCAACGCTGCAATCGTGCGTCGCGCCATGGTTTCGCGGCGTTGCATTGGTGTCAAAATCGGCGCGGGCACACCATCCGTCATGCGTGGCAGCGGTACACCAACCAGCTTGGTCAACGATGCAATACGCGCAACCTCTTCAACCAAATCTGCAGATCCCAAAACATCCGGACGCCACGATGGAACATGCGCCTGATCACCCTCAACCACAAAACCCAGATCGGTCAAATGCTTTACCTGATCCTCGGCACTGATTTCCATACCAACCAATGATTTCACACGATCCGTATCCAATGTGTACGACCGCGATACATCGGGAACCGCACCCGCTACAATCATCTCAGACGCTTCACCGCCCGCATGATCCAAAATCATCTGAACCGCGTGATCCAAACCAATCGGCGTAAACGCTGGATCAACACCGCGCTCAAAACGATACCGCGCGTCTGAATTAATCTTTAACTTGCGCCCAGTCATGGCGATCTGGATCGGCGTCCAATACGCACTTTCCACAAACACATTCACGGTATTTTCATCACAACCCGTATCCAAACCACCCATCACACCAGCAATGCTTTCCACGCCAGTGTCATCGGAAATCACCATCATGCCCTCGGACATGGTGTATTCATTTTCGTCCAGCGCGGTCACTACTTCACCGCCCTTCGCACGGTGAATACGCAAATTGCCCTTCACCTTGTCCATGTCAAACACGTGCAACGGACGGTTCTGATCGTAGGTGAAAAAATTCGTCACATCGACCAAGAACGAAATCGGGCGCAACCCAATCGCCTTCAATGCCGCCTGCAACCACGCAGGGCTTGGCCCGTTTTTCACACCTTTAATGACGCGCCCCGTAAACACAGGACAGCCATCCAACGTGTCATCATCAATGGTAACCTGCAAATCACTGGTGAATTTAGCCTGAATCGGTGCCGCCAAATCACGCGCCTTCAATGTACCCAATCCACGCGCCGCCAAATCACGCGCCACACCACGCACGCCCAGCGCATCTGGACGGTTCGGCGTGATCGCAATCTCGATCACTGGATCAACGGTTTCGGGACGGTTCGCCTTTAAGTAATCGGTAAACTTAGAACCCACCGCTGGTTCACCCGCCAACTCGATAATGCCATCATGCTCGTCGGACAATTCCATCTCGCGCTCGGACGCCATCATCCCGTATGATTCCACACCGCGAATTTTGCCAACCTTAATGGTGATATCCAAACCAGGAATATACGTCCCAGGCTTCGCCACAACCACATGAATCCCCTTACGGGCATTGGGCGCGCCACAGATGATCTGTAAATCACCCTCATCCGTTTCCACGGTACAAACATTCAACTTATCAGCATCGGGGTGTTTTTCGGCGTGTTTGACGTAACCGATGGTAAAGGCATCCAAACTATCCAGCGGATTTTCCACGCCTTCAACTTCTAATCCCAGATCAGTCAGTGCGTACAAAATGTCATCTAATGATGCATCCGTTTCAAGATGCTCTTTCAACCAAGATAATGTGAATTTCATCGTGAAATCCCCCCATGCAAATTCGGTGCATCCAACGATGCAAATCCATAATGACGCAACCAACGTAAATCACTATCAAAGAACGCCCGCAAATCAGGTATCCCATATTTCAGCATCGCCAACCGGTCGATCCCCATGCCGAACGCAAACCCTTGGTAAAGATCCGTATCAACACCACCCGCGGCCAACACCTTGGGATGCACCATGCCGGATCCCAAAATCTCCATCCAATCGTCGCCTTCGCCGATCTTCAACTGACCACCGGCCCATGAACACCGAATATCCACCTCGGCACTTGGCTCCGTGAATGGGAAATGCGACGCACGGAAACGCAGCTCAATATCGTCCACTTGGAAAAACGCACGGCAAAATTCCTCTAACGTCCATTTCAGGTTGGCCATCGAAATATCCTTGTCGATGCACATGCCCTCGTATTGGTGGAACATCGGCGTATGCGTCTGGTCATAATCCGCGCGGTATACACGGCCCGGGCAGATAATGCGGCACGGCGCACCATGCTTTTCCAAATGGCGAATTTGAACAGGCGATGTGTGCGTGCGCAAAACATGCGGCGGGCGCTCGTCCGCTTCGTCGCGGTGCATATAAAACGTGTCATGTTCTTGGCGCGCGGGGTGTTCAGGCGCAATATTCAACGCATCGAAATTATAATAATCATTCTCAATCTGCGGCCCTTCGGCCACGGAAAATCCAAGGGACGCAAAAATCGCAACGATCTCTTCGGTCACCTGTGAAATCGGATGGATCGAACCGTTGCGCTTCGGACGCCCCGCCATGGATACATCCAACCACTCGGTTTTCAAACGCTCATCCAACGCCGCATCCGCCAACGCCGCCTTCTTCGCGGACAACGCGGAGTTAATCTCGTTCTTCAACGCATTTAACGCGGGCCCTGCCACTTGGCGTTCCTCTGGCGTCATTTTACCCAGTTCGCGCATTTTCAGGCTGACTTCGCCCTTCTTGCCGACGGCCTGCACACGCAATTCTTCCAACACGGCTTCATCCGCAGCATCCGCAACCGCGGCCAAGTATTTCGATTTCAACGCGTCCAACTGGTCCATGTCATCCGTCCTTTTTCCAATGCAAATGGACTATCACAACACGGCACGGATGCAAGCCCGCCAATACGCGTTAACCGATCATAAACCATAATTTTATTATCTCATAGGAAAGGAGATTCTCATGGTCGCACTCACCGCACTCCCAACAGGGGGCATCATCTATGACACGGACCGCCGTGACACCATCACATTGGACGACGGGATTGATCGCGTAAAACTGGCACGCGATGACAAAACCGTCACGGTTTTGAATTTCGAGGACGGCGTCGATAAAATCAACCTGACCGAATTCAACGTCAACTGGTCAGAGGTACAGGTCAAATACAAAGGCAATGGTGAATTCGTCATCACCATCCGTGGTGAAAGCACGAAAATAGTATTCAAAACCCCAACCGACGGCTCTGTAATAACCGAGGACTCTCTGGGCGAGGATGATTTCTTCTACGCCACAGGCGCACCAGACCCTATCGACAACATCCTCCTCGACAACACAGGCCTCACCGTACTGTACGGCACCGACCAGCCAGACATTTTCGTCATGTTCCGCGATAACCACCACGACGTGATCAAAAACTTCGACCCAACCAAGGATAAAATCGACCTCTCAGGCTTCGGAATCTCCTTCGAAGACCTGATTTTCAACGATGTTAAGGATGGCAAAGTCGTCATCAAACTCGGCACCGAAGGACTGGTCATCCGCGATCTCTCCGCCACCCTCACCTCTGCTGATTTCACAGAGGACATGTTCGTCTTCGTCTGAATTTCATTCGCCAAGGCGCAAAACTGATGCTAACGGTGGAACATGCCAAACATGTCCACCTCCCGATCAACCCTGCTCATCCTGTTGCTATGGCTCGCAGGCCTTGGCGCGGCGTTACAATTCGCCAAAATCGCTGTCCCCTTCGATACCTTCCGCGCGCTGTACCCAAATGCGGGTGGCGGCATCGGCTGGATGCTATCCATCATCAGCGTCATCGGAATATTTCTGGGCATGACCGCGGGCCTATTGGCAGGCCGCTTCGGCTATCAACGCACATTAATCACAGGGCTCATCATCGGCGCAATAATGTCCTTCTGGCAGGCCACATTCCCATCCCTATCCACCATGCTCATCAGTCGCTTGATCGAGGGCATCTCACACCTCATCATCGTCGTCGTCGCGCCAACCCTGATCGCACAATACAGCAATGACCGCATCCGCCCCATAGCTATGACCCTTTGGTCCACCTTCTTCGGTGTCGCCTTCGCCATCACCGCATGGCTCGGCCTGCCGTTCGGTGACCAATTCGGTTTGGGCAATCTGTTCAACCTGCACGGAATTTTCATGGCCCTCATCGCCGCACTTCTGTTCGCTGCTTTTCGCCTCGCACCGCGCATGGCCCGTTCCGACACCCCGATCAACATCACTGCAATTCTCCGCTGGCACCGTGATGCCATCCGCTCGCCTCACATCGCCACACCTGCGGTCGGCTGGCTGTTCTACACCGCCACCTTCGTTGCTCTGTTGGCGATCATCCCCGATACATTACCTGCGGGACAATCAACATCCCTGATGGGCATCCTGCCATTGATCAGTATCGCTTCCGCGCTTATCTTGATGCCAGTTCTATTGGCGCGTTTTTCCGCAATATCATTGGTGACGACGGGTTTTGCGCTGGCGACCCTTACCACCTTACTGTCTTTCACAGCCCTGCCAACAGCCACTGTTTGGATCACCCTCTTCGCGATAATGGGCATCATCCAAAGCGCCACCTTCGCCGCCGTCCCCCAACTCAACACCACTGCCCAAACCCAAGTCCTCTCGAACGGCATCATGGCGCAGGCTGGCAATCTGGGAAACACATTCGGGATGCCCTTCCTGCTGTTGATATTAGGATCCACCAGCACCCAAGGCATGATGATCGCCATCGCCGCGATATACGGCGCGGGCGCGTTGGGGCATGTCGTGATGGCGTATATGCGCAAAAAATAGCACAAACAGTTGCTTAGAGTCCAAATTGACGGGTGCAAGGTTGAGCTGTAACGAACTGGCTTGAGCATAAAAAGCCACATTTAAGAACATGACTTTTCATTCATGTTCAATCCTCAATCGTAGGCAGTATAGACAATCCCTCTAGTTGTTCGTCTGTAAGCGTATCAGACTTCTGAAGGAAGGCCACATATCTCGGGGCGAGCCCAAAAACAAGAAGAAGAAAAAAGGTTCCAAAGACTAACCCTGTCATCACAATTCCTGAAAACATTCTTATGCCATAACCGGCGCCATCTAAAATTGCAGGTTGCATAGCAGCCCATGCAATAGCAGCGAAAAAAGAATATAGGCCCCATCTGATATTTCTTCTGTTTTTGTGTCTGGTCACTTTAGCTTCTCCTGGATTTATCCCGCTTAGATTTCCACCCAATGAATCATTTAAACTGTCCTCCGTTCAATAGCCAAGAGGCGGCTAATTTTCGTTGAACACTAACCCAGTTAAATACACTACTTTGTCGTATTTTTTTTCGGCGAAATATGGAGTGATTAATCTGAGATTTCTAATACGACGGAGAGCATCGCCTGAAGAGATTAAGTCGCACAGCAAAAACTCAAAGACTATGTAGGGTGACGCACCGCTTACAATACGATTCTTTGAAGCTTCGCTTTATGGACGAAATAAAAGCGTCACCTTTGCCCCTGTGGTTCCAACGGGTCGCTGCAACACAGCCCCCAATTAACCTTTCCCTCACACGTCCCCATGGTTTTGTTAACCCTTTCACGCCAATCCTGCCCATTTCTAAGCCTTTCGTTAACCCGCTTAACACTTCCTCAATCTTTCCCACCGTTTTCGTTAACCTTTACCCCACGGACAAAATACCCCCGCAATACCGACGAAACCCATACGTAATACCTACGCTCTTTTTGGGTGTTTTTTGCACAGGGTAACGCAACGCCCGCCCCATTAAGGCTTATGTGATTTTCCCGCGCTATACTTTCAGTATACCCACCGCAAAACACCTATCCCAAAAACGAAAAAACCCCACGCTTGCGCGCAGGGTTTTCAAATTCTCTAATTTTCGTGGTTGGCTTAAAGCGCTGCTTTAGCCTGCTCAACGATTGCATTGAACGCTGCTGGTTCATGCACAGCCAGATCAGCCAAAACCTTACGGTCAACTTCGATACCAGCTTTTTGAACACCGTGGATGAAACGGCTGTATGTCAGCGCTTCGTCGTTCAAACGCACAGCGGCGTTGATACGTTGGATCCACAATGCGCGGAAATTACGCTTGCGATTTTTACGGTCGCGTGTTGCGTATTGGTTCGCTTTGTCCACAGCCTGTGTTGCTGTACGGAACGCATTTTTGCGTGCACCGTAGTAACCTTTGGCGGCCTTAATGACCTTCTTGTGACGTGCGTGGGTAACTTTACCAGATGTAATTCTCATTGTTCAAATCTCCTATCAGCGCGCGTAAGGCATGTATTTTTTAACGATCGTCGCATCCGCTGCTGACAATGTGGTTGTACCACGTGCATTGCGCAGGAATTTGTTTGAACGTTTGATCATACCGTGACGTTTGCCAGCTTGGCCTGATTTGACTTTGCCAGAGGCAGTCATCTTAAAGCGCTTTTTCGCGCCTGATTTGGTCTTCATCTTGGGCATTTCCATCTCCTTGGTTGAGTGGTTAACACATAACTCGGCATACCCTTGTGGCCGGTCACGCTTCTCAGAACGCGCTTTTAGGCGGCATTGCCCATAATTGCAAGGCCGAAATGCCACCCTAACGCGCCGAAATCATTGATTTAATTCAATTCGCCAATCACACGAAAAATCGCATCTGGAAATTGCGCCAAGGTCAACTCTTGCCCCGATTCCATTTGCACCCAATATATCATCCCAACGCCGAGGGCGGTGGTGATAATTCCCATCAGTGGAAAAGAACGGTCATTCAACTGCCCCAGTATTCTTAAAATCCCCAGGGCGCCAATAACGGCGCCCAGTATTAACAAACAATCCAGTAACATATACGCCCCTCGGCGTTACTCTGTCTCTCCAGAAATGATCGTTTTTTCATCGACAGATGCAACGCGAATAATATTCGTTGAGCCGGAAGTATTAAAAGGAATCCCAGCGGTTACGACTATCTTATCATCATTTATGGCAAAGTCATGACTTCTTGCAGCACGCGCCGCACTTATCACAGCATGCTTAAATCGCGTCACCTCACCACTGCTGACAACGGTATGCAATCCCCAAACCATTCCTAGACGTCGTGCCGTTCCACGCTTGGGCGTAATTGCAATAATCGGAACCTTCGGGCGCTCACGCGATGCCAGCACCGCAGTTGTACCCGAAGAAGTGAAACAACAAATCGCCTTAACATCCGTGGTTTCCGCAATCTCACGCGCCGCTGCCGTAATCGCATCCGCAACCGTACTGCGCGCAGTACTGCGTGTCGCCTCAATACCTGTACGATACGTCGGATCGCGCTCCACCTCTTCGGCCACCGCGTTCATTGTGCGTACAGCCTCCACTGGATACTGACCAGCGGCAGATTCCGCAGACAACATAACCGCATCCGCTCCCTCATAAATCGCCGTCGCCACATCAGAAACTTCCGCACGGGTCGGCACAGGGCTCTCGATCATGCTCTCCATCATCTGGGTTGCAACGATCACCGGCTTACCTGCATTTCGACAGGCACCGACCAAACGCTTCTGGATCGGCGGCACATCTTGGACGGGCAATTCAACGCCCAAATCACCACGTGCCACCATGATGCCATCAGACACGGCTAAAATCTCGTCAAACGCACGCACAGCCGCTGGTTTTTCAATCTTCGACAGGATCGCTGCACGGCCATCCGCCAATTCACGCGCCTCGTTCACATCCTCGGGGCGCTGAACGAACGACAATGCCAACCAATCAACACCCATCTGGCAGGCAAACTCCAAATCAAGGCGGTCCTTCTCTGACAGCGCCGCCAAGGGCAGGATTACATCAGGTACATTCACGCCCTTGCGGTTCGAAATTTCACCACCAACGATAACTTCACAATTCGCGAAATCAGCGCCACATTCTAAAACTTTCACACGCAACTTACCGTCATTGATCAACAACGTTGAACCAACTTTCAAGGCGGCAAAAATCTCTTCGTGCGGTAGGCAAACGCGGTTTACATCACCTTCGGCCTCGTCCAAATCAAAACGGAACGACGCGCCGATTTCCAGCATTTCCTTGCCATTCTTAAACGCACCACAACGCAATTTCGGCCCCTGCAAATCCGCCAATACACAGGCAGGGCGACCTACATCACGTTCAATATCGCGGATCATTTGGTAACGATCGCGCATTTCTTCATGCGTTCCGTGGCTCATGTTCAAACGAAAAACATCTACACCCTCTTCGAACAACGTCTTGATCATCTCATATGTGTCTGACGCTGGTCCCAAAGTTGCGACTATCTTTACGTTTCTATTCCGTCTCATTCTTTTTCCTCTCGCGATCATCGCGTTTTGCACGCCTCCATGGGCATAACAGTAAACTCTTACGAACCAATAGTCACAGTTTGTAACTGTTCTATGACAAGCTCTCAAAAATGTTAGCGCTAACATTTCTCACATTCGTAGGCAGGCACTAAACGATATCGGGACAAAACGCCACACTTGTTTTGCCTGCACCCCTTACCCCATTCCACACAGGGTTGCATTTATGGGCTCATCCCTTCATGTCTATACCACCCAGACCAAAGGATAAATCATGGACGCTCAAACACAACTCGAACTCGAAGCCGCCGCATTTCGCACATTACGCGATCACTTGGCAAAACGCACGGACGTTCAAAACATCGACATGATGAACTTGTCTGGTTTCTGCCGTAACTGCCTATCTCGTTGGTACCAAGAGGCCGCGAACGACAAAGGCATCGATATGTCCAAAGACGAAGCGCGCGAAATCTTCTACGGCATGCCATTCTCCGAATGGAAGGATAAGCAGCAAACCGACGCCACAGATGCACAAAAGGCGGCCTTTGCCAAAAGCCACCCCTAATCTTTTTCTTGTTCAAATATCCAAACACGCTTGGGGCCACGCCCCAAGCTTATGGTAATGATCGCAACGCGATCTCGTTTAAACAGCGGTCTTTAGCGTCTCTTCCAAATAAATCTCACGCAAACGCGCCGCAACGGGGCCAGGTTTCCCTGCACCAACATCCGCTCCATCCACATTCACAACAGGCATCACAAACGTCGATGCTGATGTAATAAACGCCTCATCCGCATCCTGCGCCTCAGCAATAGTGAAATTGCGCTCTTCCACTTTCATCTGCGCCTCATTCGCAAAACGCAAAACGGCGGCGCGGGTAATCCCATGTAAAATGTCATTGGACAGCTCACGCGTAATTATCACGCCATCCTTAACAATATAGGCATTGTTCGATGTACCCTCGGTCACAAAACCATCCTCAACCAACCATGCATCATCTGCGCCGGCCGCCTTGGCCATCATTTTACCCATGCTTGGGTACAACAGTTGAACGGTCTTAATATCACGACGACCCCAACGTTCGTCATCAATCGAAATCACTTTGATCCCTTTTAACGCTGTTGGATTATCCACCATATTCGGGTTGTTCTGCGTGAACAAAACAATCGTCGGCTTCACTGTTTTAGGATCAGGGAAAACAAAGTCACGATCACTTGGCGCACCTCGGGTGATTTGCAAATAAATCATCCCCATATCCAAACCATTGCGCGCAATTAGTTCACGATGCACGTCCAACAAGTCTTCCTTGCTGATCACCTCATCCGTGAACATCAACTCGCGCAGCGAGCGCTGCAAGCGCACGGCATGACCATCAAAATCTACCAACTTGCCATCAATCACAGACGTCACTTCGTAAACACCATCCGCCATCAAAAAACCGCGATCAAAAATCGAGATTTGCGCATCACCTTCTGGCAAATACTCGCCATTCAAATAAACAGTACGTGTCATGTGATTATCCCCACAGTTCGACGCTTGCGGGATGAACCCCAGCGGCATCGTAAAATAATTTATGTGTGCGGTCTTCGCTCAACAACAACGGCCCGTCAAGGTCAACAACTGCCGCACCCTGAGCCACCAAAACCGCAGGTGCCATCGCCAATGACGATCCAACCATGCAGCCAACCATCACATCAAAACCCATGTTCAATGCCGCGCGCTTCAATTCCAACGCTTCTGTCAAACCACCAGTTTTGTCCAACTTGATATTCACCATGTCATATTTACCGCGCAACGCATCTAAACTGCTGCGATCATGGCAGCTTTCGTCGGCACAAACTGGCAAAACACGGTCCAGCTTTAGCAGCGCATCATCATCGCCAGCAGGGAACGGTTGCTCAACCATTTCAACCCCCAACCCGATTAATACAGGTGCCAGCGTTTGATATAATTCAGGCGTCCAGCCTTCGTTTGCATCCACGATAATCCGCGCATCCAACGCACCCGCACGCACCGCGCGGATACGTTCAACATCCTCGGCACCACCGCCCAATTTGGTTTTCAATAACGGGCGATATGCATTCTTAGCCGCCTGAGCATTCATTGCCTCTGGCGTGTCCAAGGATAATGTATATGCGGTAATTTCCGGCTTTGGCGCGGGCAATCCCGCCAAATCCCAAACAGGGCGCGATGCCTCTTTGGCCTCTAAATCCCACAATGCACAATCCACCGCATTTCGCGCCGCTCCCGCGGGCAACAAGGTCAACAGATCATCTCGATCAAACGAACGCGGTAACCCTTTCACCTGTGCGGCCACCGAATCCATCGTCTCGCCATAACGGGCATAGGGTACACATTCCCCCCAACCACGATGATCACCACGCGCCACAGTTACTGTTAAAACATCCGCTTGCGTGCGTGATCCGCGCGAAATGGTAAAAACTTGTGCCAGTTTGAAACTATTTGTCGTTACAGAAATTTCCATACTCGAAACCTAGCAGGCTTCCAACGCATCCACCAGACGCGCCGCACCATGGCGGAACGGATCAACCGCAGGAATACCCATGCTAGCTTCTGTCTCTGCCAAATATGACACGGCTTCGTCTTCGCTCAAATGTTGGGTGTTCACAGAAATACCGACGACTTTAACATCAGGATTTACAACGCGCGCCAAAATCAATGCCGTATCACGTAATTCTTCCAACGAAGGTTGCTGATAGTCAGGCAAGCCACGCATATGCTTACGCGTTGGTTCGTGGCACAACAACAACGCATCAGGTTGCCCACCATGAATCAACGCCATCGTCACACCAGAATAGGACGCATGGTACAATGACCCCTGTCCTTCGATCAGATCCCAATGATCCGCATCATTGTCTGGTGTCAAATATTCAACTGCACCCGCCATGAAATCTGCAATCACCGCATCCAACGGAACACCATCACCTGTGATCAAAATCCCAGTCTGACCTGTCGCACGAAACGTCGCATTCATTTTGCGCGCATGCATTTCCTTTTCCATCGCCAATGCCGTGTACATCTTACCAACGGAACAATCTGTCCCCACAGCCAAACAACGCTTACCTGTACGTTTTACACCCGTCGCGATCGGATATTCGACGGATGGAATACGCACATCAAACAACTCACGGCCCAAGTCAGCGGCCTTTGCCACCAAAATTGGCTCGTCGCGCAAAAGGTTGTGCAAACCAGACGCGATGTCCAAACCCGCTTCCAATGCTTCGATCAACTTTTCCTGCCATGCGGCGGAAATCACGCCGCCGCGATTGGCCACACCAATCACCAACGTCTTCGCACCTGCGGCGACAGCTTCGTCAAACGACAAATCCGCCAAACCCAAATCGGCATTACAACCGTCCATACGGTACTGACCAACACTCATATCTGGGCGCCAATCTTTGATACCTTGGGCAACCTTCGCCGCCAATGAATCGGCTGCATCGCCAAGGAAAAGAAGATAGGGTGATTTTATCATGGCAAGCCTCGTTCTATGAATAGACGGGCAAATTGCCATGCGTTCAGGTCAATTAAATGCTCTTTTTAGCGCTTAATTTATAAAATTTAGAATATTCTTCGAAAAAAGTAACTTAATGCCGAAGAAAATTTATCTCTCCAGCAATGCAATCGGAGCATCTTCTGCGCGGACGAAATCAACGGGCGCTTGATCCACCACCTCGGTGCTGCGCTTATACTCATAATGCACTTCACCGTCATTCAGTTCGGAACAAACGATCAAACACTGGAACAGATGTTTCGGGCCATCAAATACATCGACCAAACCACGCAGGTCGGTCTCTAAATCTGCGGGAATACAAAACCCATTATCAAACGTCTTGGTGATGCGAAAAACGTCATCGCCCACGTGCACACACAATCGATTGCTGGCCTTGGTCGCCCGCTTACGCGCCTGATCCAATCCTTGGCGCACTTCGTTTGATAAATAGCTTTCCATAACAATCCCTAACTGCGTTGCAAAATGCACCACATGCCCCAATTATAGGACAAGTATTAATAACCACAACACCAATACAAAATTGTTATGTCATTTTCAGGTATTGTGATCTTCAACTAAATCCACTCCCGTTACTGGGCGTAAAACATGCGGGATATTTGGATCATACAACGCACTATCCACAAAATCGTGGCTGGCCGCCAACGCTGGCCCCACCATAATTAACGCCGTTCGCGTGATCTTTTCCTTGCGAATTTTCTTGCGAATATCACTCAGTGTTCCACGAATAATCATCTGATCAGGCCAGCCCACACGATAACCCACCACCACAGGGCAATCCGCCCCGTAATGTGGCACCAACTGACGTTCAATTTCACGCACATTGCGCACCGCCAAATGGATTGCCAACGTGGCACCTGTGCGGCCAAAATTATCCAATGTTTCGCCCGATGGCATCGACGTCGATTGCATCGACATCCGCGTCAAGACAATCGATTGCGCAATCTCAGGAATGGTCAATTCTTGCCCCATCGCAGCCGCCATCGCGGCATAGGCCGGCACACCAGGAATAATCTCAAACGGAATATTATCCGCCTTTAGGCGGCGAATTTGTTCTGCAATCGCACCATACAATGATGGATCACCTGAATGCACACGCGCCACATCCTGTCCCTTGGCATGCGCCGCCAAAATATCCGCGTGGGTATCATCCAATGTCATCACCGCGGTATCTTTCACAATCGCGTCCTTTGGCGCACAGGCAACAACTGCCTCTGGCACCAATGATCCCGCGTACAAACACACAGGACATTCTTCGATCTTCGCTTTGGCTTTCACCGTGATTAAATCTGGATCACCTGGGCCTGCGCCAATAAAAAATACCGTCATGACAAATCTCCATCAATTTTGCGGGCATAGCCACGCGGTGTAAACATACGCGGGCCTTCACCCAAATGCGCCAGACGCGAATTACTGGACCCAATCAAAACAACCGTCAGCATATCCACCTCGTCTACTTCCAATTCATCCAAGCGGCGATACCGCACATGTTCCTCTGGGCGACCCAATGAACTGGCCAACATCACAGGCGTATCGGCGGGGCGATGCTGCAACAAAATCTCGCGTGCCTCTGCCAACAATGTGCGGCGTGTTTTTGAAACTGGATTATAAAACGCGATCACAAAATCGCCCTCTGCCGCCGCATGTAAACGGCGAATAATATCATCACGTGGCGTCAATAAATCCGACAGGCTGATCGTACAAAAATCATGCCCCAACGGCGCACCCGCACGCGCGGCGGCACCTTGCAACGCGGAAACACCAGGGGTGCATTGCACCTCGACCCGCTTCGCCGCGTCCGAAACGCCCAACGCATCTGCATCGCGATCCAGTAATTCAAACACCAAGGCACCCATGGCATAAATACCCGCATCACCCGAACAGATCAGCGCAACATTCTTGCCCTTGCCCGCCTGTTCCAACGCATAGCGACACCGCGCCTCTTCACCACCAAGTGGAAAATCAGAACGTTCTTTGCCAAATGCCAACGGCCCCAACAGGTCAATATACAAACCATAACCAACCAATTCTTCCGCTTCGGCTACCAGCGCCGATGCTTCTGGCGTACGCCACGAATGTTGCCCCGGCCCAATGCCAATGATGGACAGCTTGCCACGCGAACGCCCAGCAAATTCGGAAATAACATGCTTGGATTTCGCAATTGCACAGGTCGCATTCAGTGTCTTTTTCTTTTCAACAGCCAGATCGCCATCCGCCAACGCCAGCGCAGACGCCTCGGAAACGCCGTGGCATCCAACTTCGGCGAAAACCACATCCGACGGGTTCGCCAACTTCGGCGTCAGCGCTTCCAGCTCTTCTGCCGTGAACACCCGAAACGGCACACCCAAACGCGCCGCTGTTTCAATCATCGCAGGCTCGTCACCCTTCAAATCCAACGACCCAACACAGGCAATCGCACCCTGCGCGATCCCCGCATCGTCCAATGATTTCGAAACTAATTCCCACATCTCGTCCACGGAACACCCCCGCGCACAACCAAGGCCCAGCGCAAATTTTTGCGGATGATACACAAGCGTCGCTTCATCGCCTTCCAACGCCGCCTCGGAAACCGCAAGTGTAATCGCGCCGTCAGGCGCGCCAGGAAGGTCAAAAATATTCTCGCCCAATACGCGCGCATCCGCACCGCCCAGCAAACCCGCCATCACAGATTTCGCATCTTCGGCATTATGAAGTTTGTAACCAACAGGCGGCTCGTCCAGCGCCACGCCCATCGCCACATCGCCTGCCGTCGTCACCGCCGCATGGCTCTCCAACCCATCCGCAATCTGACGCGCCAAACGGTTCGCACCGCGATGACCACCCAACAATGGAATCACAGTTGATCCATCATCAGGCACCGCAACAACAGGTGGCTCTTCACGCTTGTCCGCCAACAATGGCGCAACACCGCGCACCAAAATACCCGCCGCACAGACACCCACAATCGGCGTACCCGATGCAAATAACGTGCGCACATAATCCAGCGCATTATCAAACGTCGCATCTGCTCCATCCACACGGCCCGCACGCCCATGCAATTGCGCACCTAAAATATCCGCCACACGGCGTGCCGTCGCATATCCAGATTTGGATAAACATAAAACAACAGGGGTTACAGCCATGGATCATTTCCTTTGGTGACAAGTATCATTGAAAAATAAGGCGCCGTTTCGGGCGCATCGCGCAGTGGCAAAACCACTTGATTTGGCAACGTGGCACGTTCCACATAATGCGCGTATTTGGTCAGATTTAACCGTTCTAAAACGCCACGAATTTTCGGCAAGTGCCGCCCAACCTTCATAATTGCCACGGCCTCTGCCGCCGCAACCCGCGCCTCCAGCGCCTCTTCATCAATCGGGCCGGGAATAATCGTCAGCACTTCATTTCGTGCCGTAAGAGGTTGCGCAACAGATGCCGCACATGCGGTCACTGATGTCACACCGGGCACAACTTCACATTCAAACTCTTCGCTTAGTCGTGAAAACAAATACATAAAAGAGCCGTAGAAAAACGGGTCGCCCTCACACAACACAACAACATCTTTGCCCGCGCGCAATCGTTCTGCAATCTGCGCCGCACCCGCATCATATGCCGCTTGCGCAGGGCCACGTTCCACAGACATCGGAACAGAAATCGCAATTTCATCCACATCATCGCCAATCGCATCTGCCGCAATTGAACGCGCAAAACTATCGCCACCCTCTAATGTGGGGTATGCAATGGCCTGTGCCCCTGCAATCAATCGATACGCCTTTAGCGTCATCAATTCGGGATCACCTGGCCCCAAACCAACGCCGTACAAAACACCATTCATCGTTTAATCAAACTCCACTGCGTCACGGGCATCGACGGACGCCACCCGTTTACACGCCCAATCGCATCCGCACGGCTGACCTGAATACGCGCCAAATCACCACCGTGTTCCGCATATAATTTCAACAACACCGCCTCGGATTCCAACGTCACAGCATTCGCAACCAAACGCCCCAACGGGCGCAACGCAGACCAACAAGCATCAAAGGTTTCAACGCTCAACCCGCCGCCAATAAAAATCGCATCAGGGGCTTCTAAACCATCCAGCGCCTCAGGTACCATACCGTCTACCAATTCCAACTTCGGCACACCCAACGCCAACGCATTATTCGCGGCAAAGGTACGTCGATCCGCACGTGGCTCAATCCCAATCGCACGCGCATAACGCGCTGCGCGCATCCATTCAACCGCAACCGATCCGCAACCACAGCCAACATCCCACAACAATGCACCACGCATCGGCATCAATTTCGCCACCGACGCCGCGCGCACCTCTTGTTTCGTCATGGTGCCATCACCCTGAAACAGGTCATCCGCCAATCCCGGAACACGCGGCAACATCGCCGCATCCGCCGCCGCAACACATTCAACGGCCAGCGTGTTGAACGCAGGCACTTCGTGATCCCAACTCTCGGCAACACCATCAAACCGTGCTTCGTTTTCGCCACCCATGGCGGCCAGAACAGTCATTTTCGACTGCCCAAATCCACGCGCGGTCAAAAAGCCCGCAATCTGCGCGGGCGTCTCAGCTCCCGTCGTCAAAATCAACAACCGCTGGTTCGGCTGAATAAACGCAATCATCTGTTCAACCGGACGCCCATGTACCGTCAACGTTTCCAGATCGGCCATCGACCAACCCATTCGCGCCGCCGCCAATTGAAACGCGCCAACCTGCGGGTGATACGTAATTTCAGACGGATCAATTTCACGCCCAATGCGCGCGCCAACGGAATACCACAACGGATCACCTGTCGCCAAAACTACCACACGTTTTCCCGAATGGGATTTCAAAACATCGATCAAAGTATCAAACGGGCTGGGCCACGCGATACGTTGTGCATCCCCCGCAATCATCCCATGATGACGATCACCACCAACAATCACCTCTGCCGCCTCAACAACGGCGCGTGTCGCAGGCGTCAGCCCATCAACACCATCCTCGCCGATGCCAACAATATGCAACCACGCGCTCATGATGCAATCTCCGGCAAGCCAGCGGACAGCGCATTCACCGCCGCCGATGCGATCGCCGAACCACCACGACGCCCACGCAATGCAATGAAATCACACCCACGCGGATACGCCGCCAATTCTGCCTTGCTCTCTGCCGCGCCAACGAAACCGACAGGAAAGCCCAAAATACAAGCAGGTTTTGGAAAGCCCTGATCAATCAATTCCAGCAAATGAAACAACGCCGTCGGCGCATTTCCAATCGCCACAACGGCACCCTCAATATGGGGCTCCCACAATTCAACTGCCGCCGCGGAACGGGTGTTGCCAATGTCACCTGCGCGCGCAGGAACACTATCATTATTCAACGTCACAATCACTTGATTATCGGCGGGTAAATAACGGCGAATAATTCCTGCACCAACCATTTCACAATCACATAAAATCGGCGCACCCTTGGCCAACGCCATCGACCCAACCACCGCCGCATTCGCGGAATAGGCAATGCGATCCGCCACCTCGACCATGCCGCAGGCATGGATTAGGCGAATAACAACGGCCTGCATTTCAGGGCTAAACCGATCCAAATTCGCCTCTCCGCGCACAGTCGCAAAACTGGCGGCGTAAATCGATTTGGGATCACGCTCATATGGTAATGGCGGACGGCTCACGTTTTGCGCGCCGATTCTGGGCCCAGTGGATGCTTGGCCTGTGGGTATTCAGCATGAACATGGTCGTGATGATGGTCGTGGTGGTGTCCGTGATCATGGTCGTGTGAATGGTCGTGGTCATGATGATGGTGGTGGTCCATATCCAAACGGCATTCACCCGTGCAATACAATTCACACATCTTGCAATCTTCCACGTTCGATCCTGGTGCCGATGCGCCCTGACCCTCTACATGGTGATGGTGGCTTTCTTGCACCGCGCCCACTTCATGCTCAAAACCCAAAACCTGTGCGCGGTATTTACACATCACACAAGGCGCTGGTGGAACAGCCGACAACGCTGGATGATCTTCGCCCATACGTTGTTCTGGCGTTACATGCTTATGCTCACCATCTTCTATATTGATGATTTGCGTGCGGTACATACAAGTTCCGCAATTTGGCACACCTCCACCCATCTGTTCGGTAATACGCTCTGCGAACGTTTCCAAAACCTTCGGATGGTCCCCTAAATAACCCGCCTTCTGAAACTGAATTTCGGGATATTTATCCGCGCATTTATCCGTAAATCCATAAATGCGATCAATCAAAATTCCGCTGAACAAGAAATAAGGGAAAACAATCACACGCTTGTACCCCAGCCGCGATACGTGATCCAAACACGGCTCCACCAACGGGAACGTCACACCGGAATAGCCAACTTCGCACCAGCCAAATCCCATACCTTCCCACAACATGCGGGCAACTTTGGATACATTTGAATTCGCATCTGGATCAGACGCCCCGCGCCCAATCACAACCAATGCCGTATCATGCAATTCCATTTCGCCATGTTCCGCATTCGCGGCATCAACAGCATCCTGAATACGACCGGCGGCGGCGGCGATCATCTTGGGATCAACGCCCAATTCGCGCCCATAACTCACGTCCACACCGTGCTTTTCGGAATAGGTGTTCAACACCGTCGGGATATCATTCTTGGAATGCATCGCGGCGAACAGCATGCCTGGTACCGCCAAAACCTTATCACAGCCGCCTTCGCGCAACTTGTCCAAACCATCACGGATCAACGGGTTCGCAAATTCCAAATACCCATATTCCATCGACCACTCAGGCGGCAGATATGGCGGCAGTTTTTCCGCCAACGTCGCGAACTCATCCACCGCCGATTGGCTGCGCGAACCATGCCCACAAATCATTACACCAATTTTATCAGCCACGCTCACGCCTCCTGCAATTCTTCTTCGACGTCCTCGGAAACCTCTTCCTCGACATCGTCTTTGCGCCCACGCAAACCCCACGCCGCCGCAGCGGCCGCAGCGGCCGCAGCCGCCAATGCAATCCAGTGATCATGACCAGCGGCATCCGCCAAATGGCCCAAATGCGCGAACGCGGGCATCGGCATCAAACAAAATAAAACTGTGAAAATACGCATATCATTTCCTTCTCGCACGGGTTCGGAAAGGCAGCGCCTTTGACGATGTTGGCAACAGTTCCCGTTTTGGGTCAACCGTGCGCAACGCACCTTTCCGGCCCATTGGGCTTCGTCTGGAAACACCTATACGCCACCCCAAGATTGGGTGCAACAGATTCACGTCGCCCCAAGTTCTATTCCCGACATCACAAACCAGTGCATTGCACAGCCAGTCAACAACCTGCTAGGCATTCCCGAAAGGAGAGCATTATGGGCCTGTTAGTAGACGGAAATTGGGTGGATCAATGGTACGATACGAAAAAATCAAACGGTAAATTCGTGCGCCAAGACGCTGGTTTTCGGAACTGGATCACGTCTGACGGTTCCGCTGGTCCAACGGGCACAGGTGGATTTGCCGCCGAATCTGGTCGCTATCACCTATACGTTTCTCTCGCGTGCCCTTGGGCCCACCGCACCCTGATTTTTCGCGAGCTCAAAGAGCTGACCGACCACATAACCGTCGATTACGTCCACCCCGATATGCTGGGTGAAGGTTGGACATTCGAACACGACGGCCCCGCACAGGGTGACAGCCTTTTTGGATCAAGACGCGCCCATGAGATCTACACACGCGCCCAACCTGACGTAACAACACGCGTCACAGTTCCTATTTTATGGGACAAAAAAACCAATACCATCGTGTCCAACGAATCCGCCGAAATCATCCGCATGATGAATTCCACCTTCAACGACATTACGAACAATCAAACCGATTACTGGCCTGAAACCTTGCGCGATGACATCGAAGCATTCAACGCACGGATTTATTCGGACATCAACAACGGCGTCTATAAATCAGGCTTCGCCACCACTCAAACCGCATACGACATGGCCGTCACCGCATTGTTTGACGCACTCGATTGGATCGAAGATCACCTGTCGCGCAACCGCTACATCATGGGTGATACATTAACAGAAGCCGACTGGCGCCTCTTCACAACATTGGTTCGATTTGATTGCGTTTACGTGCAACATTTCAAATGTAACCGTAACCGTATCGTCGATTTTCCAAATCTCTGGGGATACGCGCGGGAATTATTTCAACACCCAGGTATCCGCGAAACCACGCACTTTGATCACATCATTCGTCACTATCACTACAGCCACGAATCCATAAACCCGCATCGGATTATCCCCATCAATCCATCGCCAGATTGGGAACACCCCCACAAACGCGGCGCTTAGATCGATTGCCGTAATACTCCACCATTTCAGCCAAATCCGCTGGCGCAATGTCGCCGCCAACACATCCGCGCGCATTTGGGATCATCCTGAAAATTGACCCATCAGAAAAGAAACTGCCAGACGTCACCGTGATAATCGCGATATCTGGATATTTATAACCCGCCAGATCGGACACCGCCAGAATGGCTGAATTCGCCATGGCGATGTTTATCACCAGCGCATCAAATTTTTGACAATTCAACGCATTGGTCGCATCCTTTGAATTTATAACATGTGAAACTTTCGCGCCTTGGCGCTCTAAAAACCGTTTCCAAATTTTTCCACGATTAAGACGTTCCTCGACTATCAGCACTTGCATAGCACAGTCCTCCACCCCTAATTACCCAATTGTCCCGCCGAGCATTTTAATAAAAAAGTTCTTAATAATATCTTAACATTCGAAATCATGAATCTATTTGCGCTTTTCCACTTTTTTGGGCAATCAAGTAACAAACTCACACGGAGCACCCAATGACCACCACAATTACAGTCTGTGAAACCTGCAAATGCGCGGACTGGGACGCCGAAAAAGACCCGCAAACAGACGGTGAAAAACTGGCAGAATTGATCGAGAAAGCTGCCCAAGGATCGCCAGATGTAACCGTGCGCCGTCACGCCTGCCTGATGGGGTGCGATTTCGCCTGCAACATCGCAATCCAAGCCGATGAAAAACTAAACTACGTGCTCGGAAAATTCGAACCCACCGCTGATGACGCCGACGGCATTGTGGCCTACGCCACCCTGCACGCCAACAGCGAGAAGGGCCAAGTCCCATACCGCGAATGGCCCCAAGCAATCAAAGGCCATTTTCGCGCCCGTCTACCCGTTTTGGACGGCGAATAATGGCCAAAAACCGTGATCATGGCGGCGGATTGGACGCAGCAATCGCTCAATACGGCGGATCGCGGACGCAATGGTTGGATCTATCCACTGGTATCAACCCAATCGCATACCCAATTCCCGAAATTCCCACCCAATATTGGCAATGCCTTCCCGACGCCGGCGCACAAAACACGTTATTAAACGCAGCACGCAATTTTTGGAACGTACCCAAGTCCGCTGACATCATCGCCACTTCTGGCGTATCCCAATTGATCGCAATGATCCCCAGTCTGTACGAAACTGACGCTGTCGAAATCATCGGCCCAACCTATAACGAACACGCCGCCGCCTTTAACGCGGCTGGTTGGAACGTCGGTGAAACGGGCAACGTTCGCGTCGTTGTTCACCCCAACAATCCCGATGGGCGCACCCACAACATCACCGCAGACGACACAGCGAAAACCAAACTCACCATCATTGACGAGAGTTTTTGCGACGTCTTACCTGAAAAGTCCTTGATCGCATTGGCCGCACAACCAAACGTCATCATTCTTAAGGGGTTAGGTAAATTTTGGGGCCTTGCTGGCATGCGTCTTGGCTTCGCCGTCGCATCCCCCGAACTCGTCCAAAAAATCACAGATCGCATCGGTCCATGGGCCATTTCAGGCCCCGCGCAATACATCGGGGCAGCAGCGTTAAATGATCAAACATGGGCCGAAAAAACCCGAACCCGCCTTACCAACGACGCCACACGCCTCGACGCACTTATGAACGAACACGGGCACACGACCCTTGGCGGCACGGACCTATTTCGACTGTACGACACACCCGATGCCGTGGCTTTGCAAACAAAGTTGGCGCAAAAATATGTCTGGTCACGTGCTTTTCCATACTCTAACTCTTGGTTGCGGCTTGGATTACCGGGTTCTGCCGCGCAATGGGATCAATTGAAACACGCATTGGAAAACAAATGACACATCTGCAAATCCTGCTCGTCGCTTTAATCCTCGACTATTTCATCGGCGATCCACATCAAATCTGGACGCGTTTTCCCCACCCCGCTGTCCTAATGGGCCGTATAATCTCTTGGATCGAAAAACGCCTAAACTCTGGCGGCCTTCTTCGCACCAAAGGCATCATAACCATCCTATTGCTCAGTATCCTAGCCCTTTGCCTTGGCTGGATCATCCACTGGCTACCCGATTTCGGCATCCTAGAACTTATACTCGTGACCATCTTGCTGGCACACAATTCATTGGTCAAACACGTAGCGGACGTCGCCGAAGCATTGAAGCTTTCACTTGAAGCAGGCCGCACCTCTGTCGCACGTATCGTAGGTCGCGATGTCGCCCAATTAGATGAATCCAACGTCGCCCGCGCCGCGGTCGAGAGCGCAGCCGAAAACTTCTCCGATGCGGTCGTCGCACCCGTTTTTTGGTACCTGATCCTCGGCCTACCGGGCCTACTATTTTACAAGATGGTCAACACCGCAGACAGCATGATCGGCCACCGTACCGAACGCTACAACGCCTTCGGATTCGGCGCAGCGAAACTGGACGATCTGATAAATTTGATCCCCGCGCGTTTGTGCGGCGGCCTGATTTGCTTGGTTCACCGCTCACGTTCCAGCTTCGAAATCATGATGACGGACGCCACCTTACACGCATCTCCCAACGCTGGCTGGCCAGAGGCCGCGATGGCCGCGACGCTGGATGTTTCCCTCGCGGGCCCGCGCAGTTACCAAGGTAAGATGAGCGATGATTCCTACATCAATCCCCGCGGTCGTCGCGAAATGACCCGCGATGACATCACGAACGCTGTCTTGGTTTTACGTAAATCATGGCTCGGTCTAACGACATTCGTTGCCCTATTGGTCTTCCTAGTCTGGCTCCTTTAAACGCGTCGGATTACACCGGTTACCGCCGCCGCCGCCAGCGCCGTAATCACCCAGCCAAACACCTTGGCAAACCAACGCAACCACCACATCCGCTGTCCCCAAGGGGACCGGCTTGTGGATGGTGCCCAAGCATCCTCTTGCCCCAAGTTCACAATTGGGATCAACAAATCTGCGGCATAGGCAACGGGATGAAACGTCTCATAATCCTGTCCTGCTTGCCCAGGGGTCGACCAAAATTCACCGGGGTTTTCAGGGTGGCTTTGCGTCGCGGAAATCCAATTTTTAGAAATCAAAATAGGCGCAGAGTTCGGTGTCATATCCCCTGCCTGCCACGTTTTATGCGATGCACAAGACAGTAAAACAATCAAAACAACGCCCCAGCCCATGGCCAAAATCGGACGGTACCCGTAGCCCACCAACCACCGCAATAACGCGCTGGATAACCACAAAAGTGGGATCTTCCACGTCCCATGCCCGCTTTCACGAATGGCCTCCATATTTGCATCGCGCAAATCGCGTTCCTTGTGGCGCAAAACATTTTGCGCATCGTCTCGATGGCCCATCTTGTTAAAAACCGCCGCCAAATGCTCATAGGGCTGCGCCGAAAATCCAACACCCTCTGGTCGACGCTCCAACCAATCCAACCGCGCCTCCAACTTAGTATCCGCTTGATCCGAAAACGTCTGATACTCAAACCCATCCAATCGCACACGATACCCAGCGGTTTCACCTGTCGGCTCATCATTCAACCTACGCACCATCGCACCAGACAGATTCACCATCCCCCGTGTAATCTGGTTGTTGCGCATATTCAAAACGCCGCCAATTTCGGTGCGGTTGAATGACAACGCTGTGGGCAAACCATCCCCACCACTTTGCAGTGCAACAACGCCGCCATTCACGAGATCATCCGCTGAAATCGCACAATTTCGGCAATAAAAATCACCGGTAATTTTTGCGGATGAAAACTGAATGGCGCTATCAACATGTAATTCTGTTTCAGTATCATCAAACGGGTAATCACCCAGATAAACAGACCCATCAATTCTGGCAGACGCCGCAAAAATACCAACTCCATTACGGCCTTCGATATGCGCATCACAAATCTGTAGATCCCCTGAAATGCGCGCACTTGGAAATGCTATTTCGCCACGCGAAATCAAACCCGATCGCAGGAAAACTGAACCCTCAAAAATACAATTGTCCGCGTGCAAACCAAGGAAATCACAACCACTAAAATGCAAGCCGCGCATCCGTGCATTAATAAACGAGGGCGCTTTTTCCAAAAAACACCGCGTCAACGTCAGATCATAAACACAATCGCTGCCCTGTAAATCCAACACACCCGAAATATGCGCGCCTCTTAAGCGAACGCCTTTGGCATGCAAGACCACATCTGGATCCTGCCCCAACAACAACAATCGAATAAGGTCGGCGCGTAAAACGACCTCCCCACTCTCTTCTTTTGGTAAATTTCCATCACCAAAGGTAACGCGATCCCCAACCAAACAACCGGATAACATCCGTTCCTCGGCTGCATTAAGCGGGGTAAAATCTGACAAACGTTTCATCCAGAAACCCTGACATGCAGGGTTTCAAAGGGCAAGTCTTGAAAACGGCTCCCCTGCGCTTACACATCCGTTTCAGCGTTTGGATTGGCCCAATGAAAAATCGTTTTCACCGTCCCAGACAATGATTCCCACGCCGTCTCCGAATTTATTGAAATCACCGCTTCAGATCGTTCACCCAATCCGTTCAACGAATGATCCCCTAACAAGAGGTCTCGTTTATTTAGATCCGCGCGCGCTAAACGAATGCTTAACTGGCGTCTATTTTCGGACGTTTTAATAATTTTCTCAATACGCGCAGGCACCCAAATCGGTTTCGGCAAGCCACCCGACAATTGCACATGCACTAATTGTCCAACCCCCAAATTCGGAGCTTCCGCGACATTAATACGGCTCGTCACTTCGAAATCTGTGGTCAGCGGAGCAATCTCCAAAACATACGCCCCCGCCGCAATACGCCGTCCAGCATCACGAATGCGCATGCGTTGCACTCGTCCGCTGGTGGTCGCATATATAAACTTGTCCCGCATAACATTTTCCATGCGCGTCAAATCTGCCTGCGCATTCACCAATTGATCAGAAATCGCCTCCAATTCCCGATCCAATGCTTGAATGCGATCCAATTCGGATTTTTCCAACTTCGTCTTTAGTTCCTCATAGGCAACGCTTGCCTGTGTCGCTTTTATCTGTTGTTCCAACACATCACGCATAAAGCGCAAATCCTCAGGCACGCTCTCGCTTTCCACCTGATAGAACGGGTTCAGTTGTCGCCCAGTATCATTTATCAATCGATTGGTCTGCGATAGCCGAGCGTAGAGCCGCTTCAAATCCTGCGCCGCATGCAATTCCACGCGCGCTTGCTTCAGATCAAACGCTAGTTTTTGCAATTCTACACGGCAATTCTTTGTTTCGCGGTGCAATACTTTTGTCTGCTCCAGCTGCCCTAAAACTTGCTTCAACTGATCTGGAATTTGCAATTGCCCATCATTTTCTTTCAATGCGCGAATACATTTGGATCGCAACAATAATCGCGCCACTTGTTGACGGGCTAAATTCAGCTCTTCATCCAAATCGTCGGTGTTCAACGAGGCCAAAATTTGCCCCTCACGAACGACCTCACCGTCTGTCACAAATACGTTGCTGATGATGCCGCCACGTTCGTGTTTTACTGGCGTTGATTGCTCAATGGCCTGTAAAATTCCAGCAACCCGTAACGTGTGAGTCACAGCAATGACCTGCAATGACCAGTAGATAGCCGCCACAGAAACAACACTAAAAACCAGGCAACAACCTAAAATCATCGACGCGAAAAAATGGCGCCGAATAATCGTACGAAATCCACGCTTGCTCGCGACAACCTTCGTGTCACGTTTTGCCTCTGGCCTGTCTCGCAATTTACTTTCGCGTTTCAATTCAGCGCTCCGCTATCAGACGTTCTGTTGTTTCACTTCGATCATCGCTAAACCGCACCGCCAGCTGACGATATCCTTCTCGTAGCGTCTGCTCAAATCCGTCAGCCTGACTTCGCACACGCTCAAATTCCAGGTTTTCTTCATCGCTCATATGCTCAGCAGATAGAATGTCTCCGCGATCATGCATAGTTATAAAAACTTCAGATGGGCTCATACGAACATCAAACAAAATCTCGTCATTGTGACCTAGGTTTTGATCACGTGGTGCAAAAAATAACATGTCCTGAGCAGCCTGCTTCACACGTGCGCGCAATTCTTCGTCCATCCCGCGAGGAAACTGCGCTTCCAGCCAAAGAGACAGGCGAAACGCTTCCCTTTTATTGGGGAAAAACGAAACGCGGACCCACCGTTGGCGGTGCCGACCAAGAACCTCGTCCATTGGCCCGCGATCGGTAACCTCGCCGCGCTCCAGCTTAACCACCTCATCTGCGACCGACATAAGGTAGTCATCGTCCGTCGCCAAAACCACAATCTTCCCTTCGGTTTTCGCGCGCAAAATCAACGCCATCAACGCCGAGCGCGATGCCTGATCCAAATAGGTCTCAGGTTGATCCAAAACAATGATTTCACTGTCTAACCAAAACGCCCGCGCAAGAGATACAATCTGGCTCTGCGCCGCATTATCGTCGTCAATCGAATCGTTGATAAAATCCTTATCCCGAAATACATCTTCGAATGGGTCCAGTTTTCGCAACAACTCAATCGCCGGCAAGGCTGTTGCCTTGGGATCAAAACAAGTGACGTTTTCAACCACGGAACCTTGCAGCGCAATCGGCGGCACCGTCGTATAGCTTAGAGATGGCAAACGCTCATGATTGCGGCCCCAATTTTTTCCACGAAACGTAATTTTACCTTCATAAAATTGCCCCGTAGAAATCGCACGTAAAATTTTCGACTTACCCGAACCACTTGGCCCAATCAAGGCAAGGCATAATCCCTGAAATAAATCAGCAGAAAACGGAGCAAATCCAAAGTCCTCAATTTCAGTTAGTGAAAGCAATTCCATACTGTCATCAGATACCGGTACAGGCTGGCGCCCCTCACCGTTCTCTATCAAATGCATGAATGACAGGTCCGGTTTAGCTGGCTTCAAAACCTGCACCTGATAAAATTTCACAAAGACCCCCGCGATATATTGGTTAACGAAAATCGCCGCAAACATACTACCTAAAGATAAGCTCCCACCAATATGCAACCAAGCCGTCACAACGATACTGGATACGGCAGTGATAAGCTGTAAAAAATTCATCCAGCTCGTCTGCCCTATCGTTTGAAAATCGGGCTGATCTTCCATATATATCTTACCTTCGGCAGCCTGCTGTAAATATGCGGGACCTAGACCCATCGCATCAGCCAATAATGGATCCGCATAAACAGTAGACCCTGCCTTACCTTGGCGAATTTGATGCGGCTTGCGAAAACGCCAAACCAAAAACAAAATCATCCCCACGACAGCGGTAATCAAGGGCAAGAGAGGGCTTAAAAACGCCAAGATCATCATCCAGAAGACAGCAAAACAACTATCTTGATACAAGACCAACCCGCGCACATTCGTGAAATACGTTTCCAATGCCCGCATTCGCATTAAGTCAATTAAACAAACAGATAATGCAGTTCCCGCGCCCAACCCAGCCAAGGCCAACAGTGATGCTGAGTTCCCAGATGGAATTAACCGATCCACAATTAACAATGTAATTGCTGGAACGCCCAATGCTAACAAACTGGAAAAAAAGCCCAGCGACCCCGCCACGAATCGTACCCAACTTGGTGGATGATCCGTCGCCTTTCGCAGGTGTTTCTCCCGACTAGAGATGTAGCTATCCCACGTACTACGCCAGTCAGACACAGACATCAGATCAACAAGAGACTTTTGTTTTTTTGCGGGTTGGGTCATTTTTCTTTCCAAATACTATGAATTTTGCGATGCAGTGAAAACCGACATTGTTTGTATGGGCTAGTTAGGTTTTTGCTCTTGCCCTTCAGCCTTCAACACCTGGTTGATATAGTCTGACAACGTAACAAACCCGCTAGATTCTGGCGCCTCCGCAATGGGCTTTACAGCGTCCTGCACAACCACAGCTTCTTCTTTCGTTTCGGGTTCTAGCTGTTTTAACAATTCCATAATTTGGATGCGTTCCAAACTTTGTCCGGCTGGGGCCGCCGTCTCTACGACCGTTTCCTCAACGGTCGGCAGTGGATCACGCTTACTTAAGCGTTCCAACAAAAGCTTTTCCAGTGCTTCCATGGTTTCGGGTGGGTCTTTCGCAACAGCCTCATCAGGTGTAGGTTCATAGATCACGGGTTGAATATTTGCTTCCACAGGTTTGGCATTCATGTCACGTAATTCGGTTAGCAGCGCTGTTCTCATCTCAACAATTGATGTTTCAAGGGCAAACAAACGCATTTCTAATGCATTAAGTGTTCGATGATCGACGCCAACCATCTCAGGTACTGAGTTCCTTGCGACAGGACGCGAAAGCTCTCGTTGCGGTGTGGCCTGTAGCGGCTGTTCAGCATCCACCCCAAGACCCGTTCCAAACCCAACAGGCGTATGCAGATCTCTTGACTGTGCTTGTTGAGCAAATCCGATTGCAACATCATCAACTGCTGGCGCATTACTTGGTTGAACAGCGCCAGCTTGTGACGCGCGCAACAACGCCAATTCCCTTCGAAGGGCCTGAATTGCGCTCTGCGCAGGATCAACACCTGCTTGCTGTTGTGAAAAATCGCCACTAATCGTCTGCGACGTTCTTACTTGACCGCCCAGTGCGCTATTCTGCACAGGCTGTAATTGAAGCAACTGTGGTTGGGTATTTTGATTAAACTGTGCTTGTGCAAACGTCGTTTGACCTTGCTGGGGTCCAGCATTGGGCGCGATCCAACTATCACTTTGTGTCAATCCACCGACCTGCAACGCATCCACTTGTGCAGGCACAGGCCAACCTCTTGGAAACACACGTGGCGATTGCCCTTGCGCTACCCAGCGCAGATATGTCGACACTGCTGAAAACCCAGCAAGGGAAATTTCCTGCACCGTTTCGACCTCCCGTTTCACTACCAAATGCCCACCAGACGCCAACAGGGTTTCCAGTCTCGCATCCAAAGGCTCAAGGATGGTTGGCGGCAACGGCAATTCTGTTTTTCGATCTGACACAAAAAACGTATCTTGCGGCGTTATATCTGCGATCTTAATTTGTATCTTTCCTTCAACAGTCAATCCAACTTCCAACGAGGGTTTTTTCGCTAAACATGCAGTCGAGCTCTCTGCACAAATGATCTCAAATACATCTTCGTCCAATCGCGGACTGGTTGAAAAACGTGCATACCCATCAGGATCGAACCGAAAATAAACGCGATCCACAAACCCCTCTTGAAAAGTGGGCCAACCAAACGATCCACGCAAGGCTTGTTCCGCTTCTCTCGCGCCAATTGCGAATAAAACGGATGTGTCTAAAATTTGGGTCGTGCTCGCAATTCCTTGTTGTTGCAACGACTGTCCAGATAATGCACTGGGCAATAAACTTAACGCGCACCCAAGTCCCACGAGCTTTTTAAAAATAGTCATCTTTGCGTTTCCTCCAACTGTGCAGGGTGTCGATAAATTGGTAACCAATCCGATCTCTGCGGCGGGTCGGGCAGCCCCTTACGAATGCGCGTATCGCGATCCCGAAAGCGAGTATACCAAACCTCAGATCCACCTGGGCCTGGGGTGAAAATCCGCCCCTGCACCTTGTGTAAAAGCGAAGCTAATAAGATTCCGTTATTATTGGCAGTTTGAATTTCAATATGCCCATTGCCGCCTTCATATAGACCTTCGTAGAAGCCACGATCAGGGTCGAATAATTCGATAATCGCCTCATACAAAATGTCAGTGTAATAGGTGTCCCAAAGCGCCCACAAACCAAATGCCGCCTTTGTTGCGATTGCTGCGTGATCTGGTGAATAATCGCCACGCGGTGTCACTGTGTTCCAAGGATAGCCATCCGAAAAAATCGTATCATAGGTGAAATATGGCGGCCCTTTAACATTGTGCTCTGAACGGGCAGTCATGTATCCAACACGTTCGAAACGATTGTGCTGCACTTGATAAATGCGATCCGCAAATTCCGCGCGCCACCCATCGGTGTGCACCTGATCACTGCTGATATCATCGTGCGGCATGTCCCAATTCAACTCCAATCCGTCCAACAAATAACTCTCAGTCACAACATAATTTTGAGAATGGAAAATACGCGGATCACGGCCATCATATGGCACCCGCACATCAAAAATATTGGTCGTTAAAAATGGCTCTGCTCGATGGGCAAAGTAGGGTTTAAATCCCCATAACGCAAAACCCTTCGCGGCATACTCTTCGTATCCCAAACGACCTTCTTGCGCGTAAACAGTTTCCTTGGTTTCCTTGTCGATCAAAGCGCCGAACATAACGCCATCTTCGTCGATGATATTCGAATAATCCCAACGCAACAGCATATTATCAATAGTGTTGGCCAGATACGGATAGCGATTGCGAACGATCCGCATCCAAACCATGAACCGTCCAATGTCCAACGCTGAAAATCCAATTTCACCAGGTTTATTGGTATAATCTACCTGCGCACCTGTTTTCGTGTGATACACTTTATTTGGCATTTCATTGCGAAATAATTTCAACGTTCGAAATGTCGTCAACAATTTCAAAATGCGTTTGTCAAATTCCGGCTTTTCTATCAGGCACAACTCAAATGCTGCCACCAAACCGCTGATATACGACGCGGTATCCCACAACGTGGTCGACGGATACGCCCCCACTGAATTGGCCAATCCCGTATCTTCTTGTGTAAATTGTGTGAAATACCCCCAGGCAACACGTGCCGCTTGCATTTCGCGCTCATTTAAAAACCCACGCCGTGGTTTGTACCGTCTCACAAACCCATTCTCATCGTCGTATCCAGGTGCGCGCTCTACTTCATTCGCTTTCAACTTCTCGAAATAGTCTTTTGGCATTTCGCACATGCGCGGCGGCGCTGTGATCTTCTTAACCTTGCGGACGGTACTTAACGTCTCTTCGGGTAAGTCGCCGCGTAACAAATTCGGCAAATCATCCGCATTTACACGCGGACCTTGCGGCCGAGCTTCAACAGATTTTCGCGCCTCAAAGGTGTTCAGCGTATCTAAATCTACATCATCCATTGCGGAAAACTGTGGATTATTTTTCGCAAACTCGGACGCAATGCCGTCGCGTTTTGATTGTCTGGCAATCTCCTCTGCACGGCTTTTCTTTTCCTGCTCAATCGTTGCGGCATTCACTGCCAAAGTTTCTCGCACCTCGCCGCCCAAAGTTGAAACAACAGACGCTGCCGTTCCCAGGAAACCAACGACAAAAACACCAAATACGACTTTCCCAACCAGGCTGTTCATAACATCTCACTTCTTTCATCCCGAAACGTGGGCATTAATATTGTTTGTAAACTGACGCAGAGTCATGAATTTCTGGATAATTTACGGCCCAGTTTTCAAAGATGTTGCTGAAAATTTTATCCAATTCACATGAATCAGGCACAGGACACTTCAAACTTCACCACATTCTTTTCGTCTATAAAGGCATAGCGAATCGACTGGGTCAGTGAGTGAATCAAAAACCACCCAAATCCACCCTCTGGCAACTCTTCGAACTTTATTGCATTGCCCTTCATTTCCTTTTTTTGGGGAATGCCAGGAAACTTACTACCTTGATCGAACAGCGTTATCCCCAAAACATCATTAGCTAGGGTCAAATCCATTTCGATTTTACCATCTTCGCGATATAGATACGCGTGTTCCACGATATTGTTCAGCGCCTCCGCCAATACGATTTCCGTACTGCCGGCGGCATCATCATTTATTCCCTGCGCGCGTAGCCAAACAATCGTCTCAGCAACATTATCGCTGATCAATTGCTGGGCGCTCAAGAAGCTTTTCGAAAATTGCGGCATGAACCTTTACTTCTCCAAAAGGGCTTAACCAGCCATCTGCTGATCGGATGAAACAGCCGCCGCCAAATCATCATGGATAGTGAAAACACTGTCCATTCGCGTTAATTTGAATACTTTTTCGACGGTTGGCGACAGGTCACAAATTTCAAAATTCCGCTCTGTCCCCATGTATTTCATGTGCCCAACCAATGCGCCCAAACCGGATGAATCCATAAACGCAACTTGTTGCAAATCCAGCACCATATAATTCGCGCCATCATCTACCAACGTCTTCAACGCATCCTTAAACCGTACTGCCAATGCGGCATCCAAACGATCCTCAGTCAGCTTCACAACCAGCTTCTCACCATGCTGTTCTGTTTCAAAATCCATTTAACTTACTCCTTTATTTGACCCAAGGGTCGGTTTTTCGACGGGCAGAAACCGTGGGAATTTTCCCATGCCTACTGTCCACGCTAATAATTTGATCCGCGACAGAACGATTACAAAAACCGTCGACGCGGCGATTCCACCTACTGTCTTAAGGGCAACATACGAAGAAGGGCTTAATCCCATTGGCCAAAACGCCAATTCCAGAACATCCAAGAAAATAGGGTGCACCAAGTAGATGCCAAAACTGTACGGCGCCCACTTTGAAATCATGGGTGGCCAGTTCGCATTCTTTGCGCCCATAAAAATCGCAAACAACAGAATCGGCATTAAAAAATCGGCCCAATACGCGGGGTTATAATTATACTGCCAATTTCCAGATAAAATCACTTTGTGCGAATACACCAGTTTAATCATGAACATCATCGCACCCAGATAAAGTGCTATGAAAAACATGCCGCGCAACGCTCTATCGGTAAATCCGCGTTTCATCATGCCATAAAACCCAGCCGCCACAATTCCATATCCGGCATAGGTCAACAATTTCACTCCACGCACCAGATATTCAAATCCACCCATATCGCGCAGATTGGACCATATCCAGATATCCACCTCACGCTTGGTGAACAGGCACAACAGCACTACAAAACTGAACATCGGATTATCAACCGCAATCCGATATAACGGATACATCAACACCAGCCCAAATAACGTCGGCAGAAAATGCATGTGATACTGCACCGATCCCAATGCAAAAAAACTAACCCATTGCATCGGATCACCCAGCTGTCGCCAGATCGCATCCTCGTACCCAAAATGCCCAGCCTTGACCAAGCGGTAAAACGCAAAGAACACCACCCAAAACGCGAACGGCAATAATAACCGTCGCGCTTGTTCTTTGATTGTTGCACCATAACTGCGGTGTCTACCGTCCAGCGACATGGTCAACAAAAACAAAGATATTATCAAAAACAATTCGGTGCGCGCCGTATAAACAACCGCGCGAAATAACACTGGCCCAACCCGTTCAGCCGTTTCAAATTCTGGAAACGGTTGCCCGCTTGTATCCGAACTGGCATGCAAACCCACCATTGAAACGCCTGCCAACAAACGTAGACAATCCAGCCATACCATACGTGTTTTGTCGCCTTGTGTCTTCGCTACCATCTTGAAATTCTACCGTCCAAAGTTGTTTGAATCGGTTATTCCACACAAATCCTACTAAACCCTTTTTAGGTAAAATTTTTTACATCTTTGGTTTCGTAAATAGTTATTCAGACTTTCGCCTTAATCCTTCCTCAAACGATCAGGAGGGTCACATGCGCCTAATCAAAACGTTATTCACTTTCGCCATCTGCGCGGGCACACCAATGTCCGCACAAACCATCGGTGAACTCCCCCTTGGGGCCAGTAACTGTGCAATTGCCAAGGCTTTGAATGTCAAACTACCTGTTGAATGTGTGGACCCGCCATTGGGTCAACAACGTGGCATCGTCATTCGCTTGGACAGTGAAATTCGCACATCAAAAACGGTGCGCACCGTACCGGTTAAATCGGTCAAAAAGCCCGCCCCTGCTGCGCCCAAGGTGAAAACAAAACATACTCCTATTTCACATCAGGCGGCGAAATCAGAAAACGGATATTTCATTCACTTCGCGCTAAATTCTTTCGACCTCGAACCCGAATTCAAGGAACACCTTGAACGCCTCTCTTCGGTTCTGACATCCGAGGCGATGTTGAAAACATGCCTGCGCGTCACGGGTCACACGGACACCTCTGGTGATGCGGAATATAACATGCAACTCAGCCAGAAACGTGCGGTCATGGTCGCCACCTATCTGGCCGAGGTCGGCAATATCGATCCCACACGGGTACAAATCGCGGCCTTGGGCGAAACCGAACCCTTGCCTGAAATCCCGGGCAATGATTCACGCAATCGGCGCGTCGCCTTTTCCACCAAAGAGACTGACACAGGGTGTAAGTAATGCGCTTTCTTAGAACATTATTTTTGGCATTGCTGACTGTCGCCCTTTGGGCCGCACAGGCCAGCATAACTGCTGCGCAAGAAACGCGCATTGCTCTTGTCATCGGGAACAGCGATTACATTCACTTGCCCCACCTACGTAACCCCGAAGGGGACGCAAAAACACTTTCGACCGCGCTTTCTAACCTTGGCTTTACTGTCTATTTGGCAAATAATCTAAACCACGCCGAACTGCTCACCGCCCTCGCCATCTATGCGGAAAAATCAAAACAGTCCGATGTGTCCCTGATATATTACGCTGGTCACAGCGCCGCATTGGCACAGCAAAACCTGATCTTTCCGGTCGACTTCGATCCGAAAAATCAGCAACAACTTGGCGCATTGGTTCGCCTCAGCGATCTAACATCCCTGATGCAAACGGGCTCACGTACCAACCTCATTCTCTTCGATGCCTGTCAGGAACCCATCACTTTTCAAACCGAATTAGGTGAAATTCCATTGCGCTCATTGTCACCGCCGGCGCCACCCGTTGGAACACTCATCAGTTATGCTTCCTCCCCGGGCCATGCCGCGCATGATGGTCTTGGACATCACAGCCTCTTTACTGGCGCGTTGCTTGATAACTTGGCCCAACCAGACATCGACATTGAACAAACCCTGCGCCGCGTGCGCCGCGACGTCACGCGCAATTCACAGGGAACACAAGTGCCACAGACCAGTTCATCACTGGTAACCGATTTCTATTTCTATCCAACACGCCCCGTTAAAACAGGAAAATCATTGCAAAGCGCCCTATTACACAGTGGATTTGGTGGGAAACCTATCTTGGAAAACATTGCATCTGGTGTCCAAACACCAATTAACGAACCTGAAACGCCCGTTGTGGACACTGAACGTGCCATATTACGCGATGTTCTTTGCGCAAACCTATCCCCACCACTGCCCGCAATCTGCAAAAATTAGAGTGGAAAAACCACTCTCACGGCCCGAAAATCGGCATATCTTCGCCAAAACACGTTAAACGTCATAAAAATAAGGCACTTTGTGCATTTTTTGCTTGGACTTCTGCATCTTTACCCACAATATGTGCCACACAAAGACGTTACAAATAGAATATTTTGTATACACAACGCAGCAGAGGAGCAGCAAATGTCTCAGAAACCAATGACAAAAACACAATTGGTAGCATCACTAGCAGAAGCATGTGGTTCAGATAAAGCGACAGCAAACCAAACCCTAGAGGCTTTGGCAGGTATCGTATCGAAAGAGGTCGCAGCAGGCGGCGCAGTGACATTGCCAGGCCTTGGTAAATTTCAATGCCGCGCGCGTCCAGAACGCATGGTACGCAACCCAGCAACAGGCGAACAATTCATGAAGCCTGCTGACCGCGTTGCCAAAGTGACGATCGCGAAAGCACTTAAAGACGTAATCAACGACTAATCTGTCGTATCGATTATTTCGTCACAGGGAATTACCCCTCGACGAAAACAAAACAATGATTAAGGTCGCCTCAAAGGCGGCCTTTTTCTTTGGGACAACACAGATGGATATCAAATCAACACTCATGGGCCTGACCTTCGCTCTGATTTGGTCCAGCGCCTTCACCTCGGCGCGCATCATCGTTCAAATCGCACCACCTCTCTCGATCTCGGCTCTGCGCTTCTTGATCGCGGGTCTGATCGCCTGCGCAATCGCATATGCCCTTGGTCAACGCCCCAAATTCACCCGCCAACAATGGCGCGGCATTATCATCTTCGGCATCTGCCAAAACGCGATCTACCTCGGTTTCTTCTTCGTCGCCATGACACGCATAGAGGCCTCATTCGCCTCCATTCTCGCCTCCACCATGCCCCTCTTGGTCGCGCTCGCTCTCCTCACGGTGTTTCGCGAAAAACTCCCGCCAATGGGTATCGCTGGGCTCATCATCGGCTTCGCTGGCGTCACACTCATCATGGGCACCCGCATCACTGGCGGCGTCGATCTCATCGGCGTCATGCTCTGCCTATTCGGCGTCATCGCGCTTACGATCGCCACGCTCTCGGTAAAATCCGCATCCACTGGTGGCAATCTCTTCATGGTCGTCGGCATGCAAATGCTGATCGGTTCCGCCGCCCTCGCCATCCCCGCGCTCACGCTGGAAACATGGGACGTCACGTGGACACCAACGGCACTTTGGGCCTTCGCCTACACAATTATCGTCCCAGGTATCATCGCCACCTACATCTGGTTCCTGCTAGTGGGCCGCATCGGCGCAACCAAGGCCGCAACATTCCACTTTCTAAACCCATTTTTTGGGGTCGCAATCGCGGCAATCCTACTGGGTGAAACACTTACCAATACCGATATCATCGGCGTCGCCATCATCATGGCGGGCATCTTCGCAGTTCAAAAATCCCGCATCGCCACATAACCCAATCGCCCGTCAGGGCGCATAGGCGTATGGCAAGGCCATTCCGTTAACCGATATGGCCTTGGTTCTTGCCAACCTGCCCACGATGCAACAATAGATGATCCAAAATCACACAGGCCATCATTGCCTCACCCACTGGCACAGCGCGAATACCCACACATGGATCATGGCGCCCTTTGGTAATAATCGACGTATCTTCGCCCGCCTTGGTAATCGTCGCACGTTCTTTCAAAATCGAACTCGTTGGCTTTACCGCAAAACGGCACACCAAATCTTGACCCGTTGAAATCCCACCCAACGCACCACCTGCATGGTTTGAATGGAAATGCGGCTTGCCATCAACGAACGAAATTTCATCCGCATTATCTTCGCCGGTTAATTCCGCTGAATCAAAGCCCGCACCAATCTCAACACCTTTCACGGCATTGATACTCATCATCGCCGTGGCAATATCCGTATCAATCTTTCCATAAACAGGCGCGCCCAACCCGGCGGGAACACCGCTGGCAATCACCTCAATCACCGCGCCAACTGAATTGCCCGATTTGCGCAACCCATCCAAATAACCGGCCCACATCTCGGCCGCATCGGCATCAGGCGTCCAAAATGGATTATTCTCAATTTCAGCCAAATCAATCTTCTTGCGATCAATCTTATGCGGCCCCATCTGAACCATATATCCCGTGATCTTAATCTCTGGCGCCAGCGCCTTCAGCGCCTCACGCGCTACACCACCGGCGGCCACACGCGCCGCGGTTTCGCGCGCCGATGACCGTCCGCCACCACGATAATCGCGAATGCCATATTTCTGCCAATACGTAATATCCGCATGGCCTGGGCGGAACTTCTCCATAATCTCGGAATAATCCTTGGATCGCTGATCTGTATTTTCAATCATCAACTGGATCGGATGGCCTGTGGTTTTCCCTTCAAACATCCCCGACAATATCTTCACTTGATCTGGTTCTTGGCGTTGTGTGGTGTATTTATTCTGTCCCGGCTTGCGCTTATCCAACCATTGCTGCAAATCTTCTGCACTCAACGCCACATTCGGCGGACATCCATCCACCGTCGCACCCAACGCAGGCCCATGGCTCTCGCCCCAGGTCGTCACTGTAAACATCCGTCCAAATGAATTCGTCGCCATGCGCTTATCTCCAAAAACTCCACAAACCAATACCCCACCAACACTACAAAAGAAAACCCATCCCTTGCTTATTTTTTTAACCCATCCTAAGAGGGTTGCACCTCGGGGGGCCAATATGGCTGAGATGCGCTTGCGCGAACCCGTCGAACCTGAACCGGATCATACCGGCGTAGGGAAGGTTTCGTTTCAAACGACCCCCTTACGCTTGTAGCAATTGGAGACTTGAAATGACTAAATTCATCACCCTTGCTGCGGGCCTCACACTGGCATTCGCCACTACAGCCCACGCACAAGATAAACCAGAACTAACCGTCTATACTTACGACAGCTTCGTGTCCGACTGGGGCCCTGGCCCATCAGTCGAAAAAGCATTCGAAGAAATTTGTGAATGCGACCTGAAATTGGTCGGCGCTGGAGACGGCGCAGCATTACTAACACGCATGCAACTCGAAGGCGCGCGTTCAGAGGCCGATGTTGTTTTGGGCTTGGACACAAACCTAACGGTACGTGCGGCGGCAACTGGCCTTTTCGCACCCTATGCAAATCGCCCTGCCACATTAGACGTGCCAACGGATTGGACGGATGAAACATTCTTGCCATACGATTGGGGCTACTTCGCATTCGTTTATGACAACACAAAACTAAAAAACGCACCTGACAGCTTTGAGGCATTGATCGCAATGCCAAACGATTTCAAAATCGTGATCCAAGACCCGCGTTCATCCACTCCGGGCCTAGGCTTGTTACTCTGGGTCGAAGAGGCTTATGGCGAACGCGCCCCAGAAATCTGGGCTGGCTTGGCACCCAAAATCTTGACCGTCACTAAGGGTTGGTCAGAGGCATACGGTATGTTCACAGATGGTGAGGCTGACATGGTTCTATCTTACACAACATCACCCGCATACCACATCATCGCAGAAGAGGATCAATCCAAGTCCGCCGCGTCGTTTAAGGAAGGTCACTACATGCAGATCGAGGTTGCTGGTAAACTTGCCGCCACCGATCAGCCAGAATTGGCCGACGCATTTTTGGACTTCATGACATCATCCGCGTTTCAGTCTATTATCCCAACCACCAACTGGATGTACCCAGCTGTGTTCCCAACTGACGGCCTGCCCGCTGGTTTCGAACAACTTATTACCCCTGTGGACAGCCTGATCATCCCTGCGGATAAGGCCGAACAGGCACGCGACAAGGCACTTGCCGAATGGCTCACAGCTCTCAGCCGATAAGGCCAATACACTTTATCCTTGGCGGCAGCGCATTTGCGCTGCTGCTCTTGCTCACCTTGGGCACAGTGATCGCTCTATGGTGGCGCGCTGAAATCACCTCATCCTTGACCCCCGCCGATTGGGCAACAATCCGTTTCACAATCACACAGGCACTGGCCTCTGCAATCATCTCAATCGCCATCGCAATCCCCACTGCTCGTGCATTGGCACGGCGTAACTTTCGCGGCCGAAAATTCATCCTTACACTGATGGGTGCGCCCTTTATTCTGCCTGCAATCGTCGCCGTCCTCGGTATTTTGGCGGTATGGGGACGCTCTGGTTATATCTCCGAGCTAATCGCAAATTTCGGCCTTGGCCCGCTCAACATATACGGCTTTGGCGGCGTCGTCCTCGCGCACGTCTTCTTCAACATCCCCCTCGCTACCCGCTTGTTTGTCCAAGGCTGGTCAGCAATCCCCGTCGAGCACTTCCGCCTTGCCGCCCAACTCGGCATGGAAACGCGCGATATCACCCGCCACCTCGAACGCCCCATGTTGCGCGCCGTTGCACCGGGTGCATTCCTGTTGATCTTTCTGCTTTGCATTTCCAGCTTCGCCGTCGCGCTGGCCCTTGGCGGTGGCCCCAAGGCAACAACGATCGAACTTGCCATCTATCAGGCAATCCGCTTCGATTTCGACCTGACCAAAGCATCACAACTGGCAATGATCCAATTCGCCCTGTGCGCCGCCATCGGTGCCGTCACAATTCTAATCGCCACCCCAATGCACTTCGCCCAAGGACTGGATCGCAAGGCAGAGCGCTGGGACGCTCGCGAGACCCGCTACCGCGTTACTGATTACACGATTCTCACACTTGTCTGCCTCTTCCTTTTCCTACCGCTGGCTTCGATCCTTTTGCGTGGAATCATTCCACTCTTCACCTTACCCTCCGCTGTCTGGTGGGCGGCGCTAAACTCGGTCATTGTCGCCACTCTATCCGCTGGCCTATCGGTCTGCATGTCCATCGCCATGTCCGCATTCATCATCCGCATCGCGCGAAAACGTAAAACCGTATCCAACGTAATGGAGGTGGTTGGCTTCCTCACCCTCGCGGCTTCCCCTTTCGTCATCGGAACAGGCCTGTTCGTAATGACCTTCCCCTTCATCTCACCCTTCGCCATCGCCCTGCCGATTACGGCATTGGTCAACGCCGCCATGTCCCTACCATTTTCCCTACGCGTAATCCTCCCCGCTATGACACGGGCCGAGGATCACTATGGCCGCCTCGCCGACAGCTTAGGTATGCAAACATGGGATCGTTTTCGTTTTGCCATCTGGCCCCGCCTTAAACGCCCCGTCGGGTTTTCTGCGGGTCTGGCGGCGGCGCTATCCATGGGCGACCTTGGCGTCATCACCCTGTTCGCGCCCCCAGACATGGCAACACTTCCCTTGATGATGTACCGTCTCATGTCATCCTATCAGCTGTCCGATGCCGCTGGCGTCGCCCTACTCTTGGTCACACTCTCCGTGGCCCTATTCTGGATTTTCGACCAAGGAGGTCGCCTTGAGCATAACGTTAGATAACATCGAACTCAGCCATGGTTCATTCACCCTATCCGCTGATTTTAAAATCGAAGAAGGCCACAAAATCGCCCTTCTCGGCCCATCAGGCGGCGGTAAATCCACGTTGCTGTCAGCCATTGCAGGATTCAAAACACCCGACGAAGGCCGCGTTTTGTATAACGACACCGACATCACCACGATGCCTCCCGCCGAACGCCCCATCGCGTTACTGTTCCAAGATCACAACCTATTCCCACACCTCTCCGTGGAAAAAAACATCGCCCTCGGCCTGCACCCAAACCTGCGCCTATCCGACGCCGAACGCGAAATCGTTCAGGATGCGCTACGCCGCGTCGGCCTCAACAACCAAGGCTCGAAAATGCCATCCGAACTCTCTGGCGGGCAACAACAACGCGTCGCACTGGCACGTTGCCTACTTCGTGATCGTCCAGTCCTATGCCTAGACGAACCTTTCGCCGCCCTCGGACCTGCATTAAAACACGAAATGTTAGATCTGGTCGCGGAAATCGTGGATGGCGCCAAGGCCACATTATTGATGGTCACCCACCAACCCGAAGATGCGCAATACATCACCGATCAAACCGTATTGATTGCAGAAGGTCAGGCACACGCACCCGCGGACACCGCTGAACTACTGGCGAACCCACCCATCGCATTAGCACGCTACCTAGGCACCTAAACTTCGTAATCGTCACCCGCATACAGGTTCTTTGACCCTTCGGTATCAGGTACCCCAATCAACGCGGCCCACACACCTCCGGGCCGCCAAATTCCATCCATGCGCGTGAACGCAACATCGGCATCGCCAGCTTCTTTGGCGTAAAGGTAGAAAAACGCAGAGACCCGCGCATTGTAAATGCAATGCACATGCAAACGTTCCCCCTCGGTCGCGCGCATCGCTGCACAAAACCGATCAAAATCATCACGCGTGGGTGCGTCAAAATCCACAGGAATATAAATATACCGCATCCCCAACGCTTCAACGGATGCAGTTTCATCATCCAAAGCGCCCTTATTCCAATGCGGCCCCAAATTAATAACTGTCTTCACACCCGCTTCCGCCAATTCAACCAACTGCTCTTCAGTCGGTTGCCCCGATGTCGTCACCCGTTCATCAATGTCACGCCAATTTATAAATGCCATAGGTCCCACCCTTTTCGGTCACCCTAACACAAACAAAAAAGGCCGCTGAACTAAATCAGCGGCCTTTCCAAATTCTATGTGTCGGGCTTAACCCTTGCGTTTAATATCACGCCACAATTTCTTGTTCGTCAGGTACAAAAGCACACCGAACAACAACAACATGCCAACAGACAACAAGCCCAAACGCTGACGCGCCATCATTTTTGGCTCTGCCGTCCACATCAAGAATGCTGAAACATCCTCTGACATGTGATGCACATCATTTTTGTGACCATCCGCAAATTCCACGGCTTCGTCTTCCAATGGCGGTGCCATTGCAATCCAGCCACCAGGGAATGCTTTGTTTTCGTACAACGTTGTACCGGCTTCTTCTTTTTCTTCGCCGGTATAACCAGTCAAGATCGATGCAATGTATTCCGCACCACCCATGCCTTTAACGATCTGGTTGATACCCAAACCATTCGGGCCATGGAAACCAGCGCGCGCTTTAGCCATCAATGACAAATCAGGTGCAGTTTCTAAACCAGAAGCTGGGAATTTATCAGAAGGCTTCGCAGAACGATCCTCATCCAATTCCTTGTCATATACGTCGATTTCCGCCGCGTATGCTTTCACTTGATCCGCCGTCAAATGCGGGCCACCTTCGTCGCCCAGTGTACGGAACGCAACGTGGCGCAATCCGTGACATGCTGAACAAACTTCAGTGTAAACCTGCAAACCGCGTTGCAACTGGTATTGGTCAAACTTGCCAAATGGCCCCTCGAAAGAGAAATCGAAATCTTCGATGTGGCCTTCGCCGCCGCCCGCGATGGCCGTCGTGGCCATCGAGAATGCAACTGCTGCTGAAAGAAGTAGTTTTTTCATTTTATCAGTCCTCTTTCAATTATTTGGCTGAACCAGATTTTGGCGGGTAATGCGCATCAAAATCAGCTTCGATTGTTTCAGGAACAGGCAACGTCTTCTCTGTCCAACCCAATACAGGCAGGATAACCAAGAAGTAAGCGAACCAGTAAATCGCACCTAGTAGTGAGATCAGCGGGATCAAACCCTCTGCAGGTTGCGCACCACACCACATCAGTAGCATGAAGTCGAAACCAAGGATCCAGAATGCAATCTTAAACATCGGACGGTAACGACCAGAACGTACTGGTGATGTATCTGTCCATGGCGCCAACGCCATTACAGCAATCGCACCAAACATGGCCAACACGCCAAGGAACTTCGCATCCAGGAACAACACATCAAATGTAATCGCACGCAAGATCGCGTAGAACGGCAAGTAGTACCATTCAGGAACGATGTGTGCAGGCGTCACCAATGCATTCGCAGGGATATAGTTATCTGGGTGGCCCAAGTAGTTTGGCATAAACCCAACAACCGCCATGAAGATAACCAAGATCACAACCAGCGCGAACAAATCTTTGATCACGTAATATGGCCAGAACGGTACAGTATCTTTAGCAGCTTCTGCTTTTGATTTGCGACGTACTTCAACACCCGTTGGGTTGTTGTTGCCTGTCGTGTGGAATGCCCAAATGTGCACAGCCACCAAACCAACGATTACGAACGGTAGAAGGTAGTGAAGTGAGAAGAAACGGTTCAACGTGGCATTATCCACAGCTGGTCCGCCCAGCAACCATTCTTGCAAAATACCACCAACGCCTGGGATCGCACCAAACAAACCAGTGATAACAGTCGCACCCCAGAATGACATTTGACCCCAAGGCAAAACATAACCCAAGAAACCAGTCGCCATCATCATTAGGTAAATCAACATACCAACAATCCACGTGATCTCACGTGGTGACTTGTATGAACCGTAGTACAAACCACGGAAGATGTGCGCGTATACAGCAATAAAGAACAACGAAGCGCCATTCGCATGCAGATAACGGAACGCCCAACCGCCGTTCACATCACGCATGATGTGCTCAACAGAATCAAACGCCAAATCAACGTGTGGTGTGTAATGCATCACCAAAATGATGCCTGTGATGATTTGCAACGCCAGACAGAATGTCAAAACGATGCCCCAAATCCACATCCAGTTCAAATTCTTCGGTGTGGGGATCATCAATGTATCGTAAACCAAGGAAACAACGGGCAAACGCTCGTGCAACCATTTTTCGACGCCAGTTTTTGGCTCGTAGTGATCGTGTGGAATTCCAGCCATGATCTATCCCCTAACCTAATTTAATCGTGTTGGCATCGATGAACGATGCTTGCGGAACAGGCAAATTCTCTGGTGCCGGGCCCTTACGGATACGACCAGCGGTGTCATAGTGTGAACCGTGACATGGGCAGAACCAACCACCGAAATCACCAGCATCACCCAAAGGCACACAACCAAGGTGTGTACATACACCCATCATCACCAACCATTCGCCGTTTTCGTCCAGCGTGCGGTTCGCATCATCTGCAAACGTCTCTGTTTCACCAGCGGCTGGCGTTGCGTTTACGTTACGCGCGTCCATGTCTGGCAGATCAGCCAGCGCAACCGCGCGTGCGTCTGCGATTTCTTCTGCTGTACGACGACGTACAAAAACCGGCTTACCGCGCCACTTCACAGTGATTTGCGTGCCAGGTTCTACATCTGAAACATCTACTTCGATTGACGCAAGTGCTTGAACATCAGCACTTGGATTCATTTGGTTGATCATCGGCCATACAGCCGCGCCACCTATAACTGCACCAGTACCTGCAGTTGCCACGTATAAAAAGTCGCGGCGGTTCCCATTATCTTCGGACACGATTTGCGTCTCCCTTGCCTAGCCCAGTAAATTGGGCGTAATAAACCTGAAAAATCGGACAGAATCCGACTAACAAGGGCGGTTTACACGCACATGTTACTTTCGTCTAGCGGCCTTTTGGACGCACTTACAAAAACAAAGGCCAAATAATGCGATTAGCAACCTATCAACCCGACATTGCCCCCAATTTGGGCTCCATGATTCGCCTCTGCGCCTGTTTTGGTGTGTCGCTGGATATCATCGAACCCTGCGGTTTCCCCCTCTCCCTTAAATCCCTACGCCGCACGGCAATGGATTATGCCGATATCGCCGACATGACACGACACGATTCGTGGGAAACATTCCAACAAACCCGCCCCGCTGGGCGTTTGGTACTGCTCACCACCAAAGCCGACGATCACTTGTGGGATTTCAAATTCGAACCAACAGATACATTAGTCATGGGCCGAGAGAGCGCGGGCGTCCCCGAAGATGTCCACAACGCCTGTGACGCACATGTCAAACTGCCAATGTTCGGCGCCGCAAGATCATTAAACGTGGCAATGACGGCGGGTATGGCAGTGTCAGAGGCCTTGAGACAAACGCGATGAACTACGAAATCGAAGAACTAGAGCATACAATGGGTACATGTGATTGTTGTCGCAATACCAGCCACTCACTAAGCGGATTTGTCCACACTGAACATGAAACAATTGCTTGCTATTTCTTTCACCTAACTGAAGGTAAATTCACCGCGGATCACCCTGCCAACATCGACATTATCATTGGTCAATGGGGGGAAGGTTGTACTGCAAAAGATCGCCAAGCTGTGTCACTTATTTATTTTGAAAACGAAAACGGTCCTGCAATTATGATCATCGATGCCAAAGACAGAGACATAGCCAATAGCGAACTTATACATAACGCCCTAAATCGGGACGAAATTATTGACAGTCCTTTGGCGAAATCTATTTTCTCAATCTTCGATGCAATCATCGTACAAGATACGCGCTTGTAAACAAACCCGAGCCGTGCATCCTTGGCCCGTGGGGAAAGGATGCAACGCCAGTATTGTCCACTTTATCCCCGCCAAATATCTATAAATTCGAAATCACACCCAGCCTAACCAAATCCTTTGCCCATGGGACGGGCCAAGGATGCACGGCGGCCTACGGCCTTGATTCCGTGCTTGCTTAAAAGAAGTCGAACCAGCGAGTGGGCTTCAATAATTTGATGATTTGTTGTCGCTCTTTGATTAGATCTGCACCACCAAAGGATTTTGCTTGGTAGATATGTTCTTTGTAAGCGTTACGCCTATATTTATTTTTGACAGTACGACTCGCACCTGCCTCTAATAGTAGCTCTGTCATCTCTATAGATTGTTGCATCATAAGGGGCGTTTTACCGTTCCCATTCTTAACATCAACGTCTACCCCATGATCCAAACACATTTGGGCAATTGAGCAATGACCTCGATTGGCCGCCCAATGCAACGGTGTCATCCCCAATTGAAGGGGGTCATTCAACTTTCTATTAACGTTACCGCCAGCATCTAAAATCATAGAGAACATTTCTGGGTTCCCGACTATGGCAGCGCTTTCCATTGCACTCCACCCATCTTCATTTTCATGTTCAATATCAGGTGAAAGTCTAAGGATAGCTTTCGCTACCTCAAAGTTCTTTTCTTGAATTGCTGCCATAAGGGAGGACTCGCCCCATTCACCTAAATCAGTAGTACGACCACTTTCAGTCAAGTAGGTGAGGCTTTCTCTAGTATTTCCTTTGCGAATTAACTCAACAAGATTTTTAGCTTCCACAATACTCACCCCTTCTGCCGATCCGCCTTCATCACTCCTCGCAGCCACTGCCACAATCCAATCGTCACAACACCCGCCGCCAACGCGCCGCTAATATTGCCACCGATTTCGGCAACGGCCTCAATCTGGCTACCAAATGTAAATCCAATGCCCAAATAAATCGCTACCCAAACAACCTCACCCGCGAAACCCCACGCTGTAAACCGCAACCAATTCATCTGCGCCGCGCCCGTTACCAAATTCAGGTATGGTCCCAATGGGCTAAATAACCACCGGCTGGAAAACACCGCCATGCCACCGTGGGTTTGCGTCAAATTTCGCGCCTTCCCCACCATTAACGCGGCCTTGCCACGCAACCGATCAATAAATCCTGATGCAGATCGCCCAATCGCATAGCCAACCTGATCACCCGCCACCGCACCGCCCAGCGCCACCGCCGCCGCGCCCGTACCGGACAGATCACCAGACGCCACAAACGCCCCCGCCGTCAACATAATCAACGACGACGGGATCGGTATCGCCAGACAGCTTAAAAACGTCGAAATCGCCACGATATACAGACCATAAGTCGGCACTAATTCTAATAAACGATCGATCATTGATTGGCACGATACGCCGCAATCGCCGCCTCAATTTGCGCTGTCAATTCATCCAGCGTGATATCATTTTCATCCGCAATCCGCCCAATCGGCTTGGGCTCTATCGTCAGATTCAAACCTTCGAACAAATCCCGAATATCTTCACGCGGAACTCCCCAAGATTTCGCAACATATCCTGGCGTCATCCACCCCTGAACCTGCTGGTCACGATGCGCAGGATCAGACCAATAAATCGCAAACGCCACCATCCGCACGACAAAAAACAACGTCACCGCGAACGCAATAACAACGCTGCTAACCAACCAAGGATGCTGTTTAAACGCGCCTATGAACCGCTTCATGCCATCACCCCAAATAAAACCCATACGCCTTCGCCACATGCGCCTTCACATCCGCGCCCAGCTCACCCGCCGCACGTAACGGCCAATACGGTTCGCGCATGAACTGTCGCGCCATCAAAACAAAATCCGCCTGACCATCCGCAATCACTGCCTCGGCCTGTGCAGGTCCGGTAATCGCGCCCACCGCCATCGTGCCAACACCCGTCGCCGTGCGTATCTGCCCCGCCAAATCCACCTGATCCGCAGTGCGTGTCCCTATCGATGCGCGCGCCGCTGGCGTTGCCCCGCCACCCGAACAATCCACCAAATCCACACCGCGCTCTTTCAACCAGCCCGCCATCTGAATATTATCCTCAACCGTCAAACCACCATCGATCCAATCGGCCGCGGATAATCGCACCGCCAACGGCAGGTTCTCTGGCCACACCGCCCGCACCGCATCCACCGTTTCCAACATCATCCGCGCACGATTGCGAATTTCGCCACCATATTCATCCGTCCGCGTATTCACCAACGGCGTGAAAAAGCTGTGCAATAAATACCCATGCGCCCCGTGGATTTCTAAAAACTGATATCCCGCCGCCAATGCCCGTTTCGCACTGTCCACAAAACACGCCTGCATGTCCTTGATATCCTGAACGCTCATCGCACTGGGCGCTTTCCATAACCGCACCCCGTCATCATCGAACGCCACATCGCTTGGTCCAATAATCGGCCAACCGCCATCATCATCCGCCAAATGCGCCCCACCATCCCACGGACGCGCCGCCGATGCCTTGCGACCCGCATGGCCAATCTGAATGCCAGCCACACAATTATACGATTTGATAAATTCATTGATCGGGATCAGCGCCTCAACCTGCTCATCATTCCACAATCCCGCACATCCGGGCGTAATCCGCCCATCGGCACGCACGGCCGTTGCCTCTGCAATAAACAACCCCGCACCACCAACCGCACGCGCACCCGCATGCACGCGGTGCCAATCATTCGCCACACCATCAATCGATGAATACTGACACATCGGCGCAACGCCGATACGGTTTTTAAACGTGATGCTTTTGATGGTGATGGGGGAAAACAGTTGTGACATGATGCGATCCTGAATTAAGTTACACCCATGTCTGCGCATATCGCCTCAACGATGCAAGGGAAACCAGAATGACCCGCGACGAATTCAACACTTTCTGCGCCACTTTTCCCGCCGCCACGCACGTCGTCCAATGGGGAAACTCGGACGTGCGGAAAGTCGGCGGAAAACTCTTCGCGGTTTGCGGTTGGGTAGACGGCGAACCTGCCTTCACATTCAAGGTAACCGACATCGCGTTCGAAATCCTGCCCGACATGGATGGCGTCCGCCCGGCGCCCTACCTCGCCTCTCGCGGTATGAAGTGGGTGCAACATTACGCGACGCCCGGACTGTCGGATCAGGAGCTTAAAAACCACATTGGCTACTCCTATGAAATGGTCGCAAAAAAGCTGACTAAGAAAATGAAAAATCTGCTCGAAATTTCATGAAACCCGACCGTTTCAACAAGCCTGTATTTAATTTTTCAAAACTTTACCTTTAAAAATATGGCTCTGCCGCGTAACGTTACATCAAATAAGGCTTCAAGGATTACGCATGAAAGCCCCAAACTATACTGCTAAATCGCGACTGAAATTCGTCGCAAAAGTCACCGTTTACACCTGCATCTGTGTCATAGGGGGAATATATTTTGGCTTTTCACCGCACTGGATGGGCCTGCCGACTAACCTTGGTACATTACTTATTTTTGGCACTTTTGCATCCGTTTTGATCGCGGTGCCAATCACCATTTGGGCGGGCAATCAAATACGCAAAAACAATACCGCGTCGCGTGATCTACTAAGGCTTTCGCAAACGGATCAGCTCTCTGGCGCAATGTCACGAGCCTACCTTGATACGTTCATGACAGAGTCGCCAAATATGTCAGGTATCATCCTGATGATCGACGTAGATAACTTCAAGGCGATCAACGACACCCACGGGCATATCATCGGCGATCAAGCAATCAGCAAAATAGGAAATTTGATCAAGTCCAATATCCGCGAAAAAGATTCATTCTATCGCTTCGGCGGCGAAGAATTCGTTGTCTTTCTTGCCAACACCACACCACAAATCGGCCACGGTATTGCTACCCGCATTTGCGAGAGCATAGCAAACACCCCATTTATTCATAACGACAAACAGTTCTTCGTCACCGTATCCATAGGTGGCGCGATAAAGCGCGAAATAAATCCGTTCAAGACCACGCTCGCACAAGCAGATAAAAACCTATACCACGTCAAACAAACGGGTCGTAATAATGTAAACTTTGACGATCTTACTTCGATAAACTGATACCAACATCTCGACATTTCCATAAACATTCGTCACAACATCCCCCAGACAACGTTCGAGGATGTAATGAACCCTATTGGATTATTAATAATTGCGGCATCTGTCGTATTTCCTGCATTCCTCATGTGGCCGCTCACCAAAATTCACCCCAACGGCGCATTGCTGGCGCAATACTTTGGCATCGCCTCGATCCTGTTGATGGCATGGGCACAAATCATCGCCACCCGCTGGCGTTTAATCGAACCTTTTTTCGGCGCAATGGATCGCGCATATGTGATTCACAAATGGTTGGGTATCGCTGCGCTTGTGACCATGTACCTACACGACACGATTGATCCCGAAATCAAAAAACTCACCGCTGAAACATGGCTGACAAATCTGGGCGAGGAAATGGGCGAGATCAGCCTTAACGGCATCACCATTCTGGTCGCCATCACCATGGCCCTGTTCATCCCTTACCACCTATGGCGCTGGACTCACCGCTTCATCGGTATCTTCTTCGTTCTTGCGGTACTTCACTTTGCCTTAATCGGCAAACCTATGACAAACACATCGCCTGTGGGGATATTCGTTTTGGCCATGGGCCTACTTGGCACCATAGCCGCAATCTACGGCGCCTTGCCACTACGCTTCCAACGCAAACACGCCTACACAGTCACGGATATCGCTGAAACGGGCGGTGCCACTGCAATCACCCTCACGCCCACAAACACCCCCATGCGCCATCGCGCCGGCCAATTCGCATTCTTCGAATTCAATAAACTGGGCCTAACGGAACCACATCCTTTCACGATCAGCTCCGCGCCAAACGCGGACGGCACCCTGCGCATTACAGCCAAGGCATTGGGCAACTTCACCCGCAAACTGCCAAACCGTTTGGACATCGGCACACCCGTAAATGTCCAAGGCCCCTTTGGTCGTTTCGGCACCGCACGTGCGCGCAAACCACAAATCTGGATCGGCGGCGGCATCGGCATCACGCCATTTGTGGCCCTGCTGGAAACATGGGACGAAACCAAACCACAGGTCGATTTATTCTACTGCTTCCGTGGCACTGAAAACGCAGCACATCTGCATGACCTAACCACACAATCGGCGGCACTGCCAAACGTAAACCTGCACATCATCGATTCAAATATCGACGGTCGCTTAACAGCTCAAAAAATCACAACAGCTTGCGGATCAGACCTATCCAAACACCGCCTACTTTACTGCGGCCCCGCCGCAATGCGCGACAGCCTGAAATCCGACCTGTCTGATCACGGCCTAAACAGACGTCATTTCCACTACGAGGAATTCGAAATCCGCACAGACATCTGGCCAATCTCATGGATCAACGCAAACATTCATAACTTCATTCCATGGATCAGGGATTACCTAGCCAAGACGCGTAAATCGTAAACGACCCAACGCAGAGGCATCAATTTCAAACCCAGCGCCGGTCTTGCCGAACCGCACAACCCGTTTCCAACGGTACGCGGCATTCACTTGGCGTCCATCATAATCGCGATGCGCGGACAATCCCTCGGCCACATCATCCAAACGATCTTCGACACGTTGATCAACGGGGCTAATGGATACATTACGTGCCAGCGCAAATGCGCCTGCGGCCAATGCAATCGGTATAACGGGTAACGCCATGATATCTCCTCTACCTAACCTTACTCGTTTTCGTCGCCACGCACAAATTTCGCCCACATCTCACGATACGCATCCTCAACCTTCGCCGCAAAACTGGGTGCATCACCCAATGGCGACGCCTTAACCGCATCGCGCAATCCCGCACGATATTCCCCACGTTTCGACGCATCACCGGCCAAGGCACTGGCAATGCGGACATAATCATCCTCATCCTGCGCCAATAATTCATCATGCCCCAAATGCGTCAGGATCGATGCCCCAACACGCGCCACATGGGTTTCCCCATTCAACGCCACCACAGGCACACCCATCCACAGCGCCTCAAACGTCGTGGTACAGCCATTAAATGGAAACGGATCCAGCCCAACATCCACCTGCCCATACAACGCCAAATGATCCGCATATTTGGGTAACTTCGCATGTAAATCCAATCGCGCTGGGCCGATGCCGTGAATACCAAACTGTTTCGTAACCGTATCCCGCGTCACCGCATGCGCCAATTGTAAATGCTTTAACAACAATCGCGAATTGGGCACTGCCTTCAAAATCCGCGCCCACAACGCAATCACCTTCGGCGTCAATTTCGACATATGATTGAAACTACCAAACGTAATCACACCATCATCCTTGGCCACAGGCACAGGCGCATCTGGCCCGCCCGTATAACACCAAATACCACCATCCAGCCGTACTAATTCCTCGCTGTGCAATTCATCCGCCACACCCACAGGATCCGCAATCGCATCCGTGAAACGATAATCCACCGCCCTAAGCCCAGTCGTATTCGGATACCCCAACCAGGCCACCTGAACAGGCGCTGGTTTGCGTGCAAAAACCCGCACCCGCGATTTCGCGGAATGCCCCGCCAGATCGACCAAAATATCAATGCGATCCTCTGCAATCCGTTTCGCCAACGCCGCATCATCCATGCCCGCAACATCACGCCAAAAATCCGACAACCCAATCAACCGCTTGGTCGCATCATCCACCTTTGTTTCGCAATAATAACAATAGGTCTCAATCCGATCCCCATCATGCGCTGCCAACAGTGGCTCGAAAAAATATGCCACTGAATGGGCATTAAAATCGGGCGATACATATCCAACGCGCAAACGACGGTTCACAACCCCATCGGATCGATGCGCCATTTGATTGGCAGACCCACCAAAATTCGCCTCATATTCCATATGCTTTTCAAACGAGACACGCGGCGACAATCCAGCCACATAGTTCAGCTCGAAATTGCGGTTCCCATGCGCCTGTGCATATTTCGGATTGATCGCAATCGCACGCTCAAAACTCTCCACGGCCTTTTCTGGCATGCGCAGCTTATTCATCACTGCACCCATATTATTGTGCCCTTCGGCATAATCAGGCGCCAGTTCATTCACCTTGTTGAAATGCGACATGGCGATCACATAATGCCCAGTATCTAAATGCACCGCGCCCAGGATATTATGCACCAAATGATGATCACCAAACTGTTGTAAAAACGCCCGCCCCATATCCACGGTCTCTTGCATTTTCTGGGCATTATACAACGCCAACAATTCTTGTAATTGCGCCTGCGATGGCCCACCAGTTTTCGCCTTGGGTGCCAATCCCGACAATCCCTTACGCGCCGCTTGGTTTTTGGGGAACTTATCTAAAATGCTTTGATAAATTTCCTTGGCCGCATCGCCTTCACCATCTTTGGTTAGTTTGGCGGCTTTGCGTAACAATTGGGAAACGGACATTTATATTCTTTCTTTATTATACGGGCGGATCCTGCATTAATTCTGCAATCCATTCCAGCCCCAAACCAAACCCGGTTTCACGCATATTCTGGGACGCAGAAACACGCACATCATCAGGCTTATTTTGGCCAAGCTTCCACGTCCCATCCAAATCTTCAACATCCATTGCAATGGGCACAATTTGGCGCAACATCTTGCTTAGCGCCTCTTCGCTGACCTTGTCGATTTTCCAAATCGGCTTGGGCAATAATCTCCGCTCCATATCATCGGACAACCGCTCCAAAACTCCACGTAAATCCGCATCTGGCAAACGGCGCACACGCCCGCGCAAATGACAGGCCACATAATTCCACGTCGGCACTTGATCCTCCACACCGTACCAATCGGGGCTGACATACCCGTCACCACCCGACGCAGCCATCACCGCAGGCACGGGATTTTCAATGGCACGATACAGCGGATTGGACCGCACAACATGCGCCTCTAAATACGTGCCATCTTCGGACAGCTGGAACGGAATATGCGCAATCAACGGCCCCGCATCACCATTGATGGACAGCGCACCAAACGCGCGTTGCCGTGCGAAATTAATAATACGTTTACCATCAGCTTTGCGAAAAATTGGATTTGGATGCATGCTTTCCTCAAAATTGCGAAAGGTTAATTTCTAAAACCCGCCCAATGTATGGCCGCAATACCGACGAAACCCATACGCTACCCATACATTGGATTTTACTTTAAATTCAATTCCTTAATCGACAGAGCGCTGATCACGGAAACAACGTCACCTGATCACCGTCCACCCATTGGGGATGCTTAGTCATAATGGATTTAAACCCATCCCATTCGATAAATTCACGGTACCAACGGATCACATTTTTCCATTCGGATTCCAAAAACCAATCGCGATCTACATGTGCAAACTGGCGTACAAACGGCGCAATCCCAATATCCGCAAACCCGCGATCGTCACCAAACAAAAAGTCATTCTTTTCAAGACGTTCATCTAACAAGCTCAGGTACTTACCCGCATTCGTTAACGTCTGATCGCGGTCATATGTCTCTTGTTTATTGGGGTACTTATACTGATCCAAATAGGGCTTAAATTCCGCATCACATTGCATCACCAATGCCCGCTCTTCCGCACTGGCCCCATCATCCCCGAGCGCCCAGTTCATCACATCATAACTCTCATCAATTACCTGTCCATCAGGCAAGATCAAAACAGGCACGGTCGCTTTGGGCGATACTGCGATCATCGCTTCGGGCTTGTCGCGCAAAACAACCTCGCGCAAAACAACCGTACGCCGTGCGCTGCTGATCGCCAACCGTGCCCGCATTGCGTATGGGCAGCGACGAAAGGAATATAAAATTGGGTGGCTCATGACGCCAACAACTGCTTATCGGAATGACCAGTGATCATGGTGGGTACAATCTTACCCTTGATTTGGTCGCTATCAAACAGCACTTCGGTAAACCCTTCGGTACGCCCCATGCGTTCGTTTTCCATCAACACATTATGCTGCGTGCCCACTTGCGTTCCCAGATGATTTTGCACCGCAATTTCACCCTTGGCACGCAGTCGACCAGCGCGTTCCTTGATGATCGAACGATCCATCTGCGGCATCCGCGCGGCAGGTGTTCCGGTACGCGGTGAAAATGGGAAGATGTGCAACCACGTCAGACCACAATCATCGATCAGCTTCATGCTATTTTCGAACATCTCTTCGGTCTCTGTCGGGAACCCAGCAATGATATCCGCACCATAAATAATATCGGGTCGTGCCTTGCGCATGTCACTACAAAATTCAATCGCATCTTCGCGCAAATGGCGGCGTTTCATGCGCTTCAAAATCATGTCATCCCCCGCCTGCAACGACAAATGTAAATGCGGCATCAACCGCAACTCAGACGCCACCGCCTCGATCAACGCGGGGTCGGCCTCAACACTATCAATCGAGCTGATCCGCAACCGTGGTAAATCAGGAACCAGTTTCAAAATCCGCTGAACCAAATCGCCCAATTTTGGCAACATCGGCAAATCCGCACCCCAACTGGTGATATCGACGCCTGTCAAAACAACTTCGTTGTAACCCTTGTCGACCAGCCGCTTGATCTGATCCACAACAACGCCCGCAGGCACAGATCGCGAATTGCCGCGACCATAGGGGATAATACAAAACGTACAGCGATGATCGCACCCATTTTGCACCTGTACGTATGCACGGCTGCGCGTGCCAAACCCATCAATCAAATGCCCAGCGGTATCCTGCACGGACATGATGTCATCAACCAAAACACGCTCGGTCTTCCCAACAAAATCTGGTCCTTGCGCAATGTTCTTCCATGTATCCGCTTGCATCTTTTCGGTGTTGCCAACGACCAAATCAACCTCGTCCATCGCACTAAACGTGGCGGGTTCAATCTGTGCCGCGCACCCCGTTACGACAACCTGTGCATCGGGGTTATCACGGCGCAATTTGCGAATTTCCTGTTTGGATTTACGCACCGCCTCGGCCGTTACCGCACAGGTATTCACCACAACAATATTGTCCAAACCAGCCTGCTCGGCCAGCTCCTTCATTGCCTCGGTTTCATATGCATTCAACCGACAGCCCTGTGTGGTGAACTTGGGCGCATTCATTGTACGCTCTCCAAAAACTCGGCACTCAAACGTCCCTCAAAAACCAGCGTCGTCGGCCCCGTCATCCAGACTCCATCATCACGCCAATCAATCTGCAATTCACCGCCATCCAATTGGATGGTCACGGCACGATCCGTCAGCCCCTTACGATGCGCCACAACAGCCACTGCACAGGCCCCAGACCCACAGGCCAGCGTCACACCAGCACCACGTTCAAACGTGCGCTGACGAATGGTTTGGCGATCAATGATATGAATGAACTCGACATTGGTACGCTGTGGAAACAACTCATGCGTTTCAATTTCGGATCCCCGACCAACCAAATCAACCGCATCGGCATCATCGACCACAAACACACAATGTGGATTGCCCATTCCAGCGGCCCCAGGTGCGCCCTCAATCGGCAATTCAATCAAATCAACATCCCGCGCCAATGGCACCGTATCCCACGTCAACTGTGGCTGACCCATATTCACGCTGATCATGCCATCATCGGTCATCTTTGCCGCCAACAGCCCATTACCAGACCGCAACGTAATCGCATCCACACCCGTTTCGCCCATAACCAACCGCGCAATACAGCGCGTTGCGTTGCCACAGGCATCCGACAACGATCCATCAGAATTCCAAAACACCATATCCACATCCGCGCCATCCGTTTTGGTCAGCACAACCAACTGGTCATACCCAACACCAAAATGCCGCTGGCCAATCGCGCGCGCCATTGATTCGGTCACAGGTGATTCTGCCGATCTGGCGTCAATGATCACAAAATCATTGCCCAACCCATGCATTTTCAAAAATGGCAGCCCATTTACATATGTTTTTTGCGTTGTCATGGCGCTCATATAGCTTGTTATAAACAATCATTCCAGATCATGTAAAAATTAACAACAATAAGGGTTGACCCCTGCCCCATCCCATCCTAGATACGCGCCCAGTGGGCCGGTAGCTCAGTTGGTAGAGCAACTGACTTTTAATCAGTAGGTCTCGGGTTCGAGCCCCGACCGGCTCACCACTTTTCCAAATGACAAATAACGGATAGTGGTGTTTGCTGTCGTGATACTGATTTTCATTTTGTATATTAGAGTACCAATCAGAGTGATTGAGCAAGAAACCTGAAACCGGATCGAAATAGTCAGACCGCGCTAACATCCTACTTTTATTCAGTTTTTTAGTAGCTTTTCGGTAACGTGTAACTGGTCTGATTATTATTGCCGTAAACAATTTAAATGCCTAAAGTGATCATACGAATTGAATTTTAAAGTACGCATTTAGATTGTTGGGTGGCACAGTCCTGTCTTAGAAAGAAAGCAAGGCGATGCCAGGTTATTTGAATAGGGTTATCCTTCCATGAAGGATGGCGTGTTGGGCCAAATGTCTATCGAGGCATTTGAGGGATCAATTTTTCCCGTTTGGATTTTCGATATTGATGATGCGCGGGTTATTTGGGCCAATCAATCCGCGTTAGAGCTGTGGGAAGCAGAAACACTCGCAGAGCTGCAGCAGCGTAATATGGGCGATGGGATGACAACATCTGTCCAAACGCGGCTTCGTCAGTATCAACAGGAATTCGAAGATGGCGGTCATTTCGACGAAAGTTGGACGTTGTATCCAAAGGGGATTGTCAAAAACGTACTGTGTCGATTTCGGGGATATCGTTTAGCATCGGGGCGTATGGCAATGTTGTGCGAAGCACAGCTAACCGTAGAAAAAACAGCCGAAGTTTTACGAAGTTCGCAGGCACTCTTGTATACAGGTGCGATGGTGACCGTGTACGATACCGAAGGTCAGTGTATTTACGCAAATCCTGCCGCGTTGCATGCCTTTTCAGATCAGGGAACAGGGTTGGTCGATCGGGTTTTGTCAAAGACGGTTTTGCGATCGTTGCAGACCGATTTAAAGGTGGGATCAGAGGGGCGTTATGTGAGCGCGGTGAATACCCAAATTGGCCCGCGCACCCATGAAATCGAAGCACGTAAAGGTTTTGATTCCGTAACGGGCACGCAAACACTCTTGTTGACCGAAATCGATATCGAAGAGAAGGAACAAGCTAAGCGCCGTGTTGAACATTTAGCTAATCATGATTTTCTCACGGGGCTGCACAATCGCCAATATCTAATGTCTCAAGCCGACGAATTTATTCGTTCTGCTATGGATGGCGGTCAGGGTGTGTTCCTTTTACTGATTGATCTGGATCGGTTCAAATATGTGAACGATACCTTTGGGCATGTTATTGGTGATCAATTGCTAACGCAGTTAGCAGCAAGGTTTCAACGGTTCTTCCCAGAAAATGTTATCATTTCGCGTTTTGGGGGTGATGAATTTTGCATTCTATTACGCTCGGGTGCCACGCTTACTGCGATTACCCGCCAATGCCGTGAATTGGTGAAAGAGTTGAAAAAACCGATTAAGATAGATCGCAAAGTGTTCTCTATCGATGCGAGTGTTGGATTTGCTTACGTTTTAGCCGATGACGATTATACTGGGTTGGACGCATTGTTGGTAAAGGCCGATCTTGCTCTATATTCAGCCAAAGCCAACGAAGGCGGCTCTGTTCGGATTTTCCGTGAGAAGCTGTATCAAAAACGCGTTCGTTTTCTAGAGGTTGAAGAACGTTTGTCGCACGCGTTGCGTGGACACAACGACGACCTGCGCTTGCTCTTTCAGCCTATTGTTTGCTTACGGACGCATAAAATTGTTGGCCTAGAGGCGTTGTCGCGGCTGCATTCCCTTACCGAACAGGAAATATCCCCGACGGAATTTATTCCCGTTGCTGAAAGCACGGGAATGATAACAGAACTGGGCGGTTGGGTTTTGCATGAAGCGGTTCAATCACATCTGGCTATGCCGACGGCATTGGCGAATGCCCGAATGTCCGTGAACGTTTCACCCAGCCAGTTTCATAACCTCGCGTTATTAAATCAGTTGCGCAGTTTAGCGGCGACGCCCAATTTTAACCCGGGTCGGATGGAAATCGAATTGACGGAAACCGCATTGCAAATTGGCGAAAGCCATTTTGGCAAGATGCTGCAAGAGATCGTAGAGATGGGCTACACGTTGGCGATTGACGATTTTGGTAGCGCATATTCAAACATCGCACGATTAAACGGATATCCCGTACAGACGATAAAAATTGATCGCAGTATGATGACCCATGCAGATGGAAAATTGGTTTCTGGCGCGATTGATATCGTTCGTGCTTTGAACTTGTCCGTGGTTGCCGAAGGCGTTGAATCCCAAGAGCAATCAGATTGGCTGGTGTCCAAAGGATGCACCGAACACCAAGGTTTTTTCTACTCAAAACCACTCACTCTGGACGAGGTGAAGTTAATCCGATCCGATGATATTGGCGCGCTAAAACAGTTTGAAACGCATTAACGCTGGTGCGTTTTCCATGATGGATGCACCCATGGTTTCTCATTTGAACGTGCTAAGGGTTGCTTACCCAAAATGTGATCGGCGGCTTTTTCGCCCGTCATAATGCTAGGCGCATTAAGATTGCCATTGGTTATGCGTGGGAAAATTGAACTGTCGGCGACACGCAAACTATCAACGCCAATCACACGGCATTCGGGATCAACCACGGCCATAGGATCAGTTGCTGCACCCATTTTACATGTCCCACAGGGATGATACGCGCTCTCTACTTCATCGCGTAAAAAATCATCCAGTTCCTGATCGGATTGCAATGATTTTCCTGGCTGGATTTCCTTGCCTGCATACTTGCCAAATGCGGTTTGTTCAAAAATCTCGCGCGTCAGGCGGATGCAGGTTCTGAAATCTTCCCAATCTTCCGGGGTACTCATGTAATTGAATTGAATTTTTGGCGCCTGTTTGGGATCAGCAGAATTCAGCGTTACAGAACCACGAGAATTGGAACGCATTGGCCCAACATGAGCTTGAAATCCGTGGCCTTCGGCGGCGGCTTGCCCATCGTAGCGAACGGCCATCGGCAGGAAGTGATATTGAATATCGGGGTACGGAACGCCTGACTTGGATCGAATAAACGCAGCACTTTCGAATTGATTGGATGTCCCAAGGCCAGTTTTTGTGAACAGCCATTGCGCCCCAATACGGGCCTTTGAAAATAGGTTCCAATAACGATACAGCGTGATTGGCTTCAGGCTCGCAATTTGCAGATAGATTTCCAGATGGTCTTGTAGGTTCTGTCCAACACCTGCGCGGTCGGCGACCAATTGGATACCGTGTTCATGCAGGTGATCTTTCGGCCCAATCCCAGACAGCATCAGGATTTTTGGCGAGTTGATGGAGGATGCCGCAACGATAACTTCGCGGTTCGCAGATATGATTTCCACCTTGCCATTGCGTTCTATTTCAACGCCCACAGCACGGCCGCTTTCGATCACAACTTTGCGCGCCAAGGCGCGGATAACATTGCAATTATCCCGCTTCAGCGCGGGATGCAGGTAGGCGTTCGCAGCCGACCAACGCCGCCCCCTATGAACGGTTTGCTCCATGGGACCGAAACCCTCTTGTTGCTCACCATTATAATCATCGGTGGTTCGATATCCGGCCTGACGTCCCGCATCGACGAATGCCTTAAATAGCGGGTTTTTGCGCGGACCGCGCGATACATGCAGTGGGCCGTTTCGACCACGCCATGATTTATCACCGCCATGCCCGCCGCTGTGCCAGTTTTCCATGCGTTTGAAATAGGGTAATACATCGGCATAGGCCCAGCCCTTGGCACCGCTTTCGTCCCAGTGATCGTAATCCTTCGCATGTCCACGCACATAGACCATTCCATTGATCGACGATGATCCCCCAATCACTTTGCCCCGCGGGGTCGCCAATTTGCGCCCGTTCAAATGTGGTTCGGGTTCGCTTTGAAAGCCCCAATCATAGGTTTTCATATTCATCGGATATGATAACGCCGCTGGCATTTGAATAAACGGTCCCATATCGGTACCGCCATATTCGATCACCAAAACCGAATGTTTGCCATCCTCAGATAGGCGATATGCCATGGCGCACCCCGCCGAACCAGCACCGATAATGACAAAATCAGCGTTCATTTATTCACCCCTTGGAAAACGTTTTTCGCCTTCGAGATTATCTAAATTCATATGGTTACGCATATAGCGTTCCGAAGCATCTTGTAGCGGTTGGTAATCCCATGGGAAATAGTTGCCGTTGCGTAATGCTTCATATACGACCCAACGGCGCGCTTGGCTCTCGCGAACTTGGCCATCGAACACACCCAAATCCCAGCGCGCTTCTGATTTTGCGCGCAATTGATCCAACGTGCCTTGGTGCGCTGCAACGTCCGCCAGATTGTTCAATTCATGTGGGTCGTTATCCAGATTAAACAATTGATCGTCATCCAGCGCACAACGGTTATATTTCCAAGGCCCATATCGCAGCGACACCATCGGCGCATAAGACCCTTCGGCGGCGTATTCCATAGCAACAGGGCTGGTCCGTTCGCCAGCCTGACCAAGGTGAACCAAACTTTCGCCTTCGACCCATGGCGCGATTTCATCCATGGAAGCACCTGCCAAATCACAAAGCGTTGGCGTGACATCGATGTTCGAGACTGGTGTCGTGATTAACCCTGGTTCCATTGATGGGTCACAGATCATCAAAGGCACGCGCGCGGAACCTTCAAAGAAGGACATTTTGAACCATAACCCACGTTCACCCAACATATCGCCGTGGTCTGAAACAAACAGGATTGTCGCCTCTTGGCGGGTTGATTCCAAAGTCTCCATGACCTCACCAATCTTATCATCAAGGTAGCTGATATTGGCGAAATAGGCCCGACGTGAACGTTTGATATCATTTTCGGTGATGTCATATTCACGCCAATTATTCGCATCGAAAATGCGTTTGGAATGGCTGTCGTGCTCATCATATTCCATTGCAGGAATTGTGGGCAACAGATGCTCGCAATCTTCGTATAGGTCCCAATATTTTTTGCGCGCAACATAGGGATCATGGGGATGAGTAAAGCTGACAGTTAGGCACCAAGGGCGATCATCTGTGCCGCGCGCCAGATCATAAACCTTGCGGGTCGCATTATATGCGACCTCGTCATCATATTCCATTTGGTTAGAAATTTCCGCGACACCCGCGCCCGTGACGGAACCCATGTTGTGATACCACCAATCGATGCGTTCACCAGGTTTGCGGTAATCGGGAGTCCAGCCAAAATCGGCGGGGTAAATGTCGGTGGTCAAACGTTCCTCGAACCCATGCATTTGATCGGGGCCGACGAAATGCATTTTACCAGACAGGCATGTTTGGTACCCAGCACGGCGCAAGTGATGCGCATATGTCGGGATGTCGGATGCGAATTCAGCGGCGTTATCATAAACCCGCGATTTGGAGGGCAGTAGCCCCGACATAAAAGATGCTCGACCCGGTGCGCACAATGGTGATGCTGTATAACTGTTTTGAAACCGCGTCGATTTCGCGGCCAGTTTTTTCAGGTTCGGCGCATGCAACCAATCAGCTGGCCCGTCGGGGAAGAAGGTGCCGTTCAATTGATCCACCATGAAAATCAGAATGTTGGGTTGAGACATAAGTGCGCTTTCGTATTGCCGAATGTTGGATAATATTAGCGGAATTTTTCAAGATTTAGCAGAGCAAATTCGACGCAGAGTCATCGACCTGCGACATGATCTATTCGTTGGGGATAGGGGCCAATTTCGCGTATGATCCACGTGCAAAAACCAAACCTTCTTTGTCGGCATGCGCAAGTCCCAAAACACGTCCAAGGACAATCCAGTGATCGCCTCCATCGTGAACAGCATATTGTTCGCAATCAAATCGGCTGGCTGTGTCATGGATAATCGGGACGTTATTTATATCGAGATGATGGGCCGTCGCGCCAAATTTATCCTCGCCGGAACGTGCGAAACGATTGGAAATGTCAGTTTGGTCAAAGGCCAAAACATGCACAGCGAAATATTGCGCAGAAATAAATGTGGGCGCAGAACGGGCCGTTTTTGTAACGCTCCATAAAACCAATGGCGGATCTATTGAAACAGAGTTGAAGCTGCTACAGGTCATGCCAACGGCTTGCTGGTCTTGGTCGCGTGCGGTTACAATCGTAACGCCTGTCGCAAAAGAAGATAAAGCATCGCGAAATTCACGGGCATCAAATGTCATCTTTTTCCCCGCGGTGCTGTCAGACTAATTCGAACCAGTCTCAGTTTTCGTTCAATCAATCACACTATGCCACAGCTAGATTGCGTCAAGCAATCAAAGATTGGGTTCGAAACTGTTTGAAGTTTTCGCGTTTTCTAATTGGTGTTGATGACTGAAGTGGTTGAATATCGCTCCACTAAATGCGGTAAATTTCCGCAAATGTCGTATCCATCGAAGGCGACACTTAGCACGTTCTCGACTTCGAAAATGTAACCTTTTGGGATTTACCGTGCAAACGCTGCTGGGCAAAGAATACCAGTTCTCATTTCCATTGTTTTTATATTGACCAGTTTCGTGACAGCTTAGCCAAACTCAAGCAAGTTCCTTTGACAAGACCAGTAAGGGGGTTGTATTCAAAGACAGGATTAAACACCCTTAAAAGGTCGCTTGACCAAACCGTCATCAGTTTTCGAACATAGCTCTGACGAGGACGAGACACTAACGAGCATAAGGATCAATGGCATAACATTCTCTATTTACAAGAAAATTATTTTCCATTGTGGATTGCATAAAACCGGAAGTTCTTTGCTACAGAGTGTTCTGCGCTACAACCGCAAAGGTTTGTTGTCTCATGGTGTTCATTATCCCGAATATCGCGGTCTAAGACTTGCTAATAAGATGAATGGAAATCATAGCCTTATTGGAAAGGTATATGAAGGTCAGCAACCCTTTTGGGATTTTGCTGATTCAAGAGTGAACATGGAGTCTGATTGTGAAACCCTATTGTTGTCTGGTGAAGTTTTTTCACGGCCAGCAATTATGCGTAAGATCTTGCCCGAACTAATGAAACTCTCTGGTAAGACTGAATTGCAATTTTTCTATTATCTACGGCGGTATGACCAACTGTTGGAAAGTGGCCATGCACAAGCGGTTAAACGTATAAAAAATAGCGCACTAACTACGACTGATTGGGGCATGAACTTCCGGGATGTTTTAGCTCCGGTTATCAACGCGTTTGGTACCGAAGCAGTTACAATCCGTCCCTATGTTCCGACACAGTGGACAGGGGGAAATCTAGTGTTCGATTTCCTAGATCATGCTGGACTGAGTAAAGTCATTCCTTCTGTCGCCTCTGTACCAGGTCGTGAGCGCATTAATACAAGACTACCGCGCTCCTGTACGTTCCTTTTGGAAAGAATACCTACTATAGAAGGAAAAAGAGCGCTCTTGCAGTTTTTCACAGAGAACCCAGATTCTCTGCCGCGAGAAAAGCATAGTTTCTTTTTGTCTCCGTCAGAACGCTATGACTTGAACAACCAAAAATCCGAGGCCGATCAAGGTTTCTTTGACGCCTACGGTTTAGGTGATATAAAAACTATGTTGGAAATTGATAAGATGGACAGCGCCGAAGAATGGACACCATTTGAGCCAGATTGGGACGCTCTCACAGCTTTTCTTATTCAGGCCCTTTCAAAAGCCGCGTCTGAGGAACGCTGAACGTAGTGGTGTAAGGTGCCCCAAGCTTCCTAGACACCTTCTTGTTTCGTTTAGCTGTCTGTTTTCGAAATTGACGTGCGACAGCATCCCGTTTCTGACATGCTTGCGTTTCGGACTATAGAATGATCCACAGATGTAGCTAATGGTGCCGTCCGTGTAAAATTCTTCATCCATTTGTAAAGCGAATGTGTGCTTACATCTAAACGTTCTGAAACCCCTCGAACCGGGGGGACCCCCTGACTTCAAAGTTAGGGCAGAAAGTGTCGACAATACTAGGGGCTATTCAATTATGCGTCGGCCGCGGCTCTTATCCCCAGCAATTCCTGGCGCTCTTGCTTAAGTCGCTTGAAGTGTTCAATTGCATAAATGCGTTGCCGCACCTGCTCGTTCGAGAGTTCAGTGCTTTTGCTAGCCAACTCTATGCGAAGAGAGTTGGGCTGTTCCTGCTAAATCTCACATCAAAGGTACTGTTTCTTACCAATAATTTTCACGAATACTTCGTCAAAATGCCACCGCCGATTAGGGCGCCTCCCTGCCCGCTTATTATTTATACCTTTCGCCAGAATTGACCCAAAGCGGTTCTACCAAGATCGTTTCGTTCCACACTCATACAGGATATTTTCATCTTGGCGCAAACTAAGCGGAAAACGACATAATACATAACGGTCAATGCAGAGATTTCGGGGCTGATTTTGAAGTATTTATAAGTATTCCGTTGTCTCCTATCGTCGAATTTGACAGCTGAGCAAAGCTCAAGAAAGTCCCTTTGACAAAACCATTAAGGGGGTTGTATTCAAAGACGGGATCAAGCACCCTCAAAAGGCCGCTTGACCAAGCCGTCACTAACTTTCGGGCACAGCTCTGACGAGAGCCGAGACACTAACGAGCATAAGGATCAGTGCCATAACATTCCCAAATTACAAAAAAATTATTTTCCATCGTAGACTGCATAAAACCGGAAGCTCTCTGCTACAGAGTGTTCTTCGTCACAACCGCAAAAGTTTCTCAAATTACAAGAAAATTATTTTCCATTGTGGGCTGCATAAAACCGGAAGTTCTTTGCTACAGAGTATTCTTCGTCACAACCGCAAAAGTTTGTTGTCTCATGGTGTTCACTATCCGGAATATCGCGGTCTAAAACTTGCTAATAAGATGAATGGCAATCATAGCCTTATCGGAAAGACATATGAAGGTCAGCAACCCTTTTGGGATTTTGCTAATTCGAGAGTGGAAATGGGGTCTGATTGCGAAACCTTGTTGTTGTCTGGTGAGATTTTTTCGCGGCCAGCAATTATGCGTAAGATCTTGCCCGAACTAATGCAACTCTCTGGTGATTGTGAATTGCAATTTCTCTATTATCTACGGCGGTATGACCAACATTTGGAAAGTGGCCATGCAGAAGCAGTTAAACATGTAAAAAAAGATGCGCTAAATACGGCTAATTTTGCAATGAATTTCCGAGATGTTTTAGCTCCGGTTATCAACGCGTTTGGTGCTGAAGCAGTTACAATACGTCCCTATGTTCCGACACAGTGGACAGGGGGCAATCTAGTGTTCGATTTCCTAGATCATGCTGGACTGAGTAAAGTCATTCCTTCTGTCGCCTCTGTACCAGATCGTGAGCGCATTAATACAAGACTACCACGCTCCTGTACGTTCCTTTTGGAAAAAATGCCTACTAAAGAAGGGAAAAGGGCGCTCTTGCAGTTTTACGCAAAGAACCCAGATTCTCTGCCGCGAGAAAAGCATAGTTTCTTTTTGTCTCCGTCAGAACGCTATGACTTGAACATCCAAAAATCCGAGGCCGATCAAGGTTTCTTTGACGCCTACGGTTTAGGGGATATAAAAACTATGTTGGAAATTGATAAGATGGACAGCGCCGAAGAATGGACACCATTTGAGCCAGATTGGGACGCTCTCACAGCTTTTCTTATTCAGGCCCTTTCGAAATCCGCGTCTGAGAAACGTTGAACGTGGTGGTGGTGGTGGTGTCAGATTAATTCGGACTAGTCTTAGTCAACCAGTTTATATCCCGCCTTTGTTTTTCACTTCAATTGATAGCCATCTGTCCCACGCCGCTGGTGTGTCCAGATCACAGGTAACGGCTTCGTCGGGCATTTCAACATTGTAAATGTATTCGGGAACCGATTTCAAAATATCCCGCGCGCCTTGATCGCCATCAATTGTCCGCAGGCTTTCCAAGAAACGCGCATCGAACAACACAGGATTTCCATGTTTGCCTGTGGGGGTGATTGGGCGAATAATAAGATGATCCTGTTTGGGGTCATGCGCGCTCAATAGCAGATTGTAGTGTTTTGCAGTGATATCTGGCATATCTGCCAACCCCAGAATGATAAGGCTGGAATTTGTTGGAACCGCAGTCACGCCCGCACGAATTGATGCGGACATCCCCGCGGCCGCATCTGGAACTTCTATAATTTTGAGGGGCAAATCTACCAATTCACTTTTATGAGCTGGTGAATTTGACCTAATAGTGACGAACACCTGATCCACATTTGCATCTAACATGGATAGTGCTGATCGGCGCAACAACGTGATCCCATCAATTTCGCGCAAAAGTTTATCATCGCCCAACATACGGCTGGATGCGCCAGCGGCCAACAACAGGCCGATTTTAGGGCCGTTTTCGGTTTGTTTTTTGGAACGTGGATGAATGCGTTGCGGAATTTCTTTTAATAACCCACCAACACCCATTTTTGCGATATCGTCGTTCCCAACTGATATTCTGGCGGCCAATCGTTCCAAAACCCAATCTGCGCCATTTAACGCGGGTGCGCGGGCACAACCTGGCAAGCCTACGATCTTCGCCGATTTATGATGACCGATAACCAACAGGTTTCCAGGATCCACAGGCATGCCAAACCGCGTGATCTTGCCCTTGGCCATCTCGATCGCTGCTGGGATCACATCCTGCCTGTCAGATGTTGCTGACGCGCCAAGTATCAAAATGATTTCGGCCTTGCTATCACTGATTGCCGAGGAAACCGCATCCGTTTCATGTTCAACATGAACGCAGTTTTGTAATGAGAGACCAAGCGGCGCAATGCGGTCAGCGATTGTTTTCTCACCTTTTGCGATCAAACTTTCCTTGAAACCATCTGTGCGTGTTAAGATCAAATCGACGCTCTGTGAAACGAAGGGGTGCAAGTGAAAGGAATTTGCCTCTATTTTGGAAATGACTTCGTTAATCGAATTTGAATTGGCAGCGTAAGGGATGACCTTGATCGTGGCCAATAACGCACCTTTGTCGACGCGCGCAAAATCTGGCAGAGTAGCGATGGTTAGTGCTTCGTCGATGCTGTTTATTTTGTTTATTGCGCCTGAATTCAACACCAAAACACCCGACCGATCAGCAATCAGATTTACACGCCCTGCGACGGGATCCGTTACATGACATCCATCTGACAACAGCGCTGCACCAATCTTTGCGGCGGCACTGTTTTCATCAATATCATCTGCGTCCAGTTGGGCCACCGTGATCTGTGTGATGCCAGAATCGCGCAACGCAGTTATCTGCGCTTGACCAATCTGTGTGCCCTTGGGCAAACGCAATTCCCCAACCTTCATGGAATGGGCCAAAATGGTACCCATCGCATCTGTAACGTTTATTAATCCAAACTTCATCGGCGTGTTTCTGGGCGGCGCAAGCGCTCGGTCAATTCTGCCATGATGGAAATGGCGATTTCGGCGGGGGATTTTGACCCGATATCAGCGCCGATTGGTGCGTGAATGCGTCCGATCTGTTTGGCGTTAAACCCTGCCTGTTCCAAATGAACGCATCGTTTTGCATGGGTGCGTTTTGATCCAAGCGCGCCGATGTAAAACGCATCACTTTGGATTGCGCGTTCCAATGCGGGATTGTCCATTTTGGGATCATGCGTCAGGGTGATAACCCCTGTGCGTTCATCCAACCCAATTTGATCCATAGCCTCGTCGGGCCACGCATCGATGAAGATATCATCGGGAAACCGTGTTTGTGTAGCAAAGCCTTCGCGAGGATCAATCAGGAAAACACTATACCCTGCCATGCGCGCAATGGGGGCCAGGACCTGTGTGATGTGTACCGCACCGACGATGGCCAATTGTAATGCGGGCGCATGAACGGCAGTGAAAACATTGTCCGTCAGATAGGCGGTATCGGATGTAGGCGCGATAAATTTGCGTGCCCAAGTCGCCAAATCGACCGACAATGCGATTGCTTTGCGATCCTTATGTGCCTGTGCGATTTCGCTGATCTGATCAGAGGTCGGTCCATCGCCAATGTCAATTGGTTCCACCAAAATGCGAATTTCACCGCCACAGGCCAACCCAACGGCAAATGCATCCTCATCCGCCACGCCGTATTCAAGGATACGGCATTTGCCATCTTCTAACGCTGATTGCGCCTCTAGGATCACCGCACCTTCGACACAGCCGCCAGAAACAGAGCCCCAGAATTCACCGTCAGATGTGATCGCCAGTTGCGATCCAATGGGGCGTGGAGCTGATCCCCATGTGGAAATCACCGTGGCCAGCGCAGCGCGTTTGCCCTGAGAAATCAGGTCAACTGCAACACTTGGCATATGGTCGTTTGGGGTCATGATAACATTGCTTTCATTCGCATCAGATCGGATGTTTGACCACCCGATCCTAATACAGTTGCCAGTTCGGTCAACGAATTGATGTTGTGGCAAGCCAAAAATTGATCGACGTGGGGCAACATAGCGCGGATGCCCATCGCCTGTGGTTCAAACGCATCCCAGCGTAGCAAGGGGTTAAGCCAAATCAAATCCTTAGACGATAAATGCAAGCGTTGCATTTGGTCGGACAACACATCAACATCTTCGCGTTCTAACCCATCGGTGATCAACAGAACCGTGGCATTGCCGCCCAAAACACGACGCGACCAATCCTTATTGAATCGTTCCAGACAGGTCCCGATTTTCGTGCCACCTTCCCAATCTTTGACCTGATCACCGATGACGCGCAGGGCGGCATCTGGGTCTTTGACATCCAGTGATTTGGTGATGTTCGTCAGGCGAGTACCGAATGTAAACGCATTCACATTGCCCCACCCAGCGCCCTGTTTACGAGCAACCGAATGGATGAAATGCATCATCATGCGGGAATAGGATGCCATTGAGCCCGAGATATCACACAGCACCGTCAGGTTTACGGGGCGCGGGGTTGGGCGGCGTTTGGGCAGGGATAGAACTTCGCCCCCTGTTTTACGTGCGGAGCGAAATGCGGCACGCGCGTCGATGCGTTGGCCTGTTGGGGATGTGTGGTAACGACGTGATGGGCGTTTTACGATGGGCAGGCGCAATTGTGCGATGGCACGTTCGGCGGCCGCCACTTCGCTGTTTGTCATCACTTCGAAATCCAGATGCTTCAGGACTTCGGTTTGTGAATGGCTGAGTGTTGCTTCGACCTCTATTTCTTCGCGATCCACGGCGGGAAGATTTCGCGATTGCCCCGCGCTCATGGCATCAACGGCGCGGTTTTGCGCGGGCTTTAATTCTTTTTCCACGGGAGGTGTGTTTATGGCGGGCAGCAGATTTGTGATCATTTTGTCGAGAAATTCTGGATCGCGCCAAAACATTCTGAACACTTGATCAAAAACCGCGAAATGTTCGGGTTTGGTAACCAAGCAGGCCCGTAATGTGACGCGAAAATCGTGGCGTTTGGTGAACCCGACGGCATTCACCGCGCGGATTGTATCCAGAATTTGCGCGGTACCAACGGGCACACCCGCACGGCGCAATGCCTTGCAAAAATATGTGATGTTTTCGGGCAAGCGCCCCTGTGAGTGCAGCGCAACAACGCTCATCAAGCAGACCGAAGATCGGCGCGAACGCTGTCCAAAATACGGTTCACTTCGGATCCGTGCATGCGTGCGATGTCGTCTTGGTATTTTAATACGGCACCGATTGTATCTGCAATCACATCGGGCGACAGTGCCACCACATCAAGCGCAACCAAACATTTCGCCCAATCCAAGGTTTCCGCCAGACCCGGTTTTTTAAACAAATCCTCATCGCGCAGACGTTGAACGAAGGCGACAACTTGTTCGCTTAGATCCGCCTTGGCCTGCGGCACACGGGCGGTTAGGATTTCCAATTCTTGGTCGAAATCGGGGTAATCAACCCAGTGGTATAAACAGCGACGTTTTAATGCATCGTGCACCTCGCGGGTACGGTTTGATGTTAGAATAACGATGGGAGGTTCTGGTGCTGTAACGGTTCCGATTTCGGGAACGGTCACCTGAAAATCGGATAATGCTTCCAATAAAAATGCCTCAAATGGTGCATCTGTGCGGTCAATTTCATCGATCAACAATACAGGCGGGCCGTTTTTATGCGGTTCCATTGCCTGTAATAACGCGCGTTTGAGCAGAAATTTATCGCTGTAAATATCATCATCTGTTGCACCATTGCGCATGGCCAACATTTGCGCGGCAAAGTTCCATTCATATACTGCACTGGAGGCATCCAAACCTTCGTAGCATTGTAGACGGATCAGATCACGACCCAGCGATTTTGCCAGGGATTTTGCCAGTTCCGTTTTACCAACACCCGCTTCGCCTTCTAGAAAAATTGGGCGTGCAAGGGTTAGGGACAAAAACGTTAATGTCCCAAGCCCGCGATCACAGATATAGCCAGACTTGGCCAGCATGGCCTGTGTTTCATCAATCGATTTTGGTAATTTAGACGTCATAAGGGAACCTTAACTGGAAACACCAGCCCTTGGAATAGGGCTGGTGTAGTTGTTTTAAACTGTGATCGAATTAAGCCGAAACAGCTTTCTTCGCCATCACGCCAATCAGGTTTGCGCGATACGCGGCATTGCCGTGGATGTCTGACATCAGGCCATCTGCACTGACATCAACACCAGAAACCGCATCCGCAGACCAATTTGACGCAAGTGCCGCTTCCAGACCTGCGTGACGGAATACACCGTCATCGCCCGCGCCTGTAACCGCAACACGCACATCACCGTCGATGGATTTTGCCGCAAATACGCCAACCATTGCATACCGAGATGCAGGGCTTGGGAATTTGCCGTATCCGCCTTCGGCTGGGGCTTGGAATGAAATTTCGGTGATGATTTCGCCATCATTCAGGGCGGTTGCAAACAACCCTGTGAAAAAATCATCCGCTGAAATCGAACGCTGGTTTGTCGTGATCGTTGCGCCCAGTGCCATCAATGCCGCGGGGTAGTCCGCAGCCGGATCATTATTGGCAACAGAGCCGCCAATCGTTCCGCGATGACGTACTGCTGGATCACCAATTTCACCAGCCAGACCGCAAATCACAGGGCAAGCCTTCGCCAGATCGGCGTTGCCAGCCACCTCGGCGTGGGTTGTTGCCGCGCCGATTGTGATTGTTGCGCCATCTTTGGCCTTCAACACGCCTAACTTTTTGCGTGCCGTCACAGTGATACCGCGCAATGCGTCGATACCGCTGATGTCAACCAAATCGGATGGCGCAGCCAAGCGTTGTTTCATCGTTGGCACCAATGTTTGACCACCAGCAAGGATTTTACCATCCTGTGCGCCGCTCAAAAGGGAGGCGGCATTCGCGGCGTCAGAGGCTTTGTGATATTTCGTTGTGTACATGATATCTCTCCTATTCTGCTGCTGTTTTCGCGGACACTTCTTGCAAAGCGGCCCAAACGGCGGATGGGGTTGCTGGCATGGCCAGATTGTTGTTGCCGATGGCATCCGTGATCGCATTGATCACCGCAGGTGGGGAACCAATCGCCCCTGCCTCGCCACAACCTTTCATACCCAATGGGTTGCCTGGGCATTCAGTGGATTGGTGCATCACCTTGTACATTGGCAAATCGTCAGCGCGTGGCATGGTGTAATCCATGTATGACGCAGACAATTGTTGACCGTCATCATCATAAACAACGCCTTCCAACATCGCTTGGCCGATACCTTGGGCCAAACCACCGTGTACCTGACCTTCTACGATCATCGGGTTGATGATTGTACCAAAGTCGTCTGATGCCACGAACTGAACGATGTCTGTTGTGCCCGTTTCGGGGTCAACTTCGACCTCACAGATGTAGCAACCAGCTGGGAATGTGAAATTCGACGGATCGTAAAACGCGCTTTCTTTCAGGCCTGGTTCCATGCCTTCGGGAATGTTGTGCGCGGTGTATGCCGCCAAACCAACTTCGTGCCACAGCATTTGCTTGTCGGTGCCCTTAACCTTTACGGCGCCGCCTTCGATGACGATGTCATCTTCGGATGCTTCTAACACGTGTGCACCGATCTTTTTGACCTTTGCTTCGACTTTGTCCAAGGCTTTGGAAATGGCGGACATGCCAACAGCGCCTGAACGCGATCCGTATGTACCCATACCAAATTGAACCTTATCCGTGTCGCCGTGGACGATTTGGATATTGTCCGTAGGCAGATCAAGGCGTTCGGAAACCAGTTGTGCGAACGTGGTTTCATGACCCTGACCGTGGCTGTGCGAACCCGTTAGAATTTCGATGGTGCCCACAGGATTTACACGCACCTCCGCACTTTCCCACAGACCAACACCAGCGCCCAAGCTACCAACCGCGGCGGATGGCGCGATGCCACATGCCTCAATGTAGTTGGAGAAACCAATGCCACGTAATTTGCCACGTTTTGCGGCCTCTTTGCGACGCTTTTCAAAGCCTTTGTAATCGGCGGCTTTCATAGCTTGGTCTTGGTTTGCTTTGAAATCACCGCTGTCGTAGGCCATGATAACAGGCGTTTGATGCGGGAATTCTTTGACGAAGTTTTTGGCGCGCAATTCAGCAGGATCAACACCCAACTGACGTGCAGCCGTTTCCATCATACGCTCCATAACATAGGATGCTTCGGGGCGACCCGCGCCGCGATATGCATCCACAGGAACGGTATTTGTGTACACACCTTGAACATCTGCATAGACGTTTTCGATATTGTACTGACCCGACAGCAATGTCGCGTACAGGTATGTTGGTGTTGCCGAGGAAAACAATGACATGTACGCGCCAAGGTTTGCCTTGGTGTTCACACGTAAACCAACAATTTTGTGGTTCTTGTCAAAGCCCATTTTCGCCGTTGTCACGTGGTCACGACCATGTGCGTCTGTCAAAAATGCTTCGGTACGATCAGATGTCCATTTTACCGAACGGTTGGTTTTCATTGATGCCCACAGACATGCAATCTCTTCTGGGTAGATGTAGATTTTTGAACCAAATCCACCACCAACATCGGGCGCGATTACGCGCAGCTTATGTTCTGGTGCAACGTTGTAAAACGCCGACAACACCAAACGCGCAACGTGCGGGTTTTGCGATGTTGTATAGAGTGTGTAGTGGTCTTCGGCCTCGTTAAATGTGGCGATCGCGGCGCGTGGTTCCATTGGATTTGGCGCAAGGCGATTGTTAACGATGTCCAATTCAACGATATGTTCCGCAGATGCCAAAGCGGCCTCTGTTGGTTCTTGGTTTCCGATTTCCCAATCAAAAATCAAGTTACCAGGCGCATTTTCGTGAATTTCTGGTGCGCCAGCTTCCAACGCATCAACAGAGTTCACAACAACTGGCAAAACATCATAATCCACAACAACTGCTTCGGCAGCTAATTTTGCGGCGGCAGGGCTGTCTGCAACAACGATTGCAACAGCATCTCCCACATAACGTACCTTTTCGGTCGCCAATGCAGACCATGCACCCATGTTCATCGGTGTGCCATCTTTGGATGTTACACCCCAACCACAAATAATGTTGCCAATACCGTCGGCAACCAATTCTGGGCCCGTCAAAACGCCTTCGACACCTTCCATCGCGGATGCGGCGGCACTATCGATGCTTTTGATTGTGGCATGCGCGTGCGGACTGCGCACGAATGCGGCATAGGCTTGGTTTGGCTCTACGATATCGTCCGTGTAACGGCCTTTACCTAGTAGAAATCTCTTGTCTTCTTTGCGCAAGACGCGTGCGCCAATTCCTTCACTCATTTCATCATCCTCCCTATGCGTTCGTCATTTTTGACGCGCCGTCTTGAATAGACTTCACGATGTTGTGGTAACCGGTACAGCGGCAAATGTTGCCTTCCAGCTCGTGGCGGATCGCCTCTTCGGTCAGCTCTTTGCCTTCCGCTTGGTAACGCTCGACCATATCCGTGGCAGACATAATCATGCCAGGCGTACAGAACCCACATTGCAGGCCGTGGTTGTCTTTGAATGCGATTTGCATTGGGTGCAGCTCATCTTTGGATGCGGCTAAACCCTCTACTGTTGTAACCGTCGCGCCTTCGGCAGCAGCGGCCAACATTGTACATGATTTCATGGCTTTGCCATCTACGTGTACAACACATGCACCACATTGGCTGGTATCACAGCCAACGTGCGTACCTGTTAGACGCAAATGTTCGCGGATATATTCCACCAACAGTGTATTATCTGGCACTTCGCGGCTCACCGCCTTACCATTTACGTTCATTGCAATTTTAGTCATGGTAGTCCTCCCTATTCTGTGTTTTGTATTTTATGCTTTGCGCCCAAATAGACGCATCAACCATGCTAAGAACCCACCTTTGGCGGATGCCTTGCTGGCTGTATCATTCACGTCACCACCCTCAACGATGGTTTGAAATTTCTCGAAAAATTGATTGGCCATCTTGCTGGCGAAACTGTCGATGATGCGTGAACCCAGCTGGGCCAACTTACCACCAACGGACGCATCCACCGTGTATTTCAACAACGTTTTGCCGTCTTGGGGTACCAGAACGACATCTGCACCGCCTTTGGCAAAACCAGCTACGCCGCCCTGCCCTTCGCCAGTGATTTTCACTGATTGGCCTTGGACAACATCTGAAAACGTGACGTTACCCTTAAACGTCGCCTTCACTGGGCCCACCCGTTGCGTAACCACAGCCGTCAGACCATCGTCCAGCGACCCTGTCATTTCTGTACAACCCGGCACGCAATCCTTCAACACTGCCGCATCTAAGATCGCGTTCCAAACTTCATTCGTTGGCGCATCGATCAAGCGTTCTTCTTCTAACTTCAAGATTCTATTCTCCTATGAAGCGTTACTCTAGGCCTGCTTCGAAACTTGGAAAATACGACCAATGTCCATGTCTTAAATATTGTAAACACCCCACACTCATTCTATTGTCAGGCCATACTGATCCAAAAAAATATCACAAAGGACGTCTGTGTGCCCCAACGATCCGTGGATACGCCAGCCAACAAAAGCCTTAAAACAGCGTTGATCGTTGATGATCACCCGCTGTTTTGCGATGCTTTGTCCTTAATGGTTAAAATGCTGACCGAGGTGGAAAACCCACAAACCTGCAAAACATTAGCCGAGGCGTTGGATTTGATTGATGCGGGACTACGCCCAGACGTTTTGATGTTGGACCTTAGTCTACCTGATGTCAGCGGATTGGAGGGGCTGTTGCGACTGCGCGGTCGCAACCCAGATCAGGTGATTTTGGTCGTGTCATCCATTTCGGATAATCAAATGATATCGGCGGCATTAGCCGCAGGTGCCCAAGGGTTCATTCCGAAACACAGCCCCAAGGAAATTTTCAGACAGGCATTTGAAACATTACGCACAGGTGAGGTTTTTCTGCCGCCCAGCTATGTGGAAACGCGCCATTTGGAAAAAGGTCCCAGTGAATCGGATCGTGCAATTGATCAACTGACTACATTGACCCGTCAACAAGCACGTATTTTACGTCTGATGGGTGCGGGTAAGTTGAATAAGCAAATCGCATTTGATTTGTCCATCGCCGAGGCAACGGTTAAGGCGCACATCACCGCCATCCTGCGAAAACTAAACGCCCAAAATCGCACACAGGCCGTTTTAATTGCACAGCAGGCAAAATTCGGTAACTTGGCCCAAATGGACCAAAACACGGGCTAAAACCTAAGGTTTAGAATGGCGATGCATGCAACAGATTGATCCACAGCCAACCAACACGTCTAAAATCGTACGCGCAGCCGCCACATTGGCAACAAGCCCCAACGCAATTCGCGATATCGCCGCCATGTTGGGCGATGATCTGGCGCATGTTTTCCTGTTCGTATCCCCCAGCGTCGATTTTAAATCCGTGGTTCAAGACGCGAACAAACACATAGATGCTCCAAACATCGTCGCATGTACAACGGCTGGCGAAATTAAATCTGGCTATACTGAAAATCAGATCGTGGCGGTTGGATTGCCGGCATCACATTTCACCACTGGGACAGTTCTGGTTGACGACCTAAACGCTATGGAAAAAACTAACTTGATTGGCGAAATGATCCGTTGTCGCCAATCTATCGCATCAAACGATCCCAAGATGGACAACGAATTCGCCTTCCTGATCGTTGACGGCATGAGCCTGCGCGAAGATCAGTTAATGAGCATGATCAACACCGGCCTTGGCCCCGTTCCAATGTTTGGTGGATCGGCAGGTGATGGCACGCGATTCAAGGAAACATTTATATCATTAAACGGTGTGGTTTACACAAACGCGGCGATCCTGACTTTCGTTAAGACTCTGTGCGATGTTCAAACATTTAGCTTGGATCACCTTTCGCCCAGCCAAGAAAAAATGGTAGTGACAAAGGCCGATCCAAATAAACGTATCGTGCATGAAATCAACGCCGAACCCGCAGCACGCGAATACGCGCGTATCTTGGGCAAAGATCCCAATCAATTGTCCACCTTCACTTTCGCTGCAAACCCCGTTGTTGTGCGCGCAGGCGGTCGCCACCATGTCCGCGCCATTCAGCGCGTGAACGAAAACGGCGATCTGGTATTCTTCTCTGCAATTGACGAGGGGTTGGTTTTAACGCTGGCCGACGCTGAAGATATGGAGAGCCATTTGGAGCGCGAATTGGATGCATTAAGCGCCCAAGGCGATCTGGACACCCTATTGACATGTGACTGTATTTTACGTCGCCTAGAGGCCGCGCAAACCCAAAAATCCCATGATTTATCTCGCGTCATGGCGAAACACCGCGCCATCGGGTTTAACACCTATGGCGAACAATTCGGATCAATGCACGTGAACCAAACCATGACAGGCGTGGCCCTGTATCGCCCCAAAGGTGACGTAGCAGTATGAATTCCTTGATTGACACATCACGCCCCTTGGCCGAGCAAAATTCAAAACTGCTTAAAATCATTCAGGCCTTGATGGATCGAGTTGAACAAGACACCGGATCAAACGCCGCAGCATACGCCCAATTCGAACGTGCAGTTCTACTAGAGGATCAAGTCCGCGCGCGCACATCAGAATTAGAAGAAGCATTATCCCTCCTCAATTCATCCAACGTGAATTTAGAGGCCGCTCGATCAGATATGTTCAACGCAATCGAAGCCATCGAAGAAGGCTTTGCCTTGTTTAACGATCAAAACACATTGGTCATGACCAACAGCCGATTTTGCAGCGCCCTGCCCGACGTAAAGGCTGAATTGGCATCCGATGCAACATTAGAAGAGTTCGTTGCGTTGGTCGCAAAAAGCAATCACATCGTCCTGCCACCCGACACTACCAGCGAGGAATGGGCGGTTAATCGACTGGCCTTGCACGAAAACGCACATACAGTTTTCAATGTGGCTATTGCTAATGATTTATGGTGGCAAGTCAGCTCGCATCGAACCGATGACGGCAGTACGGTTATCATGCAAACAGATGTTACGGATATCATACGCACCGAACGTCTGGAGCGTGATAAATTGCTGGATGATCAGGCGCGTATGATCAAGGCAACGTTGGATCACTTGAACCAAGCGGTTGCGATTTTCGACAGCGACCTTCGCCTGATCGGCTGGAACCAAAGTTTAAGTAGCTTTCTCTCCCTCAGCCGCAAACGCATCACCATGGGCAGCAGCTTTTCAGGCATGGTGACGACATTACAATCCTCTTTTGGTCCCGAAAATCGCGCCAGTCTGATGATGTTAGAAGCATGGGTTGCAAAGACCACTAAAAAACGTGCGCTGTCGTTTGAACTCACCTCAAAAGGTGGACAAATTTTGGACGCCTTTGTGCGCTCGATGCCAGACAATGGCTTCGTGATCAGCCTGTCGGATGTATCAGCCGAACGCACCGCCGCTCGATTGTTGGAAAAATCCAACGAAACATTGGAATTGCGCGTTTCTGAACGCACATGGGAACTCCAAGAGGCATTGGACAGCGCCAAGCGCGCCAACGCATCCAAAACCCGTTTCGTCGCAGCCGCCAGCCATGATTTATTACAACCACTCTCGGCCGCAAAACTTTATCTGGCGGCTATCGATGGCGATAAAAATACAGAAACAGTCAACAAGGCCGAAGAAGCGTTAATCAGTGTTGAAGGAATCATCGAGGACCTGTTGGAAATTTCAAAATTGGATTCTGGCGTGGCGTCATTGGAATTATGTGATTTCCCAATTTCAACAATCATGGATTCCTTGATCAACGATTTTTCCACCATCGCCGCCCAACAAAATCTGGAGCTGCGCTATGTTCCCAGCGATTTGGTTGTTCATAGCGATCCATCCTATCTGCGCCGCATTTTACAAAACCTGATCAGCAACGCAATCCGCTATACTGACACTGGAAAAATTCTGATTGGTGTGCGTCGCAATGGTGGTTCCGCGCGGATCGAGGTTTGGGATACAGGGCGCGGCATCAGCGAAAGCGATCAAACCATCATCTTCGACGAGTTCCAACGCCTAGAGGCCAAGGCATCCGCCAGCGAAGGCATGGGACTAGGTTTGGCAATTGTCGAGCGCGCCTGCCAGCAATTGAACCACCAAATACAAGTTTGGTCGGTTTTAGGAACCGGATCTGGCTTTTTCGTCAACGTTCCAATTTCACGAAACAAATTTACCAAAACCGCCCCTATCGAACCTATGCAGTCCGATTTCAAGAGCCTTCGAGATCGAAATTTGATTGTTTTACTGGTTGAAAATGATGCCCTGTTGCGCCGCGCCATGACCACCGTTTTGGAAAAATGGGGCGTCACGGTATTGGGTGCCGACACGTCGAAAATGTCGTATGATTTAATCAACGAATTGGGCATCATTCCCGATGCAATGATCGTCGATTATCAATTAGACGATGGTGGTGACGGCGTGGTTTTGGCGCGTCAAATGTTGGCCGAAAACCCACAAATCGCCACCCGTATCATTTCCGCCAATCGCAGCGCGGAACTCCGCCAAAAATGCCGCGATGCCGGGTTGGAGTTGCTGCTCAAACCCGTGGACCCACAACGTCTGATCGATTTCTTACTCGGAATTGGGAACTGACGCGGGCGTTGTATTTGCCGCCAACAGTGCGATGATCGCGGCAATGTCGGCATCTTTGCGCAAACCGCTGAAGGACATTTTTGTTCCAGAAATAAAATCACGTGGACGTTTTAAAAACGCGGTCAGCGACGCCTCATCCCAGATCAACCCATTTTCCGCAGCGGTTTTTAACGCACCCGAATATTTAAAATCAGCCTGCCCCGCGGGCATTCCGACGATTTCATTTAAAATCGGGCCAACACCATTTTTTGCACCTTCGCCAATTTTATGACATGCCTTACACTTGCGGAAAACCTTTTCGCCTGCCTTTAACAAATCACCGTCATCCGCCATCATAACACTTGGTGCTAACAGCAACGCTGCACATAAAATCCATTTCATTTGGGGTCTCCTTTTTTTGGCGAAAATGTCAAAATGGCATGAGAAAAACAATACTGCTTTGGTCGACAAATATGCTTTTTCTACGACCAAATGCTTATTGTTTGCTTACCTTATTTCACGCAAAAAACTCAAATGATTTTCGCACGCATTTTCAGGGTCATGTTTTGCGTATTATTTTCTTTGATGTTTGCGGTCGGCGCATATGCAAACCCCATCACGCCCAAAGAAATCATCGCAGAAAAAATTGAACCGCCGTTTCAAATTGGTGAAACGGTTGGCGATGGCGTGTATGAAATTATCAATCTTGATGGGCGCGTCGGCGGCTATGCCTTTGAAACGCAACCCATCGCATCGATCCCTGGATTTTCGGGAGCACCAATCAATTTGTTGGTGATTATCGACAATGAAGGCATGTTTATTAACGCCGAAATCATCACCCACAACGAACCGATCTTCGTGTCTGGTTTGGACGGCAGTCTGTTTCACAAATTCGTCGAACAATATAAGGGAAAATCTGTTTTCGACACAATGGTCGTCGGCGTACCATATGGCGGCAAGGACGAAGCATCATCCCTGATCTATTTGGACGGGGTCACCAAAGCGACCGCCAGCGTGCGCATTGCCCATGAAACTATCCTTGCCGCTGCCTTTGCGGTCGCCAAGGATAAACTCCAAAACATCGCCTCTGGCCCACCCGCAAAACCCGACACAGCGCATGTCGAAGAACTTACATGGCAGGATCTGATTGATCAGGGGTTGGCCACGCGACGTTTGGTTAACAACACGGAATTACAAACCGCATTCCACGACACATTATGGCAAGACGACGATCCAGAGGCCAGCGATGATCCCGATGGTATCTATTTGGATTTATGGGTCGTCGACATCGGCGCCCCATCAATCGCACGCGCAGTACTGGATGACGATGGCATGGCTGAACTGGAACATTTCATGTCCATTTCCCGTCACGATGAACCGATCTTGGTATTGGACGCAGGCCGTCATGGATTAGTCAGCGAAACATTCACCCGCAACACCAGCCCTGATTTGATGGAAGCCCATCAAGATGGTTTCCCAATCTCGTTGCGCGATTCAGACCTAGAAGTCAGCCTTAAACCAGATGTCCCCGATGAATACGCCATGATCCTGCGTACCGACCGTCGCCTTGGCTTTGACCCCACCCGCGAATGGACGTTGTCGATAAAAGCCGTGCGCGAACACGGCAGTTTTCGACCTGAAATCGGCTCTGTCGACTTTACCGCCACCCATAAAACACCCGAGCGTTTTTACGTCCGCGAAACTGCCCCGAAACCATCCCCCCCTTGGATCGCCGCTATCAAAGAGCGTAAGGTTGATTTGGGCATACTTCTCGTCTTCCTAACGGGCCTCTTCATTATCCAACTGCGTTTCCTAAGCGGTTTGTCAGCACAAAAGTCCTTTGCGCCAATGCGCCTGACCACCCTTGCATTCGTCATCGGTTTCATCGGCTGGTGGGGACAAGGGCAGTTATCTGTTGTTACCCCAATCGGCGTAGTGCGTAGCATAGCAGAGGGCAAGAGCCTGTTATTCTTACTTTACGATCCTTTCTCATTGCTGATCTGGTTATTCGTGATCGTTTCGTTCTTCTTGTGGGGCCGTGGCCTATTTTGTGGTTGGTTGTGCCCCTTTGGCGCGATGCAGGAATTCATGCACCACATGGGTCGTCTACTGCGCCTGCCTGAAATCAGCGTGCCACGTTGGTTGGATCAAAAACTAATCTGGACAAAATATGTTGTTCTACTTGGTCTGCTCATACTGGCCTTTACCGCGCCACAAATCGGCGACAAAGCGGTCGAGGTTGAACCGTTCAAAACCGCCATCACCACCTTCTTTATCCGCGAATGGTACTATGTCGCCTATGCGGTCTTCTTGCTGGTTTCCAGCATGGTTCTGTTCAAGGGGTTCTGCCGCTATGTCTGCCCATTGGGGGCCATCATGGCGATTGGTGGATTGATCCGTGGCCGCGATTGGATTGAACGGCGTGCTGAATGCGGATCGCCGTGTCAGTTGTGCAAAGTGAAATGCAATTACAACGCCATTAAACCGACTGGTGAAATCGCCTACTCTGAATGCTTTCAATGTTTGGATTGCGTCACAATATTTGAGGATGAAAACCAATGCGTTCCATTGGTTTTAGCAAAGAAACGAGGTGCAAGAAAATGATCAACCGTAGACGTTTCATCGCCATCACAAGCGCCGCAATCACCACAGGCGCGCCCAGCCAAGCGGCGCGATGGAATGGTGTGGCATTGGGTGCGGATGCATCGATCCAATTGCGCGGTGATCCGACCAACGCCAAACAGGCACTAAACGCCGCCGTCGATACCCTGCGCCGATTGGAACACCAGTTTTCTTTGTTCGACAGCACATCAACCCTGTCCGTATTAAACGCCAGCGGTTACGCGGAAATATCCCCCGAATTTTCCGCGCTGTGCAACGCGGTGAACCACGCGTTTGAACAAACAAACGGGTTGTTCGATCCCACGATCCAACCCTTGTGGGCCGCGTTGAAAAACAACCCAACGGCACCAACCGCCCACATCATGAAATCAATTGGCTGGGACAAGGTTCGCCGTACACCGCATTTCATCAATTTCACACAAAATCATATGGCTATAAGCCTGAACGGAATCGCGCAGGGTTTCGTCACAGATCGCGTGCGCATGGTTTTGGCGGCACACGGATTTGGCGATACCATCGTGAACATTGGCGAGTTTGCCATCGGCACTCGCAACGCCAATATCGGCATCGCAGACCCACAGGGTAAAATCCTAAAAACCGCGCAAATCCGCAACGGCGCCATCGCCACAACCAGCCCATCCACATTGATGCTGACCTCGGAGGCAAGCCACATCCTGCACCCCCAAAACGGCCCCGTTCCAAGCATCTGGAACACCATCAGCGTGCGCGCAAAAACCGCATGTTTCGCCGATGCTTATTCCACTGCACTGGCCCTTTGCACCGATACAAAGCTGGCACAACAGCTTGTCACCAGCGGCGAAGCCACGCATATCTTTATGAAGGCCAACACCGGCCAAGTTTTCGATATTTAGATCACCACTCAGGTGGTGAATAACTCAGCCCATATTTTGCAAAAATCGCCGCCATCCGCCCATCATTGACGGCCGCACGGATCACATCATCCACGGTATATCCCAACGGTCGCCAGTTGTGGCGTACAGCCACGCCCAACGTCCAACTGGATTTCGCCAAGCCCAACAAGGGCGGTTGGTGAATTGCCATATCATCATTCATGCCATGTTCCACCTGCCCCTTGGGGCCAACAACGGCCGCGACCTGTTGTTGGGCCATTCCCGCCATCGCCAAATCAACGGACGGGAAGCGCACCATGTTTGATGCCAAAATACCGTTGCCAACCGAATTCAGGTAAAAATCGGACAGGCTGTCATTTTCAACACCCACCTTGTCGTATCGAAAATATGCGGGCGTTGGCCCGTCTTCTTCGTAGACATCCTTGCGATATGCGATGGCGATTTCCTCGTTGAAATATTGCCCTGTAAGAACAACCATTTCATTGCGGCACCCCAACTCACGATCGTATGGCACATGCATCATCACATTGGATACACGCCCGCCAATCAGCGCACCCTTCCAAACATTGTTACGTAAATCCGCATCAACATTTTCATCTGCACTGGTTTCGTAAAACCGCGCTTCGACACCAATATCCTTGGCGATCAAATGGCCCAGATCAACATCGACGCCAACCAGTTTACCGTCCTGTCGAAATGAATAGGGTTTGAAATCGGAATAGACGCTAAACGACATCCAACCTTGGTCGATGATGTCATCCAAACTTTGGCCCAAGATTTCACGACCAACGTTTTGGGCCTTTTGGTTCACACCCAGACCAGATTTGATATTTTCACAATTTTGCGCCGCCGCTGCGCTGGCAATCAACCAGCACAGCAACGTCGCGACTTTGACAAATGTTTTATTCAGCAACAGATAGACCAACCTTCAAAATATCTACGGCGTTTTTCAAACTTCCCGTAGATCCATCCAACGCCATTGCCGCGCGTGATGCAACTGAATCTGCCATCGGCGCACCAGAACCTGTTTCAACGGTCGCTGCAATTTCAGCCAACTTGGCTTTCATTGTCGCCGATTGATCCGCGAAATCCGCATCGATTTTGGATCCACCTGCAACCATATCCGCGTTTGCAATCAACTGATCCTTGATTTCATTCAACGCGCCAACGTGATCATCCAATGCGCCATCGTCAGGGCGTGTTTCCAAATAGGTACGAATGGCCCATGCCGCCTTCTGACCCAGTAATTCACCAAACGCTGGCATTTTCGTAATTCCGTTTTGCGTCATCCCCAATTGGAACCGCTCCAAATACCATTCATCGCCATCAATCTCGGCTTCTAGGTAACGTAGATCAGGGGCCAACCCACCCGATACCGCACCCAAACCATGACACCGTGCACAATTGGAATTGTAACCAGACGCACCAATTTCAATCGCCGTTGCCCAGCTGTCTTCTTCGGACGAGCGCCATGGATTTTCTTCCAACCATTCCTCGCCAATATCAGGCAAGGCTGTTGTATCCATCGCTTGTGGCGTCACATCGCCATGCGCGGCCACCATTGATGGCATAGCAATTGCCGCACCGATTAAAATTGCCGTAAAGCGTGTTTTGCCAGCGTTCATGTTGATACTCCCGTTCATAAATCCCAGCCTATTTGCCAAACTTTTTGCGCAACCGATATTAGACCTTTGGTGCACTTGCTTGCTCCAACCAAAGTATTAGAGTTTTTCCGAAGGGGGAGGAAACTATGATTACGAAAACGTTAATGATTGCATGCGCGATCTCGATCCTTGCCGCACCTATGTTTGCGAATCCTTTGCGAGTTAAAATCGGCTACATCCACTCCCCGCCCGAGGTCGCCCCAACACTGTCCAACTTGGACGCCCCCGCCCCGACTCAGGGCCTTGATGGTGTGCAATTGGCGCTGGATGAAAACAACACAACCGGCAAGTTTTTGAACCAGTCCTACGAGTTGATTGAACTGGATAAAACAAACCCAGATACCAACGGTATTGACGTTATAGTCTTGAACATGTCGAAATCTGATATGTTGGCCTTTGCCAATGATGCGGGGAACGCGGATAAAATCCTGTTCAACGCCAATCTGGACAATGCCGATTTACGCGATGATAAATGCGCCGCAAACCTGTTTCACACCCTGCCATCCATTGCAATGCGCGCCGATGCACTGGCGCAATTCGGTTTGAAAAAGAAATGGGCCAAATGGGCATTAATCACGGGTCCCAAACCAGCGGATCGTGAAATGTCAGATGCATTGCAAAACGCGGCCCGCAAATTCGGCATCAACATCGTATCCCAGAAGGATTGGACATTTGATTCCGACATGCGCCGTAACGCCGCCGGCGAAGTCCCCCTTTTCACCCAATCTTTCAAAAAACATGATCTGGTTGTGATCGCGGATCCCACAAATGATTTCGCCCGTTATGTGCAATATAACACATGGGTACCCCGACCCGTCGCAGGGGGTGCTGGGATTAAACCCGTGACATGGGCACGATCCATCGAACAATATGGCGCCGTGCAGTTGCAAAACCGTTTTCGTGAAATCGCAGGGCGCCAAATGACATCAGTTGATTACGCCGCATGGGCCGCTGTGCGTTCAATTGGCGAGGCCGTTACCCGCACAAAATCCACATCGCCAGAAACCATTCGTGCATACATGTTATCCGATGAATTTGCACTGGCAGGTTTCAAGGGGCGCAGCCTGTCATATCGCAAATGGAATGGCCAATTGCGCCAACCCATCGCGCTGGCCCATCATGACGCCGTGGTGGCCATGGCACCATTGGATGGGTTCTTACATCAACGAAACGAATTGGACACTTTGGGTTTGGATAAATCCGAGAGCACCTGCACCGCATTTGAAGGGAAATAATCATGCGCGCATTGGCAATACTACTTTTGACCGCAATGCCACTACAGGCAGACGAGGTTTGGGTGACGAATGAAAAAGACGACACGGTTTCCGTTATCGACATCGAAACACTGGAGGTCACCCGCACATTAGAGGTGGGCCAACGCCCGCGTGGTATCACCTTTTCCAAGGACTATTCACGCCTATACATTTGTGCATCCGACAGCGATGCAGTTCAGGTGATGGATCCAATCACAGGCAAAATCCTACATGAATTACCATCGGGCGAAGACCCCGAACAATTCGTTTTGCACCCCGATGACACCCATCTATATATCGCTAACGAAGACGATGCGATCACGACCGTTGTAGATACAAAAACCCGCCGCGTTATCGCCCAAATCGACGTGGGCATCGAACCCGAAGGCATGGCAGTTTCCCCCGACGGTAAAATCGCCATCACCACATCCGAAACCACAAACATGGCCCATTGGATCAACACGGAAACCCAAGAAATTTATGCCAATACCTTGGTCGATCAACGCCCACGTCATGCAGAGTTTGCAAAGAACGGAACCGAATTATGGGTCAGCGCCGAAATCGGTGGCACCATCAGCATATTTGATGTGGCATCACAGGCGGAAACCGCCAAAATCAACTTCGCAATCAAGGGCGTACACCAAGACCGCATTCAACCTGTTGGATTTCGCTTAAACGCTGACAACACCCGCGCGTTTGTCGCGCTTGGCCCATCAAACCACATCGCGGTGGTTGATGCGCAAACATACGAAGTGTTGGAATACATTTTGGTTGGTCGCCGCGTTTGGCACATGGCGTTCAACGCCGACGAAACCAAATTATTCACAACCAACGGTATTTCGGGCGACGTTACCGTCATCGATACCACCACACTAAAGGCCCTAAAATCTATCAAGGTCGGACGCTACCCGTGGGGCGCTGCATTCCGTCCAACAACACAATAAATACGAAGGAAAACACTATGAAATATCTCACACTTGCCGCTGCCTTAATGATCGGCTCCGTTGCCAACGCCCATGATTTCGGTGCCGCTGGTATCCTGTCGAAAAAGAACCGTGGCGACATTCCAGAACTGACACTCTCTGCGGGCGAACCACTACATTCTGAATCCACAATCAAACTGAAATCTGGCATGTATTACGAATTAGAAATCACAGCCGACGGCAGCCAAGAGTTGGCCCTGCATGGCGCTGGCTTTTTCCGCGCGATCTGGGTCGACGAGGTCGTGATCGAAGGTATCGAAGTTCGCCCAATGGGCATTTCCAGCATGGAGTTTGACGAAGCAGGTAGCGCCGAAATCAGCTTCGTCGCCGTCAAACCGGGACGCTACAAGTTTGGCGTGCCGGGCAGTGATCTGCAAACCGTCGAAATCATCATCGAATAATGTCGGCAATCAGCGTTCAAAACCTTAACTTTGCCTATGGTAATAAAACCGCGTTAAACGACGTCAGCTTTGACGTTGGCGCGGGAAGGTTTTGTGCGCTGCTGGGGCCAAACGGCGCGGGAAAATCAACGCTGTTTTCCGTGCTAACGGGATTGCTATCGCCGCCCTCTGGACGGGTTTCTTTGGCTGGTCACGACATGGGAAATCACCCGCGTCGCGCATTGGCATCTATGGGCGTCGTATTCCAACAACCCAGCCTTGATCTGGATGTCAGCGTCAGCGAAAACATGCACTATTTCGCTGCCCTTCAGGGTCTAACCAAACACACCGCCGCACCGCGTATCCAAGAGGCATTGGAAAAGCTGTCCATGTATGAACGCCGCGATGAAAAGGTGCGCCAATTAAACGGTGGGCACCGTCGCCGCATGGAAATTGCGCGTGCGTTGATCCACCAGCCACAGGTGTTGTTACTGGACGAACCCACCGTGGGGCTGGACGCCGCGACGCGCCACGCCATCACCGACCACGTCCATGAACTTGCCGCGGACGGAATGGCTGTTTTATGGGCCACCCATCTGGTCGATGAAATCAATGATGATGACAAGGTTGTCCTCCTTCACCAATCCAAAATCATCGCCGAGGGCACTGCACAGAACTTGCGCAAATCCCAAACGCTAGATGAATGGTTTCAACAATCAACAGGTGCCACATGAACGCTGCACTCATCGCCATGCTCGCCATCATACGCCGCGAGATGTTGCGTTTTGTCGGTCAACGCAGCCGTTTTCTGGCCGCTCTGGTGCGCCCGTTGGTTTGGCTGGTGGTATTCGCCGCTGGCTTTCGTGCGGCACTGGGCCTGTCTATTATGCCGCCTTATCAGACCTATATCACCTACGAGGTTTATATCATCCCCGGCCTGTGCGGTATGATTCAATTATTCAACGGCATGCAATCCTCGCTTAGTTTGGTTTATGACCAAGAAATGGGATCAATGCGTCTCCTCCTTACCAGCCCTCTACCGCGCTGGTGGTTGCTGTTTTCCAAATTGGTGGCAGGCGTCTGCGTGTCCCTACTTCAGGTCTACGCATTCCTAATCATCGCCGCCCTATTTGGCATCACCTTCCCCGTTTTCGGCTATTTCCTGATCCTGCCATTCCTGATCCTGTCGGGCCTGATGTTGGGCGCTTTGGGGATGTTGCTGTCATCCACAATCAAACAATTGGAAAACTTTGCCGGTGTGATGAATTTCGTCATCTTTCCCATGTTCTTCATGTCCACCGCCCTTTACCCCCTTTGGAAAATGGCCGAGAGTTCGCAAATCCTATCCACCATCTGTGCATGGAATCCGTTTTCCCACGCGGTTGAGTTAATCCGTTTCGCCTTGTATGGTCAGGTCAACATGATCGCACTGTCCGTCGTTGTGGCGACTTTTGTCGTATTTATGTGGGCCAGTGTTATCGGTTATGATCCAGCCCGTGGCATGATGCGCAAAAAGGCGCGTTAACAAGCGCCATTTCAAACCCGAGGTTACGATGAAATTTCTAGCCCTACTTTGTTTCGTTATCCCGATTTCTGCTTTCGCAGAAACCGATGTCGATGGCGGTACATTAAACCCCGATGAAATGAGCCTGCAAAAATCCGTTAAACGCGCACAAAATGGCGATGTGAATATGATGATCTGCGCCCAAGGTTACGTGATGACCAAAAAAGGTTCGCACGACGATGCCCGCGCAGTATTCGAGGAATGTGCGCGCCAAGGATGGACCGCCGCGATGACATGGATGTCCTATATGGATGACAACGGATTTGGCGAAGATTATGATCCAGACGCAGCCGCAGCTTGGGATAAACGCGCCGCTGATGCGGGCGATCCCATTGGCGAATTCAATTACGGTCTAAGCCTGTTGCGCGGGCATGGCGTAGATCAGGATTTGGTAGCTGGAAAACAGTACATCGACCAAGCGGCACAAAACGGATTGAAGGTCGCGCGTGAATTACAAGCCGCCGATTATGATCCAAGCGCCGTTACACCCGATGCGGATGAGTGGAAATATAAGCCAAATTATTAATCAGAAACCAATGTGGCAGGATTGCCGCCCAATACGATCTGGCGATCCGTCAAAACATCCGCCTCGTTGGCGGCATGGGTCACCAACAAAAGCGCGGTTTTGCGTCCCGATAATGTCGCATTCACCAAATTCATCATATCCCGCCCCGTATCCATGTCCAACGATGCAAAAGGTTCATCCATGATCAAAATATCGGGATCGGTACATAACGCCCGCGCCAATGATACACGACGCATTTGTCCCAATGACATCTGGTTTGGGAAATGATCACAATGATCCCCCAGCCCCAGTTCGGTTAAGATTTGCACGGCGCGTTCACGATCTACACCCGTGGCCAGAACCAAATTATCCACCGCACTACGCCACGGCATCAAGGTGGGTTCTTGGAACATCATCGCGATGCGCGCTTCACTTACTACCTGCCCCTCGAAATCCGTATCCAACCCCGCGATGATCCGCATCAACGTGGTTTTCCCTGCACCCGAAGGCCCCAAAATTGCGATCCGTTCATGGTGGGAAATGTGAAAATTGACGTCTTGCAATACAGTCGTTTTCCCAAATGCCTTAGCGGTGATTTGCACATCAATCATGGCTGTCTCCACCGACTGGCGCGGGTTTCGATGGGTTGAATCAACAACATTTCGACCAATAACATCACGATCACAAAACTGATCGCATAGGCCAAAACCATGGTGATATCAAACAGTTGAAAATACAAATGAATTTGAAATCCAACACCGTCTGAACGGCCCAAAAACTCTACCACCAATACAATCTTCCAGATCAACGCAATCCCTGTACGCGCAGCACTGGCCAAATATGGTGCCAATTGGGGTAGGATAATATGGCGCAAAACAGCGATGCGTGGCATTTGGTAGATCCGTGCCATATCTGCTAGCTTTGGATCCATCGCACGGGTGCCTTCGCGGATCATCACGGTGACCATAGGGATTTTATTTACCGAAACCGCGACGATCGCCGCCACCTCGTTCAGGCCAATCCACAGATAACATAAAACAATCACAACCAACGCTGGCAGATTCAAAAAAATCACAACCCAAATATTGAACCAATCATTGGCACGACGAGAAAGCCCAAGGATAATCCCAATCGCAACACCAATGCCCATGGCGAAAATAAACGCGAGTATTACCCGTCGTAGGGTCACGCCAACATGTCTGGATAATTCACCGGCCTGAAACTCAGAGACCGCGGCTTGCGCCACGGTCCACGGGTATGGCAACGTATGTGTGTCACCAACCAGCCATGATAAAATGGCCCAACTCGCCCCAAACAGGGCGAGCGAGATAACTGATCTTATTGAACCGATGTGTTTAGCTTTCTGGTTTCATGAAAACACCAGACGGCATTTGCGTCGCTTTGCCAACTAATTTTTCGCCACCCAGTTCGCCCATTACGGCCAACAACGCCGCGGCGTCATCCTCGTTCACTTCATAACTGGATGGAATGCCTGCGCGAAAACCAGATTTCAACGCAGCGAACGCCGCATCCGTTTTTGCATTCATCTTAGGACGCAAACGATCCCATTCCGCATCATTCGTCGCTAAAATTTCCTTGGCTTGTTGCGATGCGCGCGCGAAACCTTTGGCAATTTCGGGATTGTTGCGCATGAAATCACCCTTGATCACATATCCCAACAATGGCGTATCTGGGTTCAATCCCAACTGCATGGCAACATCACTTACGGATACCACTTCGCGCATGCCAGCGGCCTTCATTTTCGCGCCGAAATGCCAGAAATTAATCGCGCCATCCACGTCACCCTTCAGTGCGGATTTGAAAATCAGGGGCGGTGCACCAAACACCTGTTCCGTATCCGCCGCCAAATCCATTTTTGATTCCTTGGCAACCAATGCACGGATCAACAACCAACTCTTGTCCACGGGGCCACCCGCAATGCCAATCTTCTTACCCTTTAAATCAGCCAGCGTTTTCACGGGGCTGTCATCCTTTACCATCAGACCACCCACGGCCTTGGAATAGGGGATAAATACAAAATCTTTATCGTCCGCACGTTGACGCGCCACCCAGATCCAATCGGCAACAACAACTTCCGCTTCACCGCCTTGAAAGGCCACACGCGTTGCGGAATTCCCTGCCATGCCCTGGACCACCAAATCAAAGCCGTTCGCCTTGTCCAAGCCATGGTGCTTAATTGTATTCAACTCCCAATTCACCGTCCCGAACTTCAAAACGGCCGCGCGCACCTTTGGTGTGTCAGCAAAGCTGGGCAAAATGGATGCAGCGATAACCGCTACCGTAGACAAAATAGTGTGTGAAAGTTTCATAAGTTTTCCCGTTGTTTTTCGCTAAGCTACTGAGCCTGTTGTTCACTTGCCATACGACCAATGGACTAGGGTGTCGCAAGCCTGTTGTTCAATTACTCAATCACAAGATGTGGAAATAAATGCGATGTTGGGTCGGCCTCGTCCAGAAAGTCAGATCGTATCGGACGCAATTCACCCTTGGGCGGCGGTACCGCCAAACGGCCCAAATCGAACTCCGTCATTTGGCCCGCAAAGCCGGCATCCGTGGTTTCAATTTCGTAATAAACCCCGTTCCACATATCGATCCCGTAATCATTCGCCTTCTTCCAAACGAACAGGAAATCATATTCAAGGTCAGTCAAATCATCCGATCCGATTTCGCGTTTAATTTCATATGGATACGGCACGCGACACCACAATTTTTCGCCGCCAGACACACATTTAAATGGGCGCATCGACAGGAAATAGTCACCAAAAACATCATCATTCCAGATCACATCATACTGCGTCTTGTCATCTGTAGACATTACCTTGATATCCGCCACATGCGTGCGTTCCCCATTGTTGTCAGCCAAAAACACTTTGCGTATATCTTGGGCAAACGACGCGTCTGGTAACCCAAGCAAAGCCATCAAAACAGCAGCACATCTCATCAACACTCTCCCTTATGCGAACCCCACGAAACTATCACGTTTCGGCATCTACATCATTAGACCTTGGTTGAATATGAATGCCGCGTGGAACCCTGCATATTTTCACGACGTTGGGTTTATCCGAATCTGGAAAACCCGCCGACATAACAGGGAGGAAACACATGAAGAATTTCATAGCAGCCGCAGTCGCTTGCGTTATCGCAACGGCACCCGCCTTTGCAAAAGGCGTGACCGAAGCAGACTTGGCTAACGACACAGCGACACCAGGGGATATCCTGACAAACGGAATGGGGCGTCACCTACAACGCCACTCGCCAATCGACATTATCAACAAAGAGAATGTTCAAAACCTTGTGCCAGCATGGGCATTTTCACTGGGTGGTGAAAAACAACGCGGCCAAGAAACACAACCGCTGATCCACGATGGTGTAATGTACATCACTGGTTCATATTCACGTATGTACGCGATTGACGTAAAAACAGGCAAAGAGCTTTGGCAATATGACGCGCGTCTACCAGAAGGCATCCTGCCTTGTTGTGACGTGGTTAACCGTGGCGCCGCAATTTACGGCGACTTGATCTTCTTTGGTACATTGGATGCACGCATCGTGGCCTTGGATCAAAAGACCGGTGATGTTGTTTGGCGCAAGAAGATTGCGGATTACAAAGCAGGCTACTCTTACACTGCGGCACCATTGATCGTAAACGGTTTGGTTATCACAGGTAACTCTGGTGGTGAATTTGGTATCGTTGGCGAAGTACAAGCGCGCGCTGCTGAAACAGGTGAACTTGTTTGGACACGTCCAGTGATCGAAGGTCACATGGGTACACTAAACGGCGAAGAATCTACAATGACAGGCACGTTGAATGCAACATGGCCTGGTGATTTGTGGAAAACAGGTGGCGGTGCGACTTGGCTAGGCGGATCATACGACGCTGACACAGACACCATCATCTTCGGCGCTGGTAACCCTGCACCTTGGAACAGTCACCTACGTGGTGCTGGCAAACCAGCCGACGGCAACACAGGCGATAACCTATATGCAGCCAGCCGTATTGGCATGGATCCAGCAACTGGTGAAATCAAATGGCACTTCCAAACCACACCTCGCGAAGGTTGGGATTATGACGGTGTAAACGAAGTTGTTTCATATTCTGACCGTGAAGGTAACAAACGTTTGGCGACTGCTGATCGTAACGGTTTCTTCTACGTGCTTGATGGCAAAGACGGTGGATTTGTATCTGCAACACCATTCGTAAAAGACATCTCTTGGGCAGATGGTATCGATGATACAGGCCGTCCAATCTTTAACGAAGCAAACCGTCCTGGTAACCCAGCAGACGCCGCTGATGGCAAAAAGGGTGAAACAATCTTCGCCGTTCCATCATTCTTGGGTGGTAAAAACTGGATGCCAATGGCGCACAGCCCAAAAACGGGCCTGTTCTACGTTCCTTCAAACGAATGGGGCATGGATATCTGGAACGAGCCTGTGACGTACAAAAAAGGTGCGGCATACTTGGGTTCTGGTTTCACAATCAAACCATTGTTCGAGGATCACATCGGTTCATTGAAAGCAATCGATCCTGATACGGGCGACATGAAGTGGGAATACAAAAACAACGCGCCTCTATGGGCGGGTGTTATGACCACTGCTGGTGGACTTGTATTTACAGGTACACCAGAAGGCGAATTCATCGCATTTGATGATGAAACAGGTGAAAAACTTTGGTCATTCCAAACGGGTTCTGGCATCGTTGGCCAACCTGTAACCTGGACCCAAGATGGTGAACAGTACGTTGCTGTTGCATCTGGTTGGGGCGGCGCGGTTCCATTGTGGGGCGGCGAAGTGGCCAAGAAAGTTAACTACCTTAACCAAGGTGGTTTGATGTGGGTGTTTAAAGTTCCACGTCAAATGGCATCTGCTAACTAATATCCCCTTTTGCAGAGTATTAAAGGCGGTCGATTTCTCGATCGCCTTTTTTATGTGGAAATTCTGCAACATAGAAATCGAACCAGTATACCTAGTTGTCTTTTTTAATATAAAAATGCCACTATTGAATTCAGCGGTAAAAAGCGCGAATACATAGTTACGAACTTTGAACTACGGCTCTATCCAGATTTCAAAGCGTGAATTCTACATAACGAAAGAAGTTCAATAAGGTTAAAACTCCACCAGTTATTGCCGTGGCACTTGAAAGTCCAAAAACTGGTCAATTGAAAACGATCTAGGTGCCCATATTTTCAATTCTTTTATTTAGATAACTCCAATTTAGTCTCCAATACCTCGAAAACCATTTCTTCAAACTCTTGTCCGTCGTCAGATAAATTGGAACACATGAGCTGAGCTTCTTCGGCATCTCCCATTCAACCTAACAGGTCACTGATTGTATCTCGGATATCTGGTTTGCTAGCGTCCAGTTTTTTATAAAGCTCAACGGTTATGCCATGTTGTCGCTGCTTAGCGTCACGTAGACCGCTTCAATTGCTTGCGCCAGTTAAAGTGTTCTCTCAGATCAGTGGGAATCGTAAGAAGGACATAATATTTGCCCTTGTTTCACGCCAATGCAGTTGCTGGGTAATTAGTCACCGTATCCTCTTAGAGTATCCTCCGCAGGATACTCTAAGAGTCTATTATATTGATATAAAAGGCAATAATGCTTGGTGGCGGAGACGAAGTCCGCCTTATTAATCACACAACTACATATTATATATACAAAAATAATAATACGTGAAAATTCATACCACAAAAAATACCTCACGAAGCTTTAAAAAACATGATCCGTACTCTCGCAAGTTTCATGCAAAGAGCTATGACAATGAGGTATGGCCAGCCATTTTTTAACCAACGCCCAAAAATCGTGACATTCCCAAAATAGTTCTCCTTCTCAAGCCTATTAGTTAAAGTGGCTTTGCGCAAACTCTGTGCCTCAATAAATTCCTGAACGGCTGCTTGAATTTCATCTTTTGTTTTTCCTGAGAATGGCCCGCCTGACCTAACTTTGTGACTTTCAAAAACTACAACCTTCCAAATAGTAAATGCAGGGAGACTCATCGATACTAAATGACCATTCTCAAGCGTAAATAGATAACTTGCTGAACCGTCCTTAAAAATTTCTTCGGCGACGACTTTGGAAATAATATTTTGTTTTTTACTCTCTTCAATGACGCTAAACCAACCACTCCTTCGACTTTCATATATACTTCCTTGAAAGATTCTTGCGTAGTTCATCGCTTTCTCTCTAACCAAGCATTTCTCTCTTTCTTTTTCATTGTCAGTTTCACATATAAAATAACGATCTAAATTTTCCCTATAATAGGCCGACAACACAAAATTCAGATCTTTTTCAAATCCAATATATGCACCCGTTAATTCTTTTGTGACATTCCGTTTGATATCATTTGAGAAAGCCCGAGCCATTGAAATTACCTCGGACTTCCTAGCTATTGCAGCTCTAAGGTCTTGCTCCCTTTGTGAAATAAATTCCGCCATGAAAAACAATGACACCCCAGCTATTCCTAACAAATAGTAGATCACGTCGACACTTTCTTTTTCGAGCGGGCCGAAACGCCAAGGGAAATACACTGAGAACCAAATTGCACCAATTACGAAAATTGGAAAAAGAAATATTGAGTTTAAAGAACTGAAAACGATCCCAAATGCCAATAATAACGATAAGAAATGGCATATCTTCTTAGTAAGAGGTTGAACGTAAACAATCTCGGGCATCAATCAATATCCAACGCTGGCAACCCATTCACAATCTTCATCGTTTCCAAACTCACCGTGATCACCCGCTGGAACAATTCCAATGGATACGCGGGGTTGCCTACCGTTTCGTTCGCATAATCATTCGCGTCGTTCACGATTCCGCTTTTCTTATCCGCCTTCACACTTTGCCGTTCCATGACCCAATCCAGCGCGGGTTTGCCGTTTACGACGTAGTCATAGGCCGCCAGCGGGATGCCTGTCATTGTGATATGCGGGTTGTAGTGGACGGTGGTTTTGTCCTTGTTCTTGCCCTTGCCACCGAACTTCATCTTTTCGACGCGGTAGAAGGCTTTGGGGTCGTCATAGACCGCCGTTTTCAAGTCGCCCTCTTTGATTACGACGGGGTAAGGTTCGACGGTTTCGTAGTTTACATGCAGGTCGCCCAGCGCCCTGCCTGCTTTGGAGTATGCCCAGAAATCGGCGGCGGTTTTGACGGCGGGGATGCGGGGGAGTTCTTTGGACAGGTTGTTCTTGAACCGCGTGCGATAGTCGGGGGAATGCAGCAGGCCATAGATGTAATAGAACAGGTCTTCCTTGCTGATCTGCTCGCCCGCATAGGCGTCTTGAAAGTGCTTTAGCCCTGCATCGCTGATCCCGTCGCGCTCGGTGTAGCCCGTTTCGCCAGTGGCAAAGAGGCCATCATCGGCGCTGGCAGGTTCGTAGAGTTTGAGGGGGAAGCATTGAGTGCCGTGATTAGGTTGCAGAGAAAAAACCAGATTCGACATTAACGGTGAAAAGTCACCACCTCCGCCGATACCCGGCGTAATAATTACTCTATTTTCCATTTTTTTTGATGGAAAAATTATTGGCCACTTGCCCATGCGGTGGATGAAGAAGTCACTATAGAAAAGTGTTTGTTTAAAAAATGGGCGGTAGCCAGAGATTACTAGTTTATCGGGCTGAAATTCGGCTCTTTCGCCTCGCTCAAGTCTTGAAATCAAACTACTCGTCCATTTAACTTTCTGAAGGTCGTTTGATACAAATGAGCTAGCTCCAGCATTTGACCCAGAAGCCTTAAATCGCTGTTCCTCTGCGTTGTAGAAACTAGACATCATCTCCATGTTACGAGCAACTTTCTCACCAGAACTGTTGTATACCCAGAACTCCCTACCCGTTTCTATCCCCCTCGTATAATTTGAAAAAACAGTAGCCTTCCCCGGGTTACCCTTTGATCCTATCTGGATGAATGACTCGAAAACCTTTTCACCTTGACCAACCCAATCGAAATTTTCATCGGGTTCAATTTGCTTCCATCCCTTCGCTAAGCCCAAGCCTTCAATGGACTGATACGAGCTAACCATCGCCAGTTTTTCTTTCTGATCGAGATAGTCGCCAATGTCGTGGAAGTATATTTTGCCAAACTCAGCGGCTTCAGGGTTTCGTACGAGTACGGAAATCGCGATAGGCGCGCGACTACCTGAACCAAATATCTTGCCACCTTCTTTTCGCGACTCTTCGCCAACAGTTCGCTGATTTCCTCTCAGATGAAATATATAGAGACTGGAAAAATCCTCAGCCAAGCACTTGCGCATACCGTCCATCGCATTGCCATCAACCCAGCCAGCATTTGAGACATAAGCCACGACGCCACGATCTTCTCCGCTATCAACGATGCGGTCCGTAGCCCAGCGAATGGCACGGATATAGCTGTCATAGAGAGCATTTTTGTTCACTGCTTTAGAACTGTCCGCATACGCCTTGCGAATTGATGCATCTGAGTTCGGATATTCGGTGCCCTTCCCAGCCAAATAAGGCGGATTGCCCACAATCACCCGAATGTCACGCTCTTTCTGGGCCGTGCGCCGCTCTGAGTTATCGGGCAAGAGGTCCGCGATCATGTCCTTGTCTTGCTCGTAAAGCTGGAAGGTGTCTGTCAGCACGATCCCGTCAAAAGGCGCATAAGGCATGTCTTCGCCACTCTCGCCGTTCGCAATCGCGTTCTCTTTGGCCATGTCGTGATAGACCGCCTCGATATTGATCGCGGCGATGTAGTAGGCCAGCAAGACAATCTCGTTCGCGTGGATTTCGTGTTTGTATTTATGCTTCCAGCTCATCCGGTGCGATCAGCCCCGATTGCAGCAACCGCGTGATAAAGGTGCCTGTGCCAGTGAAGGGGTCAAGGATATGCACGCCCTTGCTGCCCAGCGTTTGCCCGAACTCTGATTTCAGCACGTCGTTGACGGAATGGATGATGAAATCCACCACCTCAACAGGGGTATAAACAATCCCCAGCTTTTGCGTCATCGCGGGGAAGGCCGAGCGGAAGAATTGATCATACAGGCGTACAACCAAGGCTTGGCGACCTGAGGCTGTTTTGATGCCCTCTGACTGCCTACGCACACTGTCATAGAAGCCTTGTAGCGTTTCCGCCTCTTTCCCGATGTTATGGTGGTGGAGTTGATCTAAGACGATCTCCATCGCTTTGGACACGGGATTGTTGGACGTGAATTTGTTATCCCTGAACAGGGTATCAAACACGGGTTTGGTAATCAGGTGTTGCGCCAACATTTCAATGGCATCGGTTTCGCTGATTTCAGGGTTTAGGTCATCGCGGATTTCATCAAGGAAAGCTTTGAACGCTTCGCGCTCTTCCCCTTCTTTTTCGACAATGGTTTTGATCCGCGTGATATGGGTTTCGGCAATCTTGGCAATATCCTTGGCCCATTTATCCCAATATTCACGCGTGCCACATTTATCAACAATCTTGGCACGGATCGCGGCGGTCAGTTCATCGAAAACGAATGCGCCTTGGGTTGGCTCCGGCCCTTCGATAACAAACTCTTCATCACCGCTATCACCTGCCCCACCACCAATATCGGCGCGGCGTTCAGATTTGTTTTTGTTCAAATCAATATCTTCGACAACGGCGGTGGTGGCCAACAGCTCTTGGGTGACGCCAACGATTTGGATTTTGTCTGAAATATCCTCGCCTTCGATCCCCGCTTGGTTGATAACCCCGTCCAAGCGTTCATCGTGCGCACGCAAGGCATTCAATATCTGCCAAACCACCTGATAGCGTTCGTTATCATTCAGCGCCTCTTCTGGTGCGACACCAGCAGGCACAGCAACGGGCAGGATCACATAGCCCATTTCCTTGCCTTCTGCCTTGCGCATCACGCGCCCAACGGATTGCACCACGTCAATCTGGCTTTTTCGGGGGTGCATGAATATGATTGCATCAAGGGCAGGAACATCCACACCCTCGGACAAACACCGCGCATTGGTTAGAATACGGCAGGTTTCGTCGTCGGTATCTTCTTTCAACCAATCCAAACAATCTTCGCGTTGTTTGGCGTTGAACGTACCATCAACATGGCGCGTTTCCATGCCCAGCGCTGGGCCATCATTATCGCGGATGTCATCGTTGTTTAGATACTCGTCCACCAAATCAGACAGCTCTTCGGTGATCATTTTCGAATTGGCAATGCTTTTGCAAAAGGCCAAAGCCCGTTTCATTGGTTTTTGATTTTGGGAAATGTCGCCAATCAATTCGTGTTTGGTCAATGCCTTGTAACAACCAATCATTTTGGTCGCGTCGTCCAGCTTCATTTCATTGGATTCGGCCAATCGGTTTTGCACACCCGAACTGATCAACCCCTCGTCCACAGCCAAGACGATGACCTTGTAGTCAGACAACAAGTTATTTTCTACAGCCCAAGCAAAGCCTTTGTGGTACAGCACTTTACCGAAAGTCGTTTCGTCATCCATAGACGCCAATGCAACATCGTGTTGCTTGGCCTTAGATTTTGCATTCTCGCCAAAGATTTTTGGCGTTGCGGTCATGTACAGGCGCTTTTTACCCGACACATATTCATTGGAATGGATGCGAACAAAGTTGCTCTCATCCTCGCCTGCAATGGTTGCCCCAGTCGTACGATGTGCTTCGTCGCAGATTATCCAATCGAATTCTGGCAGGTCATGGTTTTGCTGCGCATTGGTTAGAACTTGAATGGATTGATAGGTGGAAAACACCACAATCATTTTTTCAGGATCGCTATCCTGAACTTGTTGCGCAATTTTTGCCCCGTCTGTTGTCGCAGGGAATGCCAAGTCGTGAACAGTGAACTGAATTGCATCACCATCACTTTGACGTTTACCAACCTTTACATCCGAACAAACCGAAAATGCCAAAAAATCTTCTTCACAATCGTTTTTCCATTCCCGAACAGTTTGAGACATAAGAGCAAGCGATGGCACCATATAAAGGATCAGTTTACCCTTGCCGCCCAGTTCTTCAGCAATCTTCAAACCTGTAAAGGTTTTACCCGTGCCACAAGCCATGATCAGCTTACCGCGATCAGCTTCCGCCAAGCCAACACGAACGGCGTCCAGTGCCTCTTTCTGGTGAGGGCGAAGGGTTTTGGGCTCTGTTAATTTAACCGTACTGTCACGAAAGTAAGATGCCCAATCAATGCGGCTTTTCTCAAGATCGTTAAGCGCAATACGGTTCCAATCCTTATCAAGATTATCCAGCATCGCCGTCAAATTTGAACTAAAATCACGAAGTGTCGTGTCAACAATGATTAGGCTAACAAAGTCTTTGGTTGAGGCCGCTGAAACAAATGAATCAATATGCTTTTTGCTAATACTGGCATCGCTGGCATAGAATTTACATTGGATAGCGCAAAAGCCTGATCCATCCGAGTGCTGAGCAACTAAATCAATTCCAGTATCGTTCGAGGGCAACCCACGTTCACTTGCCCAATCTTTGAACAACCAGATTTTGTCAAAGTTCTGACCTTGAAGGGTATCGTTTTCCAAAAACACCTTAACAAGTTTTTCAAAATACTCGCCTTTTTCAAATTCAGACAGTGAATTTAAGCGGATTTCTTCTAGCACTTTGGATAATGAATTTTGCATAATGTCCTCAACTGTTAATTGGGACATTAGGTAACCCCTTCTGATTGTGCAAATAGGTATTTATACCGCCAGCGCCTTTATCAAACTCTTTTGGTGTTCTTGAGAAATCGGCATATAGGCAGATACAGTGGTTTTCATGCTTTCATGTCCCAAGTTTTGCGACCAAGCCTTTTCCTGCTCCGTAGTCAGGCGTAATTCAATCATCAACTGAACATTCGTTTTACGCAAACTATGAGGCGCGTAGTCTTGCATTTGAACATTCGCAAATGCTGTGCGCACAACCGCGTTTATTTTGGATGTATTGGCGTAGGGATCACGTGAAAGGCGATCAAAAATAAACTTACCATTTTCTAATCGCATAGCGGGTTTTGGGAACAAAGCATCCTCAGCACCAAAGAACAAATCATTGCGCAAATACTCTACCCAACTTGTGAAATATTCCAAGTATGTTTTATCGACAGGAAAGAACGTAGTCACAAATGTCTTGCTAAATTTGGTTTTAACCTCGCGCCCATTCTGGAAAACGGTGCCATCAATCAAATTGATATGTTTCAGACGCATCGAAGCCACGGCCCCGCCCCTCGCCGCTGTCAACATTAAGAATGCAAACATTGCTTTGTCACGGCGTTGAATTTCTGTTTGTTCTGGCATCGCCTGAAATGCATGCGCACAGGACTGCATAGAAGGAAATGGAATACTGCGCTGGGCATGAGCCGCACGTGCATCATTTCTGTTATTGTTGAAATACTCCACATCCGAATAACTCAACACTTTCTTGAACCCCTGCTGTCCGGCCAACCAATGGAAAAAACCCTTTACTAAGCGAAGAGCTGCATCTGTTGTTGTCAGGCTTAACGGCTTCCCAGTGGAGTTCTTGGCCTTGCCCAGCGCGTTTTTAAAACTCCGCGCTTGATCGACATGGAACTTTTTAAACGCTTTGTAGTTTGTGGTTTCTTCGAACCTCACCAGCGCGGCGCGAGTCTTGTCAATGGACTTTTCGTCCTGTCCTTTGGCCTCTCGCAAATACCGCTCATATCGTGACTTCAATCTTTCGTTTTCCGCATTAAATTTCCGCATGACTCTGTGTCCTTTCTAAAGTGTTAATTTAAGAGGGTGTTTATGGGTTCGTTTAGGGTCATCAATTGTCACTCTTCGCGATGTTCAGCACCTTGGCGAAATCAGGCAATTGAACCGCACTAATATTACGGTTGCAAAGTGCCTCACAAACGCCGCAAAAGCATTTCAAGCGCCCACCAGATGCACCATTTGGGTGGAACTCGGCCATCAACTCGAATGGCCTTGTTGGAGCTTTACAACGCATGCAATAGAACTCACCAATTGCCATCGGGCATTTCGCTCTAAATTCTTTCTTTTTCAAAAAATCAAGAGCCTGAAAGCCGATGATTATGGTCGGACGGGTTTCGTCAACTTTGGACATACCCGCCTTAATCCAATTGCGTACTGTTGAAACAGAAACCCCCGAAGCTTCGGCAAGTTCATCAATTAGATACCCCTTGTTCGATTTTATACCACGTATTGTGAACCGCTTGACCACTACGAGCCCTCCCCATTTGCTTCAACTTTGTTAGCAAGCGCCCAAATGTTCAAATCAGTGCCATGATAAATGATTTTGCGCCCTAAGCGATAATAGGAGGGCGAACGCCCATAGTAGCGCATTTGGGCTTGTTTTTCTTTACTGCCAAGCAAAGTAAGAATTTCTGGATCGGATTGCTGATAATGGAGGCTATCATCGAATAGTTTTGGCATTTTACTGTTCCTTTTCTATTTGTTGGAACAGGTATTCACTAAAAGCGATCATCGGCATAGAGCGCTGGAAATCCATAAATATAATGAGGCAAAAGCTCTTTTATTTCATACCTTACTCTGGCTCTTTTGACTGCGGAAACGCAAAATTAGACATTCCCAAGAGACCAGCACGACCTAACCGTTTTGGTGCAGTATCTTCGTCGACAATTTGCGTAATCGCCCATTGAGCTGGGTTGTTTGGCTTGGCGTTGATCTCAAGTATTCCAAACACCTGCTCAAGTAAGCGGCCATAATCAGTAGAGGGATGAGGCCCATCTCTAGATGTACCAAAAGTCGGCTTTGTTCCCGTTTGGCTTGCGTATAGCTTTGCAAGCCTTAGGGCGATTGTTCGCGCATAGTAATTTGGCGCTCGGCTATTCAAAGACCAGAACTCTTTTTCTTGGCGATCCAGCTCAAGCTTTCTTTCATAAAAAGCTCCGTAAATTTTTGCGTTAATGTCCAATGCAGATGCACATATGCCAACTTGAACCGCATTGCTATGAACGAGGTCCTTAACGGTTTTTACAACCCAACCTCGATGGGTGTTACGCGCAGCGTCATCGAGCACCAATTTTAGGTGTTTAACGATTTCAGGGTCATAGTTCGGATCGTTTTCCTTAATGTCAGAAGCCAATATCTGAACAATCGCCAACGAATGCATTAGCCCATTCTCAACAATTTCTTTTTCTTCTAAGAACTTTTTCTTTGAATCATGAATGTTTTCTTTCACAAGGCTAAATGGAAGTTTATTGCCTCCCAAAATAGTGCCTGTCGGCGGTTCCCAGTTTAGTTTTTGAACCATCAGATCAATTATCTGATCTTCGACATTAATATCTTCCAAAAGATAGCTCCAAGTGACTCTTAATCTATTTCATAAGCTAGCCCAACTCGGCTCTTAACGCAAAAAGGTACGGAGTTTGGACCCTTATCGTATTTCATTAACGACTTTATACGCAAATTATGCTCACCACTTTACCGCTGTCTTCAGCTACAAACTGCGACCAACGCTCCATCAACGCCCTACGACGCTCCAAGAGATCTGACCGAGCATAGGCGCGTTCCACATCATTCCCAACCTTATGCGCCAATGACATTTCAGCCACCTCTCGCGGTGCATTGGCAACCTCTGACGCCCAATCGCGGAATGTGCTTCTGAACCCGTGAACAGTAACGCCCTCTACCCCCATGCGGCGCAACAGCATCAGCATCGACATGTTGGACAGCGGCTTGTGACGTTTCTGGCCCTCGAACACATAATCCGACTTCATCGCCTTCAGCGGCTCTAGGATTGCTATCATCGCATCCGACAAGTGGCACGCGGTGTTCAACATCGGTTTTCATGCGCCCCGCTGGCACCGTCCACAGCTTGGCGTCAAAATCGAATTCGCCCCATTGCGCATTCAATGCCTCGCTTGTCCGCGACCCCGTCAGACAGGTAAACATCAACGCACGCGCCGCCATTGCACTGCGCCCAGACAAATCCGCATAGAAGGCTGGCACATCTTGCCACGCCATCGCCTTGTGGTGTTTCGGCTTCTTGGTGACCTTGGGCAGAACCTTGGCGTCCTTAATCGCGGTCACAGGATTTTCCCCAGATCGAAACCCTTTGGATTTCGCCACGTCCAAAACCGTCTTAATCCGTTGCGCCAATCGCTTGGCCGTTTCGTGCTTCTCTGTCCAGATCGGTGATAGGCACATCAACACCTCTGGCTGGTCGATGCTATCAATCGGCATGCGCCCAATCTTGGGGAAAGCGTAATCGCGCAGGGTGTTAATCCATTGCTGGCCATGCTTGGCATTTTTCCAAGTCGGCATCCGCTCAATATGCACCTGTTGGGCAATCTCTTGGAATGTTGGGATTTCGCGCTGGGCGTTGAATCGCGGGTTCAGACCCTGCTTGGCCATGCGCCGATATTCCAACGCCCGTTCCCGTGCTTGGGTTAACGGTACTAACTGTCCGCGCCGAACCTAAGCCAAAATCGGTGCGTAGACGGCGCACCTTTCTTATTCTTCTGGCCTTTGACAACCACTCGAACAATCCAACGCCTCGCCCCAGACGGATCAACAACCAGATACAGCCCGTTGCCATCCCCATGACGACCTTTGCCGAGGTTCTCTACTAGCTTCTTTGTCAGCTTGCCTGATATAGCCATATCAAAATACCACATTCCATACCACTCAAGTAAAGGATACAGGTATAATCGAAAGAAATCCAATAAAAAGGAAAACAGGCGTTATCGCCATGAAAATATAGACGTAAAGCCACTCAAGGCAATCTTACAAAGCTGATGAAAAAGGTATGGTGGCGGAGACGAAGGGATTCGAACCCTCGAGACGGGTATAAGCCGCCTACTCCCTTAGCAGGGGAGCGCCTTCGACCACTCGGCCACGTCTCCGCTGATCTCTTTATGGAAATGGGGATGGGTGTGCAAGTGGGAAAATTACGATGCACAACCTGTACACAACCCGTACACAGGTATCACAGTGACGGATTATGCTTTTGGTTTAGACGATCATCAAAAACAGATGAAAGATTAACGTTAACGACACGATGATTCCCATGCCACGGCCAAGGACCGTTTGCATATTAGGCGCCTTAACGTTGCCACACTTTAAGCGCTGATCTCGCTTTCGACGGGACCAATGCGGCGGACAAAACCCTAACCCGCCGTTGGGTGCATTTGGATCGCACCGACGAACCCGTGGCATATGAAAACTATATCGCCACAGGCCCGCCCGGCTCGGGCGCGGTGCGTGATGTCTACACCGACCGCATGGGGTCCATCGTCATGATCGTCGACCCAGTGACGTCTGCGATCAAGGCCCAATACGAATACGACGCCTTCGGCAACCGCACAGCCGTGATCGCCACAGAATCCCAACCCTACGGATTTACGGGGCGGGAGTTCGACGCAGAAAGCGGCTTACACTACTTCCGCGCAAGGCATCTAGATACGGGGCTGGGGCAGTTTGTGCAGCGCGATCCGATTGGCTTCGCGGCTGGCGACTGGAATCTTTATGCTTATGTTTGGAATGATCCTTATCAGTGGAGTGATCCTAGTGGGTTGGCCGTTAGAGCTGAGTTCCAAAAACTGACTATGGGCAGTGCGGTAGTCGCAAGTGTTACATCGGCAATACTTAAGATATCAACTATTACAATGGCTGCTATTTTGGCGACTGAGATAATAGATAATATCTCGCGCAGCGTTCCGAGTGATGACGGTAATGATAGCTCAGCTGGGTCTGGTTCATCAGGTTCCAATGGTGGGGGTTGCGGACCGGGAAGTGATATTTTAACAAAAGCCATTAAGGCCATAAGGGAAAACGCTTCTGATTTACTGACGATGCTTTTTCTAGTTGTTAGCCCTGGCAACAGTGATTTGCGCGATGTTTTTGAAGATGTTGGTGAAAAAAGAATAGAAGCCCTGGAGCGAGAGCGTAAACGAAGAGGTAATGACGATGATTGCAGATAGTGACTGTACTTTCATAGAAGAGAAACGGTATCTTGATCTTGAAATTGCGCCTTCTGAGTTACTAGCATTTAGTCGTAAACTTAGTAGAAATGATGAATTGGCCGTCCAAAGTAAAGTCCAGTTGATATACAGGGAGCTCTTTGAAAACTACGGCGAAAATCAAGATCCTGCTATTCAATTTTCGCTTGGCCGAATTTCAGTTTGCGCAAAAAATTTTTCAGCGGCCATTAAGCACGCGAATTGGGCGTTGAAATGTAAGCAATATTTTGTCGCTTATGAAATTTCTTATTTGGCGATATCTAAGCTCCCAAAAGGAGAGGGGCGTGATTTTTTAGAAATTCATTCACAATTGCAAAAGATTGGCCACGTTTATACTAAAAAAGAAATGACCTACAATGCATTGAATAAATATGGACTAATTGGAAGAATTTTGGGGTTAATTAGTAACTTTTTTTACCTGATTCCGATGTTAGTATTCAGAGTTTTTAGATCAGGCGATCCGCGGGCAGATTTGTTTTACCCAGAGTACATGGCTTCTTTGGAAAAAGATATTGAGTAACGTATGCAGCGAGACGTCCTTTATGCGGAGTCTCATTTTTGTGAGTGATAAGTCATAAATTTTCTAATAACTACTATATATCAAACATATAACCCTCTGTTCACACGTGGATCCCACCAGAAGACCCATTTCCACCGAAGCCCCCTTGGGATCCATGTTTCACGGGCGTCTGTGATGTAGAGCCAGATGATTACCGCACGAATGTTGAAGTGGAGTCAAACTTTCCTGGTGGAGATACTACAACGCCAAAGAGCCCTGGAGCAGCAGTTGTTATTTTAGTTGCTCGGATAGTATGGTGGTTCACTAAATATGGATTTTGAGGATTAAATGAAGAAGATATATAGATGGTGGAAGTATACGATCCAAGTATCCAGAGCGGGTGGTTTGATTAATAAAGGTAAATATCAAAAGGCAATATCACTCATTGAGAGATTAGAAATTCCAACCGATGAAAAGGGTAGAGTTCTTTTGTTAAAAGCTAATGCATTGTTCAAATTAGGAAGTCTCGCAGCCGCTTATGATTGCTACGGAGATTTTCTAGCTACCGAAAAGGAGGGGGAAGAACCCGATTCTATCTATCTCAATTTGTACGCTAAGTTCTGGTCAGATACTCTGGTCAGAAAATTGGAATTGACAGATACTAAAACATACAATGTATCAAGAAAAGAATTGAACCATGCATTTAGCAAAGTGAATTTACTTACGCGAACTGAATTTCCGCTTTAATATATTGAGGAATTGAGATTAAATCGCATACCATTGGCGCACCAGTTTTGAACCGCCGCTGGGTCCACTCCGATCACATCGACGAACCCATCGGGTTCGAGGCGTATGCCAACACCAGCGGCGCAGGGTCGGGGACGGAACATCCGCTCTATGCGGATCGTCAAAACTCCATCCTCTACGTCACCAACCCCGCGACAAATGCGGTGGAAGCGGCCTATGAATATTCAGGCTGCGGCGAAATCACCCAAACCCAAGGCACCCTACGGCTACACAGGCCGCGAATATGACGCAGAGAGCGGGTTATACCACTACCGCGCAAGGGGTTAGGATTTGAAGTCCGTTTCGTTATAACCCTGAATATACAGCAGCCCCGTTAAATCCGCGAAGTTCAGGCGTAGGGAGCATTCCGCCGCGACCGCTGGTTTGGCGTGTAATGCGACACCACTGCCCGCAAGGTGCAACATGCCCAGATCGTTGGCGCCGTCGCCCACCGCGATGACGTCCGCAGGTAATAAATCCATGCGGGTTGTGATATCCATTAATGCGTCCACCTTGGCCTGTCGGCCCAGAATTGGCATCCCGACGCGGCCCGTGAGTTTGCCATCCTTTGCCACCAATGTGTTGGCGCGGTTTTCGTCGAAACCAAGTTTTGCGGCGATGGCGGATGTGAAGGCGGTGAAGCCGCCCGATACCAATGCGGCATAGGCACCGTTGGCGCGCATGGTGGCCAATAATTCGACGCCGCCTGGCATTAATGTGATGCGGGTATCGAGAACCTGTTGGATCACATCCACATCCAATCCCGCGAGGAGGCCGACGCGTTCGTTCAAAGCCTCGTCAAAATCCAATTCGCCGTTCATGGCACGGGCGGTGATTTCGACGACGCGTTCGCCGACGCCTGCCTCCGCGGCCAGCTCGTCAATGCATTCTTGTTGAATCATCGTGCTGTCCATATCGGCCAGCAGGATTTTTTTGCGGCGGTTTTCGGTGGGTTGGATCACCATGTCGATTTGTTTGGATTGCAGGTTTTGCCAGATTTTTTCCACGTCTTCTGGCATGGTTTCCAGTGGAATATCGGCGGCGATGCCGCCCGCCAACCATGAAAATTCCGTGCCGTGAAGGGCTGTCATAGCCTCGCTCGCGATAGCCGCGTTTAGGTTTTTTAATTCAGGGCTGGCGATCAATGTGGCGACGTACATTTGGTTTCCTATCGTGAACGAGATGCATCTGTTTCATCTGCTTTATGCGGAATTTTCATCGGATTACCAGAACTAACACTTGATCACCGACATGTTTGCACCTATTCCCGACCTTGGGACACCCTTCCCCAACGAAGGGCAATTATCTGTAAGGATACCATTATGAGTATACAAAAACCGGACCTACGTCCGAACAATCCCCAATTTTCTTCTGGCCCATGTACCAAACCGTCCACATGGACGTTGGATGCATTATCTGATGCCGCGCTGGGACGTTCACACCGCGCCGCGATTGGCAAAGACAAGTTGTTGGCCGCAATTGAAAACACACGCAAGGTTTTGAACATTCCGAGCGATTACAAAATCGGCATCCTTCCAGCATCTGATACAGGTGCCGTTGAAGCGGCGATGTGGTCCCTGTTGGGCGAACGTGGCGTGGACATGTGTTCATGGGAAAGCTTTGGTGCGGGTTGGGTGACAGATGTTGTGAAACAGCTGAAACTGGAAAACGTAACACATCACCATGCGGATTACGGGCAGTTGCCTGATTTGGATGCGGTGAATTTTGACAACGATGTTGTCTTTACATGGAACGGCACCACATCAGGTGTGAAGGTTCCAAATGGTGATTTTATCCCTGCGGATCGTGCGGGTTTGACGATTTGTGATGCAACATCTGCGGCGTTTGCCCAAGATTTGGCATGGGACAAATTGGATGTAACCACATTCAGCTGGCAAAAGGTTCTGGGCGGCGAAGCGGCGCATGGGATGTTGATCCTGTCACCAAGAGCGGTTGAGCGTTTAGAGAATTACACACCTGCATGGCCGATGCCAAAAATCTTCCGCCTGACCAAAGGTGGCAAATTGATTGAGGGTATCTTTAAGGGTGCAACGATCAATACGCCGTCGATGTTAGCGGTTGAAGATTACCTGTTTGCGTTGGATTGGGCCGAGGCCCAAGGCGGTGTTAAGGGTATGGTTGCAAAGGCTGATGGCAACTTGAAAGTCTTGGCTGATTTTGTTACAGCAAATGACTGGATTGATTTTCTGGCTGAAGATGCGGCGACGATTTCAAACACATCTGTTTGTTTAAAAATCACCGACCCACGCGTTGCTGCGTTGGACACGGATGGCCAAGCGGCGTTTGCAAAAGCGTTTGCGAAACTGTTGGATGTTGAGGGCGTTGCATACGACATCGGCGCGTACCGCGATGCACCTGCAGGTTTGCGTATCTGGACAGGTGGCACGGTTGAGCAAGCTGATCTTGAAGCATTGACGCCGTGGTTGAACTGGGCGTTCGAGACCCAAATCGCAACATTGTAATTTTCTGGCTGGGCCGAGATGGCCCGCCATTTCCAAACATATCTAAAGGAGGCTTCAATGCCTAAAGTACTTGTATCAGACAGCTTGTCAGAAACCGCTGTTCAAATTTTCCGCGACAATAATATCGACGTGGATTTTCTACCAACACTTGGCAAAGACAAAGATGCCTTGTTGGCGAAAATTGGTGAATACGATGGTTTGGCCATTCGTTCAGCAACCAAAGTAACAGAGAAGTTGTTGGAAGCTGCCGACAATTTGAAAGTGATTGGCCGCGCGGGTATCGGTGTGGATAACGTCGATCTGAAGGCCGCGTCAAAGAAGGGTGTGATCGTTATGAACACGCCATTTGGTAACATGATCACAACAGGCGAGCACGCGATTGCGATGATGTTTGCGGTTGCGCGTCAGATCCCAGAAGCGTCTGCATCTACCCACGCTGGTAAATGGGAAAAATCCAAATTTATGGGCGTTGAATTGACGAACAAAACATTGGGTTTGATCGGTTCAGGTAACATTGGTTCAATCGTTGCGTCACGCGCGTTGGGTTTAAAAATGAAGGTTTTGGCGTATGACCCATTCCTGTCAGAAGATCGCGCAAAAGAGTTGGGTGTAACCAAAGTTGAGCTGGACGAATTGTTGGGCAAAGCAGATTTCATCACATTGCACGTGCCAAAAACAGACAGCACAGCAGGTATGATTTCCGCAGAAGCGATTGCGAAAATGAAACCTGGTGTGCGTATTGTAAACTGTGCACGTGGTGGTTTGGTCGACGAAGAAGCATTGGCAGAAGCGTTGAAATCCGGCCATGTTGCAGGCGCAGCCTTTGACGTGTTCGAAGTAGAACCAGCGACAGACAGCCCGTTGTTCAACCTGCCAAACGTTGTTGTAACGCCGCACCTTGGCGCGGCAACATCAGAAGCACAAGAAAACGTAGCGTTGCAAGTTGCTGAGCAGATCAGCGATTACCTGAACAATGGCGCCGTGACTAACGCGATCAATATGCCATCGATCACTGCTGAAGAAGCACCGATCCTTGGGCCATTCGTGAAATTGGCACAGCACTTGGGTGCGTTCGCGGGTCAATTGACCGACGAACCGATTACAGAAATCAACGTTACCTATGACGGTAAAGTTGCCACAATGAACACCAAAGCGTTGGCATCCGCCGCGATCGCTGGTGTGATGCAGTCGCAGAACCCAGACGTGAACATGGTGTCCGCACCAGTTATCGCAACGGATCGCGGTATCAAAGTTTCAAACACCACACAGGAAAAATCTGGTGTGTTTGACAGCTATATCAAACTGACTGTTAAGACCGCGCAACGTGAGCGTTCGGTGGCAGGTACAGTGTTCAGTGATGGCAAGCCGCGTTTCATCCAAATCAAAGGTATCAACATTGATGCCGAGGTTGGTTCGCACATGCTGTACACCACGAACAACGATGTTCCTGGTATCATCGGTACATTGGGTCAAACAATGGGCGAGCATGGCGTGAACATCGCGAACTTTACATTGGGTCGTAAGGACACTGGTGGCGATGCGATTGCATTGTTGTACTTGGACGAAGCACCGAACCAAGCAGCGATGGATAGCCTGCGTGCCACGGGCATGTTCCAAACAATCAGTGCGCTGCAGTTCGAAGCGTAAGCGATTTTTGAATAAAAGAAAGGCGGTCCAATTTGGGCCGCCTTTTGTGTTTCTGGGGATTGGTTTTAGTGGGGGTTACTCGACGTCCATGCCCATCATATCGAATGTAATTTCTGGCACCTCTTCGGGGTGACCCGCCAGCATATCGGCCTCTGATTGACGCAACTCATCTGCCTCTCCGTATCCCCAAAGCACGCCGATATTGTTGATATCATTGTTTTTCGCACCATAGATGTCCATCTGACGATCGCCGATCATCACGCATTTCGCTGGATCAAAACCCGTTTCATCTAGCGCATGTTGTAGCAGTTGGGATTTGTCGGCGTTGGTACCATCCAACTCAGATCCAAACACATGGGTTACGGCATCGGTCAGGCCAAAATGTTGGGCGATTTGGTTGGCGTAGGCGTGGGGTTTTGCGGTGGCGATGAACAATCCCACCTCTGCCGTTAGGAAGGTATCGAACATTTCGAAAACACCGTCGTAAACCTCGGCGTCGAACATTGCTTCTTCTTGATAGAACTCGCGATAATGGTTGATTGCATCGGCCACCTCGCCATGCGGGCCAAGGAAATTTCCAAGGATATGCGGGAGGCTGGAACCAATAAATCCGCGCAACTCATCGCTGGTGGGTTCTATGCCTGCGGTTTCGATTAAGGCGTGTTGAAGGGACTGAATGATGCCTGATTGGCTGTCTAATAATGTGCCGTCGAGATCGAAGAATATGTTGAGCATTAACGTTTATTTCCCATGCTGTATTCTGGCTGTATTTAGGCTGTAAACCGTCTGTATTTTCACAGCTTTGGTATTTTCGCGCAAATGATTAATGCTGCGTACTGTTCGGTTGGCGTGGCTTGTCCTCGAAAAACGGCGTTAGCTGATACACCACCACCGAATTTTCATCCAAGGCTTGTTGCATCAATCCGCGCTCTTCTTCGGAAATATCATGACCCTGTTCTAGGCGTTCATCCAGCGTGCCGTAGCCCGTGACATCCAGCGGGGCCAGATCGGCCTGTTTTAGGATTGCGACGGTTTCACGAACGGCCTCAGCCTCGTCTACACCGGATGCAAAACACATCAGCGCCCCGCCTGTGGCGCCTTTGGGTAGGCCATCGTTTGGGTTACGACCCACCTCAACCAGCAGGGTGAATACCAATTGCGGGCGTTTTTGTTTTTTCTCTGTCATGGGCGCGGGTATAGAGGACGCGCGCCCATGAGGAAAGCGTTAAGAGGTTGCCGCGTTTAGGGCCGTGTCCATTAAATTTTTGATTGCTGATTGCGATGTACCAGCCACGATACGGCCCAATTCAGCATCACCCTTTAGCACAAGCAAGGTTGAGCGACGTGGGATTCTATAATCATTTGCAATAGCTCTGTTACCGTATTCATCGTAATCTACAGTAACGAATACGATGTTTTCATTGTAAGCAGGGTTTTCCTTACGCAAGGCAGTGATTTTACGTTTTTGAGATGCACATGTACTACACCACTCTGTTGTGTAGTCGATGAAGACTGTTTTGCCTTCGGCCAGCAATTCCGCGACCATGCCTGTTTTGTATTTTAAGCTGTTTTTACCCATCGCGAATGCGGCTGGAGCCAGTGTGGCGGCCGCGATTGATGTGGTGATGAATGTTCTGCGTTTCATATTATTCTCCTAAAGTGCGACCGACAGGTCTGTCAGCCAGTATGGTAGATTTTCGATGGCCCAGCGTTCGGCCACGTGGTGAAGGCGCGTAAGGATCATGATCCCCACGGCGATAAAGACCGCACCCATGATGGGTTTGGATTTTTCGGCCAGCCCGCGCAGTTTTTGGGCGCGTGCCCGGATCAGGTTTTGGCCACCTACCCCGATGCCGATGATTAATGTGGATACGCCCAGCGCGAAGAACACCATGATCAGGAAGGCCCAAAATAAGCTTTCGCCTTGGCTGGCCAATGCGATGGCGCCGCCCAATGTTGGGCCGATGCAGGGTGACCAGACCGCGCCCAATAAGATACCGCCAAGGAATTGACCACGTAGGCCCGTGGATGTGTTTGCATCGATTTGACCATCGGCAGAGGATGCGAATTTTGCCATAGCGCGTTCGAATAGGCGCGACAGTGGCGGGGTGATCAGGATGACACCAAAGGCGATCATCATCCATGCGCCAAAGCGGGACAGTTGATCAGGGTCAAGGCCGACGGCACGCCCGAAGGTGGCGACGAACATTCCGAAGCCGACGAAGGCGATGGACATGCCGAGTGCGAGGGCAATTGGCCCGCGTTTATCGGCGTTCAGCGCGGTGACCAGCACGATGGGCAACACCGGCAGGACGCAGGGGTTGATCAGGGTCAATAGGCCCGCGAGGTATGAGAAGATCAGTTCCATGGGTGGGAACGTAGCGATTTTGTGCAATGGCGCAAGAAACGGGGGGTCACGTGTGTGTTAGGTTTGTTTCAGAGGTGGGGAAAAGTCCCATGGAATGAACGCGGCGTTTGGGTTTTCAGTGGAGGCATCTACATTGAGCTCCAAAAAGTAAAAGATACACTCGTATTCGGAACGAACGGCCGCAAGGAACGCCGAACGGTAAGGATCGTTCAAAGTCTTGTAATATTCATGCTGATTTTCCCATCGAAACTCCATGTGGCTACATCCGTCATTGTCATACAGCGCGTTTAGAAAAACTATTGCTGTAGCGATCAAATAACCGCCGTTAGAAGAAACATGCGAGGAAAGTTCAACAACTTCTGCTGGATACCACTCGCCATCTTTGGGATACTTACAGTTATCAGACGCAACAACAAATTGTAGGGCCTTTAAATGTTTTTCCGTCATATAACCGTAGTCGCTGGATGCTATTGAACTAAGTTCTGCTAGCTCAGCAGATTTAATGATTGAGATTAATGCTTTGTATACATCTTCGCGAGGCTTGCTGTGGAACATTACATTTTCGATGCCCTCAAGTTTGATATCATCGACCTCTCGTAGTCCATTTAGAAGTACTGCACGGATTGGTCTGGGTGCCGTCAAAATCAGATCGCGTGTTGCAGAAAAAGCAGTTTCAATGCAAAAATTTGTTGCCTTGCGATCCAAATCAGATTGATTTTGTAATTCTAAGATAAGTGCCAATGCAAGTCCGAGTAGGCGCTCCATTGAGGCGCGATCCTCGTCGAAAATCAACAGGTCTGCGGCGTTGCTAATTCTTTGGTTAGTTCCGGCCGCAGGTTCTGCACGCAGGTTGTCCAGAAAGTACGAAATGACGCCATCATCGAAGTGTGTTGACAAAGTATTGTCAACGTTAAGGATTGCCGCCTTAAATTCTACAAATGCGTAGCGCAGAAATGCCTTAAGGTCGTGAATGGCTTGGTATGTTCTGAAAATCCATTTCTCATGATCGTATTCAGGTATTTTGAAATTTTCGCTTACATCTGCCATAGCCGCGGAGACTACTTCGTTTGCAAAAAGTGCAACTGAAAAATGTGAGCCATCACTTTCCTCTAAAGCTTTAAGCAGGTGCTTTCGCATTGATTTCGAAATTTCATCCCCGACGGTGTCACCCTCAGGTTCTCTTTGAAAGTTTTCCTTAAACGCCTTTATCTTTTCCTCGGTTGTACCTTCACTCATGGGCGCTAAATGATTAATTGCAGTCTTCATTAAGTCAGCAAGCATATTTTTAGATTCGTCCGAAATATGTATTTTTGATTTAGACTTTTTGGTCATAATACGCTCTCTAAAATTTAACAATCATGTTAAATTCAATACGCATTCTGTCAAATAAAAAGGGCGCACAAGTTTCCTAGCACGCCCCATAAATTCATTGTGTTCGCGTTTAGTCGCGCAACAGCTCGTTAATCGATGTTTTTGAGCGTGTTTTTGCGTCTACTTTTTTCACGATGACCGCACAGTACAAGTTCACGCCGTTTTTCGATGGCATTGAACCCGCAACAACAACGGAGCCTGCTGGGACCTCGCCGTAAGTGAATTCGCCTGTTTCGCGGTCTACGATTTTTGTGGATTGGCCGATGAATACGCCCATGCCCAAAACCGCGCCTTCGCGAACGATACAACCCTCGACCACTTCGGAGCGTGCGCCGATGAAGCAGTTATCTTCGATAATGGTTGGGCCCGCTTGCATCGGTTCCAGAACACCGCCGATGCCAACGCCGCCTGATAGGTGGACGTTTGCGCCGATCTGGGCGCATGAACCAACGGTGGCCCATGTGTCAACCATTGTGCCCTCGCCCACGTGGGCGCCAAGGTTAACGAATGATGGCATCAAAACCGCGCCCGGTGCGATGTAGGCGGATTTGCGAACGATACAGTTTGGAACCGCGCGAAAGCCTGCGTTTTGGAAATCAGATGCGCCCCAACCTTTGAACTTGGAATCTACTTTGTCCCACCATGTGCCGTTTTGTGGGCCGCCCTCTTGGATTTCCATGTCTTGGATGCGGAAGCCAAGTAATACGGCCTTCTTGGCCCATTGATTTACGTGCCAGTCGCCTGAGGCTGTTGGTTCTGCAACACGTAGGGTTCCGCTGTCCAATGCGGCCAATGTGGCCTCGATTGCGTCGCGTGTTTCGCCTGTGGTTGCGGATGAAATTTCATCACGTGCTTCCCATGCGGCTTCGATTGCTGTTTCTAATTGAGCGTTTGACATGACTGCCTCTCCAAAACTTGACATTACATTCCTATGTAGACGCTATAGAGATAACAGCGATAGCGTGCAATGTGACACGCACAAAAACAGGGAATACCGACATGGCCAGAAAACAAGCAACGTTTCCGAACGCAGAAACTGACGTAAAAGCCGCCAGTGGCGTACCAGAAACCGCACAAACCAAGGCGCCAGCATATCGTTTGGCGTTTAATGACCCCGATTTTTTATGTTCGGATGAATTGCGATCCATTCGCATTCAGCTGGAGATGATGAAGCCAGAGATGATTTTGGCGGAACGTGGGATTGAAAGCACGGTTGTGATGTTTGGTGGGGCGCGTATTCCCGATCCTGTGAATAAGAAGGACGCGCGCACAAAGACCCTGTCTGATCTTTCGAAATACTATGAAGAAGCGCGCAAATTTGCCCATTTGGTAACCCTGCGCAGCATGAAAAGTTACGGCAAAGAGGATGTTGTTGTGACAGGTGGTGGGCCCGGTGTGATGGAAGCGGGTAACCGCGGCGCGATGGAGGCCGGTGGATCATCCATTGCGTTGAATATCGTATTGCCGTTTGAGCAGGCACCGAATGAATATTGTACGCCTGAGTTGTGTTTCAATTTTCACTATTTTGCCACTCGCAAAATTCATTTCCTGATGCGCGCCAAGGCCGTTACGGCATTTCCAGGTGGGTTTGGAACATTGGACGAGTTGTTTGAAACGCTGACGTTGATCCAAACGCAACGCATGAAACGCGTACCCATTTTGTTGTTTGGCGAGAAGTTTTGGCGTTCCATTATCAATTGGGAAACCTTGGCGGATGCAGGGACGATTTCCGATGAGGATTTGGAATTGTTCAAGTTTGTTGAAACCGCCGAAGAAGCCATGGATGCCATGGATAATTGGGACGCCTAACTTCTCGCCCTTCGGGCGGAGGATATTTTAGCAAAAAAAAGGGGCGTGGTTTTCGCCCCTATTCGACCAGTTTATATTCGACGATTTCGCTGGTTTGGAAGAATTGGAAGTTGTCGTCTGAAATCATTGTGACACGCAGCGTTTTGTCTGATGCGCGCCAGACGCTGATGCCTTCGAGGTTGTCGTGTTGACCAAGGTTGCTGACCCAGAGTTCGCGTTCGTCAGTTAGGGTTTTGTTCCCGATTGCAAAGCTACGCACGCGAGAACCGAAGCCAAATAAACCGCGAAAGTCGCGCTCAAGAAGATAGAAACGACCGTCCGGGCCGATGTCTGCGCCAACGGGTAAATGGCGCCCACGGCGCGGGATTTGCGCGAAGGTTTCCCATTTTCCCTTGGCTGCGCGCCACAGTGGGAAGGGGCGGTTTTCGGCACCCGAACGTTCGGGCAGCGTATAAAGGTGGCCTTGGGCGGAGACGGCCAACGCTTCGAGGCCCGAGTTTGTTTGGAGTGATTTAAAGGCGCGGGCGCCAGTGATGGACCGCGCCGCCATATTGGTAGTGTTGAACATGCGAACACGGTGATTGTGTTCGAAAGAAACAAAGATATTCCCCGCGCTATCAACAGCAATCCCTTCGGCGTCGGCGTCTGTGCCAGCGTATCGGGTGCCGTTAACGCCGATCATCCGCTCAAGTGGATTTAATTGCCCCCCTGACAACCTGCCATCTGTGCGTTCAATTGTGCCAGATTGAAAACGTCCACTGTCGCTGACCGCTAGAAAAGTTTCACCGCCGTCGTATACGTGAATCCCAGACAGGCCGCCGAATTTGTCGTCGCTGCTTTGCAATTCTATCTGTGAGATAAATTCTAGGTGTTGTGCGTATGCTGGCATAGCAAAGCACAGGGTGGCCAAAAGTATGCGGATCATCGTGAGCGTAATACCTTGGAGCATTGGTTTGGCAGGTCTGCCATGACAAATTGGCGTGGGTGCTTCTTCTTTTTGACCTTCTTCTTTTTCTTGTTTGGGTTTGGTTTGGCGGGTTTCAGAGCGGCAGTTACCCACCAATTTAGCGTTTCATCACAGCCTGTTCCGCCCTTGGACAATGCCGCCGCAGTTGGTTTTTGAGTGATGCAACCTGATGAACCCTTGGGGCATTTAAGGCGGACGTGGAAGTGGTGGTTATGACCCCAATAAGGTCTGATTTTTTGTAGCCATTTTTTGTTGCCACGTGCGTTTTTGCACATGTAGATTTTGGCGGGTGCTGTGACGAAAATGCGATCGACCGCTGGATCCGAAGCGGCGATTTTCATGACCTGCATGTGGGTATATGTCCAATCACCACTGACGCTTTTCTTGTTTGAGGAGCGCACATCCGAGGACGATAATGTTTCGCGCGTGCGGCGTGAAAGTTTTAGATCACGTGCAGGCAACATCCAGATGTCAGCATCCAGCCCCAATTGGTGCGAAGCATGTCCAGAAATCATCGGGCCGCCGCGTGGTTGGGAGATGTCGCCGATGTATAGGCCCTTCCAGTTTGTTTCGCGCGCGACTTCGGCACTTATCCGCTTAAGATAAGCGATCATGTCTGGGTGACCCCAATTTCGTCCCCGCGATAGGCGCATTGCCTGCCATGTGGGGCCGTTTTCGGCCAGCTCTTCGCCGCCTGCCAAGCAGCCTTTGGCGTAAGAACCGTGTGATTTTGGGGTTTGTTTTGAGCCTGAGGATTTACCGCCCAAAAGGAAGCGCGCTTCCTTCTCGGCCAATGTGGGTTGGGTTGAGAGGCCGAGAGCGGCGATAGTGAACAGCGTTTTAAAAAGTGTTTTCATCAAATCATTCTTTGTCTGTTTCCACCCAGAATAGCAGACAAAGGCCGATGAGGAAAAGCACCACGACGGGTGATATGCCTAGTCGCTGATTTTGCGTGAGATACGTCACCAATGCGATCAAGCTAGGTGCCATCCATGCGGTTGCGCGACCCGCCAATGCGTAGAGACCGAATGCTTCGGTCATGCGGTCTTCGTCCGCTTGTAATACCAGCATTGTGCGGGATGCGGATTGCAACGCGCCGCCAGCCGCGCCGATTGCCGCGCCGCAGATTAGGAATAATTTATCGGGAAATGAGCTGGTTTCAGCCAGCACGACGCCAAAGAATTGATCGCGCGATGTACCGATGATCAGGATGCAGACCACGATCAACACACAGACAGATACGGTGATGACCCATTTAGGGCCATAAGCCTTGTCCGCGAAACCGCCCAAGTAGGTGAAGATTGCAGCGGCGACGCCGCTGATGATGCCGAAGATACCGATTTGCACGATGGACCATTCCAGCACGCCGCTGGCGTAGATGCCGCCAAATGCGTAGACGCCCAACAGCGCGTCGCGGTAGAACATTGATGAAACAAGGTAAGAGGCGAAGCTGAGGTTTTCTGGCAGACGTTTCAGTGTAGCCCAAAGTTCGCTGAACGCGCGGCTGATTGCACCTGATGTCGTTGCCTTCTTCTTGGTGTCTGGAACCCATAGGAAGAATGGGATCATGAATATGATGTACCACAGCGCGGTTAAAGGGCCGACGGAACGAGTGCCTTCGCGCATTTCAGCGTCCAAACCGAATAGGGGTGGATTGCCAAGAAGGGTTTTACCCTCGCCGTTTTCTGCCAATAGTAGCAGCATCACGAATAGCAAAATCAGACCACCAACATAGCCAAGTGCCCATGCGTTGCCGCCGATACGGCCAAGGTCCTTGGTTTCGCCCATGTCGGGGAGCATTGAGTTTACGAAAACTTGGGACAACTCCATGCCCAACATTCCGATGCCGAACAGGATCAAAATGGTGGTGACGTTATCCATGCCTGGCACCGCCCACCACAGGCCGAATGCGCCAACGATATAAAGGACAGAGAAGAACACCAGCCATGGTTTGCGCGGGCCAGTTGTATCCGCGATTGCGCCTGAAATTGGGCCCAGAATTGCCAGCGTGATGCCAACCAGCGCGGTCATAACGCCCCACATAGATTGCCCCGCGACGGGATCGCCAACAACAGCCGATGTGAAATACGGTGCGAAAATGAATGTGATCAGAAGTGTGTTATACGGTTGGGCCGCCCAATCGTACATCATCCAGCCCCAGATCTTCTTGCCGTAATTTCCCATTGTAATTCCCCATTGGTTACGCAGATTGAACAGTACATGTGTTACCAGCGCAAGGTTATTTTAGTGTTGCGGTGGCCAGTCTCGGGTATCTTCGGCGGTGATCCAGTTTTGAACCCATTGAGGCATTTCAGGATTCCAATCGGGGAAACCCAATTCGTCCGCCAATTCTTGGGTTGGGACGATGCCGTTTTTATCGGTAATTGCAGAACGATAAACGATGTTTGATGTTGCCTCGTTTCCATTCCACATCGTTTGCACGAGGTATGTAAAACGGGCGTCCCGCCCCACGGCGGTTGTGGTAACACGCACTTTTTGGAACAAACGGACGCGACGCCGATACCGCACAGAAGCACCCGCCATTGTAAGCCCCCATCCGCGGCGTTTCATTGCCGCCATTAGACCCACACGGTAGCCAAATGGCAAACGACCTAAATCGAACAGTGTCAGGATGCGACCGTTGTTTAATTCGTTAAAAATATCGATGTCTTGTGGGTGGATGCGCAGGGTGCATTCGTGAGTGTCAAAGATTGTGATGTCTTTGAGTTTGCTGGCCTTATAGGTGTGATAGGCGAGGCGTAGAAATGGGTACATGGGAGGCTCCTTCGCCCTGTTGTGACGCAGAGGTCAGTCGATCACAAGGTAAACGTCGGGTCAGCTTGCGCCCAGTCGCGTTGCACGGTAGCAAAGGCATAAAAAAAGGAGAGGCTTATGGAACTTAGTGGCACGGGTATTAGCAGGATTTTGGTAGATGCGTTAACTATCGCGCGTTGGATTATTATCATTCATCTGATCATGAGTTGGTTAATTCAGTTTGAGGTTTTAAATCTACGCCAACCAATCGTGAGCCAAGCATGGTACGCTATTAATCGTATAACAAATCCAATTTATGCACGGCTTCGTCGCATAATTCCGCCGATCGCGGGTATGGATTTCACACCAATTATTGTCCTTTTCGGCATCCATGCAGTACAAGTTTTGCTTATCAGCAACCCGTTCTAAAACGTCAAAAGCCCGCATGGGGAATGCGGGCTTTCTTAACGCAAGGATGGGTGTCCCTTGCCATAGCTCACCTATTAACTAGCTACAGCACTGTTATGCCCGATCCAATTGATCACTGACAAATCAACTGCCAGTGATCGATATGTTACTTGGACCGTTTGTTGCGCGCGGCCAATAGTTTCAAACGCAGGGCGTTGATTTTGATGAAGCCTGCTGCGTCTTCTTGATCATATGCGCCTGCGTCATCTTCGAATGTTACGTGCGCTTCTGAATATAGGCTGTCGTCTGACCAGCGACCAACGGTTTGAACCATGCCTTTGTACAGTTTCAAACGCACGGTGCCGTTGACGTGCTCTTGGGACTGGTCAATCAATGCCTGTAGCATTTCGCGTTCTGGGCTGTACCAGAAACCATTGTAGATCAGTTCGGCATATTTTGGCATAAGTTCATCTTTGAGGTGTGCCGCGCCGCGATCCAATGTGATAGATTCGATGCCACGGTGTGCCTCTAACATGATTGTGCCACCTGGTGTTTCGTAGATGCCACGTGATTTCATACCAACGAAGCGGCCTTCGACCAAGTCAAGGCGGCCAATGCCGTGTTTGCCGCCAAGTTCGTTCAATGCAGTTAGCATTTCTGCCGGCGATAGTGCCTTGCCGTTCAAGGAAACTGGGTCGCCTTTGGCATAGCCGATTTCGATGTGCTCAGGTGTGTCTGGCGCATCTTCAGGGTGGACGGTGCGTTGGTAAACGTAATCGGGTGCTTCGACAGCTGGGTCTTCCAACACTTTGCCCTCTGAAGAGGTGTGCAGTAGGTTCGCGTCCACGGAAAATGGCGCTTCGCCGCGCTTATCCTTGGCGATTGGGATTTGGTATTGTTCTGCGAATTCCAACAATTTTGTGCGGCTGGACAGGTCCCATTCGCGCCAAGGTGCGATAACCTGAATATCTGGGTTCAGCGCATATGATGACAGTTCGAAACGCACCTGATCGTTACCCTTGCCTGTTGCGCCGTGTGCAACCGCATCGGCACCCGTTTCGGCGGCAATTTCAACCAAGCGTTTGGAAATCAAAGGGCGTGCGATGGATGTGCCCAACAGGTACAAACCTTCGTATACGGCATTGGCGCGGAACATCGGGAATACGAAATCACGCACGAATTCTTCGCGAACGTCTTCGATGAAAATGTTTTCTGGCTTTACGCCCAGCAATTCTGCTTTCTTGCGTGCTGGCTCCAGCTCTTCGCCTTGGCCGAGGTCGGCGGTGAATGTCACCACTTCGCAACCGTATTCAATTTCCAACCACTTCAGAATGATTGATGTATCCAGACCGCCTGAATAGGCCAGTACAACTTTCTTGGGCGCCGCCATGTGCTTGCTCCGATAATTTGGATTCTACTGTAGCGGGGTTTATGTGCTTTGCGCCCTATGAGCAAGGGCTGGATCAGTAATTTGACCCGAACCATTTCGTGACCAATTTGCGATATTCACCGTTTTCACGCAGTGACAGAACCTCGCGGTTGATTTGTTCGCGCAGCATCGAATTTTCTGGCACGGCAATTCCATATTGTTCAGGGCTAAACACGCGACCGCTGGTTTGGAATTTACCCTTACCATCTGTTTTTGCGTAGTAAGCCAAAATCGGAGCGTCGTGCACAATCGCGTCTATTTTTCCACTTTCCAGTGCCACATACATATCTGACAGTTTGTCGAAAGTTTGGTGATCAATGGATTGCGCCGAAAGGTAACGTGACGACGTTGAACCCGTTGTTGTGGCAACATGTTTGCCGCGCAGATCATTCACGCCATCCACCTGTGTGCGTAGTGTTTCAACCGTAAGCGATGCGGTGATTTGCGCAACGAATGTCGACACCACGAACAGGCCAACCACGATCAAAACATATGACAGTGTTCGACCCGCGGCGCTGAGCGGGGTGAAAATTGTGAAACTAGCGTTGGTCACGACACTGACAGCCCACCAAATGCCCTCTTCTAATCCTTTGGGTCGTTTGACACCTTGGAAATGAGGGTTTTTACGTTCAAAGAAGGCGATCAAACCGCCTGCGACGATGAACAAACCGATTGCGCCCAACATCAAGCTGATCAGTTGGGGGTTTAACAGTGCTGCCCAAATAGACGATCCCTGTTCCTGTCGCGATAGGATCAGCAGGCCAGAATCAAAAATCGGCTGAGAAAAATCCATCACAGCTTCGCGTGAAGACGTGATTGAAATATTTGCGGCGGCAGCGTCAACTTCGCCTGCGACGACCTTGTCCAGCATATCGCCGAATTTTTGAACTTCGACGAATTCTGTTTGACCGTTCAGGTTTGATGCAATTTTATTCCACAAATCAATCGTGAAACCTGTCCATTGATCATCCACTTTGAATGCAAACGGTTTGCGTTCGATCGTTGAAATTTTGAACGCACTAACCTGCGCGTATGCACCAGTGCCAATGCACAGCAAAAATAGCGCCATGATGTTGGCACGGAAAAATTTATAGATCACGTCACACCCCCGGTTGATCTGTGTTTGCGTGAACTTACTGGCATTGCACCTTAAAATAAAGCGATTTAGAGTGGGAAAACCAAAAGGAATGCACCATGGCCTCATTTTCAGAGTCCGCAATCGCGGCGACCGCGCGGATGCGCAAATTGTTTCCCGCTACGCCATTGCAAAAAAACGAATATTTGTCGGGGCTTTACGGGGCGGAGATTTATTTAAAGCGCGAAGATTTATCGCCCGTGCGATCCTATAAAATTCGCGGTGCGTTTAATGCGATGCGCAAAGCGTTGGAGAGTGGCGAAAGTCGCGAATTTGTGTGTGCCTCGGCGGGGAATCACGCCCAAGGCGTGGCATTTGCCTGCGCCCATTTTGGCGTAAAGGGGCGAATTTATATGCCCGTCACAACACCGCAACAAAAGATTGGTAAAACCGCTGCATTTGGTGGGCAATCAATCGAAATCGTACTGCAAGGTGATTATTTTGATGAAACATTGGCGGCGGCGAATGAATATGCCGTGGCGAATGGGGCGCATATGTTGCCGCCCTTTGATGATTTGGATGTGATCGAGGGGCAGGCATCCGTTGGTGTGGAGATTTTGGAACAGTTAGGCGCCGCGCCCGACATGATTGTGACGCCTGTAGGTGGTGGCGGATTATCATCTGGGTTGGTACAATATTTTGATGATACAGATATCGATTTTCGGTTTTGTGAACCAATGGGCGGGCGTAGTTTACACGCCGCGATAGTCGCTGGTGAATTGGTGACGTTGCCCGAAGTGGACAATTTCGTGGATGGCGCTGCTGTCGCACGGATTGGCGACAATAATTTTGCCGTTTTACGCGATCAAAACCCTGATCATGTGATGGGCATTCCCGAAGGACGCATTTGTGCGACGATTTCAGAACTCTTGAATATCGAAGGCATCGTATTAGAACCGGCTGGGGCGCTGGCGATTGATGCATTGAAGGATTTGCGCACCGAGATTGCGGGCAAGAAAGTTGTTTGCATCGCATCGGGTGGAAATTTTGATTTTGAACGACTGCCAGACATTAAGGAGCGGGCGTTACGATTCGAAGGGTTGAAGAAGTATTTCATTTTGCGCATGCCGCAACGCCCCGGCGCGTTGAAGGATTTTTTGAATCTTCTGGGCCCTGACGACGATATCGCGCGGTTTGAGTATCTGAAAAAATCTGCGCGTAATTTTGGATCCGTTTTATTGGGGATCGAGAGTAGTTCTGCCAAAGGGTTTGATGAATTATGTGCGCGCATGGATGCGAATGGTTTTCACTTTGAAGACATCACAAATGATGATGTTTTGGCGCAAATTTTGATCTGAGGTTGATATGTTAAATTACCAAACGTTCGGCGAGGCCAGCGATAAGCCCGCATTATTAATCGCACACGGTCTGTTTGGATCGGCGCGCAATTGGCGTGCGATTGGGCGAAATTTGGCGGCAGATCGACAGGTGTTTGTGGTGGATATGCGTAATCACGGGGACAGTTTTTGGGATGATGATCACAGCTACTTTGCACTGGGCGATGATTTGGCGCAGGTGATTAAACATATCGGTGGACCGATGGATGTTTTGGGGCATTCGATGGGTGGCAAGGCAGGTATTGTTTTGACATTGCAACATCCCGAATTGGTCAATCGATTGCTGGTCGCGGATATTGCGCCCAAGGCGTATGAACATGATCAGGTGCCCAACGTTGATATAATGAAATCGCTGGATTTAAACAGTTTTGCGCGGCGCATGGAGGCGGATGCAATTTTGGCACAGTCAGTGCCCGAAGCCGCGATACGGTCATTCTTTCTGCAAAGCCTGACCATTTCTGAACAGGGGAATACGTGGCAGTTGAATTTGGATGCGTTGAAAAAAAATATGGAACAGATTGTTGGGTTCCCCGATGTTAGCGGCTCTTTTGCTGGGGAGACGTTGTTTTTACGCGGTGGATTATCCCCCTATGTTTTAGACAGTGATATGCCCGATATTGTCGCACGATTCCCGTCTGCAAAATTGCAGACGATTGATGGCGCTGGGCATTGGATTCACGCCGAAGCAACGCGCGAATTCATCGCCGCTACCAGGGCGTTCTTCAGCTAAGGAATATAGCTGGTGTGGTTCGACACCTCTGACAAGAAGTGTTGTTTGGATTCGTCGTACAGTCGCACGACGTTTGCCAAATCCACATCGCCACTGGCACCACTTTCAGCCAATTTTTCGCCCGTGGCGCAGTATTCGGAAAAGTCCTTAAACCCTAGATTTGCCGCGCTACCCTTTAGGAAGTGCATGGCCGATGACATGGCTTCGCCTTCTAATGTTGGCGATGGTCGCAGGTTGTCGACAGCCTCGTCGACCTCTTCGATGAACATGACAACGACGTCACCGAAGTCTTCGGCGCCGATATCTTCTTCGAGTTGTTTCACTTGGTCCCAGTTTATCATGATTTTCCCTTCCTTTGAAAACGTGCGGTCAACAATGGGCCGTTGGCCTTGTATTGCAGTGTTTCTAAAATAATAGCGTTTGTGTTTGCAGTTGTGATGTCGTTCACGCGCCCATCTATTTCGTAAACGCCCGACGCATATCCACTGTTGTCGGTTTTGGTGATAGCAACGTGATCCATCAATTCGGAGGTATATTCAGTGGCATAGATTGCGTCCCAACCAAAGGCAGCTTTGGTGCTGACGGTGCGTTTTTCGGGGTGTTCTGAACCATCCTCGGCCAAGGCATTCCATGCAACGCCATTGGCATAAACGGTATTGTATAAAAAGTAGGGTTCCTGATCGATGTTATCTTCGGATACCGCGGTGATGATTCCTGAACGGTTAAAACGTTCGTGCTGGGCGGTGTAAATGCGGTGCGCCAATTCTTGGGATTCGGAATCCAAACCGAATTCTACCGCCGTTAAAATATAGGGTTCGGAAACCACATAGTTGTGCGCGTCGAATTCTGAAAAACTGCGGCTGTCGATTGCGATGCTTTGGCCTGCAACGCGGGCGTAATCCAGATAGTCATCGTATTTCGCCGCCGTCATGGCATCCAAACCCAACAGATTGACCGCACGGGCGCCATATTCCTCGTAACCAAGACGGCCCTCTTGGACGATTTCGGTGTCGCCGTTTTCATCGACCCGTGCGCCATACATTGTGCCGCCATCCAGCATCGCGGAAAAATCCCAATTCGACAGGATTTCCCCCGCCGCGCCAGCGTGTTCGGGGTAATCAAACAACAGTATGTTCAGCGGCACCGTAATCCGCGCGATATCCAGCGCCGACCAACCGATGCCACGTTCCACCGGTTTGTTTGCATAGTTCGTCATATCTAATGTGCGGGTGTCATACACCTTATTCGGGAGCTTGCCATCAAACAGTGGCAGGTTCGCCAATGTTGTCAGATTTTTCGACATGCGTTCGTCGAAAATCGTTTGGTCAATCAGACCGATTCGCTGAGCAGAAATCAATCCCAACAGATAAGATGCCTGATCCCAAATTGTCGTAGATGGGAAATTGTTAACCGAGTTCACCAAGCCCGTTTCGGGTTGTAAATTTTGTTCGAAATAGGCCCACGCCACACGCGCATGTTCCAGATCAACATCCTTAAGTTTTGCGGTTGTCGCGATTTCCGTTTGATCATCGGATTGTGCGATTTTGTGTGCATCGCCATTACGCATCCCTGCCGCAATACCTGTTTCCATATTAAGCGCAAAACTGGCAGCTAAACACAGGCCAATGCAAAATGCGATGTGGCTGCGGGCCTTGATTATATTTTGACGAAAACTCATGCAACTCTCCGAAATTTTAGGCGGTTCTTTACGTCCACCTTTTCACGCTTCATATCATCGGGTTTCCACAGCGCGGCGGATATCAATACCGTCATCGCATAGGCATTCAGCCCTGCCCAAAACCCATTCACAATCAATGCCGTTAGTTTTTGCGGATCAGGATTCAAAAGATGCCCAATCGCGGCATAGCTGATTGCCGCAAAACATAATGCAAACACCGTAATTTGCGGCGCAACTAGCCCCAGAAAATTTCCAGCGGCACGTGTTTTGGGTGTGACTTTGAATTTCACCTCTTTGCCGCGCAACACGGCCCAAATCGCCTGAAGGTTGAACGAGAAGAAAGCCAGATTTAACATCTTACCTTTGCGGTTGTTCAATCCCCATGTGCCCAGGATTGAAGCCAATTCGTGTACCAATAAAAACGGCAACAGGTGTCCAAAAAATTCCCACGAATATGCGGAAACTGGGGCAATTCCTGTGAACAACGCGATGATCGGCGCGGCGATGAAAATGATTGTCCAAAGTGGCGCAAGGTATGACCAGAAAGTCATCGCATACATCAATTTCTGGCGTCGGGTCATACCCGTGCTAAATAGCGGATTGTCGTTGGCCATAATATCCAATGTACCGCCCGCGTATTTAAACCGTTGCATCGCCCAAGATTGCATATCCAACGGCGAAAGCATTTTGGTTTCGATGCCTGGATGCAAAACGGACTTCCAGTTTCGTTCCGTGTCCGATTGCAGAACAATTGAGGTATAAATATCCTCGGACACGTGAAACTTATAAGGGGTCAGTTCGGTGGTGATTGCGAACTCATGCACCATCGCTCGCTCCATCGCGCTCTTACGCTCGGGGCACTTCTCAAAACTGGTCATATCATCGACCGCTTTGTCGACTTGGTTAGAGAATGCACGCAATGCTGCCTCCATCACGGCTTCTCGGCGGTGGATGGAGCCCGCACCACAACAAAAGGATGCGTTGGCGCCATTACGACGGCGCAAGATGACGTCGTAGAACAACTGAGCCTCGGACACGAAGGGATCGGCACCAATCGTTATCGGGCCGAAAACGCGCTGAATCTCTCCGCCAATCAACGCACCGAATCGGCCCAGATAACGCTGCCCGACCTGATCCAATGTTTCGCCTTCAGGAATATCGTAAAACCATTGAGGGGTTTGCACCCATGCCAAATCAGGGTCGCGAAAGTAGCCCAATGTGTTTTCTAGCAAAGTTGGAAAGACGCGTGTGTCAGAATCAAGAATAACCAAAAAGTCACCGTCGGTTTGTTCCATTCCATTGCGCAGGTTGCCCGCCTTGTATCCAATATTCGTGTCACGCGTCAGGTAATTTGCACCCTCTTGGATCGCGACCGCTTTCATTTCAGCGCGATTTCCATCGTCCAAAACATGCACGCGGATATCAATCGGATGTGGATACTTCAGCGCCTTCGCATCGCGAATGGAATAGCGCGTCATTTCCGGATCTTCGGTATAGGTCGGCAGGAATACATCAACACTGAGCAAACGATCGCAATTATCAAACACGACCTGATCGCGTTGGCTGGGCGCGGGTTGTTTTGGGGTATCGTTTACCGACCAAAGATTGTGAAAATACAATAACATGCCGACAAAAGATAATGTTTCCGCCATCACCACAGGCACCGAGAACCACAAGGCGTCATAATTCAGCGAGCTGGTCCAGCGCCAGATCAAATACCACAGGCCCAATGTTACCGCGCCCGTCGCCGCGACCTGCCACAGGAACTCTATCTTGACGTTGTGAACCAATGGTGCGGGCGGCGTGCGATGTTCGTATTGAGAGAAATAAAATTCTTTGAGTTTGCGCATCTTGGTCCCGTCATTAACTGCGCCCAAGATGCGCATGGCACGCTAATTTTCCGTTACCAAAACAGTGATTTTTCGACACGCCCATTTATTCTTTCTAAACGGATGTTCGCCATACAGACCCCAAACTATTGATCGGGTATCAAGTGCAACAAACTAAATCGGACGTAGAGCCAACGACGACGGAACAACCATTGCGAGTTTTGGTGGTTGATGACAGCCGCCTTCAACGCAAGTTAGTGTCTGTGCATCTAAAGAAATGGGGTTTCGCAATTTTTGAGGCCGATTCGGGCAAAGAGGCCATGAGGATTTGTGAAACAGAGGACATTGATATGGTCCTGTCTGATTGGGTGATGCCAGAAATGTCAGGACTGGAATTTTGCGAAGCGTTTCGCTCTCTGACTCGCGAACGATATGGTTATTTCATCTTGCTGACATCGAAATCAGACAAAGAAGATATTGCGAAGGGGTTAGATATCGGCGCGGATGATTTCCTGTCCAAACCAGTGAATGCGACCGAGCTGCGCGCGCGTATAAAGGCCGGCCAGCGTGTGTTAGATATGGAAGCGAAGTTGCAAATTGAAAACGATCGCACGAATGCCGCGTTGGAGGAATTGCGTCTGATCAACGAAGAAATTAACAAGGATTTGGCGCAGGCGGAAAAGTTGCAGAAATCCCTGTTGCCGCCAGCGCATTTGGTGCGTGATACCCATACTCTATCCAACATTTTCAAATCCAGCGGCCATGTTGGTGGCGATATCGTTGGCACCTTTGATTTAGCAAAAGATCGCATTGCGGTTTATTCGCTGGATGTGTCTGGGCATGGGGTGTCGTCGGCCCTGTTGACGGTTCAGTTATATGGATTATTGTCACCCCATTCCAAAGACAATAATCTGGCATTCCGATCCGATGGTGCGGGTGGTTTCACCATTTTAGAACCCCATGAAATTGCCGCCGAATTTAACCGCCGTATGTTGGCTGAAATGGACACGGATCTATATTTCACCTTGGGTTATGCGGATATCAATCTGGCCACGGGGATTGTAAAAATGGTGCAGGCTGGGCATCCGTTTCCTGTGATTTTCAACAAAGATCGCGGCGTGACATTAAAAGGTGACGGCGGCCCGCCAATTGGTTTGATCCCTGGAATCGATTTTGAGACGTTCTCATTTACGATAAAGCCCGATGATAAACTGTTGTTGCATTCGGATGGTTTGACGGAATGTCAGAATTTAACCGGGGATTTATTGGATGATGAAGGGCTGGAACGCATTTTATTGCGCCACGCTGATTCCCATGGTCCTGAATTGTTAAACGACATCGTTTGGGAACTGACGGAGTTTGCAGAAAGCGATGATTATGGTGACGATTTATCCGCAATTTTATTCGAATTTTCGGGAAATTCTTAGCGCTTTTTACAGTTTCCTCATGTTCCAAACGTAAGCTGGTTATGATGTTAAAAAATAAAAACATATTGCAATCTTGGACGCGGCGTTCTGTTGCTTGGGCCATAATGTCTTGCGTTGGTCTGGCGGCTTGCACGCCTTTGACCCCGAATTTGGCGCAACGCGCCGCACAACCCAAAACGCCCGCTGCCCGCAACCTTACATCGTTCAGTGCATCATTGCGGTGTATGGATGATTTGTTGCTGGCGGCAAAGCGAACGCGCACATTGATTTCATCTACTGGCCTTCCGGACCGTACCAACAAGTTGAATGTTGGTGCTGATGACATGTTGTTGAATGCAATTAATCAAATGAACCGCAAAAGCAGGGCATATGTTTTTGTGGATCAGTCGCTGGAACGTGATTCAGGACAGATCGCAATTTATACGCCCAAGGACACGGCGATTTCGCCAAAACTTTATATTCGCGGTGCGATTTCGCAAATTGATTCAAGCGTAGCATCCAGTAAACTGAGTATCGATGTTGACGACGAAGGCAACAATCTGGCCAGATCCGGTGATAAATCAATTGGACGTGGGATGACGATTGTTACCGTCGACATGCACCTCGTATCTTTCCCCGATAAAACCGTGGTTCCGGGATCTTCTGTGGCCAATTCAATGGTCGTTACCACACGCGGGTTTGGCGTGGGTGCAACTGGTCTGATTAATGTGACAGCGTTGGACGCGAATTTAACCATAAATCGTGTAGAGAGTTTAGGGCAAGCCGTGCGGAATTTGGTAGAATTGGGCGCAATAGAGTTGGTAGGACGCCATGCGAACGTACCCTATTGGGAATGTTTGAATATTCCAGCGGTGAAACAACGCCGAACAAACCGCAAAGAGATTGTGTTCAGTTCTGCGGATAAACCGTTGCGAATTCCGGAGGTGCAGCGGATGTTGCAGACCTTGGGATATTATAGCGGTGAGGTGACTGGTATTGTCGATCAACACACACGCGATTCGATCAGCCATTTTCAAGCTGGGCATGGGCTGATTGCCACGGGTGATTTGAACTATGACACCTATCAACATCTTTTGGAAAAAACCAAAGGCTATGCTCCGAAACGGCGCACCGCCTTGCCGCATACACAAGCGCCAATTGTGGCCGAGGAAGAGGTGGCGTTTTTGACGGATTTTACCGACAATGATGCCGCGTTGGATGCGATGGCTGAAGAGACGAATGAACAGGATTACTCTGCACCACGGCGCCAGCGTAAGACCCTGTTGGGCGGATTTCTATCAAAACCGAAACGCTCTACCCGGGGAATAGAGATTACATCTTCTCGTAACAATTACCGCGTTGGGGACAGCTGGCAGGCCTCTTTGATTGCACCGTCGGCTGGGTTTCTAAGCTGTTTTCACCAGTCTAATAACAATTTGATTACCCAGGTATTTCCGATCCAGCCAGATGCCACATTCCAAGTTGTGACCGGCCAACAAATCTTGGTTCCAGATCCACGTGATGGGTTTGATATTAAATTTGAACGCAATGGCATGCCCGAAAAGATCATGTGCATTTTGGAAACAAGCCAGCAACCCGCCAACATTACCGGTATTCGCGCCAAACAGGCCTTGGGGCCGATGAATGTTTTGGATTTTGAACATCTGGTGAATGTTTACCGTGCCGCAAACCCCAGAATCATTTGGGGGCAGGTTAGCGAAAAGGCTCAACGATAGATGAAATCGTTTAAGAAGGCGGCGTCGCCTTCGGATGCCAGGCAATCAACCGCCAAGGATGGCGAAACCCAATGGGCGGTGTGATGCGGCTCGGTTGGTGGGCCAAGGCGACGAACGGCACGAGCGACAAAAACATGACAAACCTTGCGAGCGTGTAAGTCGTAATCTGGCATATAGGTATACCGTTGATAGGCGCCCAAGCGGCGGATTGGATTGATACGCCAGCCAGTTTCCTCGATTACCTCGCGATGTAGCGCCAACAGTGGGCTCTCGCCAGGATCGATACCGCCACCTGGGAGTTGCAATTCAGAATAGGGTTTGGATTGATGTGTCAACAACACACCGCGATCCGATAAAATGATGCAATAGACCCCGGGACGATCCGTATAGGTTTGTTTGGAGTCAATTGGGTGGCCGTATCTTCTCATGATATTTGCTTATCAACAAATTGTGCGCAGAAACAGCATTGAATTGCGCTTTGATCAAAACAGGCTTATTGGGGGCTAAATTTTGGGCGGAGTGCACAATGACATCTGAGAAAATGACCAAAGGCTGGGACGAAAATGTTCTGCCATTTCAACTGGACGCATCAAACATTCGCGGTCGCGTAGCGCGACTGGATAACGTTTTGGACGATGTGTTGCGCCAGCATGATTATCCGCCGCAGGTTTCAGCATTAGTGGCCGAGGCCGTAATGTTGACCGCGTTAATTGGTCAATCGATCAAATTGCGCTGGAAATTAAGCCTTCAAATTCGTGGGGATGGCCCGATCCGCATTATCGCCACCGATTATTACGGTCCCACAGAAGAGGGTGAGCCCGCACGCATTCGCGCCTATGCAAGCTATGATGCAGAGCGTTTGGCAGAATCAGATGCAACTGGGTTCGACAATATCGGCAAAGGCATGTTTGCGGTTTTGATGGACCAAGGCGAACATATGAAACCGTACCAAGGCATTACGCCATTGGCGGGTGGATCATTATCGCGTTGTGCCGAGACGTATTTTGCACAATCGGAACAGTTGCCAACACGATTTGAAATCATTGTTGGTGAATCAGCGGAACCGGGCCAAGAGAAATCTTGGCGTGCGGGCGGGGTCATGTTGCAACATATGCCCAAAGCGTCTCCATTGATGGCCAAAGATTTGCCAAGTGGTAGCGATGGATTGTTGAATGCGGATGATTTGTTGGACGGCGACAACGACCAAGAAGATTGGAATCGTGTGAATGTTTTATTGTCCTCAGTCGAGGAAATGGAATTGATCGGCCCGAACGTTTCACCGCCGCAATTATTGCACCGTTTGTTCCACGAAGAGACGCCGCGTGTATTTGATGCGCAAGTGGTAAATTTTGGGTGTTCATGTGGCGAAGACAAGGTGCGCAATACCATGTCGATTTATTCGCAAAAAGATATCAAACAGATGACCGCCGAGAATGGCATGGTAACTGCGGATTGTCAGTTTTGTGGTGCGCATTACGAATTGGAACCCAAGACGTTGGGTTTTGAGGGCGTGAACGAATAATCTTGCGCTGGGTTGATTGCTGGGCCATGAATTCCGTATGGATTCCAACGTCACGACAACACAACAGATTGCTGATGCATTGGCGCGATATCAGGGCAATCGAGGTACATCAGATTTTGATCTGAATAAAGGGCTACGCCCTGAAATGCCTAAATTGCGCGATGCTGCGGTGCTGATGCCTATTGTTGAGCGTGCGCGTGGTATGCAGGTAATTTTGACCCGACGATCCAGTCATTTGAAACATCATCCAGGCCAGATTGCATTTGCAGGTGGCAAAGTGGATGCGTCCGACGACAGTACTCAGGCCGCCGCATTGCGCGAGGCAGATGAAGAGATTGGGTTAAAGAGCGAGATGGTGCAGATGTTGGGCACCCTACCCCAGCACGAAACCGTTTCGGCGTTTCAGGTAACGCCGTTTGTTGGGGTGGTTTCGCCATCCTACAGGCCTCGCGCGGAAGTGGGTGAGGTTGATGAAATTTTTGAGGTGCCGTTGAACTTGTTTTTGAACCCCCAGAATTTTCAAATTCACCCACGTGTTTGGCAAGGGATTGAGCGACGTTATTTTGCCGTGCCCTATGGTCCATATTATACGTGGGGTGCAACGGCGCGGATTTTGCGATTGTTTTGCGATGTGATCGGGGGACTTGATGATACTGTCGGTTGATTGGACCAATGCGCCCGCGACGCGGCGGGTGATGGATGCATTGCAAGCACGGGGAAATCAGGCCTTGTTTGTGGGGGGATGCGTGCGCAACGGTTTGTTGAATGTACCCTGCACCGACATTGATATATCAACCGATGCGCGGCCAGAAGAAACAATTGCGCTGGCAAAGGCAGCCGGATTGAAGGCCGTTCCGACGGGGATTGATCATGGCACTATTACGATTATTGTGGATGAAGAACCATTTGAGGTCACCAGTTTTCGCAAAGATGTAGAGACCGATGGACGTCGTGCGGTGGTGGCCTTTTCCAATAATATAATCGATGATGCCAAGCGGCGCGATTTTACGATGAACGCGATTTATGCGCGTTCGGATGGAACGGTTGTTGATCCGCTGAATGGTTTGCCTGATTTACAGGCCCGCCATGTGCGTTTTATCGAAGATCCCGATCAACGTATCGCAGAGGATTATTTGCGCATCCTGCGGTTTTTCCGATTTACCGCACAGTATGGCGATCCTGCGCTGGGCATTGATGCGGATGGGCTGGCGGCATGTGCGGCGGGCTTGGATGGTATGAAAACCTTGGCCAAGGAACGCATTGGCGCAGAGATGCGTAAGATTTTGGCAGTGGATGCGCCAGAAATGGCGTTGGCGGCGATGGAAAGCGCGGGTGTTTTAGAGAACATTTTGGTAGGAAGTTCTGCGAAATACATTCCAATTCTTACACATATCGAACAATCAAGGCAGATTGACTGGATGACACGGTTGGTGGTTTTGGGAGGTACAGATCAAACAGATTCCCTGCGATTGACAAAGGCCGAGGCATCGAAGCTACGTGCGATTTTGCGTGTGATCGAAACGGGTATGCGCCCCAGTGCTGCGGCATTTGAATATGGTGGCGAAGTTGCGCGCGCGGGTGCCTTGGCGATAGCGGCACTGTGCGAAAGCCATCCGCCCAGCGATTTAGACGCAGCCATAGCGCGCGGTGAAGGGGCGGTTTTTCCGATCCGCGCAAAAGATTTAGCCCCCCTTGCAGGTAAGGAATTAGGCGAAGCGTTAACTACGTTGCGTGATCGCTGGATTGCATCCGAATTTGAGCTGAACAAGGAGGCATTACTGAAATGACACTTGCGACGGTATTGTCATTGTTTGGATTGGCGATGGTGGCGGGCTGGACGCCTGGCCCCAATAACGCATTGGTTGCAACCAGTGGTGCACAGTTTGGGTTTCGCCGTACCTTCCCGCACGTTGCAGGGATAGGAATCGGATTTCCCATAATGATGTTTTGTGTGTCCTTCGGACTGGGCGCGATTTTTCAGCAGAGCGTTTTTGTGCGCGAAGCGTTGCGTGTCATTGGCATTGTCGTGTTGTTGTGGTTCGCATGGAAGGTGGCGGCAGCGGGCAAGCCAAATGCCGAGGGTGGTCGCGGGCGCCCATTTACGTTTTTAGAATCCGCATCGTTTCAATGGATCAATCCAAAGGGTTGGATCATGGCGATCAGTATTTCCAGCCAGTTTGCCGATCCTGCAAAGCCCCTGATGTCATCCATGATTATTGCCTCGATTTTTGTATTCGTTGGCTTCACGTCCGCCGCGGGTTGGACGTTATTTGGCACCGCAATGCAGCGCTGGTTGACCACCGACATGCGTGCCAACGCATTTAACTGGACGATGGCCACGATGTTATTGTTGTCTGTGTTTTTGATCGCGTCCAGCCGTTTGACCACATGATAAGCGCACTACAACTGTTCATTTTTGCGGGACTGTTTTCGCCCGGGCCAAATGTGGTTTTGCTGATCGCTTCAGGGGCCCGTTTTGGATTGCCGGCGACCTTGCCGCATTTGTTTGGTGTGGTCATTGGTGTTGGCGTGATTGGCGGTGTTGTGGGTCTGGGATTGGGCGGGTTGTTGATGGCCGCGCCTGTTTTAGAGTTTGCGCTGTTGTTGATTTCCGTGCTGTGGATTTTGTGGATGGCATGGGGATTATGGCGATCCAGTGTGGCTGAGGTGGATGATGTCCAACGCCCGATGACGTTCATTGAGGCTGTTTTGTTTCAATGGGTGAACCCGAAAATCTGGGCGGTGGCGATTGCTGCGACTGCGTATACCATTGGTTCTGCGCCTGTGCATAAGGCCTTGGAGATCGGGATCAGCATGTCGGCGATCAACCTATTTGTCTGCTTCTTCTGGACAAGCTTTGGTCATCTGTTATCTGGCGTGCTAAGCGGGCCGCGTGCGCGCAAAGTGTTTTTCCGCGTGATGTCAGGCTTGCTGGCATTATCGGCGGTTTTATTGGTGGTGAAGTGATGGTTGAATATACAGTTCAAAGGTTGGGTCAACTCGGCGATGGCGTGATAGATGGCCCAATGGGCGAGATTTTCGCCCCCTTTACCCTGCCGGGTGAACGGATCGAAGGTGACGTTGACAAGGGGCGTATTGCAACGCCGAAAATCATCGAACCCGTTGCGGATCGGGTGAAACCCGTTTGCAAACATTTCAAAGCATGTGGCGGGTGTTCGATGCAACATGCGTCTGATGCGCTGTTGGCAGATTGGAAGGTTGCAAAGACCGTAGAGGCGTTATCGCAGGCAGGGCTAACGCCAGAATTTCGCCCGATTATTACATCGCCCGCGGGTTCACGTCGCCGCGCCACGTTCGCAGCGAAGCGCACCAAGAAGGGTGCGATGGTTGGATTTCATGGACGCGCATCCGATGTGATTGTGGAAATCACCGAATGCCCCGTTTCCGATCCTGCATTATTGGCGGGCATGCCTGCGTTTGGGCAGTTTGCCCGCATCGGTGCATCGCGCAAGGCGGTTTTACGCGTATCGGCGACAACATCTGAACATGGATTGGACGTGGCGATTGAGAATGGCAAAGAGTTATCGCCCACCGAGATCGCACAGTTTGCACAGATTGCCAGCGCGAATAAAATTCTGCGTTTAAAATGGAACGATGACATTATCGCGCAATCACATCCCCCCAGCCAACCCATGGGCGCCGCCCATGTTGTTCCACCAAGTGGGGCGTTTTTACAGGCAACCACACAGGGCGAAACCGCATTGGTGGAAACGGTTATGGACATTATCGGGTCTGCCAAGCAGGTGACAGATTTGTTTGCGGGTTGCGGCACGTTTGCCTTGCCGATTGCCAGCAAGGCCGCCGTTCATGCGGTCGAGGGCGAACGCGCCATGATGGATGCCTTGGATTTGGGATGGCGCAATGCGGGTGGATTGCATGATGTGCGTGTGGAAACGCGGGATCTGTTTCGTCGTCCGTTGATGCCAGATGAGTTTAAAAAGGTTGATGCCGTTGTGATTGATCCGCCACGTGCGGGGGCGTTTGCGCAGGTAACTGAATTGGCGAAATCCGATGTGCCGCGTATTGCGTTTGTCTCGTGTAATCCCGCCACTTTTGCGCGTGATGCGCAGATTTTGGTTGAGGGCGGATATGATTTGGATTGGGTTCAGGTCGTTGATCAGTTCCTCTGGAATTCGCATGTCGAGTTGGTGGCACAGTTCACCAAGGCCAAGTAATTTTTAACGTTGAAGATTTAGAAGATGAGCATGACAACATTTCGAAATTCATTGGCCGAATGGCTGGACACACCGCGTATTCGGTACAGCATTTTGGCGATCATTTTGATCAATGCAATCATATTGGGGATGGAAACATCACCCAGTTTGACCGAACATTATGGTGGGTTGCTGACCGCATTAGATAACATTTGTTTGGCAATTTTTGTGGTGGAATTGGTTTTGAAACTGTTCGCCAAAGGGCCGTCGTTTTTCCGTGACCCGTGGAACCTGTTTGATTTTTTCATTGTCGGGATTTCATTGGTGCCCGCATCGGATGGGTTATCAGTGTTACGTGCACTGCGCATTTTACGCGTCTTGCGTGCGCTGGCCTTCGCCCCACGTTTGCGCCGCACGATTGAGGGATTCATCGCCGCCCTGCCCGGCATGTCATCGGTGATCGTGTTGATGATCATCATCTTTTACATCGGGTCGGTGATTTCCACAAAATTATTCGCATCTGAATTTCCACAATGGTTCGGGTCAATCGGCGCATCTGGATATACGCTATTCCAAATCATGACGCTTGAAAGCTGGTCCATGGGGATCGTGCGGCCCGTTATGGAAGTGTATCCATATGCATGGGCGTTCTTCGTTCCGTTCATTTTGATCACGGCATTTGCAGTGGTCAACGTGTTGGTTGGTTTGATTGTGAATTCCATGCACGAGGCGCATTCCGAAGAAGAAACAGAGGCCACGGATGCCTATCGCGATGATGTTTTGAACCAGTTAAAGGCGATATCAAAACGGTTGGATGATTTAGAGCACTAACCGCGTTTCGCCATTGTTGCGACACCCAAGGTTTCCAAAACTTTTGCTTCGATTTCAGGCGCGTTCATGGCCGCGTTTTCGTACATTTTCGCTGGGCTATCTTGGTCCAAGAATGTGTCTGGGAATACCATTGATCTGAATTTTAACCCGTCATCAAATACGCCTTCATCAGACAGCAATTGCATGACGTGACTGCCAAAACCGCCAACGGAACCCTCTTCTATTGTGATTAAAGCTTCGTGGTTTGCGGCCAAATCAAGGATCATATCGCGATCCAATGGTTTGGCGAAACGGGCATCGGCGATTGTTGGTGTGATCCCCTTGGCCATCAATTTTTCAGCGGCTTTTTCCACCTCTTGCAGGCGGGCACCGAATGATAAGATTGCAACCTTGAAGCCCTGCTGGATCATACGCCCCTTGCCGATTTCCAATACTGTTCCGCGTTCGGGTAAATCGACACCGACGCCTGAACCACGTGGAAAACGAAATGCGCTGGGGCGGTCATTGATCGATGTGGCGGTTGCCACCATGTGCATTAATTCTGCTTCGTCCGCCGCCGCCATCACCACGAAATCGGGCAGGTTGGCAAGGAATGCGATGTCAAAGCTGCCCGCATGTGTTGCGCCATCCGCGCCGACCAGCCCAGCGCGATCGATTGCGAAGCGAACCGGCAATCGTTGCAAGGCAACATCGTGGACAATTTGATCGTAACCGCGTTGCAGGAATGTGGAATAAAGCGCGCAAAATGGTTTCATGCCGCCCGCCGCCATGCCCGCACAGAATGTGACCGCGTGCTGTTCCGCGATGCCCACATCGAATGTGCGGCTGGGGTATTGTTCGGCGAACAAATCCAACCCTGTGCCGTCTGGCATTGCGGCCGTTACGGCGGTGATTTTGTCGTCTGCTGCGGCCTCTTTGATCAGGGCTTCTGCGAAGACTTTGGTATAGCTGGGTGCGTTTGAGGGCGCTTTGTGTTGTTTACCTGATGCCACGTCGAATTTTGCAACGCCGTGGTATTTATCGGCGGATGCTTCTGCAGGAGCATAACCCTTGCCTTTTTGTGTGATCGCATGGATCAGGATTGGGCCTGTTGCGCGGTCTTTGACGGTACGCAGGACATTTAACAATTGTTCCATGTCGTGGCCATCGATTGGGCCAAGGTAGGAAAAGCCGAGTTGTTCAAACATCGTGCCGCCAACGGTCATGTGTTTTAACATATCGCGGGCGCGTTTTGCACCGTCTTGGAATGGTGGTGGTAATAATGAAACTGCGCCTTTGGCGGCGGCTTTCAATTCTTGGAACGGTTCGCCTGCGTATAGGCGTGACAGATATGTAGACATCGCGCCAACTGGTGGGGCGATGGACATTTCGTTGTCGTTCAAGATCACGATCAAGCGTTTACCCAAATGGCCCGCGTTATTCATCGCCTCGTAAGCCATACCAGCGGACATTGATCCGTCACCGATCACCGCAATCGCATCGCCCAAACCATGTTCAGGTGCGCCGCCCAAATCGCGCGCCACGGCAAAGCCAAGACCAGCGGAAATCGATGTGGAACTGTGCGCCGCACCGAAGGGATCGAACGGGCTCTCGGTTCGTTTGGTAAAACCAGACAGGCCACCACCCATGCGGATCGTGCGCATTTTATCGCGGCGACCCGTCAAGATTTTATGGGGATAGCATTGGTGGCTGACGTCCCAGATCAGGCGATCCTTGGGCGTATCAAAAACCGCGTGGATGGCCGTGGTCAGTTCAACCACGCCCAGCCCAGCACCCAAATGGCCACCCGTTTCGGACACCACCGAAATCGTTTCCGCACGCAATTCATCTGCCAGGGTGTATAGCTCTGGATCAGACAGGTTTTTCATGTCTTCGGGGGTATTGATGCGATCAAGGATCGGCGTATGGGGGTGGTTATTGGTCATGTCTTCGTCCTAAACCCGTTGTCGTTCGATTGCTATCACATATTACGGTTAATGATAAACTGTGCAACTTGGCGCATAGGATCGGCGCGGTTGCCGTATGGGGAAAGTGCATCGCATGCTTGGGTAACCAGATCGTTTGCGCGCGCCTTGGCGGCGTCCATTCCCAGCAGGGAAACAAATGTTGCTTTGCCGGCGTCGGCGTCTTTTTGCAGGCGCTTGCCGGCCAGTTTTGCGTCGCCTTCGACGTCCAGAATATCGTCTTGGATTTGGAATGCTAAACCGATGAATTTTGCATACAGGTGTAATGGCGCAATATCAGCACCCGCCATTGTGGGGCCAGCGGTTGCCGACCATTCGATCAATGCACCTGTTTTGTTGCCTTGTAGGGCTGTGATCTCTTCTAGTGTCAGTGGCGCATTCGCGGTTTCGGCGGCAATATCTTGGGCTTGACCCAGAACCATACCATTCATACCAGATGCACGTGCCAATCCACCGATCAATTTCAAAGCATTTGATGGGGCCACATCGGGTAAATCCGTCAGCAATTCGAATGCCAGTGTTTGCAATGCGTCACCCGTTAAAACGGCCGTTGCGTCATCCCATTTTACATGAACCGTTGGTTGTCCGCGGCGCAGATCGTCATCATCCATACAGGGTAAATCATCATGCACCAACGAATAGGCATGCAAACATTCAATTGCCGCCGCCGCCTGCAATGCCGCCTGTGATGACACATCAAAAATCGCGGATGAATGGATGGTCAGGAATGCGCGCAGCCGTTTCCCGCCGTTTAGAACGGCGTGGCGCATGGGATCGGTCATTTGACCGTGACCTTTCGACAGCAAACAGTCCGCTAGCACATGTTCGACCGCCTGCGCGGTCGACGCCAATGAGGTTTTGAAATCTGTGGGCATTGGCCTAACTTTCCAGTGGGGTCAATCCAGCGGGTTGGCCGTCAGTGCCGAAGGTGATTTTGGCAACTTTTTCTTCTGCTGCCTTGAGCTTCGCTTCGCAATGCGCCTTAAGTGCCGCTCCGCGTTCGTACATCGCGATGCTATCGTCCAGCGCCACTTGGCTACCTTCTAATTGCGTAACAACGGTTTCTAGTTCGGCCATCGCCTGCTCAAAGCTCATTTCTGAAATTGGTGTATCGCTCATTTTGCATGGCTCCTTAAAACGTTCACATGGGCGGCAACGCTATCCGCCAAGGCTGGTAAATCATATCCACCTTCCAGAGTCGAGACAACACGGCCACCGCAATGGGTATCCGCGAATGCGCACAGCATTTCGGTGATTTGCGTGAATTCATCGGTGGTAAAGTTCAGGTTTGCTAATGGATCATCCGCGTGGGCGTCAAATCCAGCAGAGATAAACAACATATCAGGTTTATGCGCCGCCAGTCGTGGGAAGATGTCGTTCGTATAGGCATCCATCAGATCCGCACCCGTGGCATTTGGGTCCAGCGGCAAGTTAATCACATTGTCATGTGCGCCCGTTTCGGATGCGTAACCACTCCCAGGCCAAAGCGGCATTTGTTGCGATGAGGCGAACATGATGCGCGGATCATTCCACACCAAATCTTGGGTGCCGTTGCCGTGATGTACGTCGAAATCAACGATTACCACGCGTGACAGACCGCGCATTTCCATCGCATATTTTGCACCAATCGCAACAGTGCCAAACAGGCAGAACCCCATTGGCGTTTGTGTTTCGGCGTGATGGCCAGGTGGGCGCGTGGCGCATAAGGCGTTCTGTGCCGTACCATCCAACACCGTATCCACAGCCGCGCAAATCCCGCCAACACCGCGCATTGCAGCGGTATAACTCCCCTGACAAACATGGGTATCGCCATCCAATGAAATAGTTCCTTGGTCTGGGCAAGCGGCCTGAATTTTCGAAACGTAATCCGCCGGGTGGCATAATGTGGCCTGTTCAACGGTTCCCAATGGCGCATTAAAACGCGCCAAATCGGCATCGGCCAGCGCCTGTTCAATCACGCGTAAACGCGCCACCTGTTCAGGGTGTCCATCTGGCGTAATGTGATCCAGACAATCGGTATGGGTGAAATACGCTGTCGGCATTAATCTGGCGACAGCATGTAACCCGAACCACGTACCGTTTGCAGGTAACGTGGCATTTTCGGGTCTGTTTCCAATTTGCGGCGCAGTCGTGTGATTTGCACATCCACCGCGCGTTCCTGACTTTGGACACCATTGCGGGCCAAATCTTCGACCAGTTTGGCGCGAGTGACAGGGTTATGTGTCGCCGCGGAAAAAATCCTCATAAGTGCCGCCTCGGTTGCGGTCAATTTCACCAGTGCGTCGCCGTTCCATAATTCGCCGCGTGTGACATCATATCGAATGTCACCCATTTGCAGTGTTTTGGGTGGGGCGACGGCCGGTTCCTCTTTGGGGACGCGGCGCAGGATTGAATTGATACGCAACACCAATTCTTTGGGTTCGAACGGTTTGCTGAGGTAATCATCAGCGCCTGCTTCCAATCCGTTGATACGCTCACTGCTTTCGCCCTTGGCGGTCAATAATAGGATAGGCGTGGTCAGCGTTTTGCGCAGATCACGTGTCAGGGTTAAACCGTCCTCGCCCGGCATCATCACGTCCAGCACGATCATGTCGAATTCAAGACCTGCCAGCAGGCGACGGGCATGGGCGGCGTCGCGGGCGGCGGATACAAAGAAACCATTGCGTGTCAGGAACTTTTGCAACAAACCACGAATGCGTTCGTCGTCGTCCACGATCAAAATATGCGCGTCTGTCAAATCGGGCGTCAGGTTCATGAGTCTTTTATCCGTTGTAGTCTTTGTTTGGTTTCGCCATCCATTATATTTTCTAGCACCATTCGAAAGCCTTGGACAGCCTCTGGCCCTGCAGCGCGATATGCGGCACGCATGCGTTTGCGTTGGGCATCGGATAATTCGCGTTCTAACGCTGTACCTTTATCCGTTAGGTATAGGTTACGTTCGCGTTTATCTTTGCTGCCGACGCGGCTGTCGACCAAGCCATCGTCAATAAGTTGACGCAAGACGCGGTTCAGGGATTGCTTTGTAATACCAAGAATGTCCAAAAGATCGTTTACCTTTAACCCCTTGTGACGATTAATAAAGTGGATCGCGCGGTGATGCGCCCGCCCATAGGCGTAGTTTTGTAAAATACGATCTGGATCGGATGTAAAACCCTTGTACGCAAAGTACATCAATTCAATGCCCTGCAATAACTGATCATCAGTTAAAAACAGCATCGCATCCATATTCATCGAGCCTGATCGATTATTTTCCAAAATTACCCCCTATTTAATGTCACCGCATTAAGTCAGCATTATTGACTTTAAAAGAATCAAATGATAGCCCTTTTCAACTTTGACGTAATTTTATGTCCGCATCGGGCCTAGTTACGCAATAATGAACAACACTGCTGAACGGAGAAATACAATGGCTGGTGCATATGATGATCGCGATGGCAAGATTTGGCTGGATGGTAAATTGGTCGAATGGCGCGATGCAAATGTGCATTTGCTGACACACGCGATGCATTACGCATCATCTGTTTTTGAAGGCGAGCGCGCGTATAACGGTAAGATTTTCAAATCGGTTCAGCACTCCGAACGCTTGCTGAAATCTGGCGAAGATGTGGATATCCCTGTTCCATACACAGTTGAGCAAATCGAAGAAGCAAAATACGCGGTAATGAAGGCAAATGATTTGTCTGACGCATATGTACGTGTTTTGGCATGGCGCGGTTCAGGCAACGATATGGGCGTTGCATCACAGGCAAACCCAGTGCGCATGGCAGTTGCCGCGTGGACATGGGGCGCATATTACGGTGATGCAAAAATGAAGGGTGCGAAATTGGACATTTCCAAGTGGAAACGCCCATCCCCCGAAACAATCCCATGTTTTGCAAAAGCATCTGGTTTGTACATGATTTGTACAATGGCGAAACACGCCGCCGAGGCAAAGGGCTGTTCAGATGCGATGATGTATGATTATCGTGGCTACGTTGCGGAAGCGACGGGCGCGAACATGTTTTTCGTCAAGGATGGCGAGGTTCACACACCAAAGCCTGATTGTTTCCTAAACGGCATTACGCGTCAAACAGTTTTGCAGATGCTGAAGGAAAAAGGCATCACAGTTCACGAGCGCCACATCATGCCAGAAGAGTTGGCCGGATTTGAGCAATGTTGGTTGACTGGTACAGCGGCAGAAGTAACGCCAGTAAGCCAAATCGGCGAGTTCACATTCGAAGTTGGCGCCATGGCCCGCGACATCGCAGAAAGCTATGAGAAGCTGGTACGCGCGTAAATTAATCACACTGATTAGCGGCACTTGTCCACACTGTGGACGGGTGCTATTATATTGACACCTTAGCACCAAGGATCGGTGCGTTATTCGGAGGATACGGTTCTGACTGGAACTGTTGATGCAGACGAAACTGCAAACACAAATATCCCAAGCATGAGCTTGTTGGATTTGGTATTAAATTCGATTCAAGATGATAAAGCCGAAGAGATCGTGACGATTCCCCTGAAGGGTAAATCATCAATCGCGGATCACATGGTTGTGGCGTCAGGTCGGTCCAGCCGCCAAGTGGCTGCGATCATCGAGAAGCTGTACAAACGCATCAAAGAGGAAACCGGCTACGTTTCCAAGGTTGAAGGCAAGGCGGCCGGCGATTGGGTTCTGCTGGATGCGGGCGATGTTATCGTTCACGTATTTCGTCCCGAAGTGCGCGAATTTTATCAGCTGGAAAAAATGTGGCTGACGGACGCATCTGAAACGTAATGCGTGTTCATCTGTGCGTTGTTGGACGATTGCGCAAGGGTCCCGAAAAGGACCTGATAGATGATTATCTGAACAGATTTAATAAATCAGGCCGCGCCTTCGGGTTGGGGCCTGTTTCTGTTGTAGAGGTCGAAGATAAAAAGGGCGGTGGCATGGCCGCCGAGGCCGATTTATTGCGCCGCGCCATCCCCAAGGGTTCCAAGCTGGCGATCATGGACGAACGTGGTGTGGTGATGACCAGCCCCGCATTTGCCAAGAAGCTGGGCGGTTGGGCGGATACGGGTGTGTCCGATCTGGCGATTGTGATTGGCGGCGCTGATGGCATTGATCCCAGCCTGCGCGCCGAGGCCGATTTTGCGATATCTTTTGGCAAAATGGTTTGGCCGCATATGTTGGTGCGAGTGATGATTTCGGAACAGCTGTATCGCGCCGCGTCAATTTTGGGTGGTGGTCCGTATCATCGAGCCTAGTTTTGGATAAATAACCAAAATAAAGACATTGCGTAGTGGTTGAACAAGCCTGTTTGCGCCCGTAGTAATGTACCAAGCAAAAATGGACACCGTTATGACACCGAAAAAACCTGTTGTTTTATGTATCTTGGATGGATGGGGCCTGTCGGATTTGACGGATGGCAATGCAGTTGCGTTGGCAGATACGCCTTGCTTTGATGGATTGATGGCAAGAAACCCGTCGTCCACGTTGATTACATATGGGCCTGATGTTGGGTTGCCAACTGGACAGATGGGTAATTCCGAGGTGGGCCATATGAATATTGGCGCAGGTCGTGTTGTAGAAATGGATTTGCGCAAGATTGAAGGTGCAATTGAACGCGATGAATTCGCTGCCCTACCAGGCATCGTGCGCTTTGCGGATCATGTCGCAGCAGGCAGTGGTGTTGCCCATTTATGTGGTGTTCTGTCCGACGGTGGCGTGCACAGCCACGTTGACCATATGATCGAAACCGCCAAGGCACTGGAAGCGCGTGGATTGCAGGTGCGGTTGCATTTGTTTGGCGACGGACGTGATGTTGCGCCCAAATCGGCGAAAACCTATTTGGCGCATTTGCAAAGTACCATCGGTGAAAACACCCAGATTGTCAGCATGACGGGACGGTATTTCTCTCTCGATCGGGACAATCGCTGGGAGCGTGTGGCGCAGGGCTATGGTGCCATGGTGAACGGTGTTGGTGCAAAATTTGATACGCCATTGGCGGCGATTGAGGCCGCGTATGATGCGGATGTGACGGACGAGTTTATCCCCGCGTCTGTGTTTGGTGATTTTGATGGCATCAAGGCGGGTGATGGATTGATGTGTATGAATTACCGCGCGGATCGTGCGCGTGAAATTATGGCCGCGGTTGGTGATCCTGAATTTAGTGATTTTGAAACGGGACCGCGCCCAGCGCTGTCAGTTTTGGCTGGGTTCGCACAGTATTCCGATCGTCATGACACATACATGGATTGTGTTTTTCCAAGCGAAGAAATTAAAAATACATTGGGCGAATGGGTTGCATCCACAGGTTTGAAACAGTTTCGTATCGCCGAAACCGAAAAATATCCGCATGTAACGTTTTTCTTAAACGGTGGCGTGGAAGTTCCAGCCGAGAAGGAAGAGCGTTATTTAGCGCCTAGCCCCAAAGTGGCGACATATGATCTACAACCTGAAATGTCTTCTGGTGAAGTTACGGAACATTTGGTGGATGCCATCAACGATGGTGGGTACGATTTAATCGTCGTGAATTACGCCAATCCCGATATGGTTGGACATACGGGCGATTTGGATGCGGCGATGGCGGCGTGTGCTTCGGTAGATGCTGGTCTGACTCGGGTGGTTGAAGCATTGGAAAATGCGGATGGTGCCATGATTGTTTGTGCCGATCACGGCAATTGCGAAACGATGATTGATCCCGAAACGGGTGGGCCGCACACGGCGCATACGACAAACCCTGTTCCGCTGATTTTGGTCGGGGCGGATCATGGTTTGCGCGATGGCGGTCGATTGGCAGATTTGGCACCGACTTTGTTGCAATTGATGGGACTGGATGTGCCCGCCGAAATGACAGGGCAAAGCTTGTTGAAATGATTCAATTTGCGCGCATATGGATTTGCGCCGTAATGATGGCGATGGCCCCCAGCATCGGCTGGGCGCAAACGGATGTGGTGAAATCCGCACAGGAAGCATCCGCCGCACTGCGTGCCGCCACCACAGCATTGCAATCCGCGGACAAGGCCGATGATCGCGTGCGTGCCCTGACCAAAACCATTCGGGCCTATGAAAATGGTTTGAACGCCATGCGCGATGGTTTGCGCGGTGTATCCATTCGCGAACGCGCATTGCGTTTGCAATTCGACAGCCAGCGCGATCAGATCAGTCGCCTGTTGGGTATCCTGCAAACGCTGGAACGCGCCACGACACCGTTGTTGTTGATCCACCCAACCGGCCCTGTTGGCACCGCACGATCTGGCATGATGTTGTCCGAAATCACACCCGGTTTGCAAAAACAAGCCGAAGCATTGCGGTTTCAATTGGAAGAGCTGGCATCGATCCAAGTGACGCAACAGATTGCTCAAGATGATCTGGCCGAGGGGTTAAAAGGGTTGAACCAAGCGCGCGTTGCATTGTCCCAAGCCATCGCATCACGCACGGATTTACCACAACATATTTTGGACGATCCAGAACAGGTGCAACGATTGGCGCAAACCAGCGAAACACTGGAAAGTTTCGCAACCGCGCTCACCAACCAAGACATCGGTGCACAGCACGACAGCATCCTTGGGTTCGAGGATGGGTTGGGTAAAATACAGCTACCTGCAAATGGCAGCATTTTTCGCAAGTTCAATCAAGCAGATGCCGCTGGAATTGAACGCCCAGGCATATTACTAGCAACCCCTGCGTTATCACTGTTAACCGCGCCATGGGCATCGACGGTACGTTATTCGGGACCGTTTTTGGATTACGGAAACGTTATTATTCTTGAACCCGATCCAGAATATTTGATTGTACTGTCAGGAATGAGCCGCATTTACGTTGTGGCAGGCGATATTGTGTCAAAAGATGACCCAATTGGCCTTATGAGTGGAAAAGAGCTGGAACTTGGCGATTTATTAGTAGAAGTTTCACAAGCAAGCGAAACTTTGGCACAAGAAACGCTGTACATAGAAATTCGTAAGAATGGAAAACCGATTGATCCGATTGATTGGTTCCAAGTGAACAAAGGTTAGGAAGACGATGAACAAGTTTTTGACAGCAGCAGTTGGTGGCGCCATGGCGGGCGCTCTTTTGACGTCACAGTTCGCTGGGCCTTTGATTGCACAAGAGGCGGCCAAGGTTAAATCCACTTACGAGCACTTGGATTTATTTTCTAACATCTTTGAACAAATTAGTTCTGCGTATGTTGAAGAGGTGGATGAGGGTAAGTTGATCGAGAGCGCGATCAGCGGCATGTTAAGTTCGCTGGACCCACATTCCGGTTACATGGCTCCCGAAGATTTCAGCGATATGCAGGTGCAAACACGCGGTGAATTTGGCGGGTTGGGTATCGAGGTGACGCAGGAAAATGGCTTCGTCAAAGTGGTGTCACCGATTGATGATACGCCAGCAGCAAATGCAGGTGTTCAAGCGGGTGATTTCATCACCAAGGTTGATGGTGAAAACACATTGGGCGAAACGTTGGATCAATCCGTGGAAAAGATGCGCGGGCCAGTGGGTTCGGAAATCGTCATTACCGTTGTGCGCGAAGGTGTTGATGAACCATTCGATATCACAATCGTACGCGACATCATCGAGATTAAGGCCGTGCGTGCCCGCACAGAGGGTAAAACGGTTGTTCTACGCGTGTCATCATTTACCGATAAAACATACCCGAATTTGGCTGATAGTTTGGCCAAAGAGGTGGAGGCCGCTGGCGGCATTGATTCCGTCGAAGGTTTCGTAATTGATTTACGCAACAACCCAGGTGGGTTGCTGACCCAAGCGATCCGTGTTTCCGATGCATTCTTAGAAGGTGGCGAAATCGTTTCAACACGTGGTCGTGGCGCAGGTGATGCGGATCGTTACAACGCAACACCGGGTGATCTGGCACAGGGCAAACCAATCGTTGTTTTGATCAATGGTGGCTCTGCATCCGCATCCGAAATCGTAGCGGGCGCGTTACAGGATCACCGCCGCGCAATCATCGTTGGCACCACATCGTTTGGCAAAGGATCGGTGCAAACCATCGTGCCATTATCATCCGAGGGCGCAATTCGCCTGACGACGGCGCGGTATTACACACCTTCAGGTCGTTCGATCCAATCCTTGGGCGTGGCGCCTGACATTTTGGTGGAACAACGTCCAAAAACAGAAGAGTCTGAGGAAGAGACAACACGACAACAACGTGCCGAGGCAAACCTTCGTGGTTCATTGTCCAACGACAGTCTGACCGAAGATGAACGTAAGTTGTTAGAGGAAGAGCGTGCCGCACAATTGGCAACAGCCAAGCTTCGCGCCGATGATTACCAATTGGCCTATGCGCTGGATATTTTAAAGGGGTTGTCTGCACTGTCGCAGAAATAGTCATGACCGAAGAAGAGATTTACAAACTACCATATCGCCCATGTGTCGGCATCATGTTGTGCAATGCACAGGGTGGTGTGTTCGCAGGTCAACGCTTGGACAGCGCCCAAGATGCGTGGCAAATGCCCCAAGGTGGCGTGGACAAGGGCGAAGATCCACGTGATGCCGCATTGCGTGAATTGGAAGAGGAAACCGGCATTCCCGCAAGTGCGGTCAAAGTCGTAGCGGAAACCGCCGATTGGATTCCATATGATTTGCCGCACTATTTGGTGCCTAAATTATGGCGCGGGCGTTACCGAGGGCAAAAGCAGCGCTGGTTCCTAATGCAATTTACGGGCGACGATTCCATGGTGAACATCCAAACCGAAATTCCAGAGTTTTCGCGCTGGTGTTGGTTAAAGCCAGAAGAGCTGTTGGACAAGATCGTACCGTTCAAGCGCAATACATATGAGCAGGTGATCCGCGAGTTCAAAGAACAAGTCGGCTAGTCAGACACTGTTTTATCGGCTAAAGACGGTCAAGTTTTGAACGGATAAGACATGGAACAGATCAAAAATTACGCTATCCAAGCATTCGACATCAGCCTTGCATGGTTGACCAGCCCCGCCGCGTGGGGACAGGCCGCGTTTATTATTGGCGCATTTTTGGCCGCATATTATGCACGCAAATACCTATCGAAAATTCTGGAACCGCTGTTAACGCCCGAGGCGGATAATCAATCCATGTTGGCAACGATGCGCCGTTTTATGCATCAGTTTCTGCCGCTATTATTGCCGATCTTGGCCTATGTGTTTTTGGGATTGTCCGAACAGGTCGCCAAGAGCACGTTTGGTGCCAGTGAAGTTATCGGATTTGGCAAACGCGCATTTATGATGCTGGGCGCGTGGATTTTTGTGCAAAACATCATCTATTCCCCATTCCTGAAGTTGTTGGGCAAATACGCGATCTTGCCAATTGCCGCTGTTTACACGACGGGCATGCTGGATCCCGCCACCACATGGTTAGGATCAAACGGTGTCAGCTTGGGCAACATCAGTTTCACATTTTTGGCGATTATTCGCGGCCTTGTTTTTGGCGGATTTTTATTCTGGCTGGGACGTTGGTCAAACGATCAATCCGCAACATACATCCGATCCCAAGAAGAGATGCGCGCACCAACGCGTGAGCTGGCATCTAAGGCGGTTGAACTGTCGATCTTCGCTGCTTGTTTCCTTCTGTTGATGAATATCATGGGCATCAACCTGTCAGCATTTGCCATTCTAGGTGGTGCGATTGGTGTTGGTTTGGGTTTCGGTCTGCAAAAAATCGCGTCGAACTTTATCTCTGGCATCATCTTGTTGTTAGAGGGTCAGGCAACCGTTGGTGATTTCGTTGAACTGGACGGTGGTGAGGCAGGGACAATTGTGAAAATGATGTCGCGTGCGACGATTCTGGAAACGTTTGATGGCAAGTGGATCGTTGTTCCCAACGAAGATTTCATTGTTACCCGCGTGACCAATTGGTCGGACAGCGGTTCTGGCAATCGGTATGAAGCAGAGTTTTCAGTGTCATACGATACCGACATCAACAAAGTTCCCGCGTTGATACAGGCCGCCGTGGCGAAACATCCAGGTGTGATTTCAATACCTGAAGAGCCCGATTGCGAATTGCGCGGGTTTGGTGACAGCGGCATCGACTTCGCGGTCGAATTCTGGGTCGAAGGCATTGATGACGGTAAAAACAAATACACATCCGATGTGTTGTTCATCATCTGGAATACGTTGAAAGAAAACAACATCGAAATTCCATACCCACAACGCGTCGTTGAAATCAAAGGTGGCTTCCCAACCAAATGATTGATCTTTGCGTCATTGGCGCGGGGCCGGCGGGATTGATGGCGGCAGAAACTGCCGCCGCGCGGGGGCTGTCCGTTATGGTAGTTGATGCGAAACCCTCCTTTGGGCGCAAGTTTTTGATGGCGGGCAAGTCGGGTTTAAACCTGACCAAAGATGAAAGTCTTAAAGATTTCATAGATGCCTTTGGAGATGCTGATTGGTTGAAACCAATTTTGAAAGCATTCGACAATCAAGCGGTCATGCAATGGGTGAAAGACTTAGATCAGGAGATTTTCACAGGCAGTTCTGGGCGTGTGTTTCCAAAGGTTATGAAAGCATCCCCTTTATTGCGCGTTTGGTTGGCGCGTTTGACGGATATGGATGTGGAGTTTCAACGTGGTTGGAGATGGGCAGGCTGGCGCGATGAGTCATTGGTTTTTGACACCACAGATGGCGCTCAGATCGTCGATTGCCACGCGACAGTTTTGGCATTGGGCGGAGCCAGTTGGGCGCGGTTAGGGTCGGATGGGTTGTGGGCTGATTTATTGGCGGATCGTGGCGTTGCGATGGCGCCCTTCAAACCTGCGAATATGGGATTTGTTGTTGGATGGTCAAAATTCATGACTCCACACTTTGGCGCGCCGATAAAGGCCACACGATTCACGGCTGGAAACTTTTCAGCCTTAGGAGAATGCGTGATTTCCGAACGCGGGATAGAGGGCAGTGCGATTTACGCGGCTAGTCGATACATGCGTGATGGGTGCCCGTTGGTTTTGGACTTGATACCTGATCATTCCGTTAGCGATTTGAATGCACGGATTTCAAAATTATCCGCCAAGGCATCACGCGCGACAGTGATCCGAAAGGGCTTGAAATTGGATGGTGCGAAGGCAGCGTTGATGAACGAGTTTGGTCGGGAGGCAGATCGTGGTGAGTTGGCATCCTTGGCCAAATCATTGCCGATTCTACATGCTGGGCCGCGCCCGATGGACGAGGCGATTTCGACGGCGGGTGGGGTGTCAGCCGCGGCGTTGGATGATCGGTTGATGTTGACAGATATTCCGTCTGTTTTTTGTGCTGGTGAAATGCTGGACTGGGAGGCGCCGACGGGTGGGTATTTGATTTCTGGGTGCTTGGCGACGGGGAAATGGGCGGGGGATGCGGTGGCTGATTTCATAGTGTCCCCATGGGGACAGGGGGTTAAGTAATTGATTTTAATTATTTTCGCAAAATTCGCTTCCAAAATAAGCCTGCCAAATCGCCGTAATCCCGAGTTCCGTCCATTACATCCATAAACCCACGGCTGAGCGTGCCTGTGCCGCCAAAGAAGCGCTTGAAGACTGGTTTCATCATTTTTGGAAAAATCAAGTAACGCCAGAATTTGGCGCGTTTTAGGTCGTTGTGGATCAGGGCGACCTCGTTTTGATAGATCACGGCGGCTTGATGGAATTGGCCCTGTTTCATCACGGAACGAGCGGCGGCGGCCCCGCTTTGGATTGCGTATCCTATGCCTTCGCCTGTTATGGGATCGACCATGCCCGCCGCATCACCGCACACAACGATATGTCCGCGGCCGGGTGCGCGGCGGTAGTCGCCGAAAGGGATGTATTGGCCTTTGACCTTGCAGGTGGCTGGGTCAATGCCCTGCCCCGTTAGGAAATCATTTAGGCGCTGTTTCATGTCTGGATTTTTCGCGTGGATGCCGCCCACGCCAATGGTGACAGATTTGTGTTTTGGAAAGGCCCACGCGTATCCCCAATCCGCGCCTCCGAAATCAATTTCGACAGGTTGGATTTTGGGCAATGGCGCCTCGACCTCTAATCCAAATCCGATGGTTTTTGGGTTGAAGGATTGACCGTATAGGTATTTGGCAACGATGCTGTTGACGCCGTCGCAACCAATTAAGATGTCGAAAGTTATGATAGTGCCATCGTTAAGCGTAACCGCGTTTTCGTCGATTTCTTTGATCGCCACGCCCAATTGTGTTTTTGCACCCAATGCGATTGCGCGGTTTAAAAGCCAATGATCGAAGTCGTGGCGCATTGTGAAATGCAGTGTTGTATGATCAACGATCCGCGACAGTGTTTCGCCGTTTAGCGTTAGGTTTATGTCACGCGAAGAGCCAAGGATTTCGGGGTCGTAATCCAGATCAAACACGTTTTTAATTAGCTTCAAGCATCGCCCAGTAATCAAGCCGCCGCATAATTTTTCGCGGGGGAAATCTGCCTTGTCCACCAAAAGGCAATCCACACTATTACCTGCCAGTGTGGCCGCCGCCGCCGTGCCTGCGGGGCCTGCGCCAATGATCAAAACGGTGGTATGTGGCATCAGCTGGCGGAGGCCGCGATATAGGCAGGGCGTTTAATTTGGCGGCGGAAATAATCCTTCAACTTGCCATCTGGAACATCGAATTTCGCCACCCGCGCCCAACCGCCAATTTGGGTAAGGATGATGTCTGGGATCGTGAATTTTTCGCCCATCAGGTTGGGGCCGTCAGACATGCGACCCTCGATCAGTTTTACGGATCGTACGAATTCCCATTTCAGGGTTTCCTTGATTTCAGGAACGCGTTTTTCGGCGGGTAAAACGAAAGTGTTGCGTGCCGCCGTCCACAGTGCGGCGTCGAATTCATCGAGAATGAAATGCGTTAAACTGTCCTGATGGGCGCGTTCGACTGTGCCTGCGGGGTAGGTCAGTTTTTCGTGTTTGTCGGCAAGATATGTCAGGATGGCCACTGAATCGATGATCGGGGTGCCATCCACGATCAATGCGGGAACTTTGCCCGATGGGTTCACCGCCAGTACTTCGGGGGATTGTGCCTGTGCGTCGATATGTTCGAATTCCAAGCCCATTTCGTGCATCGCCCAAAGGACGCGAAAGGTGCGAGTGTTTGTTTTGCCGACGACTTGGTACATGTGGGGATCCTCTGGTTCTTTTTGATATTACACACGGAAAATATCTGACTTGCAACCTGATCGGCGGCGTCGCCGCTATTTCGGGCGCATCATGGATATGCGGATGAAGGCGCGTTCGACCATTGCCTGATCTGGTGCCTTGGCGGCGGAACGTAGCGACAGGTCGGTATCCATCAAAACGCCCAGCGCCTTTTCCAGACGTGCAACGCCCCAACCGCGCGCTTGGCGAACCATGCGGTCTTTGCGGGGGCCAAACACTGGTGGACGGGCGCGGGCCAGTGCGGTGTCTGGGCCAGATGGGTGCGCCGCCGCCGCGTGTAGATTACGAAAATGGCGGGTCGCAGAAATGCACAGGGTTGTTGGATTGATGCCTTGGCCGAATAGGCGGTTGAGCATTGGGCCGACTTCGGCCGATCTGGCCTCCGCCACGATGTGGATGGCATCATCGATGCCTGCCTCGACCGCGACGGGGGCGCAGTTTTCGATGTCAGTGGACGTGACGGGTGTGTTATCACCGAATTTATACAGGCTGATTTTTTCCAGCGTTTGTTGCAGATCACCCGGATCCAGATCGCGACCCAATGACAGCAGGTCATCTTTGGCACCTCCCTCAAATTGAGTCAGGTTGACCTTGGCCGCCAATGACATGATTTCGTCCGCGCTGGGGGGATCGTTGTAGATGCCGATAGCGATTGTGTTGCGGGGATCTTCTAATGCTTTGCGTAATTTTGAACGTGCGTTTAGTTGCCCACCTGTGATCACCAGTGTTGCGTCGCCTGTTTGCCATTCGGACAGGGCGTTCGCCACCGTGGGGGCGATTGCATCGGTGGCTTCCTCGATGAAGACAACGCGGGGGCCTGGGAAAAAACCCGCTGCCTTTAGGCCATCAAGAACCAATGCGGGTTCCTTGCGTACGTCGGCGCCCGACATGCGGGTGAGGCGCATTTCTTCCTCGGCCTTGTCACCCACCAGTGCGTTTATCAATTCCTGACGGCGCAGGGCGACGCGCATGTTATCGCCGCCGTAAATCAGGACGGCGGCGTGGTTTGGGTCGGGTTTGGCGAAGTAGCCAACAGCCTTGGCCCCTGCCAATTTCATTTCAACCAGTCCTTGGCAGTGATTGATAGGAGGGTGATGATTTTATCCGCCATGTCGCGGTTCAGGCGTACGTTGGCATCGCGTTCGGCGATTGATGTGGCGTAGGTGCCCGATGTGGCCGAATAGGCGGTGTTGGATGTGACGGTGCTGTCAAACACCACCGCTTGCGCGGATTTATCGGTGATTTGAAAGTCGGTGACGCCCGTTAGTGTGAAACGAGTGACGTCGTTATCATCCGAAATAGTCAGGTCATCGGATTCAATGGTGGTTTTGAATGACAGAGAATATGGCGCATCGATGCCTACCGATCCCAGTCGTTCCAATAGTCGATCACGGAGTTCGAAACCATTGCGGCCTTTGACCATCTGAATTTCGATTTTGCCCAGCATATTTGTGGCGGCCGTGCCAGTACCGTAGACAGGTTCAAACCCGCATGCGGCCAAGGGCAGCAATGCGAGGAAGAACCAAATCTTTTTAAACAACGACATTCACAATCTTTCCGGGCACCACGATCAATTTCTTGGGTGCGTTACCGTCCAGAATGCGGATGACCGCCGCACGGTCAAGAACCAATTTTTCGATTTCATCTTTAGACATGTCAACGCTGACCTCAATTTCATCGCGGCGTTTGCCGTTCACTTGGATCGGTAGGATGACGGTGTCGTTTTGCAACGCGCTTTCATCCACAGTTGGCCATGGTGCGCCTGTGACCATGCCTGTGCCGCCCAAGGTTGACCAGATTTCTTCGGCCAGGTGGGGTGTCATCGGTTGCATCAATTGCGCCATGGTTAGCATAGCCTTGGTTTTGGCATCCTTCGTCGCTTTGGATTTGGCGATGGTATTAGTGAATTGGTACAGGGCCGCGACGGATTTATTGAAGGCGAAACCTTCAACACCTGTGGTAACCGCATCAATTGCAACATTGCGGGCCTTTTCAAGGGCGGCGTCTTGCTTAGCATCACCTTCAGCGGCATCGCGCAGTTCAGCCGTGATACGCCAGACGCGTTGCAGGTGTTTCCATGCGGCCTCTGCCCCCGAAGCTGTCCATTCAACGTCGCGTTCGGGCGGGCTGTCTGACATAACGAACCAGCGTGCAGTGTCCGCGCCGTATTGATCGATGATGTCGTCTGGATCGACCACGTTCTTTTTGGATTTTGACATTTTGATGATTTGGCCGACATTTACCGGTTTTCCATCGGCAATCAGGATCGCCCCGTCGTTTTCAAGGCGTACTTCGTCTGGTGTGTACCATGTGGTGCGTTCGCCGTCCGCTTCGCGGGAATAAGTTTCGTGTGTCACCATGCCCTGTGTGAACAGCGCGTTGAACGGTTCGATTGCCTTGGCGGGCAAATGGCCCGTTGCATGCATCGCGCGGGCGAAGAAGCGAGAGTATAGAAGGTGTAGGATAGCGTGTTCGACGCCACCGATATATTGATCGACGTTCATCCAGTAATCGGCCTCGGCCATATCGGTGGGTGTTTCGGCGTTTGGTGATGTGAAACGGGCGTAATACCATGATGAATCTACAAATGTGTCCATCGTGTCTGTTTCACGCAACGCTGGTTTGCCACATGATGGGCATGCACAATTGCGCCATGTATCGTGGCGATCCAATGGATTGCCGGGTTTGTCGAATGTGACATCCTTGGGTAATTCAATTGGCAGGTTTTCCTTCTTCTCTGGAACCACGCCACAGTCATCACAATGGACAACGGGAATTGGGCAACCCCAATAGCGTTGGCGCGAAACGCCCCAGTCACGCAGACGGAAGATTGTTTTGCTTTCACCCATGCCGCAATCAGAGATACGTTTGATTGCTTCGGATTTCGCCTCGTCGATGGACATGCCATCCAAGAAGCGCGAATTAATCAGGTTTCCGCCATCTGTGTATGCCGTGTCGCCGATTGTGAAAGTATCGGGATCTTGATCCGCGGGGCAAACAACGGGTGTAACCACCAATTCGTATTTGCGCGCAAAATCCAAATCGCGTTGATCGTGCGCTGGACAGCCGAAAACAGCGCCCGTTCCGTAACCCATAAGGACGAAGTTCGCGATATAAACGGGCATTTCCCATGCAGGGTTGAATGGGTGCGTCACGGTAATACCCGTATCCAAACCCTTCTTCTCTGCTGTTTCAAATGCCTCTTCTGTTGTGTCCATTTGGCGGCATTCAGTGTTGAATGCGGCGATGTCGGGGTTGGATTTTTCCAACTCTTTCGCCAATGGATGATCGGCACTGATCGCGGCGAATGATGCGCCGAACAATGTATCTGGGCGTGTTGTGTAAACCTCAATCTGCTCAAAACCAGTAGGCGCACCGTTTGCCTTAAACTTGAATTGCAGACCCTCGGACTTACCAATCCAATTTTTCTGCATTGTGCGCACTTTGTCAGGCCAGTTTTCCAACGAATCCAGCGCCGTCAGCAATTCATCGGAATATTGTGAGATTTTGAAGAACCACTGCGTCAGCTCTTTGCGTTCAACCAAGGCACCAGAGCGCCAGCCGCGCCCACCTTCGACCTGCTCGTTAGCAAGAACGGTCATGTCCACTGGGTCCCAATTAACCACTGCGTTTTTGCGGTAAACCAAACCCTTGTCCATCATATCAATGAACATGGCCTGTTGTTGACCATAATATTCCGGATCGCATGTTGCGAATTCACGTGACCAATCAATCGACAGGCCCATTGGTTTTAGCTGTTCGCGCATGTCCGCGATATTTTGGTACGTCCAATCGCCCGGATGGATGTTTTTTTCCATCGCCGCGTTTTCCGCAGGCATCCCGAAAGCGTCCCAACCCATAGGGTGCAAAACGTTAAAACCAGCGGCGGATTTATAACGCGCCACAACATCACCCATAGTATAGTTGCGAACGTGACCCATGTGGATACGGCCAGATGGGTATGGGAACATTTCCAGCACGTAATATTTTTCGCGATCATCAGGCGTTGCCTTGAACGATTCGGCGTTATCCCATGCGGATTGCCATTTGGGTTCTGTAACTTTGGCGTTGTAGCGCATTTATTCGTACCTTTAACGTAAAACGCCGAGCAATTGCCCGGCGTGAAATTCTGGTTGGGCGTTTAACCTGCTTATAGTTTCGCGCGTGAAATACGCAACTGGCGTGCGCGGCTGAGAATCGCATTTTCGATCTCGCGCTGTGTTTGCGCACTGGCGGCGCCACGTGATGTGGTGACCGACACCTTAAGTGAGCGTGCATCCAATGCAGGGTCAGTAATAAAGACGGTCGCACGATATACCTGTGATGAACCCGGTGCGCGTCCGTTGCCAAAGGCGATGATACCAGAAAATGGATCGGCTGCCTCGATCGGTAGGAAGTTTAGAACATCCAACGCCGCATGCCATAGGTATTTATTGACGGCACCGATGTCGTCCACTCGACCATTTGTGAACAAATCGCCAAGCTTGCTACCACTATCACGACGCAATTCTTCCTCTGTTTTAGGCGCTTGGGCATCAGAATCCCTGATACTTTTGCCAATGCCGCTGAGTGATCCAGAATTTGAGCCACCACCACATGCAGTGAGCGCAAAACCAAGACCTACGGCCAAGAGAGTGATTTTCGGGGAAATCTTCATGTTTTTTCCAAGCAACGTACAAGTTAATAAAAATGCTATCATTCTAACAGTATGATCTCAAGCTTGTATTTCAACATCTCTATAGATGTAGAATTTTGAAAAGGCAGCCAAAACGCACTGTGGCATGAATGCACCAAACCACTGATTTCAGCTTATTTACCTGTTCGTATTTCTTGACCAGAGCACCGAAAAGTCGCAATTGTCCCCTCACTCACTGGATTCTCCAGAACGAGGTGCACCTTAGATTAACTCTACGAGGGATTAAAAAAATGAAAAAACTACTTATTGCTTCTACAGCATTAGTTGCAACAGCTGGAATGGCTGCTGCGGACGTAACACTTTCAGGTTACGCTGAAATGGGTATCAAAGACAACGGTACTGACACTGTATTCCACCACGACTTGGACGTTAAGTTCGCTTTGTCAGGTGAAACTGATGGCGGCCTTACATTTGGCGCGACAATCGACTTGGACGAAGTTTCTGGCGGTATCGGTTCTGAATCAGGTCCACACTCTGTATGGATCAAAGGCGGCTTCGGCAACTTGACAATGGGCGACACAGACGGTGCGTTCGATTGGGGCTTGACTGAAGCTATCATCGGTTCAGGAATTGCTGACGACCACGAGCACGCTGGTTACAACGGCAACGGTGGCTTGGACGGTTCTAACGACGGTCAAGTTCTACGTTACGACAACACATTCGGCGATTTCGGCGTAGCTGTATCATACGAAATGGCTGATGCTGCTGGTTCTGACGTTGTTGGCCTTGGTCTTCGCTACACTGCTGACCTAGGTGGCGCTTCTATTGCTCTTGGTCTTGGTTACCAAGAAAACGACACAACTGATGGTGTTGGTATCTCAGCTAAAACTTCTGTGTCTGGCTTTGACATCATTGTTAACTACTCAGATTCCAATTCTATTGACCATGTTGGTCTAGCTGTTGGTTACACAATGGGTGACTTGCTATTGGCAGCTAACTGGGGTGAATTCGACTTGGGCGGCGGCGTAACATCAAGCGGTTTCGGTCTAGTAGCTAACTACGACTTGGGCGGTGGCGCTAAAGTATTGGCTGCTTACGGTGACAGCGATGATATTTTTGGCCTTTCTTTAGACACATTCTCTTTGGGTCTAGCTTTGTCATTCTAAGCTGACTTAAAAGTCTTATGATTTGAAAGAGCGGGCCTTGTGCCCGCTCTTTTGCTTTTCATCCTTTGAAAATCACATATAATGACCCATGGTCGGATCTGACTTCACAAAGGATAAAAATGCTTCCACTTACACATCAACAAATCACCCAGATGTATCAAAATGCTTTGACCCTGCAGTCTAAAAGCCAGGATGAGGAAGCCCTTGATATCTACAGTCAAATACTGAATGTGAAACAAGACATCGCAGAGGTGCATTTTCAAATTGGCCGCATTCTTTTCAAGGCGAATAGGTTTACAAAATCTGTTAAACATTTCGCGCTGGCCATAAAAATTAAACCTAATGAGCCGGGGATTTGGAATGCTTATATCCCTAGCCTTCTGTGTAATGTTGATCCGAACGAAATCAAAAAGGCAGCAAAACTACTAAAAGCTACCAACATTGATAATGTCGTCAAATTAGGTTTACAAAACCGTCTGTTGAACAATGCGAGCGGGATGTCTATTCCAGCCGGAAACTTAGATAAATCGGTATTGAATGCCATACAACAGGCCATGTTAAAGGGTGACAACAATCAAGCGAATGAACTTGCCCAAGCGTTTCAACTGAAAAACCAAAAAAATGCTATCGCCGCCGAACTGTTGGCGCGTACCTTTTTAAATTTGAAACAATATGATCAAGCACGAAAATACTTTGCGCTTGCAACCAGCTTGAACCCATCTTTCTTTAATGCACATAACAATTTGGGACAGACAGAAATGTTATGCGGAAATTATGCCGCTTCAATCTCACATTTCAAAACAGCCGTTTCCACGGCCCCCCATGCTGCTTCTGGCATTTGCAATTTGGCCGACGCATTGGCGCGAACCGGCAACGCCTCGATTGCAATTGGATTGATGAAACATGCAAAGGCATTGCATTTAAGGGGCGGGAAAATCGATCTTGCGTTAGGGGAATTGCATGCCCGTGCCAGCAAATACATTGATGCCCAAAAGTATTACAAAGTCGGTCTGAAACGCGAAGGCGAAACCGCGGACAACTTAGTCGAGATCGGTGAAGTTTTCAATAAAATGGAACAACTAGAAGTCGCGTATGAGTATTTCGATCGTGCATCTGTTCTTGCCCCTTCTAACCACGAAATTCTTCTTCAAAAAGCAAGCATTTTACGTCAATTAGGCCGTTTTGATGATGCTTTAGAGGTAATCACTAAAGCTATCGAACTTGCCCCCACATCAGCGACCTGCTTTGCATTTTATGCAACAACAAAAAAAATCCAAGACGGCGATCCAATCATTGAACAGATGATCACATTAATGGACCAACCGACAACCAGCCTTTCTGACCAATCCACTCTTGGCTTTGCCATTGCAAAGGCATTAGAGGATACAAAACAATTTGATCGTGTGTTCCCATATTTGAAACGTGCCAACGATAATGTCAGTGCACAACGTCCTTATGACATCGAAGGTTTTTCCTCTCAAACTGATGCAATCATGGAATTTTTCAAAGATTTTGACTTGAAAAATTTCAAAGACTGCGGTGACCCTGAAGCGCAGCCAATTTTCGTTTGCGGCATGCCACGTTCCGGGACGACATTAGTTGAACAAATCATCTCTGCGCATTCTGATGTAGTTGGCGCCGGTGAAGTGGGCATTACAAATAAAGTCGAACAGAAGGTTTTGCAAAAAGACGATCAAAGTCTAATTCCTTTGGCTGATATTGGTAAATCAGAATTGCAAGCTTTGGGAAATGGTATTTGGCGCTATTTATTGCACCACTTTCCAGGGGGCACGAGTATTTCAGATAAATCCATCCTAACGTATAGACGGATGGGAATTTTAAAGGCCGCGATGCCGAATTGTAAAATCATCGTTGTACGTCGCGATCCGCGTGACAATTTATTGTCTATTTATCGAAACAAGTTTCGAGAAGGCACCCATTTATACGCCTATGACTTATCCGTATTAGCGGCTTATTATAAAGAGTTCTCGCGCAACATCGATTTCTGGCGGGAAAAAATGCCCGAGGGGTTTATGGAAATTCAGTATGAAGACTTGATTGATGATCCCGAAAAGCACGCCCGCGAATTGATCGATTATTGTGATTTGGAATGGCAGGATGAATGCCTGAATTTCCATAAATCAAAACGTCAGGTCAAAACCCTAAGTGTGATGCAAGTGCGCCAACCGATCTATAAATCGTCCGTCAAAGCGTGGGAGCGGTATGAGGAACACCTGCAACCCCTATTCGAGACGCTGAAATAATGTCCTTGTCCGAAATTACGTCCCGCATTCACGCCGCAGAAGAGGCCGCAGGCCGTGCCGTAGGCAGCACAGCGTTATTGGCCGTATCCAAAGTACAGCCAAATGAACGCGTTGCCGCTGTGCTTGGACAAGGGCATCGATTGTTTGGTGAAAACAAAGTTCAAGAGGCAGAGGGTAAGTGGCCGATGTTTCGTGAAACTTATCCAGATGCGAAGGTGCATTTGATTGGGCCGTTACAGACCAACAAGGTTAAAAACGCGGTGGCGTTGTTTGATGCCATTCATTCCGTTGATCGTCTGAAACTGGCGAAGAAGCTGGCGGCGGAGGTTCAGGCGCAGGGACGTGCGCCGGATATGTTTATTCAGGTGAATACGGGCCAAGAAGAACAAAAGGCAGGCGTTATACCCGCCGATGCCGATGCGTTTATTGCCGATTGTTTGGCGCTGGATTTACCGGTCAAAGGTTTGATGGTCATCCCGCCGGTGGATGAAGAACCATCGTTGCATTTCGCGCTGTTGCGCAAAATTGCACAGCGTAATGGATTGGCTGGATTATCCATGGGGATGAGCAGTGATTTTGAAAGGGCTGTGGCGTTGGGTGCAACGCATGTGCGCGTTGGGTCCGCAATTTTTGGGGATCGCGATTATTCGTGATGTTTAACATCTTGCCCTTCGGGCCGAGGATATTTCGACAAGAAAAAGCAGTTAGCCACGGATAATCACGCGGCTGTTTTTTTGCCAATTTGAAAGAATCCAGAATAGAGTTTCGGGAGCGAAGGCGATGCAACCTTCGGTGCGGTGGCGTGGTTTTCGCCATGCGTGGATGAAAATCGCACTCCCCCTACCCGCCGTGGCGTTGGGCCAGTTGTAATCCAAGATGCCAAACGCATCATATAACCCATCCGAACGACGCAGTTTTTCGTGGCTGAATGGGTATGAGTGGGCGTTTGCGTTGTGATTATAATTTGGATCCTTGGGATCATCCGACCAAACGTCGTTCAAGCCAATTGGGCGTTGGTAGATATTTGGCGCATCAAAATCCACGCGGTCATTCCGATATCCGATCCTACAGATATTAAATGTACCGATGGGGGTGATACCGTCGCCCTCGCCCACCTTTTGCGCAATCCCTCCGCGCCCGATGGATACAGGTAGGTTTTGTCCCATGAACCGTGCGCCCCAATGGGTGACGACCAGATCTTGGATACGCGGGGTCATAGGATGTGACCGCTCTTTTTGGCCTTGGTTTTTAGGTATTCGTGATTGTGGGCGTTCTCGCCGACCTTTAGTGTCACACGTTCAGCTACGGAAATTCCCGCCGCCTCCATTGATGCCGTTTTGGCAGGGTTGTTTGTCATCAGGCGCACGGATGAAAAACCCATTAGGCGCAATATTTCCGCGCCCAGTTTGAAATTGCGTTCGTCGTCTTCGAAACCGAGGCGGTGGTTTGCTTCCACGGTATCAAAGCCCTGATCCTGCAATGCGTATGCGCGCATTTTATTTGCCAAGCCGATACCGCGGCCCTCTTGGTTCATATACAGCAATACGCCTGCGCCATCGGCAGCGATATTTTCTAGGGCCGCGTTTAATTGGGGGCCGCAGTCGCATTTCAAACTGCCGATTAGATCGCCTGTAAAACAGGCCGAGTGTAGGCGTGACAGCACCGGTTTTGAACGATCTGGGTTTCCGATTTCGATGGCATAGTGTTCTTCGCCGCCATCAAGCGGGCGGAAAACATGTACGCGGCTGGCGTGCGATACGCGCAAAGGCACGTTAGCGACAGAGATTTCAGTGAGTTGCGTGGCTGGGTCGGCAATGGCCTGTTGGATCACGTCCAGTTCAACCGCGTCCAAGCCGCATAAATCCTGACCAGAGACGTCAACCAAAATTGCCGACGGTAAAAGATGTGCCAATTTACAGATTGCCAGTGCCACACGATGTGCATCGGCGGAACCGCCCATGATCGGGGAGAACGGCCCCTTAAGTGGATTGCTGAGGTCGTCGCTGGGATCGGACATGGATTGCACCCATGGAAGGCCCTTGTCCGAGGGTACGCTAAACCGCGCAATGTCGCCGTCGGTGGCCCAAGTGGACAGTGTTTTTGCACGCCAATCGGTGATGGTTAATTCCAACGCCCCCATAGCACGCATTGCATCAAATCGTTCAGGAGTAATCGTTTCACTGGCCGCTGCCATCCATTGTTTATCACCCGCGCACAACACCACAGCCGCGCCCATACGCAGATCTGAACGCATACGCGCCACTTGTTCAAAGGGGGTCAGGGCGATGGACATCATTGTGCTTTCAATTGTTACAGAAACGTTGTGCCCTATATCCGCAGGAGTTGGAATATGAAATATTTGGGCGATTTTCGACACGAGCCTGTGAGGATCGCCGCATTCCCTTGTCGTTTGACGGCAAAAGCCCCAAATTAAGTGCAAGAAACGCCCATGGAGGTATGGAATATGCAAAATCTAAAGAAAATTTTGATGGTCGATGATGATGGCGATTTGCGCGAAGCATTGGCGGATCAGCTGGTTTTAACCGAAGAATTCGATGTTTTTGAAGCCGAAGATGGCACATCCGGTTTGGAACGCGCCAAAGAGCAGCTGTATGATTTGGTGATTTTGGATGTTGGTCTGCCTGATATGGATGGACGCGAATTGTGTCGCTTGATGCGCAAACAAGGCGTGAAATGCCCGATTGTGATGTTAACGGCCCAAGATACCGATGCAGATACGATTTACGGCCTGGATGCGGGTGCGAATGATTATGTATCGAAACCGTTCAAGTTCCCTGTTTTGTTGGCACGTCTGCGTGCGCAGTTACGTCAGCACGAGCAATCCGAAGATGCCGTTTTCAATTTGGGACCATACACATTTAAGCCAGCGGCGAAGATGTTGTTAACCGAAGACGAGAAGAAAATTCGCCTGACGGAGAAGGAAACCAATATTTTGAAGTTCCTGTACCGCGCATCCGATGGTGTTGTGCCACGTGATACCCTGTTGCACGAGGTTTGGGGATACAATGCGGGTGTGACCACGCATACGTTGGAAACCCATATTTACCGCCTGCGCCAGAAAATTGAACCCGATCCATCGAACGCACGTTTGTTGGTGACAGAATCAGGTGGTTACCGCCTGTCAGCGTAGAAAATTAAGATCCTCCCTGTAAAAGGCCCGCCAATTTGGTGGGTCTTTTTGGTTGCAATGCGCAATCAGGTATACCAGTTGTAAGGAAACAATATTTTTCGGAGGCTTAAGTGGCTTCAAAACCGATTACGATTAAAACGAACAAGTCCGCCAAAATTGCCATTGGCAAAGGCGTGATGCGCGGTATTCAAAAAACGAAAATGGAAACCCTGCGCGAAACTGTTAAAGCGGAGCCGGAAAACTGGAGCGCTTGGGCCAAATTGGCGGAACTCTATGCCAAAGAGAAGGACTGGAAGCGGGCGATTTCCTGTTACAATAAGGTCTTAAAAGGCGCGCCCCTGTCGGCGGGGATGAAATCCCACATTGGTGTTATTCACGCCCGCGGTTTTCGCATGGGAAAGGCATATCAACTGGTCGAAGAGGCCATTGCCGAAGAGCCGAATAACAATCATCATAAATTAGATTTATGTCGGTTGCATCGATACTCGGGACGCTATGAAGATGCGTTGGCTGTGTATCAGACTGTGCGCGAAAATATTGCACCTAATTTGATGGCGGAAACAAACCGATCCAACGAAGCATATGTGCATTTGTCGGCACAGAATTACGTGAAGGGCCTGACGTTTCTCAAAGAAAGCTGGGATCGCGGCACCAAAGCGACCGCACTGGGATGGCATAAACGCAAATATAAACTGCCCCTATGGGAAGGTGATGATCTGACGGGTCGCACCATTATGTTGACCTGTGAACAGGGTTTGGGCGACGGCATTATTATGTTGCGATACCTGCCCATGTTGGCGTCCATGAACCCTGATAAAATTTATGTGGCGGTGGCAAAGCCGTTGCATCGGTTGTTGAAAAACAATCCGCACGTCGATGTGATTATGGATCGGTCGGATAATACCCCCGTCGCCGACGTGGAGGTTTGTTCGTTCGACCTGCCACTGTTTTTTAAATCGACCCCTGAAACATTGCCCCCGCCCGCGACATTCAATTTGCCGAAATCATCCGTGGGGCGTGCGGCGAAAATTTTAGCGCCACACAAGAATAAAATGAAGGTTGGCGTTTTGTGGACAGGTAATCCAAAATTCCCTGAAAACCATCTGCGATCGTTCCCCATTCAACAGTTTTTGCGCCTGTCTGACATTCCAAATATTCAGATGTTTTCGCTGTACAAGGGTGATATGCCCACGGTGTTAAACACATCCCCTGCCAAGGAACAGATTTTGGATGTATCCAATTCGGATCGTGATTTGGCGGACAGTGCCGCCTTTATGGAACAGTTGGATTTGATCATCACCATCGACAGCGCGGTTGCGCATTTGTCTGGTTCCACCAGCACGCCCGTTTGGTGTTTGTTAAAACACCTGCCGTTTTGGTATTATGCGGATGGGATCAAAACACCGTGGTATCCCGATATGCGTCTGTTCACCAAGGATAGACCTGGCAGTTGGGCACCTATTTTCCAACATGTGCGCCGTGAGCTGGAAAAATTCGCGGCAGTGCATAAACCCTAATACGCTTGGTAAGATTTTTCCTCGACCAATGCGGAACCGAGCAGGGTGTTGATGTCTTTCTTCAACTTGGCGCGTACATCGTTTGTGACGTAAACCGCGCGCGCAAGACGAATGAATTCATCACCGAAATCGCCTGCGCGTTCACAATCGCGAATGTCATCTTCGATCACCCACAGTTGACCGTTGATGTCCTGTAACCCGTCCACCAATTTCGCAAGCGCATCATCATAATCAAATGCCGCCGATGCCACCGCGTTCAGCGCATCCAATTCTGTTTGCACATTTTTCAATTTTTCTGCATCGGACAGTTTTTCCGATTTGATTTTCAAAATCGTGATTTTATCCAGCAATTCGCCTGCGGATATGGGTGTTGTGATTTCCATGCTTGTAATGCTTTCATTTCTGTACGCCTTGGCCTTATATAGACGTCAGACATTGCAAATCCAATAACCAAAGGCGAAACACATGCCCATCACGATCTGTACCTGGAACATCAATTCCGTGCGCCTGCGCGAGGATTTGGTTTGCGATTTGCTGGAACAAGAAGCGCCGGATGTTTTATGCCTTCAGGAATGCAAAAGCCCCGTGGATAAAATCCCAACAGAGAAGTTCGCGGCGCTGGGTTACACCCACATGGTTGCCGATGGGCAAAAGGGATACAACGGCGTTGCGATTCTGTCTCGTTTACCGCTGGAAGAAACAGCACGCGAGGATTTCGCATCTCTTGGACATGCCCGCCACATTGCGGCGTCTGTTGATGGTCGTATGACCATCCATAATTTCTATGTGCCTGCGGGTGGTGATAAACCCAACCGGGAAATCAATGAAAAGTTTGGTCAAAAACTGGATTACCTGTCCGAAATGCGCGATTATTTCACCGCGAATACGCCCGAACGCGCCGTGTTGGTGGGTGATCTAAACATCGCCCCACGCGAAGATGATGTTTGGGATCACAAGAAGCTGTTGAAAATCGTAAGTCACACACCTGTCGAGGTCGAAGCATTGGCCGCCGTTCAGGCATCCGCCGATTGGGTCGACATAACACGCCAAGATATTCCCGAAGGATTGTTATATTCATGGTGGTCATACCGCGCCCGTGATTGGGATGAGGCGGACAAGGGGCGCCGTTTGGATCACGTTTGGGCAACGCCAGATATTGCACCCACCGCCAGCGGCAGTCGCGTTTTGCGCCCCGCACGTGGTTGGGAAAAGCCCAGCGATCACGCGCCCGTTTTCGCGACCTTTGATGTGTAAGGGTTGAATGCAAACCCCGAACGCAATATGCCGACACTAGATTTGAAATAGGTGATACGATGCTGGAACTTGGACAAACACAAAACAACGCCGATTTGGTGAAAGATGTTGATCAAACCACGTTTATGGATGATGTGATCGAAGCATCCAAAACCACCCCAATCATCGTCGATTTTTGGGCGCCATGGTGTGGTCCGTGCAAAACATTGGGCCCAGCACTTGAGGCTGAAGTGAACGCCGCTGGAGGCAAAGTGAAGATGGTAAAGGTCGATATTGATCAGAACCAAGAACTGGCCAGTCAAATGCGCATTCAATCCATCCCAGCCGTATTTGCATTCGTCGATGGTCAACCCGTTGACGGGTTTATGGGCGCCAAGGCACCGTCAGAATTGAAAGAGTTCGTTGAAAAGATCGCCGCCCAAGGTGGTGATGATACCGGTGATTTATCCGAGGCCGTCGCCGCCGCCGACGAAATGTTAGCCGCAGGTGAATACATGGATGCAGCGGAAACATACGCGGCAATTATCGGCGAAGACCCACAAAACGGCGCGGCATTTGTGGGGTTGTTCAAATCCCAAATGGGTGCGGGCGAAGTGGACGCCGCCAAGGAAATGTTGGACAACGCGCCAATTGATTTAGCGGATCGTCCTGAGGTCGTCGCATTACGCGCACAATTGGAATTGGCGGAACAGGCCGCTGAATTGGGCGAAACAGCCGAGTTGCGCGCAAAGCTGGACGCTAACCCAGACGATCACCAAACGCGTTACGATTTGGCGCTGGCATTGTTCACAGCCGAAAAGCATCAAGAGGCAATTGATGAATTGCTGACCATTTTCCGCAAAGATCGCGAATGGAATGATGACGCCGCACGCCAACAATTGTTCAAATTCTTCGACAGTTTGGGCGCAGAAGATCCTGTTACATTGGCAGGACGCCGCCAACTTGCATCTATGGTATTTGCGTAATCTGTGGTTCCGCGTAAGGTACGGGAATGTATAGTCTTTCTTCATTACCCGAAAAAATACCATTATTTCCATTAAACGATGTACTGTTGCTTCCGCATTCTCGGTTGCCGCTGAACATATTTGAACCGCGTTATCTGACGATGTTGGACGACGTCATGAAAACCGACCACCGTTTGATCGGCATGATACAGCCCCTGCCCAATCAGGAACGCGTTGGTGATCCACAGGTGCATACTGTTGGCTGTGCGGGGCGACTGACCTCCTTCACGGAAACCAGTGATCGTCGTTATATGATTTCCCTAACGGGCGTTTGCAGGTTTCATGTGCAACGGGTGAATAACGGATTCCTGCCCTACGCCACCAGCGATATTGCGTGGGGCAATTTCGGGCTGGATTTGCAACCCGTGCAACCCGAACCCGCATTTGACCGCGAACGGTTCTTGGCCGTGTTGGAGCGGTATTTACAGGTGATGGACCTGTCCACGGACTGGCGAAATTTGAAGGATGCCGAAGATGCGATGTTGATAAACACAATGTCGATGATGTGCCCCTTTACCCCCGAGGAAAAGCAAGCGTTACTGGAAACCCAAACAGTGATGCGGCGCAGCGAAACATTGATTACGTTAATGGAATTCGCGCTACGCGAAAACAAAACACCCACAGGAAGACTGCAATGAACAAATCAGAAATCCAATTCGATCCCAAGATGTTAGAGGCGTTGATTTGCCCGATGACGCATTCCACGTTGTCCTATGATCCAGAACGCCAAGAATTGGTTTCCAAGGGTGCCAAGGTAGCCTATCCTATCCGCAATGGCATTCCTGTGATGTTACCCAGCGAAGCCCGCGTTATCGATTAGATCACTTGGCCCTTTAGCAATTTTGGCAATTCACCCGACAATCCAGCGGCATGACGCATAAAGCCGCGTCGTAGGTTCGGGGTCGCGTTGACCGCGCCCAAACCCAGATCGCGAATACCGCGCAACAGTGAATGATCGTTGGAAAACAGACGGTTGATCCCATCCGTTGCCGCCGCCATCGCCGCCGTATCAAAACGACGCCATTGTTGGTAACGCGCCAAAACGGGTTTCGTTCCGATGTCCTCGCCGCGTCGCGACGCGGTTGCCAGAACCTCAGCCAATGCCGCGATATCCTTTAGCCCCAAATTCAAACCCTGCCCCGCCAGCGGATGAATGCCGTGCGCGGCGTCACCCAGCAATGCAACACGGTCAGATACGAAACTGTCGGCCAATGACAGGGTTAGCGGATAACTGAAACGTTGCCCCGCCAATTCAACCTTGCCCAGAAAATCGCCAAATACTGGGACTAAGGCCGCCAAATATCCCGCATCATCCAATGCATTAATTTCGCCTGCACGTTCGGTGTTTTCGGTCCACACAATCGAACTTCGGTTTCCCGGCAACGGTAAAATTGCCAATGGGCCCGCAGGTGTGAAAAATTGATGTGCTGTTCCATTGTGCGGCAATTCATGCGCTACCGCACAGACCAGCGCGGATTGTTTGTAATCCCAGCCACGGCGCTTGATCTGCGCGCGCGCGGCCACCTGTGATCCGCGTCCGTCACAACCAACCAGCAAACGCCCCCGTAATTCACGCCCATCCGCCAACGTCACATTCGCGCCCAGATTATCGGTCGCCTGTGAAATTACATCGGCATCATTGTGGTACGTGATATTTGACAACTCAGCGATCACATCGCCAAAGGCGCGGCGTAAATACCGATCCTCTAACAGATTGCCCATTGGGCCTTCTTCCAGCTCTTGGTGATCAAAATGCACATACATCGGTGCGGCGCCTTCACCTGCGCGACCGTCTGATACTTTGATATCCAAAATCGGTTGGGCCTGATCGCCCACGTGGCTCCAGACCCCTAGAACCTTTAACATCTGGCAACTGGCGTGCGACAACGCATATGCGCGACCATCGAAATTATCCGCGCGTTTGGGCGCCGCCGCCTGGCGATCCAACACCACAACATCAAAGCCTACGCTGGCCAACGCAATCGCCAGCGCACTGCCGTTCAATCCGCCGCCAACAATCAAAATATCTGTATCGTAATTCATATCTTGCACTATCGGGATTTTCGCGGGATTGTCCACGTAACAAACCGCCGCTGGCAAATTTCAGAGGGAGTTGGATATGACAAAAGAATGGTTAAAAATGACCGCCTGTGATTTAGGGCGCGGCATCGAAAATGGCACCATATCACCCATCGCATTGACGCAGACCTATCTGGATGCAATTGCCACCCACCCGATGACAGGGCGCATTTATGCACGTACCACCGCCGATCGCGCATTGCGCGAGGCAATGGCCGCCGAAAAACGCGCCAAGGTAGGAAAGCGGTTAAGCATGTTGGATGGTGTCCCGATTTCATGGAAAGACCTATTTGATACCAAGGGTACGAAAACAGAGGCTGGATCGCGATTGCTAGCGGGGCGCACCCCAGATGCAGATGCGCAGGTGTTGAAAAACGCCAACAGTGCAGGAATGGTTTGTTTGGGCAAAACCCACATGTCCGAATTAGCATTTTCGGGATTGGGGTTAAATCCTATGACCCAAACAACGCCCTGTGTGAACGATTTGGATGCTGTTTCCGGCGGCTCGTCGTCGGGTGCGGCGGGTTCGGTTGCATTTGATTTAGCATCCGCTGGCATTGGATCGGATACCGGGGGATCAGTGCGTATTCCTGCGGCGTGGAATGATTTGGTAGGGTTGAAAACAACATCTGGCGATATTTCGCTGGATGGCGTTGTGGAACTGTGCCCGAAATTTGATACTGTCGGGCCGCTGTGCCGCTCTGTCGAGGATGCGGCGTATTTGTATGCAATCCTTAAGGGGCAATCGCCCCAGCCGTTAACGCCCACTGAAAACCCACGTTTGATGATCTTAACCAGTGTCGCATTGGACGATGTGGAACCCAAACCATTGACCGCGTTTAACACAGCATGCGATGCGATGCGTGCGGATGGTGTCGACGTCGTTGAACGCCCGTTTCCGATCATCGCGGATATTTTAAATTTGGCCGCAGTCCTGTTCACCTACGAGGCATATGCCCAATGGGGCGAAGTGTTAGAGGTTGATGGTCACAAGATGTTCCCAGAAATTTTTGATCGCTTTATGGCGGGCAAGAAATATTCGGATGACGAATACAACAGTGCATGGGCGCAATTGGATTTGGCCCGTAAAAATTGGGCCGAAATTACCGCCGAATTTGATGGTGTAATCATCCCATCATCACCCATAATGCCGCCGAATTTGGACAACCTGCTGAACGACAGCGATTATTACCGCCGCGCGAATCTGTTAGCGTTGCGCAACACGCGCATTGGCAACATGTTGGGTCTGTGCGCCATTTCCCTGCCCACATCCACACCGTCATGTGGTGTGATGATTATGGGTGCGCCCAAAACGGAACTAAATTTGTTGAATATTGCCGCTAAAATCGAACAAGTTTTATGACCATTATTGGTTTGGCCTGCCTATAAAAATAAGGTATAATACCCCAAACGGGCGTTAGACCCTTACATAAGAGGCATCAATGGATTTCCCCGAGCGGTTTTCAAACCTGCCACCATATGCGTTTCCACGTTTACGCGCCCTGTTGGATAGCCATCCCGCAGGCGGTGATGTGTTGCACATGACAATTGGTGAGCCGAAACATAAATTCCCCGCTTTCGCGATGGATGTTCTGAACGCGAACCTTGCTGGATTTAACAACTATCCATCCAATGATGGCACGGCCACGTTGTTGGGCTCGATTTCGGGTTGGTTGAAACGCCGCTACGGCGTTGATGTTGATCCAGCAACGCAAATCATGGCGCTGAACGGCACGCGCGAGGGTTTGTTTAACGCCCAAATCGCGCTGAGCCCAGAACGTAAAAACGGTAAGGCGCCGAATGTTCTGGTGCCAAATCCGTTCTATCAAGTTTATGCGGTTGGTGGTGTAGCCGCAGGTGCGACGCCTGTTTTTGTACCCGCTGATACGCAAAACAATTTCTTACCTGATTACGCATCCTTGTCATCTGACGTTTTGGATCAAACAACGATTGCATTCTTATGCTCGCCCACAAATCCACAGGGCGCGATTGCCAGTTATGAATACTGGACGGACTTAATCCGCTTGGCTGAAAAACATGATTTTAAAATTTTCGCCGATGAGTGTTATTCTGAAATTTACCGCGATGATGCCCCTGTTGGCGCATTGCAGGTGGCGCATGAAATTGGCGCAGATCCCGAACGTGTAGTGATTTTTCATTCACTGTCGAAACGGTCCAATTTGCCCGGATTACGATCAGGTTTCGCTGCCAGTGGCCCAAAAAACATCGCCGAAATGAAACGTTTGCGCAGCTATTCAGGCGCGCCAAATCCAACCGCATTACAAGAGGTGGCAGCCGCCGTTTGGGCGGATGAGGACCACGTGATTGAAAACCGTCGCCTGTACCGCGAAAAATACGATGCGGCGGATGAGATTTTTGCAGATGTGGATGGATACACACCACCACAGGCGGGATTCTTTTTGTGGTTGCCGGTGGATGACGGCGAACAGGCCGCGTTGAAATTATGGGCCCAAACTGGCGTTCGCGTTTTGCCAGGTGCATATCTGTCGCGCGACACCGAACAGGGCAATCCAGGCGCGAAATACATTCGCGTCGCAATGGTTGCCGATTTAGAAGAAGCAAAACGTGGAATGCTGACAATCCGCGATAGTTTGTTTAAGGTATAGACATGGCTTATAATTCCCGCACGCGAGACCCGCTGTTAGAAGCACAGATGCAGGCCACGATCCGCAAACGCGGCATCGAGGTTGCAGGGTTTGTTTTAATCCTGTTGGCAATTGCATCTGCGATTGCCTTGATTACACATTCACCCAATGATCCGAATTTTTTGAATTCCACATCTGGTGAAATCCAAAACAAAATGGGCGTTTTGGGCGCGTCTTTTGCAGGCACATTTATGTTGGCAATCGGTTGGGCAACATGGACATTCCCGATGGCGTTTTTGGCGTGGGGTATTCGCCTGCTGTTTCACCGCAACGATCATTTATTATTGCGCCGTGGCATTTTCATGCCATTGTTCGCGGCCTTTGCCGCCGTGTTTATGGCCACAAATGTTACTCCTGCTGGCTGGCCGTTCAGCTTCTCGCTGGGTGGGTTTTCGGGCGATGCGATTTTGGAAATGCTGTTGGACTTCAATCCCATTGATCTGAATATCTGGGTCAAGGTTTTGTCACTGATGCTGGGTGTGATTACCATTTGGTTCGGTTTGTTTTCGCTGGGCTTCACTTGGACCGAGGTTCGATCCATTTTGTTACGCGGTACTTACAGCCTGATCATCGGTGCTGGCTTGATTTTGACAACGCTGAAAAACATCGCAACATTTGGTGCGCGCAAGGCAAAGGGCGGTGCAATCGCTGCCAAGGGTAAATACAACGAGCGCCAACAGCGCAAAGACGGCATGCCCGTTATTCGCACAGAAGAGTACATGCCCGAACAGGCAAAAACCCCCAAGGAAATGGGGCGCAAAACGTTGTTCCCCACCCTGCCGATTTTCAACAGCAGTAGCAAAGACCGCCCCGAAGGCGGCGCAGTTGCAAATGAAATGCGCGTCAGCCAAGCTGGCCCCGTCGATGACCCGCGTGATTTCATGTATGACGACGGCGAAGTCGTGCATCAAACGGATCGCGTGACACGCCGCATCAAAGAGGCGATCAATCGCAAAAATCTGGAAGAGGCATCCGCCGCGCCGATGGCGGTGATGGATGAATCTGTTGATGAAGAGGTGATTGACAATACGCCAATGCCAACACCCGTGGGCAATATCTTCGAAGACGAAGAAACCATCCCCAGCAATATTTTCCACGACAACGATATTCCAGAACCGCCCAGCCTGCCATTGGCACCTGGTCGCGAGGAACCCGTTTTCACACGCCCAACGGCACCAAAATCGGTGGTGGAATACCCATCAACAAAACCAATCCCCCAAAGTAGCCGCGCCAAATCAGAGGCACAGCCAACCTTGTTCGCGGAAAGCAGTGCGGATTATGAAACGCCCGCGTTGAACCTGTTGGCCAGCCCAACAACCATCGTGCGCCAACAATTGTCCGACGAAGCATTGGAAGAAAACGCCCGCATGTTGGAAAACGTGTTGGATGATTACGGCGTCAAAGGCGAAATTGTTTCTGTACGCCCAGGCCCTGTTGTAACAATGTACGAACTGGAACCAGCACCGGGCCTAAAGGCCAGCCGTGTTGTTGGCTTGGCCGATGATATCGCGCGCTCCATGTCCGCATTGGCGGCCCGTGTATCCACCGTGCCTGGTCGTACCGTTATTGGAATTGAGTTGCCAAATGATCACCGTGAAACGGTATTATTGCGCGAAATCCTGTCTGCGCGTGATTATGGAGATGGTAAACATGGCCTGCCATTGGCGCTGGGTAAGGATATCGCCGGTACGCCCGAGGTGGCCGATCTGGCAAAAATGCCTCACCTGTTGATTGCCGGTACAACCGGTTCGGGTAAATCCGTTGCGATCAATACGATGATTTTGTCGCTTTTGTACAAACTGTCACCCGATGAATGCCGGATGATTATGATCGATCCCAAGATGTTGGAGCTGTCGGTTTACGATGGCATTCCGCACTTGTTGTCCCCCGTTGTCACCGACCCACGTAAGGCTGTGGTTGCCCTAAAATGGGTGGTCGGCGAAATGGAGGAACGTTACCGCAAGATGTCCAAAATGGGCGTGCGTAATATTTCCGGATACAACAGCCGCGTCGCAGATGCGCTGGCCAAGGGCGAAGATTTCGAACGTACTGTGCAAACTGGTTTTGATGACAACACGGGTGAACCTGTGTTTGAAACCGAAACTTTCGCACCTGAAAAAATGCCCTATATCGTTGTTGTCGTCGATGAGATGGCCGACTTGATGATGGTCGCAGGCAAAGAAATTGAGGCCTGTATTCAACGTCTGGCACAAATGGCGCGTGCATCGGGTATCCACTTGATCATGGCTACACAGCGCCCATCCGTCGATGTAATTACGGGTACAATCAAGGCCAACTTCCCAACGCGTATCTCATTCCAAGTGACCTCAAAAATCGACAGCCGCACGATTTTGGGCGAAATGGGTGCGGAACAATTACTGGGCATGGGAGACATGCTGTACATGGCAGGCGGGGGCAAAGTGACCCGCATTCACGCCCCATTCGTATCCGACGAAGAGGTCGAATTGATCGTAAACCACCTGAAAACATTCGGCCCACCCGAATACGTCAGTGGCGTTGTCAAAGGTCCCGATGACGAGAAGGCATCCAATCTGGACGCTGTATTGGGATTGGGTGGCAACACAGATAAGGAAAACGCACTGTACGATCAGGCTGTGGCCATCGTGGCCCATGATCGCAAATGTTCGACATCGTACATCCAACGTAAACTGTCCATTGGGTATAACAAGGCCGCCAAATTGGTCGAAGAGATGGAAGAGAACGGTATCGTTTCATCGGCAAATCACGTTGGAAAGCGCGAAATATTGCTACCCGAAGTGGAGTGATTGGCCAATTTCGGCCAATCGCAAACCTGTGATCAGCACCACCTTATATTCACGCTCCCAAGGGATTAAATAGGTTCTATGAGAAAATATATTACTAGTATCGCTGCTGTAACCTGCGCATTTGCATTCACAACAGCCCCCAGCTTCGCCGAGAAAATTTCTTTGGATCGGTTGAACACTTATCTAAACGACCTGCCAGTGGTCAAAGCTAGCTTTAGCCAAATCAACTCGGACCGCAGCAAATCCAAGGGCCAACTGTACCTAAGCCGCCCTGGCAGAATGCGGTTCGAATATGCCGCCCCCAATAAGGCGTTAGTTATCGCCAGTTCTGGCAGCGTTGCTGTCTACGATGATAAATCCCGCGATGGACCAGCCGTCTATCCGTTAAAAAAGACCCCGTTGAGCTTGATCCTGGGTAAGAATATCGATTTGAAAACAAACGGTATGGTTGCACAACACGTTGAAAGCGGTGAGCATACTATCGTGATCGCCCGCGATCCCAAGAATAAAAAGCAGGGCCATATTCAATTGGTTTTCACCGACAATCCCGTTGCGCTTCGCCAATGGGTGATCACCGATCAGTCGAAACAAAAAACCACGGTTATTTTGGGAAAACTGAAGGAACAGAAAAAACTGCCCCTTCGTTTGTTCGAAATTACACGTCCAGACCGCGACGAATAATCAACGACACCGCGATAATTGAGAACTGTATAGGATCGCGCGATCTTGTACGGTTCCCGCCACGCGTACTAACCATGCCTTGCGACGATACGTGCCACGTTTGAACCCAGTATGGCCATCGTGATATGCTAGATATTGGTTATAGGCGTCGTTTTTCGCAATACCGTTACGCTTGTAGCTTTCGTTCATGTACCAGCCCATGAAATCCACCGCATCGCTGAAACGATCCCGTTTCGCGCCGCGTTTTCCCGTTTCCTTGCGGTACCAGTCCCAAGTCCCGTCCAGCGCCTGTGCGTATCCATATGCGGATGACTGACGCCCCATTGGGATCACCTTTAGCGCCCATTTATATGGTGTGCGTGCTTTACCGTCGAATTTACTCTCTTGGTAAATCGTCGCCATCATAACCGGCACAGGAACACCCCAACGCCGTTCAGCGCGGGTCATATCCTTGTACCAAGATTTACGTTGTTTTTTGATTGAACATGCATTGTCCAGATTGCGCGGTGCATCTGAACCGCCGCCTGAACACGATGTCAAAACGAAACTCGCCGCGACGAGGATAATTGCTAATTTCTTCATACTGCCTGTTCCAGTCTTTTTGCTGGTTTTTTCACATTATGTTAGAAATCAACGCCTAAAGCAAGACCGCCAATAAAATCGGAATAGCGATAACAGACAACACGGTGGAAACGATCACCAAACCTGCCACTTCGTTCGCATCCGCCCCGTATTTTTGCGCCAACAGGTACGATGTAACCGCGACTGGCGTTGCGATTTGTACCACCAATACACCAAACGCCACATCATTCAGACCAAACCAACGCCCAACCAGCCACGCAATTGCAACACTGGTCACCAGTTTGACGACGGACAGGAAAATCGCGCGCGTCAATGTGGTTACTTGTAAACGCGCCAACGCCACGCCCAGTGTGATCAACATCATTGGGATCGCCATTTGTCCCATCAATTCCAATGTATTCGTCGCCCAAACTGGTGTTTCCCACCCATTGATCAGAAATATCGCCCCAGCAACGGTCGCCCAAGACATCGGTTCACGGAATACTTTGCGCAAGCTGCCGCCGCCTGACACCATCCAAACGCCCACGGAAAACGAACCCACCGCCATCACCGCAAACACAATCACCGCATAACTTAGCCCTGTTTCGCCAAATGCGAACAGCGCCAGCGGCAGGCCAAGGTTCCCCGTATTACCAAAAATCAAAGGCGCCCAGAACGTTGGTAAATCCAACCCCATCACCTTGCTGATTACCCAGAACACAATCGCCAAAACAACATACGCCGCAAGGCTGGCCATGAATAACCCAGACAATGTTTCGCGCGATATATCCGCCTGCATTAATGCCACAAAAATCAACGCTGGAACCGACAGGGTCATCGCGATACGGGTCACAAACTCAACCTCGTACTCCCAGCCAACTTTGACCCAAGCAAATCCGACAGCAGCCAATAAAAACACTGGTGCTACAATTTGTAAGACTGTTAAAATAAGTTCCATATTCCCAATGAACCCAGTGTGGACAGATTGTCAATCAAAGCGTAGGAAGAATGGCAGAGCAAAGGGTAAAACATGTTTGAAGTCAGCGCAAAATTTTCCATCGGCCAGATCGTGCGCCATCGCAAACATCCGTTTCGCGGCGTCGTGTTCGATATTGATCCAACGTTTTCAAACACGGACGAGTGGTGGGAGAGCATCCCAGAGGACAGCCGCCCCGCCAAGGAACAACCATATTACCACCTGTTGGCCGAAAACGACGAATCGTATTACGTGGCCTATGTGTCCGAACAAAACCTGTTAGTTGATGAATCCGGCGAACCAATCGACCACCCCGAAGTGGCCGAGATGTTCGGTGAAATGGCCAACGGGCGCTACAACGTTTCTGCACACATGAACTAGCCCCCCCTTGCGCCGCACACCATGTTGGCGCAAAATGGGTTTATGAATAAACAAACCCCGATCTCTGGCGGCATCAACCAAGGTGGCGTTGATAACATCCACTTTCATCGTACCGAATTGGGACCAATTATATCGCTGTATGGGCGTATGGTGGCCGCTGGCGAATGGCGCGATTACGGTATTTCGGCACTAAAAGACGTGGCGATTTTCTCTATTTTTCGCCACGCCGCCGAACATCCAATTTACCGCATTGAAAAACGGCCCAAGCTGAAAGACCGCCAAGGCATGTATTGCGTGATTGCTATGGATGGGCGAATCCTAAAGCGCGGATCAGATTTGAAAAACGTGTTGAACGTGCTGGAACGCAAGTTGATCAAGCTGGTTAAATAACGATCCGCTTTCGCGCTGTGATCGGCCCGCCGCCGCTGGCAACGATTCGCTCTTCGGCTTGTAACAACGGTTCGAATGCCACCCGCATATGATGGCCGTTTGCATGCAACAACAGATCGTTATTGAACATCAGCCCCACATGACCACGCCAAAAAATCAAATCGCCACGCGTCAGCGGGGCGTCCGTTGGGATCGTTTCGCCCAATCCCGTCTCTTGTGGGCCGCTGTCCGCTGGGCCACTTATCCCCGTACCACGCAGGGCTGCGGAAACCAATCCAGAACAATCAATCCCATATTGCGCATTCCCGCCCCATAAATACGGCACGCCTAAATACCGTTCAGCGGTGCGCACGAAATCAGGTTCTACGTCTGAAATCGGCGCAACCTGCATTTGATGCACAAATCCACCTGCCGCCAATTCTACGAAGTCACCCTGTTCACCTACAACGGTCAAACCTGCCTGAAACGGCAGATGCATCAAGGGCACTGTTTTGATATTTGGTTCTGGATACACATGCGCACCTAGATCACGTACATACACGGTTGGATCAGCCCAGCCCGCCAAGCACGATGCCCCAACCACTCCTGCATAACCGTCACCCTTGCGCGTACCATAGGCCCAATCGCCATCAATACGATCCACAACGAAACCATCCCCAAACAGCATCTGGCGCTGCAACCCACCATCAGGCGCATCCAATATATTCGCAACAGGCGTGCAAACGCGACGCAGGTTATCCATAACGCGCCTCGATCACTGCTAACATCGCACGTGCCGATTGACAGGCGCCGCCCAATGATCGCGCTGGTTTTGCGCTGGGGCACCAGCCATATAAATCCAGATGCACAAAACTGGATGCATCATCTACGAAACGACGCAGGAACAATGCCGCCGTAATCGCGCCACCAAACCCGCCTTTGGGCGCGTTATCTAAATCTGCCACATCGGGTTCAATATCACCTTCGTAAGGTTCCCAAAATGGCATGCGCCATAATGGATCTGCCTGCGCTTCTGATGCCTTATATATTTGGCTGGCAAGACCATCATCATCCGTGAAAAACGGCGGCACATCTGGCCCCAATGCAACCCGCGCCGCACCCGTAAGCGTGGCGTTACAGATCAACAAATCCGGTTTCTCTTCATCTGCCAAGGCCAATGCATCCGCCAGAACCAATCGGCCTTCGGCATCTGTATTATTGATCTCAACCGTCATGCCCTTGCGGCTGGTCAACACGTCTTGCGGGCGATACGCGCCCGCAGAAATCGAATTTTCCACCGCAGGGACCAACACCCGCAATCGTACACTCAATCCCAGCGCCATAATCATATGCGCCAAACCCAAAACCGTTGCGGAACCGCCCATGTCCTTCTTCATCAAACCCATCGATCCTCCAGGTTTGATATTCAAACCACCAGTATCAAAACAAACCCCCTTGCCAACCAAGGTCACCATTGGATCGGATTTCTTACCCCAATGCATATCCAACAATCGCGGCGCCTGATCGGATGCCCGACCGACTGCGTGGATCATGGGGAAGTTTTGTTTGATCAACGCATCTCCCTTAATCACTTTCACCTTGGCATCATGGGATTTCGCCAATCGGCGAAACGCGGCCTCTAATGCATCGGGGCCCATATCGTTCGTCGGTGTATTGATTAAGTCGCGGGTTAAAAAATCGCCCTCTGCCTCTGCCAGTATGCGTTCAACATTAACCTCTTTACTGGGCTTCAGGCGCGCAACCGCACCGGTTTTCGTTTTGTATTTATCAAACGCATAGCCCGCTAACAGCCACGCCAAATGCGCCTGCGCTAATTCATCACCGCGTAAACCTGATACAATTTCATAATTCCCCTTGGGCAGCTTTTGCGCAATTGACGCCATATGCAAACGACCACGTGCGCGCGCATCTGCCGTACCCCAGCCCGCCAAAACACCCATCGGCAAACCATCCGCATCGGGCAGGATCAGAACTTGCGCTAGCGCAGCTGAAAATCCATTTGCCTTAACCCAAGAAATCGCATTCAAATCGGTTGCAACAGTGTTCAACTGATCTGGCTCAACAACATAAACGGGCAATGCCTTGGCGGATTTTGATGCGAACTTAGGGGTCATATTTGGGCTCCAATCTTTGATTGAAACCCTAACTTATTTCACACCCGAGTCTATCCCGTATTCTCTGGAAACCGCACCGCGACAAACAAAGAACTCTCGCCCACGCGGATAAGTCGCGCGGCAACAGCACCGATTGAAACAGTGTCAGATTTCGCAATGCAACGCACCAAATCCGATGCCACCAACGAAAATTCCGTCAGTCCCATTTGCGCAGACACCGCAATCAAACTGCGGGCGACACGCTGAACCTCGTCCATTTCATCGTCGTGCAATGCCTTTTGCAACAGCCATAACCTGTCCGATAATTCAAACACAGCGCGCTCAATCACATCACGGCTCTCGTCTGGGCCCAGTGATGCATGCAATGTTTGCAACGCCTCTGTTTGCACCGCAGGCGCATCTGTGTGCCGCAATGGCACAATCGTCGTATTCATATTCTTACCCTCACTCAAAGATGCGTATTCCTACGCATAGGTCCTGAACAGAAGGTAATGATCCCGTCCTCAGGGGGTTGAATTGTTCCGTCAAATTTAGCAAAAGTGTACCAACATCGCACAGGGGCCCGCCATGAGTATTCCAGTTAAAACATTACCAACCAACCTGACATCACGTTACCACGGATGGAAGGCAACTGGTTTTCAGGAAAACAAAGCATGGTACGCACGCCTTGCCGAAGACGGGCAACACCCGCGTGGGATGATCATTTCATGCTGCGACAGCCGCGTTCACGCCACATCCATTTTTGGCGCAGACACGGGTGATTTCTTCATCCACCGCAACATTGCCAATCTTGTGCCACCATATGCACCCGATGAAAATTATCACGGCACATCGGCCGCCGTTGAATATGCGGTTACGGCATTGGGGATCACAAACTTAATCGTGATGGGTCACACGTTGTGTGGGGGCGTTCAAGGGTGCCATGACATGTGTTCAGGCAAAGCACCTGCATTAGAAGAGGAAACCAGCTTTGTAGGTCGTTGGATCGACATGCTGCGCCCCACATATGAAAAGGTCGCCAAAGAAGGTGGTTCCGACGAAGAGCAGGTGAAACGTTTGGAACAGCAGGGCATTTTGACATCAATCGAAAACCTGATGTCATTTCCGTTCGTCGCAGAACGCGTCGCGGCCGAGGAGCTGTCTCTGCATGCTGTTATTATCAACATCAGCGATGGAGAGCTTAAACAATTCGACCCCGACAAAGGAGCTTTCGCAGCCGTTTAGTTTTTAATGCGGTAATCCGCATGACATGCTTTGCATGATCCAAACACGGATTTATCAGCCGCTGCTGATTTCGCTACCAGATCATCCATGATTGCATTGAACGCATCCATGTTATCCCAAATTTCTGGGCGTGCTTCTGTGGGTGCAAATCCATCGCGCGTATCAATTTTAAACGCCTCTTGGGCAATCATTGCCGCCTTATTCATCGCGGCAAAATCTTGTGCTTTGGCGGCGGCACCAACGGCTTTCATTGCGGCCTGACGTTCCATGATCGTTGCATCCGCATCGGCAAATGCCGTGGTTGCTGTGGCACAAATCATTGCCGCACCTATCATCAAATTTCTCATAAATCTCTCCTTTTGGTTCAAATAGAATTGCGCAGTGCTGGCCATATTGCAAGGCTTCCCAACTACACAGTTGTGTTATTCAACAGCAAAGCCTGATGGCCAGCTTAGGTCATAACCAAATTCAATGGTATGACTGGCACCCGCCGCCATATCCCAATTCCACGAAACGACACCACGGCGCCCTTCTATATCACGATCCGAAATTGCGGGTTTTGCATATTCCTTCACAATCAAATCCTCTGATTCCGAAACGGGAACGCGATCAAACAGGCGCACAGGAATGTCGTAATCCAACAGGCTGGTCACAACCGTCTTAAACCGTGATTCCGCGATTTGCGAACTGGATAACAACCCACGATCCCCGTCTTCGCGTTTGATAACGGAATGATCCACACGCAACCCATCCAACACACCCAGTTGCAACGGGTACTCATCACCCGCCACGATTTCGGGCATTTCGAACTGGCCGAAATATTGCCCGTCACGATACAGGCTGGCCGTGCTGGGCAATATCCGCCCACCCGTTTCGTTGGTTACATTTGCATACAGGAATCCTTGCTCATCACTGTTACGTGCACGGGCATACAAATCCACATCCATATCGATTTCCCGTAACGGAACCACAGTGATCTCAGCCGAATTGATATCCAAGGCCGCGTTGATTTCAAAGATTTGGGTCTGGCCTGCAACGCTTACTTGGTTACCCCGACCACTCGGTGTCTCTTCCAAATCCATCACCATAGGCTCTAATGCGCCAGACGATGCACTTTCCGCATAAGACGAGCGTTTGCTGACCCCAAATTTACCTTGCCTTTTTGCTGGATCATACAACTTCCTAATCCACTCATACGGCAGGTTCGTGCCCGCCGCGCGGTTCAGGTTCACCGTGGACAGGATCACATTCACATCATCCCAATCCTCACCCGTTTCCTGTACCACAACCGCCTTTTGCGCGATGGTCAATGCACCCTTCGCTTTGTCCTGCGACAACATCACATCACTCATCATATCCCAATGCACTTCGCGCGCGAAATACGACAGATCAATACCACCCTTAAATGGCTTATCCGCGTGAACAGTCATTTTCAAAACCAGCTCGTCACGATCCTCTGGTACAATATCGTCCAAACGTTCCAGCGCACGCGCTAACACCCCGCTCAACTCTTTACCACGCTCGTTCAACGAAACCATCTTGCGCTTTGCCTCTGTGCTATCGTTGATCGCCTTGGATGCTTGCTCACCCAATTGACCTGCAAGGTTCGAAATCAAATTTGGATCTGTCAGCTGTTCCAATGACAAAACCGAACTGCCGCCGTTTGCGAATTGTTTCACAAAGGTCAAACGCACCTCTGCGGCCTGAACGATCGCTTGTTGTGCCGCAACCAGTTTTTGGTGCGCATGCAATGCACCCCGCGCCGTATCTACATCGCGTTTCAATGCACGGTATTCAGCGGTGTTTTGGTAAATCGGCTCTTGGGCGATTGCATATGTGCCCGATCCCGCAATCAACGTCAGACCCGAACCATCAGGAAAATTAATCGCATTCGCTGCAGCACTATCTAAATCCGGCGCGCCCAGAACAGTAATCTCATGCGTACCAGTGGGCAAATCCACAGGCACCGCGCGGGTCAGGATACCACCCAACGGCGTCACCAATGCTTGGCTGACTTTTGACTGAACCGAAAACTCATCTGCAAATGCACTGCTGGCCAACAGGCTTGCCAAACATCCAATAATTAAACGCATAAAATATCCTCCAATATTGAAGGCATCAGAACATAAAAAAATGCGCGCGCAAAGGCGGTTAACTTAGAAAGGCAAAATGTTGCCAACCCAATCAAAAAAACCTTTTGATACATACAGCCGAGGCTCTCTTATCCGATCTTCGTTGAAATCGAGAGAAGCATCGGTTGGCAATGCCGGTGCCAATAACATGTCCAACAGTCCTTTAGCGCGGTTCAACCTGTGTGCTTCTAATAATGTTCGATGTTTGACCGCATTATTCAAACTGAACAGCTTCGCATCCATAATAGAAGCCAACTGCTTACTATACATCTCGTCCTTTTCGTTACACTCTGAATATACAACGACAGGGTTTTGCACCTGATCAAACCTGCAATGACATAACGGATCGAACGCCTGAACTTCTTGTTTGTCCAAAAAAACGCGATATGTATCATCAACAATCCTTGGTGCGATTGCGATTGATCGGTCACATCGTGCATACTGACTGTAACGTAACGCAACCAATGCACCCATGGAATTTCCCAGCGAAAAAACGCTCTCATATTCATGTGTAAAACAGTATTTTTCGATGTTTTCTACTACTTCTTGGAAGCTAGACCCAAAGCCAGTAATACCTTGGCGAAAATGATTGCACGCCGCATCGCTTAGCATAACTACATCAAAACGTTCGGCATCAATTCGTTGTAAGAAAGACGGTGCCGTAATGCCAACGCGTTTACCCACCCCACAAAAGCAAACTAACAAGGTTTTCGCTTCATGACTCTGACCATTGCTGTAAAAATTTACATCTTCAGCAAGTTCCGTTCGCTTATAATTTTGTAACACCTTAAAGTTAGAAAAATCTGACATAGTAAAGCTATCGTCATATTTTTTTGCCAACAATGGCCTACATTTTTTGATACTGTTATAATAATCAGTAAACTCTATCGGCGCGAAATATGTTTCAGCATGGATGACTATTTTTCGATCCGTCCGCTTATCCTTTTCGGTACTATTTGACCTCATCTATATACTCGTCGATCACCGTTACCAGCTCGGCCAATGAACTAACATTATTGAAAACATCTATTTCCAACTCGACATCCAGTTCATCTTCAAGAGACATGACGACTTCCATCACGACCAAACTGTCCAATCCCAATACGTCAAATGATATATTACCGCCGGTCATCACATTAGCGGCGACCTTAGCATCATTCATAAATCCAGTAGCACTCTGCAGCGCATCAATGACAGCTTTTCTTGTTTCCCTCATACGCAGGATACTTCCACTATAAATTCTTCTGGAATTCGGAACACATGATCTTTGCGTTCCTTATACGATCTAACGGTACACATTATGTGTTTTTGTTTCAAATTCAACACCAAGCCATCCCACAGATCCATACTGATACCTTTTCCAAGACATGTATGTCTTCCACCGCCAAACAAAGCCATTTTTTCAGATTCAGTTGTACGTTTATGTAGTTCATCAAACTTGACTTCGAATTCTTGGCCCGCCTGAAGGGCGTGCTTACAAACGACAGTATCTTGCATCGCAATCCGGTCAACAAATTTTACGCCAGAATAATTTGGAATATTAGGATACGCTAACTTGGACAGCGGCATACGGTCAGCATTTTCAAAAATGTGATACAACGTTGCACCAAGTGTGCCACACAATGCATCATTTCCTAGCACTCCGACAACGATTTTCCTTTGAATATCCACATCACTCTGATTTGGAAAACTTGCCCTAAGCTTATCTTGCAAAGAGGCGATTTGTTCATTGATTTTGCGTCTTTTCCGCATGCCGTTTGTTTTTGAAAAAACTGATGAAATGTCGCTATTCTGATCCAATGTCAGGGCTGCCCCTGCTATTAAATCCAAGAAATTGTGGACCAGCGGATTAATAACATGGCCCATTAAATCTATTGTACCTGGCGTATCTAGTTTCGCGCAGTACATATCAATCATGGCAGGTATTTGGTTGCGAACATGTTTAAGTCTGCTAGCAATCAATAGAGCCATGGCTTTGCGTGAATTAACATGATCCTGCCCCTCGACACATAGGGGGGCTTGCGCCAAAACTGCGATAATTGCATCAAAGTCTTCATCAAAAATTTCGGACAGATTTCGGTATCGCTCACCATAAGGAACGCAATGCAAATCCTTAGATTTGAGATAATCTAATTCCACAATTATTCCCCAACACTTGGTTTTGAACAAGTATAAAAAATAAACGCCCGCGTAAAGCGGGCGTTTAAAGCTAATCAGAATGTCGCGGGGCCTAGCCCTTTTTCAAAACTTCGCGGCCCAACAATTCAGCAATCTGAACTGTATTCAACGCCGCGCCTTTCCGCAGGTTGTCCGATACACACCACAGGTTGATCCCGTTTTCAACGGTGCCGTCTTGGCGAATACGGCTAATGTACGTTGCATCTTCACCCGCTGCTTCTGCTGGAGTGATGTAACCACCATCTTCGCGCTTATCGATCACCATAATACCCGGTGCTTCGCGCAGGATATCGCGCGCTTCGTCTTCGTCCAAAAACTCTTCGAACTCAATGTTTACGGATTCAGAGTGACCAACGAATACAGGAACGCGCACACATGTTGCGGACACTTTGATTGCTGGATCAACGATCTTCTTCGTTTCCGCAACCATTTTCCATTCTTCTTTGGTAGAGCCGTCATCCATGAACACGTCGATGTGTGGGATCACGTTGAACGCGATTTCCTTGGGGTATGCTTTCGCTTCCACCTCTTGACCCGGAACATATTTGCCCTTGGTCATGTTCCACAATTCATCAATCGCCTCTTTGCCTGAACCAGACACAGATTGGTATGTTGATACAACAACGCGTTTGATCTTCGCACGATCATGCAATGGCTTTAGCGCTACAACCATCTGTGATGTCGAACAGTTCGGATTCGCGATGATGTTTTTGTTTTTGTAATCGTGAATTGCTTCTGGGTTACATTCTGGCACGATCAACGGGATCTGTGGGTCGTAACGGAACAGCGAACTGTTATCGATCACAACACAACCTGCTTTCGCCGCAATCGGCGCATATTTTTTCGTAGCTTCTGAACCAACGGCGAAGAATGCAATGTCCCATCCCGTGAAATCAAAGGTGTCCAAGTCCTTCGTCTTCATCGTTTTGTCGCCCAGCATACATTCCGTTCCCAATGACTTGCGGCTCGCAAGTACTTCGATCTCATCGATCGGGAATTGACGTTCATCAAGAATATTCAGCGTTTCGCGGCCTACATTACCAGTGGCACCAACGACAACAATACGGTAACCCATTTTAGGTCTCCTAGAAGTTAAAGTTTGGACAAGTCCATTATGGACATCGCGCCTATACCCTGCCCTTGTGCAAATGTGAAGGGGCGTTAGTATGCCAGTATGAAACGCTTCCTTGCACTGTTGTATTTGATCCCTTGCGCCGCATTGGCAGGCCCCGCCGTGGTGGTGGATGCCACCGCCACACAATCCAATCGCGGCTGGACATTCAGCGTGACGATCAAACACGCGGATACGGGTTGGGACCATTATGCGGATGGTTGGGGTGTCTATGCGCTTGACGGAACGGAACTTGGCTATCGCGTCTTGGCCCATCCCCACGTGAACGAACAGCCATTTACACGATCATTGTCGGGCGTGGTTATTCCCGATGGGGTGACGCAGGTGCTGATAAAACCACGCGATTTAGAGCATGGTGTTGGTGCGGATTTTATTCTGACGTTGCCTGCGCAATAGGTTCGTAAATTTCAGATTCTGCACCCAAGTAGTTGTCCCAAGCAAACCAATAAGCAATATGCCCCGCCACTCGTGCCAAAACCTGCTCCGTTGCGTTGGTTAATCCATCTTCGCCCTCAACCCATGAAGCGCCACCTTGGGATTTTAGAGTCCCATCAACGTCGCGCTTAAACTCGTATTCTCCGCGTTCAAACGCGCGTACGGTGCGCGATTCGGGGTTGCCCAGTAACACAACAGGTTTGCCCCCAATCGTATCGTTAATCACAGGGCTGTCCGCAAATGCCGCCAAAGGCCATGCCTTGGATGCGCCGAATTCACGGATGCCGAACACGTAATCTTTGGCATTTTGAACCGTTTGATTGACCTGAACGGGAAACATCAATTCATCGGATGCAAAGTAGTCTTTGTAGACCACACCCGATCCATAATCGCGATTATATCCGGTGTCTAAATCCAAAACCAAAGTAAACGGATTTTGCGTTTTCCATTCCGCCCAAGTGGTAATCACTACAGGGCGTTGTTTTAATTCAAAACCACTGCCGACCAGTGGCCCAACAACTGGCTTGCCCGTAAACTGATTCCACAGTGAATTCGTTTTGCGATCAAACATCAATTTATTCGAACGGTACAAAAAACCAGACGACCCAAAAACCAACGGCTGATCAATTCCCGCAAATGCAGGGATCGCCGTTTCAAACAAAATACCAGACCCACATAACGTACAATAGGCCAGCGCCACAGGCACCCCACCGATCACATCGTTGAACATTTCATGCCAGCCCATAATCCGCAACGGATAGGCCCGCGCATCGCCGTTGATCGACACGCCAAACACCAGATCATCATCGCGTAGATATGTAATCGCTTCGGGGATGGTCATGCGTGGGTTATCCAGCGACGGAATCCCATCCTTTTTCACACCGCCCCAAACGATCTCTTCCAATCGAATGTCCATGTTTTCCGGAGTCAGATACTCTGGCTTCAAGAAATCGTCGAAATTTGGATCAATGCGAGAATATAAGGAACGCTTGAATTCGGAAAACAACGGATGCGGGGTGATTTGGGGATTTCTCTCCTGCCACAGCATCCAATCGTACCAATCAAAACCTACATTCGCACCCGTAATTGCCGCCAATGTTTCCGTGAACATATTCGCGGGTGCGCGCGAAAATCGCATGGCTTGGATAATACTGGCAGCCATATCATCCGATCCGCGTTCGCGAATCCAATCCAGCGCCTTAAACAACGTAAACCCATCACCAAAGATCAGCGCATCTTGGGCCGTCACCACATCAAACCCCTGCGCACGCGCCATATTGCCCAGCGCAGTGCTGGCCATCAGGCTGGTGAAAAAGGTGCGGCGATTAATCATAGGGATACTTAACACCAAGTTAATTTTGAATGCCACTGACATCGACGTGAAAAGGGCGCACAAATCTGCGCGCCCTTCAAAAATTCGAATTTAGTCAATTTACAGTGAAGCTTCCAATGCTGCGATAATCGCATCACCCATAGCCGCACAACCAACTGGCTTGCCACCGTCGGCCTGCATCAAATCACCTGTGCGCACGCCGCTGGCCAATACGGCCTCTACTGCCGCTTCCAAACGATCCGCTTCTGCGCCTTGATCGAATGAGTAACGCAACGCCATTGCAAAGCTTAGAACACATGCTGATGGGTTTGCTTTGTCTTGGCCCATGATGTCTGGTGCGGAACCGTGTACCGGTTCGTACATCGCCTTGGGACGACCATTTTCCATCGGCGCACCCAATGATGCAGATGGCAACATGCCCAATGAACCTGTCAACATCGCCGCCGTGTCAGACAACAAATCGCCAAACAAGTTATCCGTCAAAATAACGTCGAACTGTTTTGGCGCACGCACCAATTGCATCGCGCCTGCGTCTGCATACATGTGGGACAATTCAACATCTGCATAGTCCGCCGCGTGAACTTCTGTCACAACATCGCGCCACAGGATGCCGCTCTCCATTACGTTGGCTTTTTCCATCGAACATACTTTGTTGTTGCGACGACGTGCCAATTCAAATGCGCTGCGTGCAACACGATCGATTTCTGCTTCTGTGTAACGCTGCGTGTTGATACCAACACGCTGGCCTTCTTCCATGAAGATACCGCGTGGTTCACCGAAATACGAACCCGATGTCAATTCGCGCACGATCATGATGTCCAGACCTGCAACCAAATCTTTCTTTAGCGATGAAAAATCCGCCAATGCATCGAAACACTGTGCTGGACGTAGGTTGGAAAACAAATCCATTTCCTTGCGCAAACGCAACAAGCCGCGTTCTGGTTTTACTGCGAAATCCAAATCGTCATATTTCGGGCCGCCAACCGCGCCCAACAATACGGCGTCAACCTCTTGGGCCTTGGCCATCGTGTCGTCGTGCAATGGTGTGCCGTGTGCGTCATATGCTGCGCCGCCAACCAAATCTTCGGATACGTCAAATGTCAGATCGCGCTTTTCGCCGAACCAATCGATGATCTTGCGCACTTCTGCCATAACTTCTTGGCCAATGCCGTCACCAGGTAAAATTAACAACGATGGATTGCTCATGGATTTTTCCCTAAAACTGTTTCGATGTGGGCCTAATGCGTCCCCGCCCAAGGGTCAAGGGTGAGCGCATAACGCAACATTAGAAGTTGCGGATATTTTCAGCCAAAAATGCCAATTTCATCAACGAAATCGCACGAAAGAGGGCCATTGCTGGAATCGATGTCCACAACAACAACACCCAATAGATCATCAGATAGTTGTCATCGTAATTGATCCCCAACGCATCCCCACCAAAAGATACGAAATACGGAATGATATAAGGCAAGGTAATCGCCAGTGCCAAACTTAGGATCGCGATTTGTACAATCTTGGTCGAAGCCTTTTGTCCCGCACGCGCGGTAAAACTGGGCATGTTTGGCCAAAGGTTAAACCCGCGCTTACTTAACGGCCACGCACCCAACCAAATAAACGCACCAAACACCAATGCGAAAAATAGCGCCATACAGGATGCAAATGCCGCCAAGCGAATAACCAATGCGTTCAATGAAGTTTGCCCAAGCGCAAAAGCATCAGTCAACAAAATGGTAGGGCTGGGCCAATTAATCATAAAACCTTCGATTATCTTGGCGGAAATGGGCACGATGCCCGAATTCCCATTCAAAAACTGATTGACCAGACCCTGCGATAATACCACCGCCAAAAAGGCAATCAACAAAATCCGCAAACGATTATAGGGACTGGCAAATCGGAATTCTAATACGGCAGGCACTTCGACCACGTATTCAACGAACACAACCGCACTGGCCAAAATCGCAAAGGTAAATGTAAACATTTGTGCCTGGCTGGCACCCGCGGAAACCAATGCAGAAGGAATTACAACGATAAACGCAACAATAAGCGCACGCACAAGGGCGCCAATAGTTCGATAAATCATTTCGCCACCCCCCCCTGTTGTTTGCGTTAATACATATTAAAATCTTTAAATTAGTTATATTTACAAGTAAAAAATTGAGGGCGCCGTTTATGCGCCCTCAATTGTGTCATTATTATGGCACCTTAGTGCTATTAAAGCCAAGGTGTTTTTTCAGCCTGCGCTTTTTCAAATGCGTCGATTGCATCAATCTTTTGATACGTCAGGCCAATGTCATCCAAACCGTTCAACAAACAATGCTTTTTGAATGCATCCACTTCGAACGCAAACTCTGTACCATCTGTTGCAGAGACCGTTTGGTTTTCTAAATCAACAGAAATACGCGCGTTCTCGCCTTTGGTCGCATCGTCCATCAATGTTTCCACTGCCTCTTTAGGCAACATGATCGGCAAAATGCCGTTCTTAAAACAGTTGTTGTAAAAAATGTCGGCAAAGCTCTCAGAAATCACAACAGAAACACCGAAATCCTTCAACGCCCAAGGGGCGTGTTCGCGTGATGAACCGCAGCCAAAGTTTTCACCGGCAACGATGATTTCCGCATTGCGGTACGCTGGTTGGTTCAACACGAAATCTGCGATTTCAGAACCATCCGCATTGTAACGCATTTCGTCAAACAGGTTAACGCCCAAGCCAGAACGTTTGATTGTTTTCAAAAACTGCTTTGGAATGATCATATCAGTATCGATGTTCACCAATGGCATTGGCGCTGCAACACCAGAAACGTTTGTAAACTTATCCATTATGCTGCTCCCTCGAATGAACGAATGTCTGTCAATTTACCTGTCACGGCTGCTGCTGCTGCCATCACTGGTGAAACCAGATGCGTACGTCCGCCACGGCCCTGACGACCCTCGAAATTACGGTTGGACGTTGCCGCGCAACGCTCCTCTGGCTTCAACTGATCTGGGTTCATCGCCAAACACATGGAACAACCCGCCATGCGCCATTCAAAACCTGCGTCTTTGAAAATCTGCGCCAAACCTTCTTCCTCGGCTTGGGCGCGTACCAGACCAGAACCAGGAACAACCATGGCACGCATGCCGTCCTTGATTTTCTGACCTTTCAGAACACCCGCCGCAGCGCGCAAATCTTCGATACGTCCGTTTGTACATGATCCGATAAACACAGTGTCGATTTTCACGTCAGTCAATTTTTGACCCGCTTCCAATCCCATGTACGCCAACGCGCGTTCCACAGCGGCAACTTTACCGCCCGTGAAATCAGATGGTGATGGCACCAATGCATCGATTGGCAACACGTCTTCTGGTGATGTACCCCATGTTACTGATGGTGCAATGTCTTCGCCTTTGATGGTGATCACTTCGTCGAAATGTGCACCTTCGTCGGTAAACAACGTTTTCCAGTTTTCCAACGCAGCATCCCATTCTGCACCCTTTGGTGCATTCGGACGGCCATTACAGTAATCGAATGTCTTTTGATCTGGCGCAATCAAACCGGCACGCGCGCCGCCTTCAATTGCCATGTTACAAACGGTCATACGACCTTCCATAGACAGCTCTTCAATCGCTTGGCCACAGTATTCGATCACAAAACCCGTACCGCCGGCGGTACCCGTTTTGCCGATAACATTCATCGTAATATCCTTGGCCGTAACACCTGGGCGCAACGATCCAGTGATTTCCACCTTCATGTTTTTCGATTTCTTTTGGATCAACGTTTGCGTCGCCAAAACGTGCTCAACTTCTGATGTTCCAATACCGTGCGCCAATGCGCCGAACGCGCCGTGTGTCGCGGTGTGACTGTCGCCACAAACAACGGTCATGCCGGGCAATGTCCAACCCTGCTCTGGGCCAACGATGTGAACGATGCCCTGACGAACGTCAGACACTGGGTAGTAATGCACGCCAAATTCCTTGGCGTTTTTGTCCAATGCCTCAACCTGAATGCGGCTGTCTTCGGTCATTGTCGCTGGGTCTGCGCGGTCCAAAGTTGTTGGAACGTTGTGATCAGGCACAGCAATTGTTTTTTCAGGTGCGCGAACTGTACGACCAGCCATGCGCAAACCTTCGAATGCTTGTGGGCTGGTTACTTCGTGAACCAAGTGACGGTCGATGTACAACAGACATGTGCCATCTTCGGCTTCGTCTGCTACGTGTGCATCCCAGATTTTATCGTAAAGTGTTTTAGGTGCGGACATGATATGTCTCCTCCGCTAGAATTTTCGTGTATTGGTGGCGTAAATATGGCGGCGCTTACAGATCGCCCATCACAGACAGAAACTCCCCATGGAACCGCCACGGCAATCTTGTCTTGTCATCCATATCAAAAATAAGTGTCATACGGGGGCGTATAAGGTCTGATACGCCCCAATGCAAATGCGGAAAGCATATTTGACTTTATGGCGTTTCCAATGAATGCTCACTTAAAGATATTATTCGAAAGCAATTTAAACTCCCATGATCCGCGACACCCCAATGTTACGCAAATTTCTATTGCTGATCTCAACTGCTTTGGTTGCGCTTTTTGTTGGTTGGATTCTTTGGATATTCGGTGTTTTCGATCTTATTTTCCAAGATAATAAAAACGCCGCCGAAAGCGAGTATTCCTTATCTGACTTACCATTTGAATATGTGGTCGACGCTGTTTGGCTAGACGATCAAAAACTCCTCCTTACGATTGGCTCAAACAACAAACCTTGATCAACTACAATGACGTTCTTGGGATATCAGATTATTCTGGCTACAATTGCATTTCGAAACATGGTGTTTCTCTAACAGCAATGTTTACGAAAGATGAAAACAGTTTCTATCAGCAAAGGCAATTCCCAGATCCACAAGACCCAGAAACCTATACAAAACACGACCTTTCATTCAAGTTCCAAGAATTCAACTGGAAGCTCAACAGATTAGACTGTCACCCATTCAAATTCCAACGAAATACCCCCGAAACACATGTATCGGAAGCTGGCGACATTTTAGAAGAGTACGGAAACCGCATAACTAATTCACCTAAACGCCTATCATCTGATGGCATTACAAAGACATATATTGATCCAAATGGTAATATCATAATCAAGGGCCAAATGCCCCTGACGGAGGAGTTCGACAATACTTCATTTGTCATCAAACCTCCGAAGGTCAAGCTTCAAGGGTCATTGGTTTCTCAGTCGATTTCCAAAAGCCACAGCTACCTCATTTATGAACGCATATCCGACCTTTCGCAAAACCCATCAAAATTCGTAAACACCGCTTGGCATGTTTCAGACAATCTTGAGCTTGTCAAAGAATACAACATCCCCGCTGGCCCTTGGATTTACAATTTGGGCTATCGATCATGCTTTTCTTGCGGATGCGAATGTTACGACGCGATGGACCTTAAACTATCGGGCGATTCAATCTTCGCCCTCATTTCCGGCAAAGGTGTCCGCCAGAAACACAAAGGTGTTTATCGCCTAAACCAAGACGAAACATGGGAACATATTTTGCAAGGAGCAGATACGCGCGCGTTCGCGATCAATGAAAACCAATGCCTCATCGCCACCGGTGGGCACAGCCCCAAAGTTACGGATATTTGCTCCCCAAAACCCTAACCCTCCGCTTCATATTCCAACAAATCCGCTGGCTGGCAATCCAACACATCGCAAATCTTCGCCAGCGTTTCAAACCGCACACCACGCACCTTGCCCGATTTCAACAGGCTCAGGTTTTGTTCCGAAATCCCAATCGCCGCCGCCAAATCCTTGGATTTCATTTTTCGCGTGGCCAGCATCACATCAAGACGTACAATAATACCCATTAAACGAACTCCTTATTCTCGCGCTCGATCTTAACCGCCTCGCGCATGACCCAACCGAACATAAACATCACGCTGGCCAACACGGCGGTTTTCAAATCACTGGGGTCATACATGTATTGCACGGGAAACTGATGATCCGCGTTGTGCAGGGTCAACAGATACAAATCAAAGAACCCAAATATCGTATCCACACCCATCGCCAAAACCGTCACCGCGCCAAAAATCTGAATGGATCGCGCAGATATTTCATCAAACAAAAACCCAATGCGCACGCGGTTCAATAAATACAGCCCCGCCAAAATCCCAGCCATGGAAAACACAATCGCCGCCGCCCACAGACCGAAATAAATGTGCCGCGTCGACATTTCGATCACCGCATCATTTTCAACGATCTGCACATTATTCCACCGTTCCATTTCGCCATAACAAAACCGAATTGCGCGGCGAAACGAATGCCATGTGTAGTAAACGAAATAAACCGAAACCGCCGCCATCAACACAACGGCACCCTTTTGAATGTGTGTGCGCATCTTAGATACCAACATCAAACGAACTCCTTATTTTCAAGATCGGTCAAAACCGCCACCCGCAAAACCCAGGCCAATAAAACCACACTGGCGCCGATCAACGTCACGCCAATGTCTGCGGAACTGTACCAAAAATAAATATCGCGCTGTGTCTCGGCACCATTAAATCGGGTTATCACCCACGGCTCGAACGATGCACCGACAATTTTGCCAATACCTGACAAAACCCCGAATAGGCCTAACAATCCAAGCCCCCAAATCGTGCGGCGCTCAAAATACACACCCTTGCGGATCAGGTTCACAACCCATATCGCACAACACCCCATCAGCGCCGTCGCAATCACCGTAAACATCCACATGGCGAAAAACACAATCCGCCAATACATCGGAATTTCCACACCCTTGTCGACCATCCAATGCGTATTCCACATCTCGGGCGCACTGAACGCAAACGGAATAATCCCTACAAAAAAGCGATACAGATACATGATCACAAACCCAACAAAGCAGGCGATCAGAAACAGCGACAGTCGCGATATTAATCTATTTTGCATTCTAAATCCCCATAAATTAATGTTTTACGATAATTAATTCACAAAATTGATTCTGTCAACACTCACAAAACCCCTTGCCCAGCGCCCAAACCCCTCCTAACCTATCCCAAAGCAGGAGTTTGAATTGGCCGATCCAGAAAGCCCAACATCAACTGAACCCCTTGAAATAGGTGAACGCACTGTTGCGCCTGTGGCCGAGGGTGCAGATGCGGTCGTTGAGCAAGCCTCAATGCTGGCTGATATTTTCACATCGTTCCTAACGCGCCTGCAACAGCCGTGGACGCTCTATCAAATGGGCATCATCCTTGCGCTGATCATCGCGGCCTATCTGCTAAAGGTCACATGCCGCCCCAGCATCCGCACCCATATAGCTAAGGCAGGCTATTCCAAAACCGCCTTGCGCATCTGGGCCGTCATCATCGCTCGCCTCGACCTGATCTTTTTCATGATGGTTTCGTGGTCTACCTATTTCGTTATGAGCGCGGCAACGTGGCCATCGCGCAGTTACTTCATCAACATTGCCGCCGAAATCGCCACCGCATGGTTTTTTATCGCGATCTTCACTCGACTGATTTCTAACCAATCCGTGCGCGCGCTGATCCGCACATTCGGCTGGGCCTACGCCGCGCTGGTCATTACTGGACTATGGGGGAATGTCAGCGGATTGTTGGACAGTCTAGCATTTGAAACATCTGGCTTCCGCCTTTCGGTTTTGATGCTTCTAACCGCACTATTCACTTTGGCACTCCTTTTCGTGATCGCGGGCTTCCTCACCAAGACCACATCGTCACGCCTAAACGCAGCGGCTGACATATCACCATCGATCAAGGTGCTGTTGCAAAAGATCGCCCAAATTTCATTCTACGGCCTCGCCGCCTTAATCGGCATGAAAACCATCGGCTTTGACCTGTCCAACCTCGCCCTACTCACAGGTGCGATCGGCTTGGGTCTTGGTTTCGGCCTGCAAAAAATCGTCTCAAACCTCGTCTCTGGTGTAATCATTCTGCTGGATAAATCCATCAAACCAGGCGATGTAATTTCCTTGGATGAAACATTCGGCTGGATCACCTCACTCGGCGCACGTTACGCCTCAATCACTACACGCGATGGCCGCGAATATCTGGTTCCAAACGAGGATTTCATCACCCACAAGGTCGTCAACTGGACACACTCATCCGACTTCGTCCGCCTCGATATCCACTTCGGCGTGTCATACGACAGTGATCCACACGAGGTGAAACGCATCGCCACCGAAGCCCCCAAAACCGTCAACCGCGTGGTCACCAACCCAGCCCCCGTTTGTCACATCATCAATTTCGGCGACTCTTCCATCGATTTCAAACTGCGCTTTTGGATCAAGGACCCAACCGCAGGCCTGACCAACATTCGTGGCAACGTCTATCTCGCCCTTTGGGACGCATTAAAGGAAAACAACATCGAAATCCCATATCCACGCCGCGATGTGCATATGTACACGCCCGAACAAAACAAACTCCCCAACGACTAAGGGGTGCGAAACCGCCCCCCCTTTTTCTTGCTTCAATATCCTCGGGCCGAAGGCCATAAAGTTAGACGCCCGTCGATACCAAGACATCAGCGGGACGCACATCCCCAACAACCAATTTCGCTGCATTTTTCAACGTGGGATTCATACGTTTCTGCACCATCGGATGCGCTGCATCGGCGACACCTAAACCCACTAGAATCGCAGCAATCGCACATTCCGATGCACGGGTCGCGCCATCTTCGATTTTCAACGCAACGCCCAAACCTTGATCAGGCAGGATCGCCACAAACACACCCTCGGCACCGGTTTTCAAAACCACACGCCCACCAATCGCGGCCATTAATTCCGAACACGCGCGCCCTTCGCCCGCGACTAACAACGGATGTTGTGCCATAGCATCAATCAAACGTTTCGATCCTTCACTGCGCGTCGCCATCCCCGCCACCGCGGTTGCCAACCCCTTCAGGCTGGTTGCGAAATTCGGCGCGGAACAGCCATCAATCCCATACCCTGACGAACTCTCGCCCGTGGTCTCCTCAAACGCCGCCAAGGCAGCCTTTTGTACGGGGTGATTAATATCAACATATTCCGCATCACCGCCCAAATGTTTATTCAGCGTCAAAAACCCAGAATGCTTGCCCGAACAATTATTGTGAAACTGGCACGGCTTCTCGCCTGCTTTCACCAAGGCATTCGATGTCTCGCGCCCCGTGGGCCAATGCGAACCACACCGCAAATCTTCTTCACCTAAATCCAAACCGCTCAACCATTTTTGCACACCTTCGGTATGCATTGGATTGCCATTATGCGATGCACAGGCCAGCGCCAATTGCTCTGAACCCAATCCAAACTTATCCGCCGCGCCGCTCTCAACCAATGGCAAGGCTTGCAACATTTTTGATGACGAACGCGGTAAAATCTCGATACTCGGGTCGCCCCACGCCTGCACAACCTCACCCTTGGCATTCACCACAACCGCATCACCACGATGCTGGCATTCCAAAAATGGCCCACGCCATACTTCAACTAAAACTTCTGACATTTGATACCTATATTGTGAAAATTCGCTAAAATCAGCCTAGTCCAGATTGGGGGCTAGAATCGAGACCTATCTTTGCTATAATCCCCGTAATAGTTCCACATCCAAGGCGCCAAGCCACCGTGGACAGGCAGTAATCGAAAGGTCAAACAGGCCCATGAAGAACATTCTAATTTCCGCAACATTGGCCGCAACCTGCGCCATAACCCCCGCAATCGCCCAAGAACGCGTAGGCGCCCACGAAGATTGGGCCGTATACGTCGCCGACAAACCTAAGGAATGCTGGTTAGTGTCTAACGCTGCCAAGGTTGAAAACACACGCGGCGGCAAACCTGCCCTAAACGTGAACCGCGGCGATATCTTGTTGTACGTCACATACTTGCCCGCGCAAAAAATCATCGGCGAAGTATCATTTGGCGGCGGCTACCCATTTAAAGCTGGCCAAGCAATCAAAATGCAAATCGGCACAGCAACCTATGATCTATTGGCCGAAGGCGAATATGCATGGTCGGCGTCATCCGAAATCGACACAAAAATTCGCGTTTCTATGACCAAGGGCGCGAACGCCGTCGTAAACGCAGAATCCACACGCGGAACAAAAACCAAGGATACTTTCTCGCTTAAGGGGTTCACTGCCGCACTAAACGACGCGAAAAAGCGTTGTAATATATCATAAATTAAACCTCTTCTTATCTGCTCGGAAATATTCTAGAAGCCGCTCACACGAGTTAGGATAGTTCCAATGTCAACAAATACACCCATTACACCCGATGTAATGACCATCCCGCGCAAGTCGGTCGATGGCGTTTTGCCGAACCTTATTGGAATGATGCGCCCCGATCTGGCGAACGCATTGGCTGAAATCGGAACGCCGCCCAAACAAATCAAAATGCGCGCGGGTCAAATCTGGCAATGGATCTACGTCAAAGGCGCGCGTCGCTTTGATGAAATGACAAACCTATCCAAGGATTTTCGCGCTCTCTTGGCGGAAAACTTTTCGCTCACCCGTCCTGAAATCGTCACGAAACAAGTGTCCGAGGATGGCACCCGCAAATACCTGCTGCGCATCGCTGGCGGCCACGAGGTAGAGGCGGTCTATATCCCCGAAACTGATCGCGGCACATTATGTATATCCAGCCAAATCGGCTGTACCTTGACCTGCACCTTCTGTCACACGGGCACGCAAAAATTGGTGCGTAACCTCACGCCTGCCGAAATCATTGGCCAAGTTTTGGTGGCCCGCGATGACCTAGAGGAATGGGATCGCCCTCCCAGTTACAAACGCCTTCTGTCCAATATCGTTTTGATGGGCATGGGTGAACCGCTGTACAATACCGACAACGTGCGCGACGCAATGCTGATCGCCATGGACAACGAAGGCATCGCCCTGTCACGCCGCCGTATCACCCTGTCCACATCAGGCATCGTCCCCGAAATCATCCGCGCAGGCGAAGAAATCGGATGCATGCTGGCAATCTCGTTCCACGCCACCACAGACGAGGTGCGCGATGTTTTGGTGCCCATTAACCGAAAACATAAGATTGCCGAGTTATTAGAGGCATGTCGCAACTATCCGCGATTATCAAACTCGGAACGAATTACCTTTGAATATGTCATGCTGAAAGATGTGAACGATACGGACGCGGATGCCCGTCGTCTGGTCAATTTGATTTCTGGCATCCCTGCCAAAATCAACCTGATCCCGTTCAACCCATGGCCCGGTTCAGGCTACGAGCGTTCCGATTGGAAACGCATCGAGAGTTTTGCGGATATCGTAAACAAAGCTGGCTACGCCAGCCCCGTGCGCACCCCGCGCGGCGAAGATATCATGGCCGCCTGTGGCCAACTTAAAAGCGCGACCGAACGCGCACGGAAGTCGCGAAAACAAATCGCAGCAGAAATCGAAGGCCAATAAATGCGTTTCCTCATTTCCTTCTTGTCGGCACTTATGATCCTTACGGGCGTGGCACATGCAAAAACTGTCACTAAATACGTCCCGCGTTACAACGGCCCCGAAATCACGCAAATTTTGGTCGATAAATCCGATCGCAAAATGTATTTACTGTCTGGCAAAAAAACCATCCGTAAATTCAAAATTGATCTCGGCTTCGCCCCCGCTGGTCACAAACAAAAATTCGGCGACGGTCGCACCCCCGAAGGCCTGTATTACATCGACCGCGTCAACACCAACAGCCGCTATTACCTAAGCCTCGGGCTAAACTACCCCAACGCAAACGACCGCGCATTGGCCGACGCCGCAGGCGTCGATCCGGGCGGCGACATCTTCATCCACGGCGGCCCACGTTATAAAGGCGAGCGCGGCAAACGCGACTGGACTGCGGGTTGTATCGCAGTGTCCGACAAACAAATGGGCTGGATTTATTCGATGGTGAAAAAGGGTACGCCGATTTTTATTAAGCCTTGAGGCTCAACCAGCGATCAAATTCTGAAGAGATCGATAAATATATTTCAACATCACTTTGAGATTTGACAATTTCACAAATACCAGTGGTTGGCGCATACAATAACCACAGCTTTTCAATATCGAAGCTACCACTATTAACGCTAGCAATATAACGGTCTAGCTGTTCCATAAGCTCACGTTTAGTCGTCCATTTACTATAGACATCGGCGTAGTTCAGCTCCTTGCTATTTGAAACCCATTCCTTCGTTTTTGATAGAATTTCAATCAACTCGATATTTTTTTGCACAATACTAAACCTCTGCAAAAACACCCAAACCCATCAAATCCTACCCACCAAACACCTGAACCCACCACAACTTGCCGTTCGCATCTTGGTGATACGCAATACCCATTTGGGTCGCCTGAGAATCCAAAATACTCGCCGCTGCCAATGGGTCATTCATCCAAACATCCAATGTGTTGAAATCATCCTCAAACGTTTCGGAAATGTTTTCGCCAATAAACGAACCCGGATAACCAACGGCTGCAAAACGATCCAACGGCGATGATCCGTTCGATCCGAAATGCCACGGGCGATTTTGTGCTGAAATATCCGCGGCGTGTCGTTGCGCGGCGGTTATCAATGCAGCGTTCAATGCGACAGGTGCTAGACCACGTGATTGGCGGATCGCATTAACCGCATCAACATGGCGATATTGCACTTTGTCCACGCCAATTCGATTCATACGAATAACAGTTTGACCATCTCCAGGGCGACCACTATCACCACTTGGGGTAACGCAGGCCGTCAATGACACCATCAATGCCGCCGTAATTGCCGCTTTCAACATAGAATCTCTCCAATTTTCTTTACCCTACTTAGTGGCAGAGTTACCCGTTTTCAATTTCTTATAAATGGATTATTAACGGATGACTTAAAATTGATTTGAAATATCGCATTTCAGCACCAATATAGGTAATAATATGCTGAAATACGCCATTCTATGAACAGGACGACACCATGACGAATCGTTTTACACGCCGCACATTCACGGCAACCGCCACATCAGCGGCCGCATTGGGCGGTTCCGCCTTGGCTCAAGATGGCTGGAATCCTGATCTAAACAATCCAGAACTGGGTTTTGAAACACCCCAAGATCAAAATGCCCGCCTCGCAGACGAAGACGGCCGCGTCCGTCGCAACGCATCATCATTTCGTGGTCGTGGCAGCTGGCAAGATTACTTTTCGAACACGAAAAACGGCGTCATCTTGGTCGACACCAAAAGCCGCGCATTGCACTACTGGTCCGAAGACGAAAGCATCTACAAACTATACCCAGTTGCCGTTCCAACATCCGACGAACTGACTCGTTTGGGTCGCACCAAAATCGTTCAAAAACGCGTTGGACCTGATTGGCGCCCCACACCATCGATGTTGAAACGTAATCCAGACTGGCCAAAATACATCGGCCCAGGCCCGGGTAACCCACTGGGTTCACACGCGTTGTATTTGTCATGGACATATTACCGTATCCACGGCACGCACGATAATCGCAAAATCGGCCGTCGTTCATCAAACGGATGTATCGGTTTGTACAACGCGCAAATCGCGGAACTGTTCGACCTAACACAAGTCGGCACACAGGTTCTCTTTATTTAGGATTACCGATAAAAATATATCCAGCCCCATAGATCGTTTTAATGATCTTGGGGTTTTGCGGATCATCTTTCAATTTGGTTCGCAACCGAGACACCCGAACATCCATCGCGCGTTCAAAATTTCCCTCTGTCCCCGCACCCAATGTATCGATCATCTGATCGCGACTGATCAATCGATTTGGCGCGTCCAGAAAAATCCGCAACAATTGTGATTCTGCAAACGACAGGTTCAATTCGTCGCCCTCTGGCGTGGTCAGGCTCATTTTATCAAAATGCACTGTCCATCCCGAAAACTGAACGGTGGATTGCGCATCGGCTGATGCCTTGGGCGCGTTACGGCGAATGATCGCCCGTATCCGCGCCACCACTTCGGCGGCCTCAAACGGTTTGGTGATATAGTCATCTGCACCCAGTTCCAGCCCGACAATCTTTTCCTGAACCTGTGAGCGCCCTGAAATAATAATAATCGACGCATCCGTTTCCATTGCCAGATGATTGACCAACGCCAAACCATCCTTATCTGGCAAACCCAAATCCACGATACAGGCCGTGGGCGACAGGCGGCGAATTTCGCGTTCAAATTCGGTGGCACGGGCAAAACACATGGTTTCAAATCCCGCATCATTCAACGCAACAGACAACATGTCACGGATCTCACGTTGATCATCCAGAATGGTGATAAGGGGGCGTATTTCAGTCATTGTTGTTCACCTTGGATCGTTTCCGCCAGCTTTTCAAACGTAAACGGCTTTGAAATAACACTAAAGTCCCGCGCAGCCGCAATCCGCACAGGGTTATCCACGGGCAATCCAGTCACAATCAAAAACGGCACTTCAATGCCATCACTGCGCAACCGCGTTGCTAAATCATGCCCCGTCAATGCACCACCCAACATCAAATCCGACACCACCAACGACAAATCAGGTAAATGTCCCAACCCAATCGCCTCTTCGGCACTGTCGGCCTCGATCACCGCATGGCCCATCTTTTGCAGATACCCACGCACGGTTTCGCGAATATCCAAATTATCCTCGACCAGTAAAACCAACCCGGGCTTCACCTCCGTCGCTTGTTTATACGGAATGCGCAGCGTGATCATCGCGCCGCCATCCGAATGATTATCCAAAATCACGCGCCCGCCATTTACCTTGGCATAATCAAATACTGTGGACAGGCCCAAACCCCGCCCAATCGATCCCTTCTTCGTCGTATAAAACGGTGTAAACGCATTTTTCATCGCCGCTTCACTGAACCCCGTACCATTGTCCCGCACGGTCAATTCCAACCAATCCGCATGATCATGCGCCGCAGTTATCCAAATTCGCCCCGCACCCGCAATCGCCTCTTTGGCGTTTAGTGCCAAATTCAACAACGCATCTTGGGTAAACCCATCATCCATCATCAACCGCACATCACGCACATTACTTGTGAACACCACATCAATATCCGCACCCACCGCCGCACGGATCAAACGCATCGTGCGATCCATCAAACCTTCGAATTCAACAGGCCGTAACATCAGGTTGCGCGTGGCATTCACCTGCCCCAACCCATTCAACAATTCGCCACCTCGCAACGCCGCCTCTTTGGTCGTGGCTACAATTTCTTGCACATCATCAGGCAAATTGACCAATGCCTCTAACTTGTTTTGCTGACCCAGAATGATCGTTAACAGATTGGCAAAATCATGCGCCAAACCGCTGGTCAATTGTGCCGCCAATTCACGCCTACGTGCGTGCATTAATGCTTGGCGTGCATTGCTCTCCTCTGTCACATCCATCGACAATAAATAGGCCCCAATTACGGCACCCGTGGCATCATGATCGGGCGTAAACGCAACGCGTACTTGCTTGCCTGCTTCACGCAAGGCAAATTCAAACGCCGATGCTTGACCCTTCAGCGCATTCAGGAAATGTGGGTTGATATGCGAAAATGCCTCTGATCCCAGCGCCTCTTTCATGCCCATCCCCAAAATATTTCGCGGCCTCTCGGGGATGATCGTATGCAGACGTTGGTTGGTATATGTATACACACCATCCACCCCGACGCGCGCGATATGGGCTGGCGTCATGGCGTTGGTGGATTTCAAACGAGCCTCTGATTCCGTCAATTCCTGCTTGGCCTCTTCCAGTGCAATAATCGATGAATTCAACTCACGGTTTGTTTGCGACAACTGCTCGGAACGGCGCAACAACTTCTCGGACAACCCCTCGGACTGATTGCGCAACAATTCCTCTTGGCGGCGAATATCTGAAATATCCGTGTAAACGGTCACCCATCCACCTTGGCGCAACGGGCTACCCTCAACACTTACGGTCGTTCCGTTTGCGCGTTCACGCTCAAAATAATGCGGCTCAAATGCTTTCGCTTGTTCGACACGTTCCGCCACAAACGCATCAATATCAATGACATCCCCATATTCGCCGCTGGTCGCCAAATGGCGCACCGTGTCTGCAAAACTGGCACCAACCTGCATAAACTCATCCGGCACAGTAAACATCGTTTTGAACCGACGATTTGCCACCGTCAGTTTCAAATCCTGATCGTAAATCGAAATCGCCTGCTTAATCAGGTTCAGCCCCGAACGGGTCATTTCCGCGATTTCATGTGCACTACGTGTCATGCAATTTTGCTAACATCCACGCACAATCAATGCCAGAAAGATATTTTTGCCTTTGTTACATTTGGATACATTTGTGAAATACTTCTGCAAACTGAATAAATCATAGTTAAATTTGAAAAAGAATCATCGCGCCGAAGTTGCGCCTGACGACCGGGGAAAACCATGACCAAAAAAAATGCGGGACCTGAACTCAATACAGTTCCCAAATTACTGGCTCGTAACGCTGCCAAATACGGCGACGCTGCGGCCTATCGTGAAAAAGAATACGGCATCTGGCAAACTTGGACGTGGTCGCAAGCCGCTGATGAAATCAACGCCCTCGCACTTGGCTTCCTGGATCTGGGTGTCAAACAGGGCGATCACATCGCCATCGTTGGCCGTAACCGTCCTTACTTCTATTGGTCTATGGTCGCCGCCCAATCCGTTGGCGCTGTCCCCGTCCCATTATACAAAGACGCCGTCGCAGAAGAGATGGCATATGTTTTGGATCACTGCACCGCACGTTTCGTCGTTGCCGAAGATCAGGAACAAGTGGACAAAATCATCGACGTCCAAGATGACCTAAAGGCATTGGATGGCGTCATCTACCTGGACCCGCGCGGCATGCGTAAATATGATCGTGGCGCATTGTTCGAATTCTCTGACATACAGCAAACAGGCCGCGATAAACGTGCTGAACTCTCCCCCGAATTAAACGCACGCCTTGACGCACAGGATTACAACACAACCTGCGTCATGCTTTATACATCAGGCACCACAGGCCGCCCCAAAGGCGTGGTTTTGTCCAACGAAAACATTATCGAAACAGGCCGCGCCACCGCTGAATTTGACAACCTGTCGGTCAACGACAGCGTTCTTGCCTACCTGCCGATGGCATGGGTTGGGGATTTCATCTTTTCGATCAGTCAGGCATATAACGCCGCATTCTGCGTTGCCTGCCCCGAGAGCGGCGAAACAATGCAGCACGACCTACGCGAAGTCGGCCCAACCTACTTCTTCGCACCCCCTGCGTATTTCGAAGGCATGTTAACATCCGTTCAAATCCGCATGGAAGATGCCAGCCCTCTAAAACGCAAACTTTACAAAACCTTCATGGCAAACGCCGCTGATGTTGGCCCAAAATTGATGGATGGCAAATCCGTCGGCCTTGGCGCACATCTAAAATACCAGCTCGGCAAACTACTGGTCACAGGCCCCCTTAAAAACACTCTCGGCCTCTCACGCGTCCGCGTCGGATACACGGCCGGCGAAGCGATCGGCCCCGAACTCTTCGATTTTTACCGCTCACTTGGCATCAATCTAAAACAACTTTACGGCCAAACCGAAGCATCCGTTTTCATCACCCAACAACGCGATGGCGAAGTCCGCGCCGATACAGTCGGCACCCCCAGTCCAGGGGTCGAACTTCGCATCGATGAAAGTGGCGAAGTTTTCTACCGCTCGCCTGGTTCCTTCGTCGAATATTACGAAAACCCAGAGAGTACGGCAGACACAAAAGATCCCGAAGGTTGGGTTGCAACCGGCGATGCTGGCTTTATCGAAACGGCATCTGGGCAATTGCGTATCATTGATCGGATCAAGGATGTTGGAAAATTAAACGATGGGACAATGTTCGCGCCAAAATTCGTTGAAAACAAACTGAAATTCTACTCAAATATCCTAGAGGCAGTTGTTTTCGGTAACGGCAAAGACAACTGTGTTGCTTTTATCAACATCGATCTATTGGCGGTTGGCAACTGGGCTGAACGTAACAACATCGCCTACTCTTCTTACCAAGAATTGGCAGGCCATCCACGCGTCTACGAAATGATCCAAGAAAATATCGCAAACGTAAACGCGTCTATCGCCGAAGATGAATTCCTATCTGGCTGTCAAATCACACGCTTCTTAATCCTACACAAACAATTGGATGCAGATGACGGCGAAATGACCCGCACATTAAAAGTACGTCGCAAAATCATCGCTGAAAAATTCGATGATCTGATTGGTGCACTTTATTCAGACGCAACAAACATCAAAACAACAACCGAAGTCACCTACGAAGACGGACGCAAGGGTTCAATCTCTGCCGATCTGGAAATCCGTGACGTGAAAACATTCCCACGCAAACAGGTGGCCGCATGACCCAAACAGAAACATACCAAACCCCTGATGGTCGCACCATCGGCGGCGCCGTAATGGAAATGAAAAACATCACACTTCGTTTCGGTGGCGTCGTCGCGATCAAAGACATCTCGTTTGACATCCGCGAGGGTGAAATTCGCGCCATCATTGGCCCAAACGGCGCGGGCAAATCATCGATGCTGAACGTGATAAACGGCTTCTATCACCCCCAAGAGGGCGATGTGTTGTTCCACGGTAAAAAACGTGGCCCCATGAAACCGCACCAAATCGCAAAACAGGGCATCGCCCGCACCTTTCAAAACATCGCATTGTTCAAGGGCATGTCGACACTAGATAACATCATGACGGGTCGCTTAACCCACATGAAATCTGGCCTGGCATCGCAAATGATGTGGTGGGGCAAGGCCCAGCGCGAAGAGGTCGAAAACCGCGAAGTCGTCGAAAAAATCATCGATTTCTTAGAAATTCAAACCATTCGCAAAACACCCGTTGGTCGCCTTCCATATGGTTTGCAAAAACGCGTTGAATTGGGTCGCGCCCTCGCCGCCGAACCAAAACTATTACTTCTTGATGAACCAATGGCCGGCATGAACGTCGAAGAAAAAGAGGACATGTCCCGCTTTATCCTTGATGTGAACGACGAATTTGGCACTACAATTGCACTTATCGAACACGACATGGGTGTTGTGATGGATATCGCTGACCGCGTCGTCGTCATGGACTACGGCAAAAAGATCGGCGACGGCACCCCATCAGAAGTCCGCCAAGACCAAGCCGTCATCGACGCATACTTGGGGGTCGCTCATGATTAATTACCCCATCTTTTTCTTGTCCAAATATCCCCCGCGCGGAGCGCATAAAAACAAAGGGGCCGCAAATGTCCGCTAATTTCTACTATGGTATCGAAGTTTTCTTAAACGGCCTGATGGCTGGCGTGATGTATTCCCTCGTCGCCCTAGGTTTCGTTTTAATCTTCAAGGCTTCTGGCATTTTCAACTACGCCCAAGGCGTGATGGCCCTGTTCGCGGCACTTTGTCTGGTTGGCTTCCAATCCGGTCAAATTCCCTTCGCCCACGTCATCAATGCCACGTTCGGCACCGAAATCCACCATTTCGGCTGGCACATGCCCGCCCTTCTGGCCATCGTCTGCACCTTAATGATGATGATCCTCTTCGCCTTCTTGGTGGAAAAGTTCGTCCTCAAACATTTGGTCAACCAAGAACCCATCATCCTGTTCATGGCCACCATCGGGCTGGCCTACTTCATGGAAGGTTTCGGTGATCTGATGTGGGGCTCTGACATCAAAAAACTTGACGTTGGCATCCCACAGGGCGGCAACCTTTGGTTAGAGGAAAACACCGCATTCCTTGGCGGCGATGATTTCTACGGCTTCTACATCGACAATCTCGATATCTGGGCTACCATCTTCGCGGCCATCCTCGTAACCGCACTGATCCTATTCAGCCAATACACTAAAACAGGTCGCGCCCTTCGCGCCGTTGCCGATGACCACCAGGCGGCATTATCCGTGGGCATCAGCCTGCGCGTAATCTGGGTGATCGTCTGGTCGATCGCGGGCTTCGTTGCCCTTGTCGCTGGCATCATGTGGGGCTCAAAATCTGGCGTCCAATTCTCCCTGTCCCTGATCGCACTCAAGGCCCTCCCCGTCCTGATGTTAGGTGGTTTCACCTCCATCCCGGGTGCGATCATCGGCGGGTTGATTATCGGCGTCGGTGAAAAGATGTTCGAATTCTTGATCGGCGCGCCTTTCCTTGGCGGTGCCACAGAAAACTGGTTCGCATATATGCTGGCCCTCTTGTTCCTTGTCTTCAGACCTCAGGGTTTGTTCGGCGAAAAAATTATCGAAAGGGTGTAAAATGTTATACCGCGAAGCAGGCGATTTCAAAACATCCTACGCCAAGGATCAACAAACCTTCCCCATCCTATTTGATCGCTGGGGCTACTTTATCATGCTTGCGCTGGCCTTCATTGTCGGCCCGATGATTATAAACGATTACTGGCTGAACGCTGTTGTTTTGCCATTCTTAATCTACTCCATCGCTGCACTCGGCCTTAATATCCTGACGGGATACTGTGGACAGGTCAGCTTGGGTACAGGTGGCTTTATGGCCGTCGGCGCATATGCATCCTACAAACTGATGACCAGCTTCCCTGATCTGAACATCGCATTCGTGATCATCCTATCGGGCGGCGTCACCGCATTGGTTGGCATTCTATTCGGCCTACCCAGCCTACGGATCAAAGGCTTCTACCTCGCCGTGGCAACATTGGCGGCTCAGTTCTTCTTAGTATGGCTATTCAACAAGGTTCCATGGTTCTACAACTACTCCGCCTCTGGTCAAATCTCGGCCCCCGAACGCACAATCTTTGGCTACGCTATCTCTGGTGCAAACGCATTGCCCCACATCAGCTACCTGTTCTGCCTGACCTTCGTTGTCATCTTGGCATGGGGCGCTCGTAACCTGACACGCGGCGCAAATGGCCGTAAATGGATGGCGATCCGCGATATGGATATCGCGGCCGAAATCATCGGTGTGAACCCGCTAAAAACCAAACTCACCGCTTTCGCGATCAGCTCGTTTTACATCGGCATCGCAGGCGCATTATTGTTCGCGGTCTACCTTGGTGCTGCCGAAGTTGGCGAAGCATTCGGCATCACAAAATCATTCTTGGTTCTGTTCATGATCATCATTGGTGGCCTTGGCTCGATCTTTGGTTCATTCGCCGGTGCCGCATTCATGATCCTAATGCCTGTGTTATTGAAAAACATTTTCGTTGGACAAATGGGCTGGCCCACCGATCTCGCAGCTCACATGGAATTCGTCATCGTCGGTGGCTTGATCATGGTGTTCTTAATCTTGGAACCACACGGTTTGGCCGCACTTTGGCGCACAGCCAAGGAAAAATTACGTCTTTGGCCTTTCCCACACTAGGGGGGCCACTGAATACCGCGCAAATGCGCATTCACTTATGTCAAACCTTAGGGAGGAAACAGACATGAAATTCACGAAACTAACAGCAATTGCTGTTGCGGCATCCATGCTCGCAGGCCCCACAATGGCCGAGCTTGTATTCCCATCGCTCAGCTATCGCACCGGCCCATACGGTGCTAACGGCATCCCATTCGCGGATGGCTACTCAGATTACTTTACATTGGTCAACGAACGCGATGGCGGCATCGGCGGCGAAATGACCAAAGTTGTTGAATGTGAAACAGCATACAACACAGAAAAAGGTGTCGAGTGTTACGAGAGCACCAAAGGCATGGGTTCATTGGTATACCAACCATTGTCCACAGGCATGACATACCAGTTGATCCCAAAGGTCACTGCAGATGACATCCCAATGCACACAATGGGTTACGGTCGTACATCTGCCGCAAACGGCAAGGTGTTTTCACACGTATTTAACTACCCAGCAAACTACTGGAACGGCGCATCTGTTGCTGTAAACCACGTGCTCGACGTAAACGGTGGCGACATCGCAGGCAAAAAAATCGCGCTTGTGTACCACAACTCTGCCTACGGCAAGGAACCAATCCGCACACTAGAAGAGCTTGCGAAAAAGCATAACTTTGAATTGTCATTGTTGGCCGTTGATCACCCTGGTCAGGAACAAAAATCACAATGGCTACAAATTCGCCGTGAAAAGCCTGATTATGTATTCATGTGGGGCTGGGGCGTTATGAACCAAGTTGCGATCCAAGAAGCAGCGAACATCCGTTTCAACATGGAAAACTTCATCGGTATCTGGTGGTCAGGTTCTGAAAACGATGTGATCCCTGCGGGCGACGCGGCAAACGGTTACAAAGCATTGAACATGCACGCTGTTGGCAACGACTTCCCAGTATTCGACGACATCCAAAAATACGTTGTTGATGCAGGCAAAGCAGCCGGTGCTGGCGACCAAGTTGGTACGGTTCTGTACAACCGTGGTATGTACGCGGCAATGTTGGCTGTAGAAGCGGCCAAAACAGCCCAAGGCATCCACGGCACAGCCAATATCACGCCAGCAATGATGCGTGACGGTATGGAAGCGTTGGAAATGACAGCTGATAAAATGGCTGGTCTTGGCATGGCGGGCTTTGGCCCTGAATTTGCCGTATCATGTGAAAACCACGGTGGCCCAGGTTTGAGTTCAGTAACACAGTGGGATGCGACAGCTAAATCATGGTCACAAATTTCCGACTTCTCACCATCAGACAATGATGTGATCGGCAAATTGATCATGGAAGACAGCGCCGCATACGCAGCAGAAAACAACATCGAAGAAGGTTGTAAGTAATCTTACAAACCACCCCCTTGGCCCACACGGGCCAAGGGATCCACGAATTTAACAGGAGCCAATCATGTTGGACAACACAGACACAGCGGAAAACTTGCTAGAGGTCAACAACATCGAAGTGATTTATAATCACGTGATTTTGGTTCTGAAAGGCGTCAGCCTCTCTGTTCCCAAAGGTGGCATTACGGCCCTTCTTGGTGGTAACGGCGCAGGCAAAACCACGACCTTGAAAGCAATTTCAAACCTATTGCATTCCGAACGCGGCGAAGTGACCAAAGGGTCGATAACATATCGCGGCAATTCAATCTCCGATCTGAACCCATCAACACTGGTGAAATCAGGCGTCATCCAAGTGATGGAAGGCCGTCACTGTTTCGAACACCTCACAATCGAAGAAAACTTGATGACAGGCGCCTACACCCGATCACAAGGTCGCGCAGCCGTCGCCCAAGATCTGGAAATGGTTTACGAATACTTCCCACGCCTACGCGAACGTCGCAAATCACAGGCAGGTTACACATCAGGCGGTGAACAACAAATGTGCGCCATCGGCCGCGCCATCATGTCCCGCCCAGAAACCGTTTTACTGGACGAACCATCCATGGGCCTCGCACCACAACTGGTCGAGGAAATCTTTGGTATCGTGAAAGACTTGAACGAGAAAGAGGGCGTATCCTTCCTTCTTGCTGAACAAAATACCAACGTGGCACTTCGCTACGCGCACTACGGCTACATCCTTGAATCTGGTCGCGTCGTATTGGACGGCCCCGCCGCCGAACTACGTGAAAACCCGGACGTAAAAGAGTTCTATTTGGGCATGTCAGACGAAGGGCGTAAATCGTTCCGTGATGTCCGATCGTACCGTCGCCGCAAGCGGTGGTTAAGCTAATGCGCAAATATTTTGACACACTCGAAACCCGTTCAGACGATGAACGCGCTGCTGATCTGGCACTTGCTTTGCCACGCCAAGTCGCCAACGCACAATCAAACTCGGCTGGTTTCGCCACCACGCTCACCGATATTGACGCTACATCCATAACAGACGCTAACGCGCTGGCAACATTGCCTGTTTTGCGAAAATCAGACCTATCGTCTGCGCAAAAAGCGACTCCTCCGTTGGGCGGCTTCGCAACGCTTGAACGCGGCCGCATCCACCAACTGTTCCAATCCCCTGGCCCTATCTATGAAATGGGTCAACGCGGCGGCGACTGGTGGCGCTTTGGTCGTTTCCTACACGCCGTTGGCATCGGTGCAGGCGACATTGTACAAAACACATTTTCATACCATTTCACCCCTGCTGGTGCGATGTTCGATAACGCAACGGCCGCCGTCGGCGCATCCGTTTTCGCCGCTGGCCCAGGCCAAACAGAGCTTCAGGCACAGGCTGCCGCAGACCTCGGCGTCACTGCATATGCAGGCACACCAGATTACCTAAACACCATCCTGACCAAGGCTGATGAAATGGGTTTGGATTTGTCCGCCATCAAATCCGCCGCCGTCAGTGGCGGACCACTGTTTCCCCAGATTCGCCAAGGCTACATTGATCGCGGCATCAGCTGCCTACAATGCTACGCGACTGCCGATCTTGGTCACATCGCATACGAAAGCGCGGCAATGGATGGCATGATCGTCGACGAGGGCGTCATCGTCGAAATCGTCACACCGGGCACGGGCATTCCCGTCAAAATGGGTGAAATCGGCGAAGTGGTCGTCACAACTCTAAACCCCGATTACCCCCTTATCCGCTTCGCAACAGGCGATCTGTCATCGATGATGACTGGCACCAGCCCATGTGGACGCACAAACACCCGCATCACAGGCTGGAAAGGCCGCGCAGACCAAGCAACCAAGGTCAAAGGCATGTTCGTACGACCAGAACAGGTCGCGCAACTGCTGGAACGCCACCCCGAGATCATCAAAGCGCGCGTCGAGGTCACACATGACGGCACCAATGATGCAATGACCGTGCGTTTAGAGACACCCAGCGATAACGTCGAAACCTATGGCGAATCCATCCAAAGCGTTTTGAAACTTCGCGCCAATGTGGACATCTGCGCACCTGATTCATTGCCCAAAGACGGGCTGGTCATCGCCGACCTACGCGATCACAACTAAACCATGCAGACCCGTCTAACAGCGGCATTCGACATTGCGCATCCGATCATGGGTGCGCCAATGGCCTTCGTATCTGGCGGCGCTCTTGCTGCCGCGACAACACGGGCGGGGGGCCTTGGTTTCATCGGCGGCGGATACGGCGATACCAACTGGCTGGATGAACAGTTCAAAATCGCAGACGACACGGACGTCGGTTGCGGTTTCATCACATGGTCACTGGCAAATAACCCTGCATTGCTGGAACAGGCATTGGATAAAAAGCCTCGCGCAATATTCCTATCCTTCGGCGATCCAGCTCCATTCGCCCCACAAATCCACGAGGCTAAAATCCCCCTTATCTGCCAAGTTCAAACCCTACGTGATGCCAAACACGCCATCAACATCGGCGCAAACATCATCGTCGCCCAAGGCTCCGAGGCTGGTGGTCACGGCGCAAACAGAGCTACATTCACTTTAGTACCAGAAGTCACTGATTATATTGCAAAAAATGCACCGGATGTAATTCTCGTCGCCGCTGGCGGTATCATCGATGGACGCGGCCTTGCTGCCGCATTGATGCTCGGCGCAGACGGTGCCCTCATCGGCACTCGCCTCCTCGCCGCTACCGAAGCGTTGGTGCATCCCAACATGCTACAGGCCATGTTCGACGCCACCGGCGACGACACCTTACGCACAACAATCATCGATATTGTGCGCAACCGTGACTGGCCCGATGGCTACAGCATCAGCGCCATCAAAAACGCCTTTACTGATGCATGGCACCACAACCCAGACGCCCTGCGCCAATCCCCAACCGCGCAAACCGCATGGAACGACGCCCTTGCCGCTGGCGATCCAACCACCGCAAACATCTTCGCGGGCCAAGGCACGGGTTTAATCCACAAGCTCCAATCCACCGACGACATCATCGCCGAAATCTCCCACGACGCGCTGCGCCTAATCAACCAACCCCGCTAACCCATGTACCCCTTGCTTTTCCACCATAACAATATTAAAAAGAACGAACGTTCATTTAATTACAGGACACCCATGGCACGCACCGTCGGCGCAGACGGCCAAAAAACGGCCCAGCGCATCTTGGAACAATCCCTGCCCCTGATCGCAAAATTGGGCTATTCCGCCGTGTCGATGCGCATGATTGCATCCGCTGTGGGCGTAAACGTTGGCGCACTTTACAATCACTTCCCGAACAAACAGCAAATCTTGGTGCGTCTGATGACGGACCACATGAACGCCCTCCTGACTGGCTGGCACGAAATCGAAACCGATGGCCTGTCTCCTGCCGAACGCATGGAACAGTTTGTGCGCTTCCACATCGCATTCAACATTCCACGTTCCGAAGACGTGTTTATATCCTTTATGGAGCTGCGCTCACTCGAACCCGAAAACCATCGCGTGATCGAGGGCCTGCGTAGTCAATACGAAAACGTCGTCGCATCCATTATCCGCGATGGCTCGGACGCAGGCGAATTCCACGTCGCCGACACCCATGTCGCCACCATGTCCGTGCTGGGGTCATTGATCGGCGTCAACACATGGTACCGTGAAACGGGCCGCCTCTCGAAATCCAAAATCCAAGATTATTATGTCGAAATGACATTCCGCGCCCTTGGCGCAAACACAAAGGAAGATGCAAATGTTTAACGAAACAATGAACTTCAACCTCGGCGAAGACATCGAAGCATTGCAAGACATGGTTCGCCGGTTCGCCACCGATGAAATCGCCCCTCGCGCCGCAGAAATCGACGCATCCAACGAATTTCCAATGGATTTGTGGGAAAAGATGGGCGCTCTCGGCCTGCACGGAATCACAGTACCAGAAGATGACGGCGGCGTCGATATGGGCTACCTCGCCCACTGCATCGCCATCGAGGAAATCAGCCGCGCATCTGCATCCGTCGGTCTGTCATATGGCGCACATTCAAACCTGTGTGTGAACCAAATTAACCGTTGGGGCACCCCCGAACAAAAGGCAAAATATTTGCAAAAACTAATCTCAGGTGAACATGTCGGCTCATTGGCCATGTCAGAACCGGGTGCAGGTTCCGATGTCGTCTCCATGAAACTGCGTGCTGAAAAACGCAACGATGGCTTCATTTTGAACGGCAACAAAATGTGGATCACCAACGGCCCCGATGCCAACACTTTAATCGTCTACGCAAAATCCGATCCCGATGCGGGCCCCAAGGGTATCACCGCATTTCTGGTCGAACGCGAAATGGATGGATTCTCCACTGCCCAGAAACTGGACAAACTTGGCATGCGCGGCTCAAACACCTGTGAACTGGTATTCCAAGATTGCTTCGTCCCCTTTGAAAATATCCTGCACGAAGAAGGCAAAGGCGTGAACGTTTTGATGTCTGGTCTGGATTACGAACGCGTCACACTGGCCGCTGGTCCGATCGGCATCATGGCGGCCGCAATGGACATCGTCGTCCCCTACATCCACGAACGCGAACAGTTCGGCAAACCGATTGGCACCTTCCAATTGATGCAGGGTAAAATCGCTGACATGTACACCACAATGAACGCCTGCCGCGCCTATGTTTACGCCGTGGCACAGGGTTGCGATCGCGGTCAAACATCACGCAAAGACAGCGCAGGTTGCATCCTTTACGCCGCCGAAAAGGCCACACAGGTCGCACTGGATTCCATCCAAATTTTGGGCGGCAACGGTTACATCAACGATAACGCCACAGGCCGTTTGCTACGCGACGCAAAACTGTACGAAATCGGCGCAGGCACATCGGAAATCCGCCGCATGCTAATCGGCCGCGAACTGTTTAACGAAACGGCATAAACCATGGCGATCCTTCAATCCAAACTAAACCCAAACGCACCTGAATTCGCCACCAACGTGGCGCATAACACCGCGTTGGCCGACAACATCGCCACCCTTGCGGGAACCATCGCAATGGGCGGTCGCCAATCATCACGCGACCGTCACATTGCACGTGGCAAATTGTTACCACGTGATCGCGTCATGGGTCTGCTGGATGCGGGATCACCCTTTCTGGAAATCGGCCTCTTCGCCGCGCATAAATTATACGACACAGACCTGCCCGCCGCTGGCGTCATCGCGGGCATCGGTCGCGTATCGGGTCGCGATTGCATGATCCTGTGCAACGACGCCACGGTTAAGGGCGGAACATATTTTCCCGCCACGGTGAAAAAACACCTTCGCGCCCAAGAAATCGCCAATGAAAATAATCTCCCCTGCATTTACCTCGTCGACAGCGGCGGCGCCAACCTCCCGAACCAAGACGAGGTTTTCGCCGACCGCGATCACTTCGGGCGGATTTTCTATAACCAAGCACGGATGAGCGCGGCTGGCATCCCCCAAATCGCCGTCGTGATGGGATCATGCACTGCAGGCGGCGCATACGTCCCCGCCATGTCCGATCAAACCATCATTGTGCGCGATCAGGGCACGATTTTCCTTGCTGGCCCTCCCTTGGTGAAAGAGGCCACAGGCGAAGAAATAGACGCCGAAACTTTGGGCGGCGGCGACACCCACACCCGCCTGTCTGGCGTTGCGGATTATCTGGCCGATGATGACACCCACGCCCTCGCACTGGCACGCCAATGCGTCGCCAACCTTGGCCCTTCACCCGCATCATCCCTATTGGAACGCGATGCAAAACTCCCACTATATTCATCCGATGAACTCCTCGGCGTTGTCCCCGCAGAATCCAAAACCCCATTCGACATCCGCGAGGTCATCGCCCGCATCGTTGACGGTTCCGAGTTCGAAGAATTCAAAGAACGCTTCGGCACCACCCTGATCTGTGGCTTCGCTCATATCGATGGCATGACTGTCGGCATCCTTGCCAACAACAGTGTTTTGTTTTCCGAAAGCAGCCAAAAAGGCGCACATTTCATCCAACTCTGCACCAAACGCAAAATCCCGTTGCTGTTCTTACAAAACATCACGGGCTTCATGGTTGGTTCAAAATACGAAGCAGGCGGCATCGCCAAAGACGGCGCAAAATTGGTATCCGCCGTTTCCTGTGCGAACGTCCCCAAGGTCACGGTTGTGGTCGGCGGTTCCTACGGCGCTGGTAACTACGGCATGTGCGGCCGCGCATACAGCCCACGTTTCATGTGGATGTGGCCGAACGCCAAAATTTCCGTGATGGGCGGCGAACAGGCGGCCGGCGTTATGGCCACCGTCACTAAAACAGCGGTAGAGGCCAAAGGTGGCACCTTCTCCGCCACTGACGAACAAAAACTAAAACAACCTATCTTGGATCAATTCGAAGAACAGTCCGATCCGCTCTACGCATCCGCACGCCTTTGGGACGATGGAATCATCGACCCCCGCAAAACCCGTGACGTCATCGCGCTGTCCCTGCGCGCCGCATCAAACGCCCCCGTCAACGACACGCCATTCGGCGTGTTCCGCATGTAAGGATAAAATCATGTTTACAAAAATCCTGATTGCAAACCGTGGCGAAATTGCCTGTCGCATCATCAAAACCGCGCGCAAAATGGGCGTACAAACTGTTGCCGTATATTCAGACGCAGACGCAAACGCCTTGCACGTAAAAGTGGCCGACCAAGCCGTCCACATCGGCCCATCCCCTGCCGCCGACAGCTATCTACAAATGGATGTGTTGATCGACGCCGCACAACAAACAGGCGCACAGGCCATCCACCCCGGTTACGGCTTCCTATCCGAAAACCCAGACTTCGCACAAAAAATCGCGGACAACGGCATGACCTTCATCGGCCCATCCCCTGAATCCATCCGCCAAATGGGCCTCAAAGACCGCGCCAAGGAACTGATGGAAATCGCAGGCGTCCCCGTTGTTCCCGGCTACCACGGCGATAATCAAGACCCCGCTTATCTGGCCGCCGAAGCCGAAAAAATCGGTTACCCCGTGTTGATCAAGGCCCGCGCAGGCGGCGGTGGCAAAGGTATGCGTTTGGTTGAAAACGCCGCCGACTTCGAAACCCTCCTCCAATCCGCCGCACGCGAAGGATTGGCCAGCTTCGGCGATGCCCACGTATTGATCGAAAGGTTCATCCAATCCCCCCGCCACATCGAAGTCCAAGTTTTCGGCGACACCCACGGCAACGTCGTACACCTGTTCGAACGCGACTGCTCCATGCAGCGCCGCCACCAGAAAGTGATCGAAGAGGCCCCAGCCCCCGACATGCCCGCTGACCTGCGCGCCGCCATGACAGATGCGGCAATCAAGGCCGCAAAACAAATCGATTATTTCGGCGCTGGCACAATCGAATTCATCGTTGACGGATCTGGCCCCTTACGCGCCGACGGTTTCTGGTTCATGGAAATGAATACACGATTACAGGTCGAACACCCCGTAACAGAATCCGTAACAGGAACCGATTTGGTTGCATGGCAACTCCACGTCGCGGCGGGCAACGCACTACCGCTAAAACAAAACGAAATAACGCTAAACGGCCACGCATTTGAGGCGCGAATTTACGCCGAAGACCCCACAGCCGATTTCAAACCCGCACCGGGAATACTAACATCCCTGCAATTCAACACCGATACACGGATCGACACAGGCGTCGAAACTGGCGATGTGATCAGCCCCTTTTACGATCCTATGATCGCCAAGATCACCACCCACGCGGCAGATCGCGATACAGCATTAAATGCGCTGGTGGACGGGTTACAAAATACCTACGCGGCAGGCACACCAACCAATCTCGGCTTCCTATCCCGCCTCGCCACCGACCCCGATTTCGCAACTGCAAAATTGGACACAGGCCTGATCGAACGCAAAATGGACGCCCTGTCCACCATGCCCGAAATCAACGATTTTGACGTTCTCTGCGCAATCATCACTACGCATGATATCGACCTATCCACCCCGCGCCTTGGTTGGCAAATGTGGCAGGCGCCAGCAATTAAAACGGCATTCAATGAATGTGCTAACGTCGCGCTTACAATCAATGGCGATAACATCACCGTTGGCGAAACCACCTTTACACGAATCACGCGTAACGCCGATCAAATCACCGCGTCGGCAAACAGTACCAAACACCGCGCAACCGCCACCGTTTCGGGCAACACCGTCACCATAAAATCCGCCGCCGATGCCCAAACCCTGACCATCCCAACGCCATTGGATGTTGCCGCAGGCGCAGGCGAAAACAGCGATCAAATCATCGCCCCAATGACGGGCACCGTCACACTGGTTCACATAAACGCCGGCGATTCTGTAACCGCGGGCGACCCACTGGTCGCAATGGAAGCCATGAAAATGGAACACGTCCTAACCGCCCCACGCGACGGCACAATCGAGGCAATCTTCTGCGCCCAATCCGATGCAACATCCGAGGGCACAATCCTTGTCACGCTCAAGGAAACCGACGCATGACAAACCAAATCACCATATACGAGGTCGGCCCCCGCGACGGCCTCCAAAACGAGGGATCAATAATCCCCACCGCCGGCAAAATCGCGCTGATTGATACGCTGTCCAAAACCGGACTGCGTAAAATTGAGGCCACCAGTTTCGTCTCGCCCAAATGGGTGCCACAAATGGCCGACGCGGCCAACGTCATGGCGGGCATCACCCGAAATCCATCTGTGGATTACGCCGTCCTAACCCCAAACATGCGCGGCCTAGAGGGTGCATTAAACGCCAATGCAGACGAGGTCGCAATTTTCGGCTCCGCATCCGAATCCTTCAGCCAAAAAAACCTGAATTGTTCGATTGCAGAAAGCATCGAACGCTTCACGCCAGTCGCCAAAGGTGCACATGAAGCAAACGTAAAACTTCGCGGTTACGTGTCCTGCATCACCGATTGTCCATACGAGGGCGCAATCAACCCCGCCGCCGTTTTGGATGTTGTCACCAAACTCGCCGACCAAGGATGCTACGAAATCTCACTGGGTGACACCATCGGCCGCGCCACCCCTGACACCATTAAACGTGTCCTCGAAACCCTGCTTGCAAAATTCCCCGCCACCCTATTCGCGGGCCACTTCCATGATACATCTGGCAATGCCATCCAAAACGTCGCCACCGCGTTACCCTTCGGCCTACGCACATTTGACTCCGCCATCGGCGGCCTTGGCGGGTGCCCATATGCACCAGGTGCCAGGGGCAATGTCTCCACCATTCCACTGGTGGAATACCTGCACGAAAATGGCTGGAAAACTGGCCTAGACATGGGTGTACTTACGCAGGCGCAAAACATCTTAAACGGCTTTGGCTTGAAAGGATCATCATGACACTTGAAACCATCCAAATCGAAACCGACGCGCGCGGTATTGCCACTCTAACCCTATCGCGCCCCGAAAAACACAACGCCATCAGTGCGCAAATGATGACGGAAATCACGGACACCTGCGCCACCATAAACGCCGACGATACCATCCGTGCCGTGATCCTACGCGCGCAGGGAAAATCATTCTGCGCAGGCGGAGACTTGGACTGGATGCGCGAACAGTTCGCCGCCGATCGCGCTGGTAAAATCCAGCAAGCTACTGTGTTGTCCAACATGCTAAATGCACTCGATACCCTAAACAAACCCCTGATCGGAATTGTCGAAGGCAACGCATTCGGCGGTGGCCTTGGCCTGATGGCTGTCTGCGATATCGTGATTGCCAAACCCAACCTAAAATTCGCTTTCACGGAAACAAAACTGGGCCTCATCCCCGCCACAATCGGCCCCTTTGTGTTTCGCCGCATGGGCGAAACATATGCGCGACAGGTGTTCATCACGGCAAAAACCTTCGGCACGGACTTCGCACAAACCTGCGGGCTGGTCAGCATCGTAACCGAAGACACCAACGCTGCATTAGAAATTGAAATCAACGCGATACTGGCGACGCAACCAAACGCTGCGTCAATAGCCAAGGCGTTGTTGCAAACCCTTCGGGCCACCGATACCCAAAACGAAATCAAAACCTCGATCAACGCGCTGGCGGACTGCTGGCAAGGCGACGAGGCACAACAACAAATCTCTGCATTCTTGAAAGGTAAGTCATGACCAAAACAGTCGTAATCACAGGCGCCGCTCGCACCCCAATGGGTGGATTCCAAGGCGACTTCGCCGCCGTACCCGCCACCGAACTCGGTGCCGCCGCTATCAAAGGCGCCGTTCAAAACGCAGGCCTTCAAGGCGACGCAATCAACGAAGTTCTGATGGGCTGCGTTCTACCCGCCGGCTTGGGCCAAGCTCCCGCACGTCAGGCGGCATTGGGCGCGGGCCTACCGCAATCCACACCCTGTACAACAGTAAACAAGGTATGCGGCTCAGGCATGAAAACCGTGATGACAGCGCACGATCAAATCGTTGCAGGTTCACAAACAACAATGGTCGCTGGCGGCATGGAAAGCATGACATTATCGCCATACCTCTCCCCATCAAACCGCTCTGGCGCACGCCTTGGGCACACACAGCTTAAGGATCACATGTTCCTTGATGGCCTCGAAGATGCCTACGAAGAAGGCAAATTGATGGGTCACTTCGCCGAACTTTGCGCGCAAAAATACCAATTCAGCCGCGAGGATCAGGACACATTCGCCCTGCGTTCCCTGTCCAACGCATTGGACGCCGAAAAAACAAACGCATGGGACGGTGAAATCACACCATTCACGGTGAAAACACGCCGTGGTGAAACAGTGATCGCAGCGGATGAGCAACCATCCAAAGCACGCCCAGAAAAAATTCCACAACTGCGCCCCGCATTTGCCAAGGATGGCACAGTCACCGCCGCCAACGCATCATCAATCTCCGATGGTGCCGCCGCGATGGTTCTAACATCCGAAGAAAACGCCAAGGCGACCAACACACCCATCCGCGCCCGCATCGTTGGCCACGCCAGCCACGCACATGAACCACAATGGTTCACAACCGCACCCGTTCCAGCCGCGCAAAAATTGTTGAAAAACATCGGCTGGACTGTGGATGACGTTGACCTATGGGAAGTCAACGAAGCCTTCGCCGTTGTGCCAATGGCCTTCGCACAAGAACTCGGCATCGAGCGCGATAAATTGAACGTCAACGGTGGTGCATGTGCACTGGGTCACCCCATCGGCGCATCAGGCACACGCATCATCGTCACCCTTCTAAATGCCATGGAAAAACGCGGATTAAAACGCGGCGTTGCGGCCATCTGTATTGGCGGCGGTGAAGGTACAGCAATCGCGATCGAACGGACATAATCATGGAAATCAATTCAAACATTGCCGCCGTCATAACGGGCGGCGCATCTGGCCTTGGCGCAACGGTTGCAACCGCACTGGCGGCACGCGGGATCAAGGTCGCGCTTCTGGACATGAACGTCGAAGCTGGTGAAAAGCTTGCCACTGAACTGGGTGGCATATTCTGCCAAACAGACGTCAGCGACGCAGACAGTGTTACCGCCGCATTAGCAAAGGCACGCGCGGCAAACGGCCAGGAACGCATCTGCGTAAACTGCGCGGGCATCGCCCCCGCCGCCAAAACCGTGTCCCGCGGCGCGGCGCATGATTTCGCCCTGTTCCAAAAGGTCATCAACATCAATCTATGTGGAACATTCAACGTGGCATCCCAATCCGCCTTGGGCATGTCCAACGCCGATCCATTGAACGACGACAATGAACGCGGTGTCATCATCAACACCGCGTCCGTCGCCGCGTTCGAGGGCCAAATGGGCCAAGCTGCATACGGCGCATCCAAAGGCGGCGTTCACGCGCTATCCATCCCAATGGCACGCGATCTGGCCAAATCTGGCATCCGCGTTTTGGCCATCGCACCGGGCATCTTTGGCACCCCAATGGTCACCGCTTTCCCCCAAGAGGTACAAGACAGCTTGGCCTCCAACATCCCATTCCCGAACCGCCTTGGCGCACCAGAAGAGTTCGCAAAATTGGTGATCGCGTTGGTTGAAAACGCCTATCTGAACGGCGAAACCATCCGCCTTGACGGCGCAACACGCATGCAAGCACGCTAGGAGACATCACATGGATTTCGCCCTTACCGAAGAACAGCAAATGATTTTCGACATGGCCTATCAGTTCGGCCAAACGTCAATCGCACCACACGCAACTGAATGGGAACGCGCAGAATCAATCCCCAAATCCGTCTTGAAAGAGGCCGGCGAATTGGGCTTCGGTTCGATCTACGTTCCCGAAGAATTGGGTGGCACAGGCCTCTCACGCCTAGACGCCACGCTGATATTCGAGGCGTTATCCATGGCCTGCCCATCCGTCGCGGCTTTCATCTCGATCCACAACATGTGCACAAACATGGTTGCGAAATACGGCACAGACACATTAAAATCCGAATGGCTGGACCGCCTTCTGGCGATGGAAATCTACTGCGCCTACTGCCTAACCGAACCCGGTTCAGGTTCCGACGCCGCCGCCCTACGCACCCGCGCGGACCGCACAAACGAGGGTTTCGCCTTAACAGGAAACAAAGCCTTCATTTCAGGCGGCGGCTACGCTGACCTCTACTTGGTCATGGCTCGCACAGGCGAAGATGGCCCAAAAGGCATCTCTACTATCGCTGTTCCTGATGGCGCTGATGGCCTGTCCTTCGGTGCATTAGAACAAAAAATGGGCTGGCGCGCACAACCGACTGCGCAGGTGCAAATGGATGCCTGCAACGTCCCCACCGACAACCTGTTGGGTGACGAAGGCAAAGGTTTCAAATACGCGATGGAGGGTCTGGACGGCGGCCGCCTAAACATCGCCGCATGTTCATTGGGCGCGGCGGCACAGGCGCTAAAACTCGCCATGACATACATGGGTGAGCGCCAAGCATTCGGTCAAACTCTGGACCAATTCCAAGCATTGCAATTCAAACTGGCCGAAATGGAAACCACGCTGTCTGCCGCACGCGTCTTCCTTCGACAGGCAGCGTGGAAGTTGGACAACAACGAACCGGACGCCACAAAATACTGTGCCATGGCAAAAATGTTCGTCACTGATAAATGTTTCGACATCGCAAACGACGCGCTACAAATGCTGGGCGGCTACGGCTACCTCGCCGATTACGGTATCGAAAAATTGGTCCGCGATATGCGTGTCCACCAAATTTTGGAAGGCACTAACCAAATCATGCGGATGATCATCAGCCGCACAATGCTGATCGAGCGTGACCGCGCATGACCGATCTGATTGTTACCACACAGGGTGCCGCAGGTCGCGCCACCCTAAACCGCCCCAAGGCATTGAACGCAATCACGCATCAAATGCTTTTGGATTTAGAAATTGCAATGACCGACTGGGCAACAGACGACAACGTCAAACTCGCGCTAATCGACGCCGTTGGTGATCGCGCATTCTGCGCTGGTGGCGACATTGTTGATCTCTACAACGAAGGTGTCCAAGGCCGCGATGAAATGGCGCGTACATTCTGGCGCGACGAATACCGCATCAACGCAGCCATCGAAAGCTACGCCAAACCCTACATCGCCATCATGGACGGCATCGTCATGGGCGGCGGCGTCGGCATTTCCGCCCACGGATCCCACCGCATCGTCACCGAACGCACCATGTTCGCCATGCCCGAATGCGCCATCGGCATCATTCCAGATGTTGGCGGATCGCTCCTACTCGCTCGCATGCCGGGGCATTGCGGCGAATACGCTGGCCTCACGGGCGCGCGCCTATCAGGTGCCGATTGTATTTACGCTGGTCTCGCTGATTACTATGTCGAGTCGGACAAGCTTGACGACCTCAAAACAGCTTTGTGTGAATCTGGCGACCCAGAAGTCATCCGCCAATTCGCCAGCGTACCACCCACCGGCGATCTGGAATTAAACATCGACGAAATCAACACTCTGTTCAACGCCGATAGTGTCGCTAAAATTCAGTCAGCATTGCAAAACGCCATCAGCGACTTCGCAGCCAACGCGGCCAAGGGTCTGTCTCGCGGCGCTCCATTGGGTGTTATGTCTGCTCTAAAAACTATACACACGGCTCGCGTTGATAACGACATGGCCCTGGCCTTGCGTAACGAATATCGCTTCGTCACAAACGCCGTTGCTTCTGGCGAATTCATCGAAGGCGTCCGCGCCGCCGTAATCGACAAGGATCGTAATCCATCGTGGAAATACCCCACCTTGGACAGCGTTCCAACCAAACTTATAGAGGGCTTGGATCACCCTGCCCCAGATGGCGATTTTATCGTCTAACTTTGCGCCAGCAAGGTTTCCAAACCAATGCGATAGTCTGGGAATTTCAACGAAATTCCCAGCTCGCTTTTGATCAAATCATTGCGCACTTTTTTGTTCTCCGCATAAAAACTGCGCGCCATTGGTGTCATATCCGCAGTCTCGTAATCCACCGCCTCTGGCACAGGCATACCCAATAAATGCGCCGCATAGGCGATTACATCTTCGGGCGGTGCAGGATCGTCATCGCACAAATTGTAAATCGCCCCTGCACGCGGCGCATCAATCGATGCCGCCAAAACCTGTGCAATATCATCCACATGAATACGGCTGAAAACCTGATCTTTCTTAATGATCCGCCGCGCCGTTCCCGCCCGCACCTTGGCAAACGGCCCACGGTTCGGCCCATAGATTCCCGCCAATCGAAAGATATGCAACGGCAACCCCAATGCAGCCCAGGCCGCCTCTGCATCGCGGCGCATTTCACCGCGCCTCGTGCTTGGCGAAAGCGGCGTTTCTTCGTCAACCCAATCACCACCATGATCACCATAAACGCCCGTGGTCGACAGATACCCAACCCACTCAAAATCGCCACCACGCAGATCGTCCGCGTGTGCAAGCAAAACAGAATCCCCCTCTGCCGTTGGTGAAACAGACGTCAAAACATGACTGGCCTTCGCGATATACGGCGCTAAATCCGTATCTGGCCAGATAATCGGCGTGATCCCTTGAGCCTCTAACGATGCCGCCTTTTCCGCCGACCGTGTCGTCCCATAAATCGTCCAACAATCGGCTAACAGGGTACGACCTAACGCCCCAGCACTATACCCATGCCCAATGCTCAACATCACTTTACTCATCACAAATCCCCCTGCAATCGCGCCACAGCCCAATCCGCCGCATCGCGCACAACCGCATCATCATCACTTTGTAACGCCTTGGCAGAAAACAACAAATCGGCATCACCTGAATTTCCAATCGCATATAAAACATTACGAACAAACCGATTGCGACCAATGCGTTTAATCGGATTTTTCGAAAATAACGTGCGAAAATCGGCGTCATTCAGCGCCACCAAATCTACCAATTTCGGCATCTTCAATTCCGCCCGCGCTTGATACCCCATTTCACTGGCCTCGGCCGCGAATTTGTTCCACGGGCACACCGCCAAACAATCATCACAACCATAAATGCGATTACCCATTTTTGCGCGCAATTCCACATCCACAGGCCCCGCATGCTCAATGGTCAGATAGGATATGCAACGCCGCGCATCTAATTGATATGGCTCAATAAATGCATCCGTAGGGCACACATCCAAACAGGCGGTACAACTCCCACAATGATCCACTTCCGCATCATCCTTGGGCAAATCCACAGTCGTAAAGATCGCCCCCAGAAAAAACCAATTCCCCAGCTCACGCGAAACCAAATTCGTATGCTTGCCCTGCCAACCTAAACCAGCCGCCGCACCCAACGGTTTTTCCATCACGGGCGCGGTATCCACGAACACCTTAATCTCGGTCTCATCGCGCTGTTCGATCAACCAGCGCCCCAAACGTTTCAAACGCTTTTTCACCAAATCATGATAATCACGATTCTGCGCATAAACCGAAATCGCCGCGCGATCCCGTTGTTCCAAAATCGCCAACGGATCATGTTCGGGGGTATACGCCTCTGCCAACATAATCACCGATTTAGCATCGGGCCACAAATCCGCGGGATTGCCGCGCCACCCCATCCGATCCGCCATCCACTCCATCGTTCCATGACGGCCCTCTTCAACGAAACGCGCTAACCGTTCTGGTGCATCAGGGATGTCAGTGGGGGCGCATATGCGCGTGGCAGTAAAACCAAATTCCGTCGCCTTGGCGATCAAATCATGTTTTAACTGCGCGTTCAAAAATCCAAATCCGCGTAATGCGCTGGCTGTGGAAATCCGGGCAGTTGATCCGCCAATAATGTGCGAAACGCTGGGCGAGACTTAATCTTCGCATACCAATCCTTCACGGTTGCTGACCTGTTCCAATCAACATCCGAAATGTAGTCGACGCAAGACAACTGCGCAGCCGCCGAAAAATCTGCCATACTCATCGTATCACCCGCCAACCAGCGGCGGCGATCCAATAGATCATTCATATAGTCCAAATGAAACTTGATCCGCTTGGCACCCTCTTTCACATTCTGGCTGTCTGGATATCCGGTACCCTTAATCTTACGCATCACCCGTTCACCCAACAGGTTCACAGTCACTTCGCGGTAAAACCCATCGTCAAACCAACTCACCAAACGGCGCACCTCCGCGCGATCCTCGGCAACTTTCGGCATCAACGGCGGTTGCGGATGCTTCTCTTCCAGAAACTCGCAAATCGCGTTACTTTCACAAAACACGCGTCCGTCAATCCGCATCACTGGTACACGACCCGCGGGATTCAGACGCACAAATTCCAAACTCGGCTCCCAATACTGCTCTTCAATCAATTCAACTTCGATTTTCTTCTCTGCCAGCACCAAGCGAACCTTGCGGGAAAATGGTGACAGCGGGAAATGGTAGAGGCGGTGCATGGTATCGGGATCACTTTTTAAAAACGTACCCCTTAGTGCCAAGAATAGACGAAACTTTCAACCACCCTGAAAGCAATCAGCACGCCCATCGGCATCAATTGTCCCAGCACCCGCAATAATCGCCCGCGTCCTCTTGCGCACAAAGTTGCTGGGCCGACTGGCGGATCGGTTTTTCGGATTTGGCAGTATCGCGGCCAATCGCGCGGCTTGGGTATTTGAAATCCGATCCGCATTCACACCAAAGTAATGATGTGCACCTGTCGCCGCACCAAACACGCCCTCGTCAAATTCGGCCACATTTAGGTACACTTCGATAATGCGTTCCTTGGTCCAAATAGTCTCGATCAAAACCGTAAAACCAGCCTCTAAACCTTTGCGCAAATAACTGCGCCCATGCCACAAAAACACGTTCTTTGCCACTTGTTGGCTGATGGTGGATGCGCCACGCTTTCCGCCACCCTCAATCGCATCGCGAATGGCGTCCAGATCAAACCCATAGTGGGCACAAAAATGCGCATCTTCTGCCGCCACCACGGATCGCGCCATTGCGGGTGAAAAATCTTCCAAGGCCGTCCACTGCTGCTTCACGCCACCCAAACGGCGCGCCTCTGCACCCATATAAAAACCAGCGCTGGGATTGAAAAATGCAAATAAAACAACGGCATAAACTGGCAATAAAAATATCAGAAATACAAACACGCCAACGCGCCGCAACCAGCGACGCGCTTTCTTCTGCTTCTTCTTTGATGTCTTCGTTTTCGCCATTGGATGCGTCATACAGCAAAATTCAAACGATTGCCAATTCTCAGTGGCGGGTGTTCACTTCTTGGATATGCTCGATCAAAAACGGATGCACATCATCTTCGAATTTCTCCCAAACAGGGCGAAACGCATCCACCCATTCTTGGCGCTCTTCTGGTGTTAATTTGCGCACGCGCCCACCGTCATCCAAAATCAATTGTCGCGCTTCTTGGTTCACATCAAATGCGGCTTTATTGCGCTCTTCGGTCACTTCGCGCAGGATGGTTAGAAACTGGGTTTTGATGTTCCCTGGCAGGCTATCAAACCATTCCACGGATGTAATAACGAAATTGTCGACAATGCTATGATTGGTTTCGATAATCGAATCCTGAACTCGGTGAAACCGTTTCCCATAAATATTAGACCACGTGTCCTCTTGGCCATCAATCTCGCCACTTTCTAACGCTGCAAAAACCTCGCTAAACGGCATCTGTTTACCAGCGGCACCAACGGCCTTCATCTGTTCCAACCCAATTTCGGAACCCAACACCCGAAACGACAACCCCAACGCATCCAGCGGACTATCCAATGGCACACTTGCGGACATCTGTGTCATGCCAACATGCCAAAACGCCAATCCGCGCACACCTTTGCCAATCATCGAAAATTTCATCAACCCACCTGTCAGAGAATCTTGAAATTCATCTACCGCTTCAACGTTTTTGAACAAAAACGGCAGGGAAAACACCCGCAACAATTTGGTGTATTCTTCAACCTTACCCAATGACGGCGCCGCCAGTTGAATATCACCCTTTAACAACGCTTCGATTACCTTGTCGTCGGTATACAGAATTGAGTTTCCGTAAACCTCCATACAGGCCAGGCCATTCATTTCCGTATTCACACGCTTTGCCAACTCCGTCGCAGCCAAGCCCGTTGGATGACGATCATAATTGGTCACCGTACTCATTCGAATTACCATTTCGCCACTGTCACATTCAGCAACAGCCATGCCAGCGGGCAGCAATCCAACACATGTCGCCAGTGACAAAATAACACGTCTCATAAGTTCGCCCATCGGTTGATTCCTCAATTCACCCTATGACAGGGTAACAATCGAAGTAAATAAAAATCCGCTCGCAATAAATTGACCAATTGCAAAGCAAAAAAATACAGGCGCTGTAAACACAGCGCCTGTATAAATTTTTCGTCAAAAGTGCGCCTTAGGCGGTCTTTTTACCATCTTCCTTGCTCAATGGATGCGGAATATGAACCAACATCTCTTTCGGGCAAATCTGAACGAAATGCTTCAGCTCTTCGTCCCAACGGTTCAGGATTTTCGCGGCTTTCGGGCTCTTTGTTTCGTCCAAATGCTCTTGGATCAAACCCTTCAGCTGACCCTCCCAGTGATCAACAGTCACAGGTACGGTTACGATACTTTCCATATTTGCCATTTTGCTAAACTGGCCTTTAGGATCGTAGATATATGCCATACCACCAGTCATACCCGCACCAAAGTTCGGGCCAATATCACCCAAAATAATGGTCACACCGCCGGTCATGTATTCACAACCGTTCGAGCCACAACCCTCAACAACAACCGAAGCACCCGAGTTGCGGACGCAGAAACGCTCGCCTGCACGACCATTCGCGAACAATTTACCATCAGTCGCACCATATAAAACAGTGTTACCAACAATCGTGTTATCCGATGGAATCAATGGGCTGCTCAATGGTGGGCGCACAACGATTTTACCGCCAGACAAACCCTTACCAACGTAATCATTCGCATCACCAGACACTTCCAACTTCAATCCGGGCGCGGCGAAGGCACCCAATGATTGACCCGCTGAACCTGTCAATTTGATGGTCAAATGATCTTCCAACAACTCGTTGCGCATGCCGAATTTTTTCACAATATGCGATGAAACGCGTGTGCCGATTGTGCGCGCGGTATTTTGCACCGCATATGACAACTGCATCTTTTCACCATGCAAGAAGAACGGCCCAGCATCCTTAAGGATTTCGGCATCCAACGTATCAGGAACAGTTTGGCGCGGACGTGCTCGGTTGTATTCGATATCCGCTGCATCATCGACGCTGATCAACATTGGGTTCAAATCCAGATCATCCAGATAATCATTACCACGGCTAACCTGTGCCAACATATCCGCACGACCAATTGCTTCGTCCAGCGATCGCAGGCCCAATGACGCCAATACTTCGCGCACCTCTTGGGCATAGAACGTGATCAGGTTCACAACCTTATCCGCATTACCCGTAAATTTCTTACGCAGTTCTTCGTCTTGCACACAGACACCAACTGGACATGTATTAGACTGACACTGACGTACCATAATACAACCCATCGCGATCAACGCAGCGGTACCGATGCCATATTCCTCGGCGCCCAACATCGCGGCCATCACAATATCACGACCCGTGCGCAAACCACCATCGGTACGCAAAGTTACGCGATCACGCAAATTGTTCATCGCCAAAACTTGGTGCGCTTCGGACAAGCCCATTTCCCATGGTAGACCCGCATGTTTGATCGATGTCGCAGGCGATGCACCTGTACCACCGTTATGACCAGAAATCAGGATCACATCCGCCATCGCCTTGGCAACACCAGCGGCAATCGTGCCAACACCAGACGACGCAACCAGTTTAACAGTCACTTTTGCGCGTGGATTGATTTGCTTCAGATCGTAAATCAGCTGTGCCAAATCCTCGATTGAATAAATATCGTGGTGCGGTGGCGGTGAAATTAATGTCACGCCTTTGGTCGAGTGACGCAAGCGCGCGATCAAATCTGTCACCTTAATGCCTGGCAACTGCCCGCCTTCACCCGGTTTCGCACCCTGTGCAACCTTGATTTCCAGCTCTTCACATTGGTTCAAATATTCCGCAGTCACACCAAAACGACCAGACGCAACCTGCTTAATTTTCGCAGACGGATTATCACCGTTTGGCTCAGGATGGAAATGCGCCGGATCTTCGCCGCCCTCACCACTATCTGATTTCGCACCAATTCGGTTCATTGCAACATTCAACGTTTTATGCGCCTCTGGGGACAACGCACCCAACGACATACCGGGCGTTACAAAACGCTTACGAATGGCTGTAATGCTTTCAACTTCCTCGACAGGAATTGCCTTGGACACAGGTTTGAAATCCATCAAATCACGCAACGCAATTGGCGGTGCCGCCTGCATTTTCGCGCTGTACTGTTTCCAAATATCGAACGATGCGCGATCACAGGCAGATTGCAACATGTGCATTGTCTGCGCTTCCCAGGCGTGCTGCTCGCCCGAACGACGCGCCTTGTAAAAACCACCCACTGGCAAAATGTCGGAACCAGCCAACCAGCCCTTGGCGTGAATGCCAACAACTTTCTTCTGAATACCATACAGACCAATGCCTGAAATACGGCTGGTCATACCTGGGAAAAATTCCGCAACCAACGCACGTGACAACCCAACAGCCTCAAAATTCAAACCACCGCGGTATGACGAAATCACAGAAATCCCCATCTTCGCCATGATCTTCAACAGACCCTGATTAATCGCCTCTTTGTAACGCGCCATCGCAACTTCTAATGTGCAATCCAGCAACCCACGATCAATGCGATCCGCCAAACTGTCCTGCGCCAAATACGCATTCACAGTGGTCGCACCACAACCGATCAAAACAGCAAAGTAATGCGGATCAATACATTCCGCCGCCTGCACGTTGATCGAACAGAACGTACGCAAACCAACCTTGGTCAACCCAGAATGCACCGCACTCGTCGCCAAAATCATCGGCATCGGAACACGCTCATCTGATTGCGCTTTGTCTGTCAAAATAATTTGACCAGCACCCGAACGCACGGCATCTTCTGCCTCTTCGCGAATACGCTTCAGACCCGCCTGCAAACCATCCTTGTCGCCCAGCGCAAATGTACAATCGATTGACGTCACACTGTCGCCGAAACGCTTAACCATCGCCGCAAACTGGCTGTTGGTCACAAACGGCGAGCTCAACGACAACACTTCGGTTAACGAGTTACCTTCGTCCAAAACATTGCCCAAATTACCAAAGCGTGTTTTCAAACTCATCACACCAAATTCGCGCAAACTGTCGATCGGTGGGTTTGTCACTTGGCTAAAGTTTTGGCGGAAGAAATGCGATAACGGACGGTACATTTCGGACAAAACAGCCGACGGCGTATCATCACCCATCGATGCCAATGTTTCCTTGGCGTCCTCTGCCATCGGATGCAGAATCATTTCCAATTCTTCGATGGAATAACCCGCCGCAACCTGACGCGTGCGCAGCTCTTCACCTTTATACGCCACCGCTTCTTTGTCTGACGCGGTCGCATCATCCAAATCCACAACAGATTTCACAAACTCACCAAATTCACGCTCTTTGGACAACTCGTCTTTCAACGCTTCGTCGTGCAACAAACGGCCCTCTGCCATATCAACAGCAATCATCTGGCCTGGGCCCAACGCACCTTTTTCCTTCACGGAAAACTCGTCCGTTGGCACCATGCCGGCCTCTGAACCCGCGATCAACAGGTTGTCGCCGGTAATCACATAACGCATCGGACGCAAACCATTGCGATCCAAACCGGCACAAACCCAACGACCGTCGGTCATCGCCAACGCCGCTGGCCCATCCCATGGCTCCATCACGGAATTACAGTACTCGTACATCGGCTTCCACTCGGCCTTAACGCCAACGGAATTGATCGATTCAGGCACCAAGAATGTTTTCGCCATCGGCGCATTACGCCCTGCACGCACCAACACTTCGAACACAGAATCCAACGCGGCGGAATCCGATGAACCACCCGCGATCACTGGCTTAATGTCGTCACCACAATCGCCGAAGTTATTGGAAACCATACGAATTTCATGGCTCTTCATCCAGTTCACATTGCCCTTCAATGTGTTGATTTCACCGTTGTGCGCCAACATGCGGAACGGCTGTGCCAACCACCATTGTGGGAATGTATTTGTTGAATAACGCTGGTGATAAATCGCAAACGCAGACACAAAACCTTCGTCCATCAAGTCAGGGTAAAACACCGCAACTTGCTCCGCCAACATCATCCCTTTGTAGATGATCGAACGACACGACAATGAACACACATAGAAATCATTGATATGCGCAGACGCCGCTGCTTTTTCGATGCGACGACGAATAATGTACAAATCGCGCTCGAACTCTTCTTCGTCCACACCTTTGGAATTAGAGATCAAAATCTGTTCGATCTCTGGGCGCGTCGCATTCGCCTTTTCACCCAAACAGGTTACATCCACTGGCACATGGCGCCATCCGTAAATGTAGTAACCCATTTTCAAAACTTCGGATTCTACGATGGTACGACACGTTTCCTGTGCACCAAAATCTGTGCGCGGCAGGAATACCTGTCCAACAGCCAGCAATTCACCTTCACGTGGCTCGTGGCCTGTACGCTCTACTTGTTCATAGAAAAACTTAATCGGGATTTGCACGTGGATGCCCGCGCCATCACCGGTTTTCCCATCCGCATCAACCGCACCACGGTGCCAAATCGCTTTCAGCGCCGAAATACCATTGTCCACCACTTGGCGTGATTTCTTGCCATCGATTGAAACAACCAGACCAACACCACATGAACTATGTTCGTCCGCTTCGGAATACATACCGTTCTCCGCCATAAAGGCGCGCTTGGCTTCTTGCTCTGCTTTCCAGTTTGCGTCAAATTTTGTCATCTTATTGCTCCTTCTGGCCACAACTGTCGAACACGACTGGTGTGGTAAAATTTAGTAAATTGGCCGAACGCGTCAGATCGGCTGACGCATTAACGAATTGGCCTTCTGGGGGGGCGGTAAAAAATACCGACGTAATACCGACGTTTGCCATACGTTTGCCATACATGGCAGTTTGCACCGATTTCAATTGGTTAACACTCATTCAGCCGCCACCACTTTTTGCGCATCTAGGTAACCCAAAATGCTGTCCGCGGCCTCGCGTCCATCACGGATTGCCCATACAACCAATGACGCGCCACGCACAATATCGCCCGCTGCATAAACGCCGTCCAATGATGTGGCATGTGTTGTGAAATCGGCCTTAACCGTACCCCAACGCGTCACTTCCAATTCTGGTGTATCCCACAATGTTGGCAAATCTTCTGGGCTGAAACCCAGCGCCTTAATCACCAAATCTGCATCCTCGGTGTAATCCGCGCCAACGATTTCTTCAGGGCTTTGACGACCTGATGCATCGGGTGCGCCCAAACGCATTTTGGATACAACAACACCGCTGACGTCACCTTCACCGGTGAACCCTTTGGGTGCTGACAGCCAAACAAATTCCACACCTTCTTCTTCGGCGTTTTGTGTTTCGCGTTGCGAACCTGGCATGTTTTTCTTGTCACGACGGTACAGGCATTTCACCGATGTCGCGCCTTGGCGAATGGCTGTGCGCACACAATCCATCGCGGTGTCACCACCGCCGATAACCACAACGCGCTTGCCTTTTGCATTCAACTCGCCGCTTTCGATTTCTGGAACCTTGTCGCCCATGTTCAAACGGTTTGACGCGGTCAAATAATCCAATGCTTTGACGATACCATCGTTGCCTGAACCCACGCCAGACAGGTCACGAGACTTGTAAACACCCGTACCAATCAGGATCGCATCATGTTTCGCACGCAGATCAGCAAATGAAACATCTTCACCAATATTGGTGTTCAATTCAAACTTTACGCCACCCTCAGACAGCAAATCATTGCGGCGCATCACCACGTCTTTTTCCAGCTTAAAACCAGGGATCCCATATGTAAGTAGTCCGCCAGCGCGATCGTAACGATCATAAACTGTTACCTGAACACCCTGCTTGCGCAGACGATCCGCCGCCGCCAATCCAGCAGGGCCAGCACCGATGATGCCAACACTCTCGGCGCGTTCGGCCTTCGGCTTGTTCGCCTTAACCCAGCCCTTTTCCCATGCGGTATCGGTAATGTATTTTTCGACGGAACCAATGGTTACTGTACCGTGGCCAGATTGCTCGATCACACAGTTACCTTCACACAGACGGTCTTGGGGGCAGATACGGCCACAAATCTCGGGGAAAGTATTTGTGTCTTGGCTGATCTGATACGCCTCTTCCAAACGCCCTTCGGCGGTCAGGCGCAACCAATCGGGGATATTGTTGTGCAATGGGCAATGGGTTTGGCAAAACGGAACGCCACACTGTGAACAACGGCTTGCTTGCTCTGCTGCTTTGGTCGCCGCGAACTCTTGATAGATCTCATCGTAATCCTGTTTGCGTAGATTAGGCACACGCTTTTCGGGCATGTCCCGCTCAACCTCAACAAACTTCAACATCTTATTCACAGCCATCAGTCTTCCCCGATAATATTCAAACGAAACGCCCTTTTATACACCGTACGCAGAAAAGAAAAGGAACATTTACTGACCTATTAAACTGAATTTGGGGATTTTTTCAAGTTTTGTGAATTTTTGGTAAATTTTAATGTCAGCAGTGATTACCCAATTAACACGATTCCCTTTTAACACGATCGGGATTACAGTCAAAAAAACGAATCAAAGGCCATCAAATGTCCCTGTATTACCTACTGCTACTGGCCCTTATCCAAGGTTTAACGGAATTCCTACCTGTTTCATCATCGGGTCATCTGGCAATGATGCCGACCCTTACAGGCCAAGATGACCAAGGCCAATTTATCGACGTCGCCGTTCACATCGGCACCTTGGGCGCGGTGATTTTGTATTTCTGGACGGACGTGAAGTCCGCATTCTTCGGTTTTTTCCGTCTAATTACTGGCGATACATCCAGTGCTGGCGCGCGCTTGGCCATGTTGCTAATCATCGCAACAATTCCGGTGATCTTGTTCGGTCTGATGCTGAAATTGACGGGATTGGATGATGCAATGCGTTCGATCAAGGTGATCGGATGGTCGATGCTGATCTTTGGTCTACTCCTTTACTGGGTCGATCAAAAGGCGCCCCAAACCAAGTCCGAGGGCAACTGGAACATCCCTGACGCAATCAAAATGGGCCTCTGGCAGGCCGTCGCATTAATCCCAGGTTCATCGCGTTCAGGCATGACAATCACAGGTGCCCGTCAATTAGGATACACCCGAACAGACGGCGCGAAAATTGCGATGTTGATGTCGATCCCAACGATCATCGCATCAGGTACATTGCTGGGTGTAGAGGTCGCGGCGAATGCCGATTGGGCCGCCGCCAAAAACGGCGTGATCGCCGCAATCTTCTCGTTCGCGGCGGGCCTACTGGCCCTCACACTCATGATGCGATTGCTGAAATCAGTCAGCTTCACACCATACGTAATCTACCGCTTTTTCCTTGGAATTACGCTGCTGTGGATCGCTTATACCTAGGCTTTCAATTTGCCCGCAGTTTCTGTCAATTCAGTGTACTGACCATATGGGCGGTGACGGTACAAATACTCTTCCATCACGGCATCCATTGCGGTGGCTTCGATGCCTAACACTTTGAAACCATTCGCTTTCGCGCCGACTACATTATCTACTTTCAGCGACTTTACTTGGTCACGTGTCAGGATTCGGTTGGTGAATAAACCCAACGAAATCTTCTGTGCCAAATCAAATCCCCAGGCCTTCATACCAGCGACAAAAAACGGAACATTCACAATCAAACGCTTGCGGCGAATAACACCCATCAGTTTGGTAATAAGATCACTAAACGTCGCCACTTCTGGCCCGCCCAGCTCATAAACACCAGCCTTGGCATTACCCAAAACACCCTGCACGGCAGCGGCCGCCAGATCGTCAACAAACACAGGTTGGAATTTCGTATCACCACCAACTACCGGTACAACAGGCGAAAACTTCGCCAGTGTCGCAAAGCGGTTGAAAAATTGATCTTCATTACCGAACACGATGGATGGGCGAATAATCATGGCGGACTTAAATGCCTTCTTCACCAAACGCTCGCCTTCGGCCTTGGTTTGGGAATATTCACTCTCCGCGTTTTTATCTGCGCCAATGGCTGAAAAGTGAACCAATGTTTTAACACCCTGTTGCGCCGCAATCCGTGCAATGCGCCCAGCGCCTTCGGCCTGAAGGTCATCAAACTTCTTGCTTCTGGTTTCGTTTAAAATGCCAACACAATTTACAACGGCATCGGCACCAGCAATCGCACCCTCAACCGACAGGTCATGACGAATATCAGCAAAAATTGGTTCGACCTGACCAACAGCACCATAAGGGCGCACAAAATTCGCCTCGTTTGGACGGGTCACGGCCACACGAACACGCCAGCCCTCTTTTGCCATGCGACGCGCAACATAGCGCCCAACAAAGCCAGAGCCGCCAAAGATAGTTACCAATTTCGAGGTGCCAGACATATCGTCTCTCCGTAAATTAACTTGGCGCGAAACTATATCGCCCAGCGCCCAGCATCAAGGCTCAATCGCGCTTCATTCTAACATTGCGTTGACAGCGCAATCTGCTGGGTATAATCGCAAATCAAGACGCACCTTTTGCCCAGGTGGCGGAATGGTAGACGCGCTAGCTTCAGGTGCTAGTGTCCTTATGGACGTGGAGGTTCAAGTCCTCTTCTGGGCACCAAAAATTTTCAGCCTTTATTTCGACTCACTTTATTTTTACGGTAACTTATGAAGAACTGGCATCTATTTAAATACGCGATGATAGTATCGCGATACGGCTCTTACAAATTGGCCGCGCGAGAATTGAAAACGTCAGCGATAACTGTTGCGCGCAAAATTGAATCGTTAGAAAAAATTTATCGTACACCGATATTTTCCACGGTCGATGGCGCCAAAATAGCAACGCCATTTGGCGAAAAGTTGATCCAAACGGCCGTGGCGCTGGATGGGCAAATCACTCAATTTGAAAACGACAACTTTCACCAAGAAGTTTTCAGCGGCCCCTTTGTGATCAACGGATTGTCGTTCATCAATAACTTCTTTCTCTCCGAATATTCATACCTATTCTTAGAAAAGAACCCGTCCGTCGAACTGATCTTACAAGCATCTGAATCAGTGGTGAATCTCAGTTTAGGCCACGCTGATATTTCGCTGCGACTGTCCGAGCCCAAAGAAACGGACTTAGTACGCAAACCTTTGGCGACTGTGCCAGTTGCGTTGTATGCGCCACTGGAATCGAAACCAAACAAATGGGTTGGCTTACCACAGGAATTGGATTGGTTGCCCGAAATGAAAATGGCGCGGGAATATTTCCAATGCGAACCAAGTCTGCGCATCGACAATTATCCAGGCATCGCCAAGGCCGCAAAGCGTTCTGAATTTGGCTGTTTACTGCCCAGTTGTATCGCCAATAAATTTTCCGGACTGTATGCTCTTGAACCGCTTGGCGAAAGCCCTGTGACCGCCAGCCGTAAAATGTGGTTAGCCTATTTAGAAAAGCGTAAAAACGAACCCGTCATTACACTGGCTACGCAATGGCTTAGTACCGTATTTTCACATCCTAACAAATGCCTTTGTGGCCTTTGTAAATGGTAATGCCTGCCTAAATTTCGTAGACTGTCAGAGCCAAATCATCCAATTCTTTGCGCACTGCTGATAATGTTTTAACAACATTGCGCAATTCGTGTTTGCGATGATCCGGTTGATTAGCCATATACCACTCTAACGTTTTTTCAGCACCCATCAAATCTTCTTCGAAACTTGAAATACAGGCCAATGCGTAATCGACGTTATCAACTTTTGGGCAAGGTTGAATTTGGTTTAATTTCACCTGTCTAATCGCCGCGAAGTCCACGACCTTAGAATACTTTGTATTTTCCACGATCTATCCTTGACCAATATGGCTTGCGCCAATTCCCTTATGCACCCACTTGAGATTATACAATGTTTGCGCGACCCTATGGGAGGCTCATAATTGAATACGAAATTTCAAATTTGATGCAGCCAGTTTTGCCCCCTTTGGCGGGGACCAGCCGATTTCCAAAACTTGCTTTCGTTGATGGCAGTCTGCGCATATATATGAGGCATGACGATTTTTACCTATATAAACGATTTACCCGCCGATCTAGATCTTGGCCCTGTTGTCGCAATTGACACTGAGACCATGGGCTTGAATCCACATCGCGATCGTTTGTGCGTTGTTCAATTGTCCAGCGGCGACGGAAACGCCCATATTATACAGGTGGAACAGGGCAATACGCATGCGCCCTATTTGTGCAAAATGCTGGCAAATCCAGATCAAATTAAGCTGTTTCATTTCGCGCGCTTTGATATTGCCGCGCTGGAAAACCATTATGGCACACGCACTGCGCCTATATACTGCACTAAAATCGCTTCGAAGTTGGTTCGGACCTACACGGATCGTCACGGATTAAAGGCGCTGCTGCATGAAATGTTGTCGGTGGATATTTCCAAACAACAACAGAGTTCGGATTGGGGGGCCCCCGAATTGACCAAAGCACAGCTGAACTATGCCGCTAGTGATGTTTTATATTTGCATCAGTTGATGGAAAAATTGAACGTGAATTTGGTGCGCGAAGGGCGAATGGAAATGGCCCAAGCTTGTTTTGATTTCCTGCCGATACGTGCCGCATTGGATTTAGCGGGCTGGGCAGACAACGATATTTTTGCGCATATGTAATGAACCAGCGTCCCGACACATATTCACAAGGCGTGAGAATCGCAAAATACGTTCTGCCTGTCATCGCGGTAGGGCTGTTCATCAGCATCTTCGCCCAGAGTAATAATGACGCGATCCGCACAGGCGAGATTTTGACCACCACTGAAATGCAAGAATTGGCGGTAGACCAAAAAATAACCAATCCGCGTTTCGCAGGGCTGACCCAGTCGGGTGATGCATTCACATTGGAAGCTGTCGAAGCATTGCCAGATGCGCCCCGACCAAATCGCATTGATTTGGTGCAGCCACGTTTGGAAGTGGACACGACAGGTGGCATCGGGTTCAAAGCAACCGCAACGAGCGGTTCGGTGAATTTCAACGAGCAGTCGGCCCAACTGGAAGGTGGCGTTACCTTTGAAACCACGAATGGGTACACCGCATATAGCGACAAAATTCGCATGGATTTAAAAGCTGGACGCGCCGTAAGTCCGGTTGCTGTTCGCGCCGAGGGGCCAGCGGGATCAATCACCGCGGGAGCCATGCAGGCAACTCAATCGGACGAAAGCAATCTGAACTCTCCCGAGGGTCGGATTGAATTTTGGGGCGGTGTGCGCTTGATCTACTTGCCTTCTGCGTCCAAATCCGCAAAGTAATGCTATGAAACAAAACCTTAAAATAATGGCTGTCATTTTCAGCTGCATGGGTTCGATTGCGGTTGCGCAATCTGGTGGCATTTTACTGGGGGGCGGCAAACACGACGCTACATTGCCCGTCGAAATCACTGCGGACACGTTATCAGTTGATCAATCATCAAACAGCGCCAGTTTCAGCGGCAATGCCAAAGTTGGACAAGGTGAATTGCGTCTGGGTGCCGATCAAATATCCGTACGTTACGATCAAACAGGCGGTCAGATTTCATCTGTAACTGCCACTGGAAATGTCGTTTTCACCAATGGTGTCGACATGGCAGAGGCCGCGAATGCAGTTTATAATGTTTCCGCTGGTGGGTTGGTCATGACCGGAAATGTTTTACTGGTCCAAGGCGCAACCGCTATTTCAGGCGATCGTATGGATTTGAATGTTTTGGCAAATACGGCCAAGGTTTCTGGCAATGTCAAAACTGTTCTGACCCCAAAATAGCATGGCGAAATCGAACACCAAAGATGGCTTAGTCGTTCAAGGGTTAGGCAAAGCGTACAAAAAACGCGTGGTTTTGCGCGACGTAAATTTAGAGCTTCGCAAAGGTGAGGTTGTCGCACTATTGGGGCCAAATGGCGCGGGTAAAACGACCTGTTTCTATTCAGTTGCAGGGCTGGTCAGCCCAGACAAAGGCAGCGTTAGCGTGGATGGTCGTGATGCGACCCAACTACCAATGTATCGTCGTGCGCAATTGGGTTTGGGGTACTTGCCACAAGAAGCCAGCATTTTTCGCGGCTTGAATGTGGAACAAAACATCGCTGCAGTCGCCGAACTGTGGGCCGACGGCAAAGCCGCCGCTACGCAGCGCGTCAACGATTTGATTGCAGAGTTTTCCATCGAGCACATTCGAAAATCACCCGCAGTCGCATTGTCAGGCGGCGAGCGTCGGCGCGTTGAAATTGCACGCTGTTTGGCCGCCAATCCAGCATATGTTCTGCTGGACGAGCCCTTTGCTGGGGTTGATCCCATTGCGGTTGGTGACATTCGTGCACTGGTTTCCCAGTTGAAAGAGCGCGACATCGGCGTTTTGATTACCGATCATAATGTACGTGAAACGTTGGAAATCGTCGATCGCGCCTATATTTTACACGACGGCAAAGTTTTGATGAGCGGCACGCCAAAACAGGTTGTCACCAACAAAGAAGTGCGTCGGGTTTATTTGGGTGATGACTTTCGCGCCTAACCTGTATTTCGAATCACTTTGATCCCAGAAAGGTTAATAACTCGCGTAATTGTGACGAAATATTTAATATTTTCAAGATTGTCTCTTCGGCTTTCCCGCTCTAGTCTGTTGTTATGCATATTTATGAAACACGGCACTGAACCTTGGGATTCCCCCCAAGGTATGCGGCCGTTTGTTTTTTAAATGACTAACAAAGGAGAAAATATGCGCTATCAGATCAGTGGAAAACATATCGACATCGGCGAAAGCTTGCAAACTCATGTAAAGGCAGAAATTTCTGAAATCATTGGAAAATATGCAGAACGACCAACGGATGCCCTGATAATATTTTCCAAAGATGCGCATGAATTTGCTTGTGAAGTTGCAATACATTTATCCACAGGTATGACTGTGAATGCGTCCGCACGGGCCAGCGAAATTTACGCCAGCTTTGATCACTGTGCGAACAAGATCGAAAAACAATTGCGCAGATATAAGCGCAGATTGAAGGATCACGCAAACCAACGTACGACGCCCATTGAATCCTTCGGCGCATCATCGTATATCCTCGCTTCAGAGCAGGATGATAGTGAAGCAGCGGAAAATGAAACGCTGGCACCAATCATCGTTGCAGAAATGGAAACTGGAATTAAATCGCTGTCAGTTGGCGAAGCTGTGATGCAGATGGAACTGGCGGACGAAGCGGTCCTTGTGTTTAAGAACGAAGGCAGTGAAGGCCTGAACGTTGTATACCGACGCAAGGATGGAAATATTGGTTGGATCGATCCTAGTAATTTGAGATAGGACCGATCAAAGCTAGGGATAGTGAGATGGACCTAAAAGACATTGTAAACGCCGAAGCCGTAAGGTTTTCGTCGCAAACAAGCAGTAAAAAACGCCTTTTGCAGGAAATTTCCGAGCAAGCGGCATCTGTTTACGGCTTGGACGCATCAGAAGTTGTTGCGGCGTTGACAGAACGTGAAAAACTGGGATCAACGGGTGTTGGTCGTGGCGTTGCTATCCCGCACGCGCGTTTTGATGGTTTGGATCGCGTCTATGGCTTTTTCACACGTTTGGAAAAGCCAGTCGATTTCGATTCAATGGATCGACAGCCTGTAGATTTGATTTTCACGATCCTTGCACCACAAAAAGAAGGTGCTGAACATTTGAAAGCCTTAGCATTGGTTTCACGTACATTGCGTTCAGAAAATACCTGTTCAAAATTGCGCGCAAATGACGATGCTGCGGCGTTGTATGCGTTGCTGACGCAAGTAGACAATATTCAAGCAGCTTAAACTTTTGGCTTCCAGTTTTGGAAGCCAAATTTTTGATAGTCTTCTGCATAGGCCTTGCGTGCTTTCACCTCTATTTTCGCGTTATACACGTCTGCCAATGTGATCAGTTCCGATTGAACGACAGGTTGGTATTCCCGCGCAGGATTGATCGCCAACTGCTCTTGAATGGTTGCAAACATCATCTTGCATTGATCGGGTGCAATCACAAAATTTGGAACAGACCAACGCGCATAACCAGCGATTGCTGCATGCTGACTGCACCATTGTGGATCGATGGGTGCACGGGTTTGGTCGCGCAAATTCCCATATACAAAATCGAGAAACTTTTCAAAGTTTTGGCCGTGCTGTGCGGGCGTGTAATTCGCATTCGCCATATCATCCGCACCAGGCGTTCCGCCTTCTGGCCAGGTCGGGAGCTCAAGGTCATATTGACCAATCAAAACCCGCCTGATCCATTTGTTTTTTTCTGGATCTATAAAAGCGATACGATTGTTGAAGGCACGATAGGCTCGTTCAATCGGGTTTTCCAAACAGGTGAAAATAACGCGATCCGTTTTGTTGGATAGCCAGTCGAGAACTTCGCGACCCTTCATTTTTGTTTGTGCTGGTTGATGATCCAATTCCATGTCACACATCCAATCCAAGACTGGATCCTTGCGATTATGCGTTAGCGGGAAATACATTATGGGAACAGTCCGCCCGGCATGAATCGTCACACTGCCGCGCGCTTTAGATGGTTCGACATACGGATCAGCGTCAGATTCAAAATGATTTAACTCGCGCAACCCCGCTTGCATTTCATCATAATTCGTCACCTTGTCCCGCAATCCTGCCGGGTTTTGGCGTTTTGTTATGGCTGCGAAATCCGCTATCCGTTGATCCAATCCCAAAAAGTTGGCAACACCATTAAACGTTTCAATCCGTGCCATTTGGTCGTATTTTATCTGAAAGGCCGCCTGTCCGGTTTCACGAATGACTTGCTCTATCGTCGCCTCGTGACGCTTCATTTTCCCTAAATACATCTGAAACTTATTAATATCGAACGTAATTTGAGCCGTGCGCCGTACCGCCAAATCACGCAGTTGCCACTGGCCCGTTTTTTTTGCGATTTGGTGGGAAATGAAACTGTCCAAGGGATTGCGGCGTAGTATAATTTTCGCACAGGTTTTATCCGCCAACACATAATCTAAAACTTGTTTGTTGTGGTCTTGAAACAGACGAAAACCAGGTATCGCTGTGGGGTTTTGCTCAATTATACTTTCGACTACGGCGATAGGGTCGTTATCCCGCTCTTCCAAACTGATCCCCAACGTCGGATTTTTAGGGGTCCCAACAAAGCTTGGGTTAAACAGCTCTCCATAACTCGCTATATCGTCATACAAAGAGACCGTGTTCTCAAAAAGGTTGGTGCCCGTCCGCATATTTGCCAACAAAACAAAATATCGGAACGGGCTGTCTATCATCTTTCGACCAACCTTGGTGCTTCGCTTTTGTCCGTAGTCTTTATTTCGATCGGGGAAATAATACCCGTTTCCAATTTAAAACCCTCGTTCCGCAAGTGCTGGATTGCCGAATTGAGTTGCACTAAATCGATCCCGTGTGTCAATACTGGTAAAACAGGAGTGGTTTCACCATCGATTGTCTCGTGGATTTTATTCAACAGATCGAAAGGGTTTTGAACTGCCTCTTTTAAAGAGACGTAGGTGATATGCGCCTCGGTACTCGCACGCGCTATTACCCGTTTCAAACGCTGTTCACTGGCGTGCAATAATTTCGCCTTTGATCGCGTATCCGCCCCGATTTTTTGAAGTACGAGATAGTGCAATATCCACGCCTCGTCGATCAAAACAACATGTGCATTGGAGTCTTTGAAAATTGCATCGTGTGCTTTTTGGTTGTCACCCAAATCAAAAAACAAAACATGTTCTACATCACGCCTGTTCCAGATCACATTTGCCAAAAATGGCGCCGCGCGATAATTTCGCAGCAACCGATTGCTGCTAATGTTTCCCTTGAAATTGGTCGCGTCAGCGGCAAATTCAACGCCGTCCTTGGCGAAAAGGTTTCCGTGGCACAACGCGTTGGTGTTCTCTTCCAGCCACGATCGGAGTTTTGGAAAAACCAGTTTTGGCCCTAACAGAACCGTAAATTTACGTGCCGTTCGATCATTTTTCGCGAATGCACCCGTTGGAAAACGGCCAGGATTTACCTTGCCGCTGGACGCTGGACGCCGCGCCGCATGCGCGACATCAAAATAATCGTCCATTGCGTTCTCGACTAAATTCTCGCTCCGGTGCAAGGTTGGATTGGCATCTAGGAATGTGTCGTACAGCGTGTTCGCCTTTTACCAAACCTTACGGACCATGAATTTTTTTGATTTTCGGATTACATCAAGGTGATCATCATACAGTAAAAACGGCTTTCCATCGGCATCAAATTTTGACCATGTTAGGCTTCCTGATTCTAATCTCTCTGAATGTACCCGCGTCAATGACTGGAAATAAGATTCGTCTGGAATCCAAGATTTCGAGAAAAACCGATCATACTTTGGCTTGTTTGGGTCATTAATAATCAGGCGAAGGGTTCGGTGGGTCAGGCACCACCATTGTGATCCGAGATGTGGAACTAAATTGTTGGGCCGCTTTCGATTAACCCGTAATTTGCGCTGTAACCACGTAGCAAAATCAAACATTAGGCGTTGTTTTTTCCATGAGAAAGGGAAATAGAATTTAAACCGTTCGGCCCCAAGACCATCTTGAACCCATTCCTCGTTTTCAATTGAAACAGATTCGATAAAATCCGTTCCTTGGTTCTGTGCCAAAAGTTGCGAGAGTTCGACCATCGGGCGGGTCGGAATACACGATCCACTGCTAAGCATGACATGGCCAATTTCTGGATATAAATCCAGCAGCATTTCAGCGCAATTCAGCGATGTGTTCACCAAGCTGAAACCACCCCAGTTGGTATTTTTTCGCCCTGCAAAGTGCACCAACGGGATGTTTGCAAGCTCTGCTTTCAAATGTTCAAAATCCGTATCCGATGATTTACTGTCAACATGGATAACAACAGGCATATTGGCATCGGCCAAATGCTGTGCAACTTGCTGTGTACGGTGCAAATTCTCATGCGCCAGAATTATATGCCCAACCAGATAGCTCACGCCCAGCCACCTGAAGACATCAATCCCAAATCACACAACTGTTTCCAATTTTCAGATTTCGTAGACTCTGGGGTGAATAAATCCGTTTCAACCTCTGGCAGTTTTTCATAAAATTTATATTCACGTCCGCCAGCATAATGTTGGCTTCGCAGGTCTTTGTCTTCGGCCAATTCAATGAAGGAATCGATGAATTTTGCATGCAGTAAACAACCCGAGATTAACTGGCTGCCATCGCTGGCATAAACCACATTCAGGCTGCGCGGCAAAATAACATGGGTCGAACTGATGTACATATTTGCGCGCCCCCACTTCACCAGCGGAATTTTGTTCAACGCGGGGCCGAAGCTTGGCTTCTCGGCGAAAAACACGCGTTGACGCGGGCCACCTTGGATCCAAAGGTTTTTATACTTCGCATTCATCGAATACGCATAATTTCCAGCATCAAAATAGGGTGCCGTTTCAATCGGATTGTCACCATCCTCATAATGCGCATCCTGAATTTTTCCTTTTGGATACATATCCAAAAGCAATGTGCCAAAAGAGCGAACGGAACACGCATCGAGCCAATCCGTTAACGCATCTAATGGGCGCGTATCGCAATGTGGATAGACAAAAAATTCGTCCACATCGACGCATAAAATCCAATGACCGACGGCGAACTTACGCAACAGATAATTCACCCAATGAACCCCGAACGCCGCGCGCTTATAACTCTCTGTCGTTGTCCAGATTGAAACATCTGACTGATCCGCCAAATATTCGTGGCTGCCATCAGTCGATCCATTGTCAACAATCAAGAAATGGGAAATGCCAAGGTTGCGATAATAATTCAGGAAAAACGGTAAGCGTTTGCGCTCATTGCGCAAAGTAGAGATTAAGATGACATCTGATTTGCGGATCTTTGAAGTGCGATCTTTTGCGGATTGCAAATCTTTACGACCACGCCGGATTGAACGTAGCTTTAGCTTCTTACGCTCAAGTCGTAATTTATATTTTTGATATGCTTTCACAACGCTCAAGATAAGTGCTCGTCATTTAAATTTGTATAGATATCGACAAAAAAATCATTCCATGTCTTTGTTTTATTAAGATAATCGGCACTTGGGCTATATCTGTCAGGATTTAACAGTACATTTTGAATAAAATCCACCCAAACTTGAGGGTTTTCGATTGGGAGTAGTGTTGCGGTGTCTGCAAAAAGTTCACGGAATACAGGAATATCGGATGCAATAACGGGCACCCCAAGAGACAAAGCCTCTTGGATTGGCAGGCCAAAACCTTCGACATGGCTCGGGAATAGCAGTGCGGTACAAGCCGATAGGTGGGCCAGCACTTCTTGATCGGCAAGGTCGTTCAGCTCTGACACATACGCCGCCCGATCCAACCGTTTTAACGTTTCAGAATCCTCCCAGCCGCGTTTTCCGATAACAGCCAAGTTCGGCATACGCGATGCAGGAATTGTCGTCGACAAAACTTCCCAAATGTCCAAGGCGAAAGACAGATTCTTTCGCGGTTCAATGGTTCCTAACATTACAAAGGTAGGCCGTTTGAAATTCTTAGAAGGGATGTCGTGGGCCGAAAATTCTGAATTGCTGGCAAGATGTACAACACGCAAACTTGGGGTTTGGTCAAAGTGAAATGAAATACGATCCGCCGTATACTGGGAATTGCAAAAAACTTGGTCACAATATTTCATAACGTTCCGCATGTTTTCAGCAAATGGCTTTATGCGATCAGTGCGGCAGTATTGCGGATAATCCAGGGGAATAACGTCGTGTACAAACGCCGAAATTTTTCGCGCTCCAGCCTCTCGTATCGCCGTTAAAAATTCTTTCGAAAGATTGCTGTGACCGACGTTTGTATAATTAAAAACACCAATATTCAGCCCATTGATCGCCACGGGCAGGGAATGCACAGCGCTAACGGTATGTCCTAATTTTCGCAAGGCACTGCGCACTCGGCGTTGGGATTTCGAGAGTTTGAGGCGAAACAGGTCTTCACCGCTGACACGCGGCCAATTTTGTGTCGACTCGTGCTGTAAAAACACCTGCATGGCTTGCCTATCCAAGACAACAAAACGCCGGCCAAGTCGCGCAATAAAACGAGGATTTTCAAATCTCTCTAGAGTGTCCAATATAAACGCACGCTCGACTCGATCGATGCCTGTGTCGAAAGACAAGTGCGCCCGAGAAACAAAGCGCGTGATATCCAAAAGAAGGCTCATGCCATCGGCATAGCCTAGTTTCGATCAACCCGCCAGCATTGGAAAACCTATTGCGCGGCGTGACGCACGCCCAATGTGTTTGTCAAATAGTCCAAGAACTCGTCTCGCAATTCTTCGCGGGCCAATCCAAATGCGACCGTCGCTTGCAGAAACCCCGATTTCGAACCACAATCAAACCGCGTGCCTTCGAACCGAAAGCCATACACATTGTTACTGTTTTTGATTTCCTGTGCGATTGCATCAGTCAGTTGAATTTCACCGCCCGCACCACGACCCGTTGTTGCAAGATTAGTCAGAATGTCAGGTGTCAAAATATATCGACCAATAACGGCCAAATTCGATGGCGCATCTTCGGGTTTAGGCTTTTCTACCATCCCCTTTACGGACACCAAATTCCCCATATCCTCGGCCACGTCGATCAAGCCATAATCACCTGCCCTTTCTGCAGGAACTTCCATCACAGCTACGACGTTACCACCCGTGTTTTCATGCGCATCAATCATTTGTTTAAGGCATGGTTTTTCCGCCGCGATCACATCATCGGGTAAGAGCACAGCAAAAGGCTCATCGCCAATCAACTTCGCCGCGCAGCGTACCGCATCACCCAAACCGCGTGGTTTGCGCTGGCGGATATATACGATTTCACCGCTATCCATTGTTATGTCGTGAACCAAATCCAACAGATCATATTTACCTTTGTCTTCAAGCGCGCGTTCCAGTTCAGGTGATCCGTCAAAATAATCGGATAATGCCGATTTTCCGCGTGAAGTTACGAAAATGAATTCTTCGATGCCTGCTTCGCGGGCTTCGTCGATTGCGTATTGAATAAGTGGTCGGTCAACCAATGATAATATCTCTTTGGGAATGGATTTTGTCGCGGGAAGAAATCGTGTTCCGAGTCCCGCAACGGGAAAAACCGCTTTCGTAACTTTCTGAGTCATAAGAATCGCCCTCTATTAAATTTACACCTTGGTAGGTCACAGACCTTTCCAATTCGTAACAATTCTAATTAAGGCTTAATTAATTCAGCTTAATAATATCTGAATCTTCAAATTCTCGCTGTGGCGACAGCGCGACGCGTTCACGTTCGACGCGTCGTTTAATCGAGATCATACGCGGGTTGATATAGCCCAGCGCCCGATCAGATTTTCCAAAAATTCCACCACGCTGCACCCAAAACCCGCGTTTGTCAAAATAGCGATTGTGGAATTTCGATGTACGCGAGAAACAAAAAACCGTTACTTGCTGACCTTGGTTCGCCATTTCTTGCGCACGACGCATTAGACCCAAAATATGCCAAATACCGGAAAACAAAAGCCTTCGGCCCGTTTCGCCTGTTGGAAATTTTTTGAAATGTTCGGATGTCTTAAATTCATACAGCGTGGTTTCGCAATCACTGTTCAGGCCATCATCCAAACTGGCCATCAATCGTGAAAAACCACTTGGTTCTATTTGCCCCCAAATCAACAGACGTGACAAACGACGGTGTTGAGATTTCCGCAATTCATTGATAGCGTTCGAAATATCCCCGTCGCCAGCGTGCTTTTTCAAAAACAAATGCATCGACATTCCGATTCTACGCAAACTCTTGGGGGCACGGTTTGCGCCACGTATGTCGCTGGCAGCGAAACCATGTTGGACCTCTGCCATCGGGATAATCGCTGTTGTCCAGCCCGCCTGTGCCAAACGCCACGACACATCAGTTTCATCCAAGTAGAATGCAAAGCCTTCGTCAAAACCGCCAATGTCAACCAGCGCAGATTTGCGAAACGCACAGTTGGTTCCTTGGACTTTTAACATGCGATCATTCGCAATGCCGCGTGTCAGCGTCCCGTCAATTTCAATAGGGTAATCCTGTCCAAACTTATCCGTTTCCAGCCCTTTCCATTGAAAGGAAATGCCATTGCGTCCACGCACAAACCCACCCACAATGCCAACCCCTGCGTCGCCAAATGCGGTTACCAATCGCGACAGCCATTGCGGTTCCGGAATGGCATCGTCATCGCAAAACGCAATGATGTCACCCGCTGCACTATCAACTCCAATATTTCGCGCCGCGCTGATGTTTGCCCGATCAAAGGCAACGTATCTCACACGCTCATCTTCTGGGTTTTCATTGCTGACAACGACCACTTCGAAGTTGTCATAGGTTTGAAACCGCAAGCTGGCCAATACACGTTTTAAATCATCGGGGCGATCCCGTGAAACGATAATCAGGCTGACTTGGGGATTATTGTTCATGCAATACCGAGTTTTTGCAGCATCATATTAACGCGTGGCACATCAGAGGGGTTGTTTACCTCCCAGAATGCGCGGCCTTTCCCGTCAACTTCGACACATTGAATATGGCGACCATTTTCCAAAAAGCGAAGCTGTTCCAAGCCTTCTTCGGCTTCCAGCGGGCCCTCTGGCCATGACATATATTCCGTTAATGCGGCGGGGCGATAAGCGTAGATACCAACATGGTGATAAATTGGTGCATCGATTTTGTTTGAATAGGGCAAAACCTCTTTGGAAAAATACAGCGCCTTGTTGTTTTTATCGAACACGGCGGTGGTGCCGCCAACCTGACCAGCGGCGCGATCTGATTTAAATGCGGCGATGGTTTCGGGGTCACAGCGTAAAACGGGTGTTGCCATATCCGCGCCAGTATCATGGGCGAAACTGTCGATCAAATCCTGAACAAACCATGCTGGGCTAAGGGGTGCATCGCCCTGCAAATTCACGATCAAATCATAATCTGTATCCATATTGGCAATCGCATCCGCACAGCGTTCCGTACCGTTGGCACAGCTTTCGGAAGTCATGACCACAGTCGCGCCGAACGCTTCGGCCGCATCTTTGATCCGATCATCATCCGTTGCCACAACCACATCCACATTTTCAACAGCCATCGCCGCTTCCCAGCTACGTTGGATCAGAGATTTGGATTTACCGTCCGCACCAGTTAACTCCACCAACGGTTTACCGGGAAAACGTGTGGATGCGTAGCGCGCGGGGACAACGATCAGGGTTTTCATTTCAGGCCTCTTGTAGGTCGATGCCAGGGGCATATGCGATAAAGAATGGGTTTTCGAAAATCGGCTTACCGTATGTTAGTGGTGCGTGATTGTCATAACGCACAACGTAACCACCTGCGCCAGACAAGACCGCATGACCCGCCGCTGTGTCCCATTCCATGGTACGACCAACGCGTGGGTAGATGTCTGCTTCGCCGGTTGCGATCAAACAGAATTTCAATGATGATCCTGCCGCGCGGCTGTCTGCGACGTTGTATTTGGCAATGTAATCTTCCAACGCTTGGTCGCGGTGGGATTTAGAAGCCACAACGATCAGTGCATCCGTGTTTGGATTTGACACACTGATCTTTTTTGTTTCACCAACTACTGTCGCGCTGTGTTCACCCAACTCTTCGACGGATTGACCATTTTCATCTGTATAGAATAGGCGGCCCTTGTCTGGTGCATAAACCACGCCCAGCGTCGGTACGCCATCAACAACATATGCAATGTTTACGGTAAAATCGCCACGACGGTGAATGAACTCTTTGGTGCCGTCCAGTGGATCAACGATGAAGAACGTATTGGATTGTTCATTGTGTGTGTCTGATTGTTCTTCGGTAACAATAGGCGCATCGGGGAACGCGGCGCGCAAGCCCGCGAAAATCAATTTATCGGCCGTTTCGTCCGCGATTGTTACAGGGCTTTCGTCGCCTTTAAGTTTTACCTCGAAATCATCAGAATTGTAAATTTCCATGATTTTTTCACCTGCTTCGATGGCAAGTTGGCGAATGACTGTGCAGATTTCAGCGTTATTCATAAATTGTTTTCCTTAAATAGCTATTCCAGCGGCTCTGACCTTGGTCTGGAACTACGTTTTAACGTCCATAACAACAAGTGTTATTGGAAACTGGGCAAAAAGTAAGTAGATGATATGATAATGCAACATACCAGACCCAAGAAAACGCCTTTCTATGCGACATTTCGATTTTTCGAACTGTTGTACCACGGCATTGTACGCGAGGTGCGTAAAAAACACCGCACGCCGATTATCGGTTTGGCGTCTGATATTTTGCAATCCGCCATTTATGTGATCTTCTTCTTGATGTTCATGAACTTGATGGGCATGCGCCAACCGCAAATTCGCGGTAGTGAAATTTTATACATCATGACGGGCGTATTTCTGTTTTTGGTCCACATTCGCGCCATTGGTGCGGTTATGGGTACGCGTGGGCCGCTGAACCCAATGAACCTGCACAGTTCGATGAATTCAATTTTGAATATTTTGGCCGCCAGTTTGGCAACGGTTTATATCCAAGTTGTTGCCTTTATCATCCTGATGTTCGCGTCAAACGTTCTGTTCGAACGCATTGAGATTCATAACATACGCGGGTTTGCATTTGCATTTTTCATCGCTTGGTTGGCGGGGGTCGCAATCGGGAACTTAATGCTGTCCCTGTCCGTCTTCTTCCCAAAAATGATGAAAATCATTTCCCAGACGTTTCAACGGATCAATATGGTGTTTAGCGGCAAATTCTTCTTGGCAAATACTATTCCTCAGAGCAAGTTTTGGATGTTTGCGTGGAATCCCCTATTTCATGTGATTGATTATTGCCGCGATGCCGCGTTTATCAATTACACAGCAACGCGAACCAATATTAATCATGCTCTATGGGTGACTTTGGGTATTTTCGTTGTCAGCTTTATGATAGACCACTGGGCCAGAAAATATGCGTCCGAAAGCTGGAAGTCGCGCAGTTAATCCACCACACGTAGGGTAAGGTTAATACGTCCCGCCTTATTCAATAGCGTGGACGAGCCGAATTTTATCCGGCCAATGCCATGATAAGCCAATCGCGCATCACCACCGATCAACACAACATCACCAGAACTCAACCAAACTGATTCCGTTTTTCCACCACGGGTAACATTTCCCACACGAAAAAGTGCATCATCCCCCAGCGAGATTGACAAAACGGGCCAGCTGAAATCGGCTTCATCTTTGTCTTGATGCAGACCCATTTTCGCATTTTGATCGTAATAGTTGATCAAACAGCAATCGGCCCCGCGTTCAGATGATACCAAATTCGACCACAATTTCGCGATCCCATCTGGTATCGCAGGCCATGGTCGATTAGCAGGCTGGCGATCAATATATCGGTATCCAGACCGATCAGTATACCACCCATACCGTCCCGCCGCGCTCATCCGAACGGACATTTGCTTACCGCTGGGGGTAATTGGCGATCGCATTGGCGCCTTTGAGATCACATCCCGCAGGTCCGCCACCATCCGATGTTGCGCGGGTACGTCAATAAGGCCCTTATAAATCTGAACCCCGCGTATGGTTAAAGTTGGCTTAATTTCGGGCTGCATAATCCCAAAATAAACTTCCACAACAGTATGTAAATACACAGAACTCGCCCTTGCAGGCCTGTTAATTCAATACTATATAATCCATCGAGTATTCGCAGCAGCGGATATGGGATCGTGGTCAGGCGCCTGATGGGCTTGGCCCTTACATCGCCACAGAAGGAAGAAAATTATGGCTAAAGTCATTGGTATTGATTTAGGAACAACGAACTCCTGCGTTGCCATCATGGATGGTTCACAACCAAAGGTCGTCGAAAACGCCGAAGGCGCACGTACAACCCCATCACTTGTCGCATTTAAAAACGACGAGCGTTTGGTGGGCCAAGCAGCGAAGCGCCAAGCGGTAACAAACCCAGAAAACACATTGTTTGCGGTTAAACGTTTGATCGGTCGTTCAATCAACGACGCGCAAATCAAAAAAGACATGAAGCACCTGCCATTTAACGTTGTCGACGGCGGCAATGGTGATGCATGGGTGCAAGTGGACGGCGAAAAATACTCTCCTTCACAAATCTCTGCTTTCATTTTGGGCAAAATGAAAGAAACAGCCGAGTCATACTTGGGTGAAACAGTATCCGAAGCGGTTATCACTGTTCCTGCATACTTTAACGATGCACAACGCCAAGCAACGAAAGACGCGGGTAAAATCGCTGGTCTGAACGTTCTGCGTATCATCAACGAACCAACTGCTGCTGCTCTAGCTTACGGCTTGGACAAAGAAGGCGGAAAAACAATTGCTGTTTATGACCTTGGTGGCGGTACATTTGATGTTTCCATCATGGAAATCGACGACGGTCTGTTCGAAGTGAAATCAACAAACGGCGATACTGCGCTGGGTGGTGAAGATTTCGACATGCGCATTGTTGAATACTTGGCCGACGAATTCAAAAAAGAAAACGGCGTTGACCTGACCAAAGACAAGATGGCGCTACAGCGTTTGAAAGAAGCGGCTGAAAAAGCAAAAATCGAATTGTCATCAGCAACACAAACTGAAATTAACCAACCGTTTATCTCTATGGATCCAAACGGCGGCCAACCATTGCACCTTGTGTTGAAATTGACACGTGCGAAATTGGAAAGCTTGGTTGCTGATCTGATCAAACGTTCAATGAAACCATGTGCAGCCGCGTTGAAAGATGCCGGTCTGTCAAAATCAGACATCGACGAAATCGTTCTGGTTGGTGGTATGACACGTATGCCAAAAGTTATCGAAGCGGTAACAGAATTCTTTGGTAAAGAGCCACACAAAGGTGTGAACCCTGACGAAGTTGTTGCGCTGGGCGCGGCAATCCAAGCGGGTGTTCTGCAAGGCGACGTTAAGGATGTTGTATTGTTGGACGTAACACCATTGTCATTGGGTATCGAAACATTGGGCGGCGTATTCACACGCTTGATCGATCGTAACACAACGATCCCAACGAAAAAATCACAGGTCTTCTCAACTGCGGAAGATAACCAAAACGCTGTGACAATTCGTGTGTTCCAGGGTGAACGTGAAATGGCGGCGGATAACAAAATTCTGGGTCAATTTAACCTAGAAGATATCCCACCTGCACCACGTGGCCTGCCACAAATCGAAGTTGCATTTGATATCGACGCAAACGGCATCGTATCTGTATCCGCAACGGACAAAGGCACAAACAAAGAGCACAAAATCACGATCCAAGCATCTGGCGGTTTGAGCGATGACGACATCGATCAAATGGTGAAAGACGCCGAAGAAAATGCAGAAGCAGATAAAGAGCGCAAGGAATTGGTAGAGGCGAAAAATAGCGCCGAAAGCCTGATCCACGGCACTGAAAAATCTGTGGAAGAGCACGGCGACAAAGTTGACCCAACAACAATCGAAGTTATCGAAATGTCGTTGGCGAACCTTAAGGAAGCTTTAGAAAGCGATGACGCATCCAAAATCAACGCACGTTCACAAGATTTGACAGAATCTGCGATGAAACTAGGCGAAGCGATTTACAAAGCGCAAGCTGAGCAACCGGAAGCGCCCGAAGGTATGGGTGACGATGATGCAGGCGAGCCGCGCGGCGTAGACGAAGATATCGTTGATGCTGATTTCGAAGATTTGGGCAAAGACGACCGTTGATAAACGGTTCTCTCATTCTTATCTAAATTTAACCCCGCATTTTTGCGGGGTTAATCCGCTTCGCGCAGGAGACGATAATGTCAAAACGTGATTACTATGATGTTTTGGGTGTTGCCAAAGGCGCATCTGAATCAGAAATTAAGAAGGCTTTCCGTAAGAAGGCCATGGAATTGCACCCGGATCGCAATCCCGGTGACGAAACCGCAGAAGGCAAATTCAAAGAGGCCAACGAGGCGTACGATTGCCTGAAAGATGCCGATAAGAAAGCCGCGTATGATCAATACGGTCACGCTGCATTCGAAGGTGGCATGGGCGGTGGCGGCGGCCGCGGGCCATTTGGCGGCGGCGGCGGCTTTGATTCCGCTTTCTCTGATGTGTTCGACGATTTGTTCGGCAATTTCGCTGGTGGGGGACGCCGTGGTGGCCCAGCCGGCGCAACGCGCGGTTCCGATCTGCGCTATAATCTAAAGGTATCGCTGGACGATGCGTATAACGGCAAACAGGAAACGATTTCGGTAAACGCATCTGTTTCATGTGACGGCTGTTCTGGCACGGGTGCGGCCGCAGGTTCCGAACCATCACGCTGCCCAACATGTTCAGGCATGGGCAAGGTACGCGCACAACAGGGATTTTTCACCGTCGAACGCACGTGCCCCACATGTTCTGGTCGCGGTGAAACAATCACAAACCCATGTGATGTTTGCCATGGCGCAGGCGCCACACAGAAGGAACGTTCGTTGTCTGTGAATATTCCAGCGGGTGTTGAACGCGGTACTCGCATTCGCTTAAGTGGCGAAGGCGAAGCAGGGCAACGCGGCGGGCCAACAGGTGATTTATACATCTTTATCGATGTCGACGATCACGACCTGTTCGAACGCGAAGGCACAAACCTGTTCCTACGCGTACCTGTTTCAATGGCGACGGCGGCATTGGGTGGCGAAATCGATGTCCCAAACATCGATGGCAATACATCACGCGTGAAAATTCCAGTGGGTGCCCAGGCAGGAAAACAAATGCGTCTTAAGGGCAAGGGTATGCCTGCATTACGTGGTTCTGGTAAGGGCGATCTTTACCTTGAAATCGCGGTGGAAACGCCTGTGAACCTGACGGCAAAACAACGCGAGTTGTTAAAGGAATTTGATGATCTGTCAGAAGACAGCAATCCTGAATCCAAAAACTTCTTCGGCAAAGTGAAAGCTTTCTGGAAGGGTTAGAATTTCACTTGGGGCCGCTTGGCCCCAAGTTTCAAATCTGCTTATCCAACATCACACGATGCCATAACGGCCATATTCAAAATGTCATTTACCGTGGCGTTGACTGAACACAATTGCACAGGCTTATCTACACCCGTCAAAATCGGCCCAATCACCGTCGCCCCCGCCATTTCCTGCATCAACTTCGTTGAAATACTGGCAGAGTGACGTGCGGGCATAACCAAAATATTCGCAGGCTCTGACAAGCGTGCAAACGGGTAATACTTTTTCAAAATGTCGCGGTTCAACGCAACATCCACAGTCATTTCACCTTCGTACTCGAAATCAACATGGCGACCATCTAAAACCTCTGTCGCTAAAGATTGCTTCTCGGCCCGTTCAGAACGTGGGTAACCAAAGTTAGAGAAGCTGACAAATGCCACGCGGGGCTCTAATCCCATTTTACGCGCAACCTCGGCGGAACGTTCGGCAATGTCTGCCAAATCATCCGGTTCGGGCCATTCGTGTACCAAGCTGTCTGCAATCAGCACCATTTTACCATTATGCAAAACGGCATTTACACCAATGGCACCGCTGCCTGGTTTCGCATCAAATACGTGGTTGATCTGATGTAAACACAGCGCGGATTTCCGCGTCGCGCCCGTCACCATGCCATCCGCATCACCCATGGCCACCATCAAGGCCGCAAAGGTATGTCGATCACGCGAAGCCAACTTGTGAACATCCGTCAAATCGTAACCTTGGCGTTGCAAGCGTTCGTACAAAAAGTCTTTGTAATCACGCAGGTTTTCAATGGTACTTGCATTTACGACTTCGATTTCGTCAATCGCCTCGCCCATACCAGCAGCATCCAACTTCTCTCGTACATCTGCATCGCGACCAACCACAATCGCACGTCCCAGACCCGCACGAGCGTATGCTACTGCTGCGCGCAGCACACGTGGTTCGTCGCCTTCGGCAAACACAATCGTCGCTTGGTTATTGCGAGCTCGCTGGAACATCGCTTGCAAGAATTGCGCAGCAGGATCCAATCGCGACTTAAGATCTAGAATATAGCGTTCCATATCCACGATTGGACGACGCGCAACGCCCGTGTCCATGCCCGCCTTGGCAACCGCTGGCGGAATAATGGAAATCAAACGCGGATCAAATGGTGTCGGAATGATGTATTCCTGTCCGAATTGAAGCTTCTTACCGTAGGCGGCGGCAACCTCGTCAGGGACATCCTCTTGGGCCAAGTTTGCGAGTGCTTCGGCGCAGGCGATTTTCATTTCATCGTTGATCGAACGCGCATGAATATCCAATGCCCCACGGAACAAATATGGGAAACACAAAACGTTGTTTACTTGGTTCGGGTAGTCCGAACGACCCGTTGCAACAATCGCATCAGGACGCACAGCTTTCGCATCTTCTGGTGTAATTTCTGGGTCTGGGTTCGCCATTGCAAAAATCACAGGATCAGGCGCCATTGATTTCACCATTTCCTGTGTAACCGCGCCTTTGGCCGAAACGCCCAAGAATACATCGGCATCTACCATCGCTTCGTCCAATGTGCGTAATTCTGTTTTGATCGCGTGCGCAGATTTCCATTGGTTCATACCCTCTGTACGGCCCTGATAAATCACGCCCTTGGTATCACAAATCACACAATTTTCGTTACGGGCACCCATGCGTTTAATCAGTTCTAAACATGCGATGCCGGCAGCGCCAGCGCCGTTCAAAACAACGCGCACGTCTTCGATTTTTTTGCCTGAAATTTTCAACGCATTTATCAAACCCGCTGCACAAATAACAGCTGTGCCGTGCTGATCATCGTGGAACACAGGAATGTCCATCAATTCCTTAAGTTGTTGTTCGATGATAAAACATTCGGGTGCCTTGATGTCTTCCAAATTGATGCCGCCAAACGACGGACCCATCAGTTTCACAGCGTTAATAAACTCGTCTGCATCTTCGGTTTCCAATTCCAAATCAATCGAGTTCACATCCGCGAACCGCTTGAACAAAACCGATTTCCCCTCCATCACAGGTTTAGATGCCAATGCGCCCAAATTACCCATGCCCAAAATCGCCGTACCGTTTGAGATCACAGCAACCATATTGCCCTTGGTGGTGTAATCATACGCCGTTTCGGGATTATCTGCGATGGCCTGCACCGGAACAGCAACACCGGGTGAATAGGCCAATGATAAATCGCGCTGTGTAGACATCGGTGTCGATGCGACAACTTCTAATTTACCTGGTGACGGCTCTAGGTGGTAGTTCAACGCTTCTTCGTCGGTAACTTTGGAATTATCTGACATTTTGGATCTCGCTCTTATTCGAATGACACGATTAACCCGTTATTGATTATTAGGCAACATGCACTCTTTTTGCTTTTCCCGCGCGTTATGCGCGGCTATCTTTGCGCAATCTGCTGGGGAGCGATTATGTCTGCTACGAAATCATCCGTCACGCCAATGATGGCGCAATTTTTGGAAATCAAAGCTGATTATCCAAATGCATTGCTGTTTTATCGCATGGGCGATTTTTACGAGCTGTTTTTTGATGACGCCGTCGCGGCGGCAGCGGCGCTGGACATTTCGTTGACGAAACGTGGAAAACATCTGGGACAGGACATTCCCATGTGTGGTGTGCCCCATCATGCGGCTGAAAATTACCTGCTGACGCTGATCCGCAAGGGATTTCGTGTGGCGGTCTGTGAGCAGTTAGAAAGCCCAGCAGAGGCCAAGGCGCGTGGCGGTAAATCTGTTGTAAAACGCGGTGTTGTTCGACTGGTTACCTCAGGCACATTAACCGAAGACAGCTTATTATCTGCACGTGAACATAATTACCTTGGCGCGTTTGCGGATTTACGCGGTGAATGTGCATTTGCGTGGGTCGATGTATCCACGGGTGATTTTCATGTTCAAAGCTGCCCACGTGTTACATACGGCCCAATGCTGGCGCGATTAAACCCAGCCGAGGTTTTAATTTCAGAACCCAACTTTGACGATTTCGCAGAACAAACAGAAGAGGCGGGTGCTACACTGACACCTTTGTCACCAGCCAGTTTCGACAGTACATCGAGTATCGATCGATTGGTGCGGTTGTTTAACGTGAAGTCACTGGACGGATTTGGCAATTTTTCACGTGCAGAATGTGCCGCAATGGGTGCGATTGTTGATTACCTTGAAATCACGCAAAAGGGTAAATTGCCCCTATTGAAACCACCCGTGAAAGAGGCGGTCGAGAGCTTTATGCAGATTGATGCGTCGACGCGGCGCAACCTGGAATTGGTTCAAACACTATCCGGTTCGAAAAACGGATCGTTGTTACGCACGATTGATCGCACGGTTACGGGCGCGGGGGCGCGTTTGTTGGAAACACGGTTGAACGGGCCATCAACGCGGCTGGATGTAATTGGCGCACGGCTGGACGCGATTTCGGCGTTTCATACGGATAACGCCCTGCGTGAGAAGGTTCAGGATGTTTTGCGCGAAACAGGAGATATGGATCGTGCATTGTCGCGTATTTCATTGGATCGTGCCGGCCCGCGCGATTTCATTGCCATTCGCCAAGGTCTAACCAGGGGCGGGGAATTGGCAAATTTAACCTCTACAGTTTCCGCGTCTCTGATCGAACAATCCGTATTGGATTTACAGGGCCATGATGCGACGTTAGCGTTGCTGAAAAATGCCCTGGCGGACGAGGTTCCCCTGTTGGCGCGGGACGGTGGATTTATCCGTGATGGATATGACACCGCATTGGACGAGGCTCGAGAATTACGGGATCAGGGCCGCAAGGTTATTTCAGGTCTACAGACAGATTATTCAGAAATAACAGGCATTTCAGCGTTAAAGGTAAAGCATAATAATGTGCTGGGCTACTTTATCGAAACGCCCGCGACCCATGCGAAAAAAATGCTGGATGAACCATTATCCGAAACATTTATCCATCGCCAAACCACGGCGAATTCGGTTCGGTTTACGACTGTGGCATTGTCCGAAATGGAAACCAAGATTTTGAATGCTGGTGGACAGGCCATGCAGATTGAAACACGGATTTTTGGCGAATTGGTCGCCGCAGTTTTGGATGTCGCCGCACAGGTTTCGGCGGCTGCCAAAGCATTGGCGGAGATTGATTTGGCGGCTGGTCTGGCAGACATTGCCGTGTCCGAAAATTGGTGTCGTCCGCAATTGGATAGTTCCCGCCAATTCAAAATCATCGGTGGCCGCCACCCCGTGGTAGAGGCAGCGTTGCGCAAAGAGGCATCTGGCCCATTTATCGCGAATGATTGTGATTTATCGGCAGGCGTAGATGGCGACAAACCCGTTTGGTTGCTAACCGGCCCAAACATGGCGGGTAAGTCGACGTTTTTACGTCAAAATGCATTGATCGCGTTGATGGCACAGGCAGGCAGTTATGTGCCCGCGACAAGCGCCGAAATTGGCATGGTGACACAGCTATTTTCCCGTGTCGGCGCGTCCGATGATCTGGCACGCGGGCGTTCGACATTTATGGTGGAAATGGTCGAAACCGCAGCGATTTTAAATCAAGCTGGTGAAAATGCACTCGTCATTCTGGATGAAATTGGGCGTGGTACCGCGACCTATGATGGCCTTTCAATTGCATGGGCGACTTTGGAAAACCTACACGATGTGAACAAGTGCCGAACACTATTTGCGACCCATTATCATGAACTTACAGGACTTACTGAAAATTTATCGGGCCTAACAAACGCCACCGTTTCGGTGCGCGAATGGGAAGGCGATGTCATTTTCCTTCACGAAGTGAAAAAGGGTGCGGCAGATCGCAGTTATGGTGTCCAAGTTGCCAAATTGGCGGGTTTACCAGCAGCCGTTATTGACCGTGCCACAGAGGTATTAGATAAATTGGAAAGCAGTGACCACGGGGGTAAAGCCGCCACGTTGATTGACGAATTACCCCTGTTCAACGCAACCCCCGCACCCACCTTGGCCAAGGGCCCGTCCGCAGTAGAGGAAGCGTTGGAGGCGGTCTATCCCGATGAATTAACCCCCAAAGATGCTTTGGCACTGATTTATGAGTTGAAAGCCAAGTCCTTATAGCCGTAAAATTTCGCTTCTAGGTCGATATTTAACCCCATCGCGCTCGTCAAAACTTGATCCCAAAATGTTTCGATATCCTCCACATACAAATATGCGGTGCAAGACAAACCTAATATCATCCGCTTTGAACAAGGGCGGAACAATGCCGCCATCATCGTTTTTCTAGGTTCCTGCCAAGGAAAAACCAACGCACGCGGAATGAAAACAACACTTAAATCGAACGTTGGCCTTGGGTGATTTTATCCTCCGGAGGAAACGCCCACATTTGCGGGTCGCAACAGGCGATCTGCGATCATGAAACCTTCGTCCATTACTTGGATGATGTGACCTGCCTTGACGGCTGGCATTGGGGCTTCAAACATCGCTTGGTGAATTTCTGGATCAAATTTATCACCAACTTCGGGCGCGATTGGGGTGATTTGATGTTTCGCGAAAGTGCTGATCAACTCGCGCTGTGTTAAATCTATGCCTTCGAACAATGATTTGTTTGCCTCGCGTTGTTCGTCGGTTGCAGATTCCGATGCGCGCTTCATGTTGTCGTATACAGACAGCAAATCACGCGCCAATTTTCGGCCACCATACACCTCTGCATCACGGCGATCACGTTCGCCGCGTTTGCGTTGGTTCTCGGCTTCTGCCAGCGCGCGCATCAGGCGGTCTTTCAGCTCTGCGTTTTCCGAGCGCAGCTCTTCTTCCTCGGTCAGTTCTGGTTCTGATTCTTCTGCGAAATCATCAATATTTACCAGCTCTTCGTCCATCGCCACTTCTGGCTCTGATAAGGATACTTTGGGTTTTTCTTCATCTGACATGCGGTCAAGTCCTTAGGATGCGCCCAATCAATTGGGCAGTATAGTCAACGATGGGCACAACGCGCCCGTAATTCAAACGTTTTGGCCCGATCACACCGACCGCACCAATCACTTTTCGATCAGCATTCATATACGGCGAAACCACCAATGACGACCCCGAAAGTGAAAACAATTTGTTTTCTGAGCCAATAAATATTTTCACACCTTCACCCTCTTCGGCAAGGTCTAAAAATTGGGCTATATCCTTCTTCTGTTCCAGATCGTCGAACAGGGTTTTAATGCGTTCCAAATCTTCTTGGCTTTTGCCATCATCCAACAGGTTCGATCGACCACGCACGATTAACCGTGCCTCTGATCCCTTATCTTCGGACCAAACGGCGATGCCGTCTGTGATCATTTGTTGTGACAGGACATCCAAATCGCGTTGGTGTTTTTGAACATGCGCACCAACAACACGTTTTAGATCGCTGATAGTGTGTCCCGCAACGATGGCATTCAGGAAGTTCGCCGCTTCGCGCATTGCGGATGGGGTTTGACCAATGGGTGGCGTGAACATGCGGTTTTCCACATTGCCGTCCTCTGTCACCAGCACCACCAATGCCCGATCTGGGGCCAAGGATACAAATTCGATGTGTTTAATCGGCGCTTCTGATTTCGGTGCCAAAACAACGCTGGCACCTTGGGTCAAGCCCGATAGCATCGCGCCCGCCTTATCCAGCACCGATGACATTTCATCAGGTTTGTCCAAAGACGCATCGATTTCGCGGCGCTCTTGGGTGGCGATATCGCCAACCTCCAACAATCCATCAACGAACAAGCGGAGACCACTTTCCGTGGGAATGCGCCCTGCCGAAACATGTGGCGCGTCCAGCAGGCCCAGAAATTCCAAATCCTGCATAACATTACGAATTGTGGCCGCCGAAACCTTTTCCGACAGTGTTCGGGTTAACGTGCGTGATCCAACTGGTTCACCTGTATTCAGATACGACTCCACCAACAGACGAAACACCTCTTTGCTACGTCCGGTCAGGTCTTCTGCTGATTGTGGCTGTGTGGGATCCACTGTTATATCTCTCTTGGGTCGTCGATACCCTAAAAACGTTTCACGGTGGGGTCAATCTTGGTTTGCGCATGTTGGTCATGTCTTGTATCACCGTTCCATCAATCAGGAGAGATATTATGCGCCCATCTGGCAGAGCCGTCGACGTTATGCGTCCAGTCGAAGTAGAAGTTGGTTTCACGAAACACGCAGAAGGGTCCTGTTTGATCAAATGTGGCGACACACATGTATTGTGTACTGCCAGCGTCGAAGGTCGCACACCACCATGGTTGCGCAACACTGGTCTGGGATGGGTTACCGCAGAATATGGCATGTTGCCACGCGCCACAGGTTCACGGAACCGCCGCGAGGCCGCATCAGGCAAGCAATCAGGAAGAACTCAAGAAATTCAACGTCTTATCGGGAGATCTTTGCGTGCTGGTGTTGATCGCGTTGCGCTGGGTGAGCGCCAAATCACAGTTGATTGTGACGTTTTACAGGCAGATGGCGGAACGCGTTGCGCCTCAATAACCGGTGGCTGGATCGCGTTGCGTTTGGCTGTGAATGCAATGATCAAAGCGGGCGATATCAAAGAAGATCCATTAACCGATCACGTTGCTGCAGTTTCCTGTGGTATTTATGGCGGCCAGCCCGTTTTGGATTTGGATTATGCCGAAGACAGCGAAGCAGGCACCGATGCTAATTTCGTTATGACAGGCGCAGGAGGCTTAATTGAACTTCAAGGTTCCGCCGAAGGCGCCACCTTTAGCCGTTCTGAATTCGATCAATTGATGGATCTGGCCGAAAAGGGCGTTGCCGAATTGGTCGCCGCACAAAAGGCTGCTGTTGCATAATGCGCAAACTGACCGATAAAAAAATCGTTCTTGCCAGCCACAACAAAGGCAAATTGCGCGAAATTGCGGAATTATTGGAACCATTTGGCATTTCGGTCGTATCAGCGGGTGATTTAGGATTGGAAGAGCCCGATGAAACAGAGAGCACATATGCAGGCAACGCGCGGATAAAGGCGCATTTTGCGGCTGCGAATTCTGGCTTGCCCGCATTGTCCGACGACAGCGGGTTTTCCGTTGCCGCATTGGATGGTGCGCCCGGTGTTTACAGTGCGGATTGGGCCGAGACGCCAGATGGGCGAGATTTTGATTTAGCCATGTCCAAGGTTTGGGACAAAGTAAAACATGCCCCCACACCGTTAGCGGCGAAGTTTTGTTGCACCCTTTGTCTCGCGTGGCCCGATGGGCATGACGAACTGTTCGAAGGCGAAGTTTTCGGCACCATCGCATGGCCCCCACGTGGTGATCGCGGCTTTGGCTACGATCCGATGTTTGTTGCGGACGGAATGTCCCAGACATTCGCTGAAATAGAACCCGCGCAAAAACATGACATGAGCCATCGCGCGGATGCCTTTGATAAATTTGTAAAAAACTGTTTGGAGAGTTGATATGTCGACACGTAAATTGATCTCTACTGGATCATCTTTCGAGGTAACTATGGGGTACAGCCGTGCGGTTATCCAAGGTGATTGGGCCTTCGTTTCTGGTGTAACGGGTTATGATTATTCCACTATGGAAATGCCTGATGGCATCGCCGATCAGGCATGCAATTGCTTTGAAACTATCAAATCAGCATTAGAAGAGGGCGGTTTCGCACTGTCCGATGTTGCCCGTGTTCAGTACACAGTAACAGACGCGAAATTGGTTGACGCCTTGATCCCCGCGCTGGGTGAATACATGGGCGATATTCGACCCGCCGCAACGATGGTAATCGCCGATTTGATCAAGCCAGAGATGCTGGTCGAAATCGAAGTGACGGCATTCAAAGGCTGATGGAAGATTGGCAAAATGGCGGGTTCGGGATTTATATCCACTGGCCCTTTTGCGCCGCGAAATGCCCCTATTGCGATTTCAACTCACACGTGCGTTCCGCCGTTGATCAACCACGCTGGTTGGCCGCGCTAAAATTTGAATTACAGAATGCCGCGAAACGAACCGAGGGGCGGGTTGTCGACACAATTTTCTTCGGGGGCGGCACACCCAGCCTTATGGATGCGGAAACCGTTGCTGGTTTGGTTGCTGAGGTGGGACGCCTGTGGACGCTTGCACCAGACGCAGAAGTCACACTAGAGGCCAATCCGACGTCTGTAGAGGCCAAAAAGTTCGCAGATTTCGGAATTTCCGGCATAAATCGCGTTTCTATGGGCATTCAGTCGTTGCGAGACGTCGACCTGAAGGCACTGGGACGCATGCATTCAGTCTCAGAGGCGCGAGAGGCGTTCGAAATTGCCAAGGATTCTTTTGATCGCGTCAGCTTTGACCTGATTTATGCGCGACAAGGACAATCAGAGGGCGATTGGAAGGCTGAGTTGCGAGAAGCGGCGGCCATGGCGGTTGATCATTTATCGCTCTATCAATTAACGATCGAGGCTGGCACGCGGTTTGGTGAATTGTACGAGCGGGGGAATTTGCGTGGTTTGCCAAATGATGGGTTGGCAGCTGACATGTACGAAGTAACCCAAGAGTTTGCCGATGCCTATGAAATGCCAGCGTATGAGGTTTCTAATCACGCGCGAACCGGCGCACAATCGCGGCATAACCTGGTTTATTGGCGGTATGGTGATTATGTTGGTGTCGGGCCGGGGGCGCATGGTCGCATTACAGTTAACGGCGAACGGATTGCAACATCAACTACGCGAAACCCCGAGAGCTGGTTGCGAGAGGTTGAAAACCTTGGGACAGCGACAACAGATGACGAAATCATTGCCCCCGTTGATCAAGCATCCGAATATTTAATGATGTCACTACGCCTGTCAGAGGGCAGCGATATGGGCCGGTTTCATGCTCTTTCCGGGTTTAGCCTAAACGAACAAGCTATTGATCGTAATCAAGAATTAGGTCTGTTGCAGACTTCTGGAAACCGTTTAGTTGCCACCGCGAAAGGGCGCATTATTTTAAACACGTTGTTAAAAGACTTGTTGGTTTGATAACCGTTCTGCCGTAGGTTCGCGAAATGAAATCTATTTGGTTTATATGTGGCTGTATCACGGTGGGCTTGGCATTGATTGGTATCGTTTTGCCGTTGTTGCCGACGGTACCGTTTTTGTTACTGGCGGCGTTTTGTTTTGCCAGGTCGTCCCAGCGGGCGCATGATTGGCTGTTAAGTCACCCAAAATTGGGCCCACCGATCCATGATTGGCAGAAATCGGGTGCAATTCGCCTGTCGGCCAAAAAAATGGCCACGATCTGCGTGATCGCGGCCTTCGGTATTTCTGTGTTGATGGGCCTGCGCTGGCATATTCTGCTTATTCAGGCGGTGACACTTAGCTGTGTCATGTTATTTATTTGGACCCGCCCGTCAGAATAGCGCACAAACGATCCAGATCATCCAACGTTTTGTATGAAATCGTGACTTTGCCAGACTCAGACCCATCTTTGTGATCTATGGACACGCCCATGCGTATTGCGGCAGCCAAATCTGTCTCTACCGCGCGGGTATCCGCATCCTTCTTCAATGGCACTCGCTTAGATGAAGTTTTGGGGTTAAGCCCTTGTTTTACAAGCTTTTCAGCTTCTCGCACTGAAAGGTTACCCTTGATCATTGCTTTGGCCAATGCATGCGCGTTTTCGTTGCCAATCAGTGTCCGTGCGTGACCAACAGACAGATCGCCATTGCGCACAAATTGTTGCACATCATCCGGCAGGTTTAAAAGGCGTAGGATATTCGCGATATAGCTACGGCTTTTGCCCAATGCAGACGAAACTTGTTCCTGTGTGTGTCCAAAACGATCCATCAATGCGCGATAGCTTACGGCTTCCTCAACAGCATTCAGGTCAGCACGTTGAACATTTTCGATGATCGCGACCTCTAGCAACTGCTCGTCATCGAAATCACGGATCAAAACCGGAACTTCATGCAATTTCGCCTGTTGTGCGGCGCGCCAGCGACGCTCGCCAGCGACGATTTGATAAAACCCGTCTTTGCCAGGGGCAGGGCGAACGATGATGGGCTGGATAATTCCACGACCGGCAATTGATGATGCTAGATCGTCCAAATCTTCCTGCTTGAAATCACGGCGAGGCTGATCCGGATTTGCGGAAACCTTTTCGATTGGCAAAACTGTGTCGCTGGGGCGCGGCGCCGTTGGCGTTGCCGCATCTGGCCCACTGTCGATATCCGCCATCAGCGCAGACAACCCACGACCCAAACCTTTGCGATCTTTCTTTTTTGCCATTTTCGTTTCTTTCCAAATATTTAGCTATGCTATCTTTATCTTTGTTTGTCGCGCTTCAAAAACTCTGCACCTAACGCGAGATAGGCCTGCGCACCCAATCCAGTCGCATCGTATTGCAGAACAGTTTCACCGTATGAAGGCGCTTCTGACAAGCGGACGCTGCGCGGAATGATTGTTTCGTAAACCAATTCGCCCAAATTCCCACGCACATCGGATTCAACGTGTTGCGCCAATTTGTTGCGGCGATCGAACATTGTTAATACAACGCCATCAATGAATAATGACGACCCCATGGTCTCGCGCACCTCTTTTACGGTCAGCATAAGCTGTGATAGGCCCTCGAGGGCATAAAATTCTGACTGTAAAGGCACCAAAACCGAATCACTGGCGGCAAAAGCGTTCAATGTCAGTAAATTCAACGAAGGCGGGCAGTCGATGAAGATGTACTTGAAGCCTTCGACACTTCGCAACGCCTTGCCTAGACGGGATAGTCGGTCTGAATCTTTCATCATTTGGACGTCGGCCGAGCTAAGATCAGTTGTCGCCGGCAGAATTGACAGGTTCCTCACATCCGTTTTGATTGCGGCGTCGTTTACATCCGCCCCATCAACTAGAACATCGTATGTGGTTACATCGCGATCATCAGGCAAAATGCCCAGCCCAGTCGATGCGTTCCCCTGAGGATCGAGGTCTATCAGTAAGGTTTTATTACCTTTTTGGGCAATTGCCGCCGCCATATTGATTGCAGTGGTCGTTTTGCCAACGCCACCTTTTTGGTTTGCTATTGATACGATGCGTTTTGTCTTAACTGACACGGCTGATCCCTGTTAATTTCAACACTTTGCCCAAGGGATGGGTAATGCTGTTTGTTTCTTCGGTCGTGAAATCCCACGATTCCCGCGCCTCTGCTACTTCAATAGCACAGCCCTGGCCTTTCAAGAACAAGCAACACCCTTGCGGAGCTAAAATATTTTCACCGTATGACAAAAGCAACGATACGGTTGCCAATGCACGGGCGGTCAGGACGTCAGCCGATAAGTTTTCCGCGGATTCGATACGTTTTGTTTGAATTTCCACGTCTAAACCCACTGCGCGGGCTGTATTTCGCATAAATGCGCATTTTCGCGCGTCACTTTCGATCAAGGTGATCGACAGGTTTGGCCTCTTTTCCATTGCGATAATTGCAAGAACCAAGCCCGCAAAGCCCGCGCCAGAACCAATATCAACCAGTTTTTTCGTGTCGCTGGGGATGTGTGGCCAAACTTGCGCCGAATCAAGGAAATGGCGTTGCCACTTTTCAGACAGTGTTGTTTTTGAAACCAAGTTAATAGAGGGATTCCATTTTTCCAGTAAATCCGCGTAGGTTTGTAAACGGTCCATTGTTTCACGTGAAACACCGCACAGTTGCTCTATGCGTTCCTTGGCTTGCTTTTCGCTCATGCTTGTTTCTTGGCCTCTGTGCGACGGATCGTGGTTAGGATTAGCGCCAATGCGGCTGGTGTCATACCCTCGATACGGCCAGCTTGGGCCAGCGTAGAGGGGCGCGCAGCTATCAATTTTTGCGTCAACTCGTTTGATAGACCAGAAATGCCTGTAAAGGTGAAGTCGTCAGGAATTTCCAGTTTTTCATCCTTGCGCATTGCATTCACTGCGTTTTGTTGGCGGTCGATGTAATTGACGTAAATGGCGTCTTTTTCTACCTGTTCGCGGGTTTCTGTGTCCAGAACGGCCAATTCAGGCCAAATCGCCGTCAGTTTGGATGTGTCCATATCCTTGAATGACAGCAGATCCATTGCGCTGCGACGCACACCATCCTGCTTCATCGAAATGCCTGCTTTCTTGGCCTGTGACGGGGTAATTGATAGGGAGTTTAGGGTTTCTTTGGCTGATTCAAGACGGTTCATTTTATCTTCGAATGCCGCTTTGCGTTCGTCACCGACCAACCCACAGGCAATTCCAAGCGCGGTCAGGCGTTGATCTGCGTTATCAGCGCGCAATGACAGGCGGTATTCGGCACGGCTGGTGAACATGCGGTAGGGTTCGCTGACGCCGCGCGTCACTAGATCGTCGATCATTACGCCAATGTATGCTTGGGCGCGGTCAAAAATGACGGGCTCAATACCTTTGGCGGCGTTGGCAGCGTTTAGGCCTGCAACCAATCCTTGGGCGGCTGCTTCCTCATATCCTGTGGTTCCGTTGATTTGACCCGCAAGATATAGACCGCTGATGTCCTTGAGTTCCAAAGTGTGGCGTAGGGCGCGGGGATCGACGTAATCGTACTCGATGGCATAACCCGGTTGCAGGATTTTAACATCCTCTAGGCCAACCATGGAGTGGACGTAATCGTGTTGGACGTCTTCGGGTAGGCTGGTCGAAATGCCGTTGGGGTAGACCGTGTGATCGTTTAGGCCTTCGGGTTCAAGGAAAACTTGGTGGCTGTCTTTTTCTGCAAAACGGACGACCTTGTCTTCGATTGAGGGACAGTAGCGCGGGCCAACGCCGTCAATCATTCCGCCGTACATTGCAGAGCGGGATAGGTTTTTTTCGATGATTTCGTGGGTTTTTGCGTTGGTGTGTGTGATGCCGCACTCTACCTGACGCGGGATAACGGATTTCGTAGACATAAACGAGAATAGCGTTGGATCGTCGTCGGCAGGTTGGGTTTCAAGGATGTCCCAATTGATAGTACGGCCGTCCAGACGAGGTGGTGTGCCTGTTTTTAAGCGCCCTAGGGGGAGGCCGAAACTGTCGAGGCGTTCTGCAAGCGGGATTGCGGGCTTATCACCCATGCGGCCGCCTGGGCGGCTGACGTCGCCTATGTGGATAAGGCCGCGCAGGAAGGTGCCCGTGGTAAGGACGACCGTGTGGGATTTAATTTCGCTGCCGTCGGGCAGGATGACACCCTGTACAGTTTTGCCATCCATGATGAGGTCGGAGACCTCTGCCTCTATTACATCCAGACCATTGCGGTTTTTGAATTCTGCCTGCATCGCGGCGCGGTATAGGGCGCGGTCTGCTTGGGTGCGGGGGCCTTGGACGGCGGGGCCTTTGCGGCGGTTCAGCAGGCGGAATTGGATGCCTGATTTGTCTGCGACACGACCCATGACGCCATCGAGAGCATCGACCTCGCGCACGAGGTGGCCTTTGCCCAGCCCACCAATAGCGGGGTTACAGGACATTTCGCCGATGGTTTCGAAGCGGTGGGTGATCAAAGCGGTGCGCGCACCTGTGCGCCATGCGGCCTGTGCGGCGTCTGCGCCGGCGTGTCCGCCGCCAATAACGATGACATCATAGTGTTTCACGTGAAACATTCCTGTGTTTGATTTGGCTTCTTATACGGTGATTCAGCGAATGAGGGGAAGAGCAGATTTGTGGAATTCACTAATCCCCAATGAAATATAGGCGAGCGATCAATTTGTTTCACGTGAAACAACAGGACGGTATCAGCGCGCGTTGCATTAAGGAATGTGGATACCCCATAAAAACAACGTATGTATCGTGTATGGGTAACGTATGGGTTTCGTCGGGGTCAAATACCGATACGGCAAATTAACCTTTGGCTTGCGGCACGGGAATTTATGCAAAGTAAAGATATGAAGCCCGCAGGCGTGACGCGATCTTAGCTACTTTCCAAGGCAAAAGCTGGAGAAGATTTCGTCAAGCAGGTCTTCGACACCAACAGCACCGATCAGGGAGCTGAGTAATGAGATGCCTTGGTGGAATTCAGCGGAGGCCAATTCGGAGACTTCGGATCCCTGAGCCATCAATTCAACGCCTGCGTCCAGATAGGACTGCGCCTGTTGCATTGCGATGCGGTGACGTTCGCGTGTAGCGGTTTGAGCGCCTTGGGATCGGGATTCAAGAATGGTGGATATTTGTGCGACCAGCGTATCGAGGCCAGCGCCTGATTTACCTGAGAGCGCCAGGGCATCACCCGTAGCGCCGAGATCGGATTTTCCGATGGCGACAATATCATCATCCGTTGGTTGTAGTTTCGCGTCCTGCACCGATCCGTTTTCCGTCAGGAAGACGCGCAGATCGGCAGATGCGGCACGGGTGCGAGCGCGTTCGACGCCGATTTGTTCAATCGTGTCATCGGTTTCGCGCAGGCCAGCAGTATCCAAAAGGGTGACGGCGAGGCCACCGATATCCATGCGCACCTCGATCACGTCGCGGGTGGTGCCTGCGATTTCAGATGTGATGGCGGCGTCGCGGCCGGCGAGGGCGTTGAGCAGAGTTGATTTGCCCGCGTTTGGAGGACCGACGATTGCAACTTCGAATCCTTCGCGGATGCGTTCGGCGGCGAAGGTACCTGCGATTTCAGCGCGCAGATCGGTTTGAACAGATGTGACCAATGCGGTGACTTCGGGGGTGACGTCCGTTGGGATGTCTTCGTCTGCGAAATCGATTGTGGCCTCGATCAAGCTGACAGCACGGATGAGGTCATGGCGCCATTGCGCCACTTTTTCCGACAGCGCGCCGTCCATGGCACGGGCGGCGAGGCGGCGCTGAGCCTCTGTTTCAGCCTCGATCAGATCGGCGAGGCCTTCGACCTGTGCGAGATCGAGTTCGCCGTTTTCAAGGGCGCGCTTGGTGAATTCACCTGGTTCCGCGAGGCGGCAGTTTGGGAGATCCGCCAGAAGGCGCAGCAAGGCAGAGACGACGGCGGTAGAGCCGTGGCATTGGATTTCGACCACTTCTTCGCCAGTAAAGCTGGCACCTTTGGCGAAGATTATCAATAAAGCTTGGTCAATATATTCGCCGTTGCTGTCGCGCAGTTTGCGCAAGGAGCGCCCGCGTTTTGGAAGGTTTGGGCCAGCTAAAATCTCGCAGGTTTTGATCGCATCGGTGCCAGAAAGGCGAATAACGGACACGCCCGCCCGACCCTTCGCGCTGGCAAGTGCAAAGATGAGGTCGGACATGGTTAAACCTTTGATATTATTGCTAAATTAGGTGTTCATAGAGTCGAAGAACTCTGCATTCGACTTCGTTGCCTTTAGTTTACCCAGCAGGAATTCAACAGCGTCTGTTGTACCCATTGGATTCAGGATACGACGCAGAACGAATGTTTTTGCCAGATCAGTTGGATCAACAATCAACTCTTCCTTACGTGTGCCTGATTTCAGGATGTCGATCGCAGGGAAGACGCGTTTATCAGCCACTTTGCGATCCAGAACGATTTCAGAGTTACCAGTCCCTTTGAATTCCTCAAAGATGACCTCGTCCATGCGGGAGCCTGTTTCGATCAAGGCGGTGGCGATAATGGTAAGTGAACCACCTTCCTCGATGTTACGAGCGGCACCAAAGAAGCGTTTAGGGCGCTGTAGGGCGTTCGCGTCGACACCACCTGTCAGAACCTTACCTGAGGACGGTACAACGGTGTTAAATGCGCGGCCAAGGCGGGTAATGGAATCCAGCAGGATCACAACGTCGCGGCCGTGTTCGACCAAGCGTTTCGCCTTTTCAATGGCCATTTCGGAAACGGCAACGTGGCGTGTGGCGGGTTCGTCGAATGTAGAGGAGACAACTTCGCCTTTAACGGAGCGTTGCATGTCTGTCACCTCTTCTGGGCGTTCATCGATCAGAAGAACGATCAGGTAACATTCTGGGTGATTTGCCTCTAATGATTTGGCGATGTTTTGAAGGACAACTGTTTTACCAGTGCGTGGCGGGGCCACGATCAAAGAACGCTGGCCTTTGCCGATTGGGGCAACCAGATCGATCACGCGGGCCGATTTATCCTTAATCGTCGGATCTTCGATTTCCATTTTCAAACGCTCGTCTGGGTACAGCGGCGTAAGGTTATCAAAGTGTACCTTGTGTTTCGCGTCCTCTGGATCAGAGAAGTTGATTGATGTGACCTTGGTCATGGCGAAGTAGCGTTCGCCTTCTTGGGGTTGGGAAATCCAACCCTCGACCGTGTCGCCAGTGCGCAGGGAGTGTTTGCGCATCATTTGTGGTGAAACATAGATGTCTTCAGGACCAGGAAGGTAGTTCGCCTGTGAAGAACGCAAGAAACCAAAGCCGTCTGACATCACTTCCATCACGCCTTCGCCAGAAACTTGGGCGCCATCTTCGGACATTTCTTTTAGGATGGCGAACATCATTTCGCCCTTACGCATGGTGGATGCGTTTTCGATTTCCAAGCTCTCTGCCATTTTAAGCAGATTTGCCGCTGACATTGCTTTCAGCTCTGACAGGTTGATTTTTTCTTTTTCTTCGATTTCCATGAAGGCACCATATGCGTTGCCCGCCAATTCATTGGCAGGTCATAAGTTTAATTGTATTGGCTGCGATCTATAAACGGTGTGGGTCACCAGATCGTTTGGGCGGTTTTTACGCTGAATGTAGCGCATGAGTCAATTTAAAACGGGCGTGCGATGACCATGATGACGATGATGATCATCAGGACGGTTGGGACCTCGTTTAACATGCGGTATTGGCGGCCTGTGTAGGGGCGATCACCTGCGGCCAAGAGTTTACGTTGTTTTGACAGAAAACCGTGGAAGCCTGACATAGCGGTCACGGATGCGAGTTTGACCCATATCCAGCCTGCTGCCCAATCAATGATGCCCGGTGTCATCAGCATCAAGATGCCGCAAATCCATGTGACGATCATTGCGGGGTTGATAATGCGTTTCATCAATAGCATTTCCCAGCGCACGATGGTTTCATCAAGGTTGATGTGGTTAGGATCAGTTTCCACGTGGTAGACGAAAAGACGCGGGAGATAGAGCATGCCAGCCATCCAAGAGATTATGGCAATCACATGAAGTGATTTTATCCATGGGTAGAGTGTTGAGAGTATGTCCATGTTCAGGCTCCGGTTTGTCGCCCTATAACTAATAATAAATATAAAGAAAGAATAGTTGTTTGTTGTGGGTCCTGTGGGTAACGGGGATTAAATTTGATTAACGAGGTTATTCACGGAAATTATAAAGGTAAAAAATCTAGGGAAAAGTTATTCTATGGAATGTGGATAAGATGTAACTCATTGATATTAATTACTTAAATCTGATTTTTGATGTGGATAAGTTGGGAATTGTTTCACAGATTAAAAGTTATCCTCGTTATTCACAGTCTGACCGTTTGAAATGAACACAGGGAACAGAAAATGGGATAGCGGGGATTTGTGGGGGTGAAATCAACGCGCACACAGAATTTCCGTGGATTGTTTGGAATAATGCCCAAGTTATCCACAGCGTTTACACAAGGGGCTGTGTAAATCGTCAAAAGACACTGTATAAGGTGCCTGAAGTAAGGATCGGGGATCATGGTTAAAATAACGTTAGCATCACAATCCAAGGCGCGCCAAGACATGTTGCGCAATGCAGGCGTGGTGTTTGAGGCGAAGCCAGCGCGGATTGATGAGGAAATGATCACCGCGTCATTGCAAGCGGACGGCGCGAAGCCGCATGATATTGCGGATGCGTTGGCAGAGTATAAGGCGCTACGCGTTGTTGGATCGGATCCGACGGGGTTGGTGATTGGATCGGATCAGGTTTTGGTTTGTGACAAAAAGGTTCATTCCAAAGCGCGGACGATGGATGAAGCGCGGGCGAAGCTGTTGGAATTACGCGGCAAGCCGCATCAGTTGATGTCGGCGGCAGTAATCTTTGAGGACGGGAAGCCCGTTTGGCGCACCATTGGGCGGGCGCAGTTATTTATGCGTGATTTTTCGGATGCCTTTTTGGATGATTATTTGGAGCAGGCGGGCGAGGATATATTGTCCTCTGTTGGTTGTTATTTTCTGGAAGGGCACGGTGTGAATTTGTTTAGTCGTGTGCAGGGGGACTATTTCACTGTGCTTGGATTTCCTTTATTGGATGTCTTGGATTTTCTACGTGGTCGAGGGGCGATTTTATCATGATTAAGGCAGGCGTTACGGGATGGCCGATTGAGCAATCGAAATCGCCGATCATTCATGGGCATTGGTTAGAACAGCATGGGATCGATGGGTCCTATACCAAGGTTGGTTTCGCGCCCGAGGATTTTGAAAGCGGCGTGCGAGGATTGATCGATGATGGCTGGGCGGGATTGAATGTGACATCGCCGCATAAATTGCCAGCGTTGGCGATGGCGGATGAAGTGACGGATCGCGCCGCGGCGATTGGGGCGGCGAACACGTTGACGTTCACGGATGGCAAGATCCATGCAGATAATACAGACGGCGAGGGTTTCATTAATAACGTAATGCAGGGTGCGCCGAATTGGAATGCGGGCGCGGGGCCAGCGTTAGTTTTGGGTGCTGGTGGTGCCGCGCGCGCGATCTTGTCTGCGCTGATCGAGGCTGGTGTGCCGGAAATTATTTTGGTGAACCGCACACGCGCCAAGGCCGAAGAATTAGCGAATATATTTGGGCGCACGGTTGTCGTGGGCGATTGGGCAGATGCCGAAGCGGCCAGCGCGGCGGTTTCGACGGTGGTGAACACAACCGCGTTGGGGATGTTGGGTAAGGCGCCGTTGGTTTTTGATTGCGGTGGTTTGCAACGCGATGCGTTGGTGACAGATATTGTTTATAACCCGCTGGAAACGCAATTGTTGGCGGATGCGCGTGCGCGTGGATGTGCCACGGTGGATGGTTTGGGAATGTTATTGCATCAGGCCGTTCCCGGATTTGAGCGTTGGTTTGGGGTGCGGCCCCATGTGGACACGGTTTTAAGAGACAAGGTATTGGCAGAGTTATGAGTGAATTGTTTTTATTGGGTCTGACGGGTTCCATCGGTATGGGGAAAACTACAACGGCCGAAATGTTTCGTGACGCCTTGATTGCGGTGTGGGATGCGGATGCGGCAGTGCATGAATTATACACCAGCGATACCGACACGATTGAGAAGATTTATGATTTAGCGCCCGCCGCCGTTTCGGGCGAAGGTGTGGATCGCAAGCGGTTAGGGAATATCTTGCAGGCGGATAAGACGCTGTTTCCGAAGCTGGAGGCGATTGTGCACCCTGCAATTCGCGCACACCGTGCGGCATTTATAGAGGCGTGTAAAACCACGGGGCAGAAAATGGCCGTCGTGGATATACCGTTGCTGTATGAAACCGATGCACAGGATTGGATGGATGCGGTTTTGGTAGTGACCACGGACGAAGATACCCAGCGCGAACGCGTTTTGGCGCGTGGTGGTATGACGGAGGAGATTTTTCAGATGATCCTGTCGCGTCAATTGCCAGATGCGGAAAAGCGCGCGCGCGCGGATTATGTGATCGAGACGAAATCAATGGATCATGTGCGCGATGAAGTGCATAGTTTGATTGTGAAACTGATAGGTGCCTTGCCAGATGCGTGAGATTGTTTGGGATACAGAGACGACTGGATTTGATCCCAATGCGGGTGATCGTTTGGTCGAAATCGGTGCAATTGAGTTGGATAAACATATTCCGACGGGTCGTGTGTATCACCAATATATCAATCCTGAACGTGACATGCCCCAAGGTGCATTTGAAATTCACGGGTTGTCGATCGAGTTTTTAAAAGACTACCCGACGTTTGAAAAAGTAGGCCAAGCGTTTTTGGATTTTGTGGGCGATGCCACGTTGATCGCGCATAATGCTACGTTTGATATGCGGTTTATTAATGCGGAATTGGAGCGGGCGAAGTTTCCGACGATCCCTGCCAACCGCGCGTTGGATACGCTGGAAATCGCACGTAAAAAATTCCCCGGTGCACAGAATTCGTTGGATGCGTTGTGTCGCCGTTTTGGGGTGGATAATTCCGCGCGTGAAAAACACGGCGCGTTGTTGGACAGTGAAATTCTGGCCGAGGTTTATTTGGAACTGATTGGCGGTCGCCAGCCTGATTTTTCACTGAATGTTGTTGGTGGTTCCAGCGATGCGAGTGGTGGTGGAGCCAATTGGGTTGCTAAACCGCGCCCGAACCCATTGGCCAGTTTACGCACAGCCGATGAAACCACCGCGCATGATGGGTTTGTGGATGCGTTGGGTGATGGTGCGGTATGGAAGATTGAGAAGTAACCGGATCTTCAGGCAATAAAAAAGCGACCCGAAGGTCGCTCTTTCTAGTTTTTGGTTTCTGTTGCCGCTTGGGCCGCCGCTTGGCGTTGTAGCTCGTTGCGGTACAGTGCCATGAAATCGATTGGATCGACGTTCAATGGTGGGTAGCCACCGTCCGCAGTTGTGTTGCGTACGATTTGGCGTACGAATGGGAACAACATGCGTGGACATTCGATCATTAGGAATGGGTGAAGCTGTTCTTCTGGTACGTTTTCCACTTGGAACACGCCAGCGTAATCGATTTCCAATAAGAACACTTTCTTATCATCCGCGTCTGCGTTCACCGTCAGCTTTAGGATAACTTCGAAGTTGTTGTTGTCGCCTTTGCGCGCATCTAGGTTTACCTGAACGTTGATTTCAGGGGATGCGGTGTTACCCAGATTTTTCTGTGCTGCGATGTTTTCAAATGAAAGATCGCGAATGTATTGGTTTAGGCATTTCATCACCGGTTGTTTTGGTGCTTCTGCCGCTTCTTCTTTAGCCATTTTTATGCTCCGTTAACTATCGGGGGTTTGTCTAGCAAGGAATGGATGTGGTCACAATCATTCTTTGTTCTTTGTCCAACCTGAATTGCCGGGCTTTTGGTTTTCATCGATGACAGTGAAATCAGCATCGACAATATCGTCCGATGCTGGTGGGGATTGGTGTGGTTGTTGTGGGTTTCCAAAACCGCTGACGTGGACATTGCCCGCCATACGTGCCGCGCCTGCCTTTATCAGCGCCGCGCGAACGGGTGGGATCAGTAGGGCAAAACCGATAGCATCGGTGAAAAACCCTGGGGTCAGTAAAACAACCCCAGCGACAAGGATCATTGCACCGTGCGCGATGTGATCCATGGGGTTTTGGCCCGCACCGACTGAATTTTGCAAATTGCTGAGTGTTGCCAGCCCTTGGGCACGTAACAATTGTGTGCCGATAAAGGCCGTGATGATCACAGTGGCCAGTGTTGGCCACAGGCCGATTGCATCGCCGACCTGAATAAACAGGGCGATTTCAATGATTGGCACCACAATGAAGATAAATAGTAACCACATATTCGTGACCTTTCGAAATCTAATGGGCAATTGGTGGACTATCGCCCTTGGGTGACTTAGATATGTTAGAAGCGGCACCATGACCAGTGCTGTTCAAAAGAAAGTGAAAAGGTTCGAAATGAGTGATCCAATGACCCAAACCGTAATTCTGGGTATTATAGCCCTGTTTGTATTATTGCGCCTGCGTAGTATTTTGGGAACCCGCGAAGGTTTTGAAGCGCCCAAAGTGGTGACACCGAAACCAGCGAATGCAGATAACAAGCCGACATTTGATGTGATCGAAGGTGGCGTTGATCGCGACATTGCCGATCACGTTGACGTTGATAGCCCATCGGGTAAAGCGCTGGCGCATATGAAAAAGGCGGAGCCTTCGTTTTCTGTGACGGATTTTTTGGGCGGTGCGCGTCAAGCGTATGAAATGATTTTAATTGCCTTCGAAGAAGGTGATCGCGATGGATTACGTCCGTTTTTGGCGGATGATGTTTATGACAGTTTCGAAGCCGTAATCGCATCGCGCGAAGAGCAGGGTTTGAGGATTGATGCAACATTCGTTGGGTTGCGCGAAATCAAGCTGGCAGAGGCCGAGTATGATTGGCGTACCAAAGAGGGCGAATTGACGTTGTCGATGGTTGCTGAATTGACCGCAGTTGTCACAGACGCCAAAGGTAAAGTTGTTGAAGGCGATAAATCAACCGTGAAACGTCAGAAAGACGTTTGGACATTTGCACGTGCCATGGGCAGCGACGATCCAAATTGGACGTTGATCGCCACCGGCGGATAATTGGTGCGGGTGTGTTTAAGGTTTTGCTCATCGCGACGGCCACGCTGATGGCCGCGCCAGCGCTGGCCATAGAGGAAACTGTAACGCCAGTTACGTTTTCTGATTTGCCAGGCTGGGAAGATGACGATCACGCGGCAGCGTTTAAGACGTTCCTGAATTCATGCAATGCACCCAAAGGTAAGAAGTATCTGTCCAAAGAGGTTTGGAAGCCGCTGTGCCGTTTTGCGAAAACAAATCCTGATCCCAAAGAGTTTTTTGAATTGATGTTTCAGCCCGTTTTGGTTGGGCAGAAAAGTGATACGTTGTTCACGGGATATTATGAACCGACGATTGAAGGTTCGCGTATTCGCGGCGGCAAATATCAAACGCCGATTTACCGCAAACCGTCCGACCACCGTGTGGGCAAGCAGTATAAATCACGCGCGGAAATTCAGGCGGGGGCGTTGAATGGACGTGGGTTAGAGATTGCTTGGTTAGCGGACCCAGTCGAGGCATTTTTCCTACAGATCCAAGGTTCAGGGCGAATTTCGATGCCCGATGGATCATCTGTGCGCGTAGGGTTTTCTGCCAAAAACGGACATAAATATCGTTCCGTTGGTCAGGAAATGATCCGCCAAGGGTTGATGGCGAAATCCAAAGCGTCGGCGCAAAACATCAAAGCGTTTGTGCGTAAGAACCCAACCAAGGGGCGCGAATTGTTGGCGCATAATGGATCGTATGTGTTTTTCAAAGAGCTGAAAAAATTGCGCGCAGATCAGGGACCGTTGGGGGCGATGGGGATCTCGGTTTCTGATTTACGTACGCTGGCGGTTGATCCGAAATTTAATCCGTTAGGTATGCCGATTTATATCGATAAACATGGGCGCGATCCGTTGCAACGGTTGATGATTGCACAGGATATTGGTTCTGCGATTAAGGGCCCACAACGCGCGGATATTTATTATGGCACGGGAAATGGTGCGGGTAAAATTGCGGGCCGCACCAAAGCGACGGGGCGGATGTATTTGTTGTTGCCGATTGAATCCGCCGCCAAGTTTACGAGCGCGAAACAATGAAGCGCCGCAAGCCCAGAGGATTAACGGGTGAAGATTTGGAAGTGTGGCGCCAAGTGATTTCACGTGTTGAGCGCACCAAACCCGTTATCACGGTGAAGCCTGTGGTGAAGGCAAAGAAGGTGCCAGATGCGTTGCCAAGCACACCGATGTTGCGACCCTTTAAGGTGGGCGAGCGGGTGGTGGAAAAACAGTTTCAACAACCACCAGCATTTCATAATGCGCCACAGCGCACATCGCCTAATATGGATCGTAAGAATTTTCAGCGTCTGGTTAAGGGGCAGTTGGAAATTGATGGAACCTTGGATTTGCACGGGCTGACGGCGGATCAAGCGAAGGTGCGTTTGATGGCCTATGTCAATCAAAGCCATGCGATGGGGTGCCGGTTGATCTTGGTCATTACGGGCAAGGGTAAGCATAAGGGGAACGATGAATTTAATCGCCCTGTGAATGGTGTGTTGCGCCAAAGCCTGCCCGATTGGTTGCGCGGCCCGACGTTGGCAAACAAGGTTTTACAGGTCAGTCAGGCACAGCCCAAGCATGGCGGTGCGGGGGCGTATTATGTTTATTTGCGCCGCACGCGTGGGTAGGGTAATCATTTCGGATGAGTGCATTGTTTTTTGATCAATTTTCAGACGAACCAGAATTGGTGACAGCGTATCAACCCATCGGCGATGATGTGGTTCTGGCCTATGATCGCGATGCGATCAGCCAAGGGACGATGGCGTCAGTGCGCAATATTGTGGACGAGGCTGGTGTTTCGTTTTTGGCGATTGATGGGCTGAATTTTGTAGAACAGTGGTTTGGGTTGGAATTCGATCTGGGCGAGGGTTTTAAATCCGCCAAGATCAGTTTGAAAACATATCCTGCGCGCCAGATATACCCCAAGATATATTTTGATGGCGGGTCGATGGATTTGAATACGCTGGAGGTTGGCGAAGAGGTGATCGAGCTGAATTTCAGTATCGCGCATATGGGTTTGTCGGGGTTGCCCAAGGATGCGAAAAACCTGCGGTTGTCGTTGATGGTGCCCAGTCGTGATTGGTTTGTGGTTGGATTATATGGGGTGAAAATTACCCATGCCTAAGATTTCATTCCTGTTGCCGATTTATAATGGCGAGTTGTTTTTGACTGAGACCATGGACAGTCTGTTGGCGCAGACCCATGATGATTTTGACATTGTTGTGATTGATGACGGATCAACGGACGACACCGCGGATGTGATTAACGGATATGATGATGCGCGGATCAAGTATCATTATAAGGAAAATGGTGGGTTGGTTTCGGCGCTGAATATGGCGTTGGGCATGATGGATTGTGAATTGGTGGCGCGGATTGATGCGGATGACATTTGCGCAGCTGATCGATTGGCGCGGCAATCTGCGTTTATAGATTTCACCCAAGCCGTGGCGGTTTCGGGGCGCGCCGTGAACATTGATCCATCGGGAAATGTGTTGGGGATCAATGCGCCCGAGCAGGATTTTTTCAATGTTGATGCAGGGTCTATTCCCGCGCGAGAACCGTATTTACCGCATCCGTTTTTAATGGCGCGGTTGGATGTGTTGAATGAGATTGGCGGGTTTCGCCATGCGCATTTGGCAGAGGATACGGATTTATGCTGGCGGTTGTCGCAGGTGGATCGGATTGCGTTGCAAACCGCCGTTTTGGGAAAATACCGCATTCATGAAACCAGCATTTCAAATGCGTCCACAGTTGGCGGGCGGGTGCAGGCGTTTTATTCACAGCTGGCCACGTTAAACGCGGTGCGCCGTGATGCGGGTGAGGCCGAGGTGGTGTATAAGTTTTCGATGGCTGAGGCCAAGGCGATTGCCACGGATTTCGATGCCTTGGTTGATGCGTTTGGCGATGTGTTATCGGAAGCAGAGGCGGCGCATTTACGCGCGGCGTCGGTGATGAAGTATTTGGACATTTCCAATTGGCGGTATCATCGGATTACACGCGATGATTTGGCATATGCACGTGCGGCGCTGAAGGCGGTGGAATTAAGTGATGCCAATAAGGAAAAGGTGGAGCAGATATTGACGCCGTTGAAGGTGCGCCAGCCAGAGTTGTTTGGCTGACGTTTAACTATAATGGCCTTCGGCCCGAAAATATTTTTACAAAGTAAAAACTAGAGAACGTAGCGCGAGATGTCCGCGCTGCGAGCCAATTCGCCGAGGTGTTTTTCGACGAAGTCTGCGTTGACTTCTACTGCTTCGCCTGTGCGATCGGGGGCGGTGAAGCTGAGTTCCTCGAAGACGCGTTCGATGATTGTGTGCAGGCGGCGTGCGCCGATGTTTTCGATGCTTTCGTTCACGTCGGCGGCGATTTTTGCGATTGCTGCGATGCCGTCATCGGTGAAGGTTACGTCTACGTTTTCCGTCGCCATTAATGCCGCGTATTGGCGCGTAAGAGCGTTGTCGGTTTCCGTTAGGATGCGGACGAAATCCTGTTCCGTGAGTGCGCGGAGTTCGACACGGATCGGTAGACGGCCTTGAAGTTCGGGGAGTAAGTCCGATGGTTTTGCGATGTGGAATGCGCCCGATGCGATGAATAGGATGTGGTCGGTTTTGACGGGGCCGTGTTTTGTGGAGACTGTTGTACCCTCGATCAGCGGGAGTAGATCGCGCTGCACGCCTTCGCGTGATACGTCACCGCCGCGGGCGTCCGATTTGGCGCAGACTTTGTCGATTTCATCCAAGAAAACGATGCCGCTTTCCTCTACTGCCATGACGGCCTCTTTGGTGACGGTTTCTTGGTCGACGAGTTTGTCGGCCTCTTCGTCGATCAGGACTTTATAGCTGTCGGCGACGCGGATTTTGCGTTTGGTGGTGCGCCCGCCCATTGCCTTGCCGAACATTTCGCCAAGGTTCATCATGCCCATTCCAGGTTGGCCAGGGATATCCATCATGCCGCCCATTGGGTTGGATGTGTCGGCGATTTCGATTTCGATTTCTTTGTCGTCCAGCATGCCATCGCGTAGTTTTTTACGGAACAGATCGCGGGTTTGGTCGCGTGCGTCCGCACCACACAAGGCGTCCAGAACGCGGTTTTCGGCGGATTCATATGCGCCCTCTTTGACCTTTTCGCGTTTGTCGTCGCGGATCATGATGATGGCGGCGTCGACCAGATCGCGCACGATTTGTTCCACGTCGCGACCGACATAGCCGACCTCTGTGAACTTAGTCGCTTCGACCTTGAGGAACGGTGCCTTCGCTAGTTTTGCAAGGCGGCGGCTGATTTCGGTTTTACCAACGCCTGTTGGCCCGATCATTAGGATGTTTTTTGGGTAGACTTCATCGCGGATATCGTCGTCCAATTTGGCGCGGCGCCAGCGATTGCGCAGGGCCACGGCGACGGAGCGTTTTGCGTCATTTTGACCGATGATGTAGCGGTCCAATTCGGATACGATTTCGCGGGGGGTTAGGTCTGTCATTTTGAAATTTTCTCGACTGTCATGTTACCGTTGGTAAAGACGCAGATTTCTGCGGCGATGGTCAGGGATTTGCGAGCGATTGTTTCGGCGTCTTGGTCGCCATCAATCAATGCACGAGCGGCGGCGAGGGCGAAGTTCCCGCCTGATCCGATTGCCGCGATGCCGTGTTCGGGTTCCAGCACGTCGCCAGCGCCTGTGATCACGAAGAGGTCGGTTCCGTCTGTGACGATTAACATCGCCTCTAGGTTTTTGAGGTATTTATCCATGCGCCAATCTTTGGCGAGCGATATGGATGCCTTGGCGAGTTGACCAGGGGATGCTTCCAACTTTGCCTCTAGGCGTTCGAGCAGGGTGAAGGCATCGGCGGTGGAGCCTGCGAAGCCGCAGACAACATCGTGGCCGCCCGGTGAAATGCGGCGTACCTTTTTAGCGGATCCTTTGATCACTGTGTTGCCAAGGCTGACCTGGCCATCGCCTGCGATGACGACTTCGTCGCCTTTGCGGACGCCGATGATTGTGGTGCCGTGCCAGCCGGGGAATTTCGTGGGTTCCATGATCGTTGCCTTTCGTTACTGTCAGATATACGAATCCCCAATGGGAATGACAAGAATTCTGACGCCGAAGTGATAAAGGGGCGGGTTTTGCGCATTGATGCGGTTAAGATTTATTTTAAAGGTGATGCGCCTGCGCGTTTTTTACGCGGTGTTGGCGATGCATTATCCGCGATTGGCATGCAGGTTTCATTTATACCAGATGGCGTGGGTTCATGGGCCGCTTCTATGGATGATCCAGTTTACAGCATATTCCAAGATAGGGTGGCAACGCATCCGCGTGCGGCCAGTTTAACGCGGTTGTTGGATACGGATTATTGGTTATTTTCTGGCGTGGATGACGATAGTGAATTTGATCCAGCGGAGGTGGCCGAGGGCGCGGCGGATGAGTTTTTTAATGGGTTGCGCGCAAGCACGATAGAGCCATTTGAGTATCCCTTTGGGATGGACGATTTCGTTCTAGTGGCGTTGAGCCCTGATGAGCCTGTGGTGGAAGGTGTTCGACCCTATTCAAATGCGGATATGGTAAAGCAGGCGCTGGATCATGAACCGCATCGCCAGATCATTGTGACGGCAGTTGATGGGTTGGATACATTGGCATTGGACAAATATCGCGGGCGTGGGCGGATCAGTATTTCATCGGCCCCGATTGATCGGTTATTGGATGCATGTGCCTTTGTTGTGACGCAGGATAGCCAAGTTGGTTTGCGCGCATTATTGCATCGCAAGCATGGGGTACAAATGGCGGATTGTGCGTTTCATCACCTACTGCGCAATCCATCAAGGGATCAACGGATTAAGAAGAGTTTCAATCGTGTGCACCGTGATGCGCCTGCGTTTGAAGGGTATGTGCGTTGGTTGTTTGAGGTTCAGGCGGTGCAGAATGTGGATACGGTGATGCAGAAGGTGCAGGAACTGGGTTGGTGAAACGGCGTCTGGATATATATGTGCCCAGCGAGATGGTGGGGATCGCGGACCAGAAACCGACGCATTTTTTGGCGAATGTACGCGCGGCATTTCAAGGGGTTGGTGCAGAGGTATCGTTCATGGATGCAACACCAGAAGCGTTACAGCAGTCGTATCGCGATGACGCATATAGTTTGTTTTACCGCAATCGCCCGACGCACCCACATGCGTTAGAGGTTCGGCCCGCCGCCTTTGGCCCGTTTTGGATGATTGATAAAACCGCCGATCCTGCGCAGAAATTGGTCTATGGACGAGCGTTTGAGCCCGATAATGTTGATTCCGAATTGGCAACGCGGTTTTCCCAGCGCATCACGGATCGCCATAAGAAGGCAGAAGTTTCGCAAGGCGGGTATGTTTTGGTTGCCATGCAGGGTGTTATTGGGCGTCAGAGGTTTTGGCAATCCATGAACCCGCTGGACATGGTGCGTGAAACGATTGCCCATGAACCGACACGTAAGGTTTTTTTGAAATTGCATCCGCGTGAAGATTATAGCGATGTGGACTTGGCGGCGTTAAACGCGATGATCGATGGGGATCGTGTGCAAATTGTTGATGGTGATTTGGATTCATTGCTGGCGGGGTGTGATTATACCGTCAGTATGAATTCATCCGTTTCGTTAAAGGGGCTGTTGTATCATAAGCCCGGGATTTTGTTTGGAGATGCGGAATTTCATCACGTTTTCCAATCGGTGCGTATTAAGGGATTATCCGCCAGTTTTTCAGATGTAATGGGCGCGGATTTGCCAGTAGAAAGATATTTGTTTTGGTATCTGCGCCAACAACATTTGTGGAATTTTAAGCCAAGTATCCAAAAAGACATTTTGCGTAGATGCCGCGTTATGGGTTGGGATGTTTAACGACTAACGGTGCAGGACTGTATGTAAGGGTGATTGTGGTCACTGATGTGTGTTGATTGCGAGGCTAGGCTGATTGTAGTTTTCAAAGGAGAATTACGATGCGGTTTTTTAAAAGTTTAATTATTTTAATTACGATGTTCAGCGGGCAATTACAGGCTGCTCCGCCAGCGGGGTTTGTAACGTTATGTGGTGGGGTTGTCCCGCCAGTGGGTGCGACGGTGAGCGCCGAAGAGGTTATGGTGCAGGGTGTGGCGCGGTATTATTGCTTGTTTAAGCCTAGTACCTATGCGGCAACCGATGCAAAACACCGCGTTTTGTATGTGTTTCATGGTGGCAATCAAAATGCGCAGAGATTGATGTTGGCCAGCAAGGGAATTATGGATGAGGCAGAGGCGCATGATTATGTTGTGGTTTTTGCGCAAGGGACGGACCAAGACAGTTGTGGCATTGATTATACCGAGAATGCCAATTGGACGGACACGGATTGTGCGGCCGTTAGCAATGTCGAATATACGCGACGGTTAATGAAGCGGGTGGCGGCGACGACTCAAGTGGAAGAAAACCATGTACAGTTGGCGGGGTTTTCGGGTGGTTCCAAACACATTTACCGCATGGGTACCCAGTGGAGTGCGACGGATAAAAAGATCAGGTCGCTGGCGACGATGGCGGGGTCCGTGGGCAAGTTATCGTTTGGGCGGCATCGTGATGGCGTTGAATTCATAAACATCATGGAAGGCAAACAAGTGAATGCGATGTTGTTGCAAGGTGGATCAGACAACCGAATGCCGATTAACGGTGGGATCAGTGATCGCGAACAGGAAATTTCCGTCGGGTTCGAGTTCAAGGTGGGCATGTTTCGCGCACTGAATGCAGCACGGGCGGCCAATGGTGCGATCAATACGGGCGCATCAAATGAATTACCTGTTGTTGCTGGATCGGCTGTGGGGCTGGTGGGGTTGCCTGTAGGATCGATTGCCAATGAATATGTGGATGCCAAGACGGTGATTTCGATTGAAGAGCCGAGTTTGGGGCATTCTTGGCCGAGCTGGTATGCGCCCGTGGCGTTTGATTTTTTCGATCGGTTTTAATGAAAAAGCCGCGCTTGTTTCCAAGCGCGGCTTTGAAATTTTATGTAACTAAACTTAGTCCAGCTTGCGTTCGATCTCTTCTGTTTCGAAGATTTCGATGACGTCGCCGACGCGTATGTCTTCGTAGTTTTCGAAGGCCATACCACATTCTTGGCCCATGTGGACGTCTTTGACTTCGTCTTTGAAGCGTTTCAGTGTTTTTAGGCGGCCTTCGTGGATAACCACGTCGTCGCGTAATAGACGTACACCTGCGGCGCGGCGTGCGATGCCTTCGGTGACTTCACAACCACCGATTTTACCAACGCCAGTGATTTTGAACACTTCTTTGATTTTCGCGTAGCCGATGAATGTTTCGCGAACCTCGGCAGATAGCAGGCCAGATGCGGCTGCTTTGATGTCTTCGACCAAATCATAGATGATAGAGTAGTAACGAAGTTCCACACCCTTTTGATTTGCGGCGGCACGCGCCGGTGCGTTTGCACGTACGTTAAAGCCGATGATCGGTGCCTTGGAGGCATCTGCCAATGTGACGTCGGATTCTGTGATCGCGCCAACACCGGAATGCAATACGCGAACGCGAACTTCTTCGTTGCCGATTTTTTCCATGGCTTGAACGATTGCTTCGGTCGAACCTTGGACGTCGCCTTTGACAACGATTGGCAATTCGGACACGTTTTGGTCCGCTTTGGCCTTGGCCATCATTTGATCCAGCGTTGTTGCTGAACCAGCGGCGGCTTTCTTGTCCTTGGACGCTTGCAAACGGTAATCAGCGATTTCGCGTGCTTCAGCCTCGGATGAAACAACGTTTAGTACGTCACCCGCAGATGGTGTACCGTTTAGGCCAAGAACCTCTACTGGAACTGATGGGCCAGCTTCGGTGACTGTTTTACCTTGGTCGTTGATCAATGCACGAACCTTACCGAACTGTTCACCTACAACGAAAATGTCACCTTTGCGCAATGTACCTGTTTGCACCAGAACGGTTGCAACAGGGCCGCGGCCGGTGTCCAATTTCGCCTCGATCACGGCACCATGGGCAGCGCGATCTGGGTTGGCTTTCAATTCTAGCAATTCAGATTGCAACGCGATGGCTTCCAGCAAGGAATCTAGGCCTGCGCCTGTTTTCGCGGAAATTTCCACATCTTGGACTTCGCCTGACATGGCTTCGACAATTACTTCGTGTTGTAGAAGATCTGTGCGAACGCGCATTGGATCGGCTGCTTCGTGATCCATTTTGTTGATCGCGACGATCAATGGAACCTTGGCTGCCTTTGCGTGGGCGATAGCCTCGATTGTTTGTGGCATGACGCCGTCGTTCGCAGCGACCACCAAAACAACGATGTCCGTTACCTGTGCGCCGCGTGCACGCATTGACGTAAACGCCGCGTGGCCCGGTGTATCCAAGAAGGACAGCAAGGTGCCGCCATCGGTTGTTACTTGATAGGCGCCGATGTGTTGTGTGATGCCGCCTGCTTCGCCAGAAACAACGGATGTTTTGCGCAGGGCGTCCAGAACGGATGTTTTACCGTGGTCAACGTGGCCCATGATTGTAATCACAGGTGCGCGTGGTTTTAGATCCTCTTCGGCGTCTTCGATTAGGTTAATCGCATCTTCGACGTCCGCATCAGAAACGCGTACCACTTTGTGGCCGAACTCTTCGACGATCAATTCGGCGGTATCCGCATCGATTGTTTGGTTTTGTGTCGCCATGATGCCGTTTGTCATCAATGCCTTCACAACAGCGGCGGTTTTTTCCGCCATGCGGTTTGCCAGTTCTTGGACCGTGATGGCCTCTGGAACCTGTACGTCGCGTACAACCTTTTCGCGCTCACCTGTATTGCCACCGGCCATTTCACGGCGTTGGCGTTCTTGCTTACGCTTGATCGAGGCAAGTGAGCGTTGACGATTGCCGCCGCCACCCAATGCTTGGTTGATTGTCAGCTTGCCTGAACGACGACGATCATCGCCACCTTTTTGATTGCGTGGTTGTTGTTTGTTATCTTTGCGTGGTGCATCATCGCGTTTTGGTGCGGTGCGACCACCTGCTTCGGCGCGTTGTGCAGCGGCTTGCGCAGCGGCTGGATCATCGGCGGGTGCAGGTTTTTCCGCTTTCGCCTTTTTCGGGGCTTCGGCAGGTTTGTTTTTCTCTTCTTCGCGCTTGCGCAACATTTCGGCGCGCTCTTGCTCTTCGCGTTCTTTTTCGTCGCGGGCACGACGACGTTCAGCGCGTTCAGCTTCGCGTTCGGCTGTTTCAGCCTCTTCGCGCTTTTTGCGTTCGTCCTCTTGGGCCGCAGCCGCCATCAGCGCCTTTTTGCGACGTTCTAGTTCCGCATCAGAAACCCCAGCCGCGCGTGCGCCGCCAGCTGTTGCCGCCGCACCTTTGCCTGGCACGATCACACGCTTGCGCTTTTTCTCGACAACAACAGACTTGCTGCGTCCGTGAGAGAAGCTTTGCTTTACGTGGCCTGCGCCAGAACCGCTGCGCAGTCCTAATGGTTTTTTATCGTCGCTCATGCGTAATTACCTTTCTGTGCTGATACTATCAGCTTTTGCCCGTTTTGCGAATACCAGCAAGGCGGGTAGCCTCGGTGCGAACTTTACGTGTAAGTCCACCACCAGTCAGCGCCGCGTGTATCGCATAGTCTCGTCCGAATGCCAAACCCAATTCTGCTTGGTTTAGACAGTTAAAATATACGTTCTTCCCTTCGGGGGAACGTAGTTTGCCCAATTGGCGTTCTGAACCGTCGCTGGCCTGTATTAAAAGCCGTGCGCGTTCAGATATTAATGCGCCTTTGACCTGTTCAAATCCGCTGACAACTTCGCCACCGCGACGTGCCAGCGATATCAAGTTGATCACGCTTTGCGTTAATAATTTATCGACCAGATCAAACAGGCCGTCAGGAATTTTCGCGGGGGCCTTGGCGCCGCGCGAAAACAAGTTTTTGTCGATTGCCTTTTCAAGGGCAAAGCGATCCGCCGATACCCAAATTCCCCGCCCAGGCAGTTTTTCTGAAATATCTGGCGTGACCACACCATCAGGATTTAGAACGAAACGAATAAGTTCTTCCTTGGGGTGCGAACTGCCGAACGCAATGCATTTGCGTTCGGGATCGGTGTTACGTTTGGTTGAAGCGCCTCTGGTCAAGGTTACATACTGAAACCTGACGCATCAGGCTTCAGCCTCCTGCTCGTCAGCTTCGGCGGCCGCCGCTTCGGCTGCGGCGTCTTCGGCCAGCTGTTCCTCTGTGACCCAACCAATTTGTAGGCGGGCGCGCATGATCATGTCTTTGGCTTCTTCGATGTCTACATCGTATGCTTCCAACACACCGTCATCTTTGTGGCGTTCGCCGTTTACGGTTGTGTAACCACCAGCCAATTCCCAATCGGCACATGTTGCGAAATCTTCGAGTGATTTCACATCGTCTTTGCCAAGGGCTACCAACATTTGTGGTGATAGACCCTCAAAGTCGATCAAGTCTTGGGCGACGCCCAGTTCGCGTGCTTCGGCAATTGCTTTTGCGTTAAGTGCGTCCAAGTAATCGCGTGCACGTGCCTGAAGTTCGTTGGCGGTGTCTTCGTCGAAACCTTCGATGACCAACAATTCGTCGATTTCAACGTAGGCAACCTCTTCCAAAGTGCGGAAGCCTTCGGAAACCAATAGTTGCGCAACCATTTCGTCCACGTCCAATGTTTCCATGAACAATTTAGAGCGTACTTCGAATTCTTTCTGACGGCGCTCTGACTCTTCGGCCTCTGTCATGATGTCGATGTCTAAGCCAGTCAGCTGTGACGCCAAGCGCACGTTTTGACCGCGACGACCGATTGCCAATGACAACTGCTCGTCTGGAACAACAACTTCGATGCGCTCTGCTTCTTCGTCGAGAACAACCTTGGTCACCTCGGCTGGTTGCAATGCGTTTACCAAGAATGTTGGTGCATCTTCGTTCCATGGGATGATGTCGATTTTTTCGCCACCCAACTCATTCACAACGGCCTGAACGCGTGAGCCACGCATACCAACACATGCGCCAACGGGATCAATTGCGTTATCGAATGAGATAACGCCGATCTTGGCGCGTGAACCTGGATCGCGGGCAACCGCCTTAATCTCGATGATACCATCGTAGATTTCAGGAACTTCCATTTTGAACAGCTCAGCCATAAATTCAGGTGCTGTGCGTGAAAGGAAAATCTGTGGACCGCGCATTTCTGAACGAACCTCTTTGATGTATGCGCGGATGCGGTCGCCGTTGCGGAACATTTCGCGGTTTACCAATTGATCACGACGACACACGGCTTCGCCGCGGCCTACGTCAACGATGACGTTGCCGTATTCAACGCGCTTAACCAAACCGTTGATGATTTCGCCTTGGCGATCTTTGAACTCTTCGTATTGGCGATCACGTTCTGCTTCGCGTACCTTTTGCAAGATAACCTGTTTCGCAGATTGTGCGCCGATGCGACCGAAATCCATTGGTGGCAATTTGTCGATGATTAGATCGCCAACTGCTGGGGATTCTTTGTGAGCGCGGGCCTCTTCCACAGTCATTTCTGTGTAAGTGTTTTCTGCTTCGTCGCCTTCGACAACAACGCGTACGCGTGTCATTTCCAATTCGCCAGATTTACGGTCGATGAATGCACGAATGTCCAATTCAGCGCCATATTTAGATTTGGCGGCCTTGGCATAGGATTCTTCCATTGCTTGTAGAACCAGATCGGGGTCGATCATTTTTTCGCGCGCTACGGAGTCCGCAATCTGCAACAGCTCTAGGCGGTTTGCACTGGTAATAGCCATGGTTTATTCCTCTTCTGTTTCTATGTCGTCGAAATCGCTCTCGACTATATCTTTGCGGTTCTTTTGCGATGCCGCGACCAATTCATCTGTCAGAACCAATTTGGCATCTGACAACCATTCAAAATCTAATCCGATTGTGCCCTGTTGGATTTCAATCAGCACTTCGTTTCCTTCGACACCGCGCAACATGCCCTTAAAGCGGCGTTGGCCGTCGATTAATTCTGTTGTTTCGATTTTTGCTTCGAAACCTTCCCATGCGGCGAAATCTTTTAAACGCGTTAGGGGGCGATCCATGCCGGGGGATGAAACCTCTAATGCGTATTCTGCCTCGATTGGGTCTTCGACGTCCAAGATTGCGCTGACCTCGGTTGAGATTTTTGAACAATCGTTTACGTCGATGCCGCCATCAGGGCGTTCCGCCATGATTTGCAAGGTTGTTGATTTGCCTGACATCAAACGGATGCGCACCAGTTCGTAACCGAGATCTTCGATCACGGGTTGCACGATGCTGGCCATACGTTTGTCTATCGCTGCTTTTGCAATTAAATCTGACATGTTTCTCACACAAAAAAACGGGCACAGGGCCCGTCGAAATTTCCGATGGAAGTTTGGGGTTGGAAGCCAATCTTTCCGCTGTTGATGTGGATATAGGCGGGAATGAGGGGAACTGCAAGCGGTTTCGAGATTCTGGTTTTTCTGGACTTGGGCGAAATTCAATGCCTATTGTTTGAAATAGGGGAAACATCGGGGTTTTATTATGAGATTAAAGTTATTCGGCGCAATTTTAGGCGTTTTCGTATTGGCATCATGTGAGAGCTGGACACCGCCACCAGAAGAGCCGGTAATTATAGAAGAGCCTGTGGTGATTGCACCGCCACCTCCGCCGCCACCGCCAATTACCACCGCACCGCCACCACCCATTATGCCCGCGCCCGAACCCGTGGTTATTATGGATCCTGAACCCATCGTGGAAGCGGCCGTAGTGGTTCCCGATGACAATGTGCCTGATGAGGTCGAGAGCGGCGAGTTGGATTTCAACAGCGCGTTCGAAGATGTTGCGACAGATAAAGATACGGTGGTTGTTTACTACGGCACTAATCGCGAAGTGTTCGTTGAGGCGACGGGCGAACCGATCGAAACGAAATTCCCAGAAGAGATATATGGCGAGCTGCCAGGCCCGTTGAATTACGGCAAAGCATTGATCGTCATCCCGCCGCGCCACAAGAAGGGGCGATTAGAGGGGCAAATTGCAGGGCGTTCGACGAACGACAAGCGATACGTTGTTTTGAAGGCAATGGAGCATGCCAATTACGATTATGTTATGAACGAGGTGCAGGTGGAATTGGCGAAGGCCGCACCGGGTGAACGTACATTGGTTGCCTATGTTCATGGGTTTAACACGACGTTTGAAAAAGCGGCGCGTCGTGCGGGGCAGTTGAAATATGACTTGGATTTCACAGGGCCGTTCTTCTTCTTCAGTTGGCCAAGTAAGGCGAGCGCGTTGGGGTATACCCACGCCGCGAATTTGGCCGAGATTTCATATACCCAAATGACTGAGTTTTTGCATGACCTGACAAAACAGGATGCGGATCGGATTATTATCATTGCGCATTCCATGGGCACACGGGTTTTATCACATGGGTTAGTTGATCTGGCCGCCCAAGACGAAGAGGCCGCGAAGAAAATTACGCGGGTGATTTTGGCGGCGCCTGATATTGATGCGCGCGTGTTTAAGGAGCGCTTGTTGCCTAAGTTTGATTTCTTGGTCAATCCGATCACGCTGTATGCGTCCGACAAAGATACCGCGTTGGCAGCGTCCAAGAAGGTAAATGGGTTGCCGCGTATCGGTGATGTGTTGCGCGATGGTAATGGGATCGAGGCGTTGGAAAATGTGGTGATGATTGATGCGTCTGATGTGAAATCTAACCTGTTGAACCATACCTATTTTGGTGACAGTGTTTCGATTGTGGATGATTTTAAATCGATTGTCAGCGGGCCGTTGGATGCCGAAAGCCGCATTAAAACCTTGACTCGGTTAAGCGATGCGCCGATCCAACGTTGGAAGGTTTTGGGCCAATAAAAGGGTAATATCGATATGGATACGCGGATTTCAACGCTGTTTTATGCCACGGGTTTTGCGATCATGGTGGTTTGGCTGTTGTATATCGGGCAGGAAATTTTGCTGCCGATTGTTCTGGGTGTTTTGACGGTTTATATTCTGGCGACCGCATCCACCGCCATTGCGCGATGGCCGATGATGGATCGGTTTCCGGGGATTGTTCATCGCCTGATGGTATTGCTGATTTTTGTTGTTGTTGTTGTTTTAATCGCGCTGATGATTTCGAACAACATTGAATATATTCTGTCACAATTGCCCGTATATCAGGCGAACCTGCAAACCATCGCCGATGGCTTGGCTGTGCGATTTGGATTGGACACGATGCCTAGTTTGGAGAAGGTCGTTTCGACGTGGCGCGAAGAGCTGGATATTCAATCGGTGGCATTACGCGCGGTTGGATCTATTTCATCCGTTGGGTCGGTTTTGTTTATGGCGATGTTATACGCGGGGTTCCTGTTTTCAGAAGTGGGTAGTTTTCGTGAAAAGACATTGAAGGCATTGCACAAGGATGCGGATCAAGCGCTGGGCGTGGTGGCCGAAGTAAACCAGCGTATTGGTGTTTATTTGACGGTGAAAACCTTCATCAATATTATTCTGGCGACAGTATCGTTTGCGATTATGTGGTTGATGGATATCGACAGCGCGTTGTTCTGGGCGATTATGATTGGGCTGTTGAATTATATTCCATATGTGGGATCCGCGATTGGCGTGGCGTTTCCCGTGATGTTGGCCTTGGCGCAATTTGGGTCGCTGTCGTGGGCGGTTTTGGCGTTTATATTGCTGATGGCGGTACAGATGTTTGTGGGGAATTATCTTGAACCGAAGATGATCGGTAAATCGGTGAACCTGTCCAGTTTCGTGGTCTTGGTGGCCTTAGTGTTTTGGACGACTTTATGGGGTTTGCCTGGAGCGATCTTGTCAGTGCCATTGACGTCCGTTTTGGTGATTATTTTAGCCGCCAGCGAGGGTGCGCGCCCGTTAGCGATTATGCTGTCTACGGACGGCGAGGTTTAATACGGTAGTGATAATGGCCGACTTCGGTCATTCCCAAATTTTGATAAAGTGTACGCGCGGGAATGTTATCCATCACCGTGATCACCGCCATGAATTCTGCGCCTTGGTGTTCCGCCCATCCCGCCGCCGCCCGCATGATTTGATTTCCCAATCCTTGGCGGCGATGACTTTTGGAAACTTCAACCGCGTGGGCCATACAGATTCCGTTGTGAATGCCAACATAGGCAACGGCACGATCATCGATATGGATGATGGATTTTGGGCAAGTCGCGCGGTTCATTACGTCAAGGCGTGCTGGGCCGATGCCGCCGTCCGCCCAAATTTGTTTCAGGGCTGTATTGGACGTGTCGCTGGATTGAATGTTTGTGGATTTTTCCAGCGCTGACAGTGGTGCGACCAATAGAACGACGCGGTCGATGAGGTCGTATCCACGTGATGCCAAAGCGCTGTCCAATGCGTCCTCGGCCGTTCGGAGTTGGAAGAGGAGGTCTTGGCCTATGGTCTGCATCGCGATTTCGGCATGTTCAATTTCTGCCGATGGATCGGTTTGCAATGCGGCGGATACGCGTTTGCCGCCACCCGCGCCGTTTTTGATAATCCAACCGTTTTGTAATGTCGCTGATGCGCTGGGCCATGTGGCGTCGGTGGCGTCATATAGAGATTGGATATCAGGCAGGTTCATAAATCAAATGCATCCTTAATCGCCTGTTCCGCGGCCACAACGGCATCCGCATCGATGCCGCGAACAACAAGGTTCGCGCCGTATGCGTTTTCTTCGTAGAATGGGTATGAGCCAACGGAGAGTTGCGGGAAGTTTTTAGCGATGATGCCTAGGGGGCCTGCGATCGTGCTCTCTGGAAGATCGACGCGTACGGTAGCGCTGATCATATCCGCGCCTTTGGCCAGTTGGGGTAGCAGCCATTCCAGCATGGTAGCGAAAATGTTGGGGACGCCAGCCATGACGTGGACGTTTTCAATTGTGAAACCAGGTGCCTTGGAAATGGCGTTATCGATCAGGGTTGCGCCGTCGGGGATGCGTGCCATGCGTAGGCGTGCTGGGGTTAGATCCGCCGCGCCGTTTTCGTAATTTGTTGCCAGAACCGTTTTCGCATCTTCGCGGACATCGATTCCGACGCCAAACGCTGCGGCGACGCAGTCGGCGGTGATGTCATCATGTGTTGGGCCAATGCCGCCTGATGTGAAAATATGATCGTATTTCGGACGCGTTTCGTTAATTGCGGCAACGATTGCGTCGCGGTCGTCGGATACGACGCGTACCTCTGTTAATGCGATGCCGTGGTTTGTGAGCTGCCCTGCAAGGTGGAACATATTCGCATCGCGGGTGCGACCCGACAGGATTTCATCACCAATAACGATCATTGCGGCGGTTGGGTTGGTCATTTATCAATTCCTTATGAAATTCGAAACACCCCTGATCAGGGCAACACTTGTCCGTAGGTATAAACGGTTTTTGGCTGACGTCACGCTGGAAGATGGGCGCGAGGTGACAGCCCACGTCGCAAACCCCGGTTCGATGATGGGGATGGCCGATGCGGGGATGACTGTGTGGTTAGAGCCAAACGATGATCCGAAGCGAAAACTGAAATATTCGTGGAAGCTGGCGCAGGTTGGTGATGCGTTGGTCGGTGTGGATACGAGTGCGGCCAATCGTGTGGTGAAAGAGGCGTTGCAATCGGGCGCGTTGGATTTTGGGTACAACGATTTTAAGCCAGAGGTGAAATATGGCGAAGGATCGCGAGTTGATTTTTTGCTAAGCGATGCGGACAAGCCCGATCTGTATCTAGAAGTGAAATCGGTGACGTTGTTGCGGGTTGAAGGATTGGGCGAGTTTCCAGATAGCAAAACCGCGCGTGGGGCGAAACATATGAGCGAGCTGGCGGATATGGTTGCCCAAGGCAATGCGGCGACGGTTTTGTTTTTGGTGCAACGCACGGGGATAACTTCGGTGGATGTGGCGCGTGATATTGATCCGAAATACGGTATGGCGTTTGATGCGGCGCTGAACGCAGGTGTGCGTGCGGTTTGTTACGACTGTCTTATCACCACTGATGGTATCGCGCTGGGCAAACAACTGCCCTTGGCAAATGCAGGAAATTCTGTTTAATCGATGCAAATCTAAATTGGGAATATTAACGTGAACACGCAACCGCGCCTGAATGCAGACGGAATTACAATCCACAGTGCCGAAGAATTCGAAGGCATGCGCAAATCTGGTGCGCTGGCGGCGGCCACGCTGGATATGATTACGCCACATGTTGTGCCCGGTGTCAGCACGCAGAAATTGGATGATTTGATCCATCAGTTTATGTTGGATCACAATGCGGTTCCTGCAACGTTGGGGTATCGTGGGTATCCGAAATCATCGTGTATCTCGTTGAACCATGTCGTGTGTCACGGCATTCCATCGGATAAACGCCTGAAGGATGGCGACATTTTGAATATCGACGTTACCTGCATTCTGGATGGTTGGTTTGGTGATAATTCGCGGATGTATGTGGCGGGAAAACTCTCGCGCAAGGCGGAGCGTTTGATTGATATTACCCACACTGCATTGATGCTGGGGATTGATCAGGTGAAACCTGGCAATACATTTGGTGATATTGGCGCAGCGATCCAAACATATGTGGAAAGTAAGCGTTGTTCCGTTGTGCGTGATTTTTGCGGTCACGGTTTGGGGCGTGTGTTCCATTCGCCGCCAAACGTTGTGCATTATGGGCGCTGGGGCCAAGGACCCGTTTTGGAAGAGGGCATGTTTTTCACAATCGAACCGATGGTGAATTTAGGCAAGCCGCATACCAAGATTTTAGCGGATGATTGGACGGCTGTGACCAAGGATAAATCCTTGTCCGCACAGTTCGAACACTCAATTGGTGTTACGGCGGATGGGTTTGAGATATTTACTGAATCCGCCGCGGGTTTGTTTCATCCAACCTGGGGGTAACCCCGCGTTAACCAAGTTGCTGGCACACTTGGGTTATGACAGATGATTCACACAATGCATTCAATGAACAACCAATGTTGGAATTTACCGCGACGCGACCGGTAAAGGTAGAAAATTTTCGCAAAAACCATCGTCAGCGACTAAGGCATCGTTTTATGAATGGCGGTGCGGCGGCGATGCCAGACTATGAGCTGTTAGAATTAGTTTTATTCCGTGCCATCCCGCGCCAAGACGTGAAGCCATTGGCGCATCGCATTATCCACGAATTTGGCGATTTTAACCGCGCGATTTCCGCCAGTCCCGCGCGGTTGGCGGCGGTGAAGGGCGTGGGACAGGCCGTTATTCATGAGATGAAAATAGTAGAGGCGGCGGCGCATCGATTGACCCGTGCGCGGGTGATTGACCGCGAGGTTTTATCATCGTGGGATGCCCTGATCGATTATTGTACCGTCAGCATGGCGTATCGCGAAACGGAACAGTTTCGGATTTTGTTTTTGGACAAACAAAACATTTTAATTGCCGACGAAGAGCAGCAGAAAGGCACAGTGGATCATGTGCCTGTTTACCCGCGAGAGGTGGCAAAACGCGCGTTAGAATTAAACGCCAGCTCATTGATATTAGTACATAATCACCCATCGGGTGATCCAAGCCCCAGCAATGCGGACATTGATATGACGGGTCGGATTGAACGGGCGTTGACCGCCCTATCGATCAAACTGCACGATCACATCATCATTGGGAAAAACAAAGTCAGTAGTTTCCACGATTTGGATCTGCTTTAGTCCTGTATCCAGATTTCGACACGTCTGTTTTTCGCGCGACCGTATTCCGTGTCATTACACCCGATTGGGGCGATTTCACCGTAACCGACGGCGCCTGCAGTGATGTTTTTATCGGACAACAATGATTGAACATGGCGTGCGCGGGTCAAAGAGATTGCTTGGTTTGCGTTCGCACCGCCATCTGAATCGGAAAACCCTACCGTAATGATGGTTTTATTAGCGTATGCGTCAGTTGCCAGATGTGCGGAAATCGCATCCATAAGTGCAGATGATCTGTTATCTAAATCGCGTCCATTTGGTGCGAAATACAGCGTCGCTGCCAGACGTGTTGCGGTGTTGGTGAATGCTTTGAAGTCCTTGAGCGCGGTAAGGCCCACATCGTTGTCCGCCGCAGCGATCGCATCGCCAAAACGTTTACCCAAATAGAGAGCATCGATTTTTGATCCGACCAGAGGCGTCAGGCCGACGGAGGAAAAAATATCCTGCGCAGGTGGTGTTTGCGCGAAGGTTTGTAGGTTTCTGGCGGTTCGCGGTGCATAAGCATTATTGCTGCTCATCGTCAGCGGGAACGCCAGCGGGTATTCCAGTGATTGAATGGCAAATTCGGATGGCATAGCGGTGATGTCACAGCCCAAATCCAGCGCGATAGTTTGGTCCATTGGGTGTGATTGATAAATCAGGCCGATGGCATCAGAGGTTTGGGTGATCGCTTGTTTGATGGCGTCCGGAGATAGGAAAAATTCGATATTCGGCGAGATGTTTTCGGCCGTCATTTCTGGATCGAAGGCGGCGAAACTGTTGTATATATCATCTGCAAAGATTGGCAGGATGAGGCGGATTTTCTGATCGGCACCGCCCAATTCGTTCCAATTTGAAATCTCGCCCGTCCAAATTTTGCGCAGGATTTCGGTGTTGATGCCACCTGATAATTCTGGTGCCGAAGAGATGATTTGAACAGCGTCATATATAACAGGTGTTCCCGCGCCATTCGCGGTAAAATTCAGGTTTATAACATCGGATTTAAAAGAAATGATCGATTCCAAGTCGTCGGTGCGATGGGCCAGTTCGATGGTGTTCGGTTTTAGGAACGGGCCTTTCTGTTTGGCTATTTTTTCGGACTTTTGCGCATATGATAGAACCAAGTCCGCCAGTGTTTGGCGGGTCAGGCGGTCTGTGGAAATCACGGAAAAAACGTCCAAACGATCCTCTGGGGATGGGCATCCTTCGCCTTGGCAAGTCAGGTCATTGTCGGAAATGGTAATGCGGCCCAGATCGGTTTCGACCTGATAGGTCTGTCCATCAAAGGCAAGCAATTCACCATAAACCGTTAAGCCGCCCGTTTTAGATGTCAGCGTGATTTCCTGTGCCAATGCTGGGAAAACGGCTGTGAATAATGACGTGAAAGCCGCTACAATTTTTAGTTTCATATTAATATTAACCCCACCACTGTAGAGGGGCTTAGTTTAAGAAAACAAGTAAATCCAATAAAAAACGGCCCCGCAGGGCCATTAATTAAAATCTGTGATTATTCGATTGCGCCGTGGCAATGTTTGTATTTTTTACCCGATCCACACAGACATTGATCGTTGCGTGATAGTGGCGGCCATGTTGTGGGGTCGTCTTTGTCGATGCCAGCGTCTGCGGGTGCTTCGAGTTCGATATCGATGCCGTAGGCCTCTTTGACGCGGGCCTTGATTTCGTTGATATCCATACCCTGCTCAACCGCGCCTTGGATTTGCGCCTGCAATGCGGCCATTTGTTGTTCGGGTGTTTGTGGTTGGATGCGCGCCATTTGTGATGTGATGTCGGTGCGCAAACCTTCCAGCATGCTCTCGAATAATTCGAAGGATTCTGTTTTGTACTCGTTCAACGGATCACGTTGGGCGTAACCACGCATACCAACAACGGAACGCAGGTGTTCAAGCGTGATCAGGTGTTCGCGCCATTTGCGATCAATCGTGCCCAGCAATAATTGCTTTTCAGCGTTGCGAATGTTTTCTTCGCCGATGCCTTCGATTTTTGCGGCCATCTCTTCGTCGCCCGCGGTTGTCAGGCGTTCGATGATGTCTTCATCATCAATGCCTTCTTCGGCGGCCCATTCAGCAACCGGTGAAGAAAGGCCCAATGTTTCGGAAACCGCACCCTGTAGACCCGCGATATTCCATTGATCGGCGTATGATTTTGGTGGGATGTATGTGTCGACCAGATCTTCGATCACCTCGTCGCGCATGTCTTTGACGGTGCCGGACAGATCTTCGGATTTCATGACTTCGAGGCGTTGTTCAAAAATCGCCTTACGTTGATCATTCATCACATCGTCGAATTTCAGCAACTGTTTGCGGATGTCAAAGTTTTGGCCTTCGACCTTGGCTTGTGCGCGCTCTAAGGATTTGTTGACCCATGGGTGAATGATTGCTTCGCCTTCGTCCATGCCCAGTTTGCCCAGAACGGCGTCCAGTTTTTGTGAACCGAAAATGCGCATCAAGTCGTCTTCTAAAGACAGGAAGAATGATGAGCGGCCTGGATCACCCTGGCGACCAGAGCGTCCGCGTAATTGGTTATCGATGCGGCGGCTTTCGTGACGTTCGGTGGCCAGAACGAACAGGCCACCCGCGTCCAATGCCTCTTGTTTCGCGCTGGCGATGTCTGCGATTACGCGTTCGCGGATTGCGGCTGGATCGGCACCTTCTCCCGCCTCTGCCATTTCAGCGGCAACGCGCATGTCTACGTTTCCGCCCAATTGGATGTCTGTTCCGCGACCCGCCATGTTCGTGGCAATTGTTACGGCACCTGGCACACCAGCGTTTGCAACGATGGATGCCTCTTGTTCGTGAAAACGTGCGTTTAGAACCTTGTGTGGGATGCCAGTTTTGGCGAATGCGTCGAATGCTTCGGCGTCTTTGATGAGCTCCGCTTTATTCTCTTCTTTCTTCATACCTTCGGCGCGGGTGCGCAGGGTATCTGCGATGCGGGTCATCAAGCCCTTGTCGTCCAACAGTTGTGATAGGTGTTCAGATTTTTCGATCGACGTGGTGCCGACCAACAAGGGTTGGCCTTTGGCGTGGGCTTTGCCGATCTCTTCGACGATGGCTGTGTATTTTTCGCGGGCGGTGCGATAGATTGCGTCGTGTTCATCGATACGTGCGATTGGTTTGTTCGTCGGAACCTCAATCACGCCAAGGTTATAGATTTCCTGGAACTCTTCGGCCTCTGTTTGGGCGGTGCCAGTCATGCCTGCCAGCTTGTCGTACAGGCGGAAGTAGTTTTGAAATGTTACGGACGCCAATGTAACGTTTTCAGGTTTGATGTCTGTGCCTTCTTTGGCTTCGATCGCTTGGTGCAAACCGTCTGACAGGCGGCGACCCGCCATCATGCGGCCTGTGAATTCATCGATCAATACAACTTCGCCATCGCGTACGATGTAATCTTTGTCGCGCTTGAACATGGCGTGGGCGCGTAGGCCCTGGTTTATGTGGTGCACCAAGGACGTGCTCTCTGGATCGTAAAGTGATTGATCCGCTGGCATCATGCCCATTTCGCGCAGACGTTTTTCAACGAACTCGTTGCCGTCATCCGTTAGTGCGGTTGAACGCGCCTTTTCATCCAGTTCGTAATGTTCTTCGGCGACCAGCTCTGGGATCAAGGCATCGACTGCCTTGTACAAATCGGTGCGATCTTCGGCGGGGCCGGAAATGATCAATGGTGTGCGCGCCTCGTCGATCAGGATGCTGTCAACCTCGTCTACGATGGCGAAGTAGTGATCGCGTTGGGCCATTTCAGCCAGATCGGACTTCATGTTGTCGCGCAGGTAGTCGAAGCCAAGTTCGTTGTTCGTAGCGTATGTTATATCGGCAGCGTAGGCGGCCAATTTTACGTCTGGCTCCATGTCGGGGATCACTACACCAACGGACATGCCAAGGAATTCGTAAACCTTGCCCATCCATTCCGCATCACGCGCGGCCAGATAATCGTTCACGGTCACAACGTGTACGCCGCGACCCGTTAGGGCATTTAGGTAAACGGGGAATACACCCACCAATGTTTTACCTTCGCCGGTTTTCATTTCGGCAATGTTGCCACCGTGCAGGAAGATACCGCCCATCAATTGGGTGTCATATGCACGAAGGCCTAAGGCGCGCTTTGCTGCTTCGCGTGCGTTTGCGAATGCTTCTGGCAACAGCTGATCCAGTGTTTCGCCTTTTTCAAGGCGTTCTTTGAACTCGGCTGTTTTGCCTTTGATTTGTTCGTCGCTTAATGCTTGGAAATCGGACTCAAGTGCGTTGATTTTTGCAACCGTAGGCAATGTGGCCTTAACCTTTCGATCATTGGCGGTGCCGAAAATTTTACGTGCTGCTGATGATAAACCGAGCATTAATATTATTCCTTACATGGGCCGCCAAATGGCAGGCAAATCTGACGCGTGTGTGATGTGATTTGTGTCCATTTGCCTTGTCCGTGTGAACAAAGCCGCTTATTAAGGCAGAGATGGAACAAACCTCTTACAAAAACGCTAGCAAAAGCATGTAATCAGGTGTTTCAGCACTGTCAACGCCGCCATAAAAATGGGGCATCACAAAACGGTAATATAAGCACAAGTTTATGTGCATAAGTGGAGAGTAAAATGGGTTTCATCAAGCAATTTTCATTGGCATCAGTTGCTGTAATCGCAATGGCGTCGACCACCCTGGCGCAGGATAAGCCAAGTGCAGACACGGTCTTGGCGACGGTGAACGGCACATCGATCACATTGGGACACATGGTGGCAATCGCATCAAACTTGGGCGAAGAGTATGCACAGGTGCCGCCAGATCAATTGTACAACGGCATTTTGGATCAGCTGGTTCAGCAGGCGTTGTTAGAGGCAAATACGCCGATCAGCGAAAATCGTTTGAAATATGTGTTTGAAAACGAACGTCGTGCAATGGCATCAAGCATCGCAATTGAAAAAATCGCAGAAGCAGCGGTTTCAGGTGATGCGGTTGAAAAGCTGTATGAGAGCAAAATCGCCACCCAAGAGCCAAATCCAGAATTCTACGCATCGCATATTTTGGTGGAAACCGAAGAAGCGGCGAATGAAGTTATGAAAATGTTGGAAGGTGGCGCGGATTTCGCGACCTTGGCTAAGGAAAAATCAACTGGCCCGTCTGGCCCATCTGGTGGTGATTTAGGCTGGTTTGGTCGCGGCGCAATGGTGCCAGAATTTGATCAAGCCGTGGCGGAAATGGAAGTGGGCGAATATGTCGGCCCTGTGAAAACACAGTTTGGTTATCACTTGATCATCCTAAACGACAAGCGCGATCACCCATCATTGGACAGCCAACGCCAAGAGTTGGTCGAAGAGTTGGGATCAACCGCAATTGGCGCAGAAATCAAGCGTTTAGAGGCGGATGCGAAGATCGAGAAACCATCGCCAGCGTTTAATCTGGCGTTGATCCGCGACCCCAGCATTTTGGAGTAGTCCCAAATGAATGCTGAACAAAAGATTGCCGCGCTGGAAGCGGAACTGGCGAAATTGAAGGCGCAGTACTCTGCGCCAGAAGTTTCACCGTTGGCGCCTGTTAGCGGATTTCCTGATTTACCTGTTGTGCGCGGGGTGCGATTTGCATCTGGCGCGGCGGGTGTGAAATATCAGGGCCGTGATGATGTGATGTTGATGGTTTGCGATGCGGGCACATCGGTGGCGGGGGTGTTTACGCGTTCCGCCACGCGCTCGGCGAATGTTTTAGATTGTCAGCGCAAATTGGCGCTGGGCGCTGGTGATGGCCCTGTGGCGATCGTAGTGAACTCGGGTAATTCGAATGCCTTTACGGGCCGCGAGGGTGATAATTCTGTGGCCGCGATTTGTAATGCTGTGGCTGATGTTTCGGGTGTTCCAGCTGAACGTGTGTTTACGGCATCCACGGGCGTCATCGGCGAACGTTTGCCCCATGATCGCATTATTGCGAAGGTTTCCGAGTTGCACGGTGATCTGTCTGTGGATGGTGCAGCGGGTGCCGCGCATGCGATTATGACGACGGATACATTCGCCAAAGGTGCGGCGGTTTCCATTAACATTGGTGGCGAAGCTGTTGAAATCGTTGGATTTGCTAAGGGTTCGGGGATGATCGCGCCCGATATGGCGACGATGTTGGTTTATATTGCGACAGATGCAAATGTCGATCAGGGCGTGTTGCAATCGATCCTGTCTGACTTGAACGAAGGTACGTTTAATTCGATCACGGTCGATAGCGATACATCGACGTCTGACAGTTTGATGTTGGTTGCGACGGGCAAATCCGATGCGCCGCGCATTATGGATGCGGATAGTAGCGATGCGATTGCGTTTGCCGACGGATTGCGTGATGTGATGTTGGATTTATCGCATCAAGTCGTGCGCGATGGTGAAGGTGCAACCAAGTTTTTGGAAATTACCGTGCGCGGTGCCGCCAGTGAAGCCAGTGCGAAAACCGTTGGGTTGGCGATTGCGAACTCGCCGCTGGTGAAAACAGCAGTTGCAGGCGAGGATCCAAATTGGGGTCGCGTTGTGATGGGTGTTGGAAAGTCTGGCGAACCTGCGGATCGCGATAAATTATCGATCTGGTTTGGGGATATCTTGGTGGCTGAAAACGGTTGGGTTTCATCCAGTTATACCGAAGAGGCTGGTGTGGAATATATGAAAAACGCTGATCTAAAAATCACCTGTGATTTGGGTGTTGGTGATGGCGAGGCCACGGTTTGGACCTGTGATTTGACGCATCAGTATATTGTGATCAACGGGGATTATCGTTCATGAAAACCCTGTTGGTGTCTGCCGTCGCCTTGATCGATGTTGATGGCCGCGTGTTATTGGCGCAACGCCCCGAAGGCAAATCAATGGCTGGTCTGTGGGAGTTTCCGGGTGGCAAGGTTGAGCCTGGCGAAACGCCCGAGGCCGCATTGGTGCGGGAATTGAACGAAGAGTTGGGCATCGATACATGGTCCAGCTGTTTGGCGCCGCTGACTTTTGCCAGCCATTCATATGATGATTTTCACCTGTTGATGCCTGTGTTTGCCTGTCGCAAATGGGATGGCATACCGACGCCGCAAGAGGGTCAAAAACTGGCGTGGGTTGCGCCCAATAAGATGCGCGATTATCCGATGCCGCCGGCCGATGTGCCATTGATCGCGATGTTGCGCGACCTGTTATAAAAACGCGCCGCCAAACGGGGATGCTTGGCGGCGCAACCACAGGGGATGAGACCTGTGTTCTGGATTACTGCTGCCAAAAACGTTTGTTCGCCTCGGCAGTGGCGCGCGTGCGAGACACGCCAATGTCATCCAAATGCTGATCCGAAAGTTTCGATAATGCGCGGCGCTGTTTTGAACGATCAGACCAACACGCGACCATATTCGCAAACTTCAATGCCACGGTTGACGCCACAGGCAATTGTGTACGTTCTGCAAGGCTTAGGGCAATTTCGCGGGTGGTGATGATTTGTTCTGACATTTTCCTATCTTTCTGATTGTATTGATACAATATAAGTGGTATTGGTACAATCGTGATACAAAGATTCGAATTGTATTGAAAGGAAAACATTGTAATGGGTACAATATTCACGCTGGATGCCGATACAATTCAGGGGCCAAAATATAAGGCCGTGATTGAAATGTTGCGCGAGAAGATCGCGACGGGCGAATTAGCGGTTGGCGATAAACTTCCACCTGTGCGTGATTTGGCGTGGGATTTGGGCATGACACCCGGAACGGTCGCGCGGGCATATCAGGATGCCACAAGCCAAGGATTGCTAGAGGCAACCGTTGGGCGCGGAACTTTCGTAAAGGGACATAAAGAGGTCAGTGAACTGCCAAGCAGTTTCTATATCGAAGATGAGCATGGCATGATTAATTTGCGTAACTCAAACACGGTGAATGTCGGCCAAGGTGTTGAGATCGGACAGGCGATGATCCGCGTAGCGCAGTCGGAATCGCAGAATTACATCTTCTATCCAGGTTACGAGGGTCGTCACAAAATATACCCATATCTAGCCAAATGGATGGAAAACGCACAGCTGGATGTTGATCCTGAAACGATCGTCATGACCCATGGCGGACAGCACGCAATCAGTTTGGCGTTGCAGGCGATATTGGGTGGATCAAAGGGGAGCGTTGCGATTGATGCGCTTGCCTACCCTGGAATTCGTTATGCAGTAGAAGCACAGGCAGTGGATTTGCGTGGGATTGAAATCGACGAATTCGGCATGATTCCATCTGCATTAGAGCGCGAATGCAAAAAGGGTGGTTTGCGGATTATTTTCACATCGGCGAATGTTTTGAACCCTTCTACGGGAACAATGCCATTACAGCGCCGTATTGAAATCGCTAAGCTAGCGCAAAAATATGATCTACAAATAATCGAGGATGATTGTTGGGGTATCGGGAAATCTGATATTACTGGTTTTCACAGCATTTGCCCTGAACGCGCGTGGTACATCACATCGATTACGAAAAACGTCAGTGCTGGTTTGCGCTTTGGATGGCTGGTCTGTCCCAAGGATCATCTGAAAGCAGCGCGTCGCGCAATGCGCATCAACAGCTTTGGCGTATCGCGTGCCGTTTCAGATTGCGTATTGGAATTGATGAAATCTGGTGATGCTTTTTCAATCCGTGATCGGGTTCAAACAGCCGTGAACACCGAAGTAAGCCAAGCGGTGAATATCCTTGGAAAATGGGATATTGCGTTTCGCAAAGATGTGCCGTTCATTTGGCTGCGATTACCAACAGGTTGGCGTGCATCCGCATTTGCATCCGCTTGCGAACGGGCAGGCATATCAATCCGCCCCGCAGACGAGTTTTCATTGAAAGATGCCGCTGTACCAAACGCAATTCGCATATCATTGAACAATAATATCCCCAACGATCAGTTCATGAGCGCATTGCGAAAGATTTCGGATTTGTTGGATAACCCACCCGCCGTTGGCGAGGGTTAAGCCCAACCCGCCAATTCGTTTTCTAGGATCCCCATCATCATTTTGATGTGGTCAGGTGTGTCGTTTAAACATGGGATGTAGGTGAAAGTTTCGCCGCCTGCTTCCTCGAAGCTCTCGTAAATCTCTTCGTTGATTTCCTCTAATGTCTCGATGCAATCGGATGAAAATGCGGGGGACATGATGGCGATGTTCTTCCGACCGCCTTCGGCCAAACGCGCCACTTCTTCGACGGTATAGGGTTGTAACCATTCGGCGGGGCCGAAGCGGGATTGGAAGGTCGTTTTGATATCGGTGTCTTCCCAGCCCAGCGCCTCTTTCAATAGGCGCGTGGTTTTGTGGCAGTGGCAATGGTATGGGTCGCCTTCCAGCAGGAACCGTTTTGGCACGCCGTGGTAGGAGCAGACCAAAATGTCTGGGCGTGTTTCCAACGTGTCGTATTTTGCGCGGACGGAGTTTGCCAAGGCTTCGATGTATAATGGGTTTTCGAAATAGGCCGGCACCGTGCGGATTGCAGGCTGCCATTTCATTTTCATCAATGTGCGGAATGCTTGGTCGTTTGCGGTTGCCGTCGTGGCGGCGGAATATTGAGGGTACAGCGGGAAGAAGACGATTTTATCGACGCCCTGATCCTTCATTTTGCGGATGACGCTGTCGGTAGATGGATTGCCGTAACGCATCGCGAAATCCACGATCACGTTGTCGCCGTATGTTTTGGCAACCTCTGCCTTGACCGCATCGGATTGTGAGCGGGTGAATGTTAACAATGGGCTCTCATCGCGTTCATTGTTCCAGATTGATTTATAGGCCGCGCCAGACGAAAACGGACGACGTGTCAGGATGATGCCTTGTAGGATCGGTTGCCATTTCCATTTTGCCAAATCGACAACGCGTTGATCCGATAGAAATTCGGACAGGTAGCGGCGCATAGACCAGTAATCGGTGCCATCGGGCGTGCCGAGGTTTACCAGTATAACGCCGACCTTGGCGGGTTTGAGGGCTGGGTGATCGGATGGTTTTTGCATGATAGTTCCTGTTATCCAGTTTGATTATTGATCGGTTTCGGGATCAATTTCAAGTGTCCCCAGTGCGTCGGCCAATCGTGTTTTGGCAGAACCGGGTTGTAATGGCTTTTGCTGATCGGCGCTGGGCGCCCAGCCCGTCAGGAAGATCAGATCGAAGGTTGCGTAAAAGCGCCCGTCTTCCATGAAATGGTTTTGGTATTGTGCATCGACCGCATTCAGCAATGCGCGAGACATTGGTGTTTTATGGCGGGATGTCATCACATTGGTTTCGCCCATGGCGCGTAGATCGTGCATTAATGCGATTGGATTTTCATAAGTCACGTTCAGCGATTGATTATCCGCTACTGGCAAGGCCAGCCCAGCGCGTTGCAATAACCCGCCAAGATCGCGAATTTCACCCATTGGTGCGATGCGTGGTGAAATACCGCCCAGAATATCGGTTTCCGCCTGAGCGAATGCGATGCGTAGTTCGGATAAGGTTTGTCCGCCGAAAAACGCTGCGATCATCAATCCATCGGGCTTCAAGCATCGGCGCATTTGCACCAGTTGTCCGATTGGATCGTTGGCCCAATGCAGGCCCATTGCGTGGATCACGAGATCAAATGTGTTTTCGGCCAAATCCAATGTGTCGGCGTCTGGGACACATGTGGCATCCATTTTTAGGGCATTCGCCCATTCTTTGGCGCGAAATCCGACAATTGCGACTTTGGTAAACTGTCTATTAACCTCGGCTATGCGTTCATGGATCATATTGATGGCATGGTCGTGCAAAAACCACGCGGTTCCATTCGCGCGGTTGCGACGTTTGGCCAAGGCATCGTGATCAAATAAGATAGGCGGCATAGACATGGGTTATTTGTTACGCGCAACGGCGCAAAAGGGAAAGGGTTTGTTGCATCATATAGGGCGCGGCATTTACCCGCCCCTGTGCCTGTCGTGTAGCGCGGAAACCGATACGGCTGGGTTATGCGCGAAATGCTGGCGCGAAACGCAATTCATCACGGGTCATTCATGCCACTGTTGCGGTGCACCAATGCTGGGCGAACCCGACGGGGTGCCGTGCGATGATTGCTTGTATCACCCAAAACCCTGGTCTCAGGGGCGCGCGGTGGCGATGTATGCAGGTGGTGCGCGGCGGATCACGATGGGTTTGAAACATGGTGATCGGTTGGACATGGGGCCGACATTGGCGCGGTGGATGGCACGGGCGGGAAATGACATTTTGGCGGATGCAGATATTATTGCGCCCGTTCCATTGCATTGGACGCGTCTGTTGAAACGCCGATATAATCAGGCGGTGGAACTATCGCGAAATCTGGTGGTTGGGCGCAATGTTGAACATATTCCTGATCTGATGACCCGTACCAAACGCACATCAATGCAGAAAGATATGACGCGCGATGAACGCTTTGAAAACCAACGCGCGGCGCTACGGGTGACGGAGCGGTTTGAGGAGCGAATACAGGGAAAACAGATTTTGATTGTTGATGATGTCATGACGACCGGCGCTACACTATCCGCCTGCACGGAGGCCTGTATTTCATCTGGTGCCGCCAATGTGAATGTCCTTGTCTTTGCGCGTGTTGCACGTCCGCAGTAAAACATTATATCAGTGTCAAGAAATCGGAGACACATCATGGCGAATGTAGAAATTTACACGGGTAATTTATGCGGCTTTTGCACGGCGGCGAAACGGTTGTTGACGCAAAAAGGCGCAAGTTTTGCCGAAACGAACGTGCATGACGATCCAACAAAACGCGCAGAGATGACACAACGCTCAAACGGTGGTCGTACCGTTCCGCAGATATTTATCAATGATATTCATATCGGCGGATGTGATGATTTGTTTGATTTGGAACGCGCGGGAAAACTGGATCAGCTGTTAAGCGCGTAATCATTCAGTTGTTAATTGGGTTGGAATGGGCCAAGTTATGATAACTGCCCATATCAACCCAAGTGGCCACTATGCACGATAATCCCGACAGCGACCCAATCGCAATCGCCCTGTTTTCCGAGATGTTAGCATCCGAACAGTTGATGCGTGGGCGATTATCGCGTGCGTTGCCAAAGGGTATGGAGCTATCGCATTTTGTGATGCTGAATTACCTGTCTAACCAAACCCGGGAACGCAGCCCCGCGCAATTGGCTAAGATTTTTAATCTGACCAAGGGCGCGATGACCAATACCTTGGGTAAGCTGGAAAACTATGGGTACATTCATATTCGTCCCGATTGGGATGATGCGCGCAAGAAATTGGTTTCGATTTCAAACGCAGGTGATCGGGCACGTGACGAAGCGGTTCTGTCTATTACTCCTATTTTTGAGGATGTAATGTCGGGGCTAAGTAAGGATCGCCTGCGCGAAGGGTTGCGGTTTTTACGCGAGTTTCGCAGCGCGTTGGAATAGAATCCATTTTCGGTTACACTGTAGCCATGAGAAAAAATGCATTTATTATTTTACAGGCTGCATGTCTGATGGTCTGTTCATCCGTAATGGCGGATTCAAATCACAAACCCATTGGTGACGACATCAAAAACGTCCCTATTTTCGACGCCCACATTCATTACAAGGAACCCGCTTGGGGGCCATATCCCCCCGAGGCAGTGATAAAATTGATGGATAAAACGGGCGTGGCGATGGCGTTAGTTTCTTCGACGCCCGATCAAGGTACGATCAAGTTATGGAAGTACGCGCCCAATCGCGTGGTGCCAGAATTGCGCCCCTATAAAAAGGGTGCGGGATCATCGGACTGGATGAAGGCTGAAGGTATGATTGATTATCTGAACGAACGTTTGGACAGCTATCCACACGAGGGTTTGGGTGAATTCCATGTCCATTACATTGATCCAGATGACATTCCGATGTTACGCGCTGTGGCGAAGATGGCGGTGGAACGCGACATCCCTATTCATGTGCATTCGGGCGCAGCGCCTGTGGAAATGTTTTTTGAATTCGAGCCTGAACTGACGATCATTTGGGCCCATGCGGGCATGTCTGAACCTGCCCGTGTGGTTATGCGGATGATGAATAAATACCCGAAAATGTACGCAGACACATCATACCGCGAGGACGAGATTTTATATAACGGCAAAATTACTGCGGCCTGGCGCAAGATCATTGAAAAACACTACCTACGCCTGATGGTTGGAAGTGATACTTGGGTGAATGATCAGTGGGATGATTACGAATATTTGATCGGGCTAAACCGAGAGTGGTTGTCCCATTTCCCGCGCGAGATTGCAGAACGCATAGCGTATAAAAATGCGGAAGAGTTGTTTGATCGCAAGATCAGTATGGATCAGATTGGAACACGTTAGGGGTTTTTGATGCTGGCGGTCACGTAATTCACCGATAGGTCGCGCGATGAAATTGACCAGCTCCATTTCAGCGGATTGAAAACGAAACCTTTGCGATCCACAGGGGTTAATCCCGCACTGTTTATCAATTCATATAATTCGTCTGGCGTGATGAACTTGTCCCATTCATGGGTGCCCTTTGGCAACCAACGCATAATATGTTCAGCGCCAATAATTGCCATCAGATAACTCTTGGGGTTGCGGTTTATTGTGGAACACAGCAACAAGCCGTTGTCTTTAAGCAAATCTTTACAGGCAGTTAGAAAGCCAAGCGGGTCGGCGACGTGTTCGACGACCTCCATATTCAACACGACGTCGAACTGTTCGCCAGATGCGGCAATCGCCTCGGCTGTGGTGTGGCGATAATCGATGTTCAGACCTGATTGTTCTGCGTGAATTTGGGCCACGGGAATATTGCCCGCCGCTGCGTCCGCGCCCACAACTGTTGCGCCAAGGCGTGCCATGGGTTCGGACAATAACCCGCCACCGCAACCGATATCGAGAATGCGCAAACCCTTGAACGGTTCGTTGACGGATAAATCGCGCGCGAATTCGGCGGCGATTTGATCGACGATGTAATCCAGCCGCGTTGGGTTCAACATGTGTAGCGGTTTGAATTTGCCATCTACATCCCACCATTCGGCGGCCATGGCCTCGAATTTGGCGACTTCGGATGGATCGATTGTATTTACTGTGGACATTGACATGCGCTTTCAAAAGGACAAGCTTGGTTTAGAAACATTATAGTGGAAATATGCGAAATACCGAAGGTCAAATTGGCGCACATCGCCCGTTATATCCCCTGATTCAACCGTATCAGCAACATATGTTGGATGTGGGCGATGGGCATGCGATTTATATCGAGGAATGTGGTAATCCAGAGGGAATTCCGGTGGTGGTATTTCATGGTGGACCAGGTGGTGGGTGCAGTCCCGGTATGCGGCGGTTTTTTCATCCTGAAACCTATCGAATCATTTTGTTTGATCAACGTGGCTGTGGGCGATCACGGCCCCATGCCAGTGTAACAGAGAATACAACGTGGCATTTGGTGGATGATATTGAGCGGATCCGAGTGTTGTTGAATATTGAGCAATGGATTGTGTTTGGTGGATCGTGGGGTGCGACGCTGGCGTTGATTTACGCGCAAACCCATCCGAGTCGCGTGCGCCATATCGTTTTGCGCGGTGTGTTTTTGATGACGGATTCGGAGCTGGATTGGTTTTATAACGGCGGCGCAGGTATGTTTTTTCCCGATGAGTGGGCACGTGTTACAGGGCTGTTGGAACGTTCGGAAAAAGACCATGTGATCGCCAGCTATCACAAACGCCTGTTTTGTGATGATGAGGGTGAGCAAACGCGATTCGCACGCGCATGGACAGAATGGGAAACCGCGCTGGCGATGCTGGAACCGCGCATCGGTGGCGGGACAATTCCCGCGGCCTATGCGCGCGCATTTGCGCGACTGGAAAACCATTATTTCATCAACAAAGGTTTTTTGCGTGAAGATGGGCAAATATTGTTAGATATCAATATTATAAAAGACATACCTGGTACAATTATTCATGGGCGTTATGATATGATTTGCCCGCCGAAATCCGCGCATGAACTACACGCCAAATGGCCTGCATCGACGCTGCATATGATCCCATCGGCGGGGCATTCATTGTCCGAGGATGGAATCAGTTCTGCGTTGGTTACTGTAATGGATGAGCTGGCCTAGAGTTCTGCAGCCAATTTAGAGCCTTGGTTGATTGCGCGTTTTGCATCCAGTTCTACGGCAACATCTGCGCCACCAATAACATGGTGCACTTTGCCCATTGCTTCGAGATCATCTGCAAGGCTGCGCTGCGATGTCTGACCTGCGCAGATCACGATATTATCTACGTTTAGGACTTGCGCGTCCTTGCGATCATCGCCGAAGGAAATATGCAGGCCTGCATCAGTGATTTGTTCGTAATTCACCCCACCTGTCATATGAACACCCTTCATTTTCAACGTTGCGCGGTGAATCCAGCCTGTGGTTTTGCCTAATCCTTTGCCTAATTTTGCGGCTTTGCGCTGTAACAGGTGAATTTCGCGTGCTGATGCGTGTGGTTGTGGGCCGTCGGGATCAATGCCGCCTGTGGAATCTGATGGATCATCAACGCCCCATTCTTTGCGCCAAAGGGCGGTGTTCATTGCGGGGCTTTCGCCGCTGTGCGCCAGATATTCCGCAACATCAAACCCGATACCACCCGCGCCGATTAGGGCGACGGATTTGCCAACATGCGCCTTGCCACGCAATACGTCGATGTAGGATAAAACGGATGGGTGATCTATGCCAATGATGTCTGGCATGCGAGGCGATACCCCCGTGGCAATGATGACTTCGTCGAAATCAGACAAGTCCGAAGCAGACACAAGTGTATTTAGCCGTAGGTCAATTTTGGCCAGTTCTATTTGTCGGGCATAGTAATCAACAAGGCCGAAAAACTCTTCTTTACCAGGGACTTGCTTAGCCATGTTCAACTGTCCTCCCAGTTCGGATGCTGCATCAAACAACGTCACCTTGTGCCCGCGATTGGCGGCGATGACGGCGGTGGACATGCCCGCAGGGCCAGCGCCGACAACGGCGATAGTTTTAGGATTGTCGGTTGGTAGATAGTTCAATTCGGTTTCCGCACAGGCACGCGGGTTTACCAAACAGGACGTTAGTTTCATCGAAAAAGTGTGATCCAAACAGGCCTGATTACAGGCGATACATGGGGCGATTTCATCGGCGCGGTTATCGTGTGCCTTGGCCACAAATTCGGCGTCTGCCAAAAAGGGGCGCGCCATGGAAACCATATCGGCGCAACCATCCGCCAGAACGGATTCGGCGACATCGGGGGTGTTGATGCGGTTGGATGTGATGATGGGGATATTGACTTGTCCCATCAGTTTTTTGGTAACCCAGCTGAAGGCCGCGCGGGGCACGGATGTGGCGATGGTGGGAATGCGGGCTTCGTGCCAACCGATGCCTGTGTTGATGATGGTGGCGCCCGCGGTTTCCACCGCCTTGGCCAATTGCACCACTTGTTCCCATGTGGATCCTTTAGGGATCAAATCAATCATCGACAGGCGGAAGATGATGATGAAATCTGCGCCTACGACCTGACGTGTGCGTTTGATGATTTCCAGTGGCAGGCGCATGCGGTTTTCGTAGCTGCCGCCCCATTCGTCATCGCGATCATTTGTGTGTTCGACCAAGAATTGGTTAATCAAGTAACCCTCTGATCCCATGATTTCGACGCCGTCGTATCCGGCGATTTGGGCGCGACGAGCGGATTCGACCATGTCGGCGATTTGTTTTTCAATGCCGTCGCCATCCAGTGCGGTCGGTGGGAAAGGCGAGATTGGAGATTTTTTGTTCGAGGCGCCAACGGCCTGTGGCGAATAGGCGTATCGTCCGGCGTGCAAAACCTGCATGGCGATTTTTCCGCCTGCGTCATGGACCGCGTCCGTGACGATGCGGTGGTTTGCGATGTCCGTTTCGGAATGCAAGCCACAGGCACCGGGCATTACGCCGCCCTCAACATTCGGGGCCATTCCGCCCGTGACAATCAGAGAAACGCCGCCGCGCGCACGTTCGCTGTAATACGCCGCGACGCGTGACCAATCGCCCAGCTCTTCTAGACCTGTGTGCATTGAACCCATCAAAATGCGGTTTGGCAGAGTGGTGAAGCCGAGATCGAGTGGTTCGAAAAGGTGCGGGTATTTTGCGTGCGTCATGGGGTTCCTCCGATTCAGGGCAGTAGAGCATTGTTTGACGTACACGTCACCCCATAACGCCGCGTCCGTTTTGCGTTGCGCAAGGCGTGGGTGTTGTTAGTGTGCATCAACCCGAAACGGAGCCAAGCCATGAACCAGAATTTCGCGACATACATTCAACCCGCATTCAGTGAAACACGCTGGTGGAAGGTTTTATTGACGCTGGTGGTTTGGGCGGCGGGATATTTCATTTTCTCGTCAATTTTGTTGGCTGTTATGCCGATGTTTTTGGATATTCCCGGTCTGGGCGATTTAGCGCAGGGGAAATTCACCACACCAATCGCGGTATATTTTCTGTTGCTGACATTCGTTGTTTGGGTCGGCGTGTTTTGGGCCGTTGTGGCGCTGTTTCATAAACGCGGCATGGGATCGTTATTGGGTGGGCCAAAGGGGACATTTTTGAAATGTTTCGGCTGGGCCGTTGTGATCAGCGCAGTGTTTTTGATCACCACGCAAACACTGTTTCCAACCGATGATCGTATCGTGGAAAATATCGCCTTTGGTCGTTGGTTGGCGTTATTGCCGCTGGGTCTGTGTTTAATGCTTATCCAAGTCAGCGCCGAAGAGATTTTGTTTCGTGGTTATTTGCAACAGCAATTGGCGGCGTGGGTAAACAATCGGTTTGTTTATATGGTGATCCCGTCGATCTTGTTTGGATTGGCACATTTCAGCACGGAATTAGGTGTGACTGTTGGATGGATGATTGTTGGGGCAACAGGGTTGCTGGGGCTATTCTTGGCTGACCTTACCTATCGTACCGGCAATCTGGGTGCGGCGATTGGTGTGCATTTCGCGAATAATTTTGGGGCGATGTTTTATGTGTCATATCAGGAACAAATTAGCGGTTTGGCACGGTTTGTAGCACCTGATTATTTCGACAAGCCGGAATTAATGGCGGCGGCGGCAAGCACGATGTTAATCAGCTCTGCTATCATGTTCGCGATCTATTTCGCAATTATGGAATGGCGTGAACGCAGATGATTGCAATTCATCGCATAGGACTTTAAAAGTTATGGACAGCACAAAAGAAGGCAGACGAGCATGAACTGGATTTCCAACTATATGAAGCCGAAGATCAATTCGATCTTCTCGCGCCGCGAAACCCCAGACAATCTGTGGACCAAGTGTAAAGAATGCGGAACCATGCTGTTTCACCGCGAATTGGCCGATAATTTGAACGTTTGTACCAATTGTGACCACCACATGAACATTACACCACGCGAACGCTGTGTTTCGATGTTTGATGGTGGTGTATTTAACGAATTCGAAGCAGCAGAGCCATTGGCCGATCCGCTGAAATTCCGCGATCAGAAGAAATATACAGACCGGATGAAAGATGCCCGTAAGAAGACGGGCGAAAAGGATGCGATGCTGTTGGCGCATGGTGAAATGGGCAAATCCAAAGTTGTCGTCGCCGTTCAGGATTTCACCTTTATGGGTGGCTCGATGGGCATGGCCGTGGGCAATGCGATTATCGCCGCCTGTGAACAAGCGGTGAAAAAGAAATGCCCGTTGATCCTGTTTTCCGCCGCAGGTGGTGCACGTATGCAAGAGGGGATTTTATCCCTGATGCAGATGCCACGCACAACGGTTGCGTTGCAGATGCTAAAGGAAAAGAACCTGCCGTTTATCGTGGTGTTAACGCATCCGACGACAGGTGGTGTTACAGCATCATATGCGATGTTGGGTGATGTGCATATTGCAGAACCAAACGCGTTGATCTGTTTTGCGGGCCCGCGCGTGATTGAACAAACAATCCGTGAAAAACTGCCCGAAGGTTTCCAACGTGCCGAATACCTGTTGGATCATGGTATGTTGGATCGGGTTACGCATCGCAACGAAATGCGCGAAGAGTTGATTACCATTGTGCGTATGCTGATGAAACAGACCCCAGCCATCAAAGGTGAATTGCCAGCGCCTGCGAAAATCGAAGATAAGAGCGCCAAAGCGTGAGCAGTTCCAGCGATGTTATCCTTGATCGGTTGATGTCGTTACATCCCAAGATCATTGATTTAACCTTGGATCGAATGACGCGTTTGTTGGATGCGTTGGGCAATCCCGAACAAACAATGCCGCCTGCGATTCACATCGCGGGTACCAATGGTAAAGGCTCGACACAGGCAATGATCCGTGCGGGCCTAGAGGCGGCGGGCGATAAATGCCATGCCTATACCTCCCCGCATTTGGCGCGGTTTCACGAACGCATCGTTTTGTCGGGCGAGATTATCGATGAGGCATCATTGGCTGATTATCTGGCGGAATGCGAGGCGGCAAACGGTGGCGTACCAATTACCTATTTCGAAATCACAACCTGCGCCGCGTTGCTGGCGTTTTCACGAACGGCGGCGGATTACACCTTGCTGGAGGTTGGTTTAGGTGGGCGACTGGATGCCACGAACGTAGTGGATCAGCCTGCTATTGCGGTGATCACGCCTGTTTCCATCGACCATCAACAATATCTGGGTGAAACGCTGGCGGAAATTGCGGGCGAAAAGGCGGGTATTTTGAAACGCAACTGTTTTGCAATTGTCGGCCCCCAACAAGATGAAGCGCTGGACGTGATAGAGGCGAAAGCCGGCGAAGTTGGTGCGACCTGTAAAATATACGGACAACATTGGCACGTTTGGGAAGAGAACGGGCGCTTGGTATACCAAGATGAAAACGGATTGTTGGATTTACCAATGCCCGCATTGATCGGTGCGCATCAGGTGCAAAACGCGGGCATCGCAATCGCGACCCTGCGGTATCTAGGCAAGGATGATGTGGCATTTGAGGGTGCGATGTTAAACGCAAATTGGCCCGCGCGGATGCAAAAATTACGCCATGGGCCGTTGATTGATGCAGCAGGTGATGCGGAAATCTGGCTGGATGGTGGCCACAACAAAGCGGCCGGTTACGCATTAGCAGAGGCGTTGGGCCGCCTGCCCGATCGTAATCTGTATTTGGTGGTTGGGATGCTGAACACCAAGGATGCGACGGGATATATGGAACCGTTGAAAACGCGTACGGATAAACTGTATGGCGTATCTATTCCGGGCGAGTCGGCGACGCTGTCCGCGCAAGAAACAGTTGAAGCGGCGCGCGAAGTCGGGTTTGATGCACAGGAAGCGACCGATTTTGAAACTGCGGTTGCTGATATAGTTAAGACCGATCCGACAGCCAGAATTTTAATATGTGGGTCGTTATATTTGGCGGGGAATGTTCTGCAATTAAATGGATGAACATTCCGAACGAAGGAATGATTTGATGGTACAACCGATCCAAGTGAAAATCGTACAGAAACCCCAGGACCCAACATTGCCGTTCAATCGGCCGATTTTTGTTGTTGGATTACCGCGATCTGGCACGTCGTTGGTGGCGGGGTTGTTGCATGAATTTGGCGCATGGACGGGAGATACGGTTCCCGGAACTGGTGAAAACATTCGTGGGTTTTTCGAAAACAATGAAATCCGTCAAAAAATCCTAAAGCCAACCCTACGCGCCGCTGGGGGTGATGCGACGGGGATTACCAGTTTGCCAAGCCCGAATGCAGACAGAAAGTTACGATATCCTGTGGGTGATCGACGGGTAGGTTTGCGATTGCGGATGCGCCAAATCATCGAAGAACAGGGTTACAATCACAAACAGCGTTGGCTGTACAAAGAACCGAAACTGACGCTGTTGTGGCGCATGTTTGACAATGCTTTCCCTGATGCAGAATGGGTCGTGGTGCGTCGTGAGCGTGACAGTTTTGTAAAATCTTGTATCAAGACCAGTTTCATGGCGCAGTATTCAACAGACCCCAAATTTTGGAACGAAGTCGGCAATCAATATGATGCGCGATTGGATCAGTTGATGAAAACCGTCTCCAATGTGACGGAGCTACAAACCAGCGATATTTTATCGGGCGATACCGCGGATTTGAAACGCATGGTGATGCGCATGGATGGCGTAAATTTCGCCATCGCCAAGGTGCGCAAATTTGTGGACCCCAGCCATTGGCACCATAAATAAGCTAACCACGCATGCGTGCGCCCGTTGGATCAAAGGGTGGTTCAATCGCGATTTTCGCCGCGCGACGTTCGCCCAAAATCTCGATCTCAAACATGCCATCCGCATCGATTTCAGACAGGTCCGTCGGGATATACCCCTGCGCCATTGATGCGCCAACTGTATGGGCATAGCCCCCTGATGTGACCCAACCAACGACGCGCCAATCGTCGTGCACCTGCGCATCTTTTCCTGCGATCTCAATTCCTTGGGCATCAAAGCGGGGTGCACCATGCCCATGTGCGGGGTCGATGGTTTCAAATGACTTGTTGGTTTTTGCCCATATAGGTTCGTCCCCCATTACATCGCATGTACCTGCGGAAATAATAAACGAGGTACGGCGTAATTTTGGCCCGTCCGCCAATTCTTGTGTGGCGGGTGTACGCCCAATGAAATCGGATTTGTTTAACTTCACAAACCGCTCCATACCGCCCTCGAACGGGCCATAAATCGGGCGTAGTTCGGCGAACCAAGTCGGGAAGTTTTTTTCAAGCCGCATGGACAATAATGCCCGCATGCCAAAATCGCGGATGTTGAATCCAGCACCTGCCTGTTTCAGCCCGTCATAAACACGGCGCTGATATTCGGGTGCCACCCAAATTTCATATCCCAGATCACCTGTGTAGCTGATCCGATTTATCATGCAGGGCGCACCGTTCACATCCATTTCGCGGAAATCCATGAATTTGAATGCAGCATTGGAAACGTCCGAATCCACCAGTTTTTGTAGAACCTTGCGCGCATTCGGCCCCGCGATGGACAGCCCCTGTAACGTCATATCAAAGCGACGAATTTTCACGCTGTCGTCATCGGGTTGATGTTGTTCAAACCATCGCATGTGATATTTAGTGGCGCCCAATGATCCGAACATGATGAATCGATTTGGCCCGGCATTGGCGATGGTGAAATCGCCGATAAGCTTGCCGTTTTGGTTTAACATTGGTGTTAACACGATGCGCCCTTGTTTGGGCATTGTGTTGGTCATTAGTCGATCCAGAAATGCCTCGGCCCCGGTGCCTGTGATTTCATATTTGGCGAAATTTGAAATTTCTGTGATCCCAACGGAATGACGTACGGCCGCGACCTCGGCCGCGATATGTTCGAAATCGTTGGAATGGTGGAAAGATAAAACATCGTGCGCTTCTTTTGCGGATGGGGCGAACCATAGAGGCGTTTCTAAACCCCAAGTATCACCCATCACGGCATGATTTTGATCCTTCATCACATCGTACAGTGGCGTCGTTTGTTGCGGTCGCGCAGCGGGTAATTCCTCGTTTGGGTAGCTGATGGAAAAGCGCCGTGAATAGTTTTCGCGCACCTTCGCATTTGTGTATCGCAAAGTTGCCCATTCGCCGTAACGCGCCACATCCATGGCGAAAATGTCGAAACCTGGATCACCGTCTACCATCCAATTCGCCAGCGCCAGACCAACACCGCCGCCCTGCGAAAACCCCGCCATAACCGCGCAGGCAGACCAATAGTTTGTTAATCCGGGAACTGGCCCAACCAGCGGATTGCCATCTGGTGCGAACGTAAATGGCCCGTTGATGACCTGTTTAATACCTGCATTTTCAAAGGCTGGGAAATGTTTGAACGCCACCTCTAGTGATGGCGAAATGCGATCCAGATCGGGTTGCAATAATTCATGCCCAAAATCCCACGGCGTGTTCAAAGGTGACCAAGGTTTACACGCTTTCTCATAAGTGCCCAATAACAGGCCGTTGCGTTCTTGGCGGGTATAAATCTCGCCTTTGAAATCGATGACGCCGATTAATTCACGATCTGTATCTTGGTTGAATTCTACGATTTCGGGCATCTCTTCGGTTAAGAGGTACATGTGTTCCATGGCCAAAACAGGCAGTTCCAGCCCAACCATGCGCCCCACTTCGCGCGCCCATAGCCCGCCCGCATTGACCACATGTTCGGCCTTAACTGTGCCGTTTTTTGTGACGACATTCCACGTGCCATCACTGTCTTGGGTAATTTCGATTACGGGATTTCGCAATTCAATGTCCGCGCCCAAAACCTTGGCCGCTTTGGCGTAGGCATGTGTTGTGCCCGATGGATCAAGATGGCCCTCTACGGGATCCCATAATGCGCCGACAAAATTGCTTTCGTCCATTAACGGGAACATCGCCTTCGCCTCTGATGGGGTGATTAATTCGGTTTCCATGCCCAAACAGCGCCCGCGTGCGTGGGTCATTCGTAGGAAATCCATGCGTTCTGGACTGTCCGCCATCATCACGCCGCCCGTCAAATGCAACGAACAGGATTGGCCCGAAATCTCTTCAAGCTCTTCGTACAGGCCGACGGTATAGGCCTGTAATTTCGCGACGTTTGGATCGCCATTTAACGTGTGAAATCCACCCGCCGCATGCCATGATGATCCGCTGGTTAATTCGGATCGCTCGATCAACATTACGTCTTTCCAGCCCGCTTTGGCCAGATGATACAGAACGGAACAGCCGACAACGCCGCCCCCGATGACAACTGCTTTGGCATGTGATTTCATGATTTCACCATCGATTTAGGATACTGACTGAAATCAGTAAAACCGAGATTGGCGAAATAGCAAGAAATTCCTTAGGTCAGCGCATTCAGATAGGCGCCATAAGCGTTCTTTGAAAACTTTTTCGCCAATTCTTTCACGTCCGAAAGTGTGATCCATTCGTTTTTATATGCGATCTCTTCGGGGCACCCAATTTGTAGACCTTGGCGTTTTTCCAAGGTGCGTACGAAATTGCCCGCGTCCAACAAACTGCCGTGTGTGCCCGTATCCAACCACGCAAAACCACGACCCATCTTTTGTAAATTCAAGTCGTCATCTTTCAGATAGCTTTCCAACAACGTGGTGATTTCCAATTCGCCGCGCAGCGAAGGTTTTACCTGTTTTGCCCGTGCAGGTGCGGTTTCATCAACGAAATACAAGCCTGTTACCGCGTAATTTGATGCGGGTTTTTCAGGCTTTTCGATGATTGATTTTACTGTGCCATCCGCATCGAAATCAACAACGCCGTAACGTTCAGGATCGGCCACGTGGTATCCAAACACGCTGGCGCCTTTGGGGCTTGCATCCGCTTCGGCCAAGGCCTCGCGCATGCCGTGACCATAAAAAATATTGTCGCCCAGAACCATCGCGGATGGGGCGCCATCCAGAAAATCCTCGGCCAGAATAAACGCCTGTGCCAGACCATCGGGGGATGGTTGTTCGATGTATGTCAGTTGGATGTTCCACTGTGATCCATCGCCCAACAGACGTTGGAATTGCTCCTGATCTTCGGGTGTTGTGATCACCGCAATTTCTTGGATACCCGCCAGCATCAAAACGCTGAGTGGGTAGTAAACCATTGGTTTATCGTAAATTGGCAACAGTTGTTTTGAAACGCCCATGGTGATCGGGTACAAGCGTGTTCCTGAACCACCTGCTAATAAAATACCTTTGCGCTTTTCCATGAAATCAGCCTTGTTTTAAATCTGTCAGAACCTGTGCCAGCGACGCGCGCCAATCGGGTTGTTGAATGTTATAATCAGTATGTAATGTGGTGCAGTCCATACGCGAATTCAATGGACGCGTTGCAGGCGTTGGATAATCCGCGCTGGGGATGCCAGTGATGTTGACCGACAGATCCGCCTGGGCGAAAATTTCCGCTGCGAAATCTGCCCAGCTGCAATTTGGATTGCCTGCGAAATGATAAGTGCCTGTTACGCCGTTACCAGCGACGAATTGCCCAGCGATGGACAGTAATGCATCGGCAATGTCACCGGCCGCCGTTGGCCCGCCGATTTGATCGTTGACGATGCTTAACGCATCGCGATCGGCACCAAGGCGTAGCATGGTTTTTACGAAATTATTACAATGCGCGGAAAGTACCCACGACGTGCGCAGAATGACGTGGGGGCCACCAGCGGCGATAACGCCCTCTTCGCCCAGTAATTTGGTACGTCCATATGCACCCAATGGCGCAGTCATATCCGTCGGGTTCCACGCATCGGTGCCGTCGCCTGCGAAAACATAATCGGTGGAAATATGCAGCAACGGAATGTTCCGCGCCGCCGCAACGATTGCCATTTGCGCAACAGTTGTGCCGTTGACGGATGCCGCCAGTGCTTCTTCTTCTTCAGCCTTATCCACCGCGGTATAGGCAACGGCGTTGATGATCACATCCGCATCGGTTTGCTCAACGATTGAGATCACAGATTCCGCATCAGAAAAATCGGCCTGATCTCGCCCGATGGCGATTACGTTCCCACGTTTGGCCAGTTCGGTTGCAACCTGTCCCGTTTTTCCAAATACCAAAACCTTCATGCGGTTTTACCCAAACGTGTGCCAACGCCATCGCGGTTTTGTAAGGCGCGCCACCAATCCTCGTTCGCCAAATACCATTCCACGGTTTTGCGCAAACCCTGTTCCAATGTTACGGACGGGCGCCATTTTAATTCATTGCGGATACGAGTTGGATCAATCGCGTATCGTTGATCGTGCCCAGGGCGGTCCGCCACGAAGGAAATCAAATCGGCGTATGGTTTATCCGCAGGGCGCAGATCATCAAGCAACGTACAAATCATGTTGACCAGTTCAAGGTTCGTCGCCTCGTTTTCACCACCGATATTATATGTGCGACCTAATTCGCCCTTGGCGACCACGTTCAACAATGCGTCTGCGTGATCTTCGACATACAGCCAATCGCGCACATTATCGCCCTTGCCGTAAATCGGAATCGATTCACCGGCCAATGCTTTGATAATCACCACAGGCACCAATTTTTCGGGGAAATGGAATGGGCCGTAATTGTTGGAACAGTTGGTTACGACGACGGGTAGACCGTAAGTTTCATGCCATGCACGCACCAAATGATCCGACGATGCCTTGGACGCAGAATATGGCGAATTTGGATCATATGGCGTGTCTTCTGTAAATAGACCAACTTCGCCCAGTGAACCATAAACCTCGTCTGTGGAAATGTGGTGGAAACGGAAATCATCTGGACGGCCTTTGCCATCCCAATATGCGCGTGCTGCCTCTAACATTTCATATGTGCCGATGATGTTGGTGTGCATGAATGCGGATGGGCCATCGATGGAACGGTCAACATGGCTCTCTGCGGCGAGATGCATGATGACGTCTGGTTGGTGTTTGTCGAAACAGGCAGCCAGCGCGGATCCGTCGCAAATGTCGATTTGTTCAAATGCATAATTCGGGCTGTTGCACACGCTGTTTAGGTTTTCCAAACATGCGGCATATGTCAGCTTGTCCAAATTGACGACGTTGTGACCATCGTTAATTGCCTGACGCACAACCGCAGAGCCGATAAAGCCTGCGCCGCCTGTTACGAGAATTTTCATGCCTTATCCTTGGAAAGTGAAGGGGCTGTCGAAATCAGCGAAAGTGGGGGCGATTTTATCTTTGTCGGATAAAACAGCCCTGGATGTATCCATGCCCCAATCAATTGCCAGATCGGGATCGTCGAATTTAATGCCGCCGTCACATTCAGGGGCGTAAAAATCGGTGCATTTATATAAAACTTCGGTGTCTGGTTCCAGTGTGACAAATCCGTGCAAAAACCCCTTGGGCACCAACAGTTGTTTGGCGTTATCGGCGGATAACATCACGGAAACCCATTTGCCAAATGTCGGCGATCCCTTGCGGATATCAACGGCCACATCTGTTACGCTGCCTTTGATAACGCGAACCAGTTTGTCCTGTGCGTGGGGTGGCGTTTGAAAATGCAAACCACGAACCGTGCCGGTAGGACCAGAGTACGAGTGATTATCTTGGACAAACTTCAGGCCATTTGTGACCTCGTCCATTTTGTTTTGGTTCCACGATTCAGTGAACCAACCTCGGTCATCTTTGAAGCGTGGTGGTGTAATGATTTGTACGCCGGGGATTTCGGTATCTGTTGAATACATTTTATGTCTCTATTTTGGCTAGCATATTTAACACTTGTGGCCCGTCATTCAAGGTATGAATGCAAATCCACCGATCAATCAGCGGCCCCACCCAAGAATGCATTGCCATCCGCATAATCACAGGGCGCATCCTGCATTTGCAGGTGTAATCCATCACCATCATACGGGTGCGCGCGCGCCAACTCCTCGTTAAATGTAATCCCTAATCCTGGTTCGGTTGGGGCGTGGATAAATCCATCTTCCCATTTAATTGCATGGTCGATTAAATCACCGGCAAACCCACCACCCGTCAGGATGGTTTCCGCCATCAAGATATTGGGGATGTTCACCGCCAACTGAACATTCGCCGCCCATTCAACGGGCCCTGCATATAAATGCGGTGCCATCTGTGCATTGTAAACCTCGGCCATTGCGGCGATTTTCTTGGTTTCCAAAATACCACCAGAACGCCCCAACGCGGGCTGTAAAATCGTCGCCGCACCTTCGCGTAACACGGGGGCAAATTCGGCCTTGGTTGTCAAACGTTCGCCCGTCGCAATGGGAATACGCACGGCTTGCGCCACCTTGCGCATCGATCCGATATTGTCTGGTGGCACCGGTTCCTCGTACCACAGGGGATCAAATTTTTCGATTGCACGGCCCATGCGGATTGCGCCGCCTGTGCTGAACTGCCCATGGGTGCCAAATAACAAATCGGCACGCGTGCCAACCGCATCACGGATGGCTTCGCACATGCGTACAGACAGATCGATATCCGTCATCGCAGGCATATGCCCACCGCGCATTGTATAGGGGCCAGCGGGGTCAAATTTCACGGCAGTGAACCCCAAATCAACCATGGCGCGCGCGCTCTCGGCCTGCATATCTGGGGATGTCCAAAACGTATCCGTGTCGTGATGTTCCAGCGGGTACAAGTACGTATATGACCGTACACGATCATTCATCTTGCCGCCCAACATGGCGTAAACGGGGCGACTATTCGCCTTGCCGATAATATCCCAACATGCGATTTCCAAACCCGAAAACGCGCCCATCACCGACAGATCGGGGCGTTGTGTAAATCCAGACGAATAGGCGCGGCGAAACATCAATTCGATATTTTCGGGATTTTCACCCTGCATATGGCGTTCAAACACATCGTTGATCACATGGATCATCGCCTTGGGCCCGATAGAGGCTGCATAAACCTCGCCAAATCCAGTGATCCCATTGTCCGTGGTCAGTTTAACAAAAATGAAATAACGACCACCCCAACCGGGGGGCGGATTTCCCACAACAAAAATTTCTAGGTCAGTAAGTTTCATGGTATCACTGAACCATTGTTTCAGTTGAAAAACAATTGGCTTTATCCAGCGCCACGCAAACGCGATTCTGCGCTGTCTGGAACATAGGTGCGCTGGGCAAAATCTTGGATGATCTGTGGTGCGTTCTGTGGGAATGGTTTTTCGCCCTTGGCAATATGCCCACACAGGGCATTGAATAATATTGATCCAATCACATCCTGCCCTGATGGCGCGATTCCACAATCCGCCAAATACGTGCCCAATGTCAGCCCACAATCATCCGACAATGGTTGCGTTTTCCCATCAGCATTTTGCAAAACAGGAACCAATGCTGCAAATCCATCATGCCCCGCAACGTACAGTGCAACAGTTGCCTGCGCCGCCTCTTCGGCCATGCCCCATGAAAACCCAGCACCACGCGTTGCCTTCTTGGCATATGCAAATATTTCGGATCGCGTCAGCATGGCATTGCCCCATATGACCAATTATCATCACCGGTCAGTTCATGCGGGAACGGAGCGTTTTTAAACATACAGATCCGCACCCAGCGATCAGAACGCGGATCAAATTTCGTTGCTCCGAAAAACGATAACTTGCACCGTAACATATCAATGGGCAGGATTTTGGATTCCAACAGGTTATCACGAATTTCACTGTACGGAAATTTCTGTGCCAATTGCACACGGCGCACAATATGCCGGTGTTCTGGATGGTCACGCAAAAACACCGCTAACGATTGCCCATCTGGCAGGCTCGCATATAACGCCGCAACATCACGCGCGATGGCCAATGGTTGTTCCAATGCGGCACCCTCTTCTTCGGCACGTTCACCCAAACGGGGTTCCAGTTTGGCCTCGGATACATACCAAAAACGCGCCTGTTCTGTGGGGGATGAATAATCAATTTCCAACGCCCAATCATAGGCCTGTTCAATCTGCGCCTTTAGATCATCCGTTGTGCCCGAGCCATCCAATTTGAAATGCGCGGATTCATCAATAAACATGCAATCGGATAATCCATCAACCAATTCGGGATATGGTTCCAACAACGCGGAAACAACCTGTTCCTGTACGTCTTCGCATGCATGTTTTTCAACCCAAGTGTACAAGGCATCCCATGGTCGTGCTTCGCGGCGTATATCATTGAATTTGTTCAAAACATCGGCCATGCCTGCGCATAATTCAACAACCTTAGGCATTTGGATTTCATGCTGGCTGTTCCAGTTTTCTGCATTTCGCAAACACAACTGTAAATGCCCCTGCATTTCATCAAAAATTACATCAGGCACACTTTCAACCGCCCGCACGCGTGCCAATGCGGTTTCGCGCGCCAAAATCCATGTGTTTAACAACGCGGGATGATGCACCAAAAATGGGGCCATACCCAAACCCGTTGAATTGCCAATCCCCAAACATCGCCGCAATTCTGGGTCTAAAACAACGGCCGTATCGCCACCGCGAACACGGGCCATATGCTCCACCAAATCCATCACAAAATTGCGTATCAAATAGACCGTCAACATTTCCACTTGAAACGGATTGCGCAATTCATCGCGATCCGAAATATCACCCCGATCAGCGGCGCCAAATTTCCCCGATCCATAAACGGCAGTCGTGCGCATCAAATACCCCACGGCGTATAATTGTTCCGCTTCTGGCTGTTCGCCACGCGACAGGCAATCAACCACATATTCCCACAACCGCACCGAACGGTTTGCGCGGGATAACGTCAATTCGCGTTTCGAAATCCGCCCCGCCTCTTGCAATGGCACATTCGCCCGTAGTCGCTCAATATCCGCACCTGCCGGTATCCCATCATGTAGGGAAAACGTCGTATCCCACGCCTCTGCGATCACGCGATCTGATCGTTGATCAGCGGGTAAATCATGTGCAAATGCAACCAATGAATATGTACGATCTGGCCCATGGACCGTGTAAACCGCATGCCCAACACCCTTTTCATCCACATGCCAATCAGGCGCATCAAAGCGCCAGTTTTCGGACACGACCCGACGCAATAACACACGCATAAAGCTAAGGCGCGATTGATGAAAGCTGCCCAACCGCGACAGTTTCATCACCACCGATGGTGGCCGTAAATCAACCTGCGCGATCAAGATGCGGGCCCAAAGTTATCATCATAAAACCGCAACCAATTGCCGCCCATGATTTTATTTGTGTCCTCTTCGGACATCCCTATGCCGCGCAACCCTTTGGTAATGTTGACAAAATCGACATTGCCAGCATACCAAGACGGCATCGGTGGAAACCCTGCATTCGATGCAGACCCTTCGCCGTAATCAATACCTTTGGTCCAACGCCCAACGCGCATCCATTCCACAATGCTGTCTGGCTGATCTTGACACAGGTCCGTGCCGATCCCGATGTGATCCACACCCATAACATCCGCAGCATCCGCGATCATGTGGCAAAAACTGTCCAACGTGCAATCTGGCCCATCTTTCAAATGATGCGGATAAATCGAAAATCCCAACATGCCATTTGTTTCACCCAGCGCGCGCATAACCGTTTCTGATTTATTGCGCAGCGCCGCATGCCAGCTGTGCGGATTGGCATGTGTAATCGCAATCGGGCGACTGGAATGTTCAATGGCATCAAGCGTCGATTTTTCGCCTGAATGGCTCATGTCCACAACCATGCCAACGCGGTTCATTTCGGTCACCACTTCGCGACCCATCCGCGTCAGACCAGCGTCGTAATCCTCGTAACAGCCAGTCGCCAACAGCGACTGATTATTATACGTCAATTGCATAAACCGTGCGCCCAATTGGTGCAGGATTTGAACCAATCCAATATCATCCTCTATGGGTGACGGATTTTGAAACCCGAAAAATATCGCGGTGCGCCCAGTTTCCCGCGCCAGCCGTACATCGGCGCCTGTGAATCCCTGAAAAACCAGATCGGGAAATTGTTCAAACCAACGATTCCACTGCTCTATGTTCAACACGGTTTCACGAAACGTTTCATGATAGGCGATGGTCACATGCACCGCGTCCAACCCACCCGTCCGCATTTCGCGGAAAATCTTCTCTGACCAGTTTGCATATTGCAAACAGTCGATGCGATAATCATCCATTTTGAGGTCCCTTAGACAGCATAACTAGCTGTTCATAAATGTTTTTCTCAATATTAACAGATGTAGGCATCACGAATTTTGAACCGGGCAACCGTGCGCTTTCCTGTTCGTCAACGGCATCTGCAACCCGTGCAATACGGTCATAAAAACCATCGCCATGCGTGGTGGGATCAAGGATTATATAACACTGCCCAAGATCATGCGGCGCACCATCTGGCAATTTTAATCCCTTTACATCCAGTGAATTCACGGACCCCGTAAATGCGGCCGCCAACACCTCGGTCATCAAGCCGAAGCCCCAGCCTTTGTAGCCGCCCGACGACATCAACGATCCTTTTAGCGCTGCCTTGGGGTCGGTGGTTTCATTGCCATCCGCATCCACGGCCCAGCCCAGTGGAATATCCTCGCCTGCCGATGCCGCCATGGTAATTTTTCCCAGTGCAATCGCGGATGTACTTTGGTCAAACTGAAACGCGACACCACCCGCACCATCGGGGATCGCCATGGCAATCGGATTGGTTCCCAACACGGCGGCATTTCCGCCAGGGGGCGATACAACAGCGCTTGCGTTGGTCAGGCCAATTGCAATGTAACCCGCCTGTGCGATTTGTTCCGTGAAATAACCCAGCGATGTACAAGTATGCGAATGCGCCACCGCCAACGAACAAGTTCCGGTTTCGCGCACCGTTTCCAACGCTATCGGCAAGGCACGCTCAAACGCCGCCTGTGCAAACCCAAATTTCGCATCCACATGTACAGAGGCTAATTTTGGTACACTCACAACGGGCACTGCCGCACCATTCACACGCCCAGTCACCAACTGCTTGCAGTAGCTTTCCAAATAATACAGCCCGCAAATCAAGTTCCCTTTGGCCTCTGCCATGCGCACGGCGCGCGCGACGGATGCCGCCACCCAATCATCGGCACCATGGGCAATCAATGCCTGTGTCGTCAGTGTCTGAATTTCAGACAGTTCAATCGTTTTCTTTTCCATGGCTCTACCCTGCATAAGTTATCAACAATCATCATGTGAAAAATCGACCCCCCGTCCAGATAAATCGTCGGATGGGGATAGTATTTGCAAATTTCCCAGCCTAGGGTTTTGCGATGACACGCTATTTTTCCGAAAAACACCGCGCACCACATTTGGGGCCATATCCGATGGAACGCCTGAAACGCATTACGCGTCCAATTGGTGACGTGCCTGATATGGCATCGGTGAATTTCGACCGTCCCGATGCGCCCATGTCGATTGTGAATGCGATGCGCGAATATCAGGCGATGATGGATGCGATGCGCTCGGGCTTGATCAATCGCGGAAAATCGGAAATTCCATCCGATCTGACGGAACGGGCAAACCACCTTAAATCCTTCGCCTATTTTCAGGATGCATCGGTGGTCGGGATTACAAAACTGGACGCGGGGTGTCGTTTGGATCAGCCGATAGAAAACCCCGATATCGCCCGTTTGGCCGATGATTTGCGCACCAAACAAACCAAAACTTTCGCCGCTGGCATGGATGTTTTGATGGCGGAGTTGCGAGAGGCAGTGGACGCCCCCGCAACGGGCATCGAGAATCATACCCATGCGATTGTTTTCCTATATGAGTACCCCCGCGATCCAACGACCGACGAGGCGGGGTGCGAATGGATTCAAAATGCACAGGCTGAACGTGCCAGTCTTCTGGGCACAGAAACCGCGAATGTGATATCGAACTACTTACGCTTGTTGGGCTATGATGCGCGATCGCATTCGGCGACATGCACGGAATCTGATTTAAACCGGTTGGCGGTTCTGGCAGGGCTGGCCTGTGTGGAAGATAGGAAATTGTTCAACCCCTATATCGGAACACGATTTGGGCTGGCGGCGGTCACAACTACGTTGGAATTGGCGGTGGATGAACCGCTGGCTGCTTGGGCGGATCAACCAAAATCACAAACTCATGGTCTGGCGTGGAAGTTGGGAAAAGGCTTTACGAAATCCGCTAGTAACCGTGAACCGTATGGCAAGCGTCGCTTTGTTGATGGCGCGATGCCGTTTGAAAAACTCAAGCGCGTTGAAACACCCACAACATACATAGATGAAGAGAATGTTCCCCGCGTTCCCAAACGCACCGATCTATTCGCACGGGCACAGTTCGGTGACCTAGGCAAGGCGATCGAAGATGGCGCGAGAAACGGACATTATGTAAGAAAAACAGCAACTTCCGCGGCACAACGCAAACCCATGAGCGCGTTTGTTTTATTGCAAAACAAACCACCAGCGGATCAGATTTCCAACAGCACATTGGATGCTCAACGCAACGCGGACAACGTCAAGGCCGCCTGTTACTTTCTGGGCATCGATGCGGTTGGAATTTCACGGTGTCCCGATTGGGCATATTATTCCCACGATGCAACGGGCGCGGAAATTCACCCCACACAGGACCAGGCGATATCGATGATCGTCGATCAACGCTTTGATTCCATGGATGGATCATCCGGTGATGATTGGATTTCCGTTGCACTGTCCATGCGAGCATATTTGCGGTTCTCGCTGCTGGGCGGTGTCATCGCGGAACACATCAGATCATTGGGATATGAGGCCAAAGCCCACACCGCAACCGACAGCGATGTCATACATCCACCGTTGCTATTGTTGTCTGGATTAGGAGAGGTCAGCCGCATCGGCGAAGTCATCCTTAACCCCTACCTTGGTCCGCGCTTGAAATCGGGGATTGTTACGACAAACATGCCAATGACGCATGATAAGCCGATTGATTTCGGCATGCAGAAATTCTGTGAGAGCTGTAATAAATGCGCACGCGAATGCCCGTCAGGTGCGATTACCGCTGGGCCGAAGAAGATGTTTAATGGCTATGAAATTTGGAAATCAGACAGCCAACGGTGCGCCACTTACCGCATCACGTCCCCTGCGGGGGCGATGTGTGGGCGGTGTATGAAAACATGTCCGTGGAACCTAGAGGGCCTGTTTGCAGAGGCACCGTTTAGATGGGCGGCAATGAATATCCCCGCCGCTGCGCCGATGTTGGCTAAACTGGATGACATGGTTGGAAATGGCGAACGCAACACCGTGAAAAAATGGTGGTGGGATTTGGAAATTCAACCAGACGAAGGATATCGACCAACCACAAATGGTGTGCATGAACGCGATCTTCAAAAGGATTTGAAGGTTGATTACGCCGACCAAACCCTTGCGGTTTTCCCCGCGGATCAGGCCCCGCACCCATATCCATTTCCGTTTCCGATTGATCGCGAAAAAGGCATAGAAGCATATGAAAATATGGTCAGCGCAGATGAGCATCGCGCGCGGGTTGCGGCAGGTGACGCTGAAAGTTTAATTCATAAATATACCATAAAATCAGATACTAAGGTACTTCATCTTGATGTCATTGGCATCGATGAAACGGCGCAGGGTGTCATCGAATATCAACTGGGCCTACCCGATGGCACAGACCTGCCCGTATGGACAGCGGGCGCACATATTGATGTGGTAGTCGCCCCTGGTTTCATTCGCCAATATTCGCTAGCGGGAAATCCAGCGGATCGTTCGAAATACACGATTGGCGTATTACGAGAAGAGGACGGCAAAGGCGGCTCAAAACTCTTGCACCGCATATTCACTTTGGGACGCAAGATTTTCATCTCGCACCCGATCAATCATTTCGCGCTGGATCACAGCGCCGAAAAAACATTTCTGCTGGGCGGGGGTATCGGCATTACGCCGATGATCGCGATGGCACATGAACTGCACGCAGCTGGCGAAGATTTCGCAATGCACTACTGCTGTTCCAGCCGCAAAACCGCAGGATTTATGGACACGTTGAAAAACGCACCGTGGGCCGATCATGTCCATCTGCATTTCTCTGACGAAGGAACGCGTGCCGATCTTCCAGCGATCCTTAGCAATTATCGCAACGGTCATCACGTTTACACCTGTGGCCCTGAACGTTTCATGGAAGGCGTCATCGACGCGGCAACACAGGCAGGCTTCCCAGACCACGCTCGCCACCTGGAATATTTCACCGCCCCGGAAGCGCCTGAATATGAAAACCATGCATTCACCATCCACCTGACCAAATCAAATAAGACATTCGAAATCCCCGCGGATCGCACAACAACGGATATATTGCTGGAAAACGGCATCCACGTGGATATGAAATGCGCCGATGGGATTTGTGGTGTTTGTAAATGCGGACTGGTTTCGGGGGATGTAGAGCACCGTGATTTTGTTTTGTCCAACAAACAGCGCGAAAACAGCATCATCCTGTGCCAATCACGCGCTGCAGAAGCGAACGGCGTGATTGAGGTCGATCTGTGATAAGCCCTTCCTATTTGTCCCAATAATCCCTATTTATAAGATTGGTAATGCAAAGCGTTAAGGAAATATCATGATTGTACCTGGCTCACCAGAAATGAAATCGCAACTCGAAGCCGCGTTCGATTTGGAACCCAGTGCCGCGATGTTCAAAGAAACGTCCAAACAATACGAACGCGCGGATCGCGTCATCCCCGAAGCAGAATGGATGAAACGCGCCCCATACGTGCGCGCCATCAACGCGCTGAAGAAGGAAAAAGACGCGGTCATCCTTGCGCATAACTACATGACGCCTGATATTTTCCACGGCGTAGCAGACATCGTTGGCGACAGCCTGCAATTGGCGATCGAAGCAACCAAAGTGAAAGAAAGCACAATCATCCAAGGTGGTGTGCATTTCATGGCAGAAACGTCCAAAATCCTGTCACCAGAAAAAACCGTGATCATCCCAGACAGCCGCGCAGGCTGTTCATTGGCAGAAAGCATCACCGCCGCCGACATCGCCAAAATGCGTGCGAAATACCCGGGCGCGCCCGTCGTGTCATATGTGAACACAACGGCAGAGGTGAAAGCCGCATCAGACATCTGCTGCACATCATCCAACGCCGTTGACATCATCAACGCCCAAGAGGGCGACATGGTTATCATGACACCAGACGGCCATTTGGCCCAAAACGTTGCGAAATTAACAGACAAGAAAATCGTCTACTGGGAAGGTGCATGCGAAGTGCACATCGAATTCAAGGCGGACGAATTGCGCGAATACCGCAAATACGAACCAGACGCAGTGATCATCGCCCACCCTGAATGCCCAACGGACGTGGTGGATGAGGCGGATTTCAGCGGCTCTACATCTGGCATGATCAATTACGTGCGTGAAAACAAACCCGAAAAGGTTCTGTTGATCACTGAATGTTCCATGGGTTCAAACATCGCGGACGAGGTCCCAGAGGTAAACTTCCTCGGCCCATGTAATCTGTGCCCACACATGCAACGCATCACATTGGAAAAAATCTTGTGGTCACTGCACACTGGCAACGAAGAGATCGTCATCGAAGAGGCCTTGGCTGCCAAGGCGCGCTTGGCCGTGCAACGCATGATCGATCTGAAATAAACCAATGCCAGACAATCAACATAATGTTCTGATTATCGGGGCTGGCTTGGCTGGGCTATACGCAGCCCTAAGCCTCGCACCACGCCCTGTAACGGTACTGTCACCCAAGCCACTGGGTTACGGCGCCAGCAGCGCATGGGCGCAGGGCGGTGTTGCGGCAGCAATGGACGCGGGCGACACACCTGAGGCCCACGCAGCAGATACCGTAAACGCGGGGGATGGCATCGTGGACGCGGACATCGCCGCATTCGTAACCTCCGCTGCCAAAGAGCACGTTTTGGAATTAGCCGAAGTAGGCACACCATTTGACCGGACCAAAAACGGCGGCTTTGTTATGTCCAAAGAGGCCGCGCACAGCTATGCGCGCGTGGTACGTGTGAAGGGTGATCAGGCCGGTGCGGAAATCATGAAAGCCCTGATCAAAGAGGTGTCAAACACCCCATCAATCACCGTGCTAGAAGGCGCAACCGCACTGGAATTATTAAATGAAAACAATACGATGCAAGGCGTTGTTGTATCAGAGGATAACACCACACCATACATCATTCAGGCAAAGGCGTATCTATTGGCTGCTGGTGGTGCAGGCAGTTTGTATCTGAAAACAACAAACCCGCCATCGGTGCGCGGCTTGGCCGTAGGCATGGCCGCACGCGCGGGCGCAATCGTTGCCGATGCAGAATTTGTACAATTCCACCCGACCGCAATGGACGTGGGGATCGATCCAAATCCTTTGGCGACCGAGGCATTGCGCGGCGAAGGTGCCACCCTGATCAACAAACACGGTGAACGCTACATGCTGGCGGTTCACCCCGATGGCGAATTGGCCCCACGTGATATCGTGGCGCGCGAAAATTTCCGCCAACATCAAATCGGCAACGTACCGATGTTAGACACGCGCGAGGCCGTGGGCGAACACATCAAAGACGAATTCATTTCCGTATACCGTTATTGCCAACAATCTGGCATCGATCCCGTGACCGAAGCGATCCCAATCGTCCCCGCCGCGCATTACCACATGGGCGGTGTTGCCACGGACAAACAGGGGATGTCTTCGATCAAAGGGTTATGGGTTTCTGGCGAAGCATCCTCAACGGGTCTGCATGGGGCAAACCGTCTGGCGTCGAATGGCTTGCTAGAAGCATTGGTTTACGCCGCCACAGCCGCAGATAGCATGATACAGGCGATCAAAGACGATCAGGCATGCCCATTTGTAGACGATCTACAGGTGCCCGAACTGGGTTTTAAATATGTGGACGAGGATGCGGTTTTAGAACTTCGCAAAATTATGTCTGATAAGGTGGGCGTCATGCGCGACGGCGATGGGTTGGCACAGGCGCTGCGCGAATTAAAACGGCTGTCGGCGCAAAACAACGGCACATCGACGAATTTCGAAAATATGTTGGCGGCGGCCACGTTGATCACTGCGGCGGCCTATAATCGCCGTGAATCGCGTGGCGGGCATTTCCGCACGGATTATCCAGATAAGGATGATCAACAAAAACACCGCACCGAAATTACATACGCACAGGCAATTGCCATTCGCGACAGCGTTTAAAGGATATTATAATGACACATTCCGCCATTCCCGATTTCCTGTTGGAAGACATGATCAAACGCGCATTGGACGAGGATCTGGGCGGCGCAGGCGATGTCACCAGTCGCGCAGTAATCCCAGATGGCACAATGTATCAGGCACGGATGAATGCACGCGACGCAGGTGTGATTTCAGGTATGCAAATCGCACGGATTGCATTCCACATCGTTGATCCTGGTCTAGAGGTCACAACCCTGATCCCTGATGGCGGTATCGTTGCGCCAAAGGACGTGTGCATGACGATCAACGGCGATGCAAAATCTATTTTGATGGGGGAGCGTGTGGCATTGAATTTCGCGGGGCGCCTGTCTGGCATCGCCACGATGACGGCCGCGTTCGTTGCTGAAACTAAGGGTACACATGCCAAGGTAACCTGCACCCGCAAAACCACACCCGGTCTGCGTCTGGTTGAAAAAGAGGCCGTGCGCCACGGCGGTGGTTCAAATCATCGTTTTGGGCTGAATGATGCAATTATGATTAAGGATAATCATATCGCTGCGGCCGGAAATGTTCGAAATGTCCTAGAACGCGCCCGGGAATTTGCATCCCACATGCGCACAATTGAAATCGAGGTCGATACGTTAAAACAACTGGAAGAAGTTTTGAACGTTGGTGGTGCGGATGTGGTGCTATTGGACAATATGTCGAACGTAGATATGACAACCGCGGTGGGCATGGTAGACGGAAAAATGTCGGTCGAGGCATCGGGCAACATGCGTCTGGAACGTATCGCATCCGTGGCGGCGACGGGTGTCGATTACATCTCTGTCGGTGCATTGACGCACACGGTTACGAACCTTGATTTAGGCTTGGACAGCTAACATCCATTGATCCAGCGCTTCGATTTCGGTGGGCGTCATACGCAAACCCAATTTCGACCGCCGCCAAACCACATCATCCGCGCGTTTGGCGAACTCGTGCTCCATCAACCACGTCACCTCGCGTTCAAACAACGTCGCGCCAAAATCGATACCCAAATCACCCACAGATTTCGCATTACCCAACATAACCTTTGCGTCTGTGCCATAGGCCCTCATCAATCGTGTGGCCCATTTTCCATCCAAAAACGGGTATGATTTTAACAACCGATCAACAATCGTTTCGGTGCCATCAATCGGAAAATCCCCACCGGGCATCGGCGCATCATGTGTCCAGGCCTGACCCGCATCTGGGAAATGTTCCACCAACATCCCCACTACTTTTTCCGCCAGCTTACGATATGTGGTGATTTTCCCACCGTAAATATTCAATAATGGCCCGCGTGATCCATCCCCATGCCAACGCACTATATAATCCCTCGTTGCGGCGGCGGCGTTGTCTGCACCTTGGTCCAACAGCGGTCGCACTGCAGAATATTTCCAAACGATATCATCTGCGCGCACAGGTTTTTCAAAATACTGCGACGCCGCATCACACAGATACGCGGCCTCATCAGGTGAACATTCCACCTTATCCGCCGTCCCAATGTGATCGGCATCTGTTGTCCCAATCAGCGTAAAATCATCCTGATAGGGGATCGCAAATATAATCCGCCCATCGGCCTGTTGAAAAATATACGGCTGATCGTGATCAAACAATTTGGGCACGACAATATGACTGCCCCGCACCAACCGCAGGCCGTACTTTCCTTGCCGCTCTTCGGCATTTTCCAACACGGTTTCCAGCCACGGTCCAGCGGCATTCACAGCGACTGTCGAAGACGCCTTCTTAATCCCGGCCGCCGTTTCATATTTCACGATCCATTGGCCATCGACGTAATCCATCCACGTACATTTTGCGCGGGTCAAAACGGTAGCACCACGCGTGACCGCATCACGCGCATTCAAGGCTACCAACCGCGCATCATCCACCCAACAATCCGAATATTCAAATCCCTTTATGAATTCCGATTTCAACGGGCCGCCATTCAATCGCAACGTCTTGGTTGCCGGCAAAACTTTCCGTCCACCAATGTAATCATAAACAAACAGGCCAAGGCGCAAAAACCACGCGGGCCGCAACCCACGATGATGCGGCAACACAAACCGCAACGGCCAACTGATATGCGGCATGTTCGCCAATAAAACTTCGCGTTCTTTCAACGCCTGGCGCACCAGTTTGAATTCGTAATATTCCAAATATCGCAACCCGCCATGGAACAGCTTGGTCGAACCAGATGACGTGCCAGATGCCAGATCATTTTGCTCCAACAACAACACACGCAAACCACGCCCTGCCGCATCGCGCGCAATGCCAGTGCCGTTCACGCCACCGCCGATGATAATCACGTCAAAATCTGCCATCGCGTTTTCCTTTTCTTGCCGAACTTATAGCGCTAACATTAAACAGGTAAAAGGTGAAACGCAGGGGAACCAAATGACACAAATTCTGGCCATCGACCAAGGCACTACATCCAGCCGCGCAATTCTGTTTGATGAAACCCTAACCCCTGTGAAATCCGCACAACAGGAATTCACCCAATATTTCCCAAAGTCAGGCTGGGTCGAACACGACGTCGAGGAAATCTGGGACAAAACCATCGCCGTTTGTCGCGAAGCGATACAGGGCGTAACGCCCAACGCAATCGGCATCACCAACCAACGCGAAACCACTGTCATCTGGAACCGCAAAACAGGCGCGGCGATTTATAACGCCATCGTCTGGCAGGATCGCCGCACGTCGGATTACTGCGACAGCATCCGCGATGAATGGGCAGATAAAATTAGCCACAAAACGGGGCTGATCATCGATTCCTATTTTTCCGCAACCAAGGTCAGATGGATTTTGGAAAATGTCGATGGCGCACGTGAAATGGCCGACGCAGGCGAACTGATGTTCGGCACCATCGACACCTTCCTAATCTGGCGCCTAACCGAAGGTCGCGTTCACGCGACGGACGCCACAAACGCGGCGCGCACCATGATGTATAACATCGCCGATGGATGCTGGGACGCGGAACTGCTTGATTTATTTGGAATTCCCCAATCAATGTTACCCACGGTTTTGGACAGCGCCGCCGATTTCGGTTCCACTACATTGCTGGGTGGCGACATCCCCATCACGGGCGTGGCAGGCGATCAACAGGCGGCAACGGTTGGACAGGCCTGTTTCAAACCGGGCATGCTAAAATCCACATACGGCACGGGCTGTTTTGCATTGCTAAACACGGGCGACGACATGGTGATCAGCCAGAATAAATTGCTGACAACAATCGCATATCAACTCAACGGAAAACCGACCTACGCACTGGAGGGCTCTATCTTCATCGCGGGCGCGGTGGTGCAATGGTTGCGCGACGGGTTGAAAATGATCGACAGCGCTGAACAGGCAGGCGAGCTGGCACCAAATGCCGACCCAGAACAATCGGTCTATTTCGTTCCCGCCTTCACTGGCCTTGGCGCACCCTACTGGAACGCCGATGTGCGGGGTGCAATTTTCGGGCTTACACGGGGCACTGGTCCCAAAGAAATTGCCCGCGCCGCATTGGAATCCGTGGCCTTTCAAACGGCGGATTTGATGGTGGCCATGAACCGTGATTGGCAAGGTGATGCGATTTTACGCGTGGATGGCGGCATGGCAAATTCTGATTGGACAATGCAGAATTTAGCGGATCAGCTGGGCGTTCCCGTGGACCGTCCCAGGGTCACCGAAACCACGGCTAAGGGTGCTGCCTATCTGGCGGGCTTGTTCATCGGTGCATATCCCGCGCCAGAAGAATTCGCAAAAACATGGGAATTGGAACGCCAGTTTATGCCACAGATTGATGGGGATACACGTGCAAAGCGTTACGCGGGTTGGACGGATGTGATTGGGCGTTTGATGGGGTAGTTAATTTAATGCGATACAGTGGGGAAGCTGCCGCTACACTTCTCGTGTACTCAGATTTATTTTGCGATCACGCATCCACTCGTATCCTACAAAAACCGTTGTAAACATAGCCAACGTTGTGAAAACGGATTTTAATATCGTGGCTGAACTAACAAAAAGTACCAACAAAGCTGGAACCTCCGACCACATCCAAATCATCGCGACAATCCCAATATTTTCAACATAATCAAACAACGCTCCGGCAAGGGAAAACATGATGGCAAATCGAGCCAGTTTTCTGTGCATCATTCCGTGCCCAAACCAATGTATCGTGCAGATCAATGTTAGGGCCAGCATCGCTGGATAAACCATATCAAATGGAATCTGATAGTTCAGGTAATATCGACGCCCATCGATCCCCAGTCCTGCTAACAACGCATCAGCGTCTGCAGGGCTGTACCCCATTGGGCGCATATCGAACGGCACCTGCCCAGAAACCGCCGCGATATGGCCCAGCGTTATATTGATCATCGCCAGATAAATTACGGCGGCGATCACTCCAAAACAAATTGCGGCCTTTCCGCTGTGTTCGGCCAACATTTTTTTCATCGTTATCAACTCCTGAATTTGTGCTAAACTTAAACGCAGATAATGCGCCCCGCATTATCATTTGATAAGGTCAGCAAAAATGGATTTACGAACTTTTTTTATGAAATCCCCTGATTTTGCGGGTACGGAAGATGCGGCAATTTTCATATCTAAATGGGCGCAAAAACAATTCACCCAAGGCGCATATCTTACCCAACAGGAAAGTCCAGAGACCGATGAATTCATCCTTCTAGAGGGATGCCTAACCAGCACGATTTGCGATGCCCAAGGGACAGAGATTTGTGTCGGATTTTACGTAGCGCCTTGTATCGTCACGCCAAATATCGCCCGAACGCGGGCCGGCGCGTCCCTTGTTTCAATTTGTTGCACCACCGATGTTACCGTCGCGCGGATCGACAGTGATCTGCTGACGAACGAAATGATATCATCCGCGTCCGTTCGCAATTGGGCGAATGGTGTTTTGCGTGATGCACTGAATGCCAAGGCGGATCGTGAATGGTGCCTCGCCGCACTTGGTGGGGCGGACAGGCTCGCTTGGTTTCGCGAAACATTTCCGGGATATGAACAGGTCTTCAGACATAGCCTGATCGCGTCGTTTCTGGGGGTCACACCCGTAACCCTCAGCCGTTTGCGCGCCGAAAACAAAGGGCGTTAATCGTTTAATCTTGTTAGGCAACCCGCACGGGTTGTTCACACCCTAAAACGCGAAAAGCGGCCCGCAGGCCGCCTTTCAAATTCTGTATTTTGATCGAGATTAAACGCTCGATTTGATCCAATCAGACAACGCCGCTTTGGGTGCCGCGCCTGTTTTGTTCGCCACTACCTGACCGTCCTTCAACAAGAACAACGCAGGGATGCCACGCACACCCATTTGTGCAGGTGAATTTGGGTTTTCATCAACGTTCACTTTAACGATTTTCACTTCGCCCGCGAACTCTTCGGACAATTCTTCCAGTGATGGACCGATCTGTTTACATGGGCCACACCATTCCGCCCAGAAATCAACCACTACGGGAATATCTGAGTTTGTGACTTCTGCTGCGAATGTATCGTCTGTTACTTTTACGGTTGGCATGGGAGCTCTCCAGTTTTTGTGTCTGATTGGAACCTATGAATGATCAACTGAATCGTCAAGATGTAGTGACGTCTCAAACGCGTTCATCGCGATGTTGTGTGGAATTGACATAATTTGCCCCGTGCGCGTCCACAGGATGGCGATATCGATTTGCTGATCAGGATATATCTGTTTCAACGCCATCAGGTATGCTCCCTGCTGTGCCAAAATACCCTTGGGCGTTTGTTGAACGCTGTCTGGAATGCCTGCGTTACTCTTGAAATCAACGGCCAAAACGGTGGAATCAGTCGCGATTAGGCGATCAATATACCCCATCATGTTTTGCCCTGTACCCACAACTGGGGCGGTAATACCGACCTCTGCCACACTGTTGGGGTCAAAGAAGATGTCGCGCAACTGAGGGTTCGCTAACAGATTTAGCGCCTCGGCAACCACCTCTTGCGCCATCGCTTGATCAGGCTCTGTCGCTACTAATCTCTCGCCATGCGTCTGCCAATTTTCCTCTGGCTGCGCTGGCAAGTATTCCAACAACAAATGCAGCAAATGCCCACGTCGCATCGCCAATTCTTCGGGCAAGGCATCATCATTGGGCAAGGCCTTGGCCCCTGCCAATTTCGATGGGGCCAGCGGCTGTTCTGGACGTGCTCGCTTGGGCGCAGCCGTGGTCAACCATTCGGGGGGATGCACCGATTTCACATCATCCTCTGGGGTGGCCTGCGTTGTTTCCATCTGCTGCCACTGTGGGTTTTCAAACGAATGCCCCGCCCCGATATTCGGAAAAACTGTATCCACACCACCCAGCGATTCCATCGCCATCGCCGCCAAATCATACCAGCAATTACCATCCTTTGGACGCTCCCCTGCACCGCAAATAATCAACCAACTTTCGGCCCGCGTCAGCGCCACATACAACAGGCGCATCTTCTCTGCTTGGTCGCGTTCTTTCTGGGCGACATCTGCGGATGATTGCGTTTCGGCGGCATCGGACGCAGAGCTACGCCAGATGGCGGTTTCACCGATGGAGGTGATTTGCGAACGGTTCTGCGGTTTCTTGGTTCCTGTATCGGGCAGGATCACAATCGGCGCTTCCAATCCCTTTGCGCCATGCACAGTCATCAACCTGATCTGGTTCGCCGCCATACCCATGTCGCGCTTAATCTCAACCTTGCCCGATTCAAACCAGTTCAAAAATCCCGTCAATGTCGGCGCTTCCAGCGTTTCGTATTGCATGGCTTGGGACAGTAGTTCATCAATCCCATCCTCTATCTCTGGCCCCAACCGCGCCAATAGGTTTTCACGACCCGCATGCGTAATTAACAAGCGTTCGATCAATTCATAAGGGCGCAAATAATCCACCTGTGCGCGTATATCACGCAATATTTCTAATGCCTTATCATGCGAAGTTGTTTCGCGCAGGGATTGCCACAATGTGCCATCGCGCCCATGCGCGACGGCGAATAACTCGCCCTCGCTGAACCCTAACAAGGGCGATCGCATCGCCTCTGCCAATGATAAATCATCATCCGCCATCGCCGCGAATTTCAACAATGACAAGATATCGCGCACCGCTAACTCTTCGCCAACATTCAACCGATCCGCGCCCGCCACCGGCAGTTCCTTGGATTTCAGCTCTTTCAAAATCGCGTTAAACAACGGTCCACGGTTTTGCACCAAGATCAATACATCGCCGGCCATAACAGGGCGCTGAACCTTCTCCACCTCAATCGTTTGCCCACTTTGCAATAACGCATCCAAATTGTCCGCAATCCGCCGCGCCAACTCTTGACGGGGATCGTTTGGCGCGGGCAAATCCAGCGGGCGATACCACACGTCTGGATCGGGTCTTGGCTCGGGGTCAATAAATGGCCAAATATCCACGCGCCCGGGTTTGACTTCGTGAAAGGCAACGTGTTGCGATTGGTTGTGCATCGCCGCACCTGCCACACCCGTAAAAACCGTATCTACCAGCTCTAGCACAGGCGGCGCGGAACGGAATGAATGCAACAATTCACGATCCGCCAGAGTTTGATCGATATGAGTCAACAAGGTTTGGAATTCGGTTTTCTTTTCGCCAAACACATCTGGGTCGGCACCTTGGAATGAATAAATCGATTGCTTCTCATCGCCCACAACGAAGAGACTGCGTGGGCGATCATTGGCGGATGCTCCATGCGTAAATTCGCGCGCCAAACAATCAATCACGGCCCATTGCGCAGGGCTGGTATCCTGCGCCTCGTCCACCAAGATATGATCCAAACCACCATCCAAACGATACAAAACCCATTGTGCCATCGTGCTTTGCGTCAGCAATTGCGCAGATCTGTGGATCAAATCATCGTAATCCAACAAGGCGCTGAATGCCTTACGCTCGTCGTAATGTTTCAGGAAAGCGGTGGCGAACTGGTGCAGGGCGATGGAACGTTTATACGATTGTACCGCCAGTCGTTGATTGCGCGCGGTTTCCACACGATCGGCCAAAACCGCGATACTGTCGCGAATAGCATCGTTTTTGGGTAGAACCTTTTGCGTGGGAATTTGGCGTTTATTTTGTGTACCCGCCTTGGTTAGAAGCAATCCTTCTAAAGCGCGAATATGATCCGAGACATTATCGCTTTGTAGTGATTTTTGCGCTAACTTTGCTTTCTTTGCTTCGGCGTCACTTCCACTTTCCATACGTTTCAATAAATCATGCAACAGGTCTTCCAGACCCGCCAAAATATCAACCCGTAATGTCTCGGGCGTGGTGCTCTCATCGATCCCAAAATCGTCATAGGTCGGCGCTTTGCGAAACCCCACCCGCTTTTGGACTAACTCGCGCACCAAATCCTCGGTGTCCATGCGGCTGTAATATTGCGCCAGCGCGTCAATGGCATCCGTATCCGCGCCACCCGCCATGTGTTCCACAATATCGGATCGTAATTGCGTTGCTTGGCGATCTTCCAGCACCTTGAACTGTGGCGCGACGCCTGCCTCTAATGGGAAACGACGCAGCAACGCATCACAGAACGAGTGGATGGTTTGGATTTTCAAACCACCTGGCGTTTCCAATGCGGCGGCGAATAATGTACGCGCTTGGGTCAGTTTTTGAGGTGTCAAAAACGCGGGCTCTTCGCCCAAATTACACAGCGCATCATGCAGATCACCGTCCGCCATCATCGCCCATTCACCCAATCGTTTGAACAAACGGTTCTGCATTTCTGCCGCTGCTGCCTTGGTATAGGTCAGACATAAAATTCGTTGCGGATCAGTGTCATGTAATAAAAGGCGGGCCACGCGATCCGTTAAAACACGCGTTTTACCTGAACCCGCATTCGCCGAAACCCAGGTGTTTTTCATAGGGTCGGCGGCATGAATTTGGGCAAGTGTCGCCGCATCAAAATTCGTCATGGCACCACCACCCGGTTTGGTTCATCACTATCCTGCCATTCGCCCTTGCGCGACAGGTGATCATAATCGGATGCGTGCGTGCATAACTGCACTTTGTCGCGCGCGGTGAAACCCTTGTCGGGTGCATTGAACGTGCCGATCAATTGGCGGAATTCATCGTAAATCTCGCGGATGATTTGCGAGTTGATGTCGATTTCTTGTTCCTTACGGTCCAGCCCTAAACCGATGTATCGCAGATGCTCCACAGGCTGTGCGGGTTGGTTTTCAAATCCCGCCATGGATGCGATCATCGCCGTCAATTGCAACTGTTTATCAAAGTGCTTGATCTCGTACGGTGCGGGCGGTTTGCTGGCCTTGTAATCAAACAACCGCAACCCCGTTGCCCCCAAATCGACGCGATCTGCCTTAACATTCAATTCAAACCCCAGATCGGAAAGCTGCATCCCGCCCGTGGTTTCCACGGCAATGTTATGCCCGTCATTGCGGCGCTCTATTTCTTGGTCCACGACCCAATCGGCCACTTGGTTCAACCGAGCCAACCACAATCGCTGGGCACCCTGCCATGGTACATGTTCTGCTAAAACAGTGCCTGCAGTTTCCATGAACAGCTCTGCGGTAATTGCAACCTCGGGATCACGGGTTTTCAAAACAAATTCTTCCAAAACCGCATGGATCGCATTCCCGCGTTCCAGCGCATCTGCCTCTTTGCCCAACGGATCCAATTTACGCAGGCGCAGGATCGCGCGGGCATAGATTTTGTATGGATCACGTACCAAATCCTTGATCTGCGTAACCGACAATTTTGTTAATCGCGCATCGGCGGGGGGCACCGGCGACGGGCGTTTTTCGGGTGGAACGGTTGTGGATGGCCTGTCCAACGTGCGGGCCAGATCGATCCACTGTGATCCCCGCGCGCGCATATCGCACAAGGCATCCACACCCTCGTCACCCAGCCCACTGATCAAATTCGTCATCCGAATAACCCAGCGCGATGGCGTCGACGGCGCATCCCCATCGCGTTCGGCCCGCGATAAAATCACATTGGGCGCCCCAATCGCCTGTTGAAAATCATGCGCCGATAACCCAATGCGCCGTTCGGGCAATAATAGCCCCAATTGTTTGCGCATATCGCGGTTCAACCACATATCATGAGCAGTTTTTGCGGGCCAAATGCCTTCGTTTAGACCACCCAAAATAACCAATTCCTTGGATTGAACACGCGCCTCTAAGGTTCCCCAGATCGAAATCAACGGGTTTGCGGTTTGACGTTCAGGGCGCAACTCCTGTGACAGCGCAGAACGCAATAACGCATTGTATTCCACCGCCGTCATCACGCCGCCCAAATGCGCCAAATCGCCCAAGGTATCCAACGCGGCCAGCGCGGAAATTCCCGCCTCTTTGTCCCAAACCTGCCCCGCACCATCACCCGCTGGCCCATCCGACAACGATTGCGCAACGCGTTTATGCAAGCCAACCCAATCCGCCAAATCCATTTCGCGCGCTGCTTCTAAAGGTGTGAAATTATTACGTAGCCACGCCGCCCAAACCGTACCTTCGTCCGTTTCGGCGGCCCATTCGGACAGTCGCGCAAATTCCACAAACGGCGGGCCACCACGCAAAACGCGTACCTCTGCCCGTTGGGTGCGCAGATTGTGTTCGTTTCTGCCCGCGCCCGAATGGGTTAGCGTGTGCTTTAGGATCCCCAAAAATTGGTGCGGCGGAACTGGATGCCCGAAGCATTGCGCGATAGATCGCAGGAAAATTCCCGGTGGCGATAATTGCAGCGGTTGGCCAGCGGAATCATCCGCTTCGATTCCCCATCGATCCAATGTGGCGCTGACGCGTCGGGTCAGGTCGCGGCTGGGCGAAATCAACACTGCTTCTTGGCCATCCTTTGCCGCCAATCGCAAGCGTGTTGCGATGGCTAACGCTTCCTCTTTGGGGGTCGCGGCTTCTAACAATTCCAATGTCTCGGTCGCTTTGCCCAAAGTTCCCTTTAACGTGGGGCCATGTGCCAGCCATTGATCGGTGATCGGCGCGGGGCGCAGTGCCAGCGAAATTAATCTGTTCTTGTCCAGCGGTACAGATGCGTCGGCCCACGGCAAAACCTGATCATGGCTGGTGCCTAAATAATCAAACAATTTTGCAAAACCCGCCTGCGGATGATCTAGGGTTGAACGTTTGTCTGTAAAGCTGTCCCAAACATCATTGGGCAATTCGAAATCCATCCCGGGCAGGATAATCGCCCCATTTGGCAATTGGCTGACAGCGCGCATAAACAGGGCTGTTTCACCGCGCGAACCCGTGGAACCCGCGACCATAATGGGATGCGCGGGCGGGCTATGTTGCCAATGATCGGCGTAGGTTTCTATCACATGACGCATGCGATCCTGTGGATCGGTCAGGGCATGTTGATCCCAATGCTGTGCCAAAATTTCCAAAAACTTTTGACTACGATTCCAATGCGCCGAATGTTCGCCGACATCCAAGTGCATCACATCAGCCATGGCGATGCCCTCGCCCTGTACCTCGTCCATCAATGCCGCCAAACTCTCGGCCAGATCATACGTGGCAGATACGGGGGCCAGATCAGGTTGTGCCTTTAACAACCCACGGACCAATTGTCCTAGTTGCAGTTTGCGCCGCTCGGGCGGGGCGGCGGGCGGCAAATCGCATAAACCCAGTGGGTCATTTGCGATGTCTGAAATCAGATGAAAACGCGGTAAAAATCCCGCACCAGCGGCAACGCATAATTCGCGCAAACGCCGTTCCGTGCGCCGCGTGTTTACAAAAATCTGGATGTTTACAATGGCATGTTGAGGCTGATTAATCAGCCTCTGGCGCAACCCATCAATAAACAATTGCGAAAAATCGGCACCGATGGGTAGGGCGAAAACACGTGGTATGTCGGATGGTTCAAACATGTTTCGCCAGTTCCGCTTCGGCGACGGCTATGCCTTCGGGACGGCCCACATCAACCCAGCCACGGTGATGCACAACGCCGGAAACACGACCCAAGGCCAACATTTGATCCCACAAAGCATTCAACGAAAAGCTGGTTTCGGAAATATCCGCCAGCAAGTCGGTTTTTATAATCTGCGCGCCGGCGTAAACGTAATCTGCCGATGGCGCATCGCCGCGACGTGACAGGCGCGCTTTTTTATCGAGGTTGAAATCACCCGCACCGCGATGCTCTTGCGCATGTTGGGTCGGAATCAAAACCAACAGCGCATCCATGTCATCTGGATTCCAATGATCTAACAGCGCAGAAATTGGGTTATCTCCCGTCCAAACAGCATCCGAATTCAACGTGATAACGGGGTCATTTCCCAACAGCGGCAGGGCGTTTTTCAACCCGCCACCTGTTTCCAAAATTTCGCCGTCTTCGCGTAGAGTCGTTATGTTTTCGTATTGCGCTAAATGGGTTTCTAGCTGTTCTGGAAAGTAATGCAAATTCACCACCGTATTTTCAATTTTCGCATCCATCACCAGATCAACCGCATAGTCAATCAATGGCCTCCCCGCGACGGGGATCATCGGCTTGGGCGTGGTTTGCGTCAGCGCACCCATGCGGGTGCCAAAGCCAGCGGCGAAAATAAGGGCGGCGTTGATACTCATGTGACAGGTCGCAGTCTTTGCAAATTCGCGGACGTCGGCGGCGGGAGATGTTGGGCAACCCACGCGGATAATTTTGCACAAGCAGGATGTTGCAAATCGCGCATTAAATGTTTCCAGACGCGCGGGATCAAATCGATATAGTGTGCCTTGCCATCACGCAGGGACAGGCGGGCAAAAATACCAACTATTTTCAAATTTCGTTGTGCCCCCAACAAGGCGTAGCTTGCCAAAAAATCTTCTGCATTTTGATCTGTATTTTCTAGGTAATGCGCAATCATTTTGTCGCGTAAATCTGGGCTGGTGTCACGCCGCGCATCTTCCAGAAGGGAGACCAAATCATATGCGGGATGCCCCGCCAGCGCGTCTTGGTAATCTAACAAACCAACGCGTGATGTGTCCTCGCGATCAGGCATCCATAACAGATTTTCCGCATGATAATCACGCATCACCAAAACGGGATATTGTGATGAAATTCGGGCGAATGTTTGCGTGGTTATCGCGTCAAATTCGCCTTGTAGTTCTGACGATACTTCCCCTGTCAACGGGGGCATATACCATGTGGTAATCAATTGCACCTCGCGCAAATACACCGCCATATCATATGGGGGTAATGCACCGGGGGCGGGGTGTTTGTGCAATTGCGCCAACACATCAATTGCGGCGCTATACATCGTGATTTCTAAATCGGGAACTGTTTCGCAAACCCGCGCGAACAGGTCATTTCCCAAATCTTCCAATAATAGAAAGCCATTTTCGATGTCTTGGGCGATGATTTGGGGTGGCGCCAAGTCGAACCGCGCCAACATATCCGTCACCGCCACAAACGGGCGCACGTCCTCGCCCGCTTCATAGGGTGCGTTCATCAGAATAGCCGTTGATCCATTCAATGTCAGACGTTCGTAATTGCGCCCAGATGCATCCGCCGCCAGTGGGTCACGCGTGGCGGTTTTCCATTGCGTTGTGGCCAAAAAATCCAACAATAATTGTTCACGTTGCGCCATGATCAAAGCTCCTTTGAACATTGGTAATAACGCCGTTCCATTTTTGCGCGTCCCATTCTAAATGGGCGACACGTTTGTCATCGGCATCAATTTCAAGGGTTAGGTTTAACGCGTCTGTTGGCGTTGCTTCTCCCAGTCGATCAGACCATTCAATCAGACAGATAGAAGTTTCAAACGCGGCTTCTAAGCCCAGTTCATAAACCTCGGATGGATCGGACAGTCGGTATAAATCCGCATGCCAAATCTCGCCGACATCTGTGTCGTAGGTTTGAACCAATGTGAACGTCGGGCTGGGAACATCTTCGGGTGTGTTCAGGCGAGCCAAGATAAGTTGCCGTGCAAAATGGGTTTTCCCCGCGCCAACGACCCCGTTCAATAATATCACTGACCCGGTAGACAGATGCGCGGCAAAGGCGGATGCAAGCCGTGTTGTCTCATCTGTGTTTGAAAGAAAAAAAGTATGTTTCAATGCCTGCTCCGTTTGTATCAGAGTTAAGGCATTCATGGCCGTATGCGCAAGTGCCCTAGACGGCTATTTCTGTCAGGCGCGGCGCGATTTCGTTTGATTGGGGGGAAAATGAAATCATCGAATAGCCACCCACCATAATGGACGTGCGGATCTCATACACCAAACCTGACTTCAATCTAACAATGCCCGCCCAGTTTGCGCGTTCGCCTGCGGCCAAGATGAAGTCTTTAATTTCGCCCAATACGGGGGTAGGTTCCGTGCGATTGATCCATATTTCTGCGATTTCCATGATGGATGGTGATGTTAAGTTTTTGGATAATTCGGTTTTCCAAATCTCGTCAAAGAGACCATTCGCAAATGACAGCGTACCAGAACCGTCGAAAATTGCGATGCCGTTGTCGACGGAATCCAGTGCACTATACAGCCGTTCGATTTCTAAGCGATATTCCCGTTCGGCGGCAATTGTATTTGTGATATCTTCGAAGATAAACGCAACTGCACCCTTGGGGTGCGGGCGGCCTGTGACACGAAAAATTTTGTCGTTTGGCATGTGCCAATCATCAAAATATGTTCCGGTTTCGGCACTGCGTTCCATCTCAACAATTTGATCGCGCCATGATCGAAAATTGCGTGGCTCTGGCAATGCGCCCTTATCGTGCAGGCGATCCAAAAAATCACGCAAACTTGGCTTGTTTGCCAGCCATAACGGGCTGACGTCCAACATCTCTGTCAATGCGGGGTTAAACAGAGATAAGTCACGCTCCTTGTCAAAAACCGCCATGCCGACGGTTAGGAGCGCAAAGGTTTCGGATAGAGTTTGTACGAAGCGAAGGCGATCGGCTTCAGCCAAAACCGCCGCCTGCGCAGAGAGAGCGATATAGAATGTCTTCTTGCCAAGCTCATATTTCGAAACGTCGAAGTATAGTGTCTTGTTCACAGCTTCCAGCAGCAGCTCGCCGCGGCGTTGAACCCCATCAGCCGTCAAACCATCAGACAGCGTGAAATTCGCGAAAAACAATGGCGCACCGAATTCATCCTGCAATTGGGAAAACTCGGTGTTCGACCAGACAACAGAACCATTGCTTTCGATCCATAAAACGGTGGGCATTGCGTCCAAAACCTTCTTCTCGAACGAGGGGGTATAATTCGCGAACAATGTAAAAAAATGATCCGAAAACTTCCCCATAAACAAGGCCATAATCGCGACGCAGATCAAGATGAATGGTTCGATAATATTTGCAGATTCCAAGGTTACGCCCCCTATAAAGGCATAGAATGCGCAAAAAAACCTAACGTTCCGTTAACTAATTTTGGATCACAGCTTTACGAGGTTATTTTGGGGGTCGATTTTTTCGGTTCCACGGAAATTATCGCGATCCCAAATCACACTGACCATGGCGCCAGTTGCAAATTCCAGCGCGGGTGAGGGGGCCGCCGTGGCGGTGCCATTCGCAAAAACCAGTGTGGCATTTGTGCGTTCCAACATCGTTTTGGCAATGAACAGGCCCAGCCCCATGCCCTCATATTCTGGCCTATCTGGGTTCTTTTTCTTCTTTTGGCGGCGCAAAAATGGATCGCCAATACGTCCAAGAAAATCATAGGGATACCCCTTGCCATCATCGGCGACCAACACGCGAATGTTGGTTTCGGTGACGGCGATATCAACCCATACACGGGTCCGTGCAAAATCCACCGCGTTTTGGATTAGATTACGCATCCCGTGCAGGATTTCTGGTTGTCGGGGCAGATTGGGCAATCGCCCGATATGCTCTTCGACAGGCAGGCCATTAACCAACAGCGTAATCACCTTGCCACGGTTTTCATGGGGTTCGGCGGCTTCGCGCAACACTTCGGTAATCGGTGCGCGTTTCAGATGTAAATCATCTTTGCCTGTGCGGCCCATATCGCGCAAGATCGTCGATAGACGAACCGCCTGCTCTCGGATCAAACGCGCATCATCTTGCAAGTCGGCATTGTCACCTAATTCCTCTTCTAACTCTGTTGCCACCATTTTAATAGTTGCCAATGGCGTTCCCATTTCATGCGCGGCCGCCGCCACAACACCGCCCAAAACAGTCAGCTTGTGTTCGCGATCCAATGCCATTTGCGTGGCTGCCAGCGCCTGAGACATGGAAAATGTTTCGATTGTAACGCGACGCGCATATCCCGACAGAAAAACAAAACCAATTTGCAATGCAGCCCAATTACCCCAGATGAACAGCTCTGGTAAATCAACGATTTCACCGTTTTGAAATTTCAATGGCACATAGAAGTAGACTAACAACGTGGTCATCACCACAGCGCAACCGCCTAAGATTAACGTAGGTCTCAGGGTCAATGCGGTGGCGGAAATCGTAACGGGTGCCAGCAACAGCAATGAGAACGGATTGCTTAACCCGCCTGTCAAATACAACAGCACAATCAGTTGCGACAGATCGAATAATAAACTTAACATCGCGGCACGTTTCGATAGGCGTTTGTTTCCAGGTAAAATAAATCCGGCCAACAGATTAAAGAAAATCGAAATCGAAATCGCGATAAAACACAGCCCGACTTGCAAATCCAACTTCACAAGATAGTGAGCAACCAGCAACGCAATGATCTGCCCCGTCACCGCCATCCAACGCAAAAGGATCAACGTACGCAGGCGAATCCACTCGCTGCGGGCCTGATTGGTGAATAGGTTAATCGGACTGGTGTTCATCTGCATTTCTTCTGTGACAACATCCCGCATGGAATATATGAATACACAGAGTAGACGATGAATCGACCCATGACCAGAATGGAAAAATGATGACAAAAATCTATGCAATTGGCGCGGCGCTGGTCGCAGTTATCGCACTTGTCTTGATGGGTGGCTTCGCGCTTTGGAATGATGGTAAGGCCTGTGGAACATCCGTGGTTGCCGGTGGTCAGGCCACGATTGGCGGACCGTTTTCGCTGATCGATCAAAATGGCAATGCGGTGACAGATAAGGATGTCATCACAGGTTTAACGCTGATTTATTTCGGCTACACGTATTGCCCTGATATTTGCCCACTGGATACACAACGTAATCTGGATGCGGTCGATATTTTGGATGCACAGGGCGTGGAAATTCAGCCGGTTTTCATCACTATCGATCCTGCACGCGATACAGTAGAGGCGCTGAATGATTACGCCGCTGCATCACATCCCCGCCTGCTTGCATTAACAGGCACCCCTGAACAAACCAAGACGGCGTCCAAAGCATATCGCACCTACTTTCGCAAAGCGGGCGATGGCGAAGATTACCTAATGGATCATTCGACCCAAAGTTACCTGATGGATACATCTGGCTTTTTACAATTTTTCCGCCGTGATATTTCACCAGAAGCAATGGCGGAAACCATCGCATGTTTTGCATCTGTTTGACCTTCCTGTTCGAAACCAATAGATTTGCGTAAAAGGGGGCGACGTCATGAAAAACAATGATCGCGCATTAAGCGAAATTGGCGCAGACAATACGCTGTTAATTTTGGATGATGACGAACCGTTTCGCCGCCGTTTGGCCCGCGCTATGGAAAAACGCGGATTTGCCCCAACCGCATTGGAAACTATTGCCGCAGGCCGCGCGTTTTGCACCGCCACCCCGCCCGCATACGCTGTGATTGATTTACGTCTCGAAGATGGCAATGGTTTGGACGTGGTCGAAGTCCTGCGCGAAAAACGCCCCAATGCGCGCATTATTGTTTTGACAGGATACGGTGCCATCGCCACCGCCGTTGCTGCGGTAAAGATTGGTGCGACGGATTACTTGTCTAAACCCGCCGATGCAAATGATGTGACCAATGCGTTGTTGGCGAATGATGGTGATTTACCACCACCGCCTGAAAACCCAATGTCCGCGGATCGTGTGCGCTGGGAACATATTCAACGCGTTTATGAATTATGTGATCGCAACGTGTCCGAAACCGCACGTCGCCTAAATATGCACCGCCGCACTTTACAGCGGATTTTGGCGAAACGCAGTCCGCGTTAACGGGCCATTTCGAATAACCAATTTTCAAATGTTTTTAGGTCTTTGTGCAAGTTGCCCTTGGGGGTCACCACGAAGTAACTGAGGCCGTCTTGTGCCAAATCGCAAATATTTTGCAAAGTCCCGTTCGCAATTTGTGACCTGACCAGTGCCCCCGTTTGCAATGACATTCCCAATCCAGCGTGAACGGCAGACAAAACCAATTCATTCGTGGTAAATGTTTTCACCTGTGCGTTCGACAAATCAACACCAACAGATTTCAACAATGCGGTGCGTTCCATCATCGATCCCTCTAACAACCAAGGAATGCCCTGAACGTCATCCAAGCAATCTGTGATGCGCCCTGCCACGATATCTGGCCGTGCAACGACACAAAAATCGCCATGCAGTAGGCGTTTGGTATTCAGGTTTGGCCAATCGCCCGCGCCATAGCGAATGGCCATGTCGTATCGATCGCGGGCCAAGTCAACCAACTGAATACTAGGGTTTATGTTTACCAATATTTCGGGATGTTTTTCCCAGAAATCACCGATGCGCGGCATCAACCATTGGCCCGCGAACGCCGGCGTAGCTGAAATATTCAATGGGCGGGTTTCGCCCTGTGTCCGCAAATCGTGAACGGCGGTTTCAATTTCGCCGAACCCCGTTCGCAGGGTTTGCGCAAACTGTTTACCTTGTTCGGTCAATGCCAAGCCGCGTCCTTGGCGGAATACCAAGGATTCGCCAAACTCCGCTTCCAGACCGCGTACGTGTTGGGCAATTGCCGCGTGGGTTACGTTCAATTCTACGGCTGCCTTGCTGAAGCTGCGCAGGCGTGATGTTGCCTCGAACGCACGTAGTGCGTGTAGGGATGGGATTTTAGACCAATCCATTATTTATCTGTAAGTTCAGCTAACATATTGGAAATATTACTGACTTGGGGACCTATGTCAAATAGGGCTATTAAAGGCTTAGGAAAAATAAAAGGAAACCCAAATGTTAAATATATTTGCAAATACGTTCTCGATAGCAACGCGCCAAAACTCTGCAATCGCCCCGCTGGGCGAGGATGAACGCCGCCGTTTATTGCTGGAGCAAAGCCGCCGAGAGCGTCGAATTTTTCATGGCGGCGTGAAAGGGGGTTGGTATTAGTATAAATGATCTCTAATTTCCCCCAATTTTGAAGATATATCGACAATAACGTGATGTAAGTCACATTGTGGTCGAAAAACTTCCACTAAAGCTATTCTAGAAACGGAAAACAGATAGGAAACGAAATGCTTAATATTTTTTCACAGGCTCTTACAACGGCTTCACGTCACACCTCAACTTTGGCACCAATGGGTGATTATGAGGCTCGTAAATTATACATGGAGCAAAGTCGCCTTGAACGTCGTGCGGCACAGGCCAAAGCACTTACCAAAGCTAAGTAGTAGGTTTCCACGGGCTGGGGACGGTTTGCGCAAAACTGTCACCCGTCGATAAAACCTCGACGATACGCGCAATCTTGGGACGGTTGCGCCACTCAAACGGGCAACGGCTGTCCGACCACAACAAAATACAGGCCAGCGCGTAATCGCAAACACTGACAGACTCATTCATCATCCATGTACCACAACGTGCCTCTAGCCAATCCAATGTGCGTTGCACACGCAATGCGTGGCGTTCAACAATATCAATGCCATATTGGTTCTCGCCTGTTGGCTGCAATCCCGACCGTACAATCTGATTTGAGGCCACCAATGCATCACCCATCGCCAAAGTAACCAGCAAAACCTGTCGATCAAACAACGGATCAAAATACGGCGCCTGAGCATCGGTGGTCATCGCCCATAATTGTTCAGCTATCTGCGATGTCGGGAAAATCGTTTCACCAACGGTTTTCAATACCGGTACCTGACCCAATGGATTTTCATCGAAAAAGGATGGGTCCAGCGGCCAATCCAATTTGACGGTTTCAACAGGTAAATTCCAATCGATAATCAGTGTGCGACACAGTCGGGCGAACGGTGATCCATCAACGTAAAATAGCTGCGCGGGTTCCATCAAATTTTCTCCATCAAATCATTAAACACTTCTAAGAACTGTCCCTTGACCTGCATAGGGGCATGTGGACGCAGGCTTGTCTGAGGCAAATCCGACAATATAGGGTCTCCAAACAACGTATTTGCCTCCGCAGCGCTGAAACCAGCGATTTGCACGGCTTCAAGCCACGCAGATAACATATCCGCGCGTTTGATCTGTTTTTTAATCACATCAGGGATTTTCGCAGGCAGGCCGAATTTTAAATGAATGGCGGCGGTCAACCGATCATCCATTTCGCGATAACCTGGCCCAACGGCGGATTTAACGGGGCTAATCATGTCGCCGATTACGTATTCGGGTGCATCGTGCAATAATGCCGCCAATCGCCATTTGGCGTCGATGCGTGGGTTTAATTGGAAAAAGAGCTGTTCAACAAACACTGAATGTTCTGCAACAGAATAAGGGTATTCGCCATGCGTTTGTCCATTCCAACGCGCCACGAATGACAAGCCATGGGCAATGTCTTCGATCTCGATATCCATTGGTGACGGATCCAACAAATCCAGCCGACGTCCCGATAACATCCGTTGCCATGCGCGTGGTGTATTTTTATTCAAGATAATCTCCAAAACAGCACGGTGGTTAATGATGTGCGCAACCCTTGTTTATCAATCGATGGAATGTTAAATGCCCGATTGAACGGATAAATTACAGGAGCCCTCCCAGATGGCAACAGACTATATTGTTAAAGACATCTCTCTTGCGGAATTTGGCCGCAAAGAATTAGACATCGCCGAAACTGAAATGCCGGGCCTTATGTCGCTGCGCGAAGAGTTTGGCGACAGCCAACCCCTAAAGGGTTCGCGCATTGTGGGCAGCCTGCACATGACAATTCAAACGGCTGTTTTGATCGAAACATTGACGGCATTGGGCGCTGATGTGCGCTGGGCGTCATGTAATATCTTCTCCACCCAAGATCACGCGGCAGCGGCGATTGCAAAGGCAGGCGTTCCTGTATTCGCGATCAAGGGCCAATCATTGGAAGAGCATTGGGATTACTTGGATAAATCATTCATGTTCGACGAAGGTGCAAACCTGATCTTGGACGATGGTGGCGACGCCACGTTGTACGTTTTGTTGGGCGCACGTGTTGAAGCAGGTGAAACTGGTCTGATCGAAACACCAACATCCGAAGAAGAAGAGGCCATTTTCGCACAAATCAAGAAGCGTATGGCAGCATCACCGGGTTGGTTCACAAAAACGCGTGACGAAGTCCAAGGTGTATCTGAGGAAACAACAACTGGCGTTCACCGCTTATATGAATTGCACAAATTGGGCCAATTGCCGTTCCCAGCAATTAACGTGAACGATTCCGTGACCAAATCAAAATTCGACAACAAATACGGTTGTAAGGAATCATTGGTCGACGGCATCCGCCGCGCAACAGACACAATGATGGCGGGCAAAACTGCCGTCGTTTGTGGTTACGGCGACGTTGGCAAAGGTTCCGCGGCGTCATTGCAAGGCGCAGGCGCGCGCGTGAAAGTAACTGAAATCGACCCGATTTGTGCATTGCAGGCCGCAATGGATGGTTTCGAAGTCACTACATTGGAAGACGCAGTTGCAGACGCGGATATTTTCGTAACGACAACAGGTAACAAAGACATCATTCGTATCGAGCATATGCGCGAAATGAAAGATATGGCGATCGTTGGTAACATTGGCCACTTTGACAATGAAATTCAGGTCGCGAATTTGGCAAACCTGAAAATGACCAACATCAAAGATCAGGTTGATATGTACGAAATGCCATCTGGCAACCGTATGATCTTGTTGTCGCAGGGTCGTTTGTTGAACCTTGGTAACGCGACGGGCCACCCGTCATTCGTGATGTCTGCATCGTTCACAAACCAAGTTTTGGCGCAGATCGAATTGTGGACCAAAGGCGACGAGTACAAAAACGAAGTGTACATTTTGCCTAAACATCTGGACGAGAAAGTTGCGCGTTTGCACCTTGAAAAAATCGGCGTGAAATTGACAGAATTGTCAAAGGAACAGGCTGATTACATCGGTGTGGAAACAGATGGCCCATACAAGCCAGAGCACTACCGTTACTAATCAAATGGGGCATTTGCGATTTGCGAGTGCCCCTTTACTGCATCACTTTGCAGAAAACATGAACACAATTTAACCCGCGCCTTTGACCAGATCACATTTCGACGTATGGTTGCGCACAGGGTGTTATCGTTGGGGTTTTGGAATGAAGACGTTTTTAACTAAGCCAGTGTTTATTGGTTGCGCCAGCATACTGGCCTACAGCGTCAGTGCAATTGCATTGCAATCCCAAGAAACCAGAATGGCGCCTTCGCTGGGCATGTTCGGCACAACTGGCCTGATCGATATGCCTACCGCTGAGAGCCAGCCAGATGCGGAATTGACCACCAACATCAGCGCATTTTCCGATTTCACACGCGGCACTTTCTCGTTTCAAATTACACCGCGGTTGTCTGGATCGTTTCGGTACGCAAAGTTGAACAACTGGGCAGTAAGCGGGCCTGGTGGGCCGTTTACTAATCCAGATTATTTTGACCGCAGCTTCGATTTCCAATATCGCCTGCTGGACGAGCGTTCATATTTGCCCGCCGTTGCGGTTGGTTTACGTGATTTCATGGGAACGGGCCTATATTCATCGCAATATTTGGTTGCAACGAAAAACCTAGGCTCGAAACTTAAGGTGACGGGCGGTTTGGGTTGGGGGCGTTTATCCGACACGATGGACGTCACGGCAATCGATTCAACATTAGGCGGATCGCCGAATATTGGATCGTGGTTTCGCGGGGATGTCGGCGGATTTGGCGGTATTGAATGGCAAACCCCTGTTGAAGGGTTACGCCTAAAGGCCGAATATTCATCAGACCACTATGTTCTGGAAAATGAATTAACGACCCGTGATGGCCAAAACCGCATGCGCCCAGCGGCGTCATTTGAGCGTAAATCACCGATCAATCTCGGGGTCGAATATCGCACCAAACGTGGAATGCAATTCGGGGCTTATTATCTGTATGGATCCGAAGTTGGCGTCAGCTTCAGCACAGCGTTAAACCCAAAACGTAATAATGGTTTTGTGGATCGCGCGCCAACGCCCGTCCATGCGCGCGGCTCAAATTATTCAGGTTCAACCGATTGGACGCAAATCGCAGGCATCCAAGACAAAGCGCGTGAACAGTTGGATAAAGAATTAAACAAGGATAAAATGCGCGTTGAAGCGTTGCACTTTAACGGAGTTCACGCTGAGGTGCGTATCCAAAACAGAAAGTATCTAGCAGTCGCCCAAGCGGTTGGTCGCACGGCACGAGCGATGGCAAAAGTTTTTCCGGATAGCGTTGAGAGCTTTACCATTGTACCTGTGAACAACGGCTTGGCATCATCCGCAATCACCATTCAGCGTCACGATTTGGAAACATTGGAAAATCATGTCAACGGCTCGGAATTGTTGGCCGGACGCGTTGATATATCCGACGTGGGTAAACTGCCCGTAGGCGGGCTGCGACCGACAGATTTATACCCCCGTTTTACATGGGGCATTGCGCCGTATTTTGGAATTCAGCTGTTTGATTCAACAAACCCTTTCGCCCTTAGTGGTGGTATTCGTGGCACAGCGCAATATCAGATTTCATCGGGCCTTTCCGTAAGTGGCTCTATCGCCAAAAGCTTTGTGACAGCCGATAAAAACCCATCGCCCAGTGCCAGCGGGTTGGAACATGTCCGCACGGATATTGGGCAATACAACTTACACGGCGACCCAGGTATTGAAAAGTTAAGTGCGGATTACGTCTTCAAGTTGGGACCAGCGGTTTACGGGCGCATTTCTGCTGGCTACTTGGAGCGAATGTTTGGTGGTGTTTCTACCGAGGTTTTATGGAAACGAGCCGATCTAAATTGGGGTCTTGGAGCAGAGTTAAACTATGTGAAGCAACGCGAGTTTAGACAGTTATTCGGCTTCCAAGATTACAGCATCGCAACTGGACACGTGTCTGCTTACTATGAAACGAAAAATGGCTTTGAATTCCAAGTTGATGTTGGGCGTTATCTAGCCGGTGATGTAGGCGCAACTTTTTCTGTTGATAGATCATTTGATAATGGCTGGCGGGTTGGCGCCTATGCGACACTTACGGACGCAGATTCTGCTCTGTTTGGTGAAGGTCGCTTCGACAAAGGTGTGCGTTTGGAAATTCCATTGAATTGGGCGCTTGGAACGGCATCACAGTCATCGATAAAAACGGCACTTACGTCCTTGGTACGTGATGGTGGGCAGCGTTTGACAATTGATAACCGCCTTTACGAAACTGTGCGCGATTCACATGCGCGGAAAATTTCCGGCGCTTGGGGGCGCATTTGGCAATGATAAAACAAGCCCTGATCGCGATTTCAATTCTGACTCTGTCGGCTTGTTCATCAAATAATGCTGAACAAGGCGGCGTTGGTTCCATCGTCAAAGCGCAAATGAAAACTATGATTGCAGCCCGTAAAGTGGCAAAATCTGGGGTAAAACCAGAGGCGGCAAAACCGTTTACATTCGCCGATATTGCAAAGACTAAAGCGCAATTGGTGCGCATTGAAATCCCCAAGTTCAAATCATCCGCTTTGGCGCAATTCGTAAACGATAACGGTGGATACAAGACCTATTTCACCGCGGGCCAACAGAGTATTACTCTAAAAGGTTCTGAATTAACTGGGACACGCGGTTTTCGACATGACCTGATCGCGCGCAGTGTTGGTGGCGAAACGCGGACCTACAAATATCTGGATTCTGAGAACCACCTGCGAAGATTTGACGTGAAATGTGAAACAACATCCGCAGGAACTGAGGACGTTCAAGTATTGGATAAAACGTTCCGCTTGCGCAAATTCGAAGAGGTTTGTCGCAACGAAACCAAGGCGTTTAAAAACGTCAAATGGGTGTCCGCATCAGGCAAAACGCGCAAGGCAACGCAATGGGTTGGTCACGAAGTTGGCTTTATCATCATCGAATGGTTGAATTGATTTCCAAATCTATTTGGAAATAATCACAGTATTCTTTTGCATGCCCCTTTTTTTGAAGTTTACTTCACCTATCTTAGAATTACGGGAGGTAGTGGTGCGTATTAACGCCATTGCTTTAAGAAATTTAAATGGGTGAAACCCAGCATAAAGGAGCTACCCAATGGGTAAAAGAGACGATTTAATCGCACAATACGCAGATGATTTGAAAAACAAATGCGGCATGACACCAGACATGGATTTGTTGACCAAGGTCACAATCGGATGTGGTCCAGCAATTTACAACGCAGACGCGTCAACCGTAGCAGGCAGCCAACCTTCAGAGCTGGAAACAGTGAAAAACAACTTCCTTATGGGTAAGCTTGGTTTGGCTGACAGTGCCGCATTGATGGACGCAATCAACAAAGTTATCGAAATCTATGGTAAATCAGAGCGTAACAAATACCGCGCGGTTGTTTACTACATGCTGGTGAAAGAGTTTGGTAAAGAGTCCGTTTACGGATAAAAACCCAATAATATCAGAATATTAAAGGCGCCCTTGGGGCGTCTTTTGCATTTAGGGGGGCAGTTACGACAATTTGTTTGGATTGTTAAATTGCTTTTGCGAACGTGTCTTGGCTATGTTGCACCAAGAGTTAGCGAGGGCCCAAACGGGTTGGGTCAAAAGGAACCTTTGTTGTGGGTGCAAAGGTTCCTTTTTTAGTTTAACAAATGTCACAAATATAAAGATTGTAGAATATTCCCCGCCATGGTTTCACGTATCGCTATCCGTACCTCTGTGATTATCCTAAGCTTATGTGCAGCATTGGCTGTGATCGTCGCTGGTTTGGTTTTCATCCCAGGATCGCCATTGCCCGATGAATGGAACCCGCGCAAACCGTTGGTTGCGACGGCGGCGCATAATTTCCTGACACCGTCAAAACTTCGTTTCGCGATCAGCGATTATCAAAGCTGTCAGGCCGCGCTGACGGATTTGGGTGTGAAATTCAAAACACTGCCCGATAAAAACGTATCGGAACAATGTCATATCTTGGACCAAGTTCAGATCAGTCGATTATCACAGGCCCAGATTTCACCATTGAAAACCACATGTGGCACGGCGTTGCGATTGGCGATGTGGGAATATCACGCGGTGCAACCTGTGGCGAAGGCATCCTTGGGACAGTCCGTGGCGCGGGTCAGCCAAATCGGCAGTTACAATTGCCGCGCCATTCGCAGTGTGAATGGCCCCACAGACCGGATGAGCGAACATGCCACAGCAAATGCGGTAGATATCGCGGGTTTTCAGCTGGCTGATGGCAAGCGCATCAGCCTGTTGAAAAATTGGAACGGTACAGACGGGCAGCAATCATTCATGCGCCAAATCCGCGATGGTGGGTGCAATTACTTTCGCATCACTTTGTCACCGGAATATAATGCGTTACACGCCGATCATTTTCATTTCGATCAGGGACGTTGGTCCAGTTGTAACTAGAACAGGTTCAATACCAACCCGATAATGGTACAGCCACCTGCCGCATAACCACCGTTAATCAACATCAGTGATTTTGAACGCCCTTCGAACGCGCAGTTGTTGATGATCCATGGTGCAGCGATAAATGCGCCGATGCCAAATCCGCTGACGATGCCAGCGCCGATGCCTTCGATATTTGCGGCAACGAAAATGTGGCGCATCATGCCAGCGGTTAAAACCGCGCCGACGAAGGCGAGGATGTATGGCCCGCTGCCTGCGCCGTCTTGTTGTTCTTGGGTCATGCCGGTTGCGGCCATCCACGGTTTTGCGAATGACATGTACCATGCGGCACCGAATGCAAATGCGGCGACAGCGGCGGCGATTACGTTAATGAACTCCATGTATGTTCCCTCCTGTTTATGGGAACATCCTGCACGAAAAACGGTTTAAATCCAGAAATTAAGTGGTTTCTTGGCGCAGGGGACGTGCCATCAGGTTTGAAAGCGCCTGTTTAATATCGATTTCACCCGCCAATAAATTCGCAACCTGTTGGGCGATTGGCATGTCCACACCATGGGTTTTGGCCAGTTTGACCGTCGCCAAGGCGGTCGCAATCCCTTCGACGGTTTTACTAGGTTTCAGATCACCCGATTGCGCCAATTGTAGCCCAAAGGCAAAGTTGCGCGATTGTTTCGATGTACATGACAGCGTCAAATCACCAAAGCCAGATAATCCGATCAACGTCTCAGGGTTCCCACCCATCCCGACGGTCAAACGAGAAAGTTCTGCAAACCCGCGCGTGATCAATGCCGCGCGCGCACTTTCGCCCAGCCCTGCGCCAACCACGATGCCACATGCGATGGCGAAAACGTTCTTCAATGCCCCGCCCAATTGTACGCCACGTAAATCATCGGACAAATATAGGCGTAATGTTTGGGTGCTAAGCATGGTTTGCAAATGCGCACCCAATGCAGGATCCTGCGATCCCAATGTCAGCGCCGTTGGTAACCCCTTGGCCAGTTCAGATGCAAACCCGGGGCCACTCAGCGCCGCAATTCTTGCGCTCGGTATGTTTTCAATTGCGATATCCGATTGCAATTGACCGCTGTCGGTTTCGATGCCCTTGGAACATAGAACCACGGGGCAATTTAGGCGTTGAATATCCAACGTATCAAATGTTTCGCGCAGCTTTTGCGCAGGAGTTACCATCAAAACCGCATCCAAATTTTGCAATGCATCGAAATTCGACGTCGCGGACAGGGACGGCGGCAAGGCAATATCGGGCAAATAACGTGCGTTGATTTTCGTCGCATCAATCGCGTCGGTTTGCGCCCCATCACGGCCCCATAAAATCACATCATGTTCACCACGCGCCAATGCGGCGGCCAATCCTGTGCCAAATGCGCCTGCACCGATAATCCCAATTCTGCTCATGCTTTGGCCCCTTTTTTACCAGACCCTAACATTGGCGTGGCCGATTGATCCAGTGGCCAACGCGGACGCGCGGACAATGTCATATCGTCCGTATCGCCATTGGCAAAACGTTCCAATCCCGCCCACGCAATCATGGCGCCATTGTCCGTGCAATATTTCAACGGTGGCGAAACAAACCCTACGTCTTGATCTCGCGCGGTTTCGCGCAATTTGTCAGCAATCACCTGATTGGCGGCAACACCACCTGCAACGGCTAATGTATTGCCATCGGCAATATCACGAAATGCGATAATCGCCCGACGGGTCTTTTCCGCCAATGTATCCGCGACGGCCAATTGAAAACTGGCGCATAAATCATTGCGATCTTGAACGGTAATTCCGCCCTGATCGGCAATCAACAAATCGCGCGCGCGGCGCAATGCGGTTTTCAATCCCGAAAAGGATAAATCGCAATCGGGGCGGTCCAACAATGGACGCGGGAATTTGAAACGTTTCTCGTCGCCATTAACCGCCGCCTGTTCCACCAATGGTCCCCCTGGATAACCCAATCCCAACAGCTTGGCGGTTTTATCAAACGCCTCGCCCGGGGCATCATCAATGGTGCCACCAATGCGGCGAAATTCGGTTTCGGACAGCACTGCCAAAAATTGGCAATGCCCGCCACTGACCAGCAACATCAAATATGGAAACGCGATACCATCGGTCATGCGCGGCGTTAACGCGTGGCCTGCCAGATGGTTTACGCCGATCAATGGTCTCCCTGAACCCGCCGACAGACCTTTGGCGCACATCATGCCGCTGACGACACCACCAATTAAACCCGGGCCTGCGGTGACGGCGATTGCATCAATATCGTTTAGGGTCATTTGCGCGTCTTCCAACGCCTTCTCGACCGCGATATCCAACTGTTCGGCATGCGCGCGGGCGGCGATTTCGGGAACCACGCCGCCATATGCCGCGTGCAATTCCTCTTGGCCGACAACGATGGACGATAGAACCTCGCCATGTGCATCCTGACCACGCACCACTGCGGCGGCTGTATCGTCACAACTGCTCTCGATTCCCAAAATGGTTAAGGTTTGTGTCATTGTCTTTTGTTGGCCTACGTGTTTGTGTTGATCGATAGCATCGGAACAGAGCGCAAGCAATGACACAGCAATTAATCCTGATCAGACCGAAGGAACAATCCAAGGCATTGTTGCGTGCTTTGGTGGAAAAACTGGGCCATGCGCCAGATGCGATCATCAGCCCATTGATGGAAATTGAAAGGCTGGACGCGGCGTTGCCCGAAAACATGCAAACGCCATTTATCTTTACATCACAAAACGCGGTTCGCATTGCGGCGCAAATGTTTGCACAGCGTGGCCCCGTCACTTGCGTGGGGGCCAAGGTGGCGCAGATGGCGCGTGATGTGGGTTTTGATGTGCAAATGACGTATCAAACGGGGGATGATTTGATGGGCGATGGGGTTCAGGCAGGTACCTATTTACGCGCCGAACAGGTGTCTGTTGAACTGAATGGGGATGCGCTGTTGGATGAATATATAATCTATCGCCAATCGCCGTTGCCAATGACCAACAGCGCCCAAAGCGCCGCTCAATCGGGGGCCTTGGTGCCTGTTTATTCCGAATATGCCGCCAATCGTTTGTTGGATTGCACCAACGAAAACGCCCCAAATACCACGGCAATCGGCATCAGCGTCAAGGTTTCCGCCGTTCTGGCCCGTGGCAATTTTGCACAGATTTATACCGCGCCAGCGCCCACCAGTGACGCTATGCTGAACCTAATTTTAAAACACCTTTGACTGTTTGAACCAAATGAATCGGATCCAACCCTTTTCCTTGGTAACGACGGTTCCTATATAGATAGAGTGAACAAGACAGGGAATTGTACTGATGGCGAAAAAACCAGTCGTTACAGATGTAATTGAAAACGAAGAGCAGCCGCAAGTGGATGATGCGGTGAGTGCCGACGTTGAAACGGAAACTCCTGATCCAACCCCGTCAAAAAAATCCAGCGTTTCAGGCAAGGTTTTGGGCGCATTGGCTCTGTTACTGGCTGGTGGTGCGGCGGCATTATATGGTGGGCCAAAACTGGCTCCAATGTTGCCCGCAGGCATGGCACCAGTGGCACAATTCCTGTCACCGGGCGAAGCATCCGCGACGGATAAAATCGCCAGTCTTGAAGCCGCATTAAATACACGCCTAAGCACATTGGAAAGTGCAGAAGCGCCCGATGTAACAGGCCAGTTCACGGCATTAAGTGCAGATATGAACTCCCGCATCACGGCCCTGTCCGATCAGGTAACCGCATCCGACAGCGGCGATATCGAATCGCGCCTGACTGCAGTTGAAACGCAAATCACAGGCATCGCGGCAATCATCGACAGCCTTAGCGCGCCAACTGATGGCTCTGTAGATGTCAGCGGGTTTCAGGCAACCATTGATGGGCTGAAGGCACAGATTGAAACGCTGTCATCGAAACAGGGCATGATCGGTCAAAAAATCGATGATGTTGCGGCAAACACAAACCGCCGCGTCGAAGAGGCACAAACCAAAGTTGCCGAACTCGAAGAAAACGCGGCCACAACTATTTCAGACATCACACGCGCCAAAGCAATCAGCGATATCGCTGGTGCATTGGAGGCGGGCGGTGATTTTTCTGCCGCGTTGACGATCCTGAAAGACGGCGGTGTAACCGTCCCAGCTGAACTGGCTGAATTGGGCGCAGGGGTTCCAACACTCACCACACTAAAGGCTGATTTTTCCAGAGCTGCACATGCGGGCCTAAAGGCGTCAATTAAAGGCGAAACATCTGATAACTTGTCTGGTAAGTTGGCTGGGTTTTTCAAATCTCAGGTGACCGTACGCTCACTTGAACCCCAAGAGGGCGAAACAACAGATGCTGTTTTGTCTCGTATCCAGGGCGAATTGGACAGCGAAAATCTGGCGGATGCATTGCAACAGGCCGCTGGCCTAAACGATGCATCTAAATCGGCGATGGCAAATTGGTTGACTGCCGCACAAACACGGCAAACAGCATTGGATGCTGTTTCTGCATTTTCAAAGAACTAGGAAATTACCATGATTTGGTCTGTCATTAAAATTATTCTATTCATCGGGTTGATCGCCACCATTACATATGGCGCGGGTATTGTTATGGATACGGGCGGTTCGATCACCATGCAATTCGGCGGTCAAGAGGTGGCAATCACCCCAATCCAAGCGATCATCGCATTGGTGGCGTTGGTTTTGGTTTTGTGGTTGTTGCAATGGGTATTTGGTATTCTGGTTGCAACGTTCAAGTTCTTCAACGGCGACGAAACCGCAATCTCGCGTTACTTTGGCCGCAACAAAGAGGAACGCGGATACAAAGCATTGGCCGAAGGCATGGTTGCCCTTGCCGCTGGTGAAGGCAAAGAGGCAATCGACAAAGCGGCAACCGCGGAACGTTTACTTAAGCGCCCGCAATTGACAAATTTGGTAAGCGCCCAAGCCGCCGAAGCTTCTGGCGATACGCGTCGTGCATTGAAATACTACAAACGCCTGCTGCAAGACGACCAAACGCGTTTTGTCGGTGTTCAAGGTTTGATGAAACAGAAATTGACTGAAGGCGATACGGATACCGCGTTGGCATTGGCCGAAAAGGCATTTGCATTGCGCCCAGGTCACGATGAAACCATGACGGCATTGTTTGATTTGCAAACTGAAAAATCCGAATGGAAAGGCGCTCAAAAGACAATCGAGGCCAAGGTGCGTGCGGGTAAATTGCCCAAGGACGTTGGTCGTCGCCGTGAGGCGATTTTGGGTTTGGCGGATGCGCGTCAAATGTTGGACGCGGGCGATATCGAGGGCGGACAAACAGCGGCGATTGCGGCGAATAAGGCATCGCCTGACTTGATCCCTGCGGCAGTTTTAGCAGCGGAAATGCATATGTTGAATGAAAACAAACGTGCTGCCACGAATGCGTTGAAGAAGGCGTGGGCTACACAACCGCACCCCGATTTGGCTGCGGCGTTTGCAGAAATCGCACCCGACGAAAACAGCGCGAAACGCCTGAAACGTTTCACGGCACTAACAAAGATCGCCACCGAAAGTGCGGAAACAAAATTGTTAAAGGCCGAGTTGGCATTGGCTGACGAAGATTTCCCAGCGGCGCGTCGTGCGGCGCGTGAATTGGCGGAAAATGAGCCTACGGTGCGTTCGCTGACCATCATGGCGGCGATTGAAAAAGGCGAAGGTGCGGACGATAAAACCGTGCGCGCATGGTTGAACAAGGCATTGAATGCACCCCGCGGCCCGCAATGGGTTTGCGACAGTTGTTCAAACATTCACTCTGGTTGGCAGCCACGTTGTGAAAACTGTGAAACATTCGACAGCCTGTCGTGGAAAACACCACCAGCAGGTGAACAACCTGCATCGGCGGCGATGCTGGGCTTTACCGCTGGCATGTTGACTGGGGATGCAAATGCACCCAAGGAAACCGTGGTTGAAGATGCAGAAATCGTAGAGGCAGTCGCGAATTAAATTCGCGATTGCTTCCACGCGTTCAGGGCGGCATTTGCCACCATCAAATCCAAATGCGCCCCGCCGCCGTTTTTGAAAATGGTGATTTCGCTGTCTGAATTGCGGCTAAATTTGCCTGAGGCAAGATCGTAATAATCTGCCTTAACACTGTCCGCTGAAATGATCCCACGCGAAATCGGATCGCGCAATTCACCGATATGCGAAACCGTGGTGTCACGGCTGTCTACAAACAGGGTGCCTGAGATGATCGCGGCATCATCCGCCTCTCGCATTTCAGGGCGATAGGCCCCGATAAGATCGACATGGCATCCTGCCGGTAACCATTCGCCGCGTAAAACGGGCGTGGTTGACATGGTGGCACAGCTGACGATGTCGGCCTGTGAAATGGCTTCGGCCAAATCATGGGCAACATCACAGTTCAGTTCACGCGCTAACGCTTCGGCCTTGGGGATGGTGCGATTCCAGATGGAAATATTAATTTCGGGAAATAGGCTACGATAAGCGTCGATCAAATTTCGCGCAACGGTTCCAGCGCCCATGATGACCAAACGTTTACTGTTCGAACGGGCTAAAATTGATGCGGCCAATAAGCTGTCGCCAACAGTTTTCCATTTGGTAATTAAGTGAAAATCGATCACCGCATCCAACGCGCCCGTAGTGTCGTTCATCAACATTACACCACCATCAATACTGGGATTGTTTTTGGGAATAACCGTGGCGGCCTTTACCACTACACCCAATCCTTCAATCCATGCGGATCGGGTCAATAACGTATCCCCGCCACGGCGCACGAAGCTGTCTGCTACATCGCCTTTGGGATGCGTGTGACCATTGGAAATAGCATTCATAACCAATTTCCACGACATCAAGTGATCGACATCGTCATAGGAAATGTTGGGGATATCAGCCATCGAATTGCGCCTCCGATTTTGTCAGCAAACCTGTTTGAACCAGCCGGTCCGCCCAACCTTGGGGGTGTTCAAACAAATGCGTTTGCCATCCGCGTGATTTCGCGGTTGCGATGTTGTCTGTGCGATCATCGGTGAACAACAATTCCTGTGGAGCAGTTCCACAATCTGTTTCTAAGGCAGCGTAAAAGTTCGGAGCAGGCTTCGCCATTTTCAGTTCGCCCGAAATGTAACGCTGATCAAATTCTTTCAGAAATGGAAATTGTTGTTCGGAGCGCACGAAACTGTCAACGCCGAAGTTTGTGAATGCAAAAACGGGAATGCCCTTGGCACGCAAAGCGCGTAGCAGAGCCACAGAATGCGGAATTTCTGGTTGTGCCAGTTTTTCCCAATTGTCGTGCCATGCGCGGATTTCTGTACGCCATTTTGGATTGTCTTCGGCAGCTTGGTAAAACAATTCTGTAAAATCCGCACCCTGATCCAGAACGTCCTGAAGGCCATGTAAATCGACCTCAGCAAACATCTGTTTTCGTTTCTCAACGCCGATTGTGGCGTCGTAATAGATTTCCGGCTGCCAGCGGATCAGAACGTTTCCAATATCAAAAACAACGGCACTGATTGTCATTATGCTTCCCTCAACGCCGCGAGTACTTCGCGTTCCAGCGCGTTTAAAAAGTTCGAACGATCCACCTTGCTGAACGGTTTTCCTTTGCCTTGGAAAAACGGATCGGCACCGCGCAGATCGGCCATTAAATCGCGTGTCGCCAATTGGTTGCCAATGTTGGACGGCGTGAACATATCGCCATTGTGGCGAATGGTACGCGCACCCGATTCAACGGTTTTGGCGGCCAACGGAATATCGCCCGTAATCACAACATCCCCCTTAACGGCGCGTTCGGCGATCCACATATCCGCAATGTCCGGCCCGTCGGGCACGATGACATTTTCCACCAATGGGTGCGGATTTGGGCGCAGACCGCCGTTGGAAACAACGAATACCTTTACGCCGTGACGTTCCGCGACGCGCACGGTTTCATCCTTGACGGGGCAGGCATCGGCGTCGATGTAAATCGATGTCATTCTTCGATCCCAAGCTTCGGCATCCGCTGCCAAGCATCAAAACCCGCAACCTTATAAGCCTCTGCCAAAGTCGGATAGTTGAAGGTGTTTTCGATGAAATATTCCACCGTCCCCTTCAGGTTCATAACCGCCTGTCCGATATGGATCAGCTCGGTCGCGCCTTCGCCCATAATTTGCACACCCAAAATGCGCCGTGTTTTTATCGATACCAGCATTTTTAACAGACCCGATTCAATCCCCATGATGTTGCCACGCGCGGTTTCGCGAAATTTACCGATGCCAACCTCGTATGGGATACCGCGTTCCTGTAATTCCTCTTCGGACATGCCGCAGGTGGAAATTTCGGGAACTGAATAGATACCGTACGGAAACCAAGGTGAATTTGGCAGGGTTTTGACACCCAACGCATGACATGCCGCAATCCGCCCCTGTGACAGGGACGTAGACGCAAGGGATGGGAATCCAATCACATCGCCAGCCGCATAAATATGCGGCTGATTACTTTGGTGGGTTTCTGTGTCGACCTTAATACGTCCACGGTGATCCGTTTCGATTTCGCAGGCCTGTAAATTCAATTTGTCCGTGGCGCCCATGCGACCCGCAGCAAATAGAAGCATTTCCGCATTACACCGACGACCATTACCCATTTCCACGCAAACGCCATTGCCGTTTTCGGTCACTTTTGTAACCTCGGAACCCAATCGGATATCCAGACCTGTATCGCGAATTTCGTGGGTAAATTCTTGGATCAAAGTGCTGTCGACGAAATCAAGGAACGTGTCGCGCGGTTCAATCAACGTAACCTGTACATCCAGCGCCTGCATCATTGTGGCATATTCCACCCCAATCACACCTGCACCAATTACGATCAGGCTACGTGGCAATGCCTTCAGCTCGATAATCTCGTCGCTGTCCAAAACGGTTTTACCATTGAACGGAATGTATTCTGGGCGAAACGGACGCGTGCCTGTGGCGACTAAAAAACGATCGGCGGTGAACGTCATGCGCTCCTGATCATCACCGATGACCTGGATGGACGATTTGGATGTGAATGCAGCCTCTCCGTGGATGACTTCGACGTGGTTACGCGAAAACATATGGTCTAGGTTGTCGACCTCGTAGTTCAATGTTTTGACCAAGCGGCGGCGTAAATCATCCGCTTTGATCACGTCCTTGGCGCGGTAGCTGCGGCCATAAAAACTGCGTTCGCGGTAACCTGACAGGTTCATGATTGTTTCGCGCAGGGTTTTGGATGGGATGGTGCCTGAATGTACGGAAACACCGCCCACCTGACCACCACGTTCCACGACCAGCACCTTGCGTTTTAATTTCCCAGCTTGGATCGCGGCGGCGCGTCCCGATGGGCCACTTCCGATAACAATTAAATCGTAATGGTTCATCTTATGTTTCTTTCAATATTTTCGCGTGGTGCATGACGTGGTCTTTGACAAAGCTGGTTATGAAAAAGTAGCTGTGATCATATCCCTCTTGCATGCGAAATTCACCAGATTGCTGTCGATCATCCATGGCGTTCTTAAACGCCTCTGGCATCAAAAGTTCAAGGAAATTATCTGACGTGCCCTGATCGATTAAAATCGGCGTGGGAAAACCGTGTTTTGCCATCAAAATGGTCGCGTCATGGGCTTCCCATGTCACCTCGTCAGACCCCAGATAGGCCGCGAACTGTTTGCGTCCCCAATCGGATTTGGTTGGATTTGCAATGGGGGCAAATGCGGACACAGACTTGTATTGTTGCGGTAGCGTCAACGCCATGGTCAATGCACCATGTCCGCCCATAGAATGGCCTGTGATCCCTTGGGCATCGGCCAGCAAGGGAAAGTTTTCGAAAATCAAATCGGGTAATTCAGATGTGATGTAATCCCACATTTGAAAATGCGGCGCCCATGGGTCTTGGGTGGCGTTCACATAAAACCCCGCACCTTGGCCCAGATCATAGGCATCGTCGTTTGCCACGTATTCGCCGCGCGGGGAAGTATCGGAAAAGATCAGGGCGATGCCTGCTTCTGCGGCCCAGCCCTGGGCCGCGGCTTTGGTCATTGCGTTTTCGTGGGTGCATGTTAGGCCAGACAGAAACCACAGAACGGGAACCTTTTGTGTTTTCGCCTGCGGTGGCAGATAGACCGCAAATGTCATATCGCAATTACAGCAATCGGATGCGTGTTTATAAACACCCTGTACCCCGCCAAAGCATGTGTTTTCGGACAAAGTTTCCATGATGGCAATCCTGTTATAAAACGGAAAGCAGCCCCAAAATGGGACTGCTTAAGGCTAATTTGATTGGCATTAAAATTCGACGACAGCGCGAATTGATTTCCCAGCATGCATAAGGTCAAAACCTTCGTTGATGTCATCCAGTGATAATTTGTGGGTGATCATCGGGTCGATTTCGATTTTGCCATCCATGTACCAATCAACGATTTTTGGAACATCTGTGCGCCCCGATGCGCCGCCAAATGCGGTGCCGCGCCACACGCGTCCGGTGACCAATTGGAAGGGGCGTGTGGAAATTTCTGCGCCCGCGGGGGCAACGCCAATAATGATGCTTTCGCCCCATCCTTTGTGCGCGGATTCTAATGCATCTCGCATCACGCCGACATTGCCTGTGGCATCGAACGTGTAATCGCCACCACCGCCTGTTAATTCAACTAGATGCGCCACCAGGTCGCCATCCACTTTGGACGGGTTCACGAAGTGGGTCATGCCAAATTTTTCGGCCATCTCGACCTTACTCTCGTTCAAATCAACACCAACAATTTGATCTGCACCTGCAAGGCGTAGACCCTGCACAACGTTTAATCCAATGCCGCCCAATCCAAATACAATTGCGGTCGATCCGATCTCCACCTTGGCGGTGTTGATCACCGCGCCGATGCCAGTGGTGACACCGCAACCGATGTAGCAGATTTTATCAAACGGTGCGTCTTTGCGGACCTTCGCCAATGCGATTTCTGGCATGACGGTGTGATTTGCGAATGTAGAGCAGCCCATGTAATGCAAAATCGGCGTGCCATCCATCATCGAAAATCGCGATGTGCCATCAGGCATCACGCCCGCGCCTTGGGTGCTGCGAATTTTTTGGCATAGATTGGTTTTTGGGTTTAAACAATATTCGCATTCGCGACACTCTGGTGTGTACAGCGGAATCACGTGATCGCCGATTTCAAGGCTGGTGACACCCTCGCCCAGTTCCACAACGACGCCCGCGCCTTCATGGCCTAGGATTGCGGGAAACATGCCTTCTGGATCGTCGCCTGACAGGGTGAATTCATCTGTGTGGCAAATGCCAGTTGCTTTGACTTCGATTAAAACTTCGCCGGCCTTTGGCCCTTCGAGGTTTACATCCATCACTTGCAGCTGTTGACCTGCTGCGACGGCTACGGCTGCGCGTGTGATCATGGTAATCTCCCTTGATTATCTCATTTATTTGTCTAAGCTGACTTTGCGTTGTTGCGATTGGATTTTCAATGTTTTTTCATAGATTTATCTCGAGCTTTATGACAGCACTCTTGGTTTCGATGATAACCGGCTGTGTGCCATCCGATTACGGCGAAAAGCGACCCGATATCGCGAAAACCTGTATCGCGGATAATTATCGCACGCTTTTGTGGAAGCCTGTGAATGCAATAAGTACCGCGAACCTGCCCAAACACGTTCGCATTATTTACCCAGGCCAAGCGGTGACAGCCGACTATCAGCCCGGCAGATTGAACATAAAAATCGGCAAACTGGACCGCATTGAACAGGTGTTTTGTGGTTAAGAAATATTAACGCCGCTAAGAGTTGATTAACCTTTTTTCCAATCATCGGTTGGAAAGGTTTTTATGCGGATTCTATGTGTCATTTTATGTTTGTGCCTGCCGCAAACCGCGGTAGCCAAGAAGGTAAAGGTCAGCTCTATTTCGTGGGGCGGGGCATCTGCGCCCAATTCGTTGGCGCCGATTGATGATGGAAATATTGGTTTTGACTTAACGACGAAGGTCAGTTTCGATGCTGGCTGGACGATCGGTAAGGCCAAATTTGTTCCCTATGTCACGTTGGTAACGCAGGGGGATTCCCTTGGCTATTGTTATAACTCAAAAGACATTGTGGCGGTTGGAGCAGAGTTGAACTATGTGATTAAGCGTCATGCAAATCTGTCTTTGGGGGCCAAGTTTGAATATGATTACCGCGCTTTAACGGGGCTTGCTTACTATGGGTTCGGCTTGACCGCGGATTATGGATTGTACCGTGATCGGGCGCAAAAAAACGGGGATCGCGTTATACTGTCTGGCTGGTCAAACCTGCGATACCCAGGCAGCATGGAGCCCAAAGATCGGGATAATTTCGTTGGTCAAGGGCGGTTCACATTGGCGCGGCAGCGGCAGCTGGGGACGTCAAAATATACCGCAGCTGGCTTTGCTGCTGTGGGATTGTTTGCGGATACGCAAAACAATGAATTTAACAACAAAGCTCAATTGGATTTTGGTGTGCGTGCCAGTCGCAAGATTAAAAATACCGATATCAGTCTTTCCGTGAAATACCGGATTGATCACCGATTCAAATCGGACAACACCTACTCTGGCGTGATCCTCGGGGTGTCTTGGCTGACCAAGAGCCAACCAAAATCCAAGCTGGAAAAACCGCGCGCCAAAGGTGGATGGCTGGGCAAACTTATTCGTCGTGGCAAGTAATCAGGTCAAGCCAACACGGGCGCGAATACCCGCTTCGCGGAGTGATACAACTTTGCCTAACCAATCATCGGCATCCGTTGTTGCCATCCAGCCCAATGCACGCGCGGCCCAATCGGCGGGGATGTGATCGTCCCAGGGAATTTGGCTGACGGGATTGACGCCCGATGCGGCGATAACGGTTTGCATTTCGGTGGCTACCGTGCCGGGTGACAGAACCAATGCGCGAATGCCGTTTTCTGCCTCTTCATTGTGTAAACAAGCATTTAGGTGATGCACCGCCGCCTTGGATGTACAATAATGCGACCACCCTTCCAGTGCCGATGTACCTGCGCCAGAGCCGATGGTTATTATGGTTCCTCCGCCTTGGGTTTTCATGATCGGCAGGGCGTAACGGATCGCGTAATAGACACCTTTGACGTTAATATCGATCAGACGACCCCATGCATCAATGCTGGATTCAGATAGGCGCTCGACGGGATCAATGACACCCGCGTTGTTGATCAAAACATCAATGGTGCCGAAACGATCCACTGTGGTGTTGATCAAGTTTTCTACCTGTTCAGCGTCTGACACATCGCAGGTAACAGCCAATGCGTTTTCCCCGAGTTCAGATGCAATTTCATCAATGTCTTTGGCGGTTCGGGCGGCCAAAACGACGTTGGCACCGAGGGATGCGAAATGTCGAGCCGTAGCGGCACCGATGCCACGTGATGCGCCCGTGATGATGACCGTTTTGGACGAGAAATCAGACATGATAAATACCTTTCAAAAGGATAGAATGCACGATGCACAAATGATGCACAACCTGTACACAACCCGTACACCGAAACTTCGGATTAGGTTGTGTACGTCGCATATAAAGCATCGTGATTGTGGATACCCAACGCGGCCTTGGCGTTACATATTTGGAAAGTAATCTTCGCAATCGCCTTCGCGGTAAACATCTGCTGTACAGCAATGCAGGCCACCACCAAATGCGTAGGCATCGCGTAATTCGACCTCGACCACTTCCATGCCGAGTTTATCCATTTGCTCGGCCTGATAGACCTCTGACTTTTCAACACAGACTGTCTTTGGATCCAGAACCAATACGTTCATCGACAGCCATGTAGATGAATAACACAATGGCGGTGGTGAATTATGCGCGGGTTGCGACGCATCCACGATTTCCCAACCGTTATCGTTGAACATTTTACGCTGCTCTTCGGGTAGGCGACGTTGTGGGTTGTTCAGGATTAAACCCGGACGCAATGGTGTGAAGGTGGCATCGATGTGAATCGGGTATGGATCACCTGGAAAGTTCACAGTGTGAACGCGGTGATCGGGGAAGTGACGACGTAGCCATTCGATACCCTTTTCGTTGGTCGTAAACCCGTGTTGCACAACCAAGTCGCGACCAAAGCGCAAAACGTCAGCGGCGTCGAACAATGGTTCCTCTTCTGTTGTGACGAAGAATTTTTTCGCTGCCCATTCCAAACGTTTCGCATCACCGATTTTTTCCGACAGATAATCGGGGTGATAATCCGCATCCGTCAGGCGCGGTTTTGGCGCGCTTTCGTGACGGAATTTTGGGTCTTCGTTGAAATATTGCTGCATCAATGGGCGATAGTTCAGATATTCAAACCAACGACAACGATAGGACATTGTTGCCTCTAACATTTCCGACCCGACGGTCAGCAAGACATCACGCGGTGGCATACAGCCGAATTGGCTATCCGTATGAAAATCAGGTGTGGTGGCAGGCAGGCTGTGATCGATGGAGGTTGGGCGATCCACCTTGATCCCACGTGACTTCAATTGATTGGCGAAATTATCCAACAGCTCGTTTGCGCGGTCGATTGTTTCCTGTGGTCGGCGACCCCATTGACCGCGCATATCGCTGTCTTCGGGCACCTTCGCATCCAATGCGGGCTCCTCTGGGGGAATATGGCAATCATCGGCGCGTCCAACGATCACATGTTTCAATGGATCCCATTCGTTCCAGCTGTTGACGATTGTTTTTTCTGGTGTCCAAGCCATTCTAAATCTCCGTAAATGCCTTGGGAGACAGAACCGCAAGATGCTGCGCATTGCAATCAATTTTTTGCTTGTCGCTTGCGCCTAATTAGGCGGTTGATTAGGGTCGGTGACAATAAACACCAAAGGATTTAAAATGAACCGTTTTTCTAAGTTTACGTTATTTAGTATTTGCAGCATCATTGTCGCCGCACCAGCGATCGCAAACGACGAAACAACTGCCGTAATGCAAGAGTTGTTTGAAATTTACGCATTGACCCCCGAAGTGGGCAGCATTGATGACGCCAGCCGTTCAACGCGTTGGAATGATGTAAAAATGAAGACCGACGATGAAGGTCCTGTTATGCATCTGCCGTGGGTCGAGGTTTCGAAGAACCTGTTGGCGGGTTACACGATTACGATGGCGGATCAGGTGACGGTTTCAGGCGATCTGCCTGATGGCGAACAAATGAACGGTACATTCAACAGCAAAGATTTCGAAATTGCGGTTTCGGGCGGCGAAGGTGCGCGGACGTTTGACATGAAGTTCGCCGAGTTCACAGGCGTAATGAGTACAGGCGACTTGTTCGACATGAACATGACATTTGGCGAAGGTTCAGCAAAATCCACATTGAACGGCGAAGTTGTTTCAGGATCGTTTCAATATCCAACACTGGTTCTGGGATACAAAGTGAATGTCGAAGGCCAAAACAGCGATGTTGAAATGCGCATGACAGGTGTGAATGGCGAATTCCGCTCTCCTGTGTTGGGCGGTGTGGAATTAGTAAATTACCAAAAGCTGTGGGATGCATCCGAGAACTATTTCGCCGACTATGAAATTCCGCAGATGGAAATGATCATGAAAATGGCATCACCTGCTGGCCCTGTTTCGGTGAACGCAAACGTGGGCGCATCTACAGGGCGCTTGGCCGCGACCAATGGTGTGGTGTCAATGACAGGCAAAGCGGCTGATATTATTTATAACGTCAGCGCCATGGGCATGCCGCCCATGAAAGTGACCTTGGATGAAACAGTGACGACGTTTGCTGTGCCATTGGATAATGTTGATGATGTCAAACAAGCCGCAATTAAAATGGGTCTGACGGGTTTGGAATTGGACCCGATGATCTGGGCGATGTTTGATCCACAGGGTTTGTTGCCCAAGGATAAGGCGAATTTAGATATCGATATCAGCGCGGGCGTGAAGTGGTTGGAGAAATTGACGGCGCTTGACCCGATGAAAATGGCGTCTGGTTTCCCTGTAGAATTCGAAGATGTGAAAATTAATGCCTTGAATTTAAATGTTATGGGTGCCGATCTGAAAACGGATGGTGCGTTTTCGGTTGATACCACCAGCTTCCCACCTGCGGCGTCGGGTACGGCGAATGTTTCGATTAAGGGTGTGAATGATCTGATGGGTAAATTGACGGCGGCAGGATTGTTGCCCGCGCAAAACGCGATGATGGCCAAAGGCATGATGGGCATGTTTTTCAAACAAGGTGGTGAAGGTGTTGATCACTTGATCAGCCAAATCATGATTTCGCCAAATGGATCAATCACCGCCAACGGCATTTCATTGAAATAGGGAAGCGTTTCGCGGTTGTTCCAATTCGTCCAGACCGTTAGGATTGGGCAAAAATGGACACACCCATGACCCAAAATCTGGACCAAATTGCACAGCAATTATTAGACATCGCCAAACGCGCAGGCGCGCAGGCGGCGGATGTTTTGGTGGTGGATGGCACATCCGTTTCTATCGATGTGCGCGACGGCGCATTGGAACATGCTGAACGCGCCGAGGGTGTGGATATAGGTCTGCGCGTTATCCAAGGAGATCGTCAGGCATCGGTTTCCGCATCTGACATCAGTACGGATGTAATGGAGCAAATGGCGCAACGCTGTATCGCCATGGCAAACGAGGCGCCGCGCGATCCGTTTTGTGCTTTGGCGGATGCGGATCAATTGGCCGCGGATTGGGATGCGGATGCGTTGGATTTATACGACGCTTCCACGCCGCCAACCGCCAGTGATTTACAAAACGCCGCAAAAGAGGCCGAAGCGACGGCGCTGGGCGTTGCGGGCGTGGCACAGGTGCAGGGTGCATCATCAATGCTCAGCGATGTATCGCTGCATTTGGCCACCAGCAACGGATTTGCGGGCGGGTATCGACGCACAACGCATTCGGTATCTTGTGTGGCAATTTCGGGAACAGGTCTGGAAATGGAACGCGATTGGTCAGGCGAATCGCGCAGCCATTACGCCGATGTCCCTAGTGCCCAAGAGGTTGGTCAGCAGGCGGGCGAACGCGCGGTTGCGCGAAACGGTGCGGATCGTCCACCGACAGGATCGTTTCCAGTGCTGTTTGATGAACGTATTTCATCCAGCCTGATTGGCCATTTGGTATCTGCGGTAAATGGATCAGCGATTGTGCGCGGTTCCAGTTGGGCCAAGGACTTATTGGGTAAACAGGTTTTGCCAACAGGTATGACTTTGCGCGAGGACCCGACGCGTAAATCGGTGGCGGGATCAAAACCATTCGATGGCGAAGGTTTGAACGTCGCCCCACGTGATATCGTGACAGACGGCATTTTACAGGGTTGGACTTTGGATTTGTCGACTGCCCGCCAGCTGGATATGACCAGCACCGCCAGCGCGTCACGCGGCGTTGGATCGCCACCATCACCCAGCACCGGCAATCTGGAATTGACAGCAGGTGAATACAGCCGCGCGGATTTGATTGCTCAAATGGGAACGGGGCTGATTATCACATCGATGATCGGATCGACGATCAATCCCAATACAGGTGATTATTCGCGTGGAGCATCTGGTTTCTGGGTGGAAAATGGCGAAGTTATTGGACCTGTAAATGAATGTACTGTGGCTGGTAACCTGTTGGATATGTTAAAAAATATGATTTTGGCAAATGATGGACGGGCGCATCTGTCACGTGTCATTCCCAGCCTGTTGATCGAAGGTTTGACCATTGCCGGAAAGTGATCTGAAATTAATTTATAAGGCGGCGGTGGAGGCGGGTGAAATCGCCATGTCGTTCTATGGAAATCAGCCAAAACAATGGGATAAAGGCGACGGCCAAGGCCCTGTTTGCGAAGCAGATTTAGCGATTGATAAGATGCTGAATGAACGCTTTTCACATGCACGGCCCGATTACGCTATCCTGTCCGAAGAAACCGAAGACGACAAGACACGCTGCCATGCCGATGAGGTCTTTATTATTGATCCGATTGATGGAACGCGTTCGTTTTTGAACAAGCATGAAAACTTTGCCACATCAATCGCGATCGCACGCAACGGTATTGTGACAGAGGCAGTGGTTCACTTGCCGGCAAAGGGATTGATATTCAGCGCCCGTTTGGGTGCGGGCGCATGGTTGAATGGTAATCCGATACGGGCCAGTGAACGCAACGAAATTAAGGGCGCACGTATTTTGGCATCGGGATCACAAACGCGCAATGATTTATGGCGCGACAGCCCGCCACCGATCGAGCGCCATTTCCGATCATCATTGGCATATCGTTTGTGTTTAGTTGCGCACGGTCGATTTGATGGCATGATGACATTGCGCCCGACATGGGAGTGGGATGTAGCCGCAGGAAATTTGATCTGTACCGAAGCTGGCGCAGACGTGCGCACCCAAGATGGGATCGCACCAATATACAACAGCACGGATGCTAAAATGAACGGATTAGTGGCGGGACACGGCCCTTTGTTGGACGGCTTATTCACCTACCTTTAGTTGGTTGCCATTCTGTGCTCTTGGACGTATTTTTAGCGAAAAAGGAAAATGCTATGACACAACGACTACATCTGGTTTTCGGCGGCGAGCTGAAAGACCCAACAACCAAAGAATTTCGCGATTGCGAAGACATCGATGTGGTTGGCATTTTCCCGAACTATGAAACTGCATACAACGCATGGAAAGCCAAGGCGCACCAAACTGTTGATAATGCGCACGCGCGTTATTTCATCGCGCATCTTCATCGTCTGCGTGATGAATCCCAACCTGCCAGCCCAACCGAAGAACTGGGCTGATAGTGAAGCGTATCTCGGTCGGGTTGATGTTACGCCATGTTTCGGCATGGCTGCGACAACCCTTTGAGAAAAATGCGCTGTTACGCCAGTTGGAAACGCAAGACATTCGCGCCGAATTAGTCGATCAATTGCTGGGCGCCAATTTTCCGACGCGTGGTGATGGTACGCTGATCTGGTTACACGCACCGACCATTGCCCAATGCGCAGATTTCGGCGAGGTTGTCGCCCATTTCGAAAACCATGATGACGTATCGTTTTTATGGACGACCGAAGAGGATGACCCCAACGGGGTGTTTGATCAAATCGGCACCCATCAACATTTGCCGCTGGATCACCCAAGTTTCACGATGAAATTTCTTCAAAAATGGCGCCCTGATGCGCTGGTCTGGGTTTCGGATTCGATCCGTCCCGTTCTAATGCGTAACGTAGCGAGGGCAAAAATTCCCGCGATTTACGCCAACGCAGGGATGAGCCGCGCCAAGGCGCGCAAGTTCGTTTGGTTTCCGAATTTTATTGGAACTTATCTGTCCAGTTTTGATCGCATCTTGGCGAAAACAGATGAGTCTGCAAAGCGTTTGCGTAAGGCGAATGCGCCGCGTACCAAATTGGAAGTGCTGGGTGTAATGCACGCGGGTGCGCGGGCGTTGCCCTATGATGAAGTGGAACGCACGCGTTTGGCGGGGCAGTTTAACAACCGCCCCGTGTGGTTGGCGGCGCATGCGGCGGTGGGTGAAGTAGCTGCATTGGCCAAGGCACAGCGCCGCGTTTCACGCATGGCGCAGGGGTTGTTATTGATTTTGCACGTGGGTGATCAATCCGAGGCGGCAAGCGCGCAGCGTAAGTTGACCAATCTGGGAATGCGTGTGGTTTTGCGTGATGCTAAACCGTTGCCCGCGGGCGACACGGATGTTTACATCACATATGGCGACGCCGATCTTGGTCTGTGGTATCGTTTGGCGCCTGTATGTTTTCTGGGGCATTCTTTGATCAAACAAGGCGGTAGCGATCCATTCGAGGCGGCGGCGCTGGGTTCCGCTATTTTACATGGGCCGCATACGGAGACATTTCAAAACAGCTATGATCGCTTGGCAGATGCGGGGGCGGCACGTAAGGTGTATAATTCAGAAATGTTAACGACGGCATTATCCGAAACGCTCTCCCCTGACCGTGCGGCCGAAATGGCCCATGGCGCATGGGAGGTGTCGTCTGCAGGTGCTGAGGTAAACGACCGTGTGATAGAATTATTGGATGGGTATTTAGACAAGGGGGATACACATGCAGCCGCCTAGATTCTGGAACAAACCGCACAGTTTGCCGGCGATTTGTTTGACGCCGTTGTCGTGGGCATATGGTGCGGCAACTGCGATGCGTTTGAAATGTGGTGCGCGTGCGCGGGTGGATGTGCCGGTGATCTGTGTGGGTAACATCAACATGGGCGGCACGGGCAAAACGCCCACCGTGATTGATTTGGTAATGCGATTGTCTGCGATGGGCAAAAAACCCTGTGTGGTCAGCCGTGGTTATGGCGGCTCATTGCAAGGCCCCGTGATGGTGCAGCCAATGCATACGGCGGATGATGTTGGGGATGAACCGGTATTGTTATCAGGCTTTGGCCCCGTATGTGTTTCGCGTGATCGGGCTGTGGGTGCACAAATGGCGATTGCACAGGGCGCGGATGTGATTGTGTTGGACGATGGGTTACAAAATCCCGCGCTGGCGTATGATTTGACGATTACGGTTGTGGATCGCGGTGTTGGATTTGGAAACGGACGCGTGTTTCCAGCGGGTCCATTGCGCGAAACAGTTTCACGTGGCTTATCGCGTACGGACATCGTGATGGCGATTGGTGCATCCGGAGAGGTTGAAACAGGTGACGTGCCGTTGATGACTGGTGTTCTGGAGCCATTGCAAACGGGTATGGATTGGGATGGGCTGCATGCCTATGCCTTTGCTGGGATCGGGCGGCCAGAGAAGTTTTTTAATACTTTGAGGGGTTTAGGTGCCAAAGTTATTGAGACACGCGAATTTGGCGATCATCAAAAAATACCAGAGGCGATGTTGAAACGGTTGGATGCGGATGCGTGGGCCAAGGGTGCACAGTTGGTCACAACAGAGAAAGACGCGGCGCGGTTGCCCAAGGCATGGCAGCAGAAAGTTCTGACCCTGCCAGTGCGGTTGGCGATTAATGATGATGCGGTTTTGGTGGCGCGGTTAAAGGCGTTATTTTAGATATTTCGCATTGCCAGACCCAAGGTTCGGGGATGGTTTGTCCGCGTTCATTTTCAGGTCTGAAAACACAATTGGGTTGCGCACGGTGGGAACACCGTTTGCGTCAACTTGCATGCCCCGATAGATGACTTGGGGGTCGTTGAAGACCTCTTCTATCGTATTGATTGGGCCTGCGGGGACACTGTGGGATTCGCAGGCGGATAATAATTCAGATTTGCTCAGCTTGGTGGTTTCGACCTCGATTAAATCCAGCAGGGTCGTTCGGTTTTCGATGCGTTTTGGGTTGGTTTCGAAACGTGTATCAGCGGCCCAATCTGCGTCAAATATGGATGCGAATTTTTGGAATTGGCCGTCGTTGCCCACGGCCAGAATGATGTGGCCGTCGCTGGTTTCGACCACGCAATAGGGCACGATGTTAGGGTGGTCGTTACCCTTGCGGTTTGGGGCGGTGCCAGTGGCAAGGTAATTCATCGCCTGATTTGCGGTGACGGCGGTTGCGACATCGAGCAGTGACATATCGATGTGTTGGCCGCGTCCCGTGGTATCGCGGTGGCGTAGGGCCGTTTGAATCCCGATGACGGCGTATAGGCCAGTGAAGACATCCGTGACGGCGACGCCCACCTTTTGGGGTTGGCGATCTGGTTCGCCGGTTATTGACATCAGGCCAGACATGCCCTGCATTAAAAAATCATATCCTGCGCGTTTGGCATAGGGGCCTGTTTGGCCAAAACCCGTTATGGAACAATATATTAGCGCGGGAAATTCAAGTGATAGTGTGGCGTAATCAAGCCCATATTTTGCCAAGCCGCCGACCTTGAAATTTTCGATAAATATATCGGCGGATGCAATCAATTCCTTTAATTGTGCCATGCCGTCGGGGGTTTGAAAATCCAGCGATACGGAATGTTTGCCGCGATTACAGCTGTGATAATAGGCGGCGTTTGTTTCGCCATCTGTTTCAATGAATGGGGGCCCCCATGTGCGCGTGTCATCACCCGACAGGCTCTCTACTTTGATGACTTCTGCGCCTAAATCGGCCAATGTTTGACCAGCCCATGGGCCCGCCAGAATACGCGCCATTTCGATAACGCGTATTCCTTTTAGGGGCAAATTAGCCATTTATTTTAGGGCTTCGTCAATTTTAACGGCCAGATCAGTGTATGACATATTGCCGATGTTTTCGCCGTTTAAGATTAGCGTTGGTGTTGAATTCACACCGTCGGCTTTGGTGTCTGCTTGGAACTTGGCGACCATCGCGGTTGCCATGTCTTGGTCGTTTAGACAGGCTTCCATTGCTTCGTTTTCGAGACCTGCGATGCGGCCCAGTTTATACAGGTTTTGTGCGATTTCTGCGCCGCCTGCGCCCTTGGTCCATTCGCGTTGGCGTTCGTACAATAGTTTCGAGATGCCGAAGTAACGCATATCGCCGCCACAACGGGCCACCATTGCGGCCCATAGGCCCGGGCCGTCAAAGAAAACTTCGCGGTATACAAATTTCACCTTGCCGGTATCGATGTAGTTTTTGCGCAATGATGGGTATACGTTTTTGTGGAATGTTGCACAGTGTGGACAGGTGTAGGATGCGTATTCATACAATGTGACGGGCGCATCTTCGGATCCTTGGATCATGTCTGGGACGATGATTGGTTCCTTAGTCTCTTGGGCGAATGTTGGCGTTGCCACTGCGCTGGCACCCAATAGGGCGGTGAATGTTCTGCGATCCATATTTTTAATCCTTGTTTTGTCTTTTCAATATGTTTTCACCCAGACGGGTCAGGGCATCCTGTAGACTGCTATCAGATACGTCTTTCACAGAAAGTTCAACGTCCTTTCGTTGCACATCTGATAACGGTTTCGTGGGTTTTTTGCGTTCAAACGCCGCATCTGGTTCACCAAAGCCGGTGGGGGCGGTTTGGGTGATGTTGATTTTGCTGATCGCGTTGTATCCATAGACCGCGTTCACTTTGGTCATGATTTGGGGCAATTGCATTTGCAACATGGGGGCGTTTGCGCCCGTTGTTAGGACGGTTAATGTCGCCCCAAAGCCTTGTTGTTTATAGGTGACCTTGACCGGACTACACAGTTTCGCGATTGCGGGACCTGCGATATCGACCCAGTTGGTCAGCAGGCGTGTTTCAGCAAAGCCGCGCTTTTCCGTTGCGCCGCGGATGCGGGATTTTAATAACCCGCCTGTTTGCAAAAATCCCCGAGATTTACGTTTCATCGTTTCCAATTTCGCTGACCAGACTATGGTATAGCAGATTCTTTGGCGTTGGGGATATGGGTTGAACGATAATTTAGTTAATTCAGCGGATTTATTAGCATGGTATGATGCCAATGCGCGTGAAATGCCGTGGCGTGTTGCCCCCAGTGATCGCAAAGCGGGTGTTTTACCCAACCCATATCATGTCTGGTTGTCCGAGGTGATGTTGCAACAAACCACCGTTGCGGCGGTGCGGGATTATTTTGTGAAGTTCACGCGTACATGGCCAACTGTTACGGATTTGGCGGCTGCCGATGATGGCGATGTAATGGCCGCTTGGGCGGGGTTGGGATATTATGCGCGGGCGCGAAACCTATTGAAATGTGCGCGGGTTGTTGCGGATGAGTTAGATGGGATTTTCCCATCTGATGAGGCGGCGTTGTTGAAATTACCGGGCATTGGGCCCTATACGGCGGCGGCTGTGGCCAGCATTGCCTTTGATGTGCAAGCTACTGTTTTAGATGGAAATGTTGAACGGGTGATGTCGCGTATTTTCGCGGTGATGGAACCATTGCCAGCGTCCAAGGAGCATCTGCGTGGGTTGGCGGCCGGGCTGACGCCCGCGGATCGTGCAGGGGATTATGCGCAGGCGGTGATGGATTTAGGCGCGACGGTTTGCACGCCGCGCTCGCCCAAATGCGATGTTTGTCCGTGGGCGGATGGATGCGCGGCGCGGATGGCGGGGATCGCGGCGGAATTGCCGCGCAAGACACCCAAGAAGAAAGTGCCGACGCGATATGGTGTGGTTTATTTTGCACGGCGCCGTGATGGGGCCGCGTTGTTGGAACGACGTCCAGACAAGGGGTTGTTGGGGGGTATGTTAGGCTGGCCTGGGAGTGGATGGGCCACGGAACAAATGCCGCATAGCCCACCGATTGATGCACATTGGACCACGTTAAATACCACCGTGCGCCATACATTTACCCATTTTCATTTAGAGTTAACTGTATTGACCGCAAGTGACGTAACGGGATCAGCCAATGTTGGGGAATTTTATGATACTGCCGATTTTAAGCCAAGTGATCTGCCAACAGTGATGCGCAAAGTTTGGGATGTTGCAAATCCACGTGCAAAGGATGATATTTAAGCCATGAAAAACCCGAAGAACATCAAATTATTACGCAATGCATTGCCGTTTTGGTTGTCATTGACGACGTTACCGGTGATTATGTTTTCCGCCTATATGGGCGGGTTGTGGATTTTGACCAGTATCATTCATGCATGGGTATTGATGGGGGCGTGGGATGCGTTTTCGGGGGTGGATACGGGCAATCCTGATACGGATGTTTCGGATGAAAACCTGTTTTGGTACCGCCTAATCACTATCATCTGGTTTCCGATTCAATTTGTGATGATTTACGGGCTGATTTATTTTGTGGTGCATTCCGATTATGCCGTTTGGGAAATGTTGTTGTTGATGTTTTCGGCAGGGATTTTATCGGGGAGTGTGGGGGTCGTTTACGCCCATGAGCTGATGCATCAGAAACCGAAATTCGAACGCCATTTGGCCGATCTATTGATGGCGATGGCGCTGTACGGGCATTTTAGGTCTGAACATTTGTTGGTTCATCACCGCTATGTAGCTACGCCACGCGATCCCGTGACCGCGCGTTATAACGAGGGTTTTCACCGCTTCTTCCCACGTGTTTTAATCGGCTGTTTTAAATCCGCATGGAGCGCCGAAAAGGCGATGTTGGCCCGCAAAGGGTTATCATCATTTCATAGATCAAACCCGTTCTGGAAATATATGATATTACAGGCTTTTTTCCTGTTCGTTGCGTTGTGGGTTGGCGGATGGTTGGGTGTTGGTTTGTTCTTGGTCCAAGCTTACAGCGCAATCCTGCAATTGGAATTGGTGAACTATGTAGAGCATTATGGTTTAACACGGGAACATCTGGGTGGCGGTAAATACGAACACTGTAAACCGCATCATTCGTGGAATTCGGCGCATAAGGTGACGAACTACTTCTTGATTAACCTGCAACGCCATTCAGATCATCATTATAAACCGGATCGTCGGTTTCCATTATTGCAAACCTATGGTGCGGATGATGCGCCGCAATTGCCGCTGGGGTATCCAGCGATGACAGCAATGGCGGTATTTTCACCACTATGGCGCCGCCGTATGAATCCGCGTGTGCGGGCATGGCGTAAGCAGTTTTATCCCGAAATCACTGATTGGCAGGAATATAACAAGGCCACCAATCCAATGCCGCGCTAGCGATATGATACGTGCGCAGATGGCGACGTTTCCCGCGCGTCAGGATATTATGTTGCAAACGGTGGCCAGCATTTCATCACAGGTCGATCAAATGTATATCTGCTTGAATGAATTCACACAGATACCGGTGGAATTGGCCAGTATCAGAAATGTCACCGCAGTAATTCCAGCAACTGACCTAAAGGATGTGGGGAAATTTTATTTCCCACCCTCGCCCGAAGATATCGTGTTTACCATCGACGACGATATCATTTATCCAGCCAGCTATGTCACCGATACATTGCAAAGAATTGACATGGTCGGTTTGGACGGGAATGTGTTTGGTTATATGGCAAATGCGTGGGTCTTCAAAAAACAAAAAAACACCTTTGGCTGGCGAAATTATAAATTCGGTAAGGCCTGTAAGGATATGTTCGCGGTTGATATTTTGGGAACTGGTACTGCGGTGATGTTGGGCAAAGATGTTCCACCAATTGACAGGTTGTCAGGGTCCACTGGGTTTGTGGATATCAGGTTTTCACAGTGGCAAAAGAATATGGGAAACCACATGTGGACCTTGCCGCGCACAGATGCATATCTGAGCGATAACCTCCCGCCGAAATTACAAGACAGCAGTCTTTTTCACACCGTCGCACGCAGCGGTGGTTCTGATTTGGAAGTTGAGACGCGTAAACTTATCTCGATGGCCGATCCTTGTTCGGGCAAGCCCTGGCGCAATGTTCATAAAAAACGCAGGGCTATATTTGACGAGAATTAATGCGTGTCTTCGATTGGTAGGTGTCCTGTTTTGACATAAATTAAACACCCCTCGTCCGAAAACGGTTTGTGTTCTGACATGTGTGGACTGCGTATCCAAGAACCCGCAGGATAGCTCCCATGTTCGTCGGCAAATGTGCCCTCAATCACGAAAACTTCTTCGCCGCCCCAATGGCGATGCGGATTGAAATACGTGCCGGGCGCCCAACGCACCAATGCTACGTTTTCTCCTGTCACACTGTGCAACGGTAGCACAGATAGTCCATCCACCATACCGGGGCGAAATGCTGTTTCGTTTGTTTTGATATGTATTTGTGCCCGATCATCCGCTTCGAATTGGTGCAGCTTCACCAAAATCGTACAGCCCTTTTCCGTGTGAGGCTTGTGGCTGGTACCGATTGGATTACGCACGTACGAGCCGGCGGGATAATCACCCGTCTCATCGCTGAATACGCCGTCCAGTACCAAAAACTCTTCGCCGCCGTCATGGCTGTGTGCGTCGAAATAACTGTTGGGGGCGAAGCGTACAATTGTTGTGGCGCGTGCTACCTCGTCGCCGATGCGATCCAGCATCATGCGGTCCACGCCGCTGGCGGGGGATGCAACCCAATCATAGTCGTCGGGGCGTACCACGACGCGTTTGGAGAAGTCTGATCTGATTTTCATTATTCTGTCCTTTGTTTCTGCACACATTATGGAGAGGGGGGCACAGGACAATATAGATTCGTACAAGATCACGAAATTTTGCGCAAAAAAAGCCCCACCACAAGGGCGGGGCAAGTTGGCAGTGTTTAGGACGAGCAGCCCTAAACGGCGGTAATTTTCGACACAGCTGCGCCGTTTGGTCAGGGGCGTTTACCGCCCGTAACCGAAATTTCTAGGCGACCATTTCGGCGCGGATTTTTTTGCGAAGCATGTCGATTGGGATGGCTTCGCCGCGTTTTTTGAAACACCAGTATGTCCAACCGTTACAGCTTGGCGCACCTTCCAGTGCTGCACCAACCTGATGTATCGAACCACGTTGATCATGCGCGATCAATGTACCGTCAGCACGAATTTTTGCGCTGTGGCGGCCATTTAGGGAATACAGTTGATCCCCTGGTTTCAACATACCGCGTTCAACAACTTGGCCAAATGGTACGCGTGGTTCGGCGCGTTTTGATGTGGAAACCTTCAGGCTCTCTGCATCGAATTGACGGATTGCTTTGATGCGTTTTGTGGCGACCTTGCGGTATGCCTCTTCGCGTTCGATGCCGATGAAATCACGGCCCAGTTTTTTCGCAACAGCACCTGTGGTGCCAGAGCCGAAGAATGGATCAAGGATCACGTCGCCCGCGTTTGTGGAACCCACGATGATACGGTGTAGCAGTGATTCTGGTTTTTGTGTTGGATGGGCTTTGTCGCCATTTTCATCCTTCAAACGCTCATTGCCGTTACAGATTGGTAGGAACCAATCAGAACGCATTTGAACGCCGTCGTTCAATGCCTTTAACGCTTCGTAGTTGAAGGTTGGTTTGGATTTTTCGGTCTTACCGGCCCAAATCATGGTTTCATGGGCGTTGGTTAAACGCACGCCACGGAAATTGGGCATTGGGTTTGATTTGCGCCAAATCACATCGTTCAAAATCCAGAAACCTGCGTCCTGTAACGCCGTGCCAACGCGGAAAATGTTGTGGTATGAACCGATGACCCATAATGCGCCATTTGGTTTCAAAATACGACGCGCGGCCTTCAGCCAATCGCGGCTGAATTTGTCGTAAATTGCGAAGCTGTCGAATTGATCCCATTCGTCATCAACCGCATCTACTTTGGAATTGTCTGGACGGTGCAAATCACCCTTCAGCTGAAGGTTATAGGGTGGGTCTGCGAAAATAAGATCGACCGAATTTTCAGGCAATGAATTCATCACCTCAATACAATCACCATCAAGAATCTTGTTCAGCGGTAGCTTTACGCTACCTTCTGTTTTTGTTGTTTTTACCATGTCTGCCTCGTAATGCGCATTTTTGCGTCGTTGAGACTAAAATGATTCAAACAGGATTCGCGGTCAATTAAATTCAGAAAATCAGTAAGTTAGCGTATCAAGCGGGATACAAGATATTGTGTATGGGTTTGAACGAACGTCTATGGTGTGGGGTCACCCCATGATTTAGCAGTCCCGACTGATGTATTTTTGTACCATAACCCGCATTTGTTTCCCAACCGTACCCCGGGTATGATTTGGACAAATCCAACATTAATCGATCGCGTGTCACTTTGGCGATGATTGATGCAGCGGCGATCGATACTGATTTGCCGTCGCCCTTCACCACCGCCGTTGCGGGCGCGTTCAGGTTTGGTGGGGTTTTATTGCCATCAATCAAGATGTGATCGACCGATGGAAGTCCAGCCACCGCGCGTTCCATCCCACGAAATGTGGCCTGAAGGATATTGATCTGATCAATCTCTTCGACTTCGACGTGTACCAAGCTGACCTCAGCGCTGCCCATGATCAAATCAAACAGCACATCGCGGCGTTTCGCCGTCAGCTTTTTGGAATCATTCAATCCTTCTGGGATGTTGTCAGGGTCCAAAATCACGGCGCAAACGGTAACAGGGCCAGCCCACGGGCCCCGCCCTACCTCGTCTACGCCTGCGATGATATTGGATCCGTCCGCATTTAATGCGGCTTCAAGTACGTAATTTGCCATGTGGTTGGTTTACGTGTCCGCGCGGGATATGAAAAGGGGCGATCAAATTGACCGCCGCCTAGGTTCAGAACAATGTTGGGCGCGCTGCGCGGTTGGGATGGTTTGGATGCGTTACACGTCCGTTTTTTTCAATGATGTACCCGAATTTGCGTAAACAACGACGCGACATTCCATGTTTTGTTTGGCCAAACCGTCCGCTTAAGGTGCGCTCACATCTGTTAGGCATAGATAGTTGGAAAAACCTGTCTTGAACGGGCGGAGCCAACCTATTTTTATCTGTACGACGATGGCGGCGTTCATAATGACCTTTTTGGGAATGGTAATGACGTAGCTCTTCCATATTTCGGTGCGTGTACCATTCACCATTTCGGTGTTGATGGGTGATCCGCTTATCGCGTGGCTTTTTATGTCTTTCACGCTGAGCCGATGCTTCAGCGGCTTTACGATCTTTCTTCTTGTCGACGATTTCGTGTATCACCAACCCGCCTGCTAAAACTGCCAGCAATTTTGTTAAGTCTTTATTGTCGGCTTTGGCTGGAACAGAGATCGCAGTGGTCGCAATGGCAATTGCGGTAATGCCTGTGGCTAGTTTGTTCATAATCATTTCATTCACCTTTCAGTATCGGGCCTGTGCCCTGATTTCGTTGCTAGGCGCTGTGATACGCTTGGCATGGGTTGAATGTGGGGCAGGTAACGAATGTCAGACAATGACAGGCGGCTGTTATTGGATATCGACGGGTTTCTGTCCCTTTGATATTGAATATCAAGGCCACAACCTCCAGATTGATGCCATGACTTATACATTCAAAAATATAACCGCCGCGCTGGTCCTTGCACTGGCAACGCCCAGCATGGCATCCGCGCAATGTTACGCGGATTATAAGGCGAAACAGGCCACTGGTGATTTGCGATTACACTACGGTGTGATTGAATTGGCAAAGGGCGCATGCGCCGATCCCGCCAGCGCCGATGCGCGTGTTCAGGCACGCATTTTGGGCGAAGGTTGGGTTTTGTTAAGCATCATGTCATTGTTTGGCGCAGATCAATTAAATACAAAACAGGCGGACGCTGGTGAATATTTCCTTCGATACTAAAAAACGATCATTGGTGATTTATGGCAGTGCCGCTGTTTTGGGGCTGTTGTTGATTGCCAGTATTTTGTTGTTCATCAATCTGCCAGACGCGAATGCGTTCAATGATCGCGTGGAACAGATTTTCGTGGAAAACGATGCGCTGACGACCACGGAGAATGTGAAGTTGTTAGAGGTGCTGGCGCAATCTGGCACCGCATTTGCGGATGTGCTGGCCAGCTACCGTGTGATCATTTTTATTCTGTTGGTATTGGCCTCGGCTTTACTACTCTCCGCATTCTACTTCTTATTGACCAACCATGGGTTGCAACAAGCAATGGGCGAAATGACCCGTTCGGGGCTGGTGGTGAACTCGCTGGTGGTGAACCGCGAAGAGCAGATTGTTACGATCAATGATATGGAGTTCGAGCTGACCACAGCGATTTGTGAAACCTTGTCAGTGCTGTGCGAGGCGCGGTTGGATGATGATGTTTTGAGCGGTGCGGAATTGGAATCGATGATTTCGGGCAAGCCCAAGATTGATGTGGATGAGGCATCTGGGGCGACGCGGATTAAGAGATTGCGGGATCATTTGGGGAACCAGATGATCAGCCATTTGTTGGTGAAAAATATCTCGCGCAAGGGGTATATGCTGGCGGTTGATAAGGACGTTATTAAGATGCTTTGACACCCGTTTTTTGGGATGTCCCCATGGGGACATTATTTAAGTATCTGATTTTAAATAACTTAAGTGTTAACGGTGTGGTTTTGGCTGCGAGCAAAGCATTGATAATAAATCACCAACAGATTGTTGTGCGTCCAAATTCCAAACTATATCTTTGATCCGTTTGAAATCCGCCAACAGCCCGCTATCACGCGTTAGGCCATCATACTTGGAATTCAATGTTTCATCTGTGAGCGGTTTGTCCCAATCGCCCTGTGCAGTGGTGTCGTTGGATGTAAAAATTTGACCATCGTTTAATGTGATTATGGCACGCGCCCAGCGTTCAGCGGGAAAGCGGGCGTTGAATGTGTCGTCCTCATGCATCACAATTTTATCCATCAACGCCAAAGTTGCAGGATCGGTTAGGCCCGCACCTGTGACCTCGCGTGGGCCAAGGGTGTTGTGGACAAGGTAAGCGGCAACCGAAAACGGTAGGTTATATTGCGCCTGATCCGATGAGGTCGGTTTGCCGACGGCCAAGCGTTTACCCTCGTGGAAGGTTTCGATGCCTATAGAACTGATATCGTCTGCGCTGAACCCATGTTCCAATTTTAATGCGGCGGCGGCTTCTACGGCTGGCTGTGCCCAGCGACATACAGGATAGAGTTTGAAATATTGACCCATCATGTGCCATTTTTTGTTCAGGTCATTGAAAAATTCTGTTTCTTCGACGCTGATTGCGGGTGCGCCCGTGAAACCCGAGTGCGCCAGATACGCGGCGGACACACCCGCCATCGCACCCCAGCCCGAACCATCCTTTAGCATTGTTGGTGTATCGACAACGCGCATCATTTGGCTGCGGGGGCCATGGTATTCGGCGATGCCGATCGCGTGGCGAAATTGGGTTTCATCCATGTCCATCAATCGTGCGCCCATAGCGGCGGCGGCGATGGCGACCCATGCGCCCGATGTGTGGTAATCGGGTGCGGTAGCGTGCAATGCGATGCCCGCGCGAATTGCGATTTCGTATCCAATGACAAATGTGGTTAAGAATTCTGTGCCCGTTAGCGTTAAGCCCTGAGCCTGAATGATAGCGACCAAGGCGGGTAATACGCCGCAACCCGCGTGACCCTTGGTTAAAACATGGCCATCATGGGCGTCCATGCTGTCGATTGTCATGCCATTGGCCATTGCCGCACCTGCGGGCGACACAAGACGCCCATCGAAGAACAAGGCCGATTTCCCACCACCAAACATCATGGCGGCGTGGTTGTTTATCAGATCAGCAGTGGGGGTTGTATGCCCTGCGGCGGCGACGCCGATTAAATCCAATAGGCATCGTTTGGATTGATGTTGAACATCGTTTGGTATCGCCTCCCATGTCAGGTTTTTGGTGAATTCAAAAACTGTTTGTGACATGGGAGGCTCCGTTGTTATTTTGCCTTGGCCGCTTTCTTTTTGGCGGCTGGCTTCTTCTTCTTGGTCTGGGTGATCACCGGTTCCATTGCGTCCAGAACGCTGGCGGATAGGTGGCATTTCATTTCATGCCCAGATGCCAAAGTGCGCATTGGTGGCACCTCGCGATCACAAAGCCCACCTTCGACTTGATCTTTGTAACGACATCGCGTTTGGAATGGGCAACCCGTTGGCGGGTTCATCGCCGATGGAATGTCACCGTCCAGTACGACGCGTTTTTTCACGATGGATGTGTCCGCAATTGGAACGGCGGACAGCAACGCTTCTGTATACGGATGATATGGCGGGCTAAAGATTTGTTCAGTCGTCCCCATTTCCACAACATGGCCCAAATACATCACCATCACGCGATCCGACAGGTAGCGCACGATGGACAGGTCGTGGCTGATGAACAGCAACGTGGTTTTGTTTTCACGTTGGATTTCCATCAACAAATCCGTCACCGCCGCCTGAACAGATACGTCCAGCGCCGAAACCGGTTCGTCCGCCACAACGATTTGCGCATCACCCGCAAAGGCGCGTGCGATACCCACACGTTGTTTTTGACCACCAGATAACTGGCGTGGCATCCGATCCGCAAATTCGCGCGGCAGTTTTACCAAATCCAATAGGCGCAACATGCGATCACGGCGTTCATCGGGCGTGTCGCCCACGCCGAAGATTTCAAGCGCGCGAATGATTTGTGAACCAACCGTCATGGCAGGGTTCAATGTATCGAACGGGTTTTGGAAAACCATCTGAACCGATGAAACCGTTTTGGTTTCGCGTTCATTGATATCCGTGTTTCCAACGTCTTGACCCAGCAATGTAACCGAACCATCCGTGGCTGTTTCCAGCCCCATCAGCACCTTGGCCAATGTGGATTTACCACAACCAGATTCACCAACGATGGCCAGTGTCTCACTCTCATGCGCTTCGAAACTGATAGTTTCGTTGGCTTTGACTACGCGTTTTTCACCACCGCCGAAGACGGCGTTTGCCGCGACCTCGTAATATTTTTTGAGGTTGTCGACCTTCAAGACAACCTCGCCCGACATCACCTTGGACGTGTCATCACCAGCGGCCAGTTTGGCATCCCAATCGATTTCATCGAACTTTACACAGCGGCTGTGATGCCGGTCGTTATCTTCGAATGGAGACATTTTGATATCGCCGACATCGCAACGCCCTGCCTCAAAATAATTACAACGCGGGCCGAAATTACAGCCATTGGGGCGTTCGTGTGGTAGGGGGAAGTTTCCTGGAATTGCCACAAGTGGGCTCTCGTTTTTATCCGCTCCTGGCAATGGGATCGAACGGAACAGCGCCTGTGTATAGGGGTGGCGCATTTTGTCGAACACGTCTTCGATCGAACCTGTTTCCACAGCCTCGCCCGAATACATCACGCAGAGGCGATCACAGGTATCAAGGACCAATCCCAAATTGTGGCTGATGAACAGCATCGATGTGCCGTATTTTTTGCCCAAATCTTTGACCAAATCCACGATGCCCGCCTCGACCGTTACGTCCAATGCGGTTGTGGGTTCGTCCAAGATCAGAAGCGATGGTTTTGACATCAAGGCCATCGCGATAACGATGCGTTGTTGTTGACCGCCCGACAGTTGGTGCGGGAACGAATTCATGATCCGCGCGGGATCGGGCAGGCGCACCGATTCCACAACGTCGATTGCCATGTCGTATGCTTCTTGTTTTGAAACACCTTCGTGGATCATCGGCACTTCCATCAACTGTTTGCCGATTTTCATCGCGGGGTTCAGGGACGCCATGGGTTCCTGATAAATCATCGCGATTTCGGAACCACGCAATTCGCGCAGTTCCGCATCGGACATGGTGGTCAGTTCGCGTCCTTTGAATTTGATCGAACCGTTCACGCATTTACCGTTCACGCCTAAATCCTGCATCACGCCCAAGGCGACGGTGGATTTACCACAGCCTGATTCACCCACCAATCCCATCGCCTCGCCGGGCATAACGGTACAGGAAAAATCCATTACCGCAGGGATTTCAAACAACCGCGTAAAGAAGCTGATTGAAAGGTTTGTAATCTCTAGGATCGGGCCATCATATGGTTCACTCATGTCTCTCTCCTAGTCCTTTAAGCTTTGTTCACGCAGGCCATCGGCAAGCAGGTTCAGACCCAATACAAGGCTCATCAGCGATAGTGCCGGTGGCAGTGCGGGGTGGGCGTAGATGGTCAGTAGTTTGCGACCAGAGTTAATCGTCGTTCCCCAATCAGGGCTTTCTGGTTCCAGACCAAGGCCAAAGAAACCCAAGGTTCCCAACAGGATGATTGTGTAACCAATGCGTAGACAGAAATCGACGATCAGTGGGCCACGTGCGTTGGGCAAGATTTCCCAAAGCATGATGTACCAAGGGCTCTCGCCACGTGTTTGGGCGGCGGCGACGTAATCACGTGTTTGGATATCCATTGTTAGACCACGCACGATACGGAATACTGTGGGTGAGTTCACGAACACCACTGATACAAACACGATCAGGATGTTGGATTGCATGTAGACAACGCCCTTGGGCAATGTTTGCCATGTTGCATCCGTACCGAAGAACAGGTTGCGGATAATCACCAATGGATCGGCATTGAACGCCGCGCCAAGGTAAATCCACCCGCCGATTAACAACGTCCAGAACATGTATTTATTGCGCACCTTTGGGCGGATGTGGAAACGTGATTGCCATAGCAGGATCATAAACACGATCGGGATCATGAACATCACGCCCGCCATGTATTTTGGCATGCCCGTTTCGATGATTTCTGGCGTCACCAGCAGGTAGAACAGCAAAATCACAGGGAAGGCCAGAATGAGGTTGGCCAAGAATGACAAAATCGTATCAACGCGCTTGCCAAAATATCCAGCCGGTAAGCCCAACGTGATACCCACCATAAACGCAAACAATGTCGCCAGTGGTGCAATTTTCAACACGATGCGGCTACCTGCGATCACACGCGAAAACACATCACGCGCCAGATGATCGCCACCCAGCAAATAATGCGCATAATCGCCTTCTGCTGCGCCACGCAACGGCGTGCCTGGAACCTTGTTTTTCATACCCGATACTTGGGACAAGGGATCATGCGTCATGATCATGTCGCCCAACAGTGCCGTCAGCACCCAAAACAAGACCAATCCAAATCCAACCATGCCAATTGGGCTGTCGAATAATTTGCCATAAAGCGCCGTTTTGCGTTTGGTTTTGATCGAGATCGCGAAGACCAAAATGATCAAAATCCATACCAACCAAAAGCGTGCAATGATGCCAGTGAAAATTTCAAAACCTGTTAAAGGATCCATTACATTGTCCTCCTTATGATACGCGGATGCGTGGGTTTAAGAAGGCGTAACCGATATCGGAAATCAGCTGGGTCACCAGCACAACGATAACGGCCACAACGGAAACACCCAACAGAAGTTGAATATCATTACCATCTGCGGCTTGGACCAATGACCAGCCGAAACCTTTGTAGTTGAACAAGGTTTCAACGATCACCACGCCGGTTAACAGCCATGGAATTTGCAACATGATCACCGTAAATGGCGCGATCAGCGCATTGCGCAATGCGTGTTTGAAAACGATTGTACGAAAACGCACGCCCTTTAGGCGGGCGGTGCGGATATATTGCGCGGTCATGACCTCGGCCATGGATGCGCGTGTCATACGCGCAATGTAACCCATGCCGTAGAGTGCCAATGCCATCACGGGTAGAACGAAGTTTGCGAATGTGATGTTGTCCATCGCGGATGCCGATGAACCCTTCACAATTGTGCGCCCTTCGATCCATCCCCATTCGGCGAATAGTGGGGACAAGCCGACCTTGGATGATGCGAAGAGTACGATGAAAATGACGCCTGATACGTATTCAGGTGTCGCGGTGGTGGCGATGGCGAAGGTGGATAATGTGCGGTCTGTACGCGATCCTTCGCGCATGCCTGCAATCACACCTACGGCCAAGGCCAATGGGATCATAACCATCAAAACCGCCAACATCAGATAGGCCGTCAGGCCCAGACGTTTGCCGATGATGGTTGATACCTCTTCCTTAAATACGGTTGAAAAACCCATGTTACCCTGTAGCAACCCACAAAAACGTGGGGCGTCGGCGGCAGGTAGGTCGGGGCGCGAACAGCGGGTGTATGTTTGGCCGCTATCTGCGGTTACGCGAAGTGACGGTAAAATCCCAACCCATTCGCCATATTTTTTAAACAGGTTCTGGCTGTAACCACGGTTGTCCAACCATGTGATGACCTGTTCGTCGCTCATGCGATTGTTGGCTTGGGTTTTTGCCAGCTTTTCCAAATTGGGGAAAAGATTGGTCAAAAAGAATACGATGAATGTCAAACATGCCGCGGTAATCAGCATGACGCCTATGCGTTTTAGGATAAACTGTCCCATGTCGTCCTTTGATTAGATAGAAAAAGGCCGCAAACGCGGTGTTTGCGGCCCTAAGTTTTAGAAAGTTAAGCTTTCTTCCAACCCCATTTGTACAGCTGAGGAAGGTATGCGATGTGCATTTCCGCGCCGTGCAGTTTTGGGTTTGATTGGCGGTACAATGAACGCCAGTACGGTTGGATTGTTACGCCTTCGTCGACCATGATCTGTTCGATCTTGGCCATGACTTTTGAACGTTCAGCAGCATCCGAAATTGCAACCGCTTGGTCCAGCAATGCATCGAATTCAGCGTTGTTAAATGCTGCTTCGTTCCATTTCACGCCGCCACGGTAGGCAAGACCCAAAACCTGAACGCCCAATGGGCGGTGGTTCCAGTTTGTGGATGAGAATGGGTATTTCACCCAGTCGTTCCAGAATGTTGAACCCGGCATAACGGTACGCTTCACCTTGATACCCGCAGAACGCAATTGGCTGGCAACGGCGTCGGTGGTGTCTTTGCGGTAACCCGCATCGATGGAAATCAGCTCATGCTCGAAATCTTCCATGCCTGCTTCTTTCATCAGGGCAAGTGCGCCTGCTGGGTCGAATTTTGGCTTGCCGATATCAGCATACTCTGGGTGTACTGGTGCAACGTGGTGGTTTTCCGCAGGGATACCACGGTTGTCATTGCCCAATTCCAAACAAACAGCGTTATCGACGGCCATTGCCAAAGCACGGCGAACACGCACGTCTTTGTATGCGTCAGCGTCTTGATTTGGACGGATAACAATTGTTGAACCTGTTGCGATTTCGGATGTGTTCCAACCCAAACCGTCAACGATGTCCACAAATTCACCAGTGTTTTCGTACAATGCATCAATTTCTTCGGCTTCAACAGCAGCAATCCATGATGCTGGCTCTGTGCCGTAATCGATGTATTCGATACGATCCAAATATGCACCAGTGCCTTCGCCCCACCATGTGTGATCTGTGTTGCGAACCAAAACAGCTTTCACGCCAACTTCCATTGATTCCAATGTGTATGGGCCAGTACCAACAGTGTTCGTTGCAACGTTGTCGTTGTTCAGGCTGCTGTGTACGATTGCGGCTGGGTAATCAGCCATGCCAGGAATGATTGTGATGTCTGATGCAGCACAGGTCAATTTCACCGTGTGATCGTCAACAACCATAATCGCACCCGCGCGTGCAACTTTGGTTTCTGGATCAACCAATGAGTTCATGCGTGCCGCCATAGAGTTACCCTCTACGTTGCTGTCACACCAACCTTCGATGTTGCGCGCAACATCTGCGGCTGTGAAATCATCACCATTGTTCCATTTCACGCCTTTGCGGACGTTCAATGTGTAAACCGTTGCATCGTCATTCACAGACCAGCTTTCAAGCAAGCGTGGCTTGAATGAACCGTCGTTGTTGTATTCAACAAGGTATTCCAACCAACCGTGTGTGATGTATGCGATTTGTGTCCAGTCGTATGTACGTGGATCCTTCAATGCGCGTACTTCGATCTGCATGCGAACCGTGCCGCCTGGCTCGATCATTGCGTGGCCGTCGGCCTGTGCTGGTGCAGCTGTACCCAGCATCGCGTATGCGGTTGCTGCTGTTGCGCCGAATGCGCTGGCAACTGTCATAAATTCGCGGCGATCAATGTCTGAACCATTGCGTGCTTCGTCAGCGCGTTGTGTCAGGTGCGCTGGCAGTGCTTCACCTTTACGGTTAAAGAATTTCATTTATTTCTCCCTAGTGTGCAAACTTCGTTAATGAGTCTGTAAGGGCACAGCGTAACGCGGAAGTGGTAATAGCAAAAGGTTTAATCGACAAATAAAGTGTCGCAAACAGACCATTGCATCCGCTCTAGGCAAACAAAATTAGATTTGCGGCGGTATATAAGGGCTGTTGGGGAATAACTGCGGTCGGAATATTTTTGCCCATTTCCACATAGAATCGATGTTTTAAGTGCAAAAATGCCGGGAATATGGTGATGGGCAAGGTGCGAAAAGCGGTTGATATACACCCAAATGACCCATACGTTCGCATGATGCAAAAACGACCTGTCATTACGATTGTTATGGGCACCTTCGATGGGGCGGCGTATTTGCCTGCGCAATTAGACTCGTTGAACGCGCAAACATTTGCCAACTGGCGCCTGCTGGTCAGTGATGATGGTTCAACCGACCAGACGCGCGAGGTTTTGCATCAGTTTGCGATCAATAACCCAGACCGAGAGATCAAAATCATCGATGGCCCTGCACAGGGGTTTGCCCAAAATTTCCTGTCGGCATTGCGTCATGAAATGTGCCGCAATTGTTTGGTTGCTTTTTGTGACCAAGACGATGTCTGGCATCCCGAAAAATTGGAACGCGCGATACCGCATTTGGAGAATGACTTACCACGTGCCTATGGCAGTGTGGTTCAGATGGCTGATAGCGACCTGAATGTTTTATCGCAAACGCCTGCACCGAAATTTCCCGTAAACTTCGCAAACCTGTTGGTGGAAAACTGCACTGTCGGGAATTCGGTGGTTTTGAATTCACTCGCTGTAGATGCCGTAGTCAACTTGCCGTTGGATGTGGCGATTAAATTTCATGATTGGTGGGCGTTGCTGGTGACAACGGGTGTTGGTGGTACGCATTTCGTCGACCCGCGCCCATCCGTTTTATACCGCCAGCATGATAAAAATATTGTGGGTGCCGCCAGTGGTATGGCGCGTAAGCGGCGGAATATGTCTGCGATGATGGGCCCGTATCAGCAACGCCTTCGCGATAATATCGACGCGTTGTCGCAGATCGAACATGCGCTGACATCAGAAAGTCAACGCGCGTTGACTTTGGTTAAGCGTGCGGCCTCTGGGGGCTGGAAACTTATCCCGATCCTTCAATTGCTGCGTGGTGGTATTCGACGCCAACGCCGCGTTGACACCCTGTTCATGTGTCTGGCATTGCTGAAATCATGATCGCGATGGAACCCAGATGACCAATAATTTGTACGGCCGACATGTTTTAATCACCGCCAACACGTCATGGTGTTTGGCGCATTTTCGCGGCACGGTAATTGATACATTGCTGGCACAGGGATGCCGCGTAACCATCCTGACACCCCATGATGTGCACAGCGATGATCTGTCGGCGCGTGGGTGTGAATTCATACACATTGAAATGGATCGCAACGGGTTGTCGCCGATACGCGATTACCTGTTGATGCGCCGATTTAAGGCCCAGTTCAAAAAATCAAAACCCGATGTAATCATTGGATACACCATCAAAAACAACATCTATGGCGCGATTGCGGCGCGGGCGTTTGGTATTCCGTTTATTGCGGTGATCCCTGGGCTGGGCAATGCGTTTGCCGCGGATAATTGGTTGCAAAAACTAGCCACGGTTCTGTATCGTTTTGCATTTCGCGATATTCACATGGCGCTGTTTTCAAACGTCGAAAACCAGCAAGTTTTTATCGACAAGGGCCTGTTGAACGCGGATCGCACCCATGTTTTGGATGGTGAAGGTGTGAATATCACAACATTCGCCCAACACCCAATTCCCGCGCCAACACCGCGCGTATTCCTGTTTTGCGCCCGCCTGTTACACAGCAAAGGCATCGGCGAATTTGCCGCCGCCGCCCGTGTCATTCACAAACGCCATCCCGACACAGAGTTTCATGTTTTGGGCAAGCTGGCAGAAACCCACCCCGAAGGAATTTCACGGTCCGAATTGGATACATGGATCGCCCAAGGTGATGTAAAGTTCTTGGGAGAAACCAACGATGTGCGCCCATTCATTGCCTCCGCCCATTGCGTTGTTTTGCCATCCTATTACCAAGAAGGCATGCCGCGCATTTTGTTGGATTCGAACGCAACGGGACGTTTGATTATCACGACCGATACCCCAGGGTGCCGCGAAACACTGGTCGATGGCGAAACAGGGTTCCTGTGTGATGCAAAGAACGTGAAAAACCTGACAGATTGCATGTTGCGTGTGGTTGAAATGCCCGCCGATGAATTGGCCGCAATGGGCCAAAATGCGCGCAAATTGGCGGAAAATCGGTTTGATGATACAATCACGGCACAGGTTTACATAGGCTTGTTGGGGAAGTTGTTTGATAAAATGAATCCCGCCTAAACGTGGAAATATTCAACAAAATGCCGATGTAAATGTAAGTTAAGGGGAGAGTTATGATTGGAAAGACCATCACAGCGCTGCATCTTTGACGCAGTTCGGTGCGGACTTCGCTGCGTTATTGGCATACGACGCGCCAACCGGGCCGATGTCTGCGACAATTATTGACGACGGTGGAATTGATACGTTTGATTTTGCAGAGGACACAGAAGACCAAGAAATCAACCTTGCCTCGGGTGGTGTTTCTACCGTTATTGGCAACTTTGTCATTTTCTTCGGGACAGTAATTGAAAACGCCTATGCTGGTTCCGGGAACGATGTGTTGTACGGCAATGAAGTGGCTAATATTTTGCATGGCAACGACGGCAATGATTTGTTGGATGGTAAAGGCGGAGCAGATGTTCTTGTTGGCGGCCTGGGGCATGATATTTATGTCTTGGACAATGCTGGCGACCAAGTAATCGAGGGTACAAACGCCGTAGGCTTTGATATTATCCGCACTTATGTAACGGTTAATTTGGCGAGTGCTAATTACACGGGCAGTATTGAAGTAATCTCTCTTAAGAGAGCAGCGAACATTAATGCTATTGGGAATGTCCTAAGTAATATTTTGACAGGCAATAAAGGCAATAATGTCTTGAACGGTCAGGGCGGTAACGACAAAATGCGCGGCCTCGGCGGTAACGATACATACGTCGTTGATCAGGTGAATGACTTAGTTGATGAATCTCTGGCTGGATCGGGCGGTTATGACCGCGTCATCTCAACTGTCACTGTCAACTTTTCTAATACTGCAAAGTTCAAAGGCGCGATCGAGCGTATTGATCTGGCTGGTACAGCGAACATCGACGCATTTAGAAACTTATTGAGAAATGTAATCAATGGTAACAGTGGTGATAATGACATCAAGGGTCGTGGGGGGCATGATATTTTGACGGGCGGTGCTGGTGCGGATAACTTTATCTTCGACTCAGCCTTGTCAGCGACGAATATTGTTACAATTACTGACTTCGACACAAACGAAGACACCATCATTCTCGGCGCGAATGTTTTCGGGTCGTTGGGCGGCGGAGCGTTGGATGCCACTAATCTTCGGATTGCGGGTACTGGCGCAGCTGATGCAGATGACTACATTCTGTATAATCCAAACAACGGAGTCATTTATTATGATGCTGATGCAACTGGCGGTTCTCACAACTGGGTTGCGTTTGCAAGAGTTGATCCAGGCACGGTGCTGGACGCGGATGATTTCTTTATTATGTATTACGGCGCTTTGCGCCAAATGCCGTAATACCTAGAACCTTGACACTGATGCTGGCGACTTTAAATACTGCATCAGTGCTTCAAAATTTTGGCAACTAAATAGGGTGTTTATGGCGTCGAAATTTGATAAAAAACTTGTTGTATGTTTGGGCGCGCACCGATCCGGCACCTCAATGCTGACCGCGTCAATTGCCGCACTGGGTGCGGATACCAAAATCGATGAAACCTATGCAAATACTGAAAATCAAAAGGGTTTTTTCGAACACCCGCGTCTGATTGTACTGAATGACATCTTGCTAGAACGTCTAGGGTCAACTTGGGATGCCCCGTGTTTCGACTACGCGACTTCGGCGGCAAATGTTGAACTAGAGGATATCTTTCAAGACGCCGTAGAGTTTATAAACACGACATTCCACGATGTTCCTCTGGCTTTGATCAAAGATCCGCGGGTTTGTATGGTGTTACCATTTTGGTTGCGCGTTTTTGAACACTGCGGTTACGAGCAAGGTAGTGTGAAGTACGTTCACATTCTGCGCAGCCCCTACGAAGCCGCGGTTTCGCAGTTTTTACGCAGTCAAAATAACCCTATTTTTTATGAATTCGGCAAAGACATCCGCGAAGGAGCTATCTTATGGATGACTTATATCCAAACCTCTTTTGCGCAATATGATGAACAAAACACACAGCTTGTCTGGCACAAGGATTTGCTTCGATCCCCTTTGAAGGTTGGCAACCAAGTAGCGAAATTTCTGGATGTGAACTGTGATGATTTTGCTGAATTCGCAAATGAATTTTTCGATCCACAAATGTACCGCAGCACGGTTCCCCCAGAGCAGAAAGCAGAGATCGACGCCGTATTACCACAAGCGGGTGAGCTTTTTGAACGTTTCCTAAAGCTCTATGGAACTGATCGACCAAAACAAAAACAGATCGATGATGTCTTTGCAAACGTTGGTGCTATTGATGCGGCTGATTTGTTGGGCCCTATTCTGTTGCCGGCGCTACAGCGCATCAGTTTGCGCTGGCGCAATGAATATCGCCGCACTCTTTACCTTGATCAACTTGTACAAGGTAAATCGGCAGAGCTGGACAAAGCGAACGATGCAGAAAAGAACATCGTTGAGCTAAAGCAAAAGGTTGAAAGTCTTACGCGCGATAATCATTTATTAACTAACGAATTAGTAAAATTACAAAAATGACAACTCGACGTTTCACCAAATCCGCAAACGTTGCGCGTCTTAACGAAATTGGTCGGTGGGGATATCGTGCCGTCAAATCGATTAGCCCGAAAGCAGCGAATAGTTTGCGCGGCACCCTTGAGCCTCATTTGCGAAAAATTAACCGCGGGACATGGAATACCGATGTACCACCCTTGGCGTCGCAAATAGCAAACCAAGAGAAATTGTTTAAATTTGACTTTCAACTACCAAAGGCAGTGAATGAAGAAGAGCCGTTGGTTACAATCATTGTTCCAAATTTCAACCATGCTGATTATCTCGTGGAGCGCCTAGAGAGTATCTATGCGCAAACTTACAAAAACTTCGAAGTCATTTTAATGGACGATTGTTCCAGCGATGCCAGCCGCGAAATATTGCAGAGTTTCGCCAACCGCTATCCCGAAAACACACACGTTGTTTTCAACGAGCAAAATTCAGGAGGCGTCTTTTTCCAGTGGCGCAAAGGTATCGCGATGGCGCGAGGATCACTGATCTGGATGGCCGAGAGTGACGATTGGTGCTCAGAAAACTTCCTTGAAACCTTGATTCCCTTCTTCGGCAATCCGGCGGTTCAGATTTCCTATGCAAAAACCGATTTTATGAATGGCGCAGGCGATACTAAAATTTGGTCGATGGAGGAATACCTCCAAGACTTGGGTCCAGATCGCTGGGGCCACAGTTTTGTTGAAACAGCGCCGGATATTGTGAAATCCGCATTTGGCGTGAAAAACATCATCCCCAATGCCAGTTCCGCAGTGTTTCGTAAATTTGAAGCTTTGGATGCTCTGGGTGCGGCTGATTGGACAAAAATGAAAACCTGCGGCGATTGGCTGTTCTATCTGAATGTTATTCGCGGCGGCATGATTGCCTACTCGCCTGACGCGCGTAATTATTACCGTATTCATGACGCAAACACATCCGTGACATCCTACAGTAAGGATTCCTTTTATCAGGAACACGAAACCATCGCGCGGTTTATCAACCGGACGTATACTGTCGATCCAGCGATTTTCGCGCACCAAGAACAGAACTTGATCACGCATTGGAAACAAAATCGAAAAACCTACGCCTCAGCAGCGTTTAAGAAAACCTATGATCTAAAAGGTATTTTGAAAGAAAGCAAAAAGCGCAAACCAAACTTGTTGATGGCCGGCTTTGCGTTTTGTGCGGGTGGGGGTGAAACCTTCCCAATTCAGCTGGCAAATTTGATGAAAGATTACGGATATAACGTGACCTTCCTCGATTGCGGGCGTGAAGAGGAAGTTCCCGAAATCCGCAACATGCTGCGGGCGGATATTCCAGTGATTTCAAATTTTGCCGATTTGTCCCGCATTGTAGAACATTTTGATATTGGCATTATTCATTCCCACAATGCATGGGTGGACAATACCATTCTGGACGTCTTGTCGACCGATACAGCCGCGAAAACCGTCGTGTCATTACACGGTATGTACGAAACGATAGATGCCGAATATCGAAAAACTATTTTGCCCCGTTTGGTCGAACGAACGAGCCGTCTGGTTTACACTGCGGAAAAAAATCTTGGTGCATTATTGGAAAGCGGACTAATCAGCAAAGAAGATGTTCCACGGATCGACAACGCCTTGGTGGAATTCGAATTCGAACCATTTGACCGTACCCGTCTGGATATCCCTGATGATGCATTCGTCCTCACAAACGTCAGTCGCGCATTCGATTTTAAGGGTTGGTCTGAGGGCATAGAAGCCGTCAAACGGGCCCGTGCAGAATCTGGGGCAGACATTCGTTTGATCCTTATCGGCGAAGGCCCTGAATTCGATCGCTTAACCGATCAGGGCACCCCCGACTTTATTTACCTAGAGGGTTTCCAAAGTAATATTCGTGGCTATTTCGCGGCCTCTGATCTGGGCTTCTTACCATCACGCTTCCAGGGCGAGAGCTTTCCCTTGGTTTTAATCGATTGTTTGATAGCTGGACAACCATTCTTAGCGACATCGGTCGGTGAAATTCCATACATGCTGAACAGTGAACAAGGCATGGCGGGTGAAATAGTGGATTTAACGGATTGGGAAATCCCAGTTCAGCAATTAGCCGACATTATTGCTAAACTTGCGGTAGATCGAAAAGCATATAATATACTTAAAAGGAATGTTCCTTTTGCGTTGCAAAAGTTCGATACTGGGCTTTTGCAACAGAACTATGATGCGGTCTACACTGATGTCATCGAAAGTGATGGATCAAAGTAATGCAACCTAAACGGATTTTGGTAACAGGCGGCGGCGGTTTTATCGGCAAACACCTGATCGAACGATTGCTTAGCCAAGGTCACACGGTTTCTGTTTTGGATATCGTAGCGCCAGAGATAGAACATCAAAAATTGAATTACATCTCAGGCAGTTTTTTAGTTTCCGATGTCGTAGCTGGCGCGATTAAAGGCATGCAGGTTCTATACCACCTGGCTGCCACCAAGTTCCCGCAGAAGGCAAACGCCGAACCTATCGCGGATATATCTGAAAATATAGTGGGTTCCGCCCAACTATTCCAGCTGGCTGTTGAAAGTGGTGTTGAGAAGGCGATTTTTTGTTCTTCTGGGGGTGCGGTTTATGGGGAAACAAATGCCGTTCCAATCCGCGAAGATCAACCCACCAATCCGATTGCGGCTTATGGGATGTCGAAGCTCTCCGTCGAAAATTACCTGCGATTTTTTGGGCGTCAGGGTGAAATGCAAACTGTATCTCTGCGCGTCGCAAATCCTTATGGGCCCAAGCAGAACATAAACAACGCACAGGGCGCTTTGACAACTTTCTGTGCGAAGGCCGTTCACGAAGAGAAAATCGAAATCTGGGGCGATGGATCGATCGAGAGGGACTATATCTTTATCGCGGATGTGATCGATGCGTTTGTGGCATGTTTGGACACAGACCTAGATGGGCGCCCCATAAACATTGGATCCGGTGTTGGGCTGTCTCTGAATGAAATCATTCAACAAATTCGAGACGCACAAGGCATCAATATAACGGCACAATATTTTCCAGGTCGTGTGTTTGATGTGCCCAAGAATTTTCTGGATATTTCTAGAGCAAAAGAAATTTTAAATTGGTCACCTAAAACCGACTTAAGTGATGGAATTCGAACAACGCTCGACTATATAAAAGAGAACGCAAACAAGGATCGTTGATTTGAAAAATTTATATTTGCACATTGGAATGGGCAAGACAGGCACGACGGCCATCCAGAACTTTTGTGCAGCAAATAAAGCGGCGTTTAACGCCCAAGGCTTTTCCTATCCCCAGCTCGGACAAAGATCCTGTGCACACCACTTAATCTCTCCCCATATCCCGCCTTTTTTGACCAAGGCAAAATGGTTTTTCCTCGAGTCAAATAGATGGGTTCCAAAACTGGCAGCGCAGAGCGAGAATAACTTTGTTATGTCGTCTGAGCTGATTGCATGGACTGCCGAGGAATTGGTTGGGCCATTTTGCGAAGCCATCAAAGAACATTTCAATCTTAAGATTGTCATCTACCTTCGCCGCCAAGATGAATTGGTTATGGCCGGTTACAATCAGATGGTTAAGGCGGGTTTGCAGCGTGGCAAGATTGATGCCATTCTGGAAAAAAAGCTGCACTCATACGACTACCAAGAACGAATTTCGGTATGGGAAAAACATGTCGGTGCTGAAAATTTGATTGTTCGCGCCTATGAGAAAAACCAGTTCGTCAAGGGTGACTTGATCGAAGATTTTTTGACAGGTGGATTGCAGATATCTGACACATCTCAGTTCGTTCCTTTGGAAAAAGGAGATTTAAATCCGAGGTTGAGTAACGAAAGCCTGGAATACAAACGCCTAATTAATAATGTGATTGAGAACGTAGACAAGAGCGCAAATTTCAATGAATTCCTATTCGCTTATTCGGCTAAGTTGAAATCCGATGGCGGCGACGGCTATCGCGATAAGGACACTCTTTCCCAAGAACAACGTCAAAGAATACTGGATAGGTTTGAACAGGGAAATCGCCACATCGCTCAGCATTTCTGTGGTCGAGAAGATGGCAAGTTATTCACCGATCATGAGATTGTTGACAGGGGCGTGGTTGAGCCATCCGCGATCGAGCTAAAGGTTATATCAGCGTACTTAGAAACTGAATTTCCCACGCTTCATTCCAAATTGATAAAGGCTTTGAGAAACCTTAAACACGACGACCGCGTCGGCAAAAAGCAAGCACACAACATACTTTTGCGCAGCCTTTCATTACCGCCAATTACATTTGAATAGGTATTGGCTTCGGTCTGGGGGCAGTATCATTTGTGCAGTAGATCACGTTGGTATGTCCCCAAAAGCAACAGTCCAAACCCCATCAAAACCAACGATAGAATGCATACGAAACTTACCGACACGTAGGCGGCATCGTAAGTGGCGAAAAAGCCGCGACGCATCATGCCAACAATGTGGACTAATGGATTATACCAAAGAAAGCTTTTAAAGGGCTCTGGCACTGTCTCGAACAAATAAAATATGCTCGAGACAAGGAATAGCGGGCGCGTAAAAATTGCCCAGATACGCTGCCAGACTGGTATTCGTAGGATCAAAAAGCAATTCATAGTCCCAATACCCAGACCCAAGATTGCGGCCATGCCAAGGCCGATAAAAATGGATTTGAAATCAAGTGTGGGCTTAATATCATAGGCTTGGATGATGATTAAAAATACGAGAAAGAAAATAAGAATTTGGGTGAAGAAGCTTAAGAGAAAGCGTGCAATCAACGCATCGGTAAATGTCACTCTTGGGTAAAACAGTAATTGCCTTGAAAATTTAAGAGAAAGAGAAACCTTTGCGTTTACATCCACGTAAAACGTGAATGGCACCATTCCGGTCGCATAAAAATATGCAAAGTTACTTCCAAGAGCGGGAGCGCGAAGCATTAAACTGAAAAAAAAGGTTAGCAATGCAATGCCCGCAATTGGTTCCGCAACCGCCCAGAAGTAGCCCCCAGGCGAACGCCCATAGGTCGTGGACATTTCGCGCACAATCAATGCAAAAATGGCGCGTGGGGTGCTGAACTTTGGTGTATTGGTCCGCATTTACAGTCCTTTGGCGCGATTGTAGCTGATGCTTTATCTATTGCACCAGTGGTAGTAGTGTATATACGGAATAAGGAATTAGATAATGACTGGCAAGAGTAGGGTTCAAAGTGACATCTGAGACCAAACAAAAGCAAGCGACACCAGCGCCTGCGGACGTTGAACAAACAACGCCAGCTGCGCCTAAACCCGCCCAATCTGTTGGCCCAAGTCGTGTTAAAAAGCGGCACCGCCTGGTTGCGATTTCTTTTCTTTTGGCGGTCATTTTGCCTGCGTTTTTGGTGTTGGGGTATCTCTATACACGCGCTGCTGATCAATATGCATCCTACGTTGGTTTCACCATTCAGAGTGAATCAGCGGGCGCAGATTTAGATTTATTGGGCGGCTTAACCAGCCTTTCATCGGGCAGTTCGTCGGATGCGGATATTCTGAATGAATTCATCCAAAGTCAACAAATGGTGACAGAAGTGGATGCCGAATTAGATCTACGCAAGCTATATGCAAAGCCGGAAGGCGATTTTTATTTTGCATTCGATCCAGAAGGCTCGATCGAAGACCTTCTAGAATACTGGGATCGTATGGTCAAAATCAGTTATGATTCAGGCACGCGGTTGATAGAATTGCGTGTGAATGCATTCGCACCCGAAGATGCCAATGCCATCGCAAGTACGATCTTCGAGAGATCATCAATCTTGATCAATCGCATTTCTGCAATTGCCCGCGAGGATGCAATAAAATTTGCCCGCGAGGACCTTCAAAATGCTGTTGATCGATTGAAGGCTGCGCGCCAAGAAATCACCACTTTTCGTAATCTAAAACAGATTGTTGACCCAACGTCAGACATCCAAGGGCAACTTGGTCTGTTGAACACAATGCAACAACGTTTGGCCGAAGAATTCATCGAACTGGACCTGCTGACGGGTGTTACACGCCAAAACGATCCTCGCATCGAGCAGGCACAACGCCGTATCAAAGTCATCGAAGAACGCATCAAAGAAGAGCGCAAAAAATTTGGTCTAGCTGGCTCGGATGGCAACGAAGTTTTGGCCACCGTCTTGGGCGAGTTTGAGGCATTAGAGGTCGATCGCGAGTTTGCTGAAGCCAGTTACCTATCCGGTCAGGCGGTTTATGATCGTGCTTTGGCCGAATCAAATCGCCAAAGTCGCTATTTGGCGTCTTATCTGGGCCCAACTACGGCAGAATCGTCCAAGTTTCCGGAACGCGGTATTCTAGCATTTATCGTTATTACAGTTTTGTTGCTGGTGTGGTCGATTTGCATTTTGATGGTCTACAGCATCTGGGATCGACGCTAAGAATGATTGTCTTGGATGGGATTTCCAAAGAATTTCGATTGAACGGCCGTCGAAAGTTGGTGGCTGACAAAATATCCGCGACATTCCCTTCGGATAAATCTATTGCCATGTTGGGGCGAAATGGGGCGGGTAAATCCACATTGCTTAATATGATCGGCGGCAGTTTGCGTTTGGACGCGGGCGAAATCCGAACAACCGGTGCGATTTCGTGGCCCGTGGGTTTCGCAGGCAGTTTTCACCCCGATTTGACAGGCGCACAAAACACGCGCTTTATCGCGCGGGTATATGGAGTGGATACCGCCGAACTATCCGATTTCGTCGAAGATTTCGCACAATTAGGCAGCCACTTTCGCTTGCCGATTCGCACTTATTCATCTGGCATGCGTTCGCGTTTGGCGTTTGGCGTGTCCATTGGGATTAAATTCGACACTTATTTGATTGACGAAGTAACATCCGTTGGCGACGCTAACTTCAAAGAGAAGAGCAAACGGTATTTAAATGAACGACTGGAGACCAGCGGTGCACTGGTGGTTTCTCACTCTATGCCCTTGATCCAAGAAATATGTACGGCCGCCGCCGTGTTAGAGAATGGAAAGTTGACATATTTTGAAGATTTGAAGGAAGGTATCGCATGCCATTTACGCAATATGCGCGCCCAATAACCATGGTGGCGTGATTGCATATGGCAAAAAATTCTAAGTGCACAATTTATACACTGCCACTTGCCTAAATGTTCATAATTACGCCATAGTCCGCGCGTAACAATACTTACAAATAATATACTAAATTAAATATGATTTACTGATCTTACAAAAGAAGAGCCAAGGATTTATGAAGACCAAATTAAGATCAATATTATCACAGGTCCTACGCGCGTTTTTTCTCGTAGTTTTTTGCTGGTTGCTAGGGTTTTTCTTTGTAAAAACGGGATCGTTTGGGTCGAAATTTTTTTGGCCGTTAGTGATTTTCTCGGCGCTGCTTTTGATGTGCCTCAAACCAAAATCTCAGGGCGATGCGAACAGTAAGAAGCATCTTTTATTTTGGTTTATCGTCATCATGATTTCATTCCCATTTGCGCTGTTAAAATTGACATTAGGTGCAAATGATATTGAACCAATCATTTTGTTTTTTCGTGATAATGGCATCGAAGAGGTTCGCGCAATAGCACGCGGCAGCTTCCAAGTTAAAACTGAGGTCTATAGCGTCTTCCTGTATATACTAGTGGTTACTGCGATGTATTTCAATAAACGGTTGCGTGGTTTTCAAAACGTGCTGTTGATCAGTGGGCTCGCTTTTTTATGTATTAACCCGGTCAGTAAATATTTATTTCGGATCGTCTTCCCAAATCCAATTTTGGTGAATTTTAAAATAGACGAACACTATTTTAGACCGGTTTTCACCAAAAGCCCGGCAATCAAGAAAAACATGATCATCGTTTACCTCGAAAGTCTGGAACAAACCTACGAGCATATTGAACCAACCAAAAAAGAATTCAGTAAGGTTAAGCCATTGATGGCTGATGCATTTACCGCGTCGAACTTGCTGCAAACCAATGGAACCAACTTTACGATTGCTGGCATCGTATCGACACAATGCGGCGTACCGTTGTTGCCTAGTGGCATGAACCAAGGGCTATACATGCGCAAAAAAGCGGGCATGGAAGTGAAATCATTTTACGAGAAGATAGAGTGTTTGGGCGACAGACTGTCTGCGGATGGGTACACTTTGTCTTATATGAATGGGGCCGATGCGCGTAAGTATTCGAAACGCAGCTTTTTGTCCCAACACGGATACTCTCGTATTTTTGATAAGTTTTCAGTCGATGAAAGTGAACTTGAAACACGCGGAAACTTGTGGGGTTTAAATGATGCTTTCCTTTACGAGCATCTGCGCAAGGAGGTGGACTTCCTTTCTTCTAAAGAAGAGCCGTTTGTACTCTCTTACCTTACGATTTCCACCCATGGGCCAGATGCATTTTTGGACAAAAATTGCCCAAATCCCCCTGAAGGTGTTTCGAAAATACCAGCGGCAATTGGGTGCAGCTTTGAATCCCTCATTAAATTTTATGATTACGTGGAAAGTAAGGGTCTGATGGAAGACACTATTTTTGTAGTGATGAGCGATCATTTGGCCCAACATAATACAGTATATGACGAATTTGAAACCCAAGAACAACGCAAGAACCTGTTCTTTGTCAAAGGTGACGTTCCATCTTTAAATGTCTCTAAATTAGCTTCGCCAATCGATGTATTCCCTACGCTGTTGGAACTTTTGGGCTATGAACTTCGGGATCGCCGGGCGAATATGGGGGTTTCTATGCTGTCGGAAAATCAATCTATGATTCAAAAATATGATGGCGTCGAAGAAATGAATAAGCGCTTATATGCAAACCATGCTTTGGGTAACTTTTTGTGGAATTCTGGGAAATGGTAATTCCGAAAAAGCCTCTAATGCCTGCATAAGGAGATCTGCCAATGAAGATAACGAAATACGGTTCGGCAACCATTCTAATTGAAACGCGCGATGTTAGCATCCTGTGTGATCCATGGCTCAGTGATGGTGTGTATTACGGCGCTTGGTGCAACTACCCACCGATAGACATGGATAAGTGTGATTTTAGCAACGTCGATTACGTGTATATCAGCCATATTCACCCAGACCATTTCGATCCGAAAACAATGGCTCTGTTGGATAAATCTACAACTGTTCTGATTCACAAATACCACCAAGGTTTCCTAAAGGCAGCAATCGAACGTCTTGGGTTTAATGTTATTGAACTGGAAAACGGTGCGCCATTCGAGGTGTCAAATACAACAAAGCTGTCGATTTTCGCCGCGGATGATTGCGATCCCAGCATTTGTGGAAACATGTTTGGCTGTATCACTTCCGAAATCAAAGGTTCAATGCAACTGGACAGTTTATGTGTAATCGACGATGGGCAACATATTCTCGTGAACACCAATGATTGCCCGTACTTGATTGCTGAAAAGACGCTAAAACGGATTAAAACGATTTATCCAAAAATTGATTTTGCATTGGTTGGATACACCAGTGCGTCACTGTATCCTCATTGCATGATGGATTATAATGCCGAACAAATGGCCGTCGGTATGGAGCGAGCAAAGCTAAGCGGCCTAACGACAGGCCTGAACACACTGAAACTTCTACAACCTGCGTATTATTTGCCGTTCGCGGGAACGTATATTTTGGGCGGCCCAAATTATGCAAAGAACCAGTTTTTGCCAGTTCCAGAGATCCAAGATGCGGTAGCTTATTTTCAAAATGACCCGATGCTAAGTAACAGCAAACCCATATTATTGAATTTTGGCCAGAACTTCTCGCTCGATACAAAAAACCAATCGTCCACATACATCCCCATCGACGTGGAAAAACGCAAACAGTACATAAAAAACGTCGCCAGCAAATTCAAACATGTCTACGAGAGCGAGGAAGTCCCGACCGCAGAGGCATTGGTTGATCTGTTCAAAACCGCGACGGCGCGCCTGAAACGAAAGCAGAAAGAAATCAATTTCTTCGAAGATCTTAATCTTGTTTTCGATATCAGCGAGGATAAATACGCCTGCATAAATCTGTTGGAATCGGATGTTCATATCATCGACGACTTGGGTGAGCTGGACAATTATCACCGTTTCCAATTGGATCCACGGTTGTTGAAAATGGCGCTGATGGGGCCGCGGTTTGCAAATTGGAACAATCTGGAAATCGGCGCCCTGCTGAATTTTGCCAGAAAGCCGGATGTGTATCGTATGGACGCGCATATCTTGATAAACGCCCTGCATGTTTAATGCAGCGAACCGTGCTTTCGGCGTAAGCATAATTCTGTAATAAGACTGACAGTAAACCGAACGGAGCCTGCCGATGACTTCAGAATTGAACCACATTGACCTATTCGAAGTAAAAGAGGTTTATGCGCAGGGTAAAAATATCACCGAGCATCTTCGTAAGAAACTTGGAGTAACCAGTAATACATCAGAAATCATAGAAATTGCGTATGATTTACAATCGGGTAGTTATACAGAACATGCAAACACCAGCCGCGATCGGGTGCAGGCATACGCATCTGAATTGGCTTCGATGTTGTCGGATCACGTTCCCGATGGTGGATCGATATTGGATGTTGGTACGGGCGAATTGACGACTCTGACGTTGATGGTAAACGAAATGACATCACCGATTTCTCAGGCTCTCGCATTGGACATCAGTTGGTCTCGACTTAGAAAAGGTAACGCCTTTTGGGAAAAGAACAATTCGAATACTGATGTGAGTGTGAAATCGTTCGTGGCTGATATGAAATTTATTCCATTGATGTCAAAATCAGTTGATGTGGTTACATCCAGCCACGCACTGGAACCAAATGGTGAAAACCTTCCGAACCTTTTGGTCGAATTATTTAGGGTCGCAAAGCATAAGCTCGTCTTGTTTGAGCCTTCGTATGAGCTGAATTCGGATGCGGGTCAGGCCCGAATGGATCGGTTGGGCTATATTAAAGATATTGAAGGCACAGTGAAACGTTTGGGCGGAAATGTGTTGCAAACCATCCCGCTAAAAAACGTGGAAAACCCACTCAATCCAACGGTGTGTTATGTTATTGAACCACCGATACAAACGGAGATACCAGACCGTCCGCAGCCAATATTCAGCGTTCCTGGAACCGACATGCCGTTAATACAAAACGATGGATTTTTAACCTCAGACGACACGGGGCTTGTGTTCCCTGTACTGGAAAATGTTCCGATCTTGAAACGCCAATACGGCATTCTTGCCACCGCAATGTTCGATGAATAGAATCAACTGATCGTTGCCCAAAACAGAGGAATTACAATGCAAATTCTAGATCGCAAGGTTGCCAAAAATCAGCGCCCATTTATCATTGCTGAAATTTCAGGAAACCACATGGGTAATTTCCAACACGCAATGGATTTGGTTGGCGCTGCGGCTGATGCGGGTGTTGATGCGGTAAAATTGCAAACATATCGTGCGGATACAATCACGCTGGATTGTGATGGCCCTGATTTTCAAATCAATGATGAAAACAGTCTGTGGCACGGGCGTAGATTGTACGATTTATATGACGAGGCGCACACACCTTGGGAATGGCACGACGCTCTATTCGCAGAGGCGAAACGTTTGGGCATAATGGCGTTTTCGTCGCCTTTTGATGAAACAGCTGTCGATCTGCTGGAATCGCTGCATGTCCCCTTGTACAAAGTTGCCTCATTCGAGAGCACCTTCGTCCCTCTTTTGAGAAAGATTGCAGTAACAGGAAAGCCAGTGATCGTTTCTTGTGGATTGGCTTCCATCGAAGATATCAACGAAACATACGGCGTGCTGCGTGATGCAGGTGCCAAAGACATTTGTTTGTTGTCCTGTACCAGCAGTTATCCCGCCGCGGTCGCAGACAGCAATCTACGGCGCATACCTGCATTGGCTGAACAGTTTCCGGATTGCCAAATCGGCCTGTCAGATCATACCATTGGAACCACCGCGGCGATTGCAGCCGTGGCATTAGGGGCAACCGTATTCGAAAAACATCTGAAACTGGCGGGGCCAGACGAATCTGTTGATGGTGCCTTTTCCGCAACGCCGCAACAAATGAAAGAATATGTTCAGGTCATCAACGAGGGTTGGGATGCATTGGGTGTTGTTAAATTCGGCCCAGCCAGCGAAGCCGAAAAAAAATCTGAGCAATTCCGCCGTTCAATCTATGTTTCGAACGACATAAAATCTGGCGATGTGTTCACCTCGGATAACATCAAATGTGTGCGACCAGGTTTTGGATTACATACCAAATATTTCGAGTGTGTCTTGGGGCAAACTGCAACGCAATCCCTGACCAAAGGCACACCATTACAAAGGGCGATGGTTACAGGTTTAGATGACTAAGAATATCGTTCCTAGCAGCCCGTTTTAACGCATCCACATCGCGGCCGTATGACGCGTCATATCCGGTCATAATTTCCACCCAATTCGGATCACTGAAGAAGGATTTGATCTCGGAATAGGTTTCCTGAGTCCAGCCTTGGATCGTTGGCAATAAATCGTTCCGCGCAAAACCAATATAATCAAACGGCAGGTCATCCAATTCGGGCAGATACGCAACAGGCCGCCCGCCGCCCAACACATTCAGTGGCACACTACTGTTGCCACAAATCACCAGATCACAGGCGGCAATTTCATCTGCAAGGGGTTCGCCAATAGTGGCTTGGACATCCGAATATCGTTCAACCATATCAGACAGATCCGTTTTCAGCAGCGATACTGGATGATGGCGGATCAAAATACGCGTTGATGGGCTTACTTGCTTAATTTGCTGAACCAGTTTTTCCAAACGATCTTTGCGGGTCAGTGCAGTCAGGAATACACCAATGGTTTTGGGTGTCTCTGCCAATGACATCGCAATCGAATTTCCCGGTTGCCCGATATAGGTGGCATGGGTGTTACAGCGGCTTAACCGCTCATATGTATCGCGCACAATCGTACCGTAAAACACAGAACAATCCGCCAAAACGGGTGGCAGGAATGGGCTGTTACATGGAACTTGGGCATGGTTTGCATAAATAACTTTGCGATTCCGGCTGTGTGCGGCGGCGGCCAATGCACCAGATTCTGGGCTGTAGTTACTTGCAACAATCGCGGCTACAAAGGCAGGGTTGTCATCCATTAACCGTCCTAACCGTAGATAATGCGGCAAAACGCTGGCAATCCGACACGCAGGCATAAAACTGTAATTTCGAACAATCTTACCCAACAATCGCCACAGGCGTGGTATCGTGAACATCATTCGTCCAACTGCGCGCAGTTGTCCCCGCGCGAACAGGTTTTTACGCGCCAACGTCATCAAGGATATTTCAAGTTCTGGCAATAACGCGGAAATACGATTGATCGTGCTCACTTCGTTGCCAAAATTTGCAATCGCCACCGCACGACAATTCGCAGTGGTGTTCGTATCCAGCGAAACAACAGACTTCAACATGTATGCAATGATAATCAGACGTCGGATTATTCCTGAATTCGTTTTCGTGTACATGTTATCAATGGCATTAATAATTTTATTTTTTTCTTTGATTTCTGTAAAAACAGCCAGCCGAGTATGGGATGTTTCAATTTGGCGTACGATCAACATAGCAGAGGTCAATGTATAACGTTCGCCATCAGACGGCTGTGTGGTGTTTGATTGTTTGGCCATCGGGTTCGCTTGGATACTTTGCTGTTTGTGTCGTCATCGTCGTCGCGCAGTTCTGCCATAGGCGTACCTACAAAGTGAAGCCATTTGTGAAAAGCCAGGTGATTATCACGAGGCCTTGAAAATAGAACGGAAATTAATGCATATTTTGCATAATTATTGATATGAACCGTAAATTGAACAAAAAACGAACATATTTGGGCAGTAATGCATCGATTTGAATACGCAGATATTGGGTGAATTTTTATGAAAACAAAACGGACACTGGCCAAGCAATCCGTCTTCTATGGTGCAGCAAACGGCATCGAAGCATTGGTTCCATTTCTGTTGGCACCCATTTTAACACGGATACTTGATCCAACGGATTACGGCATCTGGGTTTTGTTCATTACCTATGCCACCTTTCTGCGCCCGTTTATCGGGCTGTCTGCACAAGACGGAATTCGGATGCGGTTTTATGATTTTGATCAAAAGCAATTGGATCAATTTACCCATACCCTGCTTTTCTTGATGACAGTGGTCATGGCGGCCTGTGCCTTGGCTACCTACTTGTTCCAAGACAGCCTGATGACAATAACCAAATTCCCGGCACCATGGTTGATCAGCATTGTCGGTGCGGCGTTTTTATTCGAAGTTTTCTATACCATTTTGGCGCTGAACCAATTTCATGGGCGCCGGATGGCATTTTTATATGCACAAATCCTTCAGGCCGTGCTCAGCATGATTTTCATTCTGATCTTCTTGTATTTCGATTTCAGCTGGCAGGGGGTTATTCTTGGGCGGATGCTCAGCATGGCAATCACAATTGTCATCAGTTTGCATTTCCTTGGCTATAAAATGTCGGCGTTGATTAAATTACCAAAGCGCGCATTTTACAAAGACATCTCCATGTTTGGGGTTTCCTATGTTCCGTCAGGCATGATTATTATGGCAATGCCCATGATCGACAAGGTGGTTGCAGCCCATTTTATTGATGTCGCCGCCAGCGCACTTTACGGGGTTGCCGCATTATTTGCTTCTGCATTTTGGGTGGTAAATAACAGTTTTCTCCTTGCTTGGACACCATGGTTGTTCAAACGACTACGTGGTGATGAGCCTAACAAACTGCGTGAAATCTTATCTGTGTCAGGTCTGTATTTCGCCGTATCAACATGCGCTGCGGGCGTGATCTATGTGATGTCCGTTTGGATCGCTCCAATTTTGCTGGGCGAAGCATTCCACACCGCAATTCCCTTAATGCGCTATATGATGATCGCAATCCTATTACAGGGCTTCTATATGCATAATATGAAATTCCTACACAGCTACAAAAAGGTCATCACGATGTCGTTGTGCAGTGCACTGGCATTGGTGATCAACATTTGGCTCAGCATCTCTTGGGCACCAGAAGAAGGTGTGCGCGGCATTATGTTGGCGACAATCGTATCCTTCGCAATCGTGTTTGTTATCAGCGGGATCATCACAATTATCCACGTGAATAAATCAAACGAAGAGGGTCTGGCCGATGCCTGATGAAACCAAACGTTCACCAAGTGATCGGATCCCATACAGCTGTCAAACGATTGACGACAGTGATATCGCCGCAGTTACGAAATGTTTGACGTCCCCGTTTCTGACCCAAGGTCCAGAAACAGCACAGTTCGAACAAGAGTTCGCACAATGGGTTGGCGCAAAGCGCGCAGTTGCCGTTTCCAATGGCACCGCCGCATTACATTTAACTTGCCTCGCGCTTGGCTTGGATAATGATGGTTTGGTTTGGACATCACCGATCAGTTTTACCGCGTCCGCCAATGCGGCCAGATATGCGGGCGCACGGGTTGATTTCGTGGACGTTGATGTAAACACAGGCGCAATTGATCCCGCGCAGTTGGAGCAAAAGCTGGCAAATGCATCGTCTGCAAACGCATTGCCCAATATCCTGATCGCCGTTCATTTGGCAGGGCATTCGTTTGAGTTTAATAAGGTAGCTCAGCTTTGTGCAGACTATGGCGTCAAATTGATTGAGGACGCCGCGCATGCACTGGGTGCGGTCTACGAAGATGATGCATCACTAAAAATCGGTGCGCACCCGCTCAGCGCCGCCGCGACTTTCAGTTTCCATCCATTGAAATCGATCACCACCGGCGAAGGTGGAATGGTAACAACGCATTCCGAAGAACTGGCCAATAAACTGGCACTCTTGCGCAGTCACGGCATTACAAAAAATCCCGATGTGATGCGAAACAAACACCCCAATGATGGTGATTGGTATTATGAACAACATGATCTGGGTTTCAATTACCGCATGTGTGATATTCAGGCGGCCCTAGGGCGCAGCCAGCTTGCGCGATTGAATTCGTTTATGAATGCGCGTCGTATGCACGCCAATCGATACAACGCACTGCTTGCCGATTTGCCGCTTATCTTGCCTGCAAAAACGGATGCGTCCAGTTGGCATTTGTACGCCGTTCGCATGGATCCAACGCAAAGCAACCTGACACGCAAGGCGCTGTTCGATCATTTGCGTGCCCTTAACATCGAAGCGCACGTTCATTACATCCCAATCCACACACAGCCATATTACCGTGAACTTGGTTTTAACCCCGGCGATTTTCCTGTTTCACAAGAGTATTATGAAACCTGTCTTAGCTTACCTATTTATCCAAACCTGACGAAAGTGGATCAGGATTTCGTCATTGATTCAATCAAAGATGCGTTTCCAAATGCGTAAAGTGGCCATCATTCAAGCCCGCATGCAATCGACGCGATTACCGGGCAAAGTTTTAAAAACTTTGGGCGGACGGACGGTTCTAAGTCATGTGGTAAATAGGGTACAGGCGGCGCGACATATTGATGACGTTGTTGTGGCGACTTCGGATTTGGATGCGGATGATGCAATTGAACAGATGTGCGCGTTAAAGGGCTGGAAGTGTGTGCGCGGATCGGAACAAGATGTGTTGTCACGCTATGCATTGGCGGCGAAAACGTCAAAGGCCGACATCGTGGTGCGCGTGACCAGCGATTGCCCATTGTTCTCGCCAAAAATTCTGGATGCAATGCTGGATGCGTTTGATCCTGAAAACATGGATTACATGAGTACAAACTTCCCTACGCGCAGCTTCCCCGTGGGTTTGGATTGTGAAATCATGCGCGTTCAATCTCTGCTAAAGGCGGCTAAAGAAGCGACCAGTGATCACGACAGGGAACATGTAACGCCGTACCTATACACAAACCCAAATTTGTTCTCCGCGCACGGATTTGCATGTGAACAGCAGCTCGAAAACATTCGTATTACATTAGATACGGCGCAGGATTATGAAAACCTTGTCGGCATTTTCAAAAACTTCCCACAGGTCTCCGATCCTGACAGTGAAGTTATAGGCATTGCGAAGGCGTATTTTAAAACGCGTTAAAATACCGGTTTGCATCTAACATGATGTCTTTCTCCTTTGAGGGAGACAGCGCGAATCCAGCGTCCGTATGCAGGCGTTGTGATGCGAAATTGGTGACGTGAATATAGCTAAACACACCCTTAACCGATGGATACTTGGCGCGCAGGACATGTTCAGCCGCCATATAAACCGCCAAACCCAACTTCTTGCCATGCTGATCGGGAACCAAATAAATCGACAAACGTGCACTGTCACCATTGGGCGTGACATCAAAACGAACGACGCTAACAGGTACACCGCCTTGCTCAATGATAATATACATGCACTCGGGTTCGACCAGCTTCGTTGCTAACCAATCGACGTGAAAATCATATTCTGGTTTGTCCGCTGTGGAAAAGTTGAATTTCCAATTAAATTCATGCGTACGCCAATCCAACAGGTTTCGCGCGTCCGCCATTTCGACAGGCCTGACCGACAGGGCCAGACTGCGAATACCAGCGCCAATCCTGATTGCCCCGCGCCCATCAACCAACGCCATGCCCTTTTTGGCGATTTTGGATCGGGCGGTGTGATCATCACGATATGCACAAATCGCATCTCGCACATCATTTGGTGAAACTGTTTCATGATCACCAATCAAATGTAACAATCCTTGTTTATCCATCCAATTGATCTGTGGTTCTTGGTTTTTTGCAACCGTAATCACTAGGGATGGAACACCTAGATACAAGCGCTCCCATTGCATCACGCCGCCGGCACCCAGCGCGAAATCAGCATCATTTAGCAGCTGAGTAAGTTTCTCTTGGGATGGCGCACGGTGGCATTGGATGTGTTGCGAACGATTGAACTTAGCCTCTTGGCCCTCAGTCATTTTATTCCCGGGTCCGATCACCACATCGAAGGCAATGCCCTCGATAGAGTGCAGCACCTCAAATAATTTCAGAGTTTCACCCGTTGGGTCACTGCCACCAAAACAAACATTTACCCGCAGTGGTCTTGGCACATCCGCGTCCAGTGGACGTTCTGGTTGGGCACCACGTTTTGAAATGGGTATGAACGTAGGGCCCTCATAAACGAGAGCAGCGTTGGATTTGGACACTGCGCTGGGGATCGATCTGAAAACGATCGATGCGTCGTTCGCTTCCTCTAAATCATCGAAAACAACCAATGGAATATCTGCCGCATTACAGGCGGATTCCCAATCTGATACTTGGCCATAATGGTCCATGTAAATCACATCAGGATGCATCCCCTGATCGCCTAGCTGTACAATCGCCAACTGTGCAGAACTACATGTATCCGACAAAACAACATATTTGGTTCCTTCGGGGAAATAGCCAGAAATATAAGGTACGCTTGCCTGATCAACCAGCAAAGTGACTTGCAAATCTTCGTATACTGACAGGGCATCATACACGGCCGCAGCGCGTCCAAAATGACCTGTTCCCAACGCTGAGTTTGCATCAACGCGGATTACGATATTAATAATTTCGGACATAATATTCAAATTTTACTGGCCAGTCGTCGTGTTTATATTTCAATTCATAGTGCTTAAATACTTCCTGAAAACGCTGATCTTCAGAAAGAACTTGATGCCAGTCGAACCTAAGATACTTTAATGGCCATTTTGTGGTGTTATCGATGATTATTGCGTCAGGTGGGTAATCCTCCCACATCCGCAACAACTGATCATGCAGAAAAAGAGAGCTATCTGTTCCAAGTGTTAACGGTGGAGGGACCACGCCACGGTTCTTTACAGTATCGAATGGTTTTAGTGCGCTACTGACATATGCGATATTTGGTTGTGGTGTCCAACGTGAGGCCCCAGATGACAAAAACACTTGATTGTAAGGTGACGGGTGCTGGTTCAGTAAACCAATACGTTTCCCCAGTATTGAAATTTCTTCATTTCGCAACGTGTGTTCCAAAAACGATGTGCGAACCTGATATCTTAGGGAATTATGAGTTTGAAATTGTATATGGTAACCCAAAACAACAAACATCAATACATGAGCCCATTTATTGAACGTGTTCCCAACCAGCCACCACCAACCGACCAGAGCCATTACAATTGGAAAAAGGTGATGCGAATACCAACGTTCCTGCGCCCAAGCGACGGTGATAGCTCCCAGTACGAATGCCAAACCAATTAACGTAAACCGTTGGTTTGATTTAAAGACGCGACTAAGGAGTAGCATCACGATTGTTGCAAAAATCCAAAATTGCGCACGGCTCAGTGTGGTCGCCATAGAAATTAAATTCCCAGAAATTGACTCGCGGACCGCGGAAAAAGCTTCGCGTTGTCCTGGATCCAAGCCCAACCACAAAAAGAGATAGATAAAGACAACGATGCCCGACAGCACATTTTCCAAGCGGAAAAGGTGCAAGAAACGCCGTTGCACAAGGGCATCCGTCAGCTCAACAAACATAACGATAAGGCTACATAGGTATTTGAAAAGAAGTGTGAACCCCATCCAAAGCCCCAACACGATTCGAAATTTAACACCAATTTTTTCGGCCTTTTCCCCCGCCGCACGTAAAACCATGTATGGCCACAGGCCCAGAACAACAAAATGTTCACGCAAACCGAAGATGTTTTTAAATAGGATCGGGAGCAGTAAAAGAACTAGGAAAGAAACGCAGAAAAACCTTGCGCTGGCGCCCATTGTTTTTTGCCGAATGTGAAAAGCAAGTGCGGCACTTATGGTAACCATAATACAAGATTGTAGTAGTATAACTGTAATAATATCGACACCGGAAATTGCGCTTATTTCAAGCGCCGCAGTGTACCAAAACTTTTCGACAGGCGGAAAGTAACCGTTGTAACTATTGAACTCGTGCCCAAGTGTAAGAGCCAGTTTTGCATTCAAAATTCCACCAGACAAATCCTGATGCAAAGAGAGCAGCATTCCATATGAAAGCAGGACAGCCGTAACTGCCAATACAACAACTGTTGTACAAATACTCCAAAACTTCAAAACAACCGCCCCAATATATTCGCTGCCCAATGAAAGGCTTTAAGGGGGTATTTACAATAATTTCACGTGACTTGTTAGGGTTTCTTTTGAAAACGCAAATCATCACAAAATGGCCTTCTTTCCAAAGTAAACATCACACAACTGTAGATTTACCTTTTGACGGTACAACTCAGAGAAAATAGGTTAGCAATACTTCGAACGTCGCCAAAACTTGCAAAAAGAAAAATATGATGGATAAAAAAATAAAGTCGGTTCTGATCACAGGCGGCACTGGTTCATTTGGTAAAACTGCCCTGAAGCGATTGTTAGAGTCTGGCGTAGAACAAGTTCGCGTTTTTAGCCGCGACGAAGAAAAGCAAGATGCGCTTCACACCGAGTTACGAGAGCCGCGCATAAAATATTACATCGGTGACGTTCGTGATCGCGAAAGCGTAGAACGCGCCATGAGAGGCGTTCAAAGTGTTTTTCATGCAGCGGCTTTAAAACAGGTCCCTTCGTGTGAATTCTTTCCAATGGAAGCCATCCGAACCAACATTATGGGTTCCGAAAATGTTGTTCGGTCTGCAATCAAACTTGGAATCGAAAACTTGGTGTGTCTATCCACTGATAAGGCAGTGTTCCCCGTAAACGTTATGGGCATGTCCAAGGCGATGATGGAAAAAATTGCCCAAGCTGGTGCGCGGGAACTGGGCCAAGATTCGAAAACAACAATTTCCTGCGTGCGCTATGGTAACGTCATGTATTCGCGCGGTTCTGTAATCCCATTATTTATAAAGCAAATTAAATCGGGCAATCCGATAACAGTCACGGAACCTCAAATGACGCGGTTTTTGATGCCATTGCGCGATTCTGTATCCTTGGTGCAATATGCATTTGCGAATGCCAACCAAGGCGATTTGTTCATTCAAAAAGCTCCGGCAGCCACCGTTATTGACTTGGTGAATGCGATCAAGGAATTATTCGGTGTTCCTGATTACCCCGTGGATATTATCGGCCCGCGTCACGCAGAAAAATTACATGAAACATTGGCCTCTGCCCATGAATTGGCGAATTCAGATGATTTGGGTCAATTCTACCGTATCCATATGGATAAGCGTGATTTGAACTACCAAACTTTATTCCAGCCAGGTAAACAAAATATCCCTGCAATAGAAGATTTCGATTCCCATAATGCTGAACAACTGGATGTACAGGGCACCAAAAAGTTGTTGATGACTCTGCCAGAAATCAAAGCCGAGGTAGAAGCCTTCAAGCAGTAACGACATTTCTAGCCTTTGCATATTCGTCAAAAGAATACTGCATTACTTGCCAGCGCGTTGCTTCCCGCCTAGGTATTGCAGATGAATTCTGTAACCGACATTGAGCAACAATTGCACCGCCACTTGGTAGATGCGGGCCTGATTTCTGCCGATACGATCTGGCAAGCGCAAACAGGTGGTCGTACGAACAAGGTTTGGCGTCTATCAGGCGCGTTGGATTTGATTTGTAAGCTGTATTTAGACGCATCCACCAACCCGCTGTATGCGAATACACCACGCGCGGAATATGACTGTTTGCGTGCATTGACGGGCGCGGGTGTTGCGCCTGATGCGCATGGGTTTGTGGAAACGCCGTTTGGGGTGGTGTTGCTGTATCACTATATTGCGGGGCAGGTTTGGGATGGGGATGTTTTGTCCGTCGCCGATTTGTTGGGGCGGGTTCATGCGCTGAACCCATCTATTGGCCTGCGGGTCTTACCCGATACGGTATCGTCCGTGGCCGCGCAGGGAGTGGATATTTTAGACAAAATAAAGGACGCGCGTGGTGATGAATTACGCGCTTTGCGCCCTGATGTTCGCCTTGAACCGATTGCGCCAGTTTTGATACACACCGATGTGGTGGCGGGAAACCTGATCCATGGTGCACATGGTTTACGGTTGATCGATTGGCAATGTCCTGCCTTGGGTGATCCGTTGGTAGATGTGGCGATGTTTTTGTCGCCCGCGATGCATTTTATCTACGGTTCGGCAGCATTGTCGGAAGCGGCCAAGAATGATTTTTTGAAACAGATCAACCCGCGAATACGCGCCCGATATGAACAGGCGGGTATATTGTATCATTGGCGCATGGCCGCATATTGCCTGTGGCGGTTTGAACAGGGTGTCGTTGATTACAAACAGGCGGCGGCGTTGGAAATGGCGCTGCTAAAATAACCCCAGCGCATATGCACCCGCCAGTGAAATCGCCCCACCAATCCCCGCACACAACGCCTTTTGGCGCAGGTTGCGTTTGGGCGGTTCTGCCGGCATCGGGGCTTGGTCAGCCAACATACCTTCGATCATTTGGGGCAGCTTTGGGCCAAACCGCGACAACACCTGTGCCGTTTTCATCAAATCACGCGCAAAAGCACGCGGGCCAAGGTTTTCTTTGATGTAATTTTCCACCTCTGGGCGCGCCGCATCCCATATGTCCAACGTCGTCGGATCTATTGATCGCGCAACACCTTCAACAACAACCATCGTACGTTGTAACAGGATCAACTCGGTACGGGTCTCCATGCCGAACCGTTCAGTTACATCAAACAGATGTGACAGCAATCGCGCCATTGAAATGTCTTCGGCGCTATGGCCAAAAATCGGTTCTCCGACGGCACGCAACGCTTGGGCGAATGCGTCAACGTCTTGGTCGGCGGGGACATATCCCGCTTCGAAATGCACCTCTGCGACGCGGCGGTAATCCTTGCGGATAAAACCCATCAGGATTTCGGCATATGCGCGGCGCGTATATTCATCAATCCGCCCCATGATGCCAAAATCAAACGCCACCAATTCACCGTTTGCATTTAATTTCAGGTTCCCCTGATGCATGTCCCCATGGAAAAACCCATCGCGCAATGCGTGGCGCAAAAACATCGACAGGATGCGCGTTGCCAATTCGGGCATATCCGTACCAGCGGCGCGTAACGCATCCACATCGGCCAATGGAATACCTTCAACCCAATCCAACGTCATCACTTTGCGACCCGATACATCCCAATGAACGTGTGGGATATTCAGCAACGGATCATCGGCGGTATTGGCCTCGAACTCGGATGCGGCGGATGCTTCCATCCGTAAATCCAATTCTCCGCGCACGATGGAATCGAAATGCTCGATCACCTCTTTGGGGCGTAATCGGCGCGAACGGGGTGACAGCATTTCAATCATACCGGCGGCGAAATAGAACGCATCAATGTCCTTACGAAATGCCTTTTCGATACCTGGGCGTAGAACCTTGATCGCGACCTTTTTACCATTTGATTTCAAACGCGCGGAATGGACCTGTGCAATGGATGCGGCGGCAACCGGTTCGGAAATATCATCGAAAATATCATCCGCTGGGAGGCCTAAATCGGCCTCAATTTCCGCCAGCGCGATATCCAGATCAAAGGGTGGCAAACTTTCCTGTAATACACGTAACTGGGCAGCCAATTCAGGCCCCACAACATCGGCGCGGGTGGACAGGATTTGCCCAAATTTAATATACGCAGGCCCCAGCGCGGTGATAGCACGTACAATCGGTGGATACTGCGGATCGCCTTTTAGCCCCAAAAATTTAAACGGCCAACCTAGAATGCGCGCCGTCAGTTTCACCATGGGTGGCAAGTCTAGCTTGTCCATCACCTCGTCCATGGCACCCGTGCGCTCAAACGTGGCGCCCGTGCGGATCAGACGCCAGATATTATGTGGCCCGCGCATTTAGATTTTCCACCCAGAATGCAGACATGCAATGCCCATCGTCATATTGCGGTATTTCGCGTTGGCAAAACCTGCCTCGCGCACCATGCCCAAAAACGTGTCTTGGTCTGGGAACTTGCGGATGCTTTCGACCAGATATTGATAGCTCTCAGAATCATTTGCAATCAACTTGCCCATCGGCGGGATCACGTTGAATGAATACCGGTCATATGCCCATTGCATCGCGGGATTTGGAATTTGGCTGAATTCCAAAACCATCAAACGCCCACCTGGTTTCAAAACGCGGTACGCCTCGTTTAATGCCTCTTGAGGGCGGGTTACGTTACGAATGCCAAATGAAATCGTATATACATCGAAAGTATTGTCATCGAACGGCAACTTCATCGCGTCACCGCAAACCCAATCCAGATGATCCGATAAATCCTCGGCCTCGGCGCGGGTGCGGCCAGCGTCCAGCATACCTTGGGTCATATCAAACACGGTCGCATGGGCTTCGGGCGCGCGTTTCAAAAAACGAAACGAAATATCTCCTGTACCGCCGGCCACGTCCAATAACTTTGGATTGCCGCGTGGTGCCAACCAATCCATCATCGCATCTTTCCAAATGCGATGAATGCCCATCGACATAACGTCATTCATAATGTCGTATTTTGATGCCACAGATGAAAACACACCACGCACCATGCCCGCTTTGTCTTTCTCGTCTACTTCTTGGAAGCCGAAATGCGTTTTGTTGTCGTGTTTTACCATGGTTCAAATCCTGAATTTGTCGCCTTTATAGGCGGATTTTGCGGCGGGGGGAATGCGTCACCTTCGCGGATGCAATTTTATTCATTTTGGGCAAATAATTACTCGAAAATTTGAAAAACAACCTCTAGGGTACTTAGAGGGATAATAGGGACACGCACATAATGACGAAGAACATCAAGAGACTTTTGTTACTGGCAAATATTCTGCTGCTTATACTGATTTGCTTTTTCGTTGTTAAATCGCTGAATGGTCGTGCATCTGAAATCGCCGCACAGCGTATTTCCAAGGTTTGCAATCACATCGTGCAACAAATGGATGCTGGCAACATGGACTTGAAGCAAGCGGCCGAATACACCGCACAGGCCAGCCGCTCTGGTGATTATGTCCCAACAGTAGAGGTCTTTAAAGGATCGGACGGTATTATTGTGGAAACAAACGATCCCTCGATCATGGTGAATATCTTGAAGAAGAAAGAAACCGAATTCGCGCGCGTGAATTGCAGCAAATTGGCGCAATCCTAATTGCCCGAATTACCCGAGGTTGAAACAGTTAGGCGCGGCCTAGAACCTGTGATGACAGGCGCGGTAATTGCCCGCGCAGACATTCGTCGCCCCGATCTACGCTGGCCATTCCCCGAAAACATGTCCGCACGCCTAACGGACGCCACAGTGTTGCGTCTGCGCAGACGTTCCAAATATATTCTGTGCGATCTGGATACGGGTGAAACCCTTCTAATTCATTTGGGCATGTCGGGTCGTATGATTATCACACCCCTAACGGGCGAACGCGGCGATATGTTGGGCGATTTCCATCATCTGCACGACGCCCCCGCTAAACACGATCACGTCGTTTTGGATATGATTGATGGCACACGGATCACATTCAACGACACACGCCGCTTTGGCGCGATGGATCTGATTCCCACGGACGAACTCGATTCTCACAAACTGATCGCGCACCTCGGCCCCGAACCGCTGGGCAATGAATTCAGTGCGTCTTATCTGGCCGAAAAACTCCGCGATAAAAAATCCCCGATCAAATCCGCATTACTTGATCAACGGATCGTATCTGGGCTGGGCAATATATATGTCTGCGAATCTCTATGGCGTGCGGGAATCAGCCCGACACGCCTCTCTGGACAGGTCAGCCGCAAACGAATCGACATACTCACACCAATTATCCGCGATGTTTTAACCGAAGCCATTGCCGCTGGCGGTTCATCCCTTAAGGATCATCGCCAAACCAACGGCGATTTGGGGTATTTTCAACATTCTTTCGCCGCCTATGGCCGCGAGGGTGACAAATGTCGCACACCTGACTGCATAGGAAGCATAGAAAGAATCGTTCAGGCTGGACGTTCCACCTTCTTTTGCGCTACATGCCAGAAATAAGGGAAATGTCGTGCGAAAAGGTGCGTTTGCCCCGTTGACTATTATATGGATCAGCCCTATACGGCGGCTTCATCTTTCGAAATCGACAAGATCAGGAAATTATCATGGCTAATACGCCCCAAGCTAAAAAACGCGCACGCCAAGCAGAGCGTCGCACAGAAGTAAACAAAGCGCGCCGTTCGCGCATCCGCACATTCTTGCGTAAAACTGAGGAAGCCATCGAAAACGGCGACCAAGCAGTTGCGAAAGAAGCGTTCAAAGCAGCACAGCCTGAATTGCAACGCGGTGTTACCAAAGGTATCTACCACAAGAACACAGTGGCACGTAAATTGTCACGTCTGACGAAACGTATCAAAGCGTTGAGCGCTTAAATACACATTCAGACCTAAGAATATGAAAGCGAGGCTTCGGCCTCGTTTTTTTATGCCTGATTTTTGAATGACTTAGCGCCGTTCACAATTTGTTCCCGTTGTTGGAATCGCGTGACCCGCATAAGTTATCCACATACCGAGTCGGCACCACGTGACTTGGCCACTGACATCGTAAACACCTTGAACACCCCGCTGATCGCGCGGTGCTGTCAATGCTGTTTTCTATAAAATTTCCAATAAAATCAACGCGTTGCGCAGAATCAAACCCTGATCCGATTCTTTTGCTGTCAACAATGAAGATACGTTGAAATGCAAATCCCCATGGGCCAAAGTCGTTCAAGTGATTCAAGGTCAATTTTTATGGGGAGATACTTATGACAACGATCATCAATGAAAATCCCGATGAAACTTGGGCAGGTCTTGCAAATAAAACGGGCGCGATCATGGTCGACGTCCGAACGAATGCAGAATGGTCCTTTGTTGGCATTCCCGATCTGTCATCCTTGAATAAACAGGTGATGCTGATCGAATGGAAAGAATTCCCAACGATGGCTCAGAATGAAACGTTTGCTTCACAGCTGATGGATAATCTGGACGGTACTGCGCCGACGGATGTTTACTTCCTGTGTCGCTCTGGTGTGCGATCACTGGGTGCGGCTGCTTTGATGATGGACGTATTCGCGGAACAGGGATGGTCTGTGAATTGTATAAATGTGACCGAAGGATTCGAAGGCGATGTTGATCCAAACGGTCATCGGGGAAAATTAAATGGCTGGAAGGCCAGCGGACTGGCTTGGCGTCAGTCCTAAACGATATGGAATAGAAATTTATGGGTACGGAAATCTGGCCAGTCATTAAACTGGCCCTAAGGAAGATCGTTGGCGAAGCTGCCTTCACCAACTGGATCGATCCCTTAGAAATGACATCAATGAATGATTCTTGCGCGCAATTTTCTGCGCCTACAAAATTCATTGGCGATTGGGTTGCGCGCAATTATGGCGATGCGATCAAGTCAGAATTTGCAAAAAACGGCATGGGCATCACACGCCTGACCTTCGCAACAGGTGCGACAGCAAAACCATCGGCACCTTCACCACAAGCGGCTCCAAAACCCACGAAGGCAACAACAGGTTCACCTGATCTGCCGGGCGCATCATTGGACCCGCGTTTCACATTCGAAAACTTCGTTGTTGGTAAACCAAACGAATTGGCCCACGCCGCCGCACGCCGCGTATCTGAGGGTGGCGAAGTGTCATTCAACCCATTGTTCTTACATGGCGGTGTCGGCCTTGGTAAAACCCACCTGATGCATTCCATCGCATGGGAAATCAAACGTCGCGATCCTGAGGCGCGCGTGTTATACCTGTCTGCAGAACAATTCATGTACCGTTTCGTTCAGGCATTGCGCTTCAAAGACACAATCAGCTTCAAGGAAATGTTCCGCTCCGTCGACGTGTTAATGGTCGACGACGTGCAATTCATCGCTGGCAAATCATCCACCCAAGAGGAATTCTTCCACACCTTCAACGCTCTGATCGATCAGGGAAAACAGGTCATCATTTCGGGAGACCGCGCCCCAAGTGATATGGAGCATTTAGAGGATCGCATCAAATCTCGCCTACAATGGGGCTTGGTTGTTGATGTGCATCCAACAGATTACGAACTGCGCCTTGGCATCCTGCAATCCAAACAGGAAATTCAGGCACGTCACAATCCAACGGTGGAAATGTCACCCGGCGTCCTTGAATTCATGGCCCACCGCATTTCATCAAACGTCCGCGTCCTAGAGGGCGCATTAACTCGCCTCTACGCTTTTGGCTCTTTGGTCGGCCGTCCAATCACACTGGAAATGGCCCAAGAAAGCCTGTCCGACATCCTACGCGCTACAGATCGCAAGGTGACGATTGATGAAATCATCCGCAAGGTCACCGATCACTACGGCGTCAACCTAACGGATATGCTATCGGCCCGCCGCACGCGTTCCATCGCGCGCCCGCGTCAGGTTGCGATGTTCTTGGCGAAAAAACTGACCTCGAAATCCCTACCTGAAATCGGGCGCCGTTTCGGCAAACGCGACCACACAACGGTGATCCACGCGGTGAAAAAGATCGAGGAACTCCAATCCATCGACAGCCAAATCGCCAATGACGTCGAAGTGTTGCGTCGGATGTTAGAGGGCTAAGGTCAACCAACACAACCGCGCATTGATGGCCTGTAGGAAAACGAACCGACGGACGTGAGGGGTGCTTTATCCCTACGAAATATCTGAGTGGAGGCAATTACGCGCTAGCATCAACCAATCGTTTGCCTGCGGGACAGGCCAACGATGCGCGGCGGCTTCGCCTTGATTCCGCTCAACTAGAAAACAGAAACCGTGCAGGGGAGATATAAATAATGGATCAGCATTTCATATAGCGCCGCAAACGCACCACCGCATGGCGCGATAAACCCATCGCCATCCCGCAAAACGCCCTAACCTCCCCACATGAACCAACCACCCACCACAGACCGCACAGGCTATGCAATCCTGCTGATCCTCTGCGCAACATTCCTGATCGCCGTCCAAGAGGCACTGATAAAATTCAGCAGCTCTGAACTCACCCTGTGGCAAATCTTCACCATCCGCGGTTTCCTAACAATCCCATTATTCTTGCTGATGGCATGGCCCGTCCATCAGGTTGGCGCGGTTTGGCGGGGCAGCTTCCACAAATGGCCCATGGCACGCGCGGCATGCATGAACATCATGCTGATCTCAATCTACTCTGGCATCCCCATCATGCCCTTGGCGACCATCATCGCAGGCGTCTACACCGCCCCGATTTTCGTGGCCCTCATCAGCGCCTATTTCATGAACGATCCCGTCGGTTGGCGCGGCTGGCTTGGCGTTGCACTTGGCTTTACGGGCGTGTTATTCATTGTCCAGCCCAATGGCGACAACTTCTCCTATTTCACAATATTCCCGATTATCGGCGGCTTCTTCTATGGGCTACAGGCAATCATCACCCGCACCAAATGCCGCGCTTATTCACCGCTGTCCCTGTCCCTCTCTCTCACGGCATTCACATTGGCGCTGGGCATAATCGGCACCATTATCATGCTGATCTACGCCCCTACCACCGAACACCCATTCCTGACCAATCAATGGTACGAAATGACACCCCGTGCATGGGCCATCATCGCGGTGCTGTGCGTTTTGATGGCTACCATCGGCATCGTCATGCCCATGGCTTACCAAAACGGCCCCGCCACAATCATCGCCACATTCGATTACACCTTCCTGATTTGGGCGATCATTCTGGATATCGTATTGTTCTCCGATTACCCCAACGCGGCTTCAATCTCTGGCATGGTTCTGATCGTCGCGGCGGGCCTGTTAATCGCGCGCAAATAACCAATTCCCTTGACGTCACCTTGAAACCGATCAAAAGTCTTTTTGTATTGAATTCAAACGCAAAATACGCCATTTTGACAGTCCGACGCATAGGGGATCAGGGATATGAAAGTCAGCATTGAACGCAGCGCACTACTAAAGGCGATGTCACAGGCACAATCCGTTGTGGAACGCCGCAACACGATCCCAATTTTAGCAAACGTATTGATCGAGGCTGAAGGCAACGAAATCGCATTCCGCGCCACCGATTTAGATATCGAGGTGGTTTACAAAGTCGCCGGCATGGTCGAACGCGCAGGCGCCACAACTGTTGGCGCACACACCCTGCACGAAATCGTGCGCAAATTGCCAGACGGCGCAATGGTTGAACTGGCCGACGATGGCACCGCCAATCGTCTGGACATCACGGCTGGCCGCTCTCACTTCTCACTGGCAACCCTGCCGCGCGAAGATTTCCCAGTGATGGCAACGTCTGAGTACGCCTGCAACTTCTCCGCCAACGCAGAAGTTTTGCGTCGCCTATTCGACAAATCCAAATTCGCAATCTCTACTGAGGAAACCCGTTATTACCTCAACGGCGTTTACATGCACACATCAGACGGCGCCAACGGCAAGGTTCTTCGTTGCGTTGCAACAGACGGCCACCGCTTAGCCCGCATCGATGCCGATCTGCCAGAGGGCGGCGACACATTACCGGGCGTTATCGTTCCGCGTAAAACAGTCGGCGAACTCGGCAAATTGCTAAACGAAGACGAAATGAAAATCGCCGTCTCCGTGTCCGAAACCAAAATCCGTTTCGCAACCCCAGAAATCGTCCTAACGTCCAAAGTCATCGACGGATCATTCCCCGATTACACACGCGTAATCCCACAGGGTAACACACGCCGATTGGAAGTCGACGCAGCCGAATTTGCCAAGGCCGTGGATCGTGTATCAACCGTTTCTTCCGAACGCTCGCGTGCGGTGAAATTGACATTGGACGAGGATCGCTTGGTTCTGTCCGTTAACGCACCAGACAGCGGCGCCGCCGAGGAAGAATTGGTCGTCGCCTACGCCGATGAACGCCTCGAAATTGGCTTCAACGCAAAATACCTTCTGGAAATCGCAGGACAGGTTGATCGCGAAAACGCGGTGTTCATGTTCAACTCGTCAGGCGATCCAACCTTGATGCGCGAAGGCAATGATGAATCCGCCGTTTACGTCGTGATGCCAATGCGGGTGTAACATGTGCCCCGTCTTGCGGTAACAGACCTCAAACTCTCACATTTTAGATCGCACAAACAGGCGCGCGTCGAAACCGACGGGCGCCCGATTACATTGTATGGCGCGAACGGCGCTGGCAAAACCAATATACTAGAGGCAATCTCACTCCTCTCGCCGGGGCGTGGATTGCGTCGCGCTCGCGTCGATGAAATGGCGCGCGCGCCCGAAAATCTGGGCTGGAAAATCACCGCCACCTTGCATTCATTGGGTCATGTCCACGAGGTCGAAACCACCTACACTGGCGAAGGTTCCCGCACCGTAAAAATAGATGGCAAAACCGCAACCCAAACCGCGCTGGGCCGTATCGCCCGTGTTGTCTGGTTGGTACCTGTGATGGACCGTCTTTGGGTCGAAGGTGCCGAAGGGAGGCGTCGTTTTCTTGATCGCCTCGCCATGAGTTTTGAGCCAACCCACGCAGATGCAGCCTTGGCCTATGAACGCGCCATGCGCGAACGCAATCGGATGCTAAAAGATGGGATCACCGATCCATCATGGTATTCTGCAGTCGAAAAACAAATGGCCGAGACGGGCGCGCAAATCGAACGCAACCGCTTACATACAATCACCCGCATCGCACAGGCGCAATCGGATGCCACCACAGCATTCCCCTCCGCTGACCTGACGCTAATCGGCGCAAACGGCAACGACATCATTATTGATGACCTGGCAGACGCATTTGCCGACAACCGCCGCGCCGACATGGCGGCGGGCCGCACACTTCTTGGCCCGCATCGCGATGACTTGAACGGTATCTACGCCGCCAAAGGCACGCCTGCAAAACTATGTTCCACTGGCGAACAAAAGGCGCTGTTGGTCAGTCTGATCCTCGCCAATGGTCGTGCGCTCTCCCAAGATTTCGGTGCGGCGCCAATCTTGTTGTTGGACGAAGTCTCCGCCCACCTTGACGCGGATCGCCGCGACGCGCTCTATGATGAAATTGTCGCCCTTGGTGCACAGGCTTGGATGACGGGAACAGGGGCTGAATTATTTGACAGTCTGGGAAATCGGGCGCAACATCTGGAAATCGCAGAAAACGAAACAGGCTCATCGATTACAGAAGGCAAACCATGAACCCACAACGCATCACCATGGTCACACTCGCGGTCAAAGACCTCGAAATCTCACGCAAATTCTACGCCGCACTTGGCTTTGTCGAAGCGGACGGCGGCAACGAAAAAATCGCCTTTTACAAAATGAACGGCCAATTCTTCAGCCTCTATTCTCGCGATGGCCTCTGCCAAGATTTGGGAATGCCGATCCATGGGCGCAGCACCGGTAACGCAACAATGGCCACCAATTACGACAACCGCGAAGCAGTGGATGCCGCCTTTAAAACTGCCATCGATGCAGGGGCAATCGTTGTGACCCAACCAACAGAGGTATTTTGGGGCGGCTATTCAGGAAACTACACCGATCCCGACGGCCACCTGTGGGAAATCGCACATAACCCATTTTGGTCATTTGACGCTGATGGAAATATAATCGGGGATGCATAATGACAAATATCCAAGATGCGGTTTGCCCCCAATGGCGTACTGATATCAAAGCGAAAATCAAAGAGATCGAAGCCGCTGATAACATTCAAATCCTTTTGGCAATTGAAAGCGGCTCACGCGCATGGGGTTTCCATTCCCCTGACAGCGATTATGACGTGCGCTTCGTTTATGCACGACCTGTTGATTGGCATCTTTCTCTTCATAAAAAACGCGACGTGGTCGAACGCCCCATTGATGGCGATTGGGATTTATCAGGCTGGGAATTATCCAAGGCTTTAAAACTGGCCTTAGGGTCAAACGCCGTGATTGCTGAATGGTTGCAATCCCCAATCATCTACCAAGAGGCGGCAGGATTTCGTGATGAAATGACAACATTTTGCCGCGATGTTTTGGATCGTAAATCGGCAACGTGGCATTACCTGTCCCTGCTTGCGCGTCAAAGTAAACGCGCAACGGATACGGATGGCAATATTCGCCTCAAGCGGTACTTCTACATGTTGCGCCCGATTCTTGCGCTACGTTGGATGCGCATTAACGCGGCACCGATGCCGCCCATGAATATGAATGATCTGATGGACGGCGCTGATCTGGATGCGCAAACGACCACCGCACTATTATCCCTGATTGAAGATAAGAAAAACCTCGATGAGGGCGATGGCGTCGCACGCGTCGATCCATTGTTAGACCAACTCATTGATCACGAGCGTATCCAAGCCCAAGAATGGGTTGGACAGGCCGACGCAATGACCAAGGATAAGACGGCATGGAACACCGCTAGTCACATCAATAGACGTTGGACGCATAACTTTATCTTGTAAAAATATCCTCGCCGAAGGCCCAAAAGTTAATGCCCCAAGCCTGTAAAAATACAGACAGTTTACAGCCGCTTTACAGACAAAATACAGCATGCCATTTCAACGACATAGGCCAAACCTAACCGCACCGTACGCTGGGCATAAAATTACCAATTGCAAATACCCATAATACGGCACAAAACTGTAACCCATGACAATCACACTCACCCAACTTTCACTCTATGCAGGTGCGCTCTTTATCCTGTTCATGACACCTGGCCCCGTCTGGGTGGCAGTTATCGCGCGTTCAGTTTCGGGCGGCTTCAAATCCGCGGTGCCGCTGGCGTTTGGCGTGGCGATTGGTGATATCCTTTGGCCTCTCGTCGCCATCTTAGGTGTCACGTATTTGGTATCGGTCTATGCCGATATTTTAATCGTTTTCCGCTACGTTGCCGCATTGATCCTCTGCATGATGGGGGCGGCATTGGTGCGTTGGCCTGATAAAATTCTATCCGAAAACTCCACCTTCACACGCCCCGGCATGTGGGCGGGTTTCATCGCGGGGCTTGCCGCCGTAATCGCAAATCCCAAGGCCAGCTTGTTCTACATGACCCTGCTGCCCAGCTTCTTTGATTTCAACACGTTGAACCGTTTTGACATGATCGCAATCTGCGCCATTTCTTTCGTGATCCCCATGACAGGCAACCTAATATTGGCCAGCTTCGTTGATCAAATGCGCCGCTTCCTTGCTTCGCCAGATGCCGTGCGGCGCACCAATATTTGGGCGGGGATTGCCCTGATTGCGGTTGGGCTGATTATCGCGCTCACCTAACCCAAAATGTGGTGTCATGGGGTGACATTGCCCCGTAAATCGTCTATATTTTGGGCATAACAGTGGGAATAATACTGATGTCAGACGAGCAACAAAATCCAGAAGAATACAGCGCCGATTCCATTAAGGTTCTCAAAGGCTTAGAGGCTGTGCGTAAACGCCCTGGCATGTACATTGGGGATACCGATGACGGTTCTGGTTTGCACCACATGGTTTACGAAGTCGTTGATAACGGCATCGACGAAGCATTGGCGAAGCACGCCGATTTTGTTTCTGTAACAATCCACGCAGACGAGAGTGTTTCCGTGCGCGACAACGGCCGCGGCATCCCTGTCGGCATCCACGCCGAAGAGGGCGTTTCAGCAGCCGAGGTCATCATGACACAGCTGCACGCTGGTGGTAAATTCGACAGCAATTCATACAAAGTTTCGGGCGGTCTGCACGGTGTTGGTGTGTCCGTTGTGAACGCATTGTCCGACTGGTTAGAATTGAAAATTTGGCGCGACGGTAAGGTTCACATCGCACGTTTCGAACACGGCGACACAGCCAAGCACCTAGAAGTTATCGGCGACGCCAACGGCGAAACAGGCACCGAAGTTCGCTTTATGGCGTCCTTGGACACGTTTTCGAACCGTGAATATGTTTTCAAAACCCTTGAAAATCGTTTGCGCGAATTGGCGTTTTTGAATTCTGGCGTGAAAATCATTCTGCGCGATGAACGTCCTGCGGAACATCTGGAAACGGAATTGTTCTACGAAGGCGGCGTAAAGGAATTCGTGCGTTTCCTTGATCGTTCAAAATCCGCAGTCATCGAAGAGCCAATCTACATCGTTGGCGAAAAAGACGACATCACCGTCGAGGTAGCGATGTGGTGGAACGACAGCTATCATGAAAATGTTCTACCATTCACAAACAACATCCCACAACGCGACGGCGGAACCCACGTAGCGGGTTTCCGTGGTGCCTTAACACGCACAATCAACAGCTATGCCGCATCATCTGGGATCGCCAAGAAGGAAAAGATTTCATTCACAGGCGATGATGCCCGCGAAGGTTTGACATGCGTTTTATCGGTCAAAGTTCCCGATCCAAAATTCAGCTCGCAAACCAAAGATAAGCTGGTTTCATCCGAAGTACGCCCAGTCGTCGAATCCCTGATGAACGAAAAACTGTCCGAATGGTTCGAAGAAAACCCAGCCTACGCCAAACAAATCGTCAGCAAAATTTTGGAAGCGGCATTCGCCCGCGAAGCGGCCCGCAAAGCGCGCGATCTAACGCGGCGCAAAACCGCATTTGGCGGCACATCATTGCCCGGCAAATTGGCCGACTGTCAGGAAAAAGATCCAGCCCTATCCGAAATTTTCATCGTGGAGGGTGACTCCGCTGGTGGTTCCGCCAAGCAGGGCCGTTCACGCGAAAATCAGGCGGTGTTGCCCCTACGTGGTAAAATCCTAAACATTGAACGCGCGCGATTTGATAAAATGCTGACCTCCGAACAGATCACGAATCTGATCACGGCATTGGGCACAGGCATTGGTCGCGATGAATTCGACATCAGCAAATTACGCTACCACAAGGTTGTGATCATGACAGATGCGGACGTCGATGGCGCACACATCCGTACATTATTGTTGACCTTCTTCTTCCGTCAAATGCCAGAATTGATCGAAGGCGGATACCTGTATATCGCCCAACCCCCATTGTACAAAGTTGCGCGTGGCAAATCCGAGGTTTACCTAAAGGATCAGGTGTCATTGGATGATTATTTGGCCGAGCAGGGGATTGATGGTGCAACACTAACTTTGGGTAACGGCGCCACAATGGCCGGCCCCGATTTGGCCCGCGTGGTGTCAGAGGCACGTCAAACACGCACAATCCTAAACGCCTTCCCAACGCATTACAGCCACCACATTTTGGAACAGGCCGCCATCGCAAATGCACTGAACTTTGATAAGGTTTACGCCAACCCACAGGGTGCGGCGGACGCGGTTGCGAAACGTCTTGATCTGGTTGCCACCGAATACGAACGCGGCTGGTCTGGCCGTCCGACCCAAGACGATGGTCTGCGGTTTAGCCGCATTCTGCGCGGTGTCGAAGAGGTGCGTACATTGGATGGCAAATGCCTAAAATCGGCAGAGGCGCGTAAACTTTCTGGCATGTCTGACGGATTGCAAGAAGTGTATTCAGAACCCGCTAGATTTACACGTCGTGATAAGACAACGGTGATAAACGCACCGTCTGATTTGTTGGATATTGTGAACACAGAGGGTGAAAAAGGCCTTAGCCTACAACGCTATAAGGGTTTGGGCGAAATGAACCCAGATCAATTGTGGGAAACCACATTGGACCCAGAGGCCCGCATTTTCCTTCAGGTAAAGGTCGATGATCTGGCCGAAGCGGATGATTTGTTCACGAAACTGATGGGCGATGTGGTTGAACCACGCCGCGAATTCATTCAACAAAATGCGCTGTCAGTGGAAAATCTGGATTTCTGATATCTGTGGGAATGGGCGTGTAAATGACATCGACATTCGCAACAATTAATCAGGCCTATAATGCAACATTCACACCCAACCGCTTGTCGGTTGGGTTGGTGTTGCCGATTGAAAAATACACCACATCGCCGATCCCTGACATGACGCATCATTTGGAACGTGCCCAGCTGGCCGAACGTCTGGGCTTTGCCGCGTTATGGTTGCGCGATGTTCCGTTTAATGTGCCCTCGTTTGGCGATGCGGGTCAGATGTTTGATCCCTTTGTTTATCTTGGATTTCTGGCGGCCCGTACGCAAACAATTGCCTTGGCAACGGGCAGTATCATTTTGCCACTGCGCCATCCCGCCCATGTGGCCAAGGCGGCGGCGACAACCGATGTGTTGTCAGATGGGCGTTTGTTGATGGGCGTCGCATCTGGTGATCGCCCACAGGAATATCCCGCAATGAATATGTCATTCGATGATCGCGGCGAACGGTTTCGCGACAGTTTCGAATATATCCGTCAGATGACCGATGATTACCCACGGTTTGAAAACCAAATGGGATCACCAGATGGGCATATGGATATGTTGCCAAAACCAACGGGATCCAAGGTGCCGATGTTGATCACAGGTGGTAGTCAGCAACACCCGAAATGGGTTGCCCAAAACGGCGATGGCTGGATCACATATCCGCGCAGTGCGGCGGTGCAAGGCCGATTGATCAACAGCTATCGCACTGCGATTTCCACGGCTGGCCAAGGCGACAAACCTGTCAGCCAAAGCCTATATTTTGATCTGAACACTGATCCAGATGCCCCACCATCACCGATCCATCTGGGCTTTCGCTCTGGGGTGAAATATTTGAACAATTACCTTTCTGATTTACAGGAAATGGGCGTCAATCACGTGGCGATGAACCTGCGTTTCAATCAAACAGATATGATGGATACCCTTCAAATCTTGGCGGATGAAACCTTGTCAGTTTTTAACCAAAGGACATGAATATGAAAACGATTTTGATCACAGGCGCGACGGACGGCATCGGTTTGGAGACCGCAAAAATGCTGGCCGCTGATGGGCATTATATTTTGATGCATGGCCGCAGTGCGGATAAACTAGCGGCGGCAGTTGCGGCGGTTGGTGGCAATACAAAATCCTATCTTGCTGATCTGTCAATCCGTGGGGATGTTGATCGGTTGACGTCTGAAATTATGGCGGATCATGATCATATCGATGTCATCATCAACAATGCCGGCATATTGAAAAGCCCGACCACAATCACGCCCGATGGTTTGGATATCCGCTTTGTAGTGAATACATTTGCCCCGCTGATTTTAACACGGGCGTTATTGCCGAAAATGCCAACCGACGGGCGCGTTGTGAACCTGTCTTCGGCTGCTCAGGCGCCTGTTAATTTGATGGCAATGGGATCTGATATGCTCCAATCAGACATGGATGCCTATGCGCAAAGTAAACTTGCAATCACCATGTGGACGGCGGACATGGCGGCGCAAGTTCGACAAATGATTGTGGCCGTAAACCCTGCGTCATTGCTCGCCAGCAAGATGGTGAAAGAGGGCTTTGGCGTTGCGGGTTCCGATCTGTCGATTGGCGCAGATATTTTGTATCGTGCCGCGTTGTCAGATGAATTCGCAAATGCCAGTGGCAAATATTATGACAATGACAACAAACGATTTGCCCCACCCCAAGCGGATGCGATGGATGCGGCCAAGGTGGCGCAGGTCGTCTCAGCAATCAACGAAACCATCGCGTCAAAATTTAGTTAGGGGATTGACTGGAATCATTAAATAACCATATTGTTAATTAACTAATATGGAAATAACGATTCGATGTCACTGCACCAAACATTTGCAACACTTGGCGATCCAACGCGTTTCGCCATTGTTGAACGCCTGTTGAATGATGGCGAATTATCCGCAGGTGACTTACAGGATCAGGCGGATATTTCCGCCCCTGCCATATCACGCCACCTGAAATTGTTGCGAAATGCGGGCATCATCCATCAACGCATCGATGCCCAACGCCGCATGTATTCCGTACGCCCCGAAACGGTGCAGGCAATCCATGCATGGACAATGTCGTACCGCGATTTCTGGATGGGAAGTTTGGACAAGCTTGAAGCATCACTTTTGAAAGAGAGCCAACAAAATGACTGATCTAACTTTAACACGCAAATTCCCCGTCGCACCCAGCGTGGTGTTCGAACATCTGACCCAACAAAAGCACCTGAAAAATTGGATGGGCCCCGCAACGATGACATGTACGGACATTGACATGAACCTAACCGCGGGGGCAATGTGGTACGCAGTGATTACGAATTCCGAAGGGAAAGATCACAAAATGAGCGGCCAAGTTACCGCAATTGATCCGCCAAACACCGTCGATTTCACATGGGGGTGGCACGATGAAAATGATACACGCGGTCACGAAAGCAACGTGCGATTTCAGGTTATCGCAGATGGCAAAGGCAGCATTTTCAACCTGATCCATACAAATCTGCCAGACGAAGAAGCGGCAGAAAACCATAACATCGGATGGACATCCACCCTTACAAAACTAGAGGCCGTGTTGGCCTAACAGAGAGGAAATATTATGCCAAATTTCATATTCGCATTCCACGGAGGCACACAGCCAAAATCACCAGAAGAGGGTAAGGCCATGATGACTGCATGGATGGCCTGGATGGGCGATATCGAAGCATCGATCGTTGACGCTGGCGCGCCTGTTGGCATGTCAAAAACCGTATCATCGGCTGGCGTTGCTGATGACGGCGGTTCAAACCCGCTGTCTGGTTATACGATTGTAACGGCTGATGACATCGACGGTGCGGTCGCGCTGGCCAAAGGGTGCCCAATTCACGATGTCGGCGGTTCGGTCGAAGTTGCCGAATTAATGAATATGTCAATGGACGGAAAATAAACCGCCCATACAACCTATAATTGGCCTCTGCCCTAGGCAGGGGCCTTTTTCGTACCTATATTCCAACGGACTCGAAATTTATTAGGAGATAGTCATGAGCTTGGTTGGAACTCTTGCAAAAGTCGCGATCGGCGTAGCAGTCGCAAAAGGAATGAAATCAATGACAGGCGGCGGATCGAAATCCAGCGGCGGTGGCATTGGTGATCTGTTGGGCGGCATGATGGGTGGCGGCGCGCGTGCTCAACAATCAGGTGGCGGCCTAAGCGACATGTTGGGCGACGCATTGAAGGGTGGTTCTTCATCTGGCGGTGGCATTGGTGACCTTCTGGGCGGCGCACTTGGCGGCGGTTCATCTTCTGCGTCAACTGGTGGCGCAGGTGGTATCGGTGATTTGATGGGTGGCCTTTTGGGTGGCGGTGCAAATTCGGGTACTGGCATGGGCGATATTCTGGGCAAACTTGGCGGCGCTGGCGCAGCTGGTGGTCTGGGTGGATTGCTAACGGACGCATTGGGCAACGGTGGTCAAGTGACCCAAACAGCAACTCAGGAAGACGAAGATGCAGCTGGCCTGATGATCCGTGCAATGATGCAAGCCGCCAAGGCGGATGGAAACATCGACGCCGAAGAGCGCGATAAACTACTGTCAAACGTAGGTGACCTAAGCGCGGAAGAATCCGCATTCATCAACGCTGAAATGGCGCGTGACATCGACGTTGTTGGCCTTGCACGTGATGTGCCCAAAGGCATGGAAGACCAAGTTTACATGATGTCAGTAATGGGCATTAACTTGGACACCCAAAACGAAGCATCCTACCTAAACGACTTGGCACAAAACCTGAACTTGGGCCAATCACAGGTAAACCAAATCCACGAAATGTTGGGTGTGCAACCGCTGTATGGCTAATATTTCCAAAATGAATTTTAGGGGCTTCGCAATCGCGTGGCCCCTTTTTTATGCCAACTTGCGTACCAATTGATTGCGCAGTCCTGCCTCGAAGGCGACTGCCGCGTCGGCGTTTGCCGATAGAAATTTACGCAACTGCAAACACGAAATCGAAAAATAATGCGCTTGTTTGTCCACACGTACATCCGCCGTCGCGGGTGAATTATCGCGCCACGAAATTTCGCCCACGATCTGACCTGCACCCAGCTTTGCAACACATTTTCCAGACTTCGAAACACATGCCTCGCCGGTCATCAACACGCTGACGGCCTCCAACGGCTCACCTTGGCGCGCCAACATAACGCGCGCTTCGTTGCGCCACGATCCTTTGCGGATTAGCGGCAATGCTTGGCGTGGTGGTAAATCGGGAAACAACAATCCTGCCAATTCTTGTTCTAACGGCGCTAACTGAATGTGACGTCGCATCCAAAAACTGCGAAATATTGCGTAAAGGCTCAGCGAGATAAACGAGACCTGAATAATCAGCGATCCGATATTGAAATGTGTGGTCAGGCTGATCGTTACAAAGATTGCGGCCAGCATATTCAGGGCGGCATAAAAATTGCCGTTCCCGTCAATCTTGCCCAGTTGCAATAAAAAGTATGACAACAGATACGTCACTGCACCAGCGATACCAATGTATTGTGTTATTTCCATACGAAATCTCCTCAGATCACATATGGATCAAACTGCCGTTGCAAAAAGTGACCTGTGTCACTTATTTGTCAAATCGTATTAACCACCCAGCTTTGCACCCAAACGCTTGCGTCGCTCCTTCATGGCCTCCTTACTTTCTGGTGTCCCATCGTGAAACGATCCGAAAAATGTATCCCACGGCATTTCAAGCGAACCATAGTTGCATTCGAAATACCGATGATGCATCTGATGAAAATATGTCCCTAACGCCAGCCTGTTCTTGTCCTTTATCACCAACCCCTCAAACCCTGCATGCGTTGTGGCCGCTGTCAGGCAATAATATTGCAGATGGAATAGAATGTGGATTGGATGACTGCCCAGAACCCAATGGATCAACACTCCACCTAAGAAGATGATGTGTTCAATTGGATGCATCGACAGCCCAGACCACGGCCCAACATTTGAATTGCGATGATGCAAATGATGCGCCAATTTATACAGAGGGCGCCAATGCAATAGGCGGTGGATCCAGTAGAAATAAAAACTCTCCCAGATTGGGATCAGGAAAAACAACGCAATAAACCAGACAGGACGATCGCTGAAATTCAACACCGATAAATATCCATTCGCAAAGGCCCAGATCATCAATGCCTCATAGGCTGTCCAGATGGTAACGCCGCTGGCCAAAGTCCAAAACATGTTGTCTAACGTCTGACTGCCGAACGTAAACATGCGCCCAGTCGCCATGTCTCGGGGGTCATATTTCAACGTGTGGCCTTGGCCTTTGAGTGTGAAAAACCACAAATGCAAACCGCCCGCAACGATGCACATCAAAACCAAATTTCGCGCCCACATTTGCGCGACCCAACCAAATGCGAAATCTTGGGACGCCGTCAGATCAGGTTGCAAATAATACCACGATAAAAACGCCACCCCGACTAGAATCAAACGTTCGGACACCAAAAACCAACTATCCCAAAACCAGCGGAATATCTCCATTGGTTTCAGCGGCCAACGAAACAATGGGCTGATTTGAACGGGGACGGGCGGTTGGTGGTTCCACTCTGACATCAGCTTGCGTAATCCGATAATTCGCTGTCCAATATCGCTTTCAACTCGGACAGATGCTTATCCGCTTGCTCCGGATAACCTTCTAATTCCTGCGCGGTCTTTTCCGCAATGGCATCGGACAAAACGCGCAATTTCTGCCCCGTTTGTAATGCGCGAATATATGTTTCTGCGGCCCGTTCAAAATAATACATCCGATTAAACGTTTCCGCCACAGTTTCCCCAATAACCATTACGCCATGATTGCCCATAATCATCACGGTCTTCTTTGGATCTTGGAATTGCGCCGCACAACGTTCACCTTCTTCCTCGAACGCTAAGCCACCGTAATGATTATCGATCACATAACGATTAAAAAACGTCGCCGAATTCTGATCGATGGGTGGCAGGTCGCTATCCTCCAAACAGGCTAGAACGGTTGCATGAATGGAATGCACATGCATCGCGCAACGCGCATGCGGGCAATGACGGTGGATCGCGCCGTGCAATCCCCATGCGGTAAGATCGGGGGCATTGGGGCCGCTTAACGTGTCTGGATCATTGGCATCGATCAACAACATATCGCTGGCCTTAATGCGCGAAAAATGCATTTGATTTGGGTTCATCAAAAACTGTGTGCCATCATCGTTGATGGCCAACGAAAAATGATTTGCGACGGCTTCGTGCATATTCAAACGCGCTGTCCAACGAAATGCGGCGGCTAAATCTACGCGTTGATCCAGATGGGGCAGGTTGGTTTTGGTCATGATTAAATCTCCTGTGCCCACTGAAATCCAAAACCACCCACATTGCAAATAAAAAGCCAGCCCGAAGGCTGGCTTTCAACTAAGGTAAAAGGGGGGGAACCTTAGTTTACGATATCATACGCTGGCATACCCAATTCGGATTTGTCCAAGCCTGTGATCTCGTCTTCCTCAGATACGCGGATACCCATTGTCATTTTCAAGATGAACCAAAGCGCACCAGAAACAACGAAGGTAAACACACCAACAACTAGGATAGAGTACAGCTGCGTACCCAATGACGCGTCGCCGTTTGTGAATACAACCGCGATTGTACCCCAGATACCAGCCATCAAGTGTACCGGGATCGCACCAACAACATCATCGATTTTCAACTTGTCCAGGAATGGAACACCGAAGACAACGATCACACCACCGATTGCACCGATCAACGTCGCCGCACCCAATGTAGGTGTCAAAGGTTCCGCTGTAATCGCAACCAGACCAGCCAATGCACCGTTTAGGATCATTGTAAGGTCAGGTTTCTTGTACAACACTTGTGTCAAGATCAGCGCAGCAATCGCACCAGCCGCAGCCGCAGCGTTTGTGTTCGCAAAGATACGAGAAATGTCAGCAACGTCGCCTACAGAACCCATCGCCAATTGTGAACCACCGTTAAACCCGAACCAACCCATCCACAGGATGAATGTACCCAGTGTTGCCAATGGCAGGTTTGATGCCATGAATGGAACTGTACGGCCGTCTTTTGTGTATTTACCGATACGTGGACCCAAGATCAGTGCGCCGGCTAAAGCAGCCCAACCACCAACAGAGTGTACAACAGTCGAACCAGCGAAGTCCAAGAAGCCCATAGCGTCCAAGAAACCACCGCCCCATTTCCAAGAAGCTTGCAATGGGTAAATCACACCAGTCAAAACGATCGTAAAGATCAAGAAAGGCCATAATTTGATACGTTCAGCCAAAGCACCGGAAACGATCGATGCGGTCGCCGCACAGAACATTAGTTGGAAGAAGAAGTCGGAACCAGTTGCCGCATATGAATAGTCATCTGCATCAGCGGCAGCAACGCCAACCGCTTCCATAACTGCAACGCCCCATACGCCGGACAACACGCCATCAACGGCCCAGGTGCCTAGCGGGTACATCAAATTGTAACCGATCAAGTAGTAAGCAATACAAGCAAACCCAAACAGCCCCATGTTTTTGGTCAATTGCATTGTCACGTTTTTTGAACGAACGAGTCCTGCTTCCAACATGGAAAAACCAGCGGCCATCCAGAAAACCAAGAAGCCACCAATTAAAAATAGAAGCGAGTTAAGAATAAAGACAGAATCTGTTGGCACAGCAACAGCGGCCTCTTGGGCCATGGCACCGCTTGCGATTGTTGTCGCAACAGTTGCCAATGATAAAGTACGTAATTTCATTGTTTTTCCTTCCAGCGCTTAAACAGCGTCTACGCCAGTTTCGCCTGTGCGCACGCGCATGGCTTGTTCCACATTGGTGACGAAAATTTTGCCGTCCCCGATTTTGCCAGTTTTGGCAGTTGAATGGATTGTTTCCAAAACGGCATCGACTTGCTCGTCTTGCACAACCATATCCAGGCGAATTTTCGGCACAAAATTCACGGCGTATTCAGCACCGCGATAGATTTCAGTGTGACCCGATTGTGCGCCATACCCTTTGATTTCAGTTACCATCATCCCCGTAACGCCGGTATCGCTCAGCGCTTGGCGAACTTCCTCCAGCTTGAACGGTTTGATCGTTGCAATTATCAGTTTCATATTGACCTCTCTTGGCGCGGCATTGGGCCGACGCTTGGGGCCAAAGAATGGAAAACCAATGGATTGCTCAATGAATAGCGCTAAAATTTTGGCACGAATCTATCAAAATGCCTAAAATTTATACTGACATAGGTAAATGATTACAAAATAGGCAATATAGAAACCAATTAATATAAAATTCACCACTCCACAAATGCGTTCAGAGCGCCTATCTTATCCACAACGAACCGCAAAGGTCAGACAGGCATATGGCAGATTCTCCTAAAGGGCGCGCACCACTGGTCGCCCCGAAACGTAATTTTTCCGATCCAAAACCCAAGGCGAAGCCGAAGGTTAAGAAATCCGCCACGCCAAAACCCGCCCGCAAAAAGGCACCGCGTAAGGCAAAACGCGCCAAGGTCAAAAGCGGCAATCCAATCATTCGTTTCTTCAGGGCAATATTTCGTTTCTTCTTTCGGATAATCTGGCTGGCCTTCTCCACGGTCGCGATCATCGGCTGTCTGGTACTGGGAACTGCGATCTTTATCGACTTTGGCAAACTGCCACATGTCTCCGAATTGATGGATGACCGCCAAAAGGGCTCGGTCACAATGCTGGACGCTAAAGGTGATGTATTTGCATGGCGCGGGGATCAATTCGGTGGCGAAGTGACGGCGGATACCGTTTCACCTCATCTCAAAAATGCGATCATCGCAACAGAGGATAAACGTTTCTACGGCCACTGGGGCATCAGCCCGCGCGGTATCGCCAGTGCGATACGCATCAATATGCGTGCAGGGCGTAAACCATGGCAAGGCAACGGTGGTTCCACAATCACCCAACAATTGGCCAAGGATATCTACTTCAAGGATCTGGGTTCACTGGAACGCAAAATCAAAGAGGTGCCCATGGCAATGGCCATGACCCTAAAATATTCCAAAGACGAAGTTCTGACGATCTACCTAAACCGCGCCTTCCTTGGTTCAGGCGCTTTTGGGTTTGAGGCCGCCAGCCAACGCTACTTTGGTAAATCCGCCCGTGATGTGAACCCCGCACAGGCCGCAATGTTGGCGGGGTTGCTAAAGGCACCCTCTGCCGCCAACCCAATCCGCAATCTTGATCGCGCCCAAACCCGCGCCAACCTAATCGTCGGCCTGATGGAGGATCAAGGTTACCTGTCCCAAACAGAAGCCGCAATCGCACGCGATCAACCCGCACAATTATCACAGGTCGCCGCAGATAAGGCAGGCGGCGCATTCGCCGATTGGGTGATGGGCGCCGCCCCAGAATTCATTATCAAAGACGCGAACGCCGATGTAATCATCCAAACCACATTCGATAAACGCATCCAAACCGCCGCCGAACAGGCATTAGATACCGTATTTCAAAAACTAAAGGCAGGATCCAAAGCCCAAGGCGCAATTGTTGTCATGTCACGTGACGGCGCCGTACGCGCAATGGTTGGCGGGCGCAAAACAGGATTGGCCGGATCATTCAACCGCGCCACACAGGCGCTGCGTCAAACAGGCTCTGCATTCAAACCCTTCGTTTACGCCGCCGCTCTGGAATCCGGCTTTCGTTACGACAGCATCGTTGCCGACGAACCCGTCAGCATCAAAACGCCTAGCGGCCCGTGGGAACCGAAAAACTATACACGCAGGTTCGAGGGCGACGTCACACTCACCTACGCCTTGGCTAAATCAATCAACACAGTAGCGGTAAAGATCAGCGAAGAAACAGGCCGCGAACGTGTGCGCGCATTGGCAGCCGATCTGGGCATCACCACAGAAATCCCATTGGTTCCCGCCATGGCGTTGGGCGCAGGTGAAAGCACATTGCTGGAAATGACGGGTGCATATGCGGGCATCCTAAACGGCGGCGTCTCCGCACGGCCTTACGCATTACAAGCTCTAACAATGCAGGGCGACAAAGAGCCATTGCTGACCCACGAGGACGGCCAAGGATTACGCGTTATCAACGAACAGGCCGCCAACCAACTGACCTATATGATGCATCAGGTGGTCAAACAGGGCACAGGCGGTCGCGCCGACCTGGGTGAACGCCAAGCGGCGGGTAAAACAGGCACCACACAGGGCGCGCGCGATGCATGGTTCATCGGCTTTACTGCCGATTACGTGGCTGGTGTTTGGATGGGTTACGACGACAACCGCAAACTAACAGGCGTCACAGGTGGCGGACTACCAGCAGAGATATGGCGCGAAACAATGGTACGCGTACACGATGGTTTACCTCTGACACCCTTGGCAATGGAGATTCCACAACCATTAACGCGCCACAACGAAACACAAGGCGCCACAGATTCAAACGCAATCGAAGATGCGTTTAAATCCCTCGAAAACGAGTTAGAACAATTAGGCAATGAATTTAAGAAAGACACCAAAGAAGCCAAAAGCGAAATTGGTAATCTGTTCAAAAAGCTGTTCGGTAAGAAGAATTAACCGGCGGTGCGTAAATGCGCCGTCAGTTTATCAATCGAACCACCGCGTTTGTCCAACATCGAACCGATCTGAACTCGCACGTCTGATAATACGCTGACACCTTCAAGGAACAGGTTGTACATCAACGTTTTGCCGCGCGCATCAATCACATGCCACTGGGCCTTAAACGCTGCTGATCCACGCAATTTGATATTGGTATCCACCAAATAACCGCCCGATGTTTTACGCGATTTTTTCACTGTGATTTCGGAACCAATGAATTCCTCAAAACGCTTGCCGTAAAACCGCGCCATATATCCACGAAACGCTTTTACATATGCGCTGCGCTGCGATGCGCTAGCTGTGCGCCATGTGGTGCCCAGCGCCTTTTGTGCGATCAACGGCACATCGGCATAGCGCCCAAAAATGCCCTCGAAATCTTTGAACATCGCGGATTTAGACTTGCCGGCATTGATCGTCGCCATCACCTCGGCTGTCAGCTTGTTAATCAACGCCTCTGCTTCGGATTTGGTCAACGCCATTGCGGGAATGCTCGGTGCCATCGCCAATGCGCTGGTCATGCCCAATAATGTGGTGCGGCGGGTAAATAATTGACTATTCAACATCGTATGGGTTCTCCAAATCTGCATCTGAAATTTCGCCACCACTCAATTGGAAACGGCGATTTTGTAAATAATAAAGTCTCTGCGAAGCATAGCTATCTTCGGTTTCATATAAAACCCCATCGATGACATCGCCATATTCGTCGCGATCTCCCGCCAATTCGATCAATTTCACTGCTGTTGTATGTGGCTTATATTTAGACGGAAGAATATGATCCATGGGATCCGTTGCGAAATCGACGATAATACCGACCGTATCGCGGGCGGTCGATCCGCCGTAAAACGGCAGCTCAACATATGCCCCTTCGCCAACGCCCCAGACATGCAATGTTTCACCAAAATCGGATTCATCGCGCTCCATGCCAAAATCTGCAGATGGGTTTGTAATCCCACCTATGCCAATGGTTGAATTTACCGCAAACCGAATTGTGGATTTCGTGGCACGTAACAAACGCCCTTGCAAAATCTGGTTCACAATCGTTGATGGTTCGGACATGTTGGATGCGAAATTATTGATAATCTCGTCATCAACAGGGCCAATCAACGCCCCATAGGCGTTACCAGCGGGGCGCAACAACGCCTTATCCAGTTTTTTATTTAACTCATGCGTCTTGCGATTAAACTTCTCGGCGGGATCGTGATACGCATCCCCCGTCGGTTTTGCACAAGCGCTCAGTTGCAATGCACACAGCGCGAAAAATGGAACAGCCATACGGCGAAATAAATGTTTTGACATAATAATAAGTCCGAATAGGGAGGTGAGCCCGATTTATGTGATTTCGAATACGAAGTCCAGATTACCCCAAACAAAGGATTTTTTAAGCGGAAAAAAGGCCACAGTGAACCACGCGTTACAATTTTGCGTTGTTTGATAACGCATTAACGTGTCAAAAGGGCTGATATGTTAGGGTTCACCCCCAAGAATCGAGATTTTTATGCAAGCAAAAAACGTCTACCCCAAGGGCCGCGCCGAATTACGCAAAGCGCGCAAGCAAAGCACCACATTATTGGTGGCCGTTTTCATCTTTTCGATCTTCGTAAACCTGTTGATGCTCACAGGCCCACTGTACATGCTTCAGGTCTATGACCGTGTGCTTTCCAGCCGCTCTGTTGAAACGCTAACGGCGCTAACCGTTTTGGTTCTTTTACTTTACGCTATGATGGGTTTCTTGGATTGGGCACGGGGCCGTGTGATGGCACGCATCGGCGCACGCATTCATTCACTGCTCAGCCAACGCGTATTCTTCGCGGTTCTCGACACCGCCAAACAACCCCATTTCGGTTCAAAATCGATCAGCGGCGTCGGCGATCTCGCGACTTTACAAAAGGTATTTTCCTCCAGTGCATTGTTCAGCTTCTTTGACATGCCATGGACGCCTATTTTCGCCGCCGCAATTTTCATCTTCCACCCTTACCTTGGCACATTGGGATTGGTCGGCGGCATCTCCCTGATTATTCTATCACTAATCAACCAATGGATGACGCGGCGCAACACAATCAACGCCCAACACAAACTGGCACAGGCAAATCAAATGGCAGGCGCCATCCGTGACGAGAGTGAGGCGGTAGAAGGCCTCGGTATGCGCCATGACGTCCTGTCGCGCTGGAAAGAGCAGAGCGACACAGCTCTACAACACGATATCGCCGCCAGCGATCAAACGGGCATGTTTTCCGCCTTCACCAAATCTTTCCGCTTATTTCTTCAGTCCGCCATGCTTGGCCTTGGTGCTTATCTGGTTTTACAGGGCGAATTATCCCCAGGTGCAATGATCGCCGCATCCATCATGCTGGGCCGTGCACTGGCCCCAGTGGAACAGGCCGTGGCGCAATGGCCCCACATCCAACATGCCTTTGGTGCATGGCACTCGCTTAGCGAACTTTTGGAACGCTCGCCCGCCGAAAACAAACAAGTAGAATTGCCAAAACCAGCAGCAAAATTGGTTGCGAAAAACCTATCTGCAATACCGCCGGGTGGAACCACGCCCTGTATTCGTGGTGTTACATTTCAGGTCGAACCAGGCACTGCAATGGGTGTAATTGGGCAATCCGCCAGCGGTAAATCATCCCTTGCACGGGTCATTTCTGGTTATTGGCCGATTGTTGGCGGCACGTTGCGTTTGGGTGGTGCAACATTGGATCAATATGATCCAGATACATTGGGAAAATACATCGGATACCTGCCGCAAAACGTATCGATGTTTCCCGCTACAATCGCAGAAAACATTGCCCGTATGTCACAAAATCCAGATCACGAAATGGTCGTAAACGCCGCCAAACGTGCGGGCGCGCATGAACTGATCTTGGAACAACCCGATGGTTATAACACACTCGTATCTCCGCGCGGTGGCGGCTTGTCTGGCGGTCAACGCCAACGTATCGGATTGGCGCGCGCGCTATACGGCGATCCAATTCTGTTGGTCTTGGATGAACCCAATTCAGCGTTGGATTCAATCGGATCCGCTGCCCTGAATGCGGCAATCACCCAAATGAAGTCCGAAGAGAAATCGGTCATTATCATGGCACACCGCCCGTCTGCCATTCAGGCCTGCGATACCTTGTTGGTCATGGAAGACGGCATTCCAAAAATGTTTGGCCCCCGCGATGATGTCCTGTCCAAGGTCGTCAAAAACGCATCAGAAATCAAATCTAGCATGCCAAAAACAGGCGGCGTTCAGGCCAGCTACACGCTTGGAAAGCAAAAATGAACACACAGAACGACATGAAAAAATATTCTGCCCGCACACCGATGATCGCTGGCATTTTCGCACTGACCGTACTGTTTCTGGGCATCGTTGTGTGGGGCAGCATGACACGCATCGCAGGCGCAATCGTCGCATCCGGCACTATTCAGGTAGAGAGCCTACGCCAAGTCGTCCAACACCCCGACGGCGGTGTCGTCGGCGAAATCCTCGCCCGCGACGGCGCGCGGGTTACCGCAGGTGATATCGTTTTACGCTTCGATGATAACTTCTTAAAATCCCAAGAATCCGTTCTCGACGGCCAACTCTCCGAATACGCAGGACGCAAGGCGCGTTTGCGCGCCGAACGCGATGGTACAACCGAACTCACCTTCGATGAAGCATTTGAAGTGCGCGCCAAAACAGATGAAAAATTACGTAATATCCTCGCCAATCAAACCAGCCTGTTTAACGCCAGATTGGAAACATTCACCCGTACCACGGAACAACTGGGCGAGCGTCAATCGCAAATCAAACTGCAAATCACAGGCCGCGAAGAACAGGTAAAATCACTGGATCGACAAATCGAACTCATCGCCCAAGAACGCAAAGACCAAGAGGGTCTCTTGGCCAAGGGCTTGGCCCAAGCTAGCCGCGTTCTGGCCCTGCAACGTGAAGAGGCCAGCCTGTTGGGTGAACGCGGCGAAATCACTGCATCGATCGCCGCTTCCAAAGCTCAGATCATTGAAACCGAACTCGAATCCCTACGCATGGCCGCCGAACGCCGTGAACAGGCGCAAACCGAAATCCAAGACATCGAAACCAATGAAATCGAACTTCTCGAACGCCTTCTGGTCGCCAAGGAAACCCTAAAACGTCTGGACGTCCGCGCCCCCGTTTCGGGCATCGTTTACTCAATGCAGGTGCATGCGGTGCGCTCCGTTGTCCGCCCCGCAGACCCAATTTTGTACATTATCCCTCAGGATCATCCGCTGGTCGTCCAGGCACGCATCGAAACCGTCCACATCGATCAGGTCACAATCGGCCAAGCCGCCAGCCTGCGCTTCTCCACCTTCGATCAACGCACGACCCCCGAAATTTTCGGTGCCGTATCCAAAGTGTCCGCAGACGTCTTCACAGACGAGGTAACAGGCGAACAATTCTATACTGCCGAACTGGTTCCAAATGCGGGCGAAATCGACCGCCTCGGAGACGTGGAATTATTGCCGGGCATGCCGGTCGAGGCGTTTATAAAAACGGGTGAACGTACGCCGCTAAATTACCTGCTGAAACCCTTCACTGATTATTTCAACCGCGCGTTTCGCGAATAACGTTTCCTCTTGCGAAAATTCCCATAACCAGTAGCCTTTTCAAAAATGTTGAAAGGGAAATACCATGTCTGGAACATACGAAACGCGCCTTGCTGAACTGGGCGTCACCTTGCCGGATGCGCCAGCACCTGCGGCGAACTATGTACCCTATGTGACCGTTGGCGATATGGTCTATGTCTCTGGTCAAATTTCGCAGGATGCGGATGGTCGGATCAACGGAAAACTCGGTGATGATTTTACCGTCGAGCAGGGCCAAGCAGCAGCAAAAAGCTGCGCGATAAACTTGATGGCACAGCTAAAGGCAGCATGCGATGGTGATTTGGATCGCTTGGTTCAGGTGGTCAAACTGGGCGGTTTTGTAAATTGCACCCCCGATTTCGCCGACCACCCCAAAGTCATCAACGGCGCTTCAGATTTCATCGGCGAGGTATTTGGCAACGCAGGCAAACACGCCCGCGCGGCGGTGGGATCATCCAGCCTGCCCTTGGGCGTAGCCGTCGAAATCGAAGGCATCTTTCAAATCAAATGAACCCGCTTCAACCCTTCATTGACGGCCCCATCGCCCATCGCACATTACATGATGTAAACGCAGGTCGTCCCGAAAATTCATACGAAGGGTTGGACGCCGCCATACAACACGGCCTTGCCGTGGAAATCGATCTGCAACTGTCTGCGGACGGCGTGCCGATGGTATTTCACGATTACGAGTTGGATCGCCTGACAGATGAAACGGGTTTAATATCGGATCGCAACGCTCTGGAATTACAACAAATTCCACTATTAGGCGGAACGCGCGTAATCCTGCGTTTCGATGAATTCCTAGCCCACACCGCAGGCCGCGTTCCCGTATTAGTCGAGCTAAAGGACCAAGATGGCACCCTCGGCCCGGCCCTTTCCGAACTCGAATCCACTGCCTGTGAGATCATGCGATCATACAAGGGACCCATCGCAGTCATGTCATTTAACCCAAACATGATCGCCCGCTGCGCCATGCTGGCTCCCGACGTGCCACGAGGTATCGTCACTGATCCTTACAACGCCTCTGATTGGCCAAATGTTCCTGCAGAACGTCGCGCGGAACTGGCCCAAATCCCACACTACGACCAGATCAACGCCAGCTTCATTTCCCACAACCGCGCCGATCTGTTTGCCCCCCGCGTCGCAGAATTAAAATCCCAAGGCGCCACAATCTTCTGTTGGACAGTCCGCACAGAATCCCAAGAATCAGAGGCCCGCAAAATCGTCGATTCCATCACATTCGAGGGATACATGCCCAAAGGCGTGAAATGACCGATACGCCTCCAGTCCAAATCAGCGTCCATCAATCGATTGCAGATATCGGTCAACCCGAATGGGACGCTTGCGCTTGCCCCGAATCCCCAAAAACGCGCCCCATTGATCCCTTCACCACCTATCGATTCCTTAAGGCGCTAGAAGACAGCGGATCCGTCGGCCAGGGCACCGGTTGGATGCCAAATTACATAACGGCTCAAATGGGCGACCAAATCATCGGCGTCCTGCCCAGCTTTGCCAAGGGGCATTCGCAGGGCGAATACATCTTCGATCACAACTGGGCGCACGCTTTTGAAAACGCAGGCGGACGATACTATCCCAAACTGCAAATCGCCGCCCCTTTCACCCCCGTAACAGGACGCCGTTTCCTAACCCATCCCGATCACACGGAAACGGCACGCATCGCACTAACCCAAGGCATTCATGCCGTGGTCGAACAACAAAACTGGTCATCGGCCCACATCACATTCTGCACCGAGGATGAATACAATACTGCCCCTAATCTGGGCCTGATGCAACGCGTCGGACAACAGTTCCATTGGCAAGACGACAACTATAAAACCTTCGACGATTTCCTGTCAAAACTGTCTTCACGCAAACGAAAAAACATCCGCAAGGAGCGCGTCGGTGCCGCCAATTTTGGTGGTACATTTCATACCTTCACAGGCGACGACATCCAGCCTGAACATATGAACGCAATCTGGGAATTCTATTGCGATACAGGTGCACGCAAATGGGGAACGCCATACCTAACGCGCGAATTCTTCGATATTGCCCTTGAAACCCTGCGCTATGATATTGTTCTGTTTTTATGTGAAAACAATGGCGCATGGATTGCGGGGGCTTTGAACTTCATCGGACGCGATACCCTTTTTGGTCGCTACTGGGGTTGTACCGAACACCACCCGTTTTTGCACTTCGAACTCAGCTACTATCGCGCCATCGACTATGCCATCGAACACGGCTTAAAAACAGTAGAGGCTGGCGCCCAAGGTGAACACAAACTCGCACGCGGTTACTTGCCAACCCCGACATATTCCCTGCATTACATCCCCAATGCGGGCTTCGCCGAAGCCGTCCAAACATACCTAAACGCCGAACGAAATGCTGTCGGCCAAGACATCGAAATCCTCACGTCTTATGGCCCATTCAAAAAAACGAAAGCGGAATAAATGCCAGCAAAACTTACTGAACGCACTCGCGCATTAAAAATCCCAGCACTGATCGAACAGGGCTGGGAAATGGCCGATGTACGCGATGCAATCACCAAGGAATTTAAATTCAAATCCTTCGCCCAAGCATTTGGTTGGATGTCATCCGTGGCGATATTGGCGGAAAAAATGGACCACCATCCAGAATGGTCGAACGTCTATAACCGTGTCTCCGTCACCCTGACCACACATTCGGCGGACGGGTTGACGGAATTAGATATCGATTTAGCGATCAAAATGGATTTGCTTTACAGCTGATCCAGTATCGTTTCAGCGCCTGAAATGTCACAAACACCGCGCTCAATTTCTTCGTTCAGCATGGTCACAACACCATCGTCAACAATCATTGAATACCGCCTTGATCGCCCGATCAATCCAACAGGAGGTGCGGAAAAATCAAACCCAATTTTTGCTGTGTATGAACCATCACTATCCGACAACATACCAATACCTGCTGCGTCAGCACCCAATTCTTCTGCCCAAGATTGCATCACAAACACATCATTCACAGCCAAACAATAAATGGCATCCACTCCCTTGGCGCGGATTGCATCCGCATTGCGTGTAAAGCTGGGCATATGTGCGGTCGAACAAGTGGACGTATATGCGCCAGGTAGAGCGAAAATCACGATTTTCTTACCTGCGGTCAATTCGGCCATCGTGTAAACCGCAGGCCCATTGGCGCTCATATATTGAAATTTCGCTGCTGGCAGCGTGTCTCCTACAGAAATTGTCATAAATCACCCTTTTCATTTCTCAAGTTCTAGTAGTAGTTATATTCAGAGATAACAAACTTGTATCAAGGATATTCTATGTCACACGTCATCGTGATCGGTGCAGGGCAGGCGGGTTCATCAGCCGTGGTAAAACTACGCAACGCTGGGTTTGACGGTGAAATCACCTTGATCGGCGCGGAAACTGCCCCACCATATCAGCGTCCGCCATTGTCAAAAAAATACTTGCTGGGCGAAATGGAATTGGAACGTCTGTACCTGCGCCCGTTTGAATTTTATGCCGATATGAACATCACCCTTCGCCTTGGCGAAACCGTCACGGGTATCGATTCTGACGCCCAGACAATCGCTATCGGCGATGAAACCCTATCGTACGATCACCTCATCTTTACCACTGGATCCGATCCTCGCCGCTTACCCACATCCATTGGCGGTGATCTGAGCGGCGTCTACGTAGTGCGCGGCCTGACGGACGTGGATGCGATGCAACCCGAATTCATCGAAAATCGCCACGTCTTGATTATCGGCGGCGGTTATATCGGGTTAGAGGCCGCAGCCGTAGCCGCAAAACTTGGCCTGCGTGTCACACTTGTTGAAATGGCGGAACGCATCCTACAACGCGTCGCCGCCCCCGAAACATCTGACTATTTTCGCACACTACACAAATCCCATGGTGTCGATATACGCGAGGGCGTTGGCCTTTCAAAACTGATCGGCGATACCCGCGTTACCGCTGCCGAACTCACCGATGGTACCACACTGGACGTGGATTTCGTCATTGCGGGTGTTGGTATCACCCCATCCATTACGCTGGCCGAACTGGCGGGCTGCGAAATCGAAAACGGCATTAAAACAGACGCACAGGGCCGCTCATCCATTGATGGTATTTGGGCCGCTGGCGATTGCGCCTCTTTCCCATATCGCGGCACGCGCATTCGTCTCGAAAGTGTGCCCAACGCAATTGATCAGGCGGAACTAGTCGCCACAAATATCATCGGTGCGGAAAATGAATATACTGCCAAGCCATGGTTTTGGTCGGATCAGTTCGACGTCAAATTACAAATCGCGGGCCTGAATACGGGCTATGATAATGTGGTATCGCGGATCACTGAAACAACCACATCTTTTTGGTATTATAAGGGCGAAACATTGTTGGCCGTTGATGCCATGAACGACCCTCGCGCATACATGATCGGCAAACGCTTGATAGAGGCGGAAAAATCACCTGATCGTGCCATCATCGCCGACCCCACATCTGATCTAAAGGCTCTGTTATAATGCGCATCATCGGTGGCAAAAATCGTGGCACCCATTTGGCGGACGTCGGCACAGGTGACGAAACCGCCCACCTGCGCCCCACCACGGATCGCGTCCGCGAGAGCATCTTTAACCTGTTGATAAATGGCGGTTACGGTGACCCAATCACAGACGCGCGCGTACTGGACTTGTTCGCAGGCACAGGTGCATTGGGATTCGAGGCAATCTCACGTGGTGCCGCATACACTTTGTTCGTTGACGACGGCATAAAATCCCGCGCCCTGATCCGCCAAAACACAGACATCCTACGCGCCATCGGCAAATCCAAAATCTATCGCCGCGACGCCACCCAAATGGGCCCCGCAAATCACGAACCTTTCAACCTGGTTTTCCTCGATCCACCATATGGAAAATCCATGGGGCAAAGCGCGCTGACATCCGCGCTGGATGGGGGCTGGCTGACGGATGATGCACTGTGTGTCTGGGAAGAAAACACAAAACAAATTCCGCCCACAGGTTTCACCATGCTGGACGCACGCAAATACGGCGACACATGGGTGCATGTTTTAGAAGTGGCCTAAATGTGCTAACCTCATCCAAAGCGCGAGGATGCATTGCACAACCATATCAAAACTCACTGGACAGGCCACACACATTTCATCTGGCTGATCGCAATCAATCTCATTGGTGTTCGTTTCCTAACCTATGGTATCGCAACCGTATTTCAAACTGCATCCACCAAAATTTGGATGGTCCTGTTTCCAATCATTACCATCATCTTAATTTGGCAGATCAATGGCTCAATTGAATCGGCAAAACGCGGGCTTGATCACCCCGATGGCATCTTCAAATTAATCGCCTTGTTCTTTATCACAACTGCAATCACCATCAGTACAATTTGGCAGGTCACCGATCAGTATCACCACCTGTATGATCCCTCACCGCCACCCTTCGTCGATCCCGCAATCATCACATTAGCACGCTCACCAGACGGGGCCGAAATCGAAATCACTGGGCCAATTAATTTAAAACAATACAACGCTTTCCGCGATATTCTTGATGTTGAAAAGCTACGCCGTGTCGTGTTGGATTCCCAAGGAGGAAACATTTTCGCCGCGCGCGGTTTCCACCGCCTGATTGTTGAACGCGGCTTGGACACTCACGTCACAACCAATTGCTTCTCGGCTTGCACAATCATCTTCATCGCGGGACAAAATCGCACGGCCGCAGCAACCGCACGCTTTGGCTTTCACGCTTATGCCTATCGCCACAATCACACAGGCCAACAAATCAACATCGCAACCGAACAAGCCAAAGACATCGCACGTTTCAAACGCATCAATACACCCAACAGTTTTATCAACCAAATTTTCAACACCCCTTCGGATGAAATGTGGCACCCAACCCATGCGGATTTACACACGGCAAACATCCTAAAATGAAACAGCTCTTGTTCACAATTTCTCAATGTGTGAATGATGTGCTGAATAAAAACCAACAGGATCCCAATGCCCGCTGATCTCTTGAAATCAGTCTTCGGTCACGACGCATTTCGCGATGGCCAATCCGAAATCGTTGACGCGGTTGTTGCGGGTGATGACGTGTTGGCAATCATGCCAACCGGCGGCGGAAAATCTCTTTGTTTTCAACTACCTGCATTGGCCAGCGAAGGTGTGACATTGGTTGTATCCCCGCTGATTGCCTTGATGCGCGATCAGGTTTCGGCCCTGCAATCCTTGGGCGTAAACGCGGGCGCACTAACCTCTGGTAATACAGAGGAAGAAACCGAAACCGTCTTCCAAGCACTTGAAAATAATCAACTAAAACTTCTCTATGTTGCCCCCGAACGTTTGGCAAACTTTGGCACACAACGCATGTTGTCCAATCTCAACATCAACTTCATCGCCGTGGACGAGGCTCACTGTGTCTCACAATGGGGTCACGATTTCCGCCCCGACTACCTGCGCATCGGCGAGTTGCGCGAAAAACTAAACGTCCCATTGGCTGCCTTCACCGCCACCGCAGACCCCGAGACCCAAGACGAAATCGTCGCGCGTCTGTTCGCCAATCGCCAACCCAAAATCTTCCTTCAGGGCTTCGATCGCCCCAACATACACCTTGCGTTCGCTCCCAAAAATGCCCCGCGCCAACAGGTGCTAAACTTCACCGCTTCGCGCAAGGGTCAGTCGGGCATCATCTATTGTGGATCGCGTGCAAAATGCGAAACATTGGCCCAGGCACTACGCGCCGCGGGCCACGCTGCAATCCATTACCACGCAGGCATGGATGCCGAAGATCGCCGCAACGCCGAACGCCGTTTTCAGGTCGAAGATGGCCTAATCGTTGTTGCCACCGTTGCCTTTGGTATGGGCATCGACAAACCCGATATCCGCTACGTCATCCACGCCGACCTGCCCAAATCAATCGAGAGTTATTACCAAGAAATCGGCCGCGCAGGCCGCGATGGCGCCCCAGCCGAAACACTCACATTATACGGTGCCGATGACATCCGCCTGCGCCGCTCTCAAATCGACGAAGGCTTGGCCCCAACGGAACGCAAAGAGGCAGATCACGGTCGCCTAAACGCACTCTTGGGTTTGGCTGAGGCGCGTCGATGCCGCCGCCGCGTCCTGTTGGGATATTTCGGCGACGAAATCAAAAAATGCGGCAACTGCGACCTGTGCGATAAACCACCCGAACTTTTCGACGGCACCACCCACGTCCGCATGGCCCTATCCGCAATCCTACGCACTGATGAACGCTTCGGCGCGGGCCATCTGATCGACATCCTGCGTGGTCAATCCACCGACAAAACTCGTCAACATGGCCACGAAAGCCTCCCAACTTTTGGCGTCGGCAAGGATTACTCCAAAGGAGAGTGGCAGGCTGTCTTCCGCCAAATGATGGGCTACGATCTGATCCGCCCCGACATGGAACGCTTCGGTGCATTCCGCATGACCCACGCCGCGCGTCCAATCCTACGAGACGAGGATAAAATCGAACTCCGCCGCGATACAATCACCAAGGAAACGCGCCGCGTTAAAGTCAAATCATTGGTCGCCGAAGAGGACGAGCCACTCTTCTCTGCCCTAAAATCAAAACGCCGCGCATTAGCCGAAGCATTAAACGCCCCCGCCTATGTCGTTTTCGCCGATGCCGTCCTGATGGAAATGGCTCGCACCCGTCCCGCCAATCTGGACGACTTCGCCCAACTTTCTGGCGTCGGTGCCGTAAAGCTAGAACGCTACGGCAAGGCATTCCTAGAGGTGATCAACGACAGTGTCGCTGAACAACACCCTACACGCCGTCGCCTCGCAGGCCGCGATGCGGGCGCAGTTTTCGATCAATTACAGGCCGCACAGTTGGAACTCATGACCGGCCCCCATGGTCACGACAAACCCATGGCCTGTTCGGCCAGCCTGCTGGCCAAAGTTGCCGAATCCAAACCCCGCGACTTGGCCGCGATGGAACGGATCTTAGGGGATCGCAAAACGGAACGCTTCGGCGATGCGTTCTTGGAAATATTGGAAACGGCATAGGCGGAACACCTAGCGTGACATTTCAGACGATGGGCACAGAAAATAAACTTGGCCTCTAAAATTTCCCTGTTATATTTAGAATAATTCTAAAAGGACACGCTCATGCTCGCCGTCATTTCCCCAGCTAAAAAAATGGATTTCGAACCCGTCGAAAACCTAAATTCATCCACCCCTGATTTCATTACGGATGCAAACACTCTGGCAAAACACGCGCGCAAACTCTCTGTGTCTGACCTGCGCGCCATGATGAAAATCTCCGAACCTTTGGCACAACTAAACCGCGAACGGTTTCAGGCATTTTCCGAATCCCCCGATGATCGCGCCACCAAACAGGCCGCATTCGCATTCGCGGGTGACACTTACACAGGGCTAATGGCCGACACATTGTCAGCCGATGATCTGGAATACGCTCAAAACCACCTGCGTATTTTATCGGGTCTATATGGCGTCCTACGCCCCCTTGATCGCATCCAACCATACCGTCTTGAAATGGGCCGTAAACTAGCCACCAAATCGGGCAACACACTTTACGCCTACTGGGATGATCGCATCGGCGCGGCGCTGGACGCGGCATCGGATGGCGTGATCGTAAACCTTGCATCAAACGAATATTTCAAGGCCGCAGGCAAAAAAATGGCCAGCCGCGTGATAACACCAGCCTTCAAAGAAGAGCGCGAAGAGGGCCTGAAAATGATTGGCTTTTTTGCAAAAAAGGCACGCGGAGCAATGGCGCGTTTTATTGTCCAAAACAAAATCGAAACCGTGGATGGCTTGAAGGATTTCAACACCGACGGCTACGGTTTCCGTGCTGATCTATCTGGCGAAAACGACTGGGTATTTTCGCGCGTCACACCCTAAACAAGGAATTAAAAATGGCTAAAACACGCGTCGCTGTTGAATTCGGCATGGGCACATCCCTACGCCGCCGCGATTACACTAAGGCAGCCGTCAGCGCATTGAAAGACGCGCTATGGCACAATTCTCTGAACATGGCACAAGCTTTCGGTTTCGATAAATCCGCAATGATTGTCGACGTCGAAGTCGCCGTTCAGCAACCCGACCAGGTGGACATCGATGCCCTGCGCGATGTCCTGCCCTATGGCCAAGGATCATTCAGGGCCGTTCACGGTGGGCTGGACATACCAAAACCAGACGCATCCGGTACAACCGTCATCGCCAACGCCGCCGTCATCGTGTCATTCGATATGGAGGCGGCAACATGAAGCGTCTGATCCTTGAAATGGGCATGGGTAATGATCTGTACGGCATGGATTACACCAAGGCCGCAAAACGCGCCGTCGAAGATGCCTTTCGCCACTCAACGCTTAGTGTGTTTACATCACTAAAACTGGACCCCGCTCAAATGCAGGTACAGGTTACGGTCGGCGTCGCCGAACCCGATCAGGTCGATTGCGACGCGGTCGCCGCGACACTGCCACGCGGGGTTGCAACTGTTAAGGCGGTAAAGGGCGGTCAAAACGTTGAAAACATCGCAAACGGCACATCGCACATCATCGCCACCGCCGCGGTAGAGGCGTTCTATCCTCTAAATCCAGATGATTGGAAACTGTCCTAGGACGATTCAGTAAAGGCGCGTAAATTATCGACGCTGGTAATTTCCAGCGCGCGTTTTTGGCGCGCCAACAATCCCATTTTGCGCATCCGCCCCATTTCTCGCGCCACACTTTCACGCGACGAAAAAATGAACGCTGCTAATTCCGATTGGGTCGGTGGACGCGGGATTAAAACATTATCCTCATCACCACGTTGATATTTCAACGCCAATTCCAACAATGCATCATGCAAACGCTCGTCCGCATTTTTCGCATTGAAATCGACAACCCGTTTGGACAAATCGCGTAAATGCCCGATTAAAATATTCAGCAATGAAAACGTCATATCCGAATGGCTACGCATTAATTGAATGTAATTCGCTTGATCAATCCGCGCTGCAAAACATTCCTCGGCTGCCACAACGGAGGCGGATCGTGGGCTGTCATCTAATGCGGAAAACTCTCCAAAACAATCGCCGGTTCCAACAGAAATAAACGAAACCTCGCGCCCGCTGTCGGTGTAAATTGTCGCCTTGGCCGATCCACGCAAAACGAAAAACACATCACGATTGTTATCGTCAGCGTTAATCAGGAATTGACCAGATTTATACAATTGCGTCCGCCAGCGTGATGATAACAGATCCCAACTATCTTGGTTAATCTGTCCCAAGAAGCTTTTGGGCGGAAAGGTGAGTTCATTGCGTAACATCAAGATATCCTAGTGCGAAAATCGAAAAAATAAGTGATATTTATCACATTATTTAAAATTTGCCGATTCTGCAATTGGTGAAGAAACGACCTGAAAATGTCGTAACTTGACCTGCGCGAATCGCATTTTCGTGAAAAAATAAGCTATAATTTCACGAGAGCACCAACCAAATGCTACAAAAAACGTTAGATAAAACAGGATCACTGGGCGCCGATTTGCGCGCCTTGCGCAAAGCGCGTGGTCTGACGTTGATCGATCTTTGTGAAGCATTGGGTCGTTCGGTCGGGTGGCTCAGCCAAGTAGAGCGTGATCTCTCATCGCCAACAATTGAAGAAATTCGTCAACTCGCAACGGCACTAAACGTCCCTGTCTCTATCCTCTTTGGTCAGTCAGAGGCCAAAGCCGAAGAAGTCGGTCGAATCGTTCGCAAATCGGCGCGTCGCAAAATCGGTGGTGGTGATACTGGTCTGGTCGAGGAACTCCTCTCTCCAGACCTTACCGATGATTTCGAAGTCCTACGTTCCGTATTCGCACCCAGCGCGAAATTAACAAATTTTGTGACCCGCCCCACCCAAGAAGTCGGTTATATTGTATCTGGCGATTTGACCTTATGGATCGCAGAAGACAAATATGAATTGACCGCTGGCGACAGTTTTCGCATTCGCGGTGAACAATTCAAATGGGCGAACCCCCATCCAATCGACGCGGTTGTGATTTGGGTTATCGCACCACCAATTTATTAGGGGACGACATGAAAACAGGATCATGTGAATGCGGCGGCGTAACATACGAAGTGACAGGCGAAATGCGCCCATCGGTCGCGTGCCACTGCACACAGTGTCGCAAAACCAGCGGCCATTATTGGTCTGCAACACAGGTACCCAGCGATCGCTTAAAATTAACCAAGGACAAAGGCTTGAAATGGTTTAGATCTTCCGAATGGGCGCGGCGCGGATTTTGCGATCTGTGTGGTTCGTCAATGTTTTGGGAAAAAGACGGCGAAGGCACAACATCCATTGGCTCTGGAACCTTGGACGGTGAAACAGGCTTAAAGACAGAAAAACACATCTGCATGGCGGACAAGGGCGATTATTACGAAATCAAAGACGGCCTGCCGCAATTGGAGAAGTGGTAATGTCAGTCAAGCCAACCACCCACTCAGCATCTTGTGCCTGCAAAGGCGTCATGTTCGAGGTCACAGGACCTCTGAACGATACCGTCATCTGTCACTGTGACGAATGTCGAAAAACATCTGGCCACTACGCCGCCTATATCATTGTGCCCTCCGCAAAAATGGAAATGCTTCGATTTGAAACGCTTGCGTGGTACGAATCCATGGATGGCGTCAACAAAGGCTTCTGTACCGATTGCGGTTCCAGCCTGTTTTGGAACCTCAAGGGGCGCGATGGCTGGTCTGTCTGCGCCGGAGCATTCGACGGGCCAACAGACAGCAAAATAAACTACCATTGCTTCACTTCTGAAAAGGGTGATTACTACGACATCAGTGATGGTCGTCCTCAGGCACCACAATTCGACGTCGGATTCACCACCAGCAGTTATGCGTCAAAAAAACCAACAAACACAGATAACGAAAAATAGGGAACACCATGTCAGATTTTCCAACAACGGCCCGTGTGGTCATCATCGGCGGCGGCGTCGTCGGCACCTCAACACTCTATCATTTGGCCAAGGCAGGTTGGAAAGATTGTGTTCTGTTGGAAAAGAACGAATTAACAGCTGGCTCCACATGGCACGCTGCTGGTAACGTGCCAAACTTCGCGGGCTCATGGGCCGTGATGAACATGCAACGCGATGGTGCCACAATGTACCGCACTTTGGGCGAGGACGTCGATTACCCAATGAACTACCACGTAACCGGTTCGATCCGCTTGGCTCACACCAAGGAACGGATGCAAGAATTCGAACGCGTTGCTGGTATGGGCCACTACCAAGGTCTGCAAATGGACATCTGTACCCCAGCAGAGCTGAAGGAAATGCATCCCTTCATGGAAACACACGGTCTAGAAGGTGGTCTGTGGGATCCATTGGACGGTGACATCGACCCTGCCCAATTAACCCAAGCATTGGCTAAAGGTGCCCGCGATGCAGGTGGACGTATCGAACGTTTCTGCCCTGCAATTGGTATCGAACGTGATGGCGATGAATGGATTGTAAAAACCCACAAAGGCGATATTCGCTGTGAAAAGGTTGTGAACTGTGCGGGCTATTACGCCCAACGTGTTGGCGAGATGTTCAAACCCTTCGGCGGTCGCACCGTTCCAATGGTTGTGATGTCACACCAATATTTCCTAACCGAAGAAATCCCAGCACTAGCAGAATGGACCAAAGAAAAAGGTCACAAGGTGCCATTGTTGCGTGACGTAGATACATCCTACTACCTGCGTCAGGATAAAAACGGCCTAAACCTTGGCCCATATGAACATAATTGCAAGGCACATTGGGTCACACCAAACGATCCAATGCCCGAGGATTTCTCATTCCAACTCTACCCCGATGATCTGGAACGTTTGGAATACTACATCGAGGATGCGATGGCCCGCGTACCAATTCTGGGCGAAGGCGGCATCAACCGCAACATCAACGGCCCAATCCCATACGCACCCGATGGGTTGCCAATGGTCGGTCCTATGCCAGGCGTGAAAAACGCATTTGAAGGCCACTCATTCACCTTCGGCATCGCCCAAGGCGGCGGCGCAGGCAAGGTGTTATCCGAATGGATCATGCACGGCGAAACCGAACTGGACATGTGGGCGGTCGATCCGCGTCGCTACACCGATTTCGCGGATCACGATTACTGCTTGTCCAAAGCATTGGAAACTTATGGCCACGAATACGCCATGCACTTCCCACGTCACGAATGGCCTGCTGGTCGCAATAAAAAGCTGTCGCCAAACCACGTGGCATTGAAAAACGCAGGCGCACAATTCGGTGCCTACAACGGATGGGAACGCGCCAATTGGTATGCGGCAGATGGCGATGACACATCCGAACAGGCAACGCACACATGGGAACGTAATGGTCCGTGGGCCGGGCGGATCAAGGACGAAGTCGAAGCCGTACGTGATAACGCTGGCGTCCTCGATATGCCCGGCTTCTCTCGCTACACCCTTTCGGGCGCGGGCGCCGCGGAATGGTTGCGTTGCCAAATCGCGGGGGCATTACCCAAGGTTGGCCGCATGAACCTTGGCTACTTCGCCGACAGCCGCGGTCGCATCGTAACCGAAGTCACAATTATCCGTTTCGGCGATGACGACTTCCTGTTGATGACAGCGGCGGTAGCACAATGGCACGATTTCGAATTCCTGAAAAAGGCACTGCCAACGGATGGTTCACTGACCCTTGCGGATGTGACCAAGGAATACTCAACACTACTTCTTACAGGCCCAAACTCACGCGAGATTTTGGAAGGAATGACGACAGGTGCCGATCTGTCACTTGGCTGGCTAACCCATCAGGACGCAACGGTTGCGGGCAAGCCCGCCAAACTGTTCCGTATTTCTTTCGCGGGCGAATTGGGTTGGGAAATCCACACCGCATTTGATGACAGCCCAGCAGTGTTCGATGCTGTCACGGCGGCAGGTGCAAAACCATTTGGCATGTACGCCCTTAACTCCATGCGTATTGAGAAAGGATACCGCACATGGAAGGGCGATTTATCCACTGATTACAGCCTATTAGAAGGCGGAATTGAACGTTTCATCCGCTTTGAAAAACCGCAGGATTTCCCGGGTAAGGCTGCATTGATGGCTGAAAAACAACAGGGTTCGAAAAAGGGTTTTGTCACCATGATCGTCGACGCCGATTTTGCCGACGCACCATACATGTCCACCATCTGGAATGGCGACGAAGTCGTCGGTGAAACCACCTCAGGCGATTGGGGTTACCGCGTAAACGCATCCATCGCGCTGGGCATGGTGCGCGCAGATTTAACAGCACCGGGAACAGAACTCGAAATCGAAATCTTCGGCAAACGTTGCAAAGCGGTTGTGCAGAAAGATGAACCATTATGGGATCCATCAAACGAACGGATACGCGCATGACAATAACTCTACTCGACGGTGGCATGGGTCAAGAATTGGTTGCCCGCGCAGGCAAAGCCACGGGCCTGTGGGCCACGCAAATCCTGCTGGATAATCCCCAAATTGTGCGTGATGTGCACGATGACTATTTCGCAGCGGGTGCCATGGCAGCGACAACAAACACCTATGCGATCCTCCCCGATCGCATGGCTGCGCACGACATGGATGATCAATTGGAACCTCTGCAACGCAGGGCCTGCCAAATCGCCGTTGATGCCCGTGATGCACATGGCACTGGCATGGTGATCGGTTCATTGGGTCCACAGGGGTTTTCGTACCAACCCGATCTGGCGCCACCCGCCGAACAGGCGGCAGAGGCATATGATCTAATTTGCAAAATTCAATCCGAATATGTGGATATTTTAATGGCTGAAACCATGGCATCCGTCGATCAAACACTGGGCGCATTGATGGGCATGTCGGGCCATGGCAAGCCAATCTGGATGTCGGTGTCAGTTGATGACAGTGACGGTACGAAACTCCGCTCTGGCGAACCCGTCGTGGAAATACTGGACATGTTACGCGAATACAATGTGGCAACCGTCAACGTAAATTGTTCCATGCCCGAGGCAGTCACAACCGCAATTCCGCTCCTGATGAACGCGGGTATTCCCGTGGGTGCATACGCCAACGGCTTCACCAAAATTCACAGCGATTTCAATCAGGTCGGCGCCACAGTTGACATCATGGAGGCCCGCACAGACCTCGGCCCAGACGCCTACGCAGATTTCGCTCAAACATGGATCGACAATGGCGCAACCGTGATCGGTGGCTGCTGCGAAGTCGGCCCAAAGCATATCGCAGAACTGCATCGTAGGTTTGTAAAATGACCCACCCCACGATCCATGCACACCAAGAGGTACAGTCATGACAACCGACGAATCTCAGAAACTCCAACACGTCGACATCGTCTTGTCGGATGGATTTGTAATGACAGAATTGTCTGGCGTTGTGGATGTTCTACGCTTGGCAAATCGTGTCGTGGGTCAAAAAATATTTACTTATTCCTACATCAGCCCAGAAGAGGGCATGGTAAAATCCAGCGCCGATACATGGCTAAACGCAGACGCGCTTCCGAAATCTCCCAGCGCCGATATCGTGGTTTTCCTTGGCAACTCCGATCTCAACTTCACGTCGCGTGAAATAGAACAAGCGGTGCACAAATACCGTTTCGCAGGCGCCGTCGTAATCCTGCTGGCCGAAGCGGCGGCAATCTACATTTCCGCAAATTCTGATGATGGCCATGGCCACACTACCCACTGGGAAAACCGATTATTGCTAGAGGAAAAAAGCGGCATTTTCGACATCGCCCCATCACTGGCCGTCTGGAACGATAAGGTGGTCACATGTGCAGGCCTCGTTTCAACATACGATGTCATGCTGCAAATCGTTGCCGCATTTGTGTCCAAGGCCAAGCTCCTAACTATCTCCAGCATCCTGTTACTGGACAAAGTACGCTCATTCGAAACCCGCCAGCCGGGCGCGATGGACGCCCTTAGTGTCGGTAAAGACAGCCATATCGATCACGCAATCAAACTAATGCAATCCAACATCGAAGAGCCGTTAAAAACCACCGAACTGGCATTGGCATTGGGTCAAACAACGCGGTCACTTGAACGCCAATTCCTGCGCCACCTTGGCCGCAGTCCGGGCCGATTTTACCGCGAACTACGCCTGATCCGCGCACAAAACTTCTTGGTCAACACAGACATGAGCATCCTCGAAATCGCCGCCGCCTGTGGTTTCGGCAGCAATTTCGGCAAAATTTACAAAGCATATTACGGCAAAACGCCGCGCGAAACGCGCAAAGAGCGTTTGGTTTAAGAAGGAAAACCCCATGAAAGATCTTCCAAAATCGGCCCGCGTGGTCATCATTGGCGGCGGCGTAATCGGCTGTTCTGTTGCCTACCACTTGGTCAAAAAGGGCTGGAAAGACGTTGTCCTGTTGGAACGCAAGCAACTTACCTCGGGTACGACATGGCATGCTGCGGGTTTGATCGCACAGCTTCGCGCGACAGCAAATATGACAAAATTGGCAAAGTATTCGCAGGAACTATATGGCAAGCTAGAGTCCGAAACAGGCGTCGCGACAGGTTTCAAACGCTGTGGTTCCATCACGGTTGCATTGACCGAAGAGCGCAAAGAAGAAACCTTCCGCCAGGCCGCAATGGCCCGCGCATTCGGCGTCGAAGTCGAAGAGATTTCGCCCCAAGAGGTGAAAGCAAAGTATGAACACCTGAATATCGACGGTGTAAAAGCGGGCGTATACTTGCCATTGGACGGCCAAGGAGACCCAGCAAACATCGCATTGGCATTGGCCAAGGGCGCGCGAAATGGCGGTGCCTTAATAAGTGAAAATACTTGCGTCACAAACATCACGAAGGATGGCCGTCGCGTCACCGGTGTCGACTGGGAAGCGGGTGGCGAAACCGGCCACATCGCTGCCGACATGGTCGTAAACTGTGGTGGAATGTGGGGCCACGAAGTTGGCCGTATGGCAGGGGTTAATGTACCATTACAGGCATGTGAACACTTTTACATCGTTACCGAAGCTATTGAAGGGCTTAAACAAATGCCCGTTCTGCGTGTTCCCGATGAATGCGCATATTACAAAGAGGACGCGGGTAAATTCCTGCTGGGCGCGTTTGAACCCATTTCAAAACCATGGGGCATGAACGGCATCCCCAAAGATTTCGAATTCGACCAACTGCCCGAAGATTTCGATCACTTCGAACCGATACTAGAGGCTGCATGCGAACGCCTGCCGATGTTGGCAGAGGCAGGCATCCACACATTCTTCAATGGTCCCGAAAGCTTTACACCTGATGACGCTTATCATTTGGGATTGGCACCGGAAATGGATAATTTCTGGGTCGCTGCGGGGTTCAATTCCATCGGTATCCAATCCGCTGGCGGCGCGGGTATGGCGCTGGCGGAATGGATGGACACAGGCGCGAAACCATTCGATCTGGGCGATGTGGATATTTCGCGCATGCAACCGTTCCAAGGTAACAAACAATATCTGTTCGAGCGGTCAAAGGAAACATTGGGCCTGCTTTACGCCGATCACTTCCCCTACCTTCAGAAAAAAACAGCACGTGGCATTCGTCGCACACCATTCCACCAACAACTGTTGGACAACGGCGCGGTGATGGGCGAATTGGCTGGCTGGGAACGCGCGAACTGGTTCGCAGATCAGGGCCAAGAGGCAGCATATGAATACACATGGAAACGCCAGAACTGGTTCGAAAATTCCGCGCGTGAACACCGTGCTGTGCGTGAAAACGTCGGCATGTATGACATGTCCAGTTTCGGCAAAATCCGCGTAGAGGGTCGCGATGCGACCGCGTTTCTAAACTATGCCGCAGGTGGCCAATATGACGTGCCGATTGGTAAAATCGTCTACTCGCAATTCTTGAACAACACAGGTGGTATCGAGGCAGATGTCACAATCACACGCCTGTCTGAAACCGCATATTTGGTGGTTACACCCGCCGCAACACGTTTGGCAGATCAGGTTTGGTTGCAACGCCACATCGGTGACTTCAATGTCGTGATCACGGACGTAACCGCAGGCGAAGGTGTACTGGCGGTGATGGGCCCGAACAGTCGTAAGTTATTACAAGCGGTCAGCCCGAATGATTTCACCAATGACGTCAATCCTTTTGGTACTGCTCAGGAAATTGAGATCGGCATGGGTCTCGCGCGGGTACACCGCGTAACCTATGTGGGCGAATTGGGCTGGGAAGTTTATGTCAGCGCCGATCAAGCAGGCCATGTCTTTGAAACCCTGTATGATGCGGGACAGGATATGGATTTGAAGTTATGTGGCATGCACATGATGGACAGTTTGCGCATTGAAAAAGGATATCGTCATTTCGGCCATGACATTACCTGCGAGGATCATGTGGTAGAGGCGGGATTGGGGTTTGCCGTGAAAACCGACAAGCCTGATTTCATCGGTCGTGACGCCGTCATTCGCAAAAAGGAAAACGGTTTGGAAAACCGTTTATTACAATTCGTTTTGAACGATGGTGAACCGTTGTTGTACCACAACGAGCCAATCTTGCGTGATGGCGAATTGGTCGGATACCTATCTTCTGGCTCATACGGGCACACCTTGGGCGCAGCCGTTGGTTTGGGCTATGTCCCATGCAAGGGTGAAACGGTCGCGGATGTACTGGCGTCGAATTACGAAATCGATGTCGCTGGTGTGCGGGTTAAGGCCACGCCAAGTATGAAGCCGTTGTATGATCCGAAATCGGAACGTGTAAAAATTTAATGGCCTTCGGACCGAGGATATTTGGACAAGAAAAAGAAAGGCGGCCGTGACACGGGCGTCTTTTGGTTTTATGGGCAGTGCATGGAAAAATTTGTCTATGACCCACCTATGGATCCACTGGCTGTCGTTTATGCGGATGATGATCTGTTAATTATCGATAAACCTTCGGGTCTGCTGTCCGTGCCGGGTAAGGCAGAAGCGCATCAGGATTCGTTGGAATTACGCGTGCGTGCCGCATATCCAGAGGCATTGTTGGTGCATCGGTTGGATATGGACACCAGCGGCATTATGGTGTTTGCGCGTAACAAACCCGCGCAACGACATTTGGGCATGCAATTCGAAAAACGCATGATGAAGAAGATTTATGTCGCTCGCGTCGATGGAGTAATTGATGCGGACGAGGGCGTAGTTGATTTGCCGTTAATCTTGGATTGGCCCAATCGCCCGTTGCAAATTGTTGATCATGAAAATGGTAAACTTGCGATCACCGTTTGGCGGGTTTTATCACGCGAACCACATGCCACCCGCGTTGAATTGAAGCCTGAAACAGGTCGCACCCATCAATTACGTGTCCATATGCAGGCCCTTGGGCATACGATATTGGGCGACCGCTTCTATGGTAATGATGTCCAAATTGCAGCGGAGCCGCGTTTGCAGTTACACGCACAACAGCTGTCATTGCGCCACCCAAATGGCGGCGCTTGGCATGAATTCAAATGCGATGTGTCTTTTTAGCGACGGAAACATTTCACTCACCCGTATCATTGGCAACACAGGAGAAAATCTATGAAAAAATCCATTTTTGCCGCGGTCGCTATCACAGGCGTCATTGCCGGCGCCGCAAATGCCAAAAACAACGCGAGCATTCAGCAACGCGGCGCAAACACCTGTATTTCATCCAACGGATCGCCAAACCATGACATAGGTCAGTTCCCAACACGCGGAAATCCAAATCGGTTTAAGGCACAGCAGGTGAAATTATGCTTCCCCACAAACCCCACATTTACGGGTCAGCCAAATGAACGGGCCCGCACAGTTGGCGTAACATTGACTGGCATTCCGATTCGCCCAGGCACAGCAGATTGGTACGATGCATCATCGCGCAGGGGCCATTCGCGAGATCGCTCATCGGGCTGGAACCTAGAGGCGTTGACCCCAAACGGCAAAGTATTCGGGCTGGATGAAAACAACGCACACGTAGACAATCGCGGGCTGTACCACTACCACGGGATGCCAGCGGCCTTGATCAATCTGAACGACAGCACATTGATTGGGTACGCCGCCGACGGGCATGAAATCCACTACGCCGGCGGCGAGGCGCAATCGTCTTGGGTTTTAAAATCAGGCACCCGCCCAACCGCACCACGCGGAAAATACGATGGATCGTATTTGCAGGACTGGGTTTATAAATCAGGCGCAGGCAATCTAGATGAATGCAATGGCGCTAAGGTGAATGGCAAATACGTCTACTTTGCCACCGACAGCTTTCCCTATTATGGGCGTTGTCACATGGGTGAACCCAGTGCAGATTTCATCCCTAAACGCGGGCGTTAAACTCCCGCCAAAAACACATGATACAGCGTGCGGCCAGGCACAAACGACAGGCCGCCCGCAATCAGCAAACCACCAACCGCAATGCCAATCATCGCATTGCGATGCGTGCGCAGTTTTCCACGGCGAATGGCCCGCACCCCAATCACACAGTTCACCAGCGTAAAAATAGACAGCAGGTGGATCGCCGAAAACCCAGCAAAGTGATTGATCTCGCTGATCCAAAAAGATGAAATCGAAGTGATTGCAATTATCGCCACCCAAATGCGGCCCGTGAATTTGTGCAATCGGCTGCCACGGCGCAGCATCATAATGACCATAAATAACAGTATCGCCATCACTGCCGCCGCCAGATGAATTTGGATCGCGGTGCTTGCTTGTGAAATCGGTGTGAAATTCATAACTATCTCCGGTTGTTCTTGTTTGAAATATGGGTAACTTGGGTCACATATTTTTATGAAATTAGATTTCGCAAATAGGGGTGGAATATTCGTGATTGGTGGACTTAAACAATTGGCGCGTCGTGAATGGCAGGGCGAGTTAGGCTATTGGCTGATGGGTTGGCTGTTGGCCTCGCTGATCTGCGTGGTTGCCAGACCATTCGACACGGATCAGCTGGGCCTAATCAGTGCCATCGGATACTGGTTGTTGATTAACGGCATTGCGGTTGCGATTATGTTTGGTGTTCTTCGCGGTTTTGGTAACATGATGGGGGAAAAATACCTTTTGGTGGCCATCGTTGGCAGTACCGTTTTTACGTTACTCTTCACACCCGTTCTGATTTTCGTAAATGAAACCCTTTATGGGTTTGAACTGCCAGCGCATTTCTTTATCTCTAATTTTTTGATTTCTTTGGTGATATTCGGGATCGTTTGGATTGCCCGCCCAAATGTTTCAAAACCGGCGCCACTGCTGGCACCGAAATTCGAAAACCGCTTGTCAAAATACCAAACCGCAAAACTATACGCGATCAGTGCGCAGGACCACTATCTGAATGTACAAACTGACGAGGGTTCGGAACTCATCCTGATGCGCCTATCCGATGCGCTGTCGGAACTGACCCATCGCGACGGCGTACAAATTCACCGATCCCACTGGGTGGCGCGCGCGGGCATCGCGAAACACACGACCACGTCCGTCACCTTACACAATAACGAAACCCTCCCGATCAGCCGCAGCAACGCCGCGTCGGTGAAATCATTCCTCGCCCAACGCTTGCCGTTATCGGCGCGACGCGGTATTTGGGGGCAAACATCAGGAAAATACCATGACAATCAATCCCGTCGATCTCACCGCTGATCTGGTCAAATGCGCTTCCGTCACGCCGGTCGAGGGTGGCGCATTGGTTCTGTTGCAACGCCTACTTTCCGACGCTGGTTTCACATGCACACGCGTTGATCGCGGCGAGGTGTCGAACCTATTCGCACGCTGGGGCAATGGTAAAACGCTGGGCTTCAACGGTCACACCGATGTTGTACCCGTGGGTGATCTGGACGCATGGACAGTCGATCCATTTGGTGCGGAAATCAAGGACGGCTTTCTATATGGTCGCGGCTCCACAGACATGAAATCAGGCGTCGCGGCCTTCGCCGCCGCCGCAATTGATTTCGTATCGAACACACCGCCAAACGGTTCAATCGTCATGGCCATCACAGGTGACGAAGAAGGCCCCGCCAAAGATGGCACCGTCGCCTTGCTCGATTGGATGGATGCGAACGGCGAAACCATCGACCACTGCATCGTCGGCGAACCCACATGCCCCGATGAAATGGGTGAAATGATGAAGGTCGGACGCCGTGGTTCCATGACCGCCTATTTCACTGCCCGTGGCGTACAGGGCCACGTCGCCTATCCACATCGCGCCAAAAATCCAATGCCAGCCATGGCAGAATTGATGACAGTTTTATCGTCCAAGGAGCTAGATCAAGGTACGGAATATTTTGATGCGTCCACGCTGGCCATTACCACAATCGACACAGGCAACCCCGCGAATAACGTGATCCCCGCCGAAACATCGGCAACGGTAAATATCCGTTTCAACGATGCCCACACTTCGGATGACTTGGCGAACTGGATGGCAACTGCTGTCGCGGACATCTGTCAAAAAACCGGCATTGAAATCGACATGAATGTTTCCGTTTCAGGCGAGAGTTTTGTAACCCCCCTTGGTGATCTTTCACACCTCATCTCAAACGCGGTTCACGCCGAAACAGGCCTGACGCCCGAGCCATCCACATCGGGTGGCACATCGGATGCACGCTTCGTGAAAAACCACTGTCCCGTTGTTGAATTCGGTCTGGTTGGCAAAACCATGCATCAGGTTGATGAACGCGTTTCAGTTGAACAAATCCACCAACTCAAGTCGATCTATATGCGTGTGATGCAGGATTACTTTGCGTGAAACAACGCCACCTTTTCATCATGGTCAAAGAGCCCCGCGCAGGCCGCGTAAAAACGCGCCTTGGTCGTGACATCGGTATGACGCGCGCGGCATGGTGGTTCCGTCATCAGGCACAAAAAATCATCCGTATCCTGTCACGCGATCCACGCTGGAATACCGTTCTGGCCGTCGCCCCAGATATCGATGGGTTGAACAGCCGTGTCTGGCCCGAAACATTGCCGCGATGGGCGCAGGGGCAGGGTGATTTGGGTGATCGCATGGGTAACATTTTGCGCAACGGACCAACAGGCGCGGTGGTAATTATTGGCGCGGATATCCCCGACATTACACCAAAATTGATCAACGATGCCTTCACCGCATTGAACGATCACGACGCGGTTGTCGGCCCGGCACCCGATGGTGGCTACTGGTTAATCGGGTTGAAACGCGGGGCAAAACCTATACCTAAATCATTGTTTAAAAATGTACGTTGGTCGCACAGCGAAACACTAACCGACACATTAAACAGCCTCGGTACAAAGCCCATCAAGCGCATCGCTACTTTGAATGATGTTGATACAGTGGCCGATCTATAAACCATATAAATCACCCACTTGTAATCAATAGTTCACATCGCCTTTGGCAACTTTTTCGGCAAACTCCGTGGTGCCACCAGCCGCCAAAACTTGCGCCTGTGCGACCCAATCATCACGCGTCACACGGCCCTTAAACCCTTCCAGATTTGCGTCAACCCATGCAACCTCGTCACCAGACCATGCTGCGATTTGATCGAAGTGATAAAACCCCAATTCGTTACACAGGATTTCCATCTTGGCACCAACGCCTTTGATTTGCTTCAGGTCATCGGACACGCCACCACGTGGGCCGCTCAATGCCTCGGGACGCGTACCCTCATTTTTGCCTTCAACAATGCCGTCTCCATCATAATCCTCGCCAACTTCTGGCGCGGCGACGGCGGGTGTTTCGCGCGCAATATAGGCATTCAATTCCACCCGGCAGGCGTTCAACTTGTCCTGCAATGCATTCTCGGCAGCATAGTTATTGCGACGCCCCCAAATGATCCAACCAGCCAGCAATCCCAACAGCGCCGCCAGCGCCAACAGAACCCAAATCTCACCCAATAAAAATCCCCAATTTTGAAACATATTACTCTCCTACTTCATTTCACGCATGCGCGTTATTTAATGATCCAGTCAAATGTCGTGCGACGGTTCTGCGCACGCCCATCTTCGGTGTCATTGGTTGCAATTGGTTGTGCTTCGCCAAATCCCGTGGCGGTAATCGCAGCCCTCAAAACGCCACTTTCAATCAATGCGTCACGTACTGAATTCGCACGTTGCTGGCTCAGATCTAAATTGAATTCATCTGATCCTTGACTGTCTGTGTGACCGCCGACATTCACCTGCAACCCGTTCGATCCCGCACAGGCCCCCATGACCGCACCCAACCGCGATAACATCTCGCGGCTGTCGCCTGTCAACACGGCGGATCCTGTTTCAAAACTGATCTTGGCTTGTGCCAAAATTTCCTTGGTGGTGACCTCGCAACGCGCTTGCAAAACTTCTGCGGGGGATTGCGTTTCAACTTTTGTCACAACAGGTTCTGAAACGATGGGCACCTCGATCACGGGGTCCTTTACCACAAACCAAAACCCACCTTGAAAAATCTCGTTTTTTCCAGTGTCTTCATTTATCCGTTCATCACCCTCTTTGGGCTCTAACGCAGAGCGTACCAATGCAATATCCGCTCCACTACCCAATGCGTCAATCAACCCTGCCTCGGCCACATCCATGTCACCACCTGGCGCTAAAACGCCTGTAAATGACGCACCATCAACACGCACCTGCGCCTGCGCACTTTCCAGCAATGGTAGCACAGGGGCGATGCCTTTAAACTGTGCTAAAATCTCATCCTTGCCACGCACGCGGCCTTGGCGAAAAATGCCCTCCAGCTTGGGCAAATTCAACGCACCCGTCAGATCATCTAAACTGACCCCATCGGGGCCTTTGCCGCTGATACTGCCGCCTTTGCCAGCAACCCAATCAAAATCTAAAACACTTGGTGTACCATCATCCAGCGAATTCAAATTTACCGTTGCAGTGTAACCCTCGGGCATTGCCGCAAATAGACCCCGAATACTCGCAATCGCATCGGGCGTATTCACAGAACCGGTCAATGTCACTGTGCGATCAACCACCGCCAACGATCCTTCGTTTAAACTTTTCATCGCCTTGACGCCAACACCAACAACAGACAACCAGTTCTCATCAGGCATCCCCGCCGCCGGCTTCAATGACTGCGCATCATCGCCGATCAATCCGGCCAATCCACCACGTGCACTGGCGGACGGGACATACCCACTATATGCCTCGCCACCCTCACGTTTAACCCCGTTAAAAACATACGGAACCGTCGGGGCCACATCCAAATTCACCTGCGCGCTATACCCATCAGGCAGCCCATCAAACATCGCGCGCACTGCATCACGTTCTTCATACGAACCTACCAACCCAGACACCTGCATCGTCCGATCGGAAATCTCAAACGATGCATTCTCCATCGACGATATACCCTGAACACCCAAGGCAACGAACGCGGGCCACTGTGCATCAGGCATCCCACCTGCCAGCGTCAAATCTGCATCGTCCAATCCCAAGGTGCTCGCTGTTGGTGAATTCCCCTGCAACACTAATCCACCCGCACCCTTACTGCCACGAAAAACAAAGGGGCTGGCAATATCAATCAATTCCAATTCATCAATCACCACTCGGCGTCCACGCGTCGCATCAACACCCGCCAAAACCGCGGCCTTTTCGGCCTCGTTCGCAACGGTACCGAACACCCGCACATCACGCCCAGACACATCCGTCTGTACATTATACGTTGTCTTCCCAACGTTGCGCTGTGCCTGTTGCGCCACGAAACTTTGAATTTCTTCGGCATCTTTGCCAAATTTCCAATCGTCGAAGACACTGCCACTACCAATCAGGCCTAAAACAACCCAACCCACAAATAACACCGACAATCCCAAAAACTTTCGCAACGCCATTCTCCCTTACGCAATCGCATTTAATACAGGTAATATTCAGCACCTTTGGATACAACCCAACTAATTGCATGTAACTACTTAATAATTGCCTGATCTATTCGCTCTCATGCGATACGAATGCCGATGACCTCGCTCCAACATCATGCTAGACATACACCATGAGCAAACTTCCCTCCAAAGAAGACATTTTGAAATGGGTGCAAGAGCATCCCGACAAAGCGTCAAAACGTGACATTTCCAAAGCATTCTCAATCACTGGGGATGCCCGCACCGAACTTAAACGCCTGTTGCGCGAATTGCGCGCTGACGGGTTGATTTCGGGCACCCGCACAACATATCGCAGCGCGGGCGCATTGCCCCCTGTTTCCGTCCTTCGCGTATCCGAATTGGATTCCGCTGGCGAACTCTGGGCCGAACCCGCCGAATGGGAAAACGAAACAGACCGCCCGCGTATCCTGTTCGTCGCCAAAAAAGACGACCCAGCATTAAACGTAGGTGATCGCATCCTATGCCGCATCGCCCCCGTAGATGACCAAGACCACAAGCTAGAAGCACGCCTCATTCGCCGCATCGGCTCTGGCCCCGATTTGGTAATCGGTATCTACCGCCTCGGCTCCGAAGGCGGGCGTTTGGTTCCCGTGGACAAAAAAAGCACGCGCGAATACAAAATCTCTTCGCGCGATGCCAATGGCGCCAAGGACGGCGAATTGGTCGAGGCTGAACAAATCGGCCCCAAGGCCCGCATGGGCCTACCATCGGCGCGTGTGATGGAGGTGCTGGGTGATCCCATGGCACCACGTTCCATTTCCCTAATCGCAATCCACCAACACGAAATCCCCGATCATTTCCCCGATGATGTCGTGATAGAGGCTGAGTCTGCAAAACCAGTTGAACTTGGCAACCGCACCGATCTGCGTCACCTGCCATTGTTCACCATCGATCCCGCCGATGCGCGTGATCGTGATGATGCGATCTGTGCAATTCCAGATGACGATCCCGCAAATGTTGGCGGTCACATCGTTTGGGTTGCAATCGCCGATGTGGCACATTTTGTACGTCCAGGATCCAAACTGGACAAAGAGGCGCGCAAACGGGGTAACTCGTCCTATTTCCCAGATCGCGTCGTCCCAATGTTGCCTGATGCATTATCTGGCGATCTTTGTTCATTGCACCAAGGTGTCGAACGCGCCTGCATGGCGGTACGCATCAAGTTGAACGCCAAAGGCGCAAAATTGGATCACGAATTCCACCGTGGCCTGATGAAGTCCCCTGCGGCGCTATCTTACGAACAGGCACAAGCCGCGTTCGAGGGTACATATGACGACGCCACCAAACCAATCGCGGGTCCACTCGCCGATCTATTCGCCGCCTACCAATCGGCGACCAAGGCGCGTAATGAACGCCAACCCCTAAACCTTGATCTCCCAGAACGTAAAATCGTTCTATCCGACGAAGGCCAAGTCCTCTCCGTGGATTTCCGCGCCCGTTTCGATGCGCATAAATTGGTCGAAGAATTCATGGTCACCGCCAACGTCTGTGCGGCGGAAACACTGGAGGCAAAACAAAAACACTTCCTGTACCGCGTCCACGAAGAACCATCACCAGAGAAGTTGGAGGCACTTCGCGAAGTCGCCGAAGAATCCGGTATGCAACTGGCCAAAGGCCAAGTGCTTAAAACAATGCACCTGAACAAACTTTTGGCCGCCGCCGAAGACACCGAAGACGCAGAAATCATCAATATGTCTGTCCTGCGCTCTATGACTCAGGCATATTACGCCCCATCAAACTTCGGCCACTTCGGCTTAAACCTGCGCCGTTACGCCCACTTCACCAGTCCAATTCGACGCTACGCTGACCTGATTGTGCACCGTGCATTGGTATCCGCACACGGCTTTGGCGATGATGGATTGTCCGCGGCAGAAGAGGCCGTTTTGAAAGAAACCGGCGAATGGATTTCCACTACCGAACGCCGCTCTATGCTGGCCGAACGCGATACAACGGATCGCTACTTGGCCGCATTCCTCGCGGATCGTGTCGGCGCGGAATTCACCGGCCGCGTTTCAGGCATCGCCAAATTTGGCCTGTTCGTAAAACTGGACGACAGCGGCGCGGATGGCATCATCCCACTGTCACAATTGGGGCGCGAATACTGGCGCTACAATGATCGCGAACGCACACTTCAAGGCGAAGACAGCGGTCGCATCATCGCGATGGGCATGCCATGTAAGGTTGCGCTTGTTGACGCAACCGCCGTCACGGGTGGTCTAACGCTGGAGATGCTGGAACTCGACGGCAAAGCAATGCCCAAGGGTTCAGGCCGACAGAAAAGCCACAAAGGTCGCCGCATTTCACGATCCAAGGATGGCACCAAAAAGAAGACAGGTAGAAAGCGTCGGGGTTAATCAGACCCCAAAACTTTTTCTTGTCAAAATATCCCCCGCGCGGAGCGCATAAAACTCCGCGCGTTAACGTTTCAACGATTCAAATATTAATTTTACCCGTCGGTTATTTTTCACGACGTTATCTAGACGCTATCTAGACGTTTGCTAGACGTTGGAAAAACGCTGACCTAAGCAAAAATTAACCATTTAACGCACCGCCCGCATGCGCTCATTTTTCCTTATATCGCAACGCATGCGACACCATCAATCGCAGCTTCTCGGGCTGAATATCTGCACCCTTGGAAAACACAACTGCACGGTTCCCTTCAATCTGAAAATCCGCCCCAAACTGCGCTGCGAAATCCGAAATAATCGTGGTCTGGCAATGCGCAAAAATCGCCACATCCCCCGATTTCACCGTACCAATCCGCAGCATCGAACCCTTGGACGCTATATACGTCGGTTGCCCCCAACGTAGACATTCCTGCACAGCCAACCCATCGGATTCACGCGCTATCAAATCACGCAAAACCCGTGCTGTTTCAGGCATATCATCGATGATCGCTTCTGCTTTGGGGTCGTTTTTTATCATGCTGGAAACAACACCTCCTTACCGCGTTCAAGATACGCCATAATGGTTGGTTTCGTCATCAAATAATCCGTCAAATCATTTGAACCCGTAAACGCAGCAGTAAATCTTAGCGCCGTAATCGTCGAAATATCTGCCGCCTTTGGTGTGTCCCCAAACAGGTAATCCTTGTCGCCCAACAGGGTTTCAATTGCATCAATATCCTCTTGAAAACGGCTCAAACGCTCCGCCTTGGAATGTCGTCCCATACCTTGGCCCATGCATTGCGCCACCGCTCCTTTGCGCACCATCCGCGTGATAAATCCACGCATGATCGCGGGGACCGCTCCGAAATTTGCGGCCTTGGTCACGGCCCAATTTTTGTCTTCTTTCCAACGACTTGTGTACACAATGAAATATATATGTTCCTCTACCATACGGATCACAGCCGTCGAAATCGCGCGATCTTTCGCACTTAACCCCGCATCAAAATCAAATCCCGTTTTCGCCTCGATATAGGCGCGAATTTCGTTGCTGTCGGGGATCAACCGATCGCCAACCTTCAACACGGGTAACTTGCCCTTGGGCATCTTGGTGGGGTTCGACAAATACGTCAGGTCGTGTTTAACCCCCGCTACATTCAATAACGCCATCGCCTTGGTCGCAAACGGGCTGCCCGCAGGCTCGCCATAGGTCGGTGGGAAGACAATCAATTCCATAACATTTCCTTTGTTGTTTTTTACCTTTTATCTGGGCCATACTGACAAAAATTGTCAGCAGAAATCACGTAACAAAAAACATGAGCAAATCAGACCGCCTCTTACAATGCATGCAAGCCCTACGCACCATGCCCGCCCCAGTTAAGGCCACCGATTTAGCGGCCCAAACGGAGGTATCTTTGCGCACAACCTACCGCGACATCGACAGCCTACGCAAAGCGGGTGCCATGATCGACGGCGAGGCAGGCTACGGCTACACATTGATCGAAGACCCCGCATTGCCGCCCATGATGTTCACAGTGGATGAAATCGAAGCACTGGTTTTGGGCCTAAAAGAGGTTCAATCCATTGCCGACCCAGTGCTGGCAAGCGCCGCCAAAAACGTGCTGTCCAAGGTGGCCGCAGGCCTGCCCAAGGACCTGCAAAACCAGCTGATGCATTCCGTCCTGCACGTTAAAAATTTCTCAACACGTCCCGATATAAAAATAGACATTGCCGACCTGCGAAAACAAACCCGCGCCGAAAATGAACTGTCGATTGAATACAGCGATGCCGCTGGCGTGAATACCACGCGAACGATCCTGCCGCTGTCTATCGTCTATATGGATGGGAAATTGATGGTCATATCGTTTTGCAATCTGCGGAATGATTTCCGTGCGTTTCGTGTGGATCGTGTGGCGTCCTTTCGCGCAACGGGAAAATCTTTCAAACCACGCCGCGTCGCAATGTTGCGCGATGCAATCCGCGCGGTCACTAACGGATCGGCGTGAAAACGCGGAATGATCAAAGGCCCATTGTTTTGATCGCAATGCTGACCTAAGTTGTATGTAATAAAAATAATAATCTCGAGCAGGAGAGAAATATGTATAGATTTGCAACGGCACTGGCCGTGGGTCTGTCGATTCTGACAACACCCATCGCCGCAAATACAAACACAAAACAGGAATTTCTGGTGGCGCAAAGCGAAAGTGGTTTTCAACGATGGGTAAAGTCATTCCGCTCCCAAGCACTGACCAAGGGTATTTCAGCCCGCACCTTTGATCGCGCCTTTCGCGGCGTAAAACTGAACGAACGTGTGGTGAAGCTGGATCGCAAACAGGCGGAATTTTCACGTCAAATTTGGGATTACCTTGATACCGCCACATCGCCAAAGCGTGTTTCAAACGGCATAGCCAATTTCAACGCCCGTTCGCGCATTCTGAAAAAGATTGAAAAGAAGTATAAGGTCGACGCCGAAGTCATCGTTTCCATTTGGGGATTAGAGAGTTCGTATGGGCAACGCATGGGCGACATCAATATCATCGAGGCCTTGGCGACATTGGCATATGATGGTCGCCGCGAAAAATTTGGGCGTCAGCAATTGTTAGAGGCACTACGCATTATTCAACGTGGCGACATCACCCCAAATCGCATGATGGGTTCATGGGCGGGCGCAATGGGCCACACGCAATTTATCCCAACCAGTTATCAGGCATACGCCCAAGATTTCACTGGTGACGGAAAACGCGACGTTTGGGATCCAAATAATCCATCCGATGCACTGGCATCCACTGCAAACTACTTGGCGAAATTTGGATGGAAACATAACCAACCATGGGGCATCGAGGTGAAGCTGCCATCTGGTTTCAATTACGGCAATGCGTCATTGAAAGTGAAAGCAACTCCAGCGCGTTGGACGCAACTGGGCGTGCGTACAATCAATGGCGGTAAGATTCCGAACCATGGAGAGGGTTCTGTGTTTCTACCAGCCGGCGCAGATGGGCCAGCATTTGTGGTGTTCAAAAACTTCTTCGTGATTAAACGCTATAACAACGCCAATTCATACGCGATGGCTGTAGGGCATCTGGCGGATCGCATTGCCGGCAAAGGCCCGTTTGTACGTGAATGGCCACGTGGCCCAGGTGCATTAAAGTTAGCAGAGAAGATGGAAGTTCAAGAATTGTTGAACAAGCTGGGTTACGATGTTGGTGAGCCCGATGGCATTATCGGGCCAAACACAATTGATGCGGTTAGCAAGTTTCAAACGTCACTTGGGTTGGTTCCTGATGGCAAAGCGAACGAAGAACTATTGTTGAAATTGCGCCGTGCGCGTTAACTAAGCTGGCCCATTTCGGCATCGAGCCAAAATGGGCCAGCTTGTGTTTCACACAAGCGGTTTCGCAAAACCGTTCAAGTCCTAAACTTCGACGTCAACCACCGCTGGCGTCTCAATTGTGGCAATTTCTTGTCCGTTCAACAAAACGCTAGCAGGGCCAGAGTTGCGATGCGGGATTTCCGCGCGACCAAAACGATCCGTAAACAATGCGCGTGTCATGCCGCCGCTTTGAAATGCCAGCCCGATAAGGACATTCGGGTAAGGAATTCCGTGGTTTTTCAAGTATATAGTCGATGTAGCCATAATAGCCTCCGATTGGCAGAAAGGAGAGCGAGGGGCAGTATATGTAGGTTTATTCGAGCCAGATATATGCCCGTATTCGCAATTTAGGTGTTATTGATCCAAAACGGATCAGGGTATTAAAGTTTTATTAAAAAGGTATTGAACACAATTTAGCCACATTTTTGAAAATGTCAAGTTCCCCAAGAATCCGCCTGCATTTCGCGTAATCGGCTGGCGGTTCTTTCGAACTCAAACGCACCTTCGCCAGTTTCATATAATGCCTCTGGTTCGGCATCGGCATTGATGATGACGGTGGTTCCTGCCTCGTACAGCGCATCAACCAACGTGACGAAGCGTTTAGCCTCGTTATTGTTTTCACGCCGCAGTATCGGCACATCGGTAATCATCAACAGACGGAATGAATTCGCAATCAACAGGTAATCACCAGGGCCCAAGGGCTTTTTGCACAGATCATCAAAACTGGCGCGCGCGACACCGTTGTGGTGGTGGAGGATTTCAATCTGTCTTTTCTTCTGACGCAATGTAATCGGTTCGGATTTACCTTGGGAAAGATCATCCCACATGGCATTTGCACGACCCGTTGTTTCGTCATTCAGGGGCGATAAATAACGCACCTGACCGGAAACGCGGTTTTGCCGATGGTCGGTTTCACTGTCTAAATTATGCACGACCAAATACGATTTGATCAATTCTATAAATGGCAAAAACAGGCTTCGGTTCAGTCCCTGTTTATACAGATCGTCTGGATGGCGATTTGATGTGGTCACAATCAACACACCAGAATCAAACAGGAATTCAAACAGCCGCCCAACGATCATCGCATCGGCAATGTCGGTGATTTGCATTTCATCAAAACACAGTAGGCTGGCCTCTTTGATGATCTTCTCCGCGACAGGGCGAATGGCGTCTTCGACCCCAGATTGGCGCACGCGGTGCATTTCATCATGCACCTCTTGCATAAAGGCATGAAAATGGACGCGGCGTTTGCGTTTGATCGGCGAGGCGTCAAAAAACAAATCCATCAACATGGATTTGCCGCGCCCAACACCGCCGTAAATATACAGCCCCTTGGGGCGGGGCGCCTTAACGCCAAAAAGACCAGACATCAAAAATTTGGAACGGGGTTTATACCCCTCAATCGCAATCGCTAAATCCTGAAGTGCCTGCAAAATCTGCCGCTGATCCGAGTCATCTTTCAATTCGCCATTGGCAATACGCGCGTTATATATCTCGATGGGTTTCAACTGTTTCAGCCTCAAAAAACCTTTGACCTTCGATACCAATTCCAACAGGCTGTTACAACACCAAGGGTCGAAATCATGCATTCACAAAACAACCGTCTTATTACTCCTGTCCTTGTGGCCTCATCCTTGATCTTGATGATCGGTTTCGGTATTCGCGCATCCTTTGGCGTGTTTCAGATCCCTATCGCATCAGAATTCGCATGGGCACGCGCCGATTTCTCTATGGCGATTGCGATTCAAAATCTGGCGTGGGGCATTGGTCAGCCGATTTTTGGGGCAATCGCAGAAAAAATTGGCGATCGCAAAGCAATCCTAATTGGTGTGGTTTTCTACGCCTTGGGGCTAGTGCTATCCAGCTTTGCTATCACACCTGGTCAACATCAGTTCTATGCACTGTTCGTGGGTTTTGGCGTAGCTGGCACAGGGTTTGGGGTGATACTGGCAATCGTTGGACGCGCGGCATCAGATGAAAATCGATCAATGGCACTGGGAATTGCGACGGCTGTTGGCTCCGTGGGTCAAATCGTTGGCCCACCATTGGCGGAATACCTGTTGGGTCAATTCAACTGGTCGACTGTATTCCTGATATTCGCTGGCATCATCGTGGCCTCATTGGCACTGTTGCCGATCCTGTCTGCGCCTGATCGTGATACCAAGCCCGAATTGGAAGAGACCCTGACGCAAATCCTGCGCAAAGCGTTCTACGATCCCAGTTTCACCTTAATCTTCCTTGGCTTCTTTTCCTGCGGTTTCCAATTGGCGTTTGTGACTGCACATTTCCCCGCCTTCGTGACCGAGATGTGCGCCAACATTAACGGCGACAGTTTGCTGGCGGGCATTGGTGTGGATACCACCAGTGCACTGGGCGCGTTTGCCATCGCGCTGATCGGCGCGGCGAATGTTATTGGCACGCTGTTCGCTGGTTATTTCGGCAAACGATATAAGAAGAAGAACTTGTTGGCGTTGATCTATACCGGGCGTACCATAATCGCCATTATCTTTATTATGCTGCCGATGACGCCGCTGACGGTGGTTACGTTTTCGATCACGATGGGTTTATTGTGGTTGGCATCCGTGCCGCTGACATCGGGTTTGGTTGGATACATTTATGGGCTGCGTTATATGGGCACGTTGTACGGAATCGTGTTTTTCAGCCACCAATTGGGATCGTTTTTGGGGGTTTGGTTGGGCGGAGCGTTGTATGACATTTACGGCAGCTATACGATCGTTTGGTGGGTTGGCATCGGTGTTGGTGCGTTCAGTGCGATTGTCCACATGCCAATCCGCGAATTGCCCCTTGGAAAACGACAACCCGTATAGGGAAAAGTTTAGACATATTATCCACAGATACTTCTTTGCGTTAACGTCGCACTAAATGTCAGTATGAGAAAACCCCTTGAGGCAAAGTGAAAGGGGCAATCGTGGAAAACTGTACGGAAGAAAGCGAGGTGTTAGCGGAAGAGAATGCCAAGCTGCGGGCGCTGGTTTTAACACTGGAAGAGGCATTGGCACAGAGTGCGAAAGCATCGGAACGGATGCAAATTCGTTGGTTAGATGCGATTGAAACTATGCCAGATGGCTTTGCTATGTTTGACAATGATCATCGGTTGCTTACGGCGAATATGGCCTATTCCGATAACTATGCAAAGATACGCCCGTTATTGGTTGCGGGCGCAGCTCGTTCGCAAATTTTGCAGGCGGGCATTGATCATAATCTGATCGATACCGACGGCATGGATGGCCCTGCGTGGGTTCAGGAACGCGAACAGGCATGGCGGGACAATGAATTCCCAGAACCCCTTATCCGCACCAAGGATGGCGGTTGGTTGCGGCTGGTTGAACGCCGAACACCGTCGGGGGATATTATATCCTACCGCGTAAATATCTCAGAAGAGAAAGCACGCGAGGATGCGCTGTTACAGGCCCAAGAGGCAGCCGAAGTCGCAACCAAGGCCAAATCCGCATTTCTGGCTAATATGAGCCATGAAATCAGAACGCCGATGAATGGTGTGATCGGGATGGCGGATTTACTGGCGGAAACGGATTTGGATCAAGAACAGCGTGTTTTCATGCGCACGATCAAAAATTCAGGCGAAGCGTTATTAATTATCATCAACGACATTTTGGATTATTCCAAAATCGAAGCTGACCAAATGGAACTGTTCCCTGAACCATTCAACTTGGAAGAATGCATTCACGAAGTGACGATGTTAATGGAAAGTAAGGCCCAAGATAAGGGGCTGGAACTCTTGGTGGATTACGATTTGTTCACACCATCTGGCTTCGTCGGTGATAATGGTCGCATTCGTCAAATCATGCTGAACCTGATCGGGAATGCCATCAAATTCACCGAAGCGGGGCATGTTTTGGTGCGCGTTATCGGGATCGACGAAGGGGATAATCAATGTGTCCACATTACTGTCGAAGATACGGGCATCGGGATACCCGCAGATAAGATTGATCATGTGTTCGGTGAATTCCAACAGGTCGACGAAGAAGAAAACCGTAAATATGAGGGCACGGGCCTTGGGTTGGCAATCTCAAAGCGTTTAGTTGAGTTGATGGACGGAGAGATGTGGCTGGATTCCGTGTACGGCGAAGGCAGCGTTTTCGGCTTCAAAATCAACCTAGGCGTCCAAGATGTGAACGGGGGTTCATTACCCGCCCTGACGGAAAACGTATCGCGCGCAATGATTGTTGATGGCATTGGCCAGCAACGGGAAATCCTGCAAAAACAACTGGGCCACCTCGGATTAGAGGTCGATTGTTTCAGCAATGGTGTCGACGCTTTGAAACATTTTCGCTTGGGCGCGAATTACGATCTGATTCTTACTGATGTTGCGATGGCAGGTATGCCCGGAGTAGAGCTAGCGAACCACCTGCGCGATCTTGGCTACACTGGGCCATTGATTGCAATGTGCCCCAGACGATTGGACGGTTCGTTCAAACAGGATCGCGCGATTTTTAACGCCAGTTTCCAAAAGCCGGCATTACGCAGCGATTTGTATAAATCCCTGAACATGTATTACGAAGTGACCGAGGATTCTCCCTTCTTCAAGGAAATCGATACACGACCAAGTAAGCTGGAACGCGGAACGTTAAACATCCTGTTGGCCGAAGATAACAAAACAAACCAGTTGGTTTTCACCAAAATGCTGAAATCCGCAGATGTGGTTTTGCGCATTGCCGTCAACGGTTTGGAATTGGTGGAAATGGCGGCGTCACAACGTCCCGATATCATTGTCACGGACATTTCGATGCCCGAAATGGATGGGGTCGAAGCCACGCAAATCATCCGCGCAAGCGAGGATTTGGACAAAGCGCCAGCGCTCCCAATCTTGGCCTTAACGGCGCATGCCATGCCAGGTGATCGAGAAAAAATGTTGGCGGCTGGAATGGATGACTATCTGACAAAACCGCTTAAGAAAGAGATACTCATATCCAAGCTGGATGAAATGCACGATCTTATCTTAGCCCGCCAACAGCAGTTTCAAAGTAGTCGCAATACAAATAACCACCAAAAGAGGGCGAATAAGTGATGCCCCTTTATTAATCGCCATACGCGCTCCGAGGTTGCTGCCAATAATTTGGCCAGCAGCCATGGTGAGCCCAACCTTCCACGCGACAGCACCGATCAGGGCAAACCCGATCAACCCACCAAGGTTTGAGGAAAAATTGAACAACTTGGTCCGTGCGGTTGCTTGTACCAACTCCATTCCGCCCAATCCCAACAAAACCAACATGTAAAACGATCCCGCGCCGGGGCCAAAAATACCGTCGTACAACCCAATCAATGGCAGGGCGAAACCAGTGATAATCGCGCCCCCAACCACCGGCTTACGCGGTCCCTTGGACAAGTTCGGTGCGCAGGCAAAATATATCGCTACCAATATCAAAACAGCAGGCAGTGCGAATGCCAATGCGTCCTGTGGGATATAAGATGCGATCAATGCGCCAACCACAGACGCCAAAAAACAAATCAACGCCACAGGCCATAACGCGCGTAAATTCAAATGTCCTTTGGATGCAAATGTCATTGCTGCCGATGCGGTTCCAAAAACACCTTGGAATTTGTTCGTGCCCAGGGCAACCAACGGTGGTACGCCAGCCATCAACAACGCTGGAACTGTTATCAAGCCACCGCCACCTGAAATAGCATCCACAAAGCCAGCGAACATGGCCACCAAAAACAGGATTAACAAAACGCTGATGGCGGTTTCGATCATTCGCTATTTATCCAATATGATGTTTGCCACGCTTGTCCGCCAGCTCTACCTGACGCTGGCGCTCGCGAAAACGCTCTTTGCGTTCGTCATCTGTTGTTTCGATACACAAATGGCATGACACACCTTTTTCGAATTCGGGGCGTGCAAAATCTTCGGGTGCTAATGGCATGCGACAGGCGTAACACAAATCGTATTTGCCTTCTTCCAAGCCATGTTTCACCGAAACACGTGCGTCAAAAACGAAACACTCGCCGTCCCAAGTACTGCTCTCTTGAGGAACTTCCTCTAGGTATTTTAGGATGCCGCCTTTTAGATGGTAAACATCATCCACACCTTCGTTTAATAAGAAGTTCGTGGATTTTTCGCACCGAATGCCACCTGTGCAAAACATCGCAACGCGTTTGTTGTGAAAACGGTTTTTGTTCTCTTCCCACCATGCAGGGAATTCGCCAAAACTCTTGGTTAAGGGATCGATTGCACCTTCGAACGTGCCAATCGCAACTTCGTAGTCATTGCGTGTATCAATCAAAACTACATCATCTTGGGCAATCAGATCATTCCAATCTTGGGGGGCAACATAGTTGCCAACATTCACAGTCGGATCGATGTTGGGCTGACCCATCGTGACGATCTCTTTCTTCAACTTCACCTTCATGCGATTGAACGGCATTTCGGACGCGAAGCTTTCTTTGTGTTCCAAATCGGCGCAACCGGGCAGGCCGCGTAAATGCGCCAGTACCGCATCGATACCACCGCGTGATCCTGCGATGGTGCCATTGATGCCTTCATATGCCAACAACAACGATCCCTTGATCCCTTGCGCACGGCACAGGGTCAACAATGGGCCTTGGATGGCGGTATGATCCGAAAACTTGGTAAAGTGGTACAGAGCGGCAACAACGACTTTGGACATAACGCCTCCTAATGGCCCCCGATATTACCGGGCAAAATACCATAATCCGTTGCGATTTGATAACTTGGATCATCATCCATATCCACGATCAGCTGACCTGCCTTGGACAACAAGGCATGACAGTCGCGCGATAGATGGCGCAACATCAACTTCTTGCCAGCCGTCTCGTATTTTGCTGCAACGGCATCGATGGCTTGCAATGCACTGTGATCTACAACGCGCGAACCGTTGAAATCCAAAATCACCGTATCTGGATCATTCTCTGGATTGAACAAATCGATAAAACGCGTGGTCGAACCAAAGAACAACGGCCCCGACAATTCATAAACAATCGCGCCTTTTTCAGTTTGCGATTCATGTGTCGAAACTTGGATTTGCGCTGCCGCATTCCACGCATATACCAACGCGGAAATGATCACACCAACAACCACCGCAGTCGCCAAATCGGAATAAACAGTTACGGCCGTCACGGTGACAATCACCAACAAATCGGACATTGGAATACGCTTCATCAAGCGTAACGACTGCCATGCAAATGTGCCAATAACCACCATGAACATAACGCCAACCAGCGCCGCCAATGGGATGATGTCAATAATCGGGCTGGCGAACAGGATAAAGATCAACAAAAACACTGCCGCCGCAATACCGGCCAAACGCGTACGTCCACCTGAATTCACGTTGATCATCGATTGTCCAATCATCGCACAACCACCCATACCGCCGAAGAAACCGGTTACGATATTCGCGCCGCCTTGGGCCAAACATTCCTTACTCGCGCCACCTTTTTTGCCTGTGATGTCACCAACAAGGTTAAGGGTCAGCAAACTCTCGATCAGACCAATCGCCGCCAAAATCAACGCGTATGGGAAAATGATGTAAAGCGTTTCAAGTGTGAACGGCACAGTTGGGATCGCAAAGCTGGGCAAGCCACCTTTAACAGATGCCAAATCGTCAACACGCGGCACAGGAATATCAAAGAAGATTACCAAACCCGCAACCAATCCAATTGCCACCAATGGCGCTGGAATTGCGCGAGTGACTTTTGGGGTCACCCAGATCAATGCCATCGTCAACGCAACCAATCCCAGCGTGATCCACAGTGTCATGCCCGTCATCCAAACGTGATGACCAGCAGCGTCCTTCACTTGGAAATGTTCCATCTGTGCCAGGAAAATTACAATCGCCAAGCCATTCACAAAACCCAACATCACAGGATGCGGCACCAAACGCATGAATTTTCCCAGTTTAAATATCCCCGCCAAAACCTGCAAAATCCCCATCAACACAACGGTTGCAAACAGATATTGAACGCCATGATCGGCAACCAGTGCAACCATCACAACCGCCAGCGCACCCGTGGCACCCGAAATCATCCCCGGACGACCACCGAATACAGCGGTGATAAAACCAACGATAAACGCGGCGTACAGACCAACCAACGGTTCAACACCCGCAACAAACGCGAATGCAACGGCCTCTGGAACCAATGCCAGTGCAACTGTTAATCCAGACAGGATATCCGTCTTCGCCTGCATCGGTGTAATCGGCGTGTAATCTGGGCTGCGATCTGATGTGCGCAAACGGCGCGTGAAATCTGCAATCGTCGTAAAATTGGCCATTGGATAATCCTGTGATGGGTTTCGCGCCTTCTAGGCTCTTTTAGTCCAGATTTAAAGACTAAAAACCCGCAACCCTGCGGGGGCTATTCGCCCGTTACACGCCCACGTAAAGATTTCACCTGACCGCGTTTGGTTTTGCTGTCCATGCGGCGGCGTTGCGATGCTTTGGTTGGTTTGGTTTTTACACGATATTTCGGGCGTTTTGTGGCCTCGATAATCAATTCAACCAACTTCTCTTGGGCCAATTGGCGGTTCATCGGTTGCGATCGATGCTTCTCGGCGGTGATAATAATCGCGCCATCCTTTGTCCATTTACGACCCGCCAATTTGCGCAGCCGCACTTTTACATGTGGGGGCAGGTTTGGGGATCGTTCCGCCTCAAACCGCAACTCTACTGCGGTCGACACCTTGTTCACATGCTGACCGCCGGGGCCGGATGATCGCATAAAGCTCTCGGTCACTTCCCAGTCTTCAATTTGGATATTGTCGGTTACGTGGATCATATCCTTGATCTAATGCGTAAAACCAGCCCGCGCAACTGACGCGGGCTGATTTGAATTTTATTGATTGCCAATTTCGCGGTCGTAATCCAACCGCTTGGCGTATTCCATCGTCAGCAATTTTTGCAACAAAATCGCCTCTTGGTCGCCACCAACAGGTGTCTCTCCTGCGCCGTCACTACCACCAAATACATATTGCGGAACCTTACGTTCCGAATAGGCCAGCGCCCATGCTTCTTGGATTTTCAACTCGGTTGCCAATTTCTGCGCTAATGCGTTATCCGCTTCCAAAACGGCGGCCTTAGCATAAGCTTCGGCGTCTGCCGCCACTTTCACGGCTTTGGCATCAATTTCGGCTTTCTCCAATAAAATCTCTGAACGTTCGCGGTCGATGGCCGCTTGTTCTTTCAACTTGTTCGCATCCGTTAGGGTTAACTGCTTTTCAGTTTCCGCATCTGTCGTACGCTCGATCTGTGTTACTTTGGCTTGCGCTTGGCGCTCTGCAACTTCGCGTTCACCCTTGGCTATTGCCAACAGGCGTTGCTCTTCTTCTTGGATGCGTTGCTCTCGTGCAATGGATCGATCCGCTGCCGCTTGTTGGCGCAGACGCATGCGTTGCTTGAACTCTGTGTTTGGATCAACACCGGTAACACGTGCGCTGGTTACTGCGATTGCGAACTTGGTAAAGGATTGCGATTTGCGTTGTGGTTGGCCCGTGTTGTCCAAAATCTTCTTAACGCGGAATACGGTTTTGAACTGATCACCGTACTCTTTTTGATCCGTGCCTAACGATGCGTTGGCTGAACCTTGCGCAGGACCTTCGTCAAGGCGCACGCGTTCTTCGACACGGCGCACAATGTAAATACCGTTTTCCATCTGACGTTGGAATTCATTGTTGAATTCTGTTTTCCCACCTTGGAAATAATCCTCGGCCGATAGCAATGCGGCCGTCGCGCCCAATGTTTCCTGAAACGCGGGGATTAATTCCGTGCGCAACAGATTTTCAGGCGTACGGTACAACCGCACCATTTTCAAAAACGCGTCTTCGTCAGCGGGCAATTCGTACCGGGTTGTAGCCGTTACCAATGCATCTACCTGATCCAAAAATACCAATGATTGCGGCGACAGATTCGCGCTGGTCGACGAACCCTCGATTTCGGCGCTAACTTTGCCAACGCCACCCGATGATGCCTGAACCGACATCGCGTTTTTCCACGCATTCACGCGGCCAAACAGGTATGAATTGTAACCCGTGTCCGAAACCATTTTTTCCTGACCTGTAATCGTGCGCACGTGGTATTTGTACCCCGGTTCCGCATAGAAGAAGATACCGTTGAACGCGCTGAATAAAAAATACCCCGCCGCTAACAGATAACCAATCTTCATATAATCCTTAAATTTCTCATGAACCAAACTGGTTCCGCCCCAAATCGCCAATGCGAAAATGGCAGCAATTGTCATGCCGTACATACAAATTCCTTTCAATAATTATGATGTATATCTATGTATTATTTTCTACTTTTCAATATATAGAACTAAAAATTCAACAGATACCTCGTGAAAAAGCCCGCACCAAGGAATGCGGGCTTCTCTCGAGATTTAGAGGTGGCAAGCAAAGCCGTATGCTTTGAAGCCGGGTCTTCGAAATGGGGGGCTGCCCCCTAAACGTGAACCCCGCTCGTATCCTTCACCAGCTGCTCTTGTTTCCCAATAATCATAGGCACCTCCTTTCGATTGTTTCAATGACCGGATCATTTCGTCCGATATACGAATCATGCAATGACTTTGTGAAATATCCAAGAAGTTTTTGAAAATTTTTTGTGAAATGCCATTTGCAAAAAAAACGGCCCACCCATTTGGGCGCGCCGTTTCTAATTCATTGATTGAAAGATGGGGCCGTTATGCCGCTGAACGCTGCCACTTCGTTACCAACATGCGGAACGGGATCAACGCGATCAACGCGATACCGATTTTCACTGACCAATCCACTAACGCGGTACCAACCCAACGCACTGTGTCCGATCCGCCAAATGGCGCGGCTACAACTTCGTTGAAGAAATCGATGTTATGATCTGTTCCTAACAGGCCTGTCATACCCGCCGAAAAGGCGATGGTGAAAAACAGGGCGGTGTCGATTGTGGAACCGATCAGTGTGGACGCCAATGGCGCACGCCACCAGGAACCTTCGCGCAAGCGATCAAACACAAACACATCAACCATTTGCGCCACGAAAAAGGCCGTCGCAGAACCAATAGCAATACGCAACGTAACCGCTGGTGCGGAAAAATCAGGGGCGATTTGAACCATTACTTGGGTGCCGATCAGGGAACAGATGATCCCCACAACGAAACCAACAGCGATCACCTTACGTGCGCCATTGGCGCCGTACATACGGTTGACCAAATCAGTCACCAAAAATGCGAAAGGATAGGTGAAAGCCCCCCACGTCAGCCAATTGCCAACAAAGAACTGCACCAGAATGTTAGAGGCGACAACAATTGCCGCCATGGCGATAACGCCAAGGATAATACCACGTGTCATATTTTACTCCGTTTTGAAAAGGTCGCGGACACTTTGCCCAAGATGGGCAAGGCGCTGTTAGCCCCTTTGCGCAATCTGCGCAAGTGATGTTGTGATTTCGGTTTTGGTTCCTATTTAGAAAGAAAGGAGAATAACCATGTGGATCAGAGCAACAATTATCGGCCTTGCCGTATTCACCACAATGGTTGGCGCCGCTTTCGCGCGGGATCATACCTTTTCCAATGGTAAGTTATCGGATGATCAATTCTATGCGGCAATTTCATGCAAGGCAAAATTGGATGGCCGTTGCCAAGAGAAACCAACGCGATGGCCCGCTTATCTTTCCAATCAATTGACCGTCGGTTTGGCCCAAGTGCAGAAAGGCACGTCCAAAGTCCAAGAGGCAGTTGTACGCACAGCTTTAAAAGACAGCGTCGCGATGATAAACGCCAGTGGCGCAAATCTAAAACTACGTTATGTCTCTGGTATCATGGCGCATCGCACATGGATTAAGGTTCACATTGTTCAACCCCAAGGTCTGCGTCATATCATCAAAGGCGTTTCGCTAAAGGGCATCAATGGCCTAAAGGCACAAAACGCACGCACCAAATTATATGTAACGAAAAACCACCAAATCGGGCGCGTCGGGGTCACGATCAGCAATACAATTACCGATCCCGTTCAATTGCGCGCATTAGTGTTAGAGGAATTGGTTCAATCATTGGGCCTGATGTGGGACATCGAAAATCCGTTCTACAACAAAATCTCGATCTTCAGCCAATCAGGCCCAGATAATCTGTTAAAGATAGAAGGTCAGGATAAGGCCGCGTTGCAGCGGCACTATCCATTTTAAAAATGTTCTAAATACCAACCGCGATAATCGCCTTGGCGATTGTTTCGATCTTATCTTCGGTCACGCCGGCAATGTTCAAACGGCTGTCGAACACCATGTAAATGCCATGCTCTTCGCGCAGCTGATCAACCTGTGCTTCGGTTGCGCCAACGCGTGAAAACATGCCACGGTGATCGGCCAAGAAACCAAAACGATCCGAACCACATTCCGCACGCAACGCATCCGCCAAACCCTGGCGCGCTTTCAACATGCCCAAACGCACATCTTCTAATTCTGCTTCCCAATCCGCACGCAATTCTGGATCGGTTAAAACCATCGTCACCAAACGCGCACCATGATCAGGCGGGAAGCTGAAGTTTTGACGGTTCACATAGGCCAAATTGCCCTGCGTAATCGCAGACGCATCACCGTCCGCAGAAATCGCCATGATCAAACCACAACGTTCGCGGTAGATACCGAAATTCTTGGAACAGCTGGCGGCGATGAACATTTCTGGGAACTTACCTGCCAACAGGCGCGTGCCAAATGCATCTTCTTGCAATCCATCACCAAACCCTTGGTATGCGATATCAATGAACGGCACCGCACCTTTTTCCAACAGTAAATCAGCTACCAAACCCCATTGGGTTTCGTTCAGGTTTGCACCTGTTGGGTTGTGACAACAGCCGTGCAATACAACAACATCACCAGCGGAAACGCGGCCCAAATCAGCTATCATTTTATCAAAATCAACCGCACGTGTGTCGGCATCGAAATAGCCGTATTTTTCAACAGGCACGCCAACGTGTTTCGCAATGCTCAGGTGGTTGCCCCATGTTGGGTCACTGAACCAAACTGTTGCATCTGTGCCGGTCATTTTCACCAATTCCAAAACATGGTGAACCGCACCTGTGCCACCTGGCGTGGCGCAATATGAAACGCGCGAACGATCCACACTATCGGCCAAAATTAAATCAGCCATTGCATTGTGAAAACCACCATCACCAATCAGGGCAGTATATGTTTTCGTCGTCTCATCATTCCACAAACGCTGTTCGGCCGTTTTAATGGCGCGCATGATTGGCGTGTTCCCGCCAGCATCCTTGTATACACCGACCCCAAGGTCGATTTTTGTGTCGCGTGGATCCGCGTTATACATTGCTGAAAGACCGATAATACGGTCAGCGGGCTGTTTTTTCAAAGAAGACAACATGTCTTACGTCCTTAACTGGTTGCGATTGGAAGGTCATCACGGGCACCCCATTCTGACCACGATCCGTCATACAGTGCCACGTCGGGGTGGTCTAGCTGTTTTAGCGCCATGGTCAGCACGGCAGCGGTAACGCCGGAACCACAAGAGGTCACAATGGGTTGGGTCAAGTCGACACCTGCGTTGGTAAAGACTTCTTGCAACTGCTTTTCTGATTTCAGGGTCCGCCCATCATTCAAAACATCTTTGAAAAACACATTTGTTGAATTTGGAATATGACCCGAACGCGTATTTGGGCGCGGCTCTGCGGCTTGGCCTGCAAAACGAGCAGGGGGTCGGGCGTCGATCACCTGTGCGGATGTGCTTAAAACAGCCGCCGCATCCAAAACGCGATCCCTATCCAATTGCGTATTGAAATTGCCCAACGTTGGCTTTGTGTGTTGATCCGAAACGGCACGCCCCTCGGCGATCCATTTCGGCAACCCACCATCTAAAACAAAAACGTTGTTGTGGCCCATGGCGCGAAACAGCCACCAAACACGTGGCGCGGAAAAAATCCCATGAGTGTCGTAAACAACGACGGTATCACCGTTAGAAATGCCCATACCTTCGACATGCTTTCTGAAAACATCGGCGGTAGGCACCATGTGCGGCAGATCGCTACTGATATCCGCGATTACATCAATATCAAAAAACTGCGCACCTTTGATATGCGCGTTTTGGTATTCCTGAAATGTATCACGGGGCTCGGTCGGTAAATACCACGACGCATCCAGGATTTTCACATCCTCAATATGTGCGGCTAACCATTCACTTGTTACTGTAACTTGCATGCCCAAAACTTAACCAAGGTTTGGATTAGTAGCAAAGAAAAACGCGCATTCAAGTTTCCCTGAATGCGCGCCAAATTCATGTTAATCGATTATTTCGCCAAAACCTTTTTGACCATGCCGATGATTACCATCAAGGCACCACCACCGACACCACCAGATGCCAATGATCCAACGATTGAACCCATGTCACCACCAGCGCCCAATGCGCCCAAAATTTGACCACCCAAGCCACCGCCAACGATACCAGCAATCGAATTACCCAAAACACCAAGATTTAGATTTTTTAGTAAACCACCAGCAACGTTACCGCCAACTGCACCTGAAACGGCCTGAATTAATAAAGCTTCCATAATAATATTCCCCTGTTTTACGACCCATTATCGGGCCTGATTTTCTGCACGTATGCCTAAAATAACGCAAAACAAGGTATTTTCCTAAGAAAATTAACTATGTTCGCGCATCAACCGGGATTTCTGACGGTTCCAATCGCGCTTCTTTTCGGTGTCGCGCTTGTCTGATTGTTTCTTACCTTTGGCGGTACCAATCAACAATTTGACCTTACCTTTGTCGTTGAAATACATCTTCAGCGCGACAATTGTCATGGCTTCACGGCCTTTGGCCTGCCACAACTTTGCCAATTCGCGTTTTGAAACCAACAGCTTACGGCGACGGCGCTCTTCGTGTCCGAAATTCTGCGCCTGCGTGTACAAAGATATATAAGAGTTGATCAAAAACAGCTCACCATCTTCGATATCAACATAACTCTCGGCGATATTGGCGGAACCGATACGCAGTGCCTTCACCTCTGATCCCATTAAAACAATTCCGCATTCGTACACGTCTTCGACGGCGTAGTCATAACGCGCGCGACGATTTTCAACGATCATCTTGTTGTTATCTGGTGTTTTCTTCTTTGCCATAATGGCTCTGCTATATTGCAGTCCGCGCGTGCTGCCAAGTCCTAAGGGGTGCGCGCACCCCTCTGTGCGCCATGCGCCCATTCACCCCGCAGATATTTTAACAAAGTAAAAACTATTTTAGGTAATTAATAGGGGGCGGAACAGGCAGAGATGCCGATGACCGTCAAAGTAAAGACGCCCCGTTTGATTGGATCAACGGGGCGCATTTTTACTTTGTATAAATATCTCCGCGCGGAGCGCATAAAAGTTAATTTAAGACACCAGCATGACGCATCGCTGATTGGATTTTCGCCTTGGTTTCATCCAACAATCCAGTCAGTGGCAAGCGTACATCCTCGGAGCTTTTGCCCAGCAAAGACGCACCATATTTCGCACCAACCAAACCCGGTTCTGTAAAGATCGCCTCGTGCAACGGCATCAAGCGATCTTGAAGTTCCAAGGCGGCGGCAAAATTTCCATCAGCCAGCGCGTTCTGGAAATCCGCACACAAACGTGGTGCTACGTTTGCCGTAACAGAAATCGCACCAACACCACCATGCGCATAGAAGCCAAGCGAGCTGGCGTCTTCGGCAGACATCTGAATGAAATCTGCACCACATTCGCGGCGTTGTTGCGAAACGCGATCCATTGATCCCGTCGCATCTTTTACACCGATCATGAATTCTAATTTGGCCAAGGCACCCATTGTTTCTGGTGACATATCAACAACTGAGCGCCCCGGAATATTATAGATGAAAACAGGCAAACCAACTGCATTCAATGCCTCAAAATGCGCATACAAGCCGCGCTGTGTTGGCTTGTTATAATATGGTGTCACAACCAAGGCCGCATCTGCGCCAACATCTTTGGCAAAGTGCATTAAGCGTAAAGCTTCGGCGGTGTTGTTTGATCCAGCACCTGCAATCACAGGAACGCGACCAGCAGTGTGTTCAACAGTCACGCGAATAACTTCTTCATGCTCGGAATGCGTCAACGTGGCACTCTCGCCTGTTGTCCCCATTGGTACCAAACCGTGCGAACCTTCGGCAATCTGCCAATCCACAAGGTGTTTAAGGGCGTCAAAATCCACCTTACCGTTGTTAAACGGTGTGATCAGTGCGGGCATAGAACCTTTAAACATGGGGTTTCTCCTTAAACCAAGTGATTCAAAGGCGCATATAGCGCGAAAATTGGCCGATGGGTACTATGAATTTTGTGATCACCAACATGTTGCTTTGAAATGATAGGGTGATCCTCTATTCTGTGGACTGGTTTAAAGGGAAATCGCTGTGCGTTTCATTGGGTTCATTACATTTATTATGTCCATTTGTTTGCAAACAAATGCGGTTATTTCACAAACAGCGAGTACCGACGGGTTGAATGCGGCATTCGCAGCGATTGAACAGGGCGATTTTGAAACCGCCTCTGAAATAGCCACGCTAACGGATAATGCCCAAATACAAACATTGATAAGGTGGTCAAAATTACGCGCGGGCGAAGGGGACTGGCTGGAATATCAGCGGTTTTTGTCCGATCATCCCGATTGGCCTGGCTTGCAGCGGTTAAAAAAGCAAGCCGAGGCAAAGTTGCCCAAAGATCCCGAAACGATCGGCACATTTTTTGCGGATCGGATACCCGAAACACCAGCGGGTGTATTGCTGGTGGCGAAACAGCGGCCAGAATTGGCGATTTCAGCGTGGACAGACATGTCATTGTCTGTGGATGAACAACAGCAATTCATCGACACCTTTGGCGATATTCTGACACCTCATCATAACACACGCTTGGAAAACCTGTTGTGGCGTAAATTGCGATCACAGGCGGAACGCATGAAGTCGCTTGTTTCGGCCGAGACATATCGCTTGGCGCAGGCGCGCATGGCGTTGCAGCGGCGCGATAAATCGGTGGAGGCGGCGATTAACGCGCTCACGGGCGATCAACAAAATGACGCTGGCCTTGCATTTGATCGTTTCGAAGGGCGCATGGCCAAGGACCGTTGGGACGAGGCGCAGGATTTGATTCTCGAACGTACGTCGCCTACTACAAAAATGGGCCGCCCAGATAAATGGTCCAGTCGCCGGCGCGGATTTGCAAGGCGTGCAATGCGCGCGGGTAAGATCGATGAAGCATATAAACTGGCCAGCCAACATGGCCTAACGTCGGGGGCCAGCTTTGCGGATTTAGAATGGTTATCGGGATATATCGCGCTGACGTATCGCAATGACCCTGACCAAGCGTTGAGCCATTTTGAAACTTTCAACGCGGCCGTGAAATCTCCAATCAGTCTTGGACGTGGTTCATATTGGCTGGGTCGTGTACACGAAGAACTGCAGGATTATGATACAGCCGCAGGCCATTATATCAAAGGTGCTGCATATCAGACCAGTTTCTACGGACAGTTAAGCGCTGCGCGTATTGAGGCAAAACGAGATGAAACATTGGCGGGCAATGAACCCATCGGTGATTGGCGTAAATCCAGCTTTGCCAACAGCAGCGTTTTTAAGGCCGCGATTATATTGCACCGCGCAAACAGACCCACCATGACGCGTTGGTTTATGACACATATGGCGGAAACTCTGCCGCGTGATGAAATCGCGCAATTGGCCGATTATGCGAAACGCATGGGATCGGACTTCGTAACCCTTGGCATCGCGAAAGAGGCCGCAAAGCGCGGCATTATCCTGCCCAAACCATATTTTCCAATTACCAAATTGGCGACATTCAACAAATCAGTCCCCCCTGAAATTACCATGTCCATCGCACGACGCGAAAGCGAACTGAAACCCGACGCGATCAGCCCCGCTGGTGCGCGAGGATTAATGCAAATCATGCCTGCCACTGCCAAGGAGGTCGCGCGCGATATAAGCATCGCATATGAACGCGCTCGCCTGACATCGGATTGGGAATATAACGCCACGCTGGGCACAGCGTATTTGGCCCAGTTGATTGAAAAATATAACGGTTCATATGTTCTGGCCTTTGCCGCGTATAACGCGGGGCCGCACCGTGTTGTTGAATGGATCGATCTGTATGGGGATCCCCGTGATCCGCTGACGTCAGTGGTGGATTGGATCGAACATATCCCGTTTCGCGAAACGCGTAATTACGTTATGCGAGTTATGGAATCCCTGCATGTGTATCGCGCACGGATCGCGGGCAAAACACCGCCCCTGCAAATCACAGACGACCTATCGCGTGGCTAGGCGTCGTTCGCGCCATATCGTATACAGTCCCGCCGCAATCACAATTGCCGCGCCAATTGCTGTGGTTATGGGGATCGTTTCACCAAACAAAGTCATTGCTATGGCTGACACGAAAACCAGATGGAAATAGGTGAACGGCTGTAACCCACTGGCCTCAGCCACCGCATATGCTTTGATCAATAGAAAATGGCCCAACACACCTGTGATACACAGGCATAGCATCCAACCTGAATCCACGAGGCTCATCGGTTCCCAATGAAAAATCCCAATACAGGTCATAAAAATTGCACCAACAACACCAGTCCAAAAGAAGCTGGTTTGTGCATCATCTTTGCGTGCGCCAAGGCGGGTAAATACGGAATACAGTGCGAATAAAATCGCGGATCCGATTGGTAGGGCCAATGTTATATCAATGGCCTGTGTCCCGGGCTGCAAAATAATCAAAATGCCAATGAACCCGATGCAAATGGCAATCCACCGCCGCAACCCAACGCGTTCCCCCAATACGGGCCCTGACAGGGCTGCAACGATCAACGGATTGACTGAAAAAATCGCCATGGTTTGGATCAAGCCGACATAAATAAAACTAAACACTGCGACGCAAATTTCGATCACCAACAACAGGCTGCGAAATATCTGGAATAGCGGTTGTGTCGTATGCGCGGCCTTGCGAATTGATCCATGGTGCAACTTGGCGATAAATAAAACGAAGGCGGCAAAAAACCAATACCGCACCATCACGACCATCCAGACGCTGTATTCGCTGGCCAAATGGCGCGATACGCCATCTTGGACTGCGAAAATCAGCGTCGCAGTGATCATCAATGCAATGCCTAAGCGATTGTTAACTTGTGCCAAAAAATGACCCCCAATTGGTGGTCAAAGCCTAACAACAGCAACGTCAAAAGCAAGCTTTAGCTGCCGGACTGCTCGCGTTCAAATTTGATCACGGCAATGGCGGCGATCAGGCTGACAACTTTCGCCGCTAAGAGAAACGCCAGAAATCCATATGCGGCATTGTCTGGTGTTAAAGTTGCTGCCAACAGGGTTGATAGGATTGCACCAGTTGCCACCGACATTGCTCCAGATAGCCCAGATGCGCTGCCTGCCAAATCTGTGCGCACATTCATCACACCAACATTGCAGCTCGGCAGCGTTAAGCCGTTACCAATGCCGATAAATACTGTCGCTCCAAATATTGTAAATGCACTGATGAAACCGCTTAATACGCTGATCAACCCAACGACCAGCCCAACAACGGCAACGATTCGTCCGCTGAAAATCAGCGCGTTCATTCCATATCTATCTATCAGACGCCCAGACAGGAAACTGCCAAAAACAAATCCCATCGTGATACTTCCCATGTAAAAACCCAAATGGGTCGCGGGTACATTCAAAACAGATTTCGCAACTAACGGTGCACCACTCAGAAATACAAAGAAGCATGAAATCGAGAAAGATAAGCAGATGGAATAACTCCAAAACAATTTGGATTTAAGCAACTCAGGATAGGTTGAAAATTGTTGGCGAAACGTATCGGATGGGTTTTTGTTGGTTTCACCTAAATCAGCCCATATCAACCCAAGCAATGCGATACCGATGAAAACAAACAAATAAAATGTTGCCCGCCAGCCATAGGCCTGCTCCAAAAATCCACCAATAATCGGACCCAACATCGGCGCAATTGCCATAACCATAGAGGTGGTTCCCAACACGCCCACGGCCTCTTTGGCGGACATCATATCGCGGATAACCGCGCGGGACAGGGCCATTCCAGCGATGATAGATCCTTGAAAAATGCGCAGAACTAAAAACGCCCAAATGTTTGTCACCAACACACATCCAATCGACGTCACCACAAAAATCGCAGCACTGCCCAGCAAAACAGGCCGTCGACCATATCGATCCGACAACGGCCCAAAAATTACCTGCAAAACGGCAGTCACCGCCAAATAACCGGACAGGGACAGGTTCATCACCGCATACGATACACCAAATTCTTCGGCCATTTGGTTCAAAGACGGCAAAAACATATTCAACGACAGCATCGAACCCGCCATCAGAAAGATCAGCGTAATAATCCGTGGCGGTGTGGTTGCAGGCTTCATTGCTTTACCCCCACAGACATATGTCGTTTGCGTCCAAACCCATCCTTGCGGCTGACCTCAAAACCGGAATCGGCCAAACGGTTGCGCACAAACCCAGCCGCAGAATACGTTGCAAATGTACCACCTGTGGCGGTACAATCGCCAACGGCCTTCATCAAATTCGCGTCCCATAGTTCGGGGTTCTTCGCAGGGCTAAACCCATCCAAAAACCACGCATCCACACGCCCATCCCAAATAGGCAACGTTTCACGCGCATCCCCAATAACAATCCGCGCATCCAACGTTGGCGTTTGAACTGTCCAACCGGTTTCCAACTGTACCAACATCTCTTCGGCTAACGCGTTCAACGCGGGCCAATTTGCCAACGCTTGTCGCATATCGGACAGCGTCATCGGAAAGGCCTCAAAGCTGGTAAAACGCAACGGTGTTTCAAACCCAGCATCAATCCATGCTTGCCACGTAGCCAACAAGTTTAATCCCGTACCAAATCCCAATTCACCCACATGAAATCCATCGCGAAACCGATTTGGCAAACCATTGCCATCCAGAAACACAAATCGCGTTTCCGCCAATCCATCGTTGATTGAAAAATACGGATCATCAAACGCATTTGCGATCGGGATAGTCCCATCACGCCATTCAATATGCGCGTTTTTAATCTGGTCGCTCATGTGTATTTGCCTTAAATGAACTCAAACTCTAACCCTAAAGGTTTCCAAATGACAGTGAGCAATTCTACGGATGTACTTATTGTTGGCGCGGGCATTTTCGGCCTGTCATGCGCCTATGCCTGCGCACGCGCTGGGCTGTCCGTACAGGTTTTGGATGCAAACACAATTGGTGCGGGTGCGTCGGGCGGTATTGTTGGCGCATTGGCGCCCTATACCCCTGATCAATGGCACGCCAAAAAGCAATACCAACTGGATGCGCTGGCATCGGCGGAAAAACATTGGGCGGACGTTGATAAACTGTCTGGGATTTCATCGGGATACGGGCGCATTGGCCGTTTGTCCCCCATCATTGATGAACGCACGCTAAACTTGGCGCATTTACGCCATGCAGAGGCGAAACAAAACTGGGTCGATTTCAAATGGGACGTGATCGAGAACCACGAATTGATCACTCCCGATGCCGCCCCCTTTGGCCTGATCCACGATACACTCTCCGCCCGCATTTACCCATCCAAGGCATGCGCATCCCTTGCCCGCGCCTGTGAACAACTGGGCGTGCAATTCCGTGAAAACACCCGCGTCACTGGATTTGACACAGGCCGCGTTTTCGGCCCATGGGGTGAAGAGCATGCAAAATCCATCATCCTCGCTGGCGGTTACGAGGGCTTCCATTTATTGGATTACCATTTCGGCACCCAAATGGGTTCGGGCGTAAAGGGGCAGGCGGCCCTGTTAGATATCGACATGGGCGACGCCCCACAAATCTACGCAAACGGCGTATACATTATTCCCCATGCTGATGGCACCACCAGCGTTGGATCAACATCCGAAAACAAATGGGGTCAACCCTATGAGATCGACCATCTACTGGATGATGTCGTCGCCAAAGCCCGCGAAATTTGCCCGAAAATCGCTGATGCACCCGTCATCAAACAATGGGCAGGCCTACGCCCCAAAGCACGCCGCCGGGACCCACTGCTTGGCCCAATCATTGATACAGATGGCGTATTCGCCGCAATGGGTGGGTTCAAAATCGGCTTCGGCTTAGCCCACAAAATCGGCTTTACGATGGCTGACTTCGTAATGGGTAAACCAGTTGATCTACCCAAGAGCTTCACAATTGCGCATCACCTGGAATAACTATTTTCCAGCCTGCATAATTTCCAAAATCCGTTTGGCCCATTCGCCCAGGATCGGAATGAAATCCAACTCGCCCAACATGGAAATAAACAGCGCCACCAATACGGTCGCGCCAATAACCGAACCCAAACCAAACGCCAAACCGCGAACAACCTGAAACCAGATCAACCCGATCCAGCTGTCATGCGCCCGCACGAACTTATGTTCGTTCAATTTGCGCACTTCGGCCAACAACTGACCGGCTTCGGATGGCTGTTCGTCGCTCAATATTCCACGCCAATCTGTGCCTTAACGCCTGAACGGAACGGATGTTTGATCAATTCCATCTCCGTCACCATATCGGCGATTTCAATCAATTCATCTTTGGCATTGCGGCCCGTAATCACCACATGCGTCATCTCTGGTTTTTCCTCGACCAAGAATTCAACCACTTCGTTGATATCAACATAGTCGTAACGCAACGCAATGTTCAGCTCGTCCAGTAATACCATTGAATTCTTCGGATCACGGATCAATTCCTTGGCCTTTTCCCACGCGGCCTGTGCCATTTCGGTGTCACGTGTTTTATCCTGTGTTTCCCATGTAAATCCCTCACCCATTGTGTGGAATGAACATAAATCTGTAAAGCGATCCAAAATCATATCGCGTTCGCCGGTGGACATGCCGCCCTTGATAAATTGCACCACGGCGGATTGCATCCCATGTGCAATGTGGCGGAAAATCATACCAAACGCGGCGGTGGATTTACCCTTACCCTTGCCGGTGTGAACAATGATCAATCCCTTTTTGTCGGTCTTGGTCGCCATAATCTTATCGCGCGCGGCTTTCTTCTTGGCCATTTTCATTGCGTGACGTTCTGTATCTTCGCTCATGGTGATATCCTCCTGTTTAAATTATATTTTGGCACATCGCACGGGGTTTGCAACTGTTCAAATTCACAACAATTCCTCAATCCGCGCACGCGCTGAATTTGATTTCGGGTTCCACATGCCGCGATCAATCGCTTCTTGTAATCGCTCTGCCATTTCGCGCAGCGCCGCTGGGTTGTGTTGTGCGATGAATTCCCGCGTTTCGTCATCCTCGATAAACGCGGCCTCGGCCATATCGAAATGATGATTTTTCACCGCGCCGGTGGTCGCCGCAAAGGCGAACAAATAATCCAACGTCGCCGCCATCTCAAACGCGCCTTTGTACCCATGGCGTTTCACACCATCGATCCACTTTGGGTTCACAACGCGTGAACGCATCACACGCCCAATCTCTTCGTCCAATGTGCGAATAACGGGGCGCTCGGGGCGGGAATGATCATTGTGGTAAATCGGGCGATCACGCCCCTGCAACGTCGAAACAGCCGCCGCTGCGCCGCCCTCAAACTGATAGTAATCATCACTGTCCAAAATATCATGCTCGCGATTATCTTGGTTCTGCACCACGGCTTCTACCTGTGACAAACGCGTTTCCAACGCCGCGCGGGCGGGCGCACCATCTGCATTTTTACCGTATGCATAAGAACCCCATTCCAGATAACTGTCTGCTAAATCGGCCTTATCCGCCCACAGCTTCTCATCAATCATCGCCTGTAATCCGGCACCGTACGCACCGGGTTTCGATCCAAACACACGAAACGCATCGCCCTCGGCGCGAAACTTCGCCGCCGCTGGGTTCATATCGTCGGGCTCATCCATTTCCATAACCGCACGCGCGGCACTGTCGACCAGCGCCATTTGCTGTGGGAACGCATCGCGGAAAAATCCTGACACACGCAATGTCACATCCACACGCGGACGATCCAATACACTGACGGGAATAACCTCAAACCCAACCACACGACGGTTCGCGGAATCCCACTGCGGCTTGACCCCCATCAACGCCAAGCACTGCGCAATATCATCGCCACCGGTGCGCATGTTCGCGGTTCCCCACGCGGTCAACAACATCGCACGCGGCCAATCACCATGATCTTGTAGATGTTTTTCGATCAATAAACTTGCACTTTTCCAACCTAACGCCCATGCGGTGGGTGTAGGCACGGCACGGCTGTCAACGGAGAAGAAGTTCCGTCCTGTTGGTAAAACATCCAACCGTCCCCGTGTCGGTGCGCCTGATGGTGCTGGCGGGATGAACTTGCCATTCAAAACGTCCAACAAACCGTCGCGTTCGTAGGCACCACAACTGGCAACTATCGGGCGTATCGTTTTGTGAATACCTTCAAGAACTATTTTTGCATTCGGCCAATCACCAACGGGTGCACCATCCAACAACGTCGCGGCCAGTTCTTCGATGCGTTCAATCGTGTCACCATTTGTACGCCAACTAACATCGCTAAGTGACTGTAATAGTTCTGGTTTCGGCCCTTCATAAGTTTCACCCATAGAACAGTCTAATGGATCAATACCTAATTTAAGATCGACAGCTAACGCCCTTTGGAGGCTCGCTTTTTCACCTTTGCCATCGCCGCGTGGCACGCGCGCCAATGCTATGGATAAATCACGTTCAAGACGGCCAGTGGGAGACGTCCCAAACACATGCAATCCGTCACGTATCTGTGCCTCTTTTAGCTCACACAGATACTCATCAAGTTTTGCTAAATCATTGTCTTGATCGTCGCCTGCCATACCTGCATCTTGATCAATACCAGTTGCAGATGTCAGCGCCAAAATTTCGCGACGCAGGTGATCTAACCGACGCGGGTCAACACCAGCCGCTTCATAGTATTCATCAACCAAAACTTCCAAGTCTTTCAGTGGCCCATATGTCTCTGCACGGGTAAGCGGCGGCGTCAGGTGATCGACAATTACTGCACTAATCCGACGTTTTGCCTGTGTACCCTCGCCGGGGTCATTTACGATGAAAGGATATGCGTTTGGCGTCGCGCCTATCACAACCTCGGGCCAACACTCATCCGATAATGCAATCGCCTTCCCTGGCAACCATTCCAAATTCCCATGCTTGCCCATGTGAACTAATGCATTCGAACCAAATGTGTGACGCAGGTAAAAATAGAACGCCAAGTAGTTATGTGGTGGTACTAAGTCGGGTGAATGATAGGTATCCTTGGGATCGATATTATACCCGCGAGCGGGCTGTACCCCGACACATACATTTCCAAATTCAAAGATGGATAATGCAAACCCATCAGCACCAAAAAACGGATCGGCATCTGGCGCACCCCAACGATCCGTAATCTGGTCACGCACAGCCAAAGGGAGCGCTTTGTAATGCGCCATGTAATCATCCAGCGGCATCCGAACACCACCCGCGCGCGTCGAGCGATCCGTCAACCAATTCGTCGGCCCCGCGGTGATGATTGACATCAAATCATCCGACGACTTGGGCGCATCGCGTACTTCCATCCCGTCATCTGCACAGGCTGCCAACATATCCACCGTGGCCTGCGGCGTATCCAACCCAACCCCATTCGCCAGTCGCCCATCCTTGTTCGGATAGTTCGCTAAGATCAGCGATACCTTTTTCTGGCCTGCATCTATACTGCGTAATGCCGCCCAGTTCTTTGCCAACTCAGCCACATATTCCACACGATCCCCACGCGCACGATAACTCCCAATCGGGCACTCTGTCGCCTCATCAAAAAACGCTTCGCCTTTAAACGAAATCGCTCGCGTCAATACGCGGCCATCAACCTCGGGCAAAGCCACATTCATCGCAATGTCCCGCGCCGATAACCCATTCAGCCCTTCTTCCCACGCCGCCTCGGATGATCCCGACAGAACGACTTGGAACACAGGTGCGCGTCGCGCTTCTGGCATCACAAGGGGATTCGAAACCCCTGCGTTTTGCGCACCTTGATCAGGTGATCCAACCGCAAAGCTGGTGCAATTTAAAATCACCTCTGGCGGGACTTGTTCAAACAAACCCTGCAACGTCGCCACCGATAACGGATCCTTCAACGACGCCACAAAAATTGGCATCGGGTTCAACCCGCGTTTCAATAATGCTTTGATTAACCGATTGATCGGATGCAACCCCGCGCCCTGAACCAGTGCACGATAGAACGTAATGGGGACCACTGGCGCACCTTCTGTCCAGGCATCTTGCAACGCATCGAAATCCGCAATTCCAACGCCGGGCCAATATATCCCTGCCTTCAACAATGGTTTGGCGGGTTCTGGACGTTCGACACCGTTCAAAATCGCCTGCGCATACAACAGGAAGTTATTCGAGTTCTCAGGACCACCTTCGACCATATAGGCCCACAAAGCCTCCCAATCTGTACGATCGCACGTGGACAGGCGCCATAGTTCTTCATCGGGCTTATCATCGCCGGGCAGGGCGATAAATATTACGCCTGCCGCACCCAAACGGGCGGCATATTGCTCTAACCCATACTTCCAATATCCCATGCCACCTAAAACGCGCGCTATCACGATTTTTGATTTCGACGCACAATCATCAATGTGCAAATCTACGGACATTGGATGGTTTAAATGCGTCAGGTTCGCCAACCGCAAGCTACGCACCAAATTCAATGATGTACGCGCCTCTGACAACGCGGCCAATTCGGTATCAGCGGCGGAAATAAAAACGATATCGGCTGGCGTTTGACCTAAATCAACCGCTTCGTTTCCATCATCAATTTGTCCAGGTGTCGCGGCCAATAAATGCATAATTCTACCAGTTCTATTCTCGCACAGACGTATCGATGTGCATTATTCCAAAATCTTGTGCATGCACAGGCTCAACGGATCTTCGACATAATCGCCAAAGGGTGGACAAAAATCGAAACCGTATTTTTGATACAACGCATGCGCGGCATCTAACCCCACACCTGTTTCCAGATACATCTGGGTGAAGCCTTCGTCGCCTGAAAGCGTTATCAAATGTTCTAAAATATGCTGTGCCACCTTTTTTCCACGTGCGGAAGGATCAACGAACATCGATTTTACCTCGGTATAATCCGATCGCCGCGCAATCGCGCCACAGCCCATTATAACGCCATCAACCGTGCCCGCAAAAAACGAGATGTCATCGGTACACAGCGCATCCAATGACAGGAAATGACAGCTCTCTGCTGGAAACATCTCCGTCATCAAAGCATGGCTTTGTTCCAACAACGCAACCGCCGCTGGATCACGTGGATCACAAGGTTCAACAGTCACTGTCATGCGGTCAGCGCCGCTGAAATCTCTGCGCGATCCAATCCCGCCTGTCCAATCACAACCAGCTTTGTTTCACGCGGTGCGGAACCAAACGGTTGATCGAAATATGTATCAACACGTGGCCCAACCGCCTGAATTGTCATGCGCATCGGTTTGCCTTCAACGGCAATAAATCCCTTAAGTCGCAAAATGTCATGTTCACGAATGATATCCGCCACACGTTCTGCGAACGCAACGGGATCAACCACCTCGCCACGCGCCACAACGAAACTTTCGAACTCGTCGTGATCATGATCGTGGTGATGATGGTGCTCATGTTCATGCTCATGGTCGTCATCGTGATCATCATGATGGTCATCGTCGTGGTCATGGTGATGATGATGTACTTCGTGACGCGCATCCATATCCGCCTCTGCGCCAATGCCTTGGCCCAACAACACATCCACAGGCAACACACCCATTGATGATTTCACAACCTGCACGGCATCACGGCTGGAACCCTTTAGATCAGCAATGATTTTCACGCTTTCGGCGTCCGTCAACAAATCCGATTTGTTCACCACAATCATATCCGCACATGCGATCTGATCCTCGAATAATTCAGACAACGGCGTTTCATGGTCCAAATTCTCATCCATCGCACGTTGCGCATCCACAGCCGCCACATTGTGTGCAAAGCGCCCCTCAGTCACGGCCTTACCATCCACGACGGTCACAACGCCATCAACGGTTACCTTGGTGGAAATCTCGGGCCAATTAAACGCGCGGATCAATGGCTGTGGCAATGCCAAACCAGATGTCTCGATCACGATGTGATCAGGCTTGTTTTCACGTTCCAACAGTTTCGTAATCGTCGGCACAAAATCATCCGCCACGGTGCAACAGATGCACCCGTTGGACAATTCCATGATGTCATCTTCAGTACATGTCTCGTCGCCACAACCCTTCAGGATGTCACCATCCACGCCCAGATCGCCAAATTCATTGATGATCAATGCGATGCGCTTGCCTTGTGCATTCTGCAACATGTGGCGGATCAATGTGGTTTTCCCCGCGCCTAGAAATCCGGTAACAACCGTTGCTGGTATTTTTTGTGCCATGATATTTTCCAATCCCTTTTATTCGTCATATTAAATTGCGCGATCATCCACAACGGGCTAGGAATGCCCAATGGACGTCACACATAAACTTCACATCTGCTCTACGTGTCTGAAAGACACTGAAACAGACCCTCGCGGCGAAACACTGGCGGCTGAATTACGCCAATTGTTTGCCAAATCGGATGATGATGCGATCCGTGCGATTTCCATTGAAACCGTGGAATGCATGTCCATGTGCGATACACCAACATCCCTATCATTTCGCGCGGCAGATAAGGCCGCATATTTATTCTCTGGCATTGATCCATCTGTGGATCACGATGACATTCTGGCCTTTGCCAAACTCTATACTGCCTCAACCGATGGCTGGATAGAAGACGCCCGTCCATGCGGCCGTCTTCGCTTTTGTTTAACGGGGCGCATCCCCGCCTGATTATTCAACCGTAATGGTTCTTGCGGCTTGTACCGCAACACCATCCACCGCCAACGGGCTATGTGTATTGGCATTCAGAGAAACTGAAACCGTCACTTCACCGCTTGGCAATTCACCAATATGCATCCACGGCCCATAAATCCGCGCCAACTTCTGACCATTCACGTACACATGCGCATGGCCCGTATTTGGGACATGCTCTTGGTTCACAGCGGTCGGGGCAAAGGCGAAGTTCTCGGTCATAACCTGTAAATTCCAACCCGCCGCAGTATCTTCAATCAATGCGATATCAACGCTGGGGGCAGGGCCATCACCATTTTCCAACAGCGTGGAATGATCGTGCTCAGCATGATCATGCGCCATGCCATCAGCCATATCATGCCCCATCTCACCATGCGCATGGCCTTCCAACTCCGCACCGCTACTTATTGCGATCAAAAACCCAATACCAACACCGAAAAACAGCCCGATAAACAGCAACATAAACTGCCGCATATTATGCCTCCGAATTCCAGAAATGCGCCGCCAACAGGCCCAGCACAACCCACGCGGCCATGCCAACACCCAATGCGTTGCCTGCAAACAATCCACCCAATTCCGGCGGTACACCACCGTGGAATTTATCGGGATGCGGCGCACCAACAATATGCGGCGCTGCCAGCAATATCACGGCAATGCCCCAAGCCATCATCGAACGTCCAAATGCAATCAACCATAACGCCAACGCCGTTGCGCCGACTGTTGCGAACCACCAAATCTGACGCGCACCAACATCCGCCGCAGACGATCCAGGCAATTCAGGTGGCAATCCAATCGCGGGTGCAAAATGCACGGCGATAAATCCTGCCAATCCCCAAATGATCCCAACGCGCGGTGTCAAAACATGTCCGCGTTCATCCGCAAATGCCATCGCCGCAATCATCATCAAGGCATAGCCTGTGTAAATCAGCGCCGAAAACAAAATGCTCAACCCATCGCGCATCGCATCAAACTGATACGCTGGCCCGTGCGCTGAACTGCCAGCGGTTACGCTGTGAACCAGTTCACCACTTTCGAACATTTCCGCATGCAATAAATGTGGTTGCACAAATGCCAATTGCAGCAAGGCGGCAATCAGCCCCGCTGCAAAACCAGCGAACAACGCGCTGGTAACAATTCTAGAAAGCATGGCTTAGTGGCAGGGAAAGCCAGTTGCGTGACGCGTGTCATGTGCCGCATCGTGCAATGTTGCCGCCTGTAGGTGGCCCGCAACGATCATCACTGTCAAACCGATCAATGCTGCAAATACGATTTGCGCTGTTGATGTGTTTACGCGTGTTTTTACATGTGTGTTCATTTTATCTCTCCTCACCGTCATCCCCGACGGCCTGATTAACGTTCTGCAAGGCTGGTTTCCTGACTTACGGATCGATCGTTCCACCCACCTTCCCAGCGTATCGCCAGTGGTATTCGGGTGTCACTCTCCGCATACAGTCGCGGGGGCGGTCGCGGCTATGGGCCCCTTTTGGGTCGTCCCTCTCCGCATTCCCATTTGATCCCCACATGTTGAAACATGCTTACGGGGAACCATGCCTTGCCTTTGTGCACTTTCATACGCAGTGACGCAAGCGTGATTCCGACCACCGCCACAGCATTCCCGCCACCTGTGACATGGCCGACACCCCTATATATGCCAATATCTTGTGGATAACTCTGCCCAAACCGCTAAATGCAGGGTTTTTATGTTGACTCAACGGCCCCGAAACACCGAATTTAACTGAAATAAGAATCATAAGGCGAATTGCGTGCAGTTCAGTAAGCTCAGATTAACAGGTTTCAAAAGTTTCGTAGACCCTACGGAACTGGTGATTGCTGATGGCCTGACGGGGGTCGTCGGGCCCAACGGCTGTGGTAAATCGAATCTGCTAGAGGCGCTTCGCTGGGTCATGGGCGAAAACCGTCCCAAGGCAATGCGCGGTGGCGGCATGGAGGATGTGATCTTCGCAGGCGCTGCATCGCGCCCACAACGCAATTACGCCGAAGTATCCCTTTTAATCGACAACACCCAACGCCTCGCCCCCGCCGCGTTTAATGATCAGGACGTATTGGAAGTCATCCGACGCATCACCCGCGACGTGGGTTCGGCGTACAAAGCAAACGGCAAAGAAACCCGCGCCCGCGATGTGCAAATGCTCTTCGCCGATGCCTCCACGGGCGCACATTCCCCTGCACTGGTTCGCCAAGGCCAAATCTCCGAATTGATCAATGCCAAACCCAAGGCACGTCGTCGTGTATTGGAAGAGGCGGCAGGCATTTCAGGCCTCTACCAACGCCGCCACGAAGCAGAACTTAAACTGCGCGGCGCAGAAACAAACCTAAACCGTGTCGATGATGTCGTCGAACAACTCGATAGCCAACTCGGCTCACTGGCCCGTCAAGCCCGCCAAGCAAAACGCTACCGGGAAATCGGCACAGAACTGCGCCAATCCGAGGGTCTGTTATTATACCGCCGCTGGCGCGAAGCAGACGTCGCACGTCAGGCCGCATCGGACGAACTAACAAACGCAACCAAAGCCGCCGCAACTGCCCAAACCGAAGCAACCCAAGCCCTAAAAGCCCGCGAAATGGCCGAGGGTAAGGTGCCGCCATTACGCGAAGAAGAGGCAATTGCCTCCGCCGTTGTGCAACGCTTAACCGTGCAACGCGATACCTTGGCAGACCAAGAGGCACGCGCACGCGACCAAATCGAAACATTACGATCGCGCATCGAACAATTGGGCAACGACATCGATCGCGAAACTGGCCTAAACAAAGACGCCGAAGAAACCATCAAACGCCTCGATTGGGAGCAAGACCAAATCGAAAAGGCATCCCAAGGCCACGAAGAAAAGCTCAGCTCGGCAAACATCGCCGCACGTGACGCCGCAGGCATCATGCAAGAAAAAGAAAGCGAGCTGGACAAGCTGACCGAAGATGCGGCACGCCTATCCGCTCGTCACCAATCCGCACATCGCCTTCTGGCCGAAGCTCAATCCGTACTAGACAAACGCCAAGCAGAATCAGACGCCGCCGTCGGCAACGTCCTCACCGCCGAAGAGGGGCTAGAGGAAGCAAACGAACGCTATGAGCAAGCCACCGCAACCCGCGCAATCACCCAAGAGGCGATGTTGAAAGCAGAGGCAAAATTACTCGAAATCGAAGGCCAACGCTCAACCGCCCAATCAGCAGACAGCGACGCACGCGCCGCATTGTCGGAATCTGAGGGCGAAGCAAACGCCCTTCGCGCCGAAGTGGCCGCCCTTGAACGCGTAATCGCGCGCGACAGCGCCGACGGCAAACAATTATTGGACAGCATCCGCGCGGCCAAAGGATACGAGGCGGCACTGGGCGCAGCCCTTGCCGACGATCTAAAGGCACCCGTTGTCGATGCAAACGGCCTGTCAGGCTGGGCGCAAATGCCCGATTATTCCGCATCCGCAGACCTGCCAAATGGCACAGAACCATTGGCATCCCACGTCGATGCCCCCTCTGTTTTATCCCGCCGCCTGTCACAAATCGGCGTTGTATCCCGCGCAGATGGCGCACGGCTTCAATCCGATCTAAAACCGGGCCAACGCCTTGTGTCTACCGATGGCGATCTATGGCGCTGGGACGGTTTCCGACAGGGCGGCGATGACGCCCCCTCCGCCGCGGCCCTACGCCTACAACAAATGAACAGATTGGAAGAGTTGCGCGAAACACTGGCCCTTGCCACCTCACGCCTCGAAGCCAGTCAAGAAAACTTCGACCGCATCCACCACACATTACAGGACTTGATCCAAGCGGATCGCGACGCCCGCACGGCGCGTAAATCCGCCGACGACGCCGCCACAAACGCAACCCGCCAAATGTCCCGCGCCGAAGCTGATCGCGACCAATTGGTCGGCAAAGTCGAAAACCTAAAACTGGCACAGGCCAGATTAGAGGATGAAACCCACGCCGCCGCCGATGCATTGAAAGAGGCGCAAAAAGGCATCACCGATCTGGGCGATCTGGACGCGGCACGCAACGCCGTCGAGGCCACAAAAATCGCCGTCGAAGCCGCGCGAATGACAATGATGACCAAACGGTCAATGTTCGACGAAACACGCCGCGAAGGCGAAGCACGCACAAAACGCCGCCAAGAAATCATCCAAGAGGTTTCAGGCTGGCGCCACCGCCTGTCCACCGCCGAAACACGGATTGCCGAACTGGCGGAACGCAAAGAACAATCAGCCATCGAGCTGAAAGAGGCGAACCAAGCCCCCGATGAAATCACCGCCAAACGCGATGAATTATCCAAGGCAATCGACACCGCCGAAACCCGCATGAAATCCGCATCCGACACATTGGCCGTGGGCGAAAGCGATCTTCGCAAAGCGGAACAAGAGGAACGCGATTCCGAACGCCGCGCATCCGACAACCGCGAAAAACGCGCCCGCGCCGATGCGGTATCAGAGGCCGCGATCATTCAGGTTTCCACCGCCGCCGATCGCATCCGCGAAGACCTAAATATCGAGCCCGAAGGTTTGCTTGAAACCCTCGAAACCGATCCCGAAAAAATGCCCCCCGCCGATGTCATCGAAAACGACGTCGCACGATTACGCCGTCAACGCGACGCACTGGGCGCCGTAAACCTACGCGCCGAAGAAGACGCGAAAGAAGTGAACGAAGAACGCGATAATTTGGTGGTCGAGAAAGAAGACCTTGAAGAAGCGATCAAAGAGCTGCGCATCGGCATCGCCGCATTAAACAAAGAGGGCCGCGAACGCCTGCTAACGGCCTTCGACGAAGTAAACAAAAACTTCGCCCGCCTCTTCAAAACCCTGTTCGGCGGCGGCGAGGCAAATCTGGTATTGGTCGAGAGTGATGACCCGTTAGAGGCTGGCCTCGAAATCATGTGCCAACCACCGGGCAAAAAACTCTCCACCTTATCCCTGCTATCAGGCGGCGAACAAACCCTAACCGCACTGGCGCTGATCTTCGCGGTATTCTTGGCCAACCCCGCCCCGATCTGTGTACTGGACGAGGTCGACGCCCCACTGGACGACGCGAACGTAAACCGTTTCTGTGACATGCTGGACGAAATGATCGCCGCCACAGACACCCGTTTCCTGATCATCACCCACCACGCCGTAACCATGGCCCGCATGGATCGCCTGTTTGGGGTTACGATGGCAGAGCAGGGCGTGAGCCAGCTGGTGTCAGTTGATCTGCAAGCGGCGGAAGAGATGATTGATTAGGGGCGTAACTCGATACGTTTCATAACGTAATATGCGACGTAAAAGCATTGGAAAAAGTGAGTTAGAAAATAGTAAATTGGAAACCATGCTATTAAGTATTTTGGCCAATCGTTGGGTTCTACCACAAAAGCCAAGTATTGAAGAAAGCAGAAGTTTGCGACATGAAATGCGGCACTAATTTTTGCCAAAGCATACACATCGACTACCTTGGTTAACCCATTTAGTCGCGGATAGAATTTTTTTAAAAAGTGAACATCTTTGTGCAAGATTAGCACCAAAAATTTCATACTCGGGAGTAGAGACGCCAGTTGTATGCATATGAACGGATTGTTTATGTATAATACCAGTAAAAAGAAGCAATATGCTGACAAATTGATTACCGATAAAGCTGGCCTTCTTAAAACATCTTTTAGCCTTTTTTCGCCCGTTTCTGAATATAGTAGTCCGTTGGAAATACAATAAAATGTGAAGGCAACAACAAAAGGATGGAATGTTTTACCCAAAACACCCCAGTTATAGTTTTCTTGCAACTTAAAAACAGCGAAGGAAGCCACGATTACGAAAAGCCATGTGACTTTCGGAAATGGGACGGCTCTAAGCGTAATAGACGTATAGTCTAAGAAACTGAACTTGACTGACTCTTCTTCGGCCATTACCTACAACTTCCCAATCAACGCCTTCGTCGGCCAAGCATCCGCAGGCAAGCCCACACGCTTCTGTTCCTTCTGAACCGCCGCGCGGGTTTTCGCCCCTAAAATCCCATCAACCTTACCCACATCATGCCCACGGGCCTTCAGCTTCTTCTGCAATTTCACCATATCCGCACCTGACAACGGCGCATCGGGGCTACCCGCATTAAACCGTGGCGCGCCATTCAAACGCGTCGCGAAATACGCTGCCGAAGTCACATTCACCAACGATTTGTTCCATTTGAAATATACGTCAAAGTTATCAAACACCAAAAACGCTGGCCCCTTGCGGCCCTCTGGCAACAACAACGATGCATTGTACTTGCTGGATGCCTTACCACGCAATTTCACACCCTGCTTTTGCCACGCCGAAACCTTCTGCGGTTTCCCCAACCCAGTTTTCGACCAATCCAAATTCGACGGCACAGAAACCTCTACCATCCACGGCTGGCCTTTGTTCCAACCATGGCTTTTCAAAACCTTCGCACTGGTCAAAATCGCATCGGGTGCCGAACGCACCAAATCAACGCGCCCATCACCGTCACCATCAACGCCGTTATTCAAAACATCTTCGGGCAACATCTGAACCATGCCAATTTCGCCGGCCCATGCGCCCTTGGATTTCGTCGGGCTAAACGTACCCTTCTTCCACAATCCCATCGCCGCGAAAATCTGTGGGCGGAACAGGTTCGGACGGCGGCAATCATGCGCCAATGTCGCCAGCGCGTTCAGTGTATTAAACCCGCCCTGATTGGCCCCAAAATCCGTTTCCATCGCCCAAAACGCCAACAACACTGGGGCAGGGATGCCGTAATTGGCCTCTGCCTTTTTAAACGCGCTATTAAACTGCTTCCGCTTGGATGCACCAACTTTCAAACGGTTCGATGAAACCACACGCCCCGCGAATTGGCTAAAGTTCTGGCGAAACACGGCCTGTGAGCGATCCAGTTTCAAAACCTTACCGTCGGCCTTTACGTTCGCAAAAAACTTATCCGCATCCGATTTCGAAAACCCATTCGCACGCGCTTCCTTCTTCAACCCCTTAACAAACGTGTTAAAATTCCCACCACATTTCGCATGCGCCGCACCACCCAATGTCAACGCCACCGCTACAGTCAAAGAAGAAATCAATTTCATACCAAAGCTCCAAAAAATAAAGGCGCCCAAATGGACGCCTTTATAATGTGATCATTTTTGTTGGTTAAATCAAGATGTCCAACCTGTGATATGTTTGATTTCACAGAAATCCTCGATACCCCATTTGCCACCTTCGCGCCCGTTACCCGATTGCTTGTAGCCACCAAATGGCGATGGTGCCGCGCCGCCGTCACCGTTAATACGGATCATGCCCGCACGCATGGCACGCGCCGCACGCTTCGCTTTGTCGGCATCTTGGGTCTGAACGTAATCTGTTAAACCGTAATCCGTGTCATTCGCCAATTCATATGCATGCTCTTCGTCATCAAACGGCATCATAACCATCACTGGCCCGAAAATTTCATCGCGACCAACAGTCATGTCATTCGTCACATCGGCAAATACCGTCGGACGAACAAAGAAACCTTTGTTCATGCCTTCGGGGCGGCCCAAACCACCCGCAACCAAACGCGCACCTTCTTTGATGCCCGCTTCGATCATGCTTTGCACTTTGTTGTAATGCGCCTCGGATACCATCGCGCCCATGTGTGGGCCCTCAACCGCAGGATCGCCAACGCCATGCTTCTCGGCGGTCGCCGCCGCAATTTCGACGGCCTCGTCATAAATCGAACGCTCAACTATCATCCGCGTCGGCGCGTTACAGCTCTGACCAGAGTTATTGAAAACGTGCATCGTACCGCGTTTAACCGCTTTGTCATCCGCATCGGCAAACACGATATTCGCGCCTTTGCCACCCAATTCCAACGTCACACGTTTCACCGTATCAGACGCCGCTTTGGAAATCAGGGAACCCGCGCGTGTTGAACCCGTAAAGGAAATCATATCGATGTCTTTATGTGCGGACATCTGTGATCCAACGCCAACACCATCACCATTGATCAGGTTAAACACACCCGCTGGAACACCCGCATCATGCATGATTTCCGCAAACACCATCGCCGACAACGGCGATTCCTCGGATGGTTTCAAAACACATGTTGAACCCGCTGCAATCGCAGGAATGACCTTTAGGAAAATCTGGTTCATCGGCCAATTCCACGGCGTGATCAAACCCGCCACACCGATCGGCTCTTTGATGATCTTCTCTGTCGGGAAACCCTCAATCTCTTCTTCGAATTCAAACTTTTCCAGAGAGTCGATGAATTTCTGAATGTGCCCGGTACCACAACCTACCTGTTGCGTACGTGACAATGTAATCGGTGCACCCATTTCCAACGATGTTGCCTGCGCCACATCTTCTTCGCGCTTGGCATATTCTGTTTGAATGGATTTCAACAACGCAATGCGTTCCGCCTTGCTGGAATGTTGCCACGTGCCAAACGCTTTGCGTGCGGATGCTACTGCGGCATCCGTGTCGGCTTGGCCGCCCAGCGAAATGGTTGCAAATGCCTCTTCTGTCGCGGGGTTAATGACATTATGGTCATTCGCCTTTGCGGGGTTGACCCATTCGCCACTAATATAAAACTGACGTCTGTCTAACATGATTCACCTATAGAATTGATTTCATGGTGAAACTGACATTGGTACAGTGAAATGGCAAGAATGAACGCGACGCAATTCTATAACAAAATCGACACGCCGCGTTCAAAAGGGTTCACTATTCGCAGTTTTAGCTACGAGAAGGGAAAATACCTTGTAGTGCGATACACGTTTGGATACCCAAAGTAGGGCTTGTATGCGATATCGGAGCACTTCCACCCGTGTTGGCAATCATACCGGGATCCATCTGGCGTTCTTGCTGTGGTGTTGGTGCACCTTCGTGGTAAATATCCAAGCCCGGTGTGTTGGGCACAGAAAGGAAATCTGTACCTGGGCCATTTTTATTCGCAGTCGCGTTTGTCGCGTTGACCATATGGTTATGGCTTGGCAATTGATTGGGCGAAGTAATGGAGAAAGTTTCAGAGCCCTTCCGTTGACCCCAAGTAACGTTACTCAAACCTGGACCAGTACCAACATTTACTGCTGATCTGCCACGTAAATCTGGCAGCGCAAATGTAGTTCTTCCATCACCACCATACATCGTTCCCAAAAGGGAAAATACAGCGCTGTTTTGAGCAATTGGGAGTAGCTGGCCATTCGCTGCCGCCCAGCCACGTGGGCAAAAATTTCCGCCAAAATACATAATTTGTCCGATAAATGGTTCTGCTTGGGCCTGTGCGGGTGCGGCGGTCATCGTAGCGGCTGTAGCAATTGAGCAAGCTAAAGAAGAAATGCGTTTTAAAATTTTCATTGTATTCCCCTGTGTAAGTTTAAGAAGAAAAACAAAGTAAAGAACTATCTTTTGCTATGTATTTCAGGTTGATATTGGAATGTACTTTTCAACCGATCAAATAAAAAATCCAATAAATGTGACGTATATCACTATATTTACTTGAAAATCATACCGATTGCGGGTGGCACAGGTTTTTGGCACGATTTCGGAGGCGCGACAATTTACACAGCTTGGCGTTGCCTATTCGTTTGACCTCGCTTCAAGGCCTGATAGTTTTATTGCTCAATATAGGAGTCTCCCCCATGGCATTACGCATCAACGACACAGTACCAAACCTTAACGTAGAAACCGATTTAGGCACATTTGACCTGCACGATTGGTTGGATGGAAAGTGGGCAATCCTCTTTTCACACCCCAAAGATTTCACACCTGTTTGCACCACCGAATTCGGCGCGGTTGCACAGCTGGCTGATGAATGGGCCGCACGCGACACCAAAGTGATGGGCATTTCCATCGACGGTGTTGAAGACCACAAAAAATGGAAATCAGACATCGAACAGGTTTCCGGCGCAAACGCTGGTTTCCCAATCATCGCTGACACAGACCTGAACGTCGCCAAGGCATTCGACATGCTACCGGCAGAGGCCTACATGCCCGACGGTCGCACACCAGCAGACAGCGCAACCGTGCGTTCTGTCTTCATCATTGGCCCAGATGCACAATTGAAATTGTCTATGACATACCCAATGTCCGTTGGTCGTAACTTCGCCGAAGTTCTGCGCGCATTAGATGCGTTGCAAACGACAACAAACAACGGCGTTGCAACACCTGCAAACTGGGAAACAGGCCAGGATGTCATCATCCCACCAACCGTTTCCAACGATGACGCAACTGCGAAATTCGGTGAATTCGAAACAGTTTTGCCATACCTGCGCAAAACATCGTTGAAATAATAAAAAACGCGGCCCTCAGCGGGGCCGCGTTTTCTCTTCGGGGACGTGAATTACGCGTCCTCTGGTTTGTGCATGTTCACAACCAGCAAAACCGCAGCACCATTAGCGATATAGAACCAAAAATCTAACCCAGAAAATCCCAAAACAAACGGCGCAACAACGAAGGCCAACCCAACAGCCATGTCCACTGCTAAATGCAACTTGTACGGCAAAACGCGGATCATGCCCAAATGGTGGTCTGTCAGTACCGTCAGAATAAAGGCGGCAATCCCCGTCACAACAGACAGGGTTAATGCCAACGGATGACTGGCCCCCAATCCCAAAATAAACGGCAACCCAATCAGCGCCAGCGCCACAGGGTAATCAAGATATGCGTGGATTTCTTTGGTGATAAAACGAGGTAACATGGTGGTATCTTTCTGTTGTGAATGCAGCCTTGCTGCTGATACCTATTTCTACCGATGTGCGATCACCCAATATATGCGCACCAGTTCTTAAACATGTGCAGATCGTTCGGAAATCTGAACGGGTGGCATTGTGTACGCTTTTTTAAATCCAGCAGGGGTAAAACCCGTCTCTTTCTTAAACGCGCGCGCGAACGCGCTGTCGGATGCATATCCCGCACGCTCTGCCGCATCGCTCAGACTACCACCCAAATCGGCTAACTCTCGCTTCGCTAATTCCATCCGCCACGTCGTCACATAATGCATCGGCGTCATGCCCATCTTCTTTTGAAACAGCACCGCAAAACTGGTACGCGACATGCCCGCTTTCTCTGCTAACACCTCTACTGTCCACACTTTGCTAGGACGGCTATGAAACGCACTCAACGCACGGCTTAAATGCGGATCGGCAAACCCCGCCAACCCCCATTGCGCAGCATTATTTCCTTCAACGAACGTCCGAATGGCCTGCGCAAAAATCGCCTCGGACATTTTTAACGCGATCAAATCGCCACCCATTTTGGCACCACCGGCCTCATCACCAATCATCCGCAACGTCGCTTCCATCCACTTGCCTGCTACCTCGCCGTAATTACGTAAATGAATATACGGCGGCAGGCGTGTCATCATCGAATGTTTCGCATACGGGTTCAGCGAAAAATGCCCGCAAATCAATTCCGTTTCTCGCGTAGTGTCTTCGCCGCCATAAACCAAAACACCACTGCCCGTGTACCCTGATTTTTCCAAAACCCTATCCAGCGGCAAAGCGTCCTCAATGGTATCTGGGCTACAAAACAATTTATGCGCGGCACCATGTGGAATGATAATCAAATCGCCTTGGGACAGGGATACAACATCATCCACCCCATCAACCTTGACCAAACAATCATTGCGATGCGCAAAATGAAACCGCGCTACATTTTCATATTGCGGCACGGCCACACCCCACGGCGCTGTAAACGACGTGCGAAAATACAGCGTCCCCTTGATCGACAGGTTGGTCAGGATGTCACTTAAAAAATCTAGCATAACCCAATGCTACATCAAAATACGCGATAGTCCACATACCTGAACGATCTGCACAAAATCGCGATGTATCTGCGCTTAACGAACGTTAATCCGCAACTGCGGCAATCACGCAAACCTCGATCAAGATCGCCTCGCGCGCCATATGCGCCTGAACACAGGCCCGCGCGGGGCGCTGATTGTTCGCCAACCACTCATTCCAAACCAAATTCATCGGTGCGAAATCCCGATCAATATCACGCAAGAATATGGTGACAGACAGCATATGATCACGGCTTGATCCTGCTTGATCCAATATCGCATCCACCTTGGCCAACACATCATGCGTTTGCGCGGTTATGTCTGTGGTAACATCATTTGGAACTTGGCCAGAAAAATAAACTGTCCCGTTGTGAATGTTAATTTTCGTGGCGCGGGCAGATGTATCGATACGTGTAATGCTCATGTTCTACTCTTTCTAAATTCGTTGCCAGCTGTCGGGCGTGATATCTGGATTGTTCAATTTTGGATCGCCAAACCAAGCCTTGGGGGCGATTACATTTTTATCCGCATTGGCATTCAACCAGGCCGCCCACCATGAAAACGAACTGTTCGCAATGATGTTGTGCTTACACAATGACATCAAACGCATGTCTTCGAAATCCGCGGCCCCAGAGTTGTGAACAACGACCTGCGTCGGGACAGAAAATTTCAAATTCTGCCGCGCCCATTCGGGATCATCTGAAAACACATAAATACGCGGATCGCCTGAAACCTTGCGGATCATTTCTTTCACTGCCGCCTGATAGTATTCTTGCGAACAAACCGTATGCGCTGCCAGGTTCAGGTAATCACCACGGCGCACATGCAACGAAATCGATAGTTCCGATTCCAATTCCGAAGCAAATTCCACATTGCGTCCTGTCAGCGCGGGAAATGCAAAATCCTGACGCAACTGCGCTTCAATATCCGCAAAATACTTCTCACTTTGCCAGTACCCATGCAGATAGGTATCATCGGGCCACGTCGTAAAACCCTGATCAAACCCCAACCCTTTTTCGCGCTTATACTTGGGCGAAGTCCCAAAATACCGCCACGCCAAAAAGCGCAGCTTACTTTCATGTTCGCTGGGCGGCATCACATCGGGGCGCATATGTGGCAGATCAAAAATATTACAAATACTGCCCATATTCTTCGCCAACGCACGACGATCATCAATCACAACGTCTGTGCCCAAACGTAACGCCATCGCCCGCCCAGCGGCGTATTGAAACATCTGATTGCCAATATAGCCTAGAAACCGCGTATATATCATGACATCGCCTTCGCGGACAATCGGCGTACATGCGCACGATACCGCGCACGTGCGAACATGCGCTTCGCCTCTTGGATCACTGATTTCTTGGATTGGATCGTGCTGCCACCTACCTCGAACGCGGCGGATCGCGCACCGGAATTCAACACCGTCAAACTGTCAACACCCGTCAACCAACGCATCTGCATAAACGTGTCCACAGGGCGATCAAAGGGCTGCGATACATCCAACAACCGCTGTGCCGCATCGCGCCCAATCAAATACATCGCGGTGGTCAAACCAATAACCTTGGGCCGCACCAGTCGCATATCACCGTCTTGGGCAATAACCCGATCGGCGATTTCACGATTGCGGATGGGCACGCGAATTAAACTGTTGGTATCGGCGTGCGGCATGATCAAACCTTCCAACGTTTTAAAATTCGCCTGTGAAATTGCCACATCATCCTCGGCAATCCACATCATGGCCTCATCGGAATCCACCAATGCCTGCCAAAACTTACGATGACTTAAAAAACATCCCAATTCACCCGCCTTGGAGGCAAAGGGATAATGCGGCTCAATCGCGTGATCTTCATATGCATCACGCTTCTCGGCCTCACTTAACGCACTGCCTTCGACTGCGGGTAAAACCTGTGCTTGGGGCAGGGTTGCCAACAAATCTTTCACTAACCCTTGGCGCTCCGTAGAACGCGCTAAATGCAGAACATAGCTTTGCATACTGACAACTCCCCTTTGCGATATAATAACGAAGTTCTCGCCATTGGTACAACGCAAAAGGGATTACTAGTCCGCCTATTTTAATGCGACAACAAAACAGGCACTGTCATATATTTCAACAGATGCGTGGTGGCTGCACCCATCACGAAATCATACATTCGCGAATGCCCGAACGCGCCGGTCACAATCAGATCAGAACCGGAATTCGTGGCCTCATTCAACAACTCGTCACCAATCGCCAAACTGCTGGAATCCGTGTGCAGGATGCTGACATTAGCACCATGGCGATCCAAGGCCACCGCTAAATCTTTGGCGGTGTGTTCAATGCGATTATGCTCGCCACCTTCTTTGCCAACCCAGAAAATCTTGGTTTCTTTGGCATCCTTGATCAATGGCATGGCATCATGCGCGGCGCGTGTACTTTCACGTGTCCCACTCCACCCCAACAGGATATTATTCCCCACATCCTCAAATTCGCCCAAATACGGCATCACCAAAACTGGGCGACCGGAACCGCGCACGGCGCGTTCAACTAAACTACGCTGATCGGGACGATCACTTTTGGGGTTCGATTGCCCAATGATGATTAAGTCCGCGGACAACCAATCTGGCAAAACACCACCCTCAGAATTTTCATAGGCCAGATCTACCTCGCGCCATTCTGTCACGAAATCCTCTGCTTGTGTCACGGTTTCAAAAACCTCACGAATTTTCGTCGACAGGCTTTGCTGCTCTTGGTGAAACGCGGTCATTTGTGGCACAGTCGTCGCGGCCATCATATCCGTGTAAACATCGGCGGTGCCAATGGTATGCACGCCAATCAAATGTGCATTGTATTTGCGCGCGACCATGGCGGCAAACTTACATAATCTTTCTGCATTCTGTAGGCTTTTGATACTAACGGTAATGGTGCGATATGACATGGTTTCAACCTTTCGTTTATACCCCTTTATGGAACATTCTCGATTGGTGTTCTTTGATTCAGATCAACAGAGCTTTTTTAAAACGCAACCCTAGATACGCTGTGCAAAACCCAACAAGTGATCGATCACAACCGCCGCCTTCAGCGGGAAATCCTGATCATCTTGTACGTCTAATCCCATCTGTGCGGTTTTCGGCCCAGAATACCCCATCGACCAATCAGCAAACCGCCGCGCTTCAACCTGACCTTGGCCAATAATGGTAAAATCATAATGCCGTGTGTCGCGCATCAAATTCGCGGTCAACTGTTCCACTTTGTCTTTGGGGCCTTCATAATATTGCACAAAATACCCCGCCTCGCGGTGCAAAAAACCTGTTAATCCGTGTTCTTCATTCGCACTGATCGCAGTGCGTAAAATATCCAGATCAGAGATATGAAAATCCTGAAAAACGCATCGACTGTGATAAAGAACATATTCCAACAAACTGCCCACCCCTGAGTATGTTCACCGTAAGATAAATTCTTGGTGAAGGGAATAGGGGGTGGATTGAAAGAGTAGCAATTTGAATGCATTCCAACTTCGGGTGTCTAATGCCGCCCGCGCATCGATGCGGCAGGGAAGGCATTACTGTTAGGTTATTTGGCACCCTTTTTTGCCTCAACCTGTTTCCAAAACGCAATAGAGTCCTCATCTTCATCGTGGATGTAGTCAGGGTCCATATAGATATCCAAATCTATAGATAAATTTCGTTCACTTAGTAGATGAAGTGTTTCGGTATCCAAATTTTCGCCAGAATTAAAACTCTCCAACCATAGCCCGCAAAAGACAGTTAAGTGGTAGTCTCGATGCAATTGATGCCAAATATTCGGGTCATGAGGCAGCATCGCAAAGAGTTCTTTGATCTGCGAATTTAAATCGCCAGGAGTTCGACTTTCAACGGATACGATCCATTTTGCAAAATCGCGAAAGTGGCGTTTACCCGTTCGGTTAAGGTTGCGTTCATTTAAGTCACCAATTGCATGCGCCTTTGTTGGCACGACGCCAAGAAGAGCTGTTAAATCTTCAGGATTGAATTCTTGCTCTCGTGTTTTTCCAAAAATGCGAAATGACGCTGCCGATTTTTTTAATTCACCCATGGGTTTCCTTTTAATATATTCTCCTAGATACAAAAAAGGCCCCGCAAACGCGAGGCCTTTTCTATTACAGATCACCGATCAAGTCGGGGATCATATATCGAAAACCTTAGTCTTCTTTTTTCTCAGCTGAAATCTCTTCACCAGTTTCCTGATCAATAACCTTCATAGACAAACGCACTTTGCCGCGATCGTCAAAGCCCATCAATTTCACCTTAACTTTTTGGCCTTCTTTAACCAAATCGCTTGGGTGATTAACGCGCTCGTTCGCCATTTGTGAAACGTGCACCAAACCGTCACGCTTACCAAAGAAGTTCACAAATGCACCGAAATCCATCACCTTCACAACTGTACCAGTGTAGACAACGCCTACCTCTGGTTCTGCTGCGATTTCCATGATCATTTCTTTTGCTTTTTCGATCTGCTCGCCGTTTGATGACGCGATCTTGATCACGCCTTCGTCGTCGATGTTCACTTTGGCACCAGAAACTTCGCAAATCTCACGGATCACTTTACCACCAGAACCGATAACTTCGCGGATTTTCTCTGGGTTGATTTTGATCGTTTCGATACGTGGAGCATGTTCGCTAAATGAACCAGCTTCAGTCAAAGCATTCGCCATTTCGCCCAAGATGTGCAAACGGCCGTCTTTGGCTTGGTCCATGGCTTTTTCCATGATTTCTGGCGTGATGCCCGCAACTTTGATGTCCATTTGCAATGATGTAATACCGTTTTCAGTACCCGCCACCTTAAAGTCCATGTCGCCCAAGTGATCTTCATCACCCAAGATATCGCTCAACACAGCGTATTCGCCGTTGTCTTGCAGGATCAAACCCATCGCAACACCCGCAACAGGCGCACGCAACGGTACACCCGCGTCCATCATGGACAAGGAACCACCACAAACAGACGCCATAGAAGACGAACCATTTGATTCCGTGATTTCAGAAACCATGCGGATTGTGTATGGGAATTCAGTTGCCGGCGGCAAAACAGCCTGCAACGCACGCCATGCCAATTTACCGTGGCCAATTTCACGACGACCTGGGCCCATCATACGACCACATTCACCAACTGAATAAGGAGGGAAGTTGTAGTGCAACAAGAAGTTTGAACGGTATGTACCCGTCAACGCATCGATCATCTGCTCGTCATCGCCAGTACCCAATGTGGTCACTGCCAACGCCTGTGTTTCACCGCGTGTAAACAAGGCAGAACCGTGCGTACGTGGCAAAACAGCCGTTTCAGAAACGATCGGACGGATTGTTGACAAATCACGGCCATCAATACGCTTACCAGTTTTCACGATGTCGCCACGAACCACTTCTGATTCCAGCTTCTTCAAACATGTACCGAAATTCGCATCCGCAACTTGCTCTTCTGACAACGCTTCAATGATCGCATCTTTCGCCGCTGAAACGGCTGCGGTGCGCTCTTGCTTATCAGTCAATGCATATGCACCGCGAATACCTTCTTCGCCAGCGGCCTTAACGGCTGCATACAAATCAGAATAATCAGCAGGCTCGTAATTGTACGGCTCTTTTGCTGCATCTTCTGCCATGTCGATGATCATATCGATAACAGGTTGGATTTGCTCATGCGCAAAGTTAATCGCACCCAGCATTTCTTCTTCTGTCAATTCGTACGCTTCAGACTCAACCATCATTACGGCGTCTTTGGTACCAGCAACAACCAGATCCAAACGCTGATCGGGATTGTTTTTCAACTCGTGCATGTCGTCACATGTTGGGTTCAACACATATTGACCGCCTTCAAAACCAACACGACAGTTACCGATTGGGCCCATGAATGGCGCACCAGATAACGTCAACGCAGCAGACGCCGCAATCATCGCAACCATGTCAGGATCGTTAACCAGATCGTGTGACAATACAGTCAATGTAACTTGTACTTCGTGCTTGAAACCAGGAACGAACAAAGGACGGATCGGGCGGTCAATCAGACGCGCAGTCAACGTTTCTTTTTCGGTCGGGCGTGCTTCACGCTTGAAGAAACCACCTGGGATTTTACCCGCGGCGTAATATTTCTCTTGGTAGTTCACAGTCAGCGGGAAGAAGGATTGACCTTCTTTCTCTTTTTTTGCGAAACAAACCGCAGCCAATACAGATGTCTCACCGTATGTAGCGATTACTGTACTGTCCGCTTGGCGGGCAACCTTGCCCGTTTCCAATGTCAGCGTCTCTTCGCCCCATTGGATGGATTTTTTTACTTCTTTAAACATATGTTTTCCTATCAAGGAGCAATCTTCGCCCTTGCGAAGTCTCCTATTTACAAGGTGGCCCCATTGCCACCGACCCTTACCCTCTTGGTGAATGCACAGGTCAACGCATCACATTCCAGATAGCGGGCGTATACAGGGTATTTATGTGTTTGGGAAGGGGTAGCGATTTCACCCCACTTGGGTCGTGCGACCAGCACGGCCCGCGCCTTTCTTTCCCCAACATTAGCCGACTGCGGGTGGCGTGGAACGCGCCGCCCATGGGCGCGGCCCAGCAGGGTGAAACAATAGGTGTTGATTTATTAACCCTAATGCCAAAGGTTAATTAATTATCAGTAGGTAGCTCAACTGATGGGCAATTCTTTTTAAGCGCGTTTGCAAGTGATTGATGACCTTTGTAAAGATAACTCCAGTAAATGCGCCGGCCATCTCTAGACATGATAAACCAGTAACCCGTAGCTGTTGATCCTGAAGAGATAATGTCAGCCCACTGGATTTCTGTTCGTGCACGGCCAAGCGTCAACCCAAATAGCTTGGATGGACCACACACACCATGCAAGTTCCACGAAACCGCATGTACCAAAGTAACTGATGGAGCCATGAAGCCGGCTATAGCGGCCCCCATTGCTGCACCCACTAGCATACCTGTCCCGCCATCTTGAAATGCAAATGAAAACAAACAAAAGCTGAAGAGTAATGAACCAGCAATTACTGTGATCCAAGCACTCCACAACTCAGGCCTAATAACCCCGCTTTGATCGTCAAGATTTGAGGGTTTAAAGCGACCGATAATGCGATAGAGCCAAATAGAAAACCCTATCCCAACAAATGCGAAGAAAGCTCGAATAAGGGTTTCAATCACCTGTACGCCCCGTAAATAGGTTACCTTTTGCACAATATTTAGATAGCTTTTACAGAGCGATCAAGTTGCAATCTAACCATCGCAAGGCATCCCCATCCACAACAATATTCAAACTAAACCGCTCATTAAAAAACAATGCACCCCCCCCCAACCTTGCTTTCACCCCAAAACCACGCAATCATATCCATTTAAGCGAAGCCAAAAATGCATAGATTCAAAAAAACCCTCATTACCCTCGCCCTAATCACCACCGCAATCTGGGCCAACAACACAACCCTGTTCACCACCCCCACAGGCGGCACAAAACTGATCGCCCATCGCGGCGTCCACCATGTTTATGCGGGTAACAATCGCACCGCCTATACCTGCCGCGCTCCAAACGTCGAACCAATCACTCACGACTTCATCGAAAACACCATCCCCTCGATGCAGGCCGCATTTGAATACGGCGCCGACGTTGTCGAACTGGACGTTCACCTGACAACCGACAAAACCTTCGCCGTCTTCCACGACTGGACGCTGGATTGCCAAACGAATGGCGTGGGCATCACCCACAAACACACCATCGCAGACCTGCAAAAACTGGATATCGGTTACAACATTTCCCACAACGGCACCGATTTCCCCCTGCGCGGCACAGGCCAAACCATGCCGACCCTCAGGGATGTGTTCAGCGCCAATCTAAACGGCAAATTCCTAATCAATTTCAAATCCGACAGACGATCAGAGGGCACCGCCCTCGCCACCCTCTTAAAACCCCATCCAACCGATCGCAAATCTTTGGCGTCTACGGCGGCGCGGCACCAACCCAACGCACCATTGAACGCACCCCAAACCTGCGCGGCTACCACCGCAACGGCCTCAAATCATGTCTGATAAAATACATGGCGCTGGGCTGGTTTGGTTACGTCCCCGCTCAATGCCGCAACACCATGGTCGGCATCCCAATCAACTACGCCCCCCTGCTGTGGGGCTGGCCACATAAATTCACGAACCGCATGAATGATGTGGGCACAGATGTGATCTTGTGGGGTGATTATGACGGTACAGGTTTCAGCAGTGGCATCGACGATCTACAAACCCTGAAACGCGCGCCCATCAATTTCAACGGCTACATCTGGACAAATAAAATAGAGTTGATTGGCCCAGCACTGAAAAATATGTAATCCTGATCCCGATTAGATCAATCAAGGAGGGCATACCCATGTTTTACATTAAACGTCGAACCTTCATCACAAGCATTGCCGCCTTCGCTGGTACAGGCTTACAGGCAAATGCACTGCCTGCAACACGGTCCATGCGCGGCGGCGCAAATAACTATCGACCAAACGCCCCCATCGTTGAACGTATCGGCGGCGGCGGATTTTGGATGACCGGCACCGTTCGCCGCGCAGGCGACGGCGCACCCCTTGCAGGACAGCGCATCCAAATCTGGGCCCACACCACCGAAGGTTACGAAAATGATCGCAAAAGCCATGGCGCAACATTAACAGACGCAAACGGTGTTTTCAGATTGGAAATGCCACAAATCCTTCCAGTTTTTGGACAGCCACATGGCCACCTTGCCTACGACAGCGGCGATTTCAAAACCGTGTTCCTACGCCCCGTAATGCCCAGCCCGAAGGATAAGACATTGAACGCAGACTTTGTCCTACAGCCCACCTGATATATGCCTCCCCGTAAAACAAAAACGAGTTTATCAAAACTCACTTGGGCCGTAATTTTGATGGTGATGATCGTGCCAATCATTTTCGCATCAATCAGCCCATTATTGGCATGGCGTGATCCAATTTATATTGTCGCGGGTTTCGCGGGTATCTTGGCAATGTCACTCTTATTCATTCAACCCCTTGCCATTGGCGGCGATCTACCAAATCTGCATCCAATACAGCAACGACGCTTGCACCGATGGGGGGGCAGCCTCTTGTTTGTGTTAATTGTACTTCACGTTGTTGGACTTTGGATCACCAGCCCACCTGACATGATCGACGCCTTACTCTTCTCTGCGCCAACACTGTTTTCATATTTCGGCGTGATCGCCATGTGGGCGATTTTCGCCGCCGTGATTTTGGCATTCCTACGAAAACGCCTCGCCCCGCGGAATTGGCGCGCAATCCATTTCATACTGGTGGCGATCATCATCACCACCAGCACCCTCCACGCCGTGATGATAGAGGGTACCATGGAACCCATCACCAAAGTTCTGTTGTGTGTTTTTGTGGCACTAATGTCGGTAAAGGTGATCGGTGCACGATTGTGGAAGTAGGAGGCAAACCGCCGCTGGATTTCCTGCATAAAGCACACCCGCAAGGATGGTCGGTGCGTGATGGGGCTATGTCTACAGTGTGAGGATTAAGAGACGCTTTTTATTAAAGGCTCACAACGCATCCCCATCCTCACCCAACTCCAAAATAAACCGCTCATTCAAAAACGGATGCACCTTCACCGCGCGTTTAATCCAAATCTTGGCCGCCCCTAAATTCCCACGCTGATGCGCGATCAAACCCATCCCTGCAATCGCCCCAAAATGTCTGGGTTCCAATTCCATCGCCCGTTTCAACGTCTCCGCCGATGCATCGTATTCCTGTGCCAAAAACTGTGCGAAGGCCAATTGGTTATGCCCTTCGGCATACTCAGGGCAATAATTAACCAGCGCACCCAAAACCGATTTCGCCTTTTCATAATCCGCGTATCTGATCCGCGCCAATCCCTCGTCCAACCATTCCTGCGCTTGGGCATCAGGGGCCGTTTGCCAATAGGTCCAAATCGCATTCACCGCGCGTTGTGACGCCGAATAATCCGAGGCCGTCGCCAGACGATCCAACATTGCGTCCTTCTCACCCGTAACGTCCAAAACAATGGGACAAGCATTAACGGGCAGGGCGAACAGGCTAAAAATCAGGATCAGGTTTTTCATGCCCCCAACATGGCCACGCGAACCGCCACCTGTCAACAAATCCGCCCACTGCTCGCGAAAACGTTAACGGTGGCGATCTGGCAATTTGCACGACGAAACCCATACATAACCCATACGTAATACATATGTTGTTTTTATGGGGTTTCGCCAAATCCTACCCCACCGCACGCGCATACGAAAAAGACCCACTCATTTCTGAGCGGGCCTTAAAATTCCGAATTGAAAAACGTCTTAGCGACGGATTTCCAAACGCTTGATCAAGTCTTGGTAACGTGCTTCGTCTTTACCACGTGTGTAGTCCAAAAGCTTACGACGCAAAGCAACCATTTTCAAAAGACCACGACGCGAGTGGTTGTCTTTCTTGTTAGTTTTGAAGTGCTCAGTAAGTGTTTTGATACGTGATGACAAAATAGCAACCTGAACTTCAGGTGAACCAGTGTCACCCTCTTTAGTTGCGAATTCTTTGATCAAACGTGCTTTTTCTTCTGCAGTAATCGACATCGGGGTCTCCTCGGTTAGAGTTAATGGCGCAGGCCGGGATATCGTCCAGCAGGGCCCATGGAGTATCTGGTTTCAGATTGGGGTCGTATAAGGATGATTCCCTAATAAATAAAGGGAAATCTTAATGGCCTTGCATCATCATCTGATGAACCGCTTGCATACCACGATCCGCCATCGCCGAAACCTCGCCCGCATGCTTTTGCAATGCCGCAACAACTTCGGCATCATCGGATGTTTGTGTCACGACAATACCATCATCCGTCACATCAATGTCCGTCTCAATCCGATCACGACGTTCAAACAAAATATCCAGCGTTCTACTCTGAATATTAATCTGTGGATCACGCCCTTCTTCAACACGATTAATCATGCCGCTTACATGGCTAACCAGCACGTCCATAACGTCGCTGTCCTCGGAATGTGTAACGGTGGTAATCCCGTTTGGTAAATTGGTGACAGACCGTGTTATCTTATTGAAATTGCGAAACATAACTGCCAATTCGGCACTTTCCTCGTCGGTGGCATCGCGCCCCTGTAAGCCCGGCATATTATGCAAATCATGCCCCATACCATCGGCACCGTGATGACGATCAAAATTATCACCAGCCATTGCGTGATGACGCATGCCATATGGTAAACTAAGCCAGATAACTAAGACAGCAACTGCCGCCAAAATCACCCATGCAATGGTCCGTTGTTTTTTATTGGTCGCTTGATCGGTCATGTTATTTCCTATTCCAAAAAATGAATATGTTGTGATGCGAATAGCACCAAAACCGCACAGCATCAACTCACGCTATTGTTACGCAATGCAAGGAGATTGGAAACGCAAAGTGTGGCTAAAACCACAGTGCCACCAATTAACGCCCACTCTCCAGGGAACTCGCCGATTACATACCAGACTAGAATCGGGGCCAAAATGCTCTCGCCTAATATCAACAATGCCACCTCGGCGCTGGTGATGTAACGCGGGCTAAGGGCAATGAAACAGGTGGAAATCGCGATCAAAATATTATGACCCATCACAAGCGGTGCATCGATACCGTTGAATACAAAAGGTGTGGCAAAGGGCAGGAAAAAGAAACTGCTGATGATCAATGCGAACGGTGTGACGGGGATCATCGACGATGATTTAGATCGCCGCGCAAAGGTCAAACCAACACCAAAACTGGCGGCACACCCAACAGCAAATAGGTCACCTAATAACGATGTAGCCTCATCGTGTGCGGACCCAAATGCGATGATTCCAATGCCGAACAATGCAAAACAAATCGTCCAAACCATGCGGCGTGAAATGCGTTCACCGATTAAAAACCAGCTGGAAATCGCGGAAAAAACGGGCATGGTAGCGACGATAAAAACGGTATTTGAAACAGCAGTCAGGTTTACGGATAACGCAAACATCGGGCCACTGATTGCTAAGAAAAAACCATACCACAGTGCGTTTCTACCGATGCCTCTAAACACCGCAATGATGTTTGAACGGTGATACACCAACAGTCCGAATAATATCAATGTTCCGGAAATGAACGAGCGCCAGAAAATGATCGTGTAGACGTCCGCACTGATTAATCTGATGAACAGGCTGTCTGGCGCGATGAATAAAACGCCAAATATTCCAAACAACATGCCTTTGGTTTGATCATTCATTCAGGGTCCATTCAACGGGTTGCACACTGTAACTGATGTACAATGGATGCTTTGGATGTCCTGCCTTTGATAACCCAAGATGCGTCAAAGGCAAGGGTTGTTGACGCAACAACGCCTCCATCTCTGGTCCACGCCCACGGTGCTCACCGTGCGTGCCCCATGCGCAAACCACAGCATCGGCCCAACGGGCGGCTTCCATAATCGCGGCATTATTATCGGGGCCAGTAGGATCATCTTGAGCCCGCATTTCGCGCGGGTCGGTGGCGCGATACGCAAATATATTGCACACGCGGAATGCGCCAAATCCCAACGCGCGGGCACGGCGTTCACAGCGTTCCACAGTGGGGTCGTTCTGTACTTCTGTCGCTGTGGAAGGGTTCAACATGACAAACAAGACCCGTTTACCCTCCCCGTTCCACGTGCGCGTCAGCGCATAACGATATTGCTCACAATCCGAATAAATCGCCGTCGATGGCGCATCATCCTTGATATGCGTACGTGTAATCATACAGGCGCAACAAACACACGGCTGGGATGAATTTCACCCGCCTTATAAACCCCAATCGCCAACGGTTCCCCGCCGCACGAAACCCACGCCTCGTCGCCATATTCCAGATCGGACGCCATTACCATCGCAGGATTGCCATTGCGTAATTTACCAACCTCTTCGGGGCGGCATTTCAATTCTGGTACATCGGCCAAGCCCAATTCCAACGGATGCAAATACGCTTCTAGGGCGGGATCTTTCGCCAAATCTACAACGGTTTGAAACTGAATCGCATCTTCAACATTCAGGGAACAAGACCAAATGCGGCGCAGGGTTTTCACATGCCCGTGACATCCCAAAACATCACCCAAATCTCGGGCAATCGAACGGACATATCCACCCTTGCCACAGACCAATTCCAATTCCACATGATCATCATCAATACGGTTTAAAAACGTCAGACTTTCCACATATAAATCACGCGCCACCAAATCCAACTCTTCGCCACCACGCGCCAATTTATATGCACGTTCACCATCAACTTTGACGGCAGAAAACTGTGGTGGAATCTGTTGAATATCACCTGTGAACTGTCCCAACGCCGCGGTAATTTCCGCATCACTTGGGCGTAAATCCGAACTGGCAATCACTTCGCCCTCTGTGTCATCCGTATTCGTCGCCTGACCAAGTCGCACAATAAACGTATAGGCCTTCATCCCATCGGTTACATAGGGAACCGTCTTCGTCGCTTCGCCCAGCGCAATCGCCAACAACCCCGTCGCCTCAGGATCCAACGTGCCCGCATGGCCGGCCTTTTTCGCGTTCAGCGCCCACTTAACCTTGTTCACCACTGCGCTGGATGTGATCCCCGCTGGCTTGTCGATCAGTAACCAACCATCCACGCGCCGTTTGTTTGATGTCTTGCCCATGATGGCCCAGTCCCGTTCCAATTTGCGCCCAATGGCGACTTGCTTCGGCATATACCCGTTCGTCGGCGGCGTAAATCCTGCTTATTTGTCGCTTCAGCTTTTGAGACACTATCTGGTCAGGCGCAATTGGTTTTGGCGATCGATTACGAAAACCCACATGTTTCATGATCTCGCCGATTTTTGGGCAGGTATCGCGCAGCAGATAGGGCAGTTGCCAAGACAACCCATCCAACGTCAAAATATGAACATCCAACTTTGAAACTTTATGCAACCGCATGACCTGTGGACGCCAATGAAAATTCGGCTTTACCTCATTATGTCCATCGATCGTGCTGTTGATCCAGCCCAAGGAGTGTAAACAATTGTTGTGATGATCGTCTGCCGATAACGCGTTTCGATCCACCAAACCACGGGTTAAAAATAAACGTCCAATATGGGATGGCCCGCGAAATATTTTATCAAAATACAGCGACATGAATCGATCAATAGGATTGCGAACAATAACAAAGGCAGGCGGCCCGCCCGTTGACCAAACACGTTTTATCGGCTCCGCATTTGGCGCACGCCCATCCAACTGATTTATCAATACTTTGGCAAAGCTACAGCCGCATTTTGTGATCTGGTAATACTTAAAACCAAAGCGTTCAGAAATTTGAAAATTATATCTATCCGGTGCCGGTACGCGACCAGCAGCAGCCAGCGCCAGCGATTGCGACGTAAGCATGTTTTTCACCCCTCAACATAATGCGCTTTCGCGCTATTCGTCGTCGGATGATACGTCTTTCTGCACAATGTCTTGGTTTAACAAGCGGCGTGTTTCATCCAACTGGTCAAACGTTCTATCCAAAACGAATTTAAGGTCGGGTGAATATTTTAGAGACACTTGTTTATTTACGGCTCTTCTTACTTCGGATTTGTTTCGATTTAGAGCTTCAATGACCAGATCGGCATTTTGGCCACCCAAAGGCAGCACATAAACCAATGCCAATTTCAAATCGGGCGTTGAGCGCACTTCGCCGACCGTGATCGACACATGTGCCAAATCCTCGTCGTGGATATCTCCACGCAATAAAACATCAGAAATTGCACGTCGTAGCATTTCGCCGACACGCAATTGTCGTTGGGATGGGCCATTGGCCGCTGGGTTGTCTCGTTTTGCCATGCGCCCCATTTAGGGGTTTTTGCGCCTGCGTTCAAGTCTCGTTCAAGCGGGGCTTTGCATCTGTGCAAATGCGCGCTAAACCAACGGCAGAAACAAAGGATACATAAAATGACAACTCTTCCGATGATCGCAATTGTGGGTGCATCTGGGCGTATGGGCCAGATGTTAATTCAGGCTGTTTTGGCGTCGGATAAGGCAAAGTTGTCTGGTGTGACCGAACGCCCTGGCCATGAATGGGTTGGCCGTGATTTGGGTGTTTGCATGGGTGGTGCAGAAAATGGCGTGATCGTCAGCGATGACCCAGAAGCGGTTTTTAGCGCGGCAAATGCCGTGATTGATTTCACATCCCCAGCGGCAACAGTGGCACATGCAAAATTAGCGGGTGAAACAGACACGGTTCATGTGATCGGCACAACGGGGATGGATGATACCCATTTGGCGGCATTGAAAGAGGCATCTGCAAATGCCACCATTATTCGCGCGGGCAACATGAGCTTGGGTGTAAACCTTTTGACCTTACTGACGAAGAAGGTTGCCGCCGCTTTGGACGAAGATTTCGACATCGAGATCGTCGAAGGACACCATAGATATAAGGTCGATGCCCCATCAGGCACGGCGCTGATGTTAGGCGAGGCCGCCGCCGAAGGGCGCGGTGTTGATTTGGCGGATGTATCGGATCGTGGCCGCGACGGGATCACAGGCGAACGCAAACGTGGCGACATCGGTTTTCACGCCATTCGTGGTGGCGATGTCGTTGGTGAACACGATGTTATTTTTGCCGCTGACGGCGAACGTATTGTTCTGCGCCATCTGGCAACAGATCGCCAAATCTTCGCACGCGGTGCATTACGCGCGGCCCTATGGGGGCAGGGCAAAGCGGCTGGTGAATACGATATGTTGGATGTTCTGGGGCTATAAATAACCCTAGTCCAAGAATGCCAATCGTTCGACGCCATCTGGATTGGCTGTTTGAAAGTCACTGATAAACTTGTCGATAACAATCATGATCGCGGTACGTTCATCGCGATCAGGATGATCTGCCGAATAGCCACCACCAAATCCCCATGTACCTGCCTTAAATTTCACGGTGTGCTTGCGGGTTAGCAGGGCGGTTTGGCTGAGACTGGAAAACACGCTGAACCAGCAACCTGTGTCGGGATTGGTATTCGAAAAATAGATGTTCAGATGCGGCTGACCGGGTGTCATATCGCGTTGCTCTTCTGTCAGAACGGGGATGCCAGCGGCGGTGAATTTTTGCACGACCTCGGCGTGAACATCTTCGCCAAACTCACCCTGATAACCCGCAGGCGCTTTCAACTTTTGTAACGAAAAATACACCCCCTGCAATCCCACCAACGTATCCAGCTTTTCCGCCATCGGCCATGTTTCGGGATTGAACCCCAACACTTTGGCGGCTTCGACGTTTTGACACATATGTGGTGTATCTGGGTGCTCATCAGGATGCCCGCGCAGCTTGGCCAACTGTGCCATTGCATCCACCATTTCCGTCGCTTTTGCGGTGCTTGGCTCTTCGATCAAGCGGGTGGTGTATTTTGACAACGGTTCACAAATCCCGCGCGTTTCGCACAACTCTGGTGATGCCGATGATTGTTCCCACGTGAACCAAATGCGATTGTTCTGTTGCGCAAAAATTGGAATGCCATGCGTCGCAAACAATGCGATCATCAATGCAGTTGGAAGGGTTTTAGACATGTCGAAGCTCCGTTGATCAACAGCTTTGTAATCCCCAACATCTTGGCAAAGCGTAAACTTATCCGCCAAAATCCATCAAATTGTTCAGAAATCAGATGTGATTCCCTTACGCTCCCAATCGCCAAATCGCGTTGGTTCTAACCCTTTGGGGCCGCCCAATTCCAATGCCATGGCATCGTCTTTGGCGGCTTGTTTACGCATCTCGGCCTCTTTCAATGCGCGCTCGGCGGCATCTTTTAGGCGGGTTTCTTTGGTATCTGTCATGTTCTTTGCTCTGTTGCTGGGCGCATCCATGTAGTAACAGCCCTATAAACGACCACAGAAAGAGACGCAAATGGCCAAGCCAGGATTATTCGCACGCGAAGCAGCAGTCGCGTTGTTGCACAGTGTTTTGATGGAAAAGCGCCTGATGATTGATTTGGTGCACGGCGAAGACAGCCCCTTGATCGATCTGGAACCCAATGAACGCGCGCGTGCGCAATCATTGGCGATGACGACCCTGCGTAACCTGGGGCCAATTGATATGGTGTTGGAAAAGTTCCTGAACAAACAAACACCATTTGCGTTGTTGAATATTCTGCGTGTTGCCGCCACGGAGATATTGGTGGATGGAATTGCCGATCACGCGGCCGTGGACGCCGCCGTCACAATGGCGAAACGCAAGCAGAAAACTTCGCACCTGAAAAACGTGGCGAATGCAGTATTGCGCAAGGTGGCATCTGAAGGCCCTGCAATTTTCGCCGACCTGCCGCCACAACAATTGCCAAAGGCGTTTCGCTCACAAATGGCAAAAATCATCCCCAAGGAAGACTTCGTTGCCATCGAAAAGGCCCACCAAATGGGCGCACCCGTCGATCTGACATGCAAAGATGATGCGATGGCACCTGCGTTGGCTGAAAAATTGGGCGCGCAATTGATGCCAAATAGTTCGGTGCGCTTGAAACGCCCTGGGCAGATTTCCGAATTACCAGGTTTTGCCAACGGCGATTGGTGGGTTCAGGATGCGGCGGCTTCGATCCCTGCGCGTTCACTGGGTGATATTCGTGGCAAACGCGTCTTGGATTTATGCGCGGCGCCGGGTGGTAAAACCATGCAACTGATCGCTATGGGTGCAGATGTTACCGCTCTGGATATTTCTGGTGGACGTATGGAGCGCGTAAAACAAAACCTGTTTCGTACCAAGCTGTCGGCGAAATGCGTTGTCGCGGACGCTCTTAATTGGAAACCAGATGCGCCGTTTGATGCGATCTTGTTGGATGCGCCATGTTCCGCAACGGGCACAATTCGCCGCCACCCAGATTTACCGTTTTCCAAAGCGAATTTTGATTTGGGCGATCTGTTGCAACTGCAACGCGCGATGATTGCCAAGGCCAGTGAATGGTTGGCGCCGGGTGGCATTTTGATCTACTCAACCTGTTCAATTTTCTCTGCCGAGGGCGAAGGCCAGATGGATTGGTTGGCAAAGCAAGATGCGCCATTGGAGATCGTTCCGATTGACCCAAAATCGATGGGTTTAGAGGCGCATATGGCAAACGAGGCGGGCCATATTCGCCTGCGTCCCGATTTTTGGGAAAATCATGGCGGCATGGATGGATTTTTCGTAGCAAAATTAAAACGCACAGACTAACCTGCCGATATAAATTAGGGCGGATAGATGGGCATTTTGGGATATAAACTTGGCAATTCATTTGCCGCGCGGTGCAGCCAATTTGCGCGCCCTGCACGCGCGTTCATCGCGCAACCTGAACCACGGACAATTGGTTTGCCTGCGCGCGGGCAGCAAATGATCAATGGATTCTTCCTATTTGCTGGCCACATCGTCGAGGCACCCGACACATCCATCTGGGATCTCGAATCCCCCAGCGATTTTTTTGAACAAGAACTACATGGCTTCAGCTGGTTGGATCATCTGGCGGCCGAAGGCAGCCCGCGCGCCCGCGCCTTGGCAAAACAATGGCTGTGGGAATGGATCGAACGATACGGCAAGGGTGCTGGCGTTGGCTGGACGCCGCAATTAACGGGCCGCCGCGTGGTGCGTGTGATCAACCACGCATTGTTGTTGTTGATCAAAGAGGACGCAGCAAACCAGAAAGCCTATTTTAAAGTTTTGGGTCAGCAGGCCGATTTTTTGGCTTCGCGCTGGCAAGCGGAACCGGCGGGGTTAGGACGTTTTGAGGCCTTAACAGGGCTGGTTTATTGTAGTTTGGCGCTAGAGGGCAAAAAGCGGTTTCTAAAGTCGGCGATGAAAAATTTGGCACGGCAGTCGGTTGAATACATCAACGAAAACGGCGCAATTCCATCGCGCAATCCAGAAGAGTTGATGGATATTTTCACTACCCTTGCATGGGCCGCCCACGCCATCGGCGAGGCACAGGAACTACCATTACGCGATCACTTGTTGGCAATGGAACGCATTGTCCCCAGTTTGCGCAGCCTGCGTTTGGGCGACGGTGGCTTGGTGCATTTCCACGGCGGCGGTCGCGGTATGGAGGGGCGATTGGATCAATCTTTGGCGGATGCCTCGATTTCCCTGCCAGCGCGTGTTGGTGGTGCCATGGGTTATCATCGCATTGCAAACAGCGGGTCTGTTTTAATCATGGATGGCGGCGAACAGGTTCTGCGCGACGCGGGCAGTTTCAGCGCACTATGTTTCGAATTTTCCACGGGACGTCAGCCATTAATCGTTAACACGGGCCCCGGCATGTTGTTTGGCGACGAATGGTGGGACGCCAGTAGAACATTACTGGCCCACAGCGGCGTTTCCGTCGCCGAAACATCGCCCAGTGTACGCCCATCAAAGAAAGATGTTCCAGTTACCCCAACCGTGGAACGCAGTGAAAATTCTGAATTCGAAATGCTGGCCAGCTCACAAGCTGGATTTGTGCCTGTATTTGGCTTGAAACACTACAGATCATTGGAAATGTCGCGCACAGGATTGTTGATCCGCGGCAAAGATACTGTCATTGCCGAAGGTAAAAACAACCGCGCCACCTTCGACACTTGGAAAGCGCAACATAAAAAATCCGAAATCCCATTCACCGTGCGATTCCATATCGCCCCAGATGTGACACTGGAATTGGGCATGCGCGATACAGCCGTTACAATGACAACACCTAAGGGCGAAATATGGCTGTTACGTGCGCCAAAGGCGCAAATGAGCATCGAAAAGAGCGCATATATGCAATATGGGCGATTAAATCCCCGTGCGGCAAATCAGGTTGTGGTATCTGCCGCCGCAATAAACTATGAGGGCGTCATCGAATGGTCGTTGACCCGATTAGAGGCATAACGACCGCTGCCAACTGACGCCAAAAGGAAGACATATGTCCCTCGATCACGTAAAAATTCGCCGCGCTCTACTATCCGTTTCTGACAAATCTGGCTTGATTGAACTTGCAACTGCTCTGGATGCCAAAGGCGTCGAATTGTTGTCCACTGGCGGTACTGCCAAGGCGATCCGCGATGCCGGTTTACCAGTGCGCGATGTGTCTGAAATTACGAACTTTCCTGAAATGATGGATGGTCGCGTGAAAACACTACACCCAATGGTGCATGGTGGCTTGCTGGCATTACGTGACAACGATGATCACATCGCCGCAATGCAGGAACACGGTATCATCGATATCGATCTGCTGGTTGTGAACCTATATCCATTCGAAGAAACAGTCGCCAAAGGCGGAGATTACGAAGATTGCATCGAAAACATTGATATTGGTGGCCCTGCAATGATCCGCGCAGCGGCGAAAAACCACGGATTCGTTTCTGTGGTTGTGGACGTTGCCGATTACGATGCACTGTTACTGCAAATGGATGCCAACGACGGTGCAACCGAACTATCCTTCCGTCAAAAACTGGCCCAAACCGCATATGCCCGCACAGGCGCTTATGATGCAGCAGTATCCACATGGATGGCAGGCGCCATCGGCGAAACCGCCCCACGTCGCAAGGCAATCTCAGGCGAATTCGTCCAAGAAATGCGTTACGGCGAAAACCCACACCAATCCGCCAGCTTCTATTCCAACGGCGACAACCGACCAGGAGTTTCAACCGCCACCCAACATCAGGGCAAGGCGTTGTCATACAACAACATCAACGACACAGACGCGGCATTTGAATTGGTTGCTGAATTTGACCCAGCCAACGGCCCTGCCGTTGCAATCATCAAACACGCCAACCCATGTGGCGTCGCCAGCGGTGCAACGTTCAAGGCAGCATACGAGAAAGCATTCCAATGCGATCAAACATCCGCATTTGGTGGCATCATCGCATTGAACGGCACCTTGGACGGTGAAACAGCCGAACAAATCTGCTCAATCTTCACCGAAGTAGTGATTGCGCCAGACGCAACAGACGAAGCCAAAGAAATCTTCGCCGCCAAAAAGAACCTGCGCTTGCTAACAACAGGCGGTTTGCCTGATGTACGCACAGGTGGTCAAACATGGCGTCAGGTTGCAGGTGGCTACTTGATCCAAGATCGCGATAACGGCTTTATCGGTTTAGATGACCTGAAAGTGGTTACAAAACGCAAACCAACAGATGCCGAGCTACAAGACATGTTGTTTGCATGGAAGGTCGCGAAACACGTAAAATCAAATGCGATTGTATATGTGAAAGACGGCGCTACGGTCGGCGTTGGCGCTGGTCAAATGAGCCGTGTTGATTCAACACGCATCGCCGCACGCAAGGCCCAAGACATGGCCGAAGCCATAGGATTGCCAGCACCACTTACGCAAGGTTCTGTTGTCGCATCCGATGCCTTCTTCCCATTCGCGGATGGCCTTCTGACCGCCGCCGAAGCGGGTGCAACGGCTGTGATCCAACCGGGTGGTTCAATGCGCGATGCCGAAGTAATCGACGCCGCAAACGAAGCAGGCTTGGCGATGGTTTATACCGGCATGCGCCACTTCAAGCACTAATATGATCCGCGCCGCTCTCTTCTCTGTTCTCTTCTTTGCGATCGATCATATCAGCAAATGGGCGATATTGGAACGTCTGAACTTGGATGAAATCGGCATCTACGAGGTCTTCCACCCCTATCTGGTCTTTTCCATGGGGTGGAACAAAGGCATCAATTTCGGGCTGTTTGGAGACAGTCCCGAAATCATGCAATGGGCGTTGATTACCTTGGCTGTTGTGATAAGTGGCTTGTTGCTAAACTGGTCACGCGATTTTGGTGGTCGCTGGGCGCATATCTTGATTGGTATGGTTATCGGCGGGGCGCTGGGCAATGCTGTGGATCGCATTCGCTTCGGTGCGGTGGTAGACTTTCTAAACATGTCCTGTTGCGGCATAGAAAACCCCTATGTTTTCAACATCGCAGACGTGTTCGTTTTCGCAGGCCTGATCGGTTTGGCGCTGTTTTCGGAACGCTTTGCGAAACGGGCGTGACGTCTTGGAATTAATGGTCTAAACATATCGCAGTTAAGACAAGTGAGTGAAGATGACAGTTGCTGTAAAAATTGGTTTGGTACTTGCCCTCGGGATCAGCCTATCCGCCTGTGAAGGTGGCCCTAAGAAGGGCCCAAACGAGTTTTCCGTCCTGCCAACCAAGCCGCTTGAAATTCCAGAAGATCTGTCAAATTTGCCGACGCCAAACGCCTCAGGTATCAACCGTGCGGATAAACGCCCAATTGAAGACGGCGTTATCGCGTTGGGCGGTTCTGCGACGCGTTTGAATTCAAACACCGTATCCACCAGCGAAGCTGCCTTGATCAATGCTGCTGGTCGCCACGGTGTTACGGCCGACATTCGCAATATTGTCGCCGCCGAAGACGCCGAGTTCCGCAAACGCAATAAGGGTAAAGTTTTGGAGCGTTGGGTTGGCACTAACGTTTACAACCTTCGTTACCGACCACAGCGTTTGGACGAATATGCTGAACTACTGCGCCTACGCAAACTGGGGGTACGCACCCCTACGGCTCCGCCAAAAAGCGAATAAACCTCTCTTTTACTCACGTTTATGTATGAAGGCTTGCATCCCTAGTTTGGGCGGCTAGGTTTATGGCAATCAACGAGAGTTTATCCATGAAATCGATTTTTCACGCCGTCACCTATTTCCTTCTAACACTGACACCCGCCTTCGCGATTGGCGAGGTAACCACCTATACTCTAGACAACGGCATGGAGGTTGTCGTCCTAGAGGATCATCGCGCACCCATCGTGACCCACATGGTATGGTATCGTGTTGGTTCAGCAGATGAAGCGCCTGGAAAATCTGGCATTGCACACTATTTGGAACATTTGCTGTTTAAAGGTACGGATAACCTGAAATCAGGCGAATTTTCCGAAATTGTCGCGGCGAATGGCGGAACGGGCAATGCGTTCACGTCGTATGACTATACTGCATATTATCAACGCGTTTCTGCGGATCGTTTGGGTTTGATGATGAAAATCGAATCTGATCGGATGCAAAACCTAAAACTCACCGCAGAAGAGGTGTTGCCAGAACGCGATGTCATCATCGAGGAACGCAATTCGCGCACGGACACCAACCCAAATGCTTTGTTCAGTGAGCACCGTCAGGCCTTGATGTACAAAAATCACGGCTACGGTATTCCCGTAATCGGCTGGCGTCATGAAATCGCCCAGCTCACCCGCCAAGATGCGATTGACTTCTACAAAAAATACTATGCCCCGAATAACGCGATCTTGGTCGTGGCAGGGGATGTCCAACCCGAAGAAGTTCTAAAACTGGCAAACGAACACTATGGCCCACGCATTCCATCCGATGCCATCAAAACCCGTGTTCGCCCCCAAGAGCCGCCAAAACGCGCACCCGTTCACACTGTCTTTGAAGACCCGCGCGTGCGCCAACCATACGTGATCCGCGAATACCTATCCGCCAATCGCAAATCAGGCGATCAGGCCGAGGCCGCCGCATTGACGATTTTCGCCGAACTGCTGGGGGGTTCGGGTGTGACGTCTTTCCTTGGGCAACGATTGCAACTGGAACAGAAAGTCGCCCTAAACGTCGGCGCATGGCATTCAGCAACATCATATGATCGCGATGGTTTCGGAATGTATGTCGTACCGGCCCAAAACGTAAGCTTACAAGAAGCGGAGGATGCACTGGACGCAGCCCTGACTGCATTCATCGACGAAGGTGTCGATCAGGAACATCTTGATCGCATCAAAACCCAAATCGACGCATCCACAATTTTCGAACAAGACAACCAAGAAAGCGTGGCACGCAGTTACGGCGAAGGGCTGACCACGGGCCTAACCATTCAAGATATCCAAGATTGGCCCAATGTTTTGGCCGCCGTCACAGCACAGGATATCATGGATGCGGCGCGTAATGTTTTGGATCCCAAGGCATCCGTTACCGGCTGGATACGCGCACCACAGGAGGCCGCAAAATGATCAAACTTCTTACCTTATGCACCGCCATTCTGTTCGCCGCGATCCCTGCAAAAGCGGAATTAAATATCCAAGAGGTGACATCGAAATCTGGCATCAAAGCTTGGTTGCTAAACGAACCATCGATCCCCATGATATCCCTGAATATCGGATTTCGAGGTGCATCCACCACCGATCCAGACGATAAATTGGGCGCAACATACCTGATGGCAGGACTGTTGGAAGAGGGCGCTGGCAACATGGACGCCACCGCATTCAAACGCGCCGCCGAAGGATTGGCGACCAGCTTCGGCTTTGATAGCTCACGCGAACGAATTTCAATCACGGCGGAATTTCTGACCAAGAACAGGGATGCCAGTGTGGAATTGTTGAAAACCGCCCTAACACAGCCCACGTTCGACGACACCGCATTCGAGCGCACCAAGGCACAGGTGCTTTCAATCATCGCCCGCAATCAATCCGACCCCGAGGAAATCGCATCGTCCACCTTCAACGCCTTGGCATTCGCAGGCCACCCATACGCTCGCCCATATCGCGGCACTACAGAATCGGTTACCGCCTTAACCCAAGACGACATGCGCAAAGCCCATGCCAGCACCATGACCAAGGATCGTTTATTCGTCGGTGTGGTTGGTGACATTACTGCGGATGAACTGGCGATCATGCTTGAGGAATTGTTCGGTGATTTGCCGGAAAACGGCGCACCACTCCCTGAACCAATCAAATTCCAGGCGGCGGGCGGAACGACAGTGGTCGATTTCGACATCCCACAATCCACAGCAATTTGGGGACATCAGGGTATCGCTCAAGACGACCCAGATTTCTTCGCTGCATATGTAATGAACCGCGTGTTGGGCGGCGGTGGTTTCACATCACGCCTAACCCAAGAGGTACGTGAAAAACGTGGCCTGACCTATGGGGTATACTCATATATGGCTGGCTTTGATCAGGCGGATTATTATGGCGGTTCGGTCTCATCCGGCAATGAAACCATTGGTGATGCTATCGATATCATCAAACACGAATGGGATCGTATGGCTGCTGGCGGTGTTACGGATGCGGAACTGGATGCTGCGAAAAAATACATGACAGGATCATATCCATTGCGTTTCGACGGCAACGGTAAGATAGCCAATTTGCTGACATACAGCCAAATGAATGATTTCCCAATCGATTACCCTAAAAACCGCAACAGCTATATCGAGGCAGTCACCAAAGAGGATATTGCACGTGTCGCTGAACGTATTTTACACTCCGATAAAATGCGGTTTGTGGTGGTTGGAACACCTGTGGACGTGCCCTCCACCGATTAAAGATCTATTTAATCAAGTGATAGTAGAATCGCATCGCGATATGCTATCCCTTGTGGCATGAACGCTGAAAACCCCAATATGTCCGCAAATCGCCCCGTTATTCGCCAATTGGACGATGCTGCCGCCAATCGCATCGCTGCGGGCGAGGTGGTAGAACGCCCCAGTTCCGCGATTAAGGAATTGGTGGAAAACGCAATCGATGCCCGCGCTACGCGGATCGACATCGCCTATGCCGACGGGGGCAAAACCCTGATCCGCGTCACGGATGATGGCCACGGCATTCCACAGGATCAAATGAAACTGGCCCTATCGCGTCACGCGACCAGCAAAATCGACGGATCAGACCTGTTAAACATCCACACATTCGGTTTTAGGGGCGAGGCTTTGCCCTCCATGGGCGCCGTCGGTCGTCTCACCATCACCAGCCGCGTCGCAGAGGCTGACATTGGTGCAACGATAACTGTAAACGGCGGCGATATCGGCCCTCTAAAACCCGCTCCTGCAACCGTAGGCACGGTGGTCGAACTACGCGATCTATTCCACGCCACCCCCGCACGCCTAAAGTTCCTACGCACAGATCGTTCCGAGGCTGGCGCAATTTCCGATGTGATAAAACGTCTGGCCATGGCCGAACCCCATGTCGGTTTCACCCTGCGCGATGTATCGGGCGGCGGCGAAGGCCGCCTCGTCTTCCGCGCCGATCCTGAAAACGGTGATCTGTTCACCGCAATGCACGGTCGGCTGCGCAAAATCCTCGGTTCCGAATTTGCCGAAAACTGCATTCGCGTGGACGCTGAACGCGAAGGGATGACGTTAACGGGCTTCGCTAGCCTGCCCACGTATTCACGCGGCGCAGCCGTGGCGCAATACATATTTGTCAACGGTCGCCCTGTTAAAGATAAAGCCTTGCTCGGTGCACTACGTGCCGCTTATTCTGATTTTCTGCACGGCGGTCGTTATCCCGTTGTGGCCTTGTTCGTTGAATGCGATCCTGAACGCGTTGACGTAAACGTCCACCCCGCGAAGGCCGAAGTTCGATTCCGCGAACCAGGCGTCGCGCGCGGCCTCATGGTATCTGGCCTGCGCCACGCATTGGCTGAAGGCGGGCATCGCGCCTCCAGTACGGTCGCCGATGCAACGCTTGGCGCATTTCGCACGCCCGATGCATCCCAACCCCCACGCCAATACCAAATGGATCGCCCATCAACAGGCGCAATCCGCACCGCATATAATGCGCAATCGGGCTTTGGCGAAGCCGTCGCAGATTATTCGGGCCGTGTCGAAACACCCGTGATCGAAGACACCCCAACCGATCACCCACTGGGCGCCGCCCGCGCACAGGTGCATGAGAACTATATCATCGCCCAAACGACCGACGGCGTCGTCATCGTCGATCAACACGCCGCCCACGAACGCCTCGTCTATGAAAAACTTAAAAACCAAATGGCCGAAAACGGTGTCGCGGCACAGGCATTGCTAATCCCTGAAATCATCGAATTATCCGACGCGGATTGTGCCACCTTAATGGACGCGGCCCCCCAATTGGCCACATTCGGTCTAACTGTGGAAAAATTCGGCGGCACCGCCGTCGCCATCCGTGAAACACCTGCGATACTGGGCGAAGTAAACGCCACCGCCATGATCCGAGATATCTTAGACGAACTCGCTGACCTGTCCCAAACCCAAAGCGTCCAAGACAAACTCGAAGCAATCCTCAGCCGCGTCGCCTGCCACGGTTCCATCCGCTCAGGCCGCATCATGCGCGGCGAAGAAATGAACGCACTTCTGCGCGAAATGGAGGCGACACCACACTCAGGACAGTGTAACCATGGCCGTCCGACATACGTGGAATTGAAACTGTCGGATATCGAAAGGTTATTTGGACGCACATGATACAAATCGGCGACACAGTTCTGGATTTCGGCAACCCCTTCGTGATCGCAGGGGCGATTGGTGTATTTCTATTCCTAATGCTGATGTTGATGGTCTTTCTGGCCCTGCGCGCATCGGGGCGTTCGGTCCGTGCCATCGAACCGCTGGCTATGCAAATGGGTCAAATGGGCGAAAACGTCAAAACCCTAAACGCTTCCCAACACAGCCTTGCGGGCGGCCTGCGATCCGTCTCCGACGCACAGGTCGCGGGACAGGCGCAAATGGTCAACACCCTTGAACGCCGCCTTGAAGAGGTGCAAAAAAACATGGGCGACAGCCTGCATGGGTCGGCCAAACGCACAGCCGAATCCCTTGGCGAATTGCAAATGCGCCTCAAAACAATCGACAAGGCACAAACAAATATCGAAAAACTCTCAGGCGATGTTTTGTCGCTACAAGACATCCTGTCCAACAAACAAACACGCGGCGCATTCGGTGAAATCCAACTCAACGAAATCGTCTCCCGCGCCTTGGCACCCGATGCTTATACGTTTCAATACACCCTATCAAACGGCAAACGCGCCGATTGCCTGATCCATCTACCAAACCCACCAGGCCCCATCGTGATCGACAGCAAATTCCCATTGGAGGCGTATGAAATGCTGCGCAACGCCACCAATGATACAGAGGCCGCGCACGCAGGGCGATTTATGAAATCATCCGTGCGCAAACACATCAAAGACATTTCCGAGCGTTACATAATCGATGGCGAAACCGCCGACGGCGCGTTGATGTTTTTACCATCCGAAGCGGTTTACGCCGAACTCCACGCCAACTTCCCCGATGTTGTCCGCGAAGGTTTTGACGCCCGTGTCTGGATCGTTTCCCCAACCACCTGCATGGCTACGTTGAATACGATGCGCGCGGTATTAAAAGACGCGCGAATGCGCGAGCAGGCGGGCGCTATTCGTAAGGAATTGGGCGCGTTGTATAAAGATGTCGATCGGCTGGGGACACGGGTTTCGAATTTGGATAAACACTTTGGTATGGCGGCTAAAGATATCGAAGACATCAAGATTTCCGCCACCAAGGCGGGCAATCGCGCGATGCGGCTGGATAGTTTTGATTTTGATGAATTGGCCGAGGAAAAAACGGCGGATGTTTTGAAATTGACTCCGAAGTCATAAATGTCCCCATGGGGACAGGGGGTTAAACATCTGATTTAATTGGTTTTGATTTTTTATACGAAAACGGCGCCTTGTATAAGGCGCCGTTTTGTTAGTTAGCTCTTGGCCATGCCACCAGCGATTTTTTCAGAAACAAATCCGAAGACATTACCGATAATCAAAGATACAAGTACCATAATGCCAGCCTTTGCCATAGCACCAGCATCGGCAATCGCGACACCTGTTAGCAATGCAAATGCTGCCGTTGATGCGTATCCATAAACGCCTGCTGGGATTGTTGATAATGCAGGAACATGCGCGCCCAACACCAATACAACAACTGACAAGCCAACGATAATGGATGTGACCAGTGTAGAACCACCAACAGTTCCAACAATAATCAGTGCAACAATCGCAACTACAACACCCCAAATGTGGTTGATCGCGGATTTCACTAGTCCGTCATTCCCGCCACCTGTGTGATAGAAACAACCCCAGCCGATAAACAGTGCCCATATTTGCAAACCAGCGCCTGTACCCAGACAAAGATAAGTAGCCACGACGGCCAAAGCCCCAATAGAAATCGCAAGTGCGTTAATCATATTCATAATTTTTCCTCCCTTTTTTGCGCCACGTTATGTGGGTCGCGTGACCGAAAAGGTAAGGTAAAGATGCTTTCTGCCCTATTCGACTAAGGTTTGTTCGACTTTGGTATGCAAAGAACGCTAAAATACTATGGGCGAAATGACCCATTGTTTGCGCATAAAGCTTGTGTATGGTCGCCTTAAATAAGGACCGATGCCATGCAATCATTACAAAGCCATCCCCTGCGTGATAGTCTGTCACACGAATTACATGCGCGGCCTTTTCCCAAGGTAGATGCCCCATGTCAGGTGGCGTATATGGCGTTGACGTCAACTGACGCCGACGAGGAAAACATCCAAGCATTGGCACATATGATGGGCGGCGCGGAATATGTTATCGGATCAGGACACTATTATGAAACCTTTGAAAATTTTGCCCTGAAATGGGAGCGCCACAGCGAATTCGTAACCTACACCGTTTTTGTAGAGGGTGAAGAGGATGCGCCGTTTTCAGATATTGCCGCAGGTATATTGCCAAAAGAGTGGTTAGAAACCCTGCGTAGTAAGGTTTTAACCGCTGTAAAGTTGCGCATGGTATCCCCCGCCAGCAAAAAAGATGCCGAGAAGGATGTCCTGACGAATTTCCACACGGCATTCCAATCCGAGAGCTTGGCGATTTCATATGTGTTGGATGAAAATGCGGTCGTCGCCAGTGATTTTAAAATGGACGATGATGGGTATATTCGGTTTGGTGTTTTGCCGATTGGTCAGATCGGGCGCAATCGATTGGGGCGGATTGTTCAACGCTTACTGGAAATCGAAACATATCGCGCGATGTCGATGTTGACCTTGCCGGTAGCCAAGAAAGTGTTTGGCCGCCTGATGGATTTGGAACGGGATTTGGCGCGTGAGGTGCAATTGATTTCAGGGCGAGAAGGCACGCATCGCGAAAGGTTGACCGCCTTGATGGGAATTGCCGCAGAAATTGAATATCTGAACGCCGAAAACGCATTTCGATTTGGCGCTGGCGAAGCGTATGCGGCGCTGGTCGATCAGCGGATTTTTGTATTGCGCGAGGAACGGTTCTTGGGTCGCCAGACGTTTTCTGAATTTATGATGCGGCGGTTTTCCCCTACTGTGCGCACCTGTGCGGCGGCACAAAAACGCCTTCAGGCGATATCGGATCGCGCCGCGCGCGCGACGGAAATGCTAAGCACACGCATCAATGTTCGCGCCGCCGAACAGAACCGCACCTTGTTGAAAAACATGGATGAACGCGCGGAATTGCAATTGCGATTGCAAGAAACGGTTGAGGGATTGTCGGTTGTCGCGATCAGTTATTATGGCGTTAGTTTGTTGACCTATTTGTTGGTGCCATTTGCGAAAACACAGGGCTGGGACAAGACATACGTCAGTGCGGCGATGGTTATTCCTGTGGTGATTGGGGTGATGTGGATGGTGCGTCGGATTAAAAACCACGTCACAAAATAACACTATAGGAAACACGAGTGGGTGCAAAAGGCGTAAAATTGGCCCGCGGTGTCGGTTCCTTCCTTGGGTAAATGGGTGGTGTGTGGTTTATTTAACCAACGCATCAAACAGGAATCCCCCGATGGCCGATAAAATTACATTTGAACTCGATGGTAAATCCGTAACCGCAGAAGCGGGCGAAACGATTTGGGAAGTCGCCAAACGCGAAGGCACGACGATCCCGCATTTGTGCCATTCGGGTGAAAAAGGTTATCGTTCGGACGGAAATTGCCGTGCATGTATGGTGGAAATTGATGGCGAACGCACCCTGGCGGCATCGTGCATTCGCACCCCGTCTCCCGACATGGTAGTGAAGTCTGAAAGCCATCGCGCGACTTCTGCGCGCAAGATGGTAATGGAATTATTGGTGGCGGATCAACCCGCACAAGATGTGGCGCATGATAAATCATCGCATCTGTGGGATATGGCCGAAATGCAGGGCGTGTCCGAGAGCCGTTTCCCAGCATTGGAACCTGACCGCATCCCGTTGCTGGATGACAGCCACGTAGCGATGAATGTTAATTTGGATGCCTGCATTCAGTGTAATCTGTGTGTGCGCGCATGTCGCGAGGTGCAGGTAAATGATGTAATTGGTTTGGCCGGCCGTGGCCAAGATGCCAAGATTGTTTTTGATCTGGATGACCCAATGGGGGAATCATCCTGTGTGGGGTGTGGCGAATGTGTTCAAGCATGTCCGACGGGAGCGTTGATGCCGGCGACGGTGGTAAATGCGGCACAGGTTGGTGATAGTGCGGATTTCGATAAAGAGGTGAAATCCGTTTGTCCGTTCTGTGGTGTTGGCTGCCAGATCAGTTTGAAAATCAAAGATAACAAAGTGAAGTGGGTGGACGGTATTGATGGCCCTGCGAACGAGGGCCGTTTGTGTGTCAAAGGCCGTTTCGGGTTTGATTACATCGATCACAGCCACCGTTTGACCAAGCCGTTGATCCGCTTGGAAAGCGCGCCAAAGGGTTTGAATGTTGATCCAGCTAATCCGCTTACCCATTTTCGCGAAGCATCGTGGGAAGAGGCGATGGATGTCGCTGCGAATGGCCTTAAGGGGCGTGGTCGCGAGGTGGCTGGTTTTGGATCCGCGAAATGTTCCAACGAAGAAGCCTATCTGTTTCAGAAGTTTATTCGTCAGGGGTTTGGCCATAACAACGTCGATCACTGTACGCGTTTGTGCCATGCATCATCCGTTGCTGCGTTGATGGAAAATGTTGGTTCGGCCGCGGTTACGGCGACGTTCAATGAAATCGAAAACGCAGATGTGGCGATTGTGATCGGATCTAATCCATCCAATAACCACCCTGTGGCAGCAACCTATTTCAAACAGTTCGCCAAACGAGGTGGCAAGTTGATCATCATGGATCCACGCGCACAATCTATGGCGCGCCATGCATCGCATATGTTGCAATTCCGTCCAGGTGCGGATGTTTCGATGCTGAACGCGATCATGCATGTGATCGTCGAAGAGGGTTTGTACGACGATGCATATGTTGCGAAATACACCGAAAATTGGGAAGCACAAAAAGAGCATCTGAAGGATTTCACGCCAGAGGCGATGGCACCGATTTGTGGAATTGAGGCGGAGGTGCTTCGCGATGTGGCGCGGACGTTTGCGAATGCCAAGGCGGGGATGATTTTCTGGGGCATGGGGATTTCACAACATATCCACGGCACCGATAATTCACGTTGCCTGATTTCATTGGCGTTTATGACGGGAAATATTGGTAAGCCTGGCGCGGGCCTGCACCCGCTGCGTGGACAGAATAACGTTCAAGGTGCGTCCGATGCGGGGATGATCCCGATGTTCCTGCCTGACTATCAGCCAGTAGGCGATGATGGTGTTAGGTCTGCGTTTACCGAAGTGTGGGAATCTGAGGATTTCAGTTCGGAACGCGGTTTGACCGTGGTGGAAATCATGGATGCTGTTCATCGTGATGAGATTAAGGCGATGTATATTCTGGGTGAAAACCCTGCGATGTCTGATCCAGATGTGGAACATGCCCGCGCAGCATTGGCAAAGTTGGACCATTTGGTGGTGCAGGATATTTTCCTGACGGAAACGGCGAACTATGCGGATGTGATTTTGCCCGCGTCGGCGTTTGCGGAAAAGACAGGCACAGTGACAAATACAAACCGTCAGGTTCAAATGGGCCGCCCTGCCGTTTCGCCCCCGGGTGACGCACGCGAAGATTGGGCGATTACCGTCGATTTGGCCCAGCGCTGTGGTCTGAATTGGACATACACGCACCCATCTGAAATTTTCGCCGAAATGGCACTGAATATGAAGTCAATGGACAACATCACTTGGGATCGTTTGGAAGCAGAGAATGTGGTGACATATCCAAGCCTGTCAGCAACCGACCCAGGCCAAGCGATTGTGTTTGGCGATGGTTTCCCGCGCACTGATGGACGCGGTAAATTCACACCTGCATCAATCATTGCGCCTGATGACGTGCCAGACGCAGAATACCCTATGATCCTGACCACAGGGCGTCAGTTGGAACATTGGCATACAGGTTCGATGACTCGTCGCGCCACGGTGTTGGATGGGCTGGAACCAGAAGCGAACTGTTCCTTGCATCCTCGTACATTGCGTAAGTTGGGTGTTGAAGCGGGGGGCATGATTACCTTGACCACGAAACGAGGCACCATCAATGTGATGGCACGAGCGGATAGGGCTGTGTCTGAGGATATGGTTTTCCTACCATTCGCATACGTTGAAGCGGCGGCGAATATATTGACGAATTCGGCATTGGATCCATATGGGAAAATCCCAGAATTCAAATTTTGTGCGGTACGAGCCGAAAAAATGACGGCTGTGGCAGCCGAATAAACGCGAAATTACGCTGGGATTTGTGACGCTGGGTACAAATCCCTTGGAATAATGAGAAAAGCGACTACCTTAAGTGTTGAAAACACTGTGGGAGGTGGCGATGAAATTTCGAAATTATCTGGCTGTACTTTGTGCGTTGGCAAGTCCGGCATTTGCGGATGACCAAGCATTGGTGATTGCAAATGCGAATTATCAATTCACCGCACCAGGTGGTAGTGCGGAATCAACCTTCCAAGTGGTCGAGCGCCTGCGCAAGGCAGGGTATCGCGTTCAAAAAGAGCAGAATTTGAATAAGGTTGGACTGGAACGCGCAATTACAACCTTCAACGCATCGGCCAAGCCGCGTGACCATGTGGTGTATGTTTATGTTGGGCACACGATGCACGAAGGAAACGATACCTATTTGATGCCTGTTGATTTGCAATCGGCACGTGCCGAAACCATCGCGCAAAGCGCCGTAAACCTAAATACGATTTTGGATAATGCCGCCAAACATTCGGGCGCGTCCGCCGTATTTTTAGGCTGGACCCCACCACGCAAGAAGCTGTTGGGATCGCGGATATATCCGTTTCACGGTTCCGCAGGGTTGGGGTATGGATTGGGTCAAACCGAAGTTCCCCAAGGCGTATTACTTGTGAATGGTATGTCTGACAGGATCGTTAATATTATAAGGACGCGCTATTTTGAGCCAAACATAAGCACGCGAGCCGTTGGAAATTCTTTGGTTGGGCATGTCTGGTCCCAAGGGTACCTGTCTTTGCATTCGTACCTAAATAGAGAGGTCGAAAACCGTACCTCTAAGCCCGCGCCAGTACCAGGTGTTGAGCAAAGTTTTTGGGAGTTCACGAAGCAGGAAAATACGATACCCGCTTACGAGGCGTTTATAAAGCGGTTCCCAAATGGAAAATATTTTGCTGTTGCACAGAAGAACCTGAAGGTTCTGCGTGCAGAAGCGTTGATAAGCCCAGCCGAACGCGCCGAGCGAGCGCTAAACCTGACAAGGGATGAAAAACGCGATATTCAACGCGCGTTGACTGTTCTGGGGCATGACACGCGTGGAGTCGATGGATTGTTCGGCCCTGCCAGCCGTCGCGCCATTTCACGATGGCAGGCGCGATCACAGCGCCCAACGAATGGATTTTTGGATCAAACCCAAGTGCGCATGATCCTCAATCAAGGCGAGACCAAGCGCAGGGCATTGTTAGAAGAGGCGAAACGTAAGCGGCTCGCTTTGGAAGCGAAAGATCGTGAGTTTTGGCGTGTTACGGGTGCATCTGGCCAGGAGTATGATTTGCGAGTGTATTTAAACGAATATCCAGATGGATTGTATGCGCAAACTGCGCAGGCAAACCTGGACAAAATTTTAGCTGAAAAAGCGCGCAGAAGCGGTAACGCCGCAGATCGCAATGCTTGGAAAGCTGCGGTAACAACCAATACTCTGCAAGGTTATAATTTGTATTTGCGTAAGTCCCCCAAAGGAGTATTTGCCGCAGAAGCAAAAGCACGTATCGAAAAAATTAAGCGGCGCGATGCGAACCGAAAAGCAAGGGAGCAGGCTCGGAATTTGGAAGTTTCGATGAATATTGGGCCGAAGATGTGGTTTGTCGTAGAGCGCCAGATAGCCAAGGCCGGCATCGATACGGGTAAGGTCGATGGTGTGGTTGACGCCCAAACACGCAAAGCGTTGCGCCAATTTCAAAAGAGTAATGGGTTGGAGCCTACGGGTTACATGAACCCGAATACATTATCGCGTGTGTTTATCCGATAATCAATTGGCGCGCAGTTCACCTGCGCGCTGATACCCTTTGCGAAGCTTATCTTCGCGCAGACGATCGGCCGCGTGTGATGCGCTCATTAAATCTGGGAACAGGTTGATGACTTGGCGGCCTTTGCCACCTTGGGTGCCCCATTCGCGCAACACTGAGAATTCTTCGAACAGGTTCGTTAGGATTTCCAAACGGTAATAGCGTGCGTTTGTGTGCTGGGGATTGGATTTGAACATCAAACATTGGGTCATGCGGTGATTCTAACGCACGGCGATTCGGGGATCAAGAATCATTTGGATATGATCGCACAAACGAAAAAAGCCGCTCAAAGAGCGGCTTTAAAATCTCGTATTCGGTATATGTATTAACCCTGACGCGCTTTAAAGCGAGGCTGAGTTTTGTTGATCACATATACACGGCCCTTACGGCGCACGACACGACAGTCGCGGTGGCGCGCTTTTAGCGAGCGAAGTGAGCTTTTGACCTTCATGGGCCTTCTCCTTTTTCGCACATCACGAAAGCGATGCGCCTTGTTTATCTTTGCCCTTTTGGGCGGGTATGGTGGGCGTAACTGGGATTGAACCAGTGACCCCTTCGATGTCAACGAAGTGCTCTCCCGCTGAGCTATACGCCCCCAAAAGATCAGAAAATGTTCATAAAACATCCCCTGCGAGTGGTTTCTATAGAAGGTATCAGAGATGTGTTCAAGAGGGTTTTGATTTTTAACTATTTATGGCTAAATGGGGCAAATGAGCGATGAATCCTTTAAATATATGGCCCCGACACGTTTGCGCAGCAGTGTTGTGTTTTGTTCACCGCATTCGGGACGCGATTATTCGCAATCTTTTCTGGAAAATGCAGTGTTAGATTCGCATCAAATCCGTTCGTCGGAGGATGCGTTTGTGGACATGCTGTTTGATTGTGCACCTGATATGGGAGCATCGATGTTGGTGGCGAATGCGCCGCGTGCCTATGTTGATTTAAATCGCCGCGCGGATGAGTTGGACGGCGCGTTGATCGAGGGTGTTCGCAAAAGTGTTTCAAACCCCCGCGTTGTGTCCGGTTTGGGTGTGATCCCGCGCGTGGTTGCCGAGGGTCGGGCGATACAATCGGGCAAAGTGTCGATCACGCAGGCGCAGGCGCGGTTGGATCAGGTTTATCATCCGTATCATGCGAAGCTGCGACAGGTGATGGATCATACAAGGAACAAATTTGGACAAGCGATTTTGATTGATTGCCATTCGATGCCGCGCAGTGCGACGGCGGATATGGTTGTCCGTGGTGGTGGGCGACCCGATGTAGTTCTGGGCGATCGGTTTGGCGCGTCGTGTTCCAAGGCAGTGATGGACGCGGTCGAGGCCGCGTTTGTGGTGCAGGGGTTTTCTGTTTCACGTAACGTGCCGTTTGCAGGGGCGTATATAGTTCAGGAATATGGCCGGCCGTCGGTTGGGCAACATGCGGTGCAGGTTGAGTTGGATCGCAGTTTGTATATGGACGAGGCGGGGATTGAACCAAATGTGCAGTTTGATGAAACGCGGATGCGGTTACAGGCTGTGGTGCGAACGTTGTGTTTGATCGGTGCACAGGAAATACCGATTGCGGCGCAGTAGTTAGCGTAGGCTGCGGCCCTTCTTGATCGCGTCTTTGCCGAACTTGCTTTTGATTGCATCTGTCGCACGCTCGGCGGCGGCTTTCTTGGCTGTTTCTGCCTCCAATAAATCGTTGAACTGGTCGGCGTTTTCGGCGCTGTCTAGGTTGCTGATGCCCACACCGATCAAACGAAACGGTGCGTGTTGGATCACGTCGTTTAACATGCGGCGTGCGTGTTCATAAATGCGTTCGGTGATTTGGGTTGGCTCGCGCAATGTGATGCGCCGCGTTATGGATTTGAACTTGGATGTTTTGACCTTCAGCGTGACCACGTGGCCTGCGTGGCCCTTGGATTTCGCGTTGTCTGATACCTGTTCTGCCAATCGCCAGACGTAGCCGTCCAGTTTTTCGATATCGCTGATGTCGTCGTTGAATGTGGTCTCTTTGGATATGCTTTTGACGGGGGCGCGGGTGGTTATGTTGCGGTGATCTAAGCCGCGACACAGGTGCCACAGGTGGTCGCCCATGTTTTGGTATTTGTCGGACAGATCGGCGCGGTCGCGGCGTTGTAGGTCGGCGAATGTGCGGATGCCGTCCTTGGCCAATGTTTCCTGCATCACCTTGCCGACACCCCAGATGAGTTTGACGGGTTTGGGTGCGAGGAATTCGACGATGCCCTGTTCGCCCACTACGGAGAAGCCGCGGGGTTTGTCTAGGTCGGAGGCGAGTTTGGCTAGGAATTTGTTGTAGCTTAGGCCAACGGAGCCGGAGATGCCGATCTCGTCTTCCATGCGTTTTAATAGGCGGGCCATGGATAATGCGGGGGGTTCGCCGTGGAGTTTTTCGGTGCCTTTGAGATCGATGAAAGCCTCGTCCAGACTGAGCGGTTCGATGGCGGGGGAGAGGGCGTTCATGAGTTCGCGGATATCGCGGGAAACGGAGGCGTAGACATCCATGCGGCCGCGCACGACCACTGCTTCGGGGCAGAGTTTCATGGCTTGGAACATGGGCATGGCGGAGCGGACGCCGTGGATGCGGGCGATGTAGCAACAGGTGGACACGACGCCGCGTTTGCCGCCGCCTATTATTACTGGCTTGTCGCGGATATCGGGGTTGTCGCGTTTTTCGACGCTGGCGTAGAAGGCATCGCAATCCATGTGGGCAGTGGTTAGATCGAAGAGTTCGGGGTGGGATAGCAGGCGGGGGCCGTGGCATTTTGGGCAACGGCGGGCGGGTTCGATTTTAATCAGGCAATCACGGCAGATAGTGGGCATATGGGGGTTATATCAGAGGTGTCCCCATGGGGACAGGGGGCTAAGTCTTTGATTTTGTTATATACTAAACTTTTTTAGATCCCTATCGTTTAGTTCTGACCACATGACAGCGGGATGCATATAGGTTGAGACTATTCTAAAAATTGAAGGAGCAAATGAAATGTTGTTTCTTTGAGAGCCTTAGCGCATCAAGTAACTAAATTTAGCCTGACTTAGCAAGATAATCTATTTCTTCTTCCAATTCAAAAATTCTTATAGAAATCCAATCCTGTTCGTCTTTGATTGATGCGAGTTCTTCATACAGTTCATCTGGAAATCTGTCGCCTTCAGCGGTTCTCTCAAGTTTCACTTTTATTTCGAATTCTCGCTCAATGATTGCTGTGCCACGATCTCTTAGAGCCTCAATTTCGTTAGTTGCAGCTGAAATTCTAGATGTGGTATGATGGTCTCGTAGTGCATGCGACATCGAATCTGAATGCTTTGAAAGTTTGAATCGCTTTTTGCTTTCCGCTGACCATTTTTTTTGTTTTATGTTAACTTGGTGGGAGAATGGCGAAATTTTGCGATTAAAATACTCTTTCTCTGCTAACCACATGAGTTCTTTTTTCTTGTTTTCAAACAGCAGGTCTTCTTCTCTCGACTGATGTTCAGCTTTTACTTCTACAATCGATTTTTGGCTAATTTTGGTATTGAGCTGTTCCTTAGAGATTTTTAAAAAGCTATCCGGTGTGTATATAAGTATTCTCTGTTCCGTGGTTTCGCAAAACTCCTTGATAAGCTCTGGTCGGGGCCCCAGTGTCTTACCGTTTACCTCTTCCCACCAATCATCTTTGCGATCATCTGTAACAAAGATGACTGCTGTTTTCTTAGATGTAGAGAAGTCCATCACTTGTTTCCAAATAATCCAATCGCCAAAATTTGACCTTTCTTCATTTTGAGATTTCGGATCCTTATGTTTTTGGCCATCCTTATATCCTGGTGGAATTCTTGATTCATACCTCTCTTTACCCAGTTTAAAGATTTCGCTTAATTGATCGGATGAATAGGGATCCCCTACTAGCCCTTCAAACAGATCAGCAACTTGATTTTTTATTGGGTCGTTGTGGATCAAGTCTTCCTGTGTTCTCTGGTTTTCTGATAGTTCAGAACCGATGCTTTTAACGGTTGCTTCGAATTCTTTTTTTGTGGTTTCAGTAATGAATGGGTGCGCTCGGGAGCCTGAAAATGATTTTTCTAACTTATCAATTTCTTTTTTAGTGGTGTTGTACGAGTCAATCTGCTGCTTGATAACACTTGTCCTATTTTCTAAAAACTCATGGGCAGCCTGTTCTGGTAACCAAGAGCGACTTTTAAGATTATCAAGTAATGTAAGAAATTCAGATCGCGTTGTATCTGAATATCGGTAAAGGTTAAGAAGAACGTTAGCGTCAAAAACGAAAACGGCTTTTTCCCATAATTCTTTTATTGTTTTATCGTTTTCTTTAAAATGCCCTAAAAACCGACTTCGCATAGAAAATACCTTTTATATCAATTGCTTTAAACCTAAACTGTATGCGGTTTAATGCAACTTGAAAGTGTGCAAAGTTTACCGAGGTGAGATACAGCTCGTGCGACTAGCACGGGCGGCGCCCGACCCTTGGGTTGGGAGGGCGCATTGCGGCGTTTCGATATTCACTAACCTTAAAGTTTGCGGGGGGATAAAGTGCGCTTTGGAATTGTTGTGCTTGCCCTCCCTAGGGTCGGGTTCCGCCCTGTCGTTATTGCTCAGACAGCCACAGCTCAATATTTTCCAAAACACTGCTCATCAACATCCCCGTCGCTTTGCGCCCCGAAATATGGAGGGTGTAGCCGTAGGGGGTGCTTTCGCGGCGGACGTTAATTCCTGCGCGCGGTGTGATGTTGCGACGGGGGCGGTTTGATGTGGTGGGGTGGTTATTGGCGATCAGGCCTTCGAGTTCCGTGAGTGTTGGTAATATGCGCGCCCATTGTTGGCGGCTGTTTAGGCCGCGTTGCTCGGTCAATGCGGTTTGGATGATGTCCGTCCAATCGTGGCGGATGGCGTTGGAGAGGCGCATTAATTGACGCTCTGTCAGTAACTCGGGATCGGTTAGGAGGCCGTCGAGTTCCATGACCACGTCTGTCATGGCGCGGAGTTTGGCGCGTTTTTGGCGGGTGGCGTGGGGGAATAATGTTTGGGTGGCGTCGTCGATGGTGGCGAATTGGCCCATGTCGGTGGTGCGCACGATGATGTGGGCGCGTTCCCATGGGGACAGGGATTGGCGCATTTCGTTCTCTTCGATCATGGCGGCCATTGCAGCGGGGATGCTGATGGGTGTGCGGATGAAGGCGGGGATTTTAGCGAAGGTTTCGTCGGTTTGCGCGAGGGTTTGGAAGGCGAGGTGGCGGCGGTAGCCCGCGATCAGGGTGTAGGTGTTTTCTGTAGGGTAGACCTCTACGGGCAAGCGCAATCCGTTGGTGCGGATGGAGGCGGTGAGTTCGTTAAGTGCGTTTGTGTCGATCAGGGTGCGGTCGCGTGGCAGGGCGGTGGTGTTGATTGCGTTTAGCGGGATGTGTTTGATTTTGTCCATGCGCGGGAAGATGGCGCGTGGGTGGTTAGGATTGGGTTATTTCGGCGTGCGGTGCGGAGTCAAGGCGAAGCCGCCGCACATCCTTGTCCCGTCCGGCGGGATAAGGATTTTGGTGTGTTGCGGGTGGTTATCAGCGAGCAGATACTTGGCGGGGATAAAGGGGACAACATTGGCGTTGCCTCCTTTTCCCACGGGACAAGGCTGTGCGGCTAGATTGTTTTGAGTTCTTCTAGGACGGCCAGTGCTGCCTCGCGTGGGTTTTCTGCGGCCCAGATGGGGCGGCCGATGACGATGTGGTCGGCACCGTTTTGGATTGCTTCGGCGGGTGTTGCGACGCGTTTTTGATCGCCGAGTGCGGCACCTGCGGGGCGCACGCCGGGGGTTACGATGAGTTTACCGTTTGCCTCTGGTAATGCGCGGATCATTGCGGCCTCTTGTGGGGATGCGATAACGCCGTCGGCGCCAGCGGCCAGCGCGTTGCGGGCGCGTTCGACGACGAGGTCGTGGATGTTGCCGTCTTTGATCAGCGCAGCGTTAAGGTCATCGCGGTCAAGGGAGGTAAGGATTGTGACGGCGAGGATTTTTGTGTTGCTGTCGCCGCGTCCAGCCACAGCCGCGCGTACCACGTATGGGTCGCCGTGGACGGTTAGGAAATCGAGGTTGTATTGTGCGATGCCAGCGACGGCTTTTTCAACGGTTGCGCCGATGTCGAAGAATTTCATGTCGAGGAAGACTTTGGCGCCGCGTTCTTTAAGTTCGTTGGCAAGGGCAAGGCCGCCGCCTGTCAGCATGCCGAGGCCGATTTTATAGAAGGATACTGAGTCGCCGAGGGCGTCGATGATTTTGCCGCCGTCCAGAAGGTTGGGCACGTCTAGGGCTACGATTAAGCGATCGTCGGACATTATAGGCTCCTGTTTTTTGGGTTGGCCCGTCTTTGTGATAGATCGCGTGGGAAGTCAAGTTTTGGGGTTAGTTTTCCAAATAGAAGGTAATGTTTGTGACGACGCGAACCAGTTTATCAAGCGGTGATGTGCTGCCGGAATAAGTGTTGATTTGAAATCCGCCTTGGGATGCGGATTGGATGCCGCCGACGGAAACGCCAGCGTTGGATGCGAATTCATTGGCGGCGATGCGGGCGTTTTCGGTGGCTTCGCGCAGCATGTCGGGTTTGATTTCGTTCAGCTTGGTGTACTCAAAAAACAAACTGTCCTGTGAAACGTCGATGCCGTCCTTGGCCAAATCATAGATTGGTTGCTGTGCGGGTTCGATTTTTTGTGGGTCGCGTGTGGTGATTTGGATGCTGCCAGAAACTAAGAAGTAACGATCTATGATCTTACCTTCGCGGTCACGATCTGTGTGGTCGGTTTTGCGCAAGGGTGTGAAGCGTAGCTCTTCGTCGGTAAAGCCCGCCAAAGTTAGAATTGTGTGAATGCGCGTGCTTTTGGCCGCTGTGCGCTCAAAGGTTTCACTGACTTTCGTTGTGTCACGACTAAAGCTTGAAAAAGACAGTTGCCAACGCCCTGTATCCGCTTGGACTACGCGTTCGGACAGGCCTTTGACGTGGGCGGTGTTTGCGCCTGTGCGTTCGTTCAGGGTTGTTTGACTGACGAAATATCCAGCGGTTGCAATGCCCGCGCCAAGTAGGAATGCGCTGATCATGAATGATTTGTTTGCGGACATTGTAAATCCCATCATCAAATAAATTTTATCGTGTCAGTATATCCAAGCCTTGTGCGTTCGCAAAGGAATACTTATCTTGAATGTAAGGCTTGCAACCAGACGTGCCTATTTAGGGCGTCATTTCATTTCAACAGCAAGTGCTTAAGGAGAGACCTATGGACCTAGAGAAGTTCACTGAACGGTCGCGCGGAATGATTCAATCCGCACAGACCATTGCGATGCGCGAAAGCCATCAGAGATTTACACCAGAACATTTGCTGAAGGCGTTGTTGGATGACCCCGATGGGTTGGCAGCGAACCTGATCCGTATGGCGGGCGGTGACCCTGTGCGGGCGCTGAACGATGTTGATGCCGTGTTGGGTAAGATGCCCAAGGTGACGGGCGACGCGTCTGTTTATTTGGACGGCAAGACCGGCAAGGTTTTGGCAGAGGCAGAGAAGCTGGCCAAGAAGGCGGGCGATACGTTTGTACCAGCAGAGCGGATGTTGACGGCGTTGGCTGTTGTGAAATCCGATGCGAATAATGTTTTGAAAGATGCAGGTGTGACGGCGCAGAGCCTGAACGCCGCGATCAATGACATTCGTAAGGGGCGCACAGCGGATACCGCCAGTGCCGAAGATGGCTATGATGCGTTGAAAAAATACGCCCAAGACCTGACGCAACGTGCACGCGACGGTAAAATTGACCCGATCATTGGACGTGACGAAGAAATTCGCCGCACGATGCAGGTGTTGTCGCGCCGTACGAAAAACAACCCAGTACTGATTGGTGAACCGGGCGTGGGTAAAACTGCGATTGCCGAGGGTTTGGCGTTGCGGATTGTGAATGGTGATGTGCCAGAGAGTATCCAGAATAAAACGCTGATGGCGTTGGATATGGGTGCGTTGATTGCTGGCGCGAAATATCGTGGTGAGTTCGAGGAACGTCTGAAGGCGATCCTTACGGAAGTTACTGAGGCCGCTGGTGAAATCATTTTGTTCATTGATGAAATGCACACATTGGTTGGCGCTGGTGCGTCCGAGGGTTCGATGGATGCGTCGAACCTGTTGAAACCTGCGCTGGCGCGTGGGGAATTGCATGCGGTTGGTGCGACCACGTTGGACGAGTACCGCAAGCATGTTGAGAAGGATGCGGCATTGGCGCGTCGTTTCCAGCCAGTGATGGTGGAAGAGCCGACCGTTGAAGATACAATTTCAATCCTGCGTGGTATTAAGGAAAAGTACGAGTTGCATCACGGCATTCGGATTTCGGACAGTGCGCTGGTGCAAGCGGCGGTGTTGAGTCATCGTTACATTTCGGATCGGTTTCTGCCCGACAAAGCCATCGATTTGATGGATGAGGCGGCATCGCGTTTGCGTATGGAAGTCGACAGCAAACCAGAAGAGCTGGATCAAATTGATCGTGATTTGTTGCAAAAATCAATCGAAGCCGAAGCATTGAAGTTGGAAACCGATGATGCGTCCAAAGACCGTTTGTTCAAGTTGAACAAAGAGCTGGGTGTGTTGCGCGAGGAAAGCGCGGCGATGACGGCGAAATGGCAGGCCGAACGTGACAAACTGGCAGGTGCGCGTGATATCAAAGAAGAGTTGGATAATATCCGTATCGAATTTGAAACCGCGAAACGTGCAGGCGATTTGGCACGCATGGGTGAGTTGCAGTATGGCGTCATTCCAGAGCTGGAAAAGAAATTGGCCAAAGCCGAAGAAGCCGGTGAAGATGTGATGGTGGAAGAGGCCGTGCGCCCCAACCATATCGCATCTGTGGTCGAGCGTTGGACGGGTATTCCCGTGGACAAGATGCTGGAAGGCGAGCGTGACAAGCTGCTGCGGATGGAAGAGGAAATCGGCAATCGTGTCATTGGGCAATTCGATGCTGTTCATGCGGTCGCGAACGCAGTTCGCCGGGCGCGCGCGGGTCTAAACGACCCTAAGCGACCGCTTGGATCGTTTATGTTCCTTGGACCAACAGGTGTTGGTAAAACCGAATTGACCAAAGCATTGGCGGAGTTTCTGTTCGATGATGATCAGGCCATGGTGCGGATTGATATGTCCGAGTTCATGGAGAAACATTCCGTGGCCCGTTTGATCGGTGCGCCTCCTGGCTATGTTGGATATGATGAGGGTGGTGTTTTGACCGAAGCGGTGCGTCGTCGCCCCTATCAGGTGATCTTGTTTGACGAAGTCGAAAAGGCGCATCCAGATGTGTTCAACGTGTTGTTGCAGGTTTTGGATGATGGTCAATTGACCGATGGTCAGGGACGCCAAGTGGACTTCAAGCAGACGTTGATAATTTTGACGTCGAACTTGGGTGCGCAGGCGTTGAGCCAATTGCCCGAGGGCGAGGATGCCGACGAAGCGAAGGGCCAAGTGATGTCTGCGGTGCAGGCGCATTTCCGTCCCGAGTTCTTGAATCGTTTGGACGAGATTGTTCTGTTTGATCGCTTAAGCCGCGCAAACATGGATGGTATCGTTGATATCCAGTTGGATATTTTGAACAAACGTTTGGCAGGGCGCAAAATTGTGCTGAACATCGACGAGACCGCGAAAACGTGGTTGGCGGATCAGGGTTACGATCCTGTTTATGGTGCTAGGCCGCTAAAGCGTGTGATCCAAAAGGCATTGCAGGACGAATTGGCAGAGGTGCTGTTGTCCGGTGAATTGCTGGATGGTGCCGAGGTGGCAGTTAGCGCGAATGATGCGGGGCTGACCATTAACGGCAAGGGGCGTGAACCCCGTGTGCCGAAGGGTGCGAACGTACATTAATAATTGGAAGGCCAGAGCGGATGTTCTGGTCTTTTGCCTTTTAATCTAGGGCGTGAGTGCCTAACTAGGCTTTATGAGTTTTATTATACGCACAATATTATGGGGATTAGCGCGCAAGTTCTTGGGGTTGCCGGGGATGCTGATCGTGGGGGCGTTTTTATATTTTTACGCCCAGAATAATTTTTTCGGCTAAATTCGCGACGGAAATTTAGTGCCAGCGCGTATAACCTTGGATGAATTTGAAAACGTTCGGGGGAACATATGAAATTAAGATCACTTTGTGCTGCATTGGCGTTGGCTGTGATGCCCATTGGTGCACAGGCTGCACCGAATGTTTTGTTGATTATTGCTGATGATATGGGGTTGGATGCGTCGGCCTGTTATTCGGTTGGGAAACAGCAGGCGAAAATGCCGACCCTAGAGACGATGTGTGCCAAGGGCATGGTGTTTGATAACGCCTATGCCGCGCCAGTCTGTTCGCCAACGCGTGCGTCGATTATGACGGGGCAATATGGGTTTCGCACGGGTATCGGTTCGGCGATTCCGCGTAAGGGAAATGGTGGATTGTCCGCGAATGTAACCAGCCTGTTCGACGTGTTAGCGAAAACGAATTACAGCGCGAATTTGATTGGGAAGTGGCATTTAGCGGATGGGAAAGATGGGTTGAACCATCCTGCGAAACTGGGCGTGCCTGACTATTTTGGACTGTATTCTGGTGGCACCAAGGACTATTCGGATTGGCGTGCGGTCAGCAATGGCAAGCGTGTTGCGGTGAAGGAATATTCCACCACCGCATTTACAAATCGGGCGATTGATTGGATTGGGGATCAGACGAGCCCTTGGTTTTTGTGGCTGGCGTATAATGCGCCGCATTCCCCGTTTCATGTGCCGCCCAAGGATCTGCATTCAGCGCGGAATTTGACGAATTCGAAATCCGCCATTCGATCCAATCCCGTGCCGTATTACAATGCGATGTTGCAGGCGTTGGATACGGAAATTGGGCGGTTGATGGCGTCGATGTCGACGGCTGTGCGTAACAATACCATTGTGATTTTCATGGGCGACAATGGCACGCCCAGCCAAGTGGCGCGTGGGTTATATGGTGATCACGGGGCCAAGGGGACGATTTATGAAAGTGGTACGCATGTGCCGTTTGTCGTGTCTGGGCCGGGTGTGAAAAAGGGGCGGAACGCGGGGTATGTTTACAGTGCGGATTTGTTTTCGACGATCGCGGGGATTGCTGGTCGATCTGTGACGACGACGGATTCATATGATTTTCGCGCGATGTTGTCTGGTGGGCAAAGCACGCGAGATTATGTTTATGTCGAACATTTTGCCGATGAAAAACCCAAGCGCCGCGCGATGCATGGTTGGGCGATGCGTATGGGAAATTACAAGTTGATCCAAGAGGATGGTGCGGAGGCGGCGTTGTATAATTTGGCGCGTGATCCTAAAGAGGCCAAGGATTTGTTGGCAAATGGTACATCCAGTGAAGAGGCCAAAATTGTGAAGGCGTTGAAGGCACGCCATGCGCAGGTCACATCACCATAACAAATGTTTGAGTTGACTTGAGCCCCCCGTAAAGGCGCATATGGCGTGAAGATAACTGGGGGAATAGGCGATGAATATGACGTTTGTTGGTGAGGTGCTGAGCTTTCTGGCGACGCTGTTTGTTGTGGTGCTTGGCGTTGGGGCGCTGGGCGTGTTGATCATGTTTGTGATTGACCGTTCGCAGACCGAGGATGCTGTACGGCGAAATTATCCCGTGATTGGGCGGTTTCGTAAGATTTTTACTGAGCTGGGCGAATTTTTTAGGCAGTATTTTTTCGCAATGGATCGCGAGGAAATGCCGTTTAATCGAGCGCAACGCGATTGGGTGGCCCGTGCGGCAAGTGGTAAAGGGAATACGATTGCCTTTGGCTCGACGCGCAATTTGACACAAGTTGGAACGCCGATTTTTGTGAATGCGCCGTTTCCCCCGTTAGAGGAACAAGCGGCGAAAACGCAACCAGTGCAGATTGGGCCGTTTTGCAAAACACCCTATTTGGCTCCATCGTTCTTTAACATTTCTGGGATGAGCTATGGTGCGCTGTCACGGCCTGCCATACGCGCGTTAAGCATTGGCGCGGCTAAGGCTGGTGTTTGGTTGAACACTGGCGAGGGTGGCATTTCGAAATATCATTTAGAGGGTGGGTGTGATCTGATTTATCAGATTGGCACCGCGAAATATGGTGTGCGCGATTTGGATGGAATGTTGTCCGATGACAAGCTGCGCGAAGTGGCGGCGCATGAAAAGGTGCGGATGTTTGAACTGAAGCTGGCCCAAGGTGCGAAACCCGGCAAGGGTGGGATTTTACCCGCCGCCAAGGTGAACGCAGAGGTTGCCGCAATTCGTGGAATTGAGGCAGGTAAGGATAGCATTTCGCCTAATCGCCATGCAGAGATTTCCAATGTGAGCGAGCTGTTGGATATGATTGGGCATATACGCGATGTAACTGGCAAGCCCGTTGGGTTCAAAACGGTGATGGGATCGTATCAGGCATTGGCTGAACTGTTGGACGAGGTATTAAAACGCGGGCCTGAAAGTGCGCCGGATTTTATCACATTGGATGGTGGTGATGGGGGAACCGGGGCGGCGCCAATGCCGTTGATGGATTTGGTCGGGTCACCATTACGCGAGAGCCTGCCACGGGTTTCGGATTTGCTGTTTGAACGTGGTTTGCGGGATCGTATTAAGGTGATCGCTTCGGGTAAGCTGATTAACCCCGGTGATGTGGCATGGGCGTTGGGCGCGGGTGCGGATTTTGTCAATGCGGGGCGTGGTTTCATGTTTTCGCTGGGCTGTATTCAGGCGCTGAAATGTAACAAGAATACCTGCCCGACTGGGATCACCACACATGATGGGCGTTTGCAAAAGGGATTGGTGCCAGAGGCGAAGTCCGAGAAGGTCGCGAATTACGCGAAGGGTATCATCTACGAGGTAGAAACCTTGGCCAATTCAGTTGGCGTTTCGGAGCCACGTCAGATTAAGCGTTCGCATATTCGGATGATGCAAGAGAATGGACAGTCAGTTTCGTTAGCAAGACTATTTCCACGCCCTGATGTGGTGGCCGAGAATTAGGCCTGAAATGAAGACACGCCACTGATCTGCGCTTGCGGGGCCTTTCTAGCCTAGGTTAGAATAGGCCAACTCTACTTTGGGAAAATTTATGACGAAGACGTCTGGCACTGCGATGACACCGTCACGAGGCGAGGTGCTGCGTGTCGCGTGGCCTTTGATGTTAAAGGCAATGATGCTGAATGGGATCGTGGTGATCGATGCTTATCTGGTGTCGTCGCTGGGCGAGCCTGCGGTTGCGGCGCTCGGCTTGGCGGCGGCATTTGGCAATCTGTTGTTGGGTGTGATTTTGGCGTTTTCGACCGCCACCCAAATTCGCATTGCCCAAGCATTTGGTGCTGGTCGACCTGCCGCGCTAAAGACGGGGGTGTATGCGGGGATAATTATCAATCTTGGTGTCGCGACCACCGGGGTCATCTTGGTTTGGTTGTTTGGCGGACCGCTGATTGATCGCTTTGCGCATACACCTTGGATTGCAGAGCAAGCGCGTGCATATCTGAATGTGTTTCTATTTTTGATTTTTATCGAGGCTTTTTCGCAATGTTTAGGAAGTTATTTCAATGGGCGAAGCAAAACGGTTATCCCATTTCGTAGTTACCTGATCGGCCTGCCGGTAAACGTGTTCGTCAGTTATAGTTTGATCCATGGTAACTTTGGATTTCCTGCCCTTGGCGTAATGGGGGCCGCTGTTGGCAGTATGGTTGCATCGCTGGCGCAATTTTCATTTATGGGGGTTGTGTTTTTTGGCCAATACGGCGGCCATCTGGACGAGAAGGGATGGCTGCACGACACATTGTGGACATCAGTCAAACGGCATTTAGTTTTTGCCCTGCCGATTGCGGGAACATTCGTGAGTAATGCGTTGGCGGTTTATTTTTTAGCGCTGTTGTACGCAAAATTATCGGTCAATGAGTTCGCGGCGATGACATTAATCACACCGTGGATAAATTTGACAGGATTTATCGTCACGTCAATTGCCACCGCGGCGGGTATTATTGTGGCGCAAATGTTAGGGAGCAATCGTCGTGGGGGCGAATTGGATGACTTCCTTAAAATGGCATGGAAAATGGCATTTTTCGGGGCGTTTGTTGTATCGTTGACATATCTTGGAGTGTGTTTGGGATCTGAGGTTATGTATGGTGATCTTGAAGCGGAAACGCGCGCGGCGATTTATAGCTTTCTACCATTTTTGTTGTTGTTACCCTTTCCAAAGGGTTCGAATACGATGTGTGGCCATACCCTGCGCGCCAGCGGAGATACCGTGTATGTGATGAATATTTTCGTCGCCGCACAGTGGTTATTTCGCGTGCCGCTAACGGCGTTGTTGATATTGTATTTTGATGCTTCAGTAACGTGGGTGTTTTCTTTGTTTGTAGTCGAAGAGTTGGTGCGGTTTCCGTTTTTCCATCGTCGATTGTTTAAGGGCGATTGGAAGTATCGGTTGCAAAACGATTAGGGCACCCGATGTCGGTTCGGATGCCCTAATGAAGTTATATACCAGCGAAGAAGGTCATAACGCTGGAAGCGATTTCTTGGTGTTCGCGTGCGCGTTCTGTTGTGCCATTTTCACAAACGTAAACGTCATCTGGTTCTTCTTCTTTTAAAATCGTTAAACCACGTTCGGTGCATTGGCCCATGAAATCGAAATGCGACAGGCCCGCAGGTTCCAAATATTGCCTACTGTCGGCTGGTAGTGCCGCGTTTAAGGCGCGCGATTCAATATCCAGATTTAAACCGTGAACATTCTCAGGTGCGCCGATTACCAACATAGGTGTATCGATTGCGCCAAGGCTGTTGGTGGAAAACGATTGCGTGCCACCCAAATCGAAAACGGCGAAGGCCTTGATACGGTCATCGGACATATCGCGGGTGATTGTGGCCCGATCGGCGTTTGATTTAGCAACCTGCCATCTGTCCATGACACCACAGGCGATATCATCCGCGCCTGATGCGCAGAAGGTGTCGAATTTCACGGGGTCGAAACGACCACCAGCCAAGGCCACGGCGGTGAAGCCGCCCAGTGAATGGCCCGCCATGAAGATGTTTTCCGCGTCGACGTGACCCGCATAGGCAGGATCGGCCAAGATTTGATCGATTGTGCGGCTGATGTCGCGGGGGCGTTCCCACAGCTCACGAGCATGATCGGCATCGCGGCTGAAAGTCGATGTGCCTGGATGATCGATAGCGGCCACGATATAACCCTGTTGGGTCAAGATGGATGCAAGCCATGCTTGGTTACGGTGATTGCCGTACATGCCGTGGGACAACACAACAAGCGGGTATTGCCCGTCGGCGGCTGTGGCGTTTGGTTGGACGCGGATTGGTTCCCACACCGCGTTGCCCTGTGCGCGGACAGTTTCGTTTGTATCATTGGTCGGATACCAGATGATGCCGTTGATGTGGCGGTTGTTGTCCGCGTCGCGGATGTCTAAATCCGACATGCCCGTTTGATAACCATCGGCCAGAACACTGGCGGTGCTGATGGCGAGGGCGGCGAGGGTTGTTGGCAATGTGATGTTCATGGGGTATGCTCCGTTTTTGTGAATTGATGACATTAATGTTTGACAAAGAATGATATAAAACAACGCGTTGCCCCTGAAATCGCTGTCCTGAAACGCAATCTAGGACAGGTTTCACAGGATCAAGGACAGCAGTGCAAGAAAGAGGACAGATTGTGCTGACATTACCATTGCCGATTGTGACTTTTATTCTGGCGGTGTTCGCATGTGCGCTGATTTGGCGGTTGGAATTGGGGAATCGTTTGGCGCATCGGTGTCTGACGGGCGCGTTTGCGATGATGTGCGTTGGCACGTTGTTGATTGCCCTGCGATTTGGATACGGAATGGAGCAATTCATTTTAATCCAACGTGTGATCCCGCTGTTCATCGCGCCATTGATTGCCTTTGGCTTTGCCGCGTTTTTCTGGCCCGGCGACCATGTGAAAAGATGGTTGTTTATCCATTGGGGATTTGTGTTCGTGTTTGTATTTGGGATGCAAATGGTTCCGCAATATTTCACTGCATATGATATTGTCATTGGGCTAACCCATTTGGGAGCGATTGCGGCATTATTATATATGTGGCGTCTTGGACAGGATCGGCTGCTTTATGCGCCGCTAGGGTTGGGGCCGAATTTGCGGCGTTGGACCGTTTTGGCTGCGGGTTGTTTGGCGGTGGTGTTTTTGTTTGAAACCAGCATCGCGATCAGTTTTGCAATGCAGCGTATGGATCAAGCGGTGAAACTGGTGTCCTATGGATCGATCTTTTTGTTGATTAGTACTCTGGCAGCGATTGTTGTTTTTTCCAATCATAAGAAAGTGGGCGTGGCAGTTGCCGTTGTTCCCCAAGATGTTGATGTATCGTTAGAAGTTAAAGCGCGGGAATTGTTGAACGAGACACAATTGTTTTTGGATACCGATTTGACGCTGGAACGTTTGGCGCGGCGTTTGCATGTGCCCGCACGCGCATTGTCCGAGGCGATCAATCAAACCCAAAGCGTGAATGTTTCGCAATATGTGAACAGTTTTCGCCTGAACCATGCGGCAGAAATGTTAATTGCGACGGATCAATCGGTTTCGCGTATATTAGAAAGGTCTGGGTTTTTAACGCGGTCCAATTTCTATCGCGAGTTTGAACGGGTGTATCATCAATCCCCCGTGGAGTATCGCAAACAGAGGAAAACTTGATGTCCACCGTCAGTGCAATGATGGTATCGTTTTTACCAGCCAATTAGGCCAATCGCATCGATCCTAAGCCAGTTTTTGGGTTGCGCTATAAGTGGCGACAGCATTCACGTGAACAATTGCCGAATTGAAAAGGGGCCCGTGAACGAGCCCCTTTATTATTTTTGTTTTGGTTGTGCCAGTTGCCATAATGGGCAGTCCGCACATTCTGGTTTTTCGCCGCAGGCCATCATCCGATGATCGCGCCGTCGTTTTTCGTGATCGCAACGATCGTGCTGCGCGGTGAACCAACCCCATCTGGGAATGTGCCGCCAGGGTGCTGGATACCCGCAAAGATCGTGCGACGATCCGAACTAAAGGCAACGCCTGTGACCTCCGACCCTTTGGGGCCAGTCATAAAGCGTTTGATTTCACCGGTGATTGGATCGCCAACCAACATTTGGTTGTTACCCATGCCAGCGAAGTCGCCTTCGTTGCTGTCCTTGCCATCTGTTTGGATCCAGAGCATTCCGTTTTTATCAAACACCATTCCGTCCGGGCTGTTGAACAGGTTGCCTTCGTTGATATTGTCTGAACCTGCGTAGGCATCGTTGTGAACGGTTGGGTTACCAGCCATCACGTATAGATCCCATTTGAATGTGTCCGACGCGTGGTCGTCCGCATCTGGGTACCAACGGACGATTTGCCCGTAGTTGTTTTCTGCGCGTGGGTTTGGGCCAGAAACAGGTGTTTCATCGCCGCCCGCGTTTGTTTTCACCGCACGGTTTTTGTTGTTTGTTAATGCACAGTAAGCCTCGACCTTGATCGGGTTGACGGCAACCCATTCTGGGCGATCCATTGTCGTTGCACCCACGTAGGATGCTGCCTGACGTGTGTGGATTGCGATCATTGCGTCAGTCATGCCAGTCGTATCTGTTGTCAGAGCCAGCCATTCGCCAACACCGTCTTCGTTGAATTTGGCAACGTACAGTTGGCCTTCGTCAAGAAGCTTGGAGGTGTCGCCGCCCACTTGGTATGCGTTTTCACCAACGAATTTGTAGAGGAATTCACCGCGCTCATCATCACCAAGGTAAACCACTGGACGTCCGTCTGATGCCAACACAACAGCTGCGTTTTCGTGTTTGAAGCGACCCAAAGCGGTACGCTTTACGGGTGTGCCATCGATATCCGCTGGATCGATTTCAACGATATAACCAAAACGGTTCGGTTCGTTTGGATTTTTCGACAAATCAAAGCGCGCGTCGTATTTATCGTATGCGTAGCGGCTGGAATGATCGATGCCGTAGCGGTCAAAGCCCGCGGGCAATTCCAAGTTTTCGTCTGTGGAGCCGAAGTAGCCGTTAAAGTTTTCTTCGCAGGTCAGATATGTGCCCCAAGGTGTGCGACCAGAGCCACAGTTATTTAGGGTTCCCAAAACGGTTGTGCCAGCGGGATCAGCCGATGTCTTCAACAGGTCATGCCCTGCTGCCGGTCCGCTTATTTTCATTGGTGTGTTATGGGTGATGCGATTGTTGTATGGGCTGTCTTTGACGATTTTCCAGCCGTTTGTGGTTTGATCGACCTCCATGATTGTCACGCCCTGAAGGTTTTGCAATTTCAAAACATCCTCGGCTGACGTTGGTTTGCCGCCTTCGTTTTGTGGAAGGTTCAGTTTTGGATTCACGTATTCATGGTTCACGGCTATGATTTGACGGTTACCTACAGAAAACAATTCCATGCCGTCGGTGTTTTCGCCAAAGATACGTTCCGCGTTTGCCGCTGTGCCGCCAGTTGCGGGATCGTGTGGTTGGGCGTCGTTGAATAATGCATCGCCCCAGCGTGAAAGGACCTGCCAGCTGTAACCATCGGGAACGTGAACTGTGCCATCAGTGAAGGCGGGGATCGCGTTAAAGCCGAAGCGGGATGCCATTGCGGCCTGTGATGATGTACCAGATAGCATGCCCATAGCGGCAGCGCCGGAACCAAATGCCAATAGGCCAGATAGAAAACCACGACGTGAAACGGCGGCCTCTACCACTTGGTCAAAATCTGTTGTTTCGGGGGCCGGACGTTTTGTTTCGTCCCAGTCATCCCAGCTTAATTCTGATGTATCGATGTGTTTCATTTTACCCTCGGATAGATGTTTTTCGATGGGGTATGATTGACGCAGATTGATCACAGTTTTGTTGCGAGTGTGTAATTTGAATGTGGCGCATTGGTAAAAGATTCGTAACAGCGGGCGATCTTTGTTCTGTAAGATTTCCAACAAAGTTGTGATCTGGGTTCATTTGTCTTTGAAATGCGGCTGACATAGACCAAGTTCAGGAAAAATAGATGGGAACATGACATGGCACTCTTTCGGGGGAATTTGAAATATTCGGATGTGACGGCGAAGGCGGATTTTTTGAATCGTCGTCAAATCATGGCAGGGGCGGCAGGTTTAGGTGCGGCGCCTTTCATTGGCGGTGCGGCGCAGGCCAAGGCGTTGGAATACACAACAACGGATTATTCCGTTGATGCAGACATTACGCCAGAGCAGGACGCGACGAGTTACAACAACTTTTATGAGTTCGGTACGTCCAAGGATGAACCGTTTCGTAACGCTGGTAAGATGACGATCGATCCGTGGTCTGTGGAACTTGGTGGGTTGGTTGATAAACCTGGAAATTACGGGTTGGATGATTTGCTGTCGGGCATTGCATTAGAAGAGCGTATTTACCGTTTCCGCTGTGTCGAAGCATGGTCGATGGTTGTTCCGTGGATTGGGTTCTCATTGTCCGAGATTTTGAATAAGGCGGGCGTTCAATCGGGCGGTAAATATGTGGCGTTTCAAACGTTGAACCGTCCCGAAGAAATGCCCGGCATTGGTTGGAACCCTCGGTTCCCATGGCCATATGTCGAGGGGTTGCGCATGGACGAAGCGATGCATCCGTTGTCGATGATTGCCACGGGTATGTATGGTGACAGCCTGCCAAATCAAAACGGTGCGCCGTTGCGTTTGGTTGTGCCGTGGAAATATGGATTTAAGTCAATCAAATCGATTGTGAAGATCACAGTGACTGAGGATGAGCCGCCAACCACGTGGAACAAATTGGCCGCGAATGAATATGGGTTCTATTCAAACGTGAACCCAGAAGTGGATCATCCACGTTGGAGTCAAGCACGTGAACGCATTATTGGTGGCGGTTTGTTTGGTAAACGTGACACACCGATGTTCAATGGTTACGCGGAAGAGGTTGCCGGCTTGTATGCGGGTATGGACCTGAAGAAGAACTTCTAGGAGATAGATATGTTGAAATCATTTTTTGCAGCGGCGATGATAATTGCCGCGCCGATGGCCGCGCAGGCCGAGGATATTAAGAAGGCCTTGTTTGCGGGTGGATGTTTTTGGTGTGTTGAATCCAATTTCGAACATCTGGATGGTGTCAAAGAAGCCGTATCTGGGTTTGCTGGTGGTACAACGAGTAAACCGACATACAAATCATTTGGTAATCATCTTGAAGCGGTTGAGATTACCTATGATGCAGAGAAGGTGAGTTATGCCGAGTTGGTTGACGTCTTGTTGCGTTCGTCAGATGTGGTGGATGCGGGTGGACAGTTTTGTGACCGCGGCCCCCATTATGCAACAGGTATATTTGCATCAGGTGCCGAGGCGAAGATCGCAGCGGATGTGATTGCAAAACATGATGCCAGTGGCAAGTTGCCAAAACCCATCGTGACGCCAATTTTGCCAAAGGCCAAGTTTTACAAGGTCGGCGCATATCACCAAGACTATTATAAGAGTGATAAGGTGGTGCTTACGCGTCGCGGGCCGTTGACCAAGGCGAAGGCGTACAAATTTTACCGCAAGGGCTGTGGGCGCGATAAGCGGGTGAAACAGCTGTGGGGTTCACAGGCGTATATTCCAAAGCTTTGACGATTGGCATCTTTGCGCCTTAAGGTGCAGGGATGATGAATATTGAACCATATTGGTGGCGCGATGCGCCGCCAGCTGAGCGTGATGCGCAGAAAATTCTGAATACATGTGATGTTGCAATTGTTGGCGCGGGCCTGTCGGGCCTGTCGGCGGCGATAACCTTGGCGCGCGCGGGAAAATCCGTTCAGGTCTTTGATCGCGGTATTGCGGGGGCGGGGGCCTCTTCCATCAACGGTGGAATACTGAGCGGTAATTTGCGCCTAAGCCTGACCGACAGTATCATGCGATATGGTAAACCACGCGGCATGGCGATGTACCGCGAAGGCATTGATGCCCGCAACGCAATGCGCGATTTTGTACGGGCAGAGGGTATCGATTGTGATCTACAATATAACGGCCGTTTCACAGGTGCGATGACTGCGCGTGATTTCGATGGCATGAAACGCACCGCCGAAATAGAAAAAGATGCGCTGGGCGTTGATGCACGGATATTGGAACGCGCTGATCAACATGAAATGGTTGGGTCTGATCTGTACCACGGCGGCATTGGGCGCGATGACATCGGATCATTCCACCCCGCCAAGTTTTTCATCGGCTTGTTGGATGTGGCAATCAAGGCTGGCGTCATCATCCACGACAATACCCCTGTGTTGGGCGTGCATGACAAAACGCGCGTACAAACATCGCGCGGCACGGTGCGTGCGGCCCATGTAATTGTGGCCACCAACGGATATGGCGACAACAGCAATACATGGTTGCGCCGTCGTGTGGTGCCCGTGACCAGCCGCATCATTGCCACAGGTGAAATCGCCCCCGATATCATGGCACGTATAATGCCCGGCATGGGTACCTTCGGCGAGTCACGATATTTAGGGCGTTATTATCGCCCCAGCCCAGATGGTGAACGTATCCTGTTAGGTGGGCGCGATGTGCTGGTCGGGGTAAACCCCACGGGTGCGGCACGGCGGTTGGCCAAAAACGTGGGTGCTATATTCCCAGAACTGCGCGGCATTGGCGTGGATACGCATTGGACAGGGCAGGTGGCATTCACACGCGATGAAATGCCCAGCCTGTTTGCCCATGATGACATTATATATGTCTGCGGGTTTTGTGGATCAGGCACCGTCTGGGCCCTATGGCTGGGACGCAAAGCAGCCTATTGCATTTTGGGCGACGGTCGCGCCCAAACGGCATTCGCAATGGATGCACCATCCGCGGTACCGTTATATAGTGGGCGGCCGTGGTTTTTGCCCTTTGCGATTGGCTATTATGGTGTGCGGGATTGGATGGCTGGGCGATAGGGCTTTGGTTTCCGGGCGACATACGATAGCTTTTGAAAGAAAGGTTTTTTGATGATTAAAGTTTTTCTGTTCCCTCTCTCGCTTGTGCCAATGATCTGGCGCTGGTTCAGTGCAAACACCCTTTGAAACATTTCCCACGCGCATGTCAGGGCATTTGTTTTGCCTGTAACATGACCTTGGCGTAGAACGATCCAAACTCACTTGGGGAACATCATGGGTATTGTATCAACAATCAATTCTGCAACACGCCACGTACCAACATGGGTGGTATATATCGCATTGGCGATACCGGCGGTGTATTTCACATACGCCCTTTTAACCAACCAATTGGGATCAGACCCGATTCGTGCCTATGAACACGAGGTAGGTGAGTGGGCGTTGAAACTGATCATCGCGGGCTTGTTCATCACGCCCCTGCGCGATTGGTTCAAAATCAACCTGATCAAATACCGCCGCGCCATTGGGTTGATGGCGTTTTTGTATACTTTCCTGCATTTGGGGTCATATTTGTGGCTGGATCAAAACTTTATCCTGCCGGAGATTTGGAAAGATATCGTCAAGCGCCCGTATATAACATTTGGAATGGCATCGGCGCTGTTGATGTTGCCGCTGGCAATCACATCAAACAACCTATCCATTCGTAAGATGGGGCCGATCAAATGGAACAAGTTACATAGATTGGTTTATTTGGCGGGGATTGGTGCGGTGATGCATTATCTGTTGTTGACGAAAACTTGGAAAGTTGAACCTGCGGTTTATGCGCTGATTTTGTTTGGGTTGCTGACGCATCGGGTGTTGAAGCTGCGCAAGCAGCGCGCGCGCATTGGTGGCGTAGACGTCATAATATCGGGACATTGCATCCGCACTTTAGCGTGCTAAAACTTGGTATGAAATTTGCTGCCTTAACCATGGTATATCGCGATTATCCAGCGCTACGGCGTTGGGTCGATCATTTTGGCGGGCTGTTCGGACGCGGAAATCTGTATGTGGTCAGCCATGGCGGAGACCCCGAGCATGACAAGATAGCAGACGGTTGCAATATAATCGTTATGCCGCGCGATGATTTGAAAAGGTTTGATGCGGTTCGCAGTATGAAAATCGCGAATATTCGCAGAAATATCGAAGCCGATTATGATGCCGTGTTTCAAACAGATGCGGACGAGTTATTGTTTTTCAGGCCAAACTTTAAGCTACATGCGGATGGTAGGGCGATATTCGCGATTGGCATGGATGCATTTCCAGATGGTTTCATTTTTCATTCACGGTTCTGTAAGGCCGTCGCAACGTGGGGCCGAAACAAGCTGCGTAGTCATGGTGTGTGGTTGGATCGTGATCCGCCTTATACGCCGCAGCTGACGGATGGATTGTTTCTAGTACATACTAAGTATTATGACATAGATGCATTGGCGGTCTCGAATGTGGTTCGATCTGAAGTCGCGAATGGTGCGCCCGGGCAGGTCAGTACCGAATCTTGGCGTAAGCCGCTAAAAATTTCCATGAACCGGTTTGCAGATTATGAGAGTCGAGAGTGGGATGGGGCATTAACAGATTTTCGCAATGTCATGCGTAACAATTGGCGTGTTTTACGGTCTGGGAAAATCATAACCACGAAACTGCACAGCTCACCATGCCGGGTGCGTCTTCCGGAATGGAGCGGGCTTTGATGGCAAAATACGGGCAGGTGCCGTTAGGGGGATCTATAATAATTTGTATTCGGTGGCGATCTGAATGGTTTCGGCAATGGATCGCGTCTGTAAACGTTCGCTGGCCGTTTTCAAACGATTTTTGAGAGCGCGTTCGGTGATGCCCAAATCTGCGGCCGCTTGTGCGGTGGTGCGGCCACTTGCCATTAATCGCAGGGCTTCTGCTTGGGTCTTGGTTAAATTCACGGCCGGTGCGGTTTCGCGGTGCATGTGCAAAACGATCTCGTGTAGGTCCTGAATCTCTTGATCCGTAAATTCGCGATCGGATTTTGCAAATCCGCCAATGGTTCTGGAGTTTTCCAAACCACAAGACACCGCAACACCGTAATTCAGATCAAATTCACGCGCTTTCTTCAGAACTTCATTGGGATCAGGGACGCCTAATGCACTCCAGCGGGCGCAACCTTGGTTGGCAACGCCCCATGCGACCAGTGGATCGGTCATCATGTAACCGTTTTGTGTATACACATTCATCCATTCCTCTGGATATGTGCGAAACATCAATGTCGCCGAATTATAACGGATATGTAGACCCAGCACATACCCCGCTGGCGCTAGCTTATCTAATTGCTGCAACTGTTTTTCGTAGCCTGCGTTTTCCATATCAACCCTCTTAAGCAATCCCCATGGCGAAATTCTATAGGCGTTGATCGAGATAAGCAACTTTTACGCGCCTCAAGTCGCTAAGCAGATGTCTGCGATTATGCCTTGTTACAATATGGGTATGTTTTAAGCGGAATCTAGACGTGTATTTCCATTTTACCCGACTCGGCTGGGATTTTGTGGATTGATAATGTGGTTGATTCTGTTTTTTTGAGAGTGTTTTGAGATTTAAATATGTGAATCATAGAAATGTAGGGCCGGAAATGGGGTGATTTAGCGTGGAAATTGGTGAATCGTAATGTGCGAGTCTGTGGATAAGTTTGTTGTTGGTGATTTGTTGTTTGATTTGTGCATGTTTTACGGATGTGTGGATAAAAGTTTAAGGAATTGTGTTTTAAGAAAGTGTTTGTTTTCAGTGACTTATAAAAAGATTTGAAAAAAGTGATGTTTTTGGAAAAAAGGGGTTGCGGGTTTGGGTGGGTAACCCTAAAAGCCCCCTTACCGGATGCAGCGACACACGGTGACACACGAAAGTGAGACGCTAGAAACGCTGCTGAGGGTTGAAAAAAGAGATAAAAGTTGGCGGGCGCGCCTAGTAAGTTAAAGGCGCTTTCGCTATATTATTGTCTCTGGCTCTTTGAAATTGATAGTATCTGAAGAGATATGTAGGCAGTTTGGTTTCGTTTCGACGAACGGACGTTTGCATATCAACGTTCCTAGACTTCGGTCGATTATGGAATGTCAGCTTCACTGTTTGTAGTGGCTTTCGGTTATCTTTGATAACCATAAGCACAATCAAACAGAATTAAGTGTTACCAGTCTGTCTGGATTGGTAACGATGTGCAGAGGTTCGAACGTTAAGGATAAGATGGTAACATCTTTTCAACTTGAGAGTTTGATCCTGGCTCAGAACGAACGCTGGCGGCAGGCCTAACACATGCAAGTCGAGCGCACCTTCGGGTGAGCGGCGGACGGGTTAGTAACGCGTGGGAATATACCTAGTTCTAAGGAATAGCCTCTGGAAACGGAGAGTAATACCTTATACGCCCTTCGGGGGAAAGATTTATCGGAATTAGAT
>OX044354.1:1187500-1192500 GCA_943846615.1 uncultured Amylibacter sp. | reverse complement strand
TTCGACTAATAACTTGGTAAACCAGTTATTAACTACCTGAATACATAGGGTTTTTAAAGCAAACCCGGGGAACTGAAACATCTAAGTACCCGGAGGAAAGGAAATCAATAGATACTCCCGTAGTAGTGGCGAGCGAACCGGGACCAGCCGAGCAATGAATGTGACTAGAACCAGTTGGAAAGCTGGGCGATATGGGTGACAGCCCCGTATAGGAAGCATGATTTGACGTATTAAGTAGGGCGGAACACGTGAAATTCTGTCTGAACATGGGGGGACCACCCTCTAAGGCTAAGTACTCCTTACTGACCGATAGCGAACCAGTACCGTGAGGGAAAGGTGAAAAGCACCCCGACGAGGGGAGTGAAACAGTTTCTGAAACCGGACGCCTACAAACAGTTGGAGCCCCTTATGGGGTGACAGCGTACCTTTTGTATAATGGGTCAACGACTTGGTCTTACTAGCAAGCTTAAGCCGATAGGTGTAGGCGCAGCGAAAGCGAGTCTTAATAGGGCGAATGAGTTAGTAGGATCAGACCCGAAACCGAGTGATCTAGGCATGAGCAGGTTGAAGGTAAGGTAACACTTACTGGAGGACCGAACCCACATCTGTTGAAAAAGATCGGGATGACTTGTGCCTAGGGGTGAAAGGCCAATCAAACTCGGAGATAGCTGGTTCTCCGCGAAATCTATTTAGGTAGAGCGTCGCACGAATACCTTGGGGGGTAGAGCACTGAATGGGTAATGGGGACTCACCGTCTTACTGATCCTAATCAAACTCCGAATACCCAAGAGTAATATGCGGCAGACACACTGCGGATGCTAACGTCCGTAGTGGAGAGGGAAACAACCCTGACCCTCAGCTAAGGCCCCTAATTCATGGCTAAGTGGGAAAGCAGGTGGGACGTCCAAAACAACCAGGAAGTTGGCTTAGAAGCAGCCATCTTTTAAAGATAGCGTAACAGCTCACTGGTCTAATTAAGATATCCTGCGGCGAAGATGTACCGGGGCTCAAGCCATGAGCCGAAGCTAGGGATGCAATTTATTGCATGGTAGCGGAGCGTTCTGTGATATAGAACGCTGCGTCTTTAGTACTTTCGAGTATTACGGACGCAATGTTCTGACTGTGAAGCCGGCGCGTAAGCGATCCGGTGGAGTGATCAGAAGTGAGAATGTTGACATGAGTAGCGACAAACAGAGTGAGAGACTCTGTCGCCGAAAGTCCAAGGGTTCCTGCTTAAAGCTAATCTGAGCAGGGTAAGCCGACCCCTAAGGCGAGGCCGAAAGGCGTAGTCGATGGGAACCAGTTTAATATTACTGGGCCAGGAGATGGTGACGGATCGAAAGCGTAGTGACTCCTTATCGGATTGAAGTTGCTGCCGGACGGTTCCTGGAAATAGCCCTCCATTAGATCGTACCCTAAACCAACACAGGTGGACTGGTAGAGAATACCAAGGCGCTTGAGAGAACTACATTGAAGGAACTCGGCAAAATGCCTCCGTAAGTTCGCGAGAAGGAGGCCCAATCAGAAGGCAACTTTTGGTTGGGGGCACAGACCAGGGGGTGGCGACTGTTTACTAAAAACACAGGGCTCTGCGAAGTCGTAAGACGACGTATAGGGTCTGACGCCTGCCCGGTGCTGGAAGGTTAAGAGGAGGTGTGCAAGCACTGAATTGAAGCCCCAGTAAACGGCGGCCGTAACTATAACGGTCCTAAGGTAGCGAAATTCCTTGTCGGGTAAGTTCCGACCTGCACGAATGGCGTAACGACTTCCCCGCTGTCTCCAATGTAGACTCAGCGAAATTGAATTGCCTGTTAAGATGCAGGCTTCCCGCGGTTAGACGGAAAGACCCCGTGCACCTTTACTACAGCTTCACACTGGCATTAGGTCAGACGTGTGCAGGATAGGTGGTAGGCTTTGAACCAGTGACGCCAGTTATTGGGGAGCCTCCCTTGAGATACCACCCCTGTCTGTCTTGATGTCTAACCGCGGTCCATTATCTGGATCCGGGACCCTGTGTGGCGGGTAGTTTGACTGGGGCGGTCGCCTCCTAAAGAGTAACGGAGGCGCGCGATGGTTGGCTCAGACCGGTCGGAAATCGGTCGTCGAGTGCAATGGCATAAGCCAGCCTGACTGCGAGTCTGACAAGACGAGCAGAGACGAAAGTCGGTCATAGTGATCCGGTGGTCCCGAGTGGAAGGGCCATCGCTCAACGGATAAAAGGTACGCCGGGGATAACAGGCTGATACTGCCCAAGAGTCCATATCGACGGCAGTGTTTGGCACCTCGATGTCGGCTCATCTCATCCTGGGGCTGGAGCAGGTCCCAAGGGTATGGCTGTTCGCCATTTAAAGAGGTACGTGAGCTGGGTTTAGAACGTCGTGAGACAGTTCGGTCCCTATCTGCCGTGGGTGTAGGAGACTTGATGGGAGTTGCCCCTAGTACGAGAGGACCGGGGTGAACGATCCACTGGTGGATCTGTTGTTGCGCCAGCAGCAGTGCAGAGTAGCTATGATCGGACAGGATAACCGCTGAAGGCATCTAAGCGGGAAGCCCCCCCAGAAACAAGGTCTCCCTTGAGGGCCGTGGAAGACCACCACGTCGATAGGTCGGAGATGTAAGTGCTGTAAAGCATTCAGTTGACCGATACTAATTGCCCGATAGGCTTGATTTGATCCAGTAATAGACAGATTTAGACATCTAGAAATTCTGGACAGAAGTGGAAAGCAGACAGCGTCACGCTGTGTCTCGTGTGTTATATAATTTTCTTGGTTTGGTGATCATAGCAGCAGCAAAACACCCGATCCCATCTCGAACTCGGCCGTTAAGTGCGCTCGCGCTGATGGTACTGCGTCTTAAGGCGTGGGAGAGTAAGTCATCGCCAAACCTAGTAAGTTATATAACAAAAAATGTTCTCAAAACGATCTATCGCTTAAGCCACCCTCGGGTGGCTTTTTGCGTTCTAGAGTCTAGAGTAACCCTCTCAGGATTTGCTGCGCAAAACCTTGCTGGGCTCCGCATGTTTGGACTGCGTCCAAGCCAAGCTACGGTCATCGCCAAACCTAGTAAGTTATATAACAAAAAATGTTCTCAAAACGATATAATACAATTACGCCGCCTCTCGAGGCGGCTTTCTTGTATTCTGCTTTATGAAAATAGCTGCTTGGATAAACTCTGCATTGAGTAACGCCCAGGCCTGTATTCTCGAATTGTGAGGCGCTCGCGGGTTGTTGCTTACGCAAAACCATGCAGAGTTCGAGATCACCGACGTCCTCTTAAACACTCTATTTGTTATCATGTTCGACTTCGCCGCCGATGTTCATGTCCTAGCTATAGAGGAGTTCGCTACGCCCGACTTCATTGGCGGTATCTAAATCTACGGCGTATTTAAACGTCAGTTGTGTATCGATGTTTGGGATGGACGCGACGCTGAACCCAATCCCCAAGCTCATTCCGGGCAGGTAGACCGTGGGCGATCCAATTTCCAAGCTTGTTATAAATGCGCTTAGGAAATATTTGCGTTGCATAATATTACCTCCTCAAACGCCGCTTATAGCTTATGTTTTGATAAGCTGATTGTAGATTGAAATGCTGACGGGCAAGGAAAAGCGACGCGTAGGCCAGCAATGATTAAGAGGTGGCCTGTTTGTTAATGATAACTGTGTTCGGTTGTGGTGCTGACTAGGGTTGCTTTCGAAAACCGAGACTGCGCCACGCGCTCTAAGGGAAATTCAGAAAGCAGTGACGATCCCCACTGTCCATGGGATACGTTAGGCATAAACTATCTTTACTACTTAAATATATTTACCCAAGAAAGGAATTATAATGCCTGATATTAATGTGAGCAAAATCGGCGGATCGCGGACCGATATTACAATCAAATTGGACGATGGTACAAAAGTTAGTGTTGCCGTCGCCAGTGGAGGTAGCAAAGTAACCGTGACGACGCCAGAGGGTGAAACATCAACCACGCGGTTTGATAACGATGGAAACGAGCGAAGTCCCGGTGGTGACAAATAGTTGCGTTAGGGTTACCTAGCGCTCCACTAAACAGCTCGGATGTGGAGCGGAAGCTACGACTTCGACATTGGAGCGGTTGATACTGCCTAATTGATGTTGCGAATGGTGAGAATTGTCATTCATGGCTTACTCAATCATGAGCGCAATCGTTTTATGATCGAGATTATTTTCCCGATCGCTAAATCAATTTTTGAACTGGAGAAGAAGATGTTAAAAACTATTTTGTCTACAGCAGTCATTTTGGCCGCTCCTATTTCTACCGTACAGGCGCAAACATTAAACCTTTTGCCCGACATCGAAGATAGTGTGAACCAAGGGATGGCGAGTGAAATGGAAGATATCATCCTGGGACTGCCAGGTGAGGGTCCAGATCTGACCTGTATCTGCTATCAAACCTGCGAAGTCCTTGCCGCTATTGCCCGAGGTGATTTCCCGAACGCCGCAGCGGAAGAGGCGGCATTGGCTGCCGCGATGTTAGCGGACAAGACCGGTGGTATGATTTCTGCTATTAGAAATGGCGGTAAGTTAGACATGGAGCGCATGGGTAAAGTTACCTTTAAAATGCGTTATGCCAAGGGATACGATGGAAAAGCTACGGCTAAGCTGTTGGCGCGTACAGGTAAGGTCATCTTAAAATAGGCCTCTAAGGCATCAAGGCTGAACAGACCTTTGTTCAGCCTTGTGGCTCCTTTAAAACGAAATCCAGTATCTGACTGAGCTTCAATGTGTGTTGTGCTGCTAGATTCGTGAAACATTGAATGATTCCATGTTTAAATCTTATCCAAACTTAGGATTCTTGGGAAACTAGGGGTGATTCACGATGAATCGTGTGATTCATTTTGGTGAATCGTGGTGAATTTGTGCAGATTTGATTGAATCGTAATGTGCGAGTCTGTGGATAAGTTTGTTGTTGGTGATTTGTTGTTTGATTTGTGCATGTTTTACGGATGTGTGGATAAAAGTTTAAGGAATTGTGTTTTAAG
>OX044354.1:0-1185000 GCA_943846615.1 uncultured Amylibacter sp. | reverse complement strand
AGGTTGATTATTGAATACTTTTGGGCTGAAGAGCTTGAAGGGGCTAGATGATTAGCTGGTTCGCAGTATCACGAGTAATCGTGAAGCATAAACAGACTAGGGTGACCAACCCACTGTGCATGTGCTGTCGGTAAGCATTCCAGTGCGGTTTGCGAGCTGATCCAAAGAATATTTACAGTCTTTCCAAGTCAAATACACTAACCAAGTCACAGTGAATTAGATCTACTGTGACATGAAGGGATGCTCGAAAGAGCATTCATTCGCTGGAATGTGCGTGACCTTCCTGCCAAGGGAAGGTTACATTTGAGTTCAAAATAAAATGTTGTTCTTGTTGCGTAAGCAACGAGCACAAAATGACGTGCCTATCGCAAGATAGGTGCTGATGAACAATTTTCTCAAAAAAAATGACGACTTCTGTTCTGGAAATAGTCTGACTATTTCTGGATCAGATCAAGCGCGAGAAGGGCGTTTGGTGGATGCCTTGGCAGTAAGAGGCGATGAAGGACGTGATACTCTGCGATAAGCTTTGGGAAGTCGAGAATAGACGCTATACCCAAAGATCTCCGAATGGGGCAACCCAACTGATACTTTGTTATTATTTAACATTATGATGTACCCGTAACGGGGCAAGTCATACCGGTTCACACTGGTACGGCATGTCGACGACGCGTATGGAGTGTTCGACTAATAACTTGGTAAACCAGTTATTAACTACCTGAATACATAGGGTTTTTAAAGCAAACCCGGGGAACTGAAACATCTAAGTACCCGGAGGAAAGGAAATCAATAGATACTCCCGTAGTAGTGGCGAGCGAACCGGGACCAGCCGAGCAATGAATGTGACTAGAACCAGTTGGAAAGCTGGGCGATATGGGTGACAGCCCCGTATAGGAAGCATGATTTGACGTATTAAGTAGGGCGGAACACGTGAAATTCTGTCTGAACATGGGGGGACCACCCTCTAAGGCTAAGTACTCCTTACTGACCGATAGCGAACCAGTACCGTGAGGGAAAGGTGAAAAGCACCCCGACGAGGGGAGTGAAACAGTTTCTGAAACCGGACGCCTACAAACAGTTGGAGCCCCTTATGGGGTGACAGCGTACCTTTTGTATAATGGGTCAACGACTTGGTCTTACTAGCAAGCTTAAGCCGATAGGTGTAGGCGCAGCGAAAGCGAGTCTTAATAGGGCGAATGAGTTAGTAGGATCAGACCCGAAACCGAGTGATCTAGGCATGAGCAGGTTGAAGGTAAGGTAACACTTACTGGAGGACCGAACCCACATCTGTTGAAAAAGATCGGGATGACTTGTGCCTAGGGGTGAAAGGCCAATCAAACTCGGAGATAGCTGGTTCTCCGCGAAATCTATTTAGGTAGAGCGTCGCACGAATACCTTGGGGGGTAGAGCACTGAATGGGTAATGGGGACTCACCGTCTTACTGATCCTAATCAAACTCCGAATACCCAAGAGTAATATGCGGCAGACACACTGCGGATGCTAACGTCCGTAGTGGAGAGGGAAACAACCCTGACCCTCAGCTAAGGCCCCTAATTCATGGCTAAGTGGGAAAGCAGGTGGGACGTCCAAAACAACCAGGAAGTTGGCTTAGAAGCAGCCATCTTTTAAAGATAGCGTAACAGCTCACTGGTCTAATTAAGATATCCTGCGGCGAAGATGTACCGGGGCTCAAGCCATGAGCCGAAGCTAGGGATGCAATTTATTGCATGGTAGCGGAGCGTTCTGTGATATAGAACGCTGCGTCTTTAGTACTTTCGAGTATTACGGACGCAATGTTCTGACTGTGAAGCCGGCGCGTAAGCGATCCGGTGGAGTGATCAGAAGTGAGAATGTTGACATGAGTAGCGACAAACAGAGTGAGAGACTCTGTCGCCGAAAGTCCAAGGGTTCCTGCTTAAAGCTAATCTGAGCAGGGTAAGCCGACCCCTAAGGCGAGGCCGAAAGGCGTAGTCGATGGGAACCAGTTTAATATTACTGGGCCAGGAGATGGTGACGGATCGAAAGCGTAGTGACTCCTTATCGGATTGAAGTTGCTGCCGGACGGTTCCTGGAAATAGCCCTCCATTAGATCGTACCCTAAACCAACACAGGTGGACTGGTAGAGAATACCAAGGCGCTTGAGAGAACTACATTGAAGGAACTCGGCAAAATGCCTCCGTAAGTTCGCGAGAAGGAGGCCCAATCAGAAGGCAACTTTTGGTTGGGGGCACAGACCAGGGGGTGGCGACTGTTTACTAAAAACACAGGGCTCTGCGAAGTCGTAAGACGACGTATAGGGTCTGACGCCTGCCCGGTGCTGGAAGGTTAAGAGGAGGTGTGCAAGCACTGAATTGAAGCCCCAGTAAACGGCGGCCGTAACTATAACGGTCCTAAGGTAGCGAAATTCCTTGTCGGGTAAGTTCCGACCTGCACGAATGGCGTAACGACTTCCCCGCTGTCTCCAATGTAGACTCAGCGAAATTGAATTGCCTGTTAAGATGCAGGCTTCCCGCGGTTAGACGGAAAGACCCCGTGCACCTTTACTACAGCTTCACACTGGCATTAGGTCAGACGTGTGCAGGATAGGTGGTAGGCTTTGAACCAGTGACGCCAGTTATTGGGGAGCCTCCCTTGAGATACCACCCCTGTCTGTCTTGATGTCTAACCGCGGTCCATTATCTGGATCCGGGACCCTGTGTGGCGGGTAGTTTGACTGGGGCGGTCGCCTCCTAAAGAGTAACGGAGGCGCGCGATGGTTGGCTCAGACCGGTCGGAAATCGGTCGTCGAGTGCAATGGCATAAGCCAGCCTGACTGCGAGTCTGACAAGACGAGCAGAGACGAAAGTCGGTCATAGTGATCCGGTGGTCCCGAGTGGAAGGGCCATCGCTCAACGGATAAAAGGTACGCCGGGGATAACAGGCTGATACTGCCCAAGAGTCCATATCGACGGCAGTGTTTGGCACCTCGATGTCGGCTCATCTCATCCTGGGGCTGGAGCAGGTCCCAAGGGTATGGCTGTTCGCCATTTAAAGAGGTACGTGAGCTGGGTTTAGAACGTCGTGAGACAGTTCGGTCCCTATCTGCCGTGGGTGTAGGAGACTTGATGGGAGTTGCCCCTAGTACGAGAGGACCGGGGTGAACGATCCACTGGTGGATCTGTTGTTGCGCCAGCAGCAGTGCAGAGTAGCTATGATCGGACAGGATAACCGCTGAAGGCATCTAAGCGGGAAGCCCCCCCAGAAACAAGGTCTCCCTTGAGGGCCGTGGAAGACCACCACGTCGATAGGTCGGAGATGTAAGTGCTGTAAAGCATTCAGTTGACCGATACTAATTGCCCGATAGGCTTGATTTGATCCAGTAATAGACAGATTTAGACATCTAGAAATTCTGGACAGAAGTGGAAAGCAGACAGCGTCACGCTGTGTCTCGTGTGTTATATAATTTTCTTGGTTTGGTGATCATAGCAGCAGCAAAACACCCGATCCCATCTCGAACTCGGCCGTTAAGTGCGCTCGCGCTGATGGTACTGCGTCTTAAGGCGTGGGAGAGTAAGTCATCGCCAAACCTAGTAAGTTATATAACAAATACGCTCACTAACGATCTAATACAATTACGCCGCCTCTCGAGGCGGCTTTTTTGCATCCTGACTTATAAAAATAGCTGCTTGGATAAACTCTGCATTGAGTAATTGGCTATTCATATCTCGAAAATAGTGCCTAAATCGCCGTCCCGCAACCAAACCCCAGAATTGGTTTCTAATTTCCTACCTCGCTCTTTTTTGACGCGTAGCCAATGGCAACTAAATCATTGCGTTCTGTGTGGCGTTTCGATTCAATGGCCTAAATCGCGCAAAGCGAACAGCAGCAGGGCATATATAATGCAAAAATACTTATTAATGGCGTGCCTATGCGCGCTGATATCTTGTGGCTCGCGCGATATACCAGTGCCGCAAATGCAGGACACACAGAGCTTCCACAATGGTGTCTATCCGCGTTTCAGTGATGAAGACCCCTTTGATTGGCAGGATATTCGTCCAGGACGTTATCCAATTCATGGCATCGACATATCCAAATACCAAGGCGAAATCGATTGGCTCTCTGTTCGCCGATCTGGTGTCAGTTTTGCCTATATAAAGGCCACCGAAGGCGGTGATCACTTGGATGAGAAGTTCAAGGAGAATTGGCGCGGGGCACAGCGTGGCGGTGTTCCCCACGGCGCATACCATTTCTACTATTTCTGTCGCACTGCAGAAGAGCAGGCGCGTTGGTTCATCCAAAACGTCCCGCGCGATCGCACGGCCTTGCCACCCGTTTTAGATATCGAATGGAACCATCAATCTCGTAATTGTCCGGGCAAACCCGCGGCCAATCACATACGCCGTGAAATGACGCGGTTCATCCAAATCGTAACCGCGCATTATGGTCGCCGACCTCTAATTTATACCACTGTCGATTTTTATGCGGACAATCAGATCGGTCGTGTTCAGGGTGCAGATTTTTGGCTGCGCTCGGTTGCGGGGCATCCATCTGAAACATATCCACGCCAACATTGGACCCTGTGGCAATACACCGGCACAGGCAATGTTCCCGGCATCAAAGGCAAGGTTGACCTGAACGCTTTTGCTGGGTCACCAGATGCGTGGAATTCGTGGATTACTTACTTGCGTCAATAAGCTTGAAGAGTAGGTAATTTCACCCTAAGTAGTTCTCATGTCCAAAGTCGTACTTCTCTTTCTGATCTTCATTATGATTTTAGGAATTTTCGGAAAGCTTCGCTTACCGAAGTTACCGAAATTTAAACGTAATGCGCGTGTGGAAGAGGCGCGAAAATGTGAAACCTGTGGGGCGTTCCTGTTCAAAGGGGTGGACTGCAGATGCAAAAATAAGGGGTCTAAGGGGAAATGATGGATTGGATTTTGGTGGCCGTAGGCCTGATTTTGCTGCTCATTGGCGGCGATACATTGGTGCGCGGTGCGGTGGCTTTGGCGGCGAAACTCGGCATTCCGACATTGATCGTCAGCTTGACCGTGGTGGCATTTGGTACATCTGCACCTGAGTTATTAATCGCAATACAATCCGCATTGGACGGTGTACCTGAATTGGCGCTGGGTAATGTGATTGGTTCGAATACTGCGAATGTCTTGTTGGTCTTGGGTGTTCCTGCGTTACTGACGGGGCTCAGTTGTACTGATGCGGGTTCGCGTGCAAATTTCTTATACCTGATTGGCATAACCGTTTTCGCCATCGCTATTTTCTATACTCAGCCGCTATATATCTGGCAGGGTGTTCTATTGTTGGGCGTTTTGGCACTGGTGTTGTTTACCAGCTATCGCGCCGCGCAAACCAGCCGTGAAAAACGCGCAGAGTTGGAAGACGAAGTTGGCGAAACCGATATCGAAACATGGAAAATGATTGCCTTCTTGGCTGTGGGTCTGATTTTCCTTCCACTTGGTGCGAAATTTTTGATCGACGGTGCCGTAAGTATCGCAAACACTTTTGGTGTTTCAGAGGCTGTAATTGGCCTGACGCTGGTTGCCTTGGGTACCAGCTTACCTGAATTGGCAACAACCGTGATGGCTGGCTTTCGCCGTGAAGGCGACGTTGCTTTTGGCAACGTATTGGGCTCTAATATGTTCAACCTTTTGGCGATTGTGGGTGTTGCATCATTCTTTGGACCGCTTCCTGTAGATTCCGAATTTTTCCAGATGGATATTTGGATTATGTTGGGCACGACATTGTTGTTGGCGCCTTTCGTGATGCTACGTTGGAAAATGAACAAGGCATGGGGTATTGCATTCCTTGCGGGCTACGTTGCCTATATTTGCGTGTTGCTGAGCTAAGGATCACAAAATGAACTATAAGGCTGCATTGATAACCGGTGGAGCCGATCGCCTGGGTCGGGCAATGGCGCTGGAACTGGCGGCGCGCGGCACGAACGTTGTTGTGCATTACGCCACCAACACCGCCAAGGCCCAAGAAACTGTCGATGTCGCAAAGGCATTGGGTGTTCAGGCTGTGGCGATTCAGGCCGACCTGACGGATCGCCAGCAGACCGATACATTAATTGATCGCGCGGTAGATGCCGTCGGACAGTTGGATGTACTAATAAACAATGCTTCTATCTTCGAATATGATAATATCGACACAGCCACACATGATGGCTGGGATCGCCATATGTCTTCGAATTTCCACGCCCCGTTCGTTTTGACGCAAAAGTTTGCTGCGCAATGCCCCCAAACGGGCAGTGATGGCGAACCACTGGCACTGGCATCGATCATTAATGTGGTTGATCAACGCGTTCGCAAACGCACCCCTGAATTTATGACGTATTCTCTGGCGAAAAATGCCCTGTGGACGCTAACGCAAACTGCTGCACAGGCGTTGGCGCCGCGCGTGCGGGTGAATGCCATAGGGCCGGGCCCGACATTACAGGGTGCGCGTCAAAGTTTGGAGCATTTCCAAGGACAGCGTAAAAATACGATTTTACAACGCGGTGCCAGCGTAGATGATATACTGGGCGCGTTGGGATATTTTCTGGACGCAAGCGCTGTCACGGGGCAATTGATTTGCGTCGACGGTGGTCAGCATTTGGGTTGGAAAACAGCAGATGTGCGCGGCATAGAAGAGGCGTAGCACCTCCAAATTCGCAAAAATATTGCACCGCAACATAGCGAAGTTGTCCACCTTGTCACGGTTTTGTAATATCCGGTTAAAAAACCTTAATGTTTTCAATGCTTTGCGACAATCGAGAGTTTTATTCATTTGAAAACAAACACTTACATTATGCCTAAAAAATGGGCAAATCACAGAAGTAGGCTGATTTAAACAAAAAATTCGCTATGATCGTGACTTATCCGCAGACTTATCCACAGGTTTCGTGGACAGAAAATTCCTTGTTTCGCTCAACTATTCAGTGCAGGCGTTAACAGAATCAGGCAAACAGGTTTTATGAACAACACCGCCACAGAAACGCCCAAAGGCCACGAGGTCATCAAGGGATACCTTCGTACCTTGGATGGTAGTCCGGGGGTGTACCGCATGTTGGATGCCAATGGTGCCGTTTTATACGTGGGCAAGGCGCGTAATTTGAAAAACCGTGTTTCAAACTATGCCAAACCAACGGGCCATTCAGCGCGTATCGGGCGGATGATTTCAAACACCACCAGCATGATGTTTCTAACCACCCAAACCGAAACAGAAGCATTGTTGCTGGAACAAAATCTGATCAAGCAACTCAAACCGCGCTATAACGTTTTGCTGCGCGACGACAAAAGCTTCCCCAGTATTGTCATCACGGGTAATCATGATTTCCCCAAAATCGCAAAACATCGCGGACGCAAAGGCAAGCATGGCGAATACTTCGGCCCCTTCGCATCCGCCACATCCGTAAACCGCACATTGCACCACCTGCAGCGCATCTTCTTGCTGCGCAATTGCACCGACAGCGATTTCGCCACGCGCACGCGCCCATGCCTACAATACCAAATCGCCCGCTGCTCTGGACCCTGCGTCGGCAAAATCAGCGCGGACGAATACCAAGGATTAGTCAACCAAGCACGACTATTCCTGCAAGGTAAAAGCACCGAATTCCAAGAAACAATGGCTCGCGAAATGGCCGAAGCCAGCGAAGCATTGGAATTCGAACGCGCCGCTGCACTACGTGATCGCATCCGTGCGCTGACCAACGTGCAATCCAGCCAAGGTATCAATCCCAAAACAGTACCAGAGGCAGATGTGGTCGCATTACACATGGACGGCGATCAGGCCTGCATCCAAGTCTTCTTCATCCGCGCACATCAAAACTGGGGCAACCACGCATATTACCCCCGTAACACATCGGGTGCTGACGCAGACGAGGTGATGGAGAGTTTCCTCGCCCAATTTTATGACAACAAAAACCCACCAAAATTGATCTTGGTGTCCAACGCGGTCGCGAACGCCGACTTGTTGACGGACGCCCTTACGACCAAACGCGGCAACAAGGTTGAAATTGTCGAACCCCAACGCGGCGAGCGCGCGGAACTGGTGTTAAACGCCCAGCGCAACGCCCGCGAAAGTTTGGCCCGCAAAATGAGCGAGAGTGCCACACAGGCGAAATTACTGAAAGGCTTGGGCGAAGCGATGAACCTAAGCGGTCCACCACAACGCGTCGAGGTTTACGACAACAGCCACATCCAAGGCGCATTCGCCGTTGGCGCAATGATCGTTTCTGGCCCCGATGGTTTGATGAAATCTGCATACCGCAAATTCAACATCAAATCCGAAGACACGATCCCCGGTGATGATTTCGGTATGATGAAAGAGGTGCTGGAGCGCCGTTTCAAAGCATTGATCAAAGAAGACTCAGACCGTCAAGGCGAAAACTGGCCCGACCTGTTGCTAATCGACGGTGGCGCAGGGCAGGTTAGTGCAGTCGCGGAAATCTTGGATGCTCTTGGGGTCAAAGACGTCCCCTTCGTCGGCGTCGCTAAAGGTTTGGATCGCGACCAAGGCAAAGAGGAATTCTATCGCACAGGTAAACCCGTCTTTGCGCTACAACGCAACGATCCCGTCCTCTATTTCATCCAACGCCTGCGCGACGAGGCGCACCGCTTCGCCATCACAACACACCGCGCAAAACGATCCAAGGCGATCGGCGTCACAACATTGGACGATGTGCCAGGTGTTGGTGCCACCCGGAAACGCGCCATCCTCGCACACTTCGGATCGGCCAAGGCAGCATCGCGTGCCTCGCTTAAGGATTTGAAGGCGGTGGATGGCCTATCGAATGCATTGGCACAGGTGATCTATGACTTCTTCCATGACAAAGGTTGATGTTTCGATTACACCAATGACAACACGTAGTAGCTGGAAAATCGCATGATCTGGAATATCCCAAACATCCTCACGACATTTCGTATGCTTGCGGCGCCCGCCGTGGTGCTGGTTTTCTTGGCTTTGCCGCGTCCCTATGCGGATTGGGTCGCCCTGATCCTGTTTGTCGGGGCTGCAATCACCGATTATTTTGATGGCTATCTGGCACGCAAATGGAACCAACAAAGCGCCTTTGGCACGATGCTGGATCCTATTGCTGACAAGGCGATGGTGATTTTGGCGTTCTTGGCAATTGTCGGTCTGTACGGCCTAACATTCGCAATCGCGGCACCGGCAACGTTGATTCTGCTCCGCGAAGTTTTCGTGTCTGGCCTACGCGAGTTTTTGGGTGAGAACGCGGGAAAATTAGCGGTCACGAAAATCGCGAAATGGAAAACAACGATCCAAATGATCGCGATTTCGGTGCTGTTTGCGCAGGGCATTTTTGAACATAACGCAGGCATGCGGATGCAGGGCATGGACGGCAATCTGGCTAGACAAATTTTGGCTGGAACAGAGACCGACTTGGTCGGACTTCGCACGAATTATTACGGTGCGATGTGGTCATACTGGGCAGGGATTACATTACTGTGGCTTGCCGCTCTCCTGACCTTCGTAACAGGTTTGGATTACCTAAACAAAGCGATGCCATATCTGAAAGGTGATGTGAAATGAATTTGAATGTAGTGTACTTTGCTTGGCTTCGTGAGCGTATTGGTGAACCCAGCGAAATGGTGGAAACCAACGCGGCAACCGTCGCCGATCTGATCAAAGAGCTTCGCACCCGCGAAGAACGTTACGATCTGGCCTTTTCCGATCTTGATGCCGTGCGCGTCGCCGTCGATCAAACACTCACGGATTTCGACGCACCCTTGGATAATGCCCGCGAAGTGGCCTTCTTCCCTCCGATGACGGGCGGTTAGAATGGCGGTTTTGGTTCAACAGGCTGATTTTGATTTGGCACAGGAATTGGCGCAACTCGGCGGCGCAGACGGCAGCGCAGGTGCAGTTATCAGCTTTACCGGATTGGTGCGCGGTGACAGCGATCTACATGCCCTCGAATTGGAACATTACCCCGCGATGACCTCGGCGGCGCTGGAACAGATTGAACAGGCCGCACGAAAACGCTGGGGATTGATTGACGTGCGGATTATCCACCGTTTTGGAAAATTGGAATTGGGACAACAGATCATGATGGTCGCTGTTTCCGCACCCCATCGTCGCGCCGCATTCGAAGCCGCTGATTATATCATGGATTACCTAAAATCACGCGCACCTTTCTGGAAGAAAGAACATTCCACCCAAGGCACCGCGTGGGTAGACGCCAAGCCAGAAGACGAAGACGATTTAGCGCGCTGGACTTAATCTTCGCCGCGCAATTCTTCAACTTCGCGACGCGCAGCGCCCAAACCTTCCATCGCGGCGGCCAATTCGGCCTCTGCCTGTGAAATACGATTTGTCAGTTCCCATTCGCGTTCCTGCAACTGGGTCTCTGCATTGTCTTTGGCCTGCTCCATTTCATACAAACGGTTTGCCAAATCATCGATTTCACCCATGTTGGATGAATTGATTTTGTTCAATCCGCCATATGCCCAACGCAAAACCCACCCCAACAAAAATGTCAGAAAGAAAGCAAGGGCGATTACACCAATCAGTTCGTCACGGTTCATGGGTTTGGTTTCCTTTTGATGTCATCTGCATTCATGGTTTGTGGACCTTGATCTGCGGGTTTGTCTGTTGTGGGGGCGGCTTTCACCAATGTGGAGGTCAACTTGAACACGATACGACGGTTCGTTTCACGCCCCTCTTCGGTGGCATTATCTGCAATGGGCTCTGCAGAGCCATAACCCTTTGCCTTCAACCCCGATGTCAGAATGCGGCGGGTCAGTAGCGCGGACAACACAGCTTCTGCGCGTGATTGGCTCAGGTTTTGGTTCAATTCTTCTGATCCAGAACTGTCTGTATGGCCTTGAATTTCAAACCTTACCTTCGGGCATGTGCGTAAAACATCTGCAATAGCAGTCACAACGGATTTACTGCCACCCTTGATGACGACCTTGCCTGGGTCAAACTGAATTTTATAATCCGTCAGGATCGAATTAATATCGGCCTCGCAGCTTTCTGGCGTGATGGGCTGGTTTTCCTTAACCAATTTTTCGTCAACATCAACTTTGATTTTGAATACTTCTCGCGCACCAACACGTACCGCCAAAATGCGGGATATTTCGCCCGCAGCGGTATCAGTACCGGCAATGCCGCGCACTTCGATCTCCTCGGGTTGAACCACTAAAATACCGTGGTGCAATTGCGCCAATGCCTCCAGTCCGCCTAACACGCGGATCGGCCAACCATCGGGTAAATTTTCGTCCAAACGTGTTTGCACATAAACTGCTTCGTGCCCGAACAATGATTTCGCATATGTCTCAATCGCAGTTTTGGCAACGGCGGACGGTAGTCGCCCACGCAATTGAACGAAGCCCTCTGGGCTGCGGGTTGCTGTGAAATCGGGTATTACAATCTCACCTGTCTGACCATCAATAACGGGTTTAGGGGGCAAAAATGCCGACAATGAAAACAGCTCCGGCAGACTGTTTTCTAGCTTGCCAATCACAGTATCAAATTTTTGTTGCGGCGTATCTTGGGATGCGATCAAGGAAACATCACTGTCCGTAAATGTCAGGGAGCCACCGCCCAAATCGGACACGGCTGCAATGGACAATTCAATCGCACGCGCCCAATCTGGTGTTGGAACACCCAATCCGATGTTGCACAGGGCAGGGCGTACCATACCCGCCGCCTTGGCTGCACGAATGATCTTTTGTTTTGTGATCTGGGTGTCAGCCGAACATCCATCCAGCGTCGCCACGCCTTCTTCTAATTCAAAACGAATTGTGAAGGGTGAAATCACGGGGCGCGGCGCGGAAATATTCATCTCTAAACGCACGCCCTCGGGTTGTTCTTCTAATAACGTCTGTTCAACACGTGTGCGTTCCTCTTGGGATTCTGTCACGGCGGAAACCACTACCACATCCTCGGTCACACTGATTTTCGCACGCTGCAATAGCGCCAAACTGTCCAAACCAAATTTCAAGGATTGGTTCCATGTTTTAGGCAACGGATGATCCGCTTCTTCCAACATGTCGGTCACTTCGATGCGGCCAGAAATATCCTGCACATCCTCTAATATCTGTCCACGACCAGTTTTGGTTGGGATCAAGCCAATCAATGAAACCCGCTCTTCATTGCGCAATGCTTCTAAAGAAAACTTTGGCGGCTCTAAATCGGCGGCCTCTAGGATTGTGATATTGTCGCGAATGCGGTTGGGATCAACGAATTTTCCAACTGATTCTAACACCTTAAAACGCGCAGCTTCGTCGGGCGCCAATCCGGTTAAATTCAACCGCAATCCGTTGGCGCGTACATTCACCCATTCCTCGCCAGATAAAAAGATAGCTTTTTCAAGGCGTTCTTCGGTGATTTGTTGAAAATGCTCTACTGCCCTGATCGCGCCAAAGTAGGAGCCAGCAGCGACAAGAATGAAACAAATCAATCCAAAGAGAAGTGCGGTACGGTGCATTTTAAAACCCAAATAGTCGTGTTGTTTCAGTGTTCTACGCTATGGCGTTCATCGGTTCAAGCAATCCAGAACGTCATCTGTAAAACGGCGGCAATCGCAAATCCAGCAATCGGCAGCAACCCAGCATCACGATTGGCGCGAAATATTCTCAAACAGTTTTCAGGATCATCGATATCCAATATGCGCAACTGCCATAATAGGTGCATGCCAAACGCCCATATGCCCATTATGGCGACCAGTAATGCAATGACGTTCATATCGTTCTGCATGGCCGTAACCAACGCTGAACACAGCAGGAATATGGACGCTAATTGAAACCCCAGCAGCCATTTTTTTGTGTGGGTTTGGAACAATCTGGCTGTCGATTTAACACCGATCAGCGCATCGTCCTCCTTGTCTTGGTGTGCATAGATTGTGTCATAAAACAATGTCCATGAAATGCCGGCCACGTACAACAAAACGGCGGGCAATCCCAATGCTCCCGTATGCGCAACCCACCCCACCAATGCGCCCCAGTTGAATGCAACGCCTAAAAATACCTGTGGCCACCATGTGAAACGTTTTGCGAATGGGTAAATGGCAACGGGAACTAATGCGCAAATACCCAAGATGATCGTGGAGGTGTTAAACGTGAATAATATGAATGCGGATATCAGGGTTTGTAACACCATCCAAACAGCGGCGCCACGTGTGCTAACTTGACCGGATGGTAAGGGGCGGGATTTTGTACGTTCTACCTGTGCATCTAAATCACGATCTGTGATGTCATTCCACGTACAACCCGCACCCCGCATCAAAAAAGACCCCAACGCCATGGCAACAATCAACCAGCGGTCATAGTCGGTGAATTGCCCGTCGGATAAAACGGCCAAGCTAAGCGACCACCAACATGGCAACAACAACAACCACGTCCCAATTGGACGATCCGCCCGTGACAGGCGCAAATATGGGCGCGAAAATACGGGTGCAAAACGATCAACCCAATTTTTTTCAACAGCATCGGCAACACGCTCTGAATGATCTGGTGTTTGGAAGTTTTCGGACATATTGTTCGCCTATGGATACACGCGCTAAAATCAGGCTCTTTGTAGACGCACCACTGGGTGCGGATCAATCAATATTAATGAATCGCGATCAGGCAAATTACCTGTTCAACGTGATGCGCCTGTCGGTGGGCGCATGGGTTTCGGTGTTTAACGGGACCGATGGCGAGTGGCAGGCAGAGGTAGTTGAGGCGACCAAACGCAAGGGCATTTTGGTTGCCCGCACCCAATCGCGCCCACAAATGGATCCACCTGATTTATGGTTGTTATTCGCACCAATCAAAAAAGCACGCACAGATTTCATAGTGGAAAAAGCCACGGAAATGGGTGCCGCGCGGATTTGTCCCGTAAACACAGATTATACAAATTCGGATCGCATCCGACAGGATCGCCTACAGGCCCACGCGGTCGAGGCTGCCGAACAATGCGGCGGAACCTTCGTGCCACCCGTGGACGCACTGGCAAAACTAACAACTGTGTTGGACAACTGGCCCGATGACCGTCGCCTGTTGTTTTGCGACGAAAAGAAAGTCGGCGAAATCGTTGCCAATCTGGCGGATGAACAGGGCGATAAATGGGCCATCCTGATCGGCCCCGAAGGCGGATTCAGCGATGCCGAAACCACACACTTGAAATCACTGGATTTCGTTTCTTCCATCAGCCTCGGCCCTCGCATCCTACGCGCTGACACGGCGGCCGTTGCCGCCCTAACCGTTTGGCAGAACGCCTTGGGGGATTGGTAATGGCATTCTTACGCACCGAGGCCACCAATAGCTTGATACGCTGGGCGGAAACGATCGCCTTTGCAACTGCATTTGGCTTGTTTGCCTTCCTTACCTTGCGCGCAACAGGGTTTATCATGCCGATGATTTACGGCGCATTGACAATTATTACGGCAATCATGTTGTTCGTCGCCATCCGTCGTGCGCGGGTTAGGGGCGATATTGCTGTGAATGCTGGCTATGTGGAAATTGACGAACGTCAGATTTCCTATTTCCATCTGGGGCAGAGCTGGTCTGTTTCCGTCAATGATTTAACATCAGTTGTGATTGATACTGCCGATGGTACCCATTGGGTGATCCGTGATGTATTTGGGTCTGTCGTGCGTATCCCTAATACGGCTGGGGGCAATGAAAATCTGTTTGATGCGGTTTCTGCGTTGAACGGTGTGTCGTTTGATCAAATTACCACGGCCATGTCATCGGCATCGCCCGCCATCTTCACGATTTGGCGAAAGGGCTGAAATACGTCGCAACCGTGCTTGCATCCCGCCGCGCGGTTTGATTAGGTCAATCCAGCACAGCAAAGGAGCCAGCCCATGTCTATCCCCCAAAGTGGCGGCGGCCCGATTGAAGATATGTCTCAATTGGCCCAATATCTGGAAGACGGATGTAAACCAGAGAGTGATTGGCGCATTGGCACCGAGCATGAAAAATTTGGCTATTGCAAAGATACGTTGAAGCCACTTCCGTACGAGGGCGAACGTTCCATTAAAACCATGCTGGAAGGTCTGCGCGACACGTTCAACTGGTCTCCCGTTCTGGAACAGGGAAATATCATCGGGCTGGAAAAAGACGGGGCGAATGTATCGCTGGAACCGGGTGGGCAATTGGAATTATCAGGCGCGCCATTGGAAACAATTCACGAAACCTGCGACGAGGTGAACGTGCATCTGCGCGAAGTACAAGAGGTCGCGGATCGTATTGGCGTTGGTTTTATCGGTCTTGGCGCGGCGCCAGAATGGTCGCACGACCAGATGGATATGATGCCCAAAGGGCGTTATCGTTTGATGACGGATTACATGGGACGCGTTGGCACACACGGCACCCAAATGATGTATCGCACCTGTACTGTTCAGGTGAACCTTGATTTCGGATCAGAGGCCGACATGGTCAAAAAAATGCGTGTGGCTTTGGCCTTGCAACCTGTCGCCACAGCACTCTTCGCGAATTCGCCGTTTTTCGACGGCAAACCAAACGGTCACAAATCTTGGCGCTCACGCATTTGGCGTGATCTGGATGCGGATCGCACAGGCACATTGCCGTTCTTCTTCGAGGATGGCATGGGCTTCCAACGCTATGTTGATTACGCCTTGGATGTCCCGATGTATTTCGTTTATCGCGATGGTGAATACATCGACGCGCTGGGCCAATCATTCCGCGATTTCCTCGCGGGAAAACTGCCTGCATTGCCGGGCCAAACACCAACCATGTCCGATTGGGCCGATCACCTAACCACCTGCTTCCCCGAGGCACGCATTAAAAAATTCATGGAAATGCGCGGTGCGGACGGCGGCCCGTGGCGGCGCATTTGCGCGCTGCCTGCGTTCTGGGTTGGGTTGATGTATGATGCATCCGCACTGGATGCGGCATGGGACATTTGCAAAGGCTGGGATTTGGAAACGCGCGAACAAATGCGTATTGATGCGTCTGTGCACGGATTACAGGCCGAAACCAATGACATCAAAATGATTGATTTGGCATCGCAAGTTCTACAACTCAGCCAAGCAGGCTTGGCCGCACGTGGCCGCGAAGGCGCGGGAGGGATGATCCCCGATGAGGTTCATTTCCTAAATGCACTTCAGGAGAGTGTGGATACAGGTAAAACGCCAGCGGACGAATTGTTGGATAAATATAACGGTGATTGGGATGGCGATCTGAAACGTATTTATCCAGAGTTTAGCTACTAGTTAATCCACCGAACGGATTGCACAACCCATACACAATCGATGCACAGACACAAACAAAAAGGCCGCCTCAATGGGCGACCTTTCTTTTTATGTAGCGGTAGTTAACCGTATTGGTTTTCAGCGTCTTGGCCTTTTTGTGCCATCCAGTAGATCAAAATGATCCAACCGATAATTGGGATCAAATTCAACAGCTGCCACCAACCAGATTTACCAATGTCGTGCAGGCGACGTGCGCCTGCTGCCAAAGATGGGATAATTGTGCCCAGCTGAAAAATTAGTGCAAAAATGCCGACCGAACCGTAACCGAAAATCATGGCATCTATCGCGCCGAGTACCATTCCACCGATGATACAGAATAAGATGAACCACCAAAATTCTGAACGGATGCCGCGCCCGCTAAATGTTGCGTATTTTGATAAACACGTCTTAACCGAAGTCATAAAGTCCATAGGAATTCCCCCTGTATGCGCCCAATTGGGCATTTATATGGAGCACTATGACGCAGCCAGAGCGATAGGTCAAAGAGGTTGATCTCTACTTGCCAATTTTGGATTCTGTGCCCGCGATAATGCGTGAGATGTTTTCGCGATGACGCCACCAAACCAATGCCGTCAATACTACGACTAACCCCACGGCAGTCGGCATACCAAACACCCAAACCCAGCCGATTGACGCCGCGCTGGCCACCAATGCGGACAGGGAAGAAATTCGTGCGATGATGGCGGTGCCAAGCCATGATAAACACGCCGCGATGCCCGCAGGCCAGAACAATGCCAGCAAAATGCCCAAAAACGTTGCAACACCCTTGCCACCCTTAAAACCCAACCAAATCGGAAAACAGTGACCAACGAAAGATGCTAGTGCCGCGATTTGTGCCGCCGCTTCGCCAAACATGGCACGCGCGACCAGAACAGCAACCGCGCCTTTGCCCGCATCAAACACTACGGTCAAAAATGCCGCCAGTTTACTGCCTGTGCGCAAAACATTTGTCGCGCCAATATTACCTGATCCGATTTCGCGCAAATTTCCCAGCCCCATGATACGGGCCAGAACCATGCCAAACGGGATCGATCCCAACAGATAGGCGGTGATGGCAACGCAGATAGCGTTTGTAATGCTGGTATCAAATAGGGGTATCATCCGCAGTAAACCTCTTTGCCAGATACGAAGGTGCGCATTACGCGACCCTGCATGCGTCGCCCATCAAAGGGTGTATTTTTCGATTTTGAATGCAATTGCGTGCGATCTAAAATAAACGGCTTGTCGGCATCAAACAGCACCAAATCGGCGGGCGCACCCACTGCCATACGGCCCGTATCCAAGCCCAGCAATTTCGCAGGGTTTAATGATAACGCACGCCACAATGTCGGCAAATCCATATACTCGCCATGCACCAATTGCATTGCGGCGGGCAACAATGTTTCCAACGCAACCGCACCTGATGCTGCTTCTTCGAACGGCAAACGTTTGCTCTCTTCGTCTTGGGGGGTGTGCATCGAACTGATAATATCGATCAAGCCAGATGCAACAGCATCCGCCAACGCGACACGATCTGTTTCATTTCGCAGGGGCGGTTTGACCTTGAAAAATGTTGGATAGCCTTCGATGTCCAATTCGTTCAGCGTCAGATGATGGATCGATGCGCCGGCGGTGACGTTCAACCCTTTTTCCTTCGCGCGTTTCAGAACATTCAGACCCGCGGCGCAGGACAGTTGATCAAAATGCACGCGCGCACCTGTCATCTCGATTAACGCCAGATCGCGTTGTAACTGCATACGTTCGGCAATTGGCGAAACCGCGGGTAAACCCAGTTTCGTAGCCAACGGCCCACTGGTCGCGCATGCACCACGTGAAAACATAGGCTCTTGGGGGTGGGCGATAACCAATGCATCCAAACCCTTGGCATACGTCAGGCATCGGGCGAAGACTTTGTTATCCGTGACGACATGATCACAATCGGTGAAGGCGACTGCACCCGCATCCTTTAGAAAACCGATTTCCGCCATTTCCAGCCCTTTGCGCCCTTTGGTCAGGGCCGCCATTGGCAAAACCTTAACCGGAGCATCGCTTACAGCGCGGCGAAACACGAATTCCAATGTTTCGGGGCCATCCACGGCGGGTTCTGTATCGGGTCGGATCACCATCGTGGTAACACCACCACATGCGGCCGCGGTGCCTGCGGATTTAAAGCTCTCTTTGTGACGCTCGCCTGGCTCGCCGATTTTGACGCCGATATCGATGATGCCAGGGGCCAAACATTTGCCCATGCAATCGATGGTTTCATCCACTTTGAAATCCAGATTCGGATTGCCGGTATAAATTCCCGCCAGCTTACCCTTTTCAATCAGGACTGCGCCGATTTCGTCCGTTCCAGCCTCTGGATCGATAATCCGTGCGTTTGTCAGCAATATCTTCATGATGCGATCCCCTGCAAGCTGGCGCGAATGTCTGCGGCGTTTTCGACGCCTAATAATGTAATGCCAACGCCCCAACGCCCCGTCAGGCGAATGTTGGAACCGAAGCCCGCAATTTTACGTGCAGATGACAACAACATCGGGCGACCACGGTTCACATAAACCGCGCGGTTGGTGATGATCCATTCTTGGCGGTGGTACATCAAATATGTGATCAATCCGCCAACCAGCATCAACGATATGGCAAAGGTAAAGCCCCGTTGGCTGATCGGGCTGTTCATCAAATATGCGATCAACACGACAACACTGAACAAAATGATACTACCACCTACATTGGATCGTATCCACGCGTTGCGATTAAATGAACCTTGGAACTTTTGCACCTCGCCCGCACCCAAAACAGGGGGCCATTCAGTGGAGGGGGCAATAGCCGCCACTTCGTCAATCATATCATCGATGGATTGGGTCATACGGTAATCGCCTCGCGTCGGCGCGTCCGTAACCCTTGGGCCAATAGATCCATTGCGGCCATGCGAACGGCGACACCCATTTCCACCTGCTCTTGGATCACGGATCGGTTGATGTCGTCAGCAACATCGCCGTCAATTTCCACACCACGGTTCATCGGGCCGGGGTGCATGACGATTGCATCATCTTTGGCGTTCGCCAATTTCTCGCGGGTCAGGCCCCAGCGGTAATAATATTCACGCTCGGATGGGATAAACCCACCATCCATGCGTTCGCGTTGCAGACGTAACATCATCACGACATCCACGTCTTTCAGACCCTCGTTCATGTCTGAATAAACCTCGACGCCAAACTTATCGATCCCGCTGGGCATCAATGTTTGCGGGCCAACCAAGCGAATGCGGTTCTCCATTTTATTCAACAGGAAAATATTGGAACGTGCCACGCGGCTGTGGGCAATATCGCCACAAATCGCCACATTCAAACGATGCAAACGTCCCTTGGCGCGGCGAATGGTTAACGCGTCCAATAAGGCCTGCGTTGGATGTTCATGTCGCCCGTCGCCCGCGTTCAGCACGGCGCATTTCACCTTTTGCGACAGTAGATCAACCGCGCCCGAATTCGGATGACGCACCACCAACATATCGGGGTTCATGGCGTTCAATGTCATTGCCGTATCAATCAGGGTCTCGCCCTTTTTGATGCTGGATGCACCCATGGCTAAATTCAATACATCCGCACCCAAACGCTTGCCCGCCAATTCAAACGAGGCCTGCGTACGAGTGGAGTTTTCAAAGAACATATTGACCTGCGTCATACCCGTCAGCGCGCCACCATGTTTTTGTTCCTTACGGTTCAAATCCACATAAGTGTCAGCCAAATCCAGAATAGCAGTAATGTCAGTGGGTGAAAGGTGTTCAATGCCTAACAGGTGCTTGGGCGAAAAAGCCATATGCGCGGATCCCTTGCTGATTTTTGGTGTTATATCAGGGGAATCTGCGCAAGCAAGAGGTTTACGAATCCATGTGCGCACAATAGCATGGTGGAAAGGAGCGGTTATTTGGAAATTTCATACGATTATTACGCCACCAAAGCCGCACTTGAATGGCAATTTGAGATGGGCGTTGATGAGACAATAGGCGAAATGCCCGTTAATCGTTTTGATGTGCCGGCAGCCAAACCGAAATTGAAAATAGGCGCATCATCCAACATCGCGCCGATTGATGTCATTCCAAATGTATTGCCCGTTCAGGACGCCGCCCCAGACGTGGCGAAAATAATCGCATCCAAATGCGATGATCTGGAATCTTTGCGCAATGCTATGGGTGTTTTTGATTTATGCGCATTAAAGCAAGGTGCTCGAAATATGGTGTTCGCCGATGGCCACGATGCGGCTCGCGTGATGGTCATCGGCGAGGCCCCAAATCGTGACGAAGACAAGGAGGGTAAACCCTTTGTTGGTGTCGAGGGCAAATTGATCGACAAAATGTTTGCCGCAATCGGCCTGTCACGCGATGCAGCGGATCAAAACGACGCCATCCATATTTCCATGGTAATGCCATGGCGCCCCCCACAGGATCGCGAACCAAACGCCGAAGAAATCGCGATGATGTTACCATTTGTGCAACGCCATGTGGAACTTGTGAACCCTGATTACGTGGTCTTGCTGGGCAATATCGCTTGTTCTGCGGGTTTGAACAAGGTCGGCATCAGCCGCTTTCGCGGCCAATGGGCAGAGGCATTTGGCAAACCATGCCTACCCATGCTGCACCCACGCGCATTGATCCGTGATCCACTACGCAAACGCGATGCGTGGACAGACCTATTGGCACTAAAGGGCCGTATGAAACAATGAGTGAACGTGATTTTTTACCCATCCGCATCGCGGTTCTAACTGTATCCGATACGCGCCAATTGGCGGACGATAAATCGGGCGACGTGCTGGTGAAACGCATTGCGGATGCGGGCCATATTTTGGCAGATCGCCAAATCATCACCGATGACCGCCCCCTTATTTCGTCGCAATTACACACATGGTGCGGGCGCGATGATGTGGATGTGATTATCTCTACGGGCGGCACGGGTCTGACTGGGCGCGATGTCACGGTAGAGGCGCATCGCGACGTTTATGAGAAAGAGATCGATGCATTCGGCACCGTATTCACGATCGTTTCAATGAAGAAAATCGGCACATCCGCCATCCAATCCCGCGCCACCGCGGGCGTTGCACAGGGTACATACCTGTTCGCCCTGCCGGGTAGCCCGGGCGCATGCAAGGATGGCTGGGATGAAATTTTGCAACATCAATTGGATTACCGCCACAAACCCTGTAATTTTGTGGAAATCATGCCGCGACTGGACGAACACCAAAGGCGCAAATAATGAACGACGCTGATTTTCCCCTACTAACGGATTGGCCGAAATGTACCCACAGCGTGGTTGGCATTGTCATTCAGGATGAATTGGGGCGGGTTGGTGTTCAATTGCGCGATGATTTTGAACATGTCTCGCACGGTGGAATGTGGACCTTTTTCGGCGGTCACGTCGATCCTGGCGAAGAAATCCCACATGCCGCCCCCCGCGAACTGGCCGAGGAAACGGGCATCATCGCCACATTGGATGAATTGGAACCTTTCGCGCGCTTGGTACCGTCAAATGGCCTGCAGGCCTATCATTATTACTATCGTCTAAAACGCGCAGTGAAGGTCCCAGAAATGAGCATTCACGAAGGCGCAGGTTTTGCATTTTTAAACGACAGCCAGTTGAAGCAGTATAATTTCGTAGATTCTGCATCACTTGTTCTTGAATATCTGCACAGGCGAAAAGAATTTGCACCCTAGCGACGGAATGCTAGGTTTGGCACGTATCACCATCAGGTGACAATTTAAGGACGACACAAATGCGCTTTTTCAGACGCGGTCTTTTCGGATTATTTTTAACGGCATTGACCGTGGGTTTGCTACTGGTTGGTGTCTATATTTTCCAGAACGCCCAGAACGAACGTGAGAGCCGCCGTGGCCAACGCACCGAACGCGAACGTAGTTTCAGCGTCAATGTTATGCCCATCGAAATCGGCACCATTTCCCCCGAACTCATCGCCTTTGGCGAAGTCGTTTCAGGGCGCACATTGGAACTCCGCACCGCCGCCAGCGGTGCATTGGTTGAAATGTCCCCAAATTTTCGCGAAGGCGGTGCTGTGAAAAAGGGCGATTTACTCTTTGCGACTGATCCCGCCAGCGCCAGCGCAACCCTTGCATTGGCCCAAACCGAACTCCGCGAAGCAGAAGCCGAGTTAAGCGAAGCCCGGGATGCACTGGTCCTGTCGAATGATGAATTGAAAGCGGCAGAGCGCCAATTCGAATTGCGTATGCAGGCCGCAGATCGCCAGAAAAACCTGCGAACGCGCGGTGTCGGAACCGAATCCGCACTTGAATCCGCCGAACTATCCGCATCCAGCGCCGAAACCGCCGCCCTTGGCAAACGCCAAGGCGTCGCGAACGCAAATGCTCGTATAAACCGCGCACAAACGGGCCTGACGCGTCGTCAAATCAACGTCGCCGAAGCACAGCGAAAATTGGATGATCTCACCGTTCACGCCTCTTTTGACGGTGTTTTAGCGAATGTTTCCGGCGTTTTGGGTGGTTTAACAAACGGCAACGAACGTTTGGCGGAATTGATTGATCCCAATGCACTAGAGGTATCATTTCGCATTTCATCCGCTCAATTCGCCAATCTATCAGGGGCCACAGGCGGGATCAAAGCCGCCAAGGTAAACGTATTTTTCACAGGCCTTGGCGCGCCAATCCCCGCCAAGGTTGAACGATCAAGCGCCGCAGTTGGCGAAGGTCTGACAGGGCGCGAAATTTTCGCACGTTTGTCTGGCGATCAGGTGGCATCAGTGCGCACAGGTGATTTTGTTTCCGTACGCATTTCCGAACCCGCCTTGAACCGTGTGGCGCAAATTCCCGCCACCGCCACGAACGCCACGGGCGAGGTTTTGGTGGTCGGCGAAGATAACCGCCTAAGCGCCGCGAACGTCGAAATTTTGCGAAAACAGGGCGACAACCTGATCGTGCGGGCTCGTGGTCTGTCGGGACAGCGCATCGTAGCCCAACGGGCCCCGCAACTGGGTGCGGGAATTTTGATCGTTCCACGCGACCCAAATGCCAAACTGGGAGATAAACCCAAAGAACCCGAAGGTGTGAAATTGACAGCGGAACAGCAAGCGAAAATGATCGAATTCGTCAAAGGTGGCCCAATGCCAGATGGCGTAAAAAAACGCATGTTAAAACAGATCGAGGCGGGCACCGTACCACAGCGCATGTTTGACCGCATCACTTCCAACATGGGAACCTAGATATGCGTAAATTGACCGCATCGGCTGGTGGTATCCTGTCCTATTTTACGCGCCACCGTACGGCGTCGAATTTAATCTTGGTGATCATGCTGGTACTGGGCATCGCCGCCAGCACCAAAATCCGTTCGCAGTTTTTCCCCGATGTGATCATCGATAATGTTTCGGTTTCCGTACGCTGGGATGGCGCTGGCCCCGAAGATGTGGACAACGGCATCATCGCATTGCTGGAACCTGCATTGCTGAATGTCGAAGGGATCGAGAGCACGTCATCAACCGCCCGCGAAGGCCGCGCAACGATCAATCTGGATTTTCAGGCAAACTGGGACATGGCGCGCGCCGCTGATGATGTAAAGGTCGCTGTGGATGCGGTGACGGGCCTGCCTGATGGCGCTGACGAACCCACAATACGTCGCGGCGCATGGCGTGATCGCGTTACGGATGTGATCATATCTGGCCCCGTTTCCACAGATCAGCTGTCACGCTTCGCTGATGAATTTTCTGGGCGCTTATTTTTAAACGGCGTCACCCGTGTATCCATTCGCGGCGTATCCGCACCAGAGATATCCGTCGAAGTCAGCGAGGCGAGCCTGATCCAAAACGATGTCTCCCTATCCGAAATCGCAGACGTCATCGGTCAAGAGGCCGAAGCCGACCCCGCAGGCGACGTTGCTGGCGGATCAGCTCGTGTGCGCACAGGTGTCGCCAAACGCACTGCCGAAGAGATTGAAAGCATTGTCGTGCGCTCTAATGCGGATGGATCAAAGCTTCGTGTGGGTGATGTGGCGTCGATTTTGGTGTCTGGCACGGATGCACAACGCTCCTACTTCGTGCGCGGAAACCCCGCCGTATCCATTCGCGTGGATCGTTCAGATCAGGGCGATGCAATCCGTATGCAGGCCACAGTTCAATCCGTTGCAGATGAAATGCAATTGACTTTGCCCCAAGGTGTGAAAATCGAACTGATCCGCACACGTGCGCAGGCCATTCAGGATCGCTTGGGGTTGTTGGTGAAAAACGGATTGATGGGGCTGGTTCTGGTTGTCGCCCTGTTGTTCCTGTTCCTGTCCGCACGCACGGCGTTCTGGGTGGCTGCGGGCATCCCTGCCGCAATGTTTGCCGCTGTTGGTTTGATGTACGCATCTGGTTTGACATTGAATATGGTATCGCTATTTGGCCTGATTATCACATTGGGCATTGTTGTGGATGATGCCATTGTCGTCGGCGAACATGCGGATTTTCGCGCACGCCGTTTGGGCGAAGACCCCGTAACCGCCGCCGAAAACGCCGCGCGTCGCATGGCACCGCCTGTGTTTTCTGCAACTATCACCACGGTCATCGCATTTTGGGGGCTAACGCTGATAGGGGGGCGTTTTGGCACCTTAATCGCCGACATTCCCTTTACGGTCATCGCAGTATTGCTGGCGTCTTTGGTCGAATGCTTCATGATATTGCCCAACCACATGAGCCATTCGTTGACCCAAGGCGGAACAATTAAATGGTACGATATTCCTAGCCACCATTTTAATCGCGGATTTAACTGGTTTCGTCACACCATTTTCCGCCCCGTAATGCGCGGTGTTTTAATCTTTCGCTATCCTGTTGTGGCAATCGCGTTCGTTTTGCTGATGGCTAATGTTGCCCTGTTCAAATCAGGCGAGGTCAATTTCCGTTTCTTCAGCGCGCCTGAACGCTCTTCCGTCTCAGGCAACATCGCGATGCTAGAGGGCGCGACACGTGCCGACACCAAGGCGATGGTGGATGAGCTACAACGCGCCGTCGACGCCACCGCCGCCAAATTTGAGAAAGAGTACGGCACAAACCCCGTAACATTTACCCTAACAGAAGTCGGCGGCAACACAGGCCGAGGCCTGGCTGGCGCAGGTAACAAAGATGGCGATCTAAAAGGATCAGTCGCCGTCGAATTGATCGAAGCCGACGCGCGCCCCTATTCATCATTCGAATTCTTGGGTGAATTGCAGGACGCGGTCCAACGTCACCCATTATTGGAAACAATCAGTTTTCGTGGTTTCCGTTTTGGTCCAGGTGGTGACAGCCTAGATGTGCAATTGGTCGGCCCCGACAGCGAAACGCTAAAGGCAGCATCGATCGCCCTGCAATCCGAAATCGAAGGCCAATTCCCAGAGGTCACTTCTGTTGAAGACGATTTGCCGTATGACAAAGAAGAATTGGTTCTGGAACTTACACCCCAAGGAACGGCATTGGGATTCACCATCGATGCCATCGGGCGCGAATTGCGTAATCGTTTGAATGGCATCGAGGCCGCTAGTTTCCCCGTCGGAGTCCGCACATCAGAGGTGATCGTGCGTATCCCCGAATCCGAATTATCCGCCGATTTTCTGGATCGCACGCAACTGCGTTCACCATCGGGAAATTTTGTCTCCTTGGCCGATATCGTAACCGTCACGCGCACGCTGGGATTTTCCACGGTGCTTCGCGAAAACGGTTTACGCCTGATGTCTGTCACCGGTGAAATCCCCGAAGACGATCCAACACGCGCTACCGAAATCGTGAACACATTGGAAAACACAGTCCTACCAAAAATCGCACAAGATTACGGTATCGAATACCGGCTGTCGGGATTGGCGGAACAAGAGAAGGAATTTTTCAACGACGCGGTTGTCGGATATATGCTGTGCCTCTTGGGGATTTATCTGGCACTGACATGGATATTCTCTAGCTGGACACGCCCGATTGTTGTTATGTCTGTGATCCCATTTGGTGCCATCGGAATGATCTTCGGCCATTGGGTGATGGAGGTTCCGTTGTCGATGTTCTCAATCGTAGGGATGATCGGGATGAGCGGAATTATCATCAACGATTCAATCGTTCTGGTGACAACAATTGATGAATACGCTGAAAAGCGTGGTCTGTTTCCCGCTATCGTTGATGCCTGCTCGGATCGTTTGCGCCCGGTGTTGTTAACGACGCTGACCACTGTTTTGGGGCTGACGCCGTTGTTGTTTGAGGCCTCTGCACAGGCGCAATTCCTGAAACCAACCATCATTACATTGGTCTTTGGATTGGGCTTCGGCATGTTCTTGGTTTTGTTGGTGGTGCCGTCCATGGTCATTATGCAGAAGGATTTCGGGCGATTATTTACGTCCCTTCGCCGTGGTCTGACGGGCGGACGCATGCCCTATCGCGCACAGGTCGTATTCGTTCTGGCGGTGCTTGGTGTTGTCGGCGTGATCGCCGCAACCGTCGCGCCTTTGGCGTTGAACTTGCAACCGTCTGAACTGGTGTTGTGGATTACAGATGGGGTGTTGACGGGATTACCTGCAACGTTGGCGGTCTTCGTCGGTGGCATCACGGCGGTAACTGTGATCGCCTATATTCTGTTTGTCTTGTCGGGATTGCGACGTACCTAGGTACAGCCTTGGATCTCCACGGCCTTGCCCTTGGATAATACGGTCACACGCAATTTGCTGCGATCAAGAAAGGCCACATCTTTGGCGTATAAAATCGCGTGTGCAGTCAGGTTGTAACCGCTGATTTCGCTGGGTTGCTGTTGTACCCAATCATTCGGCCCTGCGGGGTATTCCAATACGCCAACGGCGCGTTTGTGAAATCCGTTTTCTGTTTCCAATTTCGCGGAGATCGCAAAGCCTCCTTTGATAGGGGTAAAGGCGCATTTGACCAATGACACACCAGCAGATTGGCCACTGCGCGCACGATTATTCAATGCCTGTTTAATCGCCGATTTCCCTACCGCGACACGCGAGGGCAGGGTGGCATTCAGGGCAGATTGTACAGGCACACAGACGTTCTCACAGACACCAAAATCAATGCTGCCAGAAATGCGCATGGGTTTGTTGGCATCTTTGGGATGGAACACGATGGGTAAAATCAGCGCATCCTTATACCCAATCGTTTGCTGATCATAATCGTGAAACACAGATGGCGCGGGCCATTGGACCTCGAAGCTCGCGATGTTTTCAGACGCCGACCAATCGAATTGCGGTGGAATACCACCACCACCTGCAACGCGCCAATATGTTTTCCAACCTTTTTCCAACTGAATATTGACTGCCGCGATATGGCTGCCATCGGCCTGACGCCAGCCGGCGATTACATCAATGGAATCAAGACCCAGAATAGGCGATTCCGCTGATACAGATTGAGCCAGCGCAATCAGCGCCAAAGTGGATACGTGTTTCATATGGCCGAAAATAAGGATTAGTCACTGAAATGAAAGTCACATTTGCGCGTGGATGACGTTATGGGACGCAAAGCCCTTGTGTTTCCGATGCCTAAGGCCCAGATTTAAACTATGACAGACAAAACAAACCTTGATGGAAAACTACTGATCGCGATGCCCGGCATTGGCGATTCCAACTTTGATAAATCCGTGATCTACATGTGCTCCCACTCGGACGAGGGCGCGATGGGTTTAATCATCAATAAACCAGCACCCGATTTGGCGTTGAAGGATCTGTTGGATCAACTGTCGATCACCCCGAACAACCCAATTAATCTGGACAGTATCCACATCGGCGGCCCTGTAGAACACGGACGCGGATTTGTTCTGCACAGCCGCGATTACGTCGCCTCAGAGGCAACCTTGGACGTCACGGATACCGTCGGCATGACCGCATCGTTGGAGATTTTAGAAGATATCTCTAACGGGACAGGCCCGGATCAATGTCTGTTGGCCTTGGGTTATTCAGGTTGGGGGCCAGGGCAATTGGAAAGCGAAATTCAATCCAATGGTTGGTTAATTGGCGATTCGTCGGACGCGTTAGTTTTTGAAACCGAAGACGACGTGAAATGGGATGCCGCGTTAAAAGATATGGGTATAGATGCACGCTTGCTATCTGCTGAGGGCGGTCGCGCCTAGGCGTTGCGAACGCTGGGTTAGGATTTTTCGCAATCCCCCCCCCAAAGCAACATATGGGAAGTGTATGGGTAACGTATGGGTTACGTCGGTATTTTTTACCGACGCCAAAGGTTAATCGCGATCTGCACTGGCGCGTTTCAAACGGTCATTGATCGCAACACCCAAGCCGATCATCGGGATCGGCGCCACTGCAATTTTTGATTTCCCCAATGTCTGCGCATCTTCGTCTGCGATATGCAGATATGCAAACAGGTTTGCCGCCGCCTCGATTAGATCGCCATCTTTGGATAAATTAATTTGTCCCTTAACATCGCCAAACCCAATCATGTGCTCATCGTCATTTGCGGATGTTACATTCATGCGCAATCGCGCATTCGGCGCATAATGAGAAGCCAATTGCCCGGGCGAGGTCGGCGCTGTTTCATTGGTTTGGTCGGGGATATGCAGACCTGCAATATCTTCGGCTGGAACACCACCAGAACGCAACAGATGTACCATTCCATCTTTGGGCATCACTATTGTCGATTCCAATCCTACGGCACATTTTCCACCATTCAAAATCGCATCAATCCGCCCACCCAAACCATCGCGCACATGGGCCGCGCGCGTCGGACTGATCCCGCCAGACGGGTTTGCGGATGGTGCAGCAATTGGGCCATCAAACGCAGTCAATAGTTCACGGGCAACAGGATGCGCAGGCACACGGATCGCAACGGTATCCAATCCCGCAGTCACCAATTCCGACAATCCCGCATCGTCACGCAGGGGCAAAACCAACGTCATTGGCCCAGGCCAGAACTCATCCGCTAATTTTAGCGCCAATTTATCGAAAACGGCAAAACGTTGCGCCATGTCCAAATCGGCCACATGCACAATTAACGGATTGAAACTGGGTCGCCCCTTGGCTGCATAAATCCCCGCAACGGCCGCGCCATCGCGTGCATCACCGCCCAGTCCGTAAACCGTTTCCGTTGGGAACGCGACCAAGCCACCCGATGCTAAAAGATCGGCGGCGGTGCTAAATCCATCGTTGGTGGGGCGTAGGGTTTGGGTTTGCATAATGTTACTGACGTCTGGTTCAGCTTGCATTTGGTGCAAGCTCTGTTAGCCAGTTCAAATACAGCGTTCGCACGGCGGATGCAAAAACAATGTGAGCATGTCATGACACCAATTACATTCCCCTTTGAAACACCGCCCAGCGAGGGAGAGGCGATCCAAGTCGCAGATGACATCCTGTGGATGCGATTGCCGCTGCCGATGGCGCTGGATCATGTGAATGTCTATGCGATCCGCGATGGGTCGGGATGGTGCGTTGTGGATACGGGCTATCATTCGAAACGCGGGATCAAGCTGTGGAATGATCTGTTGGCGGGCCCTTTGCGTGGCGATCCAGTGACGCGGGTTTTATTGACACACCATCACCCTGATCACGTTGGCATGGTCGGCTGGTTTCAATCCGAACATGGGGCTGAATTGGTGACGACACGTACGGCATGGCTATATTCGCGGATGTTGACAGTGGATACGCAAGAGGTCTGGCCCCAAGAGACATTGGATTTTTATCGCGCCGCTGGCATGGATGCTGAAATTTTCAACGAACGCGCCGCTGGTCGCCCATTTAATTTTTCCGATATCGTCTACCCGATGCCGCTGGGATTTACCCGCATCCAAGACGACGAAACCATCAAAATCGGCGCGCGCTACTGGACAGTGCGCACGGGCGATGGGCATTCACCGGAACACGCGACCCTGTGGTCACAATCGGATAATGTGGTGATTGCGGGGGATCAAATCCTGCCCGGTATTTCTCCAAACGTCGGCGTTTATCCAACCGAACCGTTGGCCGATCCGCTGGCGGAATGGATTACATCATGCGAAAAATTCCAAAAATACGCGACGGATGATCATTTCGTTTTGGGCGGACACAAATTGCCGTTCCAAGGATTGCCAACGCGTTTGCAACAACTGATTGATAATCACCACCACGCATTACCGCGTTTGGTCGATCATTTGAAAACCCCGCGCACGGCGGCGGGATGTTTTGATGTGTTGTTCAAACGCAAAATCGGCAAGGGCGAATATACATTGGCGATGGCGGAATCAATTGCGCATTTGAACCATCTGTATTTGGCAGGTAAGATCGGTCGTGAAATGAATGAACATGGCCAATGGATTTGGTCATCATAAAGGGGCTAACATGTCTGAAACGATGGTGAAAACCGCCGCCGAAGCCGCCGAAGGCGATGCATTGCAACACAATTATTCTGTGCGCCTGAATGCGGATGGCCAGATGGAAAAACAATACCAACCGATCCCCAAATCCGTCGCCAAGAAGCCCCCAGCGGATAAAAGTCCCGCTGAATGGGCCTATGAACGTATCGTGATGTACATCCAACAATTTGAAACGACATTAGACGCGGAACACGAGGTCGGAATGGGCTTCGCAGGATCGAACGCAGGGTCTGTTAAAATCCAAGGTATGGGATTTTTCGCGCCCGACATGGTGACGTTTTACGGCGAAGATGGGGAGGGTACCAAGATGCAACTGGTTCAACACGTCAACCAGTTGAACGTTATGTTGGTAGCGGAACCTAAATCGGTTGAACAAGAAGAACCAAACCGCATCGGATTTCAGCTTGCCGAAGATTTAGAAAACACGGAAAGCGCTTAGGCGCGCTTTGGATAGCAATCTCGGGTTGAGTGAGGTGGAGCCTCTATTGCAAGACTGCAACTATTTCTAACCCTAAATGGATAATTTTTTCTAACCCTAATTGGATAATTTTCATTAATTTAGTTTAATTTAATCATTTTTTCTCTCTTCAGGGGGAGGAATTAGGAGGATTTTATCCACAAACATAGCGTTTGCAGAAGATGCAAAGAACGCGAGTTGGACAGGTGGTTACGCAGGGTTCAATCTGGGTACGACAGCAATGCATGCACATCTTGAAATGGGAAGCACGAGCGGTTGGTGGACATTTGGACGGTCTGGTGATGGTGAGCTAAGCCCAAGTGGCCCCGTATTGGGACTGCAGGTTGGATATAACTTTGCGCTGGGATCTGATATGATTTCTGGCGTCGAGCTTTCTTACGCGCCAGATCAAGTCAGCGAAACTATTGCCAGCCCAACATGGCCAGCGATAGATACATAGGCTGTTTCTGTTGAAAACGTCGTTTCATTGTCGGGCCGCATGGGCAAAGTCTATGATAACCGCTTGGCTTACGTGACCTCTGGTTTGACCTCCGCAAAAATTGATAGCCTTATGATGTGGCCTAATGACCACTCTCGTAAAACCCATCTTGGATTCATGATTGGTGCAGGTGTTGAATTTGAAGTCAGTGAGAAAACGTTGTTCGGAATCGAGTCTAAATATTCGGATTTTGGAAGTGCACTGCACCCATTCGATACTAGCTGCGGTTTTTGTGGGCAGTGTGACGAGCGTACGATTGAGGTAACGGCTCATACGATTTCTGCAAAAGTTAACTTTCGCTTCTAGTCGCGCAAGCTGAATTCAAAACCCACCGTAATATTTACGGTGGGTTTTTTTAGGCCTTCTTCAAAATATCGTCCATCTGTTTACCCAATTCAGTTTCCCACTCTGCACCGAATTCACGCACTTTCTCTACGAAGGCATCGTTTTCGTGTACGGGAATGTCGGGGTCATAATGCGATGCCGTTTCCAGCATTCCTTTGCGATCGATCGCGTTGAAGGCATCAGAGGCTTGTTGCGCTTGATCCTTATCCGCGCCCAATGCTTCGAATACCGAACGCCCCATACGCAATGAACTGTCATAAGTTTCGCGAATAATATCGCGACTGCCAGCGGCCCATAAATCATAAACATGATTGCGATCCGTGGCGCGTGCCACGATGTGAACGTCGGGGTAATGATGATGCACGTATCTCACCAAGTCAGTGATCTGGTGTTTGTCATCAATCGCAATGACGAAAATTTTTGCCTGATGCATACCAGCCGCGTGCAACATATCGGGGCGTGTCGCATCACCGAAATATGCGCGCACGCCGAAACGTTTCAGCATATCCAATTGACGGGCGGAAAAATCGATAACCGTTGGGGTATGTCCCGCCGCGCGTAACATGCGCGCAACAATCCCACCCACACGCCCATGGCCTGCGATCACGATATTGCTCTCTTCTTCAATCTCATCCGCCTCGCGTTCTTGTTCGGCGGTGTAACGTGGTACGATCACGCGTTCATAGACGATGAATAACAATGGGGTCAGCAGCATGGATAAGGCCACGATCAATAACAGCTGATCCGCCACCGCCGATGGGATAACCGCATTTGCCACGGTGAAGGACAGCAAAACAAACCCAAACTCACCCGCTTGGGACAGGCCCAGCGCGAACAACCATTTGTCGCCTGCATAAACCTTGAATATCCGCGCCAGCGTCAACAGAACCGCCGCCTTTAATGCCATCAACCCGATGGTCAGCCCGATAATTGATCCAAAGTTCGAAAATAACAGGGCGAAATTAATACCCGCGCCAACGGTCATGAAAAATAGGCCCAGCAACAATCCCTTGAACGGATCAATGTCTGCTTCTAACTCATGACGATACTCGCTGTTCGCCAATACCACACCCGCCAAAAACGTGCCCAACGCGGGTGATAGCCCAACCAAGGACATTAACAACGCGATCCCAACAACCATCATCAACGCCGCCGCCACGAACAATTCACGCAACTGCGCCCCTGCAATAAACCGAAACATCGGCCCCGTCAGAAAATTCGCACCCAACCCCACAGCGGCAATCGCACCAACCGTCACCAACGTCGTCTGCCACCCGTTCAGCCCTGCAACCAAACTCATCCCAGAACCATGGTCGCCACCATCACCATGACCGTCACCGTGCCCCGCACCGTGGCTGATCGCATCCGCCAGTTCAGGCATCGCCAACAGTGGGATTAACGCCAACATCGGGATCACCGCAATATCTTGGAACAACAGAACCGAGAAACTGGCCTGACCGCCATCGCTCTTCATCAACCCTTTTTCACCCAGCGTTTGCAAAACAATCGCGGTGGATGACAGGGCCAGAACCAAACCAATCGCCAATGCAATCGTCCACGGTTGCCCCAAGATCATGGCCACACCCATCACTGCCAAGGTTGTAAATCCAACCTGGCCACCACCCAGTCCCAACAAACGCCCGCGCATTTGCCACAACACCTTGGGTTCCAATTCCAAACCAACCAGAAACAACATCATCACAACGCCAAATTCGGCAAAATGTTGGATGGACACCTCGTCTACGTGTAGCCACGTCAAAACCGGCCCAATCACGATCCCCGCAATCAGATATCCCAACACGGAACCCAGCCCCAATCGCGATGCGATCGGCACGGCAACGACGCCCGCAATCAAAAACACAAACGCCAGCATCAGAAAATCGGTCATCGGCACGTCCCCAAGTTCATTTAAGCAAACGATACCCATGCAACGGCTGTCTTTCAATGCACAGATTTAAGGTAACAGCGTCGCAGGTGACAACTGCCCCCTTTGCAAGCGGCAGAATCTATGAGATAGAGCAATAACGCATAATTCAAAGAGGTTTCCCAATGGCAAAAGCACACAAACACGGCTCTATGGACACATCAGCCCAAGAGGCAGCATTCGACGGTTTCATCCGCTGGTCAATTCGCGTCAGCGTTTTCGCAATCGGGTGTCTGGTCTTTATGGCGATCTTCAACTCTTAATTGATTGGATAGAGCATGATGAATTTTAAACCTATTCTAATGCTCTGCGCTGCACTGGCACTATCTGCCTGTGCCAAAGAGATTTATGATTCCGACGCCGTTGTTCAGAAGGCGGCATATGTCCACGATGGCACGCCATCGCTGACCCTGCTGACAATGATCAGCAACAAAAACGGCAAGGGCGGTCATTCGTCGCTGTTAATCAATGCGTCACAACGCGTGATGTATGATCCCGCTGGTCGTTGGTTTTCGTCTGTGGTTCCCGAACGTAACGACGTTTTGTTCGGCGTAACACCCGCGGTGCTGAAACGTTACAACTCGTTCCATGCGCGCGATACACACCACGTCGTTATCCAAGAAATCCTTGTAACCGCACAGGTTGCTGAAATGGCATATCGCGCGGCACTGCAACAGGGCGCATCGCATGATGCCATGTGCGCAAACAACACGTCACAAATGCTGTCAAAACTACCCGGTTTCGAAAAACTTGGTGTTACGTGGTACCCTGCAAAACTGTCGGAAAAATTCGAAAAATTGCCCGGTGTGAAAACCACGAAATACTACGAAACAGACGTCGGCCAAAACTAGGTCGTAAACGCGAAAAGGCGCCCCACCCGGACGCCTTTTGCTGTATCCACCCGATACAAACAGACACCCCACCCACGACGCGCCTGTATTCAATTCGAAGAACTACTTAACTTCGAATGAAACTTTCAATGTTACGCGGTATGCGGTCACTTTGCCGTCTTCAACCTTAACAGATTGATCTTTGACCCAAGATGACGAAATGCCCTTGATGGATTTCGATGCTTTCTCGATCCCTGTACGCGTGGCGTCTTCCCATGATGTCGGGGATTCGGACATGATTTCGATTACTTTTAACACGCTCATTGGCTTGCTCCTGTTGATTAACTGATGAACAAGTAGGCGCGTAAATTCACATAACAAGTGTCAAAATGAAAAAACCCCGGCCAAGGCCGAGGTTTTCAATGTTACCTTAGGTCAAAAACCTAAATGCTAGGATCTTATAATAGACCTTCGCGTTGTGCCTTTTTACGGGCTAGCTTGCGAGCGCGTCGAATAGATTCCGTTTTTTCACGGGCCTTGCGGATCGAAGGTTTTTCAAAATGTTGCTTAAGCTTCATTTCACGAAAAACGCCTTCGCGTTGCAATTTTTTCTTAAGCGCACGAAGCGCCTGATCAACGTTGTTATCACGAACTGATACCTGCATGTGGTGTCACCACCTTCCTAGAGTTAGAGTTGCAGAATTGCAGGAAGTTGCCATATAACAGGGGGACTATGACTTGTCCAGTACAGGAGCGAACGCATGCCCAAAGCCCGCAAAACCGAACGCGATCACATCGAAATTGCCCGTGGCAAGCTGTTGACCGCAATTCTTCCCCACATCGAATTCGACGGCTGGTCACCAATCGCGTTGGATATGGCCATCAACGATTCGGGTGTTGATGCAGGGTTGGCGGCACAGGCCGCACCACGTGGTGCGATTGATTTGGCCGCCGCATTTCACCGTCAGGGTGATGAATTAATGCTAACCGCACATCAATCCACTGACATTTCCGATCTACGCTATTCGCAAAAGGTCGCCCGCATGGTTCAATTCCGGCTAGAGGCGAGCGAACCCCACAAAGAGGCCGTGCGCCGTGGCATGGCCTTGTTCGCATTGCCGCAAAATATGGGCGAGGGCGGTCAATTGATCTGGGGCACTGTCGATCACATCTGGAATGCGCTGGGCGATACATCGACGGATGCGAATTGGTATACAAAACGTGGTATGCTAAGCGCGGTTTATTCATCGACCATCCTGTTTTGGTTGGGCGACGATTCTGAAAACCACGCGGACACATGGGCATTCCTCGATCGCCGCATCGAAAACGTGATGCAGTTTGAGAAGACCAAGGCGAAATTGAAAGAAACCCCGATTGGGCGCGGCATTGCGGGATTTATGGATCGGTTTAACAAACCATCCGATGATCACAAAGCAGGCTTTCCCGGGTACAAGGGCTAGGCCCAGCGGATAAGCCCAATAATGGCGGATGCGGCATAGAAAAACTGCAGCGCGAAAAACGCCCAGCGTTTGTCCAAAAAACCCCAGCCTGCGAATAATAACGCGGAAATGAGCAGGAGCGAAAAGCCCAAAATCTCATTGCCCGTGTTTGACGCAATCAGCAACGCATATGCCATCGCTAATACCGATCCCGAAAATTCGCACACACTTATAATCTTACTCTTGGTCATCATAATCTCCGCTATTTTGTCGCCAATGTGACCCGCAAAAATGCCTATGGCAACCCATGTTGCACTGCGCCCCATTCCCCGATATTCAAACATCAAACAAGGAACGTAAAAAATGGCACTCGGCGGTAAAATTGTAACATGGTTCAACGGCACATGGCATGACGGCAACACGCCAATCATCGGCGCGGCGGATCATGCATCGTGGCTGGGATCAACGGTATTCGACGGTGCGCGTCAATTCGAAGGCGTGCGGCCTGATTTGATGTTGAACTGTGAACGTATCGTCCATTCCGCACAGGTCATGGGCATGATTTCCCCTGTGACCGCCCAACAGGTTTTCGCGCTGTCTGAGGAGGGTTGTAAAATGTTCGCCCCAGACGCGGCGCTGTACATCCGTCCGATGATGTGGGCGAACCAAGGAACACCGGGCATCATCGATATTGTCCCTGACAGCACCGGTTTCTGCATGTGCATCGAAGAGCTACCAATGCCAGAGGTCGGCGCATTCTCCCTAACAACATCCCCGTTTCGCCGCCCCCGCCAAGATATGGCGCTGACCACGGCCAAGGCGGGATCACTCTACGCCAACAACGGCCGCATCATGGCCGATGCGCGTGCGCGTGGGTTTAACAACGCACTGTCGCTGGATATCGACGACAACGTCGCCGAAACCGCGTCTACAAATGTGTTTGCGGTTAAGGATGGCGAGGTATTTACCCCAACGCCAAATGGTACGTTTTTGAACGGCCTGAACCGCCAACGCGTGATCAAATTGTTGCGCGCGGATGGCATCAAGGTGCACGAAACATCAATGGTTCTGGATGATTTCCACACAGCGGACGAAATCTTCTGTACCGGCAATATCGCCAAGGTGATGCCCGTTGCAAAATTCGAAGATCGCAAAATGGGCCCCACCAAAATGGGAACCCATGCACGTGATTTATATTGGGATTTCGCGTTATCAGACGTGGGTTAATTGGCCGCGCGTTTTTTATCAAACGATACGTTTGTCCAAGCTGTTGGTGAAACGACATAGGCCGATGAAATACCAACAGATATCGCTTTCTGCTTCATCTCTTCGGCCTTCGTATAACTTAGGTTCGCACCGAAGGTCACGGATAACATTCCATTACCACGGCGATATATGTTCAATTCCGTCGCCGAAACCTCAAGATCTGTGGCGAAATCATTTAACGTTTTCAACAGCCCTTCATCCGTGCCTTGGCTATGCAGGCTGACGCTGAAAATCCCAGGAATATCGGCGTCACCTTTGGTTTGCACGCTGATCAAACTGTCAACGATTGCCAAATTCGCCTGCGCCAATTTACTACCGTTGGCCAACGCTTTTTCGAAATTTTTCTGTGCGGGCTCATATTGGTTTAATCGAAGATAGGCAAAGCCTGTATTGTTGAAAACCTTGGTTTGTTTCGCCACGGGTAAATTGGCAAATTGATCGTCATTCAATTGCGCCTCTAACGCCAATGCGGCCTGACTATACTCTTTCTTTTCCAACCACGTGTACCCAATGATGTTGAAAATCGCCTGTTTTGATCGATCTTCGGGGCCGGCAACACCGGCCGCCAATTGCAATGACGTCAACGCGCGATCGTACTCTTTTAGGTTTAAAAAATTTCGCCCAATTTCATAGTTTATGCAAAAACTGGTTGGGGATCCCGCGGGGACCGTTTTCAGTTTCGCAATCGCGTCGTCATAACGCCCCATGATCCGCAATTTTATTGCATGGCGAACAAAGGGTTGTGCCAAATTTGATAATCCGTGGGTACATCCCTCGGATTGGGCATGGGCTGGGATGGTTGTGGCAATCGTCACTGCTATTGCTGTTGCTAAACGTATCATGCACCACTCTCCTCGTTACGGGTTTGCTGGCTTATGTTTAGATTTTGTTGGCTTAAAACCCGTTCAACTTCCTCTTTCATGAAAATTTCCAATTGGCTGCGTAGGCCAACCTTGTCTGCCTCCAATGCTGATTTATCGGCCTGTAACGATGCGCGCACAGTTTCCAAGGAATCTTTGATTTCTTTCAATGATGCGACGTTGCTTTCCAAACCCGTCATACGGGATTTCATACGATTTAAATTAAAGGTAATGGCCCGCCCGTTTTTCAATGGCAATTTGGTTAAAACGCCCTCGCTTGGAACTTGTACTGGCAGGCCTGCAACGGAAAAATCCAACATTTCAAGGGATTTCGCTTCGCTTGGAAGGAAGGCAACGTTCACCTCGATTGCATTATCGCGTTCTTGGGTCAGTGTAATATATAATGCGCCTGCCATCACGAAGGTTGAAAATGCCATGAACCCAAAAATAGAGGTGCGGTTAACTTTCAACTTTTCAATATCTTGTTCGGATTTGATTGTATCAGCCATTAATCGATAGGCCATGTACATCAACAAAACGGATACACCTGCAAAACCCGTTTGCAGAATTTGTACGAAATTATCACCAAAAAAATTCGCCATCACAGCCCCCAAACCAAAGTTATATCTAAAACTCGGGCGCAAAATTGGAATATAGCGCACCAAGCATAGGTAGCTTAGCGCGCTAATTGCTTACATTAAGTGATAATCATCACTTTTTTATTTGAATCAGTTTATCGTATCGGCGCCATTGATTGTGATTTCACGCCACATGAACTGCGCACTGGGAATGTACAACGCGTGTAATTCAGTGACTTATCCAAACAAATTCGCACCTCTTGAATGGCATTATTCTTACATGTCACTTGGATATTTTCCGCCGCCATTTCGGGGTTTTCATCCAAAAACGCGTTCTTCACCAACTTGGAAGGCACGCGATACGTCTTTTCCATTTTGCGGAAAACCTCTGGTCGTTTCACGCCACCATATGCGTCGCGTGACAATTCAAAAAACGCTTCTGCTGACAGGCCCGAACAGGTGCCATGCTTCTTCCATTGGTGCCACGCCAATCCGCCCGATCCCATAATATCCGTCATCGCATTTGTCTGGCGACGCGATGGCGCGCGTTGGGCGCCCTTACAATAACTGGGCCAACCAACGTTAAATTGTGGCCACAACCCATGCAGGGTGAAACCAAACCCTGTATCATCATCACATTGATCCGATCTCTTACGATCCCCCTCTAATGCGCACCAATTCGGCGTCCATGACAGGGCCATCACGTAATAATCAAAATTACCCGCACGTTCGCCTTCGGCCATAGCGGGCAGGGCGGTGAATAGGGACAAAATAAGGGCACGTAACATGGGGCTTTTCCTTTTGGCGATTCCCCTATATATAGGCCAAGAATTCCCCCCCTTGAAACGGATAATTCGTAGGCCAAGCTGGCTTACACCCGATTCTTCGGACAGGACAGGTTTATGTGAAAGGACCATATTATGGCACTACCGATTATGGCAAAAGCTACCGCAGTTTGGCTGGTGGACAATACAACGCTGACATTCAAACAGATTTCTGATTTCTGTGGTTTGCACGAACTAGAGGTGAACGGTATCGCTGATGGCGAAGTGGCCCAAGGCATCAAAGGCTTTGATCCAATCGCTAATAAACAGCTGACCGCCGATGAAATTAAAAAGGCTGAAGAGTCACCAATCTACAAAATGCAGCTAATGTATAACGCGGCAGCAGACGGCGAAGAGAAACGTCGTGGCCCACGTTACACGCCATTGTCAAAACGCCAAGATCGCCCAGCATCGATCCTATGGTTGGTGAAATTCCACCCAGAATTGACAGACGGTCAGATTTCAAAATTGGTTGGCACAACCAAACCAACAATTCAGGCAATGCGTGATCGTTCACACTGGAACATCGCAAACATCCAACCAATCGACCCGGTTGCACTGGGGCTGTGTAAGCAGTTGGAATTGGACGCCGCCGTTCAAAAGGCCGCGAAGAAGGCTGCCAAAGAGGGCACGGCGATTTCCGATGAGGAACGCAGCAAATTGGTTTCAACAGAACAATCGTTGTCCATGGATGCAGAGCCGAAAATCCCAGCATCCATCAGTGGCCTTGAAAACTTTACCTTCGGTGATGACGCGCCAGAGGAAAAGAAAGAAGAGCCAGAGTTGGACGCGGATAGCGTGTTTGCCAAACTTAAAGACATCCAAGAATAGGTTGTCGAAAATATTCCGAAAACTGCGGCGGGGATTTACCCCGCCCTTTTTTTGTCCGCTCTAATGTACAGGCGTATCGAGTGGATCAATCAACGTGCGCCCGCCGTCAACGGTGACAATCTGCCCCGTCATAAATCGCGAACTGCCAGACGCCAAAAATTGTGCCACTTCCGCCACTTCTTGGGCTTCGGCGATGCGGCCCAGTGGTGTCGCCGTTTCCATCGCTTCGCGTAAATCGGGATCTTCGCTTAACACATCATGCAGGTTCGCACTCTCGACTGATCCAATCGCAATCGCATTCACACGGATTTTTTGCTCAGCGAAACTAACAGCCAATGATCGCGTCATTTGATTTAGCGCCGCACAAGATACCGAATAGGCCAACAAATCGGGATGCGTACGTTCCGACGCAATCGAGCTGAGGTTAATAATCGCGCCTGCATCACCCGTGATTTCGTCACTGTCTTCACGTTGCTGGATCATGCGTTTTGCCACCAATTGCGACAGACGCAGGTTCGCCAGAACGTTTTGCTTAAACAAGGCCTCGAAACTGTCCGATTTCGGCTCCAATGGATTGGATGGCAAAACCTGACGTGATGCGTTGATCAAAATATCCACACGATCAAACTCGTCCAATGTCGCAGACAGCAAATTCGCCAGGCTTAGTTTTTGGCGTAAATCACCCGCGAAACTTTTGACGTTGTCGTGGGTTTGCACCAACAACGCCACTTCGATTTCCAATTTCTCTTCGTCGATATCGGCCATCATAACGTTGGCGCCTTGGGCTGCGAAATGTTTGGCGATTGCCAAACCAATTCCATTTGCCGCCCCTGTTATGATGGCGGTCTTACCCTGAACTGAAAAAGACATATCTGGCTTCCTGATTCTGTTGGTATCGTGGATATTAACGCAATCAGCGTTTCTGTGTCGGCTTTTTTGGACGACTGGCGTTGATCACCTTAAACTGCGTCGTTTCGGTGACAGGAGTTACCTGTACGAAATACGCATTCAGCGTGTCCTCATATGCCAATTGGCGGTTCGCAACCATCCACAGTTGGCCTTTGGGGGCCAACATGGACGATGCTTTGGCTATAAACGCTTTGCCGATGTCTGGCTCTGCCTTGCGGGTTTGATGAAACGGCGGGTTCATGATGATGAAATCATAATTCGCACCCTTAAACGCGGCCGCATCTTCCCAATGAAAATTCGCACGTGGATCGGTCACGTTCAAACGCGCACAATTCAGGGCATTATAATCCGCCTCAACCAAATCCAGCGATTTCACCTTGTCGCCCCGTTCCAGCAATGCCCGTGACAGGTATCCCCAACCCGCACCCAAATCGGCACATTTACCACCCATACGGTTGGTCAGATGTTCCAACAATAACGCCGATCCCTTGTCCACATGCCCTGCGCTAAACACGCCCGCCTGTGTTTGAAAGCCCTGCTCAATTTCCACAGGTGCCATGCCCGCTAACCATTGATCCAAAACATCGGGGCGTGCGCCTTTGGTTAGCCAAAAAATCTTGCCATGTGCCTTGGAAATCACGCCTTCAATTTCAAACAGTTTGCGCAAAGTCTTATGATGGCTCTCAATCCCATTGGTTTTGTCGCCATTCACAACCAATGTCCCACCATCGTTCAGCGCATCATAGGCCTGCGCGATTAACCCCAAGGTCTGTGGCTTAAACCGCGTGACCTCGACCAGTGCGAAATCAGATTTCGTTGTCACCTCTTGGGTCGTTTCATATCCCATGGCGTTCAAATAATCACATGCAGGTTTAAACCATTGCATACAAATCGGCGCGCCCAACGGGGCATATTCGCCGTCGTCCAATGCGTTGAAAATCAACGCGCCCTTGGCGGGCGGCGTCGGAATACCAGCGTCCAGTGCCAGTGATAATCGAATGTTTGGGTTTGCCATTGTGGTTCGGGCGGTGCCCTATTCCTTTTCCATGGTGCATTGTAGGGGGTGTTGGTGTTTCTTCGCCAACTCCATCACCTGCATGACCTTTGTTTCTGCAACGTCGTGGGAAAACACGCCCACAATCGCCATGCCTTTTTGATGCACCTGCATCATCAAACCATATGCCTGTTCGCTACCGATGCCGAAATAGCGTTCCAACACATGAACAACAAATTCCATCGGCGTAAAGTCGTCGTTCAACAACAAGACTTTGTACATCTTGGGCTTCTCGGTCTTTGTCTTCGGCTTGGTCGCCAATCCAACATCGGTATCGTCGTTGTCGGACATCATTGTGAAATTTGTCATGTTTTTACATATGCTGTTTTCGTTCATCAGAACCAACTTATACAGGTCATTGGCGACAATGACAAAGGCCAGTTTATGAAAAGTGTACACTACCAGTAGTGGTGCACAGACCAACCCCATCTATATCCAGCATGTGTGGCGCATTTGAATCACCGCTGCTAACCATTGAAAATAAACGGTTTTCTGATTCATACATGCGTGTTAGGTTGATTGCATAAACGAGCCGCACCAAAAATACGCGGCCACTGGCAGAAACATGATATCGGGGAAACCGATGCACACACAGGCATTACGCGGGGCAGTACTCGCAATCGTACTACTATTCATGGGCGGGCTGGCCACGGCTGCGCCCTATGCGGCATTTGTAATGGACGCCCGCACGGGCGAGGTTTTGCATTCCCGCAACGCCGACACGCGTCTGCATCCTGCGTCCCTGACCAAAATGATGACGCTTTATATGGCGTTCAAGGCGGTTGAGAGCGGCAAGTTATCGCTGGATCAAAAGATCAAGGTAACCGCAAACGCCGCCGCCGAACCGCCATCACGTTTGGGGTTGAAAAAAGGCATGCGTATTTCCGTGCGTCACTTGATCCGCGCGACGGCGGTGAAATCCGCAAACGACGCGGCAACCCTGTTGGGCGAGGCAATCTCTGGTTCAGAGGCGAAATTCACATCTCAAATGACCGCCCAGGCCAAGGCTTTGGGCATGAAACGCACAACATTCAAAAATGCACATGGATTGACGGCCAAGGGCCACCTGTCCACGGCCCGTGATATGTCCCTACTTGGGCGTCGTTTGATGTATGATTTCCCCGAATACTACAATCTATTCTCGCGCCGTACCACGGATGCGGGGCTTCGCTCTGTGCCAAACACAAACCGTCGTTTGTTGGCAAACTACAAGGGTGCAGATGGCATCAAAACGGGTTACACGAACGCCGCTGGTTTCAATCTGGTATCTTCTGCGCGTCGCGGTAACAAACGTATCATCGCCACCGTATTTGGCGGACGCACATCCGCAACACGTAACGCACGCATCGCTGAATTGCTTGACATGGGCTTTGGTCGTGCGCCTACGAAATACGCGAAAAACGCGGCACCTGTATCGCCAACGTCGGGCATTCGGTTGGCATCCGCACAACGCCCCGTTAAATCAGACAGCGTCACAATTCGCGCCCCACGCGCCGCCGCAAACAGCCCACGCCCAAAACACCGCCCTGCCTTTGATCAAGCGGCAATCGTGATGGCATCTGTTGTCCAGCAATCAATGGAGGCTGAAATCTTGGCCGCCGCACAGGCGAACGCCGCGAAAAACGCACAGGCAAATGTCGGCCTTCTGGCCCCCGCCTTGCCTGCAATTGATACGGAAAACTCTATCGTCGCCGCCGTTACCGTGGCCCACACACAACGCGGCTACATTGAACCCGAACCTGACGTGAATCGCATTGTATCGCGCGCAGATACACCTCGTGGTGGCGGTTGGTCTGTTCAACTCGGCGCATACAAAACTCGCTTTAAGGCGCAAAAAACCCTGTTACGTACCGCGCTGGCGGACTTGAATTCCTTGGAAGGTGCGCATCGTAAAATCATCGGTGCCAAGATCGATGGCCAGCACCTCTACCGCGCTCGTTTCATCGGTGTGTCCGAAGTCTCGGCCCGCAAAGCATGCGCGCGCTTAAAGGCACGCAACCAGCCGTGCAACGTGATCCCACCCGGTTCCTAAAAACCAACCTTAAAATCAGGCAGATTCAATTCCACCATTAAATCCCGCAATTCTTGACGTGCGGCGATGTTGGACATGCTGGATGGTAAATGCGTCAGGCTATTTGGATCGGCAACGGTCAAACCTTTTGGGAATAGCTCTTTGAAAATCACACGATCTGACAGACCGGGAACCAAACGAAACCCAATCCGTTTGGACAGGTTTTCCAACGCTTCGCCAACCTTGCGTTTGTTGTGCATGTTAGTGGACGCCAAACGGTTGCGCGCAACGATCCAATCAATCGGTTTCCCGCCTGATAGCGAACGCGCCTTGCGTGCATCCCAAACCATCTCGGAATAAATCGATGGGCCTTTGACGGCATTGGTTTCGGGATCAATTCGCGCCAAAAGATCGAAATCGATAAAGCTGTCATTCATCGGCGTGATCAACGTGTCCGCATTGGCATGCGCCAGCTCGCTGTAGGGGGTCAACGCACCTGGGCAATCCACCACGACATAATCGTTTTGTGCCATCAAACCCGTGGTCACACATTCAAATTCACGCTTTTCGCTACGCTCGGCCTTGGTGTCAATTTTGCCAATCTGGGCCATTGGCAAATCAACTGCATGTGTATTCGCAAATGCTGCGCGGTTTTCGAAAAAGCGACGCAATGTCAGTTGGCGTAAATCTAGATCCAATACACCCACAGATGCACCACTTTGCAACAGGGCACATGCGACGTGCATCGACAACGTAGATTTCCCCGCACCACCCTTTTCGTTTCCAAAGACTAATAGTTTTGACATATCCGACCACCCGTTTTTTGATCAGATATGCGCGTTTCGTGGTCGTTGCGCAATAAAAAACGCCGCTAAAAAGCGGCGTTTTAAGAATTCGAAATGTGGTTGGTTTAGAAGCCAAGACCAGCGTATTTGTTTTTGAACTTTGAAACGCGTCCGCCAGCATCCATCAATTTTTGGTTGCCGCCTGTCCACGCTGGGTGCGCAGATGGGTCAATATCCAGCGCCAAAACGTCGCCTTCTGAACCGTATGTTGAACGTGTTTCGTATGTTGTACCATCTGTCAATTTAACAGTGATCATGTGGTAATCTGGGTGTAGTTCTTTTTTCATTTCTGGGCTCCTAATGCGAGGCTAATCACGTAGCGGCTCTTCCGGTTACATGTCACCAAGCTAAATCTGATGGGCGCGTATAGACCAGAATCGCCCATTGCCGCAAGGGTTAGTTTATGATTTTTGTCTGGCTTGGCGCAAGGCGCGCAAACTTTGATCATCATAGACATGTCCATACATTTGCGCTTCGCGCGCATCGGAGGCGGCCTGTGCGTCCTGCTTGTGAAGGGTGAACAGTAATGCACAAGCGCTGAACCAAATGTTTTGTAGGAATATAAGGATCAAATAGGTCAGCAACAGAACGCATAAAGCAGATATCGGCACGGCCCCCTCGGGGAATTCAGTTGCATAAAGCAAGGCATCTGTATCAACCAAATAGACGAACACAGCCGACGAGACGGCAATAACAACGACATCCAAGATCAGAATGAATAACGTGATGAAGAAGGATTTGAATTTATAGGCACCAATGCCAAAAAATGGATCCAGTTGGCGGTTCTTGCTGCCAAGGTTTGCGGCTATTGCACTGTATGGCACCATGGCCGAACTGAACGCAAACAGGTAAATTAGCCCGATAAGAAGAACGGACAGCTGTAAAGCTGGGTTCACGGCCACCAACAACCCACCACCAAGCCATACTTCCATCGGGTCTTCCTCTAGGCGGGTTAAATTGACGTCATCAAGGTATCCCATTTGATTCAATGTAAAAAGAATGATCAAGGTGATCGCCGTGGGGATGGCCAACGCGACACCCGCGAAACGTAACAGCATCATAATGGATGGGCGAATGCGATTTAATTCCAACGAATCCGTTTCGCCCAAGATTAACAAAACACTGCGAATTTGGCTAAGCGGCAGGAAAACAAATCCCAAACCAATATAGCCCAAGACATAAAGTGACCCACCATTGAGGAGAACTTCGGCGTTAAAGGCCGCCGCGATAATGACACCGAAAAAAAGCGTCCATTCAATCAAACTGTACCAAAAAATGCGTTTCGCGTACCCCGTTGAATGGGCCAATAAACTAAACATAATAACTCTACAACAATTACTTTAGGTAGAGTTACGCGGGCAATTCACATCTGTCAAACGCAAAAAAGGCGACCCAAGGGCCGCCTTTAAATTCTGATACTGTCGAAGACTTATTTCTTTGGACGGTAGTTTGTTTTTTCTGCGATACGCGCAGACTTACCACGACGATCACGCAAGTAGTACAATTTCGCGCGACGTACACGGCCACGACGTACAACTTCGATGCTGTCGATGTTTGTAGAGTACAATGGGAATACGCGTTCTACGCCTTCACCAAATGAGATTTTACGAACTGTGAATGATGCCGCGATTGTGTCGCCGCCCTGACGTGCAATGCAAACGCCTTCGTAGTTTTGAACACGAGAGCGAGAGCCCTCTGTCACTTTAAAACCAACGCGCACTGTGTCGCCTGATTTAAAATCTGGAATATCTTTGCCAAGTGTGGCGATTTGTTCAGCTTCTAGCTGTGCAATCAAATTCATAACGTTTTCCTTCATACCCTTTGGGGCATTTTGATTTTTCAATCTCAGAGCTCTTGGTCTTCTTCCGAATGTCGTGCATCCGCCAGAGTTTCAAATCGACGTTTCTGTGTTTCAAACTATGTTATTCTAAAACCGTTATTCACGATGCCCCAGATCGAAGAAAATCTGATTTATACGAGCGGTGTTAAAAACCATAGATTGCCCAGCACGGAATCATTCCATGCCACGTCCGCGCGGTATATGATCAATACCACGTATTATCAAGCGTTACTTATTGTTTGGGCAATCAGCTGTCCCAAGCGTGCGATCCCGGTTTCGATCTGTTCCGCATTGGCATTCGTGAAATTCAAACGCATCGTATTTGAACCTGAACCATCGGCAAAAAATGCCTGACCTGGAACGAACGCGACACGTTCTTCGCGTAAACTATGTGCCAATAATTCTGCACCATCCAGATGGCTGGGCAGGGTCATCCAAATAAACATGCCGCCTTCGGGCCGCGTCCATTCCACCCCATCGGGCATATGGGCAGCCAGTGCGCGCAACATATCATCACGCCGCGCCATATATGCGGTACGGATTTTCGCCACATGTTCATCAAAACACGCCCGCGCCACATAGTTCACCACCATCTGATTGATCGATGGCGAATGTAAATCGGATGCCTGTTTGATCAACACAATCTGATCGATCACAGGCTTCGCCGCCACCACCCATCCCACTCGTAAACCAGGCGATAAAGTTTTTGAAAAACTGCCCGTGTAAATTGTGCGACAGGCATCAATATTACCCTTGTCCGCGATTTCCATCGCCAATATCGGTGTCGTAGCTTCGCCATCAAACCGTAACGCTTGGTACGCCGCATCCTCGATAATCGCGATGTCCAAATCATCCGCCAATTGCAGGATATTCACCCGATCCTGATGATCCAACGTCACACCTGTGGGGTTCGCGAAATCCACAGACATATAGGCAAATTTGACCCTCCCATCGGCGGCATCGTTAAAATCCTGTGCGGATCGATTGCTCTTGGGATCCAGGCGATCATAACGCGGCTCGTATGCATTAAACGCCCCCAACGCGCCCAGGTAGGAGGGCCAACCAACCAACGCTGTATCCCCCGCATTCAAAAACAACTTACCCAAATAATCCAACGCCTGTTGAGAACCAGATGTGATTAGAATGTTATCCAAATCACACGGTACACCAACACGCGCCATTTCACCCTGTATCCATTCGCGCAATGGACGATACCCTTCGGATGCAGAATATTGCAACGCCGCATCGCCGCTTTGATCCAGCACGGCCGCATAAGCATCCGCCATTTCTGTCTTTGGAAACAACGCAGGATCGGGAATCCCCCCCGCAAAGGAAATCACATCAGGCTGGTCTAAAATTTTCAGCAATTCACGTATCTCAGACGCCTTCATCCGCGTATTGCGGCTGGCCAACAGGTGTACCCAGTCCATAATATCCTCCCAATCTTTTGACATATTGGAGTAGGGCGCACATTAAGTCAATAATGCTGACTTAACTGCCCGCAAGCTTAGGGCGATCTTGATGCAACCGTTCCTTTAGAAACGCGATCTTCTCAGGTTGCCTTTGTAAGGATTTGATTGCTTTCTTAAACTGCCGTCTACTTGCCGCGGGTAATGCACTCATGGTTTCATCTGGTGACAATTCACGTACCAAAACAAACATTGCAAGTGCATGTATCCGCGAATTCTGGCGCATGTATCCCGCCCAACCAGCATTTTGAGCATAAGTGACTTGCAACACACCAAATCCCATCGTGATACAGTGTAGATCAGTATTCAATTCCTCGGCTTCTTCACCACCTGGTGGATAATCTGCAATGCCGTGCAACACATCATGCATCAATTCATGAGTCAAAACGGACACCAACCCAATTGGGTTGTTTAACAGATTTGGATCATAGTGGATCGTCGCGATACCCTCATCGTCTTGCCACGTTCCCGCAACGGCGCTTAGGGCGTTATAGTTGATCTGCATTTCTGTGGGCAGAGTATTTACAGGCAACACATTGAACGCTTTTTGTGGCATCCCTAAAATGCGCTGAATATCATTTAGCAATGCGGTTACAACCACATCGCCTTCACCCTTGGGGGCGGTGAAAAAATCCTTGGTTGCGAACACCAATGGGGTATTCGGCCGCAACAATCGCAATCTGATCGCCCAAACAAAGTTGTCGTAAATCCATTCTTGGACGGCGTCGGAAATATCGTATCTAAAAAACATTCTCTAAATCTCATTTTTATAAACGTGTGAATTACATGCTTGATCTGGCAATCTCTACTGCCCTTTTCGCCGCCATCTTGGGCGAAGACACAACAGGCACAGCAATGTTCTGTAAGAGCGGTTCCACCACATGCATTGATGCCTGTGCTAAAACCACACAATCGTATTCCTGCACGGCTACGGCATCGCGGATTGCGGATGCAATGACCGTCGCGAACTGATCCAAATCACCATCTTCAAAATGCGGCCAGGCGGCATCGATCAACAGGACTTCTGGCGCAATCTTAACGCCCATTTGATCCGCACAATCTGCCAGCAAGTCGGTTGTTGAAACCCGCGTCGCCTCTAAGCAAATCGCAACTAGGATACGCGATCCTTGGGCGCAGGCGAATTCCATCACTGGGCGATCGATGCGCAATAAATGCTCATCCGCTATCGCATCGGCAATCGGCCCCAGCGTGGAGCAGGTGCACATCACCGCATCATCCGACAACATATCCTGCAAGGTGGTTGTAGTTTCACCGCGCACTGCGTTCAGCCCATCAGCCTGTGCGCGGGACAACAATTCGGGCATCACATGATGGGACAACACCGCATCAGGCGCCAAGGTTTTGAAAATCGCGTCAAACGTATCCACATGAACCTGTGCGGTATGCAAAAATGAAATACGCATGTTGAAATCCTTACGCGTCGTTGATGATCTGTTTCACTCATAAGTCAGGACGCGATCCTTTGGGTCAATAGAATTTATTGAGTTGCGCGTTTTTAGGTCAAGGCCCCGCAGCACCCATCAAGGTGGCCCCCCATAACAATCATCTAGATATTTTTGGGAAGTTTGCATTTCCCAAATCCAATGGCTACCTTAAGTGTGACGGGGATATCAGATGCCAAATGACCAAGAATACACGATACAAGCGATACGCATCGTCGAAAAATTGACACAGGCGCGCAATGTAGACACCGCGTTCAACACCTTCGGATCCAGCAGCCATAAATACATATTACACACACCACTTTCGATGGATGCGATACGCGCACTGGAAACAGGTTACGGCGTCTCTCTACCTAACGACCTAAGGGTTTTTTTAAACATTGTTGGGAACGGTGGAATCGGTCACAACGGCGCGGGCGCCGGTCCGATGTACGGCATTCACGATATTCATAATGCCTATGAGGATGCATATAACCAAGTTTATGCGGGGATTATGTACCTCGGCCATCAGGGATGCTCGTTCGATCATGCCCTCCTGCTTAAGGGGCCACACAAAGGTCACGTCGTCTATCTGGACGAAGAGGGCGCAAAGCCGATTTTCGTGCATGAGCACACCTTCATGGATTGGTACGAGCGCTGGCTAGACGAAGTCATCTCTGGCGTCCTGCGCCAACCCAAAGCAATGACCTTCGCCACAACATTAGGCGGAACAGAGGATGAGCTGTGGCGTTTGTACGAAACGTCAGAAAAATCAGATCAGAAGAATACAATCTTAAAAGGGTTTATGAAACTTGTTTCACTGGCGCCTGCAAGCTGTGAAAAACTGGAACAGATCAGCAACCGGTCAGTCGGAGAAACCAGACGGAAATCTGTTGATGTCCTTGCGAAATTTGATCCGCTACGCGCACGTCCATTTATTACTACATTATTGCAAAGTAACAAAAAAGATGTCGATTGCGCGCTTTGGATTATCCGACTGCGGTTTAAAAATAATGCCCTCGAATGGACGGAATTGTTGACGCAAAACCTAGCCCCATCAATGACAGAAGATGACTTTCTTGCCACCTATTACACCATCGCGGAAACTGGATCGGATTTCGGGCGTTATTTCGTGGAATTCCTTGATCATGAAAACCCAACATTTCGCGCACAATCGATCAGTGCACTGGGAAAATCCCCGCAGCAAAAAACCTATTTGCCCGCCTTTATCGATGGACTAAACGATCCAAACGCTAAGGTGGTTCATGCAACGCTACAGGCCCTAAAGGGATGTATTGATGAAGGGCTGCTTACCCCCTTCTTCGATGTATCCAAACGTTATGTGACAGATGAACATTACATATTGGTCAACCTTGAGCATCGCTTGAAAGAATATGGATATAAAACGATTGCCCAATTCCAACGTATCCATGAATTTGGCCCAAACAGATTGGATCGTTCTCTGCGCTTCCTGCGCGGTGTGATCAAGTGATGTTAATCTTTGTTGACGTGCTTTTCCCATAAATCAGGGCGGCGTTCTTGGGTCAGTTTTTCCGACATCTCGCGGCGCCATTTATCCACATTTCCATGATGCCCAGACAGCAAGACATCGGGGATTTTGCGCCCCTTCCATTCGGCTGGCTTGGTGTATTGCGGATGTTCCAACAGCCCATTTGAATGGCTCTCTTCCTTGGTGCTTTCGGCATTTCCCAGCACGTCTGGCAGCAATCGCACCGTGGCATCAATCAACGCCTGCGCCGCAATTTCACCACCTGTCAAAACGAAATCGCCCAACGATACCTCTTGCACGTTATACTCTTCCAAGACACGCTCATCGACGCCTTCGAAGCGACCACATAGGATGGTCATGCCTTCGGCTTCGCTGAATTCCTGCGCCATTGCTTGGGTCAACGGTTTGCCACGCGGGGACATGTAAATCACAGGCCATGCACGTGGGTTGACGGGTGTACCACGGCGTGCTTCGTCCAACGCAGGGCCAACAACATCGGCCTTCAACACCATGCCTGCGCCACCACCTGCGGGTGGGTGATCGACATCCTTGTGCTTACCAATGCCAAAGCCGCGCAATTCAATCGTGTGCAATTGCCACAACCCGTCCTGCAACGCCTTGCCGGTCAAGGAGCGATCCAAAACACCCGGAAATGCCTCGGGAAATAGAGTAATCACTTTGGCCTTCCAGACACCCACGATATCAGGCGTATGTGTCATCAGATCGCGTGGCTTCAAACTGGGGCGAATGGCCAAACGCCCATGTGATTTATTGCCATGTGATTTGTTTTTTTGATCTGTCATGAAAGCTCTCTAATCAAATGCGGGGAACATGTCTAATCCCACCAGCCATGCAATGCTTTACGCTCTGCCATAACCAATTCTTTTTTCGCGCGTGTTCTGTCACGTGATCGCATGTCGGTTTGGTTTAGTTGCAACAGCTGATCCGCGAGTTCATCCGAAATACCTGGATTATTTCGCATTATTGGCGGTTTGATTTGCGCCTGTAAGTCGTTTGGAATATTTAAAACGTCCAAAATAATCTGTCCTGGGCCGCGTGCCGATTGGGATATTTCGGCCAACGACGCGGTAACAACATTAACCTTTGGCAATGCCTTGGAAATTTTGTTTGCTGTTTTCTGAAGGTTTATTTCATGGCGAAAACGTTGCTGAAATTCCTCAAAACTTTCTGTCAATTCACTATCGCGAAGCATGTGTCCATAGACACTGCGCAGATACCCAGCATCATCACGCGTTGTATAGAGCAATGTTACCTGCACCTCTGGGCCAAACACGTTTTGCGCCGCTTGCACCATTACACGCGCCAGATTTAACGAAATACGTTTGTAGCGGTCTCGACGAAATGGCCATCGGCCTTCGCCCGTTAACATGGCACCGCTTAGGGTTTCTCTGGATATAACAATCGGCTTACCGCTTGGGCATTTGTTCAAAAATTCCTCAAAGGCATCGGCGAAACGTTTCAGGGTATAGCGGTTGGGGAATTGTCCATATCGACGTGCGATATCGCGTGCTGGCCCGATTTGGCCTTTGACATAGAAATTAGCGTAATCCGATAATCGATCACGTTCACGTTCGATCATTGCTTGGACGCTGGTGGTTCCGGTTTTGTGAAATCCGGCATGAATGATAACGCTCTGCCGATTGGCATCACTACTCATCACCCAGTTCCACATAATTCGTGGGCGCTGGCGGCTCTTCTGGCTCGTCGCCGGCAAACACGCCTTTGGGGGGATCAATTATGACTTTGCCTGCCGCCAAGTCGACTGTTGGCACGGCCAGTTTGGTGAACGGCAATAATGCCGAATTCTTCTGCCCAATCGCGTTGATCTCCAGAAAATCACCCGCGCCGTGATCATCGACGCCGACAATCGTGCCCAATGTCACTCCGCCCGTATCAATCACAGCCAGCCCAATCAGATCGGAATGATAAAATTCATCATCCGGCAGGTTCGGCAGGTTGGACCGCAGGGTATACAATGAAATGCCTTTTAAATCTTCGGCCTGATCGCGGTACTGAATGCCCGCAATTCGTGCATTATAACCGCCCTTAATCGGGCCGATGATTTTGATGTCAAACGAACGTGTGCCGTCTTCGTTCGTCAAAACACCATAATCACCAATCGCATCGGGATCGGCGCAAAACGATTTGATGCGTAATTCGCCCTTGATCCCAAACGCGCCTACGATGGCGCCGATACATATGCGGTCTTCTTGTGTCATTCTATCTCTCGATCCACTTGGCTAAATCAGGCTCGCGCTCTTCCCAACCAACAGTTTCCAATTCTGGCACCAATGTATCCTGCTTTGGCCAACCAATGCAAAGGTATGCGATCAATTGCCAGTTTTCAGGCACATCTAAATCTTCTCGTAATTGCTCGGGGTCCAATATGGATACCCATCCCAATCCCAACCCTTGGGCGCGCAATGCCAACCAAAATGTCATAATCGCAGACACCACGGAATAGCGTCGCATTTCAGGCATGGTTTTAGCGCCCAAACCACCGCCCTTGGTGGTTGCCTCGTCGCAGAAAACAGCAATTTGTTCAGGCGCATCTGACATGCCAGATAATTTCAAACCTGCATATGTCGCGGCCTTGTCCCCTGAATATCCCGCCAAGGCATCCGCATTGGCACTGCGGAAATTCGACAGGGCGGCATTGCGGGCCTTGTCGGAGGTTACACGTACAATGCGCCATGGTTCAGACAGGCCAACACTGGGCGCCATTTGAAACGCGTTCAAACAGTCCAATAACATATCGGTGGGGATGGGGTCGGATTTGAAATGGCGCACATCGCGGCGCCATTTCATAAGGTTGTGTAATTCGGCTTGGAACTCTTTGCTGAATGCGTGCATCAGTTTGCCCAAGCCCAATGTGCCAATTACTCAGCCGCTGCTTCTTCTGCAGGTGCTTCTTCAGCTGGTGCTGCTGCTGCTTCGGCTGCTGCTGCTTTTGCCGCTTCCGCTGCTTCTTTCGCGGCTTCCTCTGCTGCTTCAACTTTAGCTGCTTTTTCTTCAATACGCTCTTGCGCTTTTTTACCTGGTTTTGCTTTTTCAGGGTTGTTACGCTCTGTTTTCGCCATGTCGCCAGATGCTTCAAGGAAGCGAACAACGCGTTCTGTTGGCTGTGCGCCTTGGCCCAACCAGTAGTTTACGCGTTCCATGTTCAACTGAACACGCTCTGCGCTGTCTTTTGGCAACAATGGGTTGTATGTGCCCAATTTTTCAACGTAACGACCGTCACGTGGCATACGCGAGTCCGCCGCAACAACGCGGTAAAATGGACGTTTCTTAGAGCCGCCGCGGGCAAGTCTGATTTTCATAGCCATGATATTTCTCCTAAAAGCTAAGTCGGGAACAGGTTTAAGTCTGAACCCTTATTCTTGATGTTTCTTGTGGTGATTAATTACTTCCGCGATAACGAAATTCAGGAACTTCTTCGCGAATACGGGGTCAAGGTCGGCACGTTTGGCCAAATCCTCTAATCGTTCGATTTGCGCGGCTTCACGCGCGGGGTCGGATGGCGGCAATTCGTGTGATGCCTTCAACTTTCCGACCGCTTGAGTATGTTTGAAACGTTCACCCAAAGTATAGACCAAAATCGCATCCAAACGATCAATGCTCTCGCGGTGATCCGACAGGATATCTTTGGCGCGCTCTACGTCACTCATGACAATGCCTCCGGGCTTGGATGACGAAAAATTTGATCCTCGCCCATGTGTGGGTTTGTGTATGTGCTCTCGTATACGGCGCCCAAACGGGTGGCCAATGCAACGGACGCGGTATTGTCAGGTACGATATGCGATGACAATGTTGTCATGCCCAAATCATCATACGCCCACTGACGCATCCGCACAGACGCCTCATACGCAATACCTTTGCGATTGAAATCTTTGTAAACGACATAACCCAATTCTGGCTCTGGCCAACCTTCGGGGTTCCAAATGCCAGATAGGCCAGCAGGCTTGCCGGATGCTTTGTCTTGAATGGTGAAATAACCGTAACCATGAATCTGCCAATGCCCGATGTTCAACGCAAACCAGCGCCACGCATCGTCACGTTTCATCGGGCCACCAAAACCAGAACAGTAATCACCATCAGCATAAAAATCTGCCAATGCGTCGAAATCAGTGGTTTGTGGACCACGGATAATCAAACGATCTGTTTCTAATGTTGGGGCGGATGTCAGGGTCATTTCTTCTTCCCAAATCCAGACAGACCCATCGGCAATCCGCCACCCAGTCCAGGTAATCCACCAGCACCGCCCATTTTCTTGGCCGCTTCTTCTAACTGTTTTGGATCAATATCACCCATACCGCCTGGCATTCCACCTGGTGGCATTCCGCCACCTTTGCCCATCATACCGGCCATGGCCTGTTTCAACATGCCGCCTTTGCCCATCTTCTTCATCATGTCGCCCATCTGGCGTTGCATCTTCAGCAGTTGGTTTAATTCGGCAACTTCCAATCCTGCACCACGCGCTACGCGCTTTTTACGGCTGGCTTGCATGATTTTTGGATTGGCACGCTCTTTCTTGGTCATGGAATTGATCAGCGCGATTTGGCGATTAAGTTTGTTCTCGTCGACGCCAGCGTCGTCGATTTGCTTTTGCATTTTTTTCATGCCCGGCATCATTTCCATGATACCGCCCATGCCACCCATTTTTATCATCTGTTCAAGCTGAGATTTCAGGTCGTTCATATTGAACATACCCTTCTTCATGCGCTTCATCATCTTCTCGGCTTGTTCAACCTCGATGGTTTCTTGGGCTTTTTCCACCAGCGATACGATATCGCCCATGCCCAAAATACGGCCCGCAACACGCTCTGGATGGAACTCTTCCAACGCGTCCATCTTTTCGCCCAGACCAACGAATTTAATCGGGCGGCCTGTAACGGCGCGCATGGACAATGCCGCACCACCGCGGCCATCGCCATCCATACGGGTTAGAACAACGCCAGAAATGCCAATACGCTCGTCGAAATTCTGTGCCGTATGAACAGCATCTTGGCCCGTCAGACCATCAACAACCAACATGGTTTCACGTGGTGATGTCGCGTCGCGAACGGCCTTAACCTCAACCATCAACTCTTCGTCGATGGACAAACGACCGGCGGTATCCAACATGAACACATCATAACCACCCAATGTGGCCTGTTGTTTTGCACGTTTCGCAATCTTAACGGCGTTTTCGCCCTTAACGATCGGCAAAGTATCCACGCCAATTTGCGTGCCCAAAATCGCCAACTGTTCCATCGCGGCAGGTCGGTTGGTGTCCAATGACGCCATCAAAACCTTCTTGCCGTTCTTTTCCTTTAACCGCTTCGCCAACTTGGCGGTGGTCGTAGTTTTACCAGACCCCTGCAAACCAACCATCAGGATCGGGGCAGGAGGGTTATCAACCTTTAATTCACCAGCCGTCGCATCATCGCCCGCCAGAAAATGAACCAATTCATCGTGAACAATCTTCACAACTTGCTGGCCCGGTTTCACAGATTTGGTAACGGCTTGGCCCGATGCCTTGGCCTGAATTGCCTTCACGAAATCGCGTGCAATCGGCAATGAAACATCGGCCTCTAACAAGGCCACGCGCACTTCGCGCAATGCCAATGACACATCTTCATCAGACAAAGTTGCCTGTTTATTTAATCCATCAAAGACGCCGGACAGGCGGTCGGATAAATTCTCGAACATGTGTCGGCCTTTCGTGCCAAGTGTTATGCCAAACGCATTTAACACCAGTGGGCGAAACTCGCTGACTGGTGTCGATCCTAAGACCGGAAGCGTATGACTTCCTGTGATTTAGGTGCCGTTTACGCCTGACATGGGACAGAGTCAAGCAATGCCTGCTTTGAAACGGTCTACTAACGGTTCACCCACTCATTCAGAATATTATAGTTACTGTTCTGAATGCCAAAGGTATCGGTTTCGGCATTATGGCTATAGTCTTTCGCTTGATAGGCCTCTTTCACCTGACAGGCGATATCAACGGCTGATGATACGGGTTGGCCCATCTTCTCGGCAGTATATTCGAAACACTGTTTCACAGCCGCATCTGCACCTTTTTCCAAAAACAATGACGTATCTTCTGAACGGCCTTCACAAAACGCTATCGTATTGGAACCAAATGTTGTTTTACACTCGTCCGCACCAATCCAAATTTTTTCTGGAACAACGGGGGCGCTGGCGGTTAATTCACGCAATGCGTCAACGTCGCGCTGGGCCTGTTGTGCCTGCATGAAAAAATATCCCGCCACGGCGAAGACACCGATTATTGCGGCAATGCCGATTATTTTACCTGTGCTCATGATGCGTCCCCATTGTTAATTTGGCTCAATTCACCTCTTTTAACGCAGGTAACAATGAAATGTAAATTTTAAGGGTGGTATTTATATGCTATTCTTGACACTTACAGGCCAAGCCAGCACAGGACATGAATGATGACCGATAAAATTGATGATAAACCCGCCCCGAAAAAAACGATGGCTGAAATGCTGGCGGATAAGGCGAAAAACAAACCGCACTATCAGACATTAAAAAACAAAGTGAAGGGTCGTAAGGGTATTCATAACAAGAAGAACCCATGGGACGACCATAACAAATCCTAATAAAACGTAGATTGGTGCGCATTGCCGCGCACCAATCGAAATATCAGCTTTCGATTTTGTCTTGGGTCTTCAATTCAAAATCACTGGCATCATGACGCTCATGCAATTGCTCGGATGGTTCACCCCACTTACGGTTCACCATTTTACCTCGTAAATATGCGGGGCGGTTCATTACCGCATCTGCCCAACGATTCACGTTCTTATACGAACCGGCGTCCAAAAATTCAGCGGCATCATAAACGGTGCCTTTCAACACGGAACCATACCACGGTGCGGTCGCGATATCGGCGATGGAATATTCATCGCCCGCTAAAAAATCGCGATCCGCCAAATTACGATCCAAAACGTCCAACTGACGTTTCGCCTCCATCGTAAACCGATCAATCGCATATTCGAATTTTTCGGGGGCATAGGCATAAAAATGTCCAAACCCACCGCCCAAATATGGTGCAGAACCCTGCAACCAAAATAACCAATTCATTACTTCTGTGCGCGCCGCTGGATCCGATGGTAAAAACGCCCCGAATTTTTCGGCCAAATACAACAATATCGCGCCGCTTTCGAATACGCGCGATCCGTTGGTTGTATCCATCAATGCGGGAATTTTTGAATTCGGGTTCACATCTACAAATCCACTTCCAAACTGATCACCTTCTTGGATATCAATCAACCAAGCATCATATTCCGCGCCCGTGTGTCCCGCGGCCAACAACTCCTCTAACATCACGGTCACTTTCACACCGTTTGGCGTCGCTAGTGAATATAATTGCAATGGATGCTTACCAACTTGCAGCTCTTTTTCATGCTTTGCACCTGCAATCGGACGGTTAATGGACGCAAATTTGCCGCCACTCTCGCTGTCCCAAGCCCATTTTTTCGGAGGAATATATGTCATTTTTTGTTAACCTTTTAACGTTTCAACGTGAAAAATGGCCAAATTCACGGTGAACTTCAATCGAAAGGTTGAAAAAATGTCGCACCTTCACAATATTGTGCACAAGCGCCATTCACGGCGTGGGTGGAAACAAAAGGGGATATCTTATGTTACAAGAATTTAAGGACTTCATCGCCAAAGGCAATGTCATGGACATGGCTGTTGGTATCATCATCGGTGCGGCTTTCACGGCAATCGTGGGTTCATTGGTTTCAGACTTGATCAACCCGATCATCAGCCTGTTCATGGGTGGCGTTGATTTCAGCGGCATGTATGCATTGCTGGGCGAAGGCGAATATGCCTCAATCAAAGCAGCCGAAGAAGCGGGTGCCGCGGTATTCGCATACGGTCGTTTCATCATGGCAATCATCAACTTCTTGGTTATCGCATTCGTGGCATTCATGTTGGTGCGTTCAGTGAACAAAATGAAAAAGAAAGAAGAAGAAGCGGCACCAGCAGCACCTGCTGGCCCAACAGACAACGAATTGTTGACTGACATTCTGAAAGCTTTGAAAAAATAATTCGACCTAAAATCGAATCTAGAAGGCTCGCGTTTCGCGGGCCTTTTTTATGCGACATTTCGCCAATGCAGAACCGCAAAACCAATGCTACGATGACGCTGGAATTTATACCGAAACGGCTATTAAGATGAAAATCATTATCCTTGGCGGCTACGGTGTATTTGGTGGACGTTTGATCGAACTCTTGTCTGACTGTGCCGATCTCGAAATCTGGGTCGCAGGCCGCACTGCATCCAAGGCAACATCATACTGCGCCGGATACACTGGCCTATCCAAGTTGCACCCACTTTGCGTGGATCGCGCCGATATCGCCCCGCATCTGTCTACGATCCAACCCGCGCTAATCGTCGATGCCTCTGGCCCATTCCAGGATTACGGCGACACCCCATACACCGTCGCGCAGGCGGCAATTGATGCGGGCGTCAACTATCTGGATTTATCCGATGGTGCGGAATTTTCGATTGGGATTGAAACCTTAAACACCGCCGCCCAAACCGCAAACGTTTTCGCCCTGTCCGCCGTCAGCACCTTTCCCGTCCTCACAGGCGCGGCCCTGCGAGAAATGCAAAAACACATGATCGTCGAAACCCTGACGGGCGGCATTGCGCCATCGCCATTTGCAGGCATTGGGTTGAATGTGATGCGTGCCGCGCTGGGATATGCTGGCGAAGACATCAAAATCATGCGAAACGGTGCAAACACCCATGCCACCGCCCTGACCGAGAGTCTGCGTTTCACCATCGCTCCAGCAGGAACAATCCCACTGCGCAACATCCATTTCTCGCTCGTCGAAACGCCAGATTTGCAAATCCTACCAACACTACACCCCAGCTTGCAAAACATCTGGATCGGTGCGGGTACGGTACCCGAAATCTTGCATAAATGCCTAAACCTCGTCGCGAAAATGCGCGGTTGGCGGTTGCTACCCAACCTAATACGTTTCGCAAAACCATTCTATTGGGTGCTAAACCGAACAAAATTCGGCGAGGATCGCGGTGGTTTATTTTTGCGCGGTACAGGGCAGGGCAAAACCATCGAATTCCACCTGCTGGCTGAGGGCCGCGATGGCCCCATGATTCCATCCATGGCGGCCGAGGCGATCATTCGTAAAATGCTAAGCGGCATTGAAATCCGAACAGGCGCACGCATCGCCCAAAAAGAGGTTTCATTGGATGATTACGCATCTCTAACCGCGAACCGCGATGTTTATTTTGATTTCCGCGAACATAAGTCTGGCCCAATATTTCCGTCTCTTTTGGAAGACGCTTATGCCCAACTCCCTCAACAGGTGCGCACATTCCATGCCCAAGAAAAATCATTTGAATGGTCCGGTAGGGCACAGGTGACGCGTGGCACATCCATCCTGTCACGCGTCATAGCAACCATTTTCCGCTTTCCTAATGCGGGCGCGGACATTCCCGTTTCGGTTCAGGTTGATGTCACCCCAAAGGGCGAAAAATGGACGCGCAATTTCGCTGGCCGCAAATTCGTATCACACCTGTCCCGCGGAACAGGGCGCGATGATTTCTTGATGCTGGAACGCTTTGGCCCTGTCACTGTGGCTTTGGCGATGGCGGTGCGCGATGACCGTCTGTATTTCATTCCACGCCATTGGCGCATCCTTGGCATACCGCTGCCAAAATCCCTGTTACCCGCAGGCGACAGTTTTGAAACGGATATGGAAGGGCGATTTCAATTTGATGTGAAGCTCGCCCTGCCAATCGTTGGTTTAATCGCTGCATATCGCGGGTGGTTGGCGCCTAAATCTTAAACCAAGGTTGTTGGATCAACCGTCTCAATCCCCAACGCAACGCCAACCGCTTCATAGGTCAATTGACCTTTGTGCGTGTTCAGTCCTGCCAACAAATGCGGATCATCCGCACAGGCCTGTTTCCAACCCTTATCCGCCAACGCCAACATAAATGGCATCGTCGCATTGCCCAACGCAATTGTGGATGTGCGCGCAACTGCACCGGGCATATTCGCCACACAGTAATGCACAATGCCATCCACTTCATAAATAGGATCATCATGCGTGGTGGCCTTGGACGTTTCAAAACACCCACCCTGATCAATTGCCACGTCAACCAAAACCGCACCTTGTTTCATCGTGCTTAATTGTGCCCGCGAAATCAATTTGGGCGCCGCCGCACCGGGGATCAATACCGCACCCACAACCATGTCCGCTTCGGCAATCAATTCTGCCGTTGCTGCGCGGGATGAATAACAGGTATTGAACACATCGCTGAACGCATCATCCAGATACCGCATGCGGGGCAATGACATATCCAACACGGTCACATCCGCGCCCATGCCCGATGCAACACGCGCCGCATGCACGCCCACATTGCCGCCGCCAATCACCACTACTTTGGCTGGCAAAACACCCGGAACACCGCCCATCAACGTGCCCAAACCACCATTGGCCTTTTGCAACGCCCATGCGCCAACCTGTGGCGCTAATTTCCCCGCCACTTCGGACATGGGTGCTAATAATGGCAATCCGCCCGTGCGATCCGTCACCGTTTCATAGGCGATCGCTGTCACGCCACTGGCCAATAAATCACGCGTTTGCGGTTCGTCTGGCGCCAAGTGCAGGTAGGTGAATAATATCTGGCCCTCGCGTAACATCGCACGCTCAACGGCCTGTGGTTCCTTTACCTTCACAATCATTTCCGCCTGCGCGAAAACTTGTTCCGCCGTATCCAAAATACCCGCACCCGCACTGGTATAATCCGCATCCGTAAACCCAGCGCCGATACCTGCTTGGGTTTGCATCAACACTGTATGGCCACGCGAAACGGCCTCGGCAGCTGCTGCGGGCGTTACGCCTACGCGATACTCTTGGTTCTTGATTTCTTTTGGGCAACCTATGATCATAACGTCTCTCCGAATATGTGATCCACTGCCATCACAATGGGGCAACTTATCTGGCGATGTATTCATATTCGTGTTGCCAAAAGCACCATTTTTCGAATAACTGTGCAAAAATAGGCATTTTTTTAGAAGGAATCACGGCATTATGGAAATAGACGAAACAGATCGCCGTATCTTGAAAACCCTACAAAAGGCGGGACGCTTATCCAATTCGGATTTGGCGGACAAAATAAATCTATCCCCATCCGCATGTCATCGTCGCGTGCAACGTCTGGAATCCGAAGGGATTATCAAAGACTACGTCGCCCTGTTAGATCCGCGAAAAATAGATCGCAAAACCACGGTATTTGTGGAAATCACATTGTCAGGGCAGGCGGATGCAGTCCTTGATGGATTCGAGCGCGCGGTCGCCCTGATCCCCGATGTATTGGAATGTCACCTCATGGCAGGCACCGCGGATTATATGCTAAAGGTCGTCGCCAGTGACACCGACGATTTCGCGCGCATACACCGCCAATTCTTGTCGCGCTTGCCGCACGTCAGCCAAATGCAAAGCAGCTTTGCGTTACGTACCGTGTTCAAAACAACTGCAATGCCTGTCTAAAGTCCCAGAAAAATCATCGCGTACAATACGCCAAATCCTGCAATCACAGCCCATAACGCTGACCTGCGCCAAATCCCGACGCTAAACGCCGCCAATGCCGCCAACAGGCGCGGCGCATCCAATGCGCCACCCGTTGCCTCTGGCCATACAAGCATTGGCGCAATCAACCCAGGCATCACGGCCACACCAACATAATTCAAATGCCGCATCGCCCATTCGGGCAATTCACGCCCGCCAATCAGGCCCAGAAAAGAAAAGCGGATGATAAACGTGCCGATGCCCAGCCCGAAAATTATCACCCATAATTTCATCGGGTCAACCATTTGCCTGTCTCCGTTTCAGCCATAATTCCAACTGCGCCGCCACCATCATGGCAATAAACGCCGCCAACAATAATCCCAAACTGTAAGGGATATTCACAAACAAAACCGTGCCCAACATCGAAACAATCGCCGCCACAAAATGTGGCAAGCTGCGCATCAATGGCGCAGATAAGGCGATGAAACAGATAGGTAATGCGAAATCTAACGCATATTCGGGCGGAATTTGTGCGCCGACCAATGCGCCCAATAATGATGTGATCAACCAAAGCGGAAACACAGACATAAAACTGCCAGCATAATACAAACCCTTTTGGCGCGGGGTCATATCTGGGTTCTCTTCATATTTATTAATCGCCACACCAAAACTTTGATCCACCATAAAATAGGCATACAATACCCGCATCCCCAACGGCTCACGCCCCAAATGCGGGGCCAACGCGGCGGAATACATCGCCATACGCAAATTCACTGCCAAGGCTGTCAGCAAAATAATAAACACCGGTGCATTTTCACCCATTAGGGTCAGTGCCGTAAATTGCGACGCCCCCGCAACCACCAAGGTCGTCATCACCATCGCCTCGAACAGGTTCAAACCCGCTTCTGTTGCGACCGCGCCAAACAACAGGCCAAACGGTCCGACCACCAACCAAAACGGTAACGTGTCGCGATATCCCAGCCAGAATGCCGATTTATTTGATGTTATGTTTTTTGCCATGTGGTAATGTTCGATGGAAAACACACACAGTGCAAGTACAAAAAGCCAGAGGCCGCAATTGTCAGACGTAAACGATACCTTTTTGCTTAAACCCGACATGTCGCGGACAAACCTGACACGATCCGTTCAGGGCTTTGATCAAAATGGGGACGCCACCGACATCAATGTCGTCGAAGAACGCCCCTTAACCATCTTCCTCAATAACCAAGAGATCGTCACCGCCATGACAATCGGCGATTACCCCGAATACCTCGCGCTGGGATTTTTGAAAAATCAAGGCATGCTGGGTGCGGACGAAAATGTCTTGGGCATCGATTACGACGAAGAGTTGGAAACAGCAGTCGTGCGCACAGACGGGCAAACAATTTATGAAGAGAAGTTAAAAAAGAAAACCCGCACATCGGGCTGCGCCGTTGGCACCGTATTCGGTGACATGATGGAGGGTCTGGAAGGTTTGGAATTACCAAAAACCGAACTGCGTACCTCATGGCTCTATGCGCTGTCAAAAACCATCAATCAAACAGACAGCCTGTATCTGAACGCTGGGGCAATCCACGGCACCGTGTTATGCGAAGGCGACCGTCCTTTGGTCTATATGGAAGACGTTGGTCGTCACAACGCAGTCGATAAAATTTCGGGCTGGATGCACCTTAATAACGAAACGCCTGACAATAAAATCCTGTACACAACGGGCCGCTTAACATCCGAAATGGTGATCAAATGCGCCAACATGGGCATCCCAATTCTGGCCTCGCGTTCGGGGTTCACTGCATGGGGCGTGGAAATCGCAAACCAAGTTGGCCTGACATTAATCGGACGCCTACGCGGGCAACGTTTCATGTGCCTGTCGGGCCGTGATCGCGTGGTTTACGATACAAAATGAGACCGGTGGGTGTGATATTGGCGGGCGGATTGTCCACACGCATGGGTGGGGGCGACAAATCGTTGCTGTCCTTGGCTGGCGAACCGTTGATGCGCCACGCGATCACCCGCTTGCACCACCAAGTGCACGGGGTGGTGATTAACGCTAACGGCGACGCCAGACGCTTTGGCGCGTTCAGCCTACCCGTCGTACCAGACAGCATCGATGGTTACGCGGGCCCATTGGCAGGCATTCTGGCTGGCATGGATTACGCGGCCTCTCACGGTTTCACCCACATCCAAACCGTCGCCGCAGACACGCCATTTTTCCCCACGGATTTGGTTGAACGCATGTCCATCGATGCAAAGGCCATCAACATTGCGCGTGACGACAACGCAGTCGAAAAATTCGCGCTTCACCCTACATTTGGCCTGTGGGATATCGACTTGCGCGAAGAGCTACGCGCCTCCATAAATGGCGGAATGCGTAAGGTGATGGGATTTGTGAAACAACACGATTGGCGCGGCGTTGAATGGAAATCGGATGGGTTCGATCCATTTTACAATGTGAATACACCCGCCGACATGGCGCAGGCAGAATTAATATTACAGGGCAAAAATAAATGAAAATATTCGGCGTCACAGGATGGAAAAACGCAGGTAAAACGGGATTGATGGAACGTCTGGTCACCGAAATCACATCGCGCGGATTTAAGGTATCCACAATCAAACACGCCCACCATTCGTTTGACGTAGATCACAAGGGTCGCGATAGCCACCGCCACCGTATCGCCGGCGCTTCCGAAGTCATGCTTGCCTCTGGAAATCGCTGGGCCTTAATGCACGAATTGCGCGAAGAGGAGGAGCCACCCTTCGACGATCTCCTGGCCCGCATGTCTCCCGTCGATCTGATTTTGGTCGAGGGTTACAAACGCGAATCCCATCCCAAGATCGAATGCCACCGCGCCGCTGTCACCGATCCATTACGCCAAACCAGCGATGAAAGTATCTGCGCCGTTGCATCCGACACCGACGTCGGCGCATTGGATGTGCCCGTTTTCGATCTAAACAACACCGTCGCAATCGCCGATTTCATCCTAAAACATCAGGGCCTGTCATGATCAAACCACCACCCTTGCGCGACAATTGTTTTGCAATGCCGCGCGGCGTGGAATGGACACCCGTGGACGTGGCGCTGGATCGTTTGCGCGATGGTTTGACCCGCGTCGTGGGATCATCCAACATCAAAACAGACGCCGCGCTGGGCCGCATTTTGGCCGCTGATGTTGTGTCACAATCCGATCATCCACCCTTCGAAAATGCCGCTGTCGATGGCTATGCTTTCGCCCACGCTGACCTACCATCAGGCGATGAAATCAAGCTCCCCTTGGTCAATGGACGCGCGGCGGCGGGACAGGTATTCACGGGCAAAATCCCCAAGGGCCACGCAATTCGCATCCTAACGGGCGCGGCGGTGCCAAACGGTGTCGATACGATCATCTTGCAAGAGGACATCAATCGCGACGATACCCACATCTATTTTCGCACAGGCCTAAAAGCGGGCGCAAATGCACGCCCCCAAGGCGAAGACATTAAAATGGGCCAAACAATCCTGCACGCGGGCCACAAAATACGCCCCTCCGATCTCGGCGTTCTTGCCTCCAGCGGTGTCGAAACCGTCGCGGTCTTTGATCAACTCCGCGTTGCCGTCCTAACCACAGGGACGGAACTGGTAGACGCGGGCCATGCCAAAAATGACGGCATGGTATTCGATGCCAACCGTCCCATGTTGCTGGCGCAAATCGCGGCTTGGGGCTACGCCCCCGTTGATATCGGCATCATCCCAGACGACGCAGAACAAATCGCCACCGCACTGGATCACGCCGCCAAATCCGCCGATGTGATCCTAACCACTGGCGGCGCATCCGCAGGCGACGAAGACCACATTTCAAAACTGTTATCCGAACGCGCCAACCTGCAAACATGGCGCATCGCCGTCAAACCGGGACGCCCGTTGGCGCTGGCCCTATGGAACAACACACCCGTTTTCGGACTACCTGGAAATCCCGTGGCGGCGATGGTCTGCACCCATATTTTCGCCCGCCCCACCTGTGGAGTTCTCTCTGGCGAAGGCTGGCTAACCCCACCCGCCATCCACGTCCCCGCCGCATTTACGAAATCGAAAAAACACGGGCGTTCCGAATACCTACGTGCCCGCCTGAACGCAGATGGCCACGCAGAGGTTTTCGCATCCGAAGGTTCAGGCCGCATTTCCGGCCTATCATGGGCGGATGGTCTTGTGGCGCTGGATCACGGTGCCCGAGAAATCGCACATGGTGACATGGTGCGTTATATCGCGCTGACATGACGCTGCTTCAAGCCACCATTGCCGCCGTGTTTTTAGCATCACCAATCACGGCCCAAACCGCGATTGAACGCATAATCGAACTGCCCGCTCACGGCCGTTTGGAAACTTTACGCACAGATACAAACAACACCCTAGCGCCGTTCGAAACTGATGGATGCAGCGGCTTTCAATCGCAAACATGGGAATTTATTGCCAGCCAAATTCCATCATTTGAAACAGTCCACGGGAAAAACCCACCATGGGAAAATTGTTGCGTAACACATGACCGCGCCTATCACATTGGCGGTTTTGATCGAACCCCAACTGCCAGCTTTGATGCACGCCTAAAAGCAGATGAAAAACTGTACGCCTGTGTGATCCAAACGGCATCGGATCGTGATGTGGAATTGTCGCAAACCTACGGCATGACGACGCAACAGATAAAAGCCGCCTATACGGCAATTGCAAAAACCATGTTCCTCGCCGTCCGTCTGGGAGGAGCACCATGTACGCGATTGCCGTGGCGCTGGGGATATGGGTACGAAAACTGTGGTTTTTTTGACTAATTAAACGCACCACTCACACGCGCCATCACCATAAAACACCGTGCCGTGCGCGTGTTCGCCAAATCAGTTATCTCATGGTTTTGCAAACGCGGTTCATATTCCACCAACACCTGATCGAACTGTTGCAAAAACTGCAAAACTTGCTGGCGAAACTCAGGGTCGGATTTCATCCGTGCTCGTGCAATCCCCAAAACGGCCTTGTCCAGAACACCACCCACCGATGCTACATCCGCACCGCGTGCGCCCTCGGCAAACTTGCGCCATGCACCCGAAACGGGGCGGTCAGGATTTAGATCATCCATGAATATCCCGTCTTCGGTCAACAACGACATCACGCCCTGGGACGATTCCAACAGATTGCGCAACTTGCGCTCTTCCATCGCGCGACGCAACGCGCGAAATCCGTCTTTGTCCTTGGCATCATCTGGGAAATTCAACGCAGCAAGAAAATCCGCAACTGACATCGGCGATAACGCTGCCTGTGTGGCACCCGCTAAGGGTAATGTAATTTGCGTTTCCTGATCGGGCGTCTGGAAATCGCCAAAAACGGTGCGGTTTAAATCAACAACATCAATTTGCGGCGCTGTCGCGACACCGTTGCTGGCAATCTCTTTCAATCGCTTGTCATTTTGCACGGTCATATCGGCAATCAACTTCAACTGCTCGATCATACCTGATTGTTCGCGGGGCAAACGCGCGGTGCTGTCGCGCAAATCTTTGGCCACAACGGCCATCTCTTTGCGTAGCGCCTTGGCCTCGGATTTCAATTTCAACGCGGTGCCCGCCGTTAACGCCACTGTCCAGACCAACACCAAAGGTAAAATCACCGACACCAACGTCAGTAACCCTAAAATGGATGTGTCAAACGCGATGCTTAACCGTTGACCACTGAACGCAAAATACAAAAACACCAAAACAACCCAAACAAGGCTGACAATAATCCCAATCGAAACCGCTGGGCTAATCGTCTTGTCTGGATTGGGCAGTTCCATCGCTTAGATGTATTTCACTGATAGGATTTCATACCCCTTCACACCACCAGGTGTGCGCACTTCAACACTGTCGCCTTCTTCCTTGCCGATTAAGGCACGTGCAATCGGGGAATTCATATTGATCAAATTACTCTCAATATCCGCTTCATGCTCGCCAACGATCTGCAATGTACGCTCTTCATCGGTATCTTCGTCAACCATATGAACGGTCGCGCCAAATTTAACGGAACCAGACATCTTGGTCACATCGATCACATCCGCGCGGCTAATAATCGCTTCTAACTCTTTGATGCGTCCCTCGATATGAGACTGTAACTCGCGCGCGGAATGGTATTCCGCATTCTCAGATAAATCACCATGCTCGCGCGCTTCTGCAATCGCGTGGATTACATTTGGGCGGTCCACAGATTTCAACTGCTTCAATTCATCATCAGCAGACTTAAAACCTGCGGGGGTCATAGGAATTTTTTCCATGATCATACTCTTCACTAATTACAGTCTGTGACCATAAATTCACAGACGCCACGACGCAAGACATCAATTTCGCCGTGAATGTGATAACTTTCGTCGCGTAATCATTGTCGAGGCAGCTTTTTTCTGATTAACCTCACAAAAAAGCGGAGAGTATAATGAGCGAAATCGAACGCGAAAGCATGCCATATGATGTTGTAATCGTCGGTGCGGGGCCATCTGGCTTGTCCGCCGCGATCCGTCTGAAACAACTGGACGCCGATCTTGAAATCGTCGTGCTGGAAAAAGGCTCCGAAGTTGGCGCTCATATCTTATCAGGCGCAGTTCTTGATTCTGCGGGCCTAACCCGCTTGATGCCAGATTGGAAAGAGAAGGGCGCCCCCCTAAACGTAGAGGTTAAGGAAGATAATTTCCTAAACCTTACCGAAACTGGTGCGAAAAAACTGCCGAACATCATGATGCCGCCGTTGATGAACAACCACGGCAATTACATCGTTTCCATGGGGAACGTATGCCGCTGGATGGCCGAACAAGCAGAAGCAATGGGCGTTGAAATCTTCCCTGGCATGGCCTGTTCAGAATTGGTCTACGGCGATAACGGCGAAGTCAAAGGCGTGGTCGCTGGCGAATTCGGCAAAAACCCAGACGGAACCCACGGCCCATCATACGAACCGGGCATGGAACTACACGGTAAATACGTGTTCCTTTCCGAAGGTGTGCGCGGATCATTGTCCAAGCAAGCGATTGCAAAATACGATCTGGATGCAGACAGCGATGTGCCAAAATTTGGCCTCGGTATGAAGGAAATCTGGGAAATCAAACCCGAAAACCACAACGAGGGCGAAGTTACCCACACAATGGGCTGGCCGATGAGTGAAGATAGCGGCGGGTCATTCCTATACCACTTGGACAATAACCAAGTTTACGTCGGCTTCATCGTCGATCTAAACTACAAAAACCCACACCTCTTCCCCTACATGGAATTCCAACGCTGGAAACACCATCCACGCATCGCCAAAGTATTAGAAGGCGGCAAGCGCGTGGCATACGGCGCACGTGCAGTAACCAAAGGCGGCTTCCAATCCATACCCGAGGTCGCGTTCCCAGGTGGCGCATTACTTGGCTGTTCCGCAGGTTTGGTAAACTTGCCGCGCATCAAAGGTAATCACAACGCCATGCATTCTGGCATCGAGGCAGCAGAGGCCGCACATGAAGCGATCAAAGCAGGCCGTTCAGGCGACACATTAGAAGCATATAACGAGAGCCTAAAATCAGGCCCTGTTGGCAAAGACCTTAAAACAGTGCGCAACGTGGCACCCCTTCGCGCAAAATACGGCGCAAAATTGGGCGTGGCGCTGGGCGGTTTCGACATGTGGTGCCAATCAATCCTGAAATTCAGCTTCTTTGGCACGGTATCCCACGGCAAATCAGACGCCGAAAGCACGGGCAAGGCGGCGGATTACGCCCCAATCGACTACCCAAAACCAGACGGCAAACTATCTTTCGATCGTCTAACGAACGTCAGCTTCTCGGCCACCAACCACGCCGAGGAACAACCATGCCACCTACAACTGGCGGATGCTGGCATTCCAATCGACGTCAACCTGCCCGAATTCGCAGAACCCGCACAACGCTACTGTCCTGCGGGCGTCTACGAAATCTTGCGCGATGACGATGGTTCCAACCCACGGTTCCAAATCAACGCGCAAAACTGTGTCCATTGCAAAACCTGCGATATCAAAGATCCAAGTCAGAATATAACTTGGGCCACACCCCAAGGTGGCGAAGGGCCGAATTACCCGAATATGTAATTCTGGTACGAATGAAGATCAGGGGCGTTGGGGTGGAAACTCCAACGCCTTTTTTCTGACAGTTGCTGTTAAGAATACAAATGGCTAGTTTTAGCCTGTGACGGTATTAACAGGGGGCAACATGGCATTCGAAAACGATCTAATCAGCGGCTTTAAACCAAGGTTTAAATCCATTGATCGCGATTGTGATCGTTACTCCGATATTTTGTTCGCGCATCATGAAAATGACGAAATCGATGCCAAACAATTCCTCGAATTGAATGCAAAAGGTTCCTTGTGGATCATATTTGAATACATCGATCGCGGTCTGCTGGACATGGTCGAGCAAGATTTGCGCCAATCGATTATCAACCGCGACTCCCACGGCGAATTACACCCCCAAGTGTTGACGATATTTGAACGCCTATTGGAAATTTCGGAAAATGAACGGGTCATTTCAATTTACGGCGCGGCAATCCAACATCGCCTAACCTACCTTTTGTCAAATTCCACCCCAACACATTGGATCGGTTTTTACTATAGGCAGCTTGAACCGATGATATCGGATTTTGGGGCTTTGTTGGATCGCCTAGATGCCGATAAAAACACGCTAATATGCTTCCAACAGCAATTAGCGAAGATTGAGAAAACAGCCGATTGACGCTTATTCATTAAAATGCTCCAGCCACACCGCCGTCCGCTGTGCATCCCGTTCCTCATACATCTCAATCGCGCGGTGCAAATCGCTGATCTCTTCAATCACCTCACCCGTACCAATCTCGGTCAACCGCATCGTATACCACGCGGTAATCCCACCCTCTGGCGTTTCTGCAAATCGTGGAAATGCAGGTTCCAATAGATTCCCCGTCGCCCACTGATCTGGCAAATCGGGGTGGATCGCCATCGCACGCGCCAATCCGACAACATCCACGGCACCCGATGCAACTGCATCCACAGCCTGCGCATGGGTTTTAAACCCACCGGTCAACATCAATGGTTTAATCGTCACACCACGTGCCCGTTTCGCAAACGCCAAAAAATACGGCCCCGTTCCACCGCCATCCGACGCCGCCTTGGCACCGGGGAAATATGTACCCCCACTGATATCAATCAAATCAATCGATGTCTGATCCAACGCGGCCGCAAATTGCAACGCATCATCCTCGCTCAATCCGCCCTCTAACTGATCTGACGAATTCATCTTAATCGCAATCGGAAACCCATCACCAACCGCCGCACGTGTTGCGGAAATAATATCCAAAATAATCCGCATACGGTTCGCAATCGCGCCACCGTATTGATCATCCCGATGATTGAACAACGGCGATAAAAACTGGCTTAACAAAAACCCATGCCCCGCATGAATTTGCACCCCACCAAACCCCGCCTGTTGCGCCAATCGCGCCGCATCGGCAAACTGCGCGGGCAACGCCTCAACATCCGCCACGTTCAGCGCATCACATTTCAACCGAGCCAAATCCAATGCACTCGGTCCCATGGGCGAACTGGTCGGCGCATAGGATAACGCACCCGCATGCCCCAATTGCAACCACAACAACGATTCATTCTGTCCACCAGATTTTGCCAACGGGCGAAACCGATCTAAATCGGCATCCACATTCAATACTAAATTTCCGGGCTTCTCTGCAAAATCCGATGTGAACTGCACCTCGCCAATAATCGACGCTGCAATTCCGCCCATGGCCCATTGTGCATATAATTTCGTCTGCGCATCCGTTGGATGCCCCGTACCATCGCCCAATGAATCCGACATCGCCGATTTCACCATGCGGTTTTTCAAAACCACACCACAGGGCAGTTTAATCGGTTGAAATAATTCTGTATCGCTTTGCATTTCAACGGCTCCATAGTTGTCACAATTAGACGGAATGAACCGCCCAAACGCAACAGATTTCGCCCAAAGGTTAACAACGACCAGTCATTACAACGTCTAGACGTTATCTAGACGTAATCTAGACGTAATACCGACGTTGTTTTTATGGGTTCGCCGTAAAACCTTAACGCAAGGTCCGCAGATCACGAACTGTTGCAAAAAAATGCGATTTGCCGCGTTGCGATACCGATCCCAAATCGCTAGCATCCTATCCGTACCCATTTGGATATCGCTATGAAGAACCGTATCAAATCTGCACTACTCGCTACCACAGTGGCCGTCGGCCTGTTGGGTGCGCCTATATATGCGGACGGCTTAACTAGCGATTACCTGTCTGGCTCAGTTGCGGCCATGCGCGGTGATTTTCCCGCCGCCGCCAAATTCTTCGGGCAGGCCCTAAAGCGGGATCCAAATAACACGTACATCAAACAAAACGCGATGCTTGCGGCGCTATCGCTGGGCGATATGTCCACGGCCGAACGCTATGCATATGATCTGTCAGAGACCGAAAATACCAACAGTGGATTGGCGAATTTGGTCGTCTATATGGATCAAATAAAATCGGAAAAATTCGACGATGCGGCGGCGAATTTAGACGCGAATAAAGGTAACTATATTCCTCTTATAGCTGGCCTTATGCGCGGCTGGACGGAATTGGGTCGCGGCAAAATGAGCGCTGTTTTTGAAACGTTGGATGGGATGACAGAACCTCCAACCGTCGAACTCTTCGCACAATATCACAAAGCACTGGTTCTGGCCGCTGTGGGCGATTTCGAAACCGCCGATAAAATCCTCCAAGGTGACGAGCGCGGCAACCTGCGCCTCACCCGTGGAAGCTTGATCGCTCACGCACAAATTATGGCCGAACTGGATCGCAAGGACGAAGCATTACGCCTATTAGACGCCGCAATTTTGGGTGGCCAAGACAGCGAACTTTCTACTCTACGCGATGCAATCGCGAACGGCACTTCGCAATACGATTACATCACAAACGCCCAACAAGGAATCGCCGAGGTGATGTTCACCGTCGCTTCGCTCCTATCCTCGCCAGACGATCAACAAACCAGCCTACTATACGCCCGTTTCGCCAGCGACCTGCGCCCGGAAGACATAGAAACAACCCTACTAATTTCGGAACTTCTGCGCGACCAAGGACAGTATGAACTGGCTATCGAAAACTACACCAAAGTCGCCCCAAGCAGCGGACATTTTTTGGACGCGGAAATCGGTCGTGCCGATGCATTAGTACAAGCCGACAAGGCAGATGCCGCCATCGAAGTCCTGCGTGGTTTGACCAGAACGCATGGCGATAACCCTCGTGTCCACATGTCATTGGGTGATGTTTTGCGCGGCGTACAAAAATACTCAGGCGCGCGCGATGCCTATGACAAAGCGATCTCAATGATCGACGAACCCGCGCGTAACCATTGGTTCTTGTTCTATGCTACGGGGATCTGCAACGAGCGTTTGGATAACTGGCCACGCGCCGAAATGAATTTCCGCCGCGCCTTGGAATTGGCCCCAAATCAACCGCTGGTTTTGAACTACCTTGGCTACTCATTGGTTGAAAAACGCCAAAATTTGACAGAGGCGCAAACCATGATCGAAACCGCATTGGCGGCCCAACCAAACAATGGTGCAATCGCCGACAGTTTGGGTTGGGTTTTGTATCGATTGGGCAAATTCGATGAAGCAGTTGCACCAATGGAAAAAGCAGTCCAGCTAGAGGCAAATGACCCCGTCGTGAACGATCACTTGGGTGATGTTTACTGGATGGTTGGCCGCAAGCGAGAGGCCGAATTTCAATGGCGCCGCGCCATTTCATTCCACCCAGATGAGGCAGATCTGGCCCGCATTCGGCGTAAACTGGAATTCGGTTTGGACGTGATACTGGCTGAAGAGGCGAAGATGGAAGCCCAAATCGGTGCTCAATAATCAAATCGCGAAGGCGAAGATAAACCTGTGCTTGCACGTCACAGGCCAACGCGACGATGGGTATCATCTATTGGACAGCTTGGTGGTTTTCGCGGATTTTGGCGACGCGCTGACATTCACAAATGCGGATGAGTTTTCGCTGAAAATTGGTGGCCCCTTCGGCGCAGGATTGACCACCAGCGCGGACAATCTAATCACCCGGGCCGCCGCCCAATTGGGTGGCAGTGGTGCACATGTCCATTTGACCAAAAAACTGCCGGTTTCATCGGGAATTGGCGGGGGCTCGGCCGATGCCGCCGCCACGTTGCGCGGGCTATCTGATCTATGGGGCATCGCCCTCCCGAATGATCGCGGCTTGTCGCTGGGCGCGGATGTTCCTGTTTGTTTGGCATCCCGTGCCACGCGAATGCAGGGCATTGGTAATCAATTATCAGACGTGAATTTCTTGCCTCAAATACCCGCTGTTTTGGTGAATTCTGGGGATGCGGTTTCCACGCCAACGATTTTTTCATCTTTAGACAATAAAACAAATCCCGAAATAGATTTCCTGCCAAATGGGCCTTTGAATTTTGATGATGCGATTGAGTATCTGGCGCAGCAGCGAAACGATTTGGAAAAATCTGCGATCGCACATGCGCCCAAAATCGCACATGTGTTACAGGCGCTATCGAAAAACAACGCGGCCTTGGCGCGTATGTCTGGGTCAGGGGCAACCTGTTTTGGTCTGTACGAAAATCACGCCGCCGCGGAAAATGCTGCGCAAATTATTCAGGCCGAAAATCCCACATGGTGGGTTCAGCCTGTCACGCTTAATGCGCGCGGCTGACCACGTAATCGGGCAGGGCCATCAAACAATCCCGAATATCGCTGGTGGGTAAATACGCGATGGATGCCTTGGCCTTCTCAGCCCAATAAACCGCATCTTTGCGCGTTTCTTCTAACGCATTATGTTTCGCCATTAATTCCAACGCATGTTCCAAATCGCCGTCTTCTTGGCGACCCTTGGCAATGGTGCGATTCCAGAATTCCAACTCGGTTTCATCGGCATGGGCCAATGCCTTAATCAACGGCAGGCTCATTTTGCGTTCACGGAAATCATCACCGATGTTTTTCCCCATTGCTGAACTGGCCCCGCCGTAATCCAACAGATCATCCGCAATCTGAAAACTGATCCCCAACGCATCACCATATGCCGCCAAGGCGTCATTGATATCCTCATCCGCCGCCGAAATCACACCTCCGACTTTGCACGCCGCCTCAAACAACGCGGCGGTTTTGCCGCGCACCACCTTTAGATACGTTTCCTCGGTCGTTTTTAAATCTTGTGCTACGGTCAACTGTAAAACTTCGCCTTCGGCAATGGTTGCAGAGGCATTTGCCAAAATATCCAAAACCCGCAAGCTACCAGTTTCAACCATCAACTGAAAAGACCGCGAAAACAGGTAATCGCCGACCAAAACGGATGATTGATTGTCCCACAATAGGTTCGCAGTTGGGCGTCCACGACGCTGTGCGCTCTCGTCCACGACATCATCGTGCAACAGCGTTGCAGTATGAATAAATTCTACGGTTGCGGCCAAATGAATGTGATACGGTGTGCTATTCCCACACATGTGCGCCGCTGCTAATGTCAACATCGGGCGCAAACGTTTACCGCCTGCGTCAACCAGATGGGCGGTCACTTCTGGAATACGCGGGGCATTTTCGGATGCCATACGCAGTTTTATCAGGTCATTTACAGCCGCCATATCATCAGTCAAAAGCGAGGCTAATTTTTCGTGTGGTTTATCCAAGGTATGCGTGCCTCTTAACTTCTTCGTGACGTCTCTCGACATATATGCGGTCTATCGGGTAACTCGGTTACATGAAAGAATTATTCAAGACAAATGACCCGACTTTGATCAGCTTTGCAACCGCACTACTCAAGGGCGAAGATATAGACTGCTTCACCCTAGACGTCCATATGAGCGTGCTTGAAGGTAGCATAGGCATAATGCCGCGCCGTGTGATGGTGGCAAACGATGATTTGTTTTTGGCGAGATCAATCTTACGTGACAACGATTTCGAATTGTCGGAGGGATGATGGAAACCACCACGGATGGATTTCTAGGCGGGCGTTTGCAAATCGCGCAACCCGTTGACGGCTATCGCGCTGCAACCGATCCTGTCTATCTGGCGGCCAGCATCCCAGCCGTTTCTGGCGATTGTGTTTTGGATGTGGGATGTGGCGTTGGCACAGCATCATTGTGCTTGGGTGCGCGGGTGGCTGGAGTTGAATTAACGGGACTGGAATTGCAAGCTGAGTACGCGGATTTAGCACAGTTAAACGCAACCAATAACGATCATGAATTGAATATCATCTGTGCGAACCTTGATGAATTGCCAGTGGATTTACGTGTACAGAGCTTCGATCACGTCATGACCAACCCGCCGTTTTTCATTGGCGATAACCTGTCTGCGCCCGACAATGCGGCCAAGGTTTTGGCCCATGTTGAAACCATGGATTTGGAACGTTGGATTGCACTGTCGCTGAAACGTCTAAAATCGCGGGGCAGTTTCACGATTATACATCTGGCAAATCGCCTGCCGACCATTTTGACCGCAATGGATGGGACCTGTGGTGACATCCGCGTTTTGCCGATAGCGGCGCGTAATGGGCGCGCGGCAAAACGTGTTTTGGTCCAAGGTATTAAAACCTCCAGGGCTCCGATGACATTGTTGTCCCCTTTGATCGTTCACGATGGCACCGCACACGAACGCGATGGTGATGATTACAGCGCCACAACCCGCCAGATTCTGCGCGATGGCCAAGCGCTGCAGTTGTAAATCTTTTGGTAATAATTGAACCCCAGGCTCGATTTCGTGCGCTAAACATTGCCGTTCATCAGTATTTGTAAAAATTAGATGACAGACCGGTCAATCTGTGGTGCACTGTTGTTATGCAGTGGGCCTTGCCCAATGCATTGTTTGAAAACATATAAGGAGATTAATATGACAGTGAGTTCTCATGTAACCGAGCTCAAGAAGAAACACGCAAACCTCTCCGAAAAGGTTGAACACTCGCAACGCAGTCCTGCAACGGATTCGTTGGACATCAAATCACTCAAGCAAGAAAAACTACGCCTAAAACAAGAAATCGAACGATTATCCACCTAGACTGGGCGCCTTATGGCGCCTTTATTTTTGGGCGCGCATGATCGCGCCCTTTTCTATCCCGCCGCAGATTTCCGATACATTGTTTGTGTCCATTCAGGAATAATCTCAGGCATCCCAATGTGATACCCCTGCAAGCAATCCACACCCGCATTTCGCAAATATTCCATGTCAGCCGCGTTTTCCACGTGTTCGGCCACGGTAAACATATCGAACTGACGCGAAATCGAAACCAAGGCGGCGGTCAGAACCTGATTATCTGCATCCTTATGAATATCACGAATGAACTGCCCATCTATTTTCACGATATCAAACTGAAACTCCTTAAAGAACCGAAACGCCGTGTACCCTGCACCAAAGTCATCCAAGGCAAACGATATGCCAAATCCCTGTAAATCCGTCATGAAACTGGTCACTAGATCGGGCAATACCATCGCGCTCTCTTCGGTAATTTCCAGAATTAAACGTTCTGCAACCGTTGCATCTTGTTCCATACCCTTGTGTAAAATCTGGATCCATAGCGGGTACCCAATTGATCGCGCGGACATGTTGATCGACAGGCGCAACGTCGGCTCCTGCGCCAAGGCATTCAACCCCAATTCCAACGCGTGACAATCCAAAATACGGCCCAATTCCATGCTTTCAACAATGGGAATAAAATCCTTGGCGGCGACGACTTGTTGGTTGCCGTCTAAAACACGGATCAACCCCTCGTAAAATGCGGGTTTGTCGGGGTATTTCGCATGCACCACAGGCTGATATGCCAGCATGACATTCTTGTTTTTAATCGCAGTACGCACAGTCTCTAAAATCGGTTGGTTCTTACTAGACGCTGCATATTCCAACGGATTACGCGGGGCCGCTGGGATCTCAAATAGATCGTGGGAATTCATGGCAATCTCCTTATGGGTGTTAACTGACCCTACGGTGACGTGCCTAAAACAATGTTAACTGTTCACAATTTGTTCCAATTCGTCTAAAATGCAAATCAGTGGAATAGAGCCTTTAAAACAAGGATGAGTACATGGAAAAGCGGTGTGATTGGTGTGGAAACGATCCAATTTATGTAAAATACCATGATAATGAATGGGGCGTTCCAGAATATGATGGGCGTGCATTGTGGGAAAAATTGGTGCTGGATGGATTTCAGGCGGGATTGTCGTGGATAACGATTCTTAAAAAGCGTGATGCCTTTCGCGAAGCGTTCGAAAACTTTGATCCTGTAAAGGTAGCAGCGTTTTCTGAGCACGACGTCGAGCGCCTGTTGCAAAACGAAGGCATCGTGCGCCACCGCGGTAAAATCAACGCGGCAATCAAGGGCGCGAATGCCTACCTTGAAATCGAAGCAAACGAAGGGTTCGCGAATTTCATCTGGTCATACGTCGATGGAAAACCATTACAAGAGGCCCGCCAATCCATGGCCGACGTTCCCGCGTTCACGCCACTATCCACGCAACTGTCCAAAGACCTAAAAAAACGCGGCTTTAATTTTTGTGGCCCGACGATTGTCTATGCGTGGATGCAGGCCTGTGGGATCGTAAACGATCATATTGAAGGCTGTGCGCGGTACGAAGCGGTGCAGAAGATGGTGAAGTAGGGTTATTCGATTGCTGCAATTGCCTTCAGGTACATCGCAATAGCCATCCGATCCGCGTCAGACAACAGCGCAGTATTCTCCTGAACCGCCACCATCGATCCGCCCACCGTATCAAATTCGGGGGTAAACCCAGAATTCAGGTACTCTGCGATCTCATCGGCACTCCATTTCAGCGCATGGGGCGTAATGTTCGGAATGCGCCCAGGCCCGTCTGGGTTTGGACCGCCTGCCATCCATTTTGATTTCTTCATCCCACCAACCAAATTACGGGGTGTGTGGCACTCGGCGCAATGGCCCGGCCCTTCGACCAGATATTGCCCGCGTGCCAAAACGGGATTGGATGTGTCGATGTCGGCCACAAATCCATCTGATTTAAACAATAACTTCCACCCGCCCATTGCGCGGCGAATGTTGAATGGGAAACCCACCTGATGCGGTTGACTGGCCACATCGGATTTCGGCAGGGTCTGCATGTAGGCATGCAAATCCGCAATATCCCCCGCCGCCATGCGGTTATATGAAGTGTATGGGAAAGCGGGGTAATAATGCGCCCCATCTGGCGACACACCGGCCTGCATCGCATTTGCCAAATCAATCACTGACCAGCCACCAATGCCGGCATCGGATGGTGAAATGTTGGGGGCGATGAAGGTGCCAAAATCTGTGGCGAAATGCAGACCACCTGACAGGATGTTTTTGTCATCACCCTTGGCCTTGGGGGCGGCGTGGCATGATGAACAGCCACTGGCGGCGTAAACCAACGCGCCGCGATCTGCGTCTGCGTTCAAATCTTTAAATCGGGCAGGGTTGATCCCCTTGGGTGCGGTGGCGATCCATCCGATCACACATCCAACTAATCCACAAAAAAACAGCAATCGTATCAATTTTGACATATCAGCCTCCGACAATAAGCACAGAATGCCACAGCGCCCGCCGCGTGGCAAATTGACCAGACGAAAAAGTGAATGCATTCGCCCTTTCGTTTTTAAACCCCACCCCCTAGGGTGTGCACGAACAAAAGGAATTATATCGTGCGTTTTTCAATCTTGGCCGCCGTTGCCGCGCTTTCACTAACATCACCAGCGTCTGCGCAGGACATGTCCAAGGATGACGTGAAAAAGCTGGCGCTTGAAGCGATTTTGGAAAATCCTGAAATCATCATGCAGGCAATCGATATTCTGCGCGCCCAAGAAAACGAAGACAAAGCCAGCGCACAACAACAAGCTTTCCTTGATAACAAAGAGCTGTTGCAAAATGATCCAAATGCGCCCGTGCTGGGCAATCCCGACGGTGATGTTACGATTGTTGAATTCTTCGATTACAACTGTGGTTACTGCAAACGCGCAATGGTTGCGATGCAGGCCGTGTTGGAAAAGGATAAGAACATTCGCGTTGTGTACCGTGAATTCCCAATCCTATCCGAAGCATCCGTTTTCGCCAGCCGCGCCGCACTGGCATCCCGCGCTCAAGGTAAATACGAAGAGTTCCACTGGGCCCTCATGTCCGCCCAAACGGCAGACGAAGCGGCGGTTCTAACCATTGCCGAACAGATCGGTTTGGATGTGGCGAAATTACAGGCCGATATGGATGCACCCGAAGTGGTCGAACACATCCAAACGAGCCGCGACGTGGCGAATGCCCTGCAATTCACGGGCACACCATCATTCATCATTGGCGATGAAATTGTCGGTGGCTTCATCCCACAGGACGTGATGGAAGAGGTTATTGCAGACGCGCGCAAGGGGTGATCACAACCGATTTTGTTCCAACCATTGCAAAACACTGACGGCCTGAAACTGACCGCAGGCTAAGTGCTCAACATATTCGTAACCATTTGCGCACGCATGGCGGCGGCCCCTTCAAACTCTGCATCGCGAATATGCTCGAAGAAAGAGATATAATTCGCGCACATAGTCGGACTACTGACATCAGGGTTTTCAAAATCGGCGAATTGAACTTCAGACAATCCGCCCTCAATCATACCCTCAAACAACAGGCCATAGGCTTCATCACTCACTGCACGGTGTTCAATCGGATTGTCTCGCCCCTGCGCCATTGCCTTAAATTGCAGATGCGTTCCGTCTGGAATAATTGGTAAAGCGGCAAGCACTTGGCGATCTTCTAATGATAGGCCAGCTGGGCCTTGCATCAAGAAGGCATTACAAACCAATGGCCTATCCAAAAACGCTCTGTGTAATCCCACTTGAAAACTCAAAATCTCTTTCAATGTGGCATCAGGCGCTTTGGCCAGAAAGGGTGCGTATTTTATGCGGATCGCAGCACCAGAACTCAGAATGCGATCACTTGCGTGTTGCATTGATTCTGATGTGTTCAACGCGCTTTGCATTTCATCAACCAGCGCCCCTGCATCCGCGGGGAAATACGTTAACAATGCTGCATACATATCCTTTGCTTCCGTCGTATTGATCAGCGCGATGGTATCATCACGCGAATACACCTTTGGCTTTGGCTCTGATAACGCCCCAAGTGTGATTTTTACGACCAAAAACACACCAATGCCCGCGGCAAATCCCCGTATCGTTGATTTTGTTAGTTTCATTTGAAATCCCTTTTGGAAAAATTATTGATCTTTGGAATGGTTTTGCCCATCTGAATAATGGAAATCCGTAATCGCATAGGGATCAATCCCATCGATACACGCTACATTTACACCATATGTATTGGGATCAGATCGACGTTGATGATGCGTGTATATCCCACATGTCTTGCAAAAATAATGCTTCGCCGTCGCAGAGTGAAATTGATACAGCGATAAATTATCCTCACCACGCACCACTTCCAAATCATTCAACGGCACCGTTGCCGCAATCGTCCCACGGCGCGCGCACATCGAACAATTGCACCGTATCATGCCCTGTGGCCCATCGGGCAGGTTCAGCGCCAATTCAACGGCGCCGCAATGGCAGGTGGATGTGTGGGTGCTCATCTTTCTCTCCTAAGATCACTCGGTCATAGAGTAGTAAAATATCTCGGCACGTAGGCGATTGATGCCTTCGAAATTCGAATCGTGCACGACTTTCATGAACTTGATCGCTGACTGGCACAATTCAGGGTTTTCTCTTTTTGACTCTTCGATATTCAAAAAATCCTGTTCTGTCATTCCCGCGTCTATAGCCGCGTCAATAAATGCGTCGTAATCGCTTCTACGGGGTTTCTTTCGTCGCACTGGGGTATCTCGCCCCGCCGCTAACGCTTCCAAACTAATCATGTAGTTTCTACCGTTTTTCGTCTTTTTGAACCGCGCATTGGCCTTGGGCGAAAGAGCGGAGATTCCTTCAAGGTAGAACCCATTACAGGCGTCGGTATCATGTCTTAGATAAATCAACGCATCGCGATGAAAAGCACTTAGCGCGACTAAGTACTTGGCGGGTGCAGACCACATATAACGGGCGTTTTTCTGTCGGATACGCAGGCTTAGTTTATGAAACCTGCGCGCCAATGTTTCCGGACTGGTTGATTCTTTCGTACGGGCCAGTGTTTTCACAAATTTTAGTGCATCTTTGGGGAAATGCTTTTCTAATGTCACGAATGCTTCGTGACCAGGCATTGCCAACAAGAACTGGCGGGCGACATTGTGTTTGATTTGCCTATCGGCCACGATAGGGGCCGTGGACCCAAAAAAAGTGACAAGTATGAGGGCAATAGGCATGGCATTTTTAAATAAATTCATTTTTCAATATATCAGTAGTTTCTGGATATAATTCATAGCACATGAATGTTATTCTACAATGACTTGAATTCCCACCACACGCGCGGTATCAGAACATCTGATCAGATAACAGGAGTGCACATGGCACGCTTTAACCCTATGCAGTTTATTCAGCAAACCCGCGCGGAAATTTCCAAGGTGGTTTGGCCGAACCGTCGTGAAACCACGATTACCACCATCATGGTGTTCATCATGGCATCCGTGGCCGCGATTTTCTTTTTCGCAGTGGACCAAATTATCAAATTGCTTCAGGGCGGAATTCTGGGATAGGTACTTGAATTCACAGGGTTTCGGCGGTAAACGCGCCCAAGCTTGATTTAAATGGCACGCACTGATTCCGTATGCGTGCCTTTTTCTGTCAGACCAAGGATTTCTAAGTCCTTGAAATAAAATATAATTAACGGGCGATACGTCGTCCACTGCAAGGACAACAGACAATGGCTAAACGGTGGTATTCAGTAAGTGTGCTTTCTAATTTCGAGAAGAAGGTTGCAGAACTGATTAACGAAGCAGTTGAGCAAGAAGGTATGGAAGACCAAATCGAACAGGTTTTGGTTCCAACCGAGGAAGTTGTCGAAGTGCGTCGCGGCAAGAAAGTAACCGCCGAGCGCCGCTTCATGCCGGGCTACCTATTGGTACGCATGGACATGACGGAAAAAGGTTACCACCTGATCAACAACATCAACCGCGTGACTGGCTTCTTGGGTCAACCAGGTAAACCGAGCCCGATGCGCGACAAAGAAGTTGCTTTCATCCTGAACCAAGTCGAAGAAGGCGCGGAAAACCCACGTAACCTAATCACATTCGACATCGGCGAACAGGTCAACGTTACCGAAGGCCCATTCGAGGGCTTCAGCGGTATGGTCGAAGAAGTCGATCAAGAAAACTCACGTTTGAAAGTGACCGTTTCAATCTTCGGTCGTGCTACACCTGTTGAACTAGAGTTCACGCAAGTGATGAAACAAACCTAAGAGCACCCACGAACTATTCTAATCGCTTTCTACAACGGCCCAACTTGGTTGGGCACGTTTAGCGGTGTGATGACTTGGACATTGGAAATACCACTGTCCAATGGCACCGCTGTCAATTTGTGATGGTGTAGAAACGCATAAAACACGTTTTCCATATCCGCTCGCAAATCATGGTGTAAAACGAAATCAATCCGATTTGCTTGGATTAACGCCGCATTATCTTGATCCAGATCGTGTGCGATGAAAATATCAGGGTGCAATCCATTCTGATCCAAGACATCCAAAATTGAATGATTGCCCCCACCCATTGAATAGACCGCCCTTAGGTGATCCAAACCTTCGATCGCTGATTGTACAATTCGCGTTGTGGACGCGTGAACACCCAATCCACCGCTAACACCCAAGGTGCGTAAATTGGGGCAAAACGCAGACAGCGCTTGGTTAAACGCTTCCTCGCGCTCCTCTTCTCCGTGAAAACGCGCGTCGCTGCGGATGGTTAAAACCGTGCCGAACATATCGCCAACAGCTTTGGAAACCAAAAACGCTGCTGTGCGACCCGCGCTTTGATTATCCAACCCGACATAGGCAATGCGCTGCGTCGATGTCAGATCGGTCACCAGTGTCACCACGGGAATGCCCGCCTTGATCAATTTATCAACGGCCTGATGAACACGGGGCACATCGCGCACCTTCAGGCATACACCATGGCTGCCGCGTTTCCCGATGCGTTCCAAAATGCGCACAACATCATCCTCGCCCATGATTTCATGCATGATAAACCGTGGGCGACACACCGCCACGCCGATCCGTGGCAACACATGTTCTGCCGCCTGTTTCACCTCGCGGCTAAATCGATGCGGGGCTTCGACTATAAAATCGAAAAACATCCGCCGCCCCCGCGCCGAAAGTTGCGCCTCTTGCCCTTCTAACTCTGATATTGCGGCGGCAACCCTGGCCTTGGTTTGGGGGCTGACATGGGCGCGATTGTTAATGGTACGATCAATGGTCGCGGTGCTTAACCCCGATTGCCGCGCAATCTCTTTCAATGGAAAACGATGTGTCATTGATGTATTATTGATGTGTTTTAGGGACCCAAGCAAGCTTTATCTACGCCATAGTCTGATCAACAACAGGAGATTTGCAATGAATACAACCAGCCCCCAAACAGGATATTTCTACGCCGATGAATGTAACCTTGATGCGTTTCAGGAATTGATTGGGCAAACACTCGATCCGGCCAGCGTCCCAAACGCCTGCGACATTCAAAATAGCGTCCCGATTTATGATATGCCGTCACTTGCGGCCACATTGGCTGATGATGAAAAACGTAATGTCCTGATGGCTGAATTTGCTGATGTCTTGATGCATACTGCGGGCGTTTTGGTGTTGCGTGGTGCCTACGCGGATACGACCGTTCTGGATCAGGCGACTTCACTCTACGAAACAATCATTCAACACGAAAAACAAACCTCTGGTGGTGGCGCGGATCACTTCGCCGCCGCAGGCACAAATGATCGTATTTGGAATTCATTGCAAAAACTATGCGAAGCATCACCAGATGTTTTCCTGCGCTACTTTGCCAATACCGCCATCGCCACGGTCTGTCAGGCATGGTTAGGCCCGAATTACCAAATGACCGCGCAAATCAATCTGGTGCATCCAGGCGGTGCGGCACAACAGGCGCACCGTGATTATCATCTGGGATTCCAAACAGAAGATATCAGCGCGCGCTACCCCGCCCACGTCCACGACCTGTCGCCCGCCCTCACTCTTCAAGGTGCTGTCGCTCATTGTGATATGCCGATAGAGAGCGGCCCCACGAAACTGTTGCCATTCTCCCAATCCTATCGCGCGGGCTATGTGGCATGGCGTCGGCCCGACTTTCGCGCATTGTTTGAGCAGGAATATGTCCAGCTGTCCTTAAACAAAGGTGATGCTCTGTTCTTCAATCCCGCCCTGTTCCACGCCGCGGGCGCAAATACCAGCGATGACATTCACCGCATGGCCAATCTGTTACAGATATCGTCGGCCTTCGGTCGCGCGATGGAAACGATTGATCGGCGTAAAATGTGCAAACTTCTGTATCCCGTTGCCAAGGTGGCGTATCAAAATGCAACATTAACGCCGGCAGAACTCTCCGCCGCTATCGCCGCATCTGGCGAGGGATATTCCTTCCCCACCAACTTGGATCGCGATCCACCTGTGGGCGGTTTGGCCCCCCAAACCCAGCAAAACCTGTTTGCAGAGGCGTTGGCCCAAGACATGTCCGCAGAAGCCTTTGGTAATCGTTTGGATGCAATGGCTGAAAACCAGAAGGCATAAAATCGCTAGGCAGTTGTACGGCTTGTGCATCGCCAATTTTGCCTTGCTTTCAAACAGAATCCACGCTACATCCCGCGCTTGTCGTACTGCGACATTCTTTGTGGAAGGGGACGGTCACGCTTGATCTAAACCGCACCACAACCGACAAAGTCTTGCAAAGCGTTGTAATGACTGGATAAAAAAGGAGGCCATAATGGCTAAAAAAATTGCTGGCACAATGAAACTGCAGATTCCTGCAGGCGCTGCCAACCCATCCCCACCAGTGGGCCCAGCGTTGGGTCAACGCGGTATCAACATCATGGAATTCTGTAAGGCGTTTAACGCTAAAACACAGGAACTGGACAACGGCGCACCTTGCCCGACAGTTATCACGTACTACGTTGATAAATCCTTCACCATGGATATCAAAACACCACCTGCATCTTACTTCCTTAAGAAAGCAGCAAAGTTGAAATCTGGCGCGACAAACCCAAGCCGTGAAATCGTGGGTTCTGTTTCTAAGAAACAGTTGCAAGAAATTGCAGAAGCGAAAATGAAAGATTTGAACGCGAACGACCTAGAAGCAGCAATGAAAATCATCGCTGGTTCTGCACGTTCAATGGGCATCGAGGTGAAGTAATGGGTAAGCTAGGTAAAAGAACAACCGCTGCACGCGCCGCATTTGACGGCCAGGCAAACGTAACAATCGCAGAAGCTGCTGCGCTGATCAAAGCAAACGCAACTTCTAAATTCGACGAAACAATCGATATCGCAATCAACTTGGGTGTTGACCCACGTCACGCTGACCAAATGGTTCGCGGCGTTGTAAGCATGCCAAACGGCACAGGCAAAACAATGCGCGTTGCTGTATTCGCACGTGATGCAAAAGCTGAAGAAGCGAAAGCAGCTGGTGCGGACATCGTTGGTGCAGAAGACCTGATGGAAATCGTTCAGGGCGGCACAATCGAGTTTGATCGTTGTATCGCAACCCCTGACATGATGGGTGTTGTTGGTCGTTTGGGCAAAGTTTTGGGCCCACGCAACCTGATGCCAAACCCACGCGTTGGTACTGTGACGATGGACGTTAAGGCAGCTGTCGAAGCGGCCAAAGGCGGCGAAGTTCAGTTCAAAGTTGAAAAAGCGGGCGTGATCCACGCTGGTGTTGGCAAAGCATCGTTCTCTGCTGACAAGATTGCTGAAAACATCCAAGCGTTTGTAAACGCTGTTGTGAAAGCACGTCCAGAAGGTGCCAAAGGCGCATATGTTAAAAAGATCGCAGTAAGCTCTACAATGGGTCCATCTGTTACTTTGGACGTTGACGCGGCAACTGGCGCATAAGCTTAAAGCTTAGAAATTTTAAGAAGGCCCTGCGGTAACGCGGGGCCTTTTTTGTTGGGTGTCCCCATGGGGACAGGGGGTTATGTGGTTGATTTTGTTATATAACTGGAAAAACACGCGGGCGGGGTTGGCATTGGAGGTGGGGTCGGCATTATGGGGTCACAACTTTAAGAGGAATATTTTATGTCTTGGCTTCCCACATTAATCACCAAAAGCCCAGAAGAGGGTTTTGACCTTGCCCTAAAACTCTCGCGGATGGCGGTAAAGAAAACCCAACCCGATGACGCGGTGCGCGGGCGTTTGCGCGCGGATTATGAGGATAGTGCGGACAGTTTGACGATGGCATCTGGTGTTGTGGCACAGAATTTTCAGACTGTTGCGGCGGCGAATGGGTGTTGGCGGTGAGGTTGATGTTGGGGCCTCCGCGGGGGGTGAAGGGCGTTTCCTTTTGAATGTTCAGGTGTGGGCACGTGAATATGTGGTTGACCTAGTTTGTTCAAAGTTTGGGGCTGACGGAACAAAAGAGATTTTATATAGCTCATCGGTTAGCAAAATTTGGCGGTATGTTACAATGTCGCGCATATCAACGCATACGTGATAGGGGCGAAACTCACCCGTCTAAATAGATAAAATTAGTCTTAAACTATCATTATTAAGAGCGAGTTCATGCAAGCAGTTTTATTGCAACTATTTGAAATAAATATATTTTTTCTAACTTGCTTAATTTGTATAAATATTGTTCACTTAACCGTGAGTTAACCGTGAATTAACCATAAGAGCGAAACATTATTTTAGAATGAAACACATTGTAGTACCTTGCACTAATTCCCTTGAGGGCCTAGATGTCACTCAAGGTTTACTTAATCGCGCACTTGCAGGTGCGCAAAACAGATCAATGGAAGGAAGAGAGCATGAACATTTTTACAACCAAACTCCACAAAGAGGGTTGGGGATAAATACAAGCTGGGCCGTCACATGACGTTAGCTTATGTTGTTGAATTAATTTGGGGTCTCGGTGTAACTGCCGGGGCCATTATTTTTTCTGCGTTAATGGCGGCTCTTTTTGCAACGATTACGCTGATGTGGAATAGGAAGACTGTAAGAGATCGAGAGACCATTGATTTGGTAAATCGAACGGTTTGGGATGGTGATTATATAATTGCGAGCGACACATTTTCTAGATTGCGCGATCAGGAGAATGGGCTAACGAACTGTTGCAACGACACAGATTCCTCCGACTACAAGACAGTTTTGCAATTTTTAAACCACTATGAACTTATTGCAATTGGGATTGGAAGCGGAATATTAGCAAAAAAAGTTTATCAGCGGTTTCACAGAACTAGGTTCGTGCGGGACTACCAGCAAGCAAAGCCTTTCATAGAGGCGTGCAGGATTAGAGCTAAAAATGACCGAATTTATAGTGAATTTGAATTTCTAGCCAAAAAGTGGGAGAAAAAGCACTCAATCTCCCGTGAGGATCCCTAGGAGAATAAATGGGTTAAATAGTACATTACCCACCTGATAGCGCCAATCAAAGAGTCTGTTGAATTGCACCGCAACCATACATTTAAGCAATAGCACACAACATCAGCCGACCGCGGGTGGTGCGGAACGCGCCGCCCATGGGGGCATGCTCTCGGTGATTGCTTTGCAATCAATCACCTGCCGCATCAGTGGGTCGGCGTGTGGCTGGGCAGATGCCCAGCAGGGGAACGCGACTTTGGTTGCTTTCTTGGGTTGTTTTGATATATTAGCTACCAGATACCTAGACCAAAGTTTTCCGCCATAACGGATGGTTAACCCCTTCACATCCCACACATTCCACCCTATACACCATCTATCTGAACAAGGTGCCGATTCGTCGACGCCTTTTTTTGATGCTGTCCGAGACGGTGGGTGTCCAAAAGACATAATTCCTGCCTGAGATGGGAACCGAACAAATTGCCGCTGGTTTACGCCTCGGGTGATTTTGGGAGGGGACCGTAATTAGGACCCTAACTGCCAGACCTTTGGGTTTGGTGAAACTGAGCCGGGGGATAATACATCCCCTAAATTTGGAGAAACACTGTGGATAGAGCCCAAAAAGAAGCCTTGGTCGAAGAACTTGGTCAAGTCTTTACGGACTCTGGTGTTGTCGTAGTATCTCACTATGCCGGCATTACAGTTGCTGAAATGCAGGACTTCCGCGCGCGCATGCGTGACGCAGGTGGTTCTGTACGTGTAGCCAAAAACAAGCTCGCCAAAATCGCTCTTGAAGGCAAACCATGCGAAAGCATTTCAGGTTTGTTGGACGGAATGACAATATTGTCTTACTCAGAAGATCCTGTTGCGGCCGCGAAAGTGACGCAAGAATACGCCAAAGAAAACGACAAGCTCGTTATCTTGGGTGGGTCAATGGGCGACAATGCTTTGGACCCTGCTGGTGTGAAAGCCGTTGCAGCAATGCCATCACGCGAGGAGCTTATTGCTTCTATCGTTGGTTGTATCGCAGCGCCTGCTTCGAACATCGCTGGTGCCGTTGGCGCGCCTGCTTCTAACATCGCTTCCATCTTGGAAACGATCGAGGAAAAAGCTGCTTAATTGCAAATGGAATTGTCGGTGTTCGTGAATGCGAGCATCACTGGAAAAACAGAACTTAAAAACTGAACTGGAAATATCAAATGGCTGATATCAAAAAACTTGCAGAAGAAATCGTAGGCCTTACGCTTTTGGAAGCTCAAGAACTAAAAACATTGCTTAAAGACGAGTATGGCATCGAGCCAGCTGCTGGCGGCGCTGTTGTAATGGCTGGTGGCGGCGACGCTGGCGGCGCAGCTGCTGAAGAGAAAGACGAATTCGACGTAATTCTGAAATCTGCAGGCGACAAGAAAATCAACGTGATCAAAGAAGTTCGCGGCATCACAGGTCTAGGCCTGAAAGAAGCTAAAGACCTTGTAGAAGCTGGCGGCAAAGCAGTTAAAGAAGGCGCTACGAAAGCAGAAGCTGAAGAGTTGAAGAAGCAACTTGAAGCAGTTGGTGCTGAAGTAGAATTGAAGTAATTTTTGCGCCCTCGGGCGTGTAAGATTTCAGGCTGATCCTGCGTTTCGTGGGATCAGCCGTTCCTGTCTTAAAGAGGGCCTTTTGGGGTTTTGTTTTGGACAGGTTCATTCGGGAGCTGGGGATGGCACCTTGGCAAGAATAGGATGAACTTTGTTTCATGTGGCCGATTGGTTTGTGATGCCCGCACAGACCATGACGTGAACATTAGAAGAGGTGAGGACGAGCATGGCTCAGACGCATTCAGGTATTAAACGTATCCGCAAATATTATGGTAACATCCGTGAAGTTTTGGACATTCCAAATCTGATCCAAGTTCAGAAGAGTTCATATGATCTGTTCTTGAACTCTGGTGATCAGTCTCAGCCGTTGGACGGCGAAGGCATCAACGCGGTTTTCCAATCGGTTTTCCCGATCAAAGATTTCAACGAAACAGCAGTTCTGGAGTACGTTAAGTACGATCTGGAAAAGCCAAAGTATGACGTTGAAGAGTGTATGCAACGCGACATGACATATTCAGCGCCGCTGAAGGTGACATTGCGTTTGATCGTATTTGATGTGGACGAAGATACAGGCGCGCGTTCTGTAAAAGACATCAAAGAGCAAGATGTATTCATGGGTGATCTGCCTTTGATGACGCCAAACGGCACATTCGTTGTGAACGGCACAGAGCGTGTTATCGTTTCGCAAATGCACCGTTCACCTGGTGTGTTCTTTGATCACGACCGTGGTAAAACACACAGCTCTGGTAAGTTGTTGTTTGCATCACGCATCATCCCATACCGTGGTTCATGGTTGGATTTCGAATTTGACGCGAAGGATGTTGTTTATGCACGCATCGATCGTCGTCGTAAATTGCCAGTGACAACATTGTTGTACGCCCTTGGTTTGGACCAAGAAGGTGTGTGCGATGCGTACTATGACACTGTTGATTACAAGTTCGACAAGAAAAACAACGCGTGGGTTACGAAATTCTTCCCGACGCGTGTACGTGGTACAAAACCAGCTGAAGACATCATCGATGCGAAAACGGGCAATGTTATCGCAGAAGCTGGCAAGAAGGTTACACCACGCACAGTTAAGAAACTGATCGACGAAGGTGAAGTAACAGACGTACGCGTTGCATTTAACGCAATCGTTGGTCGTTACGTGTCCAAAGACATCATCAACGAAGACAACGGCGCGATTTATGTCGAAGCTGGCGACGAATTGACACTTGAGCACGACAAGGATGGCAACATCACTGGCGGCACATTGCAAGAATTGCTGGAAGCAGGCGTAACCGATATTCCAACATTGGATATCGATAACGTGAATGTTGGCCCATACATCCGCAACACAATGGCTGTGGACAAAAACATGGGTCGCGATACAGCGTTGATGGACATCTACCGCGTTATGCGCCCAGGTGAGCCACCGACCGTTGATGCCGCATCTGCGTTGTTTGACACATTGTTCTTCGATTCAGAGCGTTACGATTTATCCGCTGTTGGTCGTGTGAAAATGAACATGCGTCTGCAATTGGATGCAGAAGATACACAACGTACATTGCGCAAAGAAGACATCATCGGTGTTGTCAAAGCATTGGTAGAGTTGCGTGACGGCAAAGGCGATATCGACGATATTGACCACCTCGGTAACCGTCGTGTGCGTTCAGTTGGCGAATTGATGGAAAATCAATACCGCGTTGGTTTGTTGCGCATGGAACGCGCAATCAAAGAGCGTATGTCATCTGTCGAAATCGACAACATCATGCCACAGGATTTGATCAACGCGAAGCCAGCAGCCGCTGCGGTGCGTGAATTCTTCGGCTCTTCGCAATTGTCACAATTTATGGACCAAACAAACCCATTGTCCGAAGTTACGCACAAGCGTCGCTTGTCTGCATTGGGACCAGGTGGTTTGACACGTGAACGCGCAGGCTTTGAAGTGCGCGATGTTCACCCAACGCACTACGGTCGTATGTGTCCGATTGAAACACCAGAGGGTCCAAACATTGGTTTGATCAACTCTTTGGCGACATTCGCACGTGTGAACAAATACGGTTTCATCGAAACACCATACCGTCGCGTTGACGACGGCAAGGTGACGGACGATGTTCAGTACATGTCAGCAACCGAAGAAATGCGTTACACAGTAGCGCAGGCGAATGCGAAACTGGACGATGCGGGCAAATTTGCCAACGATCTGGTGTCATCTCGTCAATCTGGCGAATACATGCTGAACACACCTGAAAACATCGATTACATCGACGTTTCACCAAAACAGTTGGTGTCTGTTGCGGCATCATTGATCCCATTCCTTGAAAACGATGACGCCAACCGCGCATTGATGGGTTCAAACATGCAACGTCAGGCCGTTCCGTTGTTGAAAGCGGACGCACCATACGTTGGTACAGGTATCGAAGAAGTTGTTGCACGCGACAGTGGCGCGGCGATCACAGCGGCACGTGGTGGTATCATCGACCAAGTGGACGCAATGCGTATCGTTATCCGTGTTACGGATGCAATGGACGCGGGTGATCCGGGCGTTGATATTTACCGTCTGCGTAAATTCCAACGTTCAAACCAAAACACATGTATCAACCAACGCCCATTGGTGAAGGTTGGCGATCGTGTGTCCATGGGCGAAGTTATCGCAGATGGTCCATCAACGGACATCGGTGAATTGGCCTTGGGTAAAAACGTGCTGGTCGCGTTTATGCCTTGGAACGGTTACAACTACGAAGACTCGATCCTTATTTCAGAACGCATCGTTAAAGATGACGTTTTCACATCAGTTCACATCGAAGAATTCGAAGTTGCTGCACGTGATACGAAATTGGGCCCAGAGGAAATCACACGTGATATTCCAAATGTAGGCGAAGAAGCCCTGCGTAACTTGGACGAAGCAGGTATCGTTTACATCGGTGCCGAAGTTGGTCCAGCGGATATCTTGGTTGGTAAAATCACACCCAAGGGTGAAAGCCCAATGACTCCTGAAGAGAAGTTGTTGCGCGCCATCTTTGGTGAGAAAGCATCTGATGTACGTGATACATCATTGCGCTTGCCACCAGGTGACTACGGTACAGTTGTAGAAGTTCGTGTTTTCAACCGCCACGGCATTGAAAAAGACGAACGTGCATTGCAAATCGAGCGTGAAGAAGTTGAACGTTTGGCACGTGACCGCGACGACGAAGTCGGCATTTTGGATCGCAACACATATGCGCGTCTAAAAGCAATGATCATGGGCAAAAAGGCTGTGAAAGGCCCGAAAGGCGTCAAAGCTGGCTCAACCATTGACGAAGAGTTGTTGGCAACATTGTCACGCGGCCAATACTGGCAGCTAGCATTGGAAGATGAAGCCGATGCGAAAGACATGGAATCGCTGAACAAACAATACGACCTTCAGAAAGGCGCGCTAGAAGCTCGCTTTGAAGACAAAGTTGAAAAAGTACGTCGTGGTGATGATCTGCCACCAGGTGTGATGAAGATGGTTAAAGTGTTCATCGCGGTGAAGCGTAAGCTTCAACCAGGTGATAAAATGGCTGGTCGTCACGGCAACAAAGGTGTGATTTCCAAAGTGGTTCCACAAGAAGACATGCCATTCTTGGCTGACGGTACGCCCGTTGACTTCTGTTTGAACCCACTTGGTGTTCCATCGCGTATGAACGTTGGTCAGATTTTGGAAACACACATGGGTTGGGCATCGCGTAACCTTGGTAATTCCATCAACGAAAGCCTTCAGGAATACCGTCGTTCAGGCGACATGACACCTGTTCAGGATGCAATGCGTATCGCCTACGGTGATGATCTGTACGAAGAAGCGTTGAAAGATTTGCCCAAGGAAAACTTCCTTGAAGCAGCTGGAAACGTGACGAACGGTGTGCCAATCGCAACGCCAGTATTTGATGGTGCCAAAGAGGCAGACGTGAACGACATGTTGACACGCGCTGGTTTGGATACATCTGGTCAGTCAGTGTTGTTTGACGGTCGTACCGGTGAACAGTTCAGCCGCCCAGTGACAGTTGGTGTGAAATACATCCTTAAACTGCACCACTTGGTGGACGACAAAATCCACGCACGTTCAACGGGTCCATACTCGTTGGTCACGCAGCAACCATTGGGCGGTAAAGCTCAATTCGGTGGCCAGCGTTTCGGTGAGATGGAAGTTTGGGCACTTGAAGCATATGGCGCGGCGTACACGTTGCAAGAGATGCTGACAGTGAAATCGGATGACGTTGCAGGTCGTACAAAAGTGTACGAAAGCATTGTCAAAGGCGAAGATAACTTCGAAGCTGGCATCCCAGAGTCATTCAACGTGTTGGTAAAAGAAATCCGAAGCTTGGGCCTAAACGTCCAGCTGCTGGATGCGGAGAGCGAGTAAGCGTTCGCGCTTACTCCCCTTAAACGAGATAAAAGGATCATATCATGAACCAAGAAATCACAAATAACCCGTTTAACCCCGTCCAGCCGCCCAAGACGTTTGACGAAATTCAAATCTCTTTGGCGTCCCCTGAGCGGATCCTTTCATGGTCTTTCGGCGAAATCAAAAAGCCGGAAACCATCAACTACCGTACGTTCAAGCCTGAACGCGACGGCCTGTTCTGTGCACGTATCTTTGGCCCAATCAAAGATTACGAATGTCTGTGTGGTAAATACAAACGCATGAAATATCGCGGCGTAGTCTGCGAAAAATGTGGTGTTGAGGTTACTTTGCAAAAAGTACGCCGCGAACGCATGGGTCACATCGATCTGGCGTCACCGGTTGCGCACATCTGGTTCCTAAAATCATTGCCATCGCGCATTGGTTTGATGTTGGACATGACATTGCGTGAACTTGAACGCGTTTTGTACTTTGAACAATATGTTGTTATCGAACCTGGCTTGACTGACCTGAACTACGGTCAAATGATGTCCGAAGAGGAATTCTTGGACGCCCAAGACATGTTCGGCGAAGACGCATTCAACGCAGGCATCGGTGCCGAAGCAATCCGTGAAATGTTGTCAAACATCGATCTGGAAGCAGAAGCAGAACAATTGCGTGATGAGTTGGCAGAAGCCACTGGTGAATTGAAGCCAAAGAAAATCATCAAACGTTTGAAAGTTGTCGAAGCATTCATCGAATCTGGCAACCGTCCAGAATGGATGGTGATGACAGTATTGCCAGTGATCCCACCAGAATTGCGCCCATTGGTGCCGCTGGATGGTGGTCGTTTTGCAACGTCTGATCTAAACGACCTTTACCGTCGTGTGATCAACCGTAACAACCGTCTGAAACGCCTGATCGAATTGCGCGCACCTGACATTATCGTACGTAACGAAAAACGTATGTTGCAGGAATCTGTGGATGCATTGTTCGATAACGGTCGTCGTGGTCGTGTGATTACAGGTGCGAACAAACGCGCATTGAAATCATTGTCTGACATGCTGAAAGGTAAGCAAGGTCGCTTCCGTCAAAACCTTTTGGGTAAACGCGTAGACTTCTCTGGTCGTTCGGTCATTGTGACGGGCCCAGAATTGAAACTGCACCAATGTGGTTTGCCGAAAAAGATGGCGTTGGAACTGTTCAAGCCGTTCATCTACTCTCGCCTAGAGGCGAAGGGTCTGTCTTCGACAGTGAAACAAGCCAAGAAAATTGTTGAAAAACAACGCCCAGAAGTTTGGGATATCTTGGACGAAGTGATCCGCGAACACCCAGTGATGTTGAACCGTGCGCCAACACTGCACCGTTTGGGCATCCAAGCGTTCGAACCTGTTTTGATCGAAGGTAAAGCCATCCAATTGCACCCGCTTGTATGTTCTGCGTTTAACGCCGACTTCGACGGTGACCAAATGGCGGTACACGTACCGTTGAGCCTTGAAGCACAGCTAGAAGCACGTGTTTTGATGATGTCGACGAACAACGTTCTGTCACCTGCCAATGGTAAGCCGATCATCGTTCCTTCACAGGATATGATTTTGGGTCTGTACTACATCACGTTGGAACGTGAAGGTATGAAGGGCCAAGGCATGACGTTTGCGAACCCACAAGAGGTAGAGCACGCGTTGGACAACGGTTTGGTTCACCTGCACGCGAAAATCAACTGTCGTGTAGAGCAAGTGAATGCCGAAGGCGAAGTTGTTTGGGAACGCTTTGAGACAACACCTGGCCGTGTACGTCTGTCGACGGTTATGCCGTTGAACCACAAGGCACCATACAGCCTGATCAACCGTCTGTTGCGGAAAAAAGAAGTCGGTGAAATCATCGACAGTGTTTACCGTTACTGTGGTCAAAAAGAGAGCGTTATCTTCTGTGACCACATCATGACGATGGGTTTCCGCGAAGCGTTTAAGGCCGGTATTTCGTTTGGTAAGGATGACATGGTTATCCCAGAAACGAAGTGGCCATTGGTGAATGGTGCGCGTGAACAGGTTAAAGGTTTCGAGCAACAGTACATGGACGGTCTGATCACACAGGGCGAGAAGTACAACAAAGTTGTTGATGCTTGGTCAAAAGTGAATGACAAAGTTACCGATGCGATGATGAATGCGATTTCATCAATGAAAACGGACGATAATGGTACTGAAATGGAGCCGAACTCGGTTTACATGATGGCCCACTCTGGTGCGCGTGGTTCTGTTACACAGATGAAACAGCTGGGCGGTATGCGTGGCTTGATGGCGAAACCAAACGGTGAAATCATCGAAACGCCGATTATCTCTAACTTTAAAGAGGGACTGTCGGTTCTTGAGTACTTTAACTCTACTCACGGTGCACGTAAGGGTCTGTCTGATACGGCGCTTAAAACAGCTAACTCTGGTTACCTAACACGTCGTTTGGTTGATGTTGCACAGGACTGTATCGTTCGCGAATGGGATTGTGGAACTGAACGTTCTATCACGGCACGTGCGGCGGTGAATGATGGTGAAGAAGTATCATCAATGGCTGAACGCATCTTGGGTCGTGTATTGGCCGAAGACGTCATTCACCCAGCAACGGGCGAAGTTTTGGGCAAAGCGCAAGACTTGGTTGACGAGCGTCAAGCGGACATCATCAACGATGCGAAACTTGTTTCCTTGCAAATTCGTTCACCACTGACATGTGAATCAGATGACGGCATTTGTGCCGCTTGTTATGGTCGCGACTTGGCACGTGGTAACGGTGTAAACCCAGGCGAAGCGGTTGGTATTATTGCCGCGCAGTCTATTGGTGAGCCGGGTACACAGTTGACGATGCGTACATTCCACATTGGTGGTGTTGCCCAAGGTGGCCAACAATCATTCCAAGATGCTAGCCAAGCAGGTACAATTGATATCCGTAAGGCAAACATTCTGGAAAACCGTGATGGTGACCAAGTTGTTATGGGTCGTAATGTTGAACTGGTTATTATCGACGAAAACGGTCAAGACGCAGTTGTTCACAAAATGGACTACGGTACCAAAGTGCTGGTTAAAGCGGGCGATAAAATCGAACGTGGCGACAAGTTGTTTGAATGGGATCCGTACACATTGCCGATCATTGCTGAAAAATCAGGTGTTGCCAAATTGGCTGACTTGGTTGCTGGTATCTCGATCCGTGACGTAACGGATGATGCGACAGGTATTTCGCAAAAAATCGTAACCGACTGGCGTTCTGCGCCCAAAGGTTCTGATTTGAAACCTTCGATTATCGTAGCGGACGCGACGACTGGCGAACCAATGCGCAATGATGCGGATAACCCCGTTCAATACGCAATGTCTGTTGATGCAATTTTGTCTGTCGAAGATGGCCAAGAGGTAAAAGCCGGTGATGTTGTTGCGCGTATTCCACGTGAAGGCGCGAAGACCAAGGATATTACAGGTGGTTTGCCACGTGTTGCTGAATTGTTCGAAGCACGTCGTCCGAAGGATCACGCGATCATCGCTGAAATGGATGGTTACGTTGAATTCGGTCGCGACTTCAAAAACAAACGTCGTGTGAATGTTGTTTCTGCGGATGATGCAGAAATTAAAACAGAATACATGGTGCCAAAGGGTAAACACATCCCTGTCCAAGAAGGTGATTTCATCCAAAAAGGTGAATACATCATGGACGGTAACCCAGCACCACACGATATTCTGAACATCATGGGTGTCGAAGCACTGGCCGATTACATGATCGACGAAGTGCAAGACGTTTACCGTTTGCAAGGTGTGAAAATCAACGACAAGCACATCGAAGTGATCGTGCGTCAAATGTTGCAGAAATGGGAAATTTCCGCATCAGGTGGCACAACATTGTTGAAAGGCGAACAAGTCGACAAAGCAGAGTTCGACGAAGCAAACGCCAAGGCAGTGGAAGCCGGTCGCGAGCCAGCAGAAGGTGGCCCAATCCTGTTGGGTATTACGAAAGCGTCATTGCAGACACGTTCGTTCATCTCGGCTGCTTCCTTCCAGGAAACAACACGTGTTCTAACCGATGCGGCGACGCGCGGTAAGAAGGACAAGTTGATTGGCCTGAAAGAGAACGTGATTGTTGGTCGTTTGATCCCAGCCGGTACAGGTGGTGCAACGCATCAGATCAAGAAGATCGCAGCGGATCGTGACGCGGTTATCATCGAAGACAAACGCGCAGAAGCAGAAGAAGCAGCCGCCTTGATGGCGCCAACTGAATCTGATGTTGATGTGAACGCGGTATTTGATGCACCTGCTGATGAGCAAGCAGATGATGTGATCATCGACGTAAGCGGTGACGGTACAGAACAACCGATGTAAGGTTTTCTGACATAGAATTAGAAAAGGCCCTGCAATCGCGGGGCCTTTTTTGTTTGAGGGGGAGTGAGGAACGTAGCTGGTTATCTTCTTTTTGGTTGGCGTGTAAATATAAGCTTCCACTTACGGACAAGGTAAAATTGCGTAAAGAAGAATGTGAAGAAAATGAATAGGGAAATATAAGTAAAAATAGGCATAAAAGGTGGCGAAGCAGCGGGCATGTACAAATGACTTATGAATGGAGAAACTATACAGACCGTAAATAAGGCGAGACATTTTGGAAGTAAATTTTCTGTTCTATCGAGGCCGAAACTGCGTGCGGTTGATACGACTAACCACATCGTTCCAAACATGATTGATACACCGATAAGTTCTGCAATACTGCTTGAAACTGAAGTTCCATCTATGAAACTTCCAACTAGCCATTTTGTCACGAAAAATAGCCCAGCTATAATCCCTGAGTAGATTAATAGAGTTCTCGTAAAAATGCGCAGTGAATGAAAATAAACATGCTTCATCGTCGTAACCTTTTAGAAATACGATTTCGCGCACTATTTTCCTGCGCTGGTTTAATCATCCGTTCGCGTAGAAACCAAAACAAATATGCGGAATAGGGTAGGGTGCTGTTGATGGCACGTTCTATCGCCGCACCCAATTCAGACACATCCGAAATCGTTTCCAACAAATGATGAAAATCCGACGGGCCTGCCAGAACGGATGGCACCTCGTGGATCAATGCCTCGAACGCGACGGCGGATGACTGGGTTACGACCACATCGGATCTTGGCAATATCGCATGGATGCTGGCATCTGTTACATGCACGCCATTCTCGGGATCGTGGAATGCGTTGATCACGTCCAATTCCGCGGGCTTTTGCATTGGGTGCGGTTTGATGATCACGGGGCGATCACCACGGCCGGCGATTGTCGCGGCGATTAACGTGGGGTAATCGATGTAAAACGGACAATATTCAATCGGCAGGAACTTTTGTGACGCAATAAAAATCGCGTTGTCGGGCAGGGGATGTAAATCCATATCCGCCTGTTCAAATTTCGACAGGTTCAGATCAACAAAATTCCTACGCAGATTGCCGTGGAATTTCTCCGCCCGCGCATCATCAATCGCGCCTGCATCAAACACCGCATCGCGCGTGGATGAATTATTGCGCACCCCTTGCGTGTCAAAATACCAGTACCCATTCAGGTACGACGGCACACAGTAAAACACGTTTTTCGCGGGCTGGCGCGGTTCATCTTTGACCAAGATATGCAGATGCCGTTCTGTCGCCAACAGATCATCCACCCATTCGCGTGGATCATTCAGCAACACAGGTCGGTACCCCTTTTGGGCACAAACATCCGCCACTAAATTAAGGCAATCCAATTCGCCTGCCTCTGCAGCCTTGTACAGGTATTCGGGGCAATAAAAATAGGCACAAGGGTCCGCATGCGCCAACCGCGACAGGGTCGACAAATCAAGATGCGTTGGGGAAGCGAACCAGTTTTGCATTACCTATTCAATCATGCAGGAGCTTTGATTTCAACACGCCCATGATCCGTCAATTGGAACACGTCAGCGCCGATTGTAACAACGGCGGATAATTTATCGCCCCATGCCGCGCCGGTATCAATGTTTACACGGTTCCCGTAATGCGTGATCTCTTCGACAATGGTGTGACCATGCAAAATCAATTTCGCGGCCATTTTCGGGTTATCCAACCAACCATCGCGGATCCAAACCAAATCATCCTCGGTTTGATCATCCAGCGCACGATCCAAATTTACACCAGCATGGCAGAAGAAGATGTCATCGGTTTCATATGACAGCGGTAAATTACGGATAAAATCAACATGCGCGGCGGGTACATTTGCTACGGCCATTTCCAAAATATCATCCAGACATTCGCGGTAGTTTTCGGGAACCGTCACGCCATAGGACGCCAATGTTTCCACGCCACCAATGCGGTGATGTAACCAGCTGTAATCTGGCTTCAAATGCGGATCATGGCGATGTGGGTCATCGAAAAACCATTCCATCAATCGATCATGATTGCCCTTTAGCACGGTCCACGGCTTGCCAGCGGCCAGCCCGTCCATCACATAATCAATCGTGCCCTTACTGTCGGGGCGGCGATCGATCAAATCGCCGATAAAAACGATATGATGGCTGTTTGCGCCAGATTTCTGAAAGTCGGCGTCGATAAGCGCCATAATTGAATGCAACTGTTCAAGGTCGCCATGAATGTCGCCAACGGCGTAGGTAAGATGTGTCATGTCTGCCTTTTTGGCCGAATAACGACGAAAATCAAGCGCAAAAACCCGCGCTTGGGTTGCGCGGGCATGGGGAATAAATAATCATGCTCTTATGAAGCCTTTGCCCGATTATCCGTTCGACGACCTGAAGAATTATGGCGTCGCCCCCAAGTACGAAGGGCGGGCGCAATTTTCGCTGATTTTAAACAATACCGCCGCCTATCATAGCCACCGCCATTTTGGTCCCAACCATGTAATGCAACGGCTGGTACAGGGGTTGGTGGATATTGATCTGCCGCCATTGGTTTATGCGAATGAACAGTCAGGCTTGGATGTCGTCATGGGCGCATTGGATCAACCGCCCAGCGTGGTGGTTTTGAACGGCGAAGGGACGCTGAATAATGATCGCCCAAGGGCGAAGATGTTGTTGAATGCAGCACGTGAATTTCGCACAGGCGGAATACCTACGGTTTTGGTCAATACGATCTGGTCGGACAACAGCGATGAAACGCTGGAATTACTGGATGGTTTCGATTTGATCACGGCGCGCGAAAACGCATCGCATTCCCAGATATTGTGCAAACGTCCTGATGCGCTGTTGGTGCCTGATTTATTGCTTAGCGCGAAAATTGATACGACGCCCGAAAAGGGCAAAGGCATCGGTGTGGTGGACAGTTCGGCACGTGATAAATCACTGGCCCTGATGCGCTTTGCTGCCACACAGGGTTATCCGATGTTTGCCATGGAACGCAGGCTGGTGAACAAGCCGCTGTTGATCCGCAACACGGGGCTAAACCCGCATGATATTCAAACGCCGGTGATCCAAGATATCCATAATCACCGCGCATGGGTTGTTGGGCGGTTTCATTTCGCGATGGCACTGTTGGTGCATGGCATTCCATTTGCGGCCCAGCCGACGGTCGTGCCTAAAATGCAGGCCATGTTAAATGATGCGGGTTTGGCGGGCTGTGTTTTGCCCGACAATTGGGGGGATTTGACGCCCGATGCGATGCAGGCAGCGGTGCAGGTGGCGTTGGACAGCTGGGATTCGAATGCGATGAAACGCGCTGAGGATTATGTGGAAGCGGCGCGGATTAAATCCGATGATATGTTCGCGCGAACTTCCGCGTTGGTTTCAGGTTAAACGCGGCACGTCCGTGGTTTTGGCGGACACCATATCAACCTGCGCCCAACCTGCCACCCCGCGGTCATAATACATCTGGTCGCGCGCATAAATTTCACCTATCCGCTCGATTAACGCGGGCAACATCAATTCTTGGGGTTCAATTGGTTTGGGTGATCTGTTTCGCGCCCCCAGATTAACCAACTTCATGGCAATACCAGGCACAATATCACCCAGCAAAACAGACATCTGTTCGTCCATGCTTTCCAATAACAAAACCTTCAGTTTACAATCCTTAATCGCCCCCAGGCGCAGAGTCTGCATCGCCCAATGCCCGTTTAAGGGAAGGTATTCCCGATCATTCAAGGCGCGTTCCAACACATCGGCCAGAACGATGCAGTTTTTGAAATGCCCTGCGATTGTATCGGCATTGAAATCAAAATCTGGCCTGCGTTCCAACAGTTTCAACAGGCGTATAAACCCGCCACCACCACCGCCCACGATCTTGTCGAAATACAGCGATAGAAACCGCCGCGTCGGGTCGCGCATCACCACGAAGGCATGTTGTTCATCTGCGATATCCGTATGGAGTAAATCAAAATCAGACGCCATGGCCAGACTATGTTGCGTGGAGTGGATGTTGTTTGGATCAGGGTGCCTATGCCCATTGTCCAACAGATACATCAAATTCAACACCCGCGTTGATCCACATTTTAACACAGGCATGTATCGAATGGGTAACGTGCGGGTGGAATAAAGCAATTTTGTACGATGCATCGTTCGATCCAATGTTGATTTTTGATGTTGCCACAAGCACCGATATTGATCAACGTAGGAAGCGGTAAGGGATTACGTAAATCAAGGGCGAATATGAAAATCAACGTCAGCGATAAAATGCAAACGGGCTACAGTTATGACCTGATCGCCCCTATGGGTGCCGAATTTGATGCGGGGTTTGCACCGTTTTATACGCCAGCGGAAATGCTGAAAATGGGTGTGTTCGAGGGCAAGTATATGAACGATTGCACCGATGAATTCCCTGCCGATTGGTACGCGGATGCCAAGCTGTCGGATAAGCCGGATGAGAGCGTGAATTATTTCGGTATCAAAAGCAGACAACCGTTAAGCGTTTGGCGCGAAAAGGGCTGGGTTTTTGAACCCGATCCACGGGGCTGGTTTCAATGGTATTGCCGTTATTACATGGGGCGTCGGATTGCGCGTGTTGATGAATTACAGATCAAACGCTGGCGCGGATTTGCACGCCATGCAGGGCAAATTCGCGCGAACTGTCATCCGGGTGATATCTTTTGCAGGCCGCGCCAACGTCAGGCGCTTTTACAATGGTCGTATGATCCACTTATTTAGGTGTACCCCCAGACTCTGTTGACACCTAACCCGACTCCCCTTATAGCCGCCTTACTTGACCCGAAAATTCCGTTTTTGGGCCATACAAGCCACAATTTGGCGATCACGATCCCGATGTAAATCGCGATCCTCTGGAATTTGTCGTCTCAAGCTAATGAGGGTTTGAGGCGGTGTTGGGTGCATGATCAGAGATCGTGCGCCTATTTATGTTTGAAACGGTAATATGGGGAACCCAAAATGCCAACGATCCAACAACTGATCCGCAAACCGCGGCAGCCAAAAATAAAACGATCCAAGTCCATGCACCTGCAGGAATGCCCGCAGAAACGCGGTGTGTGCACACGGGTCTATACCACAACACCCAAAAAGCCGAACTCGGCGATGCGGAAGGTTGCGAAAGTGCGCCTGACCAACGGGTTTGAGGTGATCAGCTATATCCCAGGCGAAAGCCACAACCTGCAGGAACACTCTGTGGTTCTGATCCGTGGTGGTCGTGTAAAAGACCTTCCTGGCGTGCGCTATCACATTCTGCGCGGGGTTCTTGATACTCAGGGTGTCAAGGATCGCAAACAACGTCGTTCGAAATATGGCGCCAAGCGTCCGAAGTAAGAGGAACACCCTATGTCCCGTCGTCACGCCGCCGAAAAGCGCGAAATCTTGCCCGATGCCAAATTTGGTGATCGTATACTTAGCAAGTTCATGAACAACCTGATGATCGATGGAAAGAAATCCATCGCTGAAGGTATCGTCTATAACGCGCTTGATCGCGTTGAAGATAAAAGTAAACGCGCGCCCTGTTGAGGTGTTCCACGAAGCGCTTGAGAACATCAAGCCGTCGGTCGAAGTTCGGTCGCGTCGCGTTGGTGGCGCCACCTATCAGGTGCCTGTGGAAGTGCGCCCCGAACGCCGCGAAGCGCTGGCCATTCGCTGGTTGATCAAAGCGTCGCGGTCACGCAACGAAAACACCATGGAAGAGCGGCTCGCCGGTGAATTGCTGGATGCTGTAAACTCCCGTGGGTCGGCCGTTAAGAAACGCGAAGACACGCACAAAATGGCGGATGCGAACAAAGCATTCAGTCACTACCGCTGGTAAACTTTTAAAGGCTCTCCTCTCATGGCACGTGATTATCCCCTCTCCGAGTACCGTAACTTCGGTATTATGGCGCATATCGATGCAGGTAAAACCACCTGCTCGGAACGTATCCTGTATTACACTGGTAAATCCCACAACATTGGCGAAGTGCACGATGGTGCTGCGACTATGGATTGGATGGAGCAAGAGCAGGAGCGTGGCATCACAATCACCTCAGCTGCGACCACCACTTTTTGGGAGCGCACCGAAGACGGTGAGACTATGGATACTCGGCAAGCATCGGTTGAACATCATCGATACTCCCGGCCACGTGGATTTTACCATTGAGGTTGAACGGTCGCTGGCGGTGCTGGATGGCGCAGTTGCGTTCTGGATGCCAACGCCGGCGTTGAGCCACAGACTGAAACCGTTTGGCGTCAGGCCGACCGGTACAAGGTGCCGCGCATTGTTTTCGTCAACAAGATGGATAAAATTGGCGCGGACTTCTTTAACTGTGTGCACATGATCGAAGACCGCACTGGTGCAATTGCCGCCCGATTCAGATCCCGATTGGTTCTGAGACCGAGCTGGAAGGCATGGTCGATCTGGTCACCATGGAAGAATGGGTCTGGGCGGGTGAAGATCTTGGCGCAAGCTGGGAAAAGCGTCCGATCCGCGACAGCTTGAAGGCAACAGCCGACGAGTGGCGCGCCAAGATTGATCGAAACTGCGGTCGAAATGGACGACGACGCAATGGAAGCGTATCTGGAAGGTGTTGAACCCGACCTCGCAACCCTTCGCAGCTTGATCCGCAAGGGTACCTTGGCGATTAAGTTTATTCCTGTGCTGTGTGGGTCGGCTTTCAAAAACAAAGGCGTCCAGCCACTGTTGAACGCAGTCATCGACTATCTGCCAAGTCCGCTTGACGTTGTCGACTACATGGGTTTTGCAGCCAGGTGACGAAACCGAAGAACGTAACATTCCCCGTCGTGCAGAAGACGGCATGCCGTTTTCAGGACTTGCGTTTAAGATCATGAACGACCCTTTCGTTGGTCACTCTACGTTCACACGCATTTACTCGGGCGTGATGAACAAGGGTGACTCAGTGCTGAACTCGACCAAAGGCAAGCAAAGAGCGCATTGGCCGGATGATGATGATGCACTCCAACAACCGCGAAGAGATCGAAGAGGCATTTGCCGGCGATATCATTGCGCTTGCGGGTCTGAAAGACACCACGACAGGGCGATACGCTTTGCGATATCAAAGAGCCTGTTATTTTGGAAACAATGACCTTCCCCGATCCAGTGATCGAGATTGCTGTTGAGCCAAAGACCAAGGGTGACCAGGAGAAAATGTCGACTGGGCCTCCGGCCGTTTGGCCGCCGAGGATCCTTCCTTCCGCGTGGAGACCGACATCGAGTCGGGACAAACGATCATGAAGGGCATGGGCGAACTTGCACTTGGACATCCTGGTGGACCGTCTGCGCCGTGAATTCAAGGTCGAGGCGAATATCGGCGCGCCGCAGGTGGCATACCGCGAGACCATCTGGACACGAAGCAGAGCACACCTATACACGCACAAGAAACAATCGGGTGGTTCAGGTCAGTACGCTGAAGTGAAGATGAACATCATCCCAACTGAGCCTGGCGAAGGTTACTCATTCGAATCTAAGATCGTTGGTGGTTCTATTCCAAAGGAATACATCCCAGGCGTTGAAAAAGGTATCGAGTCTGTAATGGACAGCGGCCCATTGGCTGGTTTCCCAGTAATCGATTTCAAAGTGGAATTGATCGATGGTAAATTCCACGATGTTGACTCAAGTGTTATGGCATTTGAAATCGCTGGTCGCATGGGTATGCGTGAAGGTATGCGCAAAGCTGGTGCGAAAATGTTGGAACCAATCATGAAGGTCGAAGTGATTACACCTGAAGAATACACAGGTGGTATCATTGGTGATTTGACATCACGTCGCGGCATGGTTCAAGGCCAAGATACACGCGGTAACGCAATGTGCAATCGACGCAAACGTGCCTTTGGCAAATATGTTCGGTTACATTAACAACCTGCGTTCTATGTCTTCTGGTCGTGCTAACTTTACGATGCAGTTCAGCCACTACGACGCTGTTCCAAGCAACATCTCTGAAGAAATCCAAGCGAAATTCGCTTAATCGAAAATAGCGGTGGGCCACGGCCCACCCTACCAACCCCGTAGGGTGAATTGATTTTCACCGCATATTAAAAAGGAGCCTGAATTATGGCAAAAGAAAAGTTCGAACGGACAAAACCGCACTGTAACATCGGCACAATTGGCCACGTTGACCACGGTAAAACGACATTGACTGCAGCGATCACCAAGCAATACGGTGACTTCAAAGCGTACGACGAAATCGACGGCGCACCAGAAGAAAAAGCACGCGGCATCACCATCTCAACAGCACACGTTGAGTATGAAACAGACGCACGTCACTACGCACACGTTGATTGCCCAGGCCACGCTGACTATGTGAAAAACATGATTACTGGTGCTGCGCAAATGGACGGCGCGATCTTGGTTGTGAACGCGGCTGATGGCCCAATGCCACAAACACGCGAGCACATCTTGTTGGGTCGCCAGGTTGGCATCCCTTCAATGGTTGTTTTCATGAACAAAGTTGACCAAGTAGACGACGACGAGTTGTTGGAATTGGTTGAAATGGAAATTCGTGAATTGTTGAACGAATACGATTACCCAGGTGATGATATCCCAATCATCGCAGGTTCTGCTTTGGCAGCATTGGAAGATCGCGATGACAACATCGGTAAAGACAAAATCGCTGAATTGATGAAGGCTGTGGACGAATACATCCCACAACCACCACGGGCAATCGACGAGCCATTCTTGATGCCAATCGAAGACGTGTTCTCAATCTCTGGCCGTGGTACAGTTGTAACTGGCCGTGTAGAGCGTGGCGCGATCAACGTTGGTGAAGAAATCGAAATCGTTGGTATCAAAGACACATCAAAAACAACATGTACTGGTGTTGAAATGTTCCGCAAACTGCTTGACCGCGGTGAAGCAGGCGACAACGTTGGTGTATTGTTGCGCGGTATCGACCGTGACGGCGTAGAGCGTGGCCAAGTTTTGGTTAAGCCTGGTTCAGTTAAGCCACACACAAAGTTCGAAGCAGAAGTTTACATTCTGACTAAAGATGAGGGTGGCCGTCACACGCCGTTCTTCGCGAACTACCGTCCACAGTTCTACTTCCGTACAACTGACGTAACGGGTACTGTTGAATTGCCATCAGGCACCGAAATGGTAATGCCGGGCGACAACTTGAAGTTCGACGTTGAATTGATCAACCCAATCGCGATGGAACAAGGCTTGCGCTTTGCGATCCGCGAAGGTGGTCGTACAGTTGGTTCTGGTGTGGTTTCTAAAATCCACGCGTAAACCTCACGGTTTAAAGAATTAGAGAAGGGCGCCCATCTGGGCGCCCTTTTTACATTGTAGAGTGTTTCCGTTAATGTCGTCGGTATTGATTAGGTGGATTTTGAGTTATGGCAATCACGACTTATTCTTTTTTATTTGGTGACACATTAAGACTTTTGAATGATGTTGAATGGAGCGTTATTGAGCCGATGGTTCATAACAGACTTAAGTATATACGCGAATATCGCGCCATCCATAATTGTAGCCTTGAAGTCGCACTTGAGCATGAATGTGGTGGCCGAGTAGCACTTCATAAGTATGAAGAAATGACCGGAATAAAGTTGACCCACCCAGATCAAATTTGGTGGACACGAATGTCGCGGTATGGAAGCTTGTGTCCAGATTGTGATCGCCCGTTTAGAACCCCTAAAGCTAAAATGTGCGCTGAATGCGGGTATATTCTCCCAGCAGGACAAGTAGCTGGACCGTTGTTGGACATTGGAGCTTCGGAAAGTTAATTTTGCAGTTTGAGACAATGCCGTTTGTGGCAGAAAATCCCATTAGCTTCTGTGTTCTTTGATAGGAAAAAGGCGCTTGCCAGCATACCCCTTCCGCTGTATTGGAGGCGAGTTCGCTCTGCGAATGCCTATAAGGGATGATTCGTCAAAAAAGAGGATCATGTCTTTGGGTTCGAAGAGGGTAGTCGGAATGAGCCGGTTATCTTCCTATCAACTCGAAATATGAAAGTGCATTATCATGCAAAGTCAAAATATTCGTATTCGGCTGAAAGCTTTCGATTACCGCGTGTTGGATGCGTCCACCGAGGAAATCGTAAACACAGCTAAACGGACTGGCGCACACGTACGTGGCCCAATCCCGTTGCCAAACAAAATCGAAAAATTCACAGTTCTACGTTCACCACACGTGAACAAGAAAGCTCGTGAGCAGTTCGAAATCCGCACGCATAAACGCTTGCTCGACATTATCGACCCAACACCACAAACAGTAGACGCGCTGATGAAGCTTGATCTTGCTGCTGGCGTTGACGTTGAAATCAAACTGTAGGGGGTATTGAATATGCGCTCTGGAGTTATCGCTAAAAAAATCGGCATGACACGTTTGTTCATGGAAGATGGTAAACAGATCCCTGTTACTGTTCTTCAAATGGAAAACCTACAAGTCGTATCACAACGCACAAACGAACTTGACGGCTACACAGCTGTTCAGTTGGGTGCTGGCGTTGCAAAAGCTAAACGTCAATCAGCTGCGATGCGCGGTCACTTTGCGAAAGCAAAAGTTGAACCAAAACGCAAAATCGCTGAGTTCCGCGTTTCTGCTGACAACTTGATCGAAGTAGGCGAAGAAATCATCGCCACACACTTCCTTGACGGTCAAAAAGTTGACGTATCAGGCACATCAATCGGTAAAGGTTTTGCCGGTGCTATGAAACGCCACAACTTTGGTGGTCTACGTGCGACGCACGGTGTTTCGATCTCTCACCGTTCACACGGTTCAACTGGTCAGTGTCAAGAACCTGGTAAAGTGTTTAAAGGCAAGAAAATGGCCGGTCACATGGGTGCTGCTCGTGTAACAACACAAAACCTAGAAGTTGTTAAAACAGACATCGATCGCGGTTTGATCATGATCAAAGGCGCTGTTCCTGGTTCCAAAGGTGGTTGGGTTACTGTTAAAGATTCTGTGAAAAAGAAAGCCCCAGAAGGTCTTCCTTTCCCAGCAGCTTTGCGTTCAGCAATCGTTGAAGCCCCACAAGTAGAAGAAGCTGCTGTTGAAGCGGCCACTGACGGAGGAGCAGAATAATGAAAGCCGACGTAATCAAATTGGATTCAAAAGCTGCAGGTAGCATCGATCTTGATGATGCAATCTTCGGCCTAGAGCCACGCGCAGACATTCTGCACCGCGTTGTACGTTACCAATTGGCAAAACGCCAAGCGGGTACGCACAAAGTGAAAACACGTTCTGAAGTATCCTACTCAACCAAGAAGATTTACCGTCAAAAAGGTACTGGTGGCGCTCGTCACGGTGCACGTTCGGCGCCTATCTTCCGCGGTGGTGGTGTTTACAAAGGTCCAAAAGTACGTTCACACGCACACGATTTGACGAAGAAATTCCGCAAATTGGGTCTGAAACACGCTTTGTCTGCAAAAGTAACTGCAGGTGAATTGGTGATCGTAGATGACGCAACAGCAAAATCAGCAAAGACTGCTGAATTGGCTAAAGTTGTGAAAAACTTGGGCTGGAAAAAAGCGTTGATCATCGACGGTGCTGAAGTGAACGAAAACTTCTTGCTTGCTTCACGCAACATCGAAGGTTTGGACATTTTGCCATCTCAAGGTGCGAACGTTTATGACATCCTAAAGTCTAACACACTTGTGCTAACGAAAGCTGGCGCAGAAGCATTGGAGGCACGTTTGAAATGAGCGATACAGCCAAATTGTACGACGTAATCCGTCAGCCGATCATCACAGAGAAAGCAACTATGGCGTCTGAAAATAACGCTGTTGTTTTCGAAGTTGCGATCGACGCCAACAAGCCACAGATCAAAGAAGCAGTGGAAACATTGTTCAACGTGAAAGTGAAAGCCGTGAACACGTCTATTACCAAAGGTAAGGTAAAGCGTTTCCGTGGTCAGCTTGGTAAGCGTAAAGACATCAAGAAAGCATATGTAACGTTGGAAGAGGGTAACACCATCGACGTTTCAACTGGCCTGTAAACAGACCAGAATATGAATTAAAGGCCTCCGCAGAAATGCGGGGGCCTTTTTTGTTTGATACATTGTGTCGTTCGACTTTGGCGGATACACATAATGTATGAGAGCAAAAATATCACCAGATCATCCTTTCCACACCGTCATCCAAGCTGCATACCGCGTGTTCGATTATCCAACTCCTTTGGGCACAGGCGTCTGCGAAAGCTGTTGCATGGACGATGAAATCGTTGCCAATTTTTTCAATTCATCAATTGAAGACCTACCGTGGGAGTACTTGAGAGACTGGTTTTTTGCGGCATATGATTCAGCAAATTTCCCGAAAAATATTTGGGCATACATTTTGCCACGTATTCTTGAAACGCTTGCGGCCAAAGACGAACCTGCTTTGGGTGTTGAGGTTGTCTTGGACAGGTTTCAGACTGGAAACCCGCAAAACTGGAATGCCGATGAATGGGGCGTTTTAGATCGCTTTCAACGTATGTATCTCGCGCGAACAATCGTGAGCGAAGACCAATCTCTTGATGATACTCTGTGCATGTTCTATCGGGCTGGCTGGTCATTGGAGGATATGTTTGAGCAAATGAAGGCCTTTCCGGATAAGGTCATCCTAGATTGCCTGAATTGGAATTGGCATAATCGGGGCATACCGATTAATAATTTTTGGCGCTTTGACAGCAATAGGGATGTACTTGCACATTACACATCGCCATCGCTAATTGCTAAGATTTTAGGCCTGATGACAGATCCTAAATCTACACCAGACACGGTTAGCAAAGCAGCACGTGTATCTGGATTGATGCACGCCAACGCGGGAAGGCGATTGCGGTTTTAAATCGCCTATCTTGCTAAAGAACACTGAATACCATCGACGTTTCAACTGGCCTGTAAACAGACCAGCATATGAATTAAGGGCCTCCGCATTCGCGGGGGCCTTTTTCGTTTGGATGTCGTCGCGGTATTCAGGCCCATCGATCTTGAAATATGTAAAACTTATCTTGTAATGATCCATTCGCTGTCTATATTTAAGAAAACAGCTTAAGGAATATTCAATTGATCAAATTTATCTGCAAAGTTGCGCCTTTGCTCGCCTTATTAACCTTCAACGCTCAACCAACATATGCCCAAAATGTTATGAAAGAAGGCATTCGAAGTGGTGTTGCTCTTGAGAATTATGCCAAAAAGCGCAAAGCGTTTTTCCGTAAAAAGAGTGCGGTTATCAATAGACCCGCGAAACAAGTGAAGGCGTCTCTGGATCAACTGGCAAGACAATGCATCCAAGGCGTGGAAACCAGCACGCGCATGCGCATGGGTACTGGTATCGGTGCCAGCGTAAAAACAGTCCGCCGCGCGTATGACGCAAAATTGACCAAGGAAAACGGCACCGATCGCTTTTTGGTTCTTATGGGTGATCTTGGTGGCATAAAACTTTCAGCAGGATCCAAAGGGTTGAACGTTGCGGTTGCAACCCAGATCATCCCCAAGGGCAACAAAACAGAATTGAAAACCACGCATATGATGGCATTCCAATTGTTCCACAAAGCGGCTGTTGATTGGGCATCTGGCAAACAAACGGGCTGTCCGAAATTTAGATAATGATGACCGTGGTTAGAAGCTACTTATTGCTTGGGTTGTTGGCGGCATCGCCAGCAAGCGCCGATACTGTAACGGCACCGCTTGAAACCCGTATGAAAGCGGAACGTGCGTTAAGCAAAGTGAGCGCCGAATTGTTTGTTCTGGGGTATGATGCGCAATGTAATTTGATCGATAAACAACATTTCAAACGCCGAAAATTACCCGCGTCTGTTACATTCAAAACGGATTTGAATTACCTCCTGCGCGCGCATTTCAGGGTTGGCGGGTTTGGTAACACAACGACGTTGTCGTCGGAACAGGCGTTCACGCCGCGCAACAAAAATTATAAGGTTCTTCTAAACTATTTGGACACAGGATTTGGCGTCACGTTGTTGGAAAACGGTTCGCCAGTGACGTGGAGCCGCGGAAACTGCTAGGCGCTGGCAGTGCGTGATAGGCCCTCGGGCCGCAACCATTCTCGCGGCCCAATGCAATTATCGAATGACATGCACCGAACAATTGGCATGGCGTACAACCTTGGCCGCGGTGGACCCAAGGAAGATATCCGCCATGCCCAGTTTATGGGACGCAATCACAATGCAATCAGCATCATATTTGGCCGCGCAATCCACAATGGAACGGCCAGGATTGCCCTGCATCATGATACGTTGGGCGTTTGGCAAACCTTTCGCCGCCGCGTCCAAGGATTCCTCGGCCTCTCTGCGATTACCCTTTAACATTTCGCTTGGAATACCTGCGGTCATATAGCTGGGCATGGTTTCCAAAACATGAACCACGGTGAACTTGGTGCCTTTACCCGCCAACGCCTTCGCCATCTCGAAAGATGCGTTTGTGTCGTGACCTTCGTCGAACAGTACGGGAACCATAATATGCTTAAACATTGTCGTCTCCTTTGGTTGCGAATGATGGGATCAGGATAACCGTGACAGCAATAAGGCGCTTTGACATGGATCAACTACGATCAATGCGCAACACCGCGATTTACACCAAGTGCGGAATCAAGGCGAAGCCGCCGCACATCACCTGCCTGTCAGCGGCAGGGTATTCACAGAATACCCGAGAGCCGTCCCGACGGGATGGCGATTTGGTTAGTGTCGTGTGTGATTAGTATCGTGGAGTATTTGGCTGGCATAAAATGGCAATCATAAAACTTGATCACCATCCCACGGGCAGGCGATGTGCGGCTTTATTATTTGTTGCGATAATAAAAAGAACTCTAGATTAGCGTAAACGATAAAGAGGGATGTAAAGTTTTGACAAAACTGATAATTTGAATCTAAGAGCAATTAAGATTAAGCCGCTATAATAGAATTCATAACAACTTTAGCACGTTAGAAAAGCAACTTATAAAACTACCTAGAGGTTGACCTAAGTGGAAGTAAGATACGAACCTACTATAAATCTAAATAACGTTTCATCGTCAAATCTGTTACTTCGGAGTATTTGGGCCACATTTCGGAAGGAACTTGGCTTATCTTGGCAATATTCTCCAAGGAAAGATAGCGAAGCCCAAACTGTTCAAGTCGGTTATTGTTGCTTCAATGAGTTGTCAAAAGAGCTGTTCGATAATGGCAATCGCGAGCCTGCTACAGTCAGCTACACCTACAAAGTGCGTGGCGTCATAAAGGAACTAATATTTAAATTACCAAAATCATGGGGAGAGCACCTTTCACTTGATAATTTATCTGTAAAAATACTTGATTTGTGTTTGCTTTCCGAAAAACTGACCCCGTCAGAGTTCATTCGTGAAATTCCGATATTTACCCAAGAAAAAATAAAGCTACCAAGCGTCTCAGGAACTTATTTCAATTTCGTTAGTTCCGAACTTGGCCACTCCCTAAGATTGAAAGTACTTTCCTTCGATTGCGTGGATGGCGAAGATCAAATAATAAATTCATCTTTGGATTTTTGTGTTCTAGCAAGTGCATGGTCAGGTATTCTTTTTTCTATGAAAAAAAAGAAAGAGGTCTTGTCGATTATGCTCATGTCCGTTCTCTAGAAGATGATAACAACGCTCATGCACTAGAACAGTTGTCCTTATCGCAATTCTCGAGCCTAATCGACAACGTCGTCACAGACTCAAGCAGTGCCAAGCGATTGCTTAAAGCCGCTCATCTACTGCAACGATCTATTTTGGTGGCGTCAAGTGATGTAAAATTTTTAGGTGATACCGCTAATACGCTAACGATGTCAGCACTTGAAGTTATGTCGGATAAGGACCAAGAGCTATCTAGCTGCAAATCTTGTGGTCAAACGCAGTACAAAATATCAAGTAGGGTTAGAAACTACGCGGCGAAGATTTTAGGTTCTGAAGAGGCCGGAAAATGGTTTGGTAAACGTTATGCTAAGAGATCAAAATTTCTGCATACTGGGGCAATCGAAAATAAGCGAGACCAAGCCACTGTCTCAATACCAATTATTAAATTGAGTGCTATGGAGGGAATGGCTATGCCTATGGGTTTTGCTTACGATAGCGTGCTTTCATTGCGCTCGCGTGAAATTTTTTGTAAGGACGTAGGTTCTGCGCTTATTGATTGATAGTTAATGAGGGAATTAATTACTTAGTTGGCTTCCCCAACAAAAACCCCACCAATCACTTGCCACCCACCCCCATCCCTGATACTCCCCACAAATCGACTGGCTACGGATTCGTTCTGTGGCCACTTTTGATATGAATTCTTGGACCTTCGGGGCCATATAAACGCGGACCTACGGGGCCGCATAAACCTTTCAAGCCCCTCATGGGTTTGAGCTAAAAACGGAAGACAGAAAGAAAATGGCATTAAAGTCGTATAAACCAACGACGCCAGGCCAACGTGGGTTGGTTCTGATTGACCGTTCCGAGCTTTGGAAAGGCCGTCCAGTTAAAGCGCTCACTGAAGGTGTGCGTAAAAATGGCGGTCGGAACAACACCGGACGGATCACTATGCGTCGCAAAGGCGGTGGGGCACGTCGCCTATACCGTATCGTCGATTTCAAACGCAACAAGCTGGATATGCCAGCGACTGTTGAACGTATTGAATACGATCCAAACCGCACAGCATTCATCGCGCTTATCAAATACGAAGATGGCACATTGAACTACATCATCGCGCCACAGCGCCTTGCTGTTGGTGACAAAGTTATCGCAAGCGCGAAAACCGATGTTAAACCTGGTAACGCAATGCCGTTCACAGGGATGCCAATCGGTACAATCATCCACAACATCGAATTGAAACAGGGCAAAGGCGGTCAAATCGCTCGTGCTGCTGGTACATACGCTCAGTTCGTTGGACGTGACGGTGGTTACGCTCAAATTCGTCTTTCTTCTGGAGAGCTGCGTTTGGTACGTCAGGAATGTATGGCCACCGTTGGTGCCGTATCTAACCCAGACAACTCAAACCAAAACTTTGGTAAAGCTGGCCGCAACCGTCACAAAGGCATCCGCCCAAGTGTTCGTGGTGTGGTAATGAACCCGGTCGATCACCCTCACGGTGGTGGTGAAGGTCGTACATCAGGTGGTCGTCACCCGGTTACACCTTGGGGTAAGCCTACTAAGGGTGCTCGCACTCGTAACAAAAACAAAGCGTCTAGCAAGCTGATCATCCGCTCGCGTCACGCGAAGAAGAAGGGTCGTTAATCGATGTCTCGTTCAGTATGGAAAGGCCCTTTCGTTGATGCTTACGTGCTTAAGAAAGCCGAAGCAGCCCGCGAATCTGGTCGTCTAAATGATGTAATTAAAATCTGGTCTCGTCGTTCGACGATTCTGCCACAGTTTGTTGGTTTGACTTTCGGCGTTTACAACGGCCGCAAGCACATTCCGGTAAACGTATCAGAAGATATGATTGGCCAGAAGTTTGGTGAATACAGCCCGACACGTACCTACTATGGTCACGCGGCTGACAAAAAAGCGAAACGGAAATAGTCATGAGCAAGTCTAAAAACTCTCGTCGCGTTGCAGATAACGAAGCTATGGCCGTTAACAAAATGCTACGTACCAGCCCACAGAAGCTGAACTTGGTTGCGCAAATGATCCGCAACAAGCCAGTTGAAAAGGCGCTGACTGATCTAACGTTCTCAAAGAAACGTATTGCTGCTGATGTAAAGAAAACTTTGCAATCTGCGATCGCAAATGCGGAAAACAACCACGGTTTGGATGTTGATGATTTGATCGTTGCAGAAGCGTATGTTGGTAAGAACCTAACAATGAAACGCGGTCGTCCACGTGCACGTGGTCGCTACGGCAAGATCCTAAAGCCATTTGCGCAACTTACGATCCTTGTCCGTGTACCTGAAGCAGCAGAGGAGCAAGCGTAATGGGTCAGAAGATTAATCCAATTGGCTTCCGTCTGCAGGTTAACCGCACATGGGACAGCCGCTGGTACGCCGAAGGCGAAAACTATGGTAACCTACTACTAGAAGACATCAAAATTCGCGATTTCGTGAAAAAAGAATGTGTTCAAGCTGGTGTTGCCCGCGTTATCGTTGAACGCCCACACAAGAAATGCCGCGTGACTATTCACTCTGCACGTCCTGGTGTGATTATCGGTAAAAAAGGTGCTGACATTGAAACACTGCGCAAGAAATTGGCAGCGTTTACAGACAGTGAACTTCACCTGAACATCGTCGAAGTACGCAAACCAGAAATGGACGCTCAGCTAGTTGCTGAATCAGTTGCTCAGCAATTGGAACGTCGTGTTTCTTTCCGTCGCGCTATGAAGCGTGCGGTGCAAAACGCAATGCGCATGGGCGCGCTTGGTATTCGTATCAACGTTGCTGGTCGTTTGGGTGGTGCAGAAATTGCGCGTACTGAATGGTACCGCGAAGGCCGCGTGCCTTTGCACACATTGCGTGCTGATATCGATTACGCCCGTGCCGAGGGCATGACCGCATACGGTATCATCGGCATCAAAGTGTGGATTTTCAAAGGCGAGATCATGGAACATGATCCAGCAGCCCGCGATCGTCGTATCGAAGAAATGCAAAACAGCGGTGGACCACGTCCACAAGGTGGCAATCGTCCACCACGCCGTTAAGATAGGGGAGAGATAACATGCTTTCACCAAAACGCACTAAATTCCGCAAACAGTTCAAGGGCCGTATCAAGGGTCTTGCTAAGGGCGGTTCAGACCTAAACTTTGGTTCATTCGGTCTAAAGGCAACAACACCAGAGCGTGTAACTGCCCGTCAAATCGAAGCAGCACGTCGTGCCATGACGCGTCACATGAAACGTCAAGGCCGTGTTTGGATCCGCATCTTCCCAGATGTTCCGGTAACAAACAAACCGACCGAAGTTCGTATGGGTAAAGGTAAAGGTTCAGTTGAATATTGGGCATGCAAGGTCAAACCAGGCCGCATCATGTTCGAATTGGACGGTGTATCCGAAGCCGTAGCCGTTGAGGCGTTACGCCTTGCAGCTATGAAACTACCTGTAAAAACTCGCGTGGTTCGCCGCGAGGATTGGTAAACAGTTTTGGCCCCTAGGGGCCAAAAGCTGTAACGGTGTAGACAATCCGTAGGATTGACGGGCCGTGAGCCTGTTAGAAAATAGAAAACCCCTGACCGCAAGGTTGGGGGTTTTTTCTTGGCTGTTGCTTGTCCTAATGATTGAAAAGTAACAATCACATAAAACTGGTGCTGGTGTCGGGTAACACGACAGCGAACCTATGCCGGCATCGCGCTGTTCTTAAAACTTGAAATCCAATGCCCATAATGTAAGTTTTCTGTAACACAGGGGACGATTCATGAAACTACGCGCGCTTTTTCTGACTTTAACAATGCTGTTTTCTGTGGCTTTTGGCAGTGCGACATTTGCCGAAAGTTGGAAAACTTTTAGTGAAGACGGTGCGCATGCTGCCCATTACAAAGAGGAAGTTTTTCTCAATTACAGTACCCCGAACAAGACATGGTACCTTACTTTTGGAATTAACGATGATGCCGATGTCAGTAAACCTATGGTGACATTGATCGCATCAAATGGCACTAAAACGCGTTATAATGTGAACACCGACTTTATAAAAGTGTCACCACGCCCAGTGTTTGGGATCAAAACACTATCTTTCCCGATCGACCTAAGTATTCTTGAACAGTTGCAATCAAGCGCTACAATTTTACTGGAACTCGGGCCGGATACATACACAAGCCCGCTCACAGGTTCTCGCAAGGCGATTTCAACTGCCATGGAACGCGTGGCACATGATGCCGCCGTTGCGGATGACGAGCAACACGCCATTGCACAGGCAAAGTCAGACGCCGCACAGGCCAAAGCCCGTCAAGCCAAAGCCGTTCCGCTGGGCGGTGTCCAGCACTGGACTTATAGAGGGCAGAACAACGTAGGCACTGTGGCCGAAAGTTATGAGGCAGCGGCCAGCGTAGATGATGACATCATGAGTCTACTCTACTTTCCGCATGATGACGCTTTCTTCCTCTGGTTCACCCTTAATGGCAATCAAATTTTAAGCAACAAACATGCCCTACGAGCAGAGATATTCATTCGCACGCGCCAAGTTTCGGGCGGTGGAAGATACGAGAGCGACTACGTATTCAAAGGCAAAACTGTGGCACAGCCTGACCGAAATCCTTTGGGACCACAATTTGTTGTTGCAAGGCTGACACCAGAAGATATTCGCGCCTTGCGACAATACGATGGCATGGACATCGGTGCTGGGTATTTCATCGGTGACGATTGGACGACCTATAGGTTGTCAGGCAAAGATTTATGGAAATCATCCGTTGAATTGGCCGTTGCTGCAAACCGTACAGACTTGTTGCAGTAGAGCGTGGGCCACACGATAGTGATTTTCAATCGATGAAGTGGCCGTAGCAATAGAGGCACTTCGCTTTGCCGCTATGAAACTACCTGTAAAAACACGCGTGGTTCGCCGCGAGGATTGGTAATAACTTTCAATCCCTCGGGATTGAAAGAAGTGAACTGTAAGAGATTTGCTTGCAAATCTGCTGGGGTTCACTGGGTGCAAAGAAACGAAGTTTCGCTAGGTGCCTGCCAACGTTAAAAAATACAAAACCCCTGACCGCAAGGTTGGGGGTTTTTGTTTTAATGACGTACGGATTACATAGCCCAGTTGAATTATTCCTTAAGAGTGTTATTTATAACAGCATGCTTCCATTGACGTCATATTCTATTGCAGAAGTCGTAGGGCTATTATTGATAGTATGCCTTTGGTTCTTTTTTGAGTGGCCCTCCTGGACTAAGGATCCGATGAGAAGCGAACCTCCAAATCCGTATACCCCTAACCAGGTGAATAAGCCTGAAAGAAAAAAAGATCGTATGAACCGCATCGCTTCCGATTTGGAAAAGTTAGATCAGAAGTTGAATAAGTCGAGAGCATCGTAACGCGCAAGCTATATTCTCTTCAAACTATCCCTACCAATTCACCAATGCCCCGCACCTCATAATCCGCCCCAATCCGTGGGATTTGCTCAAAATTATGTAGCACCAAACACCGCTGGGGTGGCCTATTCCGATAAATCCTGAACGACTGAATTGGTAGCAACCCGTTTAACTCAAACCAAATATTGAGTTCCCCCCATTTATCTGCAACGATCCTATCCAACCCAAAGGATATCCAATGCCAGATTTCGCAATCTATCCCAGCCTTAAATCCAAAACCGTCATCATTTCTGGCGGTGCCCAAGGTATCGGTGCGGAAATGGTTAGGGCCTTTGCCGCCCAAGGATCGCGGGTGGCCTTCCTTGATCGTGATGAACCTACCAGCGCCGCCTTGGCTGCTGACTTACCAAACGTCCAATACGAAATCTGTGATCTGCGTGATATCAATGCCATGCAAACGGCACTTGCGAAGCTGACGGATGAATTGGGCCCCGCACATGTCCTTGTGAACAATGCCGCCCGTGATGATCGCCATGATTGGGCTGATGTGACCCCAGAATATTGGGACGAACGTCAGGCGACAAATATCCGCCACATGTTCTTCGCCATCCAGTCCATTGCACCTGGCATGATCGCACAGGGTGGCGGTTCCATCATCAACATGGGATCAAATTCATGGTGGGAGGCCGGCGGCGGTTTCCCAGCATACACCACGGCCAAGGCCGCGGTTCACGGCCTGACCCGCACCATGGCACGCGATCTGGGCGATCACCGCATCCGCGTCAACACCGTCGTCCCCGGCTGGATCATGACAGACCGCCAGAAAGAGTTATGGGCAACCCCCGAAGCATTAGAGGCACATCGAAACCGCCAATGCCTGCCAGACCTGATCGATCCTGTTTACGTGGCACGCATGGTTCTATTCCTCGCCTCTGATGACGCCGCCATGTGTTCGGCCAACAATTACATGGTCGAGGCAGGCTCGATTTAGATTGGTATCATGGTGTCTGTTTAATCAAATGACACCAACCCCAGTCCCATCTGACGCAAACCAACATGTCTGACACCCAGCCTGTGGGTTCCCCCCTTGCCAAACCGCCCGCCAATCCGCAAACTTGCACCACCCAACCCACGGACACCACTTTGAGCTATATCGACAGCTATAAACACCAACAGGTCGGCCTCTTCGGCAATATTCCTGTGTACCGCCCACTTGAAAATATCGCGCCATCCGATAACCCGCGCTGGGATGGTGATTTCGGCTGTTCCATCCAACAATTGGTCATCGGTGGGGGCTCGGGCGAACACCCCGGATTGGTCATCCAAAACCCCGCCGCCGCCGTCGCTGAATTCGCCCTAACCTGCGAAGATTTCACCGATGACGAGGCTCGCTGTAACGAACTCTATCCCCTGCTTGTCGGAGAACCGTTTCTGTTCGCGGGCTGGGGCGTTGCCGATTACCATGGCTTCTTTGAACATTGCACCAGCGCCACATTACCAAACCCATTCGACCCAGATGGCGGGATATCCTTTGAAACATGGTTGTTGGCAGGGATTGGCGAATTTATCTATTACGCTATGCCCGATTTGGCACTGGAAACGGTGGCATTGATTGCGCCACTACACGTCGAAAAACACCACATTCGCTATAACAACATCACAATCATCCCACCAAACATGCCTGTGTATGCGAATGGTGGTAATGCGTTTGGCGGGTAAGCCGTCAAACCATCCCCACCAATTCCCCAATCGCACGCACCTCATAATCCGCCCCAATCCCACGGATACGCGCGAAATCATGAAACACATCATTCACATCGGGCGCAAACCAGCACGTCTGGCACCCCACCGCCTGACCCGCCAAAATATCCACATGTGAATCGCCAATGATCAGGGTCTCGGACGCATTCGCGCCTACACGATCCAATGTCGCCGCAAAGGGCAGGGGTTCAGGTTTATGCCCATACCCATCATCCCCCGCGATGGTAGACACAAAAAACTCATCCAACCCATGCGCCCCTAAACCCGTGGATAACAATGCCCGCGGACTGCTTGAAACCAAACTGACCGTCACACCCGCACCACGCAATTCATGCAACGCATCATGCGCCCCATCATACAAATCAACCTGCGCCGCCGATTGCAAAACATGCGCACGTGCCTCTGCCGCGATATTGGGGAAATCCAAATCGGGAAACCGATCTGGCACCAAATGGTGATCCTGAAAAAATTGCGTCACAATTTCTCGTGGTTCAAATGACATATCGCGCCGCGCAAACGATCCCTGAAACCCCGCCAGCCACAAATCCAACGTCTTGGCCAACGTGCCATCCCAATCGAAAATAATGCTTTTGATCATTTCTGCATCCGATGCCATTTGCCCGTGGCGACACGGCGATGGAATGGAATGAATTTCGCCATTTCATCCAACAAATGCACCCCAAACACCCACACGGCGGGCAGACCCAGAACCAACACGAATAACGCAGTCACGGGCACCAAAACAAACCATTGCACCGCCACGTGAATGCGCATCGAATAATGCGTATCCCCCGCCGCACGTAACACATTGCCACACATCGAATTCAAACCGCGTGGGAAGGCCACGACCAGCAACACCGGCCAAAAGCTGAACAATGCGGCGCGGGTTTCATCAGACAGATCGACATAAATCATCTGGGTCGCAAAAATAATCCCGATGTAAATGATCGACACTACAACGCTGATCGATACAATCCCTCGCCGTGCACGCGCCAAAAAATCATTCAACGCGGCGGGCTCATGTGCCTTACCCAACATCTGCGCCACCAAAATACCCGACGCCTGCGCCCAAGAATAGGCCAACAATCCCGCCACACGCACCCAAGGCATAATCAACGTCATCGCCGCAAATTGATGGATGTTCATATTGGCATAGATCAGCGTGCAAACGTTATTGGCGAAATTCATGCTGATAAACGTCGCCGCAATCGGCCACGCGAAACTGATCTGTTCGCGCAACGATTTCCAACGATCATCGTCCAACCAACCCTGCACGGCCAAAACGCCACGATCGCGGTGCCAAAAAACCGCTGCCAAAATGAACAACCGCACGATGGACGCAAACGCCGTTGCCCAAGCCGCTCCTGCGATGCCCATTTCGGGAAACCCAAATTCACCAAACACCAACGCATAGGTGGCAAAGATATTCAGTGGGAACGCAATCAGGAAACTGTAAAACGGTATCTTCGTCTGCCCATTGCCGTTGAAATAGCTGCCAATAACTTGGCCCACACATTCAGCGGCAATCATCACAAAGAATATCCGCATATAGGTAATCGCCATATCTGCCACCTGCGGCGAATGCGCCAGCCAATCAACTAAAGGCGGGCCGATGATCAACAGCAACAAAATTCCAGATGCCACCAGCGTCGTGTTGATGATAAAACTATTCACCAGCGCGGTTTTAATCGCCACAGGGTCCTCGGACCCAACAGCCTGTGCCATTTTTACCTGCGCCGCATTGGAAAACGCAAAAACCACGCCCAACAATAACCCCGCAATTGCACCCGACAGACCAATCGCGGCAACCGCCTCTTCGCCCAAGGCAGATACGAAATACAAATCAATCAGAATGGCAGAAAACGTAATCACGGCGCGCATGGCCAATGGCCAAGCAATCTGGAATATTTGTCCGTTGCTGGGTGTTTTTGCGGAAGCTGGCTGTGTCATAGAATGTCCTTTAAACTAGCATACCAGTTTGAAGGTCTAAAACAACGTCGTTTTCGGGCTTTCACGGGGATTGCCTGTTCGCTACGATAAGAAAAACAATAGGTGTACGATGCTTCTTGATAGCCCCGTTTGTGATTTCGGCTGGCGTGCGCCAGATTTTATGCTGTCTGATCCCGATGGTTCCTCTTATGCCATGCGTGATCACCTAGGCGATCAGGGGTTATTGGTCATATTCATCTGCAACCACTGCCCCTATGTCAAACGGATCGCGGATCAACTGGCAACTGATACAAATGCGCTGATGGCGCGGGGTATTAATGTTTTGGCGATTATGTCGAATGACTATCATGAATACCCTTCTGACAGTCCCGAAAACATGAAACTTCTCGCACACCAAAGCGGATTTCAGTTTCCCTATCTGGTGGATCACGATCAGGCGGTCGGTCAGGCATACGGCGCTGTCTGCACACCCGATTTTTTCGGGTTCAACGCGACCGGTGAATTGCAATACCGTGGCAACATGAATGAGTTGTTGGATGCGATGGTGCAAATCGGCGAAACGGGGCAGGGGCCGGGAAAACAAACACCTTCCATGGGTTGTTCTATCAAATGGCGAGATGCATAATATGAAACGTGTCGATGTGGTAAAATGGATCGCAACCGTGATCCAATTGATCGGTTACGGTCTGACGGGAATGAATATTGTACCGTGGAACATCGCGGCTTTCGTGGTTGGTATCGCGCTTTGGTTTGCCGTGGGTGTGATGTGGAAGGACCGCGCAATCATGATTGTGCATGTTGGTGCGTTTTTGTCATTGGTTGGTGGGTATCTAAGCAGCTAATCCATCTTGATCGGCGTTTGCAGTTTGTGCTGCTTTAACCGCAACTCGCCATTTGAAATCACCACGCCTTTGCGCCACTGCCCCTTCATCACATCTGGATATTGTTTGGCATAATCACGAAACTGATCGTTGGTTACCGCAAATGAAATCGGCAGGTGCTTTAGCGTATTCAAAATATAGCGATCCGCCTGAACGCCGCTGGGAACCACATAAACCTCGTTCGCGGCCAGACCGAAAACGTCATTCAAAATTTCGATACTATGGCGGGTATCCTTGGGAAAAGCACCGTGTTCATGCAGCCGATGATAAATATTCGCATCGAAGAAACAAACAATCCGATACCCCTCGTCACGCAGACGATGCGCCAACATGCCCAACGGCTGTGCATCCAAACCATGATCATTGCCAAAGTGATAAACATTACTGCCATCAAAAATCGCGGTCTTGGCATCCAACCGCATCGCCGCCATGAACCCTTGGCGATCATTCGCCAGCAGGGAATGCTGCTTGGCCATCTGCGGGGATTTGGTTTTGCTGAACAGCCCAGACGTTCTATTGCTTGTCGGTTCCGCCACGGGCCAATTTCGCGTATTCGATACAGGGCTGGTTGCATTGCGCGCACGCACCACAAGAATCCATAAAATTAAGGGAACGCTCATCGCAATTAATATCGATACCCCAGACCAGATTGCCCCAGTCACCCACCACCACAACGGAATTGCGGCTGTGATCGTCAATAATGTCATTGCCAGACCTGCCAGAAACATGTCCTTGATCCGCGCGCGAAACTTGGATGGTTGTTTCGATACTGGTCTGGGGGTGGATGTGTTGATGTGGTTGCGCTGCGGCTTTGGCGCGGCAACAGGTTTTACCGCCAATTTCTCGCCCAAGGTTACGGGTGCCCGTGTCATAATTCAAAACTTTCAAAAATCATTGCCCACATTTTAAATCATGATTGCGGGAATGACGACAACCTAGCGGTGTGTTTTTCCGCCTATGCTTTGCGCATCGCTTGCGCTAAAACGCAGGCATGTCAGATATATCCACACTCTTCGTCACCCGCCTGTACCGCGCCGCAATTAATTCCGTTGGGGCGTCCATCGATGCGGATGAATTGGTCAACACCTGCTATTCCATCGCCGAAGATGACGAAGCGGGCCAAGATTGGTGCGAGGCGAATGATTTCCCCGGCTACACCAGCTACGCCTCGCTGGATGACCTGCCGTGGCGGTTTCCGATATTCAAGGACATCGTGGATGCGCTGGATAAACACGTGGCAGCATTCGCCAAAGATGCACAATATGATCTGGGTGATCGCGAGTTGAAATTAAACAGCCTATGGATCAACATACTGCCCGAAGGCGGCATTCACACCGGCCACATCCACCCCCATTCGGTAATTTCAGGCACGACATATGTATCCATGCCCGAAGGTGCGAGCGCCATAAAATTCGAAGACCCGCGCCTGCCAATGATGATGGCCGCCCCACCGCGTGACGCGGACGCACGGCCCGAATTACGCTCGTTTCACTACGTGCAACCTGATGTAGGCGATGTATTGCTATGGGAAAGCTACCTACGCCACGAGGTGCCGATGAACATGGCCGAAGAAGAGCGGATATCGGTGAGTTTTAACTATGGTTGGTCGTAAGGTTACACTAAAGCACGAAATAGCGGCGTAGCCGCCGTGCATCGCTGTCCCGTCCCGACGGGATGGCGATTTGGCAACCGCCACGGCATACAGCTAAATAAAGACACTTGGCCTATATAAATTGCCCAACATCATTTAATCATCGCCACCCCACGGGCCAGCGATGAACGCCACTCCAGCCAAACAAAAACGCCCCTTGCTGTTGTCAGCAAGGGGCGCATCTACCCAACGAACATGTTGTGGGGAACTGGAGTTCGTGGGTTAGTGGGTTAGTGGCAGGCGGGGCGTGTGCCCGGTAGCAACACCTTATCGATTACGTGGATCACGCCATTATCTGTTTTAATGTCTGCCGCAACAACATTTGCCATTTGGCCTGTACCATCTGCAATGGAAACACCGGCACTTGATGCTTTCACGCACAGGCGTTCGCTGGATAGGATCGGTTTGATGTATGTCGAACCAGCTGGGATCATATCGGAACTCAGCATGCGATCATCAACATGGTACAGCAGGATGTTCGTCAGCTGATCTTTGTTTTCTGGCTTTAGCAAGGTTTCAACCGTACCAGCTGGCAATGCCGCGAACGCTTCGTCTGTTGGTGCAAATACTGTGAATGGGCCGTCACCTTTCAATGTGTCCACCAAACCAGCGGCGCCAACTGCCGCGACCAAAGTATTGAAGGTTCCTGCGCCAACTGCTGTATCAACGATATCCTTTGCATTTGCCGCACTTGCGGACAAGGTAAGTCCAAGCGCAACAGTGAAAGCTGTTAGTTTTGAAGAAGTGTTTGTCATTTTTACGTTCCTTTTGAGGTTTCTGATGTCGTAGCCGCCACAAGATCTTTGCGGCTTGATATTTGTGTTGCAAGCAAATAATTTGCATAACAAGCAAAAATGAAATAAAAATGCAGTTATTGCATTTGGCGCAAAAACCACATTGCAAATTTGCATTTAATGCAAGGAGAGGTTTGAAATGTTATCTGAAACACTGACTGAAGGTCTGGAAGAATATGAAATTGGCGCGACGATTCGAACCCTGCGCGTGGCCAAAGGGTTAGGGCTGGAACAACTAGGCAAGCACACAGGCCTATCAGCAGCGATGTTGTCTCGGATTGAAAGGGGCCAGATTTTTCCGACCCTCCCGACGTTATTGCGGATATCAATGGTGTTTGGCGTTGGCCTTGATCACTTCTTTAATGCTAAGGCCGAAAAACCAGTTGCGTCCATCGTACGTGCCAAAGATCGAATGCGCATGCCAAACAAAATGGAAGGCACGCCTCAGTTCTTTTTCGAAAGCTTGGATTTCCCCGTGTCCGACCGCAGCTTTGAGTCATTTCTAACGGAGTTTACGGATTCATCTCCCACTGAACCTCATTCACATAAAGGGGCAGAGTTCATTTATGTGATGGAGGGTACATTAGATGTAACGATTAAAAAGGATAAGCATCGTTTGGGTGTAGGGGACTCGATATATTTTGATCCGTCGCCTGAGCATGCTTATGCTAAAGTCGGTCGATCGAGATGTCTTGCCATAAACGTCGTCAGCCCAAAATGACATCACGACATGTATTATAAACAAACCCCAACAAATCCCCCTTATCCCCTTGCCACAAACGAGAATCCCCTCTAAAGGGACGGTTCTAATGTACTCCACTGGATTCGGGGTGACCTATGCGTGTGCGAAACACACGCCAAGTTGGGCCTACCAGTGATGTTGAAAGGATATGGCAATGAACGCCACTGAACTACGCGATAAAACGCCTGATGAGCTTCGCAAAGAGCTTGAAGTATTGAAGAAAGAGCAATTCAACCTGCGCTTTCAAAAGGCCACTGGCCAAGCAGAATCAACGTCTCGCATGAAAGCGGCACGTCGTGACGCAGCCCGTGTTTTGACAATCTTGAACGAAAAAGCCGCAGCCGCGGCCGCTGAATAAGGAACCTAACCTATGCCAAAGCGTATTCTAGCCGGCACTGTAACAGGTGACCAAAACGAGCAAACTGTATCTGTATCAGTACAACGTAGCTTTCAGCACCCAGTGATGAAGAAGACTATTCGTAAGTCTAAAACATACCGTGCACACGATGCACAAAACCAATTCAAAATCGGTGACAAAGTACGCATTCAAGAATGTGCACCGATTTCGAAGACGAAACGCTGGACAGTCATTACTGACTGATCAGTTTAACGAAACCCTGGGGCCGAATATGCATGGTCCTCAAAGGTCGGAGGAAACCCAATGATCCAGATGCAAACTAATCTGGATGTAGCTGACAACAGCGGCGCGCGCCGTGTTCAGTGCATCAAGGTTTTAGGCGGTTCTAAACGGAAGTACGCTTCTGTTGGAGACGTTATTGTCGTTTCTGTGAAAGAAGCCATTCCACGCGGACGCGTGAAAAAAGGCGACGTTCGCAAAGCGGTGGTTGTTCGCACAGCCAAAGAAGTACGTCGTGAAGATGGCACAGCAATCCGTTTCGACGGTAATGCTGCTGTTATTCTGAACAACGCAAATGAGCCAATCGGTACACGTATCTTTGGCCCAGTTGTTCGCGAATTGCGTGCAAAGAACTTCATGAAAATCGTGTCTTTGGCACCGGAGGTTCTGTAATGGCTGCTAAGTTGAAAAAAGGTGACAAGGTCATCGTGCTAACTGGCAAAGATAAGGGCAAAGAGGGTGAAATCACCTCTGTAAACCCATCTGCTGGTAAAGCTGTAGTTGCTGGCGTGAACGTTGCTGTTCGCCACACAAAACAATCCCAAACGTCACAAGGTGGCCGCGTTTCTGTTGAAATGCCGATTGAATTGTCAAACTTGGCAATCATCGATCCAAAAGAAGGCGGCGCAACACGCGTTGGTTTCAAAATGGAAGGCGACAAGAAAGTACGTTTTGCGAAAAAATCAGGAGCGTTGATCGATGGCTGATTATACACCACGCCTGAAAACGGCATACGCTGATGTTGTTCGTCCTGCGATGAAAGAAGAATTCGCATACAAGAACGACATGATGATCCCAAAGATCACAAAAATCACCCTAAACATGGGTATTGGCGAAACAGTAAACGATTCTAAGAAAATCCGTTCTGCTGTTGCTGATATGGCATCTATTGCTGGCCAACAGCCAGTAATCACGAAAGCAAAGAAATCAATCGCTGGTTTCCGCGTTCGCGAAGAGATGCCTTTGGGTTGTAAAGTCACCTTGCGTGGCGATCAAATGTACGACTTCCTTGATCGTTTGATCACGGTTGCAATGCCTCGTATCCGCGATTTCCGCGGTATCTCGGCAAAATCTTTCGACGGTCGTGGCAACTATGCCATGGGTTTGAAAGAGCACATCGTATTCCCAGAAATCGATTACGATAAAATCGATGAAATGTGGGGCATGGACATCGCTATCAGCACAACCGCTAACACAGACGCTGAAGCATTGGCTTTGTTGAAGAATTTCAACATGCCTTTCACCAGCTAAGCGCAAGGAGAGAACTAATGGCTAAATCAGCAATGGTTCAACGTCAGATCAAGCGTGAAAAGCTGGTCGCTAAGTATGCTGCAAAGCGTGCTGCGTTGAAAGAAATCGCAAATAACCAAGATCTACCAATGGAAGAGCGCTTCAAGGCACGTCTGAAATTGGCTGAACTTCCACGTAACTCATCAGCTACTCGCTTGCACAATCGTTGTAAGGTAACGGGTCGTCCGAAGGGTTATTACCGTAAACTGAAAATGTCTCGTATCGCGTTGCGCCAATTGGCGTCTGACGGCCAGATCCCAGGCATGGTCAAGTCAAGCTGGTAAGGAGAAATACTATGAACGATCCTATCGGTGATATGTTGACACGAATTCGCAACGCACACTTGCGTGGCAAATCCACAGTCAAAACACCTGCTTCAAAACTACGTGGTTGGGTACTCGACGTTCTTCAGAGCGAAGGTTACATCCGTGGTTTTGAAACCGCCACTTCAGACGCTGGTCACCCAGAGTTGGAAATTTCTTTGAAATATTTCGACGGTGAACCAGTAATCAAAGAACTAAAACGTGTGTCAAAACCAGGTCGTCGTGTTTACGTCGGTTCTTCTGACATTCCAACAGTTCGCCAAGGTCTGGGAATTTCAATCGTATCAACACCCAAGGGTGTGATGTCAGATGCACAAGCACGCGCAGCCAACGTTGGCGGCGAAGTGTTGTGCACAATTTTCTAGGAGGCAGATATGTCACGTATTGGTAAAAAACCAGTCGACCTGCCAGGTGGTGTTACAGCTACCGTTTCTGGTCAAACTGTCGAAATCAAAGGCCCAAAAGGTGTTCGCACCTTCAAGGCCGCTGATGATGTATCTCTTGCTGTTGAAGAGAACGCTGTTGCTGTAACCCCTCGTGGTTCATCAAAGCGTGCGAAACAACAGTGGGGCATGTCACGCACACAAATCGCAAACTGTGTTTTGGGTGTGACTGAAGGTTTCAAAAAAGAACTTGAAATCAACGGTGTTGGTTACCGTGCAACAATGCAGGGCAATGTCCTGAAATTGGCGCTTGGTTATTCACATGACGTGTTGTTCGATGTGCCTGCGGGCATCACGGTAACAGCACCGAAACCAACTGAAATCATCGTCGAAGGCATCGACCAACAGCAAGTTGGCGAAGTTGCAGCGAAGATCCGCGAATGGCGCAAACCTGAACCTTACAAAGGTAAAGGCATTAAATACAAAGACGAATACATCTTCCGCAAAGAAGGTAAGTCTAAGTAAGGAGCTTAAACAATGGCACAGACTAGAAGAACACTGTTCCTTAAGCGCCGTATGCGCAACCGGAACAAAATTAAGAAAATGGCAAATGGTCGTCCGCGTCTTAGCGTTCACCGTTCGTCTAAAAACATCTCCGTTCAATTGATCGACGATGTAAACGGCACAACAATCGCTTCTGCTTCTTCCTTGGAAAAAGCATTGGGCGTTGTTGGTAAAAACAACGTAGAAGCATCCACTAAGGTTGGTGCTGCGATTGCGGAACGTGCGAAAAAAGCTGGCGTAGAAGTATGCTACTTTGATCGTGGCGGTTTCGTTTTCCACGGTAAGGTCAAAGCTTTGGCCGATGCAGCCCGCGAAGGCGGTCTACAGTTCTAAAATTGCAGGCGGGCTTTGGCCCGCCTCGATGATCCGGGGGCATTCGCCCACTGGGATTGATATTATTCGGGCATTGCCCAACTCATAGGAGGCCACAATGGCTAGAGATGACAACCGTCGAGGTCGCGATCGCGACGAGACACCAGAATTTCAGGATCGCTTGGTTGCGATTAACCGCGTTTCTAAAACAGTAAAAGGCGGTAAGCGTTTTGGTTTTGCAGCACTTGTTGTTGTAGGCGACCAAAAAGGCCGCGTTGGCTACGGTAAAGGTAAAGCAAAAGAAGTACCTGAAGCGATCCGTAAAGCAACAGAGCAAGCAAAACGTCAAATGATCCGCGTTCCATTGCGCGAAGGCCGTACATTGCACCACGATGTAAACGGTCGTCACGGCGCTGGTAAAGTTGTGATGCGTACCGCACCACAAGGTACTGGTATCATCGCTGGTGGTCCAATGCGTGCTGTTTTTGAAATGCTTGGCGTCCAAGACGTTGTTTCAAAATCTATCGGTTCAGCGAACCCATACAACATGATCCGCGCAACAATGAACGGCCTGACCAAAGAAGCGTCACCACGTTCAGTTGCACAACGTCGCGGCAAGAAGGTTTCTGACATCCTTCCGAAAGAAGAGGCATAAATCATGGCTAAAACAATCGTCGTAAAACAGGTTGGTTCACCAATCCGTCGTCCAAAAGACCAGCGTCAAACGTTGATCGGCTTGGGCCTAAACAAAATGCACAAAACACGCGAGCTGGAAGACACACCTTCTGTACGCGGCATGGTGCGCAAGGTTTCTCACATGGTAGAAATCATCGAAGAGAAGGGCTAACGCCTTTTAGCTTTGCTAATAATTAGAACGCCTCGCTGGAAACAGCGGGGCGTTTTTCTGTTTGGCACCCGCACGGAATCAAGGCCACAGGCCGCCGTGCATCGCTGGCCTATCAGTGGCAGGGTATTCGCAGAATACCCGAGAGCCGTCCGGCGGGCTGGCGATTTTGCGCTCTCGCGTACCAAACCTAAGTAAAAGAACGCGGCCAGAATAAAGTGGCCTACAGTGAAGTTCGGCCGCCTTCCCAAGGGCCTGCGATGCACGGCTTGCGCCAAATCTTAACCTTTCCCAATGCCACCCAACGTCTAGACGTTATCTAGACGTAAACTAGACGCAATACCGACGTTGTCTTTATGCCGATCCGCATTCCTTACCCCAGCGCGCGCATATGCCCGTTGAGCCTGCCGCACTTTCAGTTTAGGACGTGTTTACCACGAAAAATGAGCCCCCCCATGATCCGTCACATCGTCTTCTTCACTGCCAAAGACCCCAAAGATACCGAAACGATTTATGATGGCCTAAATCTGTTGTCCGATAATCCTCATGCCGCCGCATTCGAGGTGGGCCGTAACCTGAAAACCGATTATATCAGCGCCGATGGCCCCGATTTCGTGGTCTACGCTGAATTCACCGATCAAGCACAATTGGATGCCTATAAGGCACATCCATTATACGCCGAATCCATCAGAATCGTGCGCCCATTGCGTGACATACGCATGGCCGCAGATTTCCTGTCTGATGTCTAATCCCGTTGTATTTCTGGCCTTTCAGGTCATTCCACGTGTCCGCGACGGCAATAATTTCGAGGTCGTTGATCAGGCCATCGCCGTCGTCAAAGCATCGGGTGTCCCATTCCAAGTGGGCGCGATGGAAACCACGATGAAGGGCGAATTGGATCATCTGTTACAGATCGTCAAAGACGCACAACAGGCCTGTTTGGATCACGGCGCGGTCGAGGTGATCACCAATATCAAAATTCATACCAAAACCGATGATGCAGAGGATACATTCTGCACCTATGATCGCGGTGTGACCCCAGCAAATCACATGTTTGTAGAAGGTAAGGACAAATAGCCAAAGGGCTTGAAACCCATGCCAACCCATCGTATACGCCCCCAGTGGTCATTGGGATCACAGAATCAAACATGCCGTGTTTGCCCCTTTTCGCTAATCGGGGGTAGTTCCGGCCAAAGGAGATAGCGAAATGAAACTGAATCAACTTTCAGACAACCCAGGTGCAACAAAACGCCGTAAACGCATTGGCCGTGGTCCAGGTTCTGGTACCGGTAAAATGGGTGGCCGTGGTATCAAAGGTCAAAAGTCACGCTCAGGTGTAGCAATCAACGGTTACGAAGGCGGTCAAATGCCATTGTACATGCGTTTGCCGAAACGTGGTTTCAACAACATCAACGCCAAGACTTACTCTGTAGTAAACTTGGGCTTGATCCAAAAATTCATCGACGCCAAGAAAATTGACGCCAAGAAGCCAATCACAGAAGCATCTTTGGTCGAAAGCGGTCTTGTTCGTCGCGTTAAAGATGGCATTCGTATCTTGAACAAAGGCGAAGTGACTTCAAAGCTGGACATCACAGTAACAGGCGCATCTGCATCAGCAGTTGAAGCCGTTGCAAAAGCTGGTGGATCACTAACAGTCACAAAAGCGGCAAAAGCTGCTGAATAAGACTTGTAGGTCGACTTAACTCGGCCTACAAAAATACGATAGTTTTTAGCGCCGCAGTCTGGAAACAGAACCTGCGGCGTTTTCATTCGAAAGGGTTTCGACCATGGCATCAGCCGCTGAACAAATGGCAGCAAATATTTCTTGGGGTGCCTTTGGCAAAGCCAAGGAACTTCAAAGCCGCATTCTTTTCGCATTGGGCATGTTGATTGTATACCGTTTGGGTACATTCATCCCCGTTCCAGGCATCGACGCGGTCGCGTTGAAAGATTTCGTTGCACAAGCCCAAGGTGGTGTTGGCGATATCCTGAACATGTTCACAGGCGGCGCGGTCAGCCGTATGGCGATTTTCGCCCTTGGTATTATGCCCTATATTTCGGCTTCGATCATCGTTCAGTTGATGACGGCGATGGTTCCAGCACTGGAACAGTTGAAAAAAGAAGGCGAACAAGGCCGCAAGAAAATCAACCAATACACCCGTTATGGTACTGTTTGTTTGGCGTTCTTCCAGGCTTATGGCCTGTCAGCGGGCCTTCAGGCCGGTGATTTGGCACTGAATCCTGGTTTCATGACATTCCAATTGCCTGCAATTATTACCCTTGTGGGTGGTACAATGTTCCTGATGTGGATCGGTGAGCAGATCACAGCACGCGGCATTGGTAACGGCATTTCATTGATTATCTTCGTTGGTATCGTTGCTGAATTGCCAGCAGCATTAGCACAATTCTTTGTACAAGGTCGTTCTGGTGTAATTTCGCCTGCAGTTATTATCGGTGTTATGGTGATGGTTGTTGTTGTGATTGCGTTCATCGTGTTCATGGAACGCGCATTGCGTAAAATCCATATTCAATACCCCAAGCGCCAAGTTGGCCAAAAGGTATATGGCGGCGAGAGCAGCCACCTGCCAATCAAATTGAACCCAGCTGGCGTTATCCCACCAATCTTTGCATCTGCATTGTTGTTGTTGCCAACAACCGTGGCTACGTTTTCTAGCACGGAAACATCTGGCTTTATGAACACGCTCTTGGCGTGGTTCGGACCGGGTCAGCCATTGTACTTCGTGTTCTTCGTATTGATGATCGTCTTCTTCAGCTACTTCTACACTGCCAACGTTTCGTTCAAAACGGACGAGGTCGCAGACAACCTGAAAAAGCAAAATGGTTTCGTTCCAGGGATTCGCCCAGGCAAGAATACGCAAGAATATCTGGACTATGTTGTGGCGCGAATCTTGGTTCTTGGCTCTGCATATTTGGTTGCTGTATGTCTTTTGCCCGAAATTTTACGCTCTCAACTGGCGATTCCGTTCTATTTCGGCGGTACAAGCCTACTTATTGTTGTATCTGTGACAATGGATACCATTCAACAAGTACAGTCACATCTGCTAGCACACCAGTACGAAGGTTTGATTGAAAGATCGAAGCTAACTGGTAAAAACCGTGCGAAGGCGCGAAAGCGTAAATCGACACGCCGCTAAGGAGAGTAGCAATGAACATCATTTTGATAGGCCCACCGGGCGCCGGTAAGGGTACCCAAGCCGAAACACTGGTCAAGGGCCGCAACATGGTTCAATTGTCCACAGGTGACATGCTGCGCGCGGCACGTACATCTGGTACGGAAATGGGCAATATGGTGGCTGGCGTTATGGATCGCGGTGAATTGGTTACGGATGAAATCGTTATTGGTTTGATCGAGGAACAGCTGACAACTGCAGACGCCGCTGGTGGTTTCATTTTTGATGGCTTCCCACGCACATTGGCACAGGCTGATGCGTTGAGTGATTTGCTGGAAAAAGTTGGTCAAAAACTGGATACGGTTATCCAGTTGGAAGTAAACGATGAGATTCTTGTTGACCGTATCGTTGGTCGCGCTGCCGAAGCTGTTGCCGCAGGTAAAGAAGCGCGGGCAGACGATAACGCCGAAAGCTTAAAAATCCGCCTGATGGCTTACTACAAAGACACATCTCCTTTGATCGGCTACTACTATGCCAAAGGTCAGCTGCAACAGGTTGATGGTCTGGGTACCATTGACGGCGTTGGCGCAGATATTGCGGACGCTTTGGGCAAAGTTGGTTAAACCAAAACTAACACCGTTCCTGAAATATTTCTTTGGGAACGGTTACAGACCTTATATAATTCGATTTCGTTTTTAAATATTGATTAAACAACTAAGAGTTTGTGATGGAGCCAAAACCATATTCATTGGCCTGTTTATACACGGCCCCTGTACCAAGAATTGATTTTGATCAGATTGCTGCGGCAATATCGAAAGACGAAAACCTGTCTGAACTTTTGCCTACAATCATCACGCGATTGCCAGCAAAACTGGTTTCCTTCGACTTCAATGGTCAATTTGCGATCCAAGTGTTGATTGGAAACCAACCTCTTGAGGAATCCACCTTCGGTATCGCGCTTCAAGGCGCCAAAGCGACGACTGTAGAAAATAACTTCGCTCGGATTGTTTCCCGACACACGGGGCACGTCACCGTCACAGCAGCCTCAGAAGAGCGGGAAAGTGAAACGGATGAGCAAAGATTATTACGCATCTATGCGCTGCAAATGGTGACAGAGTTTTTGTATACCTTTGGAAAGCCAGAGTTGTTGTACTCCAGTATGGCGGAATCCTTGGTCTTGCCGTGTTTAAACCCGCGGTCATATCGCGGTGAATTGGACAGCCGCATTTTTGAACAGGCAGTTTTGTTCGCACGCCGCGCACAGGTCGGCGACGGTGGCCCCGTTGGGGCCAATATCTGGGGTTCAGAGGCATTGCTGGGGCGGCCAGTCTCATTTACGCCTGTTAGTTTTCCGAGTTGGGCCGTGACCACTGGCGCCACCAAGTTTTTCGAATATTGCGATGCAAATGGGATTCCCAAAGATGGCGAAACGATCACGAATAACAAAAACTCCCTAGAATATCTGATTACGCATACGCCCAAATCCGTGAACTATCCGTTGGGGACGTATAATGTGACCATCCAGCGCTTTGATCGCGCGGATCAACGCGACGAAAACGGTGAACTGCTGTACCCTGACCTTCTGTCGCAGAACCCCGTAATTTCGCGAAAAAAACACAGCACCCCAAAGCGCAAATCAGAACGCAGCCCATTGCATTCTTTTATGATCTTGCTGATGGCAATTGGGCTGACCTTTGGGATTGCCGCAATCATCGCCTATTGGCGCACAACGATTAACGGCGGCTAACAGGTTTTAACGCCTTATTCACTTGACGGATAACGGTTTTTCGCCTAATGGACAGCCTTCTGATCCAAAATCTTCGGATTTCGATGAAAACTGGCGAATCGCCAAAGTCTCATTGTGGATTGGATGTAATAGGGGCCCAGCCATATATTGCTGGGCTTCGTTGTGAAAACAGGTTCTGGAAAGACGGAACCGCAACTGAAGGATGACGAATTTGGCACGTATTGCTGGCGTTAACTTGCCGACCCATAAACGGGTCCCAATCGCCCTAACTTATATCACAGGCATCGGTCCTACTTCTGCAGCTACTATCTGTGAAGGTACAAAAATCGATGTTACCCGCCGTATCAACGAATTGTCAGACGCCGAAGTTCTGTCAATCCGTGAATTCATTGATGCAAACTTCGAAGTTGAAGGTGATTTGCGTCGTGAAGTTTCAATGAACATCAAACGTTTGATGGACTTGGGTTGCTACCGCGGCCTGCGTCACCGTCGTGGTCTGCCAGTGCGCGGCCAACGTACATCAACAAACGCGCGTACTCGCAAAGGCCCTGCAAAGGCCATTGCTGGTAAGAAGAAATAGGGAGTTCTGATCAATGGCACGTGAAGCACGTATGAAAAGAAAAGAACGCAAAAACATCACAGCTGGTGTTGCGCACATTAATTCTTCTTTCAACAACACAAAAATTCTAATCGCTGACGCACAAGGCAATGCAATTTCATGGTCTTCTGCTGGCACGATGGGTTTCAAAGGCTCTCGTAAGTCTACACCTTATGCTGCTCAAATGGCTGCAGAAGATGCAGGCAAAAAAGCGCAAGAGCACGGTCTGAAAACCCTAGAAGTTGAAGTTCAAGGTCCTGGTTCTGGTCGTGAAAGTGCATTGCGCGCTTTGGCTGCAATCGGTTTGAATGTGACTTCTATCCGTGACGTGACGCCAATGGCACACAACGGTTGTCGCCCACCAAAGCGTCGTCGCGTATAATTTTATTAGGCAGGCTTAACGGCCTGCCTTCCCGTCATTTTAACCTCGAGCGTTCGCTAGGTCGGATCCATCCCAGCGAACAAGAATGGAGGCCCATATGATCCATAAGAATTGGCAAGAGCTGATAAAGCCAACCCAACTAGACATTAAACCGGGTGCGGACCCATTGCGTATGGCAACTGTTGTTGCTGAACCATTGGAACGCGGCTTTGGTTTGACATTGGGCAACGCTTTGCGTCGCGTTTTGTTGTCTTCCTTGCAGGGTGCTGCGATTACGTCTGTTCAAATCGACAACGTATTGCACGAATTCTCATCTGTGGCTGGTGTACGTGAAGACGTAACAGACATGGTTTTGAACCTAAAAGGCGTTGCGATTTCCATGGAAGTCGAAGGCCCGAAGCGTGTTTCAATTTCTGCAAAAGGCCCATCTGTTGTAACAGCTGGTGACATCGCAGAAACTGCTGGTATCGAAGTATTGAACAAAGATCACATCATCTGTCACCTTGACGATGGCGCATCATTGTTCATGGAATTGACTGTGGACACAGGCAAAGGTTACGTTGCTGGCGATCAAAATCGTCCAGAAGACGCGCCAATCGGCCTGATCCCAATCGATGCTTTGTACTCACCTGTTTTGAAAGTCTCTTACGACGTTCAGCCAACACGTGAAGGCCAAGTTTTGGATTACGATAAATTGACAATGAAGATCGAAACAGACGGTTCTGTTTCACCAGAAGATGCGGTGGCTTTCGCTGCGCGTATCCTTCAGGATCAATTGGCAACTTTCGTGAACTTCAACGAGCCAGAAGCAGCACAGCGTCAAGACGAAGAAGACGATTTGGAATTCAACCCACTTCTATTGAAGAAAGTGGACGAATTGGAATTGTCAGTACGTTCTGCAAACTGCCTGAAAAACGACAATATCGTTTACATCGGCGATTTGATCCAGAAAACAGAGGCAGAAATGCTTCGTACGCCAAACTTTGGCCGCAAGTCTTTGAACGAAATCAAAGAGGTTCTGACTGTTATGGGTCTGCACCTTGGTATGGATATCGTTGACTGGCCACCAGAAAACATCGAAGAGCTCGCTAAGAAGTTCGAAGATCAATTCTAAGAATTCGAATGCGTCCCTGCGGGGGCGCATTCACAAAATGCCGGCAATGGTCGGGAACTGGAACAGTTTTTCAATTCTGAAAATCTTTCCCGGGCAATAACGCCCCAAGGAGTGTGAGACCCAACGCAGGCTCGCCAGACAAAGTACAAACGAAGACATAAGGATATCTATTATGCGCCACGCAAAAGGCTACCGTCGCCTAAACCGTACACACGAACACCGCAAAGCGTTGTTCGCGAACATGGCTGGATCATTGATCGAGCATGAGCAAATCAAAACAACATTGCCGAAAGCCAAAGAGCTTCGCCCAATCATTGAAAAAATGATCACATTGGCGAAACGCGGTGATCTGCACGCACGTCGCCAAGCGGCATCAAAGCTTAAGCAAGAGCGCTACACAGCGAAATTGTTCGAAATTTTGGGCCCACGCTACAAAGACCGCCAAGGTGGTTATGTACGCGTTCTTAAAGCTGGTTTCCGTTACGGTGACATGGCGCCGATGGCAATCATCGAATTCGTTGACCGCGACGTAAACGCCAAAGGCGCGGACGACAAAGCACGCGTTGCAGCAGAAGAAGCAGCAGAAGCGTAAATCGACCTACATTAAGATTCTGAAAGCATCGCCCTTGGGCGGTGCTTTTTTCATTTGAATTAACCTAAGTTAACAAAATGTTAAAAATTAATGATTTGTTAAATACAAAATGTTCTGTTTGTATTCAGTGATTTCACACGCTAATATGGTTGGTATAGCTCCCTTATCAATTTAAGGTTGACTAACTTGAGGCAACACAGTTTATAGAAATATGTCTAAAAAATTGGGTATCGATCTACAGTTGCGAAAGTTGCAACAAATAGCGCCAGCAGGGTATGCATTGGGTTTGCACATCCGTTTTGCATCGGCGACGATGATGTTTCGTACGTATCCACAAGAATGGTTAGACGTATATACGAAGAAAGGATACATGCTTTGTGATCCGTTGGTGTCTTGGGGGTTCTCTGACGTGGGGTCATGTCGTTGGAGTGAGTTGACCGTTCCTGATCCGCACGAAGTCTTGAAACAGGCAAGCGTGTTCGATCTCAATTATGGGATAGCGGTCTCTTTTGGAGAAGTTAGTTCTAGAACTATTGGTGGTTTTGCAAAAGAGGATCGTGAATTTACGGATCAAGAAATGCAAGATGTTCAGCAAATTGTCGAACGTCTTCATGAGGAAACAACACCGCCCGAAAGCTTAACAGATGCGCAAGTGGCAGCCTTGCGATTGATTGCTAACGGAAGTCGCCATGCGCAAGCTGCGGCCGACTTGGGAATTTCCGAAAGCGCGCTGAAAGCCAGATTGAAATCCGCTCGCGAACGATTACTTGCGCGGACAACAGCCGAAGCCATTCAACGCGCGTTGGAATACAAGCTCCTGTAGCGCTCTCTTGTAAGGTTGAAAAGTTTATCAACCAAGCTAGGAGGCTTACAATGCAGACCACTACTTTATCTTTCAACAACATGCACAACCACGGCTCGTTATTCTCGAACGTCCTAAAGGCACGCCGTGAATCATTCATCGTTCAGCGCAAATGGGACCTACCCGAAGCGGACGGAATGGAATTCGATCAATACGACACCCCGCAAAGCAGATGGATCGCCGTACATGAATTCGGCCAAGTTTTGGCTGGCATTCGTCTGACACCAACGATCGCAAAATGTGGCATGTATTCCTACATGATCCGCGATGCGCAATTGGGGATGCTGGACAGTATTCCAGCCGATTTGTTGTACGAAGAGGCCCCGGTTTCCCCAAATGTGTGGGAAAGTTCGCGCGTTTTTATCGCACAACACGTGCCCGCGCACATGCGTGCTGATGTTCAGAAAAACCTGATGATGGAACTGGTGAACACCGCACGCGCCCAGGGCGCCACGCAATTGTTGGGCCTGTGTCCGGCGGTTTGGGGTCGTTGGATGCAGCGCATCGGCATGGATACGGTTCCTGCTGGGCCGATTTTGGACATAGCGGGTGCGAAAAACCGCGTCGTGCAAATGACTATTCAGGCAGCACTGAACTAAGTTCCCGATGGGAATCGGATAGAAAGGTCTATAGGTTTGTACTATGGCTGACCTATTCGATCAAAATGCAAACAGTTCAGTTCCACCGGAGGCCAAGCGGCCTCTGGCGGATCGCTGTCGACCTGCGACCTTGATGGATGTTGTTGGTCAATCGAAATTGGTGGGTCCCGACGGGGCCCTGACCACCATGTTGGCGGGTGGAAACCTGTCATCGATCATTTTCTGGGGGCCGCCCGGCGTGGGGAAAACCACATTGGCGCGACTGTTGGCGGATGAGACAGACATGCATTTCGTGCAAATCAGCGCGATTTATTCAGGCGTTGCCGATCTGAAAAAACTGTTCGAGGCGGCGCGGATGAGGCGCATGAATGGCAAGGGTACGTTGTTGTTCGTTGACGAAATCCACCGTTTCAACAAATCCCAACAGGACGGGTTCCTGCCATTCATGGAAGACGGCACAATTGTACTGGTCGGTGCAACGACAGAAAATCCATCATTCGAATTAAACTCGGCGTTGATGTCTAGATCCCAAGTCATGGTTCTGGAACGCCTGTCATTGGCAGAATTGGAATTGATCGCGCAACGCGCCGAAACCGAGATGGGCAAACCCTTGCCATTGGATGGCCCTGCGCGGGAAAACCTGCTGGAAATGGCAGATGGTGATGGACGTGGATTATTGAATTTGGCGGAACAGGCGTTCGGCTGGGGTGATGAGAAACTGTCCGTGGACGAGTTGGCAAAACGCCTGTCCAAACGCGCCGCGCAATATGACAAATCGGGTGATGCCCATTACAATTTAATCTCTGCGTTACATAAATCAGTGCGTGGTTCCGATCCTGACGCGGCGCTGTACTGGTTTGCGCGTATGTTAGAAGGCGGCGAAGATCCCCGTTTTTTGGGACGTCGCCTAACCCGCATGGCAGTCGAAGACATTGGTTTGGCCGATCCACGCGCCCAAGATGTGTGTTTGCAATCGTGGCAAACATACGAACGCCTGGGATCACCAGAAGGCGAATTGGCATTAGCGCAGGCGGTGATATATCTGGCATTGGCTCCTAAATCAAACGCGGCCTATGTGGCGTATAAGGCCGCACGAAAATCTGCGAAACAACACGGCTCGGAACTGCCGCCCAAGCACATCCTAAATGCCCCCACTAAGATGATGAAAGATCAGGGGTATGGTGACGGATATGATTACGATCACAACGCCGAAGACGGTTTTTCTGGCCAGAACTATTTCCCTGAAACAATGCCACGGGGCATCTATTATTTGCCCGTTGAGCGCGGCGAAGAACGCGAATTGAAAAAACGCGTTGATTTCTTTGCGAAATTACGTGCGAAACGAAACAAGGATAAGCCCAGTGATTGACCTGATTAAACTACGCCACGATTTACATCGTGACCCTGAAATGGGTCTGAGCCTGCCGCGTACGGCACAAATGCTGGCCCAGATTTTGGATGATGCGGGGCTACAGGTTACGCGTGATATTGGTGGATCTGGATTTGTGGCTACGTTGAATGCCGGCACGGCGAAATCCGCAATTGCGTTTCGTGCCGATATGGATGCCCTTCCTATCCAAGAGGCAAACGACGGCCCCTATAAATCCCAAACAGAAGGTTTATTTCACGGCTGTGGCCATGATGGGCATTCCACGATGTTATTGGGCGCGGCCCTGCAATTGGCGGCTCGCAATGATCTGGATCGCACAGTGCATTTTCTGTTCCAAGCCGACGAAGAAACTGGTCATGGCGCACAGGCAATGATCGATGATGGCCTGTTTGATCTTTTCGATATCGCCCAGGTTTTTGGCCTGCATAATATGCCGAACATGGAATTGGGCCAATTTGCAACGCAAACTGGCCCTTTTTGTGCGTTCGAAGATAACTTTGATATCCATATCACGGGTGTAGGTGGGCATGCATCGATGCCAGAGGCAGGGATTGATCCCATCGTCATCGGGTCGCAAATTGTGGGGCAACTGCAAACCATCCCATCGCGTAGCGTTTCGGCCAAGGATCACGCGGTGGTTTCGGTGACGGAATTTATCACCGATGGCGCGCGCAATATTTTAGCCAGCAATGTTCATCTGTTGGGCGATTGCCGTGGATTTACGGACGAAACCTCCGAAACCATCCAATCCCGTATGCGTACAATTGCGGATGGATGCGCACAGGCATTTGGCGCCACCGCGCATGTTGAATACGAAACATCATTTCGCCCATTGGTTAATGATAACACTGCCACCAACGCGGCCGTAAACGCGGCGCAATCTGTGGGCAGCGTAAACGCGCAATATGGCCGTGTCGGCTTTTCCGAAGATTTCGCGGCCTTCCTGCAACATCGCCCTGGTAATTTTATCCTGATGGGTAACGGCACATCAGGGGCAAATGCATGGCCGTTGCATAACCCACAATATGATTTCAACGATGATGCCATACTGCATGGGATCAAATATTGGGAAACACTGGCATTAACCGCGTAAAATCGGGAAAACCTTGACATTTCGCGCCCATCGCGTGAAGAGCCAGCATGACCTATCTATTCATAGCATTGGGCGGCGCATTGGGCGCCGTGTTGCGATTTGTTATCGCATCCGCGGTTGCGTTCCCTATGGGGACGCTGCTGGTCAATGTGTTGGGATCATTTATCATGGGCCTTGCCTATGTGTGGTTTTCGACCCGCGCGGCAGGACAATGGCCGTTGTTTGTGATGACAGGTGTTTTAGGTGGTTTCACGACCTTCAGCGCGTTTTCCTTGGACGTGTTACGATTGGTCGAGGCAGAAAAATATATGAACGCTGGGGGCTATGTTGTGGCTTCTGTTTTGTTCAGTTTGCTGGCGATTTTCGCTGGCGTCTATGTGATGAAAGCGGTGTACGCATGAGCAGAGTGCAAATGATAACAGTCGACGAAGACGGTACAGATCAACGATTGGATCGTTTTTTACGTCGTATGTTCCCCGAACTGGGCCAAGGCCGCATTGAAAAAATGTGCCGCAAGGGCGAATGCCGCGTGGATGGCGGGCGTGTAAAGGCATCAACGCGCCTATCACCTGGCCAACAGGTGCGCGTTCCACCATTGCCCGATACATCCGATATGCCACGTGACACACCGACGGCGAAGATTACCAAAGCAGACGCGGAAATGATCCGTGGTGCGGTGTTGTATAAGGATGATTACATCATCGCGATAAACAAACCCGCGGGTTTGGCGGTGCAGGGCGGTTCGGGCCAAATGCGCCACGTCGATGGTCTGGCTGCGGCGTTGAAATTTGATCTAGAAAACAAACCAAAATTGGTTCACCGTTTGGACAAAGATACATCAGGTGTATTGTTACTGGCGCGTACGGGTCTGGCGGCGGCAGGTTTGACCAAAGCATTTCAATCACGCGAAACGCGCAAGATCTATTGGGCCGCCGTTGCAGGTTGCCCACATCCCAAGATCGGCACGATTAAGTACGGTTTGGTTAAGGCTGGTGGTCATGGCCCCAACGGTGGTGGTGAAAAGATGCACTGTGTCCACCCCAAGGATGTCGCCGAGACAACAGATGCGAAACACGCCACTACGGATTATACCGTGTTAGAAGACGTTGGAAAACGTGCGTCGTGGGTGGCGTTGGTGCCAATCACGGGCCGCACACACCAATTGCGCGCGCATATGGCGGAATTGGGCAATCCGATTGTCGGCGATGGTAAATACGGCACCAATACACAAACCAACGATGGCGATGGGTGGGGGGCACAATTGGGCGGTGATATTAGCCGTAAAATGCACCTGCACGCGCGATCCATTACATTCACGCATCCGATCACCAAAAAAGAAATCCATATAACGGCTGACCTGCCCGAACATATGGAGCGCACTTGGGAAACATTCGGTTGGCAGGTGCAATACGCACCCGTTGACCCGTTCGAGAATTACAAATGAAGCCAAGTTTAAAGAAACGTTTCTGGAAAGAAGCGGCAGTCGTTCAAACTGATGATGGATATAAGGTTACACTGGATGGGCACCCTGTGCGCACACCGTCCAAATCCGCTCTGATCATCCGATACCATTCCATTGCCGAACAAATCGCCGATGAATGGATGGCTCAAGAGGAAGAGGTCGATCCAGCAACTATGCCTGCAACCCGCATGGTCAATTCCGTTATTGATAAGGTATCGATAAACGCCGACGCGATCGTTGAAATGCTGTCTGAATACGCTGGCACAGATTTGTTGTGCTACCGCGCGACAACACCGCAAAGCTTGATCGCAGAACAGGCGCATGTTTGGGATCCATTATTGCAATGGTCAGCGGACGCAATGAATGCACCACTGAACAGCACCTCCGGAGTGATGTTTACGGCTCAGGATGACGCGTCTATTGATGTGTACCGTCAACGGTTGCAAACACTGAACCATTATCAATTGGCAGGCGTACATGACTTGATCTCAATCAGCGGTTCAATGGTGATTGCAATGGCTCTTATTTCGAATCACATTTCATTGGATCAGGCATGGATTGCCGCCACCATCGACGAAGCATGGCAAGAAAAGCAGTGGGGCGCCGATGATGAAGCCCAGGAAGTGCTGGTCAAGAAGCGTTCTGACTTCGAGTTTGCATATGGTTTCTGGAAAAACGCATCCGCAGTTCACTAAATGTGAAATTAGTCTGTGAACTAGGTCGCAAGCCCTTACCTAAGATGCGCTTTTGATCGATTGTTGGTCGGTCATGGACCACTGGTAACTGCGAAGCTTGCCATGGCACAGAATGTGACGTCACGTCATTTTGATGCCGACCCCGCCTAATTTTGCGGCACAGATGCTGTGTTATGCTTAATGCGTCATCAATTATGACCTACTTTGCGCATCCCGCCGAAAGATTTAGATTTGTGCGGAATTATCCTTGACGAAAACCCCCCATTCCCCGCACACTCTTCGACAGGCATTGGGGTGCGTCCCATCGCTCTATAACTCGGTTCAAAGATGGATCGAACAAAACGCCCTGTCATAGGGCAACCACAGGATGAGGAATAAAAATGAAAAAATCTGCTTTTCTAGGCACATTGACTGCTGCTACGATTTCAGCTGGCTTTGCTGCTGCTGGCACACTTGACGATGTCAAAGCTGCTGGCGAATTGAAATGTGGCGTATCAACTGGCTTGGTTGGTTTCGCTGCTGCTGACGCTAACGGCGTTTGGAATGGTTTCGACGTAGCTGTATGTCGCGCTGTTGCTGCCGCTGTTTTGGGCGATGGCTCAAAAGTTAAATTCGTACCAACAACTGGTAAAACACGCTTTACTGCTTTGGCATCTGGCGAAGTTGACGTTTTGGCACGTAACACAACATGGACGTTCTCTCGTGACGTTGACCTAAAGTTTGAATTCGTTGGCGTAAACTACTACGACGGCCAAGGCTTTATGGTTCCAAACGCATTGGGCGTAAGCTCAGCGAAAGAATTGGACGGCGCAACTGTATGTATCCAAACTGGTACAACAACAGAGCTGAACTTGGCTGACTTCTTCCGTGCGAACAACATCTCTTACGAGCCTGTTCCAATCGAAACAAACGCAGAAGCACAAGCACAGTACCTATCAGGCGCATGTGACGTTTACACAACTGACGCATCTGGTTTGGCTGCAACACGTGCAACATTCGAAAACCCTGCTGATCACTCAGTATTGCCAGAAATCGTATCAAAAGAGCCATTGGGCCCACTTGTACGTCACGGCGACAACCAATGGGGCGACATTGTTCGCTGGACATTGAACGCTTTGATCACAGCTGAAGAGCTGGGTGTAACATCTGCAAACGTTGCTAAGTCTTCTATGGAAGCTGGCGGCAACCCAGAAGTTAACCGTCTGCTAGGTACAGAAGGTGACTTGGGCGCGATGTTGGGCTTGGACAAAGATTGGGCATCACGCGCAATTGCTGTTTCAGGTAACTACGGTGAAATCTTCGAAAAGAACATCGGCGAGAAAACTGCAATCGGCATCGCACGTGGCTTGAACGCTGCATGGACAGATGGCGGCTTGATCTACTCTCCACCATTCCGTTAATCGGATTTAAAGGGCGCGGTACACACCGCGCCCTTTTTCCATCTTACGACATCATGATCTGATACATTTGTCTTTTGGCCTAGGGGTAGGGCACAGCACAATTGTATCACAGACAAAGGGGCGACATGACTATGTCCAATACACCTAACCCTGCGGGGCAAGGGTTTCAAATGAGTCAGCTATTGTACGATACACGTTATCGTTCAATGACAATTCAAATTGTGGCTTTGATCCTCATCTTACTTGCTTTTGGTTGGTTGATTAACAACACGGTTGTTAATTTGGCAAACTTGGGCAAGGAAATCCAATTCAAATTCCTGGGCGAACCTGCGGGTTACGATATCAATCAACGACTACTGGATTACAATTCTCAAGATAGCCATTTACGCGCTGGCTTTATCGGTCTGTTAAATACACTGCTACTGGCCTTTTTGGGCTGTGTGACAGCGACAATATTGGGTGTTTTCATTGGTGTTATGCGCCTGTCGAAAAACTGGTTGGTTGCACGGGTTATGACGGCCTACATCGAAATTTTCCGCAACGTCCCTGTGTTGTTGTGGATCATCGTGATCTTCTCGATCATGATCGAGGTGATGAGCCCACCCAGTGCATTCCGCAAAGGCGATGCATCGATGCTGTTTAACGAAAGCGTCGCGATCACCAACCGTGGTGTCTACATCCCCGAGCCGTTGTTTCACAATACCTTGGGCAACATTCCTTTGTTTGGTGAATCCAGCCTACGTTTTGACGTCAGCTTGGATTTAATTGCATTCTTGGTCGTTTTGTTTGCAGGTATCTACGCCGCAATGCGCGTCAAACGTCGCGCCGACAAAATCCAAAGTGAAACTGGCGAACGCCCCACAACATGGTGGCAACGTTTGGCATTGATTTTTGTACCAGCTGCAATCTTATTGACGGTGCTTGGTTTCCACCTTGGCTACCCAGAGCTAAAGGGCTTTAACTTCAAAGGCGGCACATACATGCGCAACTCTTTGATTGCTCTGTGGCTGGCCTTGTCACTCTACACCGCCGCATTCATCGCGGAAAACGTCCGTGCCGGTATTCAGGCCGTCTCCAAAGGCCAATCCGAAGCGGCGTTCGCGCTGGGCATTTCACCTGGTCGCACAATGAATTTGGTTATCTTACCACAGGCATTGCGCATCATCATTCCACCGCTGATTTCACAATACTTGAACCTGACGAAAAACACGTCACTGGCGATTGCGGTGGGTTACATGGATATGACGGGCACCTTGATGGGGATTACGTTGAACCAAACAGGTCGTGAAATGGAAACATTGTTAATGGGTATGGCCGTGTATCTGGCAATCTCGTTGATTATTTCGGGTGTCATGAACTGGTACAATAACTCTGTTAAATTGGTGGAGCGTTAATATGGCTGATCTATCTTTCGTTCGTACCGAACTGGTACCTCAAAAAACGCCACCAGCATCCGAAGTGGGTGTCATCGGCTGGATGCGGGCAAACCTATTCAGCTCGATTGGCAACTCAATCCTGACTTTGCTCACATTGTACTGCATCTATCTGGTCTTGGCGTCGATCTTGCCTTGGGCGATTTCGCCAACATGGGGCGCGGCATCATTGACTGAATGCCGTGGTATCCTACATGAACTCGGCCGCGAAGGTCACTTTAGCGGCGCATGTTGGGGCGTTATCCGTGATCGTTGGACACAACTCCTGTTCGGCTTTTACCCAAGCGAACTTTACTGGCGCCCAATCTTGGCTTTCATCCTTCTGGGTGTTGCTTTGGCTCCCGTCCTGTTTGACGGTGTCACGAAGAAGTTGTTGTTGCTAACTGCTGTCTACCCTTTCTTGTGCTTCTGGCTCATCTGGGGTGGTTCAATCTGGCTACCAATCAGCATCATTTTGGGCTTTGTTTTTGCTATAGTAATCTACGGCATCGTGTCCAAAGCAACCAGCACATTGCTGGGTGCGATCGTTGCGATCGTCACCCCGATTATATGGTGGTTGTTCTTGGCGGCACCGTTTGGCAACTTGATGCAATCCTTCATCCCTCTGGGTATCGAGGCTGTTCAATCCGATAAAATCGGTGGTTTCATGCTTGCGATCCTGATTGGTTTAACGGGGATCTTCCTGTCTTTGCCAATGGGCATCGTTTTGGCGCTGGGCCGACAATCTGACCTACCTATCCTAAAGGGTGTCTGTGTTGCCTTCATCGAATTCATTCGTGGCGTTCCATTGATTACCTTGCTGTTTGTGGCGTCAACATTGTTGAACTACTTCCTACCACCTGGCACCAGCTTCGATCTGGTTCTGCGTGTTATGATCATGGTGACACTCTTCGCCGCCGCCTACATGGCAGAGGTTGTGCGCGGTGGTCTTGCCGCCTTGCCCAAGGGCCAATACGAAGCGGCCGACAGTTTGGGCCTTGATTACTGGCAGGCACAACGCCTGATCATCATGCCACAAGCGTTGAAAATTTCGATCCCAGGCATCGTGTCCACGTTTATCGGATTGTTCAAAGATACCACATTGGTGGGCATCGTGGGTCTGCTTGATCCCTTGGCGCTTTCCACGAATATTCGCGCTGATATGGCGTGGAATGGCATCTTATGGGAACTCTACGGTTTCATCGCACTTATCTTTTTCATCTTCTGTTTCGCCATGTCGCGGTACTCAATGTACCTAGAGCGCAAGCTCGCGACCGGTCACTAATAAAGGAGCGTACCTATGGCTACTGCTAAAAAACTCGAAGTCAGCGACGAAGTCGCAATCCAGATTTCAAAAATGAACAAATGGTATGGTTCGTTCCACGTTCTGCGTGACATCGACCTGACCGTTAATCGCGGCGAACGCATCGTTATTGCTGGCCCATCGGGTTCAGGTAAATCAACCCTGATCCGCTGCATCAACGCACTCGAGGAACACCAAGAAGGCTCGATCACAGTGGACGGCACATTGTTGTCATCTGATCTGAAAAACATCGATACCATCCGATCCGAAGTGGGCATGTGTTTCCAACACTTTAACCTGTTCCCGCACCTGACGATTTTGGAAAACTGCATGTTGGCACCGGTGTGGGTGCGCAAAACCCCACAAAAGGAAGCCCGCGAAACCGCGATGCATTTCCTTGAAAAGGTGAAAATCCCTGAACAGGCTGATAAATTCCCTGGCCAACTGTCTGGTGGTCAACAACAACGTGTGGCGATTGCGCGATCCTTGTGCATGAAACCACGCATTATGTTGTTCGACGAACCAACATCCGCGTTGGACCCAGAAATGATCAAAGAGGTTCTGGACACAATGGTGGAACTGGCCGAAGAGGGCATGACCATGCTCTGCGTAACCCACGAAATGGGCTTCGCCCGCGAGGTGGCAAACCGCGTGATCTTCATGGATGAAGGTCAGATCGTGGAACAAAACGAACCAGAAGAGTTCTTTGACAATCCAAAGCACGAGCGCACGAAGTTGTTCTTGTCACAGATTTTGGGTCACTAAGAACCAACACATTGAATTTTAAAGGGCGCGGTACACTCCGCGCCCTTTTTGTTTGCGCTTTGCATGAGTTGTGCAGCGTTTGTGCATGGGTTGTGTATCTCCAATTTTCCATTCATTTGATGTTTTCGGGCGAATGCCCCTAGACCCAAATTCGTGATGTGTTTACACATCTCCTATGGCTGATTTTCTAGACGACCCGAACGACGAACACACCGATGGTGCGACCCTGTACGAACCCCTGCGCCGCGCGATTGGTGATAGGTATTTAACATACGCATTGTCCACAATCATGCACCGTGCATTGCCTGATGCGCGTGATGGTTTGAAGCCAGTGCATCGTCGTATCCTGTATGCGATGTATCGTTTGAAATTGGCGTCGAATGGTAAATTTTTGAAATCCGCTAAAATCTCTGGCGATACGATGGGAGATTTCCACCCGCATGGTGACGCCGCGATTTATGATGCGATGGCGCGTCTGGCACAGGATTTTTCTGTGCGTTATCCAATGGTCGATGGCCAAGGAAACTTTGGCAACATAGACGGCGATAACCCCGCCGCTGCGCGTTACACCGAGGCCCGCATGACCGCCGTCGCAGAGGCGATGCTGGAAGGCATGGAAGAGAACGCGGTTGATTTCCAAGATAACTATGATGGTCGTTTACAGGAACCAGCCGTGCTGCCCGCCAGTTTCCCGAACCTGTTGGCGAATGGTTCTACGGGTATCGCTGTGGGCATGGCGACGAATATTCCACCCCACAACATCGGCGAATTGATTGATGCCTCGATCCACTTGATCAAGGCACCCAATGCCCGCGACGAAACATTGATGGATCACGTCCCAGGCCCCGATTTCCCGACTGGCGGTATATTGGTTGAGCCTCGCGAAAACCTGCTGGAAGCATATCGCACAGGTCGTGGCCCAATGCGCCTGCGTGCGCGTTGGGAAATCGAGGAATTGCCGCGTGGCTTGTGGCAAATCGTCGTCACAGAAATCCCGTACCTCGTTCAAAAGTCGAAACTGATTGAAAAAATCGCGGAGCTGATTCAAGCGAAGAAATTACCAATCCTAACAGATATCCGCGACGAGAGCGCCGATGATATCCGTCTGGTTTTGGAACCTCGTGCGAAAACCGTCGATCCAACCGTTTTGATGGAAACTTTGTTTCGCATGTCGGATTTGGAAACGCGTTTTAATCTAAACTTGAACACATTGATCGACGGGCGCACGCCCAAAGTCTGTTCTATGAAGGAAGTTTTACGCGCCTTTATCGATCACAAACGTGATGTGTTATTGCGCCGTTCCCAACACCGCATGGACAAAATCGATAAGCGTCTGGAGGTTCTGGAAGGCTACCTAATCGCCTTTATGAACCTAGATCGTGTGATCGAAATCATTCGATACGAAGATGAGCCAAAGCAGGTCATGATGGCCGAATTCAGTCTTTCCGATGCACAGGCCGAAGCCATCCTAAACATGCGCCTGCGCAGTTTGCGCAAATTGGAAGAGATGGAATTGCGCACCGAGCTGGACGCATTACAGGTAGAGCGTGCCGATCTGGATGACTTGTTGGCATCCGAGGAATTGCAATGGGCGCGGATCATCGAACAACTACGTGCGACGCGCAAGATTTTTGGCAAAGACAGCGAACACGGCAAACGCCGCACGGAACTGGCCGACGCCCCCGAATTTGAAGAAGTCCCAATTGAGGCCATGATCGAGAAAGAACCGATCACCGTGGTCTGTTCTAAAATGGGCTGGGTTCGCGCAATGAAGGGTCACATCGATTTAGCGCAAGAACTAAAATACAAAGACGGCGACGAAGCACGGTTTATTTTCCACGCGGAAACCACAGACAAGTTATTGATGTTCGGCGGTAACGGGCGTTTTTACACGATACCATGTTCCGATCTGCCCGGTGGGCGCGGCATGGGTGAACCGATCCGTTTGATGGTGGATTTACCGAACGACGCGGATATGGTCGATTTCTTCATTCATAAAGCGGAACGCAAATTGTTGGTTGCATCCAGTGCCGGTGACGGGTTTGTCGTGAACGAAACCGACGTCGTGGCGCAAACGCGTAACGGAAAACAGGTTTTGAACGTCAAGGGTGATATCAAGGCATTGATCTGTAAGCCGATCAACGGCGATCACATCGCAACCGTCGGAGAAAACCGCAAAGTATTGATTTTTCCACTGGATGAGCTACCCGAAATGGGCCGCGGCAAGGGCGTGCGGTTGCAGAAATACAAGGATGGTGGCCTGAACGATGCAACGACATTCCACTTGATTGATGGGTTGTCGTGGTTGGATCCTGCGGGGCGTCGGCGTGTGGAGACCGAATTGGTTGATTGGATGGGCAAACGCGCCGCAACCGGCCGCATGGCCCCACGTGGGTTCCCGCGCGACAATCGATTTACATAGAGGTTTTTATTGGGCATATTCACGTTTAAATTGTTTAAGGATTTAGCGTGAACCAAGATATTATTTCATCTGAAGAGAACGTCCAGGTTAGTTACACTGGTCGCAAGGCCCCCTTATTGAAATTGGCGCTTTGGACTGGATTCCTGACGTTAATTACTGTAGGTTTTTACCGTTTTTGGGCGCGTACGCGCATTCGCAAATATTTCTGGTCGGCCATTACTCCTGATGGCACACCGATGGAATATAATGGCACAGGACTAGAGAAATTTTTGGGCTTTTTAATAGCCGTTGCTGTGCTGGCGGTTTATCTGGGTATCTTCCAGCTGGCTCTTCTGTTCTTTGGATACTCACTGTTTACACAGGCGGATACAATCCAAGGTATGATTGTTCAAAACTTGCTAATTTATGGAGCCGCATTTGCGACATTGCCGTTGGTTTATTATGCGCAGTATCGCGCACGACGGTACGTTCTGTCGCGCACGCGTTGGCGTGGTATTCGCTTTGGCGCAACGCCAGCGGCGTGGGGGTATGTAAAGCTGGGTTTGAAAAACCTGTTTTTCACGGTGATTACGTTGGGTATTTTGTTGCCCCGCCAAACGTTCAATATGGAAAAGTATCGTGTTGACCGCAGCTACTTTGGAACCGCGCAATTTCACCAGGGTGGCGATTGGCGTATGCTACGCCCTGCGATGAAACAATTGTATATCGCGATGGGTCTTATTGTGGCGTCCGTGGTAGTTTTTTTCACAAGTGGGGATATGTCATTCGAAGGGATCGAAAATGGCGAATTCGAAGGGTTCGGCAACTTCATGGTATCCATGATCATCCTGCAGATTGGCGTGACGTGGTTCTATGTGGCGCTGGCCATTTATGGCGTAGCCACTTGGCGGATCATGGCGAATGAAAAAACTCTTGGTGATGACATTTCGTTTATGTCGAATGTGGACACATCGGACGTTATCATGGCCTACATTTTTGGCGGTATGTTGGCATTCTTCGTGGCCTTGGTTGGCGGATTGATTATCGGTTTCGGTGCTGGCTTTTTAACGGCTATGCTGCCCATTTTTGACGTGTTTGGTGATACATTGACTGCAATGGATCCCGAACTTGAAGACGCGGGCCTCGTGGGGTTATTTGGTGGTTTATTCTTCGGTTATCTGTCGTTCTTTATCCTGATGGGTGCAATTGCGACGGTGTCAATTACCCAAGTTGTCATTCGTAGTTTTGCCGGCAGCGTAACAATCCATAACCCCGAAGCATTAAGCGCAATTACGCAACGCGCCGGCGATGATTTCGTAGAGGCCGAGGGCTTCGCGGATGCATTGGATGTTGGGGCGGCGTTTTGAGCGACATGTTTGAAACATCAGGCGAATATTTTGATGGCGAGACGGCTGCATCCCAACAGGTTCCCGTTTCGATTTCACCAAACGGTATCCAATTCCAATTGGGCGCAGAATGGATAAATTGGCCAATGGCCGATTTACGTTGCCTACAAGATCAAGCACGCGACTCTGGCATGATCCTTGATCTCGAAGATAACAGCGAGGCGCGTTTGATCATCAAAGATCGCGCCGCCACGATGTATTTGTGGTCACTGCCAAACACCCTGACGAAACGTAAGACATCGGCAAAAATGAAGCGCCGTGTTTTGTTGTGGGGGGCGGGTGCTATTGTATCTGTTTGTTTGATCATGTTCGTGATCGTTCCCGCGTTGTCCAATACATTGGCGCGGTATATCCCAATCGAGCGCGAGGTCGCATTGGGAAAATATTCGTTAAAGCAGATCGAATGGATGGTTGGGGACGACAAGGATTTGGTGTGTGACAATGCTTTGGGGCAGGCGGCATTGACCAAGATGACCAAACGTTTGACCGACAATTTCGAAACCGAATACCCATTGGATGTCCGTGTTTTTCGCCATGAAATGGTGAATGCCTTTGCCGTTCCCGGTGGCCAAGTCGTGCTGTTCGAGGGTTTAATCAAAGCCGCCAAAACACCCGAAGAGGTAGCGGGCGTTTTGGCCCATGAATTCGGACACGTTGTTCATCGTGATCCAACGCGCCTGTCAATGCGATCTGCGGGGACTGCGGGTTTGCTGGGGATGGTATTTGGCGACTTCGCAGGTGGTTTCGCAGCATTGGCATTGGCCGAAGCATTGGTTTCCGCCAATTATTCCCAAGATGCGGAAGCACAGGCGGATGTGTTTAGCCATGAATTATTTGCGCGTGCCCAATTACCCTCCAGAAGGTTTGGGAATTTTTTCAAACAACTGCGTGATGAACATGGCGGCGGCGGCAGGTTGATGTCCCACATTTCCAGTCATCCCGATTTAGAGGGTCGTGAAAATGCAGCTATTGCCGCCGATGTAATCGGCGATGCTGGCTTTGAACCCATCCTCACCGCGGCCCAATGGGCAGACTTGCAAAACATCTGTACCGAAACAGGTCAATAATCAGCCTATTCATCCAATGAACGTTCATATTTTGGCACCGACGTGCGTGACTTTAATTGCTCGTATTCCCCAGACACGCCAATCTGCGGTCCCAAGGTGAATCCAAGCCATTTCAACTCATCATCTACATAACTGAAATGCAAACTCACGGTCGCACCAACAACCAGAGATAGACCAAACGTATGCCCAAATGATGCGCCATTAAATTGGCTGACATCCACAAACCAAATGCCAATTTGGGGCTGAGCATCTAACCCCGCACTGACGCCTTTGGTCCAATCTGTCGAGCTATGGAAAAAATATGTGTTATCAAACTGAAACCCCAATCCGGTTGGATTGATATTGCCAGAGTTATCAAAAAATAGCCCAAATTCTTCGCTGAACCCAGCCACAAAGCCGGAAACATCAAGTCCGATACTTATGCTCACGCTCAACTTAAACGCGTCCAAAGGTGTGAACAGGTATTTACCAGGGTCAATCCCACCGAAATTAAGCCCACTTCTGGTGACCCCTTTCAGATTATATTGACCCACCATCTGGCCTCCTTGGTTGGCGCTATTCTTCGTCAATGAACCTAACAAATTTGGTTTGTTGCGCGCATTTCGCAAACTGCTCATCATGGACGCAATCAATTGCGGATTTGCGTCAATAAACCGTTCCACATCGCGCTTTTGCGCGCTGGTTAATCGTGGCACAGGCGTGCCTTTGCAAATCTTGGGGCGCTTTTTAAAATCCAATTTTGTGGTCAATTTCTTCTTGGTTCCAAAAGGGCATGAATAACAAACCTGCGATGGAATATGTAATTTGCTGCCCTTTGGGAATCCCTCATAACCAAGGCGTGTTGCCGATGCGCGTGGTTCGATGTGGCGTCTACATGCTTTGGGATGGTTCGCTTTGTGCGCGGTGCGTTTGTACCCGCGTGCGCAAACATAACAGGTGCGCGTTTTGAAATCCAAACGTTGATCTTTGGGGCATTTTAAATCATTCCAACCGGTCCCACGTTTTCTGGCAACAGCGCGGCGATAACTATTGAAATCGCTTTTGCGACAGGCCTGTGGGCCCAACTCGTTCTTACCAAATGTTTTGCGCCATCCATTGGCGCAGGCCATGCAACTGTCCGTTTTCGAATCTTTAAACGCCTTTTCATATTTGCGGGTCGCTGGGTAGGTCGCGGAACATTTCACAGGCGAACCATGCAATTTAATTGGGTGAATTTCTTTGGCAACCGCAACTGGTGCGCATTCACTGACAAAAACATAGACAATTAAAAAACGAAATACCGCATGAAAATCCTCCCTATTGATTGGAAAAACAATCACAGATATTTTGACTTCACAGTGACTTTTCTCACTGGATCGGAAACAATTTTGCTCAATGCGCCTGCCCAGACCCGCAAATGGGTGATATAAATCGCACGGTTAATCAACTTGTCACGCACATTGCGCGTGTAATCAATCGGGACTTGATTTTATGAACAAAACCTTTTACGCGCATACGCGTACCAAGATTTTGCACCACGTGGCTTAATCGAAAATAGCGGTGGGCCATGGCGCACCCAAGCAACCCCGTAGGGCGAGCGAGAGCTCACCGCAAAATTAAAAGGAGCCTGAATTATGGCAAAAGAAAAGTTCGAACGGACAAAACCGCACTGTAACATCGGCACAATTGGCCACGTTGACCACGGTAAAACGACATTGACTGCAGCGATCACCAAGCAATACGGTGACTTCAAAGCGTACGACGAAATCGACGGCGCACCAGAAGAAAAAGCACGCGGCATCACCATCTCAACAGCACACGTTGAGTATGAAACAGACGCACGTCACTACGCACACGTTGATTGCCCAGGCCACGCTGACTATGTGAAAAACATGATTACTGGTGCTGCGCAAATGGACGGCGCGATCTTGGTTGTGAACGCGGCTGATGGCCCAATGCCACAAACACGCGAGCACATCTTGTTGGGTCGCCAGGTTGGCATCCCTTCAATGGTTGTTTTCATGAACAAAGTTGACCAAGTAGACGACGACGAGTTGTTGGAATTGGTTGAAATGGAAATCCGTGAATTGTTGACACGAATACGATTACCCAGGTGACGATATCCCAATCATCGCAGGTTCTGCTTTGGCAGCATTGGAAGATCGCGATGACAACATCGGTAAAGACAAAATCGCTGAATTGATGGCGGCTGTTGACGAATACATCCCACAGCCACCACGGGCAATCGACGAGCCATTCTTGATGCCAATCGAAGACGTGTTCTCAATCTCTGGCCGTGGTACAGTTGTAACTGGCCGTGTAGAGCGTGGCGCGATCAACGTTGGTGAAGAAATCGAAATCGTTGGTATCAAAGACACATCAAAAACAACATGTACTGGTGTTGAAATGTTCCGCAAACTGCTTGATCGCGGTGAAGCAGGCGACAACGTTGGTGTATTGTTGCGCGGTATCGACCGTGACGGCGTAGAGCGTGGCCAAGTTTTGGTTAAGCCTGGTTCAGTTAAGCCACACACAAAGTTCGAAGCAGAAGTTTACATTCTGACCAAAGACGAGGGTGGCCGTCACACGCCGTTCTTCGCGAACTACCGTCCACAGTTCTACTTCCGTACAACTGACGTAACGGGCACTGTTGAACTTGCCATCAGGCACGGAAATGGTAATGCCGGGCGACAACTTGAAGTTCGACGTTGAGCTGATCAACCCAATCGCGATGGAACAAGGCTTGCGCTTTGCGATCCGCGAAGGTGGTCGTACAGTTGGTTCTGGTGTGGTTTCTAAAATCCACGCTTAAGCTCTGGTCGGCTTCACGCAAGCGAAACGATCTGAGCGGAACGGTTTAAAGAATTAGAAAAGGACGCCCATAAGGGCGCCCTTTTTGCGTTTATACCTCTAACACTATGCGGTTAGCGGAGGGTTTTGGCCCGTTTCGATTGTGCTGGTCACATCCGTGTCATTGATCGGCGCACCCGATGCGCGTAACAGGTCGGCCACCTGCCAAACCCATTTCGTCGGATCATTGTCCGTAGCGGATGCTGACTCTGGCTTGCCTTCTGGAATCAAGGCCATCAATGCAGGCTCTTGATCAGGCGTCCAATTCGGATCGGATTTGACATAGGAACTACTATCCCCATACAGCAATCCACCAAACACTTCGGCAATAATCGTGGCGCCCACTTCGCCCAACATTTTACCGGATTGGCCTTTGGGCCCGCTGGCCTCTTTCAGGATATAATGCCACAGGATATCCTCGTGTGGTTCATTTATCGCATGAGGTTCAAATCCCATAGCTCGTGCAACCGAACTGCCTGATGGCATGCCCATGCGCCAGCTGCGGATCAGGTTTAGGAACGCCAAATGGTTTATGCCACCCGGTCCTTCGGTGACTTTGAACAAGGCGGATGATAATTGCGGATCGATCTTGCGTGACGCTTGTGGAAACGGCCCGCCCGAACTGCGCATATCGAAAAACCAATCCCACTGAATAGTGTGCTTTGACCGCATTGTTTTAAACCCCTTCAGGTCATGCAACTCCAAATCATCTTGAGCTGGAACACGGTCGGGATGGAAAATAGGTATGTCGACGCCAAAGCCAAGACCCGTGTCCGTGTTTAGATTCACTTGGTACCCTGGACGAACCAGTGAATGACCAAACCTATAGGCCGCAACCGAAAATTCTACAGGGATATATGGCTCATTTTCCCATTTATAAAACTGCCCGCCATAAGAATACAGATTTCCCTGTTTCTTTAGAACCTTTTGCCAGATGCTATCTTTGACAATACGTTTCACCCAATCGTTCCAGACAACATATTGGTAAAACCAGCGTAAAATGCGCTGTGCCTGCTCAAACTTGGGGCCATCCAATTCGAATTTCTCGGGGACAATTCCATCCGGGAACATCAACTGCCCATAAATCGCATTGTGAAGACGTAGCATGGCCAATTGAAATTGGCTGACAATGACATTTTCATCATTACGCATGTCACCTATAATCGCCCTCCCTTGTACATTACGCGGTAAATCTGGCTCGTTTTGAGTGCCAGTCGTGCCAATCAAAAACATACCGTGTTGTTTATTGTCATACATAAACGGCTCGTCCGAGGGCCCCTCGCCATATAGACAATCCAAATCAAGGCGCGGTGTGCGAAAGTTTGATAACTTGTTTGGATCGTTCTGTCGCTGCAATGACGACGTGGGATCAAACGTAATATCGTGATCTACAAATTGCCCAAAATAGGTATAGCCCGCGGCCATATTCGCATTGTCTCCGATGGGGTCATCGGTGGGCTCACTCATTGCGGTGTTCGCGAAGTCCATGAGTCCTTGGATTATCGCAGGTTCGCCGCTCTCTGTGGGTTCCCACGCGGGTAGGGTACGAAACATTCGTCCAAATTGCCCTTGGGGCAATGACGAATGTGGAACATTGACATTATATAATACTGACGTTGATGAGGTACTCATATTAAAACTCCTTGTGAAAAATAGACTTTTGTATTGAGAAACTCAGAGTTTAATGGTTTTGAGCCAGATATGAGTGAGAGAAATCACGTATTTCTGCGATACGCGAGCCTCTTGATTCTGCGTTGGGGATACATACGCGCGATGAGACGTAATGATCAGTATTGGTGGTTGATGGCCGCTATAATGTGAATTTAATTCCTCAGCTAAAAAAACAGTTTAACAAGAGCTAGTGCTTGCATCTACCTGCGATTCCTTCTAATTGATCTTTACTTTGGTACAGGGGTTTAGCTCAGTTGGTAGAGCGACGGTCTCCAAAACCGTAGGTCGTGGGTTCGAGCCCCTCAGCCCCTGCCAAAGTTGTTATTTATTGCCAGTAGGGTATGATATTGCACGAAACAGGGGTTTCGTCTGCATATCCCAAGTTAAGATAGTTCTCATAATTCATGAAAACCGTTGTGGATACTAAATGCAATGGGTTGAGATCATTGCGTTTATTGTCTATTTAGATGGATCATGAAAAGCGATTTTCGGCGGGTGACCTGCGCCCCAAGTTTCCTCCAGCTTTAGTAGAGTCCTTAGTTTAATTTTGATGCCGTCATGCGGCTAGTTTATCTAGTCTAATTTTCTCAATAAATTCTGATGGGGTTAAGTTTCCGATTGATGAATGAGGCCTGTGATTGTTGTAACCGTCCTGCCACATAGCCAGCTCTTCGCGTGTGTCCACACTTGCAGCGAATGTCCGGTTTCCACCCGTTCAAGTCATTAACCTTAAGTCTGGAAACGGTCACTAAGTCCCCATCGCACCCATCCAAGATATAACTCATTCAGGCCAGCACACATACGGAAAAGCCAAAGATGCACGGCACTTTGGCTTTGCACCTATTTTACTGACAAAGAGCTAGGAGACCTTGTCCCCACGCGCACGCAACAGAATTAGACGGGGCCGTGTACTCGGCTTCGCCTGCGTGCCGCACCAAGTCCCCATCGAATTCTATTGCATTTGCTACCCCCTACGCTTCGCCAGCGGGTCAGGTTTTGTAAGGCAGGCGCGCTAATGCGCTTTGCTTAAAAACCAAACCAATGAGGCATCAACGAGATGTCGGAAAATGAAGCAAACCAATGGATGGTAAATCTATGTGGTGGGAAAGGTACAACTATGGGGGCAAATGGCAAAACTATGTGTCGCCTGACAAAAAGGTAAATGGTGCACCCGGCACGATTCGAACGTGCGACCCCCTGATTCGTAGTCAGGTACTCTATCCAGCTGAGCTACGGGTGCGTTAAGGGCGATTTACGACGACTGGTGCGCATTGGCAAGAGGCAATTTGCATTTATTGCGATACATTTTATTTTGCCTGCAAATCAAAGGCGGCGGCGATCAGCGCTTTGGTGTAATCCGTCTGTGGATCATCGAAAATTTGATCGGCAGTGCCCGTTTCAATCACATCTCCTTGGCGTAACACTAACACTTTGTGGCTCAGCGCACGTACCACGCGCAAATCGTGGCTGATGAACAAATAGGCTAAGCCATATTTCTTTTGTAATTCACGTAACAGATCGACAATCTGGACCTGAACGGTTTTATCCAGTGCGGATGTTGGTTCATCCAAGATAAGGAGTTTCGGTTTTAGAATCATAGCTCGCGCAATGGCGATACGTTGTCGTTGGCCGCCGGAAAACTCGTGCGGATAGCGGTCGATCATGTCGGCTTGCAGGCCGACTTCCTCTAAAATGTCTTTAACGACCTGACGGCGATCTTGGCCTTTGTTCAATCCGTGTACATCTAGTCCTTCGGAGATGATTTGTTCCACTGTGAAACGTGGGGATAAGGATCCATATGGGTCTTGGAACACCATCTGCATATTGCGGCGCAGTGGTTTCAGTTTCTTGTTACTTAACCCGTCAACGCTATCGCCCATAAATACAATTGGCCCTTCGGATTTTATCAATCGCATGACTGCCAATGCCAATGTCGTTTTACCCGAACCGCTCTCTCCAACCACGCCCAGAGTTTCACCTTGGCGGATTGCAAAACTTACGTCATTCACGGCCTTTATGTGCCCTACAACGCGGCGCATTATGCCGCGTGTGATCGGAAACCAAACACGTAGATCATCAACCTGCACTACAGTTTCGGCAGTCGAAGCTATCGGACCTGGTGTGCCCTTGGGATCGGCGGATAACAACGTTTTCGTATAGGGGTGTTGCGGGTTGTCGAAAATTTCGCCCGTTGGCCCAGATTCCACAATCACACCGTTTTGCATCACGCAAACACGATCCGAAATGGCGCGAACAACGCCCAGATCGTGGGTGATGAATAACATCCCCATACCTTCGGATTTTTGGATATCCGCCAACAGTTCCAAAATCTGTGCCTGGATTGTTACGTCCAGTGCCGTTGTTGGCTCATCAGCGATTAATAAGTCAGGCTTGTTGGCCAATGCCATCGCGATCATTACGCGTTGGCGTTGGCCTCCTGACAACTGATGAGGATAATCGCGCAGACGGGTTTCTGGATTGCGAATACCAACCTTGTTTAACAAATCTACGATCCGTTCGCGGGCGGCGTCACCGCGCAGACCTTGGTGCAGGGTGATACTCTCGCCTAATTGCTTTTCGATAGTGTGCAGCGGGTTTAACGATGTCATCGGCTCTTGGAAAATAAAGCTGATGTCGTTGCCTCGAACGCGACGTAAATCCGCATCGCTGGCGTCGATCATTTCGGTGTCACCGTATTTAACTGATCCCGAAACCTTGGCGTTGCCGCCGATCAATTTTACGGTGGACAGAGCGGTTACGGATTTACCCGAACCACTCTCACCAACCAGCGCAACGGTTTCACCGCGCTTTAGATCAAAGTTCACACCCTTGACCGCATGGTTATCGCCAAAGTGTATATTCAGATCTTTGACCGTCAGGATTGTACTCATTTAAATGTCTTCCTTGGGTCGAATGCGTCACGCACGCCTTCAAATACATAGACCAACAACGACAGCATAATCGCGAATGTAGCAAAGGCCGAAAATGCCAACCATGGGGCCTGTATGTTATTTTTCGCCTGCAATGCCAATTCACCCAGTGAAGGGTAGCTGGGTGGCAATCCATAGCCCAGATAATCCAAACTGGTCAGTGTGCCGATTGAACCAGTAATCGTAAATGGCAGGAACGTCAGCGTCGCAACCATCGCGTTTGGCAATAGGTGACGGAACATGATTTTTGTATCACTCACACCCATCGCGCGGGCAGCGCGGGTGTATTCAAAATTACGCGCGCGTAGGAACTCAGCGCGCACAACACCCAACAATCCTGTCCAACTGAACAGGATCACCAAGAAGATGAGGAGGGGGAACGTGATGTCGAACAAGGCTGCCAAAATGATAATTACGTATAGCATTGGCATGCCATCCCAGATTTCGACCAAACGTTGTAGGATCAGATCGACCCATCCGCCAAAATATCCCATAACCGCACCAGCGATAATGCCGATGACAGAGCTGAAAAACACGACGATCAACCCGAAGATCGTCGAGATACGAAAACCATAAATTATACGCGCCAAGACATCGCGCGTTTGATCGTCCGTACCTAGCCAATGATTGGCGTCCGGCTTGGATGGCGCACGCTCGATGTCATAATTAATGGTGTTGTATTTGTAAGGGATCAACGGCCAAATCATCCAACCCGGTTGCACTGCTTCGCCGTCAATTTCGGTCGCGCCTGCGTCCAATTTAGCCATTGTTTCATCAGGCTCATCCAAACAAATTTCCAGCCCACCCGATTTGATCAAACACTGAGTTTCGATCTCTTTGTAAATCGGCGCCGTTTGGAAATCCCCACCGAAATGGGTTTCGGGATAAAACTTAAAAATTGGGGCATGCAGATCGCCTTTGAAACTGACGATCAAGGGTTTGTCGTTCGCAATCAGTTCGGCGAATAAAGCAATGATGAACATCGCCCCGAACAGCCATAAAGAGAAGAATGCGCGACGATTTGCTTTGAAATTTGCCCAACGACGTTTCGCCAGCGGTGTTTTGAATATACTTGCCATATCAGGTTTCGCGGCTCCCAAAATCGATACGTGGATCGATCCAGATGTAGGTTAGGTCAGAGATTAATTTCATGACCAGACCGATCAACGTGAAAATATACAAAGTGGCAAAGAAGACCTGATAATCGCGGTTCACAGCGGATTCATATCCCAGCAATCCCAATCCATCGAGTGAGAATATAACCTCGACAATCAATGAACCTGAAAAGAAGATACCAACGAATAGGGCAGGGAAGCCACTGATCACGATCAGCATTGCATTGCGAAAAACGTGGCCGTAAAAAACACGAAACTCTGTCAATCCCTTGGCACGCGCTGTCATCACATATTGCTTGCTGATCTCATCCATGAAACTGTTTTTGGTCAACAACGTTAGTGTTGCGAAGGCCGCAATCGTTGACGTAATAATGGGCAGGGCAGCGTGCCAAAAATAGTCGCCGATACGTGCCAAGGCACCCCAGTCTTCGGATCCTTCGGATGATAGCCCCCTAAATGGGAAAATCTGCCAATACGACCCGCCTGCAAACAAAACAATTAAAATGATCCCGAATAACAGACCAGGTATCGCATAGGCCGCAACGATAATGCCCGATGACCAAACATCAAATCGACTGCCGTCTTTAACGGCCTTTTTAATCCCCAATGGTATAGAGATCAGATAGGCCAACAATGTCGACCATAGGCCCAACGTTATCGAAACGGGCATCTTTTCTAAAATCAAATCGATGATGGTTACGGATCGAAAATAACTCTCGCCGAAATCAAAACGGGCGTAGTTCCAAATCATGGTCGCAAACCGTTCGATCGGCGGTTTGTCAAAACCAAATTGCTTTTCCAAATCTGCAATCAGTTCAGAGGGCAGTCCCCGCGCACCCTTATATTGATCATCGCCGGATTGTTGATCGACACCATCCGTACCACCACCCGTAAATCGGTCGGTGGCACCGCCACCACCCTCTTCTAGTTGGGAAATAATACGTTCAATTGGCCCACCCGGCACGAATTGCACCAAGATAAAGTTGATCAACATGATCCCCAACAATGTGGGAATAATCAATAACAGCCGTCGAAGGATATAAGCGCCCATTTATTTTAATGCGCCCTTTGCAATTAATGCGTCGTATTTTTCCTGATCAAACCACCAAGTGCTGAGAACGCCCAAAGCATATTTCGGCTTGGTTTCGGGGCGTCCAAAAACATCCCAATACGCCAAGCGATCCACCGCTAAATGCCAGTTCGGAACACGAATGTGATAAGCGCGCAGAACACGATCAATTGCGCGCACCGTATGGTGCATTTCTTCGCGTGATCTTGCTGCGCCGACCTTTTTAATCAAATCATCAACTGCTGGGTGCCCAAATCCGGCAGTATTTGCACCACCCAATTGTTCTACGCCCACGGAACCGTATAACTGCGCGATTTCCTCGCCTGGGCTTAGGCTGGTGCCGTATCCACGTACCAGCGCATCATAATCATAATTTTTCGCACGTTCGATCATTTGTGCACGATCAATTTGCGTGAAACTAGCATCAATCCCGGCGCGCTTCATAGCCTCGATTACAGGGGCCAATATTTTCAAAAAGCTTTCATCATCGTCGATAAATTCAATTTTTAACGGGATACCCTTTTCGTTTTTCAACACACCGTTATCCGCTTTCCATCCGGCTTCTGCTAACAGCTTGTTCGCTTTACGCAACGCACTTCGGTCAACTTGGCTCTTCTTCATCACGGGGGGCAAATAGGCGGGCTCGTCAAAAACGCTGGCGGGCAATTGATCGCGATATGGTTCAAGTAATGCAGCTTCTTCCGTCGAAATCATACCCTCCGCCTGCATCGGAGAGTTTTCCCAAAAACTGTCAGAGCGCGTGTAAGAATCGTAAAATAATGTCTGGTTCGTCCATTCGAAATTGAACAAATATTGCATCGCTTCGCGTGTTTTGATGTTTTCAAACTGTGGCTTACGTAAATTTAGCCAAATTCCTTGGTTCGACTGTGGGTTTGCATCGGCGATCTCTTCTTGAACGACAAAGCCCTTTTCGACGGCAGGAAAATCATACTGTGTTTTCCATTTCTTAGCGGTGTTTTCCTCGCGAACTAAATAAGCGCCACTTTTAAAGGCTTCGAAGCTAACATCGTTGTCTTTAAAATACTCATAACGATAACAATCAAAATTCCCCGTACCAACATTCGCGGGATGATCGGCGGCCCAGTAGTTATCGATCTTACAATATTTTACAAACTGCCCGACTTTGTAGTCGGTGATCGTATATCCGCCTGATCCCACTGGAATGTCGGTGCCCGATTTCCCAAAATCACGATCAGCCCAATAATGTTTAGGCAAAATGCCAAGGCCACCGGCGTATTGCGGTAGATCACGCGTATTCGCACCTTCTTTAAACGTGAATTTTACAGTATGCGTATCCAGTGCCTCGATGCTTTCGAAATCCTTAAAAAACACGTTTTTGTAGAAAGGATGTCCTTTCTCGATCAATATATCGCGTGTGAAAACCACATCTGCGGATGTGATCGGCGTACCATCGGAAAACGTCGCATCTTTGCGGATTTTAAAAGTCACCCATGAACGATCTTCAGGGTATTCCATGCTCTCTGCCATGTATAAATATGAGCTGTCGGGTTCATCAGCCGACGGCGTCAGTAAACTATCAGATAGCAACCCCAGACCCGTAACGCGTGCCCCCTTTAGGATATAGTTGTTAAAACTATCAAACGTCGCACCACCCGTTGTCGGGCGCATCGTCAATGTGCCGCCCTGTGGCGCATCGGGGTTCACATAATCAAAATGCTTGTAATCCGCAGCGTATTTCAAATCGCCATATGCGGAAATGCCATGTGCGTTAATGATTTCCTCTGCCAAGACAGGCGCGCCAATCGTCAGGGCCATTCCTGCAATAAGTGACGTCAATGAAATGCGGTGCCTGTGTTTGAGCATACGAAACCTCCTGTTTTTTGTTATCTTATGTAAAATGACACAGACCTCAACAGCAAGACGCATTTACGTGAGCACAAAAAAACCGCCCCGAAAGGCGGCTTTTTCGTAAATCTGTTGTTTTGCTTACTTAACAGTTTGCAAATACGCGATCAGGTTGGCGCGATCTGTTGCTTTTTTCAAACCTGAGAAACCCATTTTTGTACCTGGAGCGTATTTTTTCGGGCTGGCCAAGAAACCGTCCAATGCTTCTGGTGTCCAGTTTCCACCCAAACCAGTTAATGCTGCAGAGTAGCTAAATCCGTCTACGCCACCGATCGCACGATCAACTGTGTTGAACAGGTGCGGGCCAGTGCCGTTCGCGCCGTCGTCCAATTTGTGACATGCTTTACACTTTGAAAATACTTTGCTGCCTTTGGCAACGTCTGCTGATGCCAGCAATTCGGCCATTGTTGGGCCTTCGCTTGCTTCTTCGGCTGCATCCGCAACTTCTGTTTTGTAAATCGATGCAGGTGCATGTGATTCAGATGCATGCGCTTCGCCGTGGCCACCATCACCTGATTCAACGTGGTACAGCACTTCGCCAGTCCAGTTAATCAGCAAATAAACCAACAAGGCGCCACAAACTGCACCAGTGATTTTTGTCATTTCCATTGTGTTCATCGAATTACGCTCCGGCTCTTTGGAATCTTAAACTTATCTCGTGCCCTTCTAGCCTCTTCCAATGTCGGTTTGCAAGCTGTAGAACCGCGACCAATCGACCATTTTTTCAAGAGGCGTAAAATGTCTGTATCCAGCATGAAAATAGCATTCCAAGGCGTTTTAGGCGCATATTCGCACCAAGCATGCTTTGAAGCGTATCCAGATGCGGATGTTATCCCGTGCAACACCTTCCAAGGTGCGATCGAGGCTGTGCGTTCCGGTCGTGCTGATTTGGCAATGCTGCCCGTGGAAAATTCAACATATGGACGGGTTGCAGATATTCACCAACTGTTGCCCGATTCTGGTTTACACATCATCGGTGAACATTATGTCCGCGTTCATATTAATTTACTGGCCGTGCCCGGCGCATCGGTAGCGGATATAAAAACCGCTATGAGCCATACTGTTTTGCTTGGCCAATGCCGCGCATTTTTGAAAGAGCATAAAATCGAACCTGTTACGGGTGTCGATACTGCCGGTTCTGCCGAAATCGTCGCAAATATGGGAATCCAAACCCAAGCAGCGCTAGCATCCGAATTAGCAGGTGAAATTTACGGGTTAAACGTGATCGCGAAACATATCGAAGACGAATCAAACAACACGACGCGCTTCTTGGTCATGTCTCCAAATCCTGCACACGCTTCTTTGGATGCGGGCGAGGTGAAAACATCTTTTGTCTTCCGTGTACGCAATATTCCCGCCGCGCTTTACAAGGCGATGGGTGGTTTCGCGACCAATGGCATTAATATGGTAAAGCTAGAAAGCTATATGGTGGACGGCTCGTTCACAGCCACGCAGTTTTATGCCGATATTATTGGTCATCCCGATGATCCCGCCGTTCAACGCGCAATGGAAGAATTAGCTTATTTCACCAGTCACGTTGAAATTTTGGGCGTTTATAAAGCAGGAACGCATTAACCGCGCGAAATATCGCGGTAGTCATCCTCTAGGCGCTGACAGAAATCTGCAAACCGACGGTTAATACGTTTTTCTAACGTTTTGCGGGCGAGTTTGGCGGATTGCAAAATAAGGCGCGCGGAAATCGTATTGGCCTTAGGGGTCATGTCCACGCTAAAACGTGTTTGGGTTGGTGAAATCGCCTCGATCTTCATGTCAACGGACGCATTCACGTCTTTGGATTCGCTGGCATAGCTTACCAATTCGTTTTCAATCAATTGTGTAAGGGCTACTTCGACTTGGCGTTGTCTACCGCGAAAGTTGCCATCAATCGCCCATTTCATTCCCACATTCAGGGACGTTTCATCATCCAAGCGTTCAATGTTCGCGCCATAACCCATCAAAAGCGCTTCGAAATCTGCATGATCTGTAATTCGCTTAAAAACGTATTCTGCAGTCGCGTCCAATTCATATGTCGTTTCTAGGTTCATGGTAATTCCTTGTCGTCGTCGTTTTTAATTACTTAAGGTACCTTTGACCCAATTGCGAATAAGAAATCCAGCAATCGACCCTTCGCGTGCGGGAACAATTTCCGCGTCGCTACCTGAAAATGCTTTCACGAGTGTTTCTTTAGTCACCCACATCGCATCGTCGAGCTCGTTCGGATCAATCTTGATTTTCGTTGACGTCGCGCTGGCCATACAACCAATCATTAATGATGACGGATAGGGCCATGGTTGGCTGGCGACGTATTGGACGGGGCCGATGTCAATATCGGTCTCTTCTTTTACTTCGCGTGCGACGGCGGCTTCTAATGTCTCGCCAGGCTCCAGAAATCCCGCCAGGCATGAATACATTTTCTCTGGCCAATGAGGGGAGCGGCCCAGCAAGGTGCGGTTGCCGTCGGTGATTAACATTATCACCACAGGATCAGTGCGCGGATAATGGGGTGTTTCACATGTGGGGCAATCACGTTGCCAGCCTGCCATTTGTTGAACGGATTGTTCACCACATGCCGCACAAAACCGATGGGATCGGTGCCATGAAAACAACGCCTTCGCAGTTGCCGCCAACTCACCATCAACGGCGGATAGTTGCATGATGACCATGCGAAGTTCGCTGAATATCTGGTTTTCGGGCGTGGATGGATGGCGTTCGACGATTTCATCGAACAGGGCATTGAGGTCGGGCGGGGTGTGATTTTCAGGTTCCCAGCCAGATATATCATGGGCATAAACTTCGATGCCATCATCAATACCCAGAAAAATCGGCGAAACAATCGATGCTGTCAGAATCGGATGATCAGCGGAAACACGAACCAATGCGAATGTATCTTGATCGATCAACGCCTTGCCGCGCCACAGGATTATACTGTGGGCGTTCACGCTGGGCATCGGGCCGTTTCGGGCGGCGCGTAATTCGGCGGCGCGGTTAAAGGCGAAGTTTTGAAAGCCTAAGGTTTCGGTGTTTAACATTGACGCGCCTTTGTGGATTCATGCTCTTGAAGCTTGGTATATAACGCTTTATATCCATGGTCGAGAGGTTGGCGCGGGCAAGCGCCTCGCCAACCCGGTCAGGTCCGGAAGGAAGCAGCCGCAACGAGCCCCGTTTGGGTCGCTGTCCAGCCTCTCACTTACCACAAAATCATCGAGTTTTGGAATGTCCCCATGGGGACAGATGTTAATTATTTGATTTCATTATAAATTTAAAAAATGCGACAATTTATATCGCCGCATTCGCTTTTCATTTTTCTGTTATCGGGCACGCATTATTTCGCCGTCAAGTAGGCATAAACTTGATCCTTAATCAGCATGCGGCGCTTGCGTAAATTCGCCATATGATCGTCTGATGTGGGTTTGACATCTGTTTCCGCTAAATGCACGGCATCATTAGCAACGTTATAATCATCGCACATTTTCACGAAATGCGCATCATTGCTCAAAAGATCTGCCATTTTATCAGCATGCTCTGGGAATTCATCGGGGAGTTTATGTGGTGTATGTGACATTTTCTAAGCCTTTCGTTGATCTCGGATCAATGATGCATCGTTTTGGGCGGTTGTCATTGATACAGATCAACATGAATGGCGGAAAACGTGTGGCTGATCTGATCAAAGGTACTGGCAATCAAACGCGCTTGGACGTAAAGTCGTCCAAGACGAGGTGACTGGATAATATGAGCGATTCCGAAAATACAACGTATCAAGTTTTAGCGCGTAAATACCGCCCCGAGACATTCGCCGATATGGTGGGCCAAGATGCCATGGTGCGCACGTTGAAAAATGCGTTTGAGGCGGATCGTATTGCCCATGCATTTGTGATGACAGGGATTCGCGGCACGGGTAAAACCACCACGGCGCGTATTATTGCCAAGGGCATGAATTGTATCGGTGCCGATGGGAACGGCGGGCCGACGACGGAACCATGTGGTGTGTGCGAGCATTGTAAATCCATCATGGAAGGTCGCCATGTTGATGTAATGGAAATGGATGCCGCATCGCGCACAGGTGTTGGTGATATTCGCGAGATTATCGAGAGCGTGCATTACGCCGCCACATCAGCAAGGTTCAAGATTTACATCATCGATGAGGTTCACATGTTATCGACCAGTGCGTTTAACGCGCTGCTCAAAACGTTGGAAGAGCCGCCAGAACATGTGAAATTCATTTTCGCCACCACCGAAATCCGCAAGATTCCCGTGACGGTCTTGTCACGTTGTCAGCGTTTTGATTTGCGGCGGATTGAACCGGAAGTGATGCTGGGATTGATGAAGCGCATTGCCGATAGCGAGAATGCGCAGATTAACGATGACGCGATGGCATTGATCGTGCGCGCGGGCGAAGGTTCTGCGCGTGATGCAATTTCATTGTTGGATCAGGCGATTGCACATGGTGCAGGGGAAACCACCGCCGATCAAGTGCGTGCAATGTTGGGACTGGCGGATCGCGGACGCGTTTTGGATTTGTTCGACATGATTATGCGCGGGCAGGCCGATAAGGCATTACAGGAATTGTCTGGGCAATATGCCGATGGTGCCGATCCGATGGCGGTGTTGCGTGATTTGGCAGAGATTACTCATTGGGTTTCGGTGATAAAAATCTCGCCAGAGGCGGCAGATGATCCGACCGTTTCGCCAGACGAGCGCGAACGTGGCAAAGCTGCGGCGGCAGATTTGCCAATGCGCGCAATGACACGGATGTGGCAAATGTTGCTGAAGGCAATGGAAGAAGTTGCGGCGGCGCCAAATGCGATGATGGCGGCGGAAATGGCGATCATTCGATTAACGCATGTTGCCGATCTGCCCAGCCCAGAAGAATTGATCAAGAAATTGCAAAATGATCCGCAACCACCCGCGCCAAGTGGCGGCGGTGGTGGTGTGCCGATGGGTGGTTCTATTGGCGGTGGCGCATCGGGGCAATCTGTTGGACAGTCCCCGAATGGCGGCCCCACGGCGGTGATCCAAGGTGGCGCGGCGACGGCGTTGGCGCAGGAACCCGATGTTGCGGCGTTGGCGCGGTTCGAACGGTTTGAGCAGGTTTTGGAATTGATCCGTGCGCGGCGCGATATGAAATTGTTGACGGATGTGGAAAATTACGTCCGTGTTGTGAAATATTCACCGGGTCGTTTGGAGTTTCAACCCGTTGATGGTGCGCCCAATGATTTGGCGCAACGGTTGGCGAAACGACTGCAAGATTGGACAGGTGCCCGTTGGGGTATGAGCTTGGTGAACGAGGGTGGCGGTGCCACTGTTGCCGAACAAAACGCCGAGGCACGTGATGATTTGCATGCCAAGGTCCATGCGCATCCATTGGTTCAGGCGACGTTATTGGCGTTTCCTGATGCAGAGATTCGCGATGTGCGTACGCTGGAACAGATGGCGGCGGACGGAATATTAGAAGAGATTCCAGAGGAAGATGATGACTGGGATCCGTTTGAGGATGATTAAAGGAGAGCAGGAATGCTAAAAGGTTTAGGTGGCTTGGGCGATATGGCCAAGATGATGGCGCAGGCCAAAGAGATGCAATCCAAAATGGAAGATGCACAAGCAACAATTGCCGAGATGGAAGTCGACGGCGAGGCGGGTGCTGGTTTGGTGACGTGCCGTGTTAACGGTAAGGGCGAAGTGAAGGCGTTAAATATTGATCCGTCTATTTTCAGTCCAGACGACAAAGAAGTGGTTGAAGATTTGATTATTGCGGCGTTGAAGGACGGCAAGGACAAAGCGGATGCCAAGGCCAAGGCCGAGATGGGTAAATTGACCGAAGGGCTGAACCTGCCTGAAGGTATGAAGTTGCCATTCTAAATGGCTCATAACTGTGTCTGATAATCACGACATTGATGTATTGATCGCGCTTATGGCGAAGTTGCCGGGGCTGGGACCGCGATCGGCGCGCCGTGCGGTTTTGCAGCTGATTAAGAAGCGAGATATTTTGCTGTCTCCGCTTTCTGATGCGCTGTTCAATGTTGCGCAATCCGCACGCGAATGTGCGAATTGCGGGAACATCGGTACAGCGGATGTGTGTGATATTTGTTTGGCGGGCAAGCGCGCCAACGGGCAGATTTGTGTGGTCGAGGATGTGGCGGATTTATGGGCGATGGAGCGATCCAATGTGTTCAAGGGGCGCTATCATGTACTGGGTGGAAACCTGTCCGCACTAGACGGTGTCGGCCCCGAGGAATTGCGCATCCCACATTTGGTGAACCGTGTGAAGGGCGAAGGCGTTTCCGAGGTTGTTTTGGCGTTGAATGCCACGGTGGATGGGCAGACGACCGCACATTATATTGCGGATCAGCTGGATGATATGGATGTGGCTGTAACGTCACTGGCCCAAGGTGTGCCGATTGGCGGTGAATTGGATTATCTGGACGATGGTACGATTTCGGCGGCGCTGAATGCGCGTAAATCTGTTTGATTTGATTTTCTATATTTAAAGATCAGGAGCTTTAAATATGCAAATAATTGAAACATCTGTTTTAGGCGTGCGGAGCGCCGCGTGGTCGTTTGTGAATGTAGAAACGCAAGATAAAATTCTTCTTTTCCCTATGGTACATATTGCTGAGCCACAGTTTTATGAAGAGGTTTTGGAACGGCTTTTGGTGTGTGATGTTATTCTTTTTGAGGGGGTGAGAAGCCCTATCACGCGGCGTGTAACGCAATCGTATATGCAGATGGTAAAGAGTAAGAAGCTGAACTTGGTTTCGCAATCGACTATGGATACTTCTGCGATCAAGGATAGAATGGTTCTGGCGGATATTAAGGGGGAAGAGTTCGAAGCTGAGTGGCGTAGCTTACCATTTTGGGAACGTTATATTGTACCGCAACTTGCATTTTTTTTCGGAATTTATATGAGGTTTTTTGCAACGCGTAAAATGCTCGCGCAACACCTTAGTCTTGAACTTGTCGAGGACCGCGAGGAGTTTATGGATGATCGGTTTCAAAGCTTTCACGAGTTGATTATCGACCAGAGGGATGCCCATCTTCTAGGGGTAATTGATGAACAGATTGAATCCCGCGCAGGCAAGGGCGAATGTATAGGGATTATATATGGCGCTGGACATATGCGTTCTGTCATTCATCATTTATCAAAGACCCACAATTACCGCGTCGAGACGGGTGAATGGATGGATGTTTTCAAACTCTGAGTTGGGTGAGTGTGTAGGTCGGTTTAAGACTTCCCCTGCTTTTCCAACTGACGTTCGCGATAGGTCATGTACAGGGTTGCGCTGATCACAATGCCTGCACCGATCCATGTGTTAAGGCTGGGGGTTTCATCGAACAATATATAGCCGCCAATAGCAATGAAGATCAGACGAAGGTAGAATATCGGGGCCAGAACGGCGGCTTCGGCGAATTTGTACGCTTGGATATCTGCGAATTGGCGTGCCAATCCCGTAAGGATTAAAATAGAGAGCCAGAACCACAATGATATTCCCGTAGGCCACTCAAAGACGGGGATCGATGCGATGATGGCAACAATCGTTGTCATGATTGTGGTTGATAGTAGTGTGGAAAACGTGCCGTCGCGCTGGGCCAACCCGCGTGACATTGCCAGCGCCGTGCCAAAGAACAGCGCAGAGGATAGCGCGGCCAGCATTCCAGGTTCCCATTCTGCGCGAGGATCGACGATGATTAAGGCGCCGATGAAGCCAGCTATGATTGCCATGATACGACGGATACCGATGGTTTGCCCGAAGAACAGTGAGATTAGCACCGCAAATATGGGGGCGAGGCCGAATAGGACAGTGGCCGCCGCCAGTTCGATATGCGCAAGCGCATAGAAGCCACCAAGCGTCGATAGGCCGATCAGGACGCCGCGGATTATGTGGCCTTTGGGATCACTAAAGCGAACCTCGGAACGGATTTTGGGGGATAACACTACGAGTGTCAGAAGGATCGCTACGCCGACCAAGAAGCGGTGTAATACGATCAACCGTGTATCGATTTCCAGCGATGCACCGCGTACTGCCATGCTCATGGCACTGGCGGTTAATACGGCGAGCAGGGCCCAGACCATGCCGCGCCAGTTTTCAAATTGCTGTGGTTGCCTATTCATCCCGCACGGCGTTGATCATCCGTGTAACGTTTTCGGGGTCTGCATCGGGTGTGATACCGTGACCGAGGTTGAAAATATGTGGGCCATTGGACAGGGTTTTGACGATGCGTTTTGTTTCTGAGGTCAGCTTTTCACCGCCTGACACCAGCAATGTTTGATCAAGGTTGCCCTGAACACAGGTGATTTTTTGCAAGTTGTCAGCCGCCCATTGAGTATCGACCGAACTGTCAATCGCCACACAATCTACGCCAGTTTCGCGTGCGTAGCTGATGTAACCATCATTTGTGGCGCCGCGAGGGAAGCCGATGATTTTTACGTCTGGATGGCGCGCGCGCAGTTCCGCAGTAATACGTTTTGCCGGCGCTGTTGAATAACGATCAAACAAATCGCCCTTTAGTGATCCCGCCCAGCTGTCGAAGATTTTCACAACTTCAGCGCCAGCATCAATTTGGCGCGACATGTAATGGATCGTGGCTTCGGTGATTTTGTCCATCAAGGCGTCGAACACGGCAGGTTCGTTTTCGATCAAGGCCAATGCTGGGCCTTGGTCCGGCGTGCCGCGACCCGCAATCATATATGTGGCCACTGTCCACGGTGCGCCTGCGAAACCGATCAATGTGGTTTCATCGGGAAGTTCACGCGACAGCTTGCCAACGGTTTCATAGATGGGTGAAAGAACGGCATCGATATCATCGACAGGTCCAAGGGCGTCAAAGTCCGCTTGCGATGTGATTGTGGATAAACGCGGCCCTTCGCCCGTAACAAACCACAGCTTCGCTCCCAATGCCTGTGGAATCAGCAAGATATCCGCAAAAAGAATCGCCGCATCAAAACCGTAACGGCGGATGGGTTGTTGAGTGACCTCTGTTGCCAGCTCTGGATTGTAGCAAAGGGACAAAAAATCACCTGCCTGAGCACGTGTTGCCTTGTATTCTGGCAAATAACGGCCCGCTTGGCGCATCATCCAGATGGGTGGCGTTGGCAAAGTTTCCCCGTTTAGGGCGCGAATAAGTAGTTTTTTGTTCTTTTCCATAAAGTGGTTTTAGCGAGGATGTGTCACAGGGGAAAGTGCAATCATGCCCATTGATGCGAATGCCGCAGGCGGTTAAGAAACAGATATGAGATTTACACCAAATTCCCCGTTGACGATTGGCACACGCGGTTCACCGCTGGCCTTGGCGCAGGCCCATGAAACCATGGGGCGCTTGATCCGTTCCACTGGCATGGACGAAGACAATTTTCGTATCCAAGTGATCCAAACCACCGGTGACCGCGTGCAGGATCGCGCGTTGAGTGAGATTGGCGGTAAGGGGTTGTTCACACTGGAAATCGAAGATGCGATGTTGGCGGGTGACATTGATATTGCTGTGCATTCGATGAAGGATATGCCCGTTGAATGCCCTGCGGGGTTGGTATTGGATTGCTATTTACCGCGCGAAGATGTGCGTGATGCATTTATTTCGCCGAAATATAAAACGATTGCCGAATTGCCCGAAGGTGCCACCGTTGGTACATCAAGTTTGCGCCGTCGTGCGCAATTGTTGCATCGTCGGCCCGATCTAAACATCGTGGAATTTCGCGGTAATGTACAAACACGCCTGCGTAAATTGGACGAGGGTGTAGCCGATGCGACGTTTTTGGCATGTGCGGGGTTAAATCGTTTAGGGCGTTCCGAAGTATCTAACCCAATTGAGGTTGATGATATGTTGCCAGCGATTGCGCAGGGGTGCATTGGGATCGAACATCGTATCGATGATGCAGAGGTCAGCGCGATGTTGGCCGAAATTAATGACGCGCGTGCGACCCTGCGGTTGGCGGCGGAACGTGCGTTGTTGAAGGGGCTGGATGGTTCGTGTCAGACACCGATCGCTGGGTTGGCCGAATTGGATGGCGATCAAATGCGTTTACGTGGACAGGTTATTCGCCCAGATGGATCCGAAGCAGTGGATGACGACATTACATGCGCTGCTGTGGATGGTGAAAAGCAGGCAATTGAAATGGCTGCCCGGTTCCGCGCAAAAATGGGTTCAGATTTTTTCTAAATCGACATTTACAAATCAGATTGAAAAGGCCACAAAGCGCAGGTGATGCGAGCGTGGCGGAATGGTAGACGCGCCAGACTTAAAATCTGTTGTCCGTATGGGCGTGGGGGTTCAAGTCCCCCCGCTCGCACCACGAAAAGATTACAACCTCTTGATACTAAAGAGTAATTTTTTCATTCTAATGAATGTACCCCCCAATTAACCCCCCAAACTGTAATCGGTAGATTTGCAACCGATGCTTACTACCGCCATATCTTGAATACCTTTTATTGCCTCTAGGAAAAGGTGGGGCTATCCGAGTATAGAAATTTATTGGTGCTGTTGCGCAAGAATGGATGAATTACCTTTAAGCAAAAAAAGCCCTGCAAAACAGGGCTTTCGTTTGATGTATAAGGTTAAACTAACCCGCTGTTCCGCCGTCGCCGGCAATCATATTTAGGTTGTTTTCTCAGTAGCTAATTTCAGGTCAAAACTATTTCTAAGGCGAATTGAGACTGTTTCAGGAACTGTTTGCTTCTAATCTCATCTATAGAACGGATATAAAGAAGTGTTCTAACAATATGATGACGGACACAAGGAGCTAGTTCGTCAAAAATATGATGAGCTATTGAAAGAAAAAGTTGCCGAACTGGATAATAGTATTAATGTATTTTTGGATCTACGTTGGGGACAATTCTTCATCGTTTTTGTTTGCTGATGTTCTAGTATTATAGATGCACAAATGGTTTCCATGGACGGTACAGAGCAATTATAATCAGTTACCAAATCGGTGAGAATCTACATTAATCCATGAAGCTAAAAATAGGCATTTTTAAAGTGTGATTAGCATAATATTGTAATTACAATGGTTAGGGGTTGTTTCACCGCATTTCTATAGTAGAGTTAATTTACATTTTAAATGTTAAGAGGATTACAATGATTTATAAAACAATTACTTTTGCCGCTGTCGGAGTTTTGTTGACAGCATGCATTCCAGCTGAACCAATTGTTTCAGATTATAATGGTGCAAGTGTCACCGTGGTGACTTCGCAACTAAGCAACCCTGAAGAGGCTCGAGCCGCATCGCTAGCAGAAGCTACTAGAATTTGCAGAACAGGTGGAAAGAGCCGGGCGGAATATGCGTCTACACGCAGCAACTCGCAGACATATGAGAACTATAGTCTTTATTTGTGTCTGTAATATTCTACCTGCTTAGCACACCCGAGAACCTATCCCCTGATACCCTGTAACTATTCTGCGCCTACAAAGTTCATCTCTTTCAGTTAGGTTGTCGCCTAGTATGTTCATGTCTTCTGGTAGAGCTTTGTACATTTGAGAAATTAACCAACGGGCGTCCACTCCCATCTCCTTCGCGTAGACAGCTACCAAGTCATAGAATCTGTCATCTAAAGGCAAGGGGCCATCGTCATTGTACATTCGATGAAAGCCAAGAGATGGGAATGGACGCATTACTATGCGCCGTTCTCCACCAATAAAAACGAGTGGGCAAGCTGAATAGCACGGCCCTGAAAGTTGAGTGCTGAGGCCTCTCTTTCGAATTTCATATCCTGCTAAAACGGCGTCTCTTACGTTCCCGCCACCGCTACCAAGGCTGACATGAGTCACTTGAGGATTTGCGTTTAGAACGTATAGAAGTTGTTCATAGAACCCGTCTACAACGTCTCCATATACATCAATGTAAGCACCGTTCACTTGCATGAATACTTTGCCTTGCCCTCGGTGATCCCAAATCTTATCGGGAATACCGTGCTTGCCAACACACTCCAAATTCCAAACTTGCGCACGTTCGGCTATCGGCAATTCGACCAGTCTTTTAACAGTATAAACCCAAGTATCGAGCGACATAGCTGCTCCCCAGACCTCGTTCAGAGACGCCGACAGTGGAGGTTGAGGTGGTTCTAGATGACCAATGTATTCGGCCTTTGCCAACATTCGACCCAGTATTGCGCACTGATGTTCTTGGAAGTACCACAGCCTATACTGAAGGCCCGCATAAGAAAGCGGAGTAAAATTTAACTCGGCATACCGTGGATCGTTGGCTCTGAGGAGTTCATCAGACTTACGCAAATATTCTTGAAGTAGCTTTTCCACATCTGCGATTGCCTCGGCCCAAGTGGGTGGTATTTTTGCCACGCCCCCTGATGGCAATATTAGCAATGCAGCGACCATTATCTTAAACAGCTTTTCCATCAATATTACCCTCCTTAAAGGTTCAGCATCCCAATACAGAAGTTGATAGCAATGCACTGCCAGCTACTCTTTTCAACACCGCGTGATTAGATTTTGGCGAGCTTCTTGTGTAAGTTCTGTCTTAGTTTGTCACAAATGGACTTATAGCACACCGCAATGATCCAACAAAAAAACTCTCATAAAAATACCACTTGCAATTTGTCACAACATATTCAAACCGTGAAATAGGTCTTGCCTCAGGTAAATTTGCTAGATGCGGGAATTTTGTAGTATTCAGTATCGAAAAGTAGGTACCATTTGTAACGCCAAATGTTGACGAATTATCGTCGTAAGTACATGTCCAATTCTTGATATCAAAAATTTTACAACCTTCGTAGCTCGTTACCATAAAACCGGATTTCGAGGTTATGCTGTTGCCCAGTATACGAAATACTATTATTCCTGCCGTGTTGTATGTGGGCAATCGCTCACTACGAAGGTTGGTGTTCCTATCGACAGCCCTATAAATGCGATAAAGGTAATATTCATCTGCACCTTTTTTTACGTTGAATGTTGCGGCGATGATCCAGGTGCTACAGAAAATAATAATACATATAAAACTAAACTTCATTGGAACAGAATAAGTCCGAATCTTGCGCTGATGAAGGATAGCACTGCTCCAGTCATCGCAGCCCATGTGAAAACATAAGGGATTCCAGATATGCTTCCCGTTGTTAATTTTGTTATAGTTGCGGCCACGAAATATAAGGTTATTCCAATGACGATTGACACAAAAAACATGCCGCCAATTATCAAAATGACATGCGCCCACAATGATACGCTTATAGGATCTGATGCAAACCAATTGTAGTAACTCAACCCAGCAAACCACCCGAATATTGCCCTCTTGGCAGCGTATGTGTTAATTTTTTCGATATCCATAGTTCTCTTTTTTGATTTTGTGCATAGATAATAGAGAATTTAATTCTCCCTTTAGTCGAGTATTATAATGAACACAAATTCTATGGTTGCTCAAGCGCCATTCGAATAACCCATCGCCTCGAAAGACTTCCCTACCGAAAAGTAAATGCTTGCGAAAAGCGATTGGGTTTCCACAAGCGGCCATTTGAAAAACTTTCATTTGCACGTGTAAAAAAGTGACTACCCCGCGCGGTCTAGCTGTAACCCAGTTTAGGGATTAGCCCACCCCCTGCCATTCGGTTTGCGCTAGAGTTACGTCTATCGGTCTTAAAACTTGTGTGCGCCTTTTACGGCGTCAGAAAACCCAAACGCACACGTTCCTTTACGGCGTTCGAAAACTCATCCTCATCCAATGTAGGCTAATGCTAAGTGCAAACTATCCTACCAATCATTGTGCCTGATTTTATGAAACCATCATACCTGACAAAATAGAACCAGCATGACCAATACTTATATCCAGCAACTCAAACATTTCACACGAAGGTCTGCTTAGAGGCCAATTAAACATACTTCCTAGCAAATAATTAAGCTCTTAGCCAAGATAAGCAGGCTATTCTTCTCATCTATACAAAAGCCAATCATCAACATATATGTAGAAATTATATTTAGTAAAAAGGATGCAATTATGGCATTTCGTTTTCAAAAGAGAATAAAAATTGCTCCTGGTGTCCGCCTTAATATTTCGAAAAGCGGCGTAAGCACCAGCATTGGAGGGCGAGGAGGCACTGTTAATCTCAGCTCAAAAGGTATTCGAACAACCGTTGGAGTGCCAGGAACTGGAATGTCGTGGTCTAAGCAAAAGGGTTGGGCTGGCTCTGCTAATCTTAAACCTGCAGAGGAGTTGATGCAGCTTGGCAAGCTTTTGGAAAAGATGGCTAAAACATTTAATTCACTTTCACCAAAAATTAACAAAACTTCAGGCAAGTGGAATAAAGCAGTTGAATCGTTTGAAGCTGGTCTTGGACCAAGCGCGACAAAGTTTCTAACTCTAAGAAAACACTTTGAAGGAGCATTGGCCGATTATCAAGCTGTCGAGGACGCAGTTACAAATCAAAGGGAAGCACTAAACGCAATCACTGTTCGATTGAGTGGCCTAAGCTTTGGATTTTTTGGTGGCAAGTGGAAATCCTCAAAAAAAGACCTTCTTGTTTTGGCAAAGGAACATAAGGCTGGCGCAATGCTTCTGACTGACGCGGTGAACAGAATACGAAAAGAAGTTAACAACGAGCTAAAGGCCGCCGAAAAATCGATATAAATGGCAGCTTTGTCCTGTGGCTTCAAAAAACTACTGCTGATGCAGGTATTCGGTTGGGGGCGATGGTTTGCTATGTAATATTCACCTTTACGGCGTAGGAAAATTCATACGCATCCACGTTAGGCTAATGCTAAGAACCCTAATACATTTTCCGATAAAGTCCTGTTAAAGCGGGGCAATATACCTACTTTTTGTTTTTAGATTTCCACCACCAAAGCCTGACTAGACAGCTCGATAAGCCATTATATTACAATGATTTAAACTCGTTAACCTATCGCATTGCTTTCCTGTATTTCTGCCAGCGTTTTCTTTGTGCCTCCGCTATGCGCTCACGACCCTCGACCGTTCTTGGCCCCGTGGACATGCCACCATGAAACTTACACCGCCTACGACCCGCTTCACTCTTGTTCTTGCATGGGTGGCCTTTGCGGGTCTTGGCAAGGCATGGAACCCGCGCGAACATGGCTATGCGCTGGGCCTTTGCGTCTAATCGTTTTTGTTCAGCTTGGAGTGCTTTATCTAATGCTAATTGCTGGCTGTCACTAAAACCCCCTACACGCACGCGCGTATCGGTGTCCGAAAAACCTTCAGTCTGATTAAGCCCTAGTACCTCCATCATTTTATCTACGGCGTAACCACACCATAGATTGCCCGGCTTGGTTTCCCAATAAGATACAGTGCATCTAGTTATTCCTGTCAGGGTTGCCAAATCTGTTTGGCTAAAGCCCATCGCCTTACGTGCAGTTTGTAGTCCTTTTCCCGTGAGGTTTAGATTTCTTGTCACCCTATACCCCTTGCTAATGCTGAATTCTTTGCGGCTTCGCTTGCAGGTTTAAAACCAGCTTTGGAATCATTCCCAATTCTATGCATTGATTGATCCGATACAGGCGCTTTGATTAGTGTTTGGGGAACGGTGTCAAAATCGCCCGTATACGTCTTAGTTTTATTTTCGTTTAAGTCTTGTTTAAGTATCGTCTCGTCTAGTCTACGTCTTGTGTCCCCCCCACCTGTGGGACAGGGTGTCGACAGGGTGTCCTCTTCAAATTCGGCTAAGCGCGGAATCAAGGAATGAATTTCGACTTGCAGAGTTTTGCCTACACGATTGATTTCCGCCAAGAGTGGGTTTGCGAAGGCTTCGCCGTGATCCTTTAGAAGTGTCAACAAGAGCGGTTGCAATTCACGGCGTAGATTTTCAGCGTCTTTTTTCCAGTTCAAACTCCGCTTCATTGTTGCAACGGTAAATTCAGAAAAGGCGCTTAAGAAAAGGTCGCTATCTGAAAAATTCAATTCGAAAAAATCGGTCGCCAACTTTGACGCATGACTGGCATTCGTTGCACCGTTTGCTTGGTGAAACCATCCCACCATTCGGACTATCTCTTGATCCTGATGCAATTCAATCAAACCGTTTTTAGCCAATTGAACCAGCGCAGCATTTAGGTCATCAACCTCTATGCCAACCTCATGCGCTAGTACGACGTCCTGAAATTGACACACACCGACATAATTCATAGCTGAGGAAAAATGCAGGTGATTGTAAACCAATTTCGCCAAAACAGGCAGGCCACGGTATTTCTTGGAATAGGGCAAGGTGGTGCTAATCATAGCGAAGTCTCTACGCGCCATGTTTGCCCCCAATCCGTTCGGGCAAAGCGCCCAGCGCAACAGCGCCGTTGTAGTCGCCAGTTTTCGCGTGAAATTCACGAATTAATGCTTTTCGGGTGGCACAGTATGATTTACCCGCCCAGCGCCGTCCATCCGCCTTCATTTCGGCTCTTTGCACGACCCATTGGCTATTGCCGCGACTGATAATCACACGCCATTCATCATTCGAGTAAATCACCGCGTGATAGCTGTCATCGCTTTCGTTACGTGAAGCTGGGGGCATTGCCGCCCCCTTGGTAGTTGTGGTCTCTAGCATTATGCGGCCTCCCCATTGGGGTTGCCGACAAAACGCACCTCATCACGCAATACATAGACGCCGTATCTTGTCTTAAGCGGGCCTTTGTTATCACTAAACCAAAGCGTTTCGATATTCACGCCGTGGTCATCGCGCAAAATATCTACATAATGACTAAGGCGCACTGTAGAGGCGCAATACAATGGCCCTACGGCCAGCGCCTCCAATACCTGCCTGATACGTTTTGATATGGCGATAGTACGTCCAACGCCACCAAGTGGTTTGATTTCAAAGCGCCCAAGGCCGTAATTCTGTGGCAAGTTCATTTGCGCCATGATCCAACGGGTGCCGTTTGGCGGTGTATTAGATGATACACTCATGAGCACATCCCCCAATATTTATTGGTCAGCAACTCGATTGAATTACTGGCTTTGTTCCAAAAATAAACTTTTGTTTGTTTGTGTGGTTTGGGTTTCATTTTACCTGTCCTATTGCCGAACGGGCGCAAATGATTTATCCAAAGGGTGCTTAAGACCAAAGAATAGACCGCTCGCGCTTTTTGTGTCGGGCGGTTTTCTTTAACCAACATTTGCTGGGGTTTCTGGGTTAAGCGCGGAATCGACTGCACTCTCGATCCAATACAATCGGCCACCAAGTTTAATCGGCTTGGGTAGACGGCCTTCTTCAATGTCTCGGTATACGGTACTGCGCCCGCGTCCACCGAGCTTGGCTCTTAGTTCTGAAAAATTGAGGTATTTCATTTAGGGTTCCTTTAGTTAAGGAGACCTTTGTGTGGGGTGAATTTATTTCAAAGGTCTTTCTAAACACCATTGAACACCAAACTACCCACCTGGGGGAGAGACCCCAGAAGAGGTTAAAAAGTCGCATCTAATTGTGTTCAGGCGCACCCCTGCCTAGTTTTGAATACCGAGACCCAGACTCAAGCATTTTAACTTTAAGTTGCTGTGGGCTAAGGTGTTTGAATGGGGCGCCAACACTAATTTCTTGCTCCTTATGCATCCACCTTTGTACGGTCCTCGCTGTCACATCATATGCTTGTCTTACAGTTTTGTTTGGTGACCTATCTTCCAATTCGCCCCGCCTTACAGCTTTAATATAAGCCACGCCATAAGCAATATCGTGCCTTTCCGCTCGCCAAAGGGGCCTGCCACCCGATACATCTGAAATAATTGTGGATACCAGCCCGGAACTTAATTCCTCCGCGATGTTAGCCATTCTAGCTAGCATCTTAATTGGTGCAGGATATAAATCGTGATTTAATTGGGCTTTGGTACGAATTTGCATCCATAAAATCGCGTTTACTAACAGCCACCATTCCTTAGTTGCCTTTGATTTTTCATGTGTTTTCACATATTGTTTATCATCATAAAAAGAGCAAAGATGTTGAAAGGCTGCTTCCTCTCTCTCAAGGAGTTTTAGCCATTCTTCGATGTACCAGTTAATTCCCTTATCATCCATGCAACTTCACCACTTCACTGACTTGCCCGGTAACATGCCCAGCCCAGCGCTCCATTAAAACGCGGCGGCGCTCTAAATAGTCCGTGCGCCTGTAGGCCATTTCAACCTTGCCTCCTGAAACATGCGCCATGGCGGTTTCTGCAATCTCTCGTGGCGTGTCGGTTGCTTCTGCGCACCAAGTGCGGAAGCTTGACCGAAAGCCGTGTGGACGCGCCACTAGCCCACGTCTTTCCATTAGGCGGCTCATAGAGGCATCGCTAATCACACCGCGATTCTTGTTCGGGAAAAGGTAACCGGCTTTGATAAACGGCTCGGCTTCCTTGATAACAGCCAACGCCTCTTTGCTAAGTGGAACGCGAAAATCGAAAACTTTGTCTTTTTTCCCTTTCATCAACTCGGCTGGCACAGTCAAAATATCGCCATCAATGTATTCAGGTCGTAGGAAGCGAATGGGCTTTGACCGCAGCCCCGTCAGGATCAACAATCGCAGTGCCAATTGCGTTGGCGTCCCATCGGTTAGGCTTTGATAGAAAGCGGGTACTTCGCGCCAATCAAGTGCAGGAATGTGAATAGCGCGATCCCCTTGCGCCCCCAAAAGGGCTTTGGCCTTGTCGGGTGCTTGTAGGTCAACATCTAAACCACAAGCGGCAGCGTGTTTGAATACAATGCCTAGACGTGACATCGCTTTACGCGCTGTTTCTGGTTTCTTTAACCAAATGGGGATTAGTGCGCGTTGAATGTCTCTTTGGTCAATTTCTTCAATTGGTGTTTTCCCTAGAGTGGGTATGACGTGAAGACGTAACGGGCTATCCCATCGCCCCGCTTTGCCATCGCCAACCAATTGACGTTTACGCGCTTCGAAAGCTTCGTCCGTCATTGCCTCTAGTGTTGGCGTTGCTTTTGCCGCATTCCTGAAATCACGTTCACGCTGTTTAATCGGGTTTTGGCCGCGTTTCACCAGTTGCCGCCAATGAGCAACCTCCTTGCGTGCCTCTTTCAATGAAACGTCGGGATATGCACCTAAGCCCATTTCAGGGCGTTTGCCGTTCAAAGAAAAGCGGTAAATCCATTGAGCACCGCCATCTGGACGACGAATAAACCACAATCCGCCACCGTCATTGAGTTTACCAACCTTCGCGCTTTGCAACTCTGCATTCGTCAGCTTGTTTAATGCGGCCATTCTATCTATCCCCCAACCTATCCCCCAAAGTTATTGGGGTAGTATGGGGTATTGCGGTACAGAATGGAACATGAAATGCCAATAAACCCTATATTTTATTGAATTTTAGTACAGCATGGGACACTCTGGCGCGGCTGTTCAGTGCGCCCCGCTCGCACCACGAAACTTCCTAAAATGTACGTCTTTGTTCGCCGGCCTTTGCTATTGGCTTGACTTGCCAGCGGTCATGTTTTTACCTTTGCGTAACACAGTGTGCGGGGACAACTACTTTGAATTTATTAAAGAGACTTACTTATAAAAGTAGAAAACATTACGATGATGATTTCGATTGGGATAATTATACCGATGATAGTTACCATCGCCGCATCCAAAATGATATTGAAACAGAGTTTCTGGCAATTGCGCGCCCAGGTGATTTAAATTTCGATGGTGAGACTGGAAAACTGATAGCGAAGGGTGCAAAACTTCACCCTAATCATGAAACCATTTTGGAGGTAATCGGACAGTTACAGCCACAAAGTGTTCATGAAATTGGTTGTGGTGGTGGTGACCACGTATCGAATGCACGGGTTGTTTTCCCGCATATCGACACCACTGGCAGTGATCGCGGCGCTTCGCAAATTGAATTGGCACGCAAACGCCATCCAGAGCTGGCCGACAGTTATAGCATTGCCGATGCGACAATGCCATTTTCGCGTCATTGGACACAGGCGGATTTGGTTTATAGCCAAGCCGTTATTATGCATATACACACCGCCGTCAGCCATTTTGTGGCTTTAAGCAATATGTTTGCGTTGGCAAAGAAATATGTGTTTTTGATGGAAAACCTACAATGCCACAATTTTGTATCAGAGATACGCAGCCTGCATGAAGGTGGGCATATTCATTGGGATGAATTGCACATTCATCAGTTTGAAGGATCGAGCGGTGTGAAAGGCATTTTGTGCTCTAGGGAATTGTTGGATTATCCGCTGATCGATTCCGATGCAGATTTACGCAACGGTTTGAAGTATTCCAAAAGACGGATCAAACGCGCGAACGAAGATAGTGCACGGGGTATATTTGGTCCCAAGCGCGGCTAATCGTTTCTGGTTGTGATCCGCAAGTTAGCAGGGTTTTGCGCCAACCATGATCCATGTTTTTGGCGGGGCGAAACCCACTCCTATATCACGCGTTTTGCGATGCATAAGGTTCGTGCTGTGACCCTTTGAGTTCATCCATTCATTGACGACGCCGCTGGCTGTTTTTTGGCCCCAACCGACGTTTTCTACAGCTGTACATGCCTTATAACCCTCGCGTTTCAGGCGCTCCAGATGGGTTGATCCATTTTTGCCAAAGTGACCGCCAGAGGTCATTTTGGTGCCGTATCCGCGTTTTGCCAACTCGTCAGCATGCTTTTGTGCGGCGGCGGTCAGTGCAGGGTTGACGGTCAAGGCTTTACGTCCCTTCTGCTTGCGAATTTGATTGATTTGATCAACCGCATCTTGGGCCATGTCCGCATGGGCAGGTGCAGATGTTAATGCCATGCAAGTTGCCATGCTGGCGCAGATAGATCCGATGATTTTCATTTTGAACCTCAGTGTTTTCTTAAAGGGTGCCAGCAATCATCGCAGACAGCAAGGTTTGTGCGTCTGGACTGTTCCAGTCGGCCTCTCCTTGCACACGGGCGATTTCCTGACCTTGGGGGTTTATAACCAAGGTGACGGGTAATCCAAAGACGCCGGTGGCGCGTGCGAAGGTCATTTTGGGATCGCGGTGCATAGGCAGAGTTTTGATTCCTGCGGTTTCGAAAAACTGTTCTATCATCGGAACAGGATTGCGCCCTGTTGCTACGGTGATAACGGCGAATTTGTCGCCACCCAATGTTTGGTTTAGTGCATCCAATGATGGCATTTCCGCACGACATGGGGCACACCATGTGGCCCAAAAATTCAACAAAATGGTTTTCCCTGCGAATTTTGACAAATCGATTTCATTCCCCTCGACATCCAAAAATGGGGTTGTGATCGCCGCTTTGGGGGTGTCGTGGATCGCAACCTTACGCATGTCACCTGCACGCATCTCTTTTAGGGCGGTTGTATCTGCCGCCAAAGGGTTTGCACCGACTGCCAGCAGGGTGTAAAGCGTGGCGCATAGGAATTTAATTTTGGTCACGATGTGGCCCCTTCGAAATGGTACGGTTATGTCTGACAAAAAATCATCGAATGCAATGTGGGGCGGGCGTTTTGCCAGTGGCCCAAACGCAATTATGGAAGCGATCAACGCATCGATTGGTTTCGACAAGCGTATGGCACCCCAAGATATTGCGGGATCAATTGCGCATTCGGCGATGTTAGCCAAACAAGGTATTATCACTGATAGCGATGCGGCTGAAATAAAGAAAGGCCTGCTCACGGTCTTGTCAGAAATTGAGAGTGGGACGTTTGAATTTTCTGCCGCGCTGGAAGACATCCATATGAATGTGGAAAGTCGTTTAAAGGAAATCGTCGGCGAACCTGCGGGGCGGGTTCACACCGGTCGTTCGCGGAATGATCAGGTTGCAACAGATTTCAAATTATGGACGCGTGATCAGTATGACGCGACGATCCAAGGATTGACCGCTTTGATGGGCGTTTTGGTGGATCAGGCCGATGCGGGTGCTGATATGGTGATGCCTGGGTTTACGCACCTGCAAGTGGCGCAACCCGTGACGTGGGGCCATCATATGCTGGCCTATGTTGAAATGTTGGCGCGGGATCGGTCGCGTTTCATCGATGCACGTGCCCGTATGAACGAGAGCCCGTTGGGTGCTGCAGCATTGGCGGGCACAGGTTTTCCGATTGATCGTGATATGACGGCGCATGAGTTGGGTTTTGATCGTCCTGCGGCAAATTCATTGGATGCTGTTTCGGATCGTGATTTTGCCTTGGAGTTTTTGAGCTGTGCATCGATTTGCGCGACGCATCTGTCACGCTTTGCTGAGGAATTGGTGATTTGGTCATCTGCGCAATTCAAATTTGTGACGATTTCGGATCAGTTCAGCACAGGTTCGTCAATTATGCCGCAAAAGAAAAACCCAGATGCAGCGGAATTGATCCGTTCCAAGGTTGGGCGGATTACGGGATCATTGATGGCGTTGTTGACTATCATGAAGGGATTGCCCCTGACATATTCCAAAGACATGCAAGAAGACAAAGAACAGGTTTTTGATGCGGCGGATAATTTGATCCTGTCGCTGGCTGTGATGACCGGTATGATCGCGGATATGAAGCCGAACGCGCCAGAATTGGAAGCGGCAGCGGCGACTGGTTTTTCCACCGCTACGGATTTGGCCGATTGGTTGGTGCGTGCCTTGAACATGCCATTTCGCGATGCGCATCATGTGACGGGTGCATTGGTTGCCATGGCCGAGGGTAAGGGTTGTGATCTGCCCGACCTGTCGCTGGCGGATATGCAAACGGTTCACAGTGAAATCACGGATGACGTATTCAACTTCTTGGGTGTTAAAAACTCTGTTGCCAGCCGTTTAAGTTATGGTGGCACAGCACCAGAAAATGTGCGTGCACAAGTGGCGCGTTGGAAAGAGGCGCTGGCGTAATGCGGGCAATGTTCCTGATATTAGCGGTTGCTAGCCTGACCGCATGCGGGATCAAGGGCGATCCGTTGCCCGTGAATGCGGAGGCACCATGTCCCTTCTGCGAATAGCGTATTTGATTTTAGCGATCATTGGCGCGGTTGTTCCGATGATGCATTTCATCCCGTGGGCTGGTGACGATGGGTTTACGTTTGATGCGTTTGTCACTGCATGGACCGTAAATGGTGCCACGACAGGTTTGATGTGGGATATGGCGATAGCCGCGGGTGTTCTAACCCTATGGATGTTCGCCGAAGTTTATGTGCGCAAGGATTGGTGGGTATTCCCCATTTGTTTGATTGCCACGTTTGGAATTGGGTTGTCTTGTGGATTGCCTTTGTATTTGTTTCTGCGCTCACGCGCATTTAAGTAGGATAACCGATGGATCATTTTTTGTACAAAGACGGTGTTTTGCATGCTGAGGATGTGGCGCTGACGGAAATCGCGGCGGCAGTTGGTACGCCGTTTTATGTGTATTCAACCGCCACACTGGAACGCCATTTTCGTGTGTTTGACGAGGCACTGGATGGTATGGATCATTTGGTATGCTACGCCATGAAGGCGAATTCAAATATCGCCGTTTTGAAAATACTGGGTGACTTGGGCGCGGGTATGGATGTGGTGTCTGGTGGCGAATATATGCGCGCCAAGGCCGCTGGTGTTTCCGGCGACAAGATCGTTTTTTCGGGTGTTGGCAAAACCCGCGAAGAAATGACACTGGCCCTGACAGGTGGCATTCGCCAGTTCAATGTCGAGAGTGAGCCAGAGTTAGCGGTGTTAAACGAAGTTGCATTGTCATTGGGTAAGGTCGCGCCGATTACAGTGCGCGTGAACCCAGATGTGGATGCGAAGACGCACGCGAAAATCGCGACGGGTAAATCGGAAAATAAATTTGGTATTCCGATTGCGAAGGCACGTGAAGTTTACGCGGTTGCCGGCGCGATGAAAGGTATCGACGTTGTAGGTATTGATGTGCATATCGGATCACAGCTGACGGATTTGGAACCATATCGTTTGGCCTATCAAAAGGTCGCTGAATTGACCGCTGAGCTGCGCTCCGATGGGCATAATATCCGTCGGTTGGACTTGGGTGGCGGTTTGGGTATTCCATATGCGCGTTCCAACGAGGCGCCACCGTTGCCGATGGATTACGGCAAGGTTGTGCGTGAAACTGTGGGCGATTTGGGTTGTGAGATCGAAATCGAACCGGGCCGTTTGGTGGCAGGTAATGCAGGGTTGTTGGTCAGCTCTGTGATTTATAACAAGGCAGGCGAAGGGCGTGATTTCATGATCGTGGATGCGGCAATGAATGATTTGATCCGTCCCGCAATGTACGAAGCGCATCATGATATTGTCCCCGTAATCGAAGCCGCTGTTGGTACCGAAGCCGCGCCATTTGATATCGTAGGCCCCGTTTGTGAATCTGGTGATACATTCGCCAAGCAACGCGACATGACACCTGTTGCAGATGGTGAAATGATTGCGTTTCGATCCGCTGGTGCATATGGCGCGGTGATGTCATCTGAATACAACACGCGCCCGATGATCCCAGAGGTGTTGGTAAAGGGCGATCAATTTGCTGTCATCCGTAAGCGTCCGACCTTTGACGAAATGATAAAACGCGATACAGTTCCAGAATGGCAGTAGCATCCCGTACGGCCTGAATTGAAAGGTCGCGATGACGGCACCTAAAACATCGTTGCAAAAACTAAAAATACGCGCCCTGCGTTGGCGTGTTTTCGCGACGTATTGGGTGATCGTGTGGGAGCGCCTGTTGTTGGCGTTTTGGCCTGCATTTACCCTCTGTTTATTTACGATTGCATTTTTGTTGTGGGGTGGCGCGGTTTGGTTGCCTCAACAGGTTATTATATTGTTGGGCCTTGGCGCTGGTCTTTGGATGCTGTGGCTGTTGGTTGCCGGTGTTCAGCAAATGCGCCTCCCCACCCGGCCCCAAATTTATCGCCGTTTAGATGACAGTGTCGAAGGTGCGCCTGTTTCCAGCTTGATGGATGAATTAGCGCTGGGCAGTGACAGTGCGCCCAGTCAAGAGTTATGGGGTTTGCATCTGCAGCGCATGTCTGTGCGTGCACAGCAAGCGGCGGTTCCACCAGCGTATGTACGATTGGCTGCGGCGGATAAATACGCATTACGCCTTTTTGTAATTCTAGCGGTTATCAGTGGGGTGTTTTTTGCCAACGGCACATCGTTTGATGAGTTTGGCCAAGACGGGGGAAATGGTGTGGCGGTGAATGTCGGACCAAGTTTCGAAGCGTGGGCCAAACCGCCGTTATACACGGGATTACCCACCGTTTACTTGACAGGTGTGGACGAGGGCGAGCCGATTTCTCTGGCTGAGGGCAGCGTATTTTTGATCCGCGCATATGGCGATGTTGGTGACGTCAGTATCACGGAAAACTTATCTGTGGCGGGGAACACGACGTTTCCTGCAAACGAGGGGGTTTTGGCCGAAGCACAATTTGTTATGGCGCAGGCTGGTGTATTGGAGCTGAGCGCCGCTGGTGGGCAAACGCGCAGCTGGGATATTTCGTTGCTGTCCGATTTGCCGCCGATGATCGAAGTGACGGGCGAATTGACCCGTGATCTACAAGGTGCAATGCAACTGCCGTTTCGTGCCAGTGATGATTACGGTGTTACAGGCGGTGCCTTGGATATCACATTGGACTTAACCCAAGTCGACCGTCGTTTTGGCTTGGCGTTGGAGCCAGAGCCGGTTGACAATTTAACGGGTGAATTGCCGTTGCCATTCAACGCAAGAACATCTGATTTCAGCGGGGTTGTTGAAGAGGACTTTGCCAAACATGTTTGGGCAGGTTTGCCGGTTGTGGTGAATTTGACAGCCACGGACGCGGGCGGCAACACGGGGCGCATTGATCCACTGACCGCGGAATTAGCGCGCAAACGGTTCTTTGATCCATTATCTGCCGCACTGGTTGATGTCCGAAGACAGTTATTGTGGAACCGTCAAAATGCAGAACGCGGGATCTATTTACTGCGTGCGGTCACCTATAAGCCAACGGATTCGTTTTCCCGTAACAAAGCGTTTGAAATGACCCGCGAGGCCATTCTAGAGCTAGAGGCCTATGGCGACGTCGCGTTGAGCGATCAGACGCGATCCGAGGTGTCTGAGCTGTTGTGGGCGGCGGCGATTTTGATTGAGGACGGCGATTTGAATGACGCCAAAGAGCGTCTTAAACGTGCACAAGAACGTCTGGCCGAGGCCATGGAAAATGGCGCAACGGAGGAAGAGATTGCAGAGTTGATGGAAGAGCTGCGTCAAGCCACGCAGGATTACATCGATGAGTTGGGCGAGAATGCCGAAGAGAACGATAGCCCCTCGGGTGGTCAGCAAGGCGAGACCGTGACCCAAGATGAAATTCAAGAGATGATGGATGAAATTCAGCGCCTGATGGACGAGGGCCGCATGGATGTGGCAATGGAATTATTGCAAGAGTTGCAAGAGATGCTGGAAAACCTACAGGTCAGCCGCCAAAGCGGTGGCGAGGGTGGCGAAGGCGATCCCCAAGAGCAAGACATGCAGGACATGTTGGAAGAGCAGCAAGATTTAGCTGATGATACATTCCAAGAGTTGCAAGAGCAGTTCGAGCAACAACAAGGGAATGAAGAACAGCAAAGCCAACAAGGCCAACAGGGTCAAAATGGTCGCCAAGAAGGACAGTCGGGCCAACAGCAAGGACAAGAGCAGAGCGACGGTCAACAGCAGGGTGATCAACAAAGCGGCCAGCAAGGCCAACAACAAGGTGAAGGCCAACAGCAAGGTGAAGGTCAGCAACAGGGGCAAGGCCTAGATGGGCAGAGCGACGAAGGCCAATCAGGTGCTGGCACGTCTGATCTGGCAGAGCGTCAAAAGGCGCTGCGCGATATGTTGGATCGGCAGCGTGACCAGTTGCCAAATGATGGCGGTGGTGCGGGCGATGCGGCTCGTGATGCCCTACGTGACGCGGATCGCGAAATGGGTCAAGCCGAAGAAAGTCTGCGTCAAGGTGATTTTGGGCAGGCATTGGATCAACAATCAGATGCATTGCAATCATTACGTCGTGGCATGCGTGCAATGCGCGAAGAAGGTCAACAAGCTCAAGCCGGCACCGAAAGTGAAACCCAAGATGGCGGCAGTAGTCGCACTGCGGGCCGTGATCCGTTAGGGCGCCCTAACGGCGGCACCCAATCAGGCAGCACCGTTGATGACAATGCGCGTAACGAAGGCATCGACAATGCCGGACGTCGTAAGGCGTATGAGGATTTGTTGAACGATCTAAAAGGGCGCGCCCAAGATCGGACGCGCCCAGAATTTGAATTAGATTATTTAGAACGTCTGCTGGATTCTTTCTAAGAAACTACGGCAGATATTTTTCCTTGGCGTTGTTTAGCAAGGTTCCAAATCCAGGTTCGCCGCCTTGGTAATACATGTCCTGCAAGACCATACGCTGATGATTGACACCTTTATGGTACGCTGTCATGGGTGCGCTCAGCGCAGGAACAGAACCCGCGATTTTCGGCGCGAAGAAGTACAGTGTTGTCGCCGACATGACCAATGCGCAGGCAGCCAAGAAACCGATCGAAAACTTGCTTGCTTTTTCTTGTAAATCTTCATCTTGGAAATCGATAAGATCGTCTTCGATGATGTCGGTTTCATCGTCCGCGTTGTTTGGATTTAATTCATCGATATCGGCAAAGACCGCTTTGCCTGTTTTCGCTAATGTATCGTTTTCCGCCAGTGTCGCGGTTTCGACCTGTGGCGGTTTTTCCACGGGTTCAACAGGTTGAATTGTTGGCGCCACTTCTTCGGGTTGGATGATTGGCGTTGGACGTTTTAACCCTAGCTTTTCCAACGAAGGTTCTGGCATCGCTGGTTCTGGAACCGCATCGGTGATGTCCACTGGATCAATGACCTCTGATTCCAAAATATCGCGCAAGCTTTTGGCGCTGGCCAAAGTCACACTCTCGTTTGGGTCGGCTTCGGCCTGTTTGCGCACCAGTTGATCACGCTCTTCTTCCAAAGCACGCATTTGGCGCGTCAGCTCTTCGATGTCTGGTTGTGGAGCAACTGCTTCCGGTGTCGCTGGCTCTGATTGCTCAACGACTCGTGTTGGTTGCGTTTCTTGCTCGGCCGCTTGGTTCAGCTGGTTGGCTGAATGGGCCGCTTCTTCTTGCAGGATGCTTTGAATTTCGGGTGTGATTGATTGGCGTTGTTTTGGTTCAGCTGCCGGTTCCTGAATCGCTGTTGGTTCCGCAGGAACAGGTTCGCGATCCGCGCGAAGTGATCTGAATACGGCGGATGTTTCTGCAACTGCTTCGGGTTGGGGGGCAGGTGTTGGGGTAACCTCAACTTCGGGCTCTGGGTCTGGTGTCGGTGCGGGCGCTGGTTCTGATACCGTTTCCGCGGCTTCTGGTTCAGGGGCCGTTTCCAGTGACAATGGTTCGTCCAACGTCAATTGCATCGGGCGATCTTGGAACCAGATTTCAGCACATTTTGCGCATTGCACGTCGCGACCTGCCTCTGGAATGGCATCTGGTGCGACTTCGTATTGTGACGCGCAGTTTGGGCAAACAATCCGCATTTATATCCCCTCGATCTTTTCCGTTGGTCATATAACAATAAACAGACTATGAAGTTCAAAGTCTAGAAATAGTTTCAACCAACTATCTGGTAAAATTACACTATTTTGCATTACAGTCCAGCCCAACAAGGAATCGTTTTTAATAAATGGGGTGCATCCTTTGATCGAGCTTAAAAAAGCGGGCTTTAGCTATGGTGGTGGTGACATCTTCCGTGATGTGGACTTGCATCTAACGAAGGGCAGTTTTCATTTTTTGACGGGGCCATCTGGTTCTGGAAAAACAACGCTGATGAAAATGTGTTATCAGGCGTTAATGCCTGATACGGGCACCATCAAAGTGTTCGGTAAAGACGTGCGTGCAATGGATCGCGATGATGTTGCAATTGTGCGCCGCCGCATTGGTGTTGTGCATCAAGATTGCCAGTTTTTGGATCATCTATCGGTCGCGGAAAACATATTATTACCTAGCCAAGTGGCTGGGCGCGATGTGACCCAGGATGTGGCGAATTTGAACCAGCTTTTGAGATGGGTCAGCCTGACCGATCACATGAACGCATTGCCGCCCCAGTTGTCCGGGGGGGAACGCCAGCGTGCAGCATTGGCGCGCGCAGTGATTTTATCCCCCGAGGTGGTGATTGCCGATGAACCCACAGGGAATTTGGATTGGGATATGGCGCAGCGGTTGCTTAACCTGCTGATAGAGCTGAATAAAATGGGGAAAACCGTGTTGATGGCGACACATGATATGAACCTGATCCGCGCGTCACGCCAATCTGTTTCAGCGCGTGTTTTGCGTATTCAGGGTAAACAGGTTCATCTGGCGGGGGCGGATTTGTGATGTCGATTTTGAACAGCCTCGGTGATGTTTTTGGTGGTGATAAGCAAGCGGATCGCATTGTTCCGCCCACTGGGTTCACCGCGCGATTGACCAGCTTTACCGCTGCGGCAATGGCGTTTTTGACAGTGTTTGCGCTGGCGTTATCATTGGCGACGGGCCGGTTGGCGGATCGCTGGTCTGCCGAGCTGGCGAAGACATCGACCGTGCGGATTTCCGCGCCAGAAGCGCAGTTGGCGGCGCAGTCTACCGCTGTTTTGAACATCCTAAAAACCACACCGGGAATCGCATCGGCGCGGTTGATGACAGAGGCCGAACAACATGCATTATTAGAGCCGTGGTTTGGGTCTGATTTACCGCTGGAAACCTTGCCAATTCCCAGCCTGATTGAGGTGGTTGAACAAGAGGTTGGCCCCGATATGGAAGGGTTGCGGTTGCGTTTGACGGCAGAGGCACCTGGTGCGGTTTTGGATGATCATACCCGTTGGCGCCGACCGTTGGCGGCGGCGGCGGCGCGATTGCGTTTGTTGGGGATGTTTTCGATTGTTTTAATTTTGGGGGCAACGGCGGCAATGATTACGCTGGCGGCCCAAGCGGCGCTGGCAGCGAATAGACAAGTTATTCAGGTCCTGCGATTAATTGGCGCGCGGGATAATTACATCGCCAAGGCCTTTGTGCGTCGCTTTACGATGAGGGCGACGGTTGGTGCATTTGTCGGGATGTTGGTTGGCATGCTGGGAATTTTTGCGTTGCCAGCGGCGGCAGAAGAAGGGGCGTTTTTAACGGGCCTTGGATTTCGTGGATGGCATTGGATGATCCCGTTGGTGATCCCGCCGATTGCGGCATTTGTCGCTTTTTGGAGTACGCGATTTGCCGCGACACGTTCATTGGACAGGATGGCCTAAATGATTGTAATACAATATATTTTGTCGATACTTTTCATTCTGTTGATGTATATTTCGATGGTGATTTTTGCCCTATTGGGGGCAATACCTGCGTTGATTTCACGTGATGCTACGTATTGGGTTATTCGCAATTATTGTGGTACGGTGATCTGGCTGGCGCATGTTATTTGTGGCCTGAAAGTAGAGCAACGCGGCATGATCCCATCGGGTAACGTTGTGGTGGCGTCCAAGCATCAGAGCTTTTTCGATGTGATTTTGCATGCGTATTATTTGCCCAATGTGAATTACGTTATGAAGCAGGAATTGACCCGCGTTCCGATCATCGGATTTTATGGGCGTCGCATCGGAACAGCGCCTGTGAAACGTGGCGAAAAATCCAGAGCAGTGAGCCAAATGATGTCCGGTGTGAACAAACATGACGGTGACACGCAATTGGTGATTTATCCCCAAGGGACGCGAGTAGCGCCTGGTAAATCTATGCCGTACAAAGTGGGTGCGGCGGTGATTTGTCAGCGAATGGGACGACCCTGTGTCATGGCGGCAACAAATGTTGGGAATTTTTGGCCAAAACATAGCCTGTTGCGTAAGCGTGGGACGGCTGTTTTGGAGTATTTGGACACAGTTCCTGCGGATTTGGAGCTGTCTGATTTCGTGAATTACATGGAAGACGCGATTGAGACGGCGTCTGATGCGTTGAGTAAAGAGGCTGGTTTTTAAAAGGATAAGGGCATGACTGTTGTTACATCGATTGAGGAGTTGGAACAGATTTATGGGACGCCCAAAGAGCCGTCTTTGCGCAAGGTGGCGGATCATATAACACCGCAATATCGCCAATGGATTGAGGCCAGTTCGGTTTGTGCGTTGGCCACTGTCGGCGCCGGTGGACTGGATGCTAGCCCGCGTGGCGATGTCGGCAAGGTTTTATACGAGTTAGACGAGAGAACCTTGTTGATGCCCGATTGGCGTGGCAATAACCGTATGGATTCATTGAGAAATATAGTTGACGATCCACGTGTTGCGTTGATGCTGATGACCGGTGGGTCGAACAACGTGACGCGAATAAATGGGCGGGCGGTTGTGTCATTGGACCCTGATTTGATTGATCGGTTTGATGATCGCGGGCGCAAGCCGCGTTCGGTGATTGTTGTGCGGATTGAAGAGATTTATTTCCAATGTGCGCGTGCCTTGATGCGCGGTGAGATTTGGAATTCCGATACGTGGCCCGATGAAAGTGCACTGCCATCGGCGGGGCAAATTTTACAAGAGATGACGAACCAAGAGTTCGATGGGGTTGCGTATGATATTGCGTGGCCTGAACGTGCCAAAGAAACGATGTGGTAGCATTGCGCGAAAGAGTGAATTTTTCCTGAGGCCTGCGTTTAGCCAATGAAATAAGGGGAATGCGCGCATGGCGCGCGCCGCTGGGTTAGGGCGAAGGTTGTGTTAAATCGTTAATTTTTGTGAAATGCAGCGTTCAAGCAACGTATGTATTACGTCGGTATTCTGTCTGTATTGCGTCGGTAAACGTGTTGGTGTGTTTGTTTTAACCTTTGAGGCTCTCAAAAGTTAATGCGCTCCGCGCGGGGGATATTTAGGCAAGAAAAAGAGGGGACGTTACAGCCCCTTGGAACCCAAATCGAGGAATTTTTGACGACGTGATTTGATCAAGTCTTTGGGTTTCTTGTCCTTTAGTTCATCGAGGCAGGCGCTGATCGCGTCGCTGACGATTGAAAACGTTTGGGCGTGGTTTCGTTGTGCACCACCCAGTGGTTCGGGCAAAACCATGTCTGCGACACCGAGTTTTTCCAAATCTTGGGCTGTTAGGCGCAATGCTTCGGCGGCTTCGCGCATTTTTTCGGCGTCTTTCCACAGGATGGATGCACAGCCTTCGGGGGAAATTACGGAATATACCGAGTGTTCCAGCATCAGCAGTTTGTCAGCCGTGGCAAATGCCACCGCGCCGCCAGAGCCGCCTTCGCCAGTTATGATTGAAATCAATGGGACGCCGACCTGAAGACATTTTTCGGTTGAGCGTGCGATTGCTTCGGATTGACCGCGTTCTTCGGCGCCCTTGCCGGGGTATGCGCCGGGGGTGTCGACCAACGTGATAATTGGCAGACCGAATTTATCGGCCATTTCCATCAGGCGGATTGCCTTGCGATAACCCTCTGGTCTGGCCATGCCGAAATTGCGTTTGATGCGTGAAGTTGTGTCAGAACCCTTTTCGTGGCCAATCACGACGACAGGTTGATCCTTGAAACGTGCCAATCCGCCCATAACGGCGGCGTCGTCTGCGAAATTGCGATCACCCTGTAGTGGGGTGTATTCGGTGAACAATTCGGAAATGTAATCTTGGCAATGTGGGCGGTCTTGGTGGCGGGCCACCTGACATTTGCGCCATGGGTTTAGGTCTTTGTACAGATCAGACAGCAGGGTTTGTGCCTTTTTGTCCAATGCGGCCGCTTCGGATTCGACGTCCATGTCATCTTCGGATTTTTCGGCCAATGCGCGAAGTTCTTGGGCTTTGCCTTCGATTTCAGCGAGCGGTTTTTCAAATTCGAGATAGTTTTGCATGTTGGCCGTCTTTGTCGTTGTTTGTTTGATCATATATGGCGAAAGGCGCTGCGAATTGCAACGCCCATGCGTTATTGCAAGTCGCTGAATGCGTCCTGTAAGCGTTCCATAGCGGCGATCAGCTGTGCGCGTTGGGTGGCGAAGTTAAAGCGCATGAATGTTTCGCCGCCTTTGCCGAAGGTTTCACCGTAATTCGCGGCGATATGGGCGGTTTTCTGGATGCGTTCACGATATTCGGATTGGGACATGCCCGTGTCCGCGAAATCGACCCACGAAAGAAAGGTGGATTCCATTTCCATTGATTTGAGGCCCGGGATTTTCGCCATTGTGGCGTCCACGATTTTACGGTTTTCGTCCAGGTATACGCGCAGGGCGTCGACCCATTCATCGCCGTGATCATATACCGCCTGTGTCATGACCAGGCCGAATGAATTTGGCGATGTTGCCGTGGCGGCCATTGTGGCAGCGAATTTTTTGCGTAATTTTTCATCGGCGATGATGACGTTGCCCGAATATGCGCCCGCGATGTTGAAGGTTTTTGATGGTGCTGTCAGCATGACCAGACGGTGAGCGATATCGGGTGCGGCCAATGGCATGGCGGTATGTTTTACGCCAAATGTCAGGTCATGGTGAACCTCGTCTGACACCAAGATCAGGTTGTGGCGTTCGGCGAAATCGGCGACTCCGCGCAATTCAGCAGGTGTCCAGACGCGACCACCTGGATTGTGCGGTGAACATAGGATGACCATTTTTTCGGTGCCGTCCATTTGCGCATCGTAAGCGTCGAAATCCATTTCGTAGCGGCCGTCGTTGTTGACGAGTTCGCATTCGACGACGCGGCGATTAGCGGCGTTTATGACGCGGGCAAAGGCGTGGTAAACGGGGGTGAATAGGACGACGCCATCGTTTTGTTGCGTGTATGATTGCATACATAGGGCGACGGCATTGACCAGCCCGTGTGTGGTGAAGATATGTTCGGGATCAACCGACCAGCCGTGGCGGCGATCCATCCAGCCCGTAATGGAATTGCGATAATCGCTGTAGTCGGCGAAGTATCCATAGACGCCATCGCTGATCATTTTTTGGAGTGCATCGTTGACAGCCGCTGGTGGTTCGAAATCCATGTCGGCCACCCACATTGATGTACCGTGTTCGGGATCAACGCCATACAGCGGCTTCATCATGTCCCATTTCAACGAATGAGTGTTGCGGCGATCGATTGGTTTATCAAAGTTCATGGCGTGTCTCCTGTTAGGGGGAGATTAGCCGTTCAATAACTGGGGGCAAGCGGTTTTAGGTGCCGCAAAACGTTTTATAGTTCGGGTCAACCATCAGGGGTGGTTTGGCGTAGACTTCCTTGCCATTTTGTTCGGTGAATGGGTTTGTGATCAGGGCCAGAAGTTGTTCGAACTGAGCATAATCACCATCTTCTTCGGCGGCTTTTAGGGCGGCCTCTACCAGATGATTGCGCGGGATGTAGATTGGATTTGCCGCGCGGATATTTTGAGAGGCGTTTGGTTCGGATTGAATACGGCTTTGAAACTGTTCAATCCAGTCATCTACGGCGGTTGGGGTCAGGTAGAGATCACGCAAGGAGGTGGCGTTCCCATCCGCCAGATCGGCGAGGGCGCGGAAAGCGAGGGTGAAGTCGACCATGTTATCGTTCATGGTTTCGAAGAAGGTATCGAACAGGTTTTCGTCGTTGGAGTGTTGGGTCTCGAAGCCGAATTTACGGCGCATTTCCGTCAACCAATGGAATTCGTATTGGGCAGAGAAGGCGTCGATGATTTCGGTTGCTTGGCTGATGGCGGTGTCTGGATCATCGTTGATCAATGGGATTAGGGATTCCGCCAAACGGGCGAGGTTCCAACGCGCGATCAAGGGTTGGTTGGAGTATGCGTAGCGACCCTGTTGGTCGATTGATGAAAACACCGCGTTGGCATCGTAGTGATCCATGAATGCGCAGGGGCCGTAATCGATTGTTTCGCCCGAAAGGGTGGAATTGTCGGTGTTCATGACCCCGTGGATAAATCCAAGGCCGACCCATTTGGCGATCAGGTAAGCCTGTGCGTTGGATACTCGTTTTAGCAATTCGATGTATGGGTTTTCGGCCGTAGCCGCGTCTGGATAGTGGCGGTTGATAGTGTAATCAGCCAGTTGTTTGAGTTTTTCCAATTCACCCCGCGCGGCGAAGAATTGGAAGGTGCCGACGCGAATGTGACTGGCGGCGGTGCGGGTGAGGACGGCGCCGTTCTGGGCGGTCTGGCGTTGTACGCGCGCGCCTGTTGTAACCGCCGCGAGGGCGCGGGTTGTGGGAACGCCAAGTGCGTGCATTGCTTCGGCCACGAGGTATTCGCGTAGGACGGGGCCAAGGCCCGCCTTGCCATCGCCGTTGCGCGAAAATGGGGTGCGGCCCGAACCCTTTAGCTGAATATCAATGCGGTTTCCTGCGGGGATGATGATTTCGCCCAATAGTAATGCACGACCATCGCCAAGTTGGGGGGAAAAGCCACCGAACTGGTGGCCTGCGTAGGCTTGGGCCAATGTATCCGCGCCATCGGGTTTGATGTTGCCAGAGAAGGTTTGGGCGAGGTCTAGGTTGGTGACGTCGAGGCCCAGTTCATCCGCGAGAGCGTGGTTGAATTTGACCAACTTGGGATCGGGCGCGAGGGCGGCATCGACGGGGGCGTAGAAGCCAACGAGATCGCGGAAGTATGTGTTGTCGAATTTCATAGCGCGATTGTGCATGAAATTTATAGTCGGGGGAAGGGGTGTTTCCTAGCGTGCGTTGGCCAAAATTGCGCGGGTGATGAAGTAGGAGAGGGGGAGTGCGAGGATTGCGCCTGTGACTGCCGATACAAGGATTGGGATCATTGTGTCGTAGCCCATCACCAACGCGGCGATGACGAAGCTGCCTGCGAGGGAGGTGCCGACGATTGAATAGAGGATTGATGCGAGGCGAAACATGGTGGGGCCTTTGGTTGAGTGCGTGTTTGAATGTTAGGCACGGCGAAAGAGGCCGTCTTTGATGTAGGTCAAATAGGGGCGTTTTTAGGATGCGGGTTGTGTAATCATCGAGGTGTTTAGCAAGCGGTGTGTGGTCATTGCACCGATCCACATGCATGCGATAGCAATCCATGCGGTGAGTGAGAAAATCGCGCCCCCTGACATGCCTGCGCCGACCGCACAGCCGCCTGCCAGCATGCTGCCGAAGCCCATTAGGCATGCGCCAATCAGGTAGCGTTCCATTGGGGTGTCTGGACCAAAGCGTTGGATGTGAAAGCCACCCGTGAGCATTGCAGCGATTGCCGCGCCGATAGCGACACCCGGCACCAAGCCGACGCCGAAATCCAATGCGATTTGTGGTGAAGTAACCAAGGCCATCAGTGTATCGGTTGATGGGCCAGTGAATGTGATGGAGGAGATGGGAACGACATCGAATGAGGCCTGTGCGATTTGATAGGTGCCGATCCAGCCGCCGGCAACGGCCAAGCCGACGATGCCAGCCGCGATGATTTTTATCCTGTCCACCCGTGTGTGGATTGCGAAGGCCAGTGATGCGATCAGGCAGGCCGCCGCGATCAAGGCGGTGGATGTTGCATTTAACCCGATGATAGCCAAAATATCGCGGGTGGCACCGCCCTGAACCGACCAAAGACCAGACAGGTTTATGCGGGTTTGTGATAGCGCCCCTGTCAGCGATACCTGTGCCACGATTGTTAACACCAATCCCGTGATGATTGCGCGTAGGTTCCCCGTGGCAGAGAGCACCAAGAGGCGACTGGCGCAGCCACGTGCCAAAACCATGCCAGCGCCAAACATCAAACCGCCGATGATTGCGCCAGAGATGCTGCCGATATTTGCGATTTGACGCGCGTCGTTGACCGCCAGCCATTCCATTGCGATGGCGGATTGCACCGCAAAGACCGCCGCACAAAATGCGATCAGCCAGATAGATAAGCGTTTGCTGAAGTGACCATCAGCGACCTCGACCGTTGCGGCGCGTAGGCAGAATTCGGATCGATAGGCGGCGGCGCCAAAGATAAGCCCGATGAGGCCACCAAAAGCGAAGAGAAGTACGGGTTCGCCGTGGGTTTCCAAGAGATATTCCATGTTGTGATCCTGTGCGCGTTTGCACCTGATTAGCCGGGTTTGGGGGGGATTTCCTTGCGCTAGATCAAATCATGTGGGGCGTTGGGGTCTTGAACCCCAATCCTATATCGCATAGATCGCGGGTATGTCCTTATTACCTATTCTTTTGCACCCTGATCCACGTCTGAAAAAGACCTGTGATGTTGTGCCCGCTGTTGATGCTGAAACTCGCAAGTTGGCGGATAGCATGTTGGAAACCATGTATGATGCACCTGGTGTCGGTTTGGCCGCGCCACAGGTGGGATCGATGGCGCGTATTTTCGTGATGGATTGCACGGATGAGGAAACGGATAGCCAGCCGTTGGTTTTGATTAATCCCGAAATCACGTGGTCGTCGGATGATTTGAATGTGCATCAAGAGGGATGTTTATCCCTGCCAGAATTGTTTGAGGATGTTGAGCGCCCCGCACAGGTGCGCATGTCGTTTTTGGATATTGATGGTAAACCACATGAGCAACAATTCGATGGGTTGTGGGCGACATGTGCGCAACATGAATTGGACCATCTGAACGGCGTATTGTTCATCGATCATTTGACGCGGATGAAGCGTTCGATGATGACCAAGAAGATGGTGAAATACAAAAAAGAATTGGCGCGTGCCTGATGGCGGTTCGCCCGTTTATTCCATATCCCGATAAGCGATTGTCGGTGGTTTGTGATCCCGTTGAAGCGATCACAGATGTGGAACGCGGTATTTGGAAAGATATGTTCGACAGCATGTATGACATGCCTGGTGTTGGTTTGGCGGCGTGTCAGATTGGGATTACGCGAGCATTGGCCGTGGTGGACGCAGGTGATGGTCATGCGGAACCTGTTGCGATGGCGAACCCCGTGATTTTGCATGCCTCTGGTGTGATGCGCGAGCATCAAGAGGGGAGTCCGAATTTGCCCGGTGTTTGGGCAAACCTGAAACGCCCGCGTGCGGTTACTGTGGCGTTTATGGATGAGAACGGTGAAGCGGTAGAGCGTGATTTTGTCGGCCTTTGGGCGACATCGGTTCAGCATCAGATTGATCATTTGCAAGGTAAGATGTTTTTCGATCGGTTGAGCGCAACGAAGCGTAAGATGTTGATTACGAAATCGCAAAAGCTGGTGAAAAAGGGGCTGTTGTAATGCGTATTGTATTTATGGGAACGCCTGATTTCTCTGTGCCTGTTTTGGATGCGCTGGTTGAGGCAGGGCACGAGATTGCCGCCGCTTATTGCCAGCCACCGCGCCCTGCGGGGCGTGGTAAGAAGGATCGCCCGACGCCTGTGCACAAACGCGCAGAAGAGCTGGGTTTGGATGTTCGGTATCCAGTGAATTTTAAGGATGGTGCGGATGTTGATGCGTTTGTTTCGTTGAATGCAGATGTGGCAGTTGTTGTGGCCTATGGTTTGATATTGCCACAGGTGATTTTGGACGCGCCCGCGAAGGGCTGTTTGAATATTCATGCAAGTTTGTTGCCGCGTTGGCGTGGGGCCGCGCCGATCCATCGTGCGATTATGGCGGGTGATGCGACGACGGGTGTTTGTATTATGCAAATGGAAGCGGGGCTGGATACTGGACCTATTTTGTTGCGTGAAGAGACCGCGATTTTGGATACGGATACCACGTTGGTTTTGCATGATCGGTTAGCGGAAATTGGTGCGGGCGCGATTGTTACGGCGCTGGGTCAGTTGGATGATTTGACGCCTGTTGTACAGTCGGATGATGGCGTGACATATGCCAAGAAGATCGAGAAGGCCGAGGCGCAGATTGATTGGGCCCAATCGGCGGCGGATGTGGATCGCCATATTCGTGGATTGTCACCTTTTCCGGGTGCGTGGTTTGCCGATGGTGATCAGCGGGTTAAGGTGCTGATGAGCAATGTCGTCGATGGCGCTGGGCAAGCGGGTGAAGTGATTGATCAAGTTACTGTTGCTTGTGGTGATGGTGCGGTTGCGTTGACGCGGTTGCAACGTGCGGGCAAGGGCGCGATGGATGTGGATGTGTTTGTGCGCGGATATCCGTTAGAAAACGGTAAGCGTCTTTAAAATTCGCGAAATTTCCCTATATATAAAGGGAAGGAGGGCCATATGCCTGTATTAATTGTTTTGATTGTTGGCGCCGCTGCGGGTGCGATTGCTGTTCATTTTATGAAGCTGAATGTTAGCATTTGGGTCGCCGCCGCGATCGGTGTTTTGGGCGCGATTTTTGGCGGCATTATCCTGCGTGGATTGGCTGTTTTGATGATGGGTGCCAGTTCGGTTGGCAGTTTGTTTATTGGCGGGTTGATTGGCGCGGTTGTTTTGATTTGGATTTACCGCACGTATTTTGTCGGGCGATAAGAAAGGCCGTTAGGGTTTAAACGGTTCCATCCCCTCACGCGCCAATTCATCGGCGCGTTCATTTTCGACGTGCCCTGCGTGGCCCTTGATCCATTCCCATGTGACGGTGTGGCGGGTGGTTGCCGCGTCCAGACGTTTCCAGAGCTCTTCGTTTTTCACTGGTTTTTTGGCGGCAGTTTTCCAGCCGTTTTTCTTCCAGCCATGTATCCATGTCGTGATACCGTCTTTGACATACGAGCTGTCGGTGACGATTGTAATTTCACTGGGACGTTCCAGTGTTTCCAGTGCCATGATCGCGGCGGTGAGTTCCATTTTGTTGTTTGTCGTTTCCGCCGCGCCGCCAGATAGATCGCGGGATTTCAAGATGGTATCGCCGTCCTTGGCGAACATCAAAACGCCCCATCCGCCCGGGCCAGGGTTTCCAGAACATGCACCGTCGGTGTAGGCAAATAATTTAGGCATAGGCAGTCACAATCATAAAGGGGTCGCGGTCACCTGTCATAGACAGGGTGGAATCGAAACGTTCGCTGTGCGGGGTGAAACCCGCGTTGATGAGTAGGGATTTGAGTTCTTCGGGTTGGAAGTACGTATAGTTACGCCCAAGTTTATCGCGGTGTTCGCCATCACCCAACTTAAGCCCGATGTGTAGATACCCGTTTGGTTTTAGTGCGGTATGGATGCGGGTTAGGTTTGCGGGCATTTCGAATTTTGGGGCGTGCAGCAAAGAAAAATTGGCCCAGATGCCGTCGTATTTTGCAATGTCTGCCAGTTCATCGAAGCGTGCCTGTGTTGCGTTGACGCCAAAGCGTTCGTTTGCAGCGCGTACCATTTCGGCGCTGGCGTCAGTTGCATATGCGATCAGGCCTGCCGCCTGCATCATTGCGGCGGAGTTTCCAGGGCCACAGCCAAGATCAAGCACCGTTCCACCCTTTGGAACTGTATCAATGAAGGATTGTAGATCTGCATCGGGTTTGTCACGACTGACCATGTCGATGTAGGCGTCAACGGAAGCATCGTAGTAGGAGATGGTTTTTGTGTCGGTCATGTGAGGGCCAAGGTAGCGAGGACGAAGTTTATGAAACGTCGCGTGAGGAGGCAAAAAATTATGATCCCGGTTAGCGGAATTTTAAACCGCATCCACCAAATTGGTGCAAGCATGTGTTTTGCGAAATATAGATCGATTGGAAGTAGCAAAATAAAGCAAGCTATCAAAGCAAATGAACGGTATGTTGCGCCAACTGAGTAGATCAAAAGTATAAAAACTGCCGCAATTACCGTGAGCACATAAGGTGTGAAATTTGTTGCTTCCTTGGTTGTTGAGAACCCCCAATATGAACCGACGAAGAAGCCATATAAAATGACGGCATAGGTGTTGATGATACGACCCGAATGCGTACCGAAGTGATCCCTTAAAACTTGGTCGATGAAGGGTAAAAAAAGACCAATCATACCGATCAACAACGGTGTTACGAGGAGAAGCGTAGCAATTTTTACATTGCGTGAGATCATACGGTTTGGCGCAAAATACGTGGAACCTTGAATTCGACGTTTTCAACAGCGGTTTCAACGATCTCTTCGGTCACGTCGAAGCGATCGGTGAATGCGGTTATCACCTCGTTGATCAAGACCTCGGGGGCGGATGCGCCCGCCGTGATGCCGATGGATTTTGCGCCCTGTAATGCGCGCCAGTCGATGTCTGTGGCGCGTTGCACCAGTTGGGAATATTCACAGCCAGCGGATTTTCCGACCTCGACCAGACGTTTGGAATTGGACGAGTTTGGTGCGCCGATGACAAGTAAAGCGTCGACCTTGGGGGCGACAGCCTTGACCGCTTCTTGGCGGTTGGTGGTTGCGTAGCAGATGTCTTCTTTGTGGGGGCCGACGATTTTGGGGAAACGGGACTGAAGGGCGGCGACGATTTCGATTGTGTCGTCAACCGACAGGGTTGTTTGGGTGATATAGGCCAGTTGATCTGGGTCGCGGGGCGATAGGTGGGCGACATCGGCGGGGGTTTCGACCAACAGGACTTCGCCGTCGGGGAGTTGACCCATTGTACCAACGGTTTCGGGGTGGCCGTCGTGACCGATCATCACCATTTGCAGACCGTTTGAGTGGTGGCGTTCCGCCTCGATATGCACCTTGGAAACCAGTGGGCACGTTGCATCAACGAAAACCATTTCGCGTGCTTGGGCTGCGGCGGGTACGGATTTTGGAACGCCGTGGGCGGAAAATATTACGGGGCGATCATCGGGGCATTCATCCAATTCCTCTACGAAGACGGCGCCTTTGGCGCGCAGGTCATCGACCACGTATTTATTGTGCACGATTTCGTGACGCACAAAGACGGGTGCGCCCCATTTTTCAAGCGCCATTTCGACGATTTTGATTGCGCGATCAACGCCAGCGCAAAATCCGCGCGGTGCTGCAAGGTAAAGGTTGAGTGCTGGTTTTGTCATGGGTGTGTTTTAAACCGTCAATTGCGCATTGCACAATGGGTTTTCTGTGTCCCAGTCTGGCAAAATAAAACCCCACCAAAAGGCGGGGTTTTAAAATTCATTTTTGAAACAGGTGCCTAGTCAGCGGATTCTGTTTCTGGCTCAACTTCGCTGTTGCTGGTTTGTGCATAAGACGATTCTGGGCGTGGAGGACGACCAACGACATCGCGCAATTCATCAAGCTCGATAAAGTTATCGGCCTGACGACGCAATTCGTCAGAAATCATTGGTGGTTGGCTGCGGATTGTTGAAACAACTGATACGCGCACACCTTGGCGCTGAATTGATTCAACCAATGGGCGGAAGTCGCCGTCGCCGGAAAACAACACGATATGATCCACATGCGGTGCCAATTCCATCGCATTTACGGCCAATTCAATGTCCATATTTCCCTTCACTTTGCGACGACCCATGGAATCAGTGTATTCCTTGGCTGTTTTCGTCACCATAGTGAAACCGTTGTAATTCAACCAATCAACCAGTGGGCGGATAGGTGAATATTCTTCGTTCTCTAACAGAGCAGTGTAATAAAACGCGCGCAGTAATTTGCCCCGTCTCATGAATTCTGTCCGTAAGAGTTTGTAGTCAATATCAAAATCTAACGCCTTTGCAGCAGCATAGAGGTTAGATCCATCAATAAAGAGCGCCAATCGCTCGTCACGATAAAACATAATAAGTCCTTTTTATAAAGCTTCGTCGACAAAAACGTCGGTTGCGTGTTAGACGAGGACGGTTCGAAGAAGCTGATGCACCTTACGCATAGAACGGGAATGATCAACAGCAAATGTTAACTAGTAAAAAAAAGAATGTCCTCGTCGCCTTGGGGTCGAATTCATCTGATAATTTAGTGGGTACGTTGCATTTGGTAGAATGCGCAATTGAAAAGCTATTGATTGAAAGTATCACATTATCAAATAAAAGTCAATTTTATCAAACACCTGCCTTTCCAATAGGGGCTGGGCCGGATTTTATAAATTGCGTTCTGGCCGCCGAAACCGAGCTGTCGCCCGAAGAATTATTAGCAGAGTTCCACGCAATAGAGGCCGAATTAGGGCGGGTTCGTGGCAATCGCTGGGAGCAACGTGTTATAGATATAGACCTCTTAAGCTATGAAGAATTGGTTAAGCCCGACGAAAGCGTCGTGCGGGATTGGATTGATATGGCGCTGAGTGAGCAAATGAAGCGCACACCTGAACAGATGTTGTTACCACATCCGCGCATCCAAGATCGTGCGTTTGTTTTGGTGCCGATGATGGAAGTTGCGCCCGAATGGGTGCATCCGATTTTGGGAAAAACGACCACTCAAATGTACGATGCTTTGCCTGATGGTCTGGTGAATGAAATCCGTAAATATCAGCCAAATAACTGACTCATCTGCCCTTGCCATTATTTAAAAAAACCCGTAAAGATCGGCTTTCGTTGATATCCTTATATTTTGGAGTTTCCAGATGGCACGTGTAACTGTTGAAGATTGCGTAGATAAAGTTCCTAATCGTTTTGATTTGGTTATGCTTGCTGCACACCGTGCACGCGAAATTTCATCGGGTTCCGAATTGACGGTTCCACGCGATAACGACAAGAATCCTGTTGTTGCATTGCGCGAAATCGCAGAGGAAACATTGACGGCGGCGAACCTGCACGAAGCAGCCGTTCAAAGCCATCAAACACAGATCGAAGTTGACGAGCCAGAAGAAGACGAAATGGCATTGTTGATGGGCGGTGCTGATGATCAGCCTGGCGATGACATGAACGACGAAAACTTGTTGCGCGCGTTGATGGAAGCACAAGAAGTTAAGTAACGCGCGGGCTGTTTAAGGAGCCACTTTTATGATCGAAGTCGATACACTGATCGATCACATTCGCACGTACAATCCGAAAACTAATGAAGAGCTGGTGCGCAAGGCCTATGATTATGGCCTGCGTATGCATGACGGTCAAACGCGCCATTCTGGCGAGCCGTATTTTACCCATCCTATCGAGGTTGCCGTAATCTTGGCGGGACAAAAGCTGGATGATTCAACGATCATCACGGCGTTGTTGCATGATACAATTGAAGATACCGATGCAACGTATGCCGAAGTGGCTGATATTTTTGGCGAAGAAATTGCACAGCTGATTGATGGTGTTACCAAGTTGACGAATTTGGAATTGTCATCGGTGCAATCGAAGCAAGCAGAGAACTTTCGAAAACTGTTGTTGGCAATGTCACAAGATTTGCGCGTTCTGTTAGTGAAGCTGGGCGACCGGTTGCACAATATGCGCACAATCAAACACATGCGCGATGACAAACAGATCAGCAAATCGCGCGAAACCATGGACATTTTCGCGCCCCTTGCTGGGCGTATGGGTATGCAGTGGATGCGCGACGAGTTAGAAGATTTGTCGTTTAAAGTTTTGAACCCAGAAGGGCGCAATTCAATTATTCGCCGTTTCATCACGTTGCGCGATCAATCGGAGGATTTGATCCCGTCGATTATCAAAGATGTACGTGCATTGTTGAATACGCACGAAATCGAAGCATCGATAACGGGACGTGAGAAGAAGCCATATTCAATTTGGCGGAAGATGGAAGAGAAGCAACAAAGCTTTTCGCGCCTATCTGATATTTATGCATTCCGTATTATCACCCAACACGAAGACGATGTTTACCGCGCCTTGGGCGCTGTACATCAACGTTGGACGGCGGTTCCAGGGCGTTTCAAGGATTACATCAGTTCACCTAAATCCAACGGGTATCGTTCAATCCATACAACTGTTGCTGGGCGTGATGGTAAGTTGGTGGAAATCCAAATTCGCACACGTGAAATGCACGAGGTTGCTGAGGTCGGCGTTGCAGCGCATTGGGCGTATAAAGATGGACGCCGTGCGGAGAACAGATTTTCGGTAGATCCGTTATCGTGGTTAAACAGCCTTGCAGATCGCATCGGCGACGAAGATGACCACGACGAATTCTTGGAACACGTAAAGTTGGAAATGTTCGCGGATCAGGTGTTCTGTTTCACGCCCAAGGGGGATGTTGTACAGTTGCCCCGTGGCGCCACGCCGATTGATTTCGCGTTTGCCATTCACACACGCATTGGATCGGCCACCGTGGGTGCCAAGGTTGATGGGCATCGCGTTCCTTTGTGGACACGTTTACGCAACGGGCAGTCTGTTGATATTCAAACCGCCGTCGGGCAACGTCCACAGGCAACATGGATTGATATTGTAAAGACGGGCCGTGCCAAATCCGCTATTCGTCGTGCCCTGCGCGAAGATCATCAGGCCGGTTATATCAAATTAGGCCGTGAGTTGGCGCGAGTGGCGCTGGAACATGTGGGCAAGAAGGCGACCGATAAGGCGTTGAACACGGCCGCGAAAAAGTTGGGTCTGAAAGATCACAACGAAGTTTTGTCCCAATTGGGTAGCGCCGAATTGACGGGTGTTGATTTGGTTGGGGCGTTGTATCCATCGTTGCTGCACGACAAAAGCGGTGAGGTAAACCAACCCGAAGCCAAGATCGTTGGTTTGGAAGCAGATCAGGTGGTGCAGGCCGCGCCGTGTTGCCAGCCATTGCCGGGCGAGCGCATTGTTGGTATCGCCACGCGCGGCAAAGGGGTGTTCGTGCATTCAATTCATTGTGATACTTTGATCGAATATGAGGATCAGGCGGAACGTTGGATCGATCTAAACTGGACCAAAGGTCGCAGTAAAACGGTGAACAAGGTGACAATAGAAGTCACAATGGCGCATTATAGCGGTGTTTTAGGCCGTATATGTACACTTATTTCGGAACAGGACGGCAATATTGTCGATATGCATTTCAGTGATCGTAAACAAGATTTTTACCGCATTGCGATTGATATAGAGGTGCGAGATGTGGAACACCTATCGAATATCGTTACCGCCGTCGAAGCCGATTCGGATGTGGCGCAGGTTTTGCAATCGCGCCGCCATCAAATGACGCTGAAGACTTAATTTTTACCCAAGGTCACCCGAGCCGTTCATGTTTAAACGCCGCAATCCACTGTCATACTGGGCCTGGATCAAAGAGGGCTTCTATCCGCGTGCGGGTTGGCGACGTGTGATCAATTACACAGGCTATCGGTTGAAGCGACTGCCAGATACACCGCATCGTATTGCACTTGGGTTTGCTTGTGGTGCGTTTGCCAGTTTTTCACCGCTTTTTGGGTTTCACTTCTTCTTGGCGGCTGGGTTGGCGTATTTATTGCGTGGCAATGTTTTGTCGTCATTGATCGGCACGTTTTTCGGCAATCCTTTGACGTTCCCGATTATCGGCGTGGTCAGTTATCGTACAGGCTTGTTCATTTTGGGCATGGGGCCAGATGAAACGGCGTGGCGCAAAATTCGCCATGGGATGCATGATGCGTTTAATAGTGTTTGGAGTGGGATTAAAAACCTGTTTGGATATGGGCCCACGATGTGGGATGGCTTTGTTGAATTTTTCCATGCGGTGTTTTTGCCGTATTTGGTTGGCGGTTTGATCCCCGGTTTCGTCAGCGCAGTTGCCGTGTATTTCATTTCGAAACCGCTGGTGCGCGCATATCAGGCGCGCCGCAAGGGTCGTTTGATGGCAAAAATCAAAGAAATTCGCGAAAAGCGCGAGGCGGAAGCCGCCGCCAAAGAGGCAGAAGATGCCGCGCCTAAAAATGACGTTTCTGGGGCTGACGACGCGTAATTTTCCGTCTAACCTGTGGTGGAACAAGGAGCATTATGATGTCTGAAATCATGCAAAATAAACTGCGTTTAGGCGTTAATATTGATCATGTTGCCACCGTGCGAAATGCGCGTGGGGGAATGTATCCTGATCCGTTGCGAGCGGCCTTGTTAGCCGAGGAGGCGGGTGCAGATGGAATTACCGCGCATCTGCGCGAAGATCGCCGTCATATTACGGATAGGGATATCGAGGCCTTGATCGATGGGTTGTCGGTGCCATTAAATTTTGAAATGGCGGCAACGGATGAGATGCAAAAGATCGCGTTGCGCCATGTGCCGCATGCGGTGTGTATCGTGCCAGAAAAACGCGAAGAACGTACCACCGAAGGCGGTTTGGAAGTGGCACGCGAGGAAAACAAGATCGGTGATTTCATAGCGCCGTTGCGCGAAGCAGGTTGTCGCGTTTCGATTTTTATCGCTGCCGATCAACGCCAAATTGAAAGTGCGGCGCGGATTGGTGCGCCTGTAATTGAGTTGCATACGGGGGCCTATTGTGATGCGCATGCAGAGGGACGTTTTGATGAACGTGATGCGGAACTAGAACGATTGCGCGACATGACAAAATTTGCATCTGACCTTGGTCTAGAAGTTCATGCAGGGCACGGGCTCACCTTTGATTGTGTTAAGCCGATTGCGGCTTTCCCACAGGTGTTGGAATTGAATATCGGGCATTTCCTGATCGGCGAGAGTATTTTTATTGGCCTTGATGGTGCGATAAAGCAAATGCGAACAATAATGGACGACGCGCGCGCATGATTGGGTGGACGTTGGTATTGTACTGGTTCGCTTGGGCGATGTCCGCCGGCAGCCCCGGACCAGCGACATTATCAATTGCAGGAACATCAATGGCGCATGGACGACGTACTGGGGTTATATTTTCGCTGGGAATTTGCGCCGGTTCCGCATGTTGGGGATTGGCGGCGGCGCTGGGGATGAGCGCGGTTATGATGGCTAATGTTTGGCTATTCGAAGCCATTAAATACATCGGTGCGGCGTATCTGTTATTTTTGGCGCTGAAATCATTGCGATCTGCATTCAGCGAGAAAGCGGCGTTATCGAAGCGTAGCTATGGTGGCACAGCGCGGCAAGTGTTTGTCAAAGGTGCGTTGATCCACTTAACCAATCCCAAGGCGGTTCTGAGTTGGGGAGCTATTTTTGCCATTATGGTGCCAGTACAATCCAACGTATCGGTGTTGTTGGGAATGTATCTGTTTTTATTGAGCGCATCGATTTGTGTGTTCGTTGGATATGCGTTTTTGTTTTCCACAGACAAGGTTGTGGCGCTGTATCAACGTATGAGAAGTATTTTTGAATTGATCTTCGCGGGCTTTTTCGGGTTTGCCAGTATCAAGATTTTGACGGCGAAATTGCCATAGCTGGTTAAACCGTATCGGCAATGATAGGTTGACTAAAAGGTGCCTTTGGCCCAAGAAACGATCAAATAATTTTATAGGTTTAAAATGGCCCAAGCACAGAAAAACGAAGACAGTATTGGTGAGTTGATCAAAACGGTGGTCTATGCGCTGTTGATCGCGGGTGTTGTGCGGACCTTGTTTTTTCAACCGTTCTGGATTCCGTCGGGTTCGATGAAAAACACGCTGTTGATTGGTGATTTTATGTTCGTCAATAAGATGGCCTATGGGTATTCACGCCATTCATGTCCATTTTCGATCTGCCCGTTTTCAGGGCGTATTTTAGGCAGTGAGCCTGAGCGCGGCGATATTGTGGTGTTTAAACATCCCGTAACCCAAGTTGATTTCATCAAGCGTTTGGTTGGACTTCCAGGTGATCGTGTTCAGATGAAAGACGGCATTTTGCACATCAACGGAACAGCGGCCCCGCAAAAAGACATGGGCAAGTATGTTGAGGTTTACGAAAAACAAGGGCCGAAACAGAACCTGCCTGCTTGTTCGAACAGTGTCGGTTTCGGCGCGGATTGCATTAAAGATTTGGCGGTTGAAACCCTGCCAAATGGTGTTGAGCACGACGTGTTGAACGTACGTGAAGCATCGGGAGATAATACGCCTGCTTATACGGTTCCTGAAGGGAATTACTTTTTCATGGGCGATAATCGCGATAATTCCACCGACAGCCGTTGGCCTCGCAATTCAGGTGGTGTTGGATTTGTGCCGTTTGAAAATCTGATTGGACGTGCGGATCGTGTGATATTCTCGTCTGCGGGTGATCGTATTTTGTATTTCTGGACATGGCGTCGGGATCGTTTCTTTAAGGCGTTGAATTGAAGCCGAGTGCCGAATTAGTCGCCTTTGCCAAACGGTTGGGGCATGAATTTCAACAACCTGAATTGTTGATCCAAGCAATGACGCATTCGTCATTGTCATCTGTGACGCGCGGCGACAATCAGCGATTGGAATTTCTGGGTGATCGGGTTTTGGGGTTGGCGATGAGTGACGCCCTGTTCCACAAAGATACCGATGCCGCCGAGGGCCAATTGGCCCCGCGTTTTAATGCACTGGTGCGCAAGGAAACCTGTGCCGATGTTGCGATTGCGATTGGTCTGGGTGAGGCGTTGAAAATGGGCCGATCCGAGATGTTATCAGGTGGTCGGCGCAAGATGGCCATTTTGGGCGATGCGATGGAGGCCGTGATTGGAGCGGTTTATCTGGATGCGGGTTTCGATGTGGCGCGTGGAATGGTTGTGCGATTGTGGCAGGGCCATATTGATAACGCCGCCGAAGATGCGCGCGATCCCAAGACGACATTGCAAGAATGGGCGCAGGCGCGTAAATTGCCGACGCCAAAATATATTGAAACGGCCCGCAGTGGTCCCGATCACGCGCCAATCTTTACGATTGAAGTCAGCGTTGAAACAGGGCAAAGCGCATCTGCGCAGGCCACATCCAAACGCGCGGCCAGCCAAGAGGCGGCGGCGGACCTTCTGCGCCAGTTAGAGAGCGAAACATGACAGAGACTAAATGCGGATTTGTAGCCCTAATCGGTGAACCAAATGCCGGTAAATCGACATTGATGAACCGTATGGTGGGGGCCAAGGTTTCCATTGTGACGCACAAGGTGCAAACCACGCGCGCCCGTATTCGCGGCATTGCGATGCAGGATAATTCACAGATGGTTTTTGTGGATACGCCGGGTTTGTTTAAGACGCGCCGCAAGTTGGACAAGGCGATGGTTGCCGCCGCATGGACAGGTGCGGCGGATGCGGATGTCGTGGTGTTGTTAGTTGAGGCGCATCGCGGGATTACCGATGGCGTCGAAATGATTCTGGAAGGTTTGGAAAAGCGCGATGTTAAGGGGCAACGCATTGTGTTGGCGATTAACAAAATTGACCGTGTGAAATCCGATGCGTTGTTGGGATTGACCCAGAAATTGAACGAGCGTTTGAAATTTGAAGAGACGTTTATGATCTCTGCTGAAAAAGGTTATGGCGTACAGGTTTTGCAGGACTGGCTGGCCGAGAATTTGCCAGTTGGGCCGTATTTGTATCCTGATGATCAGATCGCGGATGTGCCGATGCGGATGATTGCCGCTGAGCTGACCCGAGAGAAGTTGATGTTACGTCTGCACCAAGAGCTGCCGTATACCCTGACCGTGGAAACGGAAAAGTGGGAAGAGAAGAAGGACGGATCAGTTCGGATTGAACAGGTGATCTATGTGGCGCGTGAGGGGCACAAAGGCATCGCGTTGGGGCCAAAGGGTGAGACGATCAAGAGTGTATCCATGGCGTCACGTACCGAATTGGCGGAAATGATGGAACGTCCTGTGCATCTGTTTTTACAGGTGCGTGTGCGTCCAAATTGGGAAAATGAGGCCGAGCGCTATACCGAGATGGGTCTGAATTTCAAAGACACCAAATGACGCCGCGCGTTACCACAGAATTTTGGATTTCAGCCTATCGCACACGATTGCAGTTGGCAGAAATTCCCGCGTTTATTACCAGTAAGGGTGATGCGACAGCAGGTGCTGTTTTGGTGAAATTGAACACATTGGATGGTCAGGCGCGGGTTTTTCACAGATCATATGATGCGGACTTTAATCGGGTTTGGGTGGTTTTATCCGAAGGCGATGAGCGCGATGTAGATCAAGCGATTTCCAATCAACGTGGGTTTGATCCAGATTTATGGGTGATCGAGGTTGAGGATCGAGAAGGGCGGCATCTGCTGGACGAAGAGGGTCTGAGCGAGTAGCGTATCCCCATGGATTGGTCTGGCGAAGGGGTGATCGTTTCGGTGCGCAAGCACGGCGAGAATTCCGTTATCATTGATGCATTTACACCTGATCGTGGTCGTCATGCGGGCGTGGTACGTGGTGGTGCGTCGCGTAAGATGGCATCGACGCTGCAACCCGGGTCACAGGTGCAATTGGAATGGCGTGCGCGTCTAGAAGAGCATTTAGGGTCTTACCGCGTAGAGCCGCTGGAGAGTCGATCCGATATGTTTGGGGATCGCGTGCGATTGTCGGCGTTATCCGCGATTTGTTCCATGGTTTGTTTTGCCTTTCCCGAACGGATGGAATTGGCGGGGCTGTATAAATCGACCACGCATTTGATGGATGTTTTGAATGCGGATGGGGATTGGCGGCCGCTGTATGCGTTGTGGGAATTGCAGGTTTTGGAAGAGATGGGGTTTGGGCTGGATTTGGCATCCTGTGCGGTGACGGGTGGCACGCAGGAACTGGCCTTTGTTTCGCCGCGAACAGGACGCGCGGTGAGCCGTGGTGCGGCGGGTGAGTGGGTGGACAAATTGCTGCCATTACCCGATTTTTTACGCAATGGGTTTGATATGGCCAGTGACGGTGACGTGTTGGATGGGTTGCGTACGACGGGGCATTTTATGCATTCTTGGCTGGCACCTGCGTTGGGGGATCGACCGATACCTGATGCACGTGGGCGGTTGATGACGCGATTGGAGAGGGGTGAAAATGCAAAAGTTTGAAGTGATTTTGGATCGTGCGCAAAAGCGTAAGGGTGGGGCGGATGCGTTGGAAGCATTGATGCCTGATGCGCCAGAGGTGGATATTACCAAGATGGGTGATGATCGGATTTTATCACAGTTTTCCAAGAATATTTTTCAGGCGGGGTTTAATTGGTCTGTTGTGGAAAAGAAATGGGCGGGGATTGAGGATGCGTTTCATGGGTTTGATATTGGGCGTAATTCATTCATGTCGGATGATGATTTTGATACCCATTTGAAAGACCCGCGCAACATTCGCTATGCTGCCAAGATTTTGGCGGTGCGAGACAATGCGATATTTCTGGGGGATTTGGCGCAGGAATATGGATCAGCGGCAAAGTGTATTGGTGATTGGCCCAGTTCGGATTTGGTTGGATTATGGCAGTTGATGAAAAAGCGTGGCAACCGATTAGGGGGAAATACAGGGGCATATGCCCTACGGTTTCTGGGCAAGGATTGTTTTATTTTGGGACGGGATGTGGTGACAGCGCTGGAATTGGCGGGAGTTGTGGATGGGGCGGTAACGTCCAAGACCGCGCAGGCGAAAATTCAGGTGGCGTTTAATGAGTGGCATGAACAATCGGGCGAGAGTTATACGCGAATGAGTCGTGTTTTGGCGATGTCTGTTGGGGACTAGTTCCGTAGATCCTGAAACTGTTTTATTGGCGTTTGTAGGTTAGGATTGGACCTGTTTCATTGGAGAGGATGAGAGTTGTTGCGCTGACCTCGGCCAAAGTAGCGGTATCGAGTGCCGTGAAATATTTGGATTCTTCCGCCAAATTGGGACAGGCCATTTTGGTTGACGCGATAGGGCCCGTTTTAAACCAAGGGAGTGGTTTTGATTGGGTGCCAAAGTAGCGATTGCATGGGGCGCGGCCAGCGATTTTTCCTTTTTCGGGGAAGGTTAGCGTGATTTCAGATTTCGGTGATTGCCCGTTTAAGTCGTTAAGCATCCAAATTGCGTCAGGGTAAGCATAGCCCGAAATTGTTTCATCGGCCTGGCAGGTGGTCATGGTGAGGGTCAGTAAGAGTATTGAACGTATCATACCCGCAGAGTTGCAGAGATTTTGGCAAAAGAAAACCCAAGCCGAGGCTTGGGTTTAAAACGGGTGTAATTTTGCAGATGTTTATTTCGGTTTGATTGCCTGCGCTAATACATCCGCACCGACGAATTGTTCGTATTGGGCGAAGTTGTCGGAGAACATTGAAACCAATTTAGTCGCAGAGGCGTCATAGCCATCTTTGTCTGACCATGTGCTGCGTGGATCAAGTAGACTTGCGTCTACGCCAACCAATGCCAATGGAACGTCAAAGCCGAAGTTTTCATCCTTGCGGAATTTACCGGCGTTAAGAGAGCCGTTTAGTGCAGCGGTTAGAAGTGCGCGTGTTGCCTTGATTGGCATGCGTGAACCGGTGCCATATGCGCCACCTGTCCAACCTGTATTTACCAACCAGCACGTTGCGCCGTTCGCGGCGATTTTATCGCGTAGTAATGCGCCGTATACCTCTGGGCGGCGTGGCATGAAAGGGGCGCCGAAACATGTAGAGAATGTCGGTTGTGGTTCCGTAACGCCGCGCTCTGTTCCAGCCACCTTGGAGGTGAAGCCAGATAGGAAGTGGTACATCGCCTGTTCTGGTGTCAGGCGTGCGATCGGAGGAAGAACGCCAAAGGCATCACAGGTCAACATGATGATGTTGTTTGGCTGACCACCGATTGCAGATTCAGATGCGTTTGAAATGTAGTGCAATGGGTATGCGCAACGCATGTTTGCTGTCAGGCTGTCATCGTCGAAATCCAATTCTTTAGTGTATTCGTCGTACACCATGTTTTCGATGACTGTGCCAAATTTTTGCGTTGTTGCGTGGATTTCTGGTTCTGCTTCGGCACTTAGGTTGATTGTTTTTGCGTAACAACCACCTTCGAAGTTGAAGGTTGTTGTGTCTGACCAACCGTGTTCGTCATCACCCAGCAAAATGCGGTTTGGGTCGGCTGACAATGTTGTTTTACCCGTACCAGACAGACCGAAGAAAACGGCCGTGTCGGATGGATCACCGATTGCGTGGTTTGCAGAACAGTGCATTGGCATGATGCCCTTTTCAGGCAACAAGTAGTTGAGGATTGAGAAAACAGATTTTTTGTTTTCGCCAGCGTATTCCGTGCCACCAATCAAGATCAGTTTTTGTTCCATTGAGATCGCGATGACCACATCAGAGCGACAACCGTGTTTTGCAGGGTCTGAATTGAATGTTGGGCAGTTGATGATTGTGAAACCTGGAACGAAAGTGTCCAGTTCAGCGGGTTCAGGGCGACGCAACATTGTGCGGATGAACAAGCTGTGCCATGCCAATTCGGTGATGACGCGTACGTTCAAGCGGTGCTCTGGATCAGCGCCGCCAAACAAATCTTGGACATAGTATTCGCCGCCGTTCATGTGGGCGATCATGTCTGCCTTTAGTTGGTTGAAGGCATCGATTTCCATTGGTGGATTGTTTTCCCACCAGATTGTGTCTTGGACGCTTGGCTCGTTGACGACGAATTTATCTTTGGGGGAACGGCCAGTATATTTACCAGTGGTAACCAAGAAAGCGCCGCCGTTGCCCAGTTCGCCTTCGTCACGGCGGATCGCGTGTTGGATTAACGCGGGCTCTTGCAAGTTGTAGTGAGCGTTTTCGACACCATTGATTCCGATGTCTTCGAGTTTTTGGGAGGGGTTTACGCGTCCGGTGGTCATTTGAGTAGCTCCTTGGTCAGCGTGGTAAAATATTGGCTATTTGGGGTGCTATACCGCGTGGTTTTATTGGAGTCGACAGTCATAATGACACTGGTTGCGCTAACATTTTTGAAAATGTTAGAAAGGTGCTGAAATTTCATGTCAAAGGCCGAAAAGTGGATTTTATTCCACTGGTATTGAAGGCAAATTCATGCAAATTTGACAGATACACGCAAAGTTGCGCGCATGTGATTTTATGGCATATGGGTTCGCAACGATTTTCGAATGGGTAAGGACGAAAAAATGGCAGTTATCGCACTGGTAGACGATGATCAAAACATCCTGACGTCAGTTTCTATGACATTAGAAGCGGAAGGATTCGAGGTTCGGAAATACCATGATGGATTAGAGGCGTGGACGGACATGTCGAATGACAACCTGCCTGATCTGGCTGTGTTTGATATTAAGATGCCGCGTATGGACGGAATGGATTTGTTGACCAAGGTGCGTCAAATTTCGCAAATGCCAGTAATCTTCCTGACCTCCAAAGATGACGAAATCGACGAAGTGCTGGGGCTGCGTATGGGCGCGGATGATTATATCAAGAAGCCGTTTTCGCAACGCCTTTTGGTTGAGCGCATCAAAGCGTTGCTGCGTCGCGGTGCGGCGGATGAAAAACCGATTGAAGAGCGCGAGCCAGAAGATGCGCCCATCCAGCGTGGCAGTTTGGTGATGGATCCAATGCGCCATTCTGTGACGTGGAAGGGCGAGCCTGTTTCCCTGACGGTTACGGAATTTCTGTTGTTGCATTCATTGGCTGTACGCCCTGGTTTTGTGAAAAGTCGCGATCAATTGATGGATTTGGCCTATAGTGATCAGGTCTATGTTGATGATCGCACGATTGACAGCCACATCAAGCGCCTGCGCAAAAAGATGCGTAATGCCGACAACGAATTTGGCGCAATCGAAACGTTGTACGGTATCGGTTACCGTTACACCGAAGAGTGATTTAGCGGGCGTTTGCCCTTTATTGGATATTGTTTGTGGCAGATTTTGAGGATCAAAAGTCGAGTGACGGTTGGGTTGGTGATCCTGATATGCTGTTGGCGCAGCATCCGCGTCGTGGACGATTCGTGGGCTTTCACAGCTTTAATCTGACGCGTCGGATATTTTTGGCGAATTTTATTGCACTGGCTGTTTTGTTGGTTGGTGCGTTGCTGGTATCACAGCCGCAAAATCAATTTTCAAAGACGGCTAAGGAATATTTGTCCAATCAGGCTGATTTTCAACAGGCGGTCTTTCAACACCGTTTGGATCAGACGATAGACGGTACGCCCCTCGAATTGTTGGAGGATTTAAACAGTCCGGTTCTGCGTCATAATGGGCTATCCCTTAAAATTTATGATCAGAATATGAATTTGGTCAGTGAAGATGCGCTGGAATTAGCGGCCCCACACGATGAAGGTTTTCCGGTTGAGGAGGGGACGGTTACACTATGGAAAAACTTGTCTCGAATTTTTGGATCGGGCAGCCCCGTTTCAGAGGTCGAGAATCTTGAAAAATTCAATCAGGGTTTGATGGAGAAAGCGGTACAGAACGGTACATCACCACAGCAAACCGTTTTGCGTTCGGGTGATACGGTTTTTGCCGTTGCGCGGAGTTTGCGCAAAAATGATCAGTTGATTGGTTTTGTGATACTTCAAACACCGCAAAAGCTGGTGTCGGAATTGTCTGGTGTGCGCGGCAAGGCGTTGTTTGCGTTCTTCTTCTTGGCGCTAGGGGTTGCCTTGATGTTTGCGGCGGTTTTGGCGCGTGCGATTACAAATCCGTTGAATGATTTGGCGCGCGCAGCTGAAATTGGCACAGCAGCGGATTTGGCACCCGCAGATGCGCACAAGGCGTTGATTCCAAATCTGGGCGGACGCACGGATGTGATTGGCCGTTTGTCAGGTGCGATGGCGGATATGACCAGTGCACTGTACGAACGCATCGCCACAAACGAGAGTTTTGCCGCCGACGTTGCCCATGAGATTAAAAACCCACTAGCGTCGATGCGTTCGGCAGTGGAAACATTGCGCGTTGCCAAAGAGGGTAAGGGCAAGATGGAGTTGTTGGATATTCTGGAAATGGATGTACGGCGATTGGATCGATTGGTGTCTGATATTTCCAATGCCTCCCGTTTGGACGCCGAATTGGTGAACGAGGAAACGCAACGGTTCGAGTTGACAAAAATGTTGTCCAATATTGTTGAATTCCACCGCATGGAAGCGGATGACATTGGGATTGATCTGTATTGGGAAGGCCCTGCAAAGCCAATTCATTTTGATGGATTAGAAGAGCGGTTGGCGCAGGTTTTTGTTAATTTGGTAACCAATGCTGTTTCGTTTTGCAAAAACGGTGACGCCATTCGGGTTTGGTGCCGTGTACGTGGAAATCGCATTTTGGCAGTTGTCGAAGAGACGGGGCCAGGTATTCCCCCCGGTAGCCTGAGCGAAATTTTCCGCCGCTTTTATTCACAACGTCCGAGCGATGATTTTGGAAACCATTCCGGTTTGGGGTTGGCGATTTCAAAGCAAATCGTAGAGGCGCATGGCGGTACAATTTGGGCGGAAAACATTCACAAAGGGGACGATGAAAACGCACCCGTTTTGGGTGCGCGATTTATTGTTGGTTTCCCGATTTGAGCGTAAAATTAGATATCGGATTGCAACACGCATCCTGTGTTGATTTCGATGGTCGCGGTGTTTTGATATTGGGGGCATCGGGAAGCGGCAAATCGACCCTTGCTCTGGCATGTATTAGTATCGGTGCCATGTTGGTGGGTGATGACTATGTTGATCTTAGGGTTCAAGATGGCGCAATTGTTGCCAAACGCCCGCCAAATATCGCGGGCTTGATTGAAGTTGCGAAAGTCGGGGTTTTGAACTGTGACTATATCGGCAGTAGCAAACTTGCACTTGCGATAGACATATCTCAATCAGAGGTTGAACGCATTCCGCCGCGCAGACACGTTGCGTTACAAGATTGTGATATTCCCTTGATTTATGGGGCTAACATTCCCTATTTGCACAGTGTAGCATACCAGTTCGTAACCGCAGGACGCGCAGATGTGTAATCGCGGTGTTGGGAATTATCGTGGAAAATAACGCAACCAGAATCGTTCTTATTACTGGTCCCTCAGGGGCCGGCCGCAGCACGGTCGTAAATGCGTTTGAAGATATGGGTTTCGAAACAATTGATAACCTGCCGTTAGAGTTCTTGCCGCGCCTGTTGTCGGGGCCGAAATTGGGCCGCGATTTGGCGCTGTCTGTTGATGTACGCACCCGTGATTTCAGTGTTAAGGCGGTTATGGACGCCGTGGATATTTTGGAATACCGCGAAGACTACGAAGCATCGTTATTTTATGTGGATTGTTCGACGGATGTTTTATTGCGCCGCTACAGCGAAACACGCCGACGTCATCCATCAGCGCCCGACACAACGCCGCTAAAGGGGATCGAGCATGAACAGGACCTGTTACATGTGTTGCGCCACCGCGCAGATGTGTATTTGGATACGTCCGATATGTCGCCCCATGATTTACGTGCTGAAGTTGAAAAATTGTTTGGGACCGAGGAGGCGCGGGGTTTAGCTGTTAACCTGCAATCATTTTCTTATAAGCGTGGTGTGCCACGGGGAATTGACATGGTGCTGGATTGCAGGTTTCTTAGGAATCCATACTGGGATGAGAATCTGCGCGAGAAGAATGGCTTGGACGGGGGCGTTCAAGCATATGTTAAGGCGGATAAGTTATATGATGCCTTTTTCGCACAGACTGTGGATATGGCATCGTTGCTGTTGCCTGCCTATCGTGATGAAGGTAAAGCACACTTCACAATCGGTTTGGGGTGTACGGGTGGTAAGCACAGATCGGTAACGGTTACACAGGAGTTGTCAGTCGCGCTGACAAAATTGGGGTGGCAAACATCAGTGCGTCACAGAGAAATGGAACGTCGTGCGATGATCGCACGAGATGCAGGAGTGTTACGGACGTGATTGGTGTCGTAATTGTAGGACATGGACGATTAGCCGAAGAATATTTGGCCGCCATCGAACATGTCATGGGCCCGCAAAAGGGCATCAAAGCGGTTTCAATCGCCGCTGAATGTGATCGCAGTGATAAACAATCCGAAATTTGCAGAATTGCGGATTCTGTGGATCAGGGCAGTGGCGTTGTTGTCGTCACAGATATGTTTGGCGGATCGCCATCGAACCTGTCGATGAAGGCCTGTCATTGCGAAGAACGCCGCATTTTATATGGTGCGAACCTGCCAATGTTGTTGAAATTAGCCAAATCGCGTCGCTTGCCGATTGAACAGGCATTAACTGTTTCAATGGACGCTGGAAAAAAGTATATAAACAGCTGTAACGGCTCTGCCGGAATTTAGGTTGGGTCATGAAGCAGACGTTAAAGATCATAAATGAGAAGGGCCTGCATGCACGTGCATCGGCCAAATTCGTCGAAACAGTGGAAAACTGTGATGCGACGGCTGTGGTTTCAAAGGATGGACTCGAGGTAACGGGCGATTCTATGATGGGCTTGATGATGCTGGCCGCCTCAATAGGCTCAGAGATCGAAGTCGAGACCGCTGGACCTGAGGCTGAAAAGCTGGCAGAGGCACTGAAAACACTAGTAGAAGACTACTTTGGCGAAGGACGTTGATCCAATGGGTGAAACAGTAGACAACCACAACGATGATTACGATCCAAACAAATTGTATGATCGGTCTGAACTGACCTACGCCAATTCGTTTCCCAGCCGCACAAAACGTATCCTGATCAGCGCGATCGAAATTCTGACGGCGCGTTACTATCTGTTGTATAAGATGCGCAAATGGGAACGTGATCAAAACAAAGACCCAGATTTTTGGATTTCTGTTCTCGAAGAGATGAATATCGAGCTGACGACGCCGAAAACCGAAATCGCGCGCATTCCATCAGAGGGGCCGTTGGTGATTGTATCCAACCACCCGCATGGTTTGATCGATGGTATTGTGATGGCACGTTTGATCAGCCAATCGCGTGATGATTATCAGATTCTGACACGCGCCTTGTTGGTTGGTGTGACGCGTATTGAGAAGTATTTATTGCCCGTCAGCTTCCCTCATGAAGAGGACGCGGTGCGTAAGAATATTCAGATGCGTCAAAAGGCGATTGGTGCGTTGAAGGAGGGGCATTGTATTGCATTGTTCCCCGCGGGCACGGTTTCCACGTCTGATACGTACTTCGGTGAGCCGACGGAACGTGAATGGGCGACATTCACCGCCAAGATGATCCGCCAATCAGGGGCGAGGGTTTTACCGATTTATTTCACGGGCTCAAACAGCCGTTGGTTCCAGATTGCGAACAAGCTGGGCGATACGTTGCGCCAGAGCCTGTTGTTGTATGAAATCCGTCATGCGTTCAATAAAAAGCAAAGCCCAGTCATTGGTGAATTGATCGATCCGGAGATTGTAAAATCATACGAAAAAGATGCCAAAGGTTTGATGGCGTTTTTGCGTGAAGAGACGTTGAAATTGAAGCCTAAGAAGTAGGGCTTGGCGAAATGTCCACAATGGGGGACTTAGAGACCGCTTCGAGTTTTCGGCCTAATCGGGTGGGAACCGACCATTCGATGCAATTGCGCTACTTCAAAAGCTCTGCCCGAAAGCAGACCTTCGTTTTTAGAGCATGTATAAAAATGCTAAGATTGGCCTAATGGCGGCTCCAATCTATCAGACGACAGACAACACGATGAGACGGAGACTTAACCAGCTCAACCACTCAAGTTAGCATTTGATTTAGCTAAGGGTTCGTATTTTTATCCGGAAACGAGGTCACGCTTTAGTTAGGAAAGTAGAAAAATGGAAGCGCATACACTTGTCGCGGATGTCGGCGGCACACAATCTCGGTTGGGCTTGGCACAGAATGGCATCTTGAACCAAGCCTCAGTGCAATATTTTGTTAATGCTCGCTTTCAATCGTTTTATGAGGTCATAGCGCAGTTTTTCAAAGAAACTTCAAACGTTCAGATTTCCCGCTGTGTGATTGCCATTGAGGGGCCAATAACGGCGAACACAGGAAAGCTTACAAATTTAGATTGGGAAATATCTATTGATGACCTTCAGCGTTCAACACATTGCACTGATGTAACACTGATCAATGATTTGACGGCCTTGGGGTACAGTTTGCAAGCCTTACCATTGAATGGCACCCAACACATAGGCGGCTCAAATTCACTGCAAAAAAAAGAACGGGCAATACTTGGTCGTTGGCCTTGGAACCGGTTTTAATGTCTGCCCTGTCATCAACGCCAAGGCTGGTCACCCTATTTGTTTGCAGGCTGAATTGGGCCATGCGGCTTTACCTCACAACATCAAATCCACCCTGTCCCGCGAATGTGACGCGTCTGCATTCACAACAGTAGAGGATATTTTCTCAGGCAAGGGGCTATCAAAACTATACCAAGTCATCTCTGGTTCGAACGCGAAGGATGGAGCGTTGATTGTTAAAGACCACCTCAACAGAAGCGATTCATCTGCAACAAGAACTTTGGTATCTTTTTCAGAATTGTTGGGGTGCAGTCAACGATCACTATGGATTTGATCCATAAACGAATGCAATTCTAGGTTGGAATACGAACATATCCGCGCCAAATTTCTTATGTGTCGCACCAGGCGATCACACCTAGGGAATTGAGATTGGCTGGAATTTGCCTTACTGCACCATAATATGTCCAATTTTGTGCAATTTGAAACATGATATATTTTGGAAATTAACACGTTTTCGCCTTATTATTGCTACATTTACTTGGTTTTGTAAGGAACAGGTAGTTTGTACTGGGGTGTTGCCATGAAAATAAGAACGTTTTTTTTGAATTATTGGACAGATGTATCGGGGTCGATGACGATCTATATATCCATGCTGTTTGTGGCAATGCTTTCGTTTTTTGGCGTGGCATTCGATTTGGTTAAGTATGAATCGGCGCGTACGCATCTTCAATCTCAGATTGATATAGCTACTATTTCAGCGGCATCACTTAGATATACTGAGTCGCCTTCGAATATTGTTCGGGGACATCTCGCTACAGCTAACTTGGATCCTGATGTTAATATTCGAATTTTAGACGAAATTGACACGTCCTCGCATCGTCTTGTCGAAGTCTCGGCAACTCAAACTGTTGATACAATTTTCATGCGCTCGTTCGGAGTTTTCGATATGGACATTGAAATTATCAGTGCTGCTGAGGAACGTGTGCCAGATGTAGAGTTGTCCGTTGTTATCGATGTATCCAATTCTATGGGAAATGGCGGGCGCTTAACAAGCTTGGTACCTGCGTTAACTTCCTTCTACACAAGTCTTTTAGCGTCAAATGATGATGTTGATCCCAATCGTGTTTCGATATCGACGATTCCATATGATATGCAAGTGAATGCCGGCAAAGAACTGTATGAAGCGGCCCACGGTACTGCAGATCATCAACTTACTTTTTGTTCAGAGTGGACTGACGCCGCGTACACGGAAACGGGGTTTTCGACTGATGAGCAAGTACAGGCGGTTCATGCTGCGTATAAAAATTCAAATCCCAATGCAAATGTTTGGGAAATCGATTTACCACATTGTAGCGCCGAAGAGTACGATCAGATTCTGCCGTTCTCAAAAGATTTAACAGCGTTAACCGATCAGCTCGATGCGATGAAGTCGCGCGGCAGTACATCGCTTGATATTGCCGCTAAGTGGGGTGTCGCATTATTAGACCCAGCGAGCCGTCCTGTTATCAATCACCTGTCCACATTATGGGATAGCGATGGTAATGCAGAAGACCGCCAATCTGTCGATCCTGGCTTTTCACAGCGCCCAGTTGATTGGAACCATGAGAGTACGCAAAAAGTGATGCTAATCATCACAGATGGTCAGAACGTCGCGGAACACAAAGTAAAAGCAGAGTTTCGTACCGACGATGCCGCGAACCCGTCTCACGTTTGGTACAATCCAGGCGAGAACAACGTAAGTTTTATTGAGAAAACGAGCGCGGGTTGGGAGCGTATGACCTGGAAAAAAATGTGGCAAAAAGTTCCACTTGAAACGTTGATAACGGAAACAGGTGGCGAACTTGGTGACTATTGGGATACTGTAGATTCCACAACAAAAGACTCTCGGTTTGATTTGATATGCTCCGCCGCCAAAGACAAAGGAATTGTGATTTTTTCAATTGCTTATGGCGCGAGTACAAATGGTCAAGATTCTCTACGAGACTGTGCAACCAACGACGCATTTTATCACACTGCCGAGCCTGGCGATATTGAAGAAATCTTTGCAGAGGTTGGTGCGGCTGTGGAAAAGCTGAAATTAACTAAGTAAGTTTTTAAAGCGCCATAGTTGGGAGTGTTTTGTGAAACACATGCGAATGAGATTGAAATCGTTTTCCAAAGACGAGACAGGTTCGACGTCTTTGGAAATGGTAGTGACGTCGACGCTTTTTATGATTATTTTCGCATGGATGTTGGAGAACGGGTTTGTTCTCATGCGTTGGGTTATGTTGGAACACAGTTTGTCTACGGCGGCTCGTGATGTGCGCATTAATGGCATTCCAGATACGTACACGACCAACGCTCAGGCTCACGATTATATAAAGGACAAGATTTGCGCAAAGGTGACTATTATTAAGGATTGTGACACCTCCCTTTTTCTTGAATTGACGGCGGTAGATCCCGTTACTGGAGTGCCAGAGACGGAGGCCTCGTGTGTCGACCGCACTGGCCCTGTGGATCCGCTAACCGATCTACCTTCGGTCGAGGATGGCGTCAGAGAATCTGCTGATATACAAAACATTATGTTTATGCGTGCCTGCGTCGTCGTCGATACAATCTTACCAACATCATTTGCGATGCCTTTCGATTTCGACGATAGTGGCGGTATTTCATTAGTTTCAGATAATGCTTACATTAACGAACCGAGTTGAACCATGAAGAAATTTTATAAAAACGAGCGCGGCGTTCTTGTTATTGAATTTATGTTTATGCTCCCGGCACTTTTGCTGTGTTTTTTGGGAATGTTTGTTTTTTTCGACGCATTTCATAAATGGATGAAATTCACCACGGCGAGTTATACAATTTCTGATTTGTTGTCGCGGCAAACGATAGTTGATGATGACTTCATTCTTTCGCTTGATGGTGTTTTCGATACCATTTCTGGTTCTCGGGATAGAGAAAACTCGTGGCTTCGCGTAACTAGTGTAAAGAAATCAGGCGGTAATTTGACTATTCTTTGGAGCATAGAGACATCTGATTTTCCTCAAACAACGCCCGTTGCAGTCGATATCGAAGATTTAATTCCTAACTCGACGATTGATGAACATATGTTGCTAGTTCAGAGCTATTCACCTTATTCGCCTGGTTTTTCTTGGGTTGGCTTGAACGGGATTACGCTTCGTGAAAACATCGCAATTTCATCTCGCTTTTCGTCCAAATTGGTGAATTCGGATCATCTTGAATTTGATGAGTCAACCGACGATGGTATCGACGACCCTCTTGCATTGTAAAAGTTTGTTTGCAGAAATTTCCATCTATGGCCTTGTGGAAACGTGCCTTACGTTTTTGTTTGTATCCATATTGGGCCAATTTTGAGAGATCTTTGTTCCGCCCTTTCAATGCGGAAATACAACTTTCGACAGAAATTGCACTTTCTTTCTTAAGATCAAGGCCTTCTGCTAACCATGGGGTGCTTGTGCTTGAAATGCTAACTAGCGCAAATAAAACTATGTTGCGTCTATTTCTATAAATAGCTGAAAATGTCATTTGAGATCCTGTAAATGAATGAACTAAATTTATCTTTATCTAGTTCTAAAGCGAGAAAGAATGTTCATCAATTCCAATGCCTCACAAAGTAGAAATAAAATGCGGGATATCAATTCAGGCTTGCCTTGCAACGAAAAAGGCCCCCGCAATGCGAGGGCCCTTTGAATGATTTAAGTTTGATTACAGCGCGTCAGTCAGTTCTGGAACTGCGTCAAACAAATCAGCAACCAGACCGTAATCAGCCACTTGGAATATTGGGGCTTCTTCGTCTTTGTTGATTGCGACGGTTAACTTGGTTTTGAAAATTACTTCAGTTTGGAACATGTATCCATCTGTTTGAGTGCGGATACATGTATGTAAGTATGGGGCAAGGCTTTGCGGTGGGGAACATACCTTGCCCCCTCACGTTGACCTATTTTGGTAGAATTACCTGATCGATCACGTGAATTACGCCGTTGGATGCTTCGATGTTCGCTGCGGTTACAGTCGCTCCGTCAATCTTTACGCCTTGCATTCCGTTGATTTGAGCTTTCGCGCCGTTGACTGTTTTTACGCCCATCATTTTGCCCGATACATCAGAGGCCATCACTTTGCCTGCTACAACGTGGTAGGTTAGGATGCTTACCAGCTGATCTTTGTTTTCTGGCTTCAATAGCGTTTCAACTGTGCCTACTGGCAATGCTGCGAATGCTTCGTCTGTTGGGGCGAAAACAGTGAATGGACCGTCGCCTTTCAGCGTGTCTACCAAGCCTGCGGCTTGGACTGCTGCGACAAGCGTTGTGAAGCTGCCAGCACCTACGGCGGTGTCTACGATGTCTTTGGAGTGCCCGTCTGCGAATGCAGAAGTTGCGAATGATGAAACAGCAATTGCTGCAATAAATGTACGTCTTAGCATGTGAGTTACCTCTGTTGAGTTGGTTGTATGAAGAGTACGTGGCGGATTTTGTTTTGGATCACAGAAAAAATTTAAAATAGCATTTTGACTAATGAAATAAGGGAAAATAATGTGAAAAAAGATTTTGTATTCTGTAGGATCGGACAGGATTTCAAGCGAAATGGGGCGGTTGAAAACAAAAAAGGCCCCCGCAATGCGAGGGCCCTTTGTATAATTTAAGTTTGCTTATAGCGCGTCAGTCAGTTCTGGAACTGCGTCAAACAAATCAGCAACCAGACCGTAATCAGCCACTTGGAAAATCGGGGCTTCTTCGTCTTTGTTGATTGCTACGATCACTTTGGAATCTTTCATGCCAGCCAAGTGTTGGATGGCGCCAGAGATACCAGCGGCGATGTAGAGGTCAGGGGCAACGACCTTGCCTGTTTGACCAACTTGCCAGTCGTTTGGTGCGTAACCTGAATCCACGGCCGCGCGGGATGCGCCAACTGCGGCGTTTAGTTTGTCGGCCAATGCTTCGATGATCGCAAAGCTTTCCTCGGAGCCAACACCACGGCCACCTGAGACAACGATTTTTGCCGATGTCAGTTCTGGGCGATCTGATGTTTGAACCTTGTCTTCGACCCATTCGGACAGTCCAGGGTTTGCAACGGCGTCGATTGAATCAACAGATGCGGAACCAGTTTCGCCAGCCGCGTCAAAACCAGCAGTACGGATCGAAAGAACCTTCTTCGCGTCGCTTGATTTTACGGTTTGGATTGCGTTGCCTGCGTAGATTGGGCGTTCAAACGTGTCAGCGTCAACAACGCCAGTTACGTCTGTGATCACCATAGCGTCCAACAATGCCGCCACGCGTGGCAGGATGTTTTTCGCGCTTGTGGTTGCGGGGGCTGCGATGTGATCGTAGTCGCCAGCCAGTGACACGATCAGGTCAGCAGTGGGTTCAGCCAATGCGTTTCCGTATGCCGCATCATCTGCGCACAACACCTTGGACACACCGTCCAATTTTGCCGCCGCTTCAGCCGCGCCAGAACATCCAGCGGATGCACAAAGAACAGTTACGTCGCCCAGACCCGCAACAGCAGACAATGCTTTGCCTGTTTGGTCCATAGAGATTTCGCCACCAACAACTTCTGCTAATAGTAATACAGCCATTAGATTACTCCTGCTTCGTCTTTAAGTTTTGCGATCAATTCGGCAACATCTGCAACCTTCACACCAGCGGCGCGTTCGGCTGGCTCTGTTGTGGACACAACAGTCAGACGTGGTGAAACGTCTACGCCCAGATCAGCGGCAGATTTTTCATCCAGCGGCTTTTTCTTGGCTTTCATGATGTTTGGAAGTGACGCGTAACGTGGTTCGTTTAGGCGAAGGTCTACGGTTACGATTGCTGGCATTTTCACCTTGATCGTTTGTAGTCCACCGTCAACCTCGCGCGTTACTGTTGCGCTGTCACCGTCCACGTCCAATTCAGATGCGTATGTGGCCTGTGACCAGCCCAGAAGGGCCGCCAACATTTGGCCCGTGGCGTTCATGTCGTTGTCGATTGCTTGTTTACCAGCCAAAACCAAACCGGGTTGTTCTTCGTCGATCACGGCTTTTAGCAATTTTGCGACTGCCAATGGTTCGATGTCTGTGTGAACGTCGTCTGCCGCAATGATTAGGATTGCGCGGTCTGCGCCCATGGCCAATGCTGTACGTAATGTTTCTTGGGACTGTTTCACACCGATGGATACGGCAACGATTTCGTCTGCTTTGCCAGCTTCCTTTAGGCGGATCGCCTCTTCGACTGCGATTTCGTCGAAGGGGTTCATCGACATTTTAACATTGGCGAGATCAACACCGCTTCCGTCCGCTTTGACGCGCACTTTCACGTTATAATCAATCACGCGTTTGACAGGTACTAAAACCTTCATTTGCGTTCTCCTTGTAAGGCGGGGGAATGACCCGCGAAAATTCCTGTGTTTCTTGTAACTGTCTTGGATACGACGGAAAAGTGTAAATCGGACAATTCAGGGTCATAATACGCCGCGTCAGTGCAAAAGAGCCATGCAAATTCGCACGCGTGGGGTGAGATTTTGGTATCCTGAAATGGGTTTTCGGGATTTATCGGTTAGCGCCCGGCACCCAGAGGACATCATCCGCGCCGTTGTTGTTTGCCACGCGGCCAGCGACGAAAAACCAATCCGACAGGCGGTTCAGGTATTTGATCGCGTCTGGGTTTACGTCGTCCGTTGATGCGAGATCGACGCACAGACGTTCGGCGCGACGGGATACCGTGCGGCACAGGTGCATGTGTGCAGCAAGTGGGGAACCGCCGGGTAGGATGAAGCTTTTCAATGTGGAAAGGTTTGCGTTCATCGCGTCGATTTCGGATTCCAAGCGGTCGACTTGTGATGCGGCAATGCGCAGGGGCGGGTATTCGGCATCGGCGTCAGCGGCCATATTGGGGCGGCAAAGGTCTGCGCCCAGATCGAACAGATCGTTTTGGATCAGGGCCAGTGCCGCGTCCAATTCGCCTGTGGAATGTAGCCGTGCCAAGCCGACGGTGGCGTTGGTTTCATCGACGGTACCGTATGCGTTGACACGGGCGGATTGTTTTCCGACGCGCTCGCCGTTGCCCAATGCGGTTGTGCCTGCGTCGCCTGTGCGCGTGTAGATTTTGTTAAGCGTGACCATGTCGTTATCCGTTTCGTAGGTAGACGTAGAGCAGGATGAGCGCCACTGCGACGGCCTGAAGGATGATGCGCCAGCGCATGATTTTATTGGCGTATTTTTTGTTGAATTCACCGCCAGAGGTGAATGCGCCAAGGCCGATCATCAAGGTGACAAGCACAGCCAATACGGCGATAACGACGAGGATGTATAACGGGTCCATTGTTTTGGTCCTTTGTTAGAATTTGTTCAGTATTCTGTCCAATGCGCGTGTGGTCAACAGGCGTTTCAGCACACCACAGATGTATGTGGGTGTTGTCACGTAGTATCGCGGTTTGGGGCGATTGGATTCCAATGCATGGATCAATTTAGCGGTGACGGCGGCGGATGGCAATTCGCCGAAATCCAAACCCTCGGAAGGGGTATAGAGCCGTGGCATTAGCAATTTTTCATAGAAGGATTTACGTGCGGAATTTTTCCAATCTATCCAGCGTTCGTACTGTCCCTTTGCGTTGTTTCTGAACTCTGTTGTGATGGGGCCGGGTTCGATCAGGCAAATGTCTATGGGTTGAGTGCGCAGTTCGAGGCGCATGGCATCTGTTAGGCCTTCGAGGGCGAATTTTGTTGCCACGTAAGAGCCGCGCGCACGGGTTGCGACGAAGCCGAGGACGGAAGAGCAGTTGATAATACGACCGTGGCCTTGTTTCGTCATTGCAGGCATCAACTGATTTATCAGATCGAAGTAGCCGAAAAGATTTGCCTCAAATATGGTGCGAAGGGCGTCGCGGGGGAGATCCTGAACCAATCCAGGGATGGCGTAGGCACCGTTGTTGAACAGGGCGTCCAATGTTCCGCCTGTACGTTTTAGGGTTTCTGCGACGGCGGCTTTGATTGATGCTTCGTCTTCGTAATCGAGGGGGAAACTTTCCAGCCCTTCGCCACGTAGGCGTTCGCAATCCACCTCGGCGCGGCAGGTAGCGAAGACGCGCCAGCCGCGTTTGTGTAGCGTGTGGGCGGCGTCGTATCCAATACCGGTTGAGCAGCCTGTAATGAGGATGGATTTTTGTGTCATTGTTCGCCCCTGTGTTTGGTGCACTTAAACGCGATCAGACACAGATGGAAAGAAAAAACGGGCGCAACGTTGCGCCCGTTCTGATTTGCAGTGCGGGGAGGGTTATTCGAGATGCGCACCACGCGTTACTGGGCCGACGTTGTTGTCTGTCCAGTATTCAACAGCATAACCGCCTTGTTGTGATTGTGAGCGCCATTCCACATAGTTTTGAATTGATTTCAGCAATTGCATTGAGAAATCGGTGGAAACTGCGCGGCCTTCGTCGAACGCTTCGCCGTCTTTGAAATTGCGGAAGTAGCGCATCCATTCGGGTGATGCCGTTGCGCCATCATGGGGCATTTCGGCGGGATTAAACGTCAACATGATCGGTGAAACCGCGGGGTATTGGCCCGTAGAGTGACACGACATACAGCTGGAACCTGGATTATCCGCAGGGCCATCCAGTCGTGATGCCCAACCCAGATGCTGCGCAGGCAAATCAGGTGATGGATTGATAACGGTCTGTTTCAACGTTTTGTTGATCACAGTTGGATTGTCCACGCTGGGTGTTAGGTTCAAATGACCGATATCATTATCGGGATCATTGCCCCACATCACGCCAACAGGTACCAAGTTACACCATTTCTTTGCATCGCCTGAATATTGCTCACAGGCGGCGGAATATTGGTGATCCGCCGGTAGGTTACCGTTGTATGAAAACGTTCCAAAGACCCAACCAGCGGCATCAACAGCACGGTTGTCTTTGATCATGATGTCCATTTGCAAGAGGTTCACTTTTTGCGTGGAGCGTTTGTCGGCGGTGCAATCGCCACCGTAACCAGCAGACGATGGAACATCGCAATCATACATGTAGGCGTTCCATTGCAATGGGTTCGAAAGATAGCTGACCTGTGTTTCATCCAAAACCGTGAATAAGAATTTTCCAACGATGGTGCCTTCTGGGAAACCTTCGCCAGCGATCAGGGTGGAAAGGTCTGGACCTTGGTCGGCGCTGGGCCATACCTTGCCGAAGGTCAAACCACCTGGGCCATTATAGAAGCCAACGGCGTAGGCGGATGATTTATCCTTTTGGGTTTTATCCAAAACGTAGGGCGAAAGGGGGCCTTCGCGTGTGAGGCCGTGGTAACCCTCGCGACCGTTTGGTCCCCAGTGTTGCCATGGGGCGTGGTACCAATCGCGGCCGACGGAATTTTTAAACAGGTCAAAGTCCGCTTCGACGCTGCCGCCGCGAATGTTGCCTTCGAAGATGTAGTCGCGCACGGCTGTGGCGTAATTGATGGAATCGCCTGCAAAGTCCATTTTCAGGATCTCTTGGACGCCAGAGTCCAGTGGCGGCATGGTTTTTGGATAGTCATCGCGCAGAACAAAAACGGGGCCAGTATATTCACCATCGCCCGTGCCTGGAGGCACCATAAAGCCGAAATCTGGGAAGCCGACGATTGGCTCGACCTCAAAGTTTTGCGCGAATGCAGCGCTGGTTAGCGTTGAACACGCCAGGCCGATAGAAATAAGTTTTTTCATGTAATCCCCCAAAAGTTATGTATACACTTTTAGGTTGTTATGAATTTTTCAGTAAATCAAGTATTTTATTTAACTAAAGAGTGACGAATACTTCTATTGTAGGGCGGATGGAATCGTAAATCCGCGACATTCGCCGCTGCCAAAGGTGATGTCCGCCCAATCATCAACGTCAAATTCCACCAATGTTGTTGCACCTGATGGGTAACCAAAGAAGCGGTCGTGATCCGGTTGTTTGGCGCAAATGCGGCCCGCGAATTCGCCGATGCCGGGGTTGTGGGCGGTAAGTAATACCGTGTCGCCCGTCGCCTTTTGTAGGTGTGTTAGAATGAGGTCTGGAGAGGAATGGTAAAGGCCACTCTCGTATACAACGGGGGCGTTTGAATCCATGGTTTCTGCGATGCCCGCCCATGTTTCGACACAACGCACAGCAGTGGATGACAGAACCTGATCGGGGATGAAGTTTTGTTCCAGTAGCCAATTGCCGATTAGAACGCATCCTTGTCTGCCGCGATCATTTAATGTGCGCTGGTGATCGGTGTCGTGGACGTTATCCCAACTGGATTTTTGGTGTCGTGTCAGAATAAGACGTTTCATGTTTCCCCTTTGAACGCGCGCATGTGCAGCATGTTATGAGCGGTTTCGCGTTTTACTGCAACAGAAACTGGACAGGATGTGCGGATGCGACAGGCCTGTGTCATGCATGTTTCACCCTGAGGTGTATCCAAGTGGGCGTGGCAGGTGGCGACATCGTAGCCGTGTTCGGGTGTAATCGCGTTGACGGGGCAGGCCGAGAGGCAGGGTTTGGCTGCACAAGTTTCACATGGAGATGTGGATGGTGACGCGGGCAACGCGATTTTGTGATCGAATGCCAGTGCGCCGCGATAGCTGATCATCATGCCGTATGTGTCGTGAGCCAGCATGCCCAATGGGGATGAGAAGGCGCGACCTGATTGTTTGGCCCAGTCCAAGAATGGGGCATATGGTGGGCCGCCGAAGGGGAACTGGGTGCGTGCGTTTAGGTGCATTGCGATGTCGGATATGACGCGTTTTGACCAACGATCGATTGGGTTTGGGGTGTTGTCGGTGTATTCGGGTGCGTTTTTGAAGATGTCCCAGAACGTTTCGCGGGGGCTGAGCAGGATCAGGGTCTTGGCGTTTGAAATGTCGTTTGCGTCGGGGTGCAATGCCCCTGAAATCACCAGCCCGTGCGGGGCAATGGTTTTCGTAATTTCGTCCAGCATCAGTTTTTGCGAAACGGCAAAAGCAGCGACCATGTGATTTTCGTCGGGCGATCATCCTGCCAGTGCAAACCCAGTTTCATATCCGCGTGCCCATCCCGGGGTTGGGCGGTGTAGGTGCCGAATATACGATCCCAAATGGACATGGCGAAACCAAAATTCGTGTCGTGTTCATCGCGGTGGACGGAATGATGTACGCGGTGCATGTCTGGGGTGACCAATATTTTGCGCAAGAGAGCATCGAGACCGTGGGACAGTTTTAGGTTTGCGTGGTTGAACATGGCGGTGCCGTTCAGGATGATCTCAAACGCGATCACGGCGATTGCGGCGGGGCCGAGCAGGTAGATAACGGCGATTTTAAGCAGCATCGAGTAAGCGATCTCAATAGGGTGGAAGCGGACGGCTGATGTGACGTCCAAATCGCGATCCGTGTGGTGCATGCGGTGGAAGCGCCACAGGAATGGGATCTTGTGCGACAACAGGTGTTGGAACCAGACCACGAAATCGAGGATGATGATGGTTAGGATGATGTCGGCCCAGAGAGGCAGGTTTAGGGTGTTGAATAATCCCCAACCTTTGCCCGCCGCATCCATCGCCGCGCCGACAGCCAATAGGGGCATCACGATGTTCATTAGGTTCAGGGTTATCGTATTTAGTACCGTGATCACCGTGTGAGTGATCCAGCGACCCTGACGTGGGTGCACGCGTTGTTTGCGTGGAAGGTAGAATTCCGCAACGATTAGGATCGCCAGAATGCCAAGGAAAAAAGAGAGTCTGATGGTCGCTTCGGTCATGAATACCCTTTAGGCGCGAATCATACTGCCCGCGCCGTGATCTGTGAACAATTCCAGCAAACATGCATTAGGTGCGCGTCCATCCATAATCACAACTGCGCGAACGCCTGAATTAATTGCATCCAGTGCCGTTTGTGTTTTGGGGATCATGCCGCCTGCAATGACACCGCTGTCTGTCATTTTGTGGACTTGGTCGGCGGATAGGTTTGTGAGAACATCGCCTTCGCCGTCTTTCACGCCTTCGACATCGGTTAGCAACAACAGACGATCCGCCTGTAAACCGCCCGCGATTGCGCCTGCGGCGGTGTCGCCGTTGACGTTGAATGTTTCGCCGTTTGTACCTGCGCCCAGTGGTGCGATCACAGGGACGTAACCGTTTTCCAGCAGGGAATGCACGACATCGGCGTTTACCGTTACGGGATCGCCAACCATGCCCAAGCCGCCGTCGGCCTGTTTACACAGTAGCAAATCGGCGTCTTTGCCAGACAGGCCAACCGCCTTGCCGCCTTGGCCATTAATTGCCTGTACGATGGTTTTGTTGACCTTACCAGATAAAACCATTTCAACGACTTCGACCGTTTCGGGGGTGGAGATACGTTTGCCGTCTTTGAACTCTGTTGGGATTTCCAGCTTTTCCAGCATCGCATTGATCATCGGGCCGCCACCGTGAACGATGACGGGTTTTAGATTACATTGGTGCATTAAAACGATATCGCGGGCGAAACTTTGCATCGCTTCGGGGCTGGACATGGCATGCCCGCCCAGTTTGATGACGATGATGGAACCATCGTGACGTTGGATATGTGGTAATGCTTCGGACAGCATCCGTGCTGTTGCAATTGAATCGCGTTTCATAGCTTGTGATTTCTCCATCAACCTGTCCCCGTCAGTCTGTGTTTGGTTTAACGCGGAATGACAGCCGCGCCAAGACCCTAGACCAATGTGCGGATGATATGGCGCAGTGTGGGGATGCCGTCGCCCTTTTCGGACGAGGTGAGCACGAATTCGGGATATGCGGCGGGGTATTTGGCGACAATTTTGCCCGTTTCGGCGATAACTTTTTCAAGCTCCGCTTTCTTTGGCTTGTCGGCCTTGGTCAGAACCACCTGAAATGTCACAGCCGAACGGCCCAGCAATTCCATGATCTCTTCGTCCACGGCCTTTACGCCATGTCGTGAATCGATCAACAGGAAGACGCGGCGTAGGGATGCACGGCCTGATAGGTATGCCTTTAGCAATGCTTGCCATTTTTTGACGACGGGTAGGGGGGCGTTGGCGAAGCCATAGCCTGGAACATCGACCAGATAGTGGCTGTCGGATAGGGTGAAGAAGTTGATTTCCTGTGTCCGCCCCGGTGTGTTGGATGTGCGTGCCAGTGATTTGCGACCCGTAAGGGCGTTGATCAGGCTGGATTTACCAACGTTTGAACGACCTGCAAAACAGATTTCCATACGATCAGCAGGTGGCATGCCGTCCATTGCGACAACGCCTTTTAGGAAATCGGTTTCTTGGGCAAATAGCAATCGGCCCAATTCGGCCTCTTCGCGGGTTGCGTCGTCTGCGATTGTGTATTGCATTTCCATTAGATCAATTCCGCCTTGTCGCCGCATTTTACGACGCCTGATTTTGTAACGATGCCAAAGACGCCGAAATCTTGGTGGCCGTATTTGGTGTTTAATGTGCCCAACGTGTCCGCATCCGATGCGCCCGTATCTGGGTTTACAGTTGTTGCCATACAGCGTTCAACCGGTTTTGTGATTTCAAATTCCGCTGTGCCGATGCGGATGGATTTACCAAGCCAATCGAATTCAGACCATGCGGGGATATCATCCAGCCAGATGTTGCCGCGAAAACGGCGTTGATCCAATTTTTTGCCCATGGTTTTTGATAGGTCGTCCAATGATGCGGTGGCGTGGATCGACAGCGATTGAGATGAACTGTCGGTCATGCCGCGATCCGCCTTGAATACGCGTGCGGGCATTGCGCGGTCTGGGTTGCTGATTTGTGCAACCCAATTGACCAGCGCGGGGCCGTCCGTTTCAGGATCAAGCGTGATTGTTTCCAGTTTTGGATGTGACAGCGTAATCAAGCCCGTTGCATCGTCAAACTGGCTGGCCACGGCCATCAGTTCATAGCCACGGGCGCCGCGTGCGAAATTTATGCAGCGTGCCCATTCGGGGTTTTCAAAATCGACCTTGGCAGTTTCATGCGCGATGGCCCAGTGGCGATCCATTGGCATGCATCGCCCTGCGGTCAAATTGACGGACGCAAGTTCCTCGCGTCCGACACCTTTTATTGGATGTCGCCACAGATTTGCGACGATCCCCATTACGCGTCTTCTTTTTTGCGGCTCTTGAAGATGTTACCCAAGATATCAGGTTTCACGCCTTGTGAACGCATGATTGTGTATTGCTGTAGGAAGGTCAGCGTGTTGTTGGCAACCCAGTAGATCACCAAACCAGATGCGAAACCGCCCAACATGAACATGAAGACCCAAGGCATCCAAGCGAAGATTGCCGCCTGTGTTTTATCCGTTGGGGCTGGGTTCAGTTTCTGTTGCATCCACATTGTGATACCCATCAAGATTGGCCAGATGCCGATTGAGAAGATAACAAAGATGCTGTCTGCGCCAGGAACGCCCCATGGCATAAGGCCAAACAGGTTTAGCAGTGAGCTGGGGTCTGGAACAGACAAGTCAGTCAACCAACCGATGAATGGCGCGTGGCGCAATTCCAACGTAACAAAGATAACCTTGTACAATGAGAAGAAGATTGGAATTTGCAATAGGATTGGCAAACAACCAGCGGCTGGGTTTACCTTCTTGGAACGATACAGTTCCATTGTTGCCTTTTGCATTGCTTGACGGTCATCGCCATGCTTTTCCTTCATCTTTTCCATTTCTGGCTGAAGTTCCTTCATACGTGCCATAGACACGAATGATTTGTAAGCCAGTGGGAACAGCAGGGATTTGATGATGAAGGTCAGTGCGATAATCGCCCAACCCATGTTGCCGATCACACCGTTCAAGAAGTGAAGCAAGGCGAACATTGGTTTGGTGATGAAGAAGAACAAACCCCAGTCAATGCTGTCGATGTATTTGGTGACGCCAGTGTCATTTTCGTAGGATCTGATTGCGTCATACTCCTTGGCGCCTGCGAACAGGCGTGATTTCACCTCTGTTGTTTGGCCAGCGGGGATAATCATCGTCGCCTGACGTGTTTCAGCCTGATAGCGATCAGCGGTTTCGGAGTATTTTGAAACGGCTTTGAATGCTGCGTTATCTGGGATCAACGTTGTCATCCAGTATTTGCCTGTGAAACCGATCCAGCCTGCCTTGGACGATTCGATGACCTTAACGTTTGCACGTTCGAGGTCAGAGTAGTTTTCGTCTGGCATGTCCTTGTAATCGATTTCCTCTAGGTTTTCGCCGTTTTGCAGAACGATACCTTCGTGAAGGATGTAAACACCGCCGGTCGAGCTCTCTTTGCGACCATATGCAGCGCGTTTGATCGGGCCCTTTTGGGCGATCAGACCGTATGGTGCCAAGGCGACGTCGTTACCAGAATTGTTTTCAACGCTTTGGGTGATGTTGAACATGTAATCGTCGTCGATGGAAATTGTGCGGCGGAAGGTGATGCCCTGACCGTTGTCCCATTTCAGTGTGACGGGTGTTGATGGTGTTAGCGTGGTTCCGTTTTCGATGGCCCAAACGGTGGATGCCGTTGGTACGTCATCGAAAGTCAGTGAGCCAGCAGGAGAGAAGCCGTGCACGATGTAATATGCATCGGGGCCGCCAGCAGGAGATAACAATGTTACGCGTTCAGATGGGTCGTTTAAACGGACGTTGTAGTCCAGCAGTTTCAGATCATCGATGCGTGCACCTGTAAGGGAAATGGAACCCTCGACACGGTCTGTTTTGATCGGTAGGCGATCTGTTTTCGCCAATGCGACGTCGCGCGTTTCCGCAGGGGTGGACGCGATGGCAGGCGCCAACGATGGATCACCAGCGGCGGATGGTAGGGCAGCAGAACCAGTGTCAGTTTGCGCGATTTGATCCGTTACAGGAACCTGTGTTTGTTCCGGTGGGAAGAAGTAGAACCACACCAAAAGCACCAGCATGGATAGCACAGTGGCCAAAATCATATTTTTATTGTTATCGTCTTGCATTTTCTCGCCCAAATAACAGGAATTTTCATCTGGGTCGGTTCAATAGACTCTGGAGCGAAAGGTCAAGTGCGTTGCCTGTTTTCCTTTGCTGATTTTAGCTCATTCGCCTGCGTCTTTGATTGCCTTGCCAAGGGCACGGCCTTTTACAATCCAGCCAAGGCCAAATGCGGACATTGCGACCATTTCGGCGATAAAGCTGCCGCTGTAGGTTTCCCAGTAGGGGACATCGTATTGGAACGCCAGTTTTAGGGTCATTTGAACCGTCATCGAGAGGATGGCAAAGATGATTGCGAAGCCTGTGAATTTGTAGATCAGATTGCGGCGTTTTTTTGCGGCCTTTAGAGTGCCGTCAGAGTTGCGTTGCGAGGGCATGACGCGCGTGAAAACCGCCAAGGCGTAGTAAGCCAGAAAACCCGATAAAAGGATCGCGAAGACGGAGTGCAGAATATGAGAGAGTTCGACCATGCGAAAATAGCCCTCAGTAGTTGTGCCAACCAAGGGTTCCATGGTGAGTTTATCGTTGTCTTCGGAGACATAGGCGAAAAGGCGGGTGCTGAAAGTGCCGTCTGCGCATCCATCGCCGCGTGCGGGGAAAAGGGCGGTACCAAATGCGCCAATTCCTGCGGCGGTTGCCAGTCCGTTTTCGGCGCGTGTTTCGCCGCGGTAGGCCAAAAGGAATGTACCAATGAAGAACATCGCGCCAACGAAAAGGTCGCCGTAGAAGACCTCGTAGTAAAAATGGCTGACGGAGGCACGCATACATGCGCCTTCGACGAATAAGCTGGTCAACATCAACAGGGGGAGGCCAATGGCGACAAGGCCGACACATCGGGCGAGGAAGTTTTGGTTTAGCTTATAGTTTGAATATTGAGCGATTGCCTGTGTGTCAGGTTGATACCTGTCGGCGCCTTTTTCAAAAAGACGTGGTTTCTGTGACATTTCAATATTCCCCAGTATCCAAAACCCATTATGGTGTTGAATCTGTGAGAGAAGTCAGTGAGATTTGTCACGTTTGATGTGATTAATGGTCTTCTGCTGGGTTTGGACGGGTCAGGCCCGCGAAATCGAACAGTTTTTCATCCAATAAATGGCTGGGGCGTGCGTTTGTCAGGGATTTAAACAAAACTTGGCGACGACCGGGTGACGATGCTTCCCATCCGTCAAGAATCGCTTTGACTTGTTGGCGTTGTAGACCGTCCTGAGAGCCGCAGAGATCGCAGGGGATGATTGGGTAATTCATTGCGGTGGCGAATTTTTCACAATCAACCTCGGCAACATGGGCAAGAGGGCGTAACACGAACAGATCGCCTTCGTCGTTGACCAATTTGGGGGGCATTGTTGCCAAGCGGCCGCCGTGGAACAGGTTCATGAAGAATGTTTCCAACATGTCATCGCGGTGATGGCCAAGAACAACGGCGGAACAGCCTTCCTCGCGGGCGACGCGGTAGAGGTTGCCGCGGCGAAGGCGCGAACACATTGCGCAGAATGTGCGGCCTTCGGGCACTTTGTCGACCACGATGGAATAGGTGTCTTGGTATTCGATCCGGTTTGGCACGCCCATTTTTTCCAAGAACTCAGGCAGGACAGTGGCAGGGAAGTTTGGTTGGCCTTGGTCAAGGTTACAGACGAGAATTTCCACAGGTAACAATCCACGCCATTGTAATTCTGTAAGTGCGGCCAGCAGAGTATAGCTGTCCTTGCCGCCTGATAGGCAGACAAGCCATTTTTTGCCACGTTCAATCATGCCGTATTGTTCAACCGCTTCGCGCGTTTGGCGGATGATGCGTTTGCGCAATTTCTTGAATTCGGTGGTGCTGGGGGCACCTTCGAATAAGGGATGGATTTCTGTGGGTTCGTCTAGCATGGGGTGGCTATAGCGGGTTGGGTTGGTTTCATCAAAGACTTTTATGGGATTTGGAACAAAGTATCATCGCGAAAACTGAGAAATTGGTTGCTTGTTTTCGGGGAAACGCGTTTGGATGATGTTGGAACCTCCGAAAGAAATAATATGAACAATTTCCGCGCGATTGTGTTGATGTTGGTAGCCATGCTTGGCTTTACCTTGGAAGATACATTTATCAAGAAAATGTCTGGTGGGGTGTCGTTGGGGCAGATTTTGGTCTGTTTGGGCATTGGTGCGGGCATTGTGTTTGCCGCAATGGCGAAATCCAAAGGGCATGTGATTTTTGAACGTCGCCATTGGGCGCCTGCGTTTTATGCGCGCGGGTTTATGGAGGCGATGAGTGGCGTTGCATTTGTGAGCGCCTTAGCTTTGGTGGAGTTGTCGACCGTGGCGGCCGTATTTCAGGTGACGCCGTTGGCGATCACCATGGGGGCGGCGCTGTTTTTGGGCGAGGCTGTTGGTTGGCGGCGTTGGGCCGCGATTGTTGGTGGGTTTATTGGCGTGTTGATTATTATTCGCCCAGGGATGAGTGGGTTTGATCCTAATGTTGTTTTGGTTTTATTGGCGGTTGTCGGCGTGGCGACGCGTGATTTGATTACGCGCGGATTGCCCGTGGACACACCCGCAACGATTGTGTCGTTTCAGGCGTATTTGGCGTTGATTGTGGCGGGGACGGCGGTGATGCTGTTTCGCGGTGATACGTTTGTGATGTTGGACAGTTGGCATGTTATGATGATGACGGGTGCGATATTTGCGGGCGTTGTGGGGTATTACGGTATCGTGACCGCAATGCGTACCGGCGAGACGTCGGCGATTATGCCGTTTCGGTATATGCGGTTGGTCTTTTCGTTGATCGTTGGATTTGTTGTGTTTCAGGAACGCCCCGACATGTGGACATTGATCGGCGCGGCTATCGTAATCGGTATGGGCATTTTCACTGTTTGGCGCGAGAGGGTTGCGGCGCGGGAGGCCTGACTATTTGCAATGTTTTGGCAACCACATGACGGGCTTGCGGAGCAGGTTGTTCCGTAACTTTTCCATTTCCGCGCAGGGCACACTTTTGCCTGTTGCACCTGTGTAGAGCAGTTTTGGTAGGCCGTGCAGTGGTGTGAAATCAGTGACCATTGTATTGCTGAAACGTGCGGCGCGCAGGGCGGGTTTGTTCACCAGTGCAGAGATATCTGTGAAAGGCTCGCTTTTACCCATGAAAACCACAAGGTGATCAAGATTAGCGATTGCCGAAATATCGGAAATCGCGTTGCGATCGATTTCAAGTTCCCGCAGGTCTGTGAATCGTTGAATACCATCCAGATTCGTCAGGGTTTTGTTTCCCCAGATTTTTAATTCGTGAAGGTTCGTTAGGTTGGGGATGTCATTGATGCTGTTAAAAGCAAGATCATGCAATAGCATGGTTTCCATCTTTGGAAACTTGGATAGGCCGTCGAAATTCGACAGGTTTGGGATGCGCGCCAGCGATAGATTCTTGAGGTTTGGAAAGTTTGGCAAGGTGTCGAGATTTTGCAAGTCGACCTCTGTTATGCGCAGGGTTTCAAGGCTGTACATATCCCATAAAGCATCTAGGTCGGTGGGCATGTAGCACAACAGCTCTTTTAGTTCAGATGTACGGGTCACGCCTTCGTCTGACATGTGTTTGTTGATACATGCCTGAAATTTACCTGTTGGCGTTAGAAGTTCGCTTTCGGGTTTTGCATTCATTCCGAATGCAGAAAATTCGTAGGCGATCAGAGCCGCGCAAATTGAGGTGCCGGTCACCGCGATATAGGCGCCACGTTTGCGGCCCAATGCTACACCCGCGACAATCAGAATGATCGCGGGGAACAGCCAGAAATCTAAGAAACCACCGTAGACGTTTTTGCCTTTGGGATCAGGGTTTATGTAAATGGTGACTTGGCTACCGATCAGGCGTTCGCACCAAGATTTACGCGAAAGGCGTTTGAAACCGCGTGCCTTTTCGCCGCCATCTGTTGTTGCGATAGGGGCGTAACTGTAGGTGCGGCGACGTGGATTTTTCTTGGCGTTGGTGTAACCCCAAGAGCCATGGCATTCGGTGACGACGGCATCTTGGGCATCAAAGGTTAGCACAGCGCGGGTCGTGTTGAACAGGATGTAAATCGCTATTCCACCAAGGATGGCGAAGACAAGTAAACCTATTGTCGCGCCAACGGGAGATTTTTTGAAATATTTAAGCATAAAACGCACGCCCCAGTGTTTTCACAGCATAGGGCGTACGTGTTTTTATTATCAAGCCACAATAATGTTATGTTCAGGCCCGTATGGGAATTTGGTGATGTTTTCGACGTTACCGTCTTGCAAGATTAGGATGTCATGTTCGCGGTAACCACCGCGTGCTGGATCGGTATCTGGCAATGTCACCATTGGTTCCATCGAAACAACCATGTGGGATGTTAGCTCTGTGTCGATATCCTCGCGGAGTTCCAATCCTGCCTCGCGGCCATAGTAGTGGGACAGTACACCAAAGGAGTGGCCGTAGCCGAAGCTGCGATATTGTAGCAGGTTGTGGCGTTCGAACAGGGCGTTTATTTCAAGCGTAATGCCTGAGCATGTGGCGCCCTCTTTGATCAAGGAAATCCCCAATTCGTGGGCTTGGACGTTTGCTTCCCAAACGCGCAGGCTCTCTTTGTTTGGTTCGCCGATGAACAATGTGCGTTCCAGCGCGGTGTAGTAACCAGAGATCATTGGGAATGTGTTCAGGGATAGGATATCGCCGTGTTCCAATTTGCGCGATGTGACAGGGTTATGTGCGCCGTCGGTGTTGACGCCGGATTGGAACCACACCCAAGTGTCACGTAGTTCCGAGTTTGGGAAAGATTTTGCGATTTCCAATTCCATTGCATCACGACCCGCCATGGCGATGTCGATTTCACGTGCACCCACACGGATAGCATCACGGATGGCGAAACCGCCGACGTCGGCGACACGTGCACCTTCGCGGATTAAGTCCAGTTCGGCGTTTGATTTGATCATGCGCTGTTGCATGGATGCGGGGGCTATGTCCTCAGTTTTTAGTGGCTCCAAGAAATCAGTCATTTTGGCCTGTTGCACCATCGTCAAATGGTCGCCTTCCATACCGATTGCACCAGCGTTCCCGACACAGTTTTTTACGGCACGCCAGAAGTTATCACGTTTCCAGTCGGAATAGATCACGTTGTCCGTTGCTGATTGACGTGCAGGTTGGCCGCCGTCGATGCCAGCGGAAACGGTAAGGGCGCGATCGTGCGTTACGACACATGCGTATGGGCGGCCGAATGAGCAATAGGTGAAGCCCGTGTAATATGAAACGCAGTGCATGGATGTTAGAACCACCGCTTCCAATCCTTTGTCCGTCATGATTTTACGCAAGCCGTTCAGGCGGGCATCATATTCGGATTGGGCAAATTGTAGGGGTGGTTTTTCACCGTTTTCGAACGTGTAAAAAACCGCGCGGGTTGAGAGTGTTGTTTCCATCGTATCCTCCGATAATGGGGATACAAGAACATCCCCAACGAAATGTCCGGGCGTTCAGGACATAAAGATGAGAATCAGACGACGCCATCGTCTGTGATGTGTTTTTATGATGGGATGCGGAGGGAGGCTATCGTAAAAGCGACATGGGCTAGTCTTTTGGCTTCATCGCATCTGAAGTGGCATCCGTAACAGGGAGTTCATATCCTGGATGCTTGTTGGTATAGACGTTACCGTTGAAAGTATGTGTGCAACAATTGCAGCTGGGGAAGAGATCATCAATCGTCATGTCAGGGTCGATGCGTTGTAAAATGTTGTCATCGTCGATGAATAATCCACTGTAGTAACTGCTCTCGCCAGTCCGGATAAGCGGTCGTGGTTCTAGTTCATCTTGTGGGATAATCCAAAAGATAGCTTTTTCTGCACCTTCTCTGTCCAAACGTGATTTAGCTTCGCTATACGTTTCATCCCAATCGTGACCAACACGCGATATCAAAAATTTATAAAGTGGCGTGTAGTCTAGGCCTCTTTGCTTACGTCCGCCCATGGATTGCTTTGATCCGCCTTTTTTGCGGCTGTCCTTGGTATTTCGATCCCATTTTGCTTTGCCGCCAGAATTATGACGTACACCGTGGGTTTTGGTGTTTACTTTGCGGTAGAGGGGTTTCTTTTGGTGCATGCGAAAACCATAGCCTAGTCGGGAACGTTATCAATCCCAGATTTGCCCCACGGATGACACCGAGCGATGCGGCGTGCGGCCAGCCATGATCCCTTAATGCCACCGTGTTTTTGTAATGCTTCTAATGCGTATGCAGAACAGGTTGGGTGGTAACGACAGTTGAAGCCAACCCATGGGCTGAAGATCAAACGGTATGCGCGCACGGGTAGGGCGAAGATATGGGCGAGGGGGGTCATTCATGCACCTTTTTCAGAGCATATTTCAAATCGCCCTGTAAATCCGTGAAATCGCGCGAGGCGGTGACATCGCGTTTGCCGATTAACACGTAATCCCAGCCCGCACGGGCACGTTGCCCCAATCCCAGCCGCGCGATTTCGCGCAGGCGGCGTTTGGCGCGGTTTCGTGCGACGGCGTTGCCGACCTTTTTGGAACATGTGAAGCCGATGCGGATGGTGTCGGTGCCATCATTGCGGTTGCGGGCCTGTATCAAGAAGCCCTTTACGCCCCAGCGTTTTGCACGGGATGCTTTGATAAAATCAGCGCGTTCGGTAATTGTCACCAGACAAACGGAAACCGCCGGTGGCGTTGCACCAGCGCCCTGTGGGGTGCTTGATGTCGCCTCCGGCGGTTTCATAATCAATTCCCTAATGGGAGTGTCTTACGCAGAAAGGCTCTTACGGCCTTGGACGCGACGACGGTTTAGGATCTTGCGGCCATTCTTAGTAGCCATGCGAGAGCGGAAGCCGTGGCGGCGTTTGCGAACCAAATTAGATGGTTGGTATGTACGTTTCATTTCGATCTCCTGATCGTCTTAGGGCCAAATCGCAAGGGATTCGAAGCCCCTTAGTGTTCTAGAGTTGCTCTTTAGGCGTATTGAGGTGGGTAGTCAATTCAGTTTTGAGCAGTTTTCTTGCAATGTTGCGGGAAAAATTTACGCCGAATTGAAATGTTATCGGCATGATACCCCGATTATTGAAACAATTCCACACAAACGATCAACGCCGCGTGAGGTATCTGGTGCAGACAACGAATTTACCGCACACAAGGGGAAATTGTGAAAAGGGGCGTAGCTACAATGACCAAAAGTGAGAAGACGAAGAGTTTTGGCGTAAAGCAGATTCTAATTCTGTCAGCGATCATCGCGATTGCCGTCATTATATACTTTAAAACACGTGAGTATGTGTCGTTCGAGGCGCTGTCAGCGAATCGCGAAGCTTTGCTGGCGTGGAGAGACAGTAATTATGCGTTTGCGGTGGTCGCGTTTATGGGGGCCTATATTTTGGTTGTTGCGTTTTCGTTACCTGGTGCATCGCTTATGACATTCACGGGTGGTTTTCTTTTCGCCACCTTCCCAGGTGCGATTTTCAATATTCTTGCGGCGACCATTGGCGCGACGTTGATATTTTTGGCGGCTAAAACCATTTTGGGTGATTTCCTGTACGCAAAAATTCACACAGATGATGGCAAAGAAAGCTTGTTGGAAAAAATGGACAAGGAATTGCAAGAGAATGATTTTAGTTACTTGCTGATCCTGCGACTGGTTCCTGTGGTTCCATTCTTTGTGACTAACCTTGCGCCTGCGTTCTTAGGTGTGAAGCTGCGTACATTCGTGATCACCACGTTATTTGGAATTATTCCGGGTGGGATTGTTTATACGTCAATTGGTGCCGGATTGGGCGAGGTTTTTGCACGCGGCGAAACGCCAGACCTTAGCATTGTGACACAGCCCCATATTTTAGGGCCGATCATCGGTTTGATCATTTTGGCCGCGATGCCGATTGTTATCAAAAAATTCAAAAAAGGGGCGAAGGCATGAACCAAATTAAAACAGATATTTGTGTGATTGGTGGCGGATCGGGCGGATTATCCGTGGCGGCGGGTGCCGTGCAGATGGGCGCATCCGTGGTGTTACTTGAAGGCCATAAGATGGGTGGCGATTGCCTGAATTACGGCTGTGTTCCATCTAAGGCGCTGATCGCGGCGGGTAAACATGCGCATGCGATGACAACGGGTGCACCGTTTGGGGTGACGCCTGTGGCGGCGGATGTGGATTACGCGGCGGCGAAGGATCATGTTTCGGCAGTGATCAAGGGGATTGAACCTCATGATAGTGTGGAACGGTTCGAGGGTTTGGGTGTGAATGTGATTTCTGAATACGGGAAATTCATTTCGCCAACGCTGGTGCAAGCGGGTGATAATATCATCACCGCGCGACGTTTTGTGATTTCAACTGGATCGTCGCCATTTGTGCCACCGATCCCCGGTTTGGATAAGGTGCCGCATTTCACGAATGAAAACATCTTTGATCTGAAAAAACGCCCTGATCATTTGATCATTATTGGTGGTGGGCCAATTGGGATGGAATTGGCACAGGCGCATGTGCGGTTGGGTTCCAAGGTGACCGTTTTGGAAGGAATGAAAGCGTTAGGGCGTGATGATCCCGAAATGGCGGCGATTGCGTTGGAACATCTGCGTGGGGAAGGCATTGAAATCGTGGAAGGTGCGTTAGCCAGTGAGATTAAGGGCAAAGATGGCGCGATTGAAGTGCATACGAAAGATGGGTCGACGTTTAAAGGTACGCATTTGTTGATGGCTGTGGGGCGTAAGCCCAATGTGGATCGCTTGGATTTGGATGTTGCGGGGATAGAACCCACGCGTGGCGGAATCAAAGTGGATGCGTCCCTGAAAACCTCAAACAAGCGTGTGTATGCAATTGGCGATGTGGCGGCGGGGCTGCAATTTACCCATGTCGCGGGGTATCATGCGGGTGTGATTATAAAGTCCGCGCTGTTTGGATTGCCGTCTAAGCAAAAAACGGCACATATCCCTTGGGCCACATATATCGATCCCGAAATGGCGCAGGTTGGTTTGACCGAAGCACAAGCGCAAGAGAAATATGGTGATAAGTTGACCGTAGTGCGTGCCGAATACGCGGATAATGATCGTGCGCGGGCAGAGTTGAAAACGACTGGTTTGGTCAAGGTGATGGTTGTGAAAGGCCGCCCCGTGGGTGCATCGATTGTTGGTGCATCGGCAGGGGAATTGATCCAAATTTGGGCGTTGGCATTGGCGAATAATTTGAAAATGTCCGCCGTTGCGGGCATGGTTGCACCATATCCAACGCTGGGAGAGGTGAATAAACGCGCTGCTAGTGCGTATTTTACGCCGAAGATTTTCGATAGCGAACTGGTGAAACGCGTTGTGCGTTTCGTGCAGAGGTTCTAGGCTGTATGTGTAATCAGCCTTAGGCGGATCAGATGTTTTTAAAAACCCTTTCAGGGCGTTTCTTATTGCTGACGATTATTTTCGTCATGTTGGCGGAGGTGATGATTTTCGTCCCTTCGGTTGCGCGCTTTCGCGAGGATTATCTGCGCGAGCGTTTGGAGCGTTCACAGATTGCTTCACTGACGTTGCTGGCTGCCCCTGATGACATGGTGGCGTCGGAATTGCGTCAGGAATTGTTGGCAAATGCGGACGTTTTTAATATCGTTTTGCGCCGAGATGAAATGCGTGAATTGGTGCTGGCGTCACCGATGCCACATGCCGTTGATTTGGTTGTTGATCTGCGTGAAACCACGGCATGGAGTTTGGCACACGGGGCGTTTGATACCTTGATGAATGGCGGTGATCGCGTGATCTTGGTGATGGGTGAACCTGTGAAGGGTGGCGGTGTCTTGATCGAGGCGACGATGGCCGAGGGACCGTTAAAGGCTGCGATGATCGATTACGGTAAACGCATCTTTTTCTTGTCGTTTGGGTTGTCATTGGCAATCGCGGGGATGTTATTTTTTGCAATCCGACGATTGATTGGATCGCCGATCAATCGGGTGGTGCGTCAAATCCAAAATTTCCAATCCGCCCCCGAAGACAGCCGTCAAATCATTGAACCCAAGGCCGGGGTGACAGAGTTTTATAAGGCAGAGGTTGCCTTGGCCGAAATGGAAACGGAATTGAACGCTTCATTATTGGAGCGTAAACGCTTGGTCGCGCTGGGCGGGGCTGTTTCAAAGATCAGCCATGATTTGCGCAACATCTTGACCACGACGCAATTGCTGGCGGACAGTATGGAGATGTCCAAAGACCCGCGTGTTCAACGCATCGCGCCCAAATTGGTGAATTCGTTGTCGCGTGCGGTAAACCTGTGCGAACGGACATTGTCATTTGGTAAGGCCGAAGAAGCCGATCCCATTCATGCGTCATTTGCCGCGCATCAATTGATTGATGATGTGGTCGAGGCGGAGCGTTTGGCAATCGGCGAAGCGAATGTGAAGATCGCGATGAAGGTGCCGCCAAAGATGATGTTATGGGCAGATCAAGAACAATTATTTCGCGTTATTTCAAACCTAACCCGCAATGCACGTCAGGTTTTGGTAGCGGGCAAAAAAGGTGGCGATATAATTATCAGTGCATCCGAGGGTGATGGAAATAGCGTCATTACGATCCAAGATACAGGGCCGGGCCTGCCGCCCAAGGCGCGTGAGAATATGTTTAAACCGTTTGAGGGATCTGCGCGTGCTGGTGGTACAGGCCTTGGCCTTGCGATTTCGGCGGAATTGATCGCCAACCACAATGGCACACTGGAAATGACCGACAGCACCGATCAAGGCACGACCTTTCAGATTACATTACCAATGCCGTAGCTTTTAGCGTGAAGAGATCATACCAATGGCATCTTTGACCTGTTTCAAAACAGGTTGTGCAATGGCATCGGCGCGTTCTGCACCATCACCCAAAATACGATCAATCTCATCGGGTTGCGCCATCAAACGTGCCATTTCGCCCGAAATAGGCGCCAAATGTTCCACGGCCAATTCAGCCAGCGCAGGTTTGAACGTGCCAAACTGTTGACCACCAAATTCGGCGATGACCGCTTCGGGTGTGGTTTCTGCGATGGCGGCATAGATGTTTACCAAATTGCGTGCCTCTGGGCGATCTTTTAGACCGTCCAATTCGCTGGGCAATGGTTCGGGATCGGTTTTTGCCTTGCGGATTTTTGATGCGATTGTGTCGGCATCATCTGTCATGTTGATGCGACTTTTGTCCGACGGATCGGATTTGGACATCTTTTTGGAACCGTCGCGCAATGACATTACGCGGGTTGCAGCACCCTCGATAATCGGTTCGGGCATTGGGAACAGATCAACGCCGAAGTCATGGTTGAATTTGGCCGCTATATCGCGGGTTAGTTCAACGTGTTGTTTTTGATCGTCGCCAACGGGCACATGTGTTGCCTGATAGGCCAGAATATCCGCGGCCATCAACGCAGGGTAGGCATAAAGACCCAAGGACATTTTTTCGGCGTTTTTGCCGGCCTTGTCCTTGAATTGTGTCATGCGATTCATCCAGCCAAGGCGTGCAACACAACTTAACAACCAACCCAGTTCCGCGTGCGCCGATACCTGCGATTGGTTGAACAAAATGGATTTTTGCGGGTCCAAACCACACGCGATATAGGCGGCCGCCAGTTCACGTGTTTGATTGCGCAATGCCGCTGGATCCTGCCACACGGTGATCGCATGTAAATCAACCATGCAATAGATCGTCTCGATGCCGCTGTTTTGCATTTCGACAAAACGTTTCACAGCACCCAAGTAGTTGCCAAGTGTCAGGTTTCCAGATGGCTGAATTCCTGAAAACACACGTTGCTTAAAGTTGGCTTCAGACATGGTAATTCCCTAAACAGTGGACTAGATTTCTGAGATGCTTATCGCGGCAATCATCGCTGTGGTCAACCAAAGGAACGCCAAATGTATAATCCCGACGCGGATGCTTCGCCGATCAACCCGCTGCCTAAATCGGTGGTGTTGTTATTGTTGCTGGTAGGAGGCGTCGAGGTGGCGTTGCAATTGGCAGAACGTGGTATGATTGGCGGGCCAGCTGGGATCGGTTGGCGGTTGCAATGGGCGCAGGCGTTTGGGTATTTTGACTCTGTTTTTGAGTGGATGAGGGTGAACCAAGATTACAGCCTGCGTGAACTGTCGCGGTTTGTGACCTATCCGTTTATTCATATTAACGCGACGCATATCCTGTTTGTATTGGTGTTCATCGCCGCGCTGGGTAAATATGTGGCCGAGGTGTTGGGCGACTTAGCCGTTTTTGTGATTTTTCTGTCCAGCGCGATAATTGGTGCACTTGCGTATAGTCTGATCTTCGACGATTCAAATGCGCTGTTGGGTGGGTACCCAGCCGTTTATGGTCTGTTGGGAGCATTTACGTGGGTTCGGTTTTTAATCGAACGTATGGAGGGTAATTCGGGCCTAAGGGCGTTTGGATTGATTGGTTTTTTTATGACTATTCAATTGGCGTATAAATTATTCTTTGGTGGCAATAACGAATGGTTGGCGGAATTGTTTGGATTTGGCGCAGGGTTTGCCCTGGCGATTGCGTTTGGGCCAGGTGGTTTGGGTATGATCCGTTCCCTGTTTGGGCGGTTGCGCCAGCGTTGAATGAAAAAGGCGGGCCATGGCCCGCCTTATGGAACGCTCAAATTCCGGTTTTTATTAAGAGTCGTCTGCTGCGATTAGACCGCCAACCAGTAAAAGACCAAGCAGCGGTAGCAAGATACCACCGTCGGATGAAGCCGCTGATGAAGCTGGATCAGCATCTTCGACCATATTATCTTCGACCATTGGTTCGATTGTGCCAGCGAAAGATGCGGTTGCCATTGTTGATGCAACCAATGCTGCGGCGGTTAGTTTTAGAATTTTCATAGTAATCTCCAAATTTAATATTAGACCATAGATAGGCGAATATTAGCGTAGAGGCTGTGAAAAGATACAAAAAATCACGAAATATGTGGGTTTATTTCGTTTTCAGGGGTTTTTTGACAAAATAAAAGGCAGGCCGAAGCCTGCCTTAAATCTGTGGTCTAAGTTTAAAACTTAGGAATCGTCTGATGCAATCAAGCCACCAACAATCAACAAACCAAGCAATGGCAACAAGATGCCGCCGTCCGAAGATGCTGCTGATGAACCAGCTGCTGCTTCTTCAACTTCTGTGATTTCTGGCTCTGTCAAAGTGCCAGCGAATGAAGCTGAAGCGAAAGAAACGGCAACCAAAGTTGCTGTAGCGAATTTAGTAATAGTCATTTGAGCGCTCCCAAAAATAGGTTAACCTCTTAATGAGGATAGTTAGTTATCTAGATATCGAACGGGTATAATTCAACTGATTTATTGCATTTTGGCGTGTTCTGTTACGCAATGTGTGTCATCTGGCCCACATTTAACGGGTCGATATCGGTTTTAATTTATATTCATAAGTTATTGTAAGTAAAATGAATTAAAATTCAAAACCGAACGTTCAATTCTTTTTCTACATTTTTTTAGAATAGAAGTGATAAAAGTCACACCTAAAACCTACAACCTGCAAAGAACCACTCATCTTGGGTTTTCGATGCTTTGACATTGTTTTCGGCTAACAGACTGCTTAGGTAGGTCTAAAGGCGCTTTGGCGTGAACATTAGCAAATGAGATGTAGATTTTGGCACTTGATCCAGCCGAGCCAACGCAAAGTGAAATTGACCTTGTAGCAGATTTTCTGAACGAGGCAGACGTTTTGCAGTCCAGAAACGCGCCCAGATATAAACGCGCCTTTGATCTAATAGTCAGCTTGCCGTTGGTGTTTTGTTTTCTGTTTTCGTTGTTCTGGGTGGTTTTACTGAACCCGTTTTTCAACAAGGGACGTATCTTCTTTGATCAAGAGCGCATTGGGCGTGGCGGTAAGGTTTTCAAAATTCGCAAGTTTCGCACCATGGTAGGTGGATCGGACAATACTAAGTTTCAAAACGAAGAACAGGGACGCATCACCGGCTTTGGTGATTTCCTACGCCGTACGCGGATTGATGAGCTGCCGCAAATCTGGAATGTTTTTGTAGGTGACATGAGCCTGATTGGGCCACGTCCAGAACGTCCGAAATTTGTGATTGAGTATATGGAGCGTATTCCCAATTATGCCCAACGTTTGGCTGTGCGGCCTGGAATTTCTGGGTTGGCACAATTGCGCCATGGTTATACGTCTGATGTGGCGGGAACTGGGCGGAAATTGCGTTGGGATTTGGAATATATTAACCGTATGTCATTTCGTTTGGATATGGTAATTCTGGGTGAAACAGCGCGTATTGTTTTTGGGCGCATGTTCTTTATCGACGTTAAAACAAAGCTGTAAAATGACAAAACGCATCTTACTGACAGGTGGCCTTGGTTATATTGGGTCGCACACTTATGTGGCGCTGGTGGCGGCAGGGTATGATGTTGTGATTCTCGATAACCTAAGCAATTCGAAACGTTCGGTTTGTGATCGCTTGGCGCAAATCACCGGGCGGGATACGACATTTGTTCAAGCGGATATTTTGGACGAACCCGCGCTGGCGCAATTGTTTTCGGATTATGATTTTGATGCGGTTATCCATTTCGCGGGCCTAAAGGCCGTTGGCGAAAGTGTTGAGAAGCCGTTGGAGTATATGCAAGTTAATGTTACGGGTTTGGTGAACATTTTACAGGCTATGCAGGCGGCATCGGTGAATGCATTGGTGTTTTCGTCCTCTGCCACGGTTTACGATGTATCCAACACATCGCCGTTGCGCGAAGATATGCAAACGGGTTTTACGAACCCTTATGGTTATACAAAACTGACCTGTGAGCAGATTTTGGAGCAGGCCGTCGCAGCGAACCCATCCTTGAAAACGGGTGTTTTGCGGTATTTTAATCCCGCTGGTGCAGATGTGTCTGGTTTGATTGGCGAAGATCCAAATGATATTCCCAACAACCTGATGCCATATATCTCACGCGTTGCGATTGGTGAATATGAATTCCTGCGGGTTTGGGGGGATGATTATGACACGCCTGATGGTACGGGTGTACGCGATTATATCCATGTCTCCGATTTGGCGAATGGGCATGTCTTGTCGCTGAATGCGTTATTGGATCGTGATGAAAGCCATTTGGTGAATCTGGGCCGTGGTAGGGGATATTCCGTGATGCAGGTTCTGAATTCATACAGCCGCGCATGTGGGCGTGAATTGCCATACCAAGTTATGCCGCGCCGCGCCGGTGATATTGCCGAAATGTATGCGGATGTAGAACGTGCGAAACAGGTGTTGGGTTTCACAGTCAGCCGTGATTTGGATGATATGTGCGACAGCAGTTGGAATTGGATCACCACAGGGGCCAAGGACGCCTAACGGCGTTTGATGAACCCCTTCAGGTCTTTGCGTGATGCCACGCCAAATCCCTTTAAGAAGAGGCCATAGCTGATCATGCCAGACAGAACCAATCCAAATAGCGCCAAATAACGCCAACCAGGTGTTGTGAATGCTTCGCCCAGTGCGATTTGTACGCCGTATACGGTGGCGCCCATGGCGATACTGGACAGAATTATAAAGGGCAGGCGTGATTTTAGGCGTGCATCCAAATGCGCCGCGTCGCCCATGCGTTGGCATCCGCGCCACAGTAAAATCACCATCGCCCATGATGACATTGTGGTGCCAAGTGCGGCGGCTAAGAAGCCGAATGTTGATGCCAGTCCGACCGCTAACGCGACGTTCAAAACCATCGCCATCAGCGCAAATCGAAACGGTGTTTTCGTGTCTTCGCGGGCGAAATACAAGGGCTGTAAAACCTTTTGTAGTACGAATGCGGGCAATCCAATCCCGTAGATTGCCAATGCGCCTGCGGTTGCGACGGAATCCGATGTTGCGAATGCGCCGCGTTCAAACATGACGGAGATAAGCGGGTAGGGAACGACCGCCAAGGCAACGGCGCAGGGTACCGTCAAAAGTAATGAAAATTCTAAGGCACGGTTGAATGCATCGCGCCCACCCACGTCATCGCTTGCGGTCAATTTTCGTGATAATTCGGGCAGTAGAACGATGCCAATCGCGATACCGACCACACCTAAGGGGAGTTGGTACAAACGATCTGCGTAATACAACCATGCAAATGCGCCCTCAAAGTAACTGGCGACTTGGCGGCCGACCAATAGGTTGATCTGTACGACGCCACCCGTCAGGATCGCGGGGACCGCCAACATAAAAAGTTTGCGCATGTCAGGTCCAAAAGTTGGTAAGCGCAGGGTCAGGCGCAATCCCATGCGCCGCACAGCCCAGTAAACCAAACCCATCTGTGCAATCCCAGCAACGGCAACACCCCATGCCAGTGATTTACCCATTTCCCAGCCCATTTGCGCGGCCATAACCATGGTGGCGACCAATATGATGTTCAATAAAACAGGTGCGGCGGCAGCTGCGGTAAAATGGCGGTGTGCGTTTAGTATGCCGCTGAAGAGTGCTGCCAATGATATGAATAAAACATAAGGAAAAATGATCCGCGATAGATCAACCGCCAGATCGAAACGCCCGTCTGCGGTGAACCCGCTGGCCATTGCATATACCAGGTAGGGCATAAAGAGTTGCGCGATTACCGTCAACAGGATTAGCATGCCAGCAAGGGTTGATAACGCCTGTGTTGCGAATTCTTGGTTGTCTTCGCCAGCCTCTAACTTTTTAGTGTATAGCGGCACGAAGGCCAGATTGAACGCGCCTTCGGCGAAGAAGCGGCGAAATAGATTGGGCAGCGAGAAAGCGGCCTGAAAGGCCTCTGCCACCACGCCTGTGCCCAGATAAGCGGCCATCATCAGATCTCGAAATAACCCGGCAAAGCGGCTGAGCAATGTCCAGCCGCCAACGGTTACGAATGATTTGACCAGTCTGCTCATGCCATTGATGCCTCTGTGCCGAGTTCGAGTGCGTGTTGTAGTTTTTCGCGAATGGATTTTTGTTTGTTTTCGGACAAGATTTTTAAGCCAACCATGTCTTTGACATAAAATACATCCACGGCCTGTGCGCCGTATGTTGCAATCACCGCGCCCGCGATTTGAATGTTGGCGTTGGCCAATGTGCGCGTCAGATCAAACAGTAGGCTGTGGCGATCACGCGTGTCCACCTCAATGATGGTGTACATGTCGGAGCCGTCGTTATCGAAGGTGATGACGGTGGGCACCTTGAAATCGCGTTCGCGTTTTTTGTACTTGTTGCGGCCCTTCAACACTTCACCTGCTATCACATCACCCGCCAAGGTTTTTGTAATCATCTGTTTTAGGCGATCCAATTTTGATCCATCAAATGGCAACCCTTCGTCGTCTTGCACCCAAAATGCCGTTGTCGCGTAACCATCGCTGGTGGTGTATGTGCGTGCATCAACAACATTGGCATTTGCCATCGCCAAGGCACCAGACATTCTGGAGAAAATGCCCGGGTGATCTTGCATCACGAATTGCATCCGCGTTGCATCGCGATCGGTGTCAATTTCGATGTGGCTGGCGATGTTTTTGCCTTCGATCTGTTGGAACAGTTTGGCGAAGACCAGTTGCGTATCGCTGTCCAAACCCTGCCAATATGGAGGGTAGTGGCGATCCAGTTCGGTTTGTATCGCGGCGGCATCCCAGCCATCTAACATCGTTGCCAATGTCTCTTTGGCGATGGTGGCTGGATTGTTTTTACCTTGGGTGTCGAGACCATCTTGGATGATAGCGCGGGTTGCATAGTAGAGATCACGCAGCAACTGAGCCTTCCAGTTATTCAATGCACCAGGTGCAACGCCGCGAATGTCACAGACGGTTAAAACAGTTAGCAATTTCAAACGTGCGGTGGTTTTAACAATTTTGGCAAAGTTACTGACGGTTTTGGGATCTGACAGATCACGTTTTTGCGCGAAATCGGACATGACCAGGTGGTTTTCAACCAGCCAAACAACGGTTTCTGTTTCCGCGTCTGATAAGCCCAGTTCAGGGGCGATCTGTGCCGCCAAACGCGCACCTGCGATTGAATGATCCTCGGGCAGGCCTTTGCCGATGTCATGCAACAACATGGCAACATACAGAATACGACGATCAACACCCTTTTTCAGGATACCAGACGACATCGGCAACTCTTCTTGCAATGTGCCTTGTTCGATGCGGGCAATCACCGATATACATTGAATCGTGTGTTCATCAACAGTGTAGCTGTGGTAAAAATTGAATTGCATCATTGCGATGATGCGTTTGAATTCGGGAATGATTGCGCCCAACACACCCAATTCGTTCATACGACGCAAAGCGCGTTCTGGGTTACCGTAGTCCAGCATCAGAGACATGAAAATACGTTGTGTTTCGGGTGAATTACGTACAGCGGGGGTGATCATATCCAGATTAGCGGTTACGACGCGCATTGCATCTTGGTGGATCAGGTATCCTGTTTTCAAACCCTTTTCGAACAATCGCAGGATGTTGATCGGATCGCTTAGAAATGTGTCGGGATCGCGCAATTGAATGCGTTCCAGTTCAAGGCAGAACAAATCACCCAGATCGGCATCAATATTGGCGCGGCGCCAAATGATATTGCGAAACCGATCGCCCAGCGATTTGGTTGCTTTAACGTGTTGTGCTTCTAGGGCAGTTAAAAATACACGCGTAAGTTCGCCTGCTAGTGTTGCGTGACGGAAGTAATCCTGCATGAAGCGTTCTACGCCGCGCATACCTTTACCGCCTTGGTATCCCATACGTTTCGCGACCTCGACCTGATGGTCGAAGGTTAGTTGTTCCGTCGCGCGCCCCGCTGACAAATGCAGGTGGCACCGCACAGCCCACAGGAAATCATGGGCGTCAACGAAATTGTCGTACTCTTGTTGGGTGAAATATCCGCCTTTGATCATTTCTGCGTGGGTTTGGGCATGGGCGACATATTTCGTGATCCAGAACAGGGACTGTAAATCGCGTAATCCGCCTTTGCCTTCTTTTACGTTTGGCTCAACCATGTAACGCTGACCGCCTTGGCGCTCATGACGTAATTCACGCTCTTCCAGCTTTTCTTCGACGTATTCGGTAGCTGTGGATTGGAATAAATCGCGCCATAGGCGTTTGTTTAGGTTCGCGTACAGACCTTCATCACCGCATAAATGGCGACATTCCATTAGGGCCGTTTTGATGGTTTGGTCAGATTTACCCAGTTGAATGCATTCACTTGCGCTGCGCGTGGAATGGCCCACCTTTAGGCGCATATCCCACAGGATATAGAGCAGGCTCTCGACCATACTTTCGACGCGGGGTGTCATTTTGGATAGGGTCAAAAATAATAGATCGATGTCTGAATATGGCGCCATTTCGCGCCGTCCGTATCCGCCAACGGCGACGATGGCCATGCGATCCTTACGTGGGCTGTCGATTTCGGGGTGTAAAACCGTGTTGACGAAATTGAACGCATAGCTGATCAATTGGTCTTTGAGGTATGAATATGATGCGATGGCGCGGGGTGATTGGAATGGTTCTGCGCCTAATGCGTGCTCGATTACACTGCGTCCATGTTGATTTTGTGCGCTAAGGATTTTGGCCACTTCGGCGCGTATGTTTTCAGCGGGGAACGCGTCAATCACACCTTGAACATCGGCGTCTAATTTTGCCTTATCGAAAAGCAATTCGGGCGCGCATATCAGCGCGCCCGTTTCAGACAAATCAACAGAAGTATTCATGTATTACGATCCTGAGCCACCAAATTTAGTGGGCGCTGACGAAATAACACGCAAGCCCCCTGCGGATGCTTCTGCCACAGAAAGAGCGCGTTGTGTAGAACCATTCTTTAACAAACGAAATGCACCGCTGGCGCCACGGAAACCTTGGCTACGTGATAGTTGCGAGCGCTGTGCCGCGCCTGGGTTTTTGTTGCTGCGTAATTCCGCAAAAGCCTTCATGCCATCATATGCGATGCCTGCCAAGGGATGTGGTGCCGTGCCGTATGTGTTGTTGAAACGACCATTGAATGCGCTGATCGCCGCGCCATCAGGAATCGCAAACCAACCACCACGTAGGCCAGGGTTGCTGAGCGTTGATTGCGGGATATCCCAACGGGCCAAGCCTAGAACTTTGACGTTTTCGATGTCCAAACCACCGGCTGGCAAACGCTGTGCTAACAATGGCAGGCCTGAAGCGCTGTCTGCGGTCAAAACCACGGCTGTTGAACCTGATGCGTTCAATTTAGATGCGATTGCTGGTGCGGTGCCTGCGATGCCTTCTGGGCTGAAGGGATATGCATATGCGCCTGCAAAACGCGCGCCGGTGCGCGATGCGGCGGATTTAACTGCGTTGGCGGCGGCGGTGCCGGCCGCGTTTTGTGGGGATACAACTGCCACGGATTTATATCCTTTGGCAGAGGCGTAACCAACGATGCGATTTGCCGTGTTTTGGAAAGAATTCCCGAGAACGAAAACATTCCCGCCAGCAACGCCAGTATTATTGGAGAAACTTAAAACATTGATGTTTTTGGCGGCGGCAACTTTGCCAACGGCATTTGCGGATTCGGCAAACAATGGACCGATGATAATTTTCGCACCGTTTGAAATGGCCGCTTGGGCCGCGCTGGCGGCTTGTGTTGCGTTACCGTGTGTTGCGTAAACACGCATGTCGATTTTTGCATTCGGATGATCGGCAATTGCCATTTCAGCGGCGCGGATCAGGTTGTTTGCCAAATTCTCTTGGTTGGCATCGCCAGAACCAGACGGTACCAATAAGGCAACCTTAACTGACGCATTTGGATTTAACTTGGGCCCGTCAGCAGCACTGCTGGAAGGGCTGGTTGTTGTCACATCGACACATGCTGCCAATGACAGTGCCAAAAGCCCACCAAGAACGGCGCGCCGCCCGTTTGAAATCATAGTTCCGTAATTCATTTTTTATTCCCCACCGAAATATACTGTAATTGCACTAACGCTTGTGTCAAAAGGTAGGCGATAGGTCGCCAGATTACAACGGTTGGCCCCATACATGGGCGGAAAAACTCGCATGATTACGAAAAGATTGGACGCTGGGCTGCATATATTGGCGACGCCGATTGGAACAGCAAACGACATTACCCTGCGCGCATTACAGGTGTTGCGTAGTGCGGATGTATTGGCGGCGGAAGATACGCGTGTTTTGAGAAAGCTGATGGATATTCATGGAATTGATTTAGATGGTCGCCGTATTCTGCCGTATCACGACCATAATGGGGATGGCATGCGCCCCAAGATCATGGAACATCTGGCGGATGGCAAAACAGTTGCATATGCGTCTGATGCAGGTACGCCGTTGATTGCGGACCCTGGTTTTTCGTTGACCAAAGAGGCCATTGCCCAAGGATTTCGCGTTCATGCGGCACCTGGTGCCAGCGCGATTTTGACGGCGCTGTGTTTGGCGGGGCAGCCCACGGATAATTTTTTCTTCGGTGGTTTTTTAGGATCAAAGGCATCGCAGCGGATTAAGAATCTGGAAAAGGTCGCGGGTTTAGGTGCGACATTGGTTTACTATGAATCGCCCAAACGCACAGTTGCTGCGTTGAAGGATATGAAAACTGTATTGGGTGGAGATCGCCAAGTTTCGGTTTGTCGGGAGTTAACCAAACGTTTCGAAGAGGTAATTCGCGGCACGATTGCCGAGGCGATTGAGGAGATTGAAAACCGCAACAGTTTCAAAGGCGAAGTCGTGATTGTTTTGGGACCGCCCATTAAAAGGGAGATTAGTGATGCGGATATTCATGATGCCTTAAGTGTTTTGCTGCAAGAGTACAGGATCAAAGATGCTGCATCGCAGATTGCGGAACAGTTCGGCATACCACGTAAACGCGCCTATGAGATGGCGCTGAAAATTAAGGACGGCGATTAATGTCACAGACTTCGTATCATGCTGGGCTTGCTGCGGAAAAATCCGTGGCCAGTAAATATGCACGATGTGGGTTTGAAATTATGGCTGAACGGTTCAAATCCGATGGCGGTGAAATTGATGTGATTGCGCGCCATGATGACAAACTGTACTTTATCGAAGTCAAGAAAAGCAAAACATTTGAACGTGCCGCGCAGGCATTGGGTGCTAAACAAATGCAGCGCATTCAAAACGCTTCCCAATACTATCTGCAAGAAATGGATTTGCCATTGGAAACGGACATGCGGTTTGACGTGGCATTAGTGGATGCCCAAGGTTTCATAAAAGTGATCCCGAACGCGATCCATTAACCCCCGCCACCCTTGCATCATAGTGATCCATCGGTCATGTATCTAAAACACTTATGTTTTGGAGACGCCAATGCCCCTTAAAATCGCCATACAAATGGACCCGATTGAACCGATCGACATCAACGCAGACAGCACGTTTCGGATCATGGAAGAGGCGCAAGCGCGCGGGCATGAACTGTTTTATTACACCCCAGATCAGCTAGCCTTCGAAGAGGGTGTTATCACTGCAACCGGCTGGCCAGTTACTGTGCGCCGTGAAGAGGGAAATCATTTCACCAAAGGAGAGAAGGCAAAAATCAATCTGTCCGATTTGGATGTTGTTTGGCTTCGTCAAGATCCACCCTTTGATATGGGTTATATCACCACAACCCATCTGTTGGATATGATCCATCCCGATACATTGGTGGTAAATGATCCACAGTGGGTGCGCAACTATCCTGAAAAGCTGTTGGTGTTATCGTTTCCGGATTTAACGCCGCCGACAACTATAGCGCGAGATATTGATATTTTGAAAGCGTTCAAAGAGAAGCACAATGACATCATTTTGAAACCGTTGTACGGCAATGGTGGTGCTGGTGTTTTCCGCCTTGGGCCAGATGATAAAAACCTGAATTCATTGCATGAACTGTTCGTTGGCATCAATAATGAACCGTTGATAGCGCAAAAGTTCCTACCGGATGTATCCAAGGGCGATAAGCGGGTGATTTTGGTGGATGGCGAACCTGTTGGTGCCATCAATCGCGTCCCTGCCAAGGGTGAAACGCGTTCCAACATGCACGTTGGTGGTCGTCCTGAAAAGGTGGCGCTGGATGAACGCGATTTGGAAATCTGCGCCGCGATCGGCCCATTGTTGCGTGAAAAAGGGCAAATTTTTGTCGGCATCGATGTGATTGGTGGCAATTTGACGGAAATCAACGTTACATCACCGACAGGTATTCAAGAATTGGAACGATTTGATGGCATCAATGTTGCCGAGAAGATTTGGGAAGCGATTGAACGCAAGTTCTGATGTCTTGGCGTCTGGGATTTTTTGCGATTGGGTCGCGGATATTTATGAAATTCCCATTGCGGTATGGCGAAAATATAGCGCGCATGCGTTGGTATCTGGATGCGGTCGCGAAATACAGTAATCTACCAATTCGTGGAACGCGTTTTGAACGGGTGACGCTTGGATCTCGCAAGATTCCAGCGCTGGTGGTTAACCACAAAACAGACAAGGTCGTTCTATATATACACGGCGGTGGTTTTGTTTTTGGCAGTGCGGATGCCTATGCAGGGTTGGCTTCAAAAATATCTGCGCGTTTGGGATTGCAAGTTATCGTTCCCGATTATGCGTTGGCGCCAGAACACCCTTTCCCAGCGGGTTTCAACGATGTGATGGCCTGTTATGAGGCCCTGTTGGATCAGGGATATAAGGGCAAAGACATTGCATTGATGGGTGACAGTGCTGGTGGAAATCTGATTTTGGCGACGCTGGCAGAAATGTTGAAATTGGGATTGGAACTGCCTGCCTGTACGGTTGCATTGTCCGCACAGACTGATTTTACCCTGCGAGGGGCAAGTATGACTGCCAATAGGAAATCAGACTGTGTTTTGCCTGTTGAACGTTACCAGGATCTACGTGCGCAATATTTGGGTGATTATGATCCAACTGATCCACGTGCATCGCCGCTTTTTGCGCCGTTCGCGGGTGCCAGCCCTGTGCAGATTCAGGTGGCGAAACGTGAGATTTTGTATGATGATAATATTGAAATGGTTGCGCGGTTACGCGCGGATAGTGTTGATGTTGATCTGTTGGAATTCGATCATGGTTTCCATGTGTTTCAATTGCTGGCGGGCAAAGTTCCTGCCGCAGACCAAGCGCTGGGCACAGCCACGAATTTTATCTGGGCGCATTTAAAGCGTTAATCGAAAATTCAATGCCTCTGCAATTTGGGGTTTGCGCACATCTGTTGCTCCATCCAAATCTGCAATGGTGCGGGCAACACGCAAAACACGGTGATATCCGCGTGCGGTCAGTCCGAATTTATCCGAGGCCGCGACTAACAAGTCCTGTCCCTCTTGATCGGGTGTGGCTATTTCCTCCAGAACGGCGCCTTCGGCGTCGGAATTTAGGCGCATATCATCATGATCAGCAAAGCGTTTGGTTTGAATTTCCCACGCTGATAAAACCCGCGCCGCAATTTGGGCGCTGGTTTCACCCGATGGTGCATTTGATAAATCGTGAATATCCACTGACGGGACGTCAACGCGTAGATCAAAGCGATCAATCAAAGGCCCCGAAATACGCCCCATGTAATCTTCGCCACAGACAGGTGCGCGGGAACAGGCGCGTCCTGCGTCGAACAGGTGGCCGCATTTACACGGATTCGCGGCAGCGATCAGCATGAACGAACAAGGGTAGGACACATGTGCATTTGCACGTGCGACCATGATTTTACCAGTCTCTAACGGTTGGCGTAATGTTTCCAAAACGGTGCGCGGGTATTCTGGCATTTCATCCATGAATAAAACGCCGTTGTGGGCCAAAGATACTTCGCCTGGTTGCGCACCGCGCCCGCCGCCAACGATTGCGGCCATCGATGCAGTGTGATGAGGGTCGCGAAACGGGCGCGTTTTGGAAATGCCACCCTCGGACAATAGTCCAGCCAGTGAATGTACCATTGATGTTTCCAGCGCCTCTGTCGCGCTGAGTGGGGGGAGCAGTGATGGCAATCGTGCGGCCATCATCGATTTTCCCGATCCAGGTGAACCGACCATCAGGAAATGATGACGCCCAGCGGCGGCGATTTCCATGGCGCGTTTGGCGCGTTCTTGACCCTTTACATCAGACATGCAGCGGCCTTCGGGATTATGCGATACCTCTCCCGGTACGGCGGGGGGCAAGGGGGAACGTCCCGAAAAATGGGCGATGCATTGGCCCAAGGTTGCAGGGGCGATGACCTGAACGGCGCCGACCCATGCAGCCTCTGCGCCGCAGTCTTTGGGACAGACCAAATCACAGGATGCCTCTGCGGCGGCAAGTGCCGCGGGCAGGGATCCGATCACGGGGATCAATTTTCCGTCTAATGATAATTCACCCATCGCGACCTGTTGTTCGGCGACTTCGGGGGGGATGACTTCCATCGCGGCCAACAATGCCATGGCAATTGGTAAGTCAAAATGTGATCCCACTTTTGGTAGATCTGCAGGGGACATATTTATCGTAATTTTTTTGGACGGCATTGCCAATCCCATGGCGGTAATGGCCGAGCGCACACGTTCGCGGGCTTCGGTCACTGCCTTGTCCGGTAGGCCGACGATCTGAAATCCGGGCATTCCTGCGTTAAGGGCGCATTGCACCTCGACCAAACGGGCCTCGATCCCTTGGAATGCTACGGTATAAGTTCGCGTAATCATTAGCCGTCACCATTAATTATGGTTAACGGCTAATGAAGGGGTGTTTAGATTTGGTAAATTTTCATAAATCCATCCCATGCTTCTGGATCGGCGACAGTTTTATCGCGGCAGAATTCCTTACAGAACCCAATACGACGCCCATCGATTTCCAAAACATGCGTTGGCACACCGCCTGAATATGGGCAGGTGTCATTTTCGCAATCCGTTCCATCCACCGCAATTGCGGGCAAGGGCGTTGGGCCGATCCAATCGTCCTCTGGCAAATCTTTGTCGTATCCGGGTTGAATGTAGTTTTGCGCAATACCCATGGAACGCCAGCGGCGGAAATTGGGCTCGGCGAGGTGGGTCTGTATATACGCTTCTGATGCGTCGGAACGTGGTAATCCGTATGTAGCAAATCGTGTAGCGATAGGAGCATAAAACACGTCGGCGATGGAATATTCACCAAACAGCCAAGGGCCATCATTGTTATGTGCCGCACGTGCGGTATTCCACAGTAATTCGATCCGCGCGCAATCCGCCAAAACCGCATCACTGGGTTTAAATGTCGGATAATGGCGGATTAAATTCATGGTGCAATCGGTGCGCAATGCGCCAAACCCCGAGTGCATTTCCGCCGTGATCGAACGCGCCATCGCGCGCAATGTGGGATCGGTGGGCCACATGGTTGCGTCGGGATGGCGGGACGCCAATTCCTCGGCCATGGCCAGGCTATCCCAGACAACAGCGCCATCAAAACGGGCCGCAGGCACCAGTTTCGAAGGTGCAAATTCACCAGTTAGAGTTTTAAATTCATTGGAATACATTCGCGCAGATTTCACCGATACGGGGATATCAAACGCGGCGAACAACAACCATCCACGCAATGACCAGCTGGAATATGTTTTGTCGCCAATAGCAAGTTCATAGGTCATGGCGTTAGATTGCCCAACGCCTACAGTTTTAGCAAATGCAAAGTTGTGACGATGAAGTTCACAGGTTGTGATTAACGCCCAACACCCGCCAATCATCGCCGCCCATATGTTCGATTTTGGTCAAGGAGAGGTTGTCGATTTGAAAGCCAAGCGCACTGGAGGCGCTCATGTTCGTGGCCCGTTGCACCTGTGTCAGGATCACCCCAAAATGCGCCACCGCCACGATGTGACGCCCCGCAAACGCCGCTGTGATCCGATCAACGGCCGCATTGATCCGCGCCGCGCCGACATTCCAACTCTCGCCATTAGGCGGCGCGATATCACCAGGATTTTCCCAATACTCACGCGTCAATTCCGGGTGGCTTTCGGAGATTTCACGAAAATTCTGCATTTCCCAATCGCCGAAATGAAACTCGCGCAATTGATCGTCATGGGGCAAGCGTTCGCGCCCCCCTTGGAGCGCATCCGCAGTGGCGACACAACGGATTAAGTCGGATGAAATCACCACCGCATCATTGGGTAGATGATCATGCAGTCGCGCCAACCCATCCACATCGGACAGATCGGCGGGTACATCGGACCAGCCAACAAAATTGCTTTGATGCGTTGGGCCGTGTCGTATCCACCACCAATTTGTCATGTCATCGACGCGGGCAATTGCCCCTTCAGAACCAACGGAATCCCTGCGGTAACCAGAACGACCAAGTCTGCGGTCGCTGCAATGTCTTGGTTTAATTGTCCTTGGATGGATCGAAATTTTCTTGCCATTGCATTGTCTGGCACAACGCCCATGCCAGCCTCGTTTGAAACGCACACAACAGGTGCATCGCAAGCTGTTAAAAACGCTTGGGTATCTAAATCAACATCCGCCAATATGTGATTGCTTAACCACAGCGTCAAACAATCTACCAAGGTCACACCAGCGCCCAAAGCAGTTGCGATATCCATTGGCGCTTCAACCGTATCCCAGTCATCACCGCGATCCGCGCGATGTTTGGCAATCTTAGCACGCATTTCATCATCAAACGCCTGCGCAGTAGCGACGTATGTTTTGTGCAAACCCGCCGCACGTGTCAACCGTTCGGCGAAGGCCGATTTCCCCGAGTTCGCACCGCCCAGAACCAGCGTTAATTTTGGAAACTTATCACTCATACAAATACCATATCACGAAATAATTTAACCATCCATCCCCCGCTTGCCACCTTGGATTGACGCCATTACACATAATGCAAACAAACACACGGCATAGATATGTTAAATGGCAGACGCGTATTATTAATCATCGGGGGTGGTATCGCCGCTTATAAGTCGCTTGAACTCATCCGGGCGTTGCAAAAGCGTGGCGCATCAGTCGTGCCTGTGATGACACGTGCGGCATCCGAATTCGTAACGCCTCTGTCTGCTTCTGCCTTGTCAGGGCACAAAGTATATCAAGACCTGTTTGATCTGACAGACGAGGCGGAAATGGGGCATATCGAATTGTCTCGCTCTGCGGATTTGATCATCGTGGCGCCAGCAACAGGCGACTTGATGGCGAAAATGGCCCTGGGTATGGCGTCTGATTTGGCGACGACATTGTTATTGGCAACGGATACCCCTGTGATGATCGCGCCCGCAATGAATGTGCGCATGTGGGAACATGCCGCGACACAGCGCAATTTGGAGACGTTGCGCAGAGACGGAATTTACGTCTGCGGCCCGGATGAAGGCGATATGGCCTGTGGAGAATTCGGATTTGGTCGTATGTCGGAACCCGATTCCATCGCGGATGCGGCGGCGGACATTTTGTTGAATGGACCGTTAAAAGGTAAGCACATCATCGTTACCTCTGGCCCCACGCATGAACCCATCGATCCCGTGCGCTATATCGCTAACCGATCATCGGGATCACAGGGCACGGCAATCGCCAATGCATTGTCGGCGCTGGGTGCGCGGGTCAGTTTTATCACTGGCCCTGCAAGCGCGGAAATGCCTGAAGGGTGTGACATTATTCGTGTCGAAACCGCCCGTGAAATGTTGGATGCTGTGCAGGTGGCGTTGCCATGTGATGCTGCAGTTTTTGCCGCGGCTGTCGCTGATTGGCGTATGAAAGACGCCACAGACCGCAAGATCAAGAAGAACGCAGCGGGTGATATACCCGTTTTGAACTTTGCTGAAAATCCAGACATTTTGGCAACCGTATCGCAAATGAAGAAAAATCGCCCAAGGTTGATCGTTGGCTTTGCCGCAGAAACCGATGATGTGTTGGAAAACGCGACCGCAAAGCGGGAACGCAAACAATGCGATTGGATTGTCGCCAATGATGTTTCCCCCGAAACGGGCATAATGGGGGGCACGGAAAACGATGTGACGTTGATTACCGAAAACGGCCTAATCGATTGGCCGCGTATGTCCAAGAATGCGGTGGCACAAAAACTTGCGAAACAAATGGCGGATGAATTGAAATGATAAACGTCCAAGTAAAATTTGTTGACGGTGCGGATGAAACCCAACCCCTGCCGGCCTATGAAACCCCACAATCTGCGGGCATGGATTTACGCGCCAACCTGCCCAATGATACCCGTAAAACGGGCCTGATCATCGCCGCTGGAAAACGTGCCTTGGTGCCAACTGGTTTGTCCATCGCGATACCAGCAGGATATGAGGCGCAAATTAGACCACGTTCAGGCCTTGCCTTGAAGCAAGGCATCAGCGTCCCGAATACGCCCGGTACAATCGATGCGGATTATCGCGGCCCTGTCGGGGTTGCGTTGATTAATCACGGTGACACAGATTTCCACATTACTCACGGTGACCGCATCGCACAGATCGTTTTTGCGCCTGTGATACAGGCCACATGGCAACCTGTTGATGATCTTGATGAAACCACACGCGGTGCCGGTGGTTTTGGATCGACGGGCCGCAAGTAATGGATGATATTTTAACTGCGCTTGGTAATGTGATTTCCCCCCAAGGCGCCTTCACGCTCTTCCTGATTTTTGCATTGGCATTTTACATCCGTTTCCTGCGCCGTGCATCGGCTCGGGCACGCGCCGCGTTAGATGAACGCCCTGATGATGTCCCATCGTCTCAAATGTCAGATGCAGAATTGGAACGCTATGCGCGTCATATTGTTTTGCGAGAGGTCGGCGGCCAAGGTCAGAACAAATTGCGCGATGCGCGTGTTTTGGTGGTTGGGGCAGGTGGACTGGGTTCGCCCGTTTTGTCTTACCTTGCCGCGGCGGGCGTAGGCACGATTGGTGTGATCGATGACGATATTGTCAGCCTATCAAATCTGCAACGCCAAGTGCTGTTCAATGAGGATCAATTGGATATGCCCAAGGTTTTTGCGGCTCAAACCAATCTGAAAAAACTGAACCCGTTCGTAGAAGTTCTACCATATAACCGCCGCCTAACCGCGGATGATGCAGATCAGCTGTTTGCCGATTTCGATCTGATTGTCGATGGGTGCGATAATTTTGAAACACGCCAGTTGGTCAATGCCGCTAGTGTCGTAACAAACACGCCGCTGTTGTCGGGTGCAATCACCCAATGGGAAGGGCAGATAAGCCTGTTCAATGCCACCCCTAACGCGCCGTGCTACAGCTGTTTGTTTCCAAACGAGCCTGCAGATGGGCTGGCTCCGAATTGTGCGGCGGCAGGTGTGATGGGCGCGTTGCCAGGGATCATCGGTTCGATGATGGCGGCCGAGGTGATCAAGCATATCACAGGGGCGGGTAAAACCCTGTCTGGAACCATGCTGATTTTTGATGCACTTTACGGTGACACGCGTATGTTGAAAATCAACAAGAACCTGAAATGTGAAACCTGCGGAGCCCTGAATGAAACCTGATCGTGCAACTCTTGATGCTGCAATACCTTATGTTTTGTCCGCCCCCAAAGATGGTGCGATGATCGAACAACTCTGCTTTCGTCCTGGGTTTGGAGAGCGCACCTATGTCGATGAAATCGCGGTGACAGCGGTGGGTGGTGTAGATGGTTGCCGTTGGTCTCATTCGCCTTGGCTGAAAAACGACGACGGCACAGGTAACCCCGATATCCAAGTTAGCATTCTGCAAAAACGCGTGCTGGATTTGGTATACGTACAGGGTGGCGAGGCCCCCCATCCAGGCGACACGATGATCGCAGATATGGACTTGTCCGAGGAGAACCTCCCCGTTGGTACGATCATCCAAGCGGGCACGGCGCAATTGCGTGTTGGTAGCCATTGGAACAATGCCTGTGTAAAATGGAAGGTGCGCTATGGTGCAGATGCGCTGGATTGGGTGCGTGAAGAGGAGAACATCAAATATCGTCTTCGCGGGGTATTGTGCCAAGTGGTGACGGATGGTGTTATGCGTAATGGTGCGAAACTGACGAAGGTTTAACCAGTTTGGGAGGTTTAAGCGACATGTCCGCGTAGCCCGAACGAATGGTGTCTATTGGTTGTGAGGATGACCACCTACGAGAGCGGCCGCCTCCTTTGCAAATAGGCCTAGATCAAGTAATTCTGAATTCATGAAATGAATTTTTATGAGAACATTTTATCATATATGTATTAAAAACTTGTCTAGAATACTTTAGTGACTACTTGGCCAAGAGAATGAAAGAAAATGTCGAAACCTAGTTCTGTGGCCAATTCTCCCCCCGTTTTATTTTGGGAATGCACCGAAGTGGTACGAGTTGCTTGGCGGGTTGCCTTGAACAGGCAGGCTTATTTCTCGGAGAAGTAGATACACAAGCGCGTCATAATGCCAAAGGCAATCGCGAAAATCGCAATATTATGGATTTAAATGATTCCGTGCTTGGATCGGTTGAGGCCACCTGGGATAATCCGCCGAAGAGCGTGTTGAATTGGACTTCAGAGCAGATCGCGGCAAGAGACGCGTTGATTGCAAGATACCCCAGCGATCAAAAATGGGGTTTTAAAGAGCCGCGTACGTTGTTTACCTTAGAGGGCTGGTTAGATGCATTTCCAAAAGTTGAAATCGTCGCCACATTTCGACACCCATTGTCGGCGGCCCAGTCATTGAAGTTCCGAAACGGTTTCCCAATAGAGAGGGGCTTGGCGCTTTGGAAGGCATATAACGAACGTTTACTGACCCTAAGTCAGACGCAAAAAAATGCTATTTATTTGTTTTGATTGGTCGCCTGAAAAATATAGCGAGGCCTTGATCTAGATGGCGCATAGACTTGGATTGTCGCCGTATAATGACGAGGATAGTTTTTTTGAAAACGCGTTGCGGTCAAATGTGAATTTAATTACTTATGATCTACCCGATGATATACAGTTTTTATATCTAGACCTGTTAGAGAAAACCAAAGGATAGGACTGTTTCGTTGACGAAGTTATCCATCATTGTTGTCTTCTATAATATGAAAAGGGAGGCAGAGCGCACGTTGCACTCACTCAGTGCGAGCTATCAAACTGGGATTGAGGCAGGCGAATATGAAGTTATTGCGATTGATAACGGATCACCCAATCCCTTAAGCAAGCATGATGTCGAGCGACATGGTTCCAATTTTCGATATGTATTTTACGAAACCGACAGTGTGTCACCAGTGGCGGCTGTAAATGCTGGTGTTGATATGGCACTGGCGCCAAATATCGCGCTGATTGTAGATGGCGCACGGATGGCATCGCCGGGATTGATCCGCCAGACCCTTGTCGGATTGGAAACCGCTAAGCAACCATTTGTGTGTTCATTATCTTGGCATTTAGGGCCAAAAGAACAGAACAGCTCAATGCTGGAAGGATACAACCAAGTATCTGAAGATAGGTTGTTGGATATTATAAAATGGCCAACGAACGGTTATAAACTTTTTGACGTCTCTTCGCTTGCACCGTCTTCAATGCCGGGGTTCCATAGCGGTATTCCGCGTGAATGTAGTTGGCTTTCGATGCGTAAGAAAACGTTTGAAGGGATTGGTGGATTTGATCAACGCTTCCAAACACCTGGTGGTGGGCTAGTAAACCATGACTTTCGCAACCGTGCGATGAAGATCACGGATGTTATGCCCATCGCCATATTGGGAGAAGGGGTTTTCCATCAATACCACGGCGGGATAAGTACAAATGCTACCTCAAGCATTCGAGCCAGCACGCTAAAAACGTTTAACCAGGAATACGAACGGATACATGGGCTAGAGTACAGTTGCGAAGATACGCCATCAGTAACCTATGTTGGTAATATCCCTGAGCAAGCGTTGCGGTTTGAGCATACTCAGGGCAATTAGATATTCATACGTAACTTTATTACTTATGAAGTCTCAGAGTGCGTCCATCTACTTATGCGAGCCATGACCAGGTTTTAATTTGGAATCTAAGATCATCAGGTTCTGCATCATCCCGGTGTCTTCGTGGGGCAGAATGTGGCAATGATAAACGGCCTTGCCTGTCCATTGTTTATACTTCTGACGGATCGTCACTTGCTTGCCCAAGGGCACCCAGACTGTATCTTGGATCAAGATTTCGCCGGGGCCATATCGCACCTCGTTTGATGCGACCCCATTGGAATCCACATCCGCCATCGCAATGATTTCAAACGAATTTACGTGGATGTGGAACGGATGACCTTCGGTGTTATCGTGGTGCATGACCGCGTGATGCCCATCGGGCGTATCTGGCATCGGTGGTGATTTGATAATCCAATCTTCGGCTGTATCCAAGATGACGGTATTCGCCACGCTCAGCTCTTCGTACAGTTGGTTGTTGATAAAGAAATCGATGCCAACCGTTGGGTTTGCTTGTGCGGGAAACTGCATTCCAAATTCGATGATGCGGGTGTTCACGACCTCGTCCTCGTCTATCAACGGGAAGTGTCGCGTTTGAATTGGCAGGTCTGTTGGTAGTGACATTTCGTTGGTTTCGGAACTGATTTCGATGCGGGCCAGAACGCGGCCTTCGCTTTTCAAAAACTGCAACGATTGCGGGGATTGACGCAATTCATAAACGCCGGGTTTGGCGTTGGCTTTTACCAGATATTCGCACCGGTTTGCTGGTGCCATCAACAATTGATAATCGGTATCCGCCGCACCCGCTGGCAGTGCGGGTAACTTCCGCAGTTTGGGCAGGTTTACACCATCCATCCCAATCAAATGCAGATCGTGGTCTTGCAGATAAATCGGCATTACATCATCTGAATTCGCGTTTAACATGCGAAAACGCGCGACCTCGCCTTGTTTCATTTTATATGTCGGCACATCCATTTGTGTGCCTGTTGGTTCGGCCGGGCTGTCAGGGTTGTGCACCTCTTTGAAAAACGGCTGGCCGTTGATCAGAAAGTACCGAATGGGATAATCACCCGTCGTGAATCCGCTTTTCAGATCAGGTTGTTCTACGCCATCGATCGTGACTTTACCTGTAAATGTTTGCCAGATCGCGTTTTGCGTGGGTTCATAGATATAGGTGTCAGCACCGTCCTTGTCGGGATTATCCGTTGGAAATAGGCCAATATCTTGGATTACCATAATGTTGTCATCAGCAGCGGCTATTTCAGGGACTTCATCGATATCACCCTTGATCAAAATACCTCCTGCCATTCCACTGACAGCCTGAACAGCGGTCGATCCATGTTTGTGGGGGTGGTACCAGAACAGGCCGCATGGTTGATCTGAGGGGATGTCAAAACGATAGCTTTTTGTACCACCTTCGGGTGGAATTGAAATCATTGGTGCATGTGGATCAGCGGTGCCCAAAGGTTCGAACAGGTGGGGTTGTACCTCTAAACCGTGAACGTGCAGGTTCGTCGAATTCAAATCATGTGGTACGTTATGGTTGCCTTTCCATGCGGATGAATCATACGGTGTAAGGCTGTTTAAAATATCGATTGTCAGCGTGTCACCCGGTTCGGCAACGATCATCGTGCCAGGAACTGTGCCATTCCACGTGCGTAGCTTGACCTTGGTGTCACCCAAGGTTCCCGTGACCCATTGCGCGGTTAAATCGTAGTGCTTTATTGGCCCCGTTGGCTTGGTGGAGCCTGCAGTTGCGTTGTTTGGTGTCAATGTTGTTGCCGCTGTTCCAATCGCCAGCATGCTGCCCGAACGTGTCAAAAATCCGCGACGTGAAATGTCAGTCATGTAAATTCCCCCTTTTAAAATGTGCTTTTTGTAATTTGGAAAAACTACTTATAGCTACTTCAGGTTGAAAGAAGCATTAAAACACACTTGTGGCAAGAAGTTTGTCGGGAGAGCTTATTCAAAGCGTATTGGGACAGGAAGAATGGCCTTAGATTTCTTGGGTCTCATCGGACTCAGCATCTGCGTGAATTTCGCCATTTAGATCCATTGCGTTTTTTTCATCTGCATCAGATCGCATATCAATTTCGCTCGCCTCTTCCAGGGATGTCTTCTGAGCAGGGTCGAATGTCTCAACCCTCTGTTCTTGTTTTAGCACTTTCCTAACGCGTTCTGGTATCAGCGCCTTATCAATGCTGGAAACCGCAACGCGCGCCATCCCAGACGCATCAGGTGCGCCGACGATGCGATCCGCCACCAATTGATCGAACAACCCATGCGCGGTTCGGCTATCTAACCCAAACTGGCTTTTCAACATGGTAACAGAGCTTTGTTCCCAAATCCCCGCCCACTTGGCCGCTTTGGCATAGAGCTTGGGTGTTTGCGAAGCGCCAAGAACTCCTAAAAGAGCCTTGGTCGGCATCATTGGAAGTGTGGCAGTTGTACTTAACCCAGCAAGGAATTCACGTCTTTTCATGGGGTTTAGGTAAGGCTGATTGGCTAAATTGCAAGATTTCGGCAATCACCGTTGCATTTACAGCAACAAAAAACCCCAGCCAAAAGGCTGGGGTTCAAATGGGGCAGGGTGTTATGATTCCGTTCCCAATAAGGGGGTTAACCCTTTTTCGTGATCACTGGGATTAACAAGTCGCCCCAGTTACCGTCACCATTGTGGTGACGGCTTGATCTGATCAATTCTACGGTGACACCTGCTTCTACTGCACGCGCTACTGATTGGTTCAGGCGGTGTAAATCATTTGCTAACATGCGAATTGCTTGGTCAGCTTGGTCGATTTTTTCAGATGTCGATGGCTCTACGGCCTTGATGTCTGCAGTCATGGAGTGTCTCCTTTGTTAGATTAGAATTGGTTCATTGTGTTGTCTTTGCCGCCAGCTTTCAAGGCTGCTTCACCGGCAAAGTATTCTTTGTGATCGTCGCCCATGTCAGAACCTGACATGTTTTGGTGCTTAACGCATGCGATGCCCTGACGGATCTCTTTGCGCTGTACGCCAGCAACGTAGCCCAACATGCCTTCGTCACCGAAGTACTCTTTGGCCAAGTTGTCAGTAGACAACGCCGCAGTGTGGTATGTTGGCAATGTGATCAAGTGGTGGAAGATACCTGCGTCACGTGCGCTGTCTTCTTGGAAGGTACGGATTTTATCGTCCGCAGCCGCTGCCAATTCACTGTCGTCATAATCAGCTGACATCAATTTGGCGCGATCGTATGCAGATACATCTTTGCCTTCTTCTGTCCATGCGTCAAAGATTTGCTGACGGAAGTTCAGTGTCCAGTTGAAAGAAGGTGAGTTGTTGTAAACAAGTTTCGCATTTGGAACCTGCTCACGTACACGATCAATCATTTCGCCGATTTGGCCGATGTGTGGTTTTTCAGTCTCGATCCAGATCATGTCAGCGCCATTTTGCAATGAAGTCACAGAGTCTAGAACACAACGATCAACGCCAGTGCCTGCTTTGAATTGGAACAAGTTTGAAGGAAGACGCTTTGGACGCATTAGTTTGCCGTCTTGCTTGATAACAAGGTCGCCGTTGCCCATGTCGTCCAACGTTACTTCGTCACAATCAAGGAAGCTGTTGTATTGGTCGCCCAAATCACCAGGCTCATTCGTTACAGCGATTTGTTTTGTTAGGCCTGCGCCCAAGCTGTCTGTACGTGCAACGATGATACCGTTGTCGATACCCAATTCAAGGAACGCATGACGACAAGCGCGGATTTTCTGGAGGAAATCTTCGTGAGGAACAGTAACTTTACCATCTTGGTGGCCACACTGTTTTTCGTCAGACACTTGGTTTTCGATTTGCAATGCACATGCACCTGCTTCGATCATTTTCTTCGCCAACAGGTATGTCGCTTCTGGGTTACCAAAGCCTGCATCGATGTCTGCGATGATTGGAACAACGTGTGTTTGGAAACCGTCGATTTTCGCTTGAACCGCTGCTTTGTCTGCAGGTGCTGCATCGTCCAATTCACGGAACAAACCGCCCAATTCGCGTGCGTCTGCTTGACGCAAAAATGTGTACAATTCCTCGATCAACATCGGAACTGATGTTTTTTCGTGCATTGATTGGTCAGGCAATGGGCCGAACTCTGAACGCAACGCAGCAATCATCCAACCTGAAAGGTATAGGTATTTGCGTTTTGTTGTGCCGAAGTGCTTTTTGATCGCGATCATTTTTTGTTGACCGATGAAACCATGCCAGCAACCCAATGATTGTGTGTATTGCGAGCTGTCAGCGTCGTATGCGGCCATGTCTTCGCGCATGATGTCTGCTGTGTACTGTGCAATGTCCAAACCGGTTTTGAAACGGTTTTGTAGACGCATACGCTGTACGTACTCAGGATTGATTGCATCCCATGATGTACCGTTTTCAGCCTTTAGGCCTGCGATCGCGTCGATTGATGTTTCGTCGTAAGGCATGATGCCCTCCCTTGTAAAAATATAACTCGGTTAGAAAGCCAGTTTTGATGAGGAATCAGTGCGATTCTGGCTTAACCTGTCATCTTTGTGACTGTTTGCGGGTTAATAGTCCCGTAAAATAACGGTTTCTCTTGTGTCTTTCGCGTAAACTTGTAAAGAATAGTCAAGAAAAGTTTGTAAAATTGTAAAGTTTGTAAATGAGTGATCAAAAGATATTTGCCGGTGCACGCATCAAAAAACTGCGTGGCGCCATGGGGCTAAGTCAGACAGCGATGGCGGGGGAATTAGAAATTTCCGCCAGCTATCTGAATTTGATCGAACGAAATCAACGTCCCATCACGGTTCAGTTGATTTTAAAGCTGTCAAAAACATACAATATATCCCCTGAAGATTTAGAAGGGGATGCGGACGGTACTGTGACCGCGCTCAAAGAGGTGTTTTCAGATGCTCTGTTACAAGGCGAATTGCCTGGATACGAGGAATTGTTTGAGGTAGCGGATGTTGCCCCAAATGTTGCCAGCGGTATTCAAAAGCTACACGAGGGGTATCGCCAAGCGTTATTGCGTTTGTCCGAATTGAACACTGAAATGTCGAATGGCAGGGATGTTAGCCAAACCGCATTGCCCACAGACGTGGTGAATGTGGCGATGGAAAGCCGTGCGAATTATTATGATGGACTGGATCGTGCGGCGGAAACGCTGGCGGGTGAAATGGATTTGGCGCGTGGGTTATATGCGGAATTGCAGGATCGCCTGTTTCACAAACATCGCATCACGGTACAGACGTTGCCGATTGAAACCATGCCCGAATGGACGCGCCGGTTTGATAAACATTCAATGCGCTTGTTTATTTCGGATCGGTTGAATTCATATGGGCGCGTTACGGAATTGGCGACGGATTTGGTTTTGCGTGAATTACCCGATGAAATAGACAGCGCAGTGTTGCGTTTGGATTTGAAAACGCCAGAGGCTGTGAAGGCCGGGCGGCTTGAAATGGCGAATTACGCAGCGCTGGCGTTGTTGTTACCGTACAAGCGGTTTTTCCAAACGGCGCGACGGATGAAATATGATGTCGAGGCGTTGGCGAAAAGGTTTGATGTTTCGTTTGGCGAGGTGGCGACGCGCATGACGACATTGGGGCGGGTGAAAATGGAAGGCATTCCGTTTTTCATGCAAGAGGTGGATCAGGCGGGGAATATGGTACGCCGATTGGGTGTGAATGGATATCCGCGTGCAAAATTTGGGGGGGACTGCCCGAAGCTGTCTATATTCAAAGCGGTGTCTTTGCCCCAACAGTTGCTGACCCAGATTGTTGAACACAGCGATGGGCAGGCTTATTTTACGTTGAACCGCTCGACGAAACAAAGTGGTGGCGCTTACGGTGAAAACCTGCGCCAATCCGCGATCCTGTTGGGATGCGAGGCAGAGCATATGGTGGATACGGTCTATGCCCAAGGGGGCGCCGTCGGGCGTGCCGATGTGGGGCAGAATTGTCGTTTGTGTGAACGCCCGCATTGTGCGCAACGTGCAGAACCGCCTGTGGCGCGACCGTTGATGTTTGATGGGGCGGAAAACAGTGTGTCTGCGTTTAACTTTAAGGTTTAACCAAAGAAAGCGCGTCGTAGCAGGTTAAGACCCACTAGGAAAAATACAATCAAGACGATTTTTTTGAAGGCGTGCTCGGATAAGGTGTGGCGCAGTCGCTCGCCGATCCAAAAGCCCGCGAATGTGGGGATCAGAACCAGTGTAGATGCTGTGATTGTTTCACTGGTCATAAGGCCAGCGCGGATATATCCCGCCGCCAATGGGATTGAACCGAGGAAGAAGATCAGGCCAGTGGCACGGACGAATTCATCCTTGGGTGTTTGGCGCGCAGTCAGATAGATAACCAATGGTGGTGCCCAAACGGATGTTAACCCGCCCATGATACCCCCCGCAATTCCCGCGATACATTGGGCAGGCATGTCAAACCGATTGGGGATGTTGGGGGCGATGTTTGTCACGTTTACGACCACGAAAAGCAGGATGGAAAAACCAAGCGCCGCCATTAAAATCCAATCCGCCACGCCAATGGTAATGTTGACGAAAATCCATACAAAGAAAGCCAAACAGATTGCCATAGGCAGATACCGCCGGGCCGTTAGTATGATGTCGCCACCACGGTACATCTGCCAAGCGTTGGAAAAAAACAGCGGAAACATCAGTATCGAGATCGCGGTGCGCGGGTCGAGAAAGAGGGTCATCAAACCCAAAGCCGTTGTGGGCAGCCCAAGGCCAACGGTTCCCTTTACCATTCCTGCGATGAGGAAGGCGAAAGCCAAGCTTGTGATTAGAGTGAATTGATCCATAGTATGAGTGTATATCAGCACCCATGGGGTGCAATGGTTGATTGGGGATGCAATGCGATTGGTTGCGTGGAATTGTAATATGGCCTTGCCGCGCAAATGGGATGCGTTGATGGCGTTGCGCCCCGATGTGGCGGTGATTTCGGAATGTGCTGATCCCGAAACGCTGGCCGAGAAGGGGATTGTAACCACGCTTGACACCTGTGAATGGATGGGGAAATCGCGGCACAAGGGATTGGGGGTTTTTACGTTTAATGATTATCATTTAGAACGTTTTGAACCGTTTGCGCCGTATTTTCGGTTTTGTTTGCCCGTGCATATTAAGGGGCCGAGGGCGTTTAATTTATTAGGTGCCTGGGCGCAGAATGCGAATGAGGGGAATACCCGTAAAAACCAGTTGGGGCATTTAAGCCGTGCGATGTCACGTTACGATGCGTTCCTGCGCGATGGCCCCAGTTTTATTGCGGGTGATCTGAATAATAATACGTTTTGGGACAAACTTGGGTGGCGGATGAACCATAATACGATGGTGGCGAAGGCCGCGCGGATGGGGTTAGTCAGTGCGTATCATGAGATGCGCGATGAGGCGCATGGAGGTGAATTGGAACCGACACATTATTGGCGAGATCGCACCAAGGAAGGGCCAACGTATCATATCGATTATATCTTCGGGTCGCAGGATGTCGTGGCATCAGCGAGATCGTTTGAGGTGGGCACGTTTGAGGATTGGGTGGGGAATAAATTATCCGATCATGTGCCACTGGTTTTAGAAATCGCGTGATCTGTGGAGTTTATACGGATTGAGTAAGGATTTTCATAGGGCAGCGAACGGTGGCTGTTGCGGGGTTAAAGCGCATAAAGTAGGGGCATTATGCGGGTGTTAGGTGCAAAAAACGCGCATATTTCCCTTGTCATTAACGCCGTTAATAAATGTTAACCAAGTCCGATAGTTGCGTTTTTCGATGTATGGGTATCGTATGGGTAACGTCGGTATTACGTCGGTATTTTTAACCGATGTTGAAATTAACCAATTGGGGAGCGCCATTAACCTTCGGCGTTTCGTGCGAAGATATTTAAGCAAAATAAAGGTGGGTGTATAAAATACCAAGGAATTGTAGCGAACGACAGCTTTGAGCCCATTTTGTCGAGTATATTCGTTTTATGTTTGCTCAGGATTTAAGTGGCCACGGTTCGTTCATAGATATCAAAAATCTCATTCAAATGGTCTTCAGCAGCATGAACATATGAGGGCTCGATTGATACACACTGAGAAGAAGCGACGATTTCCGTGCCGATTGCACTTGGTTTGAATAACAAAAGCTCCTGTGTTGCGAAATGCTGATCGTACATGTTGCCCTCTAAAGTCGTTTCCGAATGAGCCACAATCATTTTCGCCGGTCTTATTATCACGTACCGCCTTGTAGTTCTTCCATATAATCTATTTTTCCAACGATCTTCGTAACGCTCGTAGCCACCCTCAACTATATCGAATTCTTTAACACCATTCTTGTCACGCCCATGTTGTAAGACCATGCGTCGAGTGTCGGGATTGACCCATTCGTCAAATGTTCTTTCTACGGGCATCTTGATTTGTTTGCGAACTACGACCGTAAAATGGCGTGACTTCTTCTTTGCGTTCTCATCATTCATTGGCCAACCATAGACTGACTGCAAAGCAGGCACCAATCTTAATTTACATGCACATACCAATTGGTCACTTCGTCCCCCATAGCTGTCGTTGTCACCCTTGATGCGCCCCTTGGATAGGGGGAGTTTGCGGTGTGGGTATGCGTCCTCGAGCGCAATAATTTCGCCGGCGTTGGTGCGGAAAATGCAGACCTTTTGATTAAGGACGATGACTTGTTGTAGATCGCGCGTGACCTTGTGATCCCAAGCGGCGACGTACCATGCGTTTTTTGAGGAACATTGATGAACTCCTGTGTGGTTCAGGTCACGTGGTTTTTGCGAAACGACGTGGGCGAGTAACCGTAGTGGGTTTTGAATTTCTGAGAAAAATATGCGGCACTTTCGTAGCCAGATGCAATGGCGATTTCGACAATCGGCAAGGATGTCTGTTTGACCAAATGGTGCGCGTGTTCAAGGCGCATTTCGGCGTAGAATTGGTTTATCTTTTTGCCCAAATAGCGTTGGAAGAGGCGGCTGAGCTGGCGTTCGCCGATGTTGCTGAGGCTGGCGATTTGGTTGCTGGATAGGGGATCAGAAAGGTGATTCTGCATCAGTTCGATGGCAGACAGCAACGCAGGGTGGTGGATTGCATATTTTTCAACCAACCCAAGGCGTTGTGGATCGGATGCCTGACGTATTGATGTGTTGATGAACCAGTCATTCACACCTTTGGCCAATGCTTCGCCGTGATCATTTGTGATGATTGCGTTCATCATATCAATCGGCGCAACCCCGCCCGCGCAGGTATAGCGACCCTGATCGATCACGAAGAGGTTGCGTTCCATCAGGTAGGTTGGGTCGATTTCTTGAAGGGCATCATAGTGTTCCCAGTGAACCGTGAAGCGTTTGTTTTTTAACAGGCCTGCGCGCGCCAGCAATATAGGGCCGCCCGAAATACCGCCCAGTTTCACATGTTTGGATGCAAGGGCGCAAAGGTATCTGTTTAGGGGTTTGTTTTCATATTGCAGCGGATTGCCTGCCGCCGCGACCAAGACCAAGTCGTAGTCATATCCCGCATCGGCCAAAGGCACCGCATTGGTCATTAAACCCAAGGACGAGGTGACGTTGGTACCTGTGGCGGCGATGAAGGTGATTTTATAGAGCTCTTTGCCAGAGAGTAGATTTGCAGCGCGGAGGGGTTCGGTTGCCGATGCCAGCGACATCAGCGCGAATTGGTCGGTCAGGATGACACCGATATGAGAAATAGTATTTTCCACAGAAAAACGTTAGCGGGGATTGGGTGATCACGCAATGAAATGTATTGGTTACTTTATGGGAATGGTGACCTGAAATTTTGCGCCTGCGCTACTGTCCAAACAGACCAACGCGCCGCCCAGATTACGCATAATTTCCTGACTGATGGCAAGACCCAATCCAACACCCGTTGAGCCCGTGGCATTTGAGAGTTTGGAGAACTTTTCGAAAATGACGGTTTGTTCGTCTTTGGGGATGCCTGGACCGTTATCTTGGAACGTGATGTTAAGATTTCCATCCTCTGGGGTGCAGGTTATTTTTAGTTTGGGGGTTGCTTTGTTGCTGTATTTGACGGCGTTTGTGACCAAGTTGATGAAGACCTGTGAGAGGCGATCAACATCGGTATAGAGCTGAGTATCTATCGAGGTGTCATCGACGATAACCTCGGCGTTTGCGTTTGCGTTTGTTTGTTGTGTCGCTTGGAGCGCGCTGTTGAGAACCTTTTTGAGGGTTGTGTTTGATCGGTTTAGTTTGACGCGACCGCTCTCTAGGAAGCTAAGATCTAGGATTTCGTCCAGCAGGCGCGTTAAACGCTGGCTCTCGTCGTTGATGATGCCCGAGAAGTATTGCAACTCTTGGGTGCTGAGCTGTTCGTCCGAACGCAAAATACCCGAGAAGGATCGGATGGATGTCATAGGCGTGCGAAGTTCGTGGCTGACTTGGCTAAGGAAATCGTCTTTCTGGGCGCTAAGCGTGGTCAGTTTATCGTTTGCGATGCGCAATTCGTTCGCGGATTTGGTGAGTTCTGCTGATTGCTCCTCTAGCTGAGCAGAGTATTCGATGACCTGCACGGTTTCGTCGGCGACGGCGATTAGGTCTTCTACGGTGATGGCTTGGTTGCCGACGGCCTGTGTAATCATCGAATGCGCGGTTGCCGCGCCAACAGAGCCCGCGAATTCGCGTTCCAACGTCTGCAACAGTTCCATGTTGATTTCAGGCAGGCCGTTTGGGCGGCCCTGTTTTTGCGAAAATATGTTGAACAATGCGCCTGCATCTTTGCGGCCCAAGATACGTTGCGCGAGGATGAAAAGATCTTCGGGGGTTACGCCCTCGTTTAACGATCTGAACTGTGCGGATTGGGCGTAGACGTTGATGAATTGTTGGGTTTGGACGCGTTCCAGTGGCGACGATGAGGTTGCCAATGATGTGCATAGGAATACCAGTGTGTTGAGGAACAGTGACCAGAAGACAGCGTGGATTAGTGGGTCTGTAATGTCGACGCCAAACAGAGCCTGTGGGCGCAGGAATTCGATGCCAAAGGGGCCGTTTTGTAGAACGGATTGGCTGAGGATGAAGGAACCGCCGAAGCTGGGCAAGAATGAGGTGTAGGCCCAGATGACGAAGCCCGTGGTGATGCCGCAAATAGCCCCAATGCGCGTAGCGTTGCGCCAGAAGAGTGCGCCGATCAAAGCGGGTAAAACCTGTGATACACCCAAGAATGCGACGAGGCCGATAGAGGCCAGTGCGGTCGTGCCGCCTGTGAGGATGAAGTAGAGGTAACCGAAGCCAAGGATCACAGCGATAGAGATGCGGCGAGAGCGTAAAAGGACGGTGCGCACGTCATCACTCTCTGGATTTCTACGTTGGACGAAGTAGAGCCAGAGCGGCAGAACGATGTGGTTTGATGCCATGGTGGACAGGGCGATTGCGGCGACGATCACCATGGATGTGGCAGAAGAGAAGCCGCCAAGGAATGCAAGTGCGGCCAGCGCCTCTCGATTTTCTGCCAACGGGATTGTGAGAACGAAGAGGTCGGGGTTTGAGCCTTCGGGCAGGATGTTGAGGCCCGTAGCGGCGATGGGCATCACGAAGATACACATCAAGAATAGGTAGAGTGGGAATGCCCAGCTGGCGGTGGCGAGATGTTTTTCGGCGCTGTTTTCGACCACGATCACTTGAAACATGCGGGGCAGGCAGATGATGGCGGTGGCAGATAAGAAAGTGAGCGTGACCCAGCGTGGCGTAAAGACACTGGTGGTTTCGGGGAGACGGGCTTCCATAAGCGTTAGGGTGTTTGCAGGGCCGCCGCTGACGCCCCAGACAACGAAGATACCAACGGCAATCAGGGCGACGAGTTTTACCACTGCTTCAAGGGCAATCGCGGTGACAACGCCGTGGTGACGTTCGTTGGCATCCAAATTGCGTGTACCAAAGAAGATCGTGAACGCCGCGAGACCGATAGCGATAAACAAGGCGGTGATCGCGGGGGTGGTTTCGGAGGTGGAGCCTTCGGTAAACACAGCAAAGCTGAGCGTTAGAGATTGTAATTGTAGCGCGATGTAGGGGGTGGAACCGAGGATCGCCATTAATGTTACGATGACTGCCAATGCGTTACTCTTGCCATAGCGTGATGAAATAAGGTCGGCGATGGAAGTGATGCGTTGGGTGCGACCCACACGCACGAGTTTGCGCAAAAACCACCACCAGCCGACAAAAACGATTGTGGGGCCGAGGTAGATAGTTAGGAATTCAAAGCCGTTACGTGCGGCAGAGCCAACCGAGCCATAAAATGTCCATGCCGTACAGTATACCGAGATGGATAGGGTGTAGACGAGGGGGGAATGTAAGAATCCTAATTTTTTCTGGCGTGCGCGACGTTCAGCCAATGCCGCGACGGCGAATAAGACACAGACGTACAAAACACAGATGGTTGCAATGACGTTAAACGAGAGCATTAGTCATCAACCGTGTCAGAGTTTAACAGACGTGACATCAGGAAGGCCGCTAATATCAACGCGCCCCAGATGCCAAAGATATAAACGATGACCCCAGAAAAGTTTGTTCCGCCGCTTTCGGTTGTGAAACCGTTTAGCAGGGGAGAAACCAACAAACACACGGCGATCACAGGAATGCCAAACGACAGTTCGGTGCGTTTGCGTTGTTTGCGGCGCGACAGGTCGCGCTGGGCGATGGGGTTATCGTTCATCCCTGTAGCATCTCATGTACGTTTGCGATCAATTCGGTGTTTGAAAACGGTTTGGTCATAAACAGGCTGACGCCAGCCTGTTCGGCGGCGAGGCGGTCCTTCTTTTGTCCCTTTGCTGTCAGCATTAGGACCGGCAATTTTTCGATACCGCTGGTTTTGCGAATGTCTTCGAGTATTTTCATTCCGCTTACATTGGGCAACATGATGTCCAAAATCAACAGGTCGGGTGGGCTGGTTGTTATGAATGTTAGCGCATCTGCGCCGTCCGAAATTGAACTGACGGCAAAGCCTTCGCGTTCTAAAAGGAAGCTGAGCGCCTCTATGATAAAGGGTTCATCCTCGATGATTGAAATTCGTTTTTGCACAGTGCTCCCCCCTTGGATACCGTGCGCGCAATGTATCTAACGCGAAACGTATCGCAAAGTGTTTTATTTGTTAGTGAGTAAGTATGCCTCACGTCGGGCTGAACAATCCATGCGTGAACACACGGTGCATTGCAGGCCGACGTCGAGCTGTGGGGTTTGATCGTGGGCGACGCGGGGCAGCATTGCGTAATCAGGGGTGAAGAGCATAATCGCCTCGGTTACTGCGGGCATGCCGATGCGGGCGGGCTGGGTTGGATAGGCGAAGCTGATGGTGTGGAAGCGATCCCCCATCGGCATGTCCAACATCGCGCGGATAGGTTGCAGTGGCTGGGAGAGGCTGCGGTAGACAGGCCAAAGGGGGCAAGCGCCGCCGTAGCGCGGCAAGCTGAATGAGTTGAGTTGTTTTCGATATAATACAGCGCCTGATGCGTCACTTTGGATCAGGCCGAATGTTGGCAGATCGGGTTTTGTTGGCAAGTGGGCGAGGCGGAAACAGATAGCCATTAGGTCTGTTGAAAATGTTTCGGCCAAAGCGATTGCGTCGAAGTTTACTTTCTTGGCGGTGGCGATAAAGGGTTCGATGGGCAGGTGTTGTGCCATTTCAGCATAAGAGTGCAGTGATGCGCGGGTGGCATCTATGTCATCGTCGGAGAGTTTCAGGTTGTTTAAGATATCGTCGACAGATTGGTCGCCGTTTTCGAGGGTTTCCAGATAGTAACGGTTTTGCTCCAACAGAACCTCGAACGCGGACATGTCGAGGGATGAAACGTGTTCCTCTGCGGTGGGTTCGAAGTGATCGAAAATGTCTTCGGCGGTTTTAGACAGTTTGGCGGCCTCGGCGGCGAGGTTGGCAATGAATTTTTGCGACATTGCAGGGGGCATGTCAGAGTTGGTCGCCAAAATATCGGATGTGGCGCGGATTGTGGTGATGTTGGATAGTAATAGGTGCATTGCTTCGGCAAAGTAGGGGTCGTGTTTTAATTGATCGGATAGAATCGCGAATTGTTCGTCGCGGACATCGATTTGGTCACTTTGTCGTGCGATCAGTCTGGCGAAGCCGGGGAAGCGGGCGGCGAACTCTTCGATCCGATCACGTTCTGTGCGCAATTGGTTGTTGCGCATGGCGGCGGTGCGGACGCGATCAAGCAGGGCTTGGTTCATGCCTTCGGTTAGATCAGTAGGGTCGATTTGAAGGGCGCGCGCGATGGCGTTTAGTGTTTTACCCGCGATTCCACGTTTATTGTGTTCAATTAGGTTCAAATACGATGCGGACAAGCCCGCAGCCTGTGCCAAATCCTTCTGGCTAAGCTGTAGAGCCTTCCTGTTCTCACGAATGCGTGTGCCTAATAGTGCGCCTGCCATGGTCCAATACCCCAGATTCTAACGAATATTTAGGGTTTAGTAAATTAATTTACATTTTCAGTAAAGTGATAATGAAAAGATTTACAAAAAAATTGTTTTTAAACAGATGCTTATTGCAAACCTTACAATTGCGGCTAGTGTAGAGAAGTCGAAAAGACGCTGGCGTGTGGTACGAGGAGGTATCAGACGTGCAGTATTAGGGAGGAAATCTATGTCTAATTTCACAAGACGTGGGCTTATCAAGTCCGGTGCAACAGTTGGTGCCGGTCTAGCAATGCCTACATTGATCACAAGCCCTGTGGCTGCGTATACAAACGCACCAACAGGCGGTTCAGTTACTCTGGGCTTTAACGTTCCACAATCTGGTCCATATGCGGACGAGGGTGCGGACGAGCTACGCGCGTACAAGCTTGCTGTTGAGCACTTGAACGGCGGCGGCGACGGCGGCATGATGAACACATTCTCATCAAAAGCGCTTAAGGGTAACGGTATCCTTGGTAAGAAAGTTGAGTACGTAACTGGCGATACACAGACTAAGTCTGACGCTGCACGTGCATCTGCGAAATCAATGATCGAAAAAGACGGCGCAGTGATGATCACTGGTGGTTCTTCTTCTGGTGTTGCGATCGCGGTACAAGGTCTATGTCAAGAAGCTGGCGTTATCTTTATGGCTGGTTTGACACACTCAAACGACACAACTGGTAAAGATAAGAAAGCTAACGGCTTCCGTCACTTCTTTAACGGTTACATGTCTGGTGCGGCTTTGGCGCCTGTGCTTGAAGCACGTTACGGTAACGACCGTAATGCTTACCACCTAACAGCTGACTACACTTGGGGCTGGACACAGCAAGAATCAATCCAAGCTGCAACAGAAGCTAAAGGTTGGAACACAGTAAACAACGTTCTTACACCACTAGCGACAACAGACTTCTCGTCTTACGTTGCTCCTGTGTTGAACTCTGGTGCTGACGTATTGGTATTGAACCACTACGGCGGAAACATGATCAACTCTTTGACATCTGCGGTTCAGTTCGGTCTGCGTGACAAAGTTATCAACAACAAAAACTTCGAAATCGTTGTTCCGTTGTACTCTCGTTTGATGGCACGTGGTGCTGGTGAAAACGTTAAAGGTATCTTTGGTTCTACAAACTGGCACTGGTCACTGACAGACGAAGGCTCAAAAGCATTCGTTAAGTCATTCGGTGAAAAGTACGGCTTCCCACCATCACAGGCTGCGCACACAACATACGTACAAACAATCTTGTACGCTGATGCATGTGAGCGTTCTGGTACATTCAACCCATGTGGCGTTGCTGAAGCACTAGAAGGCTTCAAATTCGACGGTATGGGTAACGGCGCTACTGAGTACCGTGCTGAAGATCACCAGTGTTTCAAAGACGTTCTAGTTGTGAAGGGTAAAGAAAACCCAACATCAGAATTTGACGTTCTTGAAGTTGTTGAGATCACACCACGTGCTCAAGTTGAGTACGCACCTGATCACGCAATGTTTGCTGGCGGTGACTTGGGTAAATGTAACCCAGGCGCATAAGCAATAGTTACCCTCCGGGGTTAAGGGGCCACGGCGTTCGCGCCGTGGCCCAATTCACAAATCAGACGGAACTGATTTGATTTACAAGGGGTTTGACGGGACGATGGATGCAATCCTTCTACAGATATTAAATGGACTAGATAAAGGCAGTGCATATGCATTGATCGCCTTAGGTCTGACACTAATTTTCGGCACTTTGGGCGTTGTGAACTTCGCCCACGGTGCATTATTTATGGTTGGGGCATTCTGCGCTGTTACTTTGCAAAAAGTACTAACCTTATCAAAAATCAGCATTGATCCGACAAAGACGGACTTTCTGGGCAATCCCCTAAAGGTGAAAACACCTTATGTAGTGGAGTGGTTCGGGGAAGGTACTGGGAACGCGATCATTGACTGGAATGTGCCCTTGGCCATTCTTGTGGCGATTCCAATTATGTTGCTGGTTGGCTACATCATGGAACGTGGTCTGATTAAACACTTCTACAAACGTCCACACGCGGATCAGATCCTTGTGACCTTTGGTTTGGCGATCGTTATCCAAGAGCTTGTGAAAGCGAACTACGGTGCGAACCCAATTCCGACACCTGCGCCTGATCAATTCGTTGGATCATACAACGTTGGTGCATTAATTGGTCTAGACGCAAGCTACCCTTACTGGCGCTTGATCTACTTCTTCTTCTCAATTTCGATTATTGGCGCAGTATTTGCATTCTTACGCTTCACCACCTTTGGTATGGTTGTTCGTGCGGGTATGGTCGATCGCGAAACAGTTGGCCTGTTGGGTATCAACATTGACCGTCGTTTCACAATCATGTTCGGTATTGCGGCCGCAGTTGCTGGTCTGGCTGGTGTTATGTACACGCCGATCAACTCTCCTAACTATCACATGGGTATGGACTTCTTGGTTCTGTCATTTGTTGTTGTTGTTGTTGGTGGTATGGGTTCATTACCTGGCGCGGTTCTGGCGGGATTCCTTTTGGGGATTTTGGAAAGTTTCGCATCCATGAACGAAGTCAAAGGCTTCTTCGAGGCGATCTACCTACCGTCTATCGACCAAATTATCATTTACCTTGTAGCCATCATTGTTTTGCTGACCCGACCACGTGGTCTGATGGGCAAAGCTGGCGTGATGGAGGATTAAACCATGAAATCTATCTCTAACGCAGACATGCGCACATTGATGTTCGTTGCGATCATCACAATCTTAGCGCCGTTCATTATGAACCCGTTCCCAACTGAATCTGCGCTTGCGCAGTTCAACGCGGGCTACCCGGACTTGATGCAGCGCTTTATTATCTTCGGTATCCTTGCGATCGGGTTTAACATCCTGTTCGGTTTGACGGGTTACCTGTCATTTGGTCACGCTGCCTTCTTGGGTGTGGGATCATACGCAGCAGTTTGGATGTTCAAACTGCTGGGTTACGGCATCTTACCTGGTTTGGTATTGTCAGTAATCGTGGCTGGTATCTTCTCACTCTTGATTGGTTTCATCTCGTTACGTCGTTCTGGTATTTACTTCTCGATTTTGACACTGGCGTTCGCGCAAATGTCATTCGCGTTGGCATATTCGGTTCTGACACCATTGACGAACGGTGAAACAGGTTTGCAAGTTTACGCAGACGATCCACAATTCCTACAATCAGCGACGGCACCAAACGTGCCACACCTGTTTGGTATGAAGATGAATGACACATTCTCGTTGAACATGGGCCCTTGGGATTTCCAATTCAACTTTGGTTACTACATCTGTGCGATCTTTATGTTGATTGCTTTCTATCTGTCGATCCGCATTTTCCGTTCACCATTCGGTATGATGTTGCGCGCGGTTAAAACAAACCAAACGCGTCTGAACTACACTGGTATTAACACACGTCCTTACACTTTGGCGGCTTTCGTTATCTCTGGCATGTATGCTGGTTTGGCGGGTGGCTTGATGGCATCTATGGATCCATTGGCTGGTGCGGAACGTATGCAGTGGACTGCGTCAGGTGAAATCGTTCTTATGACGATCCTGGGTGGTACTGGTACATTGTTGGGCCCTGTTATGGGTGCTGGCTTTATTAAGTACTTCGAGAACATCTTCTCTAAAATCAACGAAACTGTTTTGCACGGTTGGTTTGCTTGGATGCCAGATGGTTTGGAAAACGCAATTGTTTGGGTTCTTCACTTGTTCACAGGTAAAGGCTGGCACTTGACATTGGGCATCTTGTTCATGGCGATTGTTATCTTCCTACCGGGTGGATTGATGGAAGGTTCAAACCGTATCGCTAACTGGTGGAAACGCCGCAAAGGTGGGGATAATGCATCCGACGCCACAGCAACACCTGCAGAATAGGAGCGACCGATGGGCATTCTTGAAGTCAAAAACGTAAACAAAAGCTTTGGTGGTCTAAAGGCGTTGCAAAACGTGAACCTGGACATCGAAGAAGGTAAAATTCACGCAATCATCGGTCCCAATGGGGCCGGTAAATCAACCCTACTGAACTGTTTCGTAGGTAAGTTGGTTCCAGACACGGGCACTGTTATGTTTGACGGTGATTCATTGTTGGGTATCAAACCTTACGAAATTAACCAAATGGGCGTTAGCCGCGTTTTCCAGACACCTGAAATATTTTCAGAATTGTCAGTTTGGGAAAACACGTTGATCCCATGTTTCGCAAAACGCGACGGTGCATTCACATTGAACGCATTGGGCAATGTTGCAGACAACAAAGATGTTGCTGAACGTGCGGAACAAATGTTGGTTGATGTTGATCTGATCGACAAACGCGACATGCTGGCATCATCGATGTCACGTGGTGACAAACGTCGCTTGGAAATGGCGATGTGTTTGTCACAAAACCCGAAACTATTGTTGTTGGATGAACCAACGGCGGGTATGGCGCGTGCAGATACGGAAAGCACAATTGAATTGTTGAAAACAATTCAAGAGAAGCTGAAGATCACAATGGCAATCATTGAGCACGACATGGGCGTTGTATTCTCGCTGGCGCAGAAAATTTCTGTTTTGGCACAGGGTACGGTGATCGTGGAAGATCTACCAGAAAACATCAAAGGCCACCCAAAGGTAAAAGAAGCTTACCTTGGCGAAGCACAAGTATAGGGCGGAAGAAAAATGACAGACACATCAAAAACGCCATACTTTGCGGCGAATGATATCCACGCTTACTATGGTGAAAGCTACATCGTTCAGGGTATTTCCCTGAGCGTTGAAGAAGGCGAAATTCTTGCTCTTCTTGGCCGTAACGGTGCGGGTAAAACATCAACATTGCGCGCAATTGCACGCATGGATGATCCAGCAATTCACCAAGGTGAAATTTGGTTGGATGGCAAGCCATTGCACGAAATGCGCGCATGGCAAGCTGCACAAGAAGGCATCGCGTTGGTACCAGAAGATCGTTCAATTATCCAAGGTTTGACCGTTGAAGAGAACCTTCAATTGGCGCAAATCGAAAAGCCAGTTGGCTGGTCAATCGAACGTATCTACGAATTGTTCCCACGTTTGGGTGAGCGCCGCAAGCAAGAGGGTACAACCCTTTCTGGTGGTGAGCAGCAAATGTTGGCAATCGGTCGTGCGCTGGCGCGTGACATTAAATTGTTGTTGCTAGATGAACCATACGAAGGCTTGGCACCTGTGATCGTTCAAGAAATTGAAAAAACACTGAAGCTGATCCGCGAGCAGGGCATTACGACTATCATCGTAGAGCAAAACGCTGTTGCGGCGTTGAAACTTGCTGACCGTGCTGTCATCTTGGACACGGGTGGGGTTGTTTTCGACGGTACTGCCAAAGAAGTTTTGGATAACGAAAAACTTCGCCACGAATACTTGGCGATCTAGTCTGACCAAAACGAAAATAAGGCCAGCATTAGCTGGCCTTAATTACTATTAGATAAGGGAATCTTATGAGCGATAATACTTTTCCACCCTCCGCAGAAGTTGCCGCACGCGCACACGCAGACAAAGAAACATATGATGCAATGTATGCTGCATCCGTTGCCGACCCAGACGCATTTTGGGCAGAGCACGGAAAGCGCATCGATTGGATGACACCTTTCACCAAGGTAAAGAACACAACATTTTCACACCCTGATGTTTCCATCAAATGGTACGAAGACGGTGAATTGAACGTTTGTGCAAACTGTGTTGACCGCCACCTGCCAACGCGCGGCGATCAAACAGCGATCATCTGGGAATCTGATGATCCAAACGTCGACAAACACATCACATACAACCAACTGCACGATCACGTGTCACGTTTGGCGAATGTTTACAAATCATTGGGCGTTAAGAAGGGCGACCGTGTTGTCCTATACATGCCAATGATCCCCGAAGCCGCCTATGCCATGTTGGCATGTGCCCGTATTGGCGCGATTCATTCCATCGTATTTGGTGGTTTCTCACCAGACGCATTGGCATCTCGTATCGCCGATTGTGAAGCAGCCTTGGTTGTGACAGCAGACGAAGGCCCACGTGGCGGCAAAAACATTCCATTGAAGAAAAACGTAGATGCTGCGTTGGAAATCTGTGGCGATGTGCAAACATTGGTTGTTGCCCGCACGGGTCACAGCACACCGTACAAAGAAGGCCGCGATCTGGATTATGATACGCTGGTTAAAGCGGCATCAAACGATTGCCCCGTTGAAAAAATGAACGCCGAAGATCCGTTGTTCATCCTGTACACATCTGGCTCAACAGGCAAACCAAAGGGTGTTGTACACTCTTCTGGTGGTTACCTGGTTTACGCATCGATGACACACCAATACACATTCGATTACCATGACGGCGACGTTTACTGGTGTACGGCTGATGTTGGTTGGATCACCGGTCACAGTTACATCGTATACGGCCCATTGGCCAACGGTGCGACCACATTGATGTTCGAAGGTGTGCCAACATACCCAGACGCATCACGTTTCTGGGCGGTTTGTGAAAAACACAAAGTGAACCAATTCTACACGGCTCCAACCGCGATCCGCGCCTTGATGGGCAAGGGTGACGATTTGGTAACCAAACACGATCTATCTGATCTGCGCGTTTTGGGTTCCGTTGGCGAACCAATCAACCCAGAAGCATGGACATGGTACAACGACGTGGTCGGCAAAGGCAAAGTGCCAATCGTTGACACATGGTGGCAAACGGAAACTGGGGGTCACATGATGACACCACTACCCGGCGCAACAGCAACCAAACCAGGTTCTGCAACAACACCATTCTTTGGCGTGCAACCGGTGATCTTGGACCCACAAACAGGCGAAGAGATGAGCGGCGCATGCGAAGGCGTGCTGGCAATCAAAGATAGCTGGCCCAGCCAAATGCGTACCGTTTACGGTGACCACGAACGTTTCGTGAAAACATACTTCGCGGCGTACAAAGGTTACTACTTCACCGAAGATGGCTGTAAACGCGACGAAGACGGTTATTACTGGATCACAGGCCGCGTGGATGACGTATTGAACGTATCAGGCCACCGCATGGGCACCGCCGAAATCGAAAGCGCATTGGTATCACACAAAAATGTGGCCGAAGCAGCCGTTGTCGGTTACCCACACGAAGTGAAAGGCCAAGGCATCTACTGCTACGTGACCTTGAACGCGGATGCGGAATACACCGATGAATTGCGCACCGAATTGCGCGGCTGGGTACGCACCCAAATCGGCCCAATCGCCAGCCCTGATTTCATTCAGTGGGCACCTGGTTTACCGAAAACACGTTCAGGCAAAATCATGCGCCGTATCCTGCGCAAGGTTGCTGAAAACGATTACGGTTCATTGGGTGATATTTCTACCTTGGCAGAGCCAGAGGTTGTTGAAGAGTTGATTGATAACCGCATGAACAAATAATATTTAACACGGGCCAAACGGCCCGTGTTTTTCATTGGTATGGTGGGGGACCGCTTCGCCTCTTTGCTGTCGGACGACTTGGAACCAACATGAAAGCTTTACAAAATTTTTCTTTGTGTGCACCTTGAATAGAAAGAGTTTATTGGAGAGTATTATGGATTTTTTTGATTTTTTTAACATTTTTTCCGTATTTGCGGTTCCAGTAATTTTACTAGTATTCTTAGTTCTAATCATGATTTTTATATTCCGTGGAGGGATCGGAAAGCTAAAACTGAACGACGTATTTGGAGAACGGGTCAAAATTGTCGGCGAGGGTAACAATGTCTCTCTTGGTGCAATTCTGGGAGAATCTGAGGGTATCATTTCTACAGAAAACAAAATTACATTGTTGCTTGAAGAATATCATAATCAGGGTCTACTTCAATCCAGAATTTCTTTTTGGTTCAGTATCGTATCTGCATCCATGGGCTTCTTGGTGATTTTGTATTCAATCTACCTGTTTATCGCCCCAGACAATTCCATACAAATCACAGCCTCTTCAGACGTATCTATTGTTCAAAATAGCGAACCTAGAACATGGCTTGACGAGGCAGGAACACCATTTTTTACTTTAATTTGCGGTGTCATTATTGATGCGGTCGCGGGCTTATTCTTTGTTCAATCTAATAAGGCAAGACAACTTATGTCTGAGTTCTTTGACCGTCTACGGATTGATAGAAAACTAGATGAATCTTTGAAGATGATAAATTCGATTGAAGACAAAGGTATAGCAGGGCGCGCACAAGCATTGCTTGCGATAAACTTAGCTGAAATTCAAATTGATGGGCCCGTATACCAAAGAGTGATTACTGGCCAATACAAAAAAAATATGGATGAAGAATCTTAAGAGCATGAGAGATTTTTAGTTATATTGTACCAAGTATAATTATTCGTTGCCACCAAAGTAATCTGACCTTATCTTTTGGAACTTTAAATAACAAAAAGCAAGTTCAGCTATTGAGGTGCCAGTAGAATAAAAAGTAGCCGTTAGATCTGACTTTATTTTCCGAAGTTTTGCCTGTTTACATAGATTTGAAAAATTTTAAAGTAAACGAATTAGTGTTCTAAAGCTCGACCAAGTGTCCATTCTATTGCTTTTCGAAAAAGATCATCAAATGTACAAAAGGCGAGGTGATGCACAACCTGTGTACGGGTTGTGTACAGGTTGTGTACGGGTTGTGCATCGCAATTATCGCCCCGTAAACGTCGGTTTCCGCTTCTCAACAAACGCGGCCATGCCCTCTTTTTGATCCTCTGTATCAAACAACGCATAGAATAAATCACGCTCATATTTCAGCCCCTCGGCAATCGGTAAATCATCACCCTTATGCACCGCATCAATCGCCATACCCAAGGCAGGTTTGGAATAACGCGCAATCGTTTTGGCAATTTTCATCGCCTGATCCACCAGTTCCGCATCGGGAAAAACCCGTGCAATCAACCCACTAGACAATGCCTCGGCCGCGCCCATCATGCGACCTGTCAGATGCATATCCATGGATTTGGCGCGACCGATCAGTTTGGTCATCCGTTGTGTCCCGCCGATGCCTGCAATCACACCCAGTTTGATTTCGGGTTGTCCGAATTGCGCGCTCTCGCCCGCGACGATGAAATCGGCCATCATCGCTACCTCGCATCCGCCGCCCAAAGCATAGCCATTAACGGCGGCAATTTTTGGCGTTTTCATGTTGGCGAAAACTTCCCAATCGGCGAAATAACGTTCGTTGTTCATATCAGCGGCGGTTTTATCTGACATCTCTTTGATGTCGGCACCTGCGGCAAATGCCTTGGCGTTGCCAGTCAAAACGATACACGCCAATTCGGGATCGGAATCCAATGGCACTACGCGTTCCATCACCTCTTCCAGCACCTGTGAGTTTAATGCGTTCATGTGTTTTGGGCGGTTGATTTCAACCTTAAGAACGCGGCCTTCGCGGGTGAGTTTGATTGTTTCTGGCATTATCCATTTCTCCCTAATTTTTCAAATCTAGGCAGCATGGCGGAAAAATCCCGCCCCATGCCGTCCTCTTGTTCCACAAATTGTTCATACAATTCTGTTGCTGCCTGACCCATCGGGGTTGCGGCGTCGCTGGCCTGTGCGGCCTGTTGTGATAGGCGCAGATCCTTCAACATCAACTCAGCGGCGAAGCCCGGTTTGTAATCGTTGTCTGCGGGGCTGGTTGGGCCAACGCCGGGGGCGGGACAGTAGGCATTCATTGTCCATGAATAGCCCGAAGAGGTGCTGACCACGTCGAACATTTTTTGACGATCAAGGCCCAGTTTATCGGCGAGAGCGAATGCTTCGCAGGTGCCGATCATGGTGATGCCAAGGATCATGTTGTTACAGATTTTGGCGGATTGACCCGCGCCGATGTCACCGCAATGCACCGCCTTTTGCCCCATGATTTCGAATAGGGGCGCGGCAAGGGCGAATGCGTCCGCACTGCCGCCTGCCATGAAGGTCAGGGTTCCGTTTTCTGCGCCACCGACACCACCCGATACAGGGGCATCGACGGATAGGATACCATGTTTGTTTGCGGCATCACCCGCCGCACGTGCACTGTCGACATCGACGGTGGAACAATCGATATGCACCGCGCCCTTTTTCATCGCGGGTAGAATATCATCGGCGACAGCACGTAGGATCGCGCCGTTTGGCAGCATGGTGATGACCGCATCGGCATCTTTGACCGCGTCGGTGATATTGCCGACGTTTTGCACGCCACGCGCCGAGGTGCCCGCCACATCAAAGCCGATCACATCATGCCCAGCGGTTGCCAGATTGGCGGCCATTGGCGCACCCATATTCCCAAGTCCGATAAAACCGATAATCATCGCGCAATTCCTTTGTCGTTTCTAGTTTACCCTAGCATGCAAAAAAGCAGGATAAACCAGATATTAAACAAAGTTGACCTGCAAACGTGCAGGGCGAGGTTATGAACGCGATTTTGGCTTCTTTTTACCCTTGGTGGCTGGTGCACCTTTGCCTTCTTGCTTGGCTGCCCATTGGCGTGCGCGGTTCTTCTTGCTGGATGCTTTGCCTTTGGGTGGTTTGGGGCCGCGTGGGCCATCAGGTTTTGTCGATTTACCTGGCTTGGACACAACCGCACCTGAATGATCCGTCAGTAAGTTGCCCGTTTTCTTCTTGGCATCTGATTTGTACCCGCCCTTTGGCTTCTTGTTACGCGGTTTTGGATCGTCGTTCCAATCGATTGGGCCAGTTGATTTTGGTTTGCGGCCCTCTGATGGTTTTTCCCATTTTTTGTCGGTCTTTTTATCACCGCGTGGTTTGCGATCCTTGTGATCTGGTTTGCCGCGTCGTGGGGCGCGATCCAGTTTTGGTGCCTTATCCAATTGGGTCAGTTTGGCGTTATCTTCAACCGTCATATCGGGGCCGATGGCGTCCAAGAAACGTTTCACGGCTGATTTACGAATTTCGATAAAGCTCTCGGTTTGTTGGATGCGGATTGCGCCCAAATCTTCCTTCGATAGATCACCCATTTTACACAGCATCGGCAACATACGGCGCGGTTCGGCGCCCGTTTCACGACCACCTTCCAAAGAGAACCAAACACTGGGCCCGAATGCCTCGCGTGGTTTGTGAGTGTCGGCGATATCGGACAGCTCTTCTGGGGCGGTGTGGCGTTCGCGGTACATGCGCAGGTACGCGGCGGCGATTTGCTCAGCGCTAAAATTCTCGACCAGTGTATTGACCGTACCCTGATCAGAATCGGCGATTGGTGCGTTCCAATCTGGGTTTTCCAACATGCGCTCTTGGTCTTTGGCGGAAACTTCGTCCGCTGTGGGCGCGTTGCCCCATTCGGCGGTTAGTTTCGCCCAGCCCAGCAAGCGTTCCGCTTTTTTTCGAACGGATGGTGCGACGATCATGGCGCTGACACCTTTGCGGCCCGCGCGGCCTGTGCGGCCTGAGCGGTGTAATAATGTGTCTTGGTTATTTGGCAGTTCTGCGTGGATTACCAATTCCAAATTCGGCAAATCGATGCCGCGTGCGGCAACGTCGGTGGCAACACAAACACGCGCACGACCATCGCGCATGGCTTGTAATGCGTGGGTGCGCTCGGCCTGTGATAGTTCACCTGATAGGGCAACAACCGAAAAGCCGCGATTGGACAGGCGGGTTGTCAGGCGGTTCACCATGACGCGGGTGTTACAAAAGATGATGGCGTTGGGTGCTTCGTAATAGCGCAAAACGTTGATGATGGCGTTTTCACCGTCGCGCGCGGCGACGCGCAGAGCACGGTAATCGATGTCTGCGTGTTGTGATGCGCCACTGGTGGCGGCGATGCGAAGCGCGTTTTTTTGATAGCTTTTCGCCATTTTCGCGATAGATGCGGGAACAGTAGCAGAGAAGAGTAATGTTTGGCGTGTTTCAGGTGCGGATTCCAAAATGAATTCCAAATCTTCGCGAAAGCCAAGATCAAGCATTTCGTCCGCTTCATCCAAAACAACAGCGCGAAGTTGGGTCAGATCGATTGATCCACGCATGATGTGATCGCGCAAACGACCCGGTGTTGCCACAACGATATGTGCGCCGCGGCCCAGTGCGCGGCGTTCATCGCGCATGTCCATGCCGCCAACAGTTGATGTTACGATTGCGCCTGCCTTTTCAAACAGCCAATCCAATTCGCGTTTCACCTGCAACGCTAATTCACGTGTAGGCGCGATGATCAGGCCAAGTGGTGCGCCAGCGCGTTCGAAACGATCCGCGTCGCCCAAGAGTGTCGGCGCGATTGCCAGACCGAAGCCGATGGTTTTGCCAGAACCCGTTTGTGCGGAAACCAATAAGTCCTGACCCGTGACATCAGTTTCGGTGACGGCTTTCTGCACTTCGGTTAATGTTGTGTATCCGCGCGCTTCTAATGCGTCTGCCAATGGTTTTTTCACGACGTGTCCTTACGTGTTTGGTGACCGTTGGCGCAAATGCCGATGTTTGATCACAAGCGCCGCATCTATTCGCATTTATGCGTGATGTACAGGGCTATCCACCGACCATATAGGGCATCAAAACGATTTCGTTTTCATCGCTGATTTGCGTAAACCAAGCATTACGATAGATCACGCCATCCACCGCCAATGACACGCCGCGTTCGATTTTGGGACGCAGGGCCGGGTAGAGATGTGACAGTTGATCCAGCAATTCCTTGAAATTGCTGGCGTCCACATCGACCCATTCCTGATCATCTGCGAATTGGCGCAATGATCCCCAAAGTTTGACCTTAACCATCGCGCCGCTGGGTTATGGCGTGCAAAATGCGCGGTGGGGACATTGGCAATTCGGTTAACCGTATTCCTGCCGCGCGTGACACGGCGTTTGAAATGGCCGCCAATGGTGGCACGATCGGCGTTTCGCCAACACCGCGCACGCCGTATGGGTGCCCTGGATTTGGAATTTCCAAAATCACGGTTTCAATGTTTGGCAAATCGGATGCAACGGGGACGCGGTAATCCAGCAGGCTGGCGTTTTGCAACAGGCCATCATCGCCATAGATATATTCCTCGTTCAATGCCCAGCCGATGCCCTGAACTGCGCCGCCTTGCATTTGGCCTTCGACGTAATCGGGATGCACGGCTTTGCCAGCATCTTGGAAAACTGTGTAACGTAAAACTGTGGTGGCACCTGTTTCTGGATCAACTTCGGTGTCGACCAGATGCACGCCGAAGCTGACGCCTGCGCCGTCTGCGTTTACCTCGTGGTGGCCCGCGATGGGGCCGCCTGTTTCATCCGCGATTGCGGCGATGTCGGCGATGGACATGGGGGCGTGTTCGCCTGCGTTTGGGCCAGCGGGTTTGACGGATCCGTCTTCCCATTGAACCGCATCGGTATCGATGCCCCAGAGTTTCGCGACGCGGGCGCACATTTCATTCTTGGCGGCGCGTGCGGCCTCGATTGTTGCCAAGCCAACGGCGAAGGTTACGCGGCTGCCGTCTGTTACATCGTTGAAACCCAGCGATGTTGTGTCGGCGATGACGGTGCGTACCTTGTCGTATGGGATACCCAATTCTTCGGCGGCCATCATTGAAATTGACGCACGTGAGCCGCCGATGTCTGGATTGCCTTCGACAACGCCAACTGTGCCATCGGAATTTAGGTTTAGGGAAACACAAGTGTTGCCGCCAAAGTTGAACCAGAAACCACAGGACAATCCACGCCCTTGGTTTTCGCCCAAGGGGGCGGTGTAGTGGGGGTGGTTTTTCGCGGCTTCCAATGTGGCGACCAGACCGATTTCGTTGAATGTCGGGCCGTATGCGGACAATGTGCCTTTGCGCGCGGCGTTGAGTAGGCGCACGTCGAGGGGATCTAGGTTTAATTGTTGGCAGAGTTCGTCAACGACACTCTCGACCGCGTAAATTGCCGTGGGTGCACCGGGTGCGCGGTAGGCGACCTCTTTTGGGCGATTGGTCATTACACCCCAACCCAATGTTTGAACTGCCGCTAGATCATAAGCGGCGAAGGCGGCCTGTGCGCCGAATTCGACGGTGTGGTTTGGGAATGCGCCGCCTTGGTAACGTAATTCCGCGCGGGCGGCGGTGATGCGCCCATCGTTTTTCATACCGATTTTTACATCCATCGAGGTGGATACGGTGGGGCCTGTGGCGCGAAACACCTCTTCGCGGGTCATGACGATTTTGACGGGTTTGCCAGATTTGCGTGACAATGCCAGTGCGACGGGTTCGATGAATGTGGTGGTTTTGCCACCAAAACCGCCACCGATTTCGGATGATGTGACACGTAGTTGGCTGGCCTCGATGCCTAAAATCGCGGCGCAGTTTTCGCGCACCATATATTGGCCTTGGGTACAGCACCATAATTCGCCGCGACCATCCGCGCCCAGATTTGCCATGCAGGCCTGTGGTTCGATGTAGCCCTGATGCGTGGCGGCAGTTTTGAAGGTGCGCTCAATGATTTTGTCGGCATTGGCGAAACCTGCGTCCAAATCACCGTGGCCGAATTCGACGTGGGAGTGGACGTTTTGGGACATGCCAGCGGGTACGCTTTCAAAAGCGCGGCCTGATTGGACAATTGGGGCGTCTGGTTTCATCGCCGCGTCGACGTCTGTGACATGGGGCAGGATTTCGTATTCGACGCGGATCAAACGGATCGCGGCTTTGGCGGCGGATTTGCTGGTGGCGGCGACGGCGGCGATGGCGTGGCCGTCGTATAATACCTTGTCCAATGCCAGACAGTTATCGCGAATATCACGGATGCCCGCATCATCGGGCGTTGCGAAATCGGCGGATGTGACGATGGCCTTGACGCCTTCGGCCGCTTCGGCCGCGCTGGTATCAATAGAGATGATCCGCGCATGTGCGTGGGGGCTGCGCAGGATGCGACCGTGCAACATGCCTGTGGCGGTGATGTCTGCGCCATATGCGGCCTTGCCCGTGACCTTATCTATGCCATCGGGGCGCGGGACGCGGGTACCAACGATTTTGAAATCGCGTTTTGGGGTGTCTAGGGCCATTATGCACCTCTCATTTCAGCGGCGGCTGTTTGAACTGCCTTGATGATTTTATCGTATCCTGTGCAGCGACACAGATTGCCAGCCAACCAATAACGCACTTCGGTGTCCGTTGGGTTTGGATTTTTTTCCAACAGGGATTTTGCTGCGATCAGGATGCCAGGGGTGCAGATACCGCATTGCAATGCGGCCTCTTCCAGAAAGACACGTTGCAAGGTGTGAAGGTTGTCGCCATTCGCCATGCCCTCAATCGTTTGGATTTCCGCGCCTTCGGTTTCGACACCCAACACCAGACACGAACAAACCAAACGTCCGTTCAAGGTGACGGAACATGCGCCGCAATCTCCGGTGCCACAGCCCTCTTTCGCGCCGGTCATGCCAAGGCGGTCGCGCAGAACGTCCAGTAGACTCTCGTCAGCATTACACAGGAATTCGGTTACATCACCGTTGATGGTGGTTTGGATGTGGTTGGTTTTCATGATGTGCCTCCTGCGCGGGCATATGCGATTTTTGCGGCGCGTTTTGCCAAAACACCTGCGGTTTTTGTGCGAAACGCGATTGTGCCACGTTTATCGTCGATTGGTGAGCAGGCCGCTTCGACGGCTGCGACCAATTTGGTGATTGCATCGTCATCCAACGATGTGCCGATCAATGCGGCAGAGGCATCATCTACCAAGCGCACGGTTGGGGCCACCGCGCCGATGGCAACTTTTGCTTCTGTGCAAATGCCCTTGCTGTCCAATTCTAAACTGACCGCGGCAGATGACACAGCGATGTCCATTTCGGTGCGTGGGATAAAGCGAAGGTAGGCGTCTGATGCGTTTTCAGGCCGTGCGGGTAGGTAGATTGAAGTGATGAACTCGCCGCGTGCCAATGATGTTTTGCCTGGGCCGGTTGGGACTTCGTAAACGGGTATATCACGCGCGCCGTCGGGGCCGTGGATGCGTGCGATTGCGCCTGCGGTAACCATGGCGGGCACAGAATCCGCTGCCGGTGATCCGTTGCACAGGTTGCCCACCATTGTTGCACGGCCTTGGACCTGTGTTGATCCGATCAATTCCATGCCTTCGACCACACCCGGCCACAGTGCGTTGACGCCCGCATGTTCGCCCAGTTCAGCACCCGAAACTGCCGCGCCGATGCGAAAACCGCCATTTTCGTGGGTGATTTCGCGCATGCCTGACAGGTGTTTGAGATCGATCAGCAGATCAGGCTCAACCATTTCTGCCTTCATTTGCACCAGAACATCGGTGCCACCCGCCAATATGCGTGTGATGCCAGTTGAGTCAAACAACAACTGTGCGGCGTTTTCAAACGAGTCAGGTTTTACATATCTCATGGGTCGATTCCAATTTGGGTAGTAATCAGTGGGTTTGAAGCGATGTGAATCATGCCACTTTGGAGCATCCTGTTCCCAGAATTGGAAATCGTCAAACGAAAGTTTATCCGTTTGATGAAATTTATCGCAACGTTTGATGAGCGTTTTTTGGGGAGAAATCGAACCCGACTCGGTAGAATTCTGTCGAAAATTATCAAAGTTCTTGACTGAAAAAGAGATTCGTATCAGTTTCCATGAATTACGGCACTGATACTTTTTGTATATAAATAAGGTACAAAATGGATTATCCGCGTGTTTTGGCACCGAAATAGGGCCCTAAAACGTGAAAAATGTATATGCGTTTGGTTGATATCTACAAGATATGCTTAATAATCTGCCCTAACGTTTAAGAACTGGATTCGAGCGAATCTAAAATTTTTCTGGGAGGAATACTTATGAAATCTATTCGTAATACAGCACTAGGCCTAACAATGGGTTTGGCAGCTGCAACAACAGCAATGGCAGATGATCTGACTATTGCGATCGTGAACAACGGTCACATGATCAACATGCAAAAAGTAGCAGAGGCTTACACCGCTGAAACTGGCACAAAGTTGAACTGGGTATCTTTGGAAGAAGGCGTTTTGCGCGAGCAAGTTACTTCTGACACTGCAACTGGTGGTGGCCAATACGACATCATCAACATCGGCATGCAAGAAGCACCAATCTGGGGCGCTGCAGGCTGGATCGAGCCATTGAACTTTGGCGCTGACTATGACGTGGACGACATCTTGCCAGCAATGCGCGCAGGCTTGTCACACGAAGGTACATTGTACGCTGCACCATTCTACGGTGAGTCATCAATGGTTATGTACCGTAAAGACCTAACTGATGCTGCTGGTGTTGTTGTTCGTGACAACGATTCTTGGGCAAACATCAAAGGCGCTGCGATGGCTATGCACAACCCAGACAAAGGCGTTTACGGCGCATGTCTACGTGGTAAGCCAGGCTGGGGTGACAACATGGCGTTCGTCACGACTATGGTAAACTCTTTCGGTGGTGCTTGGTTTGATGCGGACATGAAGCCTGCTTTGAACTCTGCTGCTTGGAACGAAGCAATCAACTTCTACGTTGATCTTTTGGGTAACTACGGCCCTCCAGGTTCAGAAGGTAACTCTTTCAACGAAATCCTTGCTCTTTACAACGAAGGTAAATGTGGCATGTGGATCGATGCGACAATCGCTGCGTCATTCTTGACTGTAGACGGTGTTGCATACGCTCAATCACCTAACGCTGGTAACGCTGTTGGCGCCAACTGGTTGTGGGCATGGGCAATGGCGATTCCTGCTGGATCACCAAACGCTGCAGAAGCACAGAAGTTCATCGAATGGGCAACTTCTAAAGAGTACGTAAAAGCTGTTGGCATGCACCCAGACTTCGGTTGGGGTTCTGTACCAACTGGTCAACGTGCGTCTACTTACGCAATCCCAGAATTCAAAGCTGCTGCGAAATTTGCTGCTGCTGAGATGGCTGCGATCGACTCTGCTGCTCCGGCTGCAACAGACGTGAAACCATACGTTGGTGTTCAGTTTGCTGCGATCCCTGAGTTCCCAGAAGTAGGTACAGCGGTTGCACAAGAAATCGCTGCTGCACTATCTGGTGCGAAGACAGTTGAAGAAGCACTGGCTGCTTCACAAGCTGCTGCAGATGCGATCATGAAAGAAGCTGGTTACTACGAATAAGTTTTAACCAAACTATTGAATGGCCCGATGGATTTCCATTGGGCCATTTACCCCACAAATTATGGTTTGTTTGGTTCGAGCCTAGCGTGTACACCACTGCTGATCACTGAATGAACACCCGCCAAATCGAATATTAATTGAAACCCTGCTTTCCAAGGTGACTCGAGTTATGTCTAATAGATTGCTTCCACGTCTACTCCAAACGCCAGCCGTTCTTCTCTTGCTGGTTTGGATGTTAGTTCCCCTCAGCATGACGCTGTACTTTTCATTCATCCGCTATGTTTTAAACAGTTTGCGTAAACCAGAATGGACAACCCCCAGCATCAGTAACTGGCGCGGTTTTGGGAACTATGAATATGTTTTGAACGCCAAGGATTTTTGGTTTGCGATCCAGAACAGTGTATTTATCGTATCCTTTATTTTGGTTCTGACAGTTGTTTTAGGCTTGGGTATCGCCGTCTTGGTCAACAGATCATTCCCTGGACGTGGCATTGTGCGTGTCCTTCTTATCTCGCCTTTCTTCGTTATGCCGGCGGTGAACGCGGTTTTGTGGATTAACATGATCCTTGATCCGGTTTTGGGTCTGAACGGTTTGGCTGTTGGTGGTATCAATGCCCTTGTCGATGGGTTGCGTGATTTCCCAATCTTGGGCAGTTTCTTCTCACTTTGGCCTGAATTCGAACCGATTTCTTTCCGTGCAACTCAGACGTCATCATACGCCGTTATTATGATGGTGGCATGGCAGTGGACCCCATTTGCGGTGCTGATTTTCATGACGTCCTTACAGTCCGAAGATGAATCAACCAAAGAGGCGGCGACGCTGGACGGTGCATCTGCATGGTCACAGTTTATCAATCTGACGGTCCCACATCTGGGACGCCCAATCGCGATTGTGATTATGATCCAATCGATTTTCCACCTGTCATTGTACGCGGAAATCGAAATTGTCAGCCGTGGTAATGGTAACAAAAACCTGCCGTATCTAATTGGTGAATTCACGTCGAACAACATCGGTGCAGCCAGCGCCACAGGCATTTTCGCCGTCATACTTGCGAATATCATCGCGATCTTCTTGCTGCGCATGGTTGGCAAGACGTTGATGGATTAAGGGGAAAAACAATGGCTACTGTTACGCAAAAATCAAAACTGAGTAATGTCCTTTGGCCTGCATTGGCATGGATCGTTGCGATTATCTTCTTCTTCCCGATTTTCTGGTTGGTATTCACCAGCTTTAAAACCGATGCGGATGCGGTAAAGCCGGAATTCCTATTCCGTTTTACCCCGACGTTGGAAAATTACACGAACATGACGCAGAACTATGACTACTGGAAGTTCGCGACAAATTCAGTGATCACTTCGACTTTCGCGACGTTGTTCGCACTGATCGTTGGTGTGCCTGCGGCCTATGCGATGGCGTTTGATCCAAGCCGTCACACCAAGGATATCCTGATGTGGATGTTGTCGACAAAAATGTTGCCAGCGGCGGCTGTTTTGTACCCGATGACCTTCCTGACGAAAAACTTCCTTGGTATTTTTGATACCCACTTCTTGGTGATCTTGGTTCTATGTTTGATCAACTTGCCGATCGTGATCTGGATGTTGTTCACTTACTTTAAGGAAATCCCAAAAGAGATCATCGAAGCGGGTAAAATGGATGGCGTGACCACATGGGGCGAAATCAAGGATATCTTGATCCCATTGGCATGGGGCGGCATTGCATCAACTGCGCTTCTGACCTTCATCTTCTGCTGGAACGAAGCATATTGGACGGTACGTCTGACCACGATTGACGCGGCAACATTGTCGAAATTAATCGAAGGTAACCGTGCACCAGAAGGATTGTTCTTCGGTCGTCTATCTGCGGTATCTACCGCCGCGATCGCACCGATCGTTGTTCTTGGCTGGTTCTGTCAGAAACAGCTGGTTGCCGGCCTAACATTCGGAGCAGTTAAGTGATCAATGCAGCACCCACAGATTTGACAGGCAAAACCTGCCTTGTCACGGGTGCTGTTGGTGGCATCGGTGCCAGTGCAGTTGAACACTTCACTGCCCTTGGTGCCACCGTCTTCGCGACTGATGTCGCGGCGACATTTGAAGGCAACGCAACCTACCGTCAGTTTGATTTGATGGATGGCTTACAGGATGCCTGCGATTGGATTGCAGAAATCAAACCTGACGTGTTGTTTAACAACGCGGCCATATTTGATATGGGGTCGATTTTGGATGCTGATTTGGCACAATATGACCGTCTGTTTGGCGTAAATGTGCGTGCGTTTTATGGCGTAATGCAGGCCAGTGCGAAATCAATGGTTGCACATGGTCAACAGGGATCGATCATCAATTTGGCGTCCCAAGCGGGCCATCGCGGCGAAGCCCTTGTCGCGCATTACTGCGCAACCAAGGCAGCTGTGATCAGTTATACGCAATCGGCGGCATTGGTATTAGCACCGCATAAAATTCGCGTCAACGCGATCAGCCCCGGTGTGATTGATACACCAATGTGGAAACATGTGGACGCAATGTTCGCAAAATTCGAAAACAAAGAATTAGGTCAGAAAAAGCGCGAGGTCGGTGAAGCCGTCCCATTGGGTTACATGGGCGATCCGTCTGATGTTGCCCGCGCTGCTGTGTTTTTGGCATCGGATCAATCGGCCTATATGACCGCGCAAACCATCGGTGTTGATGGTGGAAATGTGTTGCGGTGAACTGATGTCGATAATGGATCCAAAAATTGAACTGGTCGATCGCAACACGCGATCCATCCGCTATCTTCAACATGGATGGCCGTCCGAATTGTGTCGCTGGCATGCACACGAAGAATATGAATTGCACCTGATCGTGGAAACGCGCGGCAAGGCATTTGTAGGCAATCACATGGGCACATTTGAACCGGGCAGTTTGTATCTAACGGGCCCGAACCTGCCGCATAATTGGATCACGGATGACGTGACAAACAAACCGATTGAAACACGCGATATGTTGGTGCAATTCAGCCAAGAAAGTTTTGAAAAACTGGCCGAAGGTTTCCCGGAGTTTGGCGGTGTGCGTCGTATGTTGGAATTGGCAGAATCTGGTATTCTGTTCGAAGGTTTCAACGCCACATTTGCACGCGGTCACATGGAATCAATCCGCGATAACGAAGGCCCCGAACGCATTCTGGCATTCATACGTTTTCTGGTACGCCTGAACGAGCACGCCGAAAAGGTAACGTTGTCCGAAACCAAATTGGTCAGTATCGGCGAGAGCAGTAAGCACAGCCGCATCGGCGAGGTGATCGATCACATCGTAGAGAACTACGCCAACGAAATCAGCGCTGCACAGGCCGCAGAAATGGCAGGCATGTCATTGTCCGCCTTCAGCCGCCATTTTTCCCACGCAACGGGTCACAATTTCATCGAATTTGTGAACCGCGTACGGGTCGGGCAAGCCTGCGGTTTGCTGTATTCGTCGGACGAACAAGTGACATCAATCTGTTACACCGTTGGCTTTAAAAACGTCGCGAATTTCAATCGCCACTTTTTGAAAATCAAAGGTATGACACCCACAAACTATCGCGAAACAGCACGCAAAGATTTGCTGAATAAATTGGATACGGTTTAATGAATACGGTGATAAACACACATATTTTTGCCACGGATTATGACCGCGATGTTTGTGACGTTGGCGTCGTACACCTTGGATTTGGTGCGTTTCATCGCGCCCATCAGGCGGTGTATCTGGATGATTACATGGCCAAAACGGGTGATTTACGTTGGGGTATCGCGGCGGTAAATCTGCGCCCAACGGAATTGGATCATTTTAAGGTTGCGGCGCGTGACGTCGAAGATCACGATGGCTATTTTCTGAAATCGTATTCCTTTGACGGACAGGTCGCGTTGCGCCGTGTGCGTTCGCATGTGGCATTTCACGATTGGCATTCTGATGTTACGGGGACGCAAAACCTGTTGGCACTGAATACGGTTCATTTGGTCACAATCACGGTAACCGAGAGTGGGTATTACACCGATCCAAACGGCGCGTTGAACCCCGCAGATGCGTTGATCGCCGAAGAGATCGCTGGCGATACAGCCCAATCCGTTTATGCATATCTACGTGCGGGTTTAAGTGCGCGTATCAATGCAGGTGGTGCGCCACTGACCATCGCCTGTTGTGATAACATTCGCCAAAACGGTAAAATGTTAAGCCGTAATTTATTGGCCTATTTGACGGCCTGTGGCGATATCGAACTGGCAAATTGGGTTGGTGAAAACGTTGCATTTCCATGTTCAATGGTAGATCGTATCACACCACGTACATCGCCCGAATTGGGCCCAGAAATCAGTACGTTGGTGGGTGCCGACGTATTATCACCCATAATGGCAGAAGATTTCACGCAATGGGTTTTACAAAAAACAGACACTGGCCCTATGCCTGCACTTGACCAAGCCGGTGTCACAATCACGCCCGACGTCGATCCATTCGAAGAAACCAAAATCCGCGTGTTAAACGGCGGACATACTGCCCTGACATATTTGGCGGCGCTTGAAGGTATCGAAACATTCGACGCGGCCATGCGTGTCCCACATCTGTTGGCACATTTCAAAGCATTCGAAGAAGACGAAGTATTGCCCGCGTTGACGTTAGATTTGCCGTTTTCAAAAACAGATTACCTGCAACAAATCGAACAACGTTTTGGCAACCAAGCCATCGGTGACACGGTTGCGCGTATCTGCGCCGACGGCATGGCGAAATTCGCGATCTTCATTCGCCCAACACTGGCGGGCTGTTTGAAACAGGGCATCCTGCCGATCAACGCCATTCGCAGCATCGCCAGCTGGCATCAATTTGCCAAACATGTTGCCGCAGGCAAAATCGATTTCGATTACCTCGAGCCGAGCTGGGATGACCTTGCTGCGATCCTTGGAACCGAAGAATTTATAACCAGTCGCCAACTTTGGGGCGATCTACCACAAACATATCCCGAATTCGCAGAAACCCTGCGTCGTGAAATAAATGAAATGGAGCAAAAATGGCCGGTTTAACATTACGCGGAGTACGCAAAAGTTACGGAACAACAGAAGTGATGCATGGCGTCGATCTGGACATTGAAGACGGTGAATTCGTTGTGTTCGTCGGCCCATCAGGCTGTGGTAAATCCACGTTGTTGCGCATGATCGCGGGTCTCGAAGACATCACAGACGGGACGGTTGCCATTGGCGACACCGTTGTAAACGAGGTTGCTGCATCAAAACGTGGCGTGGCGATGGTTTTCCAAACCTATGCGTTGTACCCACACATGACAGTAAAACAAAACATGTCGTTTGGTTTGAAACAAATCAAAACGCCCAAAGACGAAATTGAACGTCGCGTTTCTGCTGCCGCCGAAATCTTGCAAATTGACGATTATTTAGATCGTTCGCCGCGCAACCTATCGGGTGGTCAACGTCAACGTGTTGCCATTGGCCGTGCGATTGTGCGCGATCCTGATGTGTTCTTATTCGACGAACCATTGTCGAACTTGGATGCGGCGTTGCGTGTGCAAACGCGTTTGGAAATTGCGCGTTTACACGAACGTCTTGAAACGACAATGATCTATGTGACGCACGACCAAGTCGAAGCGATGACATTGGCGGACAAGATTGTAGTTCTGCGCGATGGCTTGATCGAACAGGTTGGTTCACCAATTGATTTGTATGAAAACCCTGCAAACGCGTTCGTTGCGCAATTTATTGGTAGCCCGAAAATGAACTTCTTCACGAAGGCTGATTTGGCAAAAGGGGCGGAAAAACGTTTATCAAAGCCAGTTGGCGAGACCTTGCAACTGGGAATGCGTCCCGAACATTTCGTTCAATGCGCGGCCAAAGATGCGCTTGTGCAGGGGCGTTTGGATTTGATTGAAAATCTAGGAGAATACGCGTTGGTGCATTTGACGACGGAAACGGGCGTTGAATTCATCGCAAAGATGGACAAAGCACCAACGGAAAAGAAAGGCACAGTCATGTCTTTCAATATCCCATCGGAATTGGCACACTACTTTAACATCGAAACGGGTTTACGCGACGCGTAAGTCCACCAAAAATTGGTTTATAAAATGATACTGTGTTGTGGCGAAGCCGTAATTGATATGATCCCAATCCAAGGGATCGACGGACAGGCCGCATTCGCGCCGTTGACAGGTGGCGCGATTTTAAACACGTCCATCGCCTTGGGGCGCCTAGAGGTTCCTGTGGGGATTTTGTCCGGTGTTTCGAACGATCTGTTTGGAACGCAATTGGTTGAACAATTGCATGCATCACAGGTATCTACGGATTTGTTAATCCGTTCTGATCGCCCTACAACGCTTGCGTTTGTTAAGCTGACGGATGGGCAGGCACAGTATACGTTTTACGATGAAAATTCGGCGGGTAGTGGGTTTGACACATCAGATCTGCCAGAAATCCCTGCGGATGTTTCAACGATTTATGCGGGTGGCATCAGCCTGTGCGCCGAACCCGCCGCCAGCGCATATGAGGCGCTGTATCTGCACGAAGCGTCGCGTCGTGTCACCATGTTGGACCCAAATATCCGCCTCAGCTTTATTTCAGACGAGAGCGCATACCGCGCGCGTTTGGCGAAAATGATCGCCGTGTCAGATGTGGTGAAAGTGTCGGACGAGGATCTAGATTGGATCGTTCCAAGCGATGCATCGCTGGAAGCGAAGGTCGCTGCATTACATCAATTGGGCGCGAAATTGGTGATTTTGACCAAGGGCAGCGAGGGCGCATCCGCCAATTACGCAGGCAATGAACCTGTTCATGTTTCGGTGCCAAAGGTTACGGTTGTCGATACGGTTGGCGCAGGTGATACGTTTAACGCAGGTTTCCTGGCAAAGCTGGCGCAATTGGATTGTTTGTCTAAGGGTACAATGGCGGCGTTGGACGATGAACAAATCGGTGCGGCCCTGCAATATGCGGTTCAGGTTGCCGCCGTGACTGTTTCACGTAAAGGCGCAAATCCACCAGATCTGGCGGAGTTAGTCAGTTAAGAAAAAATGTGGACCCGTCACGGAATTGTGCCGCTCCTTTAATCGCATGTTATGCACTAAAGGAGAATATGAATGGTACAAAAACAAACGGCAGAATTTAGACAGGAAGTTGTGCGCGTAGCGCTGACAAGTGGTCAAAGCCGCAAACAGGTCGCATCGGACTTCGGTATTGGTTTTTCGACGCTGAGCCGTTGGATCAAAGAAGAGCGCAACAATATTACGCCATCAGACCCGCGAAGGCTGGTTGTATTTGGACGCTGTCCTTGATTTACATCCAAGGCGCATTATTGGCTGGGCTGTTAGCAATCGAATGAAGCGAGATTTGGCAATGCGCGCTTTAGATATGGCGGTTGCTTTACGCCGACCTCCTAAAGGCTGCATCCATCACAGTGATCGTGGAAGCCAATACTGTTCGCATGAATATTAAGCACGGCTTTAAAGTATCAATGTCAGGCAAAGGTAATTGTTACGACAATGCTGGGATGGAAACATTCTTCAAAATAATAAAGGCAGAACTGATTTGGAGAAATACTTGGCACACACGTCGCCAAGCAGAGCTCGCTATCTTCGAATATATTAACGGCTTTTATAATCCACGTCGTAGACATTCAGCGTTAGGTTGGAAAAGTCCATTGGCTTTCGAGCGATTGGCTGCCTAAATGAGAACCTGGAGCGGCACTAAAGCGATACAGGTCCAAGCCAATACCTCCAACACTTTGATAACACGCAGTTATTTCGCGTGGGGTGTATAATTTCAGTTTTTAGAGGACTGTGTGGCTGGGTCGGTAGGACTCGAACCTACACTCTACGCTACCAAAAAGCGGTGCATTACCATTATGCTACGACCCAACGTGTGGGCTATTTACGCCGAGATTGCCGAACCTGCAAGTCAAAAAAACCAATTTTCACTTGTTTTGTTTGCCCATGCGACCTAGGTCAAAATCCATGAGAAAATTTGATGTCATAGTTGTGGGCGCAGGTGCCGCAGGCATGATGTGCGCCATCGAGGCGGGCAAACGTGGGCGGTCTGTATTATTGATCGATCACGCGAAACGCATGGGCGAAAAAATCCGCATTTCGGGCGGCGGGAAATGCAACTTCACCAACCTAGACGTCACATATAACAAGTTTTTATCGCAAAACCCCCGTTTTGCGGCATCTTGCCTGTCGCGCTACACGCAATGGGATTTCATTGATTGGGTGGCGAGCAGTGGCATTGCCTATCACGAAAAAACTCTGGGCCAGCTGTTTTGCGATGGATCATCTAAAGAGATTTTGGCGATGATCGACGGCGCGTTGATGGATGTTGGTGTTCAGGTGGAAATGAACACTTCTTTGGAGAGTGTGAGTAAGGCCGATGATTATACGTTGAAATTGAGTTCGGGCGTGGTGCATTGTGATTCCTTGGTGGTCGCGACGGGTGGAAAGTCGATTCCCAAGATTGGCGCGACGGGAATTGGATATCAGCTGGCTGAACAGTTTGGGTTGTCGATTGTTGAAACCCGCCCAGGATTGGTGCCATTGACGTTCGCACATCAAGAATTGGCACCGATAAAGGCCATGGCGGGTACATCCGTACAGGCGCGTGTGACTCATGACAAAACCAGTTTCGAAGAGGGTCTATTGTTCACCCATCGCGGGTTGTCTGGCCCATCTATCTTACAAATCAGTAGTTACTGGCACGAAGGCGATGCGATTTCTGTGAATTTGGCGCGTGAATTGAATGTATTGGATGCGTTCAAGTTACAGCGCCAATCCAAGGGCAAACAGGCGATCCATAATGCGTTGGCGAAACTAATTCCTGCGGCTGTTGCACAGTTTGCCGTTGCATCGGCAGGCGTGTCTGGCAATTTGGCGGATCAATCGGATCAGGCGCTGGAACGGTTGGCGCGCGCGGTGCATGCTTGGGAAATTAAACCTGTGGGTTCCGAAGGCTATCGCACCGCAGAGGTGACGATTGGTGGCGTGAACACGGATGAATTGGATGCACGCACCATGCAGGCAAAAAACGTTGATGGGTTGTATTTTATCGGCGAGGTGGTGGATGTAACCGGCTGGTTGGGCGGTTACAATTTCCAGTGGGCGTGGTCGTCTGGCTGGGCCGCAGGCCAAGTCGCTTAGCGGGATGCCCCCAAAGGGGGCATACGCGATTATATTGTTTGGTCGTAGTCGCCGACGCTGGGTTCTGTTTGTACGACTTTGTCAATGTCGGCGAAAATCGCACGCATTTCATCATCACTCTCGGGACTTTCACAGACCACCACTAAATTTGGCGTATTACTGGAGGCACGAACCAGCCCCCAAGCACCGTTATCCAAGATAACACGCGCGCCGTTAACCGTAACGATATTTTTGATCGCACGACCCGCGATTTTTTGGCCGTTTTCGGACATAGCTACCAATTTTTCGACCAGACGTTCCAGCACATCGTATTTTTCGGTGTCAGGACAGAATGGCGACATCGTTGGCGTCGCCCATGTTTGAGGTAGTGCACGGCGTAAATCGGCCATTGTCATGTCAGGGTTGCGATCCAACAGTTTGCACAGCTCCACTGCAACGCGCATGCCACAATCATAACCACGGCCCACTGGTTCGGCTAGAAAGTAGTGACCTGATTTTTCAAATCCTGCCAATGCGCCCAATTCCTTAACGCGGCGTTTCATATGGCTGTGGCCCGTTTTCCAATAATCCGCCTGTGCGCCCAGGGAGATTAGGTCCGGGTCTGATGCGAACAGACCTGTGGATTTTACGTCCGCAACGAAGGTTGAATTTGGGTATAATTTGGATAAATCGCGCGCCATGATCACACCAACTTTATCGGCGAAAATCTCTTCGCCTTCGTTGTCGACAACACCACAACGATCGCCATCTCCATCAAAACCCAATGCCAAATCAGCGCCGCTGTCGCGTACTGAGCTGGACATGTCGTGCAACATTTCCATGGCTTCGGGGTTTGGATTGTAATGCGGAAAGTTGTAGTCCAGTTCATTGTGGCTTGGGATCACTTCGACGCCGATGCGTTCCAAAACCTCGGGAGCGAAAGCGGATGCCGTGCCGTTACCTGTGGCACAGACGACGCGCAATTTGCGGGTCATTTTGAAATCGCCAACCAAATCCTGAATATAAGCCTCGCGGACGCCATCGATGCGCTCAACTTTGCCGCCATCACGCGCAACTGTGCGTCCCTCAAGAACAATCGAACGTAACTCGTCCATTTCTTCGGGGCCGTGGGTAAGGGGGCGTTCAAACCCCATTTTCACACCTGTCCAACCATTTGGATTATGGCTGGCCGTGACCATGGCCACGGCGGGTGCATCCAAATGGAATTGACTAAAGTATGCCATGGGTGAAACGGCGGGACCAATATCTTTGACGTGGATGCCAGCCTGCATCAGGCCCAGCATCAATGCATTTTTGATGTCCAGCGAATAGGCGCGGTAATCGTTGCCGACCGCAATCACAGGTTCAATGCCGCGTGCATGCATTTGCGTGCCCAACCCCATGCCAAGGGCGGTTATGCCTGGCAAGTTGATATCGTCAGGGTATTTCCAACGCGCATCGTATTCACGAAACCCTGTTGGTGTGATCATGGGTTTACGAAGGAAATCCCACGTGTTTTGGGTGACAGTCGATTTAGGTTTCGTCATAATAAATTCCAGAGATTAAAGGCGAATTGGGTCGTCTTTAGCCAACTTGTCAAAGGCCATTAAAGATTTGATTAATACCGGCATCCTATCCAAAGGTATCATGTTCGGCCCATCGCTGGGTGCATTGTCTGGATCTTCGTGGCTCTCGATGAAGACGCCCGCAATTCCCAAGCTGACCGCGCAACGCGCCATAACAGGTGCAAATTCACGTTGGCCACCGGATGATCCACCATTTCCACCCGGTTGTTGAACGGAATGTGTTGCATCCATGATAACAGGGAACCCATCGCGGCCCATCTCTGGCAGCCCGCGCATATCTGCAACCAATGTGTTGTACCCGAAACTGGTGCCACGTTCACAGGCCATGATATTTTCATTGCCGGTCGATGTCGCCTTTTCCAGAACATTGTGCATGTCCCAAGGCGCCAAAAACTGGCCTTTCTTAATGTTCAGAATTGCACCGGTTTTGGCGGCTGCCAGCAATAAATCAGTTTGGCGGCATAAAAACGCAGGGATTTGCAAAATATCCACCACCTCGGCCACCGTGGCGCATTGATCGGCCGTGTGAATGTCGGTGATGACTGGGAAACCTAATTGATTTTTCACCTCCTGCATCACGCGCAAGCCCTCCTCGATGCCCAAGCCGCGCTTGCCGGATAACGATGTGCGATTGGCCTTATCAAACGATCCTTTGAATATGAAATTCGCGCCATTATCCGCACAGGCCTGTGCCAATTTTTCCGCTATCATAAGGGAATGGTCGACGCTCTCTAATTGGCATGGGCCAGAAATAATGGTTAACGGGCGGTCGTTGGCGATTTCGAAATCTGCCAGTGCTATTCTGCGCATATCAATTACTCACTTGTTCACGAAGGATCGATCCTGTCAGCGAGATTAGCAGATATAAACCTGCGAAAATCAAGAATGACAGAAAGGTGTTTTCAAATTTACGCGGATAGGCCGCGTCCTGTGGTTGGATCGGGCGCACGTTCAGCGCCAAATATTTGGTTTGTCGGCTGGCCTCGATGATTGCGGCCTCCATTGTTTGAACGGATTGTGCCAACATGGTTTGGCGTAATAATACATTCGCTTCTGCTTGGGTCAGCTCGCTGGTGATGCGTGCCAATGAATTTCCGTCATCGGTGCCAACGGTCATTGTGGAGCGTAACTCTTCAACAGATTTTTCCAACTCGTTGATTTGATTGGTCAGCGAATTCACTTTGGCCTTGTTTGGGCGGACATTGTTGTTCACCTCTGCCAATGCCAGACGTCGTTCCTGCAATGTTGATTCCAATGTTGAAATTTGGCCCATAACTACGGTCAACTCGGCCTCGCCACTGAAGACGCCACGTTTTTCCTGTAAATCCAAAACCCGTTGTTGCGCGGCAATCAGGTTGTTTTCTGCATCATCACGCAATTTGCGGGCGCCATCTAATTGACCCTCGCGCAGGCGGCTGGTTTGTTCATCAACACGTTTTTCGGCATAGCCCAGTAACGCTTCTGAAAATGCCATGGCGGATTCTGGCGAAGGTGCAATCACTTCCATGCGCAAAATCCCTTCGGTAGGGTCAAAGCCAACAAGTACCTTTTTCTTATAGACCTTATACGCGCTTTCATTGCTGACGTCTTCGTCCATGCGTTGGATTGGATCAACGTCTTCGGATTGGAACGATCCGATAAATTGATGATCTTCGTCCAATTTTATCATCGCCTCGGGTGACGTCAGATAGCCCTGAACACCGATTGAATCTTCGGCCCCGAAGATTGATCCACCGCCGCCAAACAGGCTGCTTGATGATGGCATAATGGGGTTTTCGCTGGATTGAACCATGAATTCGCTTTTGACCGAATACATTGGTGTTGCGACCACATAAAAGTAGTAGCCAGCGATGATCGCAGGCACAGTGACGAAGAAGAACAAGCGCGCCAACAATTGCGCCATTTTACGTTTGCGACGACGCGCCAAATCACGTTGGATTTGCATAACCGCGCGTGATCGTTGGCTGTCTGTGATCGTGCCGGGTTCACCCACGGCGGTGCCTTCGCGGGGCGCGGGCAGGTGGCGGTCCTGGTCGGCGATCGTGCCGATGCGTGCTTCGGTGTTGTGGGTTTCCTCCATCGGGGGCGTGTCAAACGGATCTAAACCCTGATCACGCAACAGGCGCACAGCATCCAGATCAGATGATGCATCCAACCCATGTTTTGCGACCAATTTACGCGCCATGCGCAGTTGTTGCCCCGACAGGTTTTCCTGTTTTATCGCGTCAATTTGATCGCGCACGGAACGCTCAACCGATTGTGCGTCTTCGTTGGAATTTTTCTCTGACTTAGCCATAAAACTTTCACTTTTTCTGCGTGCCTAACGCATTCGGTTTGAATTCAGGTTAACGCGTTATTCCGGGACATTAAACAGTGGATTTTCTTGGACGTTTTCATAGTTATAAACCGCCTTTGCTTCGTCCAATGTGTCGAACATTTCCAAATTACCGTCGCGCATAACGGCGGCGCGATCTGCATAGGCCTCTAACACATTTTCTTGGTGTGAAACGATCACAACGGTCGCTTGCTCGAACTTCTCTTTCAGAATTCCGCCTGCTTTGCGGTTGAACTCTTGGTCGGTAAAATTGGGCATGCCTTCGTCGATCAAATAGATGTCGAAATCCAGCGATAACATTAATGCCAATGACAACCGCGATCGCATGCCGCGCGAATATGTCGTCAGCGGCATTTCGAAATATTCATCTAAATCACAAATGTAACGACAAAATGCCTCGACATAATCGGCATCTAAATCATACAGGCGTGCGATATATCGCACATTTTCCCGCGCGGTGTGTTTGTTCACCAAGCCGCCCGAAAAGCCCAATGGAAATGATGTGGAACAGGTGCGCAAAATGCGACCCTCGTTGGGTTTTTCGATGCCACACATCATATTGATCAATGTGGTTTTACCGGTGCCATTTGGGGCCAAAATGCCCAAGCTGCGGCCCAATTCGATCTTAAATGATGCATTATTCAGGATCACCTTGCGTGATGTACCTGTCCAAAAAGACTTACTTACATTTTGGAATTCAATCATAAATCAATCCATCCGGCATCATGCCTTACCCTGCGTATCAGATAGGGTGTTAACCATGTTTGCGCAAGTCACAGGGCCATGTAAACCACGCGCCCTACACATAGGCGCAAAATCTTTCCGTAGTATTACCCATTTTTGCTTGAAAATCGGTATTCAGCCTTGCCCCTGTTGGGGAATGCATTAAATTGCGCGAAAGAAGGGGGGGCATCATGTTACGCTCGTTATTTACAGCACTATGTTTGTTCGTACTTTGGTACCTGATGTCAGGTATCCAAAAGCCGCTTACCTTGGGTCTTGGTGCGGCGTCATCGCTGTTTGCCGTTTGGGTCGTGCGTCGCATGGATAATGCCGCCGATGCTGGTCGCCTACAGGTGAATTTACGCCCCATTGAATTCATAAAATACCTGTTCTGGCTGTTGGTCGAGATCGCCAAGGCAAATTGGGCAGTTACTAAAATAATTCTGTCACCAGAGATGAAAATCAAACAACACGTGTTCGATGTGCCCTTTACTCAGAAGTCCGATTTGGGTCAGGCGATTTTTGCAAATTCAATTACGCTGACACCTGGCACAATTTCGGTAGAGGTAGAACCGGATCATTTTCTGGTACATGCATTGTCATACTCATCTGATGATCCCGCCGCGATTGCCGATATGGATGCACGTGTCACTAAAATAGAGGGGCGTGCAAGCTAATGTTCGAAACGATGCCGCATTATGTATTCTTGTTCGCGATGATCTGTTTGTTTATCGCGATGGTTCTGGTTTTAATCCGCCTCTACAATGGCCCAACGTTGTATGACCGGGTGCTGTCCACCAATTCATTTGGTACGCACACGGTGTTATTCATCGGGATCCTCGGATTTCTGTCGGGTCGTCCAGATTTTCTGGACATTGCCTTGCTATACGCGTTGATCAACTTCGTTGGCACAATCGCAATCCTAAAATTCTTCCGTTACCGCGCCATCGGTGATGCGCTGGAAAAACGCGAGGCTGACAAATGAGAAATCTTGATCTAATGCTGAGTCTTTTCAGATGGTCATTTTACGGGTTTATGTGCATTTTCGCCGTTGATGTCACTGTAAGTTTGTTCACCGCCTTTGGAGTTTTCGATATCATCGCGTGGCTATTGATCGTCTTTGGCGGCATTTTTGCCATTATCGGCGCACTTGGGTCTCTCCGCTTTCCTGATTTCTGGTCACGTCTACACGCCGCGTCCATTACGGACAGTGGTGGCGTGATTTTGCTGCTGATGGGCATGGGCATGCATTCGGGTTGGAATTTGGTGACGTTCAAATTGTTTTTGATCGGTGCGTTCCTGTTTATCACTGGCCCCACATCGACACACGCCGTTGCAAATGCTGCCCTCGTGTCTGGTCTGAAACCGCCACGTCAATTGCGTGCCGATTTGGAGCGTGATGATGATTGATACTGTTACAAATATTATCTTGTTGTCGATGTTGGTGATTACCGCATTGGCTATCGTACGCATGGATCGTCTATTCGCGGTTGTAATGTTGTCAGGCGTGTTTAGCCTGTTGTCCGCATTGTTGTTCGTGACACTGGATGCTGTCGATGTAGCCTTTACAGAGGCCGCTGTTGGCGCGGGTATTTCAACCGTTCTATTGCTCAGCACCATCGCATTGACGAAACCAGTCGAAAAACGGGCGCGTCACACGGCCTTGGTGCCGTTTATCGTTGTCTGCGTCACGGGCGCCGCATTGGTTTACGGCACACTGGATATGCCTGCATTTGGCGATCCAAACGCGCCCGCACTGACACATGTTGGCCCCGAATATCTGGCACGTACGCCCGTTGATATTGATGTGCCAAACGCCGTCACCGCGATTTTAGGCAGCTACCGTGGCTTTGATACCCTTGGCGAGGCCGCTGTGGTCTTCACCGCAGGTATTGGTGTTTTACTATTGCTATCAGGCCTACGCCGTCGTCGCGAAGACGAAGAGGAGGATCAGGCATGATTTACCACCACTTAATTCTGCGTGTTGTAACCAAGGTTTTGGTCGGCACGATTGTCCTGTTTGCCCTATACGTTCAATTCCACGGTGATTTTTCACCCGGTGGCGGATTTCAGGCGGGCGTGATTATGGCCGTGGCCTTTATCATCTATGGCATCGTTTTTGGCCTGCGCAATGTGAAACGCGTGTTCCCAGAATGGCTGGTACATAAACTGCTGGCGCTGGGCGTTTTGATTTACGCGGGCACGGGAATTTATTCCATGTTTATGGGCTATGATTTTCTGGATTACGATGCGCTGTCACCTGCCTATCCAACCATCGGCCAACACTGGGGGCTGTTGATTATTGAATTTGGCGTTGGCGTCACTGTGACAGGCGTCATGGTTGCCATTTACTACGCCTTTGCGGGCCGCCCACCATCTATTTCAAACGAGGATTGGTAATGTCAAAACTACTCGACCTTCAATTCTTGGCAGGCCACGCGCACTACCTGTTGTTCATCGTTTTGATGATGACTGGCCTGTTCATCGTTGTTGATAAAACCAACCTTGTGAAAAAGATCGTTGGCTTGAACATCTTCCAAGTGTCCGTTTTTATGTTCTACGTTTCCATTGGTAAGGTGAAGGGCGGCACAGCCCCGATTTTCCCAATGGATGATAAATACCACGTCGATACCGCGGCAATGGCGGGGCAGGTATATTCCAACCCATTGCCACACGTATTGATCCTAACGGCGATTGTTGTTGGCATCGCCACCACGTCATTGGGCCTGGCCCTGATCGTGCGCATCCGCGAGAGTTTTGACACCATCGACGAAGAAGACATTCTGGCCATTGAGCAAGATATGACACGCGAAGATAATAAAAAACACGGCAACGCGATGGGAGGATTGGCATAATGGCTGATACGGCTCAGGTTGTTGAACACACCGCACGCACGTTGCGCGATCACTTGCCAGTATTGCAGGTTTTGGTTCCATTTGTCACCGCACCGCTGATCGTTTTGTTGGGGTCACGCCGTTTGGCATGGCCATTGGCGTTTATCGCCTCTGCCGTCGCACTCGTGATTTCATTCATCATGTTGATGGAAGTACGCGAAGGCGGAATGTTGACCTACACTATGGGCGGCTGGGCGCCACCGTTAGGAATTGAATACCGTGTTGACGCGGCAAATGCGTTTGTCCTGCTGTTGATCAGTTTGATCGGCACCGTCGTTTTACCATTCGCCTATGCGTCATTTCGCGATGAAATAAAATCGCGCGATCACACATTAATGTATGCCTGTTGGATGCTGTGTTTCACGGGTCTGTTGGGCATGGTTGCCACGGGCGATGCGTTCAACGTTTTCGTATTCTTGGAAATCTCATCGCTGTCGACATATGTTTTGGTGGCAATGGGTGCGGATCGTGATCGCCGCGCATTAACCGCCGCATATGATTACCTGATCATGGGGACAATCGGTGCGACGTTCTTCGTTATTGGTTTGGGCATGTTGTACATGGCTACGGGCACGCTGAACATGGCGGATATGGCTGATCGCATTGCCGATCAGGGCATGAATCGCACGGTGCGTTCTGGTTTTGCATTCATCATGGTTGGCATGGGGCTAAAGGTTGCGATGTTCCCATTGCACCTGTGGTTGCCCAAGGCATATACATTCGCCCCATCCGCCGTAACGGTATTCCTGTCTGCAACGGCGACCAAGGCGGCATTATATGTGATGATGCGCTTTACGTTTTCGGTCTATAATCCTGATTTCGCATTCGCGACCAACACCCTTGAAATCATCTTTATCCCGCTGGCGGTGATCGCGATGTTCTCGGCCTCTTTCGTGGCGGTATTCCAAACAAATTTCAAACGCATGCTGGCCTATTCATCCATCGCACAGGTTGGTTATATGTTGCTGGGCGTTGCCTTGTTGACCGATACAGGCCTGACTGCCGCAATCCTGCATATGTTTAACCACGGTTTGACCAAGGGATTGTTGTTCATGGGCGTCGGTGCATATGTGTTGCGCGCAAACGGATCGTTTTACACACAAATCGCGGGGCTGGGGCGCAAAATGCCAATCACCACAGGCGCGGTTGTTATCGGTGGCCTGTCATTGATCGGCGTGCCGGGCACTGCTGGTTTCATTTCTAAATGGATTTTGGTCGAGGCGGCGCTAGAACGCGCACCAGAACATGCCATGTTCTTGGCCATCGCCGTGGCAATCGTTTTGTCATCCCTGTTGGCGGTTGTATACGTTTGGCGCGCGTTCGAGGTATTATACCTCTCCGAACCAGACCCAAATTCAACCGCCACCGAGGCACCGTTAATGATGCTGATCCCAATGTGGATTTTGGCAGGTGGCTGTATCTGGTTTGGTTTCTCAACTGAATTATTACATGACACGGCGGTTCAGGCGGCAAATGGGCTGTTGCAGGGCAGCCAAGGCATGTTGGTAATCCCTGATCAGGGTGGGGCGCACTGATGGATATTTTAAACATGGATACCATGACCGCAATCTACGTCGCGATGTTATTGCCATTGTTGGCGATGGCGGGGAACATGGCGTTTTCCGAATTAAAAAACGTCCGTGATACATTCACACTGTTATGCGCAATGGCGACATTTGGCTGTATCTTGATCGTGCTGTCCAATGTGGGCAACGGTATCACCGAACCTGTCAGTGCGTTCACGGTATTCAAGGGTATCGATATCGCATTCAACGTCGAGCCACTGGGCCTGATGTTCGCCTTGATTGGTTCCGGCCTGTGGATTTTAACGCATGTCTACGGCGTCGGATACATGCGTGGAAATAACGAGAGTCACCACGCCCGTTTCTTCGCCTGTTTCTGTATCGCAATCTCATCCGTTATCGGCATCGCGTTTGCATCAAACATGTTCACGCTGTTCCTGTTCTATGAAATCCTGACCGTATCGACATATCCGTTGGTCGCCCACAAAGGCACGCCAGAATCCATTCGCGGTGCACGCACATATCTAGCGATCCTGATCGGTACATCGATTGCCCTGCAACTGACCGCGATCATCTGGACGTTCGTTTTAACGGGCACATTGGATTTCACCCAAGGTGGCATTCTGGAAGGCCACGTAACAGGCTGGATCGTACCCGTCCTGTTGGGTCTATACGCATTTGGTATCGGTAAGGCGGCATTGATGCCGTTCCACAAATGGCTTCCTGCCGCGATGGTCGCCCCCACACCGGTATCCGCATTACTGCACGCTGTTGCCGTGGTAAAGGCAGGCGTGTTCACCATGCTAAAGGTCGGGATTTACATCTTCGGCATCGATTTTCTGGCGCAAACAAATGCATCCGAATGGCTGATGTGGTTGGCGGCCTATTCCATCATCGCCGCATCCGTCGTTGCGATGTTCCAGGATAACCTGAAAAAACGCCTCGCCTATTCCACGATTTCACAACTGTCCTACATCACCCTTGGCATGGCACTGGCCACATCCATGGGCGCGTTGGGCGGCGGTATGCACATCGCAATGCACGCTATGGGTAAAATCACATTGTTCATGTGTGCGGGCGCGATTTACGTGAAATACCACAAAACGGAGATCAGCCAGATGACGGGCCTCGGGCGCGCCATGCCGATTACATTCGGTGCATTCCTGATCGGATCACTATCAATCATCGGCCTGCCACCATTGGGCGGTTCATGGCCAAAATTCTTATTGATGACCGCATCCGTTGATACGGGGCACCTCATCATCATCGGCGTCCTAATGCTGTCATCCCTACTAAACGTGGCGTACTTGCTTCCAGTCGTCGGTCGCGCATTCTTCCTGCCCGCGCCCGAAGGCACCCCAACCAAATTCGCAGAGGCACCCTTGCTGTGCTGGTTGCCACCGGCAATCACCGCCATCGGTTGTATCGTCTTGTTCTTCTACGCAGGCAGCATCCAAACCTTCCTCGCCCCAATCGTATCGGTATCCCCATGATTGATTTCAGCGCCCAAAAAGCCGCCAAAGGCGAAACACCAGAGGCTTATGCACTACGATTGGAAAAGAAGGGCGCACGCGAATTGCACATCCGCAAAGCATTGCGCGCCCAATTCGACATCCCAATGAGCGGCATTATCAAAGCATGTTCCGTCTTATCAGAAGCACGCCATATCGAACTGCTCGATCTACGCGCACGCTTCCCCGATCTAAACGAAAACCGCTTTGCTTGGAAAATATCCAAGTCTCTAACCATAGAGAAAGAAGCGGCATTGGTTTGGGCGCAAACAATCCTAACGTCAGAGGCATAATCATGGCGAAGAAACACGATGATAATCCCGAGAACTACCCAGCCCTAGGGCGCTGGTTGATGTTCCTAGATGATCCCAAGGTTATCAAACGCATTGTGCACGGCATCTACGTCATCTGTGCGGTGCTGTTCGCGATGGATTTCTTTTACTACAAAAAAACCTATGTCGAGATTGAAAATTACACAGGGTTTTACATGATTTACGGCTTTATCATGTGTGCCGCATTGGTGATCTGCGCCAAGGTAATGCGCGTGTTCCTGATGCGTGCAGAAACATACTACAGCCCCAAAGACACCGAGAGCGAAATGCACCCAGACCACGATCTACGCAAGGAGTCAGTCAATGATTGATATCTTTCCGCCCTTCGTTATCTACATTATCGCGGCCCTGATCGTTCCGTTCATTCCTGCGGGTCGTTTGCGTTCAACTTTCATGCTCGTAATCCCCGTTGTGGGCGCATGGATGATCTGGAACACCCCCACTGGCCTGTCCGCTGTGGTGCCATTCTTCGGATTTGATCTGACACTGATGCGCGTGGATAAACTGGCGACAATCTTCGCACTGGTCTTCTCGCTGGCGGCATTTTTGGCGAACCTATACGCATGGCATTTACGCGACACGATGCAACAGGTCGCGGCATTGCTCTACGCGGGTTCTGCCATCGGCGCGGTCTTCGTTGGCGATCTGATTTCCCTATTCTTCTTCTGGGAAGGCACGGCAATCGCATCCGTTTTCCTAATCTGGGCACGCCGCACCGAAGGCGCGTTTTGGACAGGTATGCGTTATCTGATTATTCAAATCGGATCAGGCGTGATCCTGATCGCGGGTGTGGCAATGTATTACGCATCCACAGGCTCGATTGGGTTCGAGGCAATGACATTACCCATGACATCGCCAATCACATGGGGCGCGTTGGAAATTGGCATCTGGATGATCTTCCTAAGCTTCGGCATTAAATGTGCATTCCCATTGTTGCACAACTGGTTACAGGACGCATATCCAGCCGCCACAGTGACAGGTACTGTTGTCCTATCGGCCTTCACCACTAAATTGGCGGTCTACGCATTGGCACGTGGTTTCGCAGGCACAGAAATCCTGATCTACATCGGCGCAATCATGACGCTGTTCCCGATTTTCTACGCCGTAATCGAAAACGACCTGCGCCGCGTTTTGGCATATTCTTTGAACAACCAACTTGGCTTTATGGTGGTCGGTATCGGCATCGGTACAGAACTGGCCCTAAACGGCACCGCCGCACACGCATTCGCACATATTCTGTACAAAGCATTATTGTTCATGTCCGTCGGCGCGGTCCTGTTCCGCACAGGCACGGCCAAGGGCTCCGAACTCGGTGGCCTCTACAAAACAATGCCACTGACAATGATCTTTTGTTGTGTTGGCGCGGCATCAATTTCCGCCTTCCCGCTATTCTCTGGCTTCGTTACAAAATCGCTGATCGTGTCGGCAGCATCCAAGGAACATTACTACATCATCTGGGGCATCTTGTTGTTCGCCTCTGCGGGTGTGTTCCACCACTCCGGCATCAAAATCCCATATTTCGCATTCTTCGCACACGACAGCGGCAAACGCCCGAAAGAGGCGCCAACGCATATGTTGTGGGCAATGGGCATCACGGCCGCCCTTTGTATCCTAGTGGGCGTGTTCCCTGCGCCATTGTACGAACTGTTACCGTACGAGGTGAACTACGAGAATTACACAACAACCCACGTGATCACTCAGCTACAACTGCTGATGGGATCTGCGCTAGCGTTCACGGTTCTGACAGTCTACAAAATCTACCCACCAGAACTGAAATCCGTAAACTTGGATTTCGACTGGACGTATCGCCGCTTCCTACCAGCTGCATTGCGCTATATCTCCTTCTTGGTGTCGGCGACCTTTGGCATGGTGACAGGCGCAATCAACGCCTTTGCCGCTAATATGGTTCACCGCCTACATCACAGCCATGGCCCAGACGGATCACGCGCCGCCAGCTGGCCGTCAGGCGCAATGGTTCTGTCCATTGCCGCGTTGTTGGGGCTGGCACTGTTTGTGATCTTCTTTAGTTAAGACGAAATCATCTAAGCATTCCTGCCACACGTTCGCGTAGGGCAGGGATCACATCCACCTCAAACCAAGGGTTCGTTTTCAGCCAGCGATTATTACGCGGGCTGGGATGGGGCATGATTAATTGATCGGGCCATGTCGCCTGCCAAGCAGACGCCAGCGCTGTAATACTTTGCCCTTTGGCATCGGGAACATGCCAATCAATCGCGTAACGCCCAATGATCAAAATCAATTCCAAATCAGGCATCATCGCCAACGCCTGATCTCGCCACGCAGGCGCACATTCCACGCGCGGCGGTAAATCCCCCGATTTACCATTCCCTGGAAAACATAACCCCATCGGCAAAATGGCGATGCGCGGGTCATTGTAAAACACATCTCGCGTTACACCCAACCAATCACGCAACCGATTGCCCGATGGATCATCAAATGGAATACCCTTTTGATGCGTAATCCGCCCCGGCGCTTGCCCCGCAATCAAAACCCGCGCACGTGGGTCCACCTTAAACAACGGACGTGGACCCAACGGTAAATCCGTACAAATCGCACAGGCCCGCATCCGTTCCATCAATTGCTCTAAATCGCTCATCCCAGCAAACTGCCCCATGGGACATAACAACACAATCCCACTTAACCATTGCACCAACGCCGCTGGCGCAATATTCAGCATCCAAACAGGATGATGCTATGACGCCGATTGATACAGCCCACGCGGAAATGGAAACCAACCCGAACGACGACAATGCGCGTCTTCGATTTTACGAACGCCTGATGGACGGCGAGCTATTCTTGTTACTGGAACAGGAATCAGACGGCACCAGCATCAAACCCGATCTGTTCCCTGTCGAGGATCAAACATACGCACTGGTTTTCGACCGCGAAGAACGCTTGGCCGAATTCGCCGAAAAAATCGTGCCCTTTGCCGCGCTATCGGGCCGTTCCATTGTGCAAATGCTGGACGGGCAAAACATCGGCCTTGGTGTTAATCTGGCCGTGGCCCCATCATCTACGTTACTGCCCCCATCAGCAATCACATGGATGGCTGAAACCACCGCCAATGCACCCGCCCAAGCGGAAGCAAAACCAACAGAGGTCTTCGCCCCCGCAAAATTACCAGAACAGGTGATCACCGCGCTGGACATGAAATTGGCCACAATGGGTGGTCTTGCCGACATCGCATATCTGGCGCAATTCGAATACGAAGACGGCCTACGCGCCAGCGTCATCGCATTCGTAAACGCCCGTCCAGATGCAGAGGGCGCAATGGCGCGCGCGATTTCTGAAACGTTGATTTTTTCTGGGATCGAGGCAGGAAGTTTGGACGTAACCTTCCTAAACGCATCCGATGCGATCTGCGCAAAGCTGGCTAAAAAAGGGCTGCGGTTCGATCTGCCAAAGCTAGAAGCACCAACGGCCCCCGCCGCACCAGGCATGGATCCGACAAAGCCACCGAAACTGCGTTAATAACCCGCAGCCTTATTTACCAAGTGTAAAAACTGCTCGCCATTCTCACCACGACAAATGTTTTCGGCGACGGTATCACAGGCGGTATCCTTACGTGTTTCCGATGCAATATGCGGCGTCACCAAAACTTTTGGATGGGTCCAATATCTGTGATCGGCTGGCAGTGGTTCAATGTGAAACACATCCAACGTCGCTCCCGAAACCTTGCCGCTATCCAGCGCATCTAACAGGTCATTATCATTGATCAAGGGCCCTCGCCCAGGATTAATAATCGCCACGCCATCGCGCATTTTAGCGATGTTTTCTGCACAAATAATACCAGTGGTATCCGCCGTATTGGGCAACAATAAAACCAAAATATCCGAACGCTCCAAGACCGCGCCCAACCCATCTGCACCACTAAAACATGCCACACGATCATCGTGTTTCAATGTGCGGCTCCAGCCACAGGTTTGAAATCCAAAATCCGCCAACTTATGCGCGCAATACATGCCCAATTCGCCAAGGCCTAAAATCCCAACCATGCGGTGCATCGCCAATGGTGGTACATGCCCTTCCATCCAATCACCGGGCTGAACAGCCGCCAGAGTATCCGTATCTAAATGATGACGCAAAACATGCCCCATCACATAATCTGCCATGCCAGCCGTCAAACCCGTTTCCACCATCCGCGCCAACGGTTGTGTCAGGGTCTTATTTGCACTCGGCACCTCTACACCAGCCCACAGGTTTTGCACCAGCTTGGCATTTGTGAACGGTGTAAAATCCGTCAAATCACCGTTGGGTGCATAGACGATGTAATCAATTTCACTGGGTTTATCCGTGTCCAATACCAGATTATATTCCAACCCAATGCGATCAAATGATGCACGCAAACTCGGCCCATATTCATCCCATTTGGTGCGCACACCTGCATATAAAATATTTATCATCACCGTGGCCTATGTATATGGGCGCTTTGCACCAATCCAAATGCGCCCAACAATACCAACATCGCCGATCCGCCATAACTGACCAATGGCAAGGGAACGCCCACAACAGGGGCCAATCCCATCACCATCAGCATATTCACACTAAAGTAGAAGAAGAACGTTGCCGCCACCCCCAACGTCAACAACGCCGCAAACCGGTTACGGTTTTGCATCGCGGTTACATAGCAACAAAAGATGATCAGGATATACAAAATCAACAACGTGATCCCACCCATAAACCCAAATTCTTCGGCCAGCGTCGTAAAAATAAAATCGGTGTGTTTTTCAGGCAGGAAGTTCAAACGGCTCTGCGTGCCTTCCATATATCCGCGCCCTGAAAACCCACCAGACCCCAGTGCGATTTTTGATTGCGTAATATGATACCCAGACCCCAACGGATCGCTGGATGGATCAAGGAAGGTTTCAATGCGGCGATATTGGTAATCCTTTAGGATTTGAAACTCGGTACCCTTTGACGCAATCACGGCCCATACCACGCCGCCAATGGCACCAATCGCGGCGCCAAAATACCACAGGCTGACACCGGCCAACAACATGATCACACCTGCGCCACCCGCCAATAAAATCGCAGTACCCAGATCGGGTTGATTCAACACCAATGCCACGGGCAGGGCGGTTAATACGATGGGTGGCAGCAACCACAACGGCTTGGAAACCCGATCTTCGTCCAGCCAATCGTAATACATCGCCACAATCATAACCAAGGCGATTTTCATCATCTCACTGGGCTGTAATTTCATAAACCCCAGATCAATCCAACGTTGCGCACCCTTACCCGTGGCACCAAAATATTCCACGAAAACCAACAACCCGATGCCAATAACATAAGCGGGTATCGACATATTTCGCCAAACATTGATTGGCGTGAACCCGATGATAATCATTGCGACGAAGCCAATGCCGAACCGCATGACTTGAGGTTCGGCCCATGTACTGAACTTGCCGCCAGCGACCGAAAACAACATCAAAAACCCAGCACTGCAAACCGCCACCAACAATATCGCCAACGGCCAATGGAAATACAAAACCTTGCGCAATCCCGTGGGGGTGCTTTGGCGGTTGCTTAACATGCTCATGTCCGCGTTCCCTTGATTGGCTTGACTTGGGAACGTTTCTGGCTAGGCAACGGGCCATATTCATTTTTGCCCAGATCCAGCGCTTTTTGCATAATATCCTTGGCAATTGGCGCGGCGGCCTTGGAACCGCCACCACCATGTTCAACGATCACCGAAATCGCATAGCGCGGATTATCAAACGGCGCGTATCCCACGAACAGCGCGTGGTCGCGGCGGTTCCATGGCAGGTCTTCGTTTTTGGTCACGCCCCGCTCACGCTCAGCCTTTGTGATAAACCGCACCTGACTGGTACCTGTTTTCCCGGCCATCTGGGCACCATCGCGCAAACGCGAACGATACGCCGTACCACGTTGATGGTTGGAAACATCATACATGCCCGCCCGCACCATATCCAAATGCGATTTCTTGAATTCCAACGGCCCCACACCTTTTACAGGGGACAGCTTGTTGTCGAACATGTTTAATAAACGCGGCTCGATCTGATTTCCCGACGCCAATCGCGCGGTCATGGTCGCCAGTTGCAGCGGTGATGCCAAAACAAACCCCTGTCCAATCCCCGCATTGGCGGTATCGCCGATAAACCAATCCTCTTTCTTCTTCTCCAACTTCCATTGCTTGGTGGGCATCAACCCCGTGCGCACCGCAGGCAACGGCAGATCAGGTTTTTGGCCCAGCCCCAACGCACGCGCCGTTTTGGTGATATTCTCAATCCCAACCCGCAGCGCCATTTCATAAAAATAAACATCACAGGAATACCGCAGCGCTTCGCGTAGGTTCACATTCCCATGCCCTCCACGGCGCCAACAGTGGAACTTACGCCCATTGATATCCTTGTGCCCGGGGCAATAAACATCCTCATGCTCGTTCGCGACACCAAGGCTCAATGCCGCCAACGCCACAACCATTTTGAACGTCGATCCCGGCGGATACAAACCCTGAACCGTTTTATTCGCCAGCGGGCGATATTCATTTTCGTTCAATGCCCGCCAATCGGCCACCGAAATGCCGTTGACGAATTTGTTGGGATCAAACGTCGGCGCGGACGCCAGCGCCAAAATGTCCCCGTTGTTCACATCCATCACCACGGCGGCGGAACTCTCGCCTTGCATCCGTTCCATGGCGGTGCGTTGTAATTCTGGGCCAATGGTCAATTGCAAATTCACACCGGGTGCACTGGCTTGGCCATCCAATTCGCGCATCACACGGCCCACGGAATTAACCTCGATCCGTTTCAAACCTGCCTTACCGCGCAGTGGTTTTTCAATCTTTGCCTCGACACCATTTTTACCAATTTGAAAACGCGGGATTAACAACAACGGATCTTTGTCGTCGGTTTTTTTCAGATCATAATCACTGACGGGGCCAACATATCCCACGATATGCGCGAAATCCGCGCCGACGGGATATTGCCGGTTCAAACCCAATCTGGGCGTCACACCGGGCAGGGCGGGGGCATTGGCGGAAACGGCGGCGATATGTTCCCATTCCAAACCCGTCGCAACCGTCACAGGTACGAAGGCACGCCGACGGTTCATTTCATTCAACACATCATCGATTTGCGCTGGCGACAGCGGGATCAATTGCGCCAACCGTTGTAAAACGGCGGCAGGATCATTGGCCTGTTCGCGCACCATTTCAATGGTATAGGCCTGTCTGTTCAACGCCAGCGCATTGCCATTGCGATCATAAATCAATCCCCGCGCGGGTGGCTGTAGGCGGATGTTAATACGGTTTTCCTCGGCCAGCAGGCGGAATTGATCTCCCTGTTTGACGCCCAATTGATGCATCCGCCAACCCAGCACACCTGCAAGCCCCAATTGTACCCCACCCAGCAATAATGCCCGTCTACCCAAACGTGTTTTCTGGCTCTTGCTCATGTGGCTGGCCTCACGGGATGGCTGACGGTTTCTTGGGCTTTGCTGACGCGGAACAGTACGCTGATGACCCCAACGACGAAGGGGTAACACAAAATAGACAACCCTAATTGCATCCCAAACGCCCACCACGGCACGGTTTCCGCCAGTGTGATCGCCAACAATAAACGCCGTAAAATACCCGCGATAAACAGGATGACGGCGATACCGAACCATTCGCCAAAAAACAACATTTCCAAAAATGCGCTCCGATTACGGCGCAGATATTCACAGGCTAAAACCGCGATGAACGCGCCCAAACCCAACGGCTGTGCCAGTAAAAAATCACTGGCCAAAAACACAAACCCAAGCAGCCAAAATGGCACATATTTCGGATTACGAATAACCAATGCCATGGCAGCCAAAAACGTAATTTCTGGCCAGATAATCCCCTTGGGCAACATCGAAATCGGCAACAGTAAAAACAAAATCCCCAGCATCGATAGGCTCAAAAACAACGCCCGATTGCCAACAATCTGCATAGGGGTTGCCCGTTTCATTCCACCACCTCGGATGCGAATGTATCTGGCAGGATTGGCCCAATCAAACGATCAGGTTCATTGATCGGTGCAGTCGGGGCGTATCGAATAACGCGTAAAAATTCCAAGCGACGAAAGTCGGCTGCCAATTGCGCGCGGAATTGACTGTCCGCCCCCAAGGTCACCTGACCCACCAACAATTCGGCGGGGAAAACGCCTCCATCACCTGATGTCACAATCCGATCACCTGGCTTCACTTGTTGATAGCTCTCGATAAACTGCAACGTGGGGGTCAAGGTATTGTCACCCGACAGGATCGCACGTTGGTTCGATGGTTTGATCAAAACGGGAATGCTGCTGGATGTATCGGTGACAAATAGAACCCGCGATGATGACTTCCCAACTCCTGCGATGCGGCCAACCAGCCCCAAACCATCCATCGCGGCCCAGCCCTCGGTTACGCCATCCAACTGGCCCAGATTGATAATCGCAGATTGGCGAAAACGGCTACCGCTGTCGGTCAGAACTTTACCTGAAATGAAACTTAACTTTGCGCTTAATTTCACCTTATTCAAATCCAGTAAACGCGCGTTCTCTTGTTCCAGTTGCAACGCAGCTTCGCGCCATGCTTTCATCCGCTGTAACTCACGGCGCAGTTCCTGATTTTGGCTGTAAATCCGATCATAGCTCTGGAAATTTTTCACCATTTGCGATGCCTTGGAAACAGGGGCCATCGCCCAATCCATGTTCGGGATCACCCGATCAATCAATGCGGTGCGAATGCGTTCTGCGCGTGGATTATCAATCCGCCACAGCAAAAATAACGCCAATGCAAAAACCAGAAAAATCGCCACCCCAATACGGGCCAGCGATCCTGTAAAATTCACATCATCGTCTTTTTGTGTTGCCACGCAACCTCTCCTATGGCGTTGCTAACGCATCGGGGCACAGTGTCAAAATGTCGGCGATTAAGCGTCGAAATCGATAATATGCGCCAACTGCTTTTCGTATTCCAACGACTTACCAGTGCCCAGCGCCACACAGTTCAAACTGTCCTCGGCCACTGAAATCGACAGGCCTGTTTGCTCGCGCAATGCCAAATCCAAATTGCCCAATAAGGCACCACCACCGGTCAACATCACACCGCGATCAACAATATCCGCCGCCAAATCTGGTGGCGTGCTTTCCAATGCGGCCATCACAGCTTCGCAAATCTGTTGCACTGGCTCGGTCAACGCATCGGCAACCTGTGCCTGCGTAATCTCAATCTCTTTGGGCACACCATTTAACAAATCGCGCCCACGAATTTTCATCGAACGGCCTTTGCCGTCCGCTGGCATCCGCGCCGTACCGATTTCGGTTTTAATACGCTCCGCAGTTGCTTCGCCCACCAACAGGTTTTGTTGACGGCGCAAATACGCGATCAATGCATCATCCATCCGGTCACCACCAACACGCACAGAACGCGCGTAAACGATATCACCCAGTGACAAAACAGCCACCTCGGTCGTACCACCACCAATATCAACAACCATGGAACCGGTTGGATCTTGGATCGGCATGCCCGCACCAATCGCGGCCGCAATCGGTTCGGCAATCAATCCCGCCTTACGCGCACCTGCGCGCAAAACGCTGTCGCGGATCGCACGTTTTTCAACAGGCGTCGCGCCATGTGGTACACAAACAATAATACGCGGCTTGGAAATTTTGGAACGTTTGTTTGCCTTGCGGATGAAATGTTTGATCATTTCCTCGGCGGCCACAAAATCGGCAATTACACCGTCGCGCATTGGACGAATGGCTTCAATTGAACCCGGCGTTCTGCCCAACATTAACTTGGCGTCTTCGCCAACGGCTAAAACCTCTTTGCGGCCATCCTTAATGGTATATGCCACAACCGACGGCTCGTTTAAAATCACGCCTTTACCTTTGACATAAACCAGCGTGTTCGCCGTGCCCAAATCAATCGCCATATCCGCTGTGAATAAACTCGTTATCGCACCAAACATTTTCGCACCCTTACCCCTTAGATTCCACAACGGGAATGTTTCAAATTGTTATAAGTCGTGAAAAACCATATGAAAAGCAAAGACTTGAAACCACTACGATTTCACGCGGTTTAGGCCGAAAAATGCTGAAATATATGGGGTTCAGATGAACAAAGGCCCTTCGTGAGCAACGAAAGGCCTTAAATTTTAAACCGGCGCTGATTTTTCGCGCTTTACTAACAGCTTATTCAACGCATTCACATATGCCTTGGCGCTGGCAACCACGGTGTCTGTATCGGCGGATTGACCGGTGACAATCTTGTCATTTTCTTCCATGCGAACAGTCACAGTCGCCTGTGCATCCGTGCCCTCGGTCACCGCATGTACTTGGTACAACTGCAACTTCGCTTCGTGCGGAAATAACGCTTTTACCGCGTTAAACGTGGCATCAACTGGCCCGTCGCCTGTTGCCTTGTGTTGTGTTTCCGCACCATCAATGCTTAGGGTCAAATCAGCAGTCTGTGGTCCACTGGTACCACAAACAACCTGCAATGATTTCACCTGAATATGATCATTCGCGGAATTGGTGTTTTCATCGGAAACCAACGCCAACAAATCGTCGTCGTAAACTTCCTTCTTGCGATCCGCCAATTCTTTGAAACGCACGAACACGTCCTTCAATTGGTTGTCACCCAAATCATATCCCAGATCTTTCAACTTGGAACGCAACGCCGCACGGCCTGAATGCTTGCCCATCACCAAATTGGTTTCAGACAATCCAATGTCTTCGGGGCGCATGATTTCAAACGTATCTGCCGATTTCAACATACCGTCTTGGTGAATGCCGCTCTCATGTGCGAACGCATTCTTGCCAACAATCGCCTTGTTATACTGCACTTGGAAACCGGAAACGGTGGCCACACGGCGGCTGATATTCATCAACTTCGTCGCATCCACACCTGTTTGATACGGCATAATGTCATTACGAACACGCAATGCCATCACAACCTCTTCTAATGCGGTATTACCCGCACGTTCGCCTAAGCCATTAATGGTACATTCGATCTGGCGCGCACCACCGGCAACGGCCGCCAATGCATTCGCCGTCGCCATGCCCAAATCATTGTGACAATGCGTGGCGAAAATAATCTCATCCGCACCCGGCACACGTTCCAATAACATGCGAATAATATCCGCAGATTCCGCAGGGGCCGTATACCCAACCGTGTCAGGAATATTAATCGTCGTGGCACCCGCCTTAATCGCGGTTTCCACGGTGCGGCACAGGTAATCCTCTTCTGTGCGGGTTGCATCCATTGGGGACCACTGAATATTCGGGCACAGATTACGCGCATGGCTGACCGTGTCATGAATACGCTCGATCATCTGATCCATCGTCAAATCTGGGATTGCGCGGTGCTGTGGGGAGGTGCCGATAAATGTGTGAATACGTGGGTTCACCCCGTGCTTCACGGCTTCCCAGCAACGATCAATGTCCTTGTAAACCGCACGCGACAGGCCACAAACCTGTGCATTCTTGGTGTTCGCCGCAATTTCGGAAACAGCCTTGAAATCACCCTCTGATGCGATTGGAAAGCCAGCCTCGATGATATCAACACCCATTTCATCCAGCATATTGGCGATTTCCAACTTTTCGCCGTGGCTCATGGTGGCGCCGGGGGATTGTTCCCCATCACGCAATGTTGTGTCGAAAATTAATACGCGGTCTTGTTTTGTCATGATGTAACTCTTTTGCTTAGCTGTCTTTTAAGATTTTTAGGCGCGTTGTCCATCCCCCGAGCGTCGCGCCCAAGTTCGGCACGCTCAGAGGCAGCTAAGAAGTAAAAGCGCAAGCGCAGACAACGCCAGCAATGCATTCAGCATCGGGGCGTGTGAAATCGTCTGAGTTTTTGTGGTCGCTTTGTTCATATGGGGATTAATACCCAGATTCGTTTGGATGAAAAGGGCAAAGTGCCCCCATGTTCATTTTTGTACAACTAAGGTAATTGTAATACGAACCCAAATTAAGAGATGTTCCAATGCCCGTTAAACAGCACCCAACAACATTTAAACCAATCCCCACAGAGATATTGGCGGCCTTCGCCGAAATCCCCGCCGCCGTGGCATCGGACACATTATCACGTGGTCAAACCATGCAGGGCGGCATTTCCCCCCTGATACCATCAATGAAATTACTGGGACAGGCGCGCACCGCTGAATGTCCCGTCGGTGACAATTCGGCAATCCGCGCGGCGATTGGTTTATGTGAAGCAGGGCAGGTGATCGTGGTTAACGCCCAAGGTTTCGAAAACACCGCCGTCTTCGGTGGCCTCATGACCCTATATGCCAAGGAACGCGGCGTTGGCGGACTGGTCATCGATGGCGCCGTGCGCGATAGCGAAGAAATCATCGATGCCGACCTCCCGATGTTCGCCCGTAACACCTGCCCGCGCGGCCCACGTAAATCGGGCGATGGTTTCGTAGACGGCACAATTTCCGTCGGCGGCGTCGCGATCAGCGCAGGTGATTTGATCATCGGCGATGCGGATGGAATTACAGTGGTACCATACGCGCAAATCGATCAATGCCTTGCCGATGCACAGGAGGTGCTACGCAAAGAAGAGGCAATTTTGGAAACGCTTAAAAATGGCGGGTCATTGGCGGCAATTTACGGCGCGGTAGAGGTGGAAAAACTCTGACTCTCTCGCGAATTAACAGTGTTCCCATGGGGGCGCTGTTTCGGTCATAGGCGCAAATACGAACGCATCACCCGCGTTGATTTCGTCATTCAACGTGGATGATCATCCAAGATAGAATTGATAATATGTATGTTCCTTTTGGACAGGGGACAATGATGGGCGTTGGTGACACGCCTGCAAATATCCAAAAACGGCTCTGCCAGTTCCGGCGCGGTATTCAAGATGAAATCGCTCTGTTTCACAACGGCCATCAACACGTCACCTTCAAACATGTCACCCTCAAGGTAGGGGTTCGTTGCCAATTTGGTCAATGCCGTAGGGATTAGAAACGCCAGGCCGATCTCTTGGCCAATCAGCATCCGCAGACCTTCGGTATCTAAATCTTGAACGGGTATTTTGCGCAACGCATGGCACTTTGCCACCAATCGCGATGTAAACCCTGGATCGGGCCAAACATCCTTCTCCAATTGCTCAATGCTAAGATGCACGTTTTTCATCGCAACGTTACTGCGCACCTTCAACAACGGCTTTTGGCGCTGACTCTTCCAACGGCTGCTTCTCCGCCCCATCTTCCCAGATACCATAAAAAACACGGCCAGATTTATACACCATCTTACCCGTCCCCTGCGGCTTCCCTGCCACAAAATCACCCTTATAAACATCACCGTTTTCAAACGTGGCAACGCCAGTGCCATCAATTTTACCGCCGGCCCATTGACCAACGTAATGAAATCCATTGTTCAGCGTCAGCATGCCATCACCGTCGGGGCGCCCATCCTTGAACATACCGTCATAGACTGATCCATCGGGCTGCGTTTCAAAACCGCGCCCTTGTTTCACACCTTCTATCCATTGGCCGTCATATACATGGCCATCGGCATATGTGATTTTCCCGATGCCATGATTGCGCGCCTCTTTGAATTCTCCTTCATAAACACTGCCATCGGCGAATGTCGCGGTGCCTTTGCCTGCGATCGTACCGTTCACCCAGTCACCCGAATAACTGCCCCCATCCGCATATGTTAAAACGCCCAATCCATGCGGCTTACCCGCCGCATAATCGCCGTGATAAACCGATCCGTCTGGATATGTCGTCTTGGCGCGGCCCTGCACAATGCCTTTGACCCATGCACCATCGATAATATGGCCGTCCTTGCTGGTGAATTTGCCCTGCCCATGACGGGCATTTTGTACAAAATCGCCCTCATAAGTATCACCATTTACATATGTAACCATACCCGCACCATTGCGTTCGCCGTTCAGGAAGTTGCCTTCGTAAATCTCGCCATTTGCATCTACCAATTTGCCGATACCGGCGATCTGATCATCGGCCCATTCGCCACTATATGTCATGCCATCCTTCAACTTGATCGCGCCAACGCCATTGCGTTTTCCGTCTAACATCTCGCCGCTGTACGTACTCTCGTTGGCATAGGTAATATCCGCCTTGCCCGTCTGCGCACCATCCAACCAATCGCCTTTATATACAAACCCAGTTGTCGTGGTCAGCTTACCTTGTCCATGATGGTTCGCTTCCTTAAAGCCACCCGTATAGATCGACCCATTGGCATAATTCGCGGTTCCTTGACCGGTTATTTTCCCATCCAACCAATCGCCTTGGTATGTGCCGCCATCGGCAAATGAAATCGTGCCTTGGCCGTTTGGTTTGCCGTTTGAAAACTGGCCTTCGAACAATGAACCATTTGGATATTTCGCAATCCCTTGGCCTTCGATATTCCCGTCTACCCATTGGCCGGTGTATTTGAATCCGTCGGGCAGGGTGTATGTGCCGTTGCCATGGCGCACGCCATCCTTGAAATTACCCTCGTAAACGCCGCCTTCTTCGTACTGTTTGGTCCGCACCACATCCTGCGCCCATGTGGGGCTGGTTGAAATCGCACCGATTGCGGCGCACACTATAACTGTTCTTAAACCCGGCATTATTATTCCTTATCCCTCTTCAACAGGGGGCACCCCTGCTTACGGCAACCCTAAAACCAACAATTCAATTGGGCAATCATTTTGATTGCGCTTTTAAACGCGGCGACTTGTGTTAAATATCAACCAAGCAAGCAGGAAGTGACAGATGAGCGATAAGTTTAAGTTAACGATGGCCCAATTAAACGCCACCGTGGGTGATTTCGACGGCAACTTGGCCAAGGCAAAACGCGCCTTTGAACAGGCCCGCGCGGACGGCGCGGACATGCTTGCCCTGCCTGAAATGTTCCTCACAGGTTACCAAGCCCAAGATTTGGTGCAAAAACCAGCCTTCGTCGCTGATGCACAGGCCAAATTGGCCGCTTTCGCCGCAGAATGCGCGGACGGGCCAACGATCGGTATTGGCGTCCCCATGCGCGATGGCGATCGGGTCTATAACTGCTATGCCATTCTACAGGACGGCAAAATCACGACCCAAATCCGCAAACACCACCTGCCAAATTACAAAGTCTTCGACGAAGAGCGCATTTTCGACCACGGCGAAATCCACGGCCCATATGTGGTCAACGGCGTGCGCATCGGATCACCCATATGCGAAGACGCTTGGTTCCCCGACGTCTGCGAAACCCTCGCCGAAACAGGCGCGGAAATCCTCGTCTCCCCCAACGGTTCACCATACTACCGTGGCAAATTCGATAAACGCATATCCCACATGGTGTCGCGCGTTGTGGAATCCGAATTGCCAATGGCATACCTGAACCTGATCGGCGGCCAAGATGACCAAGTGTTCGACGGCGGATCATTCGTCATCAACACCGGCGGCGCATTGGCGATGCAAATGCCACTGTTTGACGAACACATCGAAACCATCACCTTCAACCGCACCAACACAGGCTGGGTGGCAGAGCAGGGTTCCAAGGCCAGCTTCCCTGATGATTGGGAACAGGATTACCACGTCATGGTTTTGGCGCTGCGCGACTACATGCGCAAAACAGGGTTTAAGAAGGTTTTGTTGGGCATGTCAGGCGGCATCGATTCCGCCATCGTCGCCACAATCGCCACCGACGCGCTGGGCGCGGAAAACGTCCGCCTTGTGATGCTCCCCTCCGAATACACATCACAGAACAGCCTCGACGACGCATCCGAATGCGCCGCCATGTTAGGCGCACAAATCCAAACCGTCCCGATTGCAGAGGGCCGCGAAGCAATCACCAACACACTCGCCCCAATATTCGAGGGGCTGGATACAGACACAACCGAGGAAAACATCCAATCCCGCCTGCGCGGATTACTCCTGATGGCGATGTCGAACAAATTCGGCGAAATGCTATTAACGACGGGGAATAAGTCAGAGGTCTCGGTCGGCTACGCCACAATCTACGGCGACATGGCGGGCGGCTATAACCCGATCAAAGACCTGTATAAAATGCGCGTGTTCGAAACCTGCCGCTGGCGCAATCAAAACCACCGCGATTGGATGATGGGCCCAGCTGGCATGGTGATCCCCACCAACATCATCGACAAACCGCCAACGGCGGAACTGCGCGACGATCAGAAGGATAGCGACTCGCTTCCAGACTACGAAATCCTCGACGGTATCTTGGAAATGCTAATGGACCAAGACGCCTCCGTGGCCGATTGCGTTGCCGCAGGCTACGACCGCGACACGGTCAAACGCGTCGAACACCTGCTTTACATCTCCGAATACAAACGCTTCCAATCCGCCCCGGGCGCAAGGCTATCCTTACGCGCCTTCTGGTTGGATCGTCGTTATCCGATTGCGAACAGATGGCGGGATGATGGGTAGGTTGTGCTATGAATCTATCAGAGTGAGGTGAACAACTTCAAACGCCCGCTTAGAGCCCTTATTACCAATTCAAATTTTTGTATGATTTGACACTTCCCGGCCCTAACCGGACCTTAAACGTTCAATTGCGTGCTGCGGCGCAACTATCCAATTGCGGACATTCGTTTAGTGCGCAGCGATTGCATGACAGCTTTGCAGTCAAGATTGTACTATCAACATCTACATGCAAATTTTGGAGCGGCCGTTACTTTAATAATTTGGCCAGGACGGCGATAACCTCCGCTAGAAGAACGACGAGCCTCCCCGAGATAAGTGCAACAGTGCTTCCAATGACTAGGTTGGCCCGACTTCTTTTTTCGTGTAGCCTATGAGTCGATTTTTCCTGAGCACGCTCCAGTGAGTGTTCCGCAACTCAAAGTTTTCAAATGGCGATTGAACAAGAATAGCCAAATCCATTAGCTAGTCAAAAGCCAACATATTTGGAAACTATGTCTACATTTTGCTGAGTGCGGGGTTTCAATGCTAAAACCAAACATCAAAAGATATAAAATTATCTTTCAAAACCTTCTTTTTCTTGTTCTTACAATGTATCTCTTAGTTACAGTGAATAAAAAGTACTCGGAGATGTTATGGTTGAAACTGTGTTTGCCTCAATGAATACCACAAACGAAGCGGAGTTTGGCCCTTGGCTATCACAAGCGTCGATTTTGGTGATCGATGATGAACCAGGTATGCGGAATTTTCTGGTTAAGATTTTACGCCCGCGCTGTAAGAATGTTACCGAAGCTTCAAACACCGAGGAAGCATCAAGAATATTGGATGAAGAGCATTTTGATGTTGTGATTTTAGATAATATTATGCCTGGCCAAAATGGCGTGGATTGGCTGCGTGAGCAACGCAAAGTTGGCTTCTTTGCTGATGCGATTTTGATTACAGCATTTGCTGATTTAGAAACCGCAATTAATGCCTTGCGGGCGGGGGCCGTAGATTTCGTGCTGAAGCCGTTTCGATCAAATCAGATATTGAATGCGGTCGCGCGTAGTATTGATCGATTGCATTTGCGACGTGAGAATTTCCTACTACGTCATGAATTGAAATCGGGTATTAAAGAAAGTATGCGCCGCAATGAATTGTTGGGGACGTCCAAATCGATTTCCAGTATTCGCGAAACACTGCGCCGTGTTGCGGTGTTGCCCAGCACAGTTTTGATAACAGGTGAATCTGGCACAGGCAAAGAGGTCGCCGCGCGCGCATTACACCATATGTCCGATCGTTCCGACAAAGCGTTTGTGCCCGTGAATTGCAGTACAATTCCCAGTGATGTTTTGGAAGTTGAGCTGTTTGGCAGTGTTGGAAAGACCGACGATAACAAGCAGAGCGATGGTTTGTTTCGATATGCGAGTGGTGGGACCATTTTTCTGGACGAGATCACGTCCTTGTCTCATGAATTACAAGGCAAACTGCTACGCGTGATTGAAAGCCGTAAGATGAGGCCAGTTGGGGCCGCCCGCGAGGTTTCGACTGATGTGAGGTTTGTGTTTTCGTCCAATACTGATTTATCCAACGCGGTTGAAGCAGGCACGTTTCGTGCGGATTTGTTTTACCGTATCAACATTTTGCAGATCGAAATGCCGCCACTGCGTGACCGTATCGAAGATGTTCAGGAGCTGGCTGATACATTTATGCAAGAGATTTCATTCAAGTTGGGTGTCCCAACGTTGAAATTTTCGAATGCGGTCCGGCGTGGATTTTTGCGTTACGATTGGCCTGGAAACGTTCGCGAATTAGGTAACCTGATTGAACGGGCGTTGATCTTGAATGAATTCCCAGCCGAGTTTGAGGGGGTAGAGGATGGCGCATCAATGCCATTGGATGACACATTGCAATCTGTCGAACGCCAGCACATTCAACGTGTATTAGAAGAATGTGATGGGAACCGCGCTGAAGCGGCCCGCCGCCTGGGCGTTTCGCGCAAAACGGTTGATCGCAAATGCGCGATGTGGAGTTCGTGATACTGTGAAAGTATCCGTTACATCTGCCCTGACAACCCTGTTCAAATCGGTGCGGTTTCGCCTGTTGGTGATCGCGATTTTACCGATGTTGGTGGTTTTACCGCTGCTAATAGGGGGTATGTTTACGCGTTGGTCACACAATTTTGACGAACTGCTGATTGCCAAGGTGAATGGTGAATTGACCATCGCGCATCAATATATGGAGCGGATTTTAGAAACCAGTGAGGATCGGGTCTCGGCCTTGGCTGGGTCTGCTGCGTTGGCGGATGTTGTTGCGATAGATGATGGTGTGTTGTTGGATGCTTTTTTGGAGAAACAGCGTGCGGAGTTAGGGTTGGATTTCCTGTATGTGGCCGATGTAGATCGCCGTTTCGAATTGCCAGAGCACGATCGAAAGTATCAACGGTTTGCAGATTGGCCCGTGTTGAAATCGGCGGTTGATGGTCAGTCAATTGCACAGATCGATTTGTTTTCGGGGGTGGATTTAAACCATCTATCTGCCAGACTGGCGTCTGATGTTATGATTGATCTCGTGCCCACGGAGGCGGCGGTTCCAACCACGCGCAAGGTTGAAACGCGCGGGATGGTTATTCATGCGGCGGCCCCATTTAAAAGTGATGGCGCGGCCTCGGCCTTGGTTGCGGGTATCATTTTAAACCGAAACCTTGAATTCATCGATACAATAAATGATTTAGTTTATCCCGAAGCGAGCTTGACAGACGGTAGTATTGGTACGGCCACGTTATTTTTAGAAGACGTCCGCATCAGCACAAACGTGCGGTTGTTTGAAAATGTGCGGGCGTTGGGCACCCGAGTTTCGGCGGCGGTACGTTCAAAGGTTCTGGATGAGGGTGAGGTTTGGTTAGATCGTGCGTTCGTTGTGAATGATTGGTATATTTCTGCCTATGAGCCGATTGTGGACAGTCGCGGAACGCGGATCGGGATGTTATATGTTGGGTTTCTCGATACGCCATTTCGTGCGGCAAAGGCGTGGACGTTGTGGACCACGATTGGTGCATTTATCACGGCGGTTATATTATCCGTACCGATTTTTCTCCGATGGGCAGGTGGAATTTTTCGCCCCCTAGAGCGTATGTTGAAAACAATTCGCAAGGTTGAAAAGGGCGAATTGGGTGCACGGTCTGGCGTGTTAGAAGCAGAGGATGAGATTGGACAGGTGTCGTCCCATCTGGACACGTTGTTGGATCAGATCCAAGAACGTGATCGACGTTTGCGCGGGTTGGCGGATGAGCTGAATGATCGTGTTGAAGAGAGAACCGCCGAATTAAGCGATGCGAATAAACAGCTGGAAGCAACCACAAAGCAATTGGTGCTATCCGAAAAACTGGCGGCAATTGGCGAAATTACCGCGGGGATTGCCCATGAGATTAATAATCCGATGGCGGTGATACAGGGTAATATCGATGTCGTTCGCCAAGAGTTGGGCGAAGGTGCCGCGGATGTAGAGACAGAGTTTCGCCTGATCGATGAGCAGGTTCACAGCGTCAATATTTTGGTCGGGAAGTTGTTGCAATTTGCGCGACCAAATGAGTTTTCAGACTCGTTTGAATTACAGTTTCCTGACGACGTTCTATCGGACTGTTTGGTTTTGGTGCAACATTTGATGAATAACGTTCATGTGAAGGTCGAACGGATACAACAGGCCGAAGGTATGATCGTGATGAACCGTACCGAATTGCAGCAGGTGTTTATCAACCTGATTGTGAATGCGGTACATGCCATGCCTGATGGCGGTGTTCTATCACTGGTGTCCAAAAATGAAATACATGATGGCATTGATGGAATCTCGATTGTGGTCAGCGACACCGGTCAAGGTATGTCAAAACGTGTTTTGAACAAGATTTTTGATCCGTTTTTCACAACCAAACAACGCGAAGGTACCGGATTGGGGTTGTCGATCAGTCAGACCATAGTAAAGCGGCACAATGGCCTGATTTCAGCCACGAGTAAGGTCGATGAGGGAACATCCTTTTGTGTATGGATGCCGGTTGGCGAGGATGTGGTTTAATCGTACGCGAATTATTCGTCCAACGATCCATGGATTGCGAATTGCGCGAGATCGGCGTCTTCGGTTTTGATGGTGCGGAATTGTTCATTTACGCCCGCCGGTGTTAATTCACGGGTGATTGCGATCAATGTATTTGGTTCGTGATCATCGCATAGATCCTGGGCGTGTTCCATTTCCTGTTGAGCGATTGGCATTGCGGCATCGATTGACGGTGCGCCGTACATATCCACAAAGTGTTGAGCCAAGCGTTTGGTTAAACCATCCAGTTCAGTTTGTTCGATCTGCGTTACGGCCACAAACGTCGCACGCCCAAATGTATCCAGCCCCAGCCAGCCATTGTTGAAGGCCTGACGGTTTTTTCCCTTTAAATCCGCCTCTGACCAATCAGAAAACTCGAACCCGCCACTGATGGCCCATTCACCCGTGCGGGCGGCATAATGAAAAACATTGCGGTCACTTTCGTCGAAATGGATTGTTCTTGCCAACTTCATGATGCGGTCTCGTTTTTTAAGAGGGATGTAAGAGGAACCAGTGTGGTTGTGTCATCGGTGCGTACCAACATACCAAAGGCTTCGTCGATGCCAAGGAAGGTGCCAGACAGGTCCGCACCCTTATGTTTGATGGTAATGTCTTCGCCCATGCCTTGGGCCATTGAACGCCATTCCGCGTGCAGCGGTGCTGTGCCTTCCTCTGACCAGCGATTGATCCACACCAGAGAGTGGCGCGACCAGCTTTCAAGCAGACGTGTCGGGTCGACCTCGATACACCCCTCTTGGAGAAGAGTTGTTTGATCCGGTGTGTCGCCACCACCGTGATCATCTGCAGGGACAAGAGGGATCGTCAAACCCACGACCAGCCAATCGGCATGTTGCGCGGGGTCAGTGCAATCGGCAGCGATTTGCAGCTGGCCACAGGTGGCACCGTTAACCATGATCTGGCCTTGCCAATCTAAATGCACCGCAACCTCTGGTGGGGCCAATGCGCCAAGGGCATTGGAATAACCGATGCCACAGGCAATCTGCATCGCAACCGCATGTTCCAGCGTGACTTCGGGCGCAAAGATAAATGCGGCCCGAAGGTATTCCGTTGAAATGTTGTAAACGATTGTACCTGCGTCACACCCCAAAGTGGCCATTGATATTGCTTTATCAAATGGATCGATATGGTTTGCGACGGGTTCGCCCGATAACAGGGGTGGGAACGTTGGTTCTGGTGTCATGCGTATCCGTCATCAATCATCTTGCGCGCAATTGTGCGGAACGCCTGCGCATGTTTCGAGTTTGGTTTCGATACAACAATAGGGGCACCGCCGTCACTGGCAAGGCGGATATCGATATTCAATGGAATTTCCCCCATCAATGGTGTGCCCAGTTTTTCGGCTTCAGTGGCGACACCACCGTGCCCAAATACATGTTCCTCGTTGCCGCATTGCGAACAGATGTGCGTGGACATGTTTTCGATCATTCCAACGATGGGGGTGCCAAGTTTATCAAACATATCCAATGCCTTACGAGCATCGATTAAGGCAACATCTTGGGGTGTGGATACGATTACTGCACCTGTAACTTCGGCCTTTTGAGCCAGAGTCATTTGCACATCCCCTGTGCCCGGTGGCAGGTCGACGATTAACACATCTAATGCGCCCCATTGTACTTGGCTCATCATTTGTTGCAATGCGCCCATTAACATCGGGCCACGCCAAACGACGGCCTCGTCTTCGTTTGTCATCAGACCGATGGACATCAGGGTAACACCGTGGTTGCGCAGGGGCAGAATGGTAGTGCCATCAGGCGATGATGGACGGCCAGAGATGCCCAGCATACGAGGCTGTGATGGGCCATATACGTCCGCGTCCAACAGGCCGACCTTACGTCCTTCGGCGGCCAATGCGGCTGCGAGGTTTGCAGATACGGTGGATTTCCCAACGCCACCCTTACCAGAGGCCACGGCGATGATACGATCAATGCCAGGGATTTTTTGTGGGCCAGATGGTTCTGATTTTTTACCACCACCCAAATCGGGCGGGGCTGGTGCCGCACTGTGCGCTGTCATAATGACGGACACTTCGTTGGCTCCGTCCAATGCTTCCAACGCTGTTTGTGCTTGCTTTTGAACCTCTTCCATCGCTTTGGATCGTGCGGGATCGATCTCCAAAACAAAGCGGATAGAACCGTCGTTTACTGTCAACGCGCGAACTAATCCTGCGGTGACGATGTCCTTGCCACTGATGGGGTCGTTAATTTTACCCAGAACGTCTAGGACGACTTCACGTGTTACGCTCATGCGCTTTTCCCTACTATGCTGCCTTGAACAACATGTTCGATATCCAAGCCATCCACAGTCAACACCACTTTGGCGTTGAACGATTTACCGGCCGTTGCGTCTTGGCCCGCTGTGCGCATGGCCTCTTCGATGGCTTGTTGTGATGTAACACCCACCTGTTTCAGGAATTTACGCATTGTCATGTTGAAATCTTCGTCACTCATTTTTTGTCCCCTAGAACCGTATTGTATTAGTGATCCTTGCGGACCTTTAGATAGTCATCAGTTGTGCGAACACGTGGCCGCTCGCCGCCCTGAAATGGATTGTCTTTGCTGTGGTATTGCGCGTTGATGCGGCAGTTGTCGCACATTTTGATCAGATTGCCTGAACCCGCGCTTGAAAACATGGAATGCTTGCCTTCCAGCTGTTTTACGATGCGATCAATGGTGGACTTTACGCCGAATAATGCACCGCATTCGATACATGGGTATGGTTCTTCTTCGTGCAGCACATCTTGGTTAAATGCGCTGTCGTCCAAATCCAGTTGTGGTTGTAATGTAATTGCGTTTTCGGGGCAGACCGTTTCGCAGATGCCACATTGTAAACATGCGGCCTCTTGGAAGCGTAGTTGTGGCATGTCTGGGTTGTCGCCCAATGCTCCCGATGGGCACAGTGATGCGCATGACAGGCAGAGCGTGCATGCCTCGTTATCAACAACTACGGCACCATATGGCGCGTTTTCGGGCAATGCGATAGGTGCATCGATGTCGGGTTGCAATGCTTTAGCCGCCAAGCGGGTGACATCGCGGCGACCGCCGATAGGCAGGATCGTGTTTTCGACGGGGTCGTAGGCGTCGGTGTTATACAGAATGTCACAAAATGCATCTGGATCATTCTCGTCGATCAACGTGATTTGCGGTGCGCCAGCGATCGCATTCACGATCTCTGCTTGGCCTGCAACCACCTCTGTTTCGGTTTTTGGTGCGATCAGGACGTGAACATTGGTGAAACCTGTTCCTAATGCCGCCAACATTTCCGCGTGACCAAAGCCAGTTAGGGCATCCACCTCTAGTGGGATCACATTTGCGGGCAGGCCACGACCGAACCGCGCAGCCAGAGATATCATTTCACCGCCAAATTCGGCGTCATGAACCAACAGTTGGGGTGATGTTCCACCCGCCTTGGCGAAGGATTCAGCAAGGATTTGAATGCGACGAAACAGGAATGAAACAGGTGGGGCGTCATATGTGATCGCGCTAGATGGGCACAATGCAGAACATGCGCCACAGCCTGCACAGGCCATTGGATCGATCAAAATATTGTCGCCATCTGGTGTGATTGCGCCTGTTGGGCAAATGTCCAAACAGTTGCTACAACCCGTTTGTTGAGCCCGTGAATGGGCGCATGTGTTTGCGTCATATTTCAGATACAGCGGTTTTTCGAAGGTTCCGATCGTGTGTGATGCCTCGAAAATACTTGCCGCAACGAGCTTTGGATCACTGGGGTCTGGGCGGAAATAACCGTCCCTTTTTTCAGGGGCGGGGAACAATGGGATGCCACCGGTTAGGTCCAAAATAATGTCACATTGTGATCCCGCACCGTTTTGTGGGTCGGTAAAACCCATTTCGCCGCGGCCCATTTTTGAAAGTTCTTGGAACTTGTTTATACGAACGTCAAAGTTTCCCAGTGTGCCAGACGCGGATTTTAGTTCGCCTAGGATAACATCGTAATCACGGCTGAAGGGGCCATCGGGGATGTCCGTCAGCAGTGCTGTTACGCTTAAATATCCGCTCAATTGTTTGGCGGCGGACAAGGTAATTTCGGACGGGCCAATGATTAAACAAACACCCTCGGAAACGACATCCATAGTCTTTTCGAGCGGTTTTTCCAGCATTGCATCAGCAAGCAATGCGGCCATTTTGGGGCCCGCATTTTTGCCCTGATCTGACCATCCAGCGCGGTCGCGGATGTCCAAAAACGCGGGTGGTGAAACTTGTAATTCGTCGGCCAATTCTTCGAATAATTCACGCTCTTGTAAACACGCTACAATCGCGTTTTCAGATTTCAAAAGTTTCGCGGCGTCACCCGTTTGATGCATACAAAGGCCCGTATGAATTCTCGAACAGGTGATACCCTCGATGGTATCGAATGCGTTGGCGTCAACCGCCTGTGATTTGGAACAATCACATAAAATCAATGTCTTAGTCATGTATTTTTCCTGGCTTTCTGGCTGGGAATGGAACGCATTCGTTGTTAACTCTGGCTTAAATAGTCATGAAAATTCGGATAGGTAAAGGGACAATATTTCCCAAAATTCCAGAAAATCATTTTTCAAAATTTTTAAAGGTCAGTGATTTCACAGGCTGATTTCATGATTTGATTCGAAAGAATTTATATTCAAAAAATGCGATATATAATTGCGAAAATTCATGTGGACATTTTGTCCCTTTTGGCCATTTCAGAATTCTCAAAAGTAGACTTTATGACCGTGATGTCGATTTCTGTTCGATTGTTAACAGTTTTTGCAAATCTATGGTTGGCGAAGGTGATTTTCGCGTTCTAACGTTAGTTAACGATCGGAGGATTTTACAGGATCGTGCTGTTTGGGAGGACAGGAATGAACCCGCAATCGATTTCAATGCCCGTGGGCGTCGTGGTGCGTAAGACACCAGGTGTTACCAAATGGGCAAAGTGGAATTGGCAAGCCGTTGCCGTCCTGCCAGGGGCAGGGCAAGCGGATTGGTTAGAGATGCGTCGCGAAGGAGATGCGGTCGAATACCATGCAGGTACGCGATCTCTGGAATTACATCGCACAGACACAGATGCCTACATCAGCGGATTAGCAAGTGATGTGCCGATGGTGTATGTGGTGATGCGCAACGCTGGAACAAATGACGAGTTGGGCGATGTGGATTTGTTGTTGGTGACAGCGTCGCCATTTGAAGCGCAGGATTACATGGACACTGGCGAAGAGGTTGTCGAACCGATCCCGATGCCCGCGCCAATGATTGCATGGGTCGCCAATTATATCGAAAAGCATCATGAAGAAGAAGAATTCATCAAGCGCAAGCGTGACAAGAAACGCACCGACCTGAAAGAAGATGGCATTGGTGATCGTCGTATCAAGCAAACCACAGATGTCTACCGCGCACCTGTTCGTAAGGCAGGGGGTTTCATTCAATGAGTAATACAGAGAACTTCTGGATCCGTCGCAAGCAAGCCGTAGAGGCAGAAGTCGCAGCAGAAATTGCGCAAGAAACCGCGATTGAAGATGCAGAGAAACTTGAAGCGCTAGAAGAGCAATCCGACGAAGAGATATTGGAAGAGTTGGGATTACAAGATCCAGAGACATTGGTCGCAGGTGACGATTTTTCCGCATTCATGTCCAAGGCCGTTCCTACACGCATTCGCAACAAAGCGTTGCGTAAATTGTGGTTGAGCGATCCGAAATTGGCCAATCTAGATATGCTGGTTGATTATGGCGAAGATTTCACAGACAGCGCGATGGCAGTAGAGAATATCCAATCTGCGTATCAGGTTGGCAAAGGCATGTTGAAACATGTGATGGAAGAAGCGCGCAAAGCCGAAGAGGCGGAAGCGAGAGATGACGCCCCTGAGCCCGTTTTAGACCCGCAAGAAGAGATTACCCAAGAGCCAACGCCTGAACTCAAGGCTGACGCCGTAGAGGAGATCGAAGCGGAAGCACTGGATCAAGAAACAATTGAAGAAACGACGGAGGCAGACATCATGTTCGCCCCCAAGAAAAGAATGCGCTTCGTTATCGAAGCACAGGTTTAATGTCGACGTTGTCGAACACACAGGAGGATAGAGTGCTGGCAAGTGCATCAAATACCCAAGTAGCAGAAGAAGATAAGCTGCGCGCGGATCTCTACGATTACCTATCGGTTGCATTGTCCAACCCGCCAACCAAAGAGCTGATTAAGAAGACCACCGAATTAAAAGGTGATGAGAGTGATCTTGGGACGGGGTTTAAATCCCTGTCACGCGTGGCGTCATCGCAGAATGAAAAATCAGTGACATCGGAATTCAACGCTTTGTTTATTGGTGTTGGGCGCGGTGAATTGTTGCCATACGCCAGCTTTTATCTGACCGGTTTCTTGAACGAAAAACCGCTGGCGTTATTGCGCAACGACATGGCGTCATTGCAGATCGAACGTTCCGCGAATGTATACGAACCTGAAGACAACATCGCGAGCCTGCTGGAAATGATGGCGGGCATGATTACGGGGCGTTTTGGCGAGCCAGCGAGCCTAAGCCAACAGCGTGATTTCTTTAACCGTCATATCGGCCCATGGGCTGGTCACTTCTTTTCGGACTTAGAGGGCGCAAAAAACTCTGTTTTTTATGCGCCTATAGGTGCGATTGGAAGGGCGTTTATCGAGATCGAACAAGAAGCATTTAGAATGATGGCAACCTAGTTGCCGTTTTAACCGATCGGCAATTGCTGATCATAATGAAGGAGAAGTCGAATGACCAAAAAGGACGAAAACGAGGGCAATAGCCGTCGTGATTTTCTGAAAATGGCCGCCGCGACAGCGCCAGCCGCTGCAGTTGCCTTGACGGGCGAAGCAGTTGCTGCCGATACGCTCGACCAACACGCAGGCGAAGGTTTGCGTGAGACAGCCCACACACGGGCATATCTAGAGAGTGCCCGTTTTTAGGCGGACAATTTCAACAAAGCGGTGAGAGGTTGCGTGACGCCCAGACCACCGTGAAGACGCATACGAATACATAGCAAATTGGTAATTCTGCCAAACTAGCAATGGAGAAATATAATGCTCAGGAAAAAAACCAATGGGGTTGCGCGACGCCCCCAACGGACAAGCCTCCTGTCTAAGGTATCAGAGAAATCTGTTGACCGTCGTTCGTTCCTTCGGGGATCGGGCCTTGCCGTAGGTGGCTTGGCAGCGATTGGTGCAACAGGGGGAACTGTTACACAGGCTTCCGCACAATCCGCCGTAAATGGCGCTGTTGAAACAGTTAAATCTGTTTGTACCCACTGTTCTGTCGGTTGTACCGTCATGGCCGAAGTGGAAAATGGCGTTTGGACAGGTCAAGAACCTGGTTGGGACAGCCCATTCAACATGGGTGCACATTGTGCCAAAGGCGCATCCGTGCGTGAACACGCACACGGCGAACGCCGCCTGAAATATCCAATGAAGCGCGAAGGCGGTGAATGGAAACGCATCAGCTGGGAAACTGCGATTGATGAAATCGGCGACGGCATGATGAAAATCCGCGACGAAAGCGGGCCAGACAGTGTTTATTGGTTGGGTTCAGCCAAACACAGCAACGAACAAGCGTATTTATTCCGCAAGTTCGCCGCGTACTGGGGAACAAATAACGTAGACCATCAGGCGCGTATTTGTCACTCTACGACTGTTGCTGGTGTTGCGAACACATGGGGCTATGGCGCCATGACCAACAGCTATAATGACATTCACAATTCCAAAGCGATTTTCATCATTGGTGGTAACCCCGCAGAAGCGCACCCTGTGTCGTTGTTGCACTTGCTAAAAGCCAAAGAAGAAAACAACGCACCGGTTATCGTTTGTGACCCACGTTTCACACGTACAGCGGCACATGCCGATGAATACGTGCGTTTGCGTCCGGGTACGGATGTTGCACTGGTTTGGGGCATCTTGTGGCACATCTTTGAAAACGGTTGGGAAGACGAAGAATTCATCCGCACACGTGTTTACGGCATGGATGAAATCCGCGACGAAGTTGCAAAGTGGAACCCAGAAGAAGTTGAACGCGTAACGGGTGCCCCAGGCAGCCAATTGCGTCGTGTGGCACATACATTGGCCAACAACCGTCCGGGCACCGTGATTTGGTGTATGGGTGGCACGCAACACACCACGGGTAACAACAACACACGTGCATATTGTGTCCTACAATTGGCCCTTGGTAACATGGGTACTGAAGGTGGCGGAACGAACATTTTCCGTGGTCACGACAACGTACAAGGTGCAACGGATCTTGGTGTTCTATCGCACACATTGCCGGGTTACTATGGTCTAAAGGCTGGATCATGGGCACACTGGGGCCGTGTTTGGGGCGAGGACATGGATTGGCTGAAAGGTCAGTTTGCGAAATCAACCGATGCCGATGGCAAAGAGAAAAACCTGATGAACCTGACCGGTATTCCGGTAAGCCGTTGGATTGATGGTGTACTGGAAGATCCAGATAACATGGACAACCCGAACAACGTTCGTGCCATGGTATTCTGGGGCCACGCGCCAAACTCTCAGACGCGTATGAAAGAAATGAAAACAGCAATGGAGAAGCTGGATATGTTGGTCGTTGTCGATCCATACCCAACTGTTTCTGCTGTTCTTTCTGATCGCGAAGATGGCGTGTACTTGTTGCCTGCATCGACACAGTTTGAAACACGTGGTTCCGTTACCGCATCAAACCGTTCGTTCCAGTGGCGCGACAAAGTTTTTGATCCATTGTTCGAGAGTAAGCCAGATCACGTGATCATGGCGAAATTTGCGAACAAATTTGGCTGGGCTGATCGCTTCTTCCGCAATATCGAAATGGAAGATGCAGAAACACCAAACGTTGAAAGCGTGACACGCGAATTCAACAAAGGCATGTGGACAATCGGCTATACTGGTCAATCACCAGAGCGTGTTAAAATGCACATGGCAAATCAACATACGTTTGACAAAACCACGCTTAAGGCGGTTGGTGGTCCAGCGGATGGCGATTACTATGGTATGCCTTGGCCTTGTTGGGGTACGGCAGACATGAAGCACCCTGGTACGCCTAACCTGTACGATATGTCGAAACGCGTATCAGAAGGTGGCCTTACATTCCGCGCCCGTTTTGGTGTGGAACGTGATGGTGTAAATCTGTTGGCCGAAGGCGTTTATTCGAAAGATTCTGAAATTCAGGACGGTTACCCTGAATTCACGATGGCTATGCTCAAAGAGCTTGGTTGGGACAGTGATCTGACGGATGCCGAACGCAGCGCAATTGATGCGGTTGCGGGTGACAAGACGAACTGGAAAACCGACCTATCGGGTGGTATCCAGCGCGTTGCGATCAAACACGAATGTGCACCATTTGGTAACGCCAAAGCACGTGCAGTTGTTTGGACGTTCCCAGACCCAGTGCCAATTCACCGTGAACCACTGTACTCTTCGCGCCGCGATTTGGTCGAAGATTACCCAACATACGAGGATCGCAAAGCATACCGTTTGCCGACCCTATACGCATCAATCCAGAAGAAGGATTTCTCGAAAGAGTACCCAATGATCCTGACATCTGGTCGCCTTGTTGAATACGAGGGCGGTGGTGATGAAAGTCGTTCAAACCCATGGTTGGCCGAACTTCAGCAAGACATGTTCGTTGAAATTAACACACGTGACGCCAATAATTTAGGTGTTCGTGATGGCGAACAGGTTTGGGTTGAAGGCGCAGAAGGTGCCAAAGTCAAAGTGATGGCGATGGTAACTGAACGTGTTGGTGCAGGCGTTGCCTTTATGCCATTCCACTTTGGTGGGCATTTTGAGGGCAAGGACCTAAGGGATAAGTATCCTGATGGCGCCGATCCATATGTACTGGGTGAATCCGCAAATACTGCAATGACCTACGGGTATGACAGTGTAACTCAAATGCAAGAGAGTAAATGTTCTCTTTGCAAAATCTCAGCAGCATAGGGAGGACTGAAAATGGCAAGAGCTAAGTTTTTATGTGATGCAGAACGTTGTATTGAATGCAACGCTTGTGTAACCGCTTGTAAGAACGAGCACGAAGTACCTTGGGGTATTAACCGTCGTAAAGTTGTGACAATTAACGATGGTACACCAGGTGAACGTTCTCTTTCAGTTGCGTGTATGCACTGTTCAGATGCACCATGTATGGCTGTATGTCCTGTTGATTGTTTCTATCAGACCGATGACGGTGTGGTATTGCACTCTAAGGATCTGTGTATCGGTTGTGGGTATTGCTTCTACGCATGTCCATTCGGTGCGCCACAGTATCCACAGGCAGGCAATTACGGTAGCCGTGGTAAGATGGACAAATGTACTTTCTGTGCCGGTGGCCCAGAAGAAACAGGTTCAGCAGCTGAGTTCCAGAAATATGGACGCAACCGGATTGCAGAAGGCAAATTGCCGATCTGTGCCGAAATGTGTTCAACCAAAGCGTTGTTGGCAGGGGATGGCGATGATGTCTCTTCTATCTACCGCGAACGTGTTGTTGCACGTGGCTTTGGTACTGGCGCTTGGGGTTGGGGTACAGCTTACGACCAAAAGAACGGCGGTTAACGTCTATCAGAGCCGATTTTGGCTCTGGTTAAATTATGGGGCGGCATTCTCCCGCCGCCCCATTTCACTATATTCAACAGGTACAGACCGATGATTAAACGGATATTCCTTTCAGTATTCACACTTGTATTCCTATCGCTTGTTTCAAGTTTTGGCGCAGTCGCCCAAGATGGCGATACGCGCGCATCTACAGGCGGCGCGCAAACGTTAGAAGATATTCTTAATCGACAATCGGGCCAAAAAATCGATGACACATTCAGAAGTGACGCAACGGGTAATCCAGACTCGGCGGCTTCGATTGCATCGCAATTGGGTACCTTGGGGGGCGTTTCCGACTCTGAAATTTATCGCGCATTCCGTTATGGAAAGGCGGACTTGAAAGTGTCGAATGACGGCCCAGCATCCAAAGTCTTGATCCAAGATGGCGGCATGCGATGGGTAGAGTTTCGCAAAGGCCCGCTTAAAAATTACGGCGGATATTTGTTAATTGGCACGCTTATTTTGCTGGGATTATTCTACCTATTCCGCGGTAAAATCATGATTGAAGAGGGCGCGTCTGGCGTTAAAATTCAACGCTTTAAATTGATCGAACGGTTTGGCCACTGGTTAATGGCGGGATCATTTATCATCCTTGGTATTACCGGTTTAATCTCACTTTTCGGACGCTTCGGTTTGATCCCTTTGATCGGTAAGAGCGCCTATGCAGCCATCGCTAATGTGTCAATCTTCTTGCATAATTGGGTCAGTTGGGGGTTCATGATCGGTTTGATTTTGGTCTTCTTCATGTGGGTTTTGGAAAACATTCCAAACAAGGCCGACATCAAATGGCTGATGCAGGGTGGTGGGATATTTAAGAAGGGTGTTCACCCTCCGTCGTATAAATTCAACGCGGGTCAGAAAATCATTTTCTGGGCGGTTATTGGTTTTGGCGCATCAATCTCTGTTTCTGGTTTGTCGCTGTTATTTCCTTTCCAAATCAACCTTTTCGCTCATACGTTCGAGTTGCTAAACAACCTTGGTATTTCTGGACTGTTGGGTTTGGGCGAATTGAAAACAGCCTTGGCTCCACACGAAGAAATGCAATACGCGCAAATGTGGCACGCTATCATTGCCTTTGTGTTTATCGCAGTAATTTTTGCTCATATCTATATCGGGACATTAGGGATGGAAGGCGCATTGGATGCAATGACATCTGGCGAAGTCGACGAGCAATGGGCCAAAGAGCACCACAGCCTCTGGGTTGATGAAGTTCAGCAAGCGAAATCAAAGAGTTCGGCCCAACCAAGCTCAGCTGAATAAGGCACACACATATATGTTACGACTAAAAATTATGGTTTTGGCGGCTCTGGTCGGGCTATTGGGACCGCAGCTTGGCATGGCAAAAGACCAGCGCATTTTGGTGCAATCTACGACATCTACGTTGAATTCGGGCCTGTATGATTATCTACTGCCCATTTTTGAGAAAGAAATCGGATACCGCGTTGATGTTGTTGCCGTTGGAACGGGGCAAGCCATCAAAAACGCGCAAAATGGGGATGCAGATGTTTTGTTGGTTCACGCCAAGGAATCTGAAATGGAATTCGTTAAGAACGGATATGGGGAAAATCGCCAAGATTTGATGTACAATGATTTTGTCATTATCGGCCCAGAACATGACCCCGCTGGGATCAAAGGGTCCACTACGGTTGGAGAGGCATTGACGGCCATCCAGAACACCGTGCAAATGTTTGTTTCGCGTGGTGATGACAGCGGCACCCATAAAAAGGAACGTCACCTTTGGCAGGGAAATAACCTGACCCCAATAGGCAACTGGTATCGTGAAATCGGTGCCGGTATGGGCGCAACGATCCGAATGGCTGTCGAGGCTAATGGCTATACCATTACTGACCGAGCCACATGGATTGCATTCGAAGCAAAGGACACACACCAAATCCTGGTAAGTGGGCAGGCGGAATTATTCAACCAATACGGCGTCATCCCGGTTAGTTCAAAGAAACATCCACATGTTAATATCCAAGGTCGTGATGCACTTATCAACTGGCTAACGAGTGCCCATGGACAGAAACTAATCGCTGGTTTTAAAGTAGAGGGCCAACAATTATTTTTCCCGAACGCATTTTAAATGTTGGTGGTTATAAATCATGAGAGATTTTCATCGAAGCTGCGAAGATTTTCGGATATTCCGCATGAACAGGGATTGATATTTACGACACAGCACTTGCCCGCGATGTTGGCGCAGCAAGTAAAGAAATAGTAATCCATGTCCGAAAATGTCTGGAGCACACACTAGCGAATATGTGAATTGCAGCTTCAGCGATATCGCGTTGGATGCCATGCATATGCGGCAAACGACCACTTTCCGCCCGTTGAAGTCATTGGACAGAAGTCTCTAAACGATCACTTTGTCTCCCTTAGCCGACATTAACAACCAAGCTAAATTTCAATTGTTCACCAAATATCTTAGGGCCAAGGGTGGCAAATTTTATTACGTTTCAATCAACAATCCACACCAAAGGTTAACAAACCAAACACCCCGCGTTTTACGACGCTTTCTAGACGTGATCTAGACGTTATACCTACGTTGTTTTATGGCTTCCCCACAAACCCTAACGCGCCGCACGCCACCCCGCTGCAACGGCCTCGGCCTCGTTACAAAACCACCGCTCGCCCTTGGATGTATTGATGCCCGTTTTCGCATACCACTTCGACCACGGCGTATGATAAATCTTCCCGCACGACGAAATGTTCCCTTTAATCGCACAGCCCTCTGGCGCATTGTTTGATGCTGTTTCCCACCGCTTTGATCGGTACTTCCACGCGGGCAATGATGGCCCCCGCCAAATCCCAATTTTCGCCCGCTTGGCCTTGCGTTCATCACCTGCATAAACATCGGTATAACGCACAAACGCCCACGCCATACCGCGTTCCACCATCGCACGTCCCAAATCCATATCGCCAACAAAACAACGCCCGATATAGCGGCCATACTTATCGACTTTGCTGGCTTCACAGCAACCTTGCCTGCGCGGGTCAATTCATACAACGCATTGGTTGCCGCATCGCCGCAACTCCACTGCTTACCACGCTCTGATGTGCATTTCTGCCCCGCTTCAGGTGCATCTATCCCATTGATACGGAACGTTTTATCGTTCACAACAATGGTATCTCCATCAATCACATAATGACGCGCATGCCCTGCGTTTGCCCATGCCAACAGCACGGCAATAATGCCCAATATTCGACCCGTATTCACCCGTATTCTCGCTTTGTTCTTATCTATATGTAAGGGTGATCACCTCAAAAATCTACCCCTCTTGGCGTTCACGGTTAATCAGGCTAAAAGCCACTGAAACAAACACGAGAAACCCATGACAACCACCACACGCTTCGCTCCCAGCCCCACAGGCTACCTTCACGTTGGCAACCTGCGCACGGCGCTGTTCAACTATATGATTGCGCGCAAATCTGGCGGTCAATTCATCCTACGTCTCGACGATACAGACCCTGTGCGTTCAACGGACGAATATGCTGATGGGATTAAGGAAGATTTGGAATGGCTTGGCCTAAATTGGGATCGCGTTGAAAAGCAATCGGATCGTCTGGATCGCTATAACGCCGCCGCCGACGAACTCCGCGCATCGGGTCGTTTTTACGAATGTTTCGAAACGCCTGTTGAGCTGGATCTAAAGCGTAAAAAGCAATTAAATATGGGCAAACCACCCGTGTATGATCGCTCTGCATTAAACATTTCCGACGAAGACCGCGCTAAACTATCGGCTGAACGCGACGGCCACTGGCGGTTCAAATTGGACCACGAACGCATCAACTGGACTGACGGCATTCTGGGCGATCTCTCCATCGACGCCGCATCAGTTTCCGATCCTGTTTTGATCCGTGGCGATGGCCAATTCCTGTACACATTGGCATCTGTTTGCGACGATGTTGATTACGGCATCACCCACGTTGTGCGCGGTTCCGATCACGTCACAAACACCGCCACACAAATCCAAATCATTCAAGCCTTGGGCGGCACAGTTCCCGAATTTGCCCACCATTCATTGCTGACTGGGCCAAAGGGCGAAGCATTGTCAAAACGCCTTGGCACACTGTCATTGCGCGATCTTCGCGCCGCTGGGCTTGAACCGATGGCGATCCTGTCGCACATGGCGCACCTTGGCTCATCCGCGCCAAACGAATTGGCATCGTCAATCGATGAACTAGCCGAAAATTTTGACCTGTCAAACTTTGGCGCGGCACCAACGAAATTCGACGCAGAGGATTTGAAACCGCTGACGAAAAAATTCGTTGCTGGTTTGGAATTCAATACAATGGCGGATGCGCTAAACGACCTTGGCGTCCCTTCCGATATCGCCCCAGCATTTTGGGATGTGGCACGTGAAAACATCGACACACGCGCGGACGTGGCAACATGGTGGAACCTGTGCCAAAACGGTGCGACACCACTGATCGCGGACGAAGACGCGGAATTCATTGCAACCGCAAAAACATTGCTACCTGCCGCACCGTGGGACGAAACCAGCTGGAAATCATGGACAACAGCCGTCAAAGAGGCCACTGGCCGCAAAGGCAAAGGCCTGTTCATGCCACTGCGCAAAGCGGTAACAGGCATGGAGCACGGCCCTGACATGTCCAAATTACTACCACTCTTGCAAAAGGTGAACCTCTAGGTCACTGTCGCCATATGGCACAAAGCGCAGTCTTCCTATCTGGTAATCTTCTGAAACACATCACGGTCATGTCCGTCACCGCATCGGTGGGGCTGTTGGCGCTGTTCGTTGTTGATCTGGTGGACATGTTGTTCATCTCAATGCTCGGCAACGCGCAATTGGCGGCGGCTGTTGGCTATGCAGGTTCGATCCTGTTTTTCACAACATCGGTGGGCATCGGATTATCCATCGCGGCAGGTTCATTAATCGCACGCTCACTGGGCGAAGAGGACACGGATCGTGCCCGTGAATACATGACCCATGTGATGGTCATTGGGCTGATCTTCTCCATCCTATTCGCGGGGATGATCTGGGTTAACCTGCGCCCCTTAACTGCATTGGTTGGCGCTACGGGCGAGGCACAGGATTTCGCTGTCAGTTACTTGCAAATCATCATCCCTTCCATGCCCCTTTTAATGTGCGGCATGGTCGCGGCGGCGGCATTGCGCAGTCATGGGGCGGCGAAATTATCCACCATGGCGACCTTAACGGCGGGGATCGTCAACGCCGTGCTCGATCCAATCTTTATCTTCACATTGAACATGGGGTTAGAGGGTGCGGCATGGGCGTCCGTGGTCGCGCGCATCGCCATGTTCTCTACCGCAATTTGGCCAATCATGAACCGATACGGTGGATTGGGACGCTTGTCACTCTCGGCGATCAAAATCGATTTCCGCCCGATCATTGCCATCGCAATTCCTGCTGTATTGGCCAACATTGCTGCCCCCGTTGGTTCCGCATACGTCACCCGCGCCGCATCCGAATTCGGCCAAGAGGCAGTTGCTGGCATGGCGATCATCGGTCGTCTGACACCTATATCCTTCGCGCTAATCTTCGCCATGTCAGGTGCCATCGGTCCCATCATCGGTCAAAATTTCGGCGCGAAAAAGTTCAACCGCGTATCCGAGGCGTACCGCGACAGCCTGATTTTCATCGCGGTCTATGTGTTTATCGTGGTGGGTATTCTATACCTGATCCGCACACCAATCGCCGATCTTTTTGGCGCTGTTGGCATCGGGCGTGAATTGATCTTCTTGTTCTGTGGTCCTCTGTCTCTGGCGTGGATATTCAACGGTATCCTATTCGTAGGCAACGCATCGTTTAACAACCTTGGGCATCCGTTTTATTCCACATGGATCAACTGGGGGCGTAATACCTTGGGCGTATTCCCGTTTGTATATTTCGGCGCACAATGGTGGGGCGCACAGGGCGTATTAATCGGCCAAATGGCAGGGGGCGCAATCGTTGCAATTGTCAGCCTGATGTTGGCCAGACATGTGATGTCACAGGCCGAGCAATTGGAAACCGATGCGGTGAAAAAGCCGCGCTTTCATGGACATGCGCGGGACTTTAAGATTTGGAACCAGCGGCGTTAACTACCAGCTGATCGAGCGATCACCACGTAAAATGCGTTGATAAGTTGCCTTAACAATTGCGATGCGATCAATTGATCCTGGATGAGTGCTAAGCGGTTGAGATTTTGCGCCACCAAACCGTTGAAACGACTCCGCGCCAATCAGCGGATTAAACCCTGCGCGATGCGAAATATGTGTCGCTAACACATCCGCCTGCAACTCAAATTTCTTGGAATATTGAAGTACACCGACACGCGCACCAAGATCGACACCGACTTGCGGATCAACGCCAACAACACCAGCCAAAACCGCGCCCAAAATCGCACCCGTGGTTGCGTTTGTACGGGTTTTCGTCAAATGCCCAGCAATCTGATGACCCGTTTCATGCGCTAAAATAAATCCAATTTCATTGTCGTTTTTTACGGCACGCAACATATTAGAATTAAACGTAATCGTAGGGCGCCCCGAACGATCTACAGATTGGAATGCGTTTGGCGGTTCTTTGGCACTCTTGCGGATCAGGAACTGAAAATCGCAAAATGTCGGGGGTTTGTCGCTATGAAAGTCTTTGCAAATGCGTGTCGCCACAGGATCGATTTTTGCGGAAATACGTTTGAATGCCGCTAGACCGGATGCCTCGGTACGAAAGTACTGTGGGCCGGTTGTTTTAACCGTTTCTTTTGTGGGCGAAGGGGTGGGGGCCGGGGCTGGTGCTTCTACGCAACCTGCTAAACCGACCCCCAGAATCAAAGTTAATTTTTTAAGCATCCTAGCCTCCAGTGTTGGAGGCTAGAATAGATGTTATCCGCGCCCTTTCCAAGGGATCAAACGGTTTTCTATTTTGCGCATCAGAACTTCGATTGCGAAACCGATGATGCCGATGATGATGATACCGATGATCACGATATCGGTCAGCTGGAATTTAGACGCCGCGATAATCATCTTACCCGCACCTTTTTCCGCCGCAACCAATTCCGCGGCCACAACCGTACCCCAACAAACACCCATGGCAACACGCGCACCGGTGAAAATTTCAGGCAAGGAGTTTGGCAAAATAACCTTCATCAATAGCTGACGCTTCGTTGCGCCCAGTGAATATGCGGCGTGAACTTTGGAAATATTCACACCGGAAACACCTGCACGTGCGGCGATTGTCATGATCCATAGCGCGGCCAAGAACAACAGACTGATCTTGCCTTGCTCACCGATACCGAACCAAATGATGATCAATGGGATCAAGGCCAATGGCGGCACAGGACGCATGAATTCAACGATTGGGTCAAACCAACCACGGAACCAATTTGACAGACCCATGGCAAAGCCCAATGGAATACCAAACAAACACCCCAGTGCGAAACCAAGGACAACGCGGATCAATGACCAGAAGACGTTTTCCCAAAGGCCCACGTTGGTGTAGCCCTCTTTGTTCAATTGAACGAAACTTTTCCAAACACCTTCGGGTGATGGAAGGTACAATGCTTCCATTGTCATGCCGCCGTATGGGCGTACTTGCAGGCTGCCTTTGGGTGTCAGCAATACTTCGCCGTTACCAAAATCAACTGTGCCACCAGCGGTGATTGCTTCGCCGTTGACATGCGTTACTTGGAAACCTTCGGTCTCTTTGGCGCCAATTTTCTTGGATGACAATAACGCCGTACGACGTTCACGGATTTTCAATGCACCATTTTGGGCAAACCCAGATGCTTTCGCTTCTGCCGCCGCCATGTTTGGTTTGGCGTCAAACGCGTGAACCAACAGATTAACCGTTGCTGTATCGCTCTCACCCGCGGCATTCACGGCCGTGTATTCAAAGCTGGTTTCGCCCTGAAATGGTGCCGGTAATTGGATTGGTCCCAATAGGGATGAACCCGTTGCCAATGCCCAGAAAAAGAAAACAGCAATAACAGATGCAACGGATGCAAAACGGTTGGCAACAACCGCGCTTTCGTCACCAAATGTTACGGTTTTCAGGCTGGTGTAACCTTTTGCTTTGTCACGGCCATCCATGAATAACTTATGGATCAACCAGCTACCTGCACTGAACAACAGATAAATGCCAAAGATGATTGCGATACCGAAAATCATCCAGAATGTTGTGGATAACAGGCTGGCAACTTCGCCGCCATCTGGTGTGTTAAGCGAAATAAATTCGCCGATTGTTGCGGGGATTGGTGTGTTGAAAATTGTCATATCGATTACTCCGCCCGTCCCATAATTTCTTCTTCCATATTCCAAATCATATTCAGAATCTCGTCGCGTGTGGGGCCAAATTCGTCATGGCGTTTCACTTCGCGTAAATCCGCTCCAACACCCAACTCGGCAAATGGTAAACGGTATTCCTTGTGAATACGACCAGGGCGTGGCGCCATCACGATCAGGCGTTCACCCAACAACAACGCTTCCTCTACCGAGTGGGTGATCAGGATGATGGTTTTACCCGTCTTCTTCCAAATATCCAAAACCAGCGATTGCATTTTTTCACGTGTCAACGCGTCCAAGGCACCCAAAGGCTCGTCCATCAAAATAACGTCGGGCTCATTTGCCAAACAACGGGCCAATGCCACACGTTGCTGCATACCACCTGACATCTCATAGATCATCTTTTCCGCGAAATCTTGCAGACCAACGATATCCAACAATTCTTCAACTTTGGCGTCGATCTCGGCTTGCGGTGTGCCCTTCATTTTTGGGCCAAAACCGATGTTCTTGGCAACGTTCATCCATTCGAACAAGGCACCATGCTGGAATACCATTCCGCGTTCGGAACTTGGGGCTGTGATTGGCTCACCTGAAAGGGTCATAACCCCTTCTGTCGGGGCTAAGAAGCCAGCCAGAATGTTTAAAAGTGTTGATTTGCCACATCCCGAAGGGCCTAGAACTGACATCAGCTCGCCTTCTTTGATGTCCAAATTGATGTTTTTCAATGCCTCAACCTTGCCGCCATTTGGCAACTCGAAGGTCATAGATACATTGTCGATGATCAAACCTGACATAGTGTCCCCAGAATTTAGAATGAAAAAAAGGGCGTGGAATCACCGTGACGCCACGCCCAAAGGGTTTACTTACATGCCTTGTGCAGCAGTAAGGTAAGATGTGTTAACCAATGCTTCGTAGTCGTCCAAAGCTTTGATTTTACCGGCAGCTTCAAGAGCATCAGCTTGACGCTTCAGATCGCCAGCCAACCAGCCGCCCATCCATTGATCAGACAACTGTGTTTCAGCTGACATGAAGTTCATCACGTCTAGGATCGCAGTTGTGCCTTCGATGTCCATACCAGCTTCTTTAGCGATATCGGCAATCATTGGCTCGCGGTTTTCGGCGTACATTGCGTTCATGTCTGAAGTCACCTTCAAGAACTTTGCAACAACATCTGGGTTCGCTTCTGCGAAGGATGATGGCGTTGATGTAATGTCATAGATAACGCCTGAAACAGCTTCTTTTTCTGCACCAGAAAGCATCACGTTGCCGTGCTCTTTCATACGACGCAATGGGCCGCCCCAACCACAAACCATGTCAAATTCACCTGATGCGAAAGCAGCAGCAGAATCAACAGGTGTCATGTCAACGATTTTAAAGTCAGATTCAGCAAGACCAAAGTGGCCGATTTGAGCCAAGAAATCAGAGTGCGCAGCGGTACCGATTGGCAAAGCAACTTGCTTGCCTTTCAATTCCATTGCGTTGTCGCTGTCGATTTCCAATGTAGAACGTACAACACAGTTGTTGTTGTCTGAATATGTTTCAGCAATGTCGATCACTTGCAAATCTTGACCAGCAGCAGTTGCAACCAAGAATGGTGTCACACCTTGTGAGTATGAAATGTGAACGTCACCAGATGCCATAGCAGCTGACATCGCAGTACCCGCATCGAAAGAAACCCATTTAACTGGGATGCCCAATGCTTTGTCGTATAGATCGTTTGCTTGTGCGAATTGGTTCGCAGTTGGCCACTCCAAGAAGTAACCAACAACCAGTTCGTCCAATGCAGACGCTGTGCTTGTTGTCGCAGCAAGGGCCACGGCCATAGCTGTAAGTGTTTTTGTGAATTTCATTTGTATTCTCCCAAGTTGGCAAGTTTGTCATTTTTTATGACTTCAAAGTTTCGCCTTTTCGACGAATCCAAGGCCAGCTTGCACGAATAGCCCTGTACAACCAAGGTAAAACTGAAAACAAAATAATTTAGACCGATAGGGCGACTCAAAAACTGCCGATTCCGACAGTTGTCGCATTTTGTAGGTTTTTATCTATGCCCACAGCATTTCAGGTGAAACCGCTTCTACTGCCGTACCGCCTGCCTTGATAGTTTGGGCGTAACGATCAACTTGGGGCAGGGATTGCGTGGCAAAAACATGCGCATAGGCAATTTTTGCGTCCAAAAAGGTCTGATCCCAATTACCGCTATCTTTTTGTTCCTGCGCGGCCTGTGCGGATTTTAATGTCATCCAGCCACCACATAACGTCCCCAACATCATCATTAATGGCACAGATACGGCACCACTTTCGCGCATCGACATGCCGCCCGTCAGGATCGCACCAATCGCACCATCTGCCGCCTGCGCCGCATTCACCAATGCCTTGGCCGCTGTGCTAATTGTATCATCACTGGTTGACAGGGTTTTCGCGGTTTCGCTAACATCCGCTACCAATGCCCGTACCGCCACGCCCTGATCACGCAACGTTTTGCGATATATCAAATCATTCGCTTGAATGGCTGTGGTGCCTTCGTAAATCGGTAAAATACGCGCGTCGCGGTAATGTTGTGCTGCGCCCGTTTCCTCGATGAACCCCATGCCACCGTGTACCTGAACACCATCGGAGGCAATCGAAACGGATCGTTCCGTCAACCAACCCTTCAGGATCGGGATCATCAATTCCGAACGCGACGCCCAAAATGCACTATCACCTGCTTTATTCTTAGCCAAATCATTCGCTGCGGCGGAATACACCATAATGCCCCGCATCGCTTCGATTTCCGCGCGCATGCCTGACAGTAAACGCATCACATCGGGATGGTGTTGAATGGTATCACCCAACTCACGCTCCATCGGTATGCCTTGAACCCGTTCCGCCGCATATGATTTCGCCTGATGAAACGCGCGGTTCGCGATGGATAATCCCTGAACCCCCACGCCAAAGCGCGCATCGTTCATCATGGCAAACATAATCTGCAAACCTTGGTTCTCTTCGCCAACCAAGTACCCCACGGCACCCTCGTTTTCACCAAACTGCAAAATAGACGTAGGTGATCCGTTGATCCCCAGCTTGTGTTCAATCGAAACACATTTCACATCGTTCTGTGCGCCCAGCGATCCATCCGCGTTCACCATGAACTTCGGTACGATAAATAACGAAATCCCTTTGATTCCTGCGGGTGCACCATCAACACGTGCCAAAACCAAATGCACAATGTTTTCGGCCATATCGTGATCACCATAAGTTATGAAAATCTTCTGACCCTTGATGCGGTAATTATCGCCATCGCGCGTCGCGGATGATTTCAACGCGCCCAAATCCGTACCCGCATGCGGCTCCGTCAGGTTCATCGTGCCCGTCCACGTTCCATCCACCAACTTTGGCAAATACGTCTGCTTCTGGTCATCACTGCCGAATGTTTCCAAGGCGTGAATTTGGCCTTGGGATAGCAAATGACACAATGAGAACGCCAAATTTGCCGAATGCCACATTTCCGCCGTCGCCGCCGACAGGATCTTGGACATGGCTTGCCCGCCATATTCCTCGGATGCTTCCATCGAACACCAACCTGCTTCGGCCATCTGCTGGAACGCTTCTTTGAAACCTTTGGGCGTCGTCACACGATTGTCGGGGTGCCATGTGCACCCCTCAATATCGCCCGAATGGTTCAACGGGGCCAACACATCACGCGAAAATTTCGCTGCTTCTGATAACACCGCATCAACCGTGTCATCCGACAGATCATACACACTCGCCACCATCTCACGCATTTTGGCATCTAGCCCGTGTTGAATGGCAAAGCGCAGGTCGTTTTCAGAAGCATCGTACATAATAAATCTCTTTCGTTTCGCCCATTTTACCAATCGAATGATCTATTGAAAGGCTAAACGTTAGGTCACAAAAATATAACGAAAGGTCACACAAATATAACGAATTGTAACGTGGCGACGGGCTTGTCATTCACACCCAGTTCTGCGCAAGAAGAACGGATGAATAAGAAGCTCGCCGTAACATTTGTCCTGTTAACTGTGGTCATCGACGCGATGGGCATCGGTCTGATTATGCCTGTCACGCCCGATCTGATCCGCGAGTTACTGGACAAAGGATTGGCAGAGGCCGCATTATGGGGCGGTGCACTAACCGCGTCCTTCGCAATCATGCAATTTCTCTTTAGCCCCGCAATCGGTGGGCTATCTGATCGATACGGGCGCAAACCTGTATTGTTATTATCCCTCTTTGTGGTCGGCGTAGACTATGTGATTATGGGCTTTACCGGATCAATCTGGGTTTTGCTAATCGGGCGTGTCATCGCGGGCATCGCATCCGCCACCCATTCCACTGCTACCGCATTCATCGCCGACATATCCAAACCCGAAGAGAAGGCGCAAAACTTCGGCCTGATCGGCGCGGCATTTGGCGTTGGTTTTATCGCAGGCCCGATGATCGGGGGCTTGTTGGCGGAATTCGGATCGCGCGTACCCTTTTTCGCGGCCGCCATTTTGGCATTTGCAAATCTGGCATTCGGCATGTTCGTTCTATCTGAAACCGTCACAGATAAGGTGCGCCGCGCCTTGGATTGGCGGCGTATCAATCCGTTCGGCGCATTGGGGCAGGTGGCAAAATTACCTCGTGGCCGCACTCTGATGTTGATGTTTTTCATCCACCAAATCGCCTTTTATTCATATCCCGCGGTCTGGGCATTTTACACAATCGAAAAATTCGATTGGTCAACAACACAGGTTGGCTTCTCTCTGGCCGCCTTTGGCATAACGCTGGCCTTTACCCAAGGTTACTTAATCCGCATCATCGTCCCGCGCATTGGTGAATGGAATTCATTGGGGCTTGGGTTAGCCGTGTCCATCCTGTCACATTTCGCCATCGCATTCGTCACCACGGGCTGGATGGTATATGTGGTCATCTTCGCAATGGCGCTCTCATTCCTGACTACTCCATCCCTTCAGGGCATCGCCGCCCGCGCCACCCCCGATGATGCCCAAGGCGAATTACAAGGCGTGTTCACATCCGTTGGCGCAATCGCCACAATCATCGGCCCCGTGGTGATGACGGGCGCATTCTTCTATTTCGCATCCGAAACGGCCCCAATCTATTTCCCAGGCGCACCGTATGTCGTGGCTGGTGTATTGGACATCATCACGATCACCATCCTCTATTTCATCTGGCGTCAATCACGATATTCCGCGCGACACGACGGTTAGGTATTGGGCGACCCGCTCAACTGCTGTAGCTTGCCCCCATGAGAAACAGAAACCGATTCATTCACTTGCGCCTGCACTCCGCCTATTCCTTGTTAGAGGGCGCTATGCATGTCAAAAAGCTGCCCGATGTTGTGGCCAAAGCAGGCCAACCAGCGGTTGCCCTGACTGACAGCAACAACATGTTCGCGGCGTTGGAATTTTCGGAAATGGCATCGGGCGCGGGTGTGCAGCCGATTGTCGGATGTCAGGTTGATCTGGCGTACGCCAAGGCGGATAACCCTCGTGATCGCAATCCCGCACCACTGCCATTGGTTTTGTTGGCTCAAAACGAAGCGGGCTATCTAAACTTGATGAAGCTCAATTCTTGCCTATTCTTGGAATCAGGTGATGAACCACCCCATGTCACCACCGCACAACTCCAAGCCCATAACGAAGGTCTAATTTGTTTAACGGGCGGCGCACTTGGCCCGATCGGTCAATTGCTACAGGACGGTCAAATCGACAAAGCACAGATGTTGATGAAACACCTGTCTGAAATTTTCGAAAACCGCACATACGTCGAATTGCAACGCCACGGATCAGACGGCGAAAAGTACACGCCAGAAGAGGCCGCAACCGAACAACATTTCGTCGAAATGGCCTACGCGATGAACCTGCCATTGGTCGCCACCAATGACGTCTATTTCCCCAAGCGCGATATGTACGCGGCGCATGATGCCCTGCTGTGTATTTCCGAAGGCACCTATGTCGATCAACAAGAGGGGCGTCGCCGTTTAACCCCCGAACATTATTTCAAATCTACCGATGAAATGATGGAACTGTTTTCTGACCTGCCAGAGGCTATCGATAACACCATTGAAATCGCCAAACGCTGTGCGTTCAAAACCTACAAACGCGATCCCATCCTGCCCAAATTCGCCGAAGACGAAGTCGAAGAACTGCGTCGCCAAGCGAACGAAGGCCTAAAGGATCGTTTGGCTGTCATTCCCCATGCAGCCACGGTCGAAGAATACCAAGAACGCCTCGATTTCGAACTTGGCATTATCGAGGGAATGGGATTCCCGGGCTACTTCTTAATTGTTGCCGACTTCATCCATTGGTCCAAGGAAAACAACATCCCCGTCGGTCCGGGCCGTGGTTCTGGTGCGGGTTCACTGGTGGCCTATGCCCTGACGATCACCGACCTTGATCCTCTGCGCTACTCACTGCTGTTCGAACGGTTCCTAAACCCTGAACGTGTATCGATGCCCGATTTCGACATCGACTTTTGTATGGATCGCCGCGAGGAAGTCATCCGTTACGTTCAGGAAAAGTATGGACGCGACCGCGTTGGCCAAATCATCACCTTCGGTGGCCTCTTGTCCAAGGCGGCAGTGCGCGACGTTGGTCGCGTTTTGCAAATGCCATACGGTCAGGTGGATCGCCTGTCCAAACTGATCCCCGTCGAGGGCGTTAAACCCGTTTCCATTGAAAAAGCATTATCCGAAGAACCGCAATTGCGCGAAATGGCCAAGAACGAAGAGGTCGTCGATCGCCTGCTAACCTACGCCCAACAGGTCGAGGGGTTATTGCGCAACGCATCAACCCACGCGGCGGGTGTTGTGATCGGGGATCGCTCACTGGATGAACTCGTCCCCCTCTACCAAGATCCAAAATCCGACATGCCCGCCACCCAATTCAACATGAAATGGGTTGAACAAGCGGGTCTGGTGAAATTCGATTTCTTGGGTCTAAAAACCCTCACCGTGATCCAAGGCGCGGTTGATTTCATCGCACAGCGCGGCATCGACATCGACATCGGTGCGATTGATCTCGAAGACGACGCAACATTCGAACTCTACGCCTCCGCCAAAACCGTCGCGGTGTTTCAGGTGGAATCAACCGGCATGATGGACGCGCTGCGCCGCATGAAACCCAACTGCGTCGAGGATATCGTCGCGCTGGTGGCCCTGTATCGTCCGGGTCCGATGGAAAACATCCCGCAATATTGCGACGTGAAAAACGGCCGCGCGGACCGCGAATTGATGCACCCGTCAATCGACCACCTGCTGGAAGAAACCCAAGGCATCATCGTCTACCAAGAACAGGTGATGCAGATCGCCCAAGAAATGGCGGGATATTCATTGGGTGGCGCGGATTTGCTGCGCCGCGCGATGGGTAAGAAAATTCAGGCGGAAATGGACAAAGAACGTCCAAAATTCCTCGAAGGTGCCGCCAAAAACGGCGTCGACGCGAAAAAGGCCAAAGAGGTCTGGGACCTGCTGGATAAATTCGCCAACTACGGCTTTAACAAATCCCACGCCGCCGCCTACGCCGTTGTGTCATACCAAACAAGCTGGCTAAAGGCGAATTACCCAATTGAATTCATGGCATCCGTCATGAACTGCGATCTTCACCTGACCGATAAACTGCATATCTTCTTCGAGGAAGTAAAACGCCTCGAAATCGAAATGATCCCGCCGTGTATCAACCGCTCAGAAGCATTATTTTCGGTCAAAGACGGCAAAATCGCCTACGCGCTGGGCGGTCTAAAAAACGTCGGCGCCGAAGCAATGCGCCTGATCACAGACGCCCGCGCCGAGGGCGGCCCATTCAAGAATTTGATGGACGTCGCACGCCGCGTCGACCTAAAACGCGTTGGCAAACGCCCGATGGAAATGCTGGCGCGTGCAGGCGCATTCGATCAACTCGACAGCAACCGTCGCAAAGTTTTCGACAGCTTGGACGCACTCGTCGGCTACTCCGCCGCAACGCACGCTGAAATGAACTCTTCCCAAGGTGGCCTGTTCGGTGACGCAGGCGAAGATTTGCCCGCACCGCGCCTCCCCATGCCCGATGACTGGCTCCCCGTTGAACGCCTGTCCGAGGAACACAAAGCGATCGGTTTCTACCTGTCTGGTCACCCGCTGGACGATTACATGGGCGCATTAAAGCGTAAAAACGTGCTGACGTTGAAAGAGTTGGAACAAAAGGCTCAAGGATCGAAAGTCGTCGCCAAAATCGCAGGCTCCGTCGCAGGCATCCAAATCCGCAAATCCGCACGCGGTAACCGCTTTGCCTTTGCCCAACTCACCGATCCAACTGGCGCGTACGAGGTGACGATTTTCTCCGACACATTGGAAAAATTCGGTGATCAATTGGTTTCGGGTCAAAACGTGGTCCTAACGGTCGAGGCAAACGTCGAAGCAGACCAGCTAAAACTCCTCGCCCGCGGCGTCCAACCCGCCGACGTATCCGTCGCGGACGCGGCGGCAATGGGGCTCAAGATTTTCGTCTCCGACGAGGCCGCAATCACATCCATCTCCACCCGCCTAAACGACAAAAACGAAGGCGCCCCTCAACGCGGCCGCGGCCCCGTACATTTGGTGCTGTCCCATCCCGAATTACCGGGAGAAGTCGAAATCGCGCTGAAAGGCGAATATCCAATGAACCCACAGATTAAGGGCGCGATTAAGCACATTACGGGTGTGTTGGATGTGGAGGAGTTTTAGGATTAAATATTGCGCCTTATGATTGTAAAAGTTAAGTATATTTTTTTAACCAAGGTGAATTCTATGAATGCTATTGAAATATTAAAACACGCTATGTCGATGTTAACATCAAACCCAAAAAATACTCTTCGCGTGTTTGGTATTCCTGTAATATTCACAATTTTAATAGGGGGTGTTGGGTTTTTAATCGCATTTGGTGGCCCAAGTGTTGTTTTTGATTCAAGAGCGCTTAACAGATTTGTAGCCGCTGGTGAAATTAGTTGGGCCGTAATAGTTCTTACTTCCGTGTTGATGGCGATTAGCTCCGCATGGGGCGCCGTAGCGTGGCACCGATATATACTTCTTGATGAACTGCCAACAGGGTTTATTCCGAAGTTAAATTTCGACCGTATCTTGGGCTACATAGGGACGGTCTTTTTAATCGCTTTGTTTGTAATTTTTGTGTCTATCATTATTTCTGTGCTCGGAGCCTTGTTTTCATCTTTCGGCAAACCCATTGCTTTGTTTTTTGGATTGATTGTCGGTGTATTGGCGACGGTTGCATGGCTTGGGCTGTCCGTCTTACTGCCTGCAAGGGCGATAAAATCATCAGAAGGGTTTTATGAAGCGCTTGACGAAACTTGGGTAAATTTTGGCCGCTTGCTATTCCTCGCATTTATACTTTTCGTAATCTTTGGCTTGCCCACCATTCTTATCGAAAGTATGCGGATGTCGGCTCTAAAAGCGATACTCGACGCCCTATTTAATCTCGTAAGTGGAATGATTTCTATCAGCGTTATGACAACGCTATATTGTGTTTGGTTTGATCCCAGTAGATTGGATCGCGATCTCGCGAAATAACTTACGACTTGGTAACATGATAAATAAAACAATAAGTTAAGGAGATGTCCACGTTTGGACATCACGACTAAATACCAACTACACATCTTCGCGACCCCACTAATTTGACTTTGCAATCAAGTGCTGAAAACATCATGGTCGGTTTAAATTTAAGGATTTCGACATGCCATCTCAAAAAATCACCTTCACAGGCCACGCGGGCGATGAACTGGCCGCGATCATCGACATGCCAACAGGCACCGTAAACGCCACCGCAATCTTCGCGCATTGCTTCACCTGTTCCAAGGATATCCCCGCCGCGCGGCGCATATCCCAACGACTTGCCTCCATGGGCATTGCCGTGTTGCGCTTTGATTTCACGGGGCTTGGAAAATCCATGGGCGATTTCGCCAACACCAACTTTTCCACCAACGTTGCCGATATGATCTTGGCGGCGGATTACCTGACCCAAAACATGCAATCACCATCATTATTAATCGGTCACTCACTTGGCGGTGCCGCCGTGTTACGCGCGGCCAAGGAATTGCCATCGGTCAAGGCAATCACCACAATCGGTGCCCCCGCCGATCCATCTCACGTGGTGCATAATTTCGGACAAGCACTGGACGAGATTAGCGAGAAGGGCGCAGCCCAAGTTGATCTGGCAGGCCGCCCCTTCACCATCCGCCAAAGCTTCGTCGACGATGTAAACGCCCAATCATTGGACGCCTGCATCGGCACCCTAAAACGCGCAATACTGATCCTACATTCCCCGATTGACGACACCGTGGGCGTCGAGAGCGCCGCCCAAATCTTCACCGCCGCCAAACACCCCAAAAGTTTTGTGACATTGGACAACGCAGACCACCTATTATCCAAACCCGCCGATGCCGAATACGCCGCCGACGTGATCGCAGCATGGTCAGACAGATACCTTGATCTACCAGATCCAAAACCAACCCCATCCGCCCCCGAAGGCATCGTGCGATCGACCGAGGTATCCCCCGATGGTTTCCTCCAAGATATCAACGCAGGCCCCCATCACCACGTTTTGGCTGATGAACCCATCGCCTATGGCGGCACCAACTTGGGCCTCACCCCGTTTGGGTTCCTGTCTGCGGGGCTGGCGGCATGCACATCTATGACCATCCGCATGTATGCCAACCGCAAAAAATGGCCGTTGGAAAACGTAGCGGTGGATGTGACGCACGATAAAATCCACGCGGAAACATGTGATGATTGCGAAACCAAAACCGGCAAGGTGGATCAATTCGTGCGATCAATCACCCTGACGGGCGATCTGGACGCGGATCAACGCGCACGCTTATTGGAAATCGCGGATAAATGCCCCGTGCATAAAACACTGGAATCCGAAATATCGATTAAAACCAAACTGGCCTAAATATCACGTGCCATTGCAAAGAATTCATTGTTCGGGCGCATCCCCGTCACATTCACCATGCGGTTGGATAATCCGAAGAATGCGGTGATGGCGCCGATATCCCAAACGTCTTCTTCGCTGAACCCATGTTCGGCCAATGTATCGTAATCATCCTGACCAACGGTCGCTGAATCCGTACAGACCTTCATCGCAAAATCTAACATTGCCTTTTGACGATCGGTAATATCCGCCTTGCGATAATTCACCGCCACCTGATCTGCGATCAACGCATTCTTAGCGCGAATACGTAACACCGCACCATGGGCAATCACGCAATACAAACACCCGTTCACATTCGACGTGGCCACGATAATCATCTCGCGATCCACCTGCGTTAAACCACTTTCCTTGTCCATCAACGCATCATGATATGCGAAAAACGCACGGAATTCTGCGGGACGATGGGCGAATGTCAAAAACACATTCGGCACAAATCCCGCCTTTTCCTGAACGCCTAAAATACGTTCCCGAATATCATCGGGCAGGCTGTCAATTTCAGGGGTAGGGAAGCGGCTAATTTGTTGTGTCATATCTTACCAATGTGGGGGGGGGGCGTCGTTCATGGTGATGCCATTGCTTGAATTCGCTTCATCAGCGGCGGCGCGTTCCATCAACATTTGAATGCGGCGCTCGGCCACCTGCAAACGGTTGGCGTGATCGGCGACAACGTCGGATAATTCCTCTGCCAGACGCAACGCCTCTGTCAGTTTAATTTCCAGATCAATCATACGGTCATTTTGTTCCATATTTATGTGTTACGCCGATGCACCAAACTTGGCAAGGCTCGCTTGCCCCACAATCCCCAATCCGCTACATGAGGGTTAAGGATAGGAAATACACCCATGGCTAAAGATAAAAAGAAAAAACCAATGCGTCCCAAGGCACTGCCGCCCAAGGGATTTCGCGATTATTTCGGCACCGATGTGGCACAGCGCAATGAAATGCTGTCCCAGATCACCGAAGTGTACCATCGCTACGGTTTTGACGCACTCGAAAGCCCTGCCGTGGAAACTGTAGAAGCATTGGGAAAATTCCTGCCAGACGTGGATCGCCCAAACGAAGGCGTGTTCGCATGGCAAGACGAAGACGATTCATGGATGGCACTACGTTACGATCTGACCGCGCCATTGGCACGCGTCTATTCCCAATTCCGCAACGATCTACCTAGCCCATACCGCCGCTACGCAATGGGCCCCGTTTGGCGCAATGAAAAGCCAGGTCCCGGGCGTTACCGCCAATTCTACCAATGCGACGCCGATACTGTGGGCGCACCATCTGTGGCGGCGGATGCGGAAATCTGTTCCATGTTATCTGATACATTGGAATCCGTGGGCATCCCGCGTGGCGATTACCTTGTGCGTGTTAATAACCGCAAGGTTCTGAATGGCGTTCTGGAAACCACAGGCGTATCAGACGCGGCCCAACAGGCCGACGTTTTACGCACAATCGATAAGTTCGACAAAGTTGGCATCAACGGTGTTACCGAATTGCTGGGCAAGGGCCGCTTGGACGCATCAGGCGCATATATCGATGGCGTTGGTCTTACGGAAATGCAGGCCGCACCGGTTCTGGCATTCCTAACATCCAAAGGCGCGGATGCATCCGCCACAATCGCAAACCTGCGTAACGCAGTTGGCGGATCAGACATCGGCCTTCAGGGTATTGCAGAACTTGAAACCATCGGAGAACTGATGGCCGCTGGCGGCTACGGTGCGGATCGCGTCGACATCGACCCATCCGTCGTGCGCGGCCTTGGCTATTACACTGGCCCCGTATACGAGGCTGAATTGACCTTCGAAATCTTGGATGCCAAGGGCCGCAAACGCCAATTCGGCTCCGTGTCTGGCGGCGGTCGCTACGACGATCTTGTCAAGCGCTTCACTGGCCAAGAGGTCCCTGCAACCGGCGTTTCCATCGGCGTTGATCGCCTGTTGGCTGCACTGCGCGAAAAGGGTCGCATGGATCAAACCGCAAACGGCCCTGTCGTCGTAACGGTGATGGATCGTGATCGTCTGGGCGATTACCAAACCATGGTCGCGGAATTGCGCAACGCGGGCATCCGTTCGGAAATGTACATGGGCAACCCGAAAAACTTCGGCAACCAACTCAAATACGCCGACAAACGCAACAGCCCCGTCGCAGTCATCGAAGGCGGCGTTGAAAAAGACGCAGGCGTCGTTCAAATCAAAGATCTCGCCTTGGGCGCGCGCCTATCCGCCGAAATCGAAACCGCCGAAGAATGGAAAGCACAGCCAGCCCAAATGGAAATCAAACGTTCCGATTTAGTGGCTGAAGTTCGCAAAATGATCGCGCGTGCAGAGGGTATGAAATAATGCAAAACGAACGCCGCGCCGCGATCCGTGCAGAGGCCGCGCGACTTGAACAAATCTTCCTAAACGCAGGCGCCCTACGCATCGAAGCGGACAGCCTCCTACCCGCCGAAACATTACTCGATCTCTACGGCGAAGACATCCGCGCACGCGCCTATGTCACCAATGATCCAATGATGGGCGAACGTATGATGCGTCCCGATTTCACTGTCCCAATCGTGGAACGCCATATGGCAGAGGGCGCAGAACCCGCACGCTACACATACAACGGCCCCGTTTGGCGGATGCAGGATGCTGGATCTACCCGCGCCACCGAATTCGTACAGGTCGGGTTTGAATTATTCGACCGCACAAACCCCGCCGACAGCGACGCAGAGGTCTTCGCATTGTTTGCCGAAACCCTGCCAAAAACGTTGACCGTAACAACGGGCGATGTCGGCCTGTTACAATCCGTGATCAAGGCACTGAAAACATCGGACCGTCGCCGCGCCGCGTTAATGCGCCACTTATGGCGCCCAACACGTTTCGCAAACTTGTTGACGAAATTCGCACAACCTACTGTGGATGAAACGCGTACCGAATTGCTGGCGACTGCCGATGAAATCGGTGTTGATGCCATGATGGAAAAGGCTGGAAAATTCATCGGCCTGCGCAGCGGTTCTGAAATTACTGCACGTATCGCGGGGCTAAAAGACGACGAAAATACACCACCCTTGTCGGGCGAAGAGGTCGCCGTCGTCAACACACTCCTCGCCATCGACACGACCGCCGCATCGGCATTACTTGAACTACAAACCCTTCAAGGTGCCATGCCTGAAATCGCTAAATCCGTATCCATCTTCGCACGTCGTCTGGACGCGCTGGATCAACGCGGCGTCGATGTAAACGCATTGGCATTCAAGGGCGAATATGGCCTGACCAGCATGGAATATTACGACGGTTTCGTCTTCGGATTCACCGATGGTAAAAACGTTGTCGCCTCTGGCGGACGTTACGATGCCATGACCGCAGTGTTGGGCACGGGGCGTGAAATTCCTGCCGTGGGCGGTGTCATCCGCCCAGACGCATTAATCAGGGGTGCATCATAATGTTAAAACTCGGCGTCCCATCCAAGGGCAGATTACAAGACGACACATTCGCATGGTTCAATGACCGTGGATTGAAATTGGAACGCACGGGTTCAGATCGTGAATATACCGGCGCGGTTTCTGGCGTAGATGGCATCGAACTGGTGCTCCTCTCCGCCGGTGAAATTCCCAAGGAATTGGCCAAAGGTCGCATTCACCTTGGCGTCACGGGCACCGATTTAATCCACGAAAAACTACCCCTGCACGAACAACAGGTTTCGACCATCGCCGAAATGGGTTTCGGTTTCGCCGACCTGATCATCGCGGTTCCAAACGTATGGGTTGATGTAAACACATTGCACGATTTGGATGCCGTCGCGGCCCAATTCCGCGCCGATCATGGCTTCCGTCTGCGCATCGCCACGAAATACCACAACCTTGTGCGCAAGGGGCTACAGGATTTCGGCATCGCCGATTACCAATTGGTCGACAGCCAAGGCGCAACAGAAGGCACTGTCGCTAACCTCACCGCCGAAGCCATCGCAGACATCACATCCAGCGGCGCAACACTGGTTGCCAACCACCTGAAAATCCTAACGGATGGCGTCCTGCTAAAATCACAAGCCAGCGTGTTCGCATCGAAAACCGCCGATTGGGCAGGGGTGGATGATACCGCAACGGCGCTTTGCAAATTGATGGGTTGGGATATACTTAAATAATTAATTTAAACACCGAAACATTGTAAAGGAAAATTATGAAACCGATAATAAACGCAATTTTCGCGTTATGTATTTATGCGCTCTCAACTCTGCCAAGTTATGCGGATAGGATTAAAATCACCCAATACGGCTTGCAAAAGGTGCCAACATCTAAAATACATCACTATATTGGCGATGATAGCATCCAATCTGGGGTCGGCGATAACGTTCTTATTTTAAGTTTGAAAACAAAGCCAAGCTTGTTGGGGATCATTGAAAGAAAGGGGCATTATCTTAGCGCTAGTGGCTGGTTTTGTGACCGACCGAAACAACAAGTTTACGTGAGTAGAAACCAAATAAATCTACAAAATCATCAGTTATGGAAATGGTCCGTGCCAGAACCCTATGGTGTAACCCAAGAAGAACGAAAAAAACTATTCAAACGAAACAAGGATGACCTACGATATCACGTTGTACTGTACACGAAGTGGACGCAAGATAGTGCCCTGCCAATAGCTTTAAGAAAAGATAAGACCCAAGAGAAGTATCTAAAGTTCGATTATAATAAATCCATACAGGATGTATGCTTTCAGATAACGGGTGGCTTGAAGCTTTTTTTCGGGTGGAGCAAATCAAATGTGATACGGATCCCCGCGGCGCAGATTGCCAGAGCGTTAAAATGACATTCCATTTGGCTTTCAAACTCTATACCGATCATCTAATAATGTTAACGATAGATCAAAGCTAAATCATAAATCAATGAAATAGGATACCTGAATCGGATGACCGATTTTATAACCTTCCGCACCGTAAACGAAATGCGCACCCAAGTGGCGACATGGCGAAACGCGGGTCTCACCATCGGTTTGGTTCCCACAATGGGTGGCCTTCATTCGGGTCACCAAAAATTGGTCAGCCGCGCCGCCAAAAAATGCGACCGCGTGATCGCCACGATTTTCGTCAACCCAACCCAGTTCGGCGCGGGCGAGGATTTAGACAGCTACCCTCGTACTGAAATCGAAGACTGTAAAATGATCATGGATGCAGGTGGAAATGCCGCCTTCATTCCATCAGTATCTGAAATGTATCCCGATGGTTTCGCAACCACGGTTCAGGTCGCGGGCCTGACCGATATGTTATGCGGTGCAACACGTCCGGGTCATTTCGATGGTGTGACCCAAGTTGTTTCAAAACTGTTGATCCAAGCGGGTGCAGACATGGCATTTTTCGGCGAAAAAGATTGGCAACAACTGGCCATCATTCGCCGCATGGTGCTTGATTTGGATATCCCCACAAAAATCGTCGGCGTACCAACCGTGCGCGATGAATTTGGCTTGGCGCTGTCATCACGCAACGGATATCTTGATGCGGCGCAAATCGAAATTGCCCGCCAATTTAACGTGATCCTGCGCAAAGCGGCGTATGACATCGCCGCGGGCGGTTTCGCCGCTGATGAATGTGCAAAGGCAGCGCAATTGATATTGGACGCAGGCTTTGATCGCATTGATTACGTCGAATGCCGTGATGCCCATTCACTGGAATTGATCGAACGCGTTGACGACGAAGAAACCCGCATTTTCGCCGCTGCCTATTTGGGGCCCGCGCGTCTGATCGACAATCACTCGGTTTCCTAAACGGATAGCCCTCTAAAAGACACCCAATTTCGCCAATGATTGCTGCATATCTTCAGGCAACTCATCCTCGTTTTCACGGACAACACCCAAATCAGACGGCGCATCTGCGCCCTTCAAATATCGCCACCCTTGAAACGGTCGCTTGATCGCATTCGTGGTGCGAATTAATTCAGAATCCAACATGAATCCACAGCGCCGAATACCATCTTCGCCAATGATCTCATCAAACCCAATCAACTTTTGTCGCGCCTGAATTGATCCCTTGATCACCCAATAAATCGAACCACCATCTAGCAGCTCCGCCTCACGCTTGGGCCACATGCGTGTGATATGCAACGAATGCGCACGGTTCATTTCCAACCGCCGCGCGGCCTGAAACAACGCCAACGTGTCAACGCTTTCCGAACCAACGCTCAGCTTAATAAGATGTAATTTCCCGCTCATAAATCATATTTAGCACTGTAATTAATTTTGGAAAAGAGGTAGCTTCGCGTCTCTTCAAGATTCTTTCAAAGGTACGACCATGACCCGCTTTACTGCCCCCATCGCTGAACAAATTTGGGATATGAAATACCGTTTCAAAGACGCCGAGGGCACCGCGATTGATGGTACCGTCGAAGACAGCTGGCGTCGTGTGGCCCGTTCACTCGCCGCCGTTGAAGATAAGCCAAAGCATTGGGAAGACAAGTTTTTTTCCGCTCTTGAAGACTTTAAATACCTGCCCGCGGGCCGTATTTTGGCGGGCGCAGGGACTGAGCGTTCAGTCACATTATTCAACTGTTTCGTCATGGGAACCGTCCCCGACAGCATGGGCGGAATTTTCGATATGTTGAAAGAGGCCGCATTAACAATGCAACAAGGTGGCGGCATCGGATACGACTTCTCCACCATCCGCCCCAAGGGCGCAGCGGTCAAAGGCGTGGCAGCAGACGCATCAGGCCCACTGTCATTTATGGACGTTTGGGACGCAATGTGCCGCACCATTATGTCCGCCGGTTCACGCCGTGGCGCAATGATGGCAACCATGCGTTGCGATCACCCAGACGTGGAACAATTCATCGTGGCAAAACAGGACGCGGCCCGCCTGCGTATGTTCAACCTATCCGTCCTAATCACCGATCCTTTTATGGAGGCGGTGAAAGCGGACGCGTCATGGGAACTGAAGTTCGACGGCATGGTGTACAAAACCGTACAGGCGCGTGATCTGTGGAACGGCATCATGAAATCAACCTATGATTTCGCCGAACCAGGCGTGATTTTCATCGACCGCATCAATCAACGTAACAACCTGCATTACGCCGAAACAATCGCCGCTACCAACCCATGCGGCGAACAACCATTGCCACCATATGGTGCTTGTTTACTTGGCTCAATCAACCTGGCGAAACTCGTTTCTAACCCGTTTGAAACAAACGCAAAATTGGACGTTACTGCATTGGACGATCTGGTGCGCACAGCCGTTCGTATGATGGACAACGTGGTGGATTCATCAAACTTCCCACTGGAAGAACAACGTGCCGAAGCACTGGCAAAACGCCGTATCGGTTTGGGCGTAACGGGCCTTGCGGATGCACTGTTGATGGTCTGCTCCGAATACGGAACAGAGCATGCGGCAACGCTGGCCGAACAATGGCTGAAATCAATCGCCCGCGCCGCATATTTGGCATCCAGCGATCTGGCCGCCGAAAAGGGTGCATTCCCATTGTTCGACAAAGAACAATTCTTGGCCTCTGAAACTATGATGGATATGGACGATGACGTCCGCGATGCAATCGCCAAAAACGGAATTCGCAATGCACTGCTAACGTCGATCGCACCCACCGGCACGATCAGTCTATACGCGGGTAACGTATCATCAGGTATCGAACCAGTATTCGCCTACGCCTACACACGCAAAGTATTGCAAAAAGACGGTTCGCGCACAGAAGAAGAGGTCGTTGATTACGCCGTGCAATTGTGGCGCGAAAAATTCGGCGACAAAGCGTTGCCAAACTACTTCGTAAACGCCCAAACATTGGCGCCGCTGGCACACGTCCGCATGCAAGCAGCTGTGCAAAAATGGGTCGACAGTTCAATTTCCAAAACGATTAACTGCCCCGAAGACATCAGTTTTGAAGATTTCAAAGAGGTCTACATGTCCGCTTGGGATCAGGGCTGTAAGGGCTGTACAACATACCGCCCGAACGACGTCACAGGTTCCGTTCTGTCGGTGGCCGAGGACAGCAACAAAGCCCCCGAAGTCGACACAGGCGCAGACGTCGTTTACTTGGCAGAACCACTGGATCGCCCGAATTCATTGGAAGGCCACACATACAAATTGAAATGGCCTGAAACAGAACATGCGATGTATATTACGATCAACGACGTGATTATGAACGGTTCACGCCGCCCATTCGAGGTGTTCGTGAATTCCAAAAACATGGAACACTACGCATGGACATTGGCCCTGACACGCATGGTATCCGCCGTGTTCCGTCGCGGTGGTGATGTCAGTTTTGTGGTCGAAGAGTTGAAGGCCGTATTTGATCCACGCGGTGGCGCATGGGTAAAGGGCAAATACATCCCATCAATCCTTGCGGCCATTGGCGGTGTCATCGAAGAGCACATGCTAAACATCGGCTTTATCGAGGGGGAAGGGCAACACCTGAAAACCGATCCCGAAGCATCCGTCGTGGCAATCGCCCCCAGCGGAAAATCATGCCCCAGTTGTGGAACACCGGGAATGCGGATGATCGAGGGTTGCATGACTTGTGCATCCTGTGGTCATTCGAAATGTGGTTGATCTAACGGATTAATATTGCACGAAAATCGTTCACATTTGTAAGGGTCGGGCCGGTGACAACCTGATCCTGCAAAACGTCAAAAAAACTGTGCGCATCGTTGGCATCTAACGCGGTCTGCGCTGATATGCCTTGTGTATGGGCGCGTTGAATGCTGTCTGGCCCCGCATATGCGCCCGCAACCTCTGCCGCCCCATCCACACCATCGGTATCGCAAGCCAGTACATGAATGCCAGAGACCCCGTTCAACGCCAACATCGTTGCCAATGTGTATTCCGCATTTGGGCCACCAATTCCATCACCGCGTTTGGTCACAGTGCATTCGCCACCAGACAACAACAAAATCGGCACGTCGTTTGATTTCATTGCTGCCTGTAATGACAGCGCCAATTCGGCGTGTGTTTGCGCCAATTCACGCGCTTCGCCCTCCAGTGCGTCACCCAATATGCGTACATCATACCCGCTGTCCTGCGCGATCTTTTTAGCGGCGGCCAGCGATTGCGACGGTGCCGCCACGATGATGTTCTCTGTGTTGTCAAAGCATGGATCGTCAGGTGCGGGATTTGTCGTATTGTTTTCGACCACATCTTTGATATGCGGCGCGATTTCAATGCCGTACTTGTCCAGAATATCCAACGCATCACGCGACGTTGAAGTATCAGCAACTGTTGGCCCAGACGCAATCATCGACAAATCATCCCCAGGTACATCCGAGATGATCAAACTGGTCACTTTTGCTGGCGCACATGCGGCGGCCAAACGCCCGCCCTTCACACGGCTTAATCGTTTGCGCACCGTATTAATTTCCGAAATTCGCGCGCCTGACGCCAGCAATGCCGAATTAATCGCCATCTTATCCTCCAACGTTACACCGTCCGCAGGTGCGCACAACAGTGCCGATCCACCGCCCGATATTAAGGCAAGCACATGATCATCAGGTGTCAAATCACCAACCAGCTCCAACAATCTCTTGGTCGCAACTTCCCCCTCTTGATCGGGTACAGGATGCGCTGCCTCGACAATCTCAATCCCTTGGCATTTTCGCGCATATCCATGCCGCGTAATGACAAAACCATCGCATGGGCCATAGGTGGCCTCAACCGCTTCGGCCATGCGTGCACTCGCTTTACCTGCGCCGATTACGAACAATCGTTCTGGTTTCTGCGCGGGTAAATGCGCTGCGATTATTTTCATCGGATCGGCAACAGCAACCGCAGCGTCAAACCATGAAATCAAAAATGCTTTTGGATCGGTCATGCCTTTACCCCCAAAATTAGATCAGCGCCCCGCATTCCAACCATGATGCTGGGGGCGTTGGTGTTTCCAGATGTGATGTTTGGGAATACAGAGGCATCAATCACACGCAGCCCATTCAATCCATGCACCTTTAAATCCGCATCCAATACGGACGTCTTTGGATCATCGCCCATCGCACATGTCCCGCATGGGTGAAATACCGTACCCGCTGTGTCGCGGAACAGTTCCAATAATTCCGCATCCCGCATGGATCGAAATAGCGGATTTTTCGCTGCCTTCGTAACCGCTTTGATGGCGCGCGATTGCGCCATGCGTTGCACCAATTTACCCGCCAAAATCGCCGCATCGCGATCATGTTGCGTAGACAATGAATTTGGCTGAATATCTGGTGCAACCCTAGGGTCAGCGGATGTGATTTTCACTGAACCACGGCTGGTCGGACGCGCAGGTTGCGCGCACAACAAGAAGCCAGCCTCCCTATCAATCTGCGTCTTACCCGTTGCATTGATCGAATATGATGCGGGGTTGCAATACACCTGCATATCAGGGAATTCTAAATCCGATTTACTGCGAACAAACCCACTGACCTGGTTAACAGGCACACTCAATGGCCCACGCCGTGTCGTAAAATATTGAACCCCTGCGCGTATTCGCCCCAGCAAATTGCCCAGAATGTTGTTCAACGTAGGCCTGTTCGCGGTGAAATATTGCGCAATCGCCAGATGATCCTGCAAACCTTCCCCCACTGCCGCCAATTCACGACGCACAGGGATACCCAACGCTTGCAAATGCTCCGGTGCCCCGACGCCCGATCGCTGTAAAATCGCAGGCGACCCTATCGCGCCCGCGCTTAAAATCACCTCTGTTCGCGCAGAAAACACCTGTTCTTTACCATCAACACGACAAGCGACACTCGTTGCGCGCGCGCCATCGATAACCATGCGATCCACCACGCAAAATTTTTGGATCGTCAAATTCGCACGACGACGCGCAGGGTTCAAAAACGCATCCGCGGCCGACCATCGTTTACCACGACGCACATTACTGCGAACATATCCGATGCCCTCACGTGGGCCTTGATTGCCGTCAGGTTTCGTCACCCACCCCAATTCACGCCCCGCTTTTAAAAACACCTCGCTGAATGGATGCATGCGTTTGCGTAGGTCGCTGACGAACAATGGACCATTGCCTCTGCGTATGCGGTTGCCATTATCGTCAAATTCGCGATTTGTTTCGATGCGATCATAAACACGGCGCACATTTTCCCAATTCCATCCCGTCGCGCCTGCCGCGTCCCAATCATCAAAATCATGGGGCAGGCCGCGATAATACGCCATTGCATTGATCGAGCTGGATCCACCCAAAACGCGCCCACGCGGCCAATATGCCATACGCCCATTCAACCCCGCATCAGGTGATGCAGTGAATTTCCAATTCACGCGCTTATCCGTGAACGTGAATGCATATCCCAGCGGCATCTCGATCCACATCCGTTTATCACTGCCGCCGGCCTCGATCAGCAACACAGAATTCTTCGGATCTTCGCTGAGGCGATTTGCCAAAACACAACCCGCTGAACCAGCGCCAACAATGATGTAATCATATGTAATCGACATGATGTGATGAAACCCTTTGTCTCGAAATTACCTAAATCTGAAACCACGCAAAAAGCCAGCCTAAATTCGCTTGAAAATTCCGACCATACACCTAGGCTAACCATCAACCCCAACAACACGGTGCACCTTATGAAATACATTGACCTAAATGCCGACCTAGGCGAGAGCTTTGGCCCGTGGAATATGGGTGCCGACAGCGCGATGTTGGATATCGTGAATTCCGCGAATATCGCTTGTGGCGGGCATGCGGGCGATAATGCGGTGATGTTGGAAACCATCAAGCTGGCACAGGAACGTAACGTCAAAATCGGCGCACATCCGGGTTTTGACGATAAACAAGGCTTTGGTCGCCGCCGTATCCCCCTTTCGATGCCCGAGGTTGAGCAACTGATCGCTGCCCAAGTTGGAACAATTCGGGGCATTGCATCGCTGGCAGGCGCTGAAATTACTTATGTAAAGCCGCATGGCGCGTTGAATAACTGGGCTTGTGAAAACATGGACGTTGCGGATGCCATTGCAGGTGCGATGAAACGATCTTGCCCAGAATTGGCGATGCTGGCGGTGTCGGGTACAAAACTGGAAATCGCATCACGCAATGCAGGTCTCAAAACCTACAGCGAGATTTTTGCAGATCGCGGATATGGCGATGATGGTAATTTGGTGTTGCGCGGACAACCAGGCGCAATGATCACAGACGCAGAACAGGCGGCAGACCGATTAATCCAATTCTTTGAAACCGGTGAAATGCCAACCGCATCTGGTGGTTCTGTGAAATTGGCGGCAGATTCAATTTGCATTCACGGCGACAGCGCCCATGCGGTCGATATGGCGGTGCAATTGCGTGCGGCGCTGATTGCGCATGGATTCGAACTCCGTTCATTCGTGGATGCCTGACATGTATCCAACAATGCGACCCATTGCGGATACTGGTGTTTTGGTCGAATTTGGTGATCAGATCGACGATGGTATCCACGCACAGGTTCTGGCGATGGATCGCACTGTGAACGCGGCCAATCTGCATGGTGTTACGGAACTGATCCCAACATATGCCGCATTATATGTTGGCTATGATGCGCTTTTGGTGGGTTACGCCGAAATAACCGCGCAGTTAGAAACATTGCTAGGGCAGGGTGACGCCTCCACTGCACAGGGAAAACACTGGAAAATTCCCGTCTGTTACGACGCTGAATTCGCTCCCGATTTGCCCGAATTGGCATCCGCACTGGGCAAATCCGAAGAATTCGTGGTCGAACAACACACATCTGCCACCTACAAGGTCTATATGTACGGCTTTGCCCCGGGATACGCTTATTTGGGCGGCGTCCCACCCGTAATCCAACACCCACGCAAACCAACCCCCGTCATGGGGGTTCCACCCAAGGCCGTGATGATCACGGGATCGCAGGCGTTAATCAGCACCGTCACCATGCCATCGGGTTGGTGGGTCATCGGGCGATCCGCCATCAACCCACTGCGCGGGGGCAATGATGATCCATTTTTGTTTGATGTCGGTGATACCATCGGGTTTGAACGCATGACACGCGCTGATTTCGATAAATACGGGCAGGGGTGATCATGACAATTCTAAAAATCGATCACGCTGGCCCATTGGTCACCATCCAAGATCAAGGTCGCCCAAATTTCATGCGCTACGGCGTCACTCCAGGCGGCCCAATGGATCGCCGCGCCTATGCATTATGTCACTACGCGCTGGGCCAAGACCCCAGCGCCAGTATCGAAGTGTCTATGGGGGGGCTAAACCTGACATGTGTATCGGGTGGTGTTACGGCATGCGTTACAGGCGGCGGATTTACGGTGATACTAGATGGCAAAACACTGCCATCTTGGGCAATATTTGAATTAACCGAAGGGGCTAAATTACAAATTCGCGCGGGTGAATGGGGCAGCTGGTGTTATTTGTCCTTTGCTGGCGACATCGACGCGCCAACATGGCTTGGCAGTTCATCAACCCATCTGGCATCTGATCAATGCGGTGTGCCGTTGCAAATGGGCGATAAAATCGCAATCAACAATACGCGAACAAACGCCACAAACAGCGGAGAGTTGTTGGATGCGACCAGCCTAAAACCATCCAAAAAAATCCGCGTCACCATGGGGCCACAGGACAGGTATTTCAGCGATGAAACCCAAACCTCGTTCCTGTCCAACGATTTCACCCTGACCCCCGAATACAACCGCCAAGGCGTACGCCTGTCTGGCCCCGCATTGCATATCAACCAGCCATTGGACATGCCATCCGAACCCATCGCACGGGGATCATTACAGGTGCCAGGTCACGGTGATCCAATCGCCCTAATGGCAGATCACCAAACCACGGGCGGATACCCCAAAATCGCCACGATCATTTCCGCCGATCAGGATCAGGTTGCCCAGATGCGCGCGGGTGATACCCTGTGCTTTACAGCGGTTGATGTGGAAACAGCCATCTCCGCCGCCCACGATGCAAACGCCAAAATCACCAGCTTGCGCCAACATATCGACGATCAGAGGATGTCGTTGGAACAAAAGTTGTTGAACAGCAACTTGGTATCGGGGGTCATTGATGACTTTAACAACTAGACGCTGGGCGGAACTGTTCATTTTGTTCATTGCTCTGCCAATCATTATGGCATTCGCGATCCACCCCTCACGCATGTGGACAGTTCTGCTGTCATCGGGTGCCTTGGCGATTGTTTTGCTTCATTTTACCGATACCTTCCGCTGGAATAGCCTGTTGCAGGGACGCGTTCACTGGCGCCAAACACTGGCATTGGGCGCGATAACACTCGCTATTGCCTCCGAGTTATGCTGGTGGTTACTCCCAGATCGCCTTTTCCTTTTGATCCGAGAGCGCCCTTTGCTTTTACCAATTCTGGCAATCGCTTACCCCCTGATCCTTGTACTCCCCCAAGAACTGATCTTCCGCCCGCTGTTTTTCAAACGCTACGGTGACCTGTTCAGGGCACAATCACACGCCATAACCGCCAATGCATTCCTCTTCAGCTTCGCCCATCTAATGTACTTCCACTGGATCGTCTTCGCGATGACATTCATCGGCAGCTTCATCTTCGCACGGGGTTACTTGCGCGGTTCCTTCCCACAGGCGATGGCGGATCATTCGATTACCGGCCTCGCAATCTTCGCCAGCGGCCTCGGCTGGCTGTTTTTTTCGGGCGGGAATGTGGCGCAATAACCATCCAAGGCTTGACATTTCGCCGCCAATAACATGTATCAACCCAACAGATTTAACCCCGAAGGGATGACCGCAATGACCGCATATCGCACGCACACCTGTGCCGCACTTAACGCCAGCCACGTTGGCCAAAACGTACGTTTGTCAGGGTGGGTTCACCGTGTACGTGATCACGGCGGCATTTTGTTCATCGATCTTCGCGACCACTACGGCGTCACACAGGTTCTGGCCGACCCAGACAGCCCAGCCTTTTCCGCATTGGAAAAAGTACGCTCCGAATGGTGTATCCGCATCGACGGCGAGGTGAAGGCACGCGCACCCGAACTGGTAAACAAAAAACTCCCAACAGGCGAAGTCGAAATTTTCATCCGCGACATGGAAGTGCTTGGCGCATCAGAAGAGCTGCCATTACAAGTTTTCGACGAACCAGATTTCCCCGAAGAAACGCGCCTGAAATACCGCTTCCTCGATCTGCGTCGCGAAACATTACACAACAACATCATCCTGCGTTCCAACGTGATCAAATCGATCCGTGGCCGCATGGACACCCAAGGTTTCAACGAATTCCAAACCCCAATCATCACGGCATCATCCCCCGAAGGTGCGCGCGACTTCTTGGTGCCATCACGCCAACACCCGGGCAAATTTTATGCTCTGCCACAGGCACCACAACAGTTCAAACAAATGATCATGGTTGCGGGTTTCGATAAATACTTCCAAATCGCCCCATGTTTCCGCGACGAAGACCCTCGCGCAGACCGTTCACCAACCGATTTTTACCAACTGGACATGGAAATGTCCTTCGTTGAACAACAAGACGTATTCGACACCATCGAACCGGTGCTGAAAGGCGTGTTCGAAGAGTTCGGCGGCGGCCGCACGGTATCCCAAGATTGGCCGCAAATCTCCTACAAGGACGCGGCCCTGTGGTACGGCACAGACAAACCAGATTTGCGCAACCCGATCAAAATGCAAATCGTATCCGATCACTTCCGCGGTTCAGGCTTTGCGATTTTCGCCAACCTTCTGGAAAATGAGGGTACCCAAGTCCGCGCAATCCCAGCCCCCAAAGGTGGATCGCGCAAATTCTGTGACCGCATGAACAAATTCGCCCAACAAGAAGGCTTGCCTGGCATGGGTTACATCTTCTGGCGCGATCAAGGCGAAGGCATGGAGGCCGCAGGCCCATTAGCGAAAAACATCGGCCCAGAACGCACCGAAGCCATTCGTCAACAACTTGGATTGGAAGTCGGCGATGCCGCGTTCTTCCTTGCTGGTAAACCATCCGCGTTCGAAGGCGTCGCAGGCCGCGCACGTACCACAATCGGCAATGAACTTGGCCTAACGAACGAAGACAGCTTCGAATTCGCATGGATCGTCGATTTCCCAATGTACGAACGCGACGCGGAATCGGGTAAGGTTGATTTCAGCCACAACCCATTCTCAATGCCACAGGGCGGCCTTGCCGCGCTGGACGCCGAAGACCCCGAAACGATCCTTGGCTACCAATACGATCTGGCCTGTAACGGCTACGAGCTGATCTCTGGTGCGATCCGTAACCACCAACCAGAAATCATGTACAAAGCATTCGAAATCGCTGGCTACCCGAACGAAGAAGTGAACAAACGCTTCGGCGGCATGGTCAACGCGTTTACCTATGGCGCCCCACCCCACGGTGGCTGTGCGGCGGGCATCGACCGTATCGTAATGTTATTGGCGAACGAGGATAACATCCGTCAGGTCATCATGTTCCCAATGAACCAACGCGCCGAAGATTTGATGCTGGATGGCCCATCCGAAGCAACCAACGAACAGCTTCGCGAACTTGGCCTACGGATCATGCCCCAAGAGGACTAAACGAATAAAAATTTGAATTCAAAACGCCCGTTGGTTTTCCAGCGGGCGTTTTTGTTTGTGGATCCAGAACCCAAAATGCGCCTATTTATCAACCACCTAGGTTGTTGATTTTGATGCATTAATCAAACACCAACGCGACTTCGCTGAAATACGGAACCAGCAAGCGAAGATAAATGCTTGGGTGATTGAAGCGGCAAAAAAACGCTGATAAATTTGTGATCGTATCGGTGACCTGAAAACACTGTTAGATTTAATGAAATACGAAGGATGTAGGTTTTGTCGATGCTTTCAACAATCGCAGCAGTCCGTTTTGGTTATGGGGCTGATCAAGGCAATGATTTGCCAGCACTAACACAACAATTGGTCGGCGATGACACCGTTGTTCAAGATTACCCGAACATGACCCTGCAAAGCACGGCGGATATCATCAAAATCCGCATCTCCCTTAAAAAGCAAGCTGATAAAGGCGATACTGAGGCAAAGCAAGGTTACCAAGATCTAAACAAATTTCTGGTCGATCATGTCCGTAATTCGAAACGTAATATCGTCATGCGTGCGGTGGTGTCTGATGCTGGTTTTCGTGAACGGCTGGTCCAATTTTGGACGAACCATTTCACTGTAGTCGCCAAAAATTTGATGTTATCTTCGACAATTCCAGCCTTCATCGATGATGCAATCCGTCCCCATATCGCAGGCAACTTTAGCAATCTTTTAACGGCCAGTACATTGCACCCCGTGATGCTAAATTTTTTGGATCAAACCTCATCGATTGGCCCCAACAGCAACTTTGGTAAACGCAAAGGTCGTGGACTAAACGAGAACCTAGCCCGTGAATTGTTAGAACTACATACGATGGGAGTTAACGCAAATTACACACAAGCAGACGTGCGTCAACTGGCCGAATTACTGACGGGCTTAAGCGTCCATGATCGCCATGAAATGCAGTTTTCCCCACGCCTAGCGGAACCCGGCACAGAGCAGGTATTGGGCCAAACATATGGTGGTGACCCTGCGAAACTGACTGATATCCAAGGTTTTCTGGTAGATGCATCGCATCACCGCGATACGGCGCAAAATATCGCACAAAAACTGGTGGTTCATTTCGTATCAGATGACCCAAACCCAGATCACGTCGCACATGTTGCAAATCGATTTTACCTTTCGGGCGGTGATCTGATGCAAACCTACATCGCCCTTCTGGAACACCCCAATAGTACATCATCACTCGGGCAAAAGGCAAAACAACCCTTTGATTACGTCGTCTCTGGAATACGCGCACTGGGCTATACTGCGCCAATGCTGGATAAATTGACAGCGGCACAATTTCGGCGAAACGTCACAATTCCAATGTCGTTGATGGGGCAAAATATGTTCAACGCGGACGGCCCCGATGGCTGGCCTGAAAACGCTGACGCTTGGATTACCCCCATCGGTTTGGCGGGGCGCTTGCAATGGGCGATGCAGGTCACAGAACCGCGCACTAAACAAATTGATCCACGCAAATTTCTAAAGAATACACTTGGCGATCGGGCATCAAACGCCCTGAAATTCGCAGTATTAAAGGCCGACAACAAACAAGAGGCGATGGCAATGGTTCTTGCATCACCTGCATTCAACAGAAGGTAACGCATGTCCGATTTTACACGCCGCCAAATGTTAAGAAACGCCATGATCATGGGGTGCTCTGCCGCCGCCAGCCCATTGATCACGCCTGTCACATTCGCATCGGTGCCATCCGACAATCGATTGGTCGTGATCATCCTGCGTGGGGCAATGGATGGTCTGGATGTGGTTCGTCCCATCGGGGATCGTAATTATGCAACCTATCGCGACAACATTGATACAACGGGGCAGACCCATCTATCGGGGATGTTTGCACTTCACCCTGGATTGGCAAATCTGGCACCGCTTTGGGATGCAAATGAACTGGGTTTTGTTCATGCCGTGTCCACGCCATATCGCGATAAACGCAGCCACTTCGATGGCCAAGATTTACTCGAAGCGGGTTATGCCAATCTGCACCAATACCAAAGCACCAGCGACCCATCGGGTTGGCTGAACCGTTTGCTGACACTAATGCCTAACGTGCATTCAGAAACGGCATTTGCGATTGGGCAGGAACATCTGATCATGATGCAAGGCGATGAAAAACATTCCAGTTGGTCACCTGGTCGATCATTGCTGATGTCACAGCAGGGCATCGGGTTGTTGGAACGTGTCTATGAAACCGATCCACTGTTCCACGCATCCGCACAGGTCGCGATCGATCTCTCTGCCGAGGGCATGCAAGGGATCGATATGGATGACGACGGTATGATGCAACAAATGATGCGGCAAAATTTGAAATCTGCACGCCTATCAACGCGGTCCAAAGAATTGGCGAAATTCGCCGCAGATCAACTAAAACAAGACACCCGCATCGCGGCTTTTTCCATCGGGGGCTGGGATACACATAACAACCAGAAAAACACAATCAATAAACCATTAGCAGAGCTGTCACGCGCAATCCTGACATTAAAGGCAGAATTGGGTGATGTTTGGGAAAAAACTGGTGTGGTTTGCATGACGGAATTTGGGCGCACAGTACGGCAAAACGGGTCCATGGGTACTGATCACGGCACGGGCGGCGCAATGGTTCTCGCTGGCGGAGCAATCAAAGGCGGCGATGTCTACGGCGATTGGCCGGGCTTACGCGACAGCGATTTATACAAAGAACGCGATTTACTCCCAACCCAAGATGTGCGCGCCATTGCTGCTTATGTGATGCGCGGCTTGTTTGGCCTATCGAAAACAGACCTATCCGGCACCGTATTTCCGGGGCTTCAGTTACCAAAAGACCCAAAAATAATGCTATAGATTCCCCTCATGATGATGCTCTTTTCGTCAATGCACCAAGATCATTCATATTTGAATGCGCCCAGACCATCCCAAAGGGCGGGGCGCTAAGCGCCTGTTAACCGCCGACGGTCGTGATGTTTGGTCTACATGTTAAATGAATGTCGGCTTAGAGCCCAAAATTAACCTTTGCTGTGTGGCACTTGAATGAGTGCCAAAGTGAAAATGCCATGCCTTGTGATTTCAGTGAAACATGTTCATCGTGAGGGAATGATCGAGACAGATAGACTAGTATTGAGGAAATGGAGGAAAGGTGACCAGATGCAAGTTGCATCAATACTTGGCGATCCTGATGTCATGAAGTTCAGTGACCATGGAGCATTTACTTCCAAACAACAGATGGATTGGTTCCAAAGGGCCCTTGCTGTTCGTACCGATGATCTTCTGTCTGGGCCATTTGCGATAGCTCAAAAATCCACTGGTGAAGTAGTCGGGTACATCAATTTATCAAACGAACCCAAGCGCAACGAACAAGGTGACGCGGAAATTGGTTTCCGGTTGTCGCGACATGCATGGAGCAATGGATACGCTACAGAAGCGGTGTCTGGGTTACTTCGGAAAACGGACGATATCCCTTCTATCTCTCGGATAGTCGCAATGGTCGACCCTAACAACAAGCGTTCCATTCGTGTTTTGGAGAAGCTTGGGATGTCACGAGTGGGTGAGGTGATGTTTGATAGCTACGACCACCCAGATGCATTATATGCGCTGAAGTTACGCGTTTCTTAGTTCCAAAGCAGACAAAACTGCCTACTTCTTGAACGGCTGTATTGTCCCCCATTGCTGACATTGATACTAATAGCGACTATAGAATCCAAACGTCGCTAATCTTCATCACACGGAGTTTGTAAGGGTTCCCACAATACCTATATAAATACCATTACATACTATAACCACAGGACACCACGTGATCATAACCGACTTCACCAAAGCATTGGCCCAATCCACAGATCCCAAGTTCCTCAAGGTCATGGCCATGGGCGTCGGCCTCACCATCCTGCTTCTCTTGGGCGTTACATTTGGCGTGCAACTCCTGCTCCCCGATACAATTTCCCTGCCTTGGATTGGTGAAATCGCATGGCTCAGCACCATATTATCGGGATTCTTGCTGATTTCCGCGCTGATCGGCTCAATATTCCTAATGATTCCCGTTGCATCATTGTTCACTGGCCTGTTTCTGGATCAGGTGGCGGACGCGGTAGAGGCGAAACATTACCCCCACCTTACCCCTACACCGCGCGCGGGCTTCATGGATGGTCTGGGCGAATCCGCCCGTTTCCTTGGCCTGATGTTGGTGGTGAACCTGTTTGCATTAATCATCTATGTGATCGCCAACGTCTTCGCCCCATTCGTATTCTGGGCGGTGAACGGTTTCATGTTGGGGCGGGAATATTTCCAAATGGTCGCCCTGCGCCGCATGTCCCCACCCGATGCCAAAGCCTTGCGGAAACGCGCTGGCGGACAAGTGTTCATGGCGGGTGTCCTCATGGCCTTCGTGCTGACGATCCCGCTGGTAAACCTGTTCGTACCCGTACTGGCCACGGCGACGTTTACACATCTATTCCACCGCGTTTCCTAGGTTGGGAATTTTTTGATATTATTTAATATCAAACACTTAACCCCCTGTCCCCATGGGGACACCTCAAAAAAATGCCCCGTTCCATTTCAGAAACGAGGCATGAAATTCGATTTTAGATGGGCCTAGTCTTTGCGAAAGAAAGGTTTGTCTTTCTTATCAAAATCACGCTTTGGCGGGCCGCCACGATCGCCACCCTTAAAGCCGCCACGATCACCACCAGGTTTGCCACCACGATCACCGCCCTTAAAGCCACCACGATCACCACCACCAGAACGGCCACCACGATCACCGCCGCGACCAGGCGCGGTATCGGATGCTTCCCATTTACGCAGGATACCCATGTCGAATGTATCACGCTGAACAGTGCCTTCGTTGACCCACACACAGCTCACTTTCGTGCTTTGAATGCTCTCGACACAAAAACGCGGAGAACCTGAAACCAAGACGACGATATCGCCAACAGAAAGAGCAGCCATGACATATTCCTTTATAAGAGTTGTGGGCGCGATACGCCCCTTTGATCCAAATGAAAAGGATTACTTTTCAAAAATGTTAAAAAAGCTGAAGGTTTCCAGCGTCACAAAATCCGAAAGGATCAAGAAAACGAACAACCCACAAACCGGAATCGATATTGCCGTGGTGATCCATAAGCGTTTCTTCAAATCAAAACCCTCCGGCGCCGACGCATGTGTGCCCGCTACGATTTCGCCCGTTTCGGACTGGGTTTTGATGTTGATTTGAAGGCAGAGAAACAAAACCAAAAACCAGGTAATTGAATACAAGACTAAAACAGCTGTGATGGTCATTTGGGGCAACCTTCCGAAGTTCGGTGAAAATTCTGAAAATTTTGCAGGCTTTGTTAGGACTGCGTTAGTGATGTTGGGTTTTTATAGGGGCGAAGGAGAAAATACCATGGAAGAATTTGCCGCAGCGCCCCAAGTGAACAGAACCCGCGCAATTGAGAGGCCATTGTTGGGATTAACGATCTTGTTGGTCGAAGATAGTCGCTTTTTCTCGGATGCGGTACGGTTGATGTCCATTCGTAGCGGCGCACGATTACGCCGCGCAGATTGTATTCTATCCGCACGCAAACACATTCAAATTTATCGCCCTGACGTCGTGTTAATTGATATTGGCCTGCCAGATGGGTCGGGTGAAGACTTGATTGCAGAGATCGCAAAAACACCAAACGCGCCCCCAACAATCGCCATGAGCGGCGGAGCCGAAGGCCGTGAAGCCGCTGTTGCGGCGGGGGCGTCAATATTTTTGCAAAAGCCATTCTTTGACATGGCAAGTTTCCAACAAACGATACTATCGACAATGCCGGAATCCTCTGGTGTGGCTGGGTTTAAACCGCGTGTGGCGGGCGATGTGGTTTCCCCGGATGCAGAATCGCTGCGCGAAGATCTGGATCATATCCAAGAATTATTACGTGAAGCGGTTCCGGCAAAAGACAAGGAATGCGTTCGCTATTGCGCGCAATTCCTGTCGTCGGTCGCCCGCGTATCGGACGACACCGATCTGATCGCGGTAGGTATAGTTTTGAATACGCAATTAAATACAAATGGTCCTTGGGCAAAAAGCTGTCAACAGGTTTTGGCATTGCTTGATGATCGGCTTGCCGCTTGAAACTTGCCCATTGATGGCGATACAGTCTGCTCAATAAACCTTGGGGCAGGCAATGCAAAATTCGTGGATCATTTTTCGGAAATCAGTTGAAATCGTGATGGGCAACTTTGAACAAGCTGTTCGGTTGTCCGGAGGCCTGTTTGTGATGGCGGTATTTTTGTCCACTATGGTGAATGTTGTCATGACGGGTTCGATGATCGCAAATCCAGTCGATATGAGAATCGATGAAACGCTCTCGTCGGAACAACAACTCGAATTGGCGAAAGCGGCGTTTCAAAACAGTGGTGCGCTGTTGGTCGGAAACCTGTTGTTTTTCGTTGCGATGTCATGGATTGCCATTGCGTGGCATCGTTTTGTTCTGTTGGAAGAACAATCAACGCAACTCTTCCCTTTTTGGAATGCATCACGCTTGTTCAACTACTTAGGTAAAACACTTGCTTTGGTGTTCTTGATCGCTATTGGATTGGCATTGCCGCTCGCATTTATTTCGCTTTTGCTGCAGGCTGCCGGACTACAAAGTCTGATGTCGTTAATAAGCCTAGGATTGTTTATTTGCGTATATTACTTCTTTTTTCGCGCAGGGATGGTTTTGCCCGCGATTGCGCTGGATAAGCGTATGACGTTTTCAGAATCATTTCGAATGACCGCCGATGTAAGTGGCGCGATATGGGGTGCGGCGATCATCGTTGTCGGAATTTCGCTGGTAGCGGCGATTATGCTAGGGTCGATTTTACCCAACAACATCATCGGCGTTTTGGCCAATGCAATTGTCCAGTGGTTTATGGTTATGATTTCGGCCAGCTTGTTGACGACACTCTACGGACATACAGTAGAGCGTCGTCCTTTGAGTTAGTCAGCGTCTTTGGTCGCTGATTTCTTTTTCGCTGCTGGTTTTTTCTTGGCGGCGGGCTTCTTTTTCGCCGCTGGCTTCTTGGCCGCAGCCTTTTTCTTCGGGGCCGCTTTCTTCTTGGTTCCTTTTTTGGCCGCTTTTTCGGCAATCAAAGCGACCGCGATTTCCATGGTGACGTCGGCTGGTTCAACATCCTTGGGTAAAGTTGCGTTGATTTTTGCCCATTTCACATATGGCCCATAACGACCATCCATGACATTAACGTCGCCGCCATCTTCTGGGTGTTCACCCAGCTCTTTCAGCGGTGTCGCAGCCGCACCACGACCCGTTTTGTTGGCCTTTTCGGTGATCAACTCGATCGCACGGTTCATACCTACGATAAACACCTCTTCGGGGTCTTTCATGTTCGCATAGATTTTTTGACGCGATTTTTTACCCTCTTCGGGCAGTTTTTCCCACATCACATATGGGCCAAAGCGACCGATGGCGGCAACGATTTCACCGCCTTCTGGGTGTTCGCCAATTGTACGTGGCAATGATAACAACTGTAACGCCCGTTCAAGTTCAACCAATGACAAATCTGATCCCTTTGGGATCGACGCGCGTGGTGGTTTTGGCACTTCTTCGGTGGCTTGCCCACGTTGTACATATGGGCCAAAACGACCTGTGCGCAATGTGATCAATTCACCATCACCATCCACGCCCAATTCTTTGCCATCGGGGCCCGCGATATCGCCGCCTTCCAGCTCACCTGCCAATGGGCGGGTATAACGACATTCGGGATAGTTTGAACAACCGATAAATGCACCACCCGAACGCGCAGTGCGCATTGACAAACGTCCATTGCCACAGGTTTTACAAACACGCGGGTCGGATCCGTCTTCGTTGGCTGGGAAAATATGAGGTTCCAAAACCTCGTTGATTTTTTCCAACACTTCGGTGATGCGCAGATCGGCGGTTTCTGCGACAGCGGCGGAAAAATCGCGCCAGAAACGTGATAGCACAACTTTGTAATCTTCTTTACCCGCGGAAACCTGATCCAATTCCTCTTCCAGGCCAGCGGTATAGTTGTAACCGACGTATTGGCGGAAATAGTTTTCCAAGAATGCGATAACCAAGCGCCCCTTATCCTCTGCGATCAGGCGGTTGCCCTCTTTACGGACGTATTCGCGGGTTTGGATTGTGGTTACGATGGACGCATATGTTGATGGGCGACCGATGCCTAACTCTTCCATGCGCTTTACCAATGTCGCCTCTGTGAAACGTGGTGGTGGTTGGGTGTGGTGTTGGTTTGGTGTGACGGCGGTTTTTTCTGTTTTGTCGCCTGCGGTTAGCTGTGGCAAACGCTTGTCGTCGTCATCCACAACGTCGTCATCGCGGCCCTCCTCGTAGACTTTTAGGAAGCCCTCGAACATCAAAACTTGGCCGGTGGAACGCAGTCCGATTTGACCGTCTGGTGATGTGATATCAACCGTTGTGCGTTCTAAACGTGCGCTGGTCATTTGGCTGGCCAATGTACGCTTCCAGATAAGGTCGTATAATTTACGTTGATCCGCTTCTAATTTACCCAGATCGTCGGCGGACACATTCATATCCGTCGGGCGTACACATTCGTGGGCCTCTTGGGCGTTCTTGGCTTTGTTTTTGTAGATACGTGCCTCGTTGGGAACGAAATCGTTACCATAGCGCGATTTGATTGCATCGCGTGCGGCGGTCACGGCCTCGGGTGCCATGTCGATACCGTCTGTACGCATATATGTGATGTGACCCGCTTCGTATAAACGTTGCGCGGTGCTCATGGTTTGACGTGCGCCGAAACCAAATTTGCGGCTGGCTTCTTGTTGCAGGGTCGACGTCATAAATGGTGCGGATGGGTTTCGTGTGGCAGGTTTCGCCTCGACCGTTTCAACAGACAGATCTCGCGAATTGATTGCCTGAACAGCCAATTCAGCGGCCGTTTCGTTATCAATGTCAAATTTGTCCAGCTTCTTGCCACCCAAGATGCGCAACGATGCATCGAATGCTTGTCCACGTGGCGTTTTTAAGGCCGCTTTAACTGACCAATATTCACGCGGCTTAAACGCCTCGATTTCCATTTCACGTTCGACAATCAAGCGCAAACAAACGGATTGAACACGACCAGCTGATTTTGAGCCGGGCAGTTTGCGCCATAAAACGGGCGACAAGTTAAAGCCAACCAGATAATCCAATGCGCGACGGGCGAGATATGCCTCTACCAATTCCATATCGACGGCGCGAGGGTTTTTCATGGCATCCGTGACCGCGGTCTTTGTAATTGCATTGAACACAACCCGCGAAACAGGGGTGTCCTTTTTAACGACTTTGCGTTTGCGCAACGCCTCTTCTAAATGCCATGAAATAGCTTCTCCTTCGCGATCGGGGTCGGTTGCGAGGATCAGATTGTTGTCCTCTTTCAACGCATCTGCGATGGCTTTTAGGTGCTTTTTCGAATCTGTGGCGACTTCCCATTTCATTTCGAATTCGTTGTCGGTATCGACTGATCCGTCTTTAGGGGGCAGGTCACGTACGTGGCCATAAGAGGCCAACACAGTATAGTCGGAGCCTAGGTATTTATTGATAGTTTTGGCCTTTGCGGGGCTCTCTACGACGACGACTGGCATGGGGCTTCCTTTGACTATTCACAGCAGGGGCTATGGGCGCGGAACATCGTTTGTTCTGTGGGTGATTGTCAACAGGTGCATTTCATTGCGTGCGTTTTTTTAGCTGGCGAGCGATAAAAAACCACCAGCGCCACGATGAACCTGACCAGATAATTCCAGCGACGTGATGTGTCGCGCGACCTCAGTTGGGGGCAGGCCTGTATCGCGTATAACGATGTCTTCGGCGATGGCGGTGACGGATAAAGTATCAAGGATTTTTTTTGCAATTTCAGCGTCCGAGATTTTTGATGTATCGGTCGTTGTTTCGTTAGATGCCATTTCCTGTTGTCCTGCATTGGGTGTTTCCAATGCTTCGTGAATGTCAGCGGCACCACGAACCAGAACCGAGCCATCGCGGATCAACATATTGCAACCTGCCGCACGAGGATCCATTGGGTTGCCCGGTACAGCCATCACATCACGACCTAAATCAGCGGCGGAACGGGCGGTGATCAGGCTGCCTGAACGCGCGGCACCCTCGATCACAACCACCGCCAAGGATAGACCCGCGATGATGCGATTACGTTGTGGGAAATGACGTGCCTGTGGGATTAAACCAATGGGTTGTTCGGACAGGCACAGGCCTGTTTCGCCGATTTGAGATTGCAATTTTTCGTTTTCTTTGGGGTAAGTCGTGAAAATGCCACCCGCCTGAACCGCAATTGTACCTGTGTCCAAACTGCCCTCGTGTACAGCGGTATCGATGCCACGTGCCAGTCCCGAAACAACGGTGTAGCCCAGTTCCCCCCAATTCTTGAGCCATGCGTCGCGCCAGACGGACGCCGATACTGGACGCATTTCGTGCGCCAACCAGCGAAATGCAAGTTTGACTGGCCAGTGCGGGATTTCCACGCGCCCACAGGAATGCAGGCGCATCAGGAGATTCCGCCAACAAGATGGGATATTTGGGATCGCCCAGAAACAGTGGGGTCAGGCCTTGATCAATACCGTGGTCAAATTCGCGTTCCGCCGCTTTCAACTCATATGGTGTATAACCCTTGGCCCCAGCATCCTTTGCAATACTCGGCAACGCGTCCAGCGCCGCAGGGCAGGTGCCATACTCATTGATCAACCGCACAAAGGTTGCGGGCCCTACACGACGTGATCGCGTCAGTTGTAGCCAAGCAATTTTATCATGTGGTGTCTGTGGCAGGGCAGTTGGCGGGATTTTCGAGTATATCTGATTCATCCTCACATTCTGGCGAATCTGGGTTAACAGGTTCTGAATCATCTGCCGCTTTTAGGTCCAGCTTTGGTTCATCATCTAACAAACGATCCAAGCCTTCTTCGACCTTTTGTTTAAATGCGGATTGAGGGTTGCTGGCCATGCAGGTGGCGAAATTACGTTTGAACGGGTTCATGGCGTGCGACACGCCCTGTGCGTTCGGGGCACTGATGACGCCATCGCTTATCAGCGATTTATACACCTGTGTTGCGGTCTCATCCTTCAGGGACAGCTGACGTTTCAACATTTCAACGCTGGATTTGTCGTGAATGCGCGAAATGAATGCAGCCCAGAGATAGGGTTGCCCCATAGAAACTGTTGCAACGGGAACAGTTGTTGCGGCACTGGCCAATTGGGCGGGTAGGGCCGGCGTGGCGGTTAATGCGGCTAGGCTTTGAGTGAATTGGCGGCGGTTCATTCCAATTCCTCTGCTTCTGTTTTGATCTGATCGACCTCTTCGGTAGCTATTTCCGTGGCTTCATTTTCTACATTTTGTGGCGTTGCTGCCGTTGGTTTCTTGTCGTCGACGAACTTTTGCACACGTTCTTTCCACTGGGATGATGGCTTTGTGTTGCTTGTTTGGGTGTTTATTGCCTTTCGAATGATGTCGGTTGGTGTGATCACCCCATCACCGATCATACGGGTAAGATAACCTTGTGCAGTCGCTGTATTGACTCCTGTCATCGTCGCGAGAGTCCCAGCCGAGCATGTGCCATGAAGTTGCGACATATAGATGGCCCAGAAGCGTGCAGCGTTTGGTATAGCTGTAGTTGCAGCGGGTGCTGCAGCAATCGCCTTTATGGGCAGTGCAGGCGCTGCGAACAGAGCCGAAAGGGACGTTGTGAATTGACGACGGTTCATAATGAATCCTCCTTTGTAACATTCATTACATAGGGTGGATTTTTCTTATTGCGAGTCATTCGCAATAAGAAATTCATCTTTAAGCTATATTATATTGGGTTTTTGCTAGACTTTTGAGCCGCCGACGGTCAATCCGCCGATCATCAACGTAGGTTGTCCGACTCCAACGGGCACCCATTGTCCAGCCTTACCACAATTGCCCATTCCGGGATCGAGGGCCATATCATTGCCCATTGCGCGGATATGTTTCAGCGATGTCGCCCCGTCACCGATCAAGGTCGCGCCTTTAACAGGTGCGCCGACAACGCCGTTTTTGACGCGATACGCCTCGGTACAGGAAAACACGAATTTACCGTTGGTGATATCCACCTGACCGCCGCCAAAGCCAACGGCGTAAATGCCGTCTTTTAGATCGGCGACGATATCGTCGGGATTGGTATCGCCACCTAACATATATGTGTTTGTCATGCGTGGCATCGGGGCATGCGCGTAACTCTCGCGACGCCCGTTGCCCGTTGGGGCCACACCCATCAGGCGTGCGTTTTGGCGATCCTGCATGTAACCCACCAAGATACCGTCTTCTATCAATGTGTTTTTCCCCGATTGCGTGCCTTCGTCATCAAAGCTGATGGAACCACGGCGATCTGGGATCGTGCCATCATCCAGTACGGTCACGCCTTTGGCGGCAACTTGTTTGCCCATTAGGCCCGCAAAGGCCGATGTTTTCTTACGATTGAAATCGCCTTCTAATCCGTGGCCAATTGCCTCGTGTAACAGGATGCCAGGCCAACCTGGGCCAAGAACAACATCAAACTCGCCCGCTGGCGCAGGTTCAGCGTTTAGGTTTACCAAGGCCACGCGTAGTGCCTCGGCGACCTTGGGCTTCCAACTATCTGGAGTAATCAGTTGCATCAATCCATGACGTCCACCGCCACCAACACCACCACTTTCGCGACGACCATCCTGTTCCACGATAACCGATATGTTCAAACGCGCCATTGGACGTACATCGCGCACACGCGTGCCTTCGGGGCGTAGGATTTCGACCTCTTGTAAACTGGCGGCAATAGTCGCAGAGACTTGGACAACACGTTTGTCCAAACCACGGGCATAGGCATCAATTTCTTTCAACGTGTCCAACTTTACCGAAAACTCTGCATCTGAAATCGGATCGATGTCAGTGTACAAGCGTTGATTGGTCGGTGTCGGCGCATCCGCCAAGGTACCGCCACCCGATCCAACCGCCAAACGGGCGGTTTCGGCGGCGCGTTTCAGCGCGGATTGTGTCATTTGAGTTGAATGGGCATAGCCAGCCGTTTCACCACGCACGGCACGCAGTCCAAACCCCTCGGATGCGTTATAGCTGGCGTTTTTGACGCGACCATCATCGAAAACCAATGCCTCGGAACGACGACGTTCTAAAAACATTTCGCCATCATCAGCGCCAGCAACCGTATCTTGCAGTGTTTTTAACGCTTCGCCTTCGTCAAATTGGGTTTCGAAGGGGCGAAATGGGGTGGTGGCATTGGTCATTTTGAAAATCCTATCCAATCAAGCGTATAAATTGCCACAAGCGGCGCAATGCCGCAAACGGAAAGCTTGTTCTTTTGTGCGTATTATGGTTTTAGCTGTACCAAGAGACAACGGGGATTCTGCGATTTGCACGAATCCCGATAAAACGGGATGACAAGTATGCGCGTAGCAAACCTATTGAAAGCCACTGCAACAACCCTTTTGGGGGCAACATTGGCTGGCACGGCTGTAGCACAAGAGAATTTAGGCGAACTGGAATCAATTGGTAAGCCAGTTGATAAGTTGTTGGGTTTCCAGCCACCAGTAACAGAAGTTGCACGTGATATTCAAAGCTATGACACGTTTTTGTTGTGGGTTATTACAATCATCTCGTTGTTCGTGACAGCTTTGTTGATTTACGCAGCATACAAGTTCAACCACAAGCGCAACCCAGAACCAGCGACATTCACGCACCACACAGGTATTGAAATCGCATGGACAATCATCCCTGTTCTGATTTTGTTGGCATTGATCCCATCCAGCTTGGGCCTTTTGTTCAAACAAATGGAAATTCCAGAAGCAGACATCACAATTAAAGCAACTGGTAACCAATGGTACTGGACGCACGAATATGTTGACCACGAATTTGGTTTCGACAGTTTCATGTTGGATAAATCAGCATTGGCAGATTACGGTTATGCTGCTGACGAATACTTGTTGGCGACGGACACTGCGGTTGTTGTGCCAGTAAACAAAACAGTTGTTGTTCAGGTGACTGCGTCTGATGTCATTCACTCTTGGACGATCCCAGCATTTGGTGTGAAGCAAGATGCGGTCCCTGGTCGTATTGCTGAACTTTGGTTCAAAGCTGAAAAAGAAGGCATCTACTTTGGTCAGTGTTCTGAATTGTGTGGTAAAGACCACTCTTACATGCCGATCACTGTGAAAGTGGTTAGTCAAGCAAAATACGATGCTTGGTTGGATGGCGCGATCAAAGAATACGCTGGTACGCCGATTGCTGTTAAAGTTGCTGATGCAAACATGATCAAAGTTTTGGCTGCGGAAAACGCAACCAACTAATACCAACGTTAATCCAATTGCGGTGGGCCATTGGCCCACCTTTTGTTTGGAACTGAAATGACTGATGTAACGATGAATACAACGTCTGCCCATTCGGACTTTGGCGATTATGTCGCGCTATTGAAACCGCGCGTGATGTCGTTGGTCGTGTTTACCGCCGCTGTTGGCCTCATCGTGGCCCCAGGTGGCATGAACCCAGTTCTGGCCTTCGCATCAATTCTGTTCATCGCGCTGGGCGCGGGTGCATCTGGATCGTTAAACATGTGGTGGGATGCAGATATTGATCGCATCATGAAACGTACACAGGGACGTCCTGTGCCATCTGGAAAAGTGACAGCAAACAACGCTATGTTGGTTGGCCTTTGGATGTCTGTTCTGTCTGTTGGCATGTTGGGCTTGGCCGCGAATTGGTTGGCGGCTGGACTGCTGGCCTTTACGATTTTCTTCTACGCAGTGGTTTATTCCATGTGGCTGAAACGTTCCACGCCACAAAACATCGTTATCGGTGGCGCGGCGGGTGCGTTCCCACCGATGGTTGGTTGGGCCGCCGCCACAGGCAGCGTTTCAATCGAAGCGGTTGGGATGTTTATGTTGATCTTTATGTGGACACCACCACATTTCTGGGCCCTAGCCCTGTTCATGAACGAAGATTATTCAAAGGCTGGCGTGCCAATGTTAACCGTGACACACGGCAAACGCAGCACGCGCAATCACATTATGGCCTATACCATCCTGTTGACACCGTTCTGCATTGGTTTGGCGTTCACGTCTATTGGCGGGCCGCTGTATTTCGCGCTGTCGGTTGTTTTGTCTGCGATGTTTCTGCAAGGCGCGTTCAAATTGTACCGCCGTGCCGAAGAAGATGCGATTGCCGACAAGTACGCGGCAGAACGCAAGGTTTTCCGCTTCTCACTATTCTATCTTTTCCTTCTATTTGCCGCCCTTTTGATCGAAACCGCATTGCGTGCGTTTGATTTACAATGGACCGCATGGCCACAGGTGTTTTAAATGACTGACGCAGAAATTCACGCACGCCGCAAAAAGAATAACGTTATGTTGGGCCTTGTTTTGGTGGCATTCGTTGTCTTGGTGTTTTCAATCACGGTCGCGAAAATGATGAGCGGCGCGAATATGGAAGCAGCGGATCACGTACTGCGCCCACAGTTGATTGATCAATGAGCAAAGACTCCTCAAATAAAACGGCGCTTCGCATTGCCATTATTCCAGCATTTATGTTGGCAATGGCATTTGCGGCGGTGCCATTTTACGATTGGTTCTGTCGTGTCACTGGATTTGGTGGCGTAACACAGGTAGCGGCTGACGCGAGCGAAGAAATCTTGGATCGTGAAATCACCGTTCGTTTTGATGGATCATTGGATTCAAACATGCGTTGGGATTTCAAACCCGTTCAACGCACCATGACATTGCGTATCGGCGAAACAGGTTTGGCATTCTACGAAGCGCATAACCCAACCGACGAAGTTATAGCAGGCACAGCCAGTTTTAACGTCTATCCATATTCAGCGGGTTACTTTTTCAACAAAATCCAATGTTTCTGTTTCGAACAACAGGTTTTACAACCCGGCGAAACCGTTCTGATGCCCGTTACATTTTACGTGGATCCAGAAATTGTTGACGATCGCGAAGCGAAATATGTCAAAAACATCACCCTGTCATATACTTTCCATGTGACAGATTTACCCGATCAGCAAGCAAGTCTTGCAACCGATACAAAAACCAAAGTAAACAAGCCTTAAGTTTAAGGGACGACTCGCAAATGGCACATGAAAAAAATCACGACTATCACATTTTAACACCCAGCATCTGGCCGTTTTTCGGCGCGCTTTCAGCGATGGTAATGCTGGTTGGCGCCGTATTTGCGGCACACCACTTGGGCCGCGGAAATGATCCGGTAACATTGGGCGGTATTCCATTGTCACCAGGTATGTTTATCCTAGGCCTCCTTATGGTTCTGTACACGATGTACGCATGGTGGTCTGAGTGTATCAAAGATGCCTACGCTGGCGATCACACACCTGTTGTTGTTATCGGCCTGCGTTACGGCGTTATCATGTTCATCATGTCCGAGGTTATGTTCTTCGTTGCATGGTTCTGGTCATTCTTCAAAAACGCACTGTATCCAATGGGCCCACAATCACCTGCTGTTGATGGCATCTGGCCACCAGCTGGTATCGAAACGTTTGACCCATGGCACCTGCCATTGATCAACACATTGATCCTATTGTGTTCTGGTTGTTTCGCAACATGGGCACACCACGCATTGGCGCACGACAATGACCGCAAAGGTTTGGTTTGGGGCTTGGTTGGCTCAATCGCATTGGGTATCTTGTTCACGATCTTCCAAGTTTACGAATACGGCCACGCTGCATTCAGCTTCCGCGATAACGTTTATGGCGCGAACTTCTTTATGGCGACTGGCTTCCACGGCTTCCACGTTGTTGTTGGTACGATCTTCTTGGCTGTTTGTCTTGCGCGTGCACTAAAGGGTCACTTTACCCAAGAGCGCCACGTTGGTTTCGAAGCGGCTGCATGGTACTGGCACTTCGTTGATGTTGTATGGTTGTTCTTGTTTGCGGCTGTGTACATCTGGGCACGCTAATCCAAACACCCAATTGAGATAGAATTAAAGCGTGGGGGGAAACCCCCGCGCTTTTCCTTTTGATAATAGGCTTATGATGACTAAACGCATGATCTTCCCTCTGATACTCGGCATTTCTGGTATTGCCGTTTTGTTATGGCTCGGCTTTTGGCAGATGAACCGTTTGACATGGAAACAAGACATCATCGCCAGCATCGAAGATCGCCGTTTCGGTGATCCCGTCCTACTGTTGGGGAATTACAAAACCGCGCGTCCAGCCACGCACAATTACCTACGAGTATCGTTTGAGGGAGCCCTGACTGCAAACGAGGCGCATGTTTACGCCCCGCAAAAGGATGGCTTGGGGTATCGTATCGTGTCTGAATTCATCTGGAACGAAAAATCTTTGTTCGTTGATCTGGGCTGGGTTCCGGAGGCAGAGAAAAATGCGGTTCGACCTATAGGCCCAATGAAGGTAACGGGTTATATCTCTTTCCCCGATGATCACGATGACAGTTTTACACCTGAACCCGATATTTCCAACAATATCTGGTTTTCCCGTCTTGTTTCCCCAATGGCACAGCATTTCAATGTTACCCCATTTTTGGTTGTGGCCGAATCCGCGCAAATTCAACAAAATGGTGCTTGGGTGGATTACACCGCTGTGACCGCCTCGCCAATCTCGCTGAATATCAAAAACGACCACAAAGAATACGCAATCACATGGTTTTCGCTGGCCTTTGTCTGGTTTGGGATGACAGCATACTTGCTTTGGCGTATCAGAAAAAAAACAGTATAGGTTCGAACTTATGAAATATGTTTCCACACGCGGCCAAGCGCCCGAATTGACCTTTGAACAGGCGATGCTAACAGGCCTTGCGCGTGATGGCGGGTTGTATGTGCCAGAAACCTTTCCAACGCTGTCTACCGATCAAATCGCATCCTTTGCAGGTAAACCTTACGAAGACGTCGCGTTCGAAGTGATGAAACCATTCGTTGGCGACACATTCACGGATACAGAATTCAAAGAGATCATCAAACGTGCATACGCGGGGTTTTCCCATGCCGCTAAATGCCCAGTGGTGCAATTGTCCGAAAACCACTTCTTGTTGGAACTGTTCCACGGCCCGACGCTGGCGTTCAAAGACGTCGCCATGCAATTGATCGGTCAAATGTTTGAGGTGGCCCTGAAACGCCGTGGCGATCGCGTGACCATCGTTGGCGCCACGTCAGGCGACACCGGCTCCGCCGCGATGGAGGCATTCAAAGGATTAGACGCCGTTGATCTGTTTATCATGTACCCACATGGCCGTGTATCCGAAGTACAGCGCCGTCAAATGACAACGCCTACTGAATCCAACGTACATGCATTGGCGGTGGATGGTGATTTCGATACCTGTCAGGCGTTGTTAAAAGACATGTTCAATGATTTCGACTTCCGCGACGAGGTGAAATTGGCTGGTGTGAATTCTATCAACTGGGCACGTGTCTTGGCGCAGGTTGTATACTACTTCACCTCTGCGGTTTCTATCGGTGCACCCGCGCGCACCGTTTCATTCACCGTGCCAACAGGTAACTTTGGCGATATTTTCGCGGGCTACGTGGCGAAACGCATGGGATTGCCGATTGATCGTTTGATTATCGCAACCAACCAAAATGACATCCTGCACCGCACGATGGAATCTGGTGATCACACAAAAACAGGTGTGACACCATCCGTCAGCCCATCGATGGATATCCAAGTCAGCTCGAATTTCGAACGCTTGGTCTTTGATCTGTATGACCAAGAGGGCGCAGCTGTAGCTCAATTATTCGATGCACTAAAAGAAGACGGAACATTCACCCTGTCCCAAGGCGCAATCGGCAAGTTGCGCGACGAGTTCGACAGCGGACGTTGTTCCGAGGATGAAACTTCTGCAACAATCAAAAAATACGTCGAAACAACGCACGAAGTTTTATGCCCGCACAGTGCAGTTGGCGTAAAGGTAGCGGACGAAAACATCAAAGATGCCCCAATGATCACATTGGCAACGGCACACCCTGCAAAATTCCCCGCCGCCGTCAAGGATGCCTGTGGCGTCCACCCAGACCTGCCCGCCCACATGGCAGACCTGTTCGAGCGCGACGAGCGTGTGACCCGCGTTGCGGGCGATCTGGCAGCCGTCGAAGCCGTTATTCGCAAAGGCATTAAATGAACGACAGCGTCCAAATAACGACACTCGATAACGGGTTTCGTATCGTCACAGAAAATATGCCGGGTCTAAAATCCGCATCATTGGGCGTATGGGTCAGCGCGGGTTGTCGCCATGAGCGCCTAGAACAAAACGGCATTGCCCATTTCTTGGAGCATATGGCCTTTAAGGGTACGCACAAACGTAATGCCTTGGAAATAGCAGAGACAATCGAAAACGTGGGTGGTTACATCAACGCCTATACCAGTCGTGAAATGACTGCCTATTACGTGCGGGTATTGGAAGACGATGTGCCGCTGGCAATGGATGTGATTTCGGACATCGTTTTGAATTCCATCTTTGATCCCAAAGAACTGGAAATCGAGCGCGGTGTGATTTTGCAAGAAATCGGCCAATCAATGGATACGCCAGACGACATTATTTTTGATTGGTTACAGGAAACGGCATACCCAGATCAATCCATGGGCCGTGCCATCCTCGGACCTGCGGAGCGAGTACGTGCATTCAGCCGTGAAGATTTGCAAAATTTCGTAGGTGAACATTACGGCCCCGAACAAATGGTTCTGGCCGCTGCAGGGGCTGTTGATCACGACAAACTGGTTCAGGCAGCCAACGAAGCATTCGGTCATTTGAAACCAACGCCCAAATTTATCACAGCGAAAGCGGCCTTCATTGGTGGTGAAGTGCGTAATGTCAAAGATTTGGAACAGGCGCATTTCGCATTGTCTTTGGAATCCGCCAGCTATCTGGATGATGAAATATATACCGCTCAAATCTATGCAACGGCACTGGGTGGTGGCATGTCATCGCGTTTATTCCAAGAGGCACGTGAAAAACGTGGATTATGTTATTCAATTTATGCCTCTGCGGGGGCATTCGCGGACAGTGGTATGATGACGATTTATGCTGGTACCAGTGGTGATGACGTCGCGGGATTGGCCAATATCACTGTGGATGAATTAAAACGCGCAGCAGAAGATATGAGCGATGAAGAAGTCGCACGTGCACGTGCGCAAATGAAAGCAGGCATGTTGATGGGACTAGAAGGTGCATCTTCGCGTTGTGAGCGATTGGCCCGGACGGTTTCCATTTTCAATCGCGTGCCACATCTGGATGAAGTCATTGCCAAAATTGACGCCGTGGATGCAAAACGCGTAAAAAGCTTTGCCACTGAACTTTGCGCTAAGCCACCAGCGCTGGCGTTGTACGGCCCAGTCGCAGATGCGCCAGACGTTGCCCAGATTGCGAAACGATTGGCGGCGTAGGGATGTTTCGCAAACGCCAACCTTCGATCGCATTACAAACCCCGCGCTGTACGTTACGTCTGCCTGAAATGGGGAATCATCTGGCGTGGGTCGAGCAACGCCAAAATTCAGCACAGTTTTTGAAAGAGTGGGAACCCGTTTGGTCACCCGATCATTTTTCAAAACGCGCCTTTCAAAACCGCGTCTATTGGGCGAATAAAACCTTCACCAATAACAACGGATTGCCGTTGTTTATCATCCGCAACGAAGATCAACGCCTGTTGGGTGCGATCACGTTGGACAATATCCGTCGCGGGCCCGCGCAATCGGGAACACTGGGATATTGGATTGGCGCAGAGTTCGCCCGTCTTGGTTATATGACCGAGGCGATTAATGCCGTTGTTGCATACAGCTTTTCAAAACTTGACCTCAGCCGCATCGAAGCGGCGACCTTGCCAGAAAATAAACCCTCGCGTGGATTATTGGAAAAATCAGGTTTCAAATACGAAGGCGTCGCGCAAAGCTATTTGCAAATATCAGGCCGCTGGCGAACGCATGTACTATACGCAAACCTGCGAAATGATCGTCGCGGGAAAACCACAGCTGGCATAATTAATTAATTATTGCGCAGCCCTTACTTGCATTTACTTCCATACAACGCTTTTATATCCGAAAGTTAGTTGATGGGTGTCAAACTAAATTGTCGAGTATTGGAACATATATCGTTTCCAAGAGCTACTGTGTGCGAATTGTACGCAAGTTGCTGATTGGGAAAGGAACAATCGCTATTTTCGTGCTGATCGCTTTTGCTGAGGCACTTTTGAATAAGGGGGCGTTGGTCAAGGTTCTCCCGTCTATTGCGAGTTTGATATTATTGGCGGGGGTTGCGTCCTTTGTTTGGGCGTTGTTTTACGCGGGCTTTGGTCAACTGATCTGGACTGCGGCACGGCGAAATATACCGCTTGCCTTCAGTGGGTTTCTGTTTTGCATTAGCGTTACCTTCATTTTGTTTGTTTTGTTTGTTTTTCTATTAGGCAACTTTCATCCAATAGAGCTTATTATCAGGGAATGTTTAACCCTTTTGGTGATGATGACCGTTGGAATGGTCGTGATATTGATCGTTCATCAAGACACAATAATTGCTGAATTGGACAGGCCCGAATTTAATTTTCCCGTTTGGGCCAGAACCCGAAAGAAGCATTCAAAGCCATCAGACGACACCCCCGATGCTTTGCGCGGGCAAATCCAATATATTCAAACCTCTAGCCAGTATATTGAAATAAACTCTCGGGAAGGCATGCAGGAATTACGCATGTCGTTAACCATGGCAATGACTTATTTGGATCATGTATCCGGCACGCGTGTTCACCGATCCTATTGGGTGCGGAATAGCGAAATGAAGGCTTTGACGTATAAAAATGGCAACCCGTTTGTTGTTTTGAGTGGTGGACAGTCTTTGCCTGTTGGGCGCAATAAGATTTCACAAATCAAAACAATAATAGCAGTCCCTAACCACACCTAGGCGTCATGCGCAACATAATGGCGTCAAACACAACAAAGCGGCCAAATTTTGTTGATTAAAATTTAAGCAAAATTCACAATCATTTGCACAACGCACTGTTTGGGTGGAGTGCGTTAAAGGTGCGGCATTGCCGCCCTTCGGCAACTTGCCAATATTGGGGAAGGTTTTTACCTTCCCCAATATTTTATTTACGGTCATGGCTATCTTGCAAATTGGGGTGATTGCGATACTTAGGTTTTATGACAGATATTCTTAATGACCTGATTAATGTCTTCGGCGAAGACATAGTGCAACTTGCAGGGGAAGCATACCTGACAGAGCCGCGCAAAAAATTCGCATCGCCACAGCGGCCTTTATTACGTCCGCGAACGACCCAACAAGTGTCCGAAATTGCCCGCTATTGTACGGCTTACAAAATCGCTATCATTCCGTATGGTGGTGGAACGGGGCTGGTTGGCGGGCAAATATCATCGGATGCCCCGAATGCTATCATAGTATCGCTGGAACGTATGAACCAGGTGCGCGAAGTTCACCCCATGGAAAACACCATAACAATAGAGGCAGGTGTAATCTTAGCCGAACTTAAGAAGTCGGCGGACGAGGTGGACCGCCTGTTTCCATTGTCTTTGGCCTCCGAAGGAACATGCCAAATTGGTGGAAACCTTGCCACGAATGCGGGTGGGGTGCAGGTGTTACATTACGGAAATACGCGCGACCTGTGCCTCGGGATCGAAGCCGTTTTGCCAAACGGTGAAATTTTCAACGGGCTTAAGGCATTGCGCAAGGATAATACGGGTTATGATTTACGTCATTTGTTGATTGGATCCGAAGGAACTTTGGGCATTATCACAGCTGCCTGTTTGAAACTGTTTCCAAAACCAGCCCATACCGCGACAGCTATGATCACGGTGCCCAATCCAGCTGTTGCGATTGAGCTGTTGGCGTTTTTACGCGCGTCATTAAACGGTGCGATGACCGCATTCGAATTACTTCACAAACAAAGCTATGATTTTCTGTCTGAAAAGATGCCACAGGTACGCCAACCGTTCGAACTGGCCCCCGAATGGTCTGTGCTGATGGAACTGTCCAGCGGTGCGGAGGTCGATTTGTCCGAAGCCCTTGGCGTAGCGATGGAGAAAGGCTGGATAACGGATGCGGTTATCGCACAGTCTGAACACCAAGCAGAAGGGTTGTGGAATGTCAGGGAATCGATCCCAGAGGCCAACCGTTTAATCGGTGCCATTTCCAGTCACGACATCTCAATTCCAATTTTGCGTATCCCTGAGTTCATCGAAAAAACTCCCGCTCTATTGGCACGGTTGGGTGATTTACGGATCAATTGTTTCGGACATTTGGGCGATGGTAATCTGCATTACAACGTCTTTCCACCGTTAGGGGGCAGCAAAGAGGCACTGAAACACCTCAGCCAAGATGTTCAAAAAATCGTTCATGATCAAGTGCATGCCTTTGATGGGTCAATATCTGCGGAACATGGTATTGGGCGTTTGAAGTCGGCGGATTTGATAAGCTATGGTGATGCAGGCAAGCTGTCGGCGATGCGCGCGATCAAGGCTGCGTTGGATCCAGATGGCATTATGAATCCAGGTGCAGTGATCACGCAAAGTTAAACGCCCTGCCAGGGTGGGGCAGGGCGTTTGCAAGCAGTCAATATCCGATAAGGAATATCCGAGTTCTAGGTCGCGAACCTTTCAAAAGTATTAAAATTTTCAACGTATTCTACAAACCGTCGAATTCACATAGTACATGCGTTTTAACACCCAGTTTCTCAATTTTTTCGCGTCCACCCAGCGCGGGCAAATCGATGATGAATGCGGCCAGCATTACCTCTGCACCCAATCGTTCGATCAACTTGATACCTGCCTCGGCGGTGCCGCCCGTGGCGATCAAATCATCAAATAATAACACCTTCTGGCCCGCCTGAATTGCATCTTCGTGAATTTCAACGGTGGCCTGCCCGTATTCCAATTCGTAATCTTGCGAAATGGTTTTTCCCGGCAACTTTCCAGCCTTACGGATCATGGTAAACCCAAGCCCCAATTTATACGCCAATGCAGCGCCCAACATAAATCCGCGTGCTTCCAATCCCGCAACTTGGTCGAACTGATAATCAGCAACGGCAACCGCCATTTGATCAACGCATTCGCGCAGGCCCTCGGGATCGTTAAACAAGGTCGTAACATCGCGAAACATAATGCCTTCGTGTGGAAAATCGGGAATGGTGCGGATGTAATCGGTCAGGTCTTTGGTCATTGAATTACCTTTGGGTTTAGTATGATTTGTGTCACATCATTGACGGTCTGCACAACGCGGCTGATGATGTTTGTGCCTTTGTTTGCTGCGGTTTTGGGGTCCAAAATCGTTTCCATCACTTTGCGGTTTTTCAATAGGTTCAAAACAGTCGGTGATGTGATCGCCACAGAATGGTTTAAAAAACCAGCACCGTCACCAAACGCAGATACATCAATAATCTCGACGTTTGTACCCTTTAGCGCATCCAGATTTTCCACCAGCCCTAAACGGTTTTCCTTACCTGTCAAAAAGGAGGAAAACTTCAAAGCTAGATCGTTTTTTGAAATAAAGACCAGCAACGGATCGGGGCGGGGTTGAATACGTTTCAAGCTTTGGGCGAACACATTCACATCGATATCAGGTGAAATCATAATGATGCCGCGCAATTTACCGTTCAGGTCCCCTTTGCCCGCAATCGACATCTGGCGCAGGGTTTCAACAACCAGTGCGGATCCAATTGAATGGGCGACGATAAAAATGCCATCCGTGTTGGTATTCGCCACATCGTCCAGCATTTGTTCCAACCCATCGCGGGCAAATAAAACGCTGTCACGATCATAAATATAACCCCGAGCATCCCCTGCTGATGGCCACGAGTAGTGATACTTTGGCCCCTTCACATCCACATCTTTCGCCACTTGGGCAAAACGATACAGACCCTCAGCGAAGGTATTGTTGTATCCGTGAATGAAAACCACGGCCTCTTCACCATGTTTTTTGAATTTGTTGGCGCGTTTGATGAAATCTGAACGCGTTTTGATGTCACGCACATTCAACGTCACCATATCCTCGTCAATGTCTGGGGCACCTTTGGGCCATTCAATTTCACCGGCCTTGTGAACTGGTGGAACCGAAATGTCGTATTGCGCCATGCTGATTGTCGCACTGCGTTGGCGCGTGAAATCAAACGACGTTTCTGATCGCGCACGCGTCGTTGCGACAAATATTGGCGCGACATATCCCTGTGTTGCCGTTTCCTGAACAACGCTGACTACACCGCGTGGCGTACAAGAGATCAGCAAAGCGCCAATCAAGGCCCCAAGGGCAAGTGTGCGGAATGGGCGTATCAATTCAAGACTCGCCCCGCAACCGCATCTAATTTAGCCACCAACGTGGGGTCGCGCATATCAGGCTGGGTCATGATTGCGAATTCTAATGCTTTGTCACAACCATGTGGGCAATCAATCCGATCCGCACCTAACAACGCAGGCAATCGCGCGACCAAACCTTTGGCATTATCTGCGTTACCCATCAATGTTTGTATGATTTTGGTTACGTCCACCTCGCCGTGATCTGGATGCCAGCTGTCATAATCCGTAATCATCGCGACAGATGCGTAACACAACTCTGCTTCGCGGGCCAACTTTGCCTCTGGCATGTTTGTCATGCCGATAACGTCACATCCCCAAACATCGCGATACATTTTACTCTCGGCAAGGGTTGAAAATTGCGGGCCTTCCATTGCCAAATATGTACCGCCCAAATGAACATTCACACCCTGCGCTTTCGCTGCATTAAAACAAACCTCGCTTAAACGCGGACAGGTTGGATAGGCCACGGAAACATGCGCCACGCAACCCGGGCCAAAGAACGATTTTTCGCGGGCAAAAGTGCGGTCAATGAACTGGTCTACGATAACGAAATCACCTGGTGCCATTGCGTCGCGAAATGAACCACATGCGGATACAGAAATCACATCCGTGACACCTGCACGTTTCAACGCATCAATGTTTGCACGGTAATTGATGGTGCTTGGGGTTTGAATATGCCCGCGCCCATGACGCGGTAAAAATACCATTTTTACACCATTTAAATGGCCAACCAACAATTCGTCTGATGGATCGCCAAACGGGCTGTCCACTTTCACCCATTGTGGATTTTCAAGTCCCTCAATATCATAAACTCCGCTACCACCAATGACACCGATTACTGTTTGCATGTGTTTTCCCTCTTTTATTTGGCCGCTACGATTTTTGACTAGCCCATTGTTCTTGTTGAATTGTTTCGACTGCGTTCGGTCTGATTGTGCGGATACGGTTTAATGCGTCAATCGCGGGCTCACCTTGTTCGACCAACAGTCGCATCGCCAACATTCCAGATCGCCCTCGGCCACCTTTGCAATGAATTAAAACGCGCCCGTTATTGCTTAAGCTCTCCAAAAGACGCGTAATAGCCGCGCTGAAGTCGCTCTCTGGTATGCCAAAATCTGTAACGGCTGTTTGCATCCATTGCGGTCCAGTCTTCGTGATTTTCGCCGCGAAGTCATCGCGTGCGAACTCTTCCACGGACGTCATGGTTACGACCACATCAGGTTTCCAGTCCGAAATTTTGCCGAATGCTTCATCTTCAACGGGTTCAGGGCAAATAGCCAAAACGCCTGCACTAAATCCCGCGAATTCATAAATTTCAAACGACTTTTCCGTCATTTTGGGCGTTCCAATTCATAGGTTTCTGAAATGGTAGCGTAGTCTTTGTACCCTAGTCGTGCGACGGGTTGGTATTTTGTCACGTCCAATTTTCCATCAACGATAAATTCGTCATGAATATGCACGGCCTGAACCAAACCGATCACCCATTTGCTGGTGCCGGGAAGAGTGATGATTTCATGCAACTTACACTCCAGCGTCACGGGGCTATCTGCAACATATGGCACGTCAACAGTGCTCGCTTGCGCCTTGCGCAGCCCCGCCAAATTGAATTCATCAATCCCATGTGGCACATGTTTGGACGATATATTCATCTGATTTTTCAACGCATCCGAAACAATGCTGACACAAAATTCACCTGTCGCGGCGATGTTGGTCAGGCTGTCTTTTGGCTCGTCCACGCCCATTTTCGATGGCCCAGACCCAAACCCAATCACAGGTGGCATGTCAGACATTCCGTTAAAGAAAGAGTAGGGAGCAAGGTTCGCATTACCTTCGGCATCCTGGGTGGAAACCCATGCTATCGGGCGAGGGGAAACGATTGCTTTGAACGGATTATAGCGTAATCCGTGATCGTTTTTGTCAGTGGTATAAAACATTTGTCCAAGTCCCGTGTTGAATTGCCCAATTCTTAACGGCATGCTATCGCCAAGGCCAGAGGCAGAGTTGCAAAACGATCAGCATGTATCAAATTGAACAAGAACAAATTTCGGATTGGTGGGACGTCGAAGCCCTATTCGATCTGTCCTTCGCACCCGGGCGAGAGGCGCTGAGCTCCTATCGCTTACGCGAAGGCGTCGACAGTGTGGATGCGCTTTGCTTGGTTGCGCGTGATGTTGATGGTGTTCTAGGCGGGGCAATCCGCTTTTGGCCCATCCGAATCGGTGAAAACAATGACGATGCATTGCTTTTGGGACCAATTGCCGTACACCCAACCCGTCAAGGCGAAGGCTTGGGTGGCAAACTAATGCGCATTTCATTGGATAAAGCACAGAAGTTAGGCTGGCAACGTGTGGTTTTGGTAGGCGACGAGCCCTACTACGCACGCTATGGCTTTCGCAAAGCGGACTTTTTGCAATACCCGCCACCAACGAATCCCGATCGGCTTCTCTACCTAGGGTTGGGTGATCGCGCATTCTCTGGTGTGTCGGGTCTCATAAAACCAGCCAAAGATGTTGCAATCTCGTCCTAAAGACGAGAAACTATGAAAGAATAAGTAGTTTATTACGCTTTATTATTGAATATCACGCGCTTTTGCTGTGCAATAGGGGAAAAGGTAGAGGATCAAAATGCCAATACGTTTGTTAGTGATGGTTTTGGGGTATGTCGCGGTGTGTGTTGCCGTTTATAAACTGTGGCCCCAAAGCGGCCAAGATGTGGTTGTTGCAACTCAACAAACTGTGCCTGCCGTTCAGACGCAACCGGTTCAACCCGTACAGCCAACACAACAAGTTCAACCTGCACCACAACCAGCCCCTGCTGCGGCAACACCAGCCCCTGTCGTTGTACAGCCAGTGGTCGTTGCAACTGCCGAAAGTGCAGAAAACGCGGATGCAATGGAGCGCGCAAAGAATTTAGAAGTAATCGAAACAGACGGCCCATCAAACGAAGAAACCCAAGCGCGCCTGATTTCATCCGCTGATCGCATGGCGTTGTTAGAAGTTTGGACCAAAATCGAGGAATGCCGTATTTCACGTTGTGAAAGCATGGATTTGACATCCGTTGGGTTGTCCTTCGTTCCTGACGAAGTCAAAGATTTGCGCCGCTTGAATACATTGATCGTTGGTAAACGTACCGCCGATATCGTCGCGCTGAAAGGCATGCGCAATCTGCGTACCTTGGATTTGAACAACAGTAAGGTAACCAATCTTTCGGCGATTGAGGGTCTTAGCGGCCTGAAACTTTTGGAAATGGCCAGCTCACAGGTGAAAGATTTAACACCGCTGAAGACGCTGGGCGCGTTGGAACATATTGATATTTCAAACACAAGCATCAGCAATCTTGACCCAATCAAGGCGTTGGGCAACGTACGTTACTTGAATGCATCAAACTCGCGTGTTCATGGACTGGAATCCATCGAAGAGTTGTTTGACCTTCAAGAGTTGTTACTAAGCGATACACAGATTTTGGATTTGTCATACCTGTCTCGTCTGGATCGCCTAAAGCGTTTAGACGTTGCGCGCACTGGTTTACGTGTTCTGCCTGATCTGACAACAAACCGCGACCTAGAGTTTCTGGATATTTCACAAACGATCATCTCTGACCTAACGCCACTACGTACTATGCGTAATCTACGCGAGTTGAATTTAGCGGGAACCAAGGTGACAGATTTGCGTAAAATCCAAGACTTGCCAAATTTAACAGAAATTGATTTACGCGATACACAACTTACATCGTTGAAACCACTCGCTGAGATGCGTGGATTGAAAACTGTGTATCTAAGTTCAGTACCACCTAATTCTACGGAAACGCTCAGCGCCTTGCGCGATCGTGGTATCGACATCCAAAACTAATGCTCAAAGCGCAATCAGAATTGATTGCGCTTTTTTTATGACTTTGATTTCAACCAACGTACCAAATCACCGCGAACGGATTGTTCGCCTGATTTTCTGGATTCGTTAATCACATCGCGCGCCTCGTTCAGATCCATTCGGCGCAACATTTCTTTCACTGGGCCGATGGATGCGGGGCGCATCGAAAATTCACGTAATCCCATCGCCGCGAAACATAGCGCCTCAACAGGTTTACCTGCATCTTCGCCACAGAAACTGACTGGTGTATCGAACTGATCGCAGCGAGCAGCGATTTGTTCGATGAATGTCAAAAAACTAACATTCAATGTATCGTAGCGTTTGCGCACGCGTTCGTTTTCTCGATCAGCCGCATAGAAAAATTGTTTCAGATCATTGCCGCCGATTGAGATGAAGTCGCACATTTCAAAAAATTGATCAGGCGCAAAGGCCAAGCTGGGTGTTTCTAACATCGCACCAACTTCAATATCCGTTGGCACAACACGCCCCATTTTGGCTTCGCCCTCCAGTACCTTAAAAAACAGATCACGGGCATCACGGAATTCATTGAACTGCGCAATGAATGGGAACATGATACGCAATGGTCGTCCCGCAGCGCCGCGAATTAACGCCTGCAATTGCATCTTCATCACGCCTTGTTTGTCCAAACCCAACCGAATGGCACGCCAGCCCATCGCGGGGTTAGGTTCATCCATGGGGTTCATGTAGGACGCCACTTTATCTGATCCAATATCCAGGGTGCGAAACGTAACAGGTAACCCTTTGGCATTGTCCATTACTTGACCGTAAATCGTTGCCAGCTCGTCGCGCTTTGGTACGGCACTACGCATCAGAAACTGTAATTCTGTGCGGAACAATCCAACACCTTCTGCACCCGAACTACTCAGGCTGGGTAAGTCCACCAGCAGGCCCGCGTTCATTTGCATTTTAATACGCGTTCCATCCAGCGTTTCGGCTGGTAACTCGCGAATAACGGAATACTTCTCTTGGGCCTGACTTAACATCGTCAATTTGCCCTTAAAAACGGTCTTCACCTCGTCGGTTGGGCGTAGGTGAACAATGCCTTGTTCGCCGTCGACCAAAACAGGATCGTTGTTTAACGCTTCGCGGGTAATTGCACTGACATTTATCAGCATCGGAATCGCCCATGCGCGAGCGATAATCGCCGCGTGTGATCCAACTGACCCCTCTTCAAGGATCACGCCCTTCAATCTTTTACCGTATTCCAACAGTTCAGCAGGACCAATATTGGTGGCAACCAAAACCGCGTTTTCGGGCACCACATCACCCGCATTACGCCCTTGGCCTGTTAGCATACGCAGCAATCGGTTCGATAGATCGTCCAGATCATGAAGACGTTCGCGAAGATATGGATCAGGTACGCGTTCCATACGTGCACGGGTGGCTGATTGTTCCTTCTCCACCGCTAATTCTGCGGTCAAACCGCTATCGATGCTGGATTCCAACCGCGACATCCATCCCTTGGAATTGGCCATCAACTGATAGGCTTCTAGAATGTCCGCCTGATCTTTGGCCGCGCCACGTCGTGTCGCCGACAGCAAATCATCGACGTTCATGCGCAGCTTGTCCATCGCTTCGTTTAATCGAATTTTTTCAGCATCAGGGTCATCGGCGACCAAATTGGAAACAACGATTTTTGGATCGTGAAGTAATACTACACCTTCAGAGAAACCTTCTTGGGCTACGCCACCGGTCAACATATGTGCACGTTGGTGCGGTGCAGACATGGCTTCGCCATCACCGGTAAAGGCACCCAACTCTTTCATTTCCGCCAAAACCATGGCGACCACTTCGAGGGCGTAAACCTCATCTTCGGAATAGTTACGTGTCTCTTTGTTTTGCACGACCAAAACGCCCAAAACCTCACCCATGCGTTGCACTGGTACACCAAGGAAGGATTGATATAATTCTTCGCCAGTCTCTTCCATATAGCGGAAGCCTTTGGTCTGTGGGGCATCTGCGGCATTCACGGGTTGTGCAGTTTTGGCAACTTTACCAACTAGACCCTCGCCAATGCGCATACGGGTTTGGTGAACGGCTTCTTTGTTCAGGCCCTCTGTCGCACATAGTTCCAACGTTTGACGATCGCGGCGCAGGTAGATAGAGCACACTTCTGTACCCATGCTGGTTGCGACCAGTTCAACGATGTGATCCAATCGCGCCTGTCCATCGCCGTCATCGGCCATGGTTTCACGCAGTCGTTTTAAAAGGTCGCGGGAATTATCCGCAGCATATTTAGCCATAAAATCCTGCTATGCAGTTTCCAGTTCATAGGCATCATGCAATGCGCGGACTGCTAATTCCATGTATTTCCGATCAACCAACACAGAAACTTTGATTTCTGATGTTGTGATGACGCGGATGTTTACGCCCTCATCCGCTAAAACCTTGAACATTTTTGATGCCACACCTGCGTTTGAACGCATGCCGTTTCCGACGATTGAAATCTTGGCGACTTCGGTGTCGGCGATCAATTCTTTGTAGCTGATCAAGTCCGCATCCAATGCCGTTTTAAGTGCCTTTTCTGCGCGTAAAACGTGGTCAACTGGGCAAGAGAAAGTCATGTCTGTATGACCTTCCTCAGATATGTTTTGAACGATCATATCGACGTTCACACCCGCGTCCGCCAATGGACCGAAAATTGCGGCGGCGACGCCTGGGCGATCGGCGACGGATACCAATGTGAGCTTCGCTTCGTCGCGGGAATAGGCAACGCCTTTTACGGCTTTAATATTTTCCATGATATCTTTCTCCTGACAAACCATTGTGCCGACATTTTCTGAAATGTCTTCTTCGAAACTTGATAAAACGCGCAGCGGTACTTTGTAACTGCGGGCCAATTCGACGGATCGAGTTTGCAATACTTTGGCACCTAATGATGCCAATTCTAACATCTCTTCATATGAGATTTTGTTGAGCTTACGAGCACCTGCCACGATGCGGGGGTCGGTGGTGTAAATGCCGTCCACGTCAGTATAAATATCGCAACGTTCAGCGTTCATAGCGGCGGCAAATGCCACCGCAGTTGTGTCCGAACCACCGCGTCCCAATGTGGCGATACGGCCATCTGCCATCACACCTTGGAAGCCCGCAACAACGGCCACTTTGTGACCTGATGCAAAGGATGCGTCCAAGTTTTCAGATGGAATTGCATCGATGCGCGCGCTTTCGTGGTGGCCCGTGGTTTGTACCGGAACCTGCCAACCTTGCCATGACCGCGCGGGGATACCCATCTGTTGTAAGCGCAGGGCCATCAGACCGCTAGTGATGTTTTCACCTGCAGAAACCACGGCGTCATATTCGGCACGGTCATAGTCCTGTTTGGTGTCTTTTACCCAGCCAACCATTTCGTTGGTTTTGCCTGACATTGCGGATACGATCACGACGACTTCGTGGCCGTTTGCAACCTCTTGGGCGACTTTGCCTGCGGCGTTGGCGATCTTGTCCAGATCGGCGACGGAAGTGCCGCCAAATTTCATTACTAAGCGTGACATAAACGTGTCCCATACCCTTTTGATGTTGGCTACTGACCTAGCGAATTGGACGGGAAAGAGCAAGGCGATTTGATTGCGGATATATCGGGTTTCACGCGGTGCGTTAATAGGCGTTAACGAGGGGTTATTGAGGCGTTTTTCAATGTCTAGATAGCGTCTAGATAACGTCTAGTTTACGTCGTGAAAAATAGCAGGCGTGGAAATTAACACTTTGGGGGATTTGCGTTAAGGATTTTGATGCTAGCATGAACTTGGCATTGTATGAGAGGTTTCTCGAACGGCAACTTTGCCCCCCATAACTGCCATTTGCATTTTCTAATTTACACTCTCGCCGTTAAAATCAAAATAGTTGCCTTCGATATGTCTGCGTTGGTTACAATTGTATCAAACCACCCCCCGTTTTCCCGCTAGCCACCCCCACCACATTATGCGACCGTGTCCCAATGCCAGTGGAGACGGATTATGAATGATATTACCTTGGGCGCGCGCGCCAATCTGATTGGTATGTGTTGGATGATCTTGGCGATGGCGTGTTTTGCGCTGGAGGATACGTTCCTGAAACTGGTGCTGGAGGTTTTGCCTGTGGAACAGTTGTTGATTGTCCATGGAGTCGGTGGGATGATCGTATTCGGAGTCTATTTACGGATGCAAAAACAGCCGTTGTTTATCCGCGATGTTCTGTCGGTGGCGATGCGTTTTCGTTTGCTTTTCGAGTTGATGGGGCGGGTGTGTTACACGGCGGCCTTGGCCTTGGTTCCTTTGTCGGCGATGACCGCGATCCTGCAAGCGACCCCGATCGTGGTGGTGGGCGGTGCGGCGATCCTGTTTGGCGAGAAGATCGGACCGCGCCGTTGGTTTGCGATTGCGTTGGGCTTGTTGGGGGTGATGATTATTATCCGTCCTGCATCGGATAGTTTCACTATTTATTCCGTGTTGGCCATTTTTGGCATGTTTGGATTTGCAGGACGGGATCTTGCCAGCCGCGCCGCGCCTAAAACAATTAGTACCGCGATGTTGGGGTTTTATGGATTTGTTACGGTCGTGATCGCGGGGTGTATTATTGTCGTTGTGAGGGATGGAACATTTGTAGCGATGGATTTACGTTTGTTTGGCGCGGCATTCGGGGCGCTGGTGTTCGGGGTGGCGGCATACATCGCGTTGATGAAGGCGATGCGCACCGGCGAAGTTTCTGCCGTAACGCCATTTCGGTATACTCGGATCATATTTGGGTTGGTCTGTGGCGTGCTGTTTTTCCGTGAGACACTAGATGGGTACATGATTTTTGGTAGTGCCTTGGTCGTATTATCTGGTCTGTTCATCATGCGCCGTGGCGCGAAAAAATAACGTTTAAAATCCTTTTGCGATTGCGCTTGACGCCACTCGAATCTCTGCATACAAATTTCGCGTTAGCACTCTTTGGAGGTGAGTGCTAATAATCGTGAAGCCTCCTATGAAATTTTAAATGGAGCAATCCTTATGGCATTTACACCATTACACGACCGCGTTTTAGTTCGTCGTCTTGAAGGCGAAGAAAAAACAGCAGGCGGCTTGATCATTCCTGAATCAGCTAAAGAAAAACCATCAGAAGGTGAAATCGTTTCTGCGGGCGAAGGCGCACGCAAAGACAATGGCGATCTGATCCCAATGGCTGTTAAATCAGGCGACAAAGTATTGTTCGGCAAATGGTCTGGCACAGAAGTGACAATCGACGGTGAAGAACTGTTGATCATGAAAGAATCAGACATCTTGGGTCTTCTTTAAGTCCCCATTTAATTAACCACGAATTTAGGAGCATAAAATATGCCAGCAAAAGACGTAAAATTCGGCACAGAAGCACGTAATCAAATGCTTGAGGGTGTGAACATCCTGGCCGACGCCGTAAAAGTAACATTGGGTCCAAAAGGCCGTAATGTTGTATTAGCAAAATCATTCGGTTCGCCACGCATCACCAAAGATGGTGTTTCAGTTGCGAAAGAAATCGAATTGGAAAACCCGTTCCAAAACATGGGCGCGCAGATGGTTAAAGAAGTTGCGTCAAAGACCAACGACACAGCAGGCGACGGTACTACAACCGCGACTGTTTTGGCACAAGCCATCGTGAAAGAAGGCCTGAAATCAGTTGCTGCGGGCATGAACCCAATGGATCTGAAACGCGGCATCGACACAGCTGTTGCGACTGTTGTTGCAGCGATCCGTGAAATGTCACGCGAAGTGAAAGACAGCGCAGAAGTTGCACAAGTTGGTACGATTTCAGCAAACGGCGAAAGCGCAATTGGCAACCAAATCGCAGACGCGATGCAAAAGGTTGGCAATGAAGGCGTTATCACTGTTGAAGAGAACAAAGGTCTGGAAACAGAAACTGATGTTGTTGAAGGCATGCAGTTTGACCGTGGTTACTTGTCACCATACTTCACAACAAACACAGACAAAATGACTGCTGAGTTGGAAGATTGCTTGATCTTGTTGCACGAGAAGAAATTGTCATCATTGCAGTCAATGGTTCCATTGTTGGAAGCTGTTATCCAATCTGGCAAGCCGTTGATGATCATCGCAGAAGATGTTGAAGGCGAAGCATTGGCAACATTGGTTGTGAACAAATTGCGCGGCGGTTTGAAAATCGCAGCTGTTAAAGCACCTGGTTTCGGCGATCGTCGCAAAGCCATGTTGCAAGACATTGCTGTTCTAACGGGTGGCCAAGTGATTTCCGAAGACTTGGGCATGAAGCTGGAATCAGTGACAATGGACATGTTGGGTACTGCGAAGAAAGTACAAATCACCAAAGACGAAACAACAATCGTTGATGGCAATGGTTCAAAAGCAGAAATCGAAGCACGCGTTTCACAAATCAAGCAACAAATTGCTGAAACAACTTCTGATTACGACCAAGAGAAATTGCAGGAACGTTTGGCCAAATTGGCTGGTGGTGTTGCAGTTATCCGCGTTGGTGGTGCAACTGAAACTGAAGTTAAAGAGCGCAAAGACCGCGTTGATGATGCCTTGAACGCGACCCGTGCGGCCGTACAAGAAGGTGTTGTTGTTGGTGGTGGTGTTGCATTGGTACAGGCGGCGAAAACGTTGGCTGGCTTGCAAGGCGACAATGCTGATCAAGAAGCTGGTATCCAAATCGTACGTCGCGCAATCGAAGCGCCGATCCGTCAGATTGCGGAAAACGCTGGTGTTGATGGTGCGGTTGTTGCGGGCAAAATCCGCGAAAGTGATGAAACATCATTCGGCTTTAACGCACAAACAGAAGAATATGGCGACATGTTCGGTTTCGGTGTTATCGACCCTGCAAAAGTAACGCGTACAGCGTTGGAAGACGCGGCATCAATTGCAGGCCTGTTGATCACAACAGAAGCAATGGTTGCTGAGAAACCTGCACCTGCTGGTGCTGCTGCTGGCGGAATGCCAGACATGGGCGGCATGGGCGGCATGGGTGGTATGATGTAATCAATTCGCATTGCGAATTGATACCCAATAGGGCAATGGCCAACGGCCAATGTCCGAGAGGGTAAAAGATACGGCTTTAGCCCTTGGGCTAAAACGTATCTGCGAAAGGGATTTGGTTTTCCAAATCCCGAAAGCAAACACATACACCAAACGCAAGATATAAAGGGTCGCCTTCGGGCGGCCCTTTTCTTTGGGTGGGAATAGTCTAGAGATAGACGAGGAGAAAAGGAAAGCTTATGCGATGTTTGGTGCAACGCGTAACGTCCGCCACAGTGCGCGTTGCGGGAGAAATGATCGGTAAAACAGATGGCGGGTTGATGATCCTCGCCTGCGCGATGCAGGGTGATACGCCCAAGAATGTTGAGGTAATGGCGCGTAAATTGGTCAATATGCGTATTTTTCGCGATGCTGATGGCAAGACGAATAAATCGGTGCTTGACGTAGGTGGATCGATTTTAATGGTCAGCCAATTCACGCTGTCAGCGGATACATCAAGCGGTAATCGCCCCGGTTTTTCTGCGGCGGCTGATCCACAGTTGGGCCGCGAGTTATTTGATTTTCTGGTACAGCAAGTCGAGTCCCATGGTGTTCATGTGGAAACAGGTTCATTTGGTGCAGAGATGGAAGTTTCCTTGATCAATGACGGCCCGATGACAATTTGGATAGAGAAGTAGATGAAACGCGAAAACCTAACTGTTGTTGTTCTATCCGTCCTATCCCTGCTGGCCTTCGCCGCGAATTCGATCCTGAACCGCGCAGGCGTGGCGGACGGCGCCATTGGGCCTGCCAGTTTTGCCGCTGTGCGTGTTGTGAGTGCTTTTGTGGTTTTGGCTGCTGTATTTTGGATTAAGGAACGCCGATTACCCGCGCGACCCGCGCATTGGTTGGGACCTGTTGGGTTGTTGATCTATATTCTAGGGTTTTCCTTTGGCTATTTGGGTTTGAACGCGGGCTTTGGGGCATTGTTGTTGTTTGGGGCCGTACAGATCGCGATGTTTGTGGCGGCGTGGATGCGCGGCCATGCACCAACGTTCGTAGAGATTGGTGGGGCTGGGATTGCGTTTGCCGGGTTGGTTTATCTGTTAGCGCCGAATTTAGGTGGTGGTGCCTTGGTGCCGTCGTTTTTCATGGCGGCGGCGGGTGTTGGCTGGGCGATGTTTAGTGTTTCTGGACAAGAAGCCCGTAGTGCGCTGGGTGCTACGACCAGTACGTTTGCTGTTATTTTGATCCCCGTTGTGGCGGTGTTTTTGTTCAACACGCATGAGCCGATGACGCTGTTTGGTGTGCTTTTGGCGGTGATTTCGGGTGGGATTACATCTGCGCTGGGGTATTTGGTTTGGTATTCTGTTTTGCCATTGTTGGCGACGACAACTGCGGGGGTGATGCAATTGACCGTCCCTGTGATTGCGATTGTTGCAGGAATTTTCCTGTTGGGTGAGCCGTCTGATGCCCGGGTTTGGATTTCATCTGTGGTTGTGATTTGCGGGGTTTTGATTTCGATGTTTGCGCGAAAAATGGCCAAATAGCGACAAGTTACGGGGCGTTCATTTTGCAAAGCTGAACCGCACGGGTTAAATTGCGTATATTATGAAGCGTGTTTTATTACCTATTTTGTTTTCAATGGCGGTGCCGCAGGTGGCAGTAGCGCAGGAATGTGTTGTTTTGTTGCATGGGTTGGCACGCAGTTCGTTATCGATGAAGGTACTGGAATGGCGGTTGGGTGCCCAAGGGTACAAGGCAATCAGTGTTGATTATCCATCTATAGAGTTGCCCATTCGCGCGTTGGCGGATCAGGCGGTGCCAAATGGTATCACTGAATGTGGTGACGCATCTAAAATTCATTTTGTCACTCATTCGATGGGTGGGATTTTGTTACGCCAATATATTAAAGCCCAAGAGCCGATGTTGCCGCGTCGATGGGGCCGCACGGTGATGTTGGGGCCGCCGAACAAGGGGTCCGAGATCGTGGATCAGACATCCGATTGGCCTGGGTTCGAATTGTGGAATGGTGTTGCAGGTAGCAGTTTGCATACGGGTGCTGACAGTGTGCCCAATCAATTGGGGCCTGTGACGTTTGAGCTGGGCGTGATTGCGGGCAATCAATCGATTTCACCGTTCTTTTCCAACCTAATTGATGGTGAAGATGACGGTAAGGTTTCCGTTCAAAGCACGCGTGTACAGGGTATGGACGATCACGTGACATTGCCTGTGACCCATACGTTCATGATGAATGACCCTTCGGTGTTCAAGCAGATCATGGCATTTTTGAAAAACGGGGCGTTTGATCCCGTTTAGGCAGTTTTTGGTGAAATCTTGTTGACGTGGCCCATTTTACGGCCCGCTTTGGCCTCAGCCTTGCCGTACAGGTGCACGCCGACGGATGCATCCGCTGATAGTGTTTCCACGTCCAGTACTTCGTCGCCGATCAGGTTTGTCATCACGACATTGGAATGACGTTCACCGTTGCCCAATGGCCAACCAGCGACGGCGCGAATGTGTTGTTCGAATTGATCGATGACACAGCCATTTTGCGTCCAGTGGCCCGAATTATGCACGCGTGGTGCGATTTCATTGACCAACAGGCCGTTTGGCGTGACAAAGAGTTCGACGCCCATGACGCCGACATATTCCAATGCGTTCAGGATTTTTCCTGTCAGCAAAACGGCGTCCATACGTAATGATCCGCTGATCGCGGCGGGCAGGGTTGTGGTGTGCAGGATGCCGTCGCGGTGCACGTTTTCGCCTGGATCGAAGCAGACGACTTCGCCTGATTGGCTACGTGCGCCGATGACGGAGATTTCGCGGCTGAAATCGATGAAACCTTCCAACACGCTGGGGGTATTGCCCAATTCGTTCCATGCGGATGCGCCGTCATCGATTGATTTTAGGCGTGATTGACCCTTACCGTCGTAACCAAAGCGACGGGTTTTCATGATGCTAGGCGCGCCAACAGATTCCATTGCAGCAGCGACATCCGCATCGGATTCGATGTTGGCGTATGGGGCGACTTCGACGCCTAGATTGGTTAGGAATGCTTTCTCTGTGATGCGGTCCTGACTGGTGGCCAAAGCGTTTCGTGCGGGCAGGACGGGGCGAATTTTTTCCAATGTGTCCAGCGCATCGGCAGGGATGTTTTCGAATTCGAATGTGATGACGTCGACAGCGTTTGCGAATGCGGTCAACGCGGCTGTATCTTCGTATGCGGCGGTTGTCACCTGATCGGCAACTTGGCCTGCAGGTGGGTTTGCACCCGGTTCAAAGATGTGGGTTTTAAAACCCAAACGACTGGCGGCGACGGACAGCATACGACCTAGTTGACCACCGCCTAGAATTCCGATTGTTGCGCCTTGTTGTAATGCTTTAGCCATCTGTTGGTTCATCCGCGATAGAGGCGGAGAGTGCGTCACGCCAGTTTTCCAAACGTGTCGCCAATTCCGCATCGCCATTGGCGAGGATTGCCGCCGCCATCAGGCCAGCATTCGCAGCGCCTGCGGCACCGATCGCCATCGTGCCAACGGGGAAACCCTTGGGCATTTGTACGATTGAATAAAGACTGTCGACGCCGCTGAGAGCGCGGGTTTGGATTGGGACGCCCAAAACAGGTACACGGGTTTTTGAGGCCATCATGCCAGGAAGGTGCGCCGCGCCACCAGCGCCTGCGATGATTACCTGTAAGCCACGATCAACGGCGGTTTTGCCATATTCCCACAAACGATCTGGGGTACGGTGTGCGGATACGATTTTCTTCTCAAAGGGGATGTCGAGCGCGTCCAGAATATCGGCCGCTTCGCGCATTGTGGGCCAGTCCGATTGGCTACCCATGATGATTCCAACTTTGATTTGTGACATGTTTCCGCCTCACACTGTGTAGAAAGCGGCGGTATAGACCGAAACAGGGGCGTTAGGCAATAATATCTGGCGTTATCGCGTCCTCTAGACGCGCTATTTTATCCTTTAGGGACAGTTTGTTGCGTTTTAAGCGCTTAAGCGTCAGCATATCGGCGTTCATCGTGTCCTGAAGGGCCGCGATTGCCATATCCAGATCACGGTGTTCCTGGCGCAACAGCACCATTTCGGCCTGTAGAACCTGTTTTCTGGTCATTTCAGGTGATTCAGTCATCATATTCTCGTTTCAAAGCAACACTTGGGGTCTCTTAAACCCAAAAGGTGAAAATTTCACCCTAAATCGCTTGAGATTTAGCAAGAAAATCACCATATTCGTTAAAGGTCGCCACTATGGGGCCAAAATTCAGTCGCTTACAAAGGGCTATCACATGACAAAGATTTCTTTCGCCTCGCATCCATTCCTGTTGGGATTTGAACAACTGGACCGATTGGTTGAACGCACAGCCAAATCTGGAAACGAGGGTTATCCACCTTATAATATCGAACAGGGTTCTGATACCGCGTATCGGATTACACTGGCTGTTGCGGGTTTTCGTGACGAGGATCTGTCCATCACCTTGGAAGACAGCCAATTGGTAATTCGTGGACGCCAAGTTGACGACAGCGAAGGCCGCGTGTTTTTGCATCGTGGCATTGCCGCGCGTCAGTTCCAGCGCAGTTTTGTGTTGGCAGATGGTGTAGAGGTTGCCGGTGCGAATTTGGAGAATGGATTGTTGCACGTTGATTTGCAGCGCTCTGTGCCCAATGCCATCGTTCAGAAAATCGAAATAAATAAGAAGTAGGATCGCGGAATGACACCACTCTATGAACAAATGGGACTGCCTAGTAATGTCGTTTACATCCGCGCCATTGGTCGTGACGAATTGCCAAAAGAAGCGTTGATTGATTTTGAAGATATCAACGTGCCGCTGTTTGCTGTTTTTGCCGAAGATGGACAACAGATTGCACTGGTAGAGGATCAAAAGGTGGCCTTTGAGTTGGCCAAGGAACATCGTTTCGCGTTGCACAGTGTGCATTAATAATTGATACCGTCTGGTATGGCGATTATTTATAAGGGGCGTTTGATGAAACCGGCGATTGCAGTTTTACCATATAACGTCCATCGCGGCGCAAAATTGGGCGCTATTGATCTAAATTTGTTGGAATGGCCGCTGGGACGACCGGATCGGTTAATGAATGGGTTGGTTTCCGACTTGGATCGCAATGACCATCTAATTGTATTCCCCAAAACTACTACGCACCTTTCACCGATTTGGGGAACCAAAGCGAAGGTTTCTATTTTAATGGTAGAGCCATGGCAGGTTCACAAACGTCATTATCGATTGTTACGGTTCTCGAGTTGGCGGTTTCATCGTATTTTCACCCATATTCAAACGGCGCTCGACCGATTTTCGAATGCGCGCGAAGTTGCCGCCGCGGAAACTTGGGTGTCCGAGTATCAAAACCTCAAGATCGAAAAGACGAAGAATTTATCATTAATCGCGTCGCGACAAAACCAACTAGAAGGGCACAAGTTACGCCATGAATTGGTGGAAATGTTACGTGTTTCCGGTGCAGATGTAGATATTTTGGGACGCGGATATCAACCTTTCGAGGAAAAAGCGGATGGATTGGCGCCGTATCGGTTTTCGATCATCACCGAAAATGTTCGAAACCATTCCTATTTTACGGAAAAGATCGTGGACGCGTTGTTATGCGAAACAGTGCCGATTTATTGGGGGGCTCCTAATATTGATCGGTTTTTTGACCCGCGAGGGATGATCGCTTGTAAAAATGCGGCAGAAATGTTTGATGCGGCAGGCCGCGCGGACGAAAAATTATATCAAGAGATGAAACCTGCGCTACTGCATGCAAAAGAACAAGCCATTGCGCATTCGAATTATAAACACGCCGCCGCATTGATTATTCAAAACGAATTGTAATTGTCGACATCGAAGACAGAAAAAAGGCTGCGTCTTTGTTGACGCAGCCTTTGTTTTTAACCCGTGATCAAACCCATGCTCTCTAGCTTCAATAGAACCTGATGTGCACAGTTGTCCACATCAAGGCCTTCGGTTTCTAGACGCAATTCTGGGTTTTCTGGGACGTCGTAAGGGTCTGAAATACCTGTGAATTCTTTGATCTTACCTGCGCGAGCCAGTTTATATAGGCCTTTGCGGTCACGACGTTCACATTCATCGATAGATGTTGCGACGTGCACTTCTAAAAATGCACCGAAACCTTCGATGTCTTCGCGAACGGCGCGGCGTGTGGTTGCATATGGCGCGATTGGCGCACAGATTGCGATGCCACCGTTTTTGGTAATTTCAGAGGCAACATAACCGATGCGACGGATGTTTAGATCGCGGTGTTCCTTTGAAAAGCCAAGTTCGGATGACAAGTTTTTGCGTACCAAATCACCATCCAACAATGTCACTGGGCGACCGCCCATTTCCATCAGTTTCACCATCAAAGCATTGGCGATTGTTGATTTTCCAGAGCCTGAGAAACCGGTGAAGAAGACAGTGAAGCCCTGTTTCGCGCGTGGCGGTTTAGAGCGACGCAATTCTTCCACAACAGTTGGGAAAGAGAACCATTCTGGAATTTCCAGACCTTCGGCCAAACGGCGACGTAGTTCTGTGCCCGAGATGTTCAACACGGTTACGTTTTCGCGATCTTCGATTTCGTCGTTTGGTTCGTATTGTGCACGTTCCTGCACGTAAACCATATGTTTGAAATCGACCATTTCGATGCCCATTTCTTCTTGATGCGCGCGGAATAGTTCCTGTGCATCATATGGGCCATAGAAATCTTCGCCTTGGGAATTGTTACCTGGGCCAGCGTGATCGCGGCCAACGATAAAGTGTGTACAACCGTGGTTTTTACGGATCAAACCGTGCCAAACGGCCTCGCGTGGGCCAGCCATACGCATGGCAAGGTTAAGCAATGACATTGATGTCGTTGATGCTGGATATTGATCCAAAACAGCTTCGTAACAACGTACGCGTGTAAAGTGATCGATGTCGCCAGGTTTGCCCATGCCCACAACTGGGTGGATCAATAGGTTTGCCTGTGCCTCTTTGGCGGCGCGGAATGTTAATTCTTGGTGCGCGCGGTGCAATGGGTTGCGGGTTTGGAATGCAACAATACGGCGCCAGCCCATTTTGCGGAAGAATGAGCGCATTTCATTTGGGGAATCGCGACGTGCGCGGAAATCATAATGCACAACTGGCTGAATGCCAGTCACTTTGCCGCCCAAGTAAACATCGCCAGCAGTGTTATGCAGGTAGTTTACAGCAGGGTGTGCAACATCATCTGCACCAAATACGTTTTCAGCTTCTACTGCTTTGTCAGGTGTATAGATGTCTGACAAATCCAACGTTGCCAAAATTACACCTTCTTGGTCGCGAAGGGCGATTTTTTGGCCAATAGCCAGATTTTCGGCGAATTCAGCTGGTACATCCAAATTGATTGGCATTGGCCAAAGGGAGCCGTCTGCAAGACGCATATCTTTAACAACGCTGTCATAATCCTTTTGGCCCAAGAAGCCGGTCAGTGGGTAAAATCCACCGTTCATCAACAATTCAAGGTCACATGTTTGACGCTGTGTTAAATCCCAAGAAACGAGTTCTGTCGCTTCCATTTTTAGGGATTCAGCCGCGTCAAATGGGGCATAAAGTTCAGGTACCGGGAGGAGATTTTCGGTGGTCATAGTTTTTCCATCAATGCTAAATACAATTAGGCCTTCACATAAAGGTTGCCCCAAAAAAAACAAGGGCGGGTGGAGCGATAGAAATGATTTACAACTTCGTGCGCGTTTGGTGGTAAATTATCCTACTTTGCCGTCCAACCACCGTCCATTGATACGTTGGAACCTGTTATTCCTTTGGCGGCGTTCCCACAAAGGAAGGCGACCATTTCAGCAATGTCGTCGATTGCGACGAATTCTTTGGTTGGTTGTGCGGCCAATAGGACGTCGCGAACGACTTCTTCCTCACTTATGCCGCGTGCCTGAGCTGTGTCTGGGATTTGGGCGCTGACCAGCGGGGTTAAAACGTAACCCGGTGAAATTGCGTTTACTGTGATCCCATGTGTTGCGGTTTCCAATGCGGTTGTCTTGGTGAAGCCGCCCACCCCATGTTTGGCTGCCACATATGCGGATTTAAAAGGGGACGCGACCAATGAGTGGGCGCTGGCGATATTGATGATACGGCCCCAACCGTTTGATTTCATCGCGGGGACGACATTGCGTGTTGTGTGGAAAACAGACGACATGTTGATCGCGATGATTGCGTTCCATTTATCCGTTGGGAAATCTTCGACGGGCGAGACGTGTTGAATGCCAGCGTTGTTGATCAAAATATCAATTGGCCCTAGATCGTTCGCGATATCGGCCATCATTTTGTCAATGGCAGTAGCGTCCGACATATCAGTGGGGTAATATTTCGCGGGCGCATTTGATGTTTTTGACAGATCAGTAACGATCTGTTCGATTGCATCGGCGTCACCAAAACCATTTATAGCCAATGTCGCGCCCATTTCGGCCAGTTTTGTGGCGATACCCAACCCAATGCCGCTGGTGGATCCTGTGATTAATGCAACTTTACCTTTCAACATCACGCTTCGCCCACCTGTGTGCCGCGTTCGCGGTAAGGGGTGGTGTCATATTGTGCGCGGTAACATTTGGAGAAGTGTGATGGAGATGTGAAGCCACAAGCCAATGCCACGTTGATCACCGACATGTCGGTTTGCATCAACAGATTGCGTGCCTTTTGTAGGCGCAGTTCCATATAGTAGCGTTTGGGCGAGCGATCTAGATAGCGGCGAAATAGGCGTTCAAGTTGGCGTGTGGACATGCCCACATCTTGGGCCAGGATTGATGGGGAAACGGGCTCTTCGATATTTTCTTCCATCATTTTGATGACATTTGCCAGCTTTGGGTGGCGCACACCGATGCGTGTTGGGATCGAAAGGCGTTGGCCGTCTTTTTCGGTTCGTGCCGAATTATAGATCATCTGGTCAGCCACCCAATTTGCGGCGTCTTGGCTGATGTCTTTGGATATTATCGATAACATCAAATCGATGGGGGATACTCCACCAGCGGCGGTGAAACGATTACCCTGAGTAGTGAAAACGGTTTTTTGTAAATCGACTTCTGGAAACTCCTCCTCAAAGCTGTCCAGATTTTCCCAGTGGATTGTACAGCGCTTACCGTCCAATAAACCCGCCTTTGCCAACGTGTAGGTGGCTGTGCAGATACCGCCGATTGGGATGCCCTTGCGTGCCTCTTTGCGTAGCCAGTTTATTACAGGTTGGGTTGTATTTTTACGGATGTTTAATCCGCCACATACCACAACAACATCATCGCGCTTTGTATCCGTTAGCCCCATATCCAAAGCGAATTTGATCGTATTAGAGGCAGTCGCAGTTTCGCCGCCTTCGCCTGCCAGCACCCAATCGTATATATTGTGTTCGCTGAAACGATTGGCGTGGCGCAAGGTTTCTACCGCGCAGGACAATGGTAACTGCGAAAAATCGTCCAATAACAAAAAGACAAACCGCTTGATAGGTTTTTGATCAGCCATGGTGGAACCTTTGAAAAGGGTGGTGATTTCACACCCGTTAATTCGACAATTACGAGTGTTGGCTGCTTTTACAACCAAAAAAAGATCACGATGATACAACACCGACGCTTTTTTGCGCAAAAAGTACTGGTACACCGCGAAGGTCTGTCTTAAGCATTTATTTCAATTTAAAAAATGGAGTCAGAAAATGACAACGGCTTGGAATAAATCAGGATGGCGCAACAAAGAGCGGATCCAGATGCCAGAGTATACGGATCAATCGGCATTGAATGCTGTTGAGGCCCGTTTGGCATCTTATCCGCCGTTGGTTTTTGCAGGCGAGGCCCGCTCGCTCCGTGCAAAGCTGGCATCCGCATCACGCGGTGAAGCGTTTCTTCTTCAAGGTGGCGATTGTGCCGAGAGTTTCGATGGGTTCAACGCAGACGCATTGCGTGACACTTACAAAGTGATGTTGCAGATGGCCGTTGTTTTGACATTTGGTGCCAAGGTACCAGTGATCAAAGTTGGTCGCGTTGCGGGGCAATTCGCAAAACCGCGTTCGGCAGATACCGAAACGGTGGATGGCGTGGAATTGCCCAGCTACCGTGGTGACATCATCAACGGTTTGGATTTCACCGCCGAGGCGCGTATCCCGAACCCTGACAACATGTTACGTGCCTACACGCAATCAGCGGCATCAATGAACCTGTTGCGCGCGTTTTCACAAGGTGGTTATGCAGATATTCACCACGTGCAGGAATGGAATCTGGGATTCGCCAATGCGCAGGGGTCGGCGCAAAAATACAAAGATTTAGCGAAGCGCATTTCTGATGCGTTGGATTTCATGACGGCAGCGGGCATCAGTTCCGACAGCACAGATTCATTGCGTACTGTGGATTTTTACACATCGCACGAAGCATTGTTGTTAGAATACGAAGAAGCATTGTGTCGTATCGACAGCACAACAAACGTACCTGTTGCAGGTTCCGGTCACATGATCTGGATCGGCGACAGAACACGTCAGCCTGATGGTGCGCATGTTGAATTCTGTTCGGGTGTACAAAACCCGATAGGTTTGAAATGTGGCCCAACGATTTCAGAAGACGATTTGTTGCGTTTGATCGACAAATTGAACCCTGAAAACGAAGCGGGTCGTTTGACGCTGATCAACAGGTTTGGTGCGGGCAATGTTGGTGATCATTTGCCACGTTTGATCAAAGCTGTGGAAAAAGAAGGCCGCAAGGTCGTTTGGACATGTGATCCGATGCACGGCAATACGATCAAGTCGAAATCGGGTTATAAGACACGCCCATTCGAAAGCGTTCTGCGCGAGGTTCAAGAGTTCTTTGCCGTTCATCAGGCCGAGGGCACTGTGCCAGGTGGTGTACACTTTGAAATGACCGGTACGGATGTAACCGAATGTACGGGTGGCGTTCGCGCCGTGACAGACGAAGATTTGTCGTCACGTTATCACACCGCATGCGATCCACGTTTGAATGCGTCGCAATCGCTGGAATTGGCGTTCTTGGTTGCTGAAGAGTTAGAATCGCGTCGCGAAGAGCAGCGTAAATCAGCATAAGCGCACGGGCCCGCGGGGCCGTGCCACAAACTATTTTACAATCGTAAGATTTGGCCGCTGACGTTTGGTTGGTGGCCTTTTTGTTTCGCGTTGAAAGACGCGCGATGGTTCGGCCATGCCGCCCTCTACTGCGATGTCCAGCGGCATTTCTTGTTTTGAAACGATGCGGGTTATGCTCTTGCTTTGGATCGTGAAACGTACTGGGGGGCGCATCAATTCGTGATCAAGCGTTGCCGCGCCAAGAATGCGGGAGATGTCGCCGTTTTCGTCGCGCAGCGGCATAAGGATCATGTGACCTAAAACACTGCGCCCGCCCGCCAATTGTCCACACAGGCGAAGTTGGGCAATATGGGGTGCCTGAAATACGTCGGTGACGATGTCTGCCAGCATTTTACGATCAACGGGTTCGAATAGGGCATCAATCGGCATGCCACGCAGTTCCATGCCCAGCAGATCACAAACCTCGATCCCAGCCAAGCGGAAACGAGGCGCGCCGTTTCTAACGGCCTCTAGGATAAAGGTGTGTTCCAGTGTTCCCTTAATCTTACGGGGGTCAATTTCGGAACGGGTCGGCGCCAGACGTTCACCGCGTAACTGGTCCCAGTAACCGAACAAATCCTTGATGATTTTATCTTTCATATTTTCGTCCTGCCCGAATAGCGGGATAATATTGGTTTCGGTCTTATTTCCGTGTCGCATTGCTGACCCTTGCATGGCATAATCGGTTTATCTAAGCGAAGCCGATACAATGCAGTAGGGCCAAACGCGTGATACAACGCTTTTGACACAATTTCGCTTAAATTGAGAGCGAGGAGTTATTAAATGGTTAACTCGATGACAGGTTTTTCAACCTTGACGGGAAATATTGAAAATGTTTTCTGGGCCCTGGAGGTGAAAAGTGTCAATTCCCGTGGGTTAGATATGCGAATGCGTTTCGCCGAAGGTGGCGAAGTTCTGGAACCATTTTTTAAGGCGTCTCTTGCAAAGGCTGTGAAACGCGGGGCGGTGAATGTGAATTTACGCGTCGAAAAGCGAGCAAATGGGGCGTCATTGCAGGTAAATGACGATTCTGTCGGCGCTGCGATTACCGCGATTAAGCACATTGAACACATCGCGATGCAAAAGGGCCATACATTGGCACCGACCAGCGCGGCTTCGGTTTTGAAATTGCCTGGCGTTTGTGATGGCGATGGCGGCGCCGTCAATGCGGATACCTTGATTGCCGATATCAAAGAACAAGCGTCCACCGTTATCAAAGCATTTACCGACAGCCGCGCCGCAGAGGGAGCCGCGATCGGGAAGGTGTTGAAGGCCCAAATCGATCAAGTTGATACGCTGACCCAAAATGCCAAGTTGGCGGCGGGTGAGCGTCAGGCATTTGTGGCAGAGAAACTGCGCGAAAATTTGGGACTGATCATGTCAAATGCCACTGATCTGGACAGCGCACGGGTGGAACAGGAATTGGCGCTGTTAGCAGTGAAATCGGATATCACCGAAGAAATCGATCGATTGATCGCCCATGTTCAGGCCGCGCGCGATCTGTTGAAGGTCAAAGGTGCGATTGGACGTAAATTTGATTTTCTGATGCAGGAATTCAATCGCGAGGCAAATACATTGTGTTCCAAGTCTGGATCAACTGAATTGACGCGGATTGGGCTTGATTTGAAAACCGTGATCGATCAAATGCGCGAACAAGTGCAAAATGTGGAGTAGACGATGACAAAAACGCGCCGTGGATTATTGATTATTTTATCTTCGCCTTCGGGGGCGGGAAAATCGACGTTGTCGCGGATGTTGTTAGACTGGGATCCAAGCCTGCGATTTTCAGTGTCGGCCACCACACGCGACGCACGTGAAGGCGAACAGGATGGGCGCGAGTATTATTTTAAGTCGCGCGAAGAATTTCAAGAATTGGTGGATAATGGCGGCATGTTGGAACACGCCGAGGTGTTTGGAAACATGTATGGTTCCCCCAAAGAGCCAGTTGAACAGGCGGTTTCCAAAGGAACGGATGTTGTATTTGATGTGGATTGGCAAGGTGGTCAGCAAATTCGCGCTTCATCCATGGCGGATGATGTGGTTTCGATTTTCATTTTGCCGCCATCGATTATTGAACTGGAACGTCGTTTGAACACACGTGGCCAAGACAGCGCCGAAGTGGTTGCGAACCGTATGTCCAAATCCAAGGACGAAATTAGCCATTGGGATGAGTACAAATACCTAATCGTTAATGATAATTTACAACAGTCCTTTGAGGCGTTGAAATCGATTTTGGTGGCGGAGCGCACCAAGCAATCACGCCGAAACGATTTGGCTGGATTGGTAGACAAGTTGAACGCAGAGTTTGAGGAATTATCCTAATGTTATACCGATTTGACGGCATTGCCCCCAGCACACCCGATGATGGCGACTTTTGGATCGCGCCAAATGCCCAAGTGATGGGGCGTGTTCGCATTAAGAGAGCTGCGTCGATTTGGTTCGGTGCGGTTTTGCGTGGCGACAATGAATTCATCACGCTGGGCGTTGGTTCAAACATCCAAGAGAACTGTGTTTGTCATACCGATATCGGGTTTCCCCTGACGATCGGCGCAGGTTGCACCATTGGGCACAGCGCGATTTTGCATGGGTGCGAGATTGGTGACAATTCCCTGATCGGTATGGGGGCCACGGTTTTGAATGGCGCGAAGATTGGCAAGAACTGTCTGATTGGCGCGGGTGCCTTGGTGCCTGAGGGCAAGGTGATCCCTGACAATAGTTTGGTTGTCGGTATGCCGTGCAAGGTTGTACGTGAATTGGATGATGCCGGTGTTGAAGGGCTGAAAGCCTCTGCGGTGGGCTATCAACAAAAGATGCGCCAGTTTCGCGAAGGCTTGGAACCTATAACGTGATTGTTGCTTGCTGTTCGCTGTATTCCAGCGTGATGGGGTGATCCGCTACGTTACACTCAAGACGCGCCAATTCGAAATGAACTTCGGATGCCTTTAGGTCAGCGCTTTCTTCATTTTGTGCTAAAGATTTCCATAATTGGCCTTCGCATTGAACCTTGTCACCGACAGCGATGAGGGTCGTTCGATTGCCGGTTCGCGAAGCGGTGATCGTGCCGCCGCGTGGCAACGCACTGCTGAGGCATAGTATCAATAGGAACAGGCGCTTCGCATCGTTGCGATCGATGTTGTTTGTGATTTGCCAATCAATTTGACATCTCGTGCTGTCAAAAATGTCGTCCAAGGTGCGGATAATTTCGGAGGCGGGGAGTTCGCCCATTGTGGCGGGACCAAATGCGATGCGGAAAAAGTTCAGTTTCGCGTTGGTATTTTGCACGCTATCGGCCGTTAATTCGAATTCAGGGGTTCGCGCGGCACCCGATAATTCCATCAATTCCATCCCATTTCTGATCGCGCCGATAGGGTTTGCCAAATCGTGGCAAATTCGCGCGCTGATAAGGGATGCAAGATTGGGATTAATATTGTACATAGCAAGTAATACTCTCTGAAGGATGCGAAGCGATGAACGATTTTTTGACGCCAGGGCAATTGGTAACCCATCCACAACAACCCGAATGGGGCATTGGGCAGGTGCAATCCGTGATCAATGGCAAGATCACTGTCAATTTCGAAGAACATGGGAAGGTCGTCATAAATGGTGCCGCTGTCAAATTGAATGTAATATAAGTTGCAACCTTAAATGGTTTTAAAAGATTAAAATAATCTTAATAGTAAGTTAATCCATCAGTCCAGAAGAACTTGATAAAGCCATCAGATACTAAGCAATGCAGATAAATACTGAAAATTTGGAAATAAAAATCGCCAATAGCGATGCAGAGATCGCTGCGGCACAGCGATTGCGGTATCGTGTATTCGTTCAGGAAATGGGCGCAAGCACCAGTGAGCGAAATCACGAATTGGCGCGGGAATGCGATCAATATGACCCACTGTTTGATCATTTGATTTTGAAGGATAACACTAAATCAGATAAGGAAAATGTGATTGGTGTTTATCGTTTACTGCGCGGCGAAATAGCCAAACAAAGTAACGGGTTTTATTCTGCGACGGAGTTTGATTTGTCGCAACTACTGAACTCGGATCGACGGATATTGGAACTTGGGCGATCTTGTATCGATCAACGGCATCGCGGCGGGATAGCGTTGCATATGATGTGGAATGGTTTGGCGGATTACGTTTATGACCACGATATCGAGGTTCTGTTTGGGTCTGCGTCATTCATGGGGCGCGACGTTGACGCGATGCAACAAGCGTTATCGTTCCTGCATTATAATCATCTGGCTCCTGAGGATTTACGCGTTGTTGCACAATCTGAAAACCGGTTGGACATGGATGTATTGCCCGCGGAACGCGTCGATAAAATGACCGCATTGAAACAAATGCCGCCCTTGATTAAGGCATATCTGCGTTTGGGTGGTTTTGTCGGCGATGGGGCGTTTATTGATCATGAATTCAACACTATTGATGTTTGTTTATTGATGGACACCGCGCGGATGTCTGCAAAAACCAAAGCAAAATATGAAAGTGATAAAGCCCGATGAACGCATGGAATGGAATTGCGCAGGAACCACTTGATCGGCCCAGTTTGTTGGGGTGGCCGTTGTTAATTGTACGTGGGTTGTTGGTGGCGGTGTTGATCCTGTCGTTGTTTGCACCGTTGATATTGTTGCGTGCGGTAAAGCTGCACGGGATGGGGCAGCGCGTAGTGAAACTGGCCTGTCGCGGCAGTTTGGCGATTATGGGCATAAGGTTGGTGCAAATGGGTCGTCCGATGCAACATGCGGGGGCAGTGGTAGCGAACCATTCGTCGTGGTTGGATATTTTCACGCTGAACGCGGCACAGAAGGTCTATTTTGTATCCAAGGCGGAGGTCGAAAAATGGCCTGTGATTGGGATGATTGCGAAATATGTGGGTACGGTTTTTATTCGCCGCGTGCGTGCGGATGCAGTAAAGCAAAAGAGCATATTTTTGGAACGTATTACGGCGGGGGACAAGCTGCTGTTTTTTCCAGAAGGCACCAGCACCGATGGACGTCGTGTTCTACCGTTCAAATCATCACTGTTTGCCGCATTTTTCGAAGAAGGTCTGCCCGAAGTTACATGGATTCAGCCTGTGACCGTGAACTACATCGCGCCTGTGAAAAAGCGGCGCAATTGGTATGGTTGGTGGGCCGAGATGGGATTTTTCGAGGCTTTCGCGATGGTTTTATCGAAATGGAAACAAGGGCATGTGGAATTAGTGTTCCACGCGCCCCTTGATGTGGCGAAATTCGATGATCGAAAGGCGTTGGCCATGGCGGCAGAAAAATCAGTGCTGGCTGGCCTGCACCTTAGGTAATGCGGGCCAAATAATCGGAGAGGGTTTTCGCCGCATCGTCCGTGCTCCACAATTCCGGGCCAAGTGCGATAAAATCCGCCACAGGCGCGATCGTTTCAGCTACGTCTAACGTCAAATTTCCCTCTGCAATCACGGGCAATTCCACCATTTGCGACCACCACTCAAATGTATCAAATTCGGCAACGTCCCCATCACCCAAAGCAGATTGGGTCATTGGGCCAAAGCACACGTAATCCGCGCCTGCTTCGCCTGCGTTCATGCCAGCGTGGCGTGACGTGCCGCAATGCGAGCCGACGATTGCATCATCACCCAATTCATCGCGGATATCGCGCAATGCTTTGGCGGCATCAACGCGGTGTACGCCGTCCAAACCCAATTGTTCAACCAAACGATAGTGCGTGGTGATGACAGCGCTTACATCGCGTGCGTGGGCAACTTCGCGTAATTGATCTGCGTGGCGGCTGATCGCGCTCTCGTCCTCGGATGCCAAACCCAGACGCACACAGGCCAATGGAAATTGATCTAACAGGGGTGCCAAGGTTTCGGTGTAAAACGTCAGTTCCGCATCCGTAGGGGTAATCAGGTATAGTTGTGTAGATTCTGGTTCGGACATAAGGGCCACCTTTCGATTTTTGTGGTTCTAGCGGCGGAGTTGGCGCAGGTCAAAGGAAGATGCACCCGTTATGGTGGCAAATTGCGACCAATCCGCCAAAATTTGCCGAAACAAGTAAGAAAACATTGATTATCGCGCGTTAACATGTGACACGTGTCGCCACGGGAGCACTGGTTTAAACCTGTCTGAAAATGCGTAAATCTAAAGATAACGTTTTTGGTGGATAAGGTTGTAAACCCAACACGGGATTAAGATGAATAAAATGTTCGATCAAAGCGTTGGTGAAACGCAACCGCTGAAGGCACGTGACTGGATCCAAGTTCTGGCGCGATACAGAACCCCCAGCATGACGCGCAGTATTTTTGAATTGGCGGTCACATTGATCCCATTCACGGCGTTATGGGCCCTGGCATGGATCAGCATTTCATATTCGCATTGGTTGGCGTTTGGTTTGTCGTTGATCAACGGGTTATTCATTGTGCGTTTGTTTGCCATTCAGCATGATTGTGGTCATGCCTCTTTTTTCAAGAATCGCACCGTCAGCGATTGGGTTGGGCGTGCGTTGGGCGTATTGACAGTGACGCCATATGACGTTTGGCGCCGTGCGCATTCGGAACATCATTCCGCCTCTGGAAATCTGGAACGCCAGGGTATGGGCGACATTCCAACAGCAACTGTTGTTGAATATCGCGCAATGTCTAAGAAGCGCCAATTTATGTATCGATTGTACCGTCACCCGTTTGTTTTGTTCGTTTTGGGGCCTGCGTATTTGTTCATCCTACAACATCGTTTGCCAATAGGTTTGATGAATGCTGGTGCAAAATATTGGACCAGTGCGATGGGTACTAATGCGGCAATTGCGGCGATTTTGGGTGCTGTTTATTATTTTGGTGGTTGGCAACCTTTGGTTTTGATTTTCCTCCCCAGTACGGTTTTGGCGGCGACGATAGGTGTTTGGTTGTTCTATGTTCAGCATCAATTTGAAGAAACCCATTGGGACAAAAACGAAGATTGGGATATGCACGAAGCGGCGTTGGAAGGCAGTTCGCATTACGATTTACCGATCGTTTTACAGTGGTTCAGCGCCAACATTGGCATCCACCATGTGCATCATTTATACAGCCGTATTCCATTTTATCGCTTGCCACAGATCATCAAGGATCACCCAACTTTGAGTGAAAACCAACGTCTGACAATCCGCGAAAGTCTAGCATCTGTGAAGTTACACTTGTGGGATGAGGCAGAGCGTCGTTTGGTTTCATATAAAGAGGTTAAAGCGAAATACGGTTGATCGTTTTCGCAATGTCGTTTGCGATATTTGCGCATGCCTTACGGGATGGGGCAGATGTTTCAGTGTAAAAACTGTGACCAAGATTTTCAAAAATGAAATGGCTGTCGGGAATATCCGTCAGCCATTTTTTGTTAGGCTTAAGGGGGTCCAATGCCCCGAAGTATGTGTGCGTAGCGGGTGTGATTGCTGCCAAGTTGCGCAGTCTGGTCGAGGAGACACAGTACAACCCATTCAAAACCATTCCAGACTGTGCCGCACACCATAACGCGGTGCCACCGGCGCTGTAACCAAGGGCGATTGTGTTTGGGTCACCGAAGGCCTGCAGGGCATGTGCGGCTGTTGCGATGCCGCCTTGATCAAAGAGATGATGGTGCAGAGCATCTCCAGTTAAATCAGGCGTTTTGCACAGGGTGTTTAGGGATAGATACGCAACATGTTCCAGTTGAGGCAGGTGCGAAGTGATACAGTTCTGGTGACTGGGGTGTTCAAAAATATCACTGACAACAATCAATTTCATCTGGATATTTTAGGGGGGATCGCCGTCATTGAACAGCGCAAAGAAAAGGGCGCGTTGAATGCAACGCGCCCCATAATAATTGTGTCGGATTTAGCGTGGTAGGATTGATGTACCTGCGTAAATCGCTGTTGCGCCCAACTGCTCTTCGATGCGGATCAGTTGGTTGTATTTTGCCAATCTGTCGGAACGCGCCAAGGAACCCGTTTTGATTTGGCCACAGTTTGTTGCCACGGCCAAATCCGCGATTGTTGCGTCTTCGGTTTCGCCAGAGCGGTGTGACATGACGGATGTGAAACGTGCGCGGTGGGCCATTTCAACGGCTTCTAATGTTTCCGTCAGTGACCCAATTTGGTTCACTTTCACAAGGATCGAGTTCGCAGACCCTTTTTCGATACCAGTTACCAGACGTTCGGTGTTCGTCACGAACAGGTCGTCACCAACCAATTGGCATTTGTCGCCAACCAGATCGGTCAGTGCTTTCCAGCCGTCCCAGTCGTCTTCGGCCATGCCATCTTCGATTGAGATAATCGGATAGTCGGCAACCAGTTGTGCAAGGTATTCTGCGTTTTCCTGTGATGAACGTTTTTGACCTTCGCCTTTGTAGTCGTAAACGCCATCCTTAAAGTATTCAGATGCGGCACAATCCAAAGCGAGGTAGACCTCTTCGCCCGGCTTATATCCAGCCTTCTCAATCGACGTCATGATGAAATCAAGCGCGTCTGTTGTTGAGTTCAGGTTTGGGGCAAAGCCACCTTCATCGCCAACACCAGTGTTGTGGCCAGCGGCGGATAATTCACCCTTTAAGGTATGGAAGATTTCTGCGCCGATACGCACGGCTTCGCGGATGTTTTCCGCGGCCACTGGCATGATCATAAACTCTTGAATATCAATGGGATTATCGGCGTGTTCGCCGCCATTGATGATGTTCATCATCGGCACTGGCAGCGTGCGTGCAGATGTGCCGCCGATGTAGCGGTACAAAGGTTGGCTGGTGAAATCTGCGGCCGCTTTGGCAACGGCCAAGGATACGCCCAAAATCGCGTTTGCGCCCAAGCGTGCCTTGTTCGGGGTGCCGTCAAGTTCGATCATGGCTTCGTCGATTTCGACCTGTTCCAATGCATCCGCACCAACCAAGCAATCTGCGATTTCGCCGTTCACGGCTTCGACCGCTTTCAACACGCCTTTGCCAAAGTAGCGGGACTTGTCGCCATCGCGCAATTCGACCGCTTCGTGGGCGCCTGTGGATGCGCCTGATGGTACCGCGGCGCGGCCTAATGTGCCGTCTTCTAGGATGACGTCGACCTCGACGGTGGGGTTGCCCCGACTGTCTAAAATCTCGCGTGCGATGATGTCGATTATTGTGCTCATGGGGATGGATCCTTGGTGGCTGTAAATAACTGTGGGTTCTTTAACGTAGTCGCGCGGGGGATGCAAAGGGTAGGTGCGTTGTTTTGGCACATGGGTCAGCGTGCGTTGGTATAAATTGTTAATTTATTGGGTGTTTGGGTCAAAAACCAACGTATGGGGTATGTATGGCTTACGTATGGGTTTCGTATGGCGCGAAAGCTGGCGCTGTACGTTAACACATTCGTTAACGAGCCCCGACATATACCGCAATAAAAACCCAGATTGGCAAAGTGATTGCCGCCAATAATGTGGATTGTGCGATCATGGTGGCGACGGGGCGGCGTTCCGCGCCAAAGCCAGCAGCCAGTACATGGGCCGCGGATGCGGTGGGTAGGGCCGCGAAGATGATCAATGCAGATGCGTGTTCTGTCGATAGACTGAAAAGCTGTCCGCCAATCAACGCCATCAGAGGCATCGCGATCAATTTGATACTGTTTAGTAATCCGCGAAACCGATCCAAACGTGCCAGTGCTGTCCAATCCATCGTGGCCCCAATGGACAGAAGGGCCAAGGGGATCGCCGCCGCCGCCAACAGATCAATTGGTGCCATAATTGGGGCAGGGATTGATTGCCCCGAAATACCCACCAAGACGCCCATAAAACTGGCCAGAAAGAAAGGGTTCATCGCGACGGTTTTAATTGTTTTAAACAATCCCAATCCGTTGCCACGTGACAGGGCGCTGACGGCCAAGATATTTGCCATTGGTACAGCCATGCCAACGATGATCGGCATCAATGCGGTTGCGCTGGGTAACAATGAATTTGCGGCGACCAAGCCAAGGGCGGTATTGAAGCGCCACGAGCATTGCCAAAGCCCTGCGAAATCAATGAAGCGGTCTGGGCCAAGTGATCGGCACAGATATGCCAGCCCCATGGCAGCAAAGAGAAGTGCCCAAACCGAAACCCCGACGACCGCAACCTGTGACAACGGGATTGGGCGGCTGGCTGTTGCGGAAAACAATAGGGCGGGGAAGAGGATGTCGAAATTCAGTCGATCCAAGCCTGTCCATGCGTTTTCGGATAGGCGATTGCGTACCAAACCGCCGAGCCCAACCAAAAGGAAGCTGGGGATAAGGGCGGTTAGGATTGTTAGGAACATCAGTTTTTCGGTTTCTTCGGAACGCCGTATAATTCCAGACGATGCCCGCGTAATTCATAGCCGAGTTTTTCGGCGATGCGTTCTTGCAATTCCTCGATCTCTGGATCGACGAATTCGATGACTTTACCCGATTGGATATCGATCAAGTGGTCATGGTGTTCGCGTTTTGCATCCTCGTAGCGCGCGCGACCATCGCCGAAATCGATGCGATCTAAAATCCCCGCCTCTTCGAACTGTTTTACGGTGCGATAGACGGTGGCGATTGAAATTGAGCTGTCGATATCAGACACACGGGAATAGATGATGTCCACGTCGGGGTGATCGTTCGATGCCTCCAATACCTGCGCGATGACACGGCGTTGTTCGGTCATTCGCAGGCCAGATGAGAGGCATCGTTCGATGATGGAAGCCATTACAGCAAATCCGGTTCGCGGCCCAATTTACGCGAAAGTGGCGCGATGGTGAGGCCCTGAATGATGATCGAGAAGAGGACAACCACATAGGTTGCTGTCAGGATCAGCGGTTTATATTCGCTGTCCGGTAGGGACAGTGCCAAGGCCACGGAAATACCGCCCTTTAGACCGCCCCATGTCATGATTGGGATCACGTCGGATGGGAATTGGCGGAAGGGTTTTAGGATGAAGATTGGCACAGCAACAGCCGCGAAACGTGCGACCAGTGCCAGTGCGATTGACAGGACGCCAGCAAGGACTGCTTCGACATTGAAGGCGACCGCGAAGACTTCGATACCGATCAACAGGAATAATACCGCGTTTAAGATCTCGTCGATCAAGACCCAGAATTTATCCAGATATTTGCGTGTTTCCGCAGTCATCCCGTATTTCATGCCCTGATCACCGATGAACAGACCCGCAACAACGGCCATGATGGGGCCAGACATATGTAGGTAAACCGCCAATTGATAACCGCCAAAGGCGAGGCCCAAGGAAAGCAGTACTTCGAGGGCGTAATCGTCGATGCGTTTCATCAATTGGAAGACTGCGTAACCCAGAACAGCGCCCAAGATTGCACCGCCTGCGGCCTCTTGTAAGAAGAGTTTTACTGCACCGCCAAAACCTTCGCCGTGGTGATCGCCTGATGGGAATGCAATGCCGACCAGTACAAGGAAGACCACATAGCCAACGCCATCGTTAAACAGGCTTTCGCCAGCGATTTTGGTTTCCAGTGATTTGCGCAGGTTTGCTTCGCGTAGCACGCCAAGCACGGCGACAGGATCGGTGGGCGAGATTAAGGCGCCAAAGACCAATGCGATCAGGAATGGGATGCCAAGTGCGAGATGGAAGCCGACGCCAACAATCGTGGTTGATATGGCGATCCCCAATGTGGCCATCAGGAAAACAACCCAAGCCTGCGCCCGTAGATCACCGATTTTCACGTGCAATGCGCCCGCGAATAACAGCAGCCCCAACATGCCTTCGAGGAGGGCAGAGGAGAATTCGAGGTCTTCGACGACAACGCGGATTTGCGCGGCCATTTCCAAGGCTGGAAACAAAAAATCGCCGATCAAAACAGCGATAGAGGCCAAAAGTGCCACGATTAAGATGCCGATTGCAGACGGTAGTTTGAAAAACAGATAGTTGATTGCGCCGAAAATGCCGGCAAAGACGATTAGCAATGATGCGACTTGTAATACGGTCATGGAAATTCCCCAGTGTTTTCCCCTTGTAGCAGGGGGGTAAAAGCCGCGTAAAGTAAGAATGCAAAAAAACACCCATGCCGGGGGAGTGCATGGGTGTTTTAATGTCGCAGACGGGTGTGTTTAGCCGTCGAAGTCGACAATCTGTGTCAGTTTTAGAGAGGCATCGCGTAGTTTGGCGATGTCAGCCAATGGCGTGTCGTCAGGGTTGAATGTACCCCAGCTGGCAACCAAATCGGATGCGGTTAGGTTTGGGTTGATTGGGTATTCGCCGTTTGCCTCGGCATAGATTTGTTGGGCCTGATCGCCTGATAACCATTCCATCAATTTTAGCGCGTTTTCGCGATTTGGCGCGGCCTTGGTCATGGCAATGCCTGATACGTTCATGTGTGTTCCGCCGCCTTCAAATGTTGGGAAGACGATACGTACCGCATTGGCCCATGGTTGTTGTTCTGGATCGGCCAGCATTTGCGCCATGTAGTATGTGTTCCCGATAGAAATGTCGCATTCGCCTGCGAAGATTGCTTTGACTTGGGCGCGATCGTTGCCTTGGGGTTTGCGGGCGAGGTTTGCTTTGATGCCTTCCAGCCAGCCTTGGGCGGCCACTTCGCCGTGGTTTGCGATCACGGCAGATGTAAGGGCTAGGTTATATGCGTTTGTGCCAGAGCGGATGCAAATTCGGTCTTTCCATTTTGGGTCGGCTAGATCTTCGTAGGTGGTGACTTCGCCGTCTGCGACGCGGTCTTTGGATGCGTAGATGATGCGGGCGCGTGATGTGATGGCGAACCATTTGCCGTCGGGATCGCGGAATTCAGCGGGGATGTTAGCGTTCAAGATGTCGGAATTGACCGGTTGTGTGACGTCTGCGTTTACCACGGCGGCAAGGCGAGAAATGTCGACGGTTAGAACGACATCAGCGGGAGAGCGTTTACCTTCGGCCTGAAGTTTTTCGACCATGCCTTTGTTTAGAAACTGGACGTTAACGTTGATACCTGTTTCGGCAGTGAATGCGTCGAACAGCGGTTTGACCAGATCGGCCTGACGGTATGAATAAACATTAACATCGTTCGCCATAGCGGGCGCGGCGATTGTAGCGATGGACAGGGCCAAAGCGGAAATACGAGAGGAGGGCATTTTCGAATCCTAATTGTTATCGTGCCCTTTATTAACCCGACTAAAATGGTCAGGTCAATAGTTGAGTGAAATAGTGGGAATTAAATTGCGACCTCTGATGGGCTGGTGATCAGGCGTGTGGCACGACCAAGGAAGACGCCCGCAGTGAGGCCCGCAATAGATGCGAAGATGGCTTGGAAGGTCAAGGATGCATATGCGGCTGGGGCGACCGCTTGCATTGCGCCTCCAACGAAGTTCATCCAGAAGATGACCATTACCACGACCATTGTTAACCACTCGCCAGAAAGCGTGACGTGCGTGCGGGATTTGTAAAGGATGATGCTTTCTTGGAATACAAACCCGTACCAAGCGCCAATAACGTAGGCACCGAAGAAGAGAACCCAAACAGATGCATCGGGGGTTAAGCCGTTTACAGTGTTAAAGGAAAGAATGCCGAGGAGAGGTAATCCATAAAGTGGGGCGATTAGCGTTGTGCGTTCGCGTGTGGCGACAAAACCAAAGCTGATCAAAAGCGCCAGAAGAGGCCATACCCAAAGCGGCGCATTGGTAATGAAACTTAGTGGTGACATGTTTTTCCCCCGTTTGTTTTTGTTACTGGGGTTTTGAAATACCGACCACGCATAGACAACGCGGGATGCGTGTGCTGTTGAATTGATACGTAAACTGTGGGGTTTTACCGTTCGCGATGCGTGAATGGTTAGGTGTATTTCTCGTCCGCTTTCACGGCATTCCATAGCGCATCCAATTCGTCCAAGTTGGATTGGGTAGGGGACTTGCCAAGGGCGGTGAGTTTTTCTTCGACGCCTTCGAAACGGCGTTGGAATTTTTGGTTGGCGGCGCGAAGAGCCTGCTCAGGATCAATATCGAGGTGACGCGCGAGATTTGCCATGACGAACATCAGGTCACCGTATTCTTCGACTTGGTCGGCGTGGGTTTTGGTGTCGCGGGCCTCGACCAGTTCATCGACCTCTTCGGCGATTTTATCGGTGACGCCCGTGATGTCAGGCCAGTCAAACCCAACACGCGCCGCGCGTTTTTGCAACTTGGTGGCGCGAGTCAGTGCGGGCAGGTTCGAAGCGATGCCGTCCAGTGTTTTGGCAGGGGTATCGGATTTTTGGGCGCGTTCAGCGGCCTTGATTTTTTCCCAGTCAGCGACTTGTTGTGTGCTGGATTTATCGCGGCTCTCGTCGCCAAACACATGCGGGTGGCGGTGGATCATTTTGTCGGCGATGTTTTTGACCACGGATTCAAAGGTGAAATGACCATCCTCTGATCCCATTTGCGTGTAATAGACGACCTGAAGGAGGAGGTCGCCAAGTTCGCCCTCCAGCTCGGGCCAATCGGATTGGTCGATGGCGTCGGCGACTTCGTATGCTTCCTCGATCGTGTAAGGTGCGATGGATTTGTAGGTTTGTTCGATATCCCAAGGGCAGCCCGTTTCAGGGTCTCGCAGGCGGGCCATGATTTCAAGAAGGCGCGGTAGGCCGCCATCAGGATCGAGGCAGAGCTTTTGGCTGTTGTCGTGGTTCATGTGTTGGCGCGTTCTAAGGCTTGTTCGAGGTCGTCGATCAGATCGCCTGCGTCTTCGATCCCGATTGAGAGGCGAAGCAGGCATGGATCGACGGGGAAACCATCGCCTGAGACGGTAGCGCGATGTTCGATCAAGCTTTCTACGCCGCCCAAGGATGTAGCGGGGTAGAAGACGTTGCAAAAGCGTGCGACGTCGATGGCGGTTTTTTCGCTGCCTTTGACGATGATCGACATCATACCACCGAATAAGCGCCCTGTTTGCGCCGCTTGGATCGCGTGGCCAGGGTGGTTTGGCAGGCCGGGGTAGAGGACGCGTTCGACCAAGGGGTGATCATCAAAGTGATAGGCGATGCGGTTCGCGTTTTGGGTAGCGCGTTCCACGCGTAGCAACAATGTGCGCATGCCGCGGATCAAGAGGAAGGCATCGAAGGATTGTAATACCGTGCCTTGGAGTTTGCGGGTGAGGGCGATTTCATCCCAATACGCGCCTGTGTCGTTTGTGGAAAGCGAGCCCGCAGTGACGTCGGAGTGGCCATTGAGGTATTTGGTGGCCGAATGCATCGAGATGTCAGCGCCAAAGTTAAGGGCTTTGGTAGCGATTGGTGGTGTGCCTGTGCAATCGGTGACGAGTTTTGCGCCATGTTTGTGAGCGATTTCGGCGGCGGCGCGGATATCGGTGACGGCCCAATCGGGGTTGTTTGGGGTTTCGGCCCAAACCAATGCCGTGTCATCGCGCATGGCGGTGGCGAGTTCGGTTAGATCGCCAGCCTCGTAATACGATACCCGCAAGCGGCCCTTGGCGGCGTAGGTTTGGAATTGATGCAGGACGCCGTGGTACATGGCGCGGGGCACGACGACGTGGGCGCCTGCGTCCAGATGATCGATGATTGCGGTCGCGGCGGACATGCCAGAGGAAAAGAGAAGGGTGTCTTTGGCCTCTTCCAAGTCGGCGATCATGCGTTCAGCGTGGGTGGTGGTTTCGTTGCCGTCGCGGCGATACCAATAGGGTTTGAGGGGGTCGTAGTTTTCATCACGCGCGTAGGTGGCGGTGGATTGGATCGGTGGGACGATAGCGCCTGTTTCGGGATCTAAATATCGCAGAGCCTGAGCGATGCGGGTGGCGGCGGAAAGTTTTTGATTTGATTTGGTCATGTGGCAGCCTTCGTGTTCGAAAAAAGCGTAGAGGTGCGTAGCGGAACAGGCAAGGTTTTGTGGTGATTTTTCACGTCTTTTTGAGATGTCCCCATGGGGACATGGGGTTAAGTATTTGATTTTATTTAATTTTAAAAATCGATATCACTTATTAATAAAGACCGCCTGCACCCCACAGGAAGCCGAAGATTGACACCGCTGTTGCAGCCAACACTGCAAGTGCAAGAAGTTTAGGTATGGAAAATGGGCGTTCACCATAGGTACGACCATGCAAGCCACATGTGACTATCTTCATGGGTTTGCCTGCGTATTCGTAGTGCATAATCCAGACCGGCAAAAGAATACGGCGGTATTTGATACCTGTGGTGTCTGTTTTGTAGCTGATGTTGGTTATGTTTGATTTGCCTGAGTGGCTCTTGATCCGATTGCGTAGCAATAATGCCTTATCTGGTGCGTTGTTTTTCAAACCTTGGCGAACAGAGAGGTGATGACGTTCAGCGGCAAAGCCTGCCAAGTATGCAGGGTTGAAAGGACGCAGATCGCGTGGATTGAAATCGTGCAAAATGCCATCGCGAATAAGAGGCGTTATATGATCAGATGCCGGCATCAGAAGGTCGTCGAAATAGTGGTTCATAAAACCCGTGTGGGTTTTTGATATGGTTCGTTTGCCGCGACGGATGTCGTAACGAATGGTGTAATCGACTGCTTCGTGGCTGTCGAATGTCCAGAAAGGCACGTAAATACCTGCAACGCGAGATCGAGAAGCGTGGCTGGATAAATCAGAGGGTGCTGCCCAGCGTTTGGCGACCCAGTTCTGGACATTTTCCTGTGCAGTATCGCTGGCGATAGCAAATGGTATCATACCAAGTGTTGGATAACTTTCGTCGCGTAAGCGTTCAACCAAGGCGCCATCACAGTAAGGACAATTTTCAGACATGGAATGGCCAGCAAAGATGACTTCGCCACCACAGGTTTCGCAGCCATAGGGATGTTCGGGTGTCGTTTCGGGTTGTTCGGTATGGGGAAGTGCTGGATCATAACGATGTTCAATCGTCGGGTCGGTTGATCGATCGATTTTGATGTCATGGCAGGCTCCGCAACTGTGACAGGTTAATTGCCCTGTTGTTGGCGTAAAGGCGCATTGGCCAGCACAGGTTGCGCAGCGCAGATCGGATTGGGCAATGGGGGGATTTTCAATCACGGCCAAATGCCGCCAATATACGCAACAGGATTTCAAGGCGATGGCGACTACGGGAAATTGCGCCTGCTAAATCATCGGTGTTGTACCAATCCCCAATAATTGTGGCGAAAAACCATGTGGCCATAAACCATAAAGCGATGATCAATATACCCGAGAATGAACGCAGAAAACCAGGCGAGCCGTGTTTGAGTTCGTGCTTAGCCTCTTGGATGGTGATTAGTTTTTTGATAGGATAAACGCCCACACATGTAGAAACTGCAATAAGCAGAAAACCTGTTACAATCGGGCCAAGATCAACCAACATCGTGATGGTCGCTTTTGTAAATAATGGGGTTTTGGCAATTCATGAGCGGGAAATTCATTTTGTTTCTTAATTGATAAGACGAACTATTGTTTGAAACAAATGAAATCGTGTGGAACTTTGGTGTTGAAGCGGCCCACGGTATCCCGTGGGCCAGTGTTTTAGATGCCCAACGCGCGGTAGCTTTCTGCGACCTTGGTGAGCGCCAGAACATAGGCGGCGGTGCGTAGGCTGTCGATGTCGTCGCGTGAGCGCCATGTGTCGTGCATTTGTTGGTATGCGGTGCGCATTGTGTCCTCTAGGCCTGAACGTACCAGTTCCAATTCACCCGCACCTTGGAAGAATTTTGTTTTGAAATCCTCGGATACAGGTTTGCCGACAAGGCGTTCTAATTCGTCGATTAACAAGTGATTAGAGGATTCTTGTTGGCGGCGTTGCATGCGGCCAAAGCGGATGTGGGAGAGGTTTTTGACCCATTCGAAATAGGATACCGTCACGCCGCCTGCGTTGGCGTACATGTCGGGAATGATGATCGTGCCTGCGGCGTTGAGGATTTCATCTGCGCCTGCGGTGACGGGGCCGTTTGCGGCCTCGATTATTAAGTTTGCTTTGATGTAGGCGGCGTTGGTCAGGTTTATGACGCCTTCCATTGCAGCGGGAATTAGGATGTCGCAATCGTTTTCCAACACGCCTGCGCCGCTTTCGGTGAAGGTGCCGCCATTGAATCCATTAACGCCGCCGTTTTCGCGAATGTAGGTGCCAAGGGCGTCGATGTTTAGGCCGTCTTCGTTGATGATTGCGCCGTCGCGTTCGATTACAGCGGTGATGATTGCGCCGTCCTCTTCGGATAGGAACTTCGCGGCGTGGTAGCCCACGTTTCCAAGGCCCTGAACGATGATGCGTTTGCCTTTAAGTGTGCCAGATAACCCCGCCGTTGCAACATCGTCCGCGTGGCGGAAAAATTCCTGTAGAGCGTACTGGACGCCGCGACCCGTAGCCTCGACCCGCCCCACAATGCCGCCTTTGTTCAAGGGTTTACCTGTCACACAGGCGTCGGCGTTGATGTCTGTGGTGTTCATGCGGCGGTATTGATCGGCGATCCATGCCATTTCGCGTTCGCCCGTGCCCATGTCAGGGGCGGGAACGTTTTGGGATGGGTTGATCAGGTCGCGTTTGATTAACTCGTAAGCGAAACGGCGGGTGATTTTTTCGATTTCATCTGGTTCCCATGCGGTTGGATCGATGTGTAATCCGCCTTTGGATCCGCCAAAGGGAGCCTCTACCAATGCGCATTTGTAGGTCATGAGGGCTGCGAGTGCCTCCACCTCGTCTTGGTTTACGGATGTGGCGAAGCGAATGCCGCCTTTGACGGGTTCTTTGTGTTCGGAATGCACCGAGCGGTAACCTGTGAAAGTGTGGACGTCGCCACGCAGTTTCACGCCAAAACGCACGGTATAGGTGGAATTGCAGACCTTGATTTTATTTGCGACGCCTTCGGAGATATCCATCAAACCGACGGCTTTGTCGAACATCAGGTTGACGGATTCGCGAAAGGTGGGTTCGTTGCGTGTTTGCATGGTGTTTCCTTTGCCGTTTTAGCCATGGGGTGCGTTATCTGGTCGCAGGCTAGTATAGCTTGGTTTATAAAGAAACGCGTAAATTTGCCTATTCTCAAGAGCTAGTTATGTGGGTTTGCTGTTTATCAGATTAGCCAGAAAACCACGGATATTGGTTGGCGGCGGATCGGACTTCGTGTTTGTTGATCCTGATCATCAGTGGAATATAGCGCATAATGAACCTTTGGGGGTTAAAAGATGCGTTGTCTGAAACGAGGGTCAAGTCTTGTGTAAGCTTAAAATTCGTAACCAAACAATTGAATGTCACGTTGGTGCCGTTTGGTGATTAAATCTACATCCTTTGATGTATAAAAATCTTGGTAACGTTTTGTGGCGTTTGAAACATTGACGGGCTTGTGCGGTATTCGAATTCTGATTTTGCTGCTGTCCGCCATTTTCCTTAAATCGGTTTCTAACGTTTCTTGGCGTAAGACATAATCGACGGCGATGTTGTTTTCGCTGTCGAGTATCCAATCTGAGACTTGCTTACCCATATCAAATTGTTTTGTTCTTTGGGCATTGGGGTCGACCAACCAGTCGACATAATCGCAAAATGACATTTTTTGGAATAACGCATGTTCGATGTGGTATCCCGATCTTTTCCCACCTTTTGGACCACGGATATAGGTGAACCAAGATACATGCCAAGAGAAGGGGTTTCTGATCACAGAAAAAGTTGTGTAATCATCGATAGAGCGGCCCATTAAAGCCAATCTTTCATTATAATCTTGCCATAGGAGATGACCGTGCAAATCTGGTGAACGCAGTGAAATGCATTTTTTCTGATATTTGTGGAATGCTTTCCCAACAAAGCTGCCGCCGCATTTCGGTGTGTGAACAAACAGCATTGGCTGCCCACGATGCATAGGGGATACAGATTCTAATATCGTTCTTGGGACATACATATCTGTTACCGCCTTATTTCGAGAAGTCTTGTGGCAGGTGCTTTGGTTGCCGCATCGTTTGGTGTTTGATTAGGTTCCGCGATATGGTTCCACGTATTGTAGTGCCATGTCCCATGGGAAGAATATCCATGTGTCTTGGCTTACCTCTGTTATAAACGTGTCCACCATTGGGTGGCCTTTGGGTTTCGCGTAAACGGTTGCGAAATGGGCGTTGGGGTACAATTCGCGTACCAATTCCAATGTGCGCCCTGAATCCACCAGATCATCCACGATTAAAACGCCCGTGCCGTCACCGATAATTTCGGGGTCTGGGGATTTAAGAACCGTTGCCGCTGATTGGGATTGGTGGTCGTATGATTTTACCGAAACCGTATCCACAACGCGGATGTCCAATTCACGTGCCACGATCATTGCGGGTGCCATGCCGCCGCGTGTGATGCCAACAACCGCTTTCCATTCGCCGTTGTTTGGGCCTTTGCCATCCAGACGCCACGCTAATGCGCGGCTGTCGCGGTGGAGTTGGTCCCACGAAACATGGAACCCTTTTTCGTGTGGGAGGCGATCGCTCATTCTTTGCGTCCTGTCACGACGTCGATGTCGGGGGCATCAACGGCCTTCATGCCGACAACGTGGTAGCCCGCGTCAACGTGCAGGTTTTCGCCGGTTACGCCAGATGACAGGTCAGACAATAGGTACATTGCGGATTTACCAACATCGTCGATGTCGATGTTACGACGTAGTGGTGAGTTCAGCTCGTTCCATTTTAGGATGTAGCGGAAATCGCCGATGCCTGATGCGGCCAATGTTTTCACAGGACCCGCAGAGATAGCGTTGACGCGAATGCCGTCTTTGCCCAAATCTTCGGCCAAGTATTTCACGGATGTTTCCAATGCGGCCTTGGCCACGCCCATCACGTTGTAATGTGGCATAACCTGTTCGGCGCCGTAGTATGTAAGTGTTACCATGGAACCGCCTGGGTTCATGATCTTTTCCGCGCGCTGGGCAACGGCGGTGAAGGAATAGACAGAGATATCCATCGTCATACGGAAGTTTTCGGCGGATGTGTCAACGTAGCGACCGCGGAGTTCGTTTTTGTCAGAGAAGCCGATGGCGTGAACGAGGAAATCGATCTTGCCCCATTTTGCCTCGAGCGCCGCGAATGTGGCGTCCATGGATGCTTCGTCAGTTACGTCGCATTCAAGAAGGGTGTCGCATCCAATGCTTTCGGCCAAGGGGCCAACGCGTTTTTTAAGGGCTTCGCCTTGGTAGGAAAATGCCATTTCGGCGCCTTGTTCATGACATGCCTTTGCAATGCCCCAAGCCATTGATTGTTTATTGGCAACGCCCATAACCAATCCGCGTTTTCCGTCCATAATGCCCATGTGAATTCCCCGATGGATGTAAAATATTTATACCTGAATAGATCAAGGGCGCGTGACCTTCAAGAAAAAGGGTGAAATGGGGCGCATTTACTTGCGCGTGGCGGCCTGTGGGTTATCGTGGTTGCGAATAATTAGGTGAATGGTGATGGATAGAACTGGGATTTTTGCAGGAGACGATCCGTTTGTGATTGCACGCGATTGGTTAGGCGAAGCACAAGACGCGGAAATGAACGATGCCAATGCGATTGCGTTGGCGACGGTTGATGGTATGGGCATGCCCAATGTGCGCATGGTGCTGTTGAAGGAAATCGAGGACGACGCGTTCATTTTTTACACCAATTACGACAGTAAGAAGAGTGAAGAGCTGACCGCATCGGGGCAGGCGGCGTTTGTCATTCATTGGAAATCGTTGCGCCGTCAAATTCGTGTGCGCGGGCATATCACGCGCGAAGATGGGCCGCAGGCGGATGAATATTACGCATCGCGTTCATTAAAAAGCCGCATTGGAGCATGGGCATCAAAGCAAAGCCAACCATTGGAATCGCGTGGTGCGTTAATCAAAGAGGTTGCGCGGATCACGCCGAAATTGGGGTTAAACCCAGATCGCCCGCCGTTTTGGGGCGGGTTTCGCATTAAACCCGTGGAAATCGAGTTTTGGGCAGATGGGCAGTTCCGCCTGCATGATCGGTTCCGTTGGACACGTGCCGACACAGATGCGGATTGGGACATAGAGAGGTTGAACCCATGATAAAGGCGATTTGCGCCGCATTGTTGATCGCGACGCCCGCATTGGCAGAGGAATGTGCGCCCGATGTTGTGGATTTGCGTTGGGATGGCGGGAATTCTCGGTTTACCGTGGAATTGGCCGATGAGCAGCACGAGCGCATGCAAGGTTTGATGTTTCGCGAAAGCATGGGGCGTTATGCGGGCATGTTGTTTGCCTATCCGCATGAACAGCGGGTTAGTTTTTGGATGCAGAATACGCTGATATCACTGGATATGTTGTTTTTTGATGGGCGTGGCGTTTTGCAAAATGTTCAAGAAAACGCAGTGCCGATGGATCCGACCAGCCTGTTTGGTGGGGATGCGATCCAATATGTGTTGGAAGTGAATGCGGGCATGGTTGAAAAGCTGGGCATCAAGATTGGTGCCGAAATTAAGCATCCCGTGATTGGGGAAAACGCCGCCTGGGGGTGTTGAGGGCGGGCTCTCGGTTTAAAAATCGCATTGTGTGACTATATTGTGTGATGAATATGGAGAGCCAGATATGTTGAAATTGAAGCGCCGCCGCTTTTTGCAAATTATCGGTGCCGCAGGTGTGACGCCCGCGATACCCGCATTGCCAGCCGGTGCGGCCGCGCCTGCGCCTGTGGCAAGGCATTCACAAATGCTGTGGGCTAGTTTGGCAAAGCAGGGCGGGACAGCGCCCAGCATGGTGGGTGTGTCGAAAGCGATGGGTGTGTCTGGCACGGCAACACGGGGCATTTGTGCGAAGCTGGTTCAGGCGAATTTGGTATCCGCGCGACATGCAGCGAATATTGGGCACGTGGCAGTAAAATCGGTACGCGCTGTGAAACAAGCGTCAGGGATCAATGTGATGAGTGGGCCGCGGGTAAAGGTAGACGTTGTAAAGTTTTTGACCGAGGATGTTGACGCGGAGCAAGAGGCTCTGGCGGATACAGATGAGGATGGTCTGGTTCCGGGCGACGCTGAATAGTTGGATTGTTAACGGGATTTGATAATTTTTTTGATATTCCTCAATTCAATGCAATTTAGGGCTTTTCTTTGTCTGACTTGTTTTGTAAACCGCGCATCAGTCGGGGCGTGGCGCAGTCTGGTAGCGCACTTGTTTTGGGTACAAGGGGTCGTTGGTTCGAATCCAGCCGTCCCGACCAGTTACGAAAGTAACGACATAAATTAAATCGCCTTCGGGCGATTTTTTTTTGACTGTTTGAGATTTTTTTATCCAAACAGATGGCAGCCGATTCCGGTTGTATTTCCTCCCTTTAACTTTCGCTGTGTAGGCTATCTGTGCCGAAAATATGCGTTTTTTTTGGTAGGGTTTTATTAACCTTCGATTCACAGTTATCCACATGTTGTGGGTAACCATCCGTCAATGACTAAATCTGTAAAAAATTGAAATAAATTCGTTGACGGATTCGTGAGGATGATCCATTTTGTGCCTCAAGTTCGCTGATACACCATATATAGTTATCATTAATACGGCGGGCATATTTGTAATTTTAGGCTACTAGACTTCAAAAGAGTCAGGCTACTGACCGAATTGGCAGTGATAGTGATAAGCAGGGGCAGAACACATGAGAATTGAACGTCGTTTCACCAAAGAAAATCAAGACGCATACGCCGACATTGATTTCCACCGCACAACTTCAGAAATCCGCAATCCAGACGGATCAATCGTGTTTTCATTGGAAAATGTCGAAGTGCCAACAACATGGAGCCAAGTGGCATCCGATGTGATTGCGCAGAAGTATTTCCGCAAAGCGGGTCTGTCAGATGATTTGGTAAAGATCGAAGAAGCAGATGTTCCAGAATTCCTATGGCGTTCCGCACCGCGTGATGGCCAGCAAGTTAAGCCAAATGGCGAATATTTGGGTGAAACATCCGCGAAGCAAGTTTTCAACCGTTTAGCCGGCGCATGGGCGTACTGGGGTTGGAAAGGTGGCATGTTTGATTCTGAAACAGATGCGCGTTCTTACTTTGACGAAATGCGTTACATGTTGGCGGCGCAAATGACAGCGCCAAACAGCCCACAGTGGTTTAACACTGGTTTGCACTGGGCGTATGGCATTGATGGCCCATCACAAGGTCACCATTATGTTGACTACAAGACGGGCGTTTTGACGGCGTCAAACAGTTCCTATGAACACCCACAACCACACGCATGTTTCATTCAGTCCGTTTCAGATGATTTGGTGAATGAGGGTGGCATTATGGACCTGTGGGTTCGTGAAGCGCGTTTGTTTAAATATGGTTCTGGTACTGGCACGAACTTTAGTTCTGTGCGTGGTTCAGAAGAGAGCCTGGCGGGTGGTGGTAAGTCATCTGGCCTGATGTCATTTTTGAAAATTGGTGATCGCGCTGCTGGTGCAATTAAATCAGGTGGTACGACACGTCGCGCCGCGAAAATGGTTATCTGTGATGTGGATCACCCAGATGTCGAAGAATTCATCGGCTGGAAGGTTAAGGAAGAGCAGAAAGTTGCGTCCTTGGTTGCCGGTTCAAAATTGCACGAACAGCAGCTGAACGAGATCTTTAAGTCTATCCGCGCTTGGGATGGTGCCGAAGATGACGCATTTGATCCAAAGAAAAACGAAGGCCTGAAGGCAGCGATTAAATCCGCCAAGAAGGTGATGATCCCAGAAACATACGTGAACCGCGTGTTGCAATATGCAAAACAGGGGTATGCATCGATTGAATTCCCAACCTACGATACAGATTGGGATTCTGAGGCGTATAATACCGTTGCTGGTCAGAACTCTAACAACTCTGTTCGTGTGACGGATGCGTTTTTGAAGGCTGTTGAAAACGATGATGATTGGGAATTGATCCGCCGTACAGATGGTAAGGTTGCCAAGACGATCAAAGCCAAAGAATTATGGGAAGATATTGGTCACGCCGCATGGGCCTGTGCCGATCCGGGCGTTCAGTATCACGATACAATCAATGCATGGCACACGTGCCCAGAAGACGGCCTGATCCGCGGGTCGAACCCGTGTTCTGAATATATGTTCCTTGATGATACGGCGTGTAACCTTGCATCGATGAACTTGTTGAAGTTCTTTGAGGATGGTGAGTTTAACGCCGCCGCATACATGCACGCCACCCGTTTGTGGACAATCACTTTGGAAACATCCGTGATGATGGCGCAATTCCCGTCCAAGGCGATTGCTCAGGGATCATATGATTACCGCACATTGGGTTTGGGTTATGCAAACATCGGTGGTTTGTTGATGAACATGGGCTTTGGTTACGACAGTGACGAAGGCCGCGCCATGTGTGCCGCGCTGACCGCGTTGATGACAGGTGTTTCATACGCAACATCCGCAGAGATGGCCAAAGAGTTGGGGCCGTTCCCAGGGTACAAACGCAATGCACAGCATATGTTGCGCGTTATGCGTAACCACAAACGCGCAGCGTTCGGCAAGAAGGCTGGTTATGAAGGTTTGGAAGTGAAGCCAATTCCATTGGATCACAAGAATTGCCCTGATCGTAACTTGGTTGGTTTGGCAGAGGCCGCGTGGGACGAAGCGGTTTCATTGGGCGAGCAACACGGTTACCGCAACGCACAGGTTTCTGTGATTGCGCCAACTGGCACCATTGGTTTGGTGATGGATTGTGACACCACAGGCATCGAGCCAGATTTCGCATTGGTGAAATTCAAGAAATTGGCCGGTGGCGGTTATTTCAAAATCATCAACCAATCCGTACCTGCCGCATTGGCGAAATTGGGTTACGGCACAGCACAAGCCGAGGAAATCATTTCCTACGCAGTTGGTCACGGCACAATGGGTAACGCGCCAGACATCAATCACACAACATTGGTTGGTCACGGTTTTGGCCAAGAACAATTGGACAAGATCGAAGCGGCATTGCCAACGGCATTTGATATCCGTTTCGTATTCAACCAATGGACGCTGGGCGCGGAATTCTGCAAAGGCACATTGGGCATTCCTGAAAATGAGCTGAATGATCCGTCATTTGATTTGTTATCGCACCTTGGGTTTTCCAAGAAGCAAGTTGAAGCGGCGAACAACCACGTTTGTGGTACGATGACGCTGGAAAATGCGCCACATTTGAAAGCGGAGCATTACGGTGTGTTTGATTGTGCAAACATCTGTGGTCGTATCGGTAAGCGTTACCTGTCAGTGGACAGCCACATCACCATGATGGCGGCGGCACAATCGTTTATTTCGGGCGCGATTTCCAAAACAATCAACATGCCAAACGATGCAACAATCGAAGATTGTCAGGCGGCATATGAGTTGTCTTGGTCATTGGGTGTGAAAGCGAACGCATTGTACCGTGACGGATCGAAATTGTCGCAACCATTGTCATCTGCGTTGATCGAGGATGATGAGGACGACATGGAAGAGGCGTTGATGGACGCACCTGCGGGCGAACGCGCGCAGGTGTTGGCCGAGAAGATCGTTGAGAAGATCATCGTCAAAGAAGTACGCAAGCAAGCACGCGAAAAACTGCCGGAACGCCGTAAGGGTTACACCCAAAAAGCGATGGTTGGTGGACACAAAGTTTACCTGCGTACAGGTGAATATGAAGACGGCCAAATCGGTGAGATTTTCATCGATATGCACAAAGAGGGTGCTGGTTTCCGTGCCATGATGAACAACTTCGCCATCGCGGTGTCGGTTGGTTTACAATACGGTGTGCCACTGGAAGAATTCGTGGATGCGTTTACATTCACACGTTTCGATCCTGCGGGCATGGTTCAAGGCAATGACAGCATTAAATCTGCGACGTCGATCCTTGACTACATCTTCCGTGAATTGGCGATTTCATATCTGGATCGTACTGATCTGGCGCATGTTCAGCCAGAGGGCGAGAGCTTTGACACATTGGGCCGTGGTGCAGAAGAGGGTGTTTCCAACGTCCAGCAAGCCAAGGAAGACAATCTAGCGATGATCAAGCAAGTGTCATCAACGGGTTACCTGCGTAAGCGTCTGCCGCAAGAATTGATGGTATTGCAGGGTGGCCAAACCAACCTGTTCCAAGGTGACACGCAAACAGCAGAAGCGCCAAGCGCCGCCGTTGCGACCGCCGTGCGCGAAACCGCCGCGATGCCGCAATTGGATGACCGTGCCAAGGCGAAGATGCAAGGTTATGAAGGCGATGCATGTGGGGATTGTGGGAACTATACCTTGGTTCGTAATGGCACATGTATGAAATGCAACACCTGTGGGGCGACCAGCGGGTGTAGTTAAGACAGGTTCGCGTTTAACGCGTTCTAAGAGATAGGTCTGGCGGCCCAATGTGCGCCGCAGACCTTAACGTTCAGGCCACAGGCAACTAACTTGAGCGGTAAACTATAAGGTCTGAATTTAGACTTGGGGGGCATGGCCCCCCATTTTTTTTGCCTTAACGATGATCGCGCCGTTGGCGCCAAGCGCAAGTGATTCTGAACAAGGCCATAAGGTCGGCTTTGAGCCCATATTACCAATTCGATTAATTGGGAAATTCCGTACTAACGGCCCAGAGCTGCCGTTCGATCGCAAACAGATTTGAGTGTTGCAGCTTTCGCATTGCGGACCTTCACCGCACTGCGGCAAATTCATGGCAGGCAATGGCAACTCACAGGACATTTCCGTCGTTGATGGCGATAACTATTTTTGCACCATTGGTCGCTATTTAATGACTTTTTAAGGAATCCAGCAGCAATTCATTGCCTCTTGCTGACAAGTGCACATGGTCAGCAAACAGAGGTATCCCATTCTCGCTCATATGGCAGACCTCTGGAGAACAGAACACATCTGTCAGATCAAGGAGCGTTACATCGTTTGTTTGAAGCAATTCGCTAAAAAAAGAATTCGTTCTACCGGCACGGCTCTCGTATCGGCTGCGCGCAAGTTGTTCCAATGGTTGCTCAAAACGGATTTTCTTGATCATCTCATTAGGAACAGAATATGGGAATTCTGGAGGCGCACCAATGATGACCACGCGGTGGCGGGGATCAATTTCTGCGAGCAATTTGCTCAAAGCATCTTTGAAGACCGTTATTGTTTCGGCATCCACAGGATTGGATACGAAATCAATAAACCCAACTTTGCCAGGGTCTCCCCACATGTTGCTGTGTACCCCCTCGGCGTAGTGGGGCCAACGGGCAAACAGATAAACGTCGGTTGGGCGGGCCGACTTGAGTGTCTCTAGAACGTTCGAATTCATTTCCAGACAGGTTGATGCATTCGAAACATCTCGGACAACACCAAGCAAGGGTGGGCAGCTGGGTGTTGCGTAGATTGTTCCCGATGTTTGGCGCAGTTCGGCTAGCGATTCAAACGCAGGAAGTGCGCTGTTTGCCATGCTGTCACCCCACAGCAGAATTGGTCGCTGTCCCAAATTCAATTCACCGAACTCGCAAATGTCATCCCCCGAATTTTGATACCAGCACAACTCCCATTTTTCGTTCGCAAGCTTGCCGTTTTCTTGAACTTTGACAAATTTGGCATATTCAGCTGCGTCAGTATTGTTGCCACGTATCCAAAGGGCGCCGGCTAATCCAACCAAGACCAATGTCTGTGCAGCAAACAGGCCAAAAAGAAGCCCACGTTTCTGGGAGGTCGAGATTTTTCGGATTGGTTGTTCAATCATGTGGTGTGACAAGGCACCCATCGCAAAAGACAGAAAAATCGCAAGAACTCGCGTCTTGTCGTTCAAATCTCCACCAACATATTGATAAAAAACTATAATCGGCCAGTGCCACAAATACGTTCCATACGAAATTTTACCTAAGTATCTAGGAACGTGACTGGATAACACCCGCGCGGTGATAGAATGCATGGGAAATGCTGAGAACAACATCAGCGCGGTTCCAAAGGTCGCCACCAAAGCCCATGGACCAGGATGCACGGCCCCTTCTTGCATGACAAATGTTGGAGCCAACATCATCATTAGACCAACCAACGGCAGTCCAAAAAATTTGATGGGGTGCGTCATGTTCTGCAACGCTATAAAGGTTATCCCACCGAGTGCCAGTTGCCACACACGCAAAAAGCTAGAAAAGTAGCGCGTATCTTGTGAATAGATCGCAGACCCAGACAGCAATGTGATCGAAAGCGATACGATAAAGGCAACACACAACAAAAGAGCGAAATTACGAGCGCGAAAATTCAGACAAGCAATTGCCAGTGGCAGAGCAATGTAAAACTGCTCTTCTATCGACAAGGACCACGTGTGCAGAAATGGATTGGTTTCAGCGGATGGCGCAAAATATCCGGCTTCTTTCATCAACAAGATATTGTTGGTAAATGTGATGCTACCCAGCAGATTTCGAACAACCGCATCAAGTTCAAACGGGCTGAATACGACGTAGGCCGTGCCTCCGGTGACAAGAAAGCAGACAAAAGCTGCGGTGCTAAGCCTGCGAATACGGCGGGCAAAAAAATCTAAGGTAGAAAACCGACTTTCGTTTAAGGAGATGTAAATTTGGCCACAAATCAGATAGCCGGACAACACAAAGAAAATGTCCACGCCGGTATATCCGCCTGCCCAATCCGAAAATCCAAGATGGAAGAACAGAACCACAGTGATCGCGATGAAACGAAGGCCATCAATTTCCGGACGATAGGATGATAAATTTGTCTGCTTCATATCAGTTATCTTCATTATTTCTGGCAAAGTTTAGCGCACGAATGCTGTTTTCTCTTTTGGGCCAAATGCTCGTTGTGTGCAATAGTGGGCAATACGAAAATTCAAGGTTGTTTGAGATGTATGATTTGGACAGTGTTTTAAACTAAGGGTATTCACACGCGACGTCATTATATTGCGCTAATATCCGAGAATCCGCTTACAGAATTTCGCACCGCTAGACGGCGCTGCAGCGAACGACCGCTTTCCACCCGATTAGGTAGTTAGGCCGAAAACTCAAAACGGTCACTAAGTCCTCAAAGCAACCATCAAGCACATATCCAAATCAACAAGATTGTGCGGCAACGCATTCGTTGGGAAAAACCGAAACTATCTTGAATAAATTTTCAACTGTGTGAGGTTTCTAAACAAATCCAACATAATGAATGTTTGGCTCACGCGGTGTACGGTTTGTGTATAGGTTGTGTACGGTTTGTGCATCGGGTTTTGGGCTGATTTTTGCACTGTGAAACAGTTGAAAATCGTATTGCAAATGGCGTGGTCACGGGCGACAGTACCTTATGACAACATTCGATATTATCCTGCTTATCACTGCCGGCTTTGGCGCAGGCATTATCAACGCAATCGCGGGGGGTGGCAGTTTTCTGACTTTCCCAGCGTTGGTATTTACGGGCGTTCCCACCATTGCGGCGAATGCCACCAGTGCGGTGGCGGTTTTCCCAGGTTATGCAAGTGGTGCGCTGGGCTTTCTTAAGGAATTGAAAACCCACCCCGCGCGGCAGATCAGTGTGTTGATCGGGCTGTCTATTTTGGGCGGTGTTTTGGGATCGCTGTTGTTGTTAGTCACGCCTGCATCCGTGTTTTCATTTGTTATCCCGTGGCTGTTGGGATTTGCGACGTTGTTGTTTGCCTTTGGTGCGCAGGTGTCCGCGTGGGCGGCCGCGCGATCTGGGCAGGGTGGGATCATGGGCCATGTCGCCACCTTAATTGTGTGCGTTTACGGCGGCTATTTTAACGGTGGTTTGGGGATTGTTTTGTTGGCACTGTTTTCCGCGCTGGGCATGCGGGATTTGAACCTGATGAATGGGTTGAAAAATGTAATGTCGTTTGCGTTATCTGGTGCATCTGTGGTGACATTTGCATTGGCGGGGATTGTGGTTTGGCCACAGGCGGTTGTGATGATGATTGCCGCGACGATTGGTGGATATGTCGGGGCGAAAGTGGCGCGGCGCATGTCTGCGCGTACTGTGCGTGGGATTGTTGTGGTGATTGGTGTCGTGATGACGGTGATCTTTTGGATGCGAGCCTAGGGCCGCGAGCGTGAAATCCATAGCAGTGCCAGCATTGACAGGGCAGTTATGAATAATCCTGTGATCCCAAGGTCGTATTGATCCGCGAACCAACCGACGATCAATGCGCCGATGGATGTCGATCCAAGCGTGACGACGCCCCACATGCTCATGACGCGGCCTCGCATGCCGTCGGGCAGATCTGATTGGACCTCTGATTGAAATGTGATGCCAAGGTATGTACCAGCGAATCCGATGCAGGCGGCACTGAACAGGGCGAGGGGCCATGAATTTGCGTTCGTCATCAGGGCAAGGAATAGGAAACCGACGGCGGCGATCGCAAGGTTTTTGCCAGATAGGGCGGATATGCGTTGCGATGTGCCCATAGTTTTGAAAAATGCCGCCGCCAATGAGCCTGCGCCAATTGCGGCACCAAGTTGGCCCAATCCAACCGCGCCCATGTTGAATTTTCCGTCTGCAATAACGGGCAAGATTTCCATTATGGATCGAACCGATACGGCATAGAGCGCCGCGGTGATCAAGATGAGGCGTAGATAGTGATGATGCCAGATGTAAATCATGCCTTCGCCCATGGAGGCGAAGATGCCCAGTTTTCGCGCCGGTTTATCCAATGCGCGCGGGTGCAGGGTGGCATAGATGAACAGGTTTGGTGTGTAGAGGATCAGCACCATGATCAATGCCACGGTGATTGACATGGTTTCGATAATTACGCCTGCGATGAAGGGCGCGATGATCCGTGCGAGGTTAAAGTTTAGGGATGCAAGCGCTGACACCGAGCTGATCTGATGGTGTTGCACCAAGCGCGGGCCAAGGGACAGGCGCATGGGGTGATGTGCAGATGCGACGACGCCGATGAACAGGCCGATCACGATCAAGAAGGGTTCATTCAGTATATCCAATCGAATGGCGATGATCATAATCAGGGCGGCCAACATCATGCCAATGTTGGTGCCGTAGGCGGCACGCATAATGTTGATCCGATCCATCATTACACCAAAAAATGGCCCACTGAAGATGGTGGGCATCAAGGATAGTGCCGCGATAATGCCAACGAATGTTGCGGAATGTGAAACGTCCCATGCCAGCCATGACAAAACCACGCGTAAGATCCACAGTGCATTCACCGCACCCGTCGAGCCAACGTAGTAGCGACGATAACTGGGGGATTGAAACGCGATCAGGTTCATAGATGTCTTTGGGTTGCTTGTGAAACACCTATATCCGATATATGTGGGGCGCAAGTAATGGGCGATATGATGGCGATTAGTTTAGACCAAGTCAGTGTGAAGTTTGATGATCTGTGTGTGATTGATGACATCAGCATTTCGATTGACGATGCACGTATCGGGATCATTGGGGCCAATGGGTCTGGTAAATCGACCATGGCGCGGCTGATCGCGGGGTTGATTAAGCCCGATGCGGGTCAGGTTACGGTCAATGGTGTAGACGTATACAATGATCGTAAGGCGGCGCTGGATACGGTTGGGATTATTTTTCAAAATCCAGATCATCAGATTATTTTTCCAACATGCGCCGAGGAAATTGCATTTGGTTTGACGCAAAAAGGTATGAAACGCAAAGCGGCGGATGCGCGTGCGCGTGCGGTTTTAGTGGAGCATGGGCGTGGCGACTGGGCGGATCGGTTGGCGCATCAATTATCCCAAGGGCAACGCCATTACCTGTGTTTGATGTCTGTATTGGCGATGGGGCCTGATGTGATCGTGTTAGACGAGCCATATGCGGGGTTGGATTTGGTGACGTCGATGCAACTGCAACGCACATTGGCGGGGTTGGATCAGCAGGTGGTGATGATCACCCATGATACGGATTTATTGGCTGATTTTGATCTGGTCATTTGGATGGATCAAGGGCGTGTTGTTGCCAATGATCGCCCCGATCAGGTGATCCCTAAATTCATCGATGATATGAAGGCACGCGCCAATGCTGTCGATTAGCTTAGCGGGTAATTCATGGGCGCATAGGTTGCGCGTGGGGCCGAAAATGGCGGTGCTGGCGGTGGTGTCTGTGGCGCTGTTTTGGGTGGATGCGTGGGTTGTTTTGGCGCTGGCGTTATTGGGTGTTGTGGCGTTGTACGCATCGGTTGATGGGGCGTTGCGCAAGGGTGCGTGGTTAATGAAACCGATCCTGTGGATCGTTGGTATTATCTGGATTTTTCATGCGTTTCGCGGTGAATATGTGGCGGGGTCGGTGGTTTGCCTGCGGTTGTTGGTGTTGGTTGGTTTGGCGAATTTTGTGACGCTGACGTCGCGCCTGTCCGATATGATTGATCTGTTTTTGTGGCTGTTGTCACCGTTGGCGCTATTGGGTGTACGTACGGGGGCAATTGGCCTTGCGTTTGGGATGGTTATGCGCTTTACCCCCGTACTTATCGAACGGGCGGGCCAGTTGACACAAAGCTGGCGCGCACGTGGGGGAAAACGGGCAAGTTGGCGGATCATTTTGCCGTTGTTCATAACAGTTGTCGATGATGCGGATCGGGTGGCAGAAGCCCTGCGCGCACGCGGCGGAATACAGTAGGGAATATCATGGAACGTAATGTTGTTTATATCGCGGTTTTCGCCGCGTTGATCGCGGTGCTGGGCTTGTTGCCAAAGTTCACATTGATGAGCGGCATTCCGATTACTGCGCAAAGTTTGGGTATTATGCTATGTGGCACAATCTTGGGTGCGAAACGTGGTGCCTTGGCGGTTTTATTGTTTCTGGCTTTGGTTGCGATTGGTTTGCCTTTGTTGGCTGGTGGTCGTGGTGGTTTGGGCGTTTTCACAACGCCGTGGGCTGGATTTTTATTCGGCTTTCCAGTTGCGGCATTCGTTACGGGCTTCGTTATGGAACGTACGCATAATTTGAACATTGGTGTATTGGCAACGATAGCGGCAATTATTGGTGGCATCGTGGCGTTGTACGCAATTGCGATCCCATATTACATGGTTGGTGCGGGTGTTGGTTTGTGGGATTCGATGATCACGATGTCACCGTTCATGCCGGGTGATTTGATCAAAACGGTTTTGGCGGGTTTGATTACGGGTGGGTTGTATAACGCGCGTCCAAATGCGGTTTTGTCACGCCTCTAATATTAGGGCTGAACCTAGCCCGCCTGCGGCGGCGATTGTCGCCAATCCTGTGCCACCTGATTTTTGCAATTCATGATACAGGCGCACGGCCAAAATAGCACCAGATGCACCAATAGGGTGGCCGCGCGATAATGCGCCGCCGCCTTTGTTTATTGTGGCTGGTTCGAATGGTTGGGATTGGGCCGCGATTATGGCTTGGGCGGCGTAGGCTTCCATTATTTCGACGGCTTGAAGGGATTGTGCGGGGATGCCTGCGGTATCCAAAACGGACTGGATTGCCGCGATTGGTGCCAATGTGGGTTGGTCTGGTTGACCTCCCAGCATCGCGCCTGAGACGATGCGAATTGCGGTTGGACAATTCTTGGCGATGTCTTCGCTCACCACGATTACGAATGCGGCGGCGTCTGCGTCGACGGCGGTAGTGGCGGTGGTGATGGTGCCAGATAGGATCGGTGCACGGTCGCAGGTTTTTTGTATCAGGTTGCGGGTGAAGGCATCGCGGGTTTGGTGTTCAATCGGTGTGATTTCACTGCTTACATCGGCTTGCATCGCTTTTGCGTGGCTGTCGATGGCCCAGTCTGTTTGGGATTGCCCATCAATGTTCAATTTCTGCGCCAATTCCGCAACCGCATCCACCATGTCGGGGTCGTGCCCGCGCAGACCTGTGAAATCTGGCCGATCATAGAGGATGTGGTCACCGTTTGGAACGGCGTGCATGCGAATGGGGCGGCGCGATGCGCTCTCTGATCCGCCTGCGATAATGATGTCGTGCACACCCGATGTGACCATTTGGGCGGCCAACCAGATGGCGTCCAACCCGCCTGTGCATTGGCGATCAATTGATAATCCGCCGATGTGTTCTGGCAGGCCCGCCGCCAGTGCCGATAATCGCGCAGGATTGCCGCCTGCGCCGACAGCATTGGAGAGGATTAATTCGCTGACTTGATCCGCGTTGATGTTTGCAGATTGTAAACAACGTGAAATGACAGGGGCGGCGAGTTGGTGAATTCCAAGGTGCGAAAACGCGCCGCCCTTTGGAATGACGGCGCTGCGATGGGCGGCAATGATATAGGCGGATTTCGTCATGCAAAGGCCTGTTTCAAGATCTGTTTTAACCTGACATAATCGGTTTTCCCCGACAAGAGCTGTGGCCAATCATCCAGTACCAGAACACCGCCCAACATGGGGTGATCGACATTCGAACCGCGAACACCGGCAAAGGCGCGCAACCCGCGCGCGCTATCGGGAAGGGCGATGACGCCTGCATGGGTGATGCCATCCATCGCCATCAAATCTGCCTCTATCGCATCTAAATGAACGGATTTGTCGGCAATGGTCACACGGCGATCCGCGCGACCTTGGAGGTATAGGTTCCCCTGTGCGCCAATTTCACCAACCTCGCCTGTCGCAAATGGAACGCGGTGATCAAATGCCTTTTTCTTGTCTAAATATCCAATCGCCATCATTGGCGTCGAAACGTTGATTTCGCCGTTCAGAACACTGATCTCGACCCCATCATAGGCCCGTCCAACTGATCCGTCGGGCGTGTTTTCATCAGCGATTGAGATGAAGCTGGTTTCGGCGGTGCCGTAAAAGATGCGCAGATCAGCGTTTGGGAAGATGCGCGCGCAGTGGGCGCGGTCTGTGCTGGTGAAATGACCGCCGCCAATCATGGCCATGCGTGTCGTTGTGAAAACGTTTAAAACCAAGCGTAGCTGGGTGGGGGTGGCGTACACCACTGTTGGGGTGCCGGTTAAGCGTTTAGGGCAAAACAGAACATTTGCGCCAATGTGCATAGCCTCTGTTGCTGCGTAATGGGGCAGAGAGTGAGCAAGGTTTCCGATGACTGCCACGGTGTCGTCTGGGCGGATGCCGTTGCGGTAGAATGAATATATCCAGCTGTCTGGATTGCGCAAAATTGCCTTAGGTTGGTTTGTTGAGCCGCTAGTGAAGGTGATGAAGGGGGTGAGTTTACCCTCGGCTGGTGCGATTGCAGTGGGTTCCATTGGTTCAGATAACAGTACGAACCGATCATCCAAATTTTCGACCGCCATACATGCGATGCGGCCCACATGGTTACAGCCGAAAAATGCGGACATGGCGTGGATTGGGTCGGACAAGGCGATGGCGATAATACGATCCGCATCTTGGGATGCGGCCCATGCGCCATATGCGTTTTGCAGGCCTTGGTTTTGATCGGTGTGAAATCTGTTTCCCATGGGGTCTTTTATGTTGAATGGGGCGCACCTGCAATCGTCAGACTTGGCTTGGCGAGCGAATCTGTTTAATGGTTGGGAAATCATCAAAGGCGCAAAATCATGACATTCCCAAATACCTTCGCAACCAAAGAAGAGATGGCCAAGTTGGCCGCAAATATGTTTCTGGAAATTGAGGCGGTAAAGTTTCGCCCAAGTGAGCCGTACACGTTTGCATCTGGACTAGCATCGCCTGTTTACATCGATTGTCGCAAATTGATCAGCCACCCGCGCATTCGTTCCGCATTAATGGATTTCGCAGTGGCAACATTGTACCGCGAAGTGGGTTTTGAGAAGTTTGACAGTGCCGCGGGCGGTGAAACCGCTGGTATCCCGTTTGCCGCGTGGATTGCTGATAAGATGGCCTTGCCGATGCAATATGTGCGCAAAAAACCAAAGGGTTATGGACGTGATGCCCAGATCGAAGGGGATATCCACCCAGGCCAGCGCGTGTTGTTGGTGGAAGATTTGACAACGGATGGTGGATCAAAGTTGATGTTCGCAGAGGCCATCCGTAAAGCGGAAGCGATTTGTGAACATATCTTGGTTGTTTTTTATTACGACATTTTCAAAAATACGCACGATATGTTGGACGAGCATGGGTTGAAATTGCACTACTTGCTGACTTGGTGGGATATTTTAGCGGCCGCGCGTGAGAATGGGAATTTTGATGCCAGCGAGCTGGATCAAGTAGAAGCGTTTTTGAACAACCCATTGGAATGGTCTGCCGCGAATGGTGGGATTTCAGAGCTGGGTGTTAGCAAGAAATGAGTATCTGGCCCGCGGATATAACCCTGTCGGGGAAGTATGCGCGGCTGGAACCGTTGTCTATGGATCACCTGGCTGATTTGCAGGTCGCCGCGCGCGATGGCGATTTGTATCTGTTGTGGTACACGATGATCCCGCATAGTGATGATATGGCGGCGGAAATTACGCGTCGTTTGGCGTCGCGTGAAATGGGATCGATGCAGCCATTTGCCGTGATTGATCAATCCAGCGGACATGCCGTTGGCATGACGACATTTATGAATATCGATGCCGCGAACAAGCGCGTTGAAATAGGGTCGACGTGGTATGCGAAATCGGCGCAACGATCGCCGATTAACACCGAGTGTAAATTGATGTTGTTGGGACATGCATTTGAACAGCTAAGCTGTATCGCCGTGGAATTCCGCACCCATTTTGTAAACACCCAAAGCCGCAATGCGATTGAGCGCCTTGGCGCGAAATTAGATGGGGTTTTGCGTAATCATATGGTGATGGCGAATGGGTCGTTGCGTGATACAGCGGTGTATTCGATCATCAAAACGGAATGGCCGACGATCAAGGCGCATTTGCAATTCAAATTGGATAAACCCCGCGATTAGGATCAGGTTATGAGCACCCCAAATATCAACGAAGATGCATTGAAGCCGATTGATGTAGATGCATTATTTCCCACGGAACGTTCCACTCATCCGGTGAAAATTCTGTTATTGTATGGTTCGTTGCGCAAGACATCATACAGTCGTTTGGTGGCCGAAGAGGCGGCGCGGATTTTGGAGCGTTTGGGCGCAGAGGTGAAGTTTTATGATCCCACCGATCTGCCGCTGGTGGACGAAGTGAATGGTGATCATCCTAAAGTCAAAGAACTGCATGAAATGGTAAAGTGGTGCGAGGGCATGGTTTGGTCATCGCCCGAGCGCCATGGTGCGATGACAGGCGTTATGAAAACGCAAATCGATTGGGTGCCCTTGTCCGATGGGGCTGTGCGCCCAACACAAGGTAAGACATTGGCGTTAATGCAGGTGAATGGCGGATCGCAGAGTTTTAATACCGTCAATCAGTTGCGCATTTTGGGGCGTTGGATGCGATTATTGACGATCCCGAACCAATCCTCGACCCCAAAAACATGGGGCGAGTTTGACAAGGATGGCCGGATGAAGCCGTCTGGTAATTACAACCGTATTGTTGATGTAATGGAAGAGTTGGTGCGGTTTACCCTGCTGACGCGTGATATCAAGGATGCGTTGGTGGATCGATATTCCGAGCGTGTGGAAACCGCAGCCGAATTGATGGCGCGGGTGAATAAGGGCAAGTAGTTAGATAACATCCATTTTTTGGACGCCAAGGCCTTCGACCTCGACCTCTATCACATCGCCAGCGCGTAGGAATTGGGGTTTGGGTTTGATACCTGCGCCGACACCTTCGGGGGTGCCTGTGATAATCACGTCGCCGACGCGTAATTCCATGTATTGGGACAGGTTTGAGATTATTGTGCGCACGTCATAAATCATGTCGTCCGTGTTCGAATTTTGCATGACTTTATCGTTCACAATGGTCTTAACGGCCAAGTTTTGCGGGTCTTTGATTTCATCGGCTGTGACGAAATATGGGCCGATTGGTGCGAAAGTTGGTAATGATTTTCCTTTAACCCATTGGCCCGCGCGATGCATTTGATAGGTGCGTTCGGATACGTCATTGGCGGTGAAATAACCTGAAACGTAATCCAATGCATCCGCAGGTGAAACGCCATAACAGGGGCGGCCAATGACCAATCCTAACTCTACCTCCCAATCGGTGTGACGAGTTCCTTCGGGGATTTTGATGACATCATAGGGTCCTGTGATAGCCGATGTTGCCTTGTTGAAAACCAATGGTTCAGGTGGTGGGGTGTTGCCTGTTTCGGCGGCATGTCTGGCATAGTTTAGGCCAATGCAATAAAAATTCGGCGTGTCCGCCAGACAGGCGCCAATGCGTGCACCGTGGGGGAGTTGTGGAAGTTGATGCACATCCAATGCGCGCAGTTTGTCCAAGGATTCCAACGAAACCGTATCGCCCGCGAAATCATCAACATGGGCGGACAGGTCGCGAATGTGGCCTGCATCATCGATCAAACATGGGATTTCTTGGCCCTTGGGGCCGTAACGGAGGAGTTTCATTGGAGGCACCTTGTTTGGTTATGATTAAAATCTAGCGGTTTCTGAATGTGGGTAAAGCAAATTTTCAGCGCGGAATCGGTTGCCTAGAAATTGTAGTCCATTATTTCAATGTGGCTTTTCTGTCTTGCTTGGCTGCGCAATCTTGCATCATACATGCGTTTCCTAAGCTCTCCGTCTTCTGTGCTTGATTTGAAAATGGACATCACTGTTGTTCCGCGTGTACCCAGCGCGGAACATTTGGGCATCTTAGCGCGCGCTACGCGTTGGAACCCATGCATGGGCAGTTTTATTGTGCTCATTGCTGTTTTTGGAATCCCTTCGGAATGCACGAATGGGGTAATGCGTGCTTGATGCATTGTAACCTCGTTGGCGCCGTAATCTCCGCATCCAGCAAAAGAGATGGTGCTGTCGGAGGTGCCGTACATAAAGCTGACTTGATTGTTCACCGAGCAGCTGTAGATAAATGCGACGTTACAAACATCGTTACTTTTCGTGGACGAAGATGAGTTTTGTGCATATTTTTTAAGGTAGTTTTGTGTGTATTCAATTTGGGCTGGATCCGCCCCCTTCGCCTTGGCTTGTTCTAGGTAGTATTGGGCCTGTTTTTGATCGGCGGGAAAATATTTTCCATCCGCATAATAGAGGCTTAGGTTTAGGGCCGCATTGCCATACCCACCTTTGATTGCGCGTTGCAGCAGTGTGATGCCAAGGGAAATATCCGCATCGACCCCATTTCCAGAGAGGAGGCGCAAGCCATAGCCGTTCAATGCGATTGGATAGCCTGCGAAGGCAGATTTCATTTGCCATTTTGCGCGGATTTCGTTTGAGATCGAGAAGTTGTCGCAATTACTGTCAAGCCAGCCAAGGTTGTTTTGCATCACAAAATCGCCCTGGTTTTCTACGCGATCCCAGACCTCTTTCACAGAGGCGGCGCTGCCATTGCAGGCGCGATCCGTTAAGCGCCCGCCTGCTTCACGCAATGATTGCCATTCGGGATTGATTTTGTCTGCGGCCAATGGGGTGGCAATAGTGAGCGAAGCTGCGAAAGCGGAGATGAATTTTTTGAGTGGGTTCAATGATGTCATGATTGCCGCCTTTGCAAGTAAGTCGATACGATGATTTTAGTAAAGATGCATATGTTATCAAGAGTATTTTGAAAATCTGGGCCGGTAAAACGAAACATGGGCCACAGTTTTCACTGTGACCCATTGTTTTATTTGGAGCGGGCGAAGCGATTCGAACGCTCGACCCTAACCTTGGCAAGGTTATGCTCTACCCCTGAGCTACGCCCGCTTCCTTGGACGGGAATATTCATCCCCGTGGGTAGGGGCCTTATACACCGCCGCGCATTTGGGGCAAGGGGTTTTGATGTAAAAATTGATATTATACAAACAAAAAAGGCCACCCGAAGGTGACCGTTTTTAATTGGAGCGGGCGAAGCGATTCGAACGCTCGACCCTAACCTTGGCAAGGTTATGCTCTACCCCTGAGCTACGCCCGCTTCCTTGGAAAGGGAATGTTCATCCCCTTGGGTAAGGGCGTTATACGCATCTATTTTTCCGCCGCAAGGGGTTTTTGAAGAATTGCTGAATTAATCTGGTAGGGCGTCTGATGTGGGGCCGTCAGGTTGAATTGCTAACTCATAATCCTCTGAATGGGCGATGATGCTGTCTGGGGTTAATAGGATAATGCCATATGCGGCGGGTTCTGGGACGGAAAGGCTGGAATCATCTGCATCCAGTGTCATGGGCATTTGGTGGCAGGTGCTCTTGAATATTGTAAAGCCGACGCCGTTGGTGTGGCCTGATATGGTGCGATGAATGTGGCCTGCAAAAACATGGCGGATTTCGGGGTGGTTTTCGGTGATCGTGAACAGATCGGTTGGGTTTTGTAATTTGATCGCGTCCATGCCCGCAAAACCGACATCGTGGGGTGGGTGATGCATGAAAATTGATACGCGTTTGTGTGCGCATGTTTTCAGCTGATCCGTTAGCCAGTTCAGACGATCCGCACACAGGCGACCCGCGTGATGGTGTTGGGGATATGGTGGGCCGTCCAGTGTATCGAGGCATAAGATAACATCATCACCCAAGTCGATCCGCGTTTGCAGATGAGCGGTTGGGGTCATTGCAATGTTAGGAAAAACGGTGGCGAAGTTATCGCGACGATCATGGTTTCCCAGCATGAATGTGATCGGGATTGGGTAATCAACGATGGCGTCCTTGATCATCTTGAATTCGTCGATGTGACCTGAATGGGTCAGGTCGCCCATTAGGATCAGATGTTCGGCATCTGGATGATTTTTGTGGGCGTGGGACAGGGCGTTTTGGAATTGGGTTAGCGGGTTTAATCCGATGATCGTGCGCCCATGGGATCGCATGTGGATGTCTGTGATCGCCAATATTTTACGCATGATTTAATCCTGTTTTACCAACCGTTCCGTCGCCTGCGACAGGTTTTGGATGCCCATCTGGTACATGTTGGTGTTAATGTCGTCTGACAGCATATAGACCGCTTGGTCGAAACCTTTGGCGCCCAAGGCCGCCAAAGCGTAGTGAAATGCGCGGCCCAGCATTACGAAATCTGCACCCAATGCTAGGGCGCGGATAATGTCTAGGCCGCCTTCGACACCACTGTCAAAAATCAAGGGATAATTGGGGCCAACGGCGGCGCGAATTGCGGGGAGTGTTTCGATGCTGCTGAGCCCGCCATCGAATTGGCGGCCGGAATGGTTTGAAACCCACACGGCATCAACGCCGAGATCAGCCAATTTTTTCGCATCACGCGCGGAGGTGATGCCTTTGACGATGATTTGCCCGTCCCATTCGGTGCGTAGTTCGTCCAGATATTTCCAATCTGGTTTTCCGCGAATGATGTATCCTGGATGTTGGGTGGATGATGCGCCTTTTTCAGCCTTAACGTAACTTTCGGCGAAGCGAAGGCGTGGTTGACCGTGTCGTAATGTGCCAAGTGCCCAAGCGGGGTGGGTTGCGGTTTCCCACAGCATTTTGGGTGTGATGCGTGGAGGGATGGTTAATTGAGCACGACGTTGACGTTCGCGGCGGCTGGCCTGGGGGACGTCTACGGTTAGGATTAGAGTATGAAAGCCTGCGTTTTTCGCGCGTCTAATCATGTCGCGGCGAATTTCGGGATCGGTTGGTGGGTAAAGTTGCATCCAGCCATTGTTGCCTAAGCTGGACGCGATTGTTTCGGGGGTGACGGTGGCGACGGCGGACATGCAGTAGGGAATTTTAGCATTTGCCGCACCCTTTGCCAGCATATGTTCAGCACCGGGCCATATCATTCCTGACATGCCGACAGGGGCGACACCAAAGGGGTGGGCGTATTCGCGGCCTAGAAATGAGGTGGTTTGATCGGGTTGGTAATCGCCTTGTAGGACGCGGGTTTCGAACAGAACCTTATCCAGCGCTCTGCGATTGCGACGCATCTGATCCTCTACCCCTGTCCCGCTGTCGAGATATTCCCATGCGAAATGGGGAAGGCGACGTTTGGCGCGTTTTTTCAAATCATTCAGGCTGGGGTATTTGTCATCTATGCTCATGGGGCTGACCCTATTGATGGGTATGTTTATGTGCAAGGATTTCAATAGGCTTCGCGATAGTTGGATTTCACGTTTTGAAATGTTGAAAATGTCAAAAAATCAAAAGAACAATAATAGAACATGCTTTCCCTGTAGAGATGATTTGGTTATGAAGGTGAAATGAGTAACTGGGAAGAAGATAACGCCATGGAAATGGCCGCGAATGTACCGTTGTCGCAACGTGCGATGGGTGTGCGACCGACGCCGTATTTGGACGGGTTGAACCCCGCGCAACGCCAAGCGGTTGAAACGCTGGATGGGCCGGTTTTGATGCTGGCGGGTGCGGGCACGGGCAAAACCAAGGCGTTGACCACGCGGATTGTGCATTTGGTGAATACGCGCCGTGCGCAACCCAATGAGATTTTAGCAGTTACGTTTACCAATAAGGCCGCGCATGAGATGAAGCTGCGCGTTGGTGCGAGCCTTGGCGAAATGGCCGAAGGCATGCGCTGGATGGGGACGTTTCATTCGCTGTGTGTGAAGATTTTGCGCCGCCATGCGGAATTGGTGGGGTTGAAGTCGAATTTTACGATTTTGGATACGGATGATCAGCTGCGGTTGATTAAACAGTTGTTGCGCGCACAGAATATCGATGAAAAACGCTGGCCTCCGCGTTTGTTGTTGGGCCTGATTGATGCGTGGAAGAATAAGGCATGGACGCCGGATCGCGTTCCTGCGGGTGATGATGGGTTTAATGGGCGCGGTGCAGAGTTTTATGCGCAATATCAAGAACGCCTCAAGACCTTGAATGCGGCAGATTTTGGCGATCTTTTGTTGCATGTGGTGACGATTTTTCAAAGCCATGCGGATGTTTTGGCGCAGTATCAACGCTGGTTCAAATATATTCTGGTGGACGAGTATCAAGATACGAATGTGGCACAATATATGTGGTTGCGTTTGTTGGCGCAGGGGCATCGAAATATTTGCTGTGTGGGTGACGATGACCAATCGATCTATGGTTGGCGCGGGGCCGAAGTGGGGAATATCCTGCGGTTTGAGAAGGATTTTGAGGGCGCTGCTGTTATCAAGCTGGAACAGAACTATCGTTCGACGCCGCACATTTTGGCCGCCGCATCCAGTGTGATCGCAGGTAATGCGGATCGTTTGGGCAAGACGTTGTGGACGGCGCGTGAAGACGGCGAGAAGGTGCGCCTGATTGGTCATTGGGATGGCGAAGAAGAGGCGCGTTGGATTGGCGAAGAGGTTGAAAGTTATCAGCGCGGAACCCGTGGGCTGGATCCGATTGGTTTGAACAATATGGCCATCCTTGTGCGCGCGTCGCATCAGATGCGTGCCTTCGAGGATCGGTTTTTAACCATTGGATTGCCGTATCGGGTGATCGGTGGCCCGCGGTTTTATGAGCGGATGGAAATTCGTGATGCGATGGCCTATTTTCGCGTGGCATGCAGTTTTGATGATAGTTTGGCGTTTGAACGGATTGTGAATACGCCGAAACGTGGGATTGGTGATAAGGCACAGCAAACGATTAATGCAACCGCACGCCAACACGGTGTGTCGTTGATCGAGGGCGCACGGATTGTTGTGGCAGAGGGTGGTTTAAGCACCAAGGCGCGAAATGCGCTGGGCCAGTTGATTGCGGGTTTTGATCGCTGGGCGGCCTTGCTGAACGGTGCTGGTGCACCGCGCGTTGGCGATAGTGAGATTTTAGAAGAATTTGGCGATGCGCCAGCGTTGGTGAACCACGTTGAAATTGCGCAGGTGATTTTGGACGAGAGTGGTTATACGGCGCATTGGCAAAACGATAAAACCCCCGAGGCACCGGGGCGGTTGGAGAATTTGAAAGAGCTGGTTAAGGCGCTGGAAGAATTTGAAAACATCCAAGGATTTTTGGAACATGTCAGTTTGATCATGGAAAATGACAATGATGATGCGACCGAGAAGGTTTCGATCATGACGTTGCATGGTTCAAAAGGTTTGGAGTTTCCGGTGGTGTTTTTACCCGGTTGGGAAGAGGGGTTGTTTCCGTCGCAACGGTCAATGGATGAGAGTGGGCAGCGCGGGCTCGAAGAAGAGCGCCGCTTGGCTTATGTGGGAATTACCCGCGCGGAGGCGTTGTGCACCATTACATTTGCTGCGAACCGTCGGATTTTTGGGCAATGGCAGTCTTCTATGCCAAGTCGATTTATTGATGAATTGCCAGAGGCGCATGTCGAGGTTTTAACGCCGCCCGGTCTGTATGGCGGGGGTGGTGTTTCATCCAGCGGGTTTGGGATGGAAAGTGATTTGCCATCCAAGGCGGCATCGGCGGATGCGTATAATTCGCCCGGTTGGAAGCGAATGCAGGCGCGCACCAGCCAACGTGGGCTAAGCCAGCCAGAGAAACCCAAAGGCATCGTGATTGATGCGGATGTGATTGCGGCCTATGCCATTGGTGGGCGCGTGATGCATGCGAAGTTTGGGATTGGGACCATTATCGGCATTGAGGCTGATAAGTTATCTATCGTGTTTGATGCTGGTGGGGCCAAGAAGGTTGTAGCTAGCTTTGTGACACCTGCGGATGATGTGCCGTTTTAACATTTTGGCCTTCGGCGAAGATATTTTTACAAAATAATGATGGTTAGTCGATTGGTTTGAGGGATGCGATGAAGGCATCAAGTTCGCCAATCGTTTTGATGCGCTCCCACAGTGGGTTTTGATCTTCGATTTCGTATAGCAAGCCGAGGGATTCGCAGAAGATCGGCATTTCATCCAATTCAAACGCGACGGGGGCGATTCCCAGATCAGTGAAGAGTGTGTTTGCGGGGTGAAGCGGGATGGTGCGTGTTGATCGTGGCATTTGCTTTCGCAGAAACGATAACAGCTCGGCTGTTTTTGTCGCGTTCAGGAAATCGGTATCGGTGTAATGCGCATTCATGATGGCGAGGTTTTGAAAATGTTTGTTGGGTTTTCTTTGGCGCTGCCAGAACCAAAGGGCACACATTGCAATCGCACAAATCACCATGATCGCGATGCTACTGGAGATCGCGAATGCGATCAGGGATAGGAATATAATTAGGCTGATGATGGAATTGTTGGACATAGAGCGTTTTTCGTTAGCAAGCGATCCAACGACAAGACGAAAAAAAACGGTGTTACGCAAGGGAGGAGGAGCATAACACCGTTCTTTTTTCATTGGGCCTAAACAGGGAGGAATTGGCCCAGTTCAAATTTTCGCGGCCGGGAGGAGGTGACCGCTGAGTTTTGATCTCTTGAAATTAAAATAGCGCTTATCGGAATTTTTAGAAGTGCTGATTGAGCAAAGCCGATATGCATTTTGTGCATGGCGGCGATTTTAGCCTGCTGGACAGGCGATTATCTTCTCTGCCTTCGTTTTGTCGGCGTCTGGGCAGAACAGTTGTTTGCCGTTGATGCGAAAATCGCCAATGGCTGTTTGGCCGCGTGGTGATGTAATCCAATCGGCGAAGATTTGGGACCTATCTGCTTGTACATGTGGGAATTTTTCAGGGTTTACCAAGATAAGCCCATATGGATTTAGCAAAACCTCGTCACCAGACCATTTGATTTCCAAATTGCGTTTGTTGCCAAAAGATAACCATGTGCCGCGATCCGAGATTGTATAGGCATCGATAGAAGCGGCCATGTTCAGTGTTGCGCCCATGCCAGAGCCGATTTCGCGATACCAATCGCCTTTGGGTGTTGTTTGGGTGAATTTCGCCCACAATTCCTGTTCTTTTTTATGTGTGCCGCTGTCATCGCCGCGCGAAATGAATGGGTATTTACCTGTTTTCGCCGTATTTTCGAAAAACGAATGGAGTGAGGTGATGTTTGTTGTGTCGCTTTTGGGGCCGAGTAGGACGAAATCATTGTACATCACATCGTATCGCTTGGTGCCGTAACCGTCGTTTACAAATGCGTCCTCGGATGCGCGGTGATGTACAAGTAAGACATCAGCGTCGCCGTTTTGGGCAATGCGGATCGCCTGACCTGTGCCAACGGCGATGACGCGCACGTTGATGCCGGTGTCCTTGGTGAAAATCGGCAACAGGTAATCATACAGACCCGAATTTTGGGTTGAGGTTGTTGATGACAGCGTGATTGTGTTGTCTTGGGCCGCTAATGGCGTTGCGATCAGCAGGCATAGAATTTTCAGTAACTTCATTTAGTGGCCTTCGACGTATGTCTGTGCGATCCTGGTTTGAGGCGCTGCGAAGAATTGTGATGCTGGCCCGTGTTCAATGATTGTACCGTCGTTGATGAAGATAATGGTATTAGCAAAACGTCGCGCTTGGGCGATGTTATGGGTGGCCCAGATGAATTTCACGCCTGTAGTGGCGACGTTTTCGATCAGGGATTCGAATTTTGTTGTGGCGGTTGGGTCCAGGCTGCTGGTGGGTTCGTCCATGATGACCACCTCTGGACGGGTGGCCAATGCGCGAACCAGTGACATGCGTTGTGCTTCGCCACCAGACAGGACAGCGGCGGGGGCGTTTGCCTGTGCCGTTAGGCGGGCCATTTCCAGAAGTTCCGCGAGGCGCGTTTCAATTTCTGGGCGTGACCAGCCAGCCGCCTGCATTGGTAGGGCGATGTTGTCGCGCACGGATCGGCGCAGAACGATGCGGCTTTGGAAGATGAAGCCGCGTTGGCTGCGGGTTACAAGGGCGGTTTTTCCGTTCCAGTGGACGTGGCCCTGTGTAGGCTCTTGTAGGCCATGGCATAGTTCCAAGAACAGGGATTTGCCCGCGCCGTTGTAGCCCAGAACACAGGTGATGCCGTTGAGATTCAATTTCGTATCAATCGGCCCCAACAAGGTGTTCCCATCAATCGCAAGCGAGGTGTTTTCGAAACTTAGATCAATCATCGTGACACCTGTTGGTATTTTGCACCCATGGATTTTAGCCAGTGAATGAAGACGTTTACGATGATCGCCAGCATGATCAGGATCAGGCCAAGTGCCATGGCGAGTTCGAGATTACCCTTGGATGTTTCAAGCGCGATTGTTGTGGTCATAACGCGGGTGACGCCGTTGATGTTGCCGCCAACGATGATAACCGCGCCAACCTCTGCAATTGCCCGCCCAAAACCAGCCAGTAGCGCGGTGGCGATGGCGAAACGGGCGTCGGTGATTAGGGTGCGCAGGCGAAACCAGCGGGATGCGGCGACGCTGTGTAGCAGTGGGCGGTAAGTGGTTTCGATAGGGGTTACGGCCTCTGTCGTTAGGGCCAAGATGATTGGGAAGATCAGGACGGATTGGGCGATGATCATCGCCGTGGGGGTGAATAACAAACCGAGTTCGCCCAAGGGGCCAGCGCGTGACAACAGCAAGTAGATTGCCAAGCCGACCACGACGGGGGGCAGGGCCATCAGGGATGATGAAATGGCGATTATGCCGCGACGTCCGAAAAAACGACCCATGGATAGGGCGGTGCCCAATGGCACGGCAAAAATGGCCGCGATGATGGTGGCGGACAGTGAAACACGCAAAGATAGCCCAACGATGCCCCATAATGTGGGGTCGCCCGACATGATTAGGTTTATTGTTGTGGTCAATATCTCCAATTTTGGACTTTCTGGACTTGGGGACTTGCCCTTGGGGTGAAATTGCGAAAGGTACTGTTATCACTTAAAAGGGTGCGATCCACATGTCTATAACTGTTAAAGAAATCATGAGCGAGCTGACGCGGGTCCAATTGCCCGATGGGAGCGATATTGTTGGCGCGGATATGGTGCGCGGTGTTACCGTTGAAGGACGTGATGTGCGTTTTGTTCTGGAGGTGCCAGCAGAGATTGGCGCGCGTATGGAACCCGTGCGGGCGGCGGCGGAGAAGTTGGTGTCCGACATGAATGGTGTAGATCAATGCAGCGTGATGATGACGGCGCACAACGCACCCAAGGAACCGCCGAGTTTGAAAATTGGTGGGCACCCCAAGCCACAAGATGATCGCCAGCCGATTGCGGGTGTTAAGAGCATCATTGCCATTGGATCAGGCAAAGGCGGCGTTGGTAAATCCACGGTTTCATCGAATTTGGCTGTGGCATTGGCGCGGTTGGGTAAGAAAGTTGGCCTGTTGGATGCGGATATTCATGGGCCTAGTCAGCCACGGATGATGGGTGTTTCCAAACGACCCGCCAGTCCAGATGGCAAGAGCATTATCCCATTGCAAGCGCACGGTGTGACGATGATGTCGTTGGGTTTGATGTTGAAAGAGGACGAAGCCGTGATTTGGCGTGGCCCGATGTTGATGGGTGCGTTGCAGCAGATGTTGACCCAAGTTGAATGGGGCGAATTGGATGTTTTGTTGATTGATTTGCCACCCGGAACAGGTGATGTGCAATTAACGTTGAGCCAGAAAACCGATGTGACAGGGTCGATTATCGTATCTACGCCGCAAGATGTGGCATTGTTAGACGCGCGTAAGGCGATCAACATGTTTGAACGCATGAATGTGCCGATTTTGGGCATGATTGAAAATATGAGCAGTTATCATTGTCCGCAATGTGGCCACGAGGCGCATATTTTTGGGCATGGGGGCGCGCGTGATGATGCGGCGAAGGCTGGGTTAGCGTTTCTGGGCGAGGTACCTTTGGAATTGGATATTCGGATTGCGGGTGACGGTGGTACGCCGATTGCGGCGACGGACAGCCCGCATGGGGCGGCGTATAGTGCCATTGCGAAACAGTTGATCGAAAGTGGTGCGGTATGATTTTAGATCAAGAACAGCTCGAGCTGGCGGGTGTTGGCGAAGAGTGGGTTATGGGATTGCTGGACACCGTGCGATTTTCGGATTTGGATCCCTATAACCATGTGAACAACAAGATTTATCATACTTGGTTTGAAAACCTGCGTGTCAGTTACATGGCAGAGTCGGGTTTTGATTTTAGCGATATTAAAGGCGCGATGCCTGTCGTTAGGTCAGCCAACATCGAATATATCGCACCGATGTTTATGGATGAGGATTATATCACCGTGATCCGTTGTTCGCGTTTAGGGCGCACCAGTTTTGATCTGGATTATGCCGTGTTTGTAGATGGCGTGATCCGTACACGTGGGCAAACAGCGATTGTGATGGCGGATTTAGAGGCGGGGACGTCATTGCCTGTGGCGGATGATGTGCGGGCACTGTTTATTGCCCGTGATAAGGCCACAACTTAGCAGTGCTGCGGATTCCTATGTGCGCCGATGCGCGATTGGAAAAAGATGTAGGGTTTTTGTGTTTGTTACTTGACTCGGGCGCTGATGCGAATAAAAGGCAAATTCAAGTTTACGCGGGATAATCCTGCCCCGAATGGAGAAGTCACATGGCGAAGCCAACCACAATTAAAATCCGTTTGAATTCAACTGCGGACACTGGTCATTTCTATGTGACTAAGAAGAACGCACGCACAATGACCGAAAAAATGGTTGTTAAGAAGTATGACCCAGTTGTACGCAAGCACGTTGAATACAAAGAAGGCAAAATCAAATAATTTGATTTTAAGCCTATCGTTTGAAAGCCACGCCGATGCGTGGCTTTTTGCGTTTTAGCCGCGTGCCAATGTGGCAACCAGCGTCAGGATGGCGGCGAATTGACAGATGAGTGTCAACAACATGCCCCAGAATCGGAACCGGTGATGTGCGCCGATATCCAAGAAATAGTAGGCGTGGAGGATGCGTCCGACCAGAAATGCCGCGCTGAGCGTCCAGATCCAAGAGATGTTGTTGGAGCTTTGGATCTCTGCGAGCAATATCATGATGACAAAAATCGGGGCCTGTTCGGCCATGTTGGCATGACCACGTATGCGTTTTTGCACACTACGATTGCCGTCATCGCCCAAGACAATTTTCATACTGCGGCGCATGCGAATGACCGACCATGTTTGCAACAGATAGATCGCCGCTAAACACAAAGTGAGCAAGGTGGTTATTGGGATTGAAATTGGCGTCATTTTAACATCCTACAAAAAAGCCGAGGCAAATGCCTCGGCTGAATAATTTTTATGGTGTTTGGATTAGTCTTGGCCGCCCATGAAGTGCAGCAAGAACATAAACATGTTCAAGAAATCCAAGTAGAGGTTCAACGCGCCCATGATGGCCGCTTTGCCCAACCATTCAGATTGACCAGCATGGGCCATTTGAAGGTACGTGTTTTTGATGTTTTGCGTGTCATATGCAGTTAGGCCCGCAAAGATCAAAAGACCGATGATTGAAATCGCGAATGTCATCGCAGATGATGCCAACCAGATATTTAGGATCGATGCTACGATCAAACCGATCACACCCATGATCAAGAAGCTGCCCCAACCAGAGATATCGCGTTTTGTTGTGTAGCCGTACATAGACAGGCCACCAAATGCGATTGCAGTGGTGAAGAAGGTTTGTGTGATTGAAACGCCCGTGTAGACAGCGAAGATCCATGAGATTGACAGACCCATCAATGCAGAGAACGCGATGAATGCCAAACGCGCAGCGTTTTCGGACAGGCGGTTAATCATTCCACCAAGGAAGAAAACCATAACCAATGGTGCGAACATAACGATCCAACGCATGTAGCCTGTGAACAATGTTTGCAACAATGCTTCGTTTTGGCCTGTGAAATATGCAACAACACCTGTTGTCGCCATGCCCAAGCCCATGATGCCGTAAACACGGTTCATGTGGGCGCGTAGACCCTCGTCGATGTCCAAGGCACCGGCGGCGGTGCCCGCGCGACGGATAGTTTGATGATCAGCCATTTAATTCTCCTGAAATTAGCAACGCAATTTGCGTCCATCTGAATAAGATATTGGCGTTTATACGCAGGAATTCAAGGAAAATAAAGGATCAAGCGTGTTGAATTTAATGTGAGCGGTGATGTTTGGATGCTGGATTGAAATTTATTGGTGTTCCAGCCCAACATTGATGAAATTCCTGCGACCCACGTTTTGCAAACAGCAGTGTTATCGTTCAATGAGGGATGAAACACCTATACCCCAGGATGTGCGGGTGCGACCGCGAGGAGTAACGGATAGTCTAACCGCGCTGCCAAAAGCGGCGGTTGCATTCGGTTGTGCGTTGCGCGGGTGTCAGGCCAATGTCGCTGAGCTGACTGGTTGTCAGCCCCGCCAAGGCGCGGCGTTGTTTTGATATGGCGCGTGCGGAAGAAATGAAGTTTAGAAGTGAAACCGACTTGGTGGTTGAAAATGCTGTGCTTGATGTTGCTGTTTTAATCATTTTATCGGTCCCCGTTTTGTATCTGTTATCTGAATAGGCGCGTTTTGCCTGTAAATAAGTGACAAATGACACTTATTGAGCGATTTTTTAAGTAAATCTGAATATTAGATCGTAATTTATGTTGCTTTAGCCGTGCTGCCAAAAGCGGCGTTTGCACTCTGCTGTACGCTGCGCGGGTGTCATGCCGATGTCGTTCAACTGTGTTTCGGTCAAACGGCCCAAAGCGCGGCGTTGTTTTGCGATGGCGACAGATTTCGTGATGAATGAAAATGTTGCAGCAACTTTGAAAGGAGGAAAAGATGTGTTCTCTGTGATGATTGTTGTGTAAGCCATTTTGAAGTTCCCTTTAGTTTCGTTGTTATTTGCATTCTGTTTAGGTCAGTAGTTGCGGTAATAAAGTGACTTAGATCACTAATTACTGCCAAATTACCTTACTGTTGATAATTATAGTGAGTTTTGTCACTATGATTATAGATTGCGTAGCTCTTGTTCGCGGCGCGCCTCTGACATTCCGATATCTTGAAGGGTGCGCATGTCCAATTTTCGCAAAGATTGGCGTTGGCGATATTTGCGATCAAAACTCAAAAGCATCTGCAAAGGCTTGATTGTCATGCGTGGCATGGTTGTGCGGGTTTTGCTGTTTAGGTTTAACATGGGCTGACCTTTCACATTTAGAATGTATCGTTGTTGTTTCATCAATATTCTTGATATGTATGTCGAAATGGATTAAATTAGTAAAACGAATGATTGTTTGGCTTACTATCAAGGATTGTGATATGCCGCGTAATTTAGATTTGACTGCTTTGCGTTCTTTTAAAACCGTTGCCGAGGTTGGCGGTGTGACACGTGCGGCCGCACAGTTGCACTTAACACAGTCGGCTGTATCGATGCAGTTAAAGCGATTAGAAGAAAGTATGGGGATTGCTCTGTTAGATCGCTCTGCACGTCAAATAGCGTTGACGGCACAGGGTGAACTCTTGCTTAGCTACGCGCGGCGTTTGCTTTCGTTGAATGATGAAGCATGGGCGCGCCTTACGGATGGTGAATATGAGGGGGAAATCAACTTTGGTGTACCACATGATATTATTCATCCCCACATCCCACACGTGTTGCGTCGTTTCGCTGCCGAATACCCAAATGTGAAAGTGAATTTGATTTCTTCTTATACGACGTCCCTTAAGGCAGGGTTTGAAGCGGGTGAAATTGATGTGACAATGACCACTGAACGCGGTGGGCCAGTTGATGTAGAACCGCTGGCGCGTCAGCAATTAGTTTGGATTGGTGCGCGTGACGGACGTGCATGGAAACAACGCCCAATCCGCATATCGTCCCATGCCGCATGCGCGTTTCGCCCTATCGCTCAAGAGGCGCTGGATGCCGCGAACATACCCTGGGAAATGGCGGTGGATACAGACAGTTCGGAAACAGTTGAGGCGACTTTGCTGGCTGATCTGGCAATCGAGGGGCGGTTATCGGGCCGTGTGCCGGTGGAGCTGGAAGAGATTGATCATGGTGGGATTTTGCCAGAAATGCCGATGTTCAACGTACATTTGTATGTTTGCCCTGACGTGCAGAATCCGTTGGCTCGGGAATTGGCAGGGATGATCCGTGACGTATATAAGTAGAGAGAACATCGCAAACGCTTTGGTGTGACTATGGCAACAACGGGTCTGTGCTCTGGGTTTTTATGCTGGCCTTTGTGCCATGGCTAGTCTAAAGCGCCAGATAATTCTTTCCCTCAAAAGGCCTGCCATCATGGATATGAGAAATATCGCAATTATTGCGCACGTTGACCACGGTAAAACAACCCTTGTTGACGAAATGCTGAAACAATCTGGTATTTACCGCGAAAACGAAAAAACAACTGAACGTGCTATGGACAGCAACGATCTGGAACGCGAACGCGGTATCACGATTTTTGCGAAACCAACGTCTGTTGAATGGAAAGGCACACGTATCAATATCGTGGACACGCCTGGCCACGCCGATTTCGGTGGTGAAGTGGAACGTATTCTGTCCATGGTTGACGGTGTTGTATTGTTGGTGGACGCGGCCGAAGGCCCGATGCCACAAACGAAATTCGTGACGCAAAAAGCGTTGAAATTGGGTTTGCGCCCAATCGTTGTCGTGAACAAGGTTGATAAACCAGACGGTGAACCAGATCGTGCGTTGGACGAATGTTTCGATTTGTTTGCAAACCTTGATGCGAACGACGAACAATTGGATTTCCCAAACATGTATGCATCTGGCCGTTCAGGCTGGGCAGACATGGAATTGGATGGCCCGCGCAAAGATTTGTCAGCATTGTTTGACCTGATCTTGCACCACGTGCCATCACCTGCGCAAATCGAAAAGCGTGACGAGCCGTTTACAATGTTGGCGACAACACTGGGCAGCGACCCATTCTTGGGCCGTATGTTGACAGGCCGCGTTGAAACAGGTGTTGTGAAAACTGGTCAAACCATCAAATCAATGACCCGTGAAGGCGAATTGATTGAGAGTTTCCGCGTAACCAAAATCATGGCGTTCCGTGGTTTGGATCAGGCCGCGATTGACGCGGGCGAGGCAGGCGATATCGTTTCCATCGCCGGTATGTCCAAAGCGACGGTTGCTGATACATTGGCGGATCCTTCAATCACAGAGGCGATCCCAGCGCAGCCAATCGATCCACCAACCATCACGGTAACATTTGGCATCAACGACAGCCCATTGGCTGGTCGTGACGGCAAGAAGGTTCAATCACGTGTGATCCGTGAACGTTTGATGAAAGAAGCGGAATCAAACGTAGCGATCAAAGTAACCGACAGCCCAGGCGGCGAAGCGTTCGAAGTTGCTGGTCGTGGCGAATTGCAGATGGGTGTTTTGATTGAAAACATGCGTCGCGAAGGTTTCGAGCTGTCGATTTCCCGTCCACAGGTATTGTTCCAAGATATCGATGGCAAACGCCACGAACCGATTGAGGAAGCAACAATTGACGTTGATGATGAATACTCTGGTGTTGTGATTGAAAAATTGACAGGCCACCGCAAAGGTGAATTGGTCGAGATGAAGCAAGCGGGCGCTGGTAAAACACGCATCGTGGCACATGTGCCTGCACGTGGCTTGATCGGTTACCACGGCGAGTTTTTGACAGACACACGCGGTACAGGCGTTTTGAACCGTGTGTTCCACGACTGGGCGCCATACAAAGGTGAAATCCCTGGTCGTCGCGCAGGTGTTCTTATTTCCATGGAAAACGGTCAATCTGTTTCTTATGCGATTTTCAACCTAGAGGATCGCGGCAAGTTCTTTATCGGTGCGCAAGAAGACGTGTACCAAGGTATGATCTTGGGGGAGCATTCGCGTGAAAACGATTTGGAAGTGAACCCGCTGAAAGGTAAGAAGCTGACCAACGTGCGTGCCTCTGGTACCGACGAGGCTGTGCGCCTTACAACACCCATCACAATGTCCTTGGAAGAGGCGATTGCCTATATCGACAATGATGAATTGGTAGAGGTGACCCCAACGTCAATTCGCCTGCGTAAACGTTACTTGGACCCTAACGAACGTAAGCGCAATGCCAAAGCAATGAAGGGTTAAGTACCCCATTAAGTTGATTCTCTTTTTGACATTCGAAAGAGGCGTTAACCATAAATTTACGAAAATCGGCGGAAAACCCGCCGATTTTTGCGTTTTTTGGGTACCTGTCTTTTTAGACAAGTACTTTGGGTTAGTTGTTTAATTTCAAGCGATTAGTGTGTATTTTGGTGGAAAGTGACGTGGCGTCACTTCGGTAAAAATAAATTAACGTCTCTTGTATAGTATTGGAAAGAAACAAGGACCGTTAAAAATGAAACACCCAGTAGATGTACATGTAGGCAAGCGCGTAAGACACCGTCGTTGGATGGTTGGAATGACGCAACAACAATTGGCAGAGGCCGTTGGAATCAAGTTCCAGCAAATCCAAAAATATGAAACTGGAATGAACCGCGTAAGCGCGTCTCGTTTGTGGGATATTGGACGTTCTATGGACGTGGATGTCAGCTTCTTCTTCGAAGGTTACGAAGATGGCGAAGTAGAAAATGCGGCACCAGCAGCAGAAGCCACGAAAAAGAATGGCGATCTGTTAGCGGATAAAGAGGCATTGGATTTGGTACGCTCGTATTACGCGATCCCAGAAAACCAACGTCGCAAACTATTTGATCTGGCACGGGTTCTCAGCGACGCTGCATAACCTTGACCAACCTTGGGTGATATGAAATGCCTCGTTCAACGGATGTTGAACGGGGCTTTTTTATGAGTGTATCAGACCAAGAGAAGAGGGATATCATTGCCACGGCAAATGAAATGGCCAATGTGGCGCGTCCAATCGCGTTGAAATATTTCCGCACAGATACTCAATCCGTTGAAAACAAACTGGCACAGGGTTTCGATCCCGTCACCATCGCAGACAAAGAAATCGAATTGGCATTTCGGCAAGTGCTGTCGCAAAGACGTCCCAATGATGGTGTTCTGGGCGAAGAGTTCGAAGACATCGCCAGTAAATCAGGGCTGACATGGGTTTTAGATCCCATTGATGGCACGCGAGGGTTTATTTCTGGTACGCCCACTTGGGGTATGTTGATCGGCGTTTATGACGGTACGAATGTTATTTATGGTATGATCGATCAACCCTATACGCAGGAACGTTTTCTGGGTGGGTTTGGTTCAGGGAAATTGGAGAGCCGCGATGGCATCAAGGCGTTGAAGACCCGTGCATGCGATGATTTGGGGCAAGCGGTGTTGTTCACAACGATGCCAGACATCGGAAATGAAGCTGAAATTGCCGCGTTCAACCGTGTTAGTGCCAAATGCAAATTAACGCGTTTTGGAATGGACTGTTATGCTTATGGGTTACTCGCAGCAGGGCAAATCGATCTCGTGATTGAGGCGGGGTTAAACCCGTATGATATCCAAGGCCCATTGGCCGTTGTCCAAGGGGCAGGGGGCATTATCACAAATTGGCAGGGTGGTTCGGCGGCCATGGGTGGCCAAGTGATCGCGGCCAGTGATCCGCGTGTTCATGCCCAAACGATGAAAATTCTAAACGGGGGCTGATAGCAGTTGATCAATTTTGTCCCACACGCGTTCAACAACATCGGGATTTTCGATTAATAACTCATGTTGTGCGCCGTCAAACACAATCAATTCACCACGGTTCCAATGCGACATCACCTGATGGATCGCTTTCTGGCTGACGATATTTTCGTTTGTACCCATAAAACAAATGGCGGGTATGTCGGGTAAATCCTTGGCGCGAAGTTTCCTGGTGTCGTTCAATGCTTCGCTGACCCATCCGATTGATGGGCCGCCGACTTCTAATTCTGGATGATCATCCAATTGTTTGGCCCGCAGGTCGTGTTCTTTCTTATTATTGGTTAGATTATTACCCTCATACCCATGCACAAAGGATGCATTGCGGATACTTGTGGATGGAACCAAAATTTTGCGACTAAAATATCGCCCCATTGATTTGCTGTAACACTTTATCGCGCTATCCCCGAACGAATTCACCGCGATATCCCACATCGGTGCGGAAAAGATTGCGCGGTTCGCTTTCAATCCACCTTGGATCGCGCGCAAACTAATCGCACCACCCATGGAATGGGCCAACACGGTGAAATCCGTTGGTAAATCGTGATCTTCGGTGAACTTCAACAATTCTGCCACGTCCAATTGGTAATCCTTGAACGCGTTCACATGTCCCAAGGTTGGACGGTCGGTCAAGCGATCTGACAATCCATGCCCACGCCAATCAACCGCCGCTACACTGTATCCGCGATCCAGAAAACGCTGGATCGTGGGGCCGTATTTTTCAATGAATTCTGTGCGGCCCTGGAAAATCAGAATGGTACCCTTGGTACCGCCCTTCCAGCAAGCCAGACGCACGCGCACACCGTCAGTACAGGTGCGGAATTCGAAAATTCCACCCTCAGGCGCGCGCGCAATATCATCAAAGAACGGTGCGGTTTGCATCAGCTCAGAACACTTCCTAACTTCATGGCAACAGACATATCGCCATCAACAGTTAATTTGCCAGACATAAATGCAGATGTTGCATTTACTTCGCCGGTCAAGATGCCTTGGAATGTTTCGGCGTCTGATGTCATTGTGCAATCTGCATCCGCGTCGCTGGCGCTGGCGCCATTCTCGTCGATGATCATTGCACCTTCGTCTTCGATTTCGATCTTGATCGAACCGTCAAAGCCGTCTCCAGCTAGTTTTTCATTTATCGCCGCTACGGCTTTTTCAATTACTGCGTTCATCTTTAACTCCCGTAAGATGTTTGTGTCTTCCTTTTGGCTGGCAAAATGCTAACCTGCAACACATGAGAGAGATTTGCCTTAATGTTAGAAGTTTCAAGCTATTTGTCGTGGCGTCATTTCTAATTTTTTTTCAAATTGGTGACAATAGTCACGTTTTGGCGCAGTCACACACGTTGGACACGCTGTTTGAGCAGCTTCAAGCGCCTGAACCAGCGAATATTGAACGCCTTGAACGTAAAATTTGGCGTGAATGGCGGCGTTCTGGATCGGATGCGGTCGATTTTTTGTTGGAACGTGGCATGGATTCGATGGATGGCGGCGATTTTAAGACGGCTGTGGAACATTTCACCGCTGCAATTGATCATGCGCCCGATTTTGCCGAAGGCTATAATATGCGGGCGACAGCCTATTTTAATTTGAAACGTTATGGCCCGTCTGTTGCGGATATTCAGGAGACATTGCGCCTGAACCCGCGTCATTTCGGTGCGCTGGGCGGATTTGGTATGATTCTAGAGGACACCCAACGCCCCAAACAAGCAATGGACGTTTACAAGCAGTTGCTAAAGGTGCATCCACATAACGAAAGCGCACTAAAGGCAGTGGCGCGATTATCTGAATTGCTGCAAGGCACCGCACTTTAAGGCCGACTATGTCCATTCCCCATTCCCGCTTGGCCGCTGTGCTGGGCCCGACAAATACGGGCAAAACCCATTATGCGATTGAACGTATGTTGGCGCGCCGCACGGGTGTGATCGGCCTGCCGTTGCGCCTGTTGGCGCGGGAGGTTTATGACAAGGTGGTTGCGTTGCGAGGGCCGAATGCCGTGGCGTTAGTGACGGGCGAGGAACGTATCGTTCCGACCCGCGCACAATATTGGATATGCACGGTCGAAGCGATGCCACTGGATATTGGCGCGGAATTCGTTGCAATTGATGAAATCCAGCTGTGCGCCGATCCCGCCCGTGGACATATTTTCACGGATCGTTTGTTGAATATGCGCGGTACGATGGAAACATTGTTTTTGGGTGCATACACCATGCGTAAGGTCATTGGGCAGTTGATACCCAACGTTGAATTCGTCACCCGCGAGCGGTTTTCAGAATTGGAGTACACGGGGGCCAAGAAAACCAGCCGCATGCCCACGCGATCCGCCATCGTTGGGTTTTCCGTGGACAGTGTTTACGCCAACGCCGAGTTATTACGCCGCCAAAAGGGGGGCGCGGCTGTGGTGATGGGCGCACTGTCGCCACGCACGAGAAACGCACAGGTGGAATTGTATCAAAACGGTGATGTTGATTATCTGGTTGCGACGGATGCCATCGGTATGGGATTGAATCTGGATGTCAAACACGTTGCATTTTCCAGTCTGACGAAATTTGACGGGCGGCGGATGCGGTATCTGTTTCCAAACGAGTTGGCGCAAATTGCGGGCCGCGCTGGGCGGCATTTGAATTCGGGTACGTTCGGCGTAACGGGCGAGGCATCGCCGTTGGACGAGGAAGTCGTCTATGCCATTGAAAACCACATGTTCAGCCCGTTGAAAAAACTACAATGGCGTAATTCGCGACTGGAATTTGGATCATCCAATGCGTTGATCAATGCGTTGGATAAATCGCCCAATGACCCATTGTTAATCAAATCCCAACCTGCCGAGGATTTCCGCACACTGACCACATTGGTCGAGGACGGCGAAGTGGCGGCGCGGGCATCCGATGGACCATCGGTGAAATTGCTGTGGGACGCATGCGGGATTCCTGATTTTCGCGGCGTCAGCTTTACCGACCATACAAATCTGGTGATGCGCATCTACAATTTCCTGCATGAATCGGGTCAGGTGCCCGAAACATGGTTGGCGCAAAAGATCGCGAATATCGACAAACAGGGTGGCGAAATTGACACAATTTCCAAAAGATTGGCGTTTATCCGCACATGGACCTACATCTGTCAAAGAAAAGGCTGGGTTCAGAATGAAACCTATTGGCGCGAAGAGACACGTGCAGTAGAAGACCGCCTATCTGATGCGCTGCATAGCGCGTTAACGCAACGATTTATCGACCGGCGCACATCAATTCTGATGCGCCGCTTGAAACAAAAGGAGAGCCTTGTGGCTGAGGTAGATACCAAGGGTGAAGTGACGATCGAAGGTGAATTCGTCGGAAAATTGAACGGATTCCGTTTCCAAATGGACAAGGATGCCACGGCAGAAGAGGGTAAAACCCTGCGCACGGCATCGATCCAGGCGTTACAACCTGAATTCAATTTACGTGCGGATCGCATGTATAATGCACCTGACACTGAATTCGAATTTACCGAACAAGGCGGCCTGATGTGGGGCGAGTACGGCGTTGGTAAATTGGTCAAAGGCGATGATGTTCTGGCACCGCGTATCGAAGTTTTCGTAGACGACGAAGCGGGCGCAGATGTGGCCGACAAGGTTAAAAAGCGCCTTGGGCACTTTATGGATCGTAAAATCAACGCGGCATTTGAACCGTTAATCGCAATGCGCGATGATGAAATGGTTACGGGAATGGCACGCGGTTTGGCGTTCCGCTTGGTTGAAAGCTTGGGCGTGATTCCGCGCTCAGTCGTGGCAAAGGAAGTCAAGGAATTGGATCAGGACGGTCGTGGATTGCTGCGTAAACACGGCGTTCGTTTTGGCCAGTACACATTGTTCCAACAGCTGATGTTGAAACCTGCACCAACGCGCCTGCGTTTGGTTCTGTGGTCGTTGTTCGAAGAATTGGACGAATTCCCAGAAGCTCCACCCGCTGGTCTGGTGACAATCCCAGAAACCAAAGGCGCGCCCAAGGGGTATTACCCACGCGCTGGTTATCGTTTGGCCGGCGAACGCGCGATCCGTATTGATATGTTGGAACGCTTGGCTGATTTGACACGTACACAGGATGTAAAAGCGGGCTTTGAAGCAAACCCAGACATGCTGTCGATTTCTGGCACAACTTTGGATCAATTCGCCAATATGATGGACGGATTGGGCTTTGCCGTTGAAAAAGGCGAACGCGACAAGGTGAAACCTGAACCCAAAGAGGGTGAAGAGGTTAAACCCGCCGCCGAGGACGAAGAAACAACGGAAACGTTCTATACCTTCAAGTGGGTGCCAAAAGCACGTCCACAACGCGCAGAGCAATCGCAAAAACCACGTGGCAAAGGTAAGCCACAGGGCAAGCAAGGTGGCAAACAGGGCAACAAAGCAAAACGTCATTCAGCGGCACCTGCCAAGAAAGACAAACCTTTGGATCCCGATAACCCGTTTGCGGCCCTAATGGCGCTAAAGGATAAATCATAACGGATCGCATCGATAAATGGCTGTGGCATGCGCGGTTTTTCAAATCGCGCAGCCTGACCGCAAAATTGGTTCGCGAAGGCAAAGTGCGCGTTAATGGAACGCGCATCAGCAAACCATCCCATGATGTTAAAGTTGGCGATACGCTGACATTCGCCACAGGTGATTGGATTCGTTTGATCGAGGTTACCGCCATTGGCAAACGTCGCGGCCCGGCGCCCGAGGCGCAAACATTATACACAGATCGATCCGATCCGCCGCCAGTTCGGGAAAAAATTCCACACAACCCAAAATTCGAGGGAAAAGGTCGCCCGACAGGCAAATGGCGCCGTGGGTTACATTCTTTTTCAAAACGCGGTCTTGATTGATCCGCCCATCCGCAATAATACGCGTAAGACCACAATTTTTGGACAATTCCCATGACCTATATCGTCAACGATGCTTGTATCGCCTGTAAATACACCGACTGTGTCGAAGTGTGCCCCGTAGATTGTTTCTATGAGGGCGAAAATATGCTGGTGATCCACCCTGATGAATGTATCGATTGTGGTGTTTGTGAACCTGAATGTCCTGCGGATGCGATCCTGCCAGACACGGAACCTGACACGGAAAAATGGGTTGAATTCAATCGCAAGTATTCCGAAATTTGGCCGGTGATTATCAGCCAAAAGGAACCTTTGCCAGACGCCGAAGCGCGCGATGGCGAAGAGGGCAAATTGGAGAAATACTTCTCTGAAAATCCAGGCGAAGGTGGCTGATTGGAATCACTTCCAGATTTGAAATTTTAGGGGCGAAACAGAAATGTTTTTGCCCCTTATTTTATTGGATTTTCGCGTCGTTTTGACCCCGCTGGCATATGGGGCAGAAATGTGATATACTGTCCCCAGAACCAAGGAGTTTTCTGGACGAATTATGATCACAAATAACACATTATAATTCACCACATATCCCACAAATTGCGCCCTTTACCACCTGTTCAGGTGTCGGGCGTATGTGTGGATGCTCCGCAACCAAAGGAATGGCATTTTATGGCTAAGAATAAAAAATACGGCGATTTTCGCATCAATGATTTCGTTGTGTACCCAGCGCATGGCGTTGGCAAAATTACGACTGTGGAAACACAGGAAATCGCAGGCACCGAAATGGAACTGTTCGTGATTTTGTTCGAAAAGGATAAAATGACCCTGCGTGTTCCAACGGCCAAGGCAACCGCCGTGGGCATGCGTAACCTGTCATCGCCAGAAGAGATCGCCAAAGCGATGAAAACATTAAAAGGCCGCGCACGTGTAAAACGCGCAATGTGGTCACGTCGCGCCCAAGAATATGAGCAAAAAATCAATTCAGGTGATCTGATGTCAATTGCCGAAGTGGTTCGTGATTTACACCGCAACGACGAAGAGCGCGAGCAATCTTATTCAGAGCGTCAATTATACGAAGCAGCTTTGGAGCGTTTGACACGCGAAGTAGCGGCGGTTGATGCCACCGATGAAGGTGTGGCAGGCGAAAAAGTTGTTGGCATTTTGGTGTCACGCGGCAGCTAAGCTGCGAACGTAAAATCTAAGAAAGGAACCAATGATGTTTAAGTTTTTGATGCTTATTTCGCACAGTATCATGTTGATCATTGGTTTCGTTCTGGGGATATACTTGTTGCCAATTTTGACAGCACCCAAAAGTCCAGATGCAGCAACTCTTGCTGCGTCATCACAAAACGCGATGTTTACCGGGGAATTCACGCGCGAGCTGAAGGGCAGCGACTTCTTGCATTGGGGCGAAGGCAAGGTCAGCATCACGGCAAACAAAATTGTCCACGTCGGCAGTTTGGCACCCGGCCCAGATTATATGGTTTATTTGGTTCCTGAGTTCGTCGAAGACGAAGCTACGTTTTTGGCCGTGAAGGAAAAATCTCAAAACCTTGGAAGCGTGAAATCATTTGATGGTTTCATTGCTGAAATTCCTGCATCTGTTGATCCATCGGCCTATTCGACGGTATTGATTTGGTGCGAAGCATTTGGTGAATTCATCACCTCAGCGAAATATAACTAAAGGCAAAGGTAGGCCGTAAAGCCGGCCAAGGCCGCACATTTCTGCATCGCGCCGAGTACATCGCCTGTATATCCTTCGATTTTGGCATTTGCGATGCCGCCGACAATCAGTGCGGCAAATACGGCGGAAAACATCACTGCAATACCCGCCCAGCCAAGCGTGATTAGCGCGATGACTAATGTAATTCCAGTCGCAATCTGAGCGGAAATTGCAGGCGGCATACCAACGCCCGCCGCCAATCCGTTTTCGCGCGCATTTGGCATCACCCACATGGCCAAAACCATGGGCAGGCGCGATATCGCACCAATACCTGCGAATGTCTGGATCGGGTTGGCGAAAACCAAGGCCTCGATCGCGGACCATTCCGCCAACAGAAAAATCACCAGAACCACAGCGCCGTAGGCTCCGGTAGAGCTGTCTTTCATAATCTCTAGCCGACGCGTCCGATCATGCCCGCCCCAGAATCCATCCGCGCAATCCGCCAAACCGTCCTCGTGCATAGCGCCTGTAAGTGAAGCCGCCGTCAACAGGCCCATCGCTGCCGCGAGCCCACTGGGCAACAGCAAGGCCATTGCGATGTAAACTGCCAAGCCAGACAGCCCACCGACCACCGTCCCAACCAACGGATAGGCCCATGTCGCCACCGCTGCGCGTTCACCCGCTCGGGTGTGATCCACTGGGACCGGTAGGCGGGTTAACAGGGAAAACGCCGCTAAAACATCATGTGGTTCTGGCGTGATATGGTTTTCGGTGTCGCTCATGATGCGGTGCCTTCGCAATTGGGAATTGATCTGGGACTAAATGGCGTTATTAAGTTGGATAAATCAATGAAGAAGTGAACGCGCCATGTCCAATACCCCTTTTGCCAGTCTGTCAGAATTTAAAAAGTTGTTGTTGGAAATGCCCATCGCAGACGCGAAAGCGGCCAGTGATGCAACGGATCGCAATGGTCAGTTGACCAAACCACCAGGTGCCTTGGGCCGATTGGAAGAATTGGCGATTTGGTACGCATCTTGGCGCGGGGAAGCTGCCCCAACATTAGACGCACCTCAGGTGGTGGTATTTGCAGGAAACCATGGTGTAACCGCGCAGGGCGTATCGGCATTTCCCGCCGAAGTTACAGAACAAATGGTGATGAATTTCCAAAATGGTGGCGCGGCGATCAATCAATTATCCGCCGCCTTTGGCGCCAGCATGGACGTTGTGGCCTTGGATCTGGACACACCTACAAATGATTTCACAACGGGCCCCGCCATGAGCGAGGATGAGGTCGTTGCGGCATTGAGCGCGGGCTGGAACGCTGTTGATGAAAACGCTGATCTGTTTGTTGCAGGCGAAATGGGCATTGGTAATACCACCCCCGCTGCGGCCATTGCAAACGCTCTATTTGGCGGCACGGCCGATGATTGGGTTGGGCGCGGCACAGGTGTTGATGACCATGGTGTTGCAAACAAGGCGCGTGTTGTTGCGGCTGGTTTGGCGGCGAACCCATCAGCCATCGAAAATGGATTGGAAACCCTGCGTTGTCTGGGGGGGCGCGAATTGGCGGCAATGGCGGGTGCAATCGCATCGGCACGTGCCAAATCAATCCCTGTCATTTTGGATGGCTTTATCTGCACTGCCGCCGCCGCGTGTTTAGATAGTGCCGTTTCAGGTTCGTTGGATCACTGTGTTGCAGGGCATCAATCCGATGAACAGGCGCACAAGGCAATGTTGGCGCATTTGAAAAAGGAACCATTGCTGTCGCTTGGTCTACGTCTGGGCGAGGGTTCGGGTGGCGCACTGGCGATTGGTGTTCTGAAAGGCGCAATCGCGTGCCATTCGGGTATGGCAACATTCGCACAGGCGGGTGTTACCGACGGTTGATTATTTCGCGCTGTCCAAAATGGTGCGCATATAGTCCATCAATTCATCACGTAATTCTGGGCGATCCAGACCAAAATCAATGGTTGCCTTTAAAAAACCAGCCATTGATCCGCAATCATAACGTTGGGCATCAAAACGATATCCGTACACCCCTTCGGGCGATGCGGCTTCGGCATTGATCGCGTCGGTTAATTGGATTTCGCCACCAAAACCGGGCACGGTTTTAACCAAACGATGCATGATATTTGGCGACAACAGATAGCGTCCGATAACGGCATTGTTTGAAGGGGCTTCATCCACTGAGGGCTTCTCAACCAAACCACGGGCCTTGATCCGTCGGCCCGCTTCAGAAGCGACGTCTAAAATACCATAGGATGAAATCTGATCAGGTTCGACCTGCATCGTTCCCACATAATTCGCAGGGCGTTCATGCCACGCATCGACCATCTGGCGTAGACAACCTGGTTTGCCTTTGATTACATCATCGGGCAAGATCACCGCGAAATATTCGTCGTGATCCACGAATTGCCGCGCACATGCAACCGCGTGGCCCAATCCCAATGGCTCGCCTTGGCGAACATAGGCAATATCACCAGACGCGATATTTGAGTTCTGCAATTTCGACAGTAAATCATCTTTGCCGTCCTTGCTTAAACGGTGTTCCAATGACGGATGTTTATCAAAATAGTCAGCCATGGCGGTTTTGCCGCGTGCCGATACAAACAGAAAACTCTCAATCCCCGCTTCGCGTGCTTCATCTACCGCATACTGCACCAACGGGCGATCAACCAAGGGTAATAGCTCTTTTGGAATAGACTTGGTCGCGGGCAAAAAACGCGTGCCTAATCCCGCGACTGGGAAGACGGCCTTTGTGATGCGATTTTTCATAATTTTATTCCAATTGCCGCCATGTTTTGATGGGCCAACTGTATAGCCGTTAACCAAATTGTAAATGCAAAACCGGCACTAAAACCCCGTGCGCGTCAACACGGTACCAAAAGTGCGATAGATGATTTTCAAGTCCATCGCCAAGGACAGCGTTTGTTGATAAGTCACATCCAATCCAACACGGGCGTCGTAATCAATATCATTGCGTCCACTGGTCTGCCACAACCCAGTCAGTCCCGGGCGAAGAGCTAAGTAATGTTTGACGTTGTCGCCATACTTTTCCATTTCTTCGGGGACAATGGGGCGGGGGCCAACAATGCTCATCTCTCCACGTAAAATATTAAAAAGCTGGGGTAATTCATCCAGGCTGCTTTGGCGCAAAAACCGTCCGATTGGGGTAATGCGCGGATCGTTTTTCAATTTATTCAACGCCAACCATTCCAGCATGGCATTTGGATTCTTGGACAAATGGCGCTGTAGAATGCGTTCATTGTTGGCTACCATCGTACGAAATTTCCAACATTTAAATAATCGCCCATTTCGTCCAACACGTGTTTGAGAATAAAAGGGTGAATACCCGTCCATTGCACAAATGAGGGTTAAAAAAAATCATTGCTATCAGAGTGATAGGGACGGTCAGTAGGATGATCGCAATGTCTAAATACCGCTTTGCAAGCAATGGATACTTCCCGCGCGTATGTATTCGCGCATCGTCGAATTGAAGGCTGTTAAATTGAAAGCTCATAATGTCCGCCTGATGATCAAGGAATGAATAATTTGTAAAAAATTGCGGACAAAGGTTCACAAACTCTTAACCAAACGAAGAATGATGGTTTTATAAAAAAATTTGGCGAACATTGCGTTCTTCACGCGCCTGTTAACCATGTATTAACGCTGTTTTTGCATTGTTGTTTACAGTTGATTTACCATTTTTCTGTCACGTGACGGAAAGGTGCGCGTGTTTGTAGTGGCGGTTGTTGGGGTACGGCAAAAACCGTCTAAATTTCTGCGGAGTATTTTGAGTTTTGAAGTTCAACCAAAAATCCATCCTTATCGCCGTTCCAACATTAAACGAAGAAGCCAACATCAGCGCATGCTTGAACGGTCTGTACGAACAGGCCCCCGACGCGACGATTGTGGTGGTCGATGGGAACAGTACCGATAGAACCCAACAGATCGTTCGCGAATTGATGCACGACATTCCCAGTCTTAAGTTTTGGAAAAACGACAGGCGCATTCAATCCAGCGGTGTGAATATGGCGGTATCACGATGCGGGACACAGGCTCATGAAATTCTGATCCGTTGCGATGCGCATGCGGTTTATCCGCCTGATTTTATCGCGCTGATTTTGAATGATTTCAACGCGCATGATATCGCCAGCGTTGTTGTTCCGATGGATGCTACAGGCCATAACGCATTCGCCAAGGGTGCCGCGTGGATTGTTGATACTGTGTTGGGCAATGGCGGTGCTAAACATCGCGGTGGGCGTTTTACGGGATTGGTTGATCATGGACATCACGCGGGGATGCGATTGGATTGGTTTCGATCCGTCGGCGGGTATGACACGGACTTTAGCCATAATGAAGACGCTGAATACGATTACCGCGTAACACGCGCGGGTGGTAAGATTTGGATGAATGGCGATGCGCGGATTTCATATCATATGCGTGGATCTCTTTGGGCATTGCAGCGCCAATATTTTAACTACGGTAGGGGCCGCGCGCGTACCTGTGCCAAACACGGGTTGCGGCCAAAATTTCGCCAAAGCCTGCCCGCCGTGAACCTGTTTTTAATGTTGGCCTGTATGGTTGGCGCGATCTGGCTGCCTTGGTTGGTGGTTTTACCGACTTTATATATTTTGACACTGATCGGCATTTCATTGGTGGCGGCAACCAAATTGCGCAACCTGTCCGGTTTGTGGGCTGGACCAGCATTGGCGGCGATGCACAACGCATGGGCGGCTGGTTTTGTACATACCCGTTTGCGCGGGGTATCATGTGCCTGATCCCATCCAAATTGACGTTCTCATTTGCACGTTTCAGCGTGCGACGCTGGATGATTGTTTGGCCTCGGTTTTGGCACAGAAATTACCTGCCGGTGTAGTGATGAATGTCATTGTAGCCGATAATGCGCCAACAAAATCAGCACAGAAATGCGTTTTGGAACATGCCAATGACACCGAAACATTAGTGCAATATATTCATGCCCCCGTTGGTAATATATCCATCGCGCGAAATGCATGTTTGGATCACGCGACGGGTGATTTTGTGGCATTTATCGACGATGATGAAACCGCACCTACGGATTGGTTGGCGCAGTTGTGGCGTGGTATGTCGGGGAATGACGTGGCCTTTGGCCCCGTTTTGGCGTGCTACCCAAAGAGTGCGCCGACTTGGATCATAGATAACGATTTTCACACGACCACGCTGTCACCCTCGGAGGAGATAAACACAGGCTACGCTGGGAACGTGATGATACGGTGGCGCGACATGCCGTGGGCAGTGCAACGCTTTGACTTGGCACTTGGAACCACTGGGGGCGAGGATACGGATTTTTTTAACCGCCTGCATCATTTGGGCGCGATCCTGTCGTTCAATCCCAATGCGATTGTGCACGAACCCGTCACCAACAACCGCCTGAACCTGCGCTGGTTGACGAAACGACGTTTCCGCAGTGGTCAGAGTTTCGCAGACATTGCCATGCTGGACATGCATCGCGTGGCATTGGTTGCATCGGCGTTGATCAAATCGATCTACAGCGCGATTTGCACGCTTGTGTTTGCACTGTCTGCCAAACGGGCAGGTTTCTGGTTGATGCGTTGCTTGTTTCATTTTGGCGTTTTCACCCGTGGTATTCGGCCACGGCGCAAGGGGGGCAGATGACGGACATCCTTATCTTTGCGGGTGATTTATCCGATGCGGCACAACAACGCCGTATTTTGGCACTACAAACACTGGGCAATCAGGTGCATGTGGTTGGGTTTCGAAAATGCGATGATAAAATTGCATCGATTGGTGAACATCTGGATTTGGGTCGCACTGATGATCAAAATTTGACGGGCCGTATCGGCAAAATCCTGTGGGCCATTCCGTGTACACTTATACACATTCGCGGGTTGCAGAAGATTGATCTTATCTATGCCCGCAACATGGATATGTTGTTTTTTGCTTGGTTCATACGCCTGTTGATCTGGGCACGGGCCCCCATGTTTTACGAAGTGCTGGACATCCACGGCATATTCACCAACGGTGGGTTTAAGCAGCCTCTCGCGCGTTTTCTGGAACGCTTTTTACTACGTCACACAACACGCTTAATTGTTTCCTCTCCGGATTTCGTTTCTGAATATTTCAAAAAAGTTCAGGGATTTCAGGGCGACTGGAGATTGTTGGAAAACAAACTATGGCAAGGTGCGCTAACCAAACTTCGCCCTCGTTTCACAGCGTCGCATAGGGACAAAATTCGTATCGGTTGGGTCGGAAATATTCGCTGTCAGCCAAGTTTCGAAATTTTGATGAAACTAGCGGATAAGATGGGAAACGTCGAAATCCATATTCATGGCAAGGTGCATAAACATGCCTTGCGTTATTTCGATCACCACGTTGCCGCACGTGAAAATGTGATTTTTCACGGTGCTTATGAATACCCTGATGGGCTGGCGGATGTGTATGGACAAATGAATTTGGTTTGGGCCCAAGATTTGTGGCAAAAGGGTGCAAATTCCAACTGGCTGTTGCCCAATCGCATTTACGAGGCTGCTTGGCATGGTTGCCCCAGCATCTGCATCGCCGGCACGGCCACCGCACGCAAGGTAGCGGATTTGGACATTGGTTATGTCATTCGCGATGCGAATGGCTTGGCGGATTTTCTTATGGAACTTGATCGAGCGGACACACAGACCAAACGTCAGGATATTCTAAAACTGGATCCAGCATTGTTTTGCATGACCGCAACCGAATTTGCGCAAGCTATTTCATTCAAGCCTCGCCCACGTGTACGCCTGCCTGATTTCGTATGTATTGGCGCTATGCGGGCGGGAACGACGACACTGTATGATTACTGTGCCCAGCACCCCGATATTGGCGTCAGTCGGATCAAGGAAACGGACTACTTTATCAAATCGAAAAACCTGGATCGTGGGCTGGGTTGGTACAAGGGATTGTTTCCCAATCGCACGAAAGTCTGTGGCGAGTTTTCTCCTAATTATACCAAGGCGGCGGCATTCCCTGATGTGCCAAAGCGGATGCATGCAGTGATCCCCGATGCGAAAATAATCTATATCGTGCGTCATCCCGTGGATCGTGCGATTTCGCAATATAACCATTCCTTTCTGTCGGGCCAAAACCCGCCTGATACGGCACATCTTTTGGGATCGCACGAATGGGCGCATTTGATTGATACCAGCAGCTATCATCGCCAGATCGAACAATTCCTAAAATATTATCACGCCAGTCAATTGTTGGTATTAAACTTCGATGATTTGGTGAAAAATCCACAGTCGACATTGAGGCAAATTTCGGATTTTTTGGATGTTTCAGACGCTTGGTCAACAGATACCGCAAATCGCGTTAATAGCAGCAGAAGTCTGGCAAGCCTTCCCAAATCCGTATTTCGCATCGCTGAAAAATCATTTTTTGTGACGTTAAAATCCCATCTGCCTACTGGTGTGAAACAGTGGGCCAAGCGGCAACTCGAAACGAAAAAAATTCGGATACCGCCAACATTTTCTGACACCATGAAAATGGCGATGTGGATCGATATGTATCCCGATATCCAACAATTCACCGACATGACTGGCATCACTTTTTCAGCGCCCATCAGCGAGCAACATCCCACTAATTTCCCCGCGCGAGGATGTTTGAAGGAGGCCGTAAATGCACCAAGATAAAGAGAATTTGGTTGATCTGAACGCCATCTGGGAAACGCTGCGCATTGGACGTTGGAAATTGTTTCTGTCGGTGATTCTGGGTATTGCACTTGCGGGCTATATGGCCTTCGTACGCATGGCTCCCAAGTACAGCGCCACTGCCGTTTTAGCGTTGGAAACGCAGGTGCAACGTATCGATGGTATCCAGGGCGTTGTGTCGGATATGCCTCTGGCAGGGTATTCAAACGAACTGGTCCTTTTCACCCAGTTAGAGGTGTTTAATTCGCGCCTGTTGATGGGTGATGTTGTGCGTGAACTGGATTTACAAAACAGTCCTACGTTTCAGAAAGATGTCGAAAGTCCGGGGTATTTGGCGTTCCTTTTCCCCAAGCCGAATGCACCAGAAAGGGCAATGGAAACGCAATCTACATTGAACGCTGCCATCGATAAATTGTTGAAATCTGTCGATATAAAACTGGTCCCGAACAGTTTCGCATTCCACATCACAGCGCACAGCCCAGATGCCAAACAGGCCCAAGATATCGCAAACACGATTGCGAAAAGATACATCAGTGCCCAGCTAGAAAACAAGAAAACGGCAACCAGCCAGGCCACGATTTGGCTGACAGAACGGGTGTCTGACCTGAAACGGGATTTGGAAAGCAACGAAAGGCGTATGCGCGAATTCGATGCAAAAACGGCATTGTTAACCGAAGAAGATTTACAAAGCCGTGAAATAAAGTTGAAGGAAATGCGCGCCCGCGCGGTGGATATGCAAACCCGTCACGATCAGATGCTGGATGCGATTATGGTGCAGTCGGATGATCCAGCCGTACAATTCAAAAGCACCGATCGTACAATCGTAACAACCGCCAAGTTACGCGGATCTACGCAATTCAATCGTGTAAAGGAACAGTTAAGCAATTTAAATCAGGCGATCCAATTGGCCGCCGATGAAATTCATGATCAGGCGAATGATTTCCAAACGCTCAGTCAAATTCGACGTGAAACCGAAGCGTCGAAAAACCTGTACGAGTTTTTTCTGACCCGCCTTAAAGAAACATCAATCCAACAGGGTATCCAGCGTGCCGACAGTCGCCTGTTGTCCCGCGCCGAATTGCCAATGAACACTTCATCGTCCAGCAAAAAACTGATGCTGTTGATGGGGGGAATTGTGGGGTTTTTATGTGGCACCGCTTTTCTTTTCATTCGCCAAGGATTGCGTCAAACCTTCCAAACCAGTGACGAGCTGGCGCAGGCATTCGACATTCCCGTCCTTGGCGCAATCCCACGCATTGCCCATCGTCGTGGCCAATCTATCAACGCTGTGATCGAGGACCGTCAATCCTCGTTCGCGGGCGACGCAATGCGAAATCTGCGTACGACATTGATGACGAACACACCAAAAACTCTTATGGTATGCTCCGCACTTTCAGGCGAGTTTAAGTCCACATATTCCCGCCTTTTGTCCCAACAAATTGCCTCTCTTGGAAAACGGGTTTTGCTACTGGAATGTGATCTGCGCCGTGTTAGCTTTCAATCCGAATTTGGCGCACCTGATGATGGATCGCTGATCGATATTTTGCAAAATAACCATCCCGAAGATCAGGCTATTACGCGCGATGAAAAAACGGGGTTTGATACACTGCCCGCCAAGGGTGGCATTGAAAACGCCGCTGACTTGTTGGCGGGATCCCCATTTCGTGAAATGATGGAAAAATTGCGCACACAATATGATGTCGTCATCATCGACACACCACCAGTTTTGCTGTTCCCAGATGCACGTATTGTGGGACAGTTTTGCGACCAAGTTGTAATGTCTGTGCGTGCTGAAAAAACACGCCGCCAAGACGTGCATCAGGCTTTGGAAAATCTCCGTATGAGCAACGCAAATATTGCAGGATTGGTCTTGGCGAATTTCGACCCACGTAAACAGTTTGGCAATCGTTTGGGGCGCGAACGTTTTCGTTATCAACAACAACGCTTGTGGACCTAGTATGCCAATTTGCATCACCCCAAATCAAATTGCACCGCACCGCACTTATCTACGGTTCAGTGATCTCTCGGTCTTTGCCTGTGCGATTTTATTTTTCACAATGTTCGACGGCTTCGTACGCTTTGGTCCCGTCGCCCCCGCTATCTGGCTGATGGCCTACGCCTGTGTTGCGATCATTTTTATAGCATCGTCAGAGAGGTCGATCTCCATTCTGATCCGACACTGGCCGGTTTTCTTAATCCCCGCACTGGCCATCTTGTCGACGCTCTGGACATCGGCGCCAACCCGCACACCTGTTGCGGGATTTCAATTATTCATGACCACCTTGATCGCTGTAATGATTTCACAGGTGATGAGCACACGGCAATTAATGCTGGCATTGTTGATCGGGCAGGCGGTTGGATTTTTGTTTTCACTGGTCAATATCATCGCCCCAATCATTCCCGCCAGCAGCCCCATCAACGGCAGTTTAATTGGTATCTATGGACACAAAACTGCCTTTGGGTACAGCGCGGTGTTAACAAGCTTTGCCTTGCTGGCATGGCTCTCGTTTCGCGGTAAAGAGGCATGGGGATTCTTGTTAGCCCTGCTAATCTCACCTTTGGTTATTAACACACAATCCACCACCGCCATCGGTAGCTTTTCAATCGTTTTCGTGTTGTTTTTCCTACTTTCATTACGCCAATTTCCCGTTATCCCGGCCAGACGTATATTATTGCTTCTAACGATGATTATGGGGAGCGCCGTAACATGTTTGGTGATGTTCTCACAAACTTTAACCAGCGTAATTTTGACGGCGTTGGGTAAAACCACGACGCTAACTGGACGCACGGAATTGTGGCAGATCGCAATCGATATTTGGCGCGACGCGCCTTTGCTGGGTGTCGGGTTCAGCGCGTTCTGGCACAGTAGTGAACACGTCATGTCCGTGAACCATATCCGCGTCTACGTCGATGATCGTCTGGATGGGTTCCATAATGCATTTCTAGAATGTCTGGTAGCGATGGGGGGGATTGGCGCGCTGATTCTAATCATGACTGTTTCCATAGCCGCCTTTCGCCTAAGTGCGTTAATTTTTAAATACTTATCACACGATGCGATGATCTGGTTCAGCGTGTTAATGTGCTATGTGATGGTGGCGATGATGATTCAGGACGTGGGTTTTAAACAACATTCTGGCAGCTATATAATGATGGTATTTTGCTATATCTACGCCATGCCTTTTAATCGCCGCGCATAATTCCAAAAGGCAATTTCCGTATGCAAAATTTCAGTTAATTTTGCCATCTGCACGTCACTGAGTTTAAACGCCGAACCCTTTGCCTGATTGTAGATTCCGATACGCGGGCGCACGCCCAAGGCTGCTTTGTAATCATCACAAAACCCTGGCAGATCATCCAAAAAACCAACAACCGAAAACTTCTTCAAAGCGCTCTTGGCGGTTTCCAAGGCTTCCTCTTCGTTTGCTTTTTCCAACACGGGGGTGCCGCTGAAATACCGCAAAAACGTCAACCCATGCGCACGCACAAAAGGCCCCCCCAAATAGGCATCAAAATCATCCGCAATCATACCCGATGAAACTGTGTGAGCGAAATTCGACAGGGTGCGGGAAATCGGTTCGCGCAGCACTGTCACGTATTTATATTGGTCCCCAAAATGGCGATCCGCTGTGTCGCTAAACAGGACATGCCCGTGGATCATCTGGCTGCTCCATGCCATGTGATTTATCAACATCCCCGCACGCAGATCATATACGTTTTTACTGTTCGACATGTCATCATGTTGCACATGTAATTCATTGACATCGTCATACAAAATCGCCGCCGTACGCCGCGTGGCGTTCGCGTCAATAACACCAACGCGCCGTTGTAATGGGACGGTCGCATACAGCGCCTCTGCCACGGACGTGCCACCGCATTTTGGTAGGTGCATGAAAAATACCGGATGCCTTATTCCACCTGCTACGGTCGATTTTACACGTCCGGTATATGTGCGCAAACGACGTTTGAAACGTTGGCTGTTGGTCTGGTTCATGTTGCTTGCCTTCGTGAATTGGTGCGATGATTGATTATTAGCGCGATGAAAGTCGTATCAACGCCCATTCGTCGCCACGTGACAAATGCAACCAATGCGCCCCAAACCAACCAGCTGAAAACAACTCCATAGGCCACACCAATCACGCCGCCAAATTTACCGCCCAGCGTGACGCCAACGCATAACGAAATTAGCGCCACCGTTACGATTTTCAACAAAACCACGGGGTGATCAGTGATCGATAGCATGTTCGCGGCGGGGCCAAAAAAACCGATCAAAAACGGCAGCCACAACAGGACATTCAAAACAGGCATTGCCGCGCTGAATTCGGCCCCGAATAGGCGTAAAACTGATGGGCCTGCAAAATAGATCACAGCGACGCCCAGTGCACTGGCGATACAGCGGATCATCGCGGCCTGCCGCAACAACGCTTGTAACTTAGTGGTTTCAAACCCGAAAAATGCCTGTGCGTTTCTCGGCAAATAACTCTGGTTCACGGCAACAATGCCAAAGGTGACGAAGCCTACCAATTTCATGCAAACATCCAAATAGGCAATGTCGCTGGCGGGCAGGGTGATGCTGGCGATCAAAATGCTGATGTGCTGGAAAAACTCGATAAACAAAATCGAGCCCCCGATGACAGTACCAAACCCCAACCATTTACACCAATCGACGAATGAAACCTTCTGCGCGCCCGCCTCGCGGCGCAGTTGGGCGATTGGGCGGGCCAAGGTGACGGTTTGGACGACAAACACCAAGAAGTTCGCCAGGAAAAAGCAGATCAAAACCCAATGGATCGGCGCGGCGGTGGACTGATAAACTACACTCGCCACCAAACATAAACACAAGAAAGGGCGTAGGAAACTGCGCGGGATGACCGCAGCATACACGTTGGAAAACCCCATACTGAACCCCGCAGCCATACGGGTCAGCGCCACAATAGGCGCGGCCAAGATTGCGATGGTTGTCGACGGGGATGTACTGCCCAAAACCCAAAATGCGGCACTAACAACAATCACGCTCATCGCGATTGTAACAAGAAAATTGAAATACACAAAAGACCGCGCAGCCTTGAAATCAGACTGCTCAATATTACCGATCAGGAATTTCGGGCAGGCGGCCTCTAGGCCCAACGTACAGAACAGCGATAACAACATCGCCAGTGAAAGTGCCTGCGCAATCAATCCAAATTGCGCGGCCCCCAATTGCGAAGTCAACACAATCGCCATTGCCATGCCACTAAGCGCACCAAAGATGCGAAAGCCGACCAATGTCACGGGCATTCGAAGCAACTTCACAAAGAATAAAAACGAATTTTCTCTCACATTCAACGGTTGCGAGGATAGGGTTAAGGTTTGGTTAATAAACTTTAATATCCACTCAAAACGACGTGCCTATTCGCCCCAATGTGGATGATGACGGCGCAAATTCCCAGATGCAATATCCCATCGCATCGGTGCCCCAGAAATTGCCATCTGTGGACGCAAACGTTGCAAGTCACCCCAATCGCTGTGCTCGATGGTATCATCATAATCCGCATCGCCAACAGGTCGCGCGATATCATCGATCTGTGACGCACCCAACGCCTGAGACAACATCATCGCAACCCCCGCTAATGACGTGCGCGCCGACATAACTTTGCCTTGCTGCGCTTGCCTCAACGCCTCAAAAATACAGGCGGTCATGATATATCCCGTTGCATGATCTAACGCCTGCACTGGCAATTTTCCGGGCCCATCAGCATCCGCACAAATATCCGCGATGCCCGAACTCAGCTGAACCAAACTGTCAAACCCACGCCGTTTCGCCCATGGCCCATGCCAGCCATATGCACATAAGGAAACATCGATCAAGCTGGGGTTTTTCGCCACCAACGCTTGTGGCCCATATCCCAAATTCGCCAACGCTTCGGGTCGATACCCATGCACCAAAACATCAGCCTGCGCCAACAAGCCATCAAAAATTGCGCGGTCATCGGCTCGTTTTAAATCCAATCCCGTGCATCGTTTTCCTAATGTCGTATCCTGCAAAACCCCGTGATCGTCCCAATTATGGGGATCAATTCGTAAAACCTGTGCACCAAACCCAGCCAAGGTGCGCGTCGCAACGGGGCCGGCCAGAACCCGGGTCATATCCAACACCTTTATGCCCGCCAATGGCCTGTCAGACGAATAATTGAATTCGCGCAATCGGTCGCTGGATGGGGCTGATTTCGTCGACCATTCTACCAAGGGCGCACGCGAAATTGCTATTCCTTGGGGGTGCATTTTCCAATCTTCCCAACGTATGTATCGCGCCGCCGCACCGTTGTTTTTCACAAACAGGTTTTCCAATTCTTCACCATCGTGTTGCGCGATGACTTCGCCAACTGATCGTTTGTTTGAAACATCCCCCAGCACCGCTGCCGCGGCCGCTTTGTGATGCGCGGCATTCGTATGCAACCTGATCCAACCATCCTTGGTTTTAAATATGCTGGAAATTGGATCCCACATTTCGGGTGGTACCCATCCTATCGGCGTATAGGACGTATCCGCCCATAATCCACATAACCGCGCATCAACATGAACCTCATCTGAGGCCTGTCCACGCAACTTGGCCAATGCAACGCCCGCCAAACCTGTGGCTTCCGCCAATAATTCTGTCACGGGCAATAGACAGGGCAGGGTGCCATCATATGCGATTTTTGGCGTCGAAACACTGTTCCCAAATACTGTATCGCTTAGTTGTTTCCAGAAAATGTGTGACATAACCGATTACCCTTAACCTAAATTTTCCTTAACCGCGCTTTGGCGTTGATACATCTTATCCGTAATCGATGAAATAGGAGGGCCAAATTTCTGATCTCGTTGCATAAGTGAGTATTTGCACTCTTTTTTCCAAAATTTGGCACATTTACATTTGATTACTTGCATTTAAACAACCACTGCGTGTAACTCCTCACTAGGTTTATTTATTTTGGGGTTAAATATGCGTATTTCATTGTCTTTGTTTTTATCTAAACGGTTTTGGATCACAGCTATCTGTGTGGCAATTTTGGCCCTAATCTTCGTGCTGCGCAGTTCTGCTGTGCGCGTCATCGTTGAAAACCTGACCCCACCAAGCCTGCCAAAATACATCCAGCCCGAAAAGCGCGAATATTTGGCGCAAAACTGGGATGAAAAAACCAGTGAGCAATTCCACCACATTTCCCAAGGTACGGGAACATTGCCCATCCCATATGATTGGTTGGTTGCGTTGGAGCAGCCTGAAAAATCCGTATGGGGATTGCTATGGCCCAGCCGCGAGGGCGCGTTTACCGATCCCGATTACATCCAACGCTATGGATTTATTTCGGGCACAACATCCGCGCATAACCCAGATGGCCTGCCCATCGGTTTCGCGGGAACCGCGTTTCAAAACGTTTCGGGCTATCCGACATTAACCACCAGCGTCGGCTTTACCTGTGCGGCGTGCCACACCGGTAAATTCACCCAAGGTGACACAGAATATATCGTCAATGGCGGCCCTGCCGTTACCGACCTGAACGCGCTGACCAAAGGTCTGGGTTCCGCATTGGGTCAAACTTTGATTGCGTCAAAACTGCCCCTACCAAACAAACGTTTCAATCGTTTCGCAAAGGCTGTTCTGGGTGATACTTACACCCAAACCGCCAAGGCCCAGCTGGCCAAGGATTTGGAAAGTGTCGTAAACGCGGTGGCTGCGACAGGCGGCGATGTGATCGACGTTGCCGAAGGATTCGGTCGTCTGGACGCGCTGAACCGCATCGGCAATCAGGTGTTTTCGACCAACACAAAACAACGCGAAAACTATGCACCGATCGATGCGCCCGTAAACTATCCACACATCTGGACATCCAGCTGGTTTGATTGGGTTCAATACGACGGTTCCATCATGCAACCCTTGGTGCGCAACTCTGGCGAAGCATTGGGCGTTCACGCCGCCATCAACACCACCGCCCCCAAGGGCGAAGGGCGCTTCTCCTCCTCGGTTCCCGTTAAAAACCTAAAATGGATCGAGGATTCATTAGCCGGCGATAAAAACCCTATGCAAGCGGGCGCCTTTGGTGGTTTACACGGCCCGACATGGCCTGCATCTCTTGGCACGATCGATACTGCCTTGGCCGCAAAGGGACAGGCCTTGTACGAACGCCGTTGCATGGGCTGTCACTTGCCCGCTTTAAATAGCGATGAAATTTTTACCGAACGCTACTTTAAACCAATCGAATACATTCAAAACGGCCAACAAAAGAAAACGCCCGAGGCATTCTTGGCCGTAAACATTCTGCCCCTGCGCGTAATTGGAACCGACAGCGCCCAAGCGGATATTTTGGCGAAACGCACCGTGAATACTACGGGTGGGACAACCGGCAAAAGCATGGGCATCGACGCCACTGTTTGTACACCACTACCAGATTTCGGTGCAGGTAACCCACGTTTGGCCAAGGCACGTTTGGACACGGCTGTCACCCAACGTACCAAAAGCGGTGAAAACCAATTGGTAGAGGTGGACGTCACCGACGGTCCCATGGTCAGCTTCGCATTGGCTTTAGGTGCCGTCGTACAACAGGTGAATGATCAATGGTTCGATCAAAATTTCATCCCCGAAGAATTGCGTCCGTATTTTGAGGGCGAACGCCCAAATTGTTTGCAAAGCGGTGCGGGTTACAAAGCGCGTCCACTAAACGGCGTATGGGCAACGGGTCCATTTTTACACAACGGTTCAGTTCCAACATTGGATGATCTGTTACGCCCCGTCGATCAACGCCCCGAATTTGTGCGCCTTGGCACCTTGGAATTCGATGTACAAAAGGTGGGCGTGAAACAACCGATCTTGGATAAATCTCATTACCCGCTGTATCAGGATGGATTGTTTATTCTGGATACAAAACTGGACGGTAACCGCAACACAGGTCACGCATTCGGCGCATCAGCAAACGGGGATAAAACGGGCGTTATTGGTCCAGAATTCACGGATCAGGAGCGCGCGGCAATCATTGAATATCTGAAAACACTGTAACGGATAAAAGGTAATCAGAGAATTTGAACGTCGCTTGGGACCTCATTTCAGGATCCCAAGCGGACGTTCATTCATCGTTACTTAGGAACCGGCAGAGTAACTAAAAACAGACGTATAAATTGCCCCAGTCTTGTCATTGTACTATTGCCCGTTCCCATTCCAATAAAAACGTTTTGCGCTTTAATCTATCCAGGTACGTCATCAACGCGGGTTCAAGAGGTATCGTTTGCTCCCCAGGGTTTAAAAACAACGAAGGTAGTGAAGTTGTTGCATCCTTTTGGCCTTCCGATTGAATATCTAATAGATGACGAACAAAGTTTTCCGCATTTTTTACGTTAATGGTAGAATCGGAAACGATAGCAGTTCGCATCATGGTTGTTGGGAAATCCGCAGGTAATATAATTTCTATCGAAGTGTCTTGGCCTTTGCGCGCTTTGGCATAACTACTCAGCACATTATAGGCGACTGCAATTTTACCACTCTCTAGGTCGTCGATCATCGCACCCGAGCAACAATAAAGCTTGGTACCAAGCCCACCCATCACCTCCATTAAGCGCCAGTATGTTTCTGACGCACGTGCATCTTGGGTTGCAAATAGATACCCCAATCCCGATTCCCGGACGTCATAGGTGCCCAATTTATCTTGAAAAAGTGCTGGCCTCGCACGCAAGCTTTGGATCAGTTCTTGTCTGGTTTTTGGTATTTTATGCCCTAGGAAAGCAGCTTTGTTAATTACTATTGCAGCAGGTTCGATTGTGAATGCAAATAAGCTATCGCGCCATTTCGCCCAATCAGGGGTTTCGACATTGGCAATCTTTGCCGCATACCCATCGTTGACAAGTTTCAATTGCAAATCCATCGCGCTGGAAATGACAACATCGTAATCTTCGGGTGATGCGCGAAAAATTTTATCAATCTCCGCTGTGGTGGTTACCAAATACTCAACACTCACGTTGGGATAAGCGATGCGAAATTTATTAATAATGGGTTCGAAAAATGAAGTGTCCGTACTTGAAAGAACACGTAAACTTTGACTGGTATCCGCACCTGAAAAAACACTTCGATCTTCCCAATCTTGCGCGCTTGCCGACCATGTAAAAAACATAGCTATTACAGTGATAAAATAGCGCATGCGCCCCCCTTTTCATGATTGCTGAGTAGAAGATCGCCGTCATGTGCCACTGCGACGTCTTTGGCAATCGTTAACCCAAGCCCCGACCCAACGACGCCATCGGCGTTTTTGCCCCTGGCAAAGCGAGTGGTTAGGTTGTCAAAATCCTCAACCGGATATCCTGGGCCTTGGTCTAAAACCATCACATTTGGGTTTGGATCAGATTTAACAGATATATAGATGTCGGACTCGTTTGGTGCGTACTTAAGTGCATTGTCGATCAAATTTCGAATGGCATTTTGCAACAGGATAATATCGCCTTTGGTCGTCACCACATCGTCATGTGCGAAATCTAATGTTACATCCTTCATCTCGGCAATGGGCGCCAATCGAACAACAAGCTCTTGTACCAATGCCACCAAATCAATTTGCTTTTTCTCCAAATGATCCGCGCGAAACGTGATCATCGCATGGTCCAATAACTGGCTGGCGGCGCGTGAACTCTCGTCGATTGCGCGCACCATCGAACGCAGCGCATCGCGGTTCTGTTTTTTTGTGACGCGCTGTAACGTTGCATCAGCATATGATCGCACGGTAGCCAATGGTGTTCGCACGCGGTGCGCGGCTTCGGCGATGAAATCTTCGGATTGGGTCAGGGAATGATCCAAACGCCCCATCAGCGTATTTAGCGACGAAACCAAAGGAACCATTTCCGAAGGCACCTCTTTTCTAAACGGGCTTAGGTCCTGTGGGCCACGACGTTGGACAGACATCGCAAGGCGCATCAGCGGGTTGATGGTGACCGTAGTCGCCCAATAAGACAATAATACAATCAACAAGAAAAAACCTGTGCCGAACAGAGTCACAGTTTGGGAAATATCGCCTAAAGTTTGCGAGAGGGCGTCTTGGGTTTGCGCAATGGAAACCGAAATTTCGGTGCGTCCAGTGGCCCCGACCAATGTTCGCTTGGCGCTGGCCAACCTAACAGTCGTTCCCGCATAGTCCAATGTTTGAAAAGAGCGTCTCTCTCCATCTTTCAGAGATGGGCGCGGCAAATCTTCATAACCCGACAGCAACCTACCATCTTGGTAAATGCCATAAAAAACGCGATCATCCAACTCGGTATCAAGCATCGAAAATGAAGAATATGGAAAATCGACTTCGACAGTGCCATCTTGGACGACTGCGGCATCCAACAGCGACGAAACCGATGCACTTAGAATATTATCTTGGCCATTTTGCGCGATTTGGGTGGCGTAACCACGCACAATCAAAAACAAAACAATCGCCAAAACCGCAGCGCCGCTGATCAAGGTAATCATCAAGCGTTTTCTGAGTGACCCCGATGTGCGTACGATTTCAGACATCGTCCAACCTGTACCCCAATCCGCGATGAGTGGTTATCACAAGGTTGGTGTTTTCTAGGTGTTTGCGAAGCCTTCCAATATAGACTTCAATAGCATTTTCAGAAACATCTTCATCGTAGGAAAATAGCCGATCAGCCAGTTTTTGTTTCGAGAAAATTTGCCCGCGTGCATTCAACAGTAATTCAAATAACCGCAACTCTCGATTGCGCAAATTCACCAATTCGCCACGGATCATTAGTTGCCCCGCAACCTGGTTAAAGGCCACATCACCAAATTCTAAAATAGTCTGAACAGCCCCTGAATTTCGCCGCAACACGGCGCGGCATCGGGCCTGTAATTCCGAATGATCGAATGGTTTTGTGACGTAATCATCTGCACCTAAGTCAAGAATACTGATTCTGTCGGACACCTGTGATCGGGCTGTCAAAACTATGATTGGCGTGATCTGTTTACGGTCTCTGTGATGTTTCAAGAACGTGCGACCATCGCCATCAGGCAGGTTAATATCCAACAAGATCAAATCATATTCACTGGTGTCGGCATAGGCGATGGCATCTTGTAATTTATCAGCATGATCAACGACATGGCCGTCAAATTCCAAACGCGAACAGACGGCATTTGCCAATTCATGATTATCTTCGACCAACAGGTATTTCATGATTTTTTACAGCTAATTTTTCAAATGACAGGTTTGTGTCAGGTTACAGTGGTTTGTTGTTTTAACTGGCCCGTTTTGTGGCGAGTTGTCAAATGGGAGGAAATTATGACGAAATTTAACTTGGGCAGACGCGCCCTTATGGCCACTGCTGTGGCCGCAATCAGCTTTGGTTCACCGATGTTCGCAGATGGACACAAAGTTTTAGACAGCATTCACTTCTTGATCCCCGGCGGTGCTGGTGGTGGTTGGGACGGAACCGCACGTGGAACTGGCGAAGCATTAACAGGCGCTGGCATTGTTGGCACTGCGTCTTACGAAAACATGTCTGGCGGCGGTGGCGGTAAGGCCATTGGTTATCTGATCGAAAACGCAGACAGCAACCACGGTACATTGATGGTGAACTCTACGCCAATCGTAATCCGTTCGTTGACTGGCGTATTCCCACATAACTTCCGTGATCTGACATTGGTTTCAGGTACCATCGGAGACTACGCAGCGATTGTTGTTGGCAAAGACAGCCCAATGAATTCAATGGCTGATTTGATTGCCGCATATGACGCAGACCCGGCAGGCACAGCCATCGGTGGCGGTTCCGTTCCAGGTGGCATGGATCACCTTGTAGCGGCCATGGTTATGGAAGCAGCTGGCAAAGATGCATTGGGTGTTAAGTACATTCCATACGATGCTGGCGGCAAAGCGATGGCAGCATTGCTTTCTGGCGAAATCAAAGCACTATCAACGGGCTTCTCTGAAGCTGTTGATTTGGCAGCAGCGGGCGAAGTGAAAATCATCGGCGTTACCGCAGATGAGCGTGTTGCAGCAGCAGCCGATGCGATGACCATGAAAGAGCAAGGCATCGATACATCATTCGTAAACTGGCGCGGCTTCTTTGGCGCACCAGGCATGCCTGCTGACAAAGTGGCAATGTACCAAAAAGCAATCGATGAAATGTACGATACTCCAGAATGGGAAGCAGTTCGTGCACGCAACGGTTGGGTAAACATCCACAACTCTGGCGACGATTTCAAAGCGTTCCTAGAGGCCCAAGAAACAGTCATCGGCGATCTGATGAAAAAACTAGGCTTCTTGTAAGCTATTACCGGCAAAGCGGTTCGCCGCTTTGCCAACACTTTTGATTTCGGGGGAATTCACACATGGCGTTGGATCGTTGGATTGCATTAATTTTATTGGGCTTTTGCCTGATCTATGGCTACACCGCGTGGTTCACAATGGACGCAAGCCTTGCTCCATTCATGAAGCGTAATCCGATTTGGCCCAGCACATTCCCCAAACTCTTGTCGATCGTTGGCATCGGGGCATCCCTGATTATTCTTTTGAACCTTGAAAAGGGTGAACCAAAAGAAATGGATATGGATTACCGTCGCCTGTTCGAATATAAAATCGGCCAAGCTTTGTTTCTATTGGCCTTGATGGTTGCCTATGCGCTGTGCCTTCGCCCTCTTGGATTTATATTCTCAACATCTGCATTCCTGATCTTGGGCAGTTTCATTTTGGGTGAGCGCAAATGGTTTACCATGATCCCCGTCGCACTGATCGCTACACTCTTCATCTGGTACTTGGTTCAACAAGTCTTGGGCATCTATCTGCGCCCATTTCCCGAATTTTTAGGAGTTTGATATGTTAGAAGGTATCCTACTCGGCCTACAAACGGCCTTTTCCGTGCAAATGTTGTTGATGGTGATTGGTGGCTGTTTGATCGGGACATTCATCGGAATGTTGCCGGGCCTTGGCCCTATGTCGATCATCGCAATCATGATCCCCGTTGCCATTTCTATGGGCGACCCTGCCGCCGCAATCATCCTGCTGGCTGGCGTATATTACGGCGCAATCTTTGGCGGTTCCACTTCATCAATCCTACTTAACGCACCCGGTGTCGCCGGCACCGTCGCCACCAGTTTCGATGGTTATCCAATGGCGAAGCAAGGCAAGGCAGGTAAAGCTCTAACCGTTGCCGCGATCGCCAGTTTTTGTGGGGGTACTATCGGCGCAATCTTGTTGATGATCTTTGCACCAGCATTGTCATCTGTCGCACTGTTATTCCACTCGGCTGAATACTTCGCCCTTATGATCGTGGGTCTATCCGCCATCGCGGCCTTCGCAGGCACGGGTCAAGTTGCCAAAGCATTGATGATGACCATCCTTGGCCTCATGCTGGGAACCGTCGGCGAAGGCACAATGTTCAGCTTGCCACGTTTCACAATGGGTATCATGGATCTGCAATCTGGCTTAGGCTTTGTCACGCTTGCCATGGCGATGTTCGCACTGCCCGAAGCATTGTTTCTGGTCTTGAACCCAGCCGCATCAGAAACAGGCAAAAGTGAAGAAATCAAAGATTTGCGCATCACTCGCACAGAGGCAAAATCAATCGCACCCGTTATTGGCCGCCAGTCTATCCAGGGTTTCTTTATCGGCGTTCTGCCAGGGGCAGGGGCCACTATCGCCAGCTTCTTGGGCTACGCCGTTGAGCGCAATATTGCATCCAAAGATGAACAAGAAAAATTTGGTAAGGGATCAATCAAGGGTCTCGCCGCACCTGAAACTGCTAACAACGCGGCTTGTACGGGATCATTCGTTCCATTGCTGACATTGGGCATTCCAGGCTCTGGCACCACAGCAATTTTGTTGGGTGCATTGATTGCGTTGAACGTCACACCGGGCCCACGCCTGATGATTGACGAACCACAGATTTTCTGGGCCGTTATCATTTCTATGTACATTGGTAACTTCGTTTTACTGGTCTTAAACCTTCCGTTAATCCCATACATCGCCAAGATATTGGCAGTACCGCGCAATTACTTAATTCCATACATTTTGTTCTTTACCTTGATGGGCGCCTATATTGGCCAAAATAATGCGACGGAATTGTTGTTGTTGGTCGCCTTCGGTGTTTGTGCAACGGCTCTACGTTTTGCGGATTATCCATTGGCGCCATTGTTGATCGGTTTCATTTTGGGCGGCATGCTCGAAGACAATTTCGCCCGTTCGATGCAGCTGTATGACGGCGTGTCATTTATCTGGGAACGCCCAATGACGCTTGGCCTTCTCGTTATATCGGTTTTGTTGGTCCTACTGCCTAGTTTCCGGGCACGTCGTGCAAGGTTGCGATCTGCGGGAGTGGCAGACGGCGACTAAAGCTTTTAGAAACTAGATCGTTAATTTCCAATCGCGCCCGCACACCTGTGGATGTTTGTTCAAAACTCAAACATCCTTGGTGTTGGGTTGCGATTGTCTACACAATCGTCATGCGTAGTCCTCTACCTTCAGTAAGATTTGGGTTTCCACCATGTAAAAACGGCCCAGCCAGATTTTCCCGTTTGGCGGCCGACAACGCATTTCCTTCATCTTCCACCAGTATAGTTGATGTGGCCAGAACGGGTACAGTGGCGTGACGCCCATATTTTAAGCCGTTTGCCGCGTCTTGCGGCGGATGCTCTATACCAATTTGTCCGCGGCCGTTTTCGACTGCCCTGATTTCTTTGTCATGCTTAATTCCTAATTGTTAGATGAACCAGAAACCCTCCATTATTCAAATACTCGAATTTGTTCCAAAGTCGTTGATGGGGCACAAATAAGGACATATCTTAAACTAACTAAGCCATTGTTCTATGGAAAATTTTTGGGCCACGACGAGATGGCAATCGTGGTATTAAGAAAGTCCGTTTGTTAATTGGGCGTCAAATAACCATCGCCGCGATTGCTGTGCTGCTTTGCAAAAATTCGGATGCGTTTTTTGAAATTTGTCATAAATTTCGACGTTTTTTTGTGATGCAACGCGTTGATGGATACTCGTTATTATTGACGCGTCGAACGCCGTGTAGTCCAAATGTTGCCCGACCTTGGAGGCAACCGTAGATGCTGGCAACTGGCGCAGTTTTTCATAACTGAAATAGCATGCATTGGGGATCAATTGATCCCGATGTCGCCGCATTCCATTTTCTTGATCAATGATAAACTGTGCATATCTCTTGATCGCTTCCGCATCATGAGTGATGGCTTCTGTATTTTGCGAAAAACCATAGTTGTGCCACTTACCAGTTTGCATCGCGCAATGGATTGCAATGGCTTGTTGAATGATATCCTCGCGGAACAGCATTATTGAAGGATTTCGAAAATCCAACATTGACATTATCGTCGACTTTTTTGACATCATCTCCCAAAATTGGAACGTCATTTCATGCAAAAACACACCGTTTTTTGCGCGCTGCTCGCGTGTTCTGCGAACATAGTCCTCTGGCGTGTTAGCTCCCATATAGGCAGCGCGGCGATCATATTTACTGGGGTGGAAATACTCACTTGCTTTGGGAAATCCTGCCGAAAACAGCATGGATGCCAGCCAGGTTGAACCGGTCCGCGCCGTAAACCAAATTACATGATCACGTTGGTTCATTCAGATGCCGCCCTTGGTGTGCAATGCAGGTATTGTACTTGCTGATATTGTCGATGGATTTTATACGTCTTACAAGGTTTCAACGCAACGACATCAATACTTAGAGCTACGCATGAATAAGGATACGAAAACCGCCTTGACAGAGTTTCTGTTTTTGTCTGATCCGCCAGAACCAGTCGATCTTTGCGTTGTTTTGGGCGCGCCGTCACCATCCAGTATCGACCCGGCAATTTTGCTCTTTAACGCTGGGCAAGTGAGCCGTATTTTAATCACTGGCTTTGGCCCTGCTTCACAATTGGACAATTCAGAACATACTCCTGAATACAAAGTCATGGCGCGGATTGCGATCAATTCGGGCATCCCAGAAAGTGTGTTGGAATTTGAAACCAAGGCGACCAACACCTTGGAAAACTTCACGTTTACGAGGGCGGCTATTGAAGAAACCATAGGATGGGAAAACATCGAAACCGTGGCCATTTGCGCTAAACCGTTACATATGCGCCGTGCGCTCATGACGGCCAAAACTTGCTTCCCGAAAAAACTGAAATATGTCCTGCAACCTGCAACGTCGCCCAATGATATACAGGCTGATACTTGGTATAAAACCGAACGAGGCCGCAAACACGTGCTGAACGAGTTGGCGTCTATCGCCAAATACGCAGAGCGTGGCGACATTGACGTTTGAAATGACGGCCCAACGCGCAGAAAACGTTTTTCTTCTGGGCCTAGGTGGCAGTGGAATGAGCGCTATTGCGCATTACCTTCTTGACCTAAATGTCTGTGTTCATGGCTGGGATGATCGTCATGGCCCAAATATCGATGCGTTGGTTGCACGTGGTGCGGTTTTGTCAAAAGAGATCGCAAACAGCATCGACATAATGGTGGTCAGTGACGCTGTTCCCGAAACACATCCAATGATAACGGCTGCTCGCGCACAGGGCATAACGATCAAACGGCGCGCCATATTTTTGAACTCGCTTGCTAAGGCGAAACACTCGATATTTGTCGCGGGTTCTCATGGAAAATCGACAACCTCTGCCATGATCGCACATGTATTGTCGCAATATGACCCAACAACAAGCTATATTCTGGGCGCGTCTCTTCGTCAAAAAAACACCCCCTTCGGTCGCGCCAATGGCGTCGGCAAAACCCTTGTTGCTGAGGCATGCGAAGCATTTGGAAATATAAGGCACTACACTCCAAATATCGCAGTTCTTACCAACCTTACAGACGATCATGCAGAACACTATGGCGGCCAACAGGCATTGAAGGCCGAATTTAACGCATTGATTTCACAGGTTACGGTAGAAGGGACCGTCATTCTAAACGGGGATTGCCAACACTTTGCCCCGAACGTTAACCAATCCACAGGCTCGATTATCACCTACGGACTCAACGCCGAAAACGAATGGAGCGCGCAGAATATCATCCATCATTGGGACGGGTCCAAATTCGACGTTGTTCACAACGGGCGAAATTTAGGGGAAATTTATATAAAGCAGCCAGGCCGACATATGGTGCAAAATGCACTCGCCTGTATTGCTGCCTGTGATGCGCTGCAACTGCCGTTGGATGAGATCAAATCGGGCCTTGCCAGCTTCGCGGGGGTTAATGGTAGGTGGGGAGATGTTTCAATGGGGCAGGGCCCACGGATCATTGACGATTTTGCCAATCACCCAAAAGAGCTTGCGACGAACCTTGAAACAATAAAGTCGATTGCTGGCAATGGTGAACGGGTTATTACACTGTTCCAGCCGCAAACATATTCCCGAACGCAAACGCGTACGGCAGAATTCGCTGCAGCGTTGAAGCAAAGTGATATGGTGTTCTTACTTGATCTCGATCCCAAGGGGGAAACGCCACGGGCACCACACACAAAACATGCTGTAATGGATCAGATTGCGAAACAACTCGACACATGCTTTCAATTTGACAACGTACAAGACCTGATACAGGCCGTGTCCGAAGATCTGACACCAAATGATATCGTCTACGTGGCTGGTGCAGGCGACATTAAAATTGCAGCAAAGAGCTTAACCGCACAATACTCCGAAGATTACGATCTTTGCCAACGCCATCTGGCCAATCACATTACAATTCCTAGTGATGCCATGGAAACACCCCATATTGGAAACGTCGCTGCGTCAATTTTGACTGCATCAGAACAAATGCCAAATGCAATTGCCGTCGTATGTGGCGCGCAATCTTTAACCTATGGCGAGCTGGGTGCCGCATCGGCGGATCTCGCATCCAAACTCTTTAGCTCCGGTGTTCAAACAGGTGATGTGGTGGCGATCGGATTCCTACCATCAACCGATCTCATTTGCGCTATCGTTGCTGTTTTGCGCATGGGATGTAGTTGTTTGTTATTGGACGAGACATTGCCCAGAGCACGTTTGGCTTCAATGTTGGATGCCAGTGAAGCCTCTGTCCTGCTGACTTACGGCAGTTGCAAATTATGCTTGGATGAGTTTCACATTAAAACACTGTTGCTTGCGGATGTATTATCGTTAGAGCCCTCAAAAAAAGCTCCAGCTGAAACGCATGTGCCATCTGCAAAGACCGCTTTCATAACTTTTACTTCTGGAACAACTGGTCAGCCCAAAGGTATCGCTACGGGTCACAATGCGTTGATTGAAATGTTAACTGGAGCGATCCAACAACTCAGTATCGATGCTGGTTGCCGACTTGGGTCGGTCTCATCGTTGAGTTTTGATGCTGCTATCTCGGACATGCTGCTTGCATTGACCAGTGGCGCCACGCTGATCTATCCGCATCAGCGTGGCCCAATCGTGGGTGCGGATCTGGCTAATTTTATTCATGATCAACAGATATCTCACATTCTCGCGACCCCAAGTGTTTGGCGAACCTTGCCTGTTAGATCATTTCCGAACCTGCGTGTGATCATGACCGGTGGTGAAAAAATTGAAATTCATGAAATTGAACGGCTTGCAACGATGGCCAAGGTGTTCAATATCTACGGCCCTGCAGAGGCCGCAATTTTTTCAACCATCTGGGCGTTCGAAAAAGGGGTGCCTGTCAGTATTGGAAGAACTTTACCGCACGTGGCACTGCATCTACTGAATGCGGATACATGTCGCGTTCAACAAGGCGAAGTCGGTGAAATCTGCCTCTCTGGCGGTATTTGCCATTCATATTTGGGGCGAAATGCAACACAAACAGATCGCTTTACCGTGTTAAGGACACACCATACTGACGATCAAATTGTCTTCAAAACCGGTGATTTTGCACGTCACAATGCTGACGGAAAAATTGAATTCATTGGGCGTATCGACAACCAAGTAAAACGAAACGGTGTCCGCATAGAACTGGAAGATGTCGAAGCCCAAATTACACAGTTTTTGGGTGTCAGCGATTGTATTGCTCAACTTGACGAAAACGGCTCAAAGCTAACGGCATACGTCGTTACAGATACCCCCAAATCCTTAACCATCAATACGCTAAGGCAACATGCAAAAACTGCGATACCAACACATATGCAACCTTCAAGATTTGTCATTGTACCGAGTATCCCAAAAACGCGATCAGGTAAAAAAGATCGGGCGGCCTTTCGTATCCATGCGTCGCTATTGAGCCAACAAGATATACCTTACATTGCTCCCATCACGTCCACTGAACGCGCATTGGCGGAAATATGGCAGCAAGTTTTCGCTGGTCAAACAAAATTTGGAAGGATGCATGACTTTCAGGCAAACGGCGGCGACTCTTTGCATCATATGATGCTCATTCTTATGATCGAGAAACATTTTGATATCTCGGTTTCTCCGGGGATCTTGGGGCAAATCACGACATTGAAACTTCTAGCAGGCCAAGTTGATAGGCTTCTGGCTCGTGAAAAAAGCGCAGTGAATCAGATGTTGGTCGACAGCCCGCTGCAACCCGAAATCTTCCAAAAACAGTTGCGTTATGTTGCAGAGTGGCAAGGCCACCGCGAAAATGATCACAGTCTGATTGTATCTTCCGACGATTGCGGCGCAAAGCAGCAGTTGTTTTGGTGCTTCCAAGGCGGGCACGAACTGACCGCACTTGCCGAGGCACTGGCGCCGGATATTCGCGTACATGGAATGCGTTCTGCATATTTACTTGTTGATGATGTAAAGTCACAAATCACAGCATTGGCTTCTCATTACTTCAATGAAATACAAACACTTCATCCAACAGGGTCTCTACTTATCGGCGGTAATTGCCAAGGTGGCCCCATCGCACATTCTCTAGCAGAACTTTTGTTAAACGCGGGCCGCGAGGTCACGCATTTAGTTCTAATGGAACAAGCCAATATTCTACCTTATAGCAAAAGCGTTGGGTATATTTTCGGTGCGGAGAGTTTTCTGCACCCAGAAAGCCGTTACGAAAATGAAGCATTTAGTTTTCAAAACCTTTGTGACGAAACTTACCGACAGGGATATCAACTGGATACGACCCGTGGCGGCCATGGGCATTTTTTCGATCCAATTAATATACTGAGTTTAGCAGGCTGTATTCGTAATCAACTGCTAAAAAATACTTTTCCGTAATGGAAATAAAATCTGATTTGTTTTTTGAGATCAATGAATAACCACTTGCGAACGTTATAGCTAAATTTGGTAAAATATGATGGCGGTAGGTGAATGTATGGAAGAGATTAAAATAGCAATGTGTAGGAGCTCAATGCAAAGTATCTTACTATTTTACCATCTTACCTATGATTTTACATTTAATATTACTTTAAAATCGATGTAACCCATTGATTTTATTGGAGGCGAGTACGAGAATCGAACTCGTGTACACGGATTTGCAATCCTACTACATTCGTTGATTTCATTAGGTTTTTTTGTAAAATGAACCGTAGAGTGCCCGTGGAATTTCAGTGGGTTAATAGTCGAATGTAAAATGGATAATTGGCCTCAAATGTGGCTATGGGGAACTTAGTGACCGTTTCGACAAATCTGTCCAATGACTTAAACGGGCGGATTGCAGACCTTCGCTCGGCTATAAACTTTTAGGTCCAATTTTCGAAAAGCAGTCATTCGACCACCAATTGAGGAAAACTTACCGGCGATGCCGGCAAAGAGCCCAAGTTGACATTTCCGACGTGGAAAAGTGAAAACTCAATTATCCAGCGCTCCAAATTTCTTACGCCAATAGTAAAAACTCTAGTCTGAAGCTTCTGTTTCCGACTGGAACTCACAATACCCAAGCCATCGTGTAGATGCATATCTATCTTGCGATCATCTTCAGCTGAATACCGTTTCAGCACCATATTTCGTTACGCCTTGGGCTAGCAAATAATGGCTTGGCGCAATTTCAGGAGGTTAAGGTACGTTCCCAAAATATGCTTTCAACACAACGCTTGCGATTTTGAATGTTTCATCTTGTTATTAATATTAATAAATTGTTAGCTGTACAGGAAAATACTTTAAAATATTTTAAGGGCACATCAATGACACGTAATTACTTCAATGCACCAACGGGACTGGTTTCCAGCCTTTTAACTGCGACTTGCCTTTCGGGTATTGGGGCGACACCTGCGCTCGCGCAAGCCGCATGTGTTGTAGGTATAAACAACAACCCTTGTGTCGTAGATTCTGGAGTAACGTTATCAGGTGGCGTCGAAACCAGCGGTGATAGTAGGACTATTAACAACTCGGGTACGATTGAAGTCAATGCCCTGACCCATGGCGCTAACAGCTCGATCACTAACTCGGGCACGATTGAACGTTCTGCCAATACCTTTGGCGCCAACAGCGAGATCACTAACTCGGGTACGATAAATGCCAATGCCTATACCGAGGGGGAAAACAGCGCGATCACTAACACTAACTCGGGTACGATAGTAGGCTATGCCCAGACCGATGGCGCCAACAACAGCGCGATCACGAACTCAGGTACGATTGGAAACTACGCATTTACCGATGGCACGAACAGCGAGATCATAAACTCGGGCACAATTAATGCCTTTGCCCGAACCTATGGCGCCAACAGCGCGATCACAAACTCAGGTACGATTGGACCCTTCGCCCATACCAGGGGCACCAACAGCGCGATCACTAACTCGGGTACGATTAAAGGCTCTGCCACTACAAATGGCGCCAACAGCGCGATCACTAACTCGGACACGATTGAAGGTCCTGCCTCTACCACAGGCGACGACAGCGCGATTACAAACTCGGACAAGATTGGAGGCAATGCCTCTACCACAGGCAACAACAGCGCAATCACAAACTCGGGCACGATTGAAGGTGATGCTTTGACTGAGGGAGACAACAGCGCGATCACAAACTCGGGCACGATTGAAGACTATGCCGTTACGAGGGGCACCAACAGCGCGATCACAAACTCGGACACCATTGACTTGAATGCCCAGACCTATGGCGACAACAGCGCGATCACAAACTCGAGCACGATTGGAACCTTCGCCTCTACCAGTGGCGTCGATAGCGCAATTACAAACTCGGGAACGATTGGATCTTTCGCCGCAACCGGTGGCGCCAACAGCTCGATCACTAACTCGGGCACGATTGGAAACTCTGCCACTACCATTGGCGCCGACAGCGCGATCACAAACTCGGGCACGATTGAAGGCAATGCCCGGACCTATGGCGCCAACAGCGCGATCACAAACTCAGGTACGATTGAAGGTTTTGCCGATGCCGAAGGCGCCAACAGCGCGATCACTAACTCGGGCACGATTTATAGCTTTGCCTATACGGAGGAGGAGTACAGCGCGATCACTAACTCGGGCACGATTGGAGGCTATGCCACTACACGTAGCCACAACAGCGCGATCACTAACTCAGGCACGATTGAACTCAATGCCCTGACCTATGGCGCTAACAGCGCGATCATAAACTCGGGCACGATTAAAGCCTCTGCCACTACCAATGGCGACAACAGCGCGATAACAAATTCTAGCACGATTGAACTCTATGCCCTGACCTATGGCGCTAACAGCGCGGTCACTAACTCGGGCACGATTGAACGCTCTGCCAATACCTTTGGCGCCAACAGCGCGATCACAAACTCGGGTACGATAAATGGCGATGCCTTTACTTTAAGAGAAAACAGCGCGATCACCAACACTAACTCGGGTACGATAGCAGGCTATGCCCAGACCAATGGCGCCGACAGCACGATCACAAACTCAGGTACGATTGGAAACTATGCATCTACCTATGGCGCGAACAGCGCGATCATAAACTCGGGCACGATTGTAACCGCTGCCACTACTAGCCGCGCGAACAGCGCGATCACAAACTCGGGCACAATTGACGGCTATGTCCGGACCAATGGCGACAACAGCGCGATCACTAACTCGGGAACGATTGGAACCTTCGCCTCTACCAGTGGCGTCGATAGCGCGATTACAAATTCGGGTACGATTGGAACCTTCGCCTCTATCAATGGCGACAACAGCACGATCACAAACTCGGGAACGATTGGACGTGTGTATGTGGCGGGTGCAGATTCTGCCCTAACACTGTTGAGCGGCTCTAAGATCATGGGCGAAATTGCAATGAGTGGGGCTGGCAGCAGGACTTTAAACATCGGCGCTGGACTAAATGCGGATTTAAGTTTTACTTCCGGCAATGGCCCTACTGAGGTGAATGCAACGGCTTATGTAATGCCATCTGCAGACCATGTTGTAGCGGTAGACCCAACTGGTTTTGCCGTTTCAAATTTGCTTATTGGTGATCTTTCTACCGGCATCCACAACGTTTTGGGTCAATCGGCTCCGACATTGGAACCCGTAGCCGAAGTAAGTAAAAGTTATCAAGCCTCACAACGAGGCGCATGGGTAAGTGCTTTTGGGAGTATTGGTCAGACCGGCGCAAGTGGATCGTTAGCATCCGTTGATAGTCACTTTGCTGGTGTTATTGCAGGTTATGACACAGGGGCGATAAATATCTTTGCTGGTGGCAGCTCAGGTTCGGCAGATGTTCAAGGCAATGCGAGCCAAACGGATATCAGCAGTGCCTTCGCAGGCCTAAGCTGGGACGGGGGGCTTGGGAACTATGACCTAAATCTATCTCTTGTGGCAGGGACTGCCAATCATGAACATGAACGTAATGTTGCAAACAACACAGTCAGCGGTGGGGTCGAAACGGCCTCGGCCAACTATGACGGCTGGTTCATATCACCAGCAGCGACATTTTCGAAACCTGTATCAGTTGCCGCGCGCGACGCTATTGGTAGCTTACGCGTTGGCTACACAGGCCTATTCATGGACGGCTATACCGAAACGGGCGTCACAAACAATGCAAGCATTGATGCGCGTGATGTGCATATTCTGGATGTTCGCGCACAACTGGCACTTCCTAGCAACACGACAAACAAGGATGGGTCGCAGCAAAATGTAGAATGGCGCGCGGGTCTTGTAGGGCAATTCGATCTTAGTTCTGACGTAACAGGCGCTGTCGCGGGCGGGGCATTAAACTTTGATGCCAGTGCAAACGATTTACTTGGTGGTTTCGCGGGCGCAAGTTTCAAGCGTGTATCCGAAGATGGCTTGAAAACGTTTAGCGCCAATGGTGAGCTACAAGCTTCCAGTGGTGGGCATATTCAGTTAAGCGGTGGCCTGAAGTATAACATCCGATTTTAAGATGTTGCCCAAGCAAGCACCTTTGTCTGGGCGAAGATCGCAACTCAGTCCAATTTCAAAGCATAGTTATCTCTGCACTGTCAAAGGAGCTATGATTTTGGATGGAATGTTTCAATAAATGACGGCAACATCTCGGCTGCCAATGGTAGCTTTGTAAAAGCGACACGGCGAAGACTTGGTCCTCGGCGAACGGAAGCTTTGAGCCGTAAGTAGCTGCGAGTTTATCAAACTGAATGTCGTATAAGGGCTCAAAGCAAACATTGAAGATCGCAGACTAGCCGAGATCAGAACAGTCGAGGATGATTTGGTGTCTTGTGCACCCATAGGGGCTGTTTTACAGGCCATTTTACATTAATCACTGCACGTAAAACAGCTAACCCATTGATATTATTGGAGGCGAGTACCGGAATCGAACCGGTGTACACGGATTTGCAATAATTACGCGGATGATAGATCGTTGAATTGGTTGGGGGGCAAAATGCCGTAATACTTTGACCAACACTTTTTTCCCTCAATGAGAGGAAAAAAATCACAAAAGTGATCCAAAAACGCTGAGCATTCGTAATGAGTGTATGATAGCTTATGAACAAAATATAACCCGCGGCAAAAAACCAACTTTTGGCGCGCGCAGGTACGAAAGAAATTTGGTGGAAGAAACCCAGAAAGAAGTATCTGATGAAACCGTTTGGATGCTTGCTGTACGTGACAAGCGTGACAAGGCAGCATTTGCAAATTTGTTTGATCATTTTGCCCCGCGTTTGAAGGGGTTTATCATGAAAACCGGCATGCCAGGCGAGCAAGCCGAAGAGATTGTGCAAGACGTAATGCTGACCGTTTGGCGCAAAGCCGCACAATTTGATCCCCATCGCGCACAGGTATCCGCATGGATTTATCAAATAACACGCAATCGGCAAATTGATGTCATTCGTAAAAACAATAGACCATTGCCCGAAGAGTTGATCGAACCACCAAGTTTGGAATGCGATATAAGCCAAATGCTGGCACTTGATCAAGAAGGGCAACACTTAAGACAGGCGCTTGCTCAACTCAGTGATGATCAACGTTTAGCCGTCGAAAAGGCATATTTAGGGGAATTAACACACCAAGAAATCAGTGAACAAACTGGTCTTCCACTTGGGACGATAAAATCACGCATACGTCTTGGTCTAGAACGACTTCGACTTGAGTTAAAAGGTTTAAGATAATGACCAAAATTAATCACCACATTCCAGATTCCATGTTAGCGGCCTACGCTGCGGGTACTCTTCCGCAACCTTTCGCTATTGTTGTCGCTAGCCATATTTCAATGTGCGCCCATTGCCGTGGTTCATACGAAGCCCATCAAGCGGTAGGAGGGGTTGTCCTTGACGGAACAGAGATTGCCAAAATCTCGGGCGATCTTAAATCAAGTATTCTTACGCAACTTGATGAGCCATTCACACCGGCGGCGGTTTACGATCGATCAGGTATTTATCCAGGACCCGTTGTTAAAACACTAAAAGGTAATGAGCCGCGTTGGAAAACTTTGGGAATGGGAGTGCGTCAGGATATTCTGTCCGCAGACAGCGAGGGTTCATTAAGATTGCTCTACATTCCCGCTGGCCAAGCCGTGCCAGAACACAGCCATAGCGGATTGGAATTGACCTTGATTTTACAAGGAAGCTTTAGTGACCACACTGGTCAATTTGGAATTGGGGATGTTGAAATTGGTGACCCTGATCTCGAACATACGCCGATAGCAGACCCAGGCGATCCATGTATTTGCCTCGCCGCAACCGATGCGCCTCTGCGGTTCAAATCCTTGGTGCCGCGCCTCTTCCAGCCATTGTTTAGAATCTAAACAAACACACATTAATAACCTTTTCGAAACCACCGAATTGTTCGGTGGTTTCTTTTTATTTCAAATACTTACGGGATTATTATCACGTTCTTGTGAAGTTGTAATCCATACGCTGTTGCCATGCGTAACCTTTATACTAACACAAAATTAAACAGGCTAATAAGCCTACCAACTTTGGAGATTTCTAAATGACTAACCCATTCAAAACAGCCGCCGCCGCACTTGCAATTGTCGTTTCTACCAGCGCCGTACAAGCAGACAACATCGTTGAAATTGCTGCGGCTGATGCACGCTTTTCTACATTGGTCGCCGCAGTTGGCGCGGTTGGATTGGCTGATGCTTTATCGGGTCCGGGTCCATTCACTGTTTACGCACCTGTAAATGATGCTTTTGCGGCACTACCAGAGGGCACGGTTGAAACATTGCTAAAACCGGAAAACAAAGATCAGTTAACCAACATTCTACTTTACCATGTTGATGATCGGAAACTATCTGCTGAAATGATCCCTGCTGGATCGAACTATTTCAAACCACTGTTGGACAGCGAACGTTTGTGCATCAAGGCTGACAGCAGCGGCGTTAAAATCGCAGATGGAACAGGGGAAATGGCAAATGTTGTTATTGCGGATATCATGGCGGATAACGGTGTTATCCACGTCATCGACAAAGTCCTATTGCCAGGCACACGCCCTGCTTGTCATTAATCAAAACGGTCTGTTCTAGATCCTAATCACACCAAAATTGCTGCCTGTGCTGATCGCAAAGATCGGCACAGGTTTTTATATTTAATGATGTCGCTAATAACGGATCATTCTACTTTATTTTCCGCGGTACAGAACGAAATCTGGAACAAGTTGAAGTGCTTTAATGAACCAAGAAAACGGAGCAGGAAAGTCTGTTCTAAACCGCTTCGACGACATTGCCTTTAATACACGAGTGGCGGCCTTATCGCTCGACATAAGCATCGGCATCCTAAACGCGTTTTTTTCCGTTAAGCGCGTCTTTATAAAACCAGGGTTGACGACCCGTACGATAACGCCAGTACCCTTCAAATCATGGCGCATTGTTTCTGCTAAGCTGACCAGTGCCGCCTTGCTTGCCCCATATCCAATTGACGCCGGCAACCCGCGATATCCGGCCAATGAACCGATTAAGGTAATGTCACCGTGTCCTGAACGTAAAAATTTCGGAACAACACCTCCCAATACCCGAAGCGCACCGGTAAAGTTCACTTCTGTCATCAACAAGGCTGCGTCCACATCCCATTCGGTTGCGCGCATTGGCTCATAGGCACCCACGTTGTAAATCACACCGTCAATGGCACCAATTTTTGCGATGGCATTTTCCACTGCAACAGAATCCGTCACATCCAAAACCAAAACCCGTGCATTGGGTAATGTCGCGGACAAACTTTCAAGCCGCGCGCGATTGCGCGCCGATAAAATTAGATGCGCCCCCGCGTCGCTCAGTTTTTTGGCCAATGCGCGCCCCAAACCTTCGCTGGCGCCAATCAACCAATATGTTTTACCTGAAAACTTCGTCATCACGATTTCTTTCTAAACGAACAACTGTCTGAGGTGGGTTGTTTTGGTGGGGTTGGTGTTTTCGTGAAAGGCGCACGCTTTAAATACAGAATGATCGCCTGAAAATGTATCAACGCAACAACCCGAACGGCCCCAAACGGGCGCATTATTGCGGCCTTAAGTAGTGATCGGTTTGAAGCAGAGCGGCGCCTACCCGCAAGTGTTGCCAGCACACCATGTTCGCCATTGCGATAATCAATGCGGATTGAAATCTCCGCACTAGAGATGTCGAAATTAAACAGATATTGACCAGCTACCTTTTGAAAAGGGGAAACATGCATCATTTTTTCTGCGATGATTGTATGCGATTTGTCGATAGGTCCAAAATCGGAATGCGCGCAAAAATAACAATGCCGGTGTCCAAATGTGTTATTCACTTCTGCGATAATCGCTATAGGTACTTCATCACGCAGTGCTATCCAAAAACTGACGGGATTAAAATGAAACCAAAGGAAACTTGGTTGCGTTAAAAGAACAAGTTGCAGGCCATCCAAATTCAAACCCCGCACAGTCAATTCTTGCTTGAACCATTCAACACCTTGCCCATGCCCGCGCAGCCCACCATGACGGAAGTCCCAAATCGACCACAGGTTAAAGCGATTTAATGACAACAAAAAACTGTCATCATTTTTCAAATCACTCATCACATAATCAACGCCATAGCTGAAAGCGTTCTTAAGGCTCCCGCGGCGCGAGTGATACGTTTTTGCTTGGATGTGTTCTAACATAATACCCTAAATACGAAGCTTGTCCGTTTTCGGATCAAAAAAAAATCAAAAACATTGATCCAAGGCCAAGTCTCCATCGTATATTATTTATAACACATTAAAACGAGGAATATATGCTTGACCAAACCCAAGGCCCCCGCAAAAAAATAGCAATAATAGGCGCCGGAATTTCAGGACTTTCCTCTGCATACTATTTGTCCGCATTTCACGATGTTACTTTGTTCGAATCTGCGTCTCGCCTAGGCGGGCACGCACGAACAGTCATTGCGGGTAAGCAAAACAATCAGCCCGTAGATACAGGTTTTATCGTATTTAACTACGCCACATATCCCAATCTTACACGGCTATTTAGCGAACTAGATGTCCCAGTGATCAAAAGTGAGATGAGCTTTGGCGCAAGTATCAATTTTGGCTCACTTGAATATGGCCTAAAGGGTGTCCGTTCTATTTTGGCGCAAAAACGGAATATTTTTCGACCACAATTCTACAAAATGTTCTTCGACATTATCCGTTTTGGAAAATGGGCCGAAGCCGCCGCAACAGACGACAACAAAACCATAGGTGAATTGGTCGATGAACTTGGCTTGGGGCTATGGTTCAAAAACAATTATCTTTTGCCGATGTGTGGCGCCATCTGGTCTACACCAACAGATGACGTAGATGCGTTTCCTGCGAAATCTCTGGTTCAGTTCTTTCGAAACCACGCCTTACTCTCGGGTACAGGTCAACACCAATGGTGGACGGTGCAGGGGGGCAGTATTGAATACGTACGTAGATTAGAAACCGCACTTGTTGCGCGGGGCTGTGATATCCGAACCAATTCGCCCGTTTCACATGTAAAGCGCCACAACACAGGCGTATCCATAGGTGTCGGAACCGCTACCACAGATTTTGACGACGTTATATTTGCATGTCATTCTGACGAAGCACTGAAAATCCTTGGCAATGATGCTACCAAAGTGGAAACAGCAGCACTTAGCGCTATTCGGTATCAACCTAACACTGCGGTTCTGCATTGTGATGAAACACAAATGCCAAAGCATCGCAATTGTTGGTCCAGTTGGGTATATAAATCCGACAATGGCGCAACAAGCGTTACATACTGGATGAACCAACTTCAGAATATTCCTGAAAACGATCCATTATTTGTGACTATAAACCCTTCATCAGAAATTCCTACAGACAAGATTTATGACACCGTTGATTTTGCACATCCTATGTTCGACAAGGCTGCACTGAATGCGCAACAAACCATTCGCGACATTCAAGGTCTAAACAGAACCTGGTTTGTCGGCGCATACAATCGTCACGGTTTCCACGAAGACGGCATCGCCAGTGCTATGCGTGTTGTCCGCGTTCTCAACTCTGCTTCATATCTAACAGGAGCAGAGCATGCTTTCGACAAACAAAGCGCTTAAATCGCAATTTCTTTCAACATGTGAAGGTCTGAATGATGGGCAATTAACCCTTCGCACACCCGATGGTGAACGCTACAATTTTGGCACAGCTGGACCAGAGGCAGAAATGATCATCCGTGATTGGTCTGCCGTATCGGCTCTGGCTGCGCATGGACAGGTTGGGCTGGGCGAAGCGTATGTTCAGGGGCTGTGGGATACTCCATCCGTCGAGGGATTGATGGCAATGGCCATGCGTAACCGAGATCACCTCAGTCAGTATGATAAGGCCAATGGATTTAACAAAGCCAAGTTTCGCCTCGTGGATAATATCCTACGGGCGAATACACGGCGCGGCTCACGTAAAAATATTCGATCACATTACGATGTGGGAAATGAGTTCTATCAGCTTTGGTTGGATGAAGGCATGACGTATTCATCTGGATTGTTCACGGCCGATGATAATGATCTTGGTACCGCTCAAAAACGTAAAAATGCCCGCGCATATTCGCGGCTAAACAACGGTAATCGCATATTAGAAATCGGTTGCGGTTGGGGGGGATTTGCAGAGCATGCGTCGAATTTGGGTCGCGATGTAACAGGGATAACGATATCACGTAACCAACATAGCTATGCAGAATGTCGTCTTGATGGACGTGCGGATATTCAGCTGCGCGATTATCGCGATGTAGACGAAAAATTTGATAACATTGTTTCAATAGAAATGATCGAGGCAGTTGGTGAACGATATTGGCCCAGCTACTTTTCAACACTTAAACGCGCCTTATCAGACGATGGGCGCGTCTTGTTACAGGCAATTACCGTTAAAGATGATTTCTTTGAGACTTACAGAAAATCATCCGATTACATCCGACAATATGTTTTCCCTGGTGGCATGTTATTATCCGACAAAGCGATTGCCGAGCAAGCGAAACGCGCTGGACTTAAGGTACATGACAATTTCGCCTTTGGGCAGGATTACGCAAAGACCTGTCGTATCTGGGCGCAACGTTTGGCCGCACAAAAGAGTAAAGTTTTGGGCCTAGGGTTTGACGAAGAGTTCTTTCGCAATTGGCAATACTACCTTGAAATATGCGCCGCCTCATTCGCAGTTGGTCATACAGATGTGGTCCAAGTGGAATTGGCCCATGCATAAAATTACACACAATAATTTACATACTGTGGCGGGGCAGGCGGTTTGATGGTATATCCACGCGTCAGTCTTTATGCACTCATGCTGGCTGCGGCTGGTATCCCCTTATATATCCATCTTCCGCGGTTTGCCGCGGTTCATCTGGGTATTGGATTGGGTACCATCGGTACAATACTGCTTTTAATACGCTTGATCGATCTGGTACAGGATCCGTTGATCGGTTGGGCTATTGATCGCTGGCCCAATGCCCAAGGCATATTTGCACTTACTGCGGCTGGCGGACTGGCTATTGGATTTCCGCTCCTCTTCGCTCCGCGTTCAGGGGAAAATGTCGTTACTCAACTGGTTCTTATCCTGATACTTCTTTTCTCTGCTTACAGCATTGGCATGATTTTGCTTTACGGGCGCAGTGCAACCCTTGCCAAAAATACAGAACCCGTCGAATTGATGACGCTGGCTGCTTTTCGCGAAGGTGGAATGTTGGCAGGCGTTGTCATTGCCGCGATCGCACCTGCGATTTTGGTGGCTTTTGGTGCCGCTGATGGTGGTTACCCTGCTTTTGGTGTTTTCTTGGGGGGCACGGCGATCCTGACGGCAATTGTCACACGTCCAATCTGGCAACGCCCCGCGATTGTCGGCGACCGCATTTCCATCTCAAATCTTGCCCAAGCTGGCGCGTTGCGCCTTTTACTTCTTGCTCTGATCAACAGCTTGCCTGTTGCCATAACGTCTACATTATTCTTATTTTTCGTAGAGGATCGTTTACAATTGGTGGGCAAAGCGGGCCCACTTTTGATCCTGTTCTTCCTATGCGCAGGGCTCAGCGTGCCCCTTTGGGCAAAGCTAAGCAATCGCTTAGGGGGCAAAAACGTTCTCTTGATTGCGATGCCATTGAGTATCCTTGGATTTGTGGGCGCGGCCTTTTTGGCCCAAGGAAACTTGATCGGATTTGCCGCAATATGCGTGGCTTCGGGTGTGGCCTTGGGCGCCGATATGGTCGTGCTTCCCACAATGTTTTCTGTGGCGCTGAACAAGGCGGGTTTAAACGCGTCGGCGGCGTTTGGCATTTGGTCATTTGCAGGCAAGCTTGGTCTCGCCTTGGCCGCATTTATCGTTTTGCCGCTACTGTCACAAAACGGCTTCGTCCCTGGTCAGGCAAATTCACCACAGGCAATGACAACCCTCAATACCGCATACGCGATCATACCATGCATTCTTAAATTCATCGCCTTAGGCTATGTCCTAACGCTTCCGACAGAGGAACCAAATTCATGAAAATTTTAACAATATTTCTACTTCTCGCGCTAACATTACTGGTCACGAAAAAACTGTTCTTCAGCTTTAGTTCTCAGTCACCGGCGGATTACGCCGATACGGGGCCCGATTTTGATCTGAAAAAACAACTTTCGGGCCGCATCCTGTCCGAGGGTTTGATCTATGGTCCAAACGGTAAAATGACCAACAGTTTTGTCGCGGAAATGGTCGGCGAGTGGGACGGCGACAAAGGCACGCTCAGCGAAAGCTTCACTTATACCAATGGGCGCAAACAGGAACGCAAATGGTATCTAATGATTGTCTCTGAAAATATGTTTACCGCCACCGCAGATGACATTGTTGGCACCGCCCAAGGTGTAGTTTCGGGTTCAACGGTTAAACTTACTTACGATATCATTCTACCAAAAGAGGCAGGCGGTTACGTTCTTAATGCGACGGACTGGATGTATCTGACAGATAATGGTGTGATCATGAATAAATCTGAAATGCGAAAGTTTGGAATCAAAGTGGCCGAATTAATCGCCACAATGCGTCCAAACCCCGCTGCTCAGAAATGAAATCAACCCTAACCATAACAATGCAGGCACACGACAGATGAAACGACCCCAATTCCTTGCCTTTTTTGTCTTGATCACAGCAATCGCATTTGCCATCTCACCATGGCTCAACGAAAACTTCGCGGGGTTCTCACCTGATCAATTTCCGGTTCAACAGGATTTTTGGCCTGTGCAACCCGCAGGTTGGACCTTTAGCATCTGGGGTGTCATTTACATCTGGCTGATCTCTGGCTCACTTTGGGGGCTGCTCAAGGCACCATTTGATCGCGCATGGACTTCAATGCGCCTACCACTCCTCGCAAGCTTGGGAATCGGAACGTTTTGGGTTGCCGCCGCCAATGCATCTCCAATTCTCGCAACGCTCATGATTGTCGCCATGGTTGTCTTGGCCGTCCGTGCAATGCTCAACGCTGGTTCAAACGACCCAATTTGGCAAGTTAGACCTGTTGCCCTGTACGCGGGTTGGTTGACGGCTGCGACAGGGGTGGGAATTGGCGTCGTACTCTCTGGATACGCAATCGTAAGTCCCCAAGTGGCTGCCTTATTGATGTTAAGCAGTGTTTTGGTTGCCGCATTATATGTTCAATCACTTCGCAGACAGGAATGGGCATATACAATTGCCGTCATTTGGGCGCTTTTTGGTGTCATTGGTGCAAACATTGGATCGCAAAATTGGCCCGTAATCGGATTGTCCGCATTCGGTATTTTGTTACTGACATACCGGATGCTGAAATAAGTTTTCACAGACCACCATTTTGACCGTCAAAACTATCCTAAGGGATAGTGCCGCTAAACTTTTACATCTTTCTCTATACTCCCTGACAGAAGATTTCATACCCGTCTTCAGAATACAAAGGTTTCAGAGACGCCGAAAATGCAATGACTGCATTCGTCAATTTCGACCGGCGATAATGGAAAGAAATGAAAATGAAAAATATTCTGGTAATTGGCGGCGATGGATTTTGCGGATGGCCAACAGCATTGCACCTGTCAAATCTTGGACACAAAGTATCAATCGTAGACAATTTTGCGCGCCGTGAAATTGATATCGAGTTGGGCGCGAACAGCCTGACACCAATCTGCAGCATGAAAGAGCGTTTGCAGGCATGGAAAGAAGAAACTGGTAAAATTATTGCCTTTGATGAAATCGACGTGGCAACCGATTACGATCAGTTGGAAAAACTGTTAGCAAGCTTAAAACCTGACACAATTATTCATTTTGGCGAACAACGTGCGGCGCCATATTCGATGAAGGGTAGCTATGAAAAATGTTACACCGTTGAAAACAACATCTCCGCAACGCACAATATTTTGGCCGCGATCACGCATCTAAAACTGGACAGTCACGTTGTTCACCTCGGGACGATGGGTGTTTATGGCTACGACGATGATGGCATTGAAATTCCCGAAGGATATTTGAAAGTTTACATTCCTGGGGATGACAAACAAATCTATCCACGCGATATTTTGTACCCAACTAATCCGGGCAGTGTTTACCATATGACGAAATCTATGGATCAGTTGTTGTTTCAATTTTATGCCAAAAATGATCGCCTGCGGATTACGGATTTACACCAAGGTATCGTTTGGGGAACGCAAACGGCGGAAACAAAATTGGATGACCGTTTGATCAATCGTTTTGATTACGATGGTGATTATGGCACCGTCTTAAATCGGTTCTTGATGCAAGCTGCCATTGGTCATCCTTTGACCGTCCATGGTACAGGCGGGCAAACGCGGGCATTTATTCACATTCAAGACACGGTACAATGCTTGGCCTTGGCGGTGGAAAACCCACCAGAGCGAAATGGTAAAGTGAAAATCCTAAACCAAATGACGGAAACCCATACCGTTCGGGATTTAGCAAACATCGTATCAAAAATTACCGATGCCTTGATCGCGAATGTTGATAATCCCCGTAACGAGGCTGCTGAAAACGGGCTGCGGGTGTGCAACAAAACATTCATTTCGTTGGGCCTTAAACCGATCACACTCGAGGAAGGTTTGATGGACGAAACGCAAGAAATCGCAATGCGATTTGCAAAGCGTTGTCAGGTCAACATGATCCCTTGTGTTTCGACATGGACTGAAAACCAACGTCCAGGATTAGTGCAAAAGCCTTTAGCGGCTTAACCATAACGGTGTTGATGCTCCCTCTTGGAGGAGGGGCATCAACGCCAATTCGTGTGAGTTTGTGATATGAGAATGATTGGCATCGGGCTTATGGCCTTTATCGTCGCGTGGGCAGTGTTTTTACTGTCGTCGCAGAACATTACAAAACGTGGAATTCAGCAATTTAACGAAATTGCATTCGGTCCACAATTGAACTTCGAAATATCGAATGTCGATGAACGGGATGCACACCTTGGTAATACCACAAATGTGTTTTTCGGATCTCACACCGATAACCCAACTATTCTTACTGGCTTACCTGCTTATCAGGGCGCTGTGTTTTCGATGCCAATCGATGCGCGCCCAACGTCTGGTTACCTCCAAATAGATATTACATCTCAGGTCCTAAATGGTGTGAAAGGCGTTCTGCGCGTTTCGATTGAAAACACCAAAAGAGGTGAAATGCTATTGTATCCAGGCGAAGCAGGGCGCTCTTTGCGAATTCCTTTACACGCAGAGGAATTGGTAAAAGAGCGGCTGGTCGTTTCCTACAGCTTGTTGGGGTCTCACAGCACCCAAACATGCAGTTCTCAAGATGGCATAGCTGCTATCGTAGAAGTGGAAACGACCAGCGGATTATACTTGAACCTTGATCGCGCGATTGAAACGCCGCGCGATCAAGTTCTTGCATTGGGACGCAAAATCCCAATTCAATGGAATGAAAACAAACAGCTCAAAAACCAGGTTGCGCAAATCGAAATTGCGTCACGGTTCATCCAACAAGGTGAACGCGTTCAATTCAGCGCCAAGGATGATATCAACGCATTCTCCGGACCAAATTTGCAACTTTTGGAAACCAGTTTGCCAAAAGTATTGGAGCCAGAAATCAGTTTCCCGCACTATGTTGCCGTCAAAGGTTCAAATTACGGATCACGTAAGTTTTATGAAACCACAAGTTGGCGGATTAAGTACGAACCGCGTGAATTCAAACATCAATCACTGCCGGATGTGCTTGATCTCCATTTAACGATGTCATCGCTTTTGGATGATGCATTGTGGCAGGTAAACGTGACGTTGAACGGCGCGACTATTCTTAATCAAAGATTGGAACGCAATGCACGTATGTACCGTGCTGCCATCAACTTGCCGATTGAACTCCAAGACGCAAAAAACCTGATCGAAGTCAGCATTCATTCATCGCATGTCAACATTGGCGAATGCAATGAAGGACCTGTCATGTTTGCGCAAATGGAACGGGATACTGTTTTGACGGCGGGAAAATCCACCTTTGATGATCCGCTAACAGAATTGCAAAACGCGCTTCGTAAGATGCAAAAAATAACGGTCAGCGGCATTCAGACGACGACGCATAACCAAGCATTATTCCTGTCCCAAATGATCAGTTACCTTACCCCAAAAGACGCTACGCTGGTTGGGACGCGGGCGGGTGGCAACATCGCATTCTTCGATCGCTCTATCCTTCAATTTGACGAGGACGTTATAAAGGATGGTTTTCAAAACTGGGTTGTTCGTTTTGACGACGAAGGTGAAATTCAGGTCGAAAAAATTGATTTTTCTAAAGTGGGGTTAAATCGCCTAGGCGCGCCTAATGCGCTCTTAATCAGGGTTCCAGCCGCGAAGGATACATTTTGACAGATACAAACACAGAAGATAATCGCGATCAAATCAGCTTTGTGTCCGTCGACAGCGCCCCCAAACGTTTCGCTGGTCCCGTTTCACAAATGCGCGCACCCGCTATGCTGTTGGCATTTTGTGTTATTGCGACTTTTTTCCTTTGGTTGGTGAATACACCCTTTGTGTCCACATATTTCCCAAACAGGGATTTTGTCTTGTCACCATATGAGGGGCGGCATGCCGTGGCCGTTCGCATTTTCATATTTTCGTTTTTTATCTCCTTCGCTGCGTTCAGCTCGGGCGGTGGCGTCGCACGGCTCCTGTATGCGTTAGATATGGTATTCAGTTACGCCCTGATTTGCGCTTTACTCGATCTGGCGAATATTACCCTTAGCTCATTTTTTGACATTGGGTATTCACTTCATTTCAGCGCAATTATATCGGGTTTACTTGGCTTCGCCGTCTATTCGTTCAAGCTGTTGGAACGCGGCCGCATGCCTGACCGCATCCCAATCGAACATCGCCCCGTCAGTAACCGCAAGGCAGTTGCCAGACTGTTAATCACCATGATGATTGCCATCATGGTTTCATATTATGTCAGCAGTTTAGATTTACAGATTGTATCCCAAATGCGCGACCTAACTTTGCTTGGTGGGATTGGTCCGGGTGTTTTCTTATTCTTGCCAACACTCTTTGGCCAACTCTATGCATTGGCGATCATCGATGTGGCGCTGGCCAAACGGGCAAATTTCAAACCCGCAGTCTGTCTCAATGGCGATGACGGGATACAATGTAAACCGAAAGGACATCAAGATGTACAATTCACCGCAAGTCATTGATTTTATTTGGAGGCGAGTACGAGAATCGAACTCGTGTACACGGATTTGCAATCCTACTACATCCATTGATTTCATTAGATTATTTTGCAAAATGAACCGCAGAGTACCCGTGTAATATCAGTGGGTTATCAGTTTAATGTAAAATGGATATTCGATTCTCAACGTCAGGTGTGGGGAAAACAGCCATACAATACAATTTTCGAAATCTTGTTCGGGATGCTATCTGTGAAATTTGCCAACAATACAAATTATGTCTTAGAGAGCTCGATAATTAGCTCTTGCAAAAAGGGCTCGTAACGCCTCCAACTACTGACTTTTCCTGTATCCATGGGGCGGCGTACCTGATCGATGCTCGGTGTTTGGATAGGGCGATTTGAGGTGTGAAAATTAAACATTTCAGGAGTTGCATCTATCCCTAAGAATTTTGCGAGGCTCTTAATTTCTGTTTTTGGATATTTCACGAGTCTTTCATACTGAACATGATGAATAACTTGTGAAATGTTAGCTTTCCAAAAGTTCATAAGTTGCAAATGCATTTTGTAATAGTCAGCTAGATTCTTTTGCGACCCAACATAGTCATGCACCGTACCTAGTGAAGTTGTAAGGCACGATGTACACGTGGCACATGGGTCGCGTTGACAAAAAATTAATTTTGCATTTGGGAACAACGCTGAGATAATCCAAAGATGTTGAAAGTTACCGGGTAACTTGTTTGTTATATAACTCTTCGTGCCGCCATGTTCCTTTAAAAGCGTTAGGTAATCCTTCGCTATTGACTTTAATTCAGAACGGTCAGGCCATTGATTTTCAAATTTATTAACAACGTGATTGAAAAAATCAATTTCACCTCCAGCATGAACGACTTCATTCGCTGAAATAATTTGCTCCACTAGTGTTGTTCCGGTGCGAGGCATGCCGAAAATGAATACCGGCTTCGTTGATTTACTTGTGTGTTTTTGGGCCTTTGATATGTTCTCTTTGGTGAAATTTTTTCTTGCGTGCGTGAGAAAACTCCTAAGTCTTTGCGTCCCATCGCGCCCGTGTGAAATTATTTGGCTGGCCATCTCATGGTGTTTGAATGCAATTGCATAGTCGGATATTTGGTCGGCGCGGATGGCAGTTGCACGATGCAAATTCGCCATTTGATCAGGAGGTAAATCGCCACGCTCTATCATCGTGTTAACAATAGATGCTTCGGGATAAGGGTCGTGCTTATCAACTAATTGCGCCATGCCAAAAATGGCCCCAGCCGTTGCAGTTGGGGAATTGGATATATCACGATATATCTTTAGGGCTTTGTTATTCTGACCCAAAGCGCGATGCATACGTGCAAGATCGACAAGAACATGAACATTCCTCAAGCCTGACGACATCGCATTTTCGATTTTCGATTTTGCTTGTTCAATTTTGTTTAATGCAAACAAAGCCTCTATTTCGATTTTTAATGTCTCGGCATTTCTAGGATTGAGTTTTGCAGATTTTCGAATAGCGTTAACCGCTAAATCTGGACGCCCGGTTTTCAGATTAATTAAAGCTAGGTTGTTCAAAAACTCCCAGGTATTTGGCTTCAATTTTACCGCTCGGTTAAAGTGAACGACCGATTGGTATATGTCACCTTTCTGTAAGGCAATTTGTCCAGCAGCCGTTGTTAAGTCAGCATCCATTTTGACAAGCGTACATTCTGACTTCAGTATATCTTCAGCGTCATTCAATCTTCCAGAATGAATTAAGGTTTGAATTTTGTTTGCTAATTGGCTGGTGCTAGAACTCATGCATTCGCCTTCAAAAAAGAAATTTTACAACTTATCATCGTTCCAGTAGTCCTATGCAAAAAGGGACGATCAATCAATCGCCCCTTTAAATACTTTAAATAGTGATCAGGATTATTTACCAAATTTGTAGTTCAATCCCAACAACACTCCGTGGCTGTAATTTGTAAAATCACCATAATAGTCTGACGCAACTGCCGATCCAAATCTGCTTTTACTTGAAAATCCAGTGTAACGGTATTCAGCAAACATACTCATATTCTCTTTCACAGCATACTCAATACCTATACCCGCTGTGAGGCCAACAAAGATATCGTCAATACTTGCTTCAACATCGGAAGAGCCTGCAAAAGTACAATCCGTAGAGCCAGGGCCATTGGATTCGCAAGATCTAGCTTCGATATCTGCAACGGTCACACCTGCAGTTGCGTATAAAAGAGCATCGCCAGTTGCTATACCCACTCGACCGCGTATTGACGCTGACCAATTCCACTGAGAAGCAATTTGATAATCAAAATCATCCCAACGGATATGCACTTCATCAGCGCCAGCCATGAAATCACCGGAAATGCCCCACACTGAATTTCCACTTTGCCAATTTTTACCAAACGTAACAGCAGCAGGCACCACTAATTCAGCGCCGTTACCACCAGTATCGTAATGTGCTGCAGATAGAAATTGGTTTTGAGGTGCGAAAGCAAGCCCTGCGTAAGTTCCTGACCAGTCGTGGGTTTCAACGGCGCTTTTTGATTGGCTCGGCGCAAAGGAATAATTTAATCCAAATTTCAAGAAGTGCGCACTTGCTGTAGAATCTGCCGCTCCGACAGGTGCGGTACTTCCTGCAGTCGTGGATAAAACCGAAGGAAACGATAGTGTATTATATTCCATGAAAATTGTGCTACGTCCGCTTAAGCGATATTCAGCACCAATCCCAGCGACCAATCCCAAAGTAGTGCCGTCATAAGTATTTTCAAAGTCAGCAGCATCGCATCCGTTAGAAGCATTAGTTGTGTCACAAAGGCCCATGAAAGCATCGGCCACTGCAAGCCCTGCCGTTCCGTAAAATAACAAATCACCAGTAGCGATACCTGCACGGCCTCTGATAGTTGTGAGCCAATTCCACTCTAGCTCTTTTGCGTAATCGTCCCCATAGTATGAATCAGATTTTAAACCACCGCTGGCTACATCAACAGCCGCACCGTAAACAAAATTACCAATCTGCCAATTATATCCAACGCCAAGCCCTAGAGCGTTTGCAGAAGAATAGGCACGAGTGTTTCCGTAATAATTACCATTCAGGTTATCGTCCAAAATTAATCCAGCTTGGGCAAAAGTCGATAGATATCCACCCGCCCATGAGGCGGAAGGATCTAGAGAACTGTTTTCAGTTTCCTTCAATCCATCACCAAAGTAGTAATTATAAGTGAACCGAAGCGTATGGGAATCTGTAGCAAGATCACCTGCTGAGTTTGAGGTTGCACCATTTGGTCGTGTATCAGAAAAAACCGATGGAAATGCTGTATAAACATATTCCAATCCCAACGATCCACCCTTATTTAACGCATATTCCACGCCAAATCCTGCGTTGAAGCCCAATTGTTTGGAATCGGAAAAAATTGCGTATGTGTCAGTAGCCAATGGTTGGTCTTCACTCGCTAAAAGAAAGAGATCGGCATAAGTTACACCTGCGGAGGCGTAAGTTAGCCAGCGACCATTCGCAATACCAACGCGGCCAGAAATAGATGCTGCCCAATTCCAATCATAAGTCGCCAAATATGCATTGTTAAATTGTGGTTCATCAAAAAGATAGCCGCCATCCATTCCACCAAAAAAGGAAAGCTCAATACCTTTTACAACATTGCCAGATTGCCAGTTTTTACCAAGAGATATATTTGGAGAAGGCTTTATATCACCACCATACATCCCCCCATAATCTGTCGAGCCGGCAACACTCGTGTCTGAAATATCTAAACCGACACCGGCATATGTACCTTCCCAGTTAACTGTTTTTGCAGGAGTATCCGCAAATACTGCAGGAGCAGCCACGGACATTGCTATCAGAGACGCACCCATTGCGGTTTTTTTAATAATATTAGTTGGCATAAGAAGCCCCCATTTCTTAGGTCACAAGAATTTAAATAATAATACATGAATTTATTAGAATACCAATCATAAAAACAAGCGAGATTCTTAGCCGGCACAACTGTCATCAAACAGGCACCCTGAATGAATGAGACGTTAGTGTCACACAGCAGAGGAGCTGATGCGAAACGAAGAATGGGCCGTAATTCATATCTTAGTTTCCAAATTCATCCCCTCCACGATATGGTTCCTAACGATGGATTGAAATTTGTAAGGAAAGGGCCCTAAGCAAACATTGAAAGTCGGGGGGGTAAGATCAGCACAATTGCTTATTTTACTTAGTGTTTTTGCATTCGTGGGAACCGTTTTACAAACCATATTGCACGAAAATTGGCTAACCCATTGATTTTATTGGAGGCGAGTACGAGAATCGAACTCGTGTACACGGATTTGCAATCCATATCAATTGTTTATTAACAATGACTTAATTGACGGTGTATTGGTTTTGTGTATAGGTTTTTAAATATTTTATGGGCACTTAATTGCATGGTAGAAGTGGGTACGGCATCAGCTTTTATCTTCACAAGGTACAACCGAAAAGTCACCCGTAAAGCACTTAATAAATGGTTAGAACAGTACGTTCCTGATGGATGCACGATGCACAGCTTCAGCCACTCAATACGAGACAGATTGAGGGCAGTACAATGTCCTTCAGATACTACCTACCAGATAGGTGGGTGGACGACTGATGGTGTAGGGCAGGGGTACGGTTCAGGTTATCCAGTGAGTGTGATGAGGGAGTGGTTGGAGAAGGCGGTATAACAATTTCGTTGAGGTGCCATTTGAGTGCTGAGAAAGTTCCATCCAAAATGGATATCTTCATTTGCTAATGCCGTTGTGCCAGCCTTGTGTCTCCCATAACAAGGTTGCTCACAGTTGATCTGAGGGGCTTGTTGTCTTTTGGGGTTGTTCAAAGTGTATTACGTAGACACAGTAAATTTTGATTATTTTGATGGATGGAACCCAACTTGAAAACTTTAAAACTCATCTGGCGCGCACTTAAAACTGTCAAATTCCTTTTGGTATCGTTCGTTTTGGTATTATCGCTTTGTATCAATCTGGCTCTCTTCCTTGGCGGCTCTCTGTTCTCAATTTTGAACAGTGGCTTTGAAGCAGTAACAAACATACAAACAATTGGCTCTCGCAACAAAGCAGAAATTGCTCAATTAGGTGATAATTTAGTAGTTGAGCGGCAAGTAAAACGCGAACTCAAAACCGAATTGGGCGAAACAAGTGCCAAACTGATAACTGAGAAAAAGATGAAGCGCGAACTGTCTACTCAATTGGCCCAAACGTCGGTAGAATTAGCAGCAGAAAAAAAGATCAAGAGTGAACTAAAGTCACAATTAGGCCGCGCTTCACAAAACCTTGTCATTGAAAAACAAGCCAAGAGGACACTCCAGTCAAAAATTACTAGCCAAGCTGGAGAACTCGCGACACAGAAAGCATCAAACGGCATTCTGAAATCCCGTTATAATGATATGTTAGCTGGGTTGGTTACGTTTAAAGGTGAAAAAGTTGCTTTAAAGAAAGCTGTAGCTCAAACTTCAGAGCAGATTGGAAAACGGTCTGCACGCTCTGCTGCACGAAACGTAGCATCGATGCCTGGTGAAGCAATTCCATGGATTGGGACTGCTGTAATTGTCGGAGTGACGTCACTGGAGATCAGAGACCTCTGCCTTACGATGAAAGATATGACTGAACTACAGCGAGCTTTTGATCCTAATTTTACAACAAATGATAACGATTTAAAAGTTTGCGCTGTTAAAGTGCCGCCTAAAGAAGAAATTATGGCTGCTGTCAAAGCATCTCCAAGCAAAGCATGGGAGATAGCAAAGGAAGCTACTCCAAGTTTGGAAGATATTAAGGGAATGGAAATGCCTGATATCAAAGACTGGTGGGAGACTGGCGAAGGAGCGGTTTCTGATTTTGGTGGGAAAGTTGGCACATGGTGGTCAAAGAAAAGCGATGCCGACTAGCTTAAACTTGGCTAATGAGTCGTCCTTGTTCTTTGGTGATGCTGACAGCGAGTGTCACTGCTGTTGAGATTAAGGAATGAATTATGATGAATAAATTTATGAGAAATAATTCTCACCTTTTATGAGGTTAGATTCTTAGGAGTAGCATGCAAGGTTACAAGCCACGATATTATCAAGCTGAAGCAGTTCGAGCGGCTAGCAAATATCTGAAAGACGGTGGTTCAGCTGGTTTAGCGGTACTGCCCACTGGAACTGGTAAAAGTCATATAATTGCTGACCTCGTTCAAACGTATTTTAGACACAACAATACCATCAGAATATTAATGGTGGACGCATGTTAAAGAACTAATTGAGCAAAATTTTGAAAAACTTAAAATGCATTGGGAACACCCCCCTGGAAGGCCACCAGCTGGGATAAATTCCGCTGGCTTAAATTCCCGAGCGTTTACACAACCAATTATCTACGCTGGTATTCAATCGGTATTTCGATCTGCTAAAAAATTTGGCACTATCAACTTACTGCTTATTGATGAATGCCATTTGCTTTCTGACAAAAGTGAGGGAATGTACCAACAGTTCATTCATGATTTGAAAGAAGTAAATCCTGCACTTCGAATTGTTGGCCTCACTGCCACGCCTTTCCGTATGGATATGGGGCATTTGTGCGAGGGGTAAGACATTTGATAAAGTTTTCTATGATATTTCGGGGGGCGCAGATTTCACAAAGCTAATTTCTGAGGGGTATTTAAGCGATTTAAAGGGTATCCAACCCCATGACACGCTCGATTTGTCAAAGGTTCAAAAAACAAAAAATGATTTTGCTGACTGGTCGCTTGATGAGCATATCAATCGTGCTGAAATTACAAAAAAAATCGTTTCTGAAACAATGGGAAGGATCATGGGGCGGAAAAAGGGTTTAGCTTTTTGTGTGAGTAAATCTCATGCTGAGGACATGTCTGCTCGGTTTGGTGAGGCTGGTTTAGCTTCAACATTCATTCATTCTGATTTATCGGCAATTGATAGAGCAGAACGGTTATTGAAGTTTAAAAAGGGCGATGTTTCATTAATTGCTAATGTGGGTGTGCTTACAACTGGTTTTGATGCACCTGACTTAGACTTCATTGTGATGGCACGCCCCACGCGAAGCCCATCTCTGCATATACAAATGTTAGGTAGGGGAATGCGCCCTCACGCCAAAAAGGAAAATTGTCTTGTACTGGATTATGGTGGTAACATCAGCAGGTTAGGTTTTGTTAATGATGTGAGTATACCAGAGGCGGCCCTGGCTAATGAGTATTTTGCAAGACCCAAAAAGTGCGAAAGTTGTGATGCTATTATTGCTGCTACCTCTGAAAACTGTAGATTTTGTGGGGCAATAGTAGGCACGAGCAGCGCGAAAGACATTGTCCCATTAGAAAAAGTTTATGTCGGTGACGTCATCAAAACGCCAAATAAAAGTTCTGATAAAGCTTACGTTGAAGTGAAATATGCTGATCCAAAAACTGTAATTTTCCACTATTATGGCGGTCGTAAGGGCAATAAAAATAGAAAGTTGCTTTATTGCTTTGGAACTAATCTTGATACTCAAAAAATTAAGGAGACAATATTAAGGTTGGGAAAACTTTCAAAACCCTACACTTTTTTTGGAATTACGAGTTGGGAAGAGATAAGCAGGGGTAATAAGCGGTGGGCAGTAATTTGGCCAAAATTAATGTCTCTGTCAGGCGATCAACTGTTATATTTATTTACTGAATATATGAATTATATGGATGCTATCAGACAGGATAACTTAAAAAACTTCGAAAAATAGACGCGAATATTCTAATAAATTTCTGTCGCGTGTCTTTACTTACCCACAAACACAGTGCCCTCTAAACAAAGAAAGAAGTTGTTTCTTTACTGTCGCCCCTCAATCTAAAAAGTGGATTTGTCTTTCATGTGGGGTGGTAACAGATCAAAAAATGATACTGAAAGGCTTTAAGGACCTACTGCCTGAGGAACCACTTATGGAGAAAGTTGATTTTTTCAGAACTAAGATTTTAACTTTGGGCTGGTAACAAAGGGTTAAAATATTTGGTAATATTGACAAAAATTTCTCTGATCTTTTAACACCTTTCATCTCCATCATCTTGGTTATGCCAGTGGCCTGATGTGCTTCGAGGTTCGTGATCGTTGAGCCGCTGTCGCTACCTAAAAACACATCGGCAAATTTTACTCCACGGACAAACCGAAAAGTTCTTTGGCTTTTCATAGGTTCCACTGCCCCTCAGACGCACCCTACAGGCTCAGACCAACCTCAAACAATCTCGAGTGACCCAGAGTTTACTGCCCCTCAGTGAGGCGCTACAGCCTTCTGGGGGCGCACCCTTTTACCTATCAAGCAGCGTTGTTAAGAATACGATGAACTGACATCCGTGAGATGCCCATCTTGTCAGCTATCTTGTATGTGGAAAGACCCTCAGCCTTGAGCTTGCGTACCTCGTCACGATCAATAACTGTTGAACGCTTTCGATCTTTATAAACGCCACGGGCTTTAGCTTTGGCGATGCCCTCAGCTTGACGCTTGCGAATAATGTTGCGCTCAAACTCAGCAAACGCACCCATCATCTGTAGTTGTAGTTTAGCGAAGGCATCATCAGCACCTGCGTTAAATGTCAGCCTCTCACTCAAGAACGAGATCGCAACACCTTTGTCGTTAAGCTGACTAATGATGGACTGTAGATCACGCAGGTCTCTTGCTAGTCGATCAATAGAGTGAACCTTAACCGTGTCACCATCACGAGCATAATCAATCATAGCCAATAGTGCTGGTCGATCAGATGCACTTTTGCCTGATAGCTTTTCCTCAAAGACCTTATCAAGCTCACCCAAATCCTGACGATCTGTTGACTGAGCTTCAGAACTAACGCGCTTATACCCGATTAAAGACATCACATACCTCTTTGGTAACATTTGAGTCTAGTGTACGCTGATTCTAGTAACAAGTAAATCAAATATAGCCATAATGTTACTATCTATGTGGTAACATGCACCAGCCATCTTTAAGTGTACTCAGGTGTTACTACGGAATGTCAGCTTTGACTGGGATGAGCCTATGAACGTTCTAATTACTCGTTGTTAGAATAAGGCATATTATTTGAGACAGAATGACCAAAGCAGTACATCCCAGTTGGATGCACAATGCTAAGCTCAGACGCTCGATGAGCGTTCTGCGAAAATAATTCAAAAATTTTCAGTTTTTTTCGAATGAGACCGTTCTGCCCACATAAATAGATGGGTGGCGAAAAAGCAACGCCGCGGTGATGCTTCTAACCATCTAAATCACTGACGATCCAAAGGCGCGTACATCGACGTCAATGGATTTCTATTGCCGAAAGGAATTTGCATTATGAGACTAAACAAAAACCAACAAGAAACACTCATGTATCAATCTAGACTGTTATTTAAGCATGATAATGTTGAAGTCAGCATCAGAGAGATCATTAGCCATTACCATATATACAAATGAAGTATTTGATACAGAACACTTCAAGAGAGCAGTCTTCGAGAAGGTACATCGAGCATACTTTATGGAGATATATCAAAACCAGATAACTTTACCTATTCTATGATGATTGCAGGTGATGTTGAAAGCTCAAGGTCTGGGACAGTTGGATTGGAAACCTTAAAGGCAGCATATGAACCTCATTTCCATGGCTTAATGGTCTTTTCTAAATCAGATTGGTGTCGCATTGAGGCAGACCTACCCAAATATATCTGTCTAATACAATCAGCAATTTCAGACATACGGGAAGTGAAAAAGCCTCTTATTGATGCTGATGGTGTATGCAGTTGGAATACGATTTGGGTCCGGAAGTTTGAGGAAAGTACCAAGCCAAAGCATAAGTTCTCGTCGTCGTTTTCAAACTACATCAATTACATATTCAAGGCTGATAATCATGCGCAGAAGCACGGTATCGATACTTACGTACCAAGTGTTTTCCCTCATGACCTTTACCCACCAAAGACTAAGTCTTCGCCAACAGAGAATATGTTCAAACAGTTATGTTTGATTGAAGAGGCGTTTCAGCAGAAACGTTGCAAATACCTAAATTGAGGATGGGTGTTCTTGAGGGAGCGTCATTGTAGCTGACGATCAGAAACATGAGTTACTTCGAGCAATGAAACACGCATGTAACCAAGTCATCGGGAGCAGCATTGGATCAGACTGCACTAAACAGGGCATTGCAGACTGGTTTTAAGAGTCACATCGAACACGGAAACTATCTAAATGGCCACTAAAAAAGATAGTGAAGTGCGAAGGTTATATGAAAAGAATAGGGCTTAGTCTTTATGGCGAGCACTATGAGTTGATACCCAATTATTAGCTTTTAATAGAATTTCACTTTAACCTTTAGACCAAACATCAATGCGGCCTTCCGCATGCTCTTCCATAGGTCTGAAGCTATAATCTTCCTCACCTTCAACAAACTTACCATTTTCATACTTAAAAGAAAGCTCACGCCCATCCATTGTGACTTCCAAAGTATCGCCCTCTACTGGCGCATATTCAAAATCAAAAACTGAATGTTTGTTTAAGTCCTCGAGCATTTTATTTTTCAAATAATTTGCAGTATTTTCGACATTAGGTTCTGGAAAACAAAAAACACCAATGGTTCTCTCAAACGTTTGCGGCGATGTGTCGATCCGCAATAAGCGCCAGAAATTTTCCTCATCAATGTCTTCTGCCGCACATGTGCAAAGCTTAAAGTGGTATCCAGGTTTACACATAACTCATCTTTCCTCGCTCATTTTCTGGCAATCAAATCTTTTCAAATGCCACCGTTTTAGGATTGTACCGAACACTAGTAATTGTGCCGTCCTTAATCTTTTCTACAGCTTCTTTGATTACAAAAAGTGGGGCTAAGAACCATTCACGTGGGACAACAGGGCGTCCGAAGCGATCCATGATCTCAATGTCTAAGCGGGCTGGTTCAAAAATACGGTGGAGTAGATTTTCAAGTTTCGTACGATTGATGTTATAAAGCTCGTAAGTTGCCACGACTTCAACATTAGCCATCAAGAATGTTGGTTGAAGATGCGCACCAGCAATTCTTTTTCCAACATCAGTGTTAGTAACTCCGATCTTATGAACCAGTTCTCGGTTTTCAGTTACAAGCGCATGATCAGACTTACTGCGTAAAACGTAAATAATACCGCTTGCTTCATCGCCATCAGCATTTTGATCAGAGAATAACGGACCAGCAGTTGGTTCAGTTATGCGTCGACCAGCATCATCTTTGTTTAATGCTCGCTGCAACGAACGCATTAACATCTTGCTTTGCGTACCGTTGTCAAAAATTACCCGCAAACGTGCATCTGTACGCCCTTGGTCAGTAAGTGTGGTTTCGCCTTTTTCAGCCACGTAGGCTATCTGCCCGCTTACAATAAAGAAACGGCCCTGCTCGATCTCTGCCTTCATTTCAAAAGGACGTGTTTCCCTCAATCCAGTAGTCAATTCCTTCTGAACTTGTCCGAATAGCGGTTTAAATATTTCAAAGTCTTCGCATCTCTCACGGTTAGCTATGTCTTCAGCGGCTTTTTTTTCAGCAGTAGAACGAACATGCTTTAATTCTGTGATTGGCAGTGCGTCTACGTCAATCCCAAGCTCGGCTAACAGTGCATCATCATCCACGTCTTCACTTAGTGGTGTTATATCTTGCGTCGCACCCTCCAACAGTCCTTGGTGATCGAGTTCCGCAACTAAATCACGAACTTCTTGTTGTTCCCGAATACGGTCCAAACGCACTGCATACAGACGTTCAAATATATCTTTTGTTTCACCGTGCTCTGGAATGCGGCCGTGTTCATCTACAAAGCGTTGAACCTCTTCAAAACCCGCGATTATTCGTTCTTCTTGTGGCGAACGTGTTGGGGTCTTTTTTACCTCAACATCAATTCCGAGTTCAGCTAGCAGTGCGTCGTCGGCGTTTGTAAATTCTTTAGCCATTGGCTGCTTCCTGCTTCATTCGGATAAGAAACGCGACACCCTCTGCCATCTTCTTTTCCCACGCGTCTGCAGACGTTATCGAGGGCATACGGCCACGCTCTTTTTTAAACTTAACTGCACGTTGCGTTAAGCTGCGAGCCTCTTCAGGTGTTAGTTTCACTTTCTTCGCTGAAATTACGGCTGCAACTTGCTTGAGACTGTCTTCAGTCATTGATTTAGCAAGAATTGAGTACGCTTCGCTAAAAGGATTAATACGATCGATCAGATCAATATCTAATTCGCGCACATCCATTGCAAATTTACGAACACCGTCGATCAGAGCAGTGTTACCTGTGACCGCTTCATCGCTATCTATGTTCAAAGCAACTGTTTTTGCTTGCTGGGTCAAGTTCATTGCAGCCACTGCATGTTGGCGTACAGCTTCTTGGTCTTCAACATCCAAATCAGGGAACTTATCCCCCACAATCTTGCCCATTCGTACTTGGGTTAATTCTTCTGGCAAAGTTTCCCCACCTGCATGATCGCCATCGAACAATCCACGCTCTAATGTTTGCTTATCCTGCACAAACGCCGTTATCACCTCATTCAGGTCCTCATCACAGATGCGTTTGGCTTCCTTACTCTTGGGTTCTGCAAGTCCTTTAATTTCGATTTGGAACTGACCGCTGTCTTCGTTGAAGCCAATATTAGTTTTCTCTGGATCGTATCCACCTTCACCGTAGTCAAAGCCTTCAACGGGACCACTGTTTGAGTTCTTAGGCGAAAAGTTAAAGCGAGGTGCTAGAACTTGTTCCATCAACAAACTAGCCGCAATAGCCTTCAAGGTGTCGTTTACTGCCTCAGTAACCGCGGCTTCAGCAGCATCTGGCTCAGCAATTAAGTTTGTAAACCGTGCATGCGATTTACCTTTGGCATCACGTGTTGCGCGACCAATGATTTGTACGATTTCAGTTAAACTTGCCCGATAGCCGACTGTCAGCGCATGCTCGCACCAAATCCAATCAAAGCCCTCTTTTGCCATTCCCAATGCAATAATTATATCAACGTGATCACGGTTATTCTTGTGCGCCGCATCTCTTAGTGCCGCTGAAACCTTATCTCGTTTCGAGGTCTCATCATCAACTAAGTCAGCAATTTTTAGAATTTTCCCCTCTGGCGTCTTAACAATATGAAAGCCTGTTATGGGGTCGATGTTTTGCCAATCGCCTAGCGCATCAATGATATGCTCAACCTCGCGATGCTTGTCTTTAGTGCTTTCTCGAGAGTTAACATTTGGAATGTGCAGGATAGTTTTTTCGTTAGGATTGAGTACCTTTAAAATGTCTTCGGCATAAGAACCCGAATAGAAAAAATAGCCAATATCTAGTGTTTTAAGATACTGATACCCGTTCAACTGTTCATAGTAGGTATAGGTAACAGCATCAAACTTGGCCTCATTCTCTGGCAAAAGAATTGGTGCTGCATCACCACGAAAATAGCTGCCTGTCATAGCAACGACATGTACGCGATCGCGGCTTATGAACTCGTTGAGTTGTTTTCCTAGTATGTTGTCTTCGCTTGCTGAAACATGGTGGAATTCATCTACCCCAAGCAGACGATCATCAAACGCCTCTACGCCAAGCTTTTCCACGGCAAACCGGAAGGTCGCGTGGGTACATACAAGAACCTTGTCATCACTGGTGAGGAACGCGCCAACAGATTTCACCTTACCACCATCAGTTCCTGGTGAATTGCAAAGGTTCCACTTGGGTTCGACCTTCCAATCCTCCGAAAACCCAAATGTGCTTAAAGGTTCATCGTTAAAACTTGCACCAATGGATTTCTCAGGAACAACAACAATGGCTTGTTTGAGACCTTGGTTGGCTAACTTGTCCAAAGCTATGAACATCAACGCGCGACTTTTACCTGATGCAGGAGGTGACTTGATCAGCAGGTACTGCTCACCACGCTTTTCATAGGCACGCTCTTGCATGGCTCGCATGCCAAGTTCATTCGATTTGGTTGATGCACCATTTTGAGCATAGTTGACTGAGACAGAAGGGATGTTTTTCAAATCACTCATCGGCTTATTCCTTCATTCTCGAATTAGTGCTTTTCAAATCCTTGGTGGTCATTTTTGTGTAAAGCTCGAACAGTTTTTCTAGACGCTCTGTGTCGTTACGGAAGCGGCGGCCGATGTAGATGCGCTCAAGGGTTTCGTCGTTACGCTCATGGGCGTCACGTAGGTTTTTGGGCATGTCCTCAGGCTTATAAAGATCGGCGATCGTCGCAGGGAAATGCGCTTCACGGGCCAAAAGAATGTCCTCGGCACAGCGGGTCAGGTCGGCCTTGTTCTTTTCGGTGAGTTTAGGAACGGGAAAGGTGTTCCATCCCAATGTGTTCGAATACGAGAACCGCATTTCAAGTCGAACGCAAACTGTACCTATCCACACCCAATGGATGCGAGACGCGATGAGAGCCATATTCCAGAGTGGCGCATCGTAGAGGGCGAAATTCCGGTCACCGATTATGAAAACGTTCGACAAATAATCGACAGGTAAGAAATCGCGATTTTCGGATGATACTCGCGGTACAACGATTGCATTGTGTTCAGAGCGGCCCGCGATTTGGACAAAACGATAAGGTTTAGCTGCAAAGTCTTTCGTCGATTGCGCTGGAGATTCAATTCTGTTCGCAGCGACTTTTTCGAGGCGATCTGCGATCAACGAATTATCTCTTGCTGTGCTTGTTTCATCGGCCTCAATCCATAGGCAATACCTTTGTTTTCCGTTAATTAACTCTTCGGAGCCAACGAAGTTACGGACCATATGCATAACGTTTGCGTCCTTCCTGAGTTGCACGGCATCTTCTGAGCTTAGAAATAAATGGCCTCCATCACGCGGCATGTTTCCAAACAGCATTTTGCTTTGTTGTCCGAGTGGATTGTTGGCTTTTTTTACGGATTCCAGATGGTTAGGGACTAAATAAGGGCCAATGCTGTCACATTTCCGCACAGTATCTTCGTCAAATAGTTTTTTTGGTTTTGATGACGCTTGTGCAAGTCCAACGATTATAACAGTAACACCAGCGTTATGGCTCGCCAAATTGTTCCATTTGAACGGGAGATGAGCAAAGTTGATTTCTATTTTTTGGTTAAAAGCTACAGGCCAAATTTCAGAGGCTTGCTGTCCTTGGCAAACACTGTTTGTTACAACGAAAGCGGCAGCAGCGTCAGGAACCAGCTTAACATAGTCCAAATAGCGAGCGAACCACCCCGAAACAAAGTCAGTTACTTTTGCAAGTTTTGGATGCTTTGCCCAAGCATTGGTCATGTCTTCTTTTTGATCTGGAGATTGCCATTTGCTACCCCGATAGGGTGGGTTTCCGCAGATATACGTCTCACCGCCCTCATTTTCGAAATCAATCTGTGCTTGATCTAAAGGCGACATGAATAAGTCGTCAGCCTGATGTTTCACGGCCGTTCCCGTCGGTGGGCAAATGCTCAGCCAGTCTAACCTGAGGGCATTGCCACAGGTGATCCAATTCTGAGCATCGAGTGGCAAAAACTCTGCCAAAGCTTCCTTTTGGCCCCGATAGGCCAAATCACTTTGATATTCCGCGATAATCAGTGCCAGCCGTGCGATCTCAGCGGGGAAATCACGCAACTCTATCCCTCGAAAGTTGGTGATTGGAATATCTGTACGCCGATCAATTTCATCACGTAGCCGATTTATCTCCGCCTCGATGGCTCGCATTTCTTTATAGGCAATCACAAGGAAGTTTCCCGAACCACAGGCGGGGTCGAAAACCCTGATCTTCGCGATACGATTACGCAGGTTCAAAAGCTTGCGTGGGTTATCCCCTGCTTCTTCCAGCTTTTCGCGCAAATCATCGAGGAATAGCGGATTAAGTACCTTCAAGATGTTTGGCACTGACGTGTAGTGCATACCCAGCGCACCACGCTCTTCATCATCGGCAACTGCTTGGATCATTGATCCAAAAATATCAGGGTTGATTTTAGTCCATTCCAAATTGCCAATATGGATAAAGTAAGATCGAGCAATGCGGCTGAATTTTGGAACATCGGTATTGCCTGAAAACAACCCACCATTCACATAAGGGAACACATTAGCCCAACGCGCTATGCCCGCATCAGAGCGATCCGCTGGCCTTGTATTCATCGCCCTGAAGATTTCTTCGATTATCTCATGCGTGTTTGAGCTATCCTTTTCGCTCATGCGTTCAATCGTGCCTGTGAACTGATCTGTTCCATTAAAGATGTCTGTGTCTTCGGCAAAGAAACAGAATATCAAGCGAGCCATAAAATGGTTCATGTCGTGGCGACGTTCAGCAGTTCCCCATTCAGGATTATCTTTAAGAAGTTCCACGTAAAGTCGATTGAGACGACCAGTTGCTTTAATATCAAAGGAACTTTCACGGATTTGTTTAACGTTGCTGATGCCATTTAGAGGTAAGAAAAAACCGAAGTGATCAGGGAAATCCTTAAAAGCACAAGCAATGGTCTCACCTGTAAGGATATCCTCTGCTTCCAGATTATTGCCATCTGTTGCCAGAACAAACTTGGCTTTAGCTTTAGCAGTAGCAGGGCTAGCTTTTAGCGCGGCAAGTGCGTTCGAGACATCTCCGACAGCGCATACCTTTAAGTGAATGTTGTTTCTTTGGAGAACGCCTTCTAAGTCCGATTTATTCGAAGACCCTGTCCGTAGCTGCTTTATCGTCGTTGCCTTGTTGCCAAATGCCTCGAGAAACGAGAATGGAAACTCTTCTCGATCAAAGGCTTGTTCAGCTAGGGCGGATACCTGTTCTTCAATTTCAACGGCGTTCATATCTGATGTCCATTTTAGTTACTAAAACGATACCTCTTTTAGATTTTGAGTCCTAGTCCTTATGTGTGTCCCATCATCGCCTTTGAGACAGAACGGTATGTTTTGCTAAGCTAGAGTTTTTAGCTCATCGTAATCCTTGGAGGGATTGAAGATGAGAACAAAAACAGGGCCGAATGGGTCGGCTGATAGACATGTTAAAGAGATTAAACGTAAAACGCGCAGGAAATTTTCTGCGGAAGAGAAGATTCGTATTGTTTTAGATGGTTTGCGTGGGGAAAGTTCAATCTCTGAACTTTGTCGCCGCGAAGGCATCGCGGAAAGCCTGTATTACAATTGGTCGAAAGACTTCATGGAGGCAGGCAAGAAGCGGTTGGCTGGTGATATCCAGCGTCAAGCAACATCCGGCGAAGTCACAAATCTAAAGCGTGAAGCGCGTGATCTTAAAGAAGTTGTTGCCGAGCAAACACTTGAACTACGGCTTCTCAAAAAAAGCATACTCGCGGATGGGGACGATCTAGAATGAGATATGCCGCATCAGAAAAGTTAGAGATAATCAGGTTGGTGGAAGGTTCGCACCTACCTGTTAAACGAACATTGGATAAGTTGGGCGTATCACGCCCGACTTTCTATCGGTGGTATGATCGGTATTTACAGCGTGGAGAAGCTGGCCTTGAAGATCGCAAATCACATCCTGGGCATGTCTGGAACCGCATTCCCGACAAAGTACGGCAAGCCATGTTGGATATGGCCCTGGAACGTCCAGAACTTAGCCCAAGGGAACTGGCGATCACGTTCACAGACGAACGCAATTACTTCGTCTCTGAGGCTAGTGTTTACAGGCTTCTACGTTCCCACGACTTAATCACCAGCCCAGCCTTCATTGTCATGAAAGCGGCCAGTGAGTTCCGAAATAAAACCACAGCCCCCAATCAATTATGGCAAACCGATTTTACTTATCTCAAAATCATTGGTTGGGGCTGGTTCTATTTGTCGACGGTCTTGGATGATTATAGCCGCTACATCATCACTTGGAAGCTTTGCACAGGGATGGCGGCGTCAGATGTTCAGGATACGCTCGATCAGGCATTGGCAGAAACCGGGCTTGATCAAGCAAATGTCATTCATCGTCCACGCCTGCTGTCAGACAATGGCCCGTGTTATGTCTCGGGCGAGCTTGCCTCATATTTGAAAGTCAAAGGTATGCCACATACACGCGGTGCGCCTTACCATCCTCAAACGCAGGGCAAAATTGAAAGATGGCACCAAACACTCAAGAACCGTATCTTGTTGGAAAATTACTTTCTACCAGGAGATCTTGAAAACCAGATCGCGGCATTCGTTGGTCATTACAATCATCAACGCTACCACGAGAGCCTGAATAACTTAACGCCCGCCGACGTTTACACGGGACAAGGTCACACGATCCTGCTGAAACGGGAAAAGACAAAAAGGAGTACAATGAAGTTAAGGCGCTTGCAGCACGCTAAATCTGCTGCTTAAATTAAACTGAAGAAGATGAGCAAATACTCTTCAAAGTCAAATTGCCATCTGTCTCAAACTATATGATGACGGACATTTAAGAGAATTATACATATTGAATGGTAACCTAATATATTTAATTTAATCTCGTGGTCATAAATATACACCCTCGCTAACGCACCGCACATGTAATGCACGGGCTGCTATCTTTGATGGTGTTGAGCATAAACAATTGGCGATCAGAGCGATGCGATCAAGAGGCTGATGGAGATATTAACCAAAGCTGCCAGTGTCAGAACCATACCCCCGACACGTAATGGCATGTTGAACTCCATGAAGCCGAAGCAAATGCCATGCATCAACCTACCTACTAGCAACAGCAGACCCGTGATGTGTAACCGCATATCTGAGAGGTCACTGCCTTCAGCCAGATACATCAAAACCAATACCATCGGAACATACTCGACAAAGTTGCCATGCGCTCTGACAGACCGTTCTAAAGCCTTTTCACCGTAGTTATTGAAGGCCAGCCACCGAAGGGGAGTTACGCCTCTAAGGGCTATCACACGGGCTGATAGCACACTGAAGAAAATCCCTAAAAGAGCGGCATAAAGTGCAGTTACCATTGCGTTAATCCCTTGGCTATTCATCTGAATGCTATGCCTGAGGGGAAGGCTGAGCAAACTATTTAATCAAGATGCCAATATCACCATAGGCTCAACCCAGGCAACACTACATCAAAATGACATCAGGTCTCACCACTGCCACCGCCTTTTTAAACCTACTCCAGTAATACTCAGAATACTCTCGATCGTAATTGAAGCTGCTGTAGGGGTCTTCAAATTCATTATATATCGCACGAATTTGATATTTTTCCATTTTATTTATTATCTTTATCAGTTTCACTTCATCGTCAATGAATGTGGCTGCATCATATAAATAATCTAGTTTAGTTGGTTTATAGTACGTTGTTGGTTCGGTCACTTAGTCTCCATTTGTTTGGTTTTTGTTAAAAATTATCTATCAAATGCAATTGGTTGACTATCATCTGATCTAGGTGGCCTGATCCCGATAAAGATAGAAATACTTATCAGCCCGTTGGCATGAGTAACCTTTTATCGATCGAGTAAATCGTTCGTAAATATCAGCACGTTTTTGGTCAGTTACATTGAACATGAACCAATCACTGTTTGCTTGAGCAATAAGCTTATTCGCAGCTACCACTAGCTTGCGATAAAGTGTCATTGGTCTTGGTGTATCACCTTCAACAGTAAACACCTTAATGTACTCAACATCACCCATCCACTCATCAATATCTTCTTTGTACAATATGAGTGAGTTATTGTCGTATTCTAAGACGTAATTGTAACCTTCATGGTAGACCTGTTTCTTCATTTTTTCCGTTTGCTTTAGTGATCATATGCTATTGAGAACTCTAAACGTTTTGGCTCAGTTCTTAATCTAATTGCGCATCATTGCTTGAGACAGTCTTATCCGCTAATAGATACAAGGCTGTTGGCGTAGCCTCAAAGCTAACCAATAGTAGACTTTTCAAACACTTATGGGATACTATGTTGTTAATACCTTTGGTATTAACTCTTAATCTTTATCAAGATTAAGAACTGCTAATATGTCATATTTGATAAGGCTAAGCTGACTGTTATGTAGCCTCAGTAGACCTTGGGGTCTATATCATTAATCAGCAATAAAGTTACAATATTGTTATCATTAAGTGTACCACTATTATAGCATCAAATAACTGTTTTGTCAAGCTTTTTACGCCGCCCTTGGCCTTATATTAAGACTTGAGATCAACAAGAAGAATAATATTATTGTTAAGGCATCTAATGATTAGATCGACCTGTCTTATCATTGAAAGAGGGTTTTATCCCCATCTCTCGAATGAGACCTCTTGGAGGCTCATATAATAAGGTTACTAAGTCAAGTGCATCTCAAGCAATTACTGACCAATGTGCGCCTTATTGTAGTGAAATAAGGTATGCGATATCCAATAATTACAACGCACTAGGTCGAATTACGTGCATTATCCTAACACCTTATTGTCAAGACGCCCAAAGGTTCATCCTTGTGAATGGCGCTGCATCTTTATGAAGCGTTACGCAGGTTGATAGGGAAGATCGTCCAAATGGTTAAATGCGAACTATTTACTCTGACTTGGCAGGATTTTACATTAAAATTCAATGTGTTGAAGGTTGGCTACAACGTTTTTACTCGGCTTCAGATATCTTATATAATACTGCTCAAGCATCTGCACGGAAGTCCCTGCATTTTTTGCCAGTGTGAACACATTAACTTTTCCAGCACTACTGTTTAGTCGGAAAGTCAGCGCAAAGTGTCTCAAGCTATATGAAGACCTAGTTTGACCATCGTTGGTGTGTTTCAATCCTGCGTACCCAAGCTCCTTGTTAAATTGAAGGCTAAACTTTCGAAGAGCATAGTTCCTGTCTGTGATATTGGGAAACCAAAGATAGTCGTTACTGCGCAGATTTTCACTCTCTACCTGCCTGTTGAAAAATTTCGTCGCTTCTGGCATCGATATGGCAATTCTGAATCCAGTTTTTCCATTAACTTTAATTTCAATGTACGCTTCTTTGCCTTCCTTCTTGACCGTAATATCACCCACACGTAGTCCCATGAGTTCATGAACGGTGGGTCTTATGAAGGTAAAAACGATAAAAAGAGCAATTCTATAAAATTCTTCAGTTAAATGGCCTGATTTCTTCCTATCTTGCATATGTTCACAGAGTTTTATGAATTCTTCGACTTCAAATCCTGGTCTGGGTTTTGCTTTGTCAGGCTGTAGCTTAGGGCTTTCTGGTACGGATGAAATGATGCCATCTTCGCGAGCGAGCCTAAGGACTTTGCGTAAAATGATTACATGTTTTTTTAGGGTTGAATTTGACAGAGGGGTAGGACGATTATCGTTAAGCCGCGTAAGGTAATTTCTAATAGTTCCAGTAGTTATTGAACTTACATTAAAGTTACCGAAATGGGCTAAAATCCCGTCGTTAGGGCGTTTTAGGATCACCCAATCGTCTTTTGAGGTGACGGGTATCATACGAGCATAATATTCGAACGCATCTTTTGAAGTTGCTACGGATACCAAATGTGAAGACGCCTGTTGAAGGTACGAGTCTTTCCAATTGCGTGCTGCAATGGTGGCCTCTTGCCTGTCAGTTTCCCCCGAAGTCTTCGTTACATACTTATTGTTTCTGCGGTCCCAAAGACGGCAATGCCAGAACTTACTTCGACCTGTTTGATAGATCGTGAGTCCTTTTTCGACAGTCTTTTTGCGAGTGTGGTTATTAATAGACTTCATCGTAACTAAACTCTAACAGCCACCATCTTGCATGTCTATGTAGTGTATAGGTTGTGTATAGGTTTTGGAGAATTTCAGCAAACTACGATCTATCCGATAGATCATTGTTTTTGTTGTGTAATTTGGAGGCGAGTACGAGAATCGAACTCGTGTACACGGATTTGCAATCCGCTGCGTCACCACTCCGCCAACTCGCCAACCTATGGTGTAAATGGGCTATAACAACGCCTCCGTTTCGACGCAACATCAAACGCGTATTTATTGCATTGCGCGAAACATTATTGCTGGTGCGAACTCTGCTAATGCCACCAATCCAAACACGACGCTCATCCAAGACCACTTAAATCGGCGAAACAAAAACACCATCATCACGAAAACAACACCCAGTTCCAGCAACCCGATCAAGCCGCCGTGATGATTGCTATCCCAGTAACTGAAGGGGCTGACAAACACCCAATCCGAAATCGGCCAAAAATGCCGTCGTGCATCGTCGTTGTGCAATAAAAAATCAAACACCAAGTGGATTAACGCAGACCCCGCGAGAACCCAAATCCAATCGCGCCGCATCCACAATCCAAGCGCTAAAACCAGCCCCCACAACACAAACGAATTATCCACCGCAAACACGGCCTGCCAAGCTGTGGAAAAATACTGAACGTCGAAGATGTAACGAAAGTCGTTTTGCGATACGAAACGGCTCCAAAACACCAGAAAATACAAAGAAAAGTCAGGGAACAGCCCACCAATGATTGCGGCGGCGTTCACTTTGGGTTTATTTGGACGGGCGAATATCGCCGCGCCGAAAATCAAATGCGCAGGTGTGTTCATAACGCGAATATAGGGCAACTCATGGCAAAGTCTATTATGATCCAAGGTGCGGGTTCAAATGTGGGTAAATCCATGGTTGTGGCTGGCTTGTGCCGCGCATTTCGCAATCGTGGCCTGCGGGTTATGCCGTTCAAGCCGCAAAATATGTCCAACAACGCAGCAGTCACCACGGATGGCGGTGAAATTGGGCGCGCACAGGCGCTTCAGGCGATGGCCTGTGGTGTTGATCCAATTACAGATATGAACCCTGTGTTGCTCAAACCAGAGACCGATGTCGGCGCACAGGTGATCGTGCAGGGCCAACGCCTTACAACGGTGAAGGCACGCGAATACGCCGCTCTAAAACCAACATTAATCCCCCGCGTCATGGACAGCTTCAACGCATTGGCGAAAAATTGTGACCTGATCATCGTCGAGGGTGCCGGTTCGCCTGCTGAAACCAACCTGCGTACAGGCGATATCGCAAACATGGGCTTTGCTGAGGCCGCGAACATTCCCGTTATCCTGCTGGGCGATATCGATCGCGGTGGTGTTATCGCGCAAATGGTCGGCACGCACGGCGTATTGCCTGATGATGATCTGGCGCGGATCAAGGGCTTTATGATCAACAAATTTCGCGGCGATGTATCCTTGTTCGATGACGGCCTGATCGAAATCGTGAACCGCACGGGCTGGGCTTCGCTGGGCGTTTTGCCGTGGTTCACGGATGCGGGCAAACTCCCCGCCGAAGACGCCGCCGATATCAAATCAAAATCCGAAGGCTCGGGCTTCAAAATCGTGGTCCCGCAATTGTCTCGTATTGCAAATTTCGACGACCTTGACCCGCTGTCATGCGATCCGAATATCTCGGTAGAAATTATCTCCGCTGGAAAGCCTTTGCCATTGGACGCCGACCTGATCCTGATCCCAGGTAGCAAATCGACCATTGGTGATTTGAAATTTTTCCGTGAACAGGGCTGGGATATTGATCTGGCCGCACATATTCGCGCAGGTGGTCATGTATTGGGCATCTGTGGTGGCTATCAAATGCTGGGGACTGAAATAATAGACCCAGACGGGATCGAGGGTACTGCAGGCACTCATGCGGGCTTGGGGCATTTGGATGTCACCACGCGCATGTCCCCGCAAAAACAACTGTCAAAGGTTCGGGGTAGGGACATCAAATCCGGTTACCCCGTCACTGGTTATGAAATACATATCGGTCACACAGACGGCCCAGATTGTAAAAATGCATGGCTGCGCATCAATAATGAAAACATCGGTGCTGGATCTCCCAACGGGCGGGTGCGTGGTTGCTATATCCATGGTCTGTTCAACGCAGATGATTTTCGCAACAGCTTCCTGTCCGAAATCGGCGCAATCACCAGCAACCTGAATTACGACAAAACTGTCGAAAATACGCTGGAAAAGCTGGCGGATCACATGGAACGCTATGCTGATCTCGATCAGATTTTAGAAATGTCGGGAACCCTAGCGTAAGGGGCTAATCAATCTGGGATAGGCGGATTTCTTCACGGATCAGCTGGCGGATTTTGCGGGTCACGGAATATCCAAACGCTCCCTGCATTTCCTCTTTGACGACACGCAAAACGCTCTCTTCCATGCCGCCAGGCAACTCCGCTTCCAGACGTAGCGCGACCTTCTCGCTTACGACCTGCGAAACTTCGTGTTCGATGATACTGGGCGCGATTTCATTCACCAAGGCATCAATCTGCGCAGGCGCAAATGCGTTCACGGCTTGGCCAACCAGCTCTTCGCCATTTTCGGCAAAAATATTGGCCATGCGTACAGGCGCAATTTCTTCGATCAAGCTTTGAATACGTGCGGGCCCCAGATCGTCCAACTGCGCATGAACGGCATTTTCGGCCATTCCCATCAACTTGGCATTGGTGACTGCAGGCGCAATGATTGAATTCGCAGGTGACGCTTTATGCGCATCGCCCAGATCGGCAAATGCGTTGTCGTGGCGTTCGGTTTTTTGCTCAATTGGGCGTTTTAAAATCAGCAGTTTCGCGGGCTCTGATTGAACAGTTGCGCGTTCCGTAACACGCGGGGCTGCGGACATGCGACCTTGAACCGCCGCTTGATAACTTTGCGCAACATCGGCCTCTTGAACGGATTGATCAACCTGCGGTGCATCCGCGATTACCCGTCTAAGTGTATTGGCCGTTGCCTTGATCCGTCGTGTAAAAAACTTGTCGCTCATCGCCCTGATCCATAGATTCGTCTCTAGGATACAGTAAAAACATGGTTAACGCCAATAAAGACAAAAGGTTGATTACTTATTGCGGCGCTTTTGTAACTTTTCCAACAGGTTTATACGTTGCAATCCTAGGGGTGAATCCTTCACCACTGCCTCGTAATTGGTTTTGGGATCATGATGTTCCACATTCAACCGTAGGGATCGCGCGGTTAAACGCCCCATTTCAGCCAACACATTATAGGCCTGAACCTGTTCATCGCGCAACGCAGACACCAAATTGGAACGCGCCGTCAATAATTCCTGTTCCGCATCCAACACATCCAACGTGGTACGTGACCCTAACTTGGCCTCTTCCTGTACGCCTTCAAACGCAATACGCGCCGATCGGATCTGTGCTTGGCTGGCTCGAATTGCGGCAACCGCGGCCTGCCAATTGGCGTAATTGCGGCGGATATTCAATTGTGTTGTATTGATCGCTTCGTCCAATGCATATTGATCAACCTTTTTCGCATTTGCTGCGGAACGTTGACGGCTATCCAGTGCACCACCCTGAAAAATTGGAATAGATGCAGAAACGCTTACGTTAACTTCTTTCTCGTTCCCCTGCACAAACTTCGCAATGCCTGAACCAGCTTTGCTGGTTGCTGATACGGTTCCCTTAACGGTTGGGATGCGGTTCTTGCGTGCAACCGTTAAATCAATTCCTGCCGCTTTCAACTCCAGTTGCGCGGCGCGGATGCGCGGATGCCCCTGCAACGCGACAGCTTCTGCACCCGCCAGTGTCGATGGAATGGCGGGGTGATCGGGGGGTGTTTGCATCCGATGTGGTTTTTCGCCAACCACCGATTCATAGTTTGCAACGGCGCCTTGCAAGGCCGCACGACTTGCTTCACGGTTACTCACCGCTGACGCTAGGCGCGCTTCTGTTTGGCTTACGTCTGTGCGTGTTACTTCGCCAACCTCGAAACGATCACGTGATGCTTGCAATTGTTGTTGCAGCACTGTGATATTACTCTCGGCTAGGTTCAAATTTGCCTGTGCACGACGCAAATCCATATATGCGGTAATCGCGGCCAACAGTGTTTCTTGTTCAGCAGCAATCAAGTTCTCGCGCCCCGCGTAAACGGCTAACTTGGCTGAGTCTACTTTGCCTCGTTGTTGACCTCCGTCGTAAATCAATTGCGTGATAGATAAGGTTGCTACATTTGAATAACTATCCGGTTTTTTCTGGTCACTTAAGGTGAAGAAAGAGGACTCTGTTTGATCAATAAAATCTGTAACGCCAACCGAAACAGCCCCCGCCACAGTCGGCTTTAGCTCCGCCAATGCCTGAACAACACTCTCATCCAAATTTTTAATCGATGTACGCGTCTGCGCCAACGTTGGATTGTTGCGATAGGTCGCTTCTAATGCTTGCTTAAGGCTAGTCGTATCCGCAAAGCTTGGGAATGCTACACTTACGGCAACTACGCCACTTAAAATCAGTCTGCGCATCTTCGACTCCTGTCGCATATTTAAACTTAACCTATGGGTGGATTGGTTAAGTAAATGAAAATGTCTCCGGTTTTTGAAAACCGTCCAGCATCGGTGCGCTGGCATCAAATTCAGGGCGCCAATTCATGCGCTCGCCTACTTTTTTCCCAATGAAACACTGGCTGGCAACGCCGTCTGCAAAAATCGCCACAGCACGGCCACCATCTTTCAATTGTTTCGCCAACGTATCGGAAAAGGTTTCAATGGCACCTTCAACAACGATCACATCATACGGGCCATGTTTAGCAGCGCCACCATTCAACGCTCCGTTAACAACGATGGCATTATCGACGCCTGCGTCAGATAATGTCTGATTGGCAGTCGCCGCCAATGCCGCATCATCTTCCAATGCAACAACAGCTTCTGCCAAATGCGCAATAACGGCGCTGGAATAACCTGTTCCGGCTGCAACATCCAAAACCAATTCATCGTTTGAAATGGAAACAGCATCCAGCATTTTCGCAAATGTACGAGGGTCCAAAATCGAACGATTTGGGGATACCGAAATATGCTCGCCAACATATGCAACAGGCTGTTTCGCCACGGGCACATAATCTTCGCGCGGGGTGCGCAGCAATGCGTCAATAATCGGGTATTTCGTCACATCTGATGGACGAACTTGGCAATCTACCATTGCTTCACGGGCGGCTTTAAAATCGGTCATGTGTTTCGCGTCTGCTCTTATGGGATAACATTCGCAATGTTCTTGCCATAGCCACGCCAAATGGGCAAGTGCGCGAATCCGCTACATCACATGCTTTTGCACCGGAACAGGCAGATTTTGGCCGTTGAACAAATCATATGCCGTGTGATGCAAGTATTCATTGGGCTTTTGTCCAATCGCACGCGGCTCTCTGAAAAGAAAGAATTTTGAAATCCCACGTAATGTGCCCACGGCTGGGGCCTCTGGATTGCATGGAAAACGATTGCGCCAATCATCGGGCAGGGGCAAACCGCACCGCACGACGCGTTCCAACATCCAAACCAGTGGGATATTGGACAACTGACGTGCCTGTGGAAAACTGCCCACATGCCCACCCACATCCGAATGTGCACCGCGAAACCAAACTTGTTCCAACGTGCCATCCCAATCTGGTTTCGCATCCCATAATACCGCTCGATACGCGGTGCGTGTTTCATTCAACGCAATCGCATGAAATCCATATTTCACCACGCCACCAATCGTATCATCATGAAAATCCGTCGCCATCGGCGCCAGTCGTGAAAGGATCGGGTAATCAATTCCCAACGCCTTAACCGTATCCCACGCCCCGATCATTTCGATTTCAATTTCCTGATGACAATGATGATCATGAAACTTGCGCACCGTTTCAGACGATGCATGATTTTCATACATCCGAAACGCTTGGCGCAGATTGCGCGATGTGGCGCATTCCTTACGTAACAACCCGACCTGATTGATCATCCCTGCCACGGATCGCACGGCATATGCACCGCGCGAAAACCCAAACAAATATATCTTATCCCCGGGAACATAACGCGACGCTAACCGATCATAGGCCTCCTTGATCATCCGGTTCATTCCCCAACCCGATGCAATCGTTACCCAATTCCAAAACCCATGGCCCTGAACACCCGCATCATAATGTAATGTCGAATGTTTTTTATCACGCGCCTCGTCCAATAACTTATATAACAGCCCCGCATTGGTTTCATGGCCGATGGTTAATTGGCTTTGCGTTCCGTCAATAATGATGATGTGGCTCTTGGACATATTTCCCTCAACCTTATTCTTCGCGCAAGGCGGGCGGGGTGTAAAGACAAGCCTCTTCACGATTTGCTTTACGGGAATCATTTTTTAGTTTTAGCCTTTCCTAACGCAACTGGGATAAGACAAATGACCAAAGAAATTCCAAACACACAGAACGCATCAAAGTCCGATGCAACGGTGCAATCCGGTTGCATGGATTTCGTCCAAGGCAGCCATAAATCGGAAATCCTGGCACACGAAGACAGCTTTGATGAACACAACCTTTTGTCACGCGGCCAAGAAATTGTCGTTGATGTCGCCCCAGAGGACCGCGTTGCCGTTGAATTGCCCGCGGGCTCAATGAGCCTGCATCACGGCCTAACCATCCACGGGTCAGGCCTCAATTCATCTGATGATCGCCGCATCGGCGTGGCAATCCGCTACATTTCCCCAAAAATGACGAAGGCGGGCAACGCCCGTGACTATGCGATGCCAGCCCGCGGAAATTACGACGAAAACAATTTCGCCACTTACGTCGCACCAAAATCAGATTTTGATGCCGAAGCTATGAAAATATACGATCTCGTACGCACCGAACAGGCCAAGGTGATGATGGTAGGCGCAAAAAACAATAGCGCGATTTACTAGGATTAGTTTTATGATTGTACTAAGCAGCGCAACACTAAGTTTGGTTTTCAAGGGGTTAATTGGATTAGGCTTAGTTACCTATGCCGCCAATAGAATTATGCGCAGAAAAAGCAAAAAACAAAAGAATAAGAAGAACTTAAGGGAGTACCTGTTCGATCAACACTTAAGTGATCCAAATATCAAGCAAGAGGATCGTGTTACTTTCGCAAGGGCAATCTTCCTAAGAGGTAAAAGTGGTGGGATGTAATCCAACTACGTAGATTTAGGAAAACACAATGGAAAACGTAAAATTCACCCAAATGAAGGACGGCGACAAAGCCGATTATGATTTCCTAACAAAACACGAAATCGAACACACCAAAGGCACCGCGGATCGCCTCCTAAAGGCACTCGTTGAATTGGACGAGGGGTTATCGGGCTACCAAATCACCCGCCTTGGCCATTCATTACAATCCGCAACACGCGCATGGAACGGCGGCGCTGATATCGATTGGGTGGTATCCGCACTACTACACGACATCGGTGATATCTTCGCGCCCTACAACCACGATGAATACGCTGCGACGATCCTTAAACCTTTTGTGCGGGAACAATGCCGCTGGGTGGTTGAAAAACACGGCGATTTCCAACTGGTCTATTACGGCGAACATGTGGGCGCGAACCCAAGCAAACGCGATGCCTATGCGGGCCATGCATTTTTCAACGATTGCGCGTATTTTTGCGAACACTGGGATCAAAGTAGCTTTGACCCAAACTACAAAACCCTGCCCATCGATTTTTTCGCGCCAATGGTGCGCGATGTTTTTGGGCGCGAACCCTATGATGATGCCATCATGAACGCCGCGCCACAACCGCTCTTCGATGAAACCATCGCGCGCATTCGGGCGCTGTAAATTTCAAACATGCACCGCTATGCCTCTTTCCCTTACATTCACACCCCTGTAAGAAGCATGAAACACATGTTTAAGGGCTAATCAGATGGCGATGGAAAAGAACTTCGATGCAGCAGCCAAAGAGGCGGCAATCTGGAAGAAATGGGAAGACGCAAACGCATTTAAAGCGGGCGCAAATTGGGATGGCAAATCAGACGCATATGCCATCATGATCCCTCCGCCAAACGTCACGGGTGTCCTGCACATGGGCCACGCGTTTAACAACACGCTTCAGGATATCCTGATCCGCTGGCACCGCATGCGCGGCTTCGACACCCTATGGCAACCGGGCACAGACCACGCGGGTATCGCCACCCAAATGGTTGTGGAACGTCAACTTGCTGAAAACCAACAACCATCACGCGCCGAACTGGGCCGCGAAGCGTTCCTTGAAAAGGTCTGGGAATGGAAGGCGCAATCAGGCGGCACGATCATCAATCAGCTAAAACGCCTTGGCGCATCATGTGATTACAGCCGCGAGGCCTTCACCATGTCAGGTGCCCCTGGCGCACCCGCTGGCAATGACGGGAACTTCCACGATGCCGTTCTAAAAACCTTCGTTGAATTCTATAACAAAGGCCTTATTTACAAGGGAAAACGCCTCGTAAACTGGGACCCTCATTTCGAAACAGCGATTTCAGACCTAGAGGTTGAAAACATCGAAGTCGACGGTCACATGTGGCACTTTAAATACCCCCTCGCGGATGGACAGACGTACACATACGTCGAGAAGGACGAGGACGGCAACGTCACTTTGACCGAGGAACGCGATTACATTTCCATCGCCACAACCCGCCCCGAAACCATGCTGGGCGACGGTGCGGTGGCTGTATTCACAGACGACGAACGCTATGCCCCAATCGTGGGCAAACAGGTTCACTTGCCCCTATGTGATCGTACAATCCCCGTGATCACCGATGAATACCCCGATCCTGACTTCGGTTCGGGTGCTGTGAAAATCACGGGCGCGCATGATTTCAACGACTACATGGTCGCCAAACGCAACGACATTCCGATGTATTCCCTGATGGATACCAAGGGCGCGATGCGCGCCGATGATGCCGACGATAACTTGGTGCCCGAAAAATACCGCGGCATGGATCGCTTCGAAGCGCGTACAGAGGTGATCAAGGACATCGACGCGCTGGGCCTGATGATCAAAATCGAGGATAAGAAGGTCATGCAACCCTTCGGTGACCGATCCAAGGTGGTCATCGAACCCGCGCTGACGGATCAATGGTTTGTGGACACGAAAAAAATCGTGCAACCCGCAATCGACGCGGTGCGCAATGGCACGACGAAAATTTTGCCAGAAGGCGACAAGAAGGTGTATTTCCACTGGCTGGAAAACATCGAACCATGGTGTATCTCGCGCCAACTGTGGTGGGGCCATCAGGTTCCTGTTTGGTATGGGCCTGATATTCCTGCGGGCGGATATTTAGAATCCGCCGATGATGATTTAGGTGTGCGAAACTTCTGTGCGGCCAACGAAGCAGACGTCGTTGCTCAAGCTCAGGCCCATTATGGGGAAAATGTTGAAATAATATTTGCCACTTCAACCGTTCGTGGAGTTGCTAGCTATTCTATTCCGGCAGCGCTAGATAATGGCGGTGGTCAAGTAACACGAGTAAGACTCTACCGCGACCCAGACGTCCTAGACACATGGTTCTCCTCTGGCCTTTGGCCATCTGGCACACTCGGTTGGCCTGAAAGCACCGATGAACTCCAACGCTACTACACCAACGACAACGTAAACCGCACGTTGATCACGGGCTTCGACATCATCTTCTTCTGGGTTGCGCGCATGATGATGATGGGCATTGAAACCATGGGCAAGGTGCCGTTCGAAACCGTCTACGTTCACCCCTTGGTGCGCGACGAAAAGGGTAAGAAGATGTCCAAATCCACGGGCAACGTCATGGACCCATTGGACCTGATCGATAAATACGGCGCGGACGCGGTGCGTTTCACCCTAACGGCTATGGCTGCCATGGGACGTGACCTGAAACTCTCTGAACAACGGATCGAGGGTTACCGCAACTTCGGCACCAAACTGTGGAACGCCACACGTTTCGCCGAGTTTAACGAGGCATCGCCCGTTGCCGACTTCGATCCCAAATCCGTAAACCAAACACTAAACAAATGGATCGTCGGTGAAACCGCATTGGTACGCGAGGCTGTTGATCACGCGCTGGAACAATACCGTTTCAACGACGCGGCAAACGCATTGTACGTGTTCGTATGGAACAAGGTTTGTGATTGGTACGTGGAATTGTCAAAGCCATTGTTGCAAGGCGACGATGCGGTGGCAGTTGCGGAAACCAAGGCCACATTGGCATGGGTTCTGGATCAATCCTACACAATGCTTCACCCGATTATGCCATATATTACAGAAGAACTGTGGGACGAAACGGGCCACAATGACATGCTGGTTCACAAAGCATGGCCAACTTACACATCCGCCGATTACGTGGATGAAACCGCCAACGTGGAAATGAACTGGGTCATCGCCTTGATCGAACAAATCCGTTCGGTACGCGCCGAAATGCGCGTCAACGCAGGCGCGAAAATCCCGATGATCCAACTTGCTCTGGACGCCACCGCGCAAACCGCGTTGGACAACAACAAATCCATGATCATGCGTCTGGCACGCGTAGAGGAAATCACCACAGCAACCGAGGCCCCTAAGGGCGCAGTGACACTACCAGTAGAAGGTGGTCAATTCTGCCTGCCATTGGCGGATATCATCGACATCGATGCGGAAAAAGCACGCCTGAACAAAGCAATCGAAAAGCTGGAAAAAGAGCTGAACGGTATCAAAGGCAAGTTGAACAACGAAAAATTCGTCAACAACGCACCCGAAGCCGTGGTCGCCGAAAACCGCGCCCGTATCGAAACTGGCGGCGAAGAATTGGCAACCCTACAGTCCGCCTTGGAACGCGTGAATGCGCTGGGCTAAACGGCGGGAAATAAAACGCCCGTCGCGGTATCATACCGCAATGATAAAATTTCCATGTCGCCCTCGCGCGGGGCGGCATGATACAATCCCAGTTGTGGTAATTCCATTTTCGGGGTTTGATTTTGTGGCGCAGTCGCACGTAAAAACACATCCAGCTTGATCGGTTTCATATACCTCTCCTTATATTGGCAGCACCTTCACCATGGATCACGGCAACAGGTTCGCGCAATATCTGCCACGCAAGTGTGAACAATGCGTGAGGTTTAGGGAATAACCTTCTCAATCGCGCGCATCGCTCCCGCGGCCTTATCAAAATAAACCGTCAAAACCTTACGACCGGCTGGGGACACAGCAATCTTTGGCACAAACCGCATACCTGCGGCCGCCGCACCTGTTGCTAAAATTGATCTACGTGTAATTTTCGTACTCATGCTGGTTTCCTTTGGTAACCTGCTAAATAGGTAGGCGTTCCTGTCCTATATTCAAGATTTCGCGCCTTGCGCGGGCGCAAAACTGCCCGTAACCTTACGTCAACATAGGATAAGTCATGACCGAACCAGCACCTCGTCTAACACCCCTCGCAGAGGCATTACCCTCCAGCGTTCCCTTCGTAGCACCCGAAATGACCGAACGCGAAACTGGCAATAAATTTCTGGCCAGATTGGGCGCAAACGAGAGTAGCTTTGGCCCATCTCCGATGGTAAAACAGGCAATTGAAGACGCTTGTAAAGACATCTTCAAATACCCAGATCCTCAAAGTTTTGATCTAAAAACCGCACTAAGCGATTTGCACGCTGTCCCACCCGAAAACATCGTCGTTGGAGAGGGCATAGATGGCTTGTTGGCAAACCTATGCCGCTTGTTGATTGGGCCGGACGACGTGGCCGTCACATCACTTGGCGCATATCCGACGTTCAATTTCCACGTGGCTGGGTTTGGCGGGAAACTGGAAACGGTACCCTATGTGAACGATCACGAAGACCCAGATGCCTTGATCGCCAAGGCGCGTGAAACAAACGCAAAGCTGATCTATATCGCCAATCCTGACAACCCAATGGGCACCCATCACAGCGCCGACGTGATGCAACGCATGATCGATAATATCCCCGAAGGTTGCCTGTTGATCTTGGACGAGGCCTATATCGAACTGGCCCCCAATAACACCGCACCCCCGCTGGATGTGACAAATAAAAACGTCATTCGTTTTCGCACCTTTTCAAAGGCTTATGGTATGGCGGGCGCACGCATCGGATACGGTATCACTCACAGCGCCCTGATCAAATCCTTCGATAAAATTCGTAATCATTTCGGTGTTTCAGTGATCAGTCAGCGTGCCGCATTGGCTGCCACATTGGATCAAACATACCTATCCAAAATCCAAACAGCTGTAGCCAAGGGGCGCGACCGTATCACGCAAATCGCGGAACAAAACGACCTCAAAACCATCCCATCGGCCACAAATTTCGTAGCCATAGATTGCGGGGCCGACGGCGATTTCGCGCGCCGCGTTTTGACCTCCCTAACGGAACTGGGCATCTTCGTTCGCATGCCATTCGTTGCGCCACAGGATCGCTGTATCCGTATATCGGTTGGTATCCCCGAAGACATCGAAATCTTCGCAACCGCCTTGCCAACGGCATTGAAAATTGCCCGTGATTAAGACAGCCATTGGAATGCAAACAACGCCATGGTATGTGGGTGATCGAGTGCCTAAGGGGGCGTTGAATGTCGAAGAATAAAGCGTTGAAAAACACTGCACGTTACGCATATGGGCGCCTATGGCGCGATTGGTTGCGTGGCCATGCGCCAGTGCTGGGGTTTACGTTCCTTTTGATGCTGATCGTCGCCGCTGCCGCTGCTGGCTATGCCAAATTTATGCAAATGATCATTGCTGCATTCGAAGTCAGCTCGCCCACCGTAATTTGGTGGGGCCCATTGGGCATTATCGGACTGGTGATCGCCAAGGGGCTGTCGCAATATTTCCAACAGGTCTTACAAAACCGCGTGTTGTCGCGCATGCAGGCGGATTTACAGGCCAAGATGTTTTCATCGCTGGTTCATATGGATCTCAGCAATCTATTGGCGGAATCTCCAGCGGCGTTGGCTGCACGGTTTTCCGCGGATATCGAATTAATTCGGGGTGCAACGCGTGATGTATTTGGATCAATCACCGCGATCCTGACGGTGATCGCCACTTTCATTGTAATGATTTCAATCGATTGGGCGCTCACGATTGGTCTTATCTTTATCTTCGTTTTCGCCTTTGGTCCCGTTGGCGTAGCGGGTGCGCATGTACGTAAAATATCTTCCCGCACTCAAGAGGAAATCGCCCATATGACTGAAACCGTAAACGAGGGCCTTTCAGGCATTCGTATGGTGCGGACATATCGGTTAGAGCAGCGTCTGACGGACAGTGCTAAATCCAGTTTTGAGAAGTTGTTTAAATTACGTGTATCATTAGTGAAATGGCAGGCAGGGGTTTCTCCATTGATGGAGATTTTGGGCGGGATCGCCATTGGCGCATTGCTGTTCTTGGTCGCTTTACGTATGCGTTCTGGCGCGGTTGATTTGGCGGGTTTTATCGGCCTCCTAACCGCACTTGGCGTTGCCACGAATCCTGCGCGTCGTTTGGGTGCATCGTATGCCAGCGCGTTGCAGGGTATGGGTGCTTTGGATCGGGTTTATCAGCTGTTTGACACACCAAACACCATCAATGATGGCACGTTTGAATTTGCGGATGGCGACAAGGCACGCGGGCATTTGAAATTCGAAAATGTGAACTTTGAATACCCAGATGGATATCGCGCATTGCACGACATTTCATTGCAAATTGATGCAGGGAAATCATATGCTTTCGTTGGGCGCTCTGGCGCGGGGAAATCCACAATTTTCAACCTGTTACCACGTCTATTTGATGCCCAGACTGGTGTGATAACACTGGATGGTCGGTCATTGCAGGATTACGCACTGCCGGCCTTACGTGACCAGATTTCTGTGGTCAGTCAGGACAGTGTCTTATTGACGGGTACGATCCTAGAAAACATCCGCTTCGGTCGCGCCGATGCCACGCGCGAAGATTGCATGCGCGCCGCCAAAGCCGCCGCTGCACACAAGTTTATTTCCAAGCTAGAAGAAGGTTACGACACGCACATCGACCCCTCAAAAACCAAATTCTCTGGCGGTGAAAAACAACGTCTGTCGATTGCGCGTGCCATTCTGCGAGATTCCCCTGTTTTGTTGCTGGACGAACCGACATCGGCATTGGACGCACAATCTGAAAACCAAATCCGCGAGGCGTTGGATAAACTATCCGAAAAACGCACCACTTTGATTATCGCACATCGCTTGTCGACCATCTTGGATGCGGATCAAATCGTCGTGATGGATCAGGGTCGTATCGTGGACCAAGGTACCCACGAAGAGCTGTTGGAAAATGATGGGATCTACGCGGAATTGTTCAACCTGCAATTCGACATGAGCCCCGCATCAACAGAACCAGTTCCGAAACGATCATTCGGTGGCGATGTACGTGCCAAGATTAAAAACCCACTGTCGGGTTTGTCGAAATGGTTGGGCCTGTAGCTATTTGCGATACGCACGCGCCAGTTTCGCAGGATCCACACCCATCTTAAACCGCGCCAATAATGTCAGGTTTTTAAAAATCCGTTTGGCCCATCCGTCGCGTTGATACCGTGCAGTGGACGTTGTGGCGGTCACATCCAACTGACGCAATTTGCGACGCAACGCACGCGCCATGGCCACATCCTCCATCAAGGGAATATCACGGAACCCACCAACATCTTTGTACATGCGTCGCGAAACCAACAGCCCCTGATCACCATACGGCAGCCCCAGAATACGTGACCGCAAATTTGCACCGCCACTGACGATTTTTGCGACCAACCCCGCATCATCAAACGCCAAACGCCCATAACCCGCATCCGTTTGATTGTTCACATGTGTTGCAACTGCCAGTGACCAATCCACATTCAAAACTGTATCTGCATGCAAAAACAGAACCCAAGTTGCCGATGCATGCTCTTCACCCATCGCCAGTTGTCGACCTCGTCCAGCTTCGCATGTCAAAAATATCGCACCCACATCCTCCGCGATTTGGGCAATTCCATCATCTGATCCGCCATCTACAATAATCAACTCACGCACCAATCCCATGCTGACGCCCTCAACCAAACAGGCCAGCGTAGGCGCAATGCCCGCGGCGGCGTTTAAGGTTGGGATCACGATGCTGACAGGTGCGACCATAGTGCTTGGCTTTCGATGTATTTCAAGGCTACATGGGCCACATATCATGTGCCCGAGGATTGATCCATATGCCCAGTAAACCACACGAAAATCGTACCATTATTTCGATCACAGGAAATGATGCAGAGAAGTTCTTGCAGGATTTGGTCACCAATGATGTGACCCGTGCGGGTGAGGAACTGATCTATGCGGCATTGTTATCTGCACAGGGCAAATTCTTGTATGATTTTTTCCTGACGCGCGATCAAAACGGTTTCCTACTGGACATCGCCGCCGATCAGGCTCCGCAATTCGCGCAGCGCTTGAATATGTATAAACTGCGTGCTGACGTCACCATCACAGGTACAGATTTGAATGTGGCCTGCGGGCAGGGCGCTGTACCCGATGGCGCATATACTGATCCACGCCACCCCGATATGGGCTGGCGCAAATATTCCAGCGATACACCAGAACCCAACACCACAGATTGGGACGCTATCCGCGTCGCGCACTGCATCCCGGAAATGGGCACAGAATTAATCGCCGACAGCACCTATATCCTAGAGGCAGGATTCGAACGCCTATCTGGCGTCGATTTCAAGAAAGGATGTTACGTCGGCCAAGAAGTAACCGCCCGCATGAAGCACAAAACCGAGCTGCGCAAAGGATTTGCAACCGTTGCCATCAACGGATCCGCGCCAATGGGCACGGACATCATATCCAATGGTAAGGTTGCAGGGCAGATTTATACCCAATCAGGCGATCAGGCGATTGCATATCTGCGTTTTGATCGAGCAACCGATGATATGACCGCAGGCGATGCCCAGATCAGTTATCTCGCACCAGCTTAGCGAACTTGGCATGGCCTTCGCCATTTGCGGCGATGATCGTGCCTGATTCCATTGCATTCTCATGCAAGGTGATGCCTTCTACCAAACCGCCAGCCTCTGTGATCAACAACGTACCCGCCGCCATTTCGTAATATTTCAAACCACGGTTCCAATATCCATCGAAACGACCCGCAGATGTATATGCCATGTCCAAACCAACAGCGCCCAATCCGCGAATGCCACCAGCACTGGGTGCGACGCGTGCCAAATCTTTGATCTGGGTTGCCAAAACACCGCGCGTTGATCCAGGTAGATCAGTTGCGAAAATCATCTGATCTAAACCAGTACGGCCAGAAACGCGTACACGTTGTTCGTTCAACCAAGTACCAGATCCTTTTTCCGCCAGAAATAATTCTTCTAAAACAGGGCTTAGGATAATCGATGCAACGATTTCACCTTTGTATTCCAAACAAACTGAAATCGACCAATGCGGTAAACCGTGGATAAAGTTCTCGAAACCATCCAATGGTGTCACGATCCAACGACGCGTAGGATCGTCGCCTTTTGTCTCACGTCCACCGGCACCAACGAATCCATAATTTGGGCGGGCTTCGAACAATGCCTCTTGTAACATTTCCTCGGCGCGTTGATCGGCACGTTTTGCAAAATCATTCGGGCCCTTTTTGGACACCTGCAATTTATCGACTTCTTTGAAATCGCGCATCATCGCACGGCCAGCCGGGCGAATTGCTTTCAGCATTACATTGATATTTGCAGACCATTGAGCCATGGGAAACTACCTATTATGTTCGGGTTGGCATCCTATAGGCCGAAGTGGCCCAGAACCCAAGCACAAAATTACGTACGTTGATCCCGTGTGAATTTCACGAAATCCTTCATAAAGGGTGCATCGACCTCGCTTTTGCGTACGGCCGCGTATAATTTGCGTGTTAAACCGTTCTTGGTAATTGGTTTTGTCACGAAATCATGCCCGTATTTTTGATCCTCTACCACCCAATCTGGCAATACGGAAACACCACGCCCCGATGCCACCAATAAAACAATCACGGCGGTCAGTTCCGCCTGACGGATCGCGGCGGGTTCAACATGTGCTTTCATCAAAAGCTGTGAAAAAATATCCAAACGCGCTTTATCGACGGGATATGTAATCAACGTCTGATCGCGAAAATCCTCGGCCTCGATAAATTCTTTTTGCGCCAACGGGTGGTTCGTGGCGCAAACAAACGTCGGGGTATATTCGAACAATGGCTCAAACGACACGCCGTCCAACTCCTCTGGATCGGATGAAATCACGACATCCACCTCTTCGCGTTGCAACGCAGGCAGGGCCTCGAACGACAAGCCCGGTTTAATATCCACATCAATATCAGGCCAATTTTTGCGGAAGCTTTCCAATACGGGAAATAGCCATTCAAAACAGGCATGACATTCAATCGCGATGTGCATCCGCCCTGCTGTTCCATCAATCAGCCCTGCAAAATCATCTTCAAGTGCCTGCATTTGTGGCAGGATTTTCTCAGCCAATTCCAACAACTTATGCCCAGCCTTGGACAATTTCAGCGGCTTTGAGCGACGCAAAAACAATTCCATTCCCACCTGATCCTCTAACCCCTTAACCTGATGTGACAGGGCGGATTGGGTGATGTTCAAAACATCCGCCGCACGGGCCAGACCACCTTGGTCGTGAATGGCTTTGATCGTCTTTAAATGGCGAAATTCAATATACATTGGAAATCCTAATGTGAATGCATTGCATGTTGGTTATTAAATATATGAATTTGATTCAATAGGCAAATTGTTGGATAAGCCCCTAACGCTGATAGGACTTATGAAAAATGAAAATTACCGATCCCGCCTTTGGTCTCTCGTTCGAGGTGTTCCCACCACGCAACCTAAACGCCAGTTTCAAGCTGTGGCGCACGATTGAACAATTAGCGACACTTGATCCTTCCTTTGTTTCTGTCACTTATGGTGCGGGCGGTTCTACGCGTGATGTATCACGTGCCGCCGTTGATGTGATTAACCGCGAATATGGTATGGATGTTGCAGGCCACCTGACATGTGTTGATGCAACACGTGAACAGGTCATGGACGTTGCCCAAGCATACAAAGACGCAGGCGCACGCCAAATCGTCGCCCTGCGCGGTGATCCATCCGATGCGGATGCAGGTTTTCAACCAACAGCTGACGGTTTCCAGTCGTCACTGGAATTGATTTCCGCACTGGCCGATACGGGTGATTTCAAGGTGCGCGTCGCCGCATATCCCCACACCCACCCAGAGGCGGCAAATGAAAACGCCGACATCGATATGCTAAAGGCGAAATTCGACGCGGGTGCCCACAGCGCAATCACACAATTCTTCTTCGAATCCGATGATTTTTTGCGCTTTCGCGATAAATGCGTGACCGCTGGCATCACGCAAAAAATCATTCCAGGTATCTTGCCCGTTGAAAACTGGAAGAAAACCAAATCATTCTCCGCGCGTTGTGGTGCCTTTACCCCTGATTGGCTGGACAAGGCGTTTGAAAACGCAACCAACCAAGAAGAACATGACCTACTATCGATCTCGATCTGTACCGAGCTATGCGATGATCTGTTGAACGAGGGTGTCGAAGACCTACACTTCTACACTCTAAATGACCCATCCCTGACGAAAACAGTATGCCACGCATTGGGTCGCACCCCATCTGAATTGCGTTTGCACAAAGTCGCATAAAAAATCCCCGCTCGAGCGATCGAGCGGGGCTTACACCTTTGAACTCAGCGGTTCTTGATCAATTTACGGCAGAGGCCATAACGAAAGATTAAGCGCGCTCTGAATATTCCATTGTTTCCGTGTGAACCACGATATCAGTGTCCTGTTCGATGAACGGCGGCACCATAATGCGCAAACCATTGTCCAAAACAGCGGGCTTGAAACTGTTAGCGGTTGTCTGACCTTTGATTGCTGGCTCTGTTTCCACAACCTTACATGTTACCTTCTTGGGTAGAGCCGCGCTTAACGCTTCGCTCTCGTGGTATTCGATCTGGATGGTCATGCCGTCCTGCAACAATGGGCGGCGTTCGCCCAGAATATCCGCAGGCAATTCGATCTGGTCGTATGTTTCCGTGTCCATGAATACCAACATGCCGTCGTTTTCATACAGGAACTGTTGATCTTTTTGCTCCAAACGAACTTTTTCAACCTTATCGGCTGAACGGAAACGTTCGTTCAATTTTGACCCATTACGCAGGTTCTTCAATTCCACCTGTGCAAACGCGCCGCCCTTGCCGGGTTTCACGTGATCGATCTTCACTGCAATCCACAAACCACCGTTGTGTTCCAGTATGTTACCCATGCGAATTTCGTTACCGTTTATTTTTGGCATTTGTTAGGACCTTGTTAGGATTGAAATATTATCACCCCGACCTATATATTCAGAAGAGCCTTACGACAAGTAGGCGTATTCTGTTCAACTTTAAATCCTGCTATGCGTCTGACGCATGGTAGCTATGTGCGTACTGGGGTACCGAATCGCCTTAATATCGTCATATTGCGCTAACGTTACAAATTACAATAAGAAAAGGACGACAGCATGTTTGATTTCGTAGACGATACTGCCTACACAAACGACCAAGGGAAACGCTCGCAGAAGTTGTTTGCCGCTGTAGTTCTGGCCGCATTGGATGATGCGATCGCGGACGACAAGAAATACGGCAACGGTGTTGAATCAATCGCACGCTGGGCACGCTCACGCGATGGCCGCGAAGTATTGATGTGCGCTGGCATCGAGCCAACAGAACGTTGTGTTACTGGCATGATGGGTTTCGTTGAAAAAGGTGTGCGTACATCTGTGGCACTCTCTCGCGAAGAGAGCGAACGCCAAGCAGCGGCCAAAGAAGCCGCTTAAACACAGTTAAATAGATTTTGCGACGCCTCTGCATTGCAGGGGCGTTTTGCGTTTATGATGATTGGAATGGTTCCCATGCAACAAAAATCCAACACCAAGGCAGCACTGTTTGCCCTTATCGCATTTGCAATCTATGCGACCCACGATGTTTTGGTGAAAATATTGGGCGCGGATTATTCACCATTCCAAATCGTATTTTTCAATGTTTTGTTTGGTTTGCCGCTGGTTACCATGATCATGATACAAGACGCAAAGCCGGGGACATTGGTTCCCGTACACCCGATGTGGTCTGGCATACGCACGATTGCCACGATGTTTTCTGGCATTTTTGCGTTCTATGCTTTTTCCACAATCCCCTTGGCACAGGTTTACAGCATCTTATTCGCGATGCCTTTGTTGATCACGGTGCTGTCCATACCAATTCTGGGCGAAAACGTTGGTTTCCATCGTTGGATGGCTGTGTTTGTTGGTCTGTTCGGTGTTCTGATCGTATTGCGCCCTGATGATGTGTCACTTGAACTGGGGCACTTGGCGGCCCTTGGTGCTGCTCTTTGTGGGGCCATCGCATCAGTCATTGTTCGCAAAGTCGGCCAAGATGAACGTTTGGTTGTTCTGATGATCTACCCTATGATCCTGACCTTTGCAGTGATGGGGGTCGCAATGAATTTTGACTACACGCCGATGCCAATACAGGATCTTCGCATTTCCTTCATGGTTGCCGCCCTTGGCCTGGTCGCCACATTCTTCGTCATCGCCGCATATCGCATGGGCGAGGCGGCAATCGTCGCCCCAATGCAGTATTCGCAAATCATATGGGCCAGCCTGTTTGGCTATTTCCTATTTGATGAAACGATGGATCAATCCACAATTATCGGCGCAGGGGTGATTATCGCCAGCGGCCTGTACATCGTCCTGCGCGAAAGCGGGGCATCGGGATCCGAGCACACACCAGTGTTGCGTTCACGTTCACGCGAATTGGGCGGTTGGTTGCGTGTTGGTGCAATGATCCGTGCGCGACGTATGCGCAAATAACATCAACGTTTGCGGGGGTTCTTTACACGCCGCGTTGGTTCAGCCTGTGTTGGGTCGTCTGGCCAAGGATGGCGCGGATAGCGCCCACGCATATCTTTGCGCACGTCGTCATATGATGTTTTCCAAAATCCCGGCAAATCCGCCGTCGTTTGCACGGTACGCTGTGCAGGCGACAACAGATCAATCAAAACAGGCGTGCGTTTCGGGCCAATGGTGGGATGCGTCGTCATCCCAAACAGTTCCTGCAAGCGCACAGCGATTTTGGGTTGCTCACCACTATAATCCACCATCATCTTCGTGCCTGTCGGCGCAATAATATATGGCGGCGACAGCTGGTTCAGCAGATTGTTTTCGTCCCATGACAACAGGCTGTTGATAATCGCACCCATATCCAACTTGGACAAATCCGCCTTACTGCGTAGACCGCCCAAATGCGGTAACAACCACTCATCAATGCGTTCCATCAACGCCGCATCGCTGCAATCAGGTAAATCAGCACCGTCCGCGACCAATTTGTTAATCCGCGCCAACAACAATCGCGCAGGCTTGCCCCATGGCAGAACATTCAGCCCCAAATCCTTGATCCCATCCAACATGGCCAGCGCCATTGCATCGGGATCACAATCTTTCCAATTCTTCTGTGCCAGCACCAGCGCACCCAAACGTGATTGCTCTAACGCCAATACCTTGGCATCGCGTTTAGACCATTCACAAAACTTCACGTCCCTGATGCGATCGGCATACAGCTCGCGCACCTCTGCCTCTGAAATCGCAATACCCATGCGCAGCTTGGCCTCTTTGGCATCCCCATCCAAATCAATCGCCACGATCATCCTTTGGCTGGCCAATGGATCACCTGCGTCCACAACGGCTCCTTTGCCACCTGACAACAGGAATCGCGGCGCATCACCCGCGCGATGCAACCCAATACGATCAGGATACGCCAGCGCTGCCATCTGCGCGATGCTCAGATCATCACGACCCTTGGCGCGCAATTTCTTGGCTGTTTCCATAACGCGTGCGCGCGCGCCTTGGTTGATGCTGTGGGGATGATCCTGTTTGAATCCTTTGGGATTTTTCGCGGCCTTCACACGCAATAAAAAATCCAACGGGGCAGGGCGCATTAAAATATCGCGTGCCTCCATCAATGCGGCGACCACATTTGCATCACCGCTGGCGGTCAACAGAACTTTGGCCAATCGCGGGTGGGTCGGTTCACGCGCAATTCGCGTACCCAAATTCGTGATGCGCCCGTTTTCATCCAATGCACCCAACTCTTTCAACAACGCCTGTGCTTGTTCAAAATCGGCGGGGCGTGGTTGGGTTAAAAATGGTAAATCAACAGGCGTATCAACACCCCACGCTGCCAATTCCATCACCAACGGCGTCAGATCGCTGGACAGGATTTCAGGTGGAGCAAAGGGCTGCAATCCACCTTCCTCGCCTTTGGTCCATAACTTGTAACAGATACCCTCGCTGACGCGCCCCGCACGCCCCATGCGCTGCGTCGCCTCTGCCTTGGTCACCTTTTCGGTCACCAGCCGCGACATCCCTGACCCCGCATCAAACCGTGCACGACGCGCCTGACCACCGTCCACAACAATGCGGATATCCTCGATTGTCAGGGATGTTTCGGCAATCGACGTCGCCAGCACCAATTTACGCCCCTTGCTGGGTGCAATTGCACGGCGTTGATCGGCAAATGGCATCGCACCATACAGCGGGTGTATGGTGATGTCTTTCAATCGGGACTGCAATATTGATTGAACTGTCTTAATCTCACCTTCACCAGGCAAGAACGCTAATATCGATCCTTCGGCCTCCTGACTGGCCTGCGCAATCAAATCCGCCATCGCATCGGTGAAACGTGGCCCGCGTTGATTGGGCCGTGCCCACGGGCGGGGCAGATGGATTGGGGCCACGGGGAATGACCGCCCCTCTGACGTAACAATAGGTGCATCACCCATCAATTGTGCCACTGGCGCAGCGTCCAACGTGGCGGACATCACCAATAGTGCTAGATCATCACGCAGGGCTGTGCGGATTTCCAAACATAACGCCAGTCCCAAATCCGCATTCAGTGATCGTTCATGAAATTCATCAAAAATAATGCAATCAATGCCCACCAATTCAGGATCACTTTGGATCATGCGGGTCAAAATACCCTCGGTCACAACTTCGATCTTCGTATGCGCCGACACCTTAGAATCGCCGCGCATCCGATAACCAACGGTTTGCCCCAATTCATCACCAAAATGCTGTGCCAGCCGTGCGGCGGCGGCACGCGCGGCCAATCGACGGGGTTCCAACATCAATATCTTGCCCGTAAACATGCCCGTTTCATGCAACGCGATCGGAACACGGGTGGTTTTACCCGCACCAGGTGGCGCCTGTAAAACAGCATGGCGATGATCGCGCATCGCGTTGATTAACGCGGGTAGGGCTTCATCGATGGGTAAATCAAACTTGAATTGGCTCATATGACCTGTGATATGGGAAAAACGACGGGGTGTTTATCGAAAAATGGATAGGCATTGGAAATAGTGGATAAATGTTTGCGCGATGCGCTTCGAATCCCTTGACGTCCCATTGGATGCGGCCTAAAGAACGGCACTGATATACAATTGCTGTTTGGTAATATTACCAGATGGCGCAGATCAAAGGAATTCAACATGTCTCGTCGTTGTGAACTCACTGGCAAAGGCCCAATGTCTGGCAATAACGTAAGCCACGCGAAAAACCGTACGCGTCGTCGCTTTCTGCCAAACCTGAATGATGTGACTTTGGCAAGCGAAGTGCTGGGCCAATCATTTAAATTCAAAATCTCAGCTGCTGCATTGCGCACAATTGACCACCGCGGTGGTTTGGATGCATTCATGGCCAAAGCGAAAGACACTGAATTGTCTGACAAAGCTTTGAAAGTGAAAAAAGACATCGCAAAAGCATCTGCTGCCGCATAATCCTGCGACAGTTTGAACAGTTAGAAAGCCTCGCGGTTCGCGGGGCTTTTTGCTATTTGTATGCATAGAAAAGGAGCAGTTATGCAAAAGAAACTCTATGTCCTCTATATCCTCGTTTTGGCAGTTTTGGTCGCGTGGTTTATCGCCAGCACTGGCAAACACAACGCCATGAAATATGGCAAAATGGAACCAATCACGCACAATGAATTGCGGATCGTGGATGCCTATGCACGTGCATCCAGTCCAACGGCCAAGGTCGGCGCGATCTTTTTCGTGATTGAAAATGGCACGGATCAGGATGTGCATCTAACTGCGGCGAAATCAAACATCGCTGGCAAGGTGGAATTGCACACCCACATCGATAAGGGCGATGGCATCATGGCCATGGTTGAAATCGAAGGCGGTGTAGAAGTTGAAGCGGGTGATCGTTCAAAATTCAAACGCGGTGGAAACCACGTGATGCTGATGGGCCTTGGTCAATCCTTGAAAACGGGCGACCAAGTGGAAATCGAATTGATTTTCGACGGCAAAGCAATGCCTGTAACGGTGACCGTGGACAACGAGCGCAAAGCGGCAATGGCACACGCTCACTAATCTAAACAAACGGCGTGCGGGGTAACCCCCGCACATTCCAATATGCGCTGACGCGCGAATGATGGTTGATTACAGCTCTTTGACCAAACGCTTTGCTTCTTCACTTGGATGAAACAATGGTTCGCGGTCTTCGCCTGGGTAAAACCGTGCCCGACATGCGGTTGGCATTGGGTTTGGCGTAAACATGATTATTTCTGGCCCTGTCTTCACGCTCTCATGTGCCCAGCTTTGGAACAACGCACGTTGCGCAGCCTTGGTTGCGCCGTAGGTTCCGAAAAACTTGTGCCCATCCATTGGATCATCAACGTGAACCACTGTTCCAGATTTCGCCAACAACAGGCTCTCTATATTTGCGATCAAACGCGCGGTGGCAGTTACATTGATTGAAAAACTCTTATCCCAATCCTTGTCCGCAATATGTGCGGCTGGGGCCAATGGCGCCGCATGAATGGCGCAATGCACCCATAAATCCAAACCGCCCCAACGTTCATGTACCGAAATACACATACGTTTGATGGCATCTTCGTCGGTAATATCAAATGGGGCTAATGTGGCAGTGCCACCTGTCGCCTGAATACGATCATCCAATTCTTCCAATGCACCCGCTGTACGGGCCACGGCGATAACATGGAAACCATCCGCCGCTAATTTTTCTGCAACCGCTGCGCCCAAACCGCGTGACGCGCCTGTCACCAGCGCGATTTTCTGTTCTGTATTAGTCATTTACTCGGCCGCCAATTTAAAGCCCTTGGCGATGCGATCGCTGGGTGAAACTGGGTATTCGCCCGAAAAACATGCATCACAGTGGCTAGGGTTTTCATTGTTACGGCCTGCCTTGTCACCGCTTGCACGATACAAACCATCCATGGAAATAAATTTCAGGCTGGCAACGTTCAAATGTTCGCGCATCTCTTCTTCGGTCATGGTGGCGGCCAATAACTGATCACGTTCTGGCGTATCAACACCGTAAAAACATGGCCACATTGTGGGTGGTGATGCGATGCGGAAATGCACCTCGGCGGCACCCGCATCCAAAATCATTTCTTTGATCTTACGGCTGGTGGTGCCACGTACAACACTGTCATCAACCAAGATGACGCGCTTACCTTCAATCAATGTGCGATTCACATTCAACTTCAAACGCACGCCCATATTTCGAATTTGTTCCGTGGGTTCGATGAACGTACGGCCCATGTATGAATTGCGAATAATACCCATGCCATACGGAATACCGCTTTCGTGGCTGAAACCGATGGCAGCGGGTGTGCCACTGTCTGGCACAGGGCAAACTAAATCGGCCTCAACTGGGTTTTCACGGGCTAGCTCGATACCAATTTGACGACGTGTTTCGTAAACAGATTGGCCATCCAAAATACTGTCAGGACGCGAGAAGTAGACCTTCTCAAAAATACACGGGCGCGGTGCAGTGCGCTCAAACGGGAATGAACTCTCGACGCCATCAGGGCCAATCACAACCATTTCGCCAGGCTCAATCTGGCGCACAAAATCCGCGCCACAAATATCCAACGCACATGTTTCTGACGACAATACATAACCATCACCCAACTTGCCCAACACCAACGGGCGTACGCCGCGTGGATCACGGACACCGATCAATTTGGTGCGTGTCATGGCTACAACCGAAAACGCGCCCTCAACACGTGACAGGGCATCTTTCAAACGCTTTGTGTGGTTTTGATGGATTGAACGCGCCATCAGGTGAATGATGCATTCACTGTCTGATGAGCTTTGGAAAATCGAACCGCGTTCGATCAATTCTTTGCGTAATGCGTCGGCGTTGGTCAGGTTACCGTTATGCGCAATGGCACAACCACCCATCGCAAACTCACCGAAAAACGGCTGTACGTCGCGGATCGCGGTATGGCCTTTGTTGCCTGCTGTTGAATAGCGCACATGCCCAATCGCGTTTGCACCGGGCAAAGTTTTCATCAGGCTCTCTTTGGTGAAATGATCGCGGACATATCCAAAACGACGCGCCGAATTAAATCCATGCTCTTCGTCGTGAACAACAATGCCACCGGCCTCTTGGCCACGATGTTGCAACGCGTGCAATCCAAGGGCTACGAAATTAGCAGCGTCGGTAACACCGTTAACGCCAAATATTCCGCATTCCTCTTTCAATTTATTGTCATCAAAGGGATGGGACAGGAACGGCTTGGTATCGGACAGACGCATGGGTTTTTTCCGTGTGTTTTTGCAGCTGACCCCCATATAGACAAAACCGCGATGACTGTCACGTCATCGCGGTCTAAAACTTTTCAAAAATGCCTGATTTAATGACGCACTAGTTTCCAGTCGTACTTGGCGTTGAAATTCGCGGCGTGTCGCTCTTTGGCTGACAGTTTGTCGTCAACTCTTGGTAACGACCTTGCAGCCATGCCAACATGCTCTCTTGGCCTGCTTCACCGTCTTTTTCGATGGCTTCTTGAATTTGCGCTTCTGAACCTGCCAAAATTTCCTTGGTCTTGGAATTCTCGATCATATCGACATTTACGTTGACGAAGTTATAGGCAACCAATGCCACCAAAATCAACGCAACACCGCGCACGACGCCGAACAAGAACCCTAAACCTTGGTCAAATCCGCTTAGTGCGGAGCGCTGAACCGCACCCGCAAATAACGGCGTGAAAATCGCGACGATAATCAATGTAACTGCAAAAACGATGGCGAATGCCGCAATCATTGATAATTCACAGCTCTCCCCGATGATATTTGATAAAACGGGCACTTCGCGGATTAACGGCTCCACGCGTGGTGCCAGAAAATAACCACTGATTGCGGCGGCAACCCAACCACCAATTGATAACAATTCGCGAACCAACCCGCGCGAATAGGCCAGTATTGCCGAGATCAGCAAAATAATTGCTGCTCCCCCGTCGACTAATGTGAAACCTTCCATGTCCTTATTCCCCTTGTCCTATGCGTCCACCGCACCAAAGCAGTCTTCGACAAACGCGTCGATCGCTTCGTATTTTTGTACATTCATGCCCGATTCGGATGACAATTTCATCCTCGAAGGTGCAAATGCCGCAGAAAAACCTAACTTTTCCGCTTCTTTAAGCCGATTTTCGGCCTGAGAGATAGGGCGAAGTGCCCCCGACAGGCTGATTTCGCCAAAAATCACCGTGTCTGAAGCAATAGCTATGTCTTGTCTGGCGGAAATCAAGGCGGCGGCAACGGCCAAATCGGCGGCGGGTTCTGATATCCGTAAACCGCCCGCGATATTCAGATACACATCTTGTCCACCAAAACTGATCCCGCAACGGCTTTCCAAAACCGCTAAAACCATCGACAGTCGACCACTGTCCCAACCAATTACATTGCGTCGTGGTGCGGCCAATGTGGATGGTGCAACCAATGCCTGAACTTCGACCAACAGGGGCCGCGATCCTTCGATACCCGCAAAAACAACAGACCCCGCCGTTTTCACGTCACGTTCGGACAGGAATAATTCGGATGGGTTCGTCACCTGCGCTAAACCTGCTCCCGTCATCTCAAACACACCAATTTCATCCGATGCGCCAAAACGGTTTTTCACGGAACGCAAAATCCGAAACTGATGCCCGCGCTCGCCTTCAAAATACAAAACTGTGTCGACCATATGCTCAACAACACGCGGCCCAGCGATTTGCCCGTCTTTCGTAACGTGCCCAACCAATATCACCGCCACACCCTTGCGTTTCGCAAAGGTCGTCAATTCATGCGCCGTTGCACGTACCTGTGAAACCGAACCGGGCGCACTGTCTACATGATCGGCCCACATGGTTTGCACGGAATCGATGATTGCCAGGTCAGGCATCTCTTCTTCGAGCGTCGTTAAAATGTCGCGTAAATTCGTTTCAGTGGCCAATTTCACAGACGCATCCGTCAATCCCAACCGCTGCGCACGCATGCGTATCTGGCTGGATGCTTCCTCGCCAGAAATATAAATCACCTTTTTGCCCGTGCGGGCAAATTCCGCCGCCGCCTGTAACAACAACGTCGATTTCCCTATGCCCGGATCACCACCCACCAAAACCGCGCTGGCTGGCACCAAACCACCGCCCAAAACGCGATCAAATTCGGCAATGCCAATGGACGCACGGGGCAGGGGCGCATCAACAGTATTCAGATCACCCAACGGCACCTTACGGCCCTTGCTGGCACCCAGCGTTTTGCCTTTGGGGCCTGCCGCTAACGGCGCTTCTTCACGGATGGAATTCCATTCGCCACAGGCATCACAACGTCCCGCCCATTTTTTGTGGGATGCATTGCAATTACTACAGGTATACGCGAGTGTTGTTTTAGCCATAACGCTTTGTGCCCCAGCCAATTCCAAAGGGCAAGAACACGTTACACATCCGTGTCAGATTTCATATTCAAACTGATGATAAACCCCGCCAAAACACAGGCGGTAAACAGGTACAATCCCCACGCAACCTCTAACCGTCCAACGCCCACACCCTTGGCGACCACAATATAAATCGCGACCAAAAAAATATCAGCCATGGCGAATTTACCCATAATTTGAATGACGGATTTCCAATGTGCTGATGCGCGGCCAAATTGGATCAACGCGGTGCCAATCACCTTAACAATTGGGGCAATCAACGCGAACAAGATGACGATGATTGCCAGAAACAAATCCTTTTCCAGCAAGGCACCAATGCCCGTCATCACGGACACTTCGTTCAGCTTAAAAAACGGCAATATCCCTGCACGCATTAACGGCGCAAACCACGCAATCGGAAACAAAACCAACAACGACAGGTTTGCAATCTTCCAGATCATTCAACACGCTCCACAATGATGGACCCAACGGAATAGCCAGCCCCAAAGGAGCAAATAACACCCTTGTCACCCGCCTTTAAATCATCACTGAATTTCGAAAACGCAATAATCGACCCAGCGGATGATGTATTGGCATAATCTTGCAAAATATTGGGCTGTTCCTGGGCCTCAGGATCGCGCCCCATCACCTTTCGACCAATAAAATCGTTCATGGTTTTATTGGCCTGATGTAACCACAGACGCGTCAGATCACTGGATGCCAAACCTGCCTCTGCCAGCTGATCCAAAATATGCTTACTAACCAAAGGCAGCACCTCTTTGAAAACAGCACGCCCATTTTGCATAAACTGCATGTCACGACGATCATCCATATGCCCCGCACGAGTACGGCGCAAAAATCCGTTATTGTTTCGGATGTTATTCGAAAACTGTGTGGCGCATTTCGATGACAGGATGTCAAAATGCGCCCCTTTCACATCTTCCTTACGCTCCAACAGCGTCGCTGTTGCAACATCGCCAAAAATGAAATGACAATCGCGATCACGCCATTCCAAATGTGCCGAACAAATCTCTGGATTGATGACCAAGGCCTTACGCACTGATCCCGCGCGGATCATATCAGCGGCAGATTGAATACCGAAGGTGGCGGATGAACACGCGACATTCATGTCATACCCAAACCCAGACGCGCCCAGCAACGCCTGCACCTCAACCGCAATCGCGGGGTATGCACGTTCGAAATTCGATGCCGCTACCAAAATCAAATCAACATCCGCCGCATCAATACCCGCCTTCTCCAGCGCCACCTGTGCTGCCGTCACGGCCATTTCCGCCATCTGGCTCTGCTCATCATCACCGCGTTCGCGCAAAACAGGATGCATAATGTTTGGATCTAATACGCCTGATTTATTCAAAACATAGCGCTGTTCGATCCCCGATGCCTTGGTGATAAATTCAGACGACGAATGATCCTTCGCCGTCAATTCGCCTGATGCAATGGCTTCAGCATTTTTTTCGTTATACAGGTCTGCATAGGCATTAAAGGCCACAACCAATTCATCGTTTGTGATTATCTCAGTCGGGGTAAAAACGCCTGTGGCGGAAATGACGGGTTGGTGCATCGACTATGTCCTTCGTTTCATTACTATAAAGATATGACGATGGAGATGGTCAAGGGGGCGTTCAACCTTACGTAACGGAGGATCGCTGCTATGCGCGCTATTTACAGCGATCGCTAAGTTTCTTCCCAACATCTTCGCTTAGGCTTTTGCCGATCCCGACCTTTTCGGCCAGTTGCGATAACTTTTCAGCCGTTTTCGTGCGCGTATCGATGCATTTCTGTTGGCGTTCTAATTGGCGTTGAACCTTGTTGAAATCACTTTTCGCCCCCAAAAACGCAATCGAAACCACGACGATCATTATCGGCCCAATTGCACCCAAGAAATACAAGTTATAGTAATCAAAGCCGGTGTTTTCTGCCATCTTTCTACCCGCTTCATCGGTTACTTTTGGCGCCCCAAAATAGCCAACCCACAAAATACAATTTATAAGGATTAATGGATAGATAATGGCGTCTGCAAAAAATGTAGCCATTGTTTGGCTAGAGATATTCTGCCCCAAAATCGACCAATAACCTATAGCCAAATAGATGGTGATGATTAGGGCTATGACCAACACAACGTTGTTAACAAACCGTTGCCCTAAATTCATATTAAACAGGTTGGCAATTGCGGCAATCACCCAAACAAATCCACGCACAATGAAAGAGGATAAGAGAACCATAAGTTGGACAATGCCCAACATCAAATTTCCAATTGCCTCTAATCCATCCATTAACGAACTGCCTCAATCGGCCCTTCGGCACGCCCATTCAAAAACTGATCCAAATACGGATTGCCCGAAGTTTCCAAATTCCCCACAGGCCCCGTCCATTGCACAACGCCATCATGCAACATCGCCACCTTATCGGCAATCGCGCGCACGGAACTCATATCATGCGTAATCGTCATCGCGGTTGCACCCATTTCCACAACAATCTCGCGGATCAACTCGTTAATCACACCCGACATGATCGGATCTAACCCCGTTGTCGGCTCGTCGAAGAAGATAATCTCTGGCTCTGCTGCAATCGCACGCGCCAGCCCCACACGTTTCTGCATCCCACCCGATAACTCTGCGGGGTATTTCAATCCCACCTCTGGTTTCAACCCAACACGGCGTAATTTCTCAATCGCGATTTCCTGTGCATCCGCCTTGGATAATTTGTTCGGCCCACGCATCAACCGAAACGCCACATTTTGCCAAACTGACAGGCTGTCAAACAGCGCCGCCGATTGAAACAGCATCCCAAAACGCGCCAAAAACGCATCGCGATCACCTTTGTCGGCTTCTTCGCCATAAACAATAATGCGTCCCGCATCTTGGGTTTCCAAACCCAACACACATTTCAGCAAGACAGATTTCCCCGTGCCGGACCCTCCAATAATCACCATGCTTTCGCCCTTGGCAATCTTCATATCGACGCCCTGCAAAACCTTATTGTCGCCAAAGGCCTTATGTACGTTTTTGATATCGATCATTAGAAGAATGCCTCTGTCAGAACATAGTTCGCAGCCAAAATCATCACGCTGGCCGACACAACCGCGTTGATGGTCGCACGTCCCACACCTTGGGCCCCACGCCCAGAATTATAGCCGTGGTAACAACCCATCAGCGCAATAATAAACCCAAACACCGCTGCCTTAGCCAGTCCACTGGTTACGTCACCAACCTCCAGAAAATCGACAGTGTTTTTAATGTATCCAGATGAATTGAAACCCAATCGCCCAGTGCCAACCAGATAACCACCCATGATCCCAATGGTATCACCCACTGCCACCAAAACCGGCATCGCCAACGTCGCCGCCAAAATCCGCGGGGCCACCAAATATTTCATCGGGTTCGTCGATAATGTCACCAGCGCGTCAATTTGTTCGGTCACGCGCATCGTGCCCAATTCGGCGGCTATGGATGATGAAACACGCCCCGCCACCATCAAACCACCCAAAACAGGCCCTAACTCACGCACCATACCGATGGCCACGATGGATGGTACAACACTCTCTGCACTGAACCGCGCACCGCCGGAATAAATCTGCAACGCCAATGCTGCACCAGTGAACAGTGCCGTCAGTCCGACGACAGGCAGGCTGTAAAACCCAATCTGCATAACCTGCGCCAACAACTCACGCCCGTAAAACGGCGGTCGCAGCATATGCGAAACCGCACTGGCCGCAAATATAAATATCCGCCCAACCGTGGCGCAAAACGCCAATACCGCCGCACCGATCGACGCTAAAAAACCACTTACCATACTCATGAATATACCCGCGCATACCGCGCGCCCAAAGAGGTCAAAATTTCATACCCAATGGTACCTGCCGCATCCGCCAAATCATCAACGGTCTGCGTTTCATTCAACAATTCCAACTGATCTGGCACATCATCCACATCCGTCACATCAACGGTAATTAAATCCATCGAAACCCGACCGATTAACGGGCAAGGGACGCCATTGGCAAACAGCTTCACCGCACCGCCACCCATGGCGCGGATCAACCCGTCCGCATAACCCGCCGCAATGGTTGCGACGCGTGAATTACGTTTCGCCACCCAATGCGCCGCATAACCAACAGTTTCGTTTTCCATCACAGTGCGCGTCTGAATAACGGGCACCTCTAATTTCACGACCGCACGCGCGTCGCCAAACGGCGCGCCACCATACAGCCCAATACCAGGGCGACATAAATCAAAATGATAATCGGCGCCTAACAACGTACCACCCGTCGCCGCCAATGATCGACGTACGCCCAATCCATCCGTCAACGCCCGAAACGCCGCCAATTGCGCGGTATTCTGCGGATGATCTGGCTCATCTGCACAGGCCAAATGGCTGATAATCAACCGCGCATCCCCTGCGTCACCACGAAGCGGCGCAAATTCATCCGCCTCCATGCCCAAACGGTTCATGCCACTGTCCAATTGCACCCCAAACGGTGCATCAGGCAGTTCCGCACGATACCGCGCGAACTGCTCGGGTGCATTCAACAACGGGATCAAATTGTGTTCACGCATCACTGACGCATCTGTCAGCATCATGCCAGAAAACACATAAATGTCGGGGTCATTGCCAACGGCCTTGCGCACCGCAATGCCTTCTTCGGCTACAGCTACAAAAAACGAACGCACACCACGCGATGCCAACGCACCCGCAACCCGCCCCGCATCCAGTCCATATCCATCCGCCTTCACCACCGCGCCTGTTTCTACATCAGGGGCGGATTTCGCATCCAGCGCCTGCCAGTTGGCAAAAATCGCATCCGTATCAATCGTAAGAGTCGCTTGTGTCATACCACCTATGGGCCACAGCCATTCCCCAAGGTCAATAGATTGCGCCAAATCAATCCTACTTTACGCATTGAAATTGCTAAAAAAACGCGGCAATAAAATAATTACACAAACATCAGGCACCCCATGCAACCAAAAATCCTTTTCGTCTGCCTTGGCAACATATGCCGATCTCCCACTGCCGAAGGCGTGTTTCGCACACTGGCGGCCCATAATGACCTTAACGTTTTTGTAGACAGCTGTGGCACATCCGGTTTCCACAACGGCGAACAACCGGACTCCCGCGCCATGTTCGAGGCATCCTTGCGCGGCTTTGACCTATCACGCCAACGATCATCGCAACTAAAATCGTCTGATTTCACGGACTTTGACTACATTATGTGTATGGATAACGCGAACCTGCAAAACGTAAAATCGGCGGCGCCCGAAAACACCAATGCAAAAATCGAACTGTTCCTAAACTATGCACCGAACCAACCCCTACGCGAGGTTCCCGATCCATACTACGAGGATAACTTCTCAGATGTATTCGATTTGATCGAAACAGCCAGCCTCGGCCTCATCGCTCAGCTTAAGAGCAATGCTTAGCCGCTAATTGCCCGAATTCCTTGTAACGTTTCCAAAATGCTTCGGTTGATCGGTTGTCCGATTGGCGGGTATCTTGTGCGCGTTGGGGATCTTTGAAAAACTTCGCCGCTGCTGTTTGATCACTGCTGGATAATTTAACATCCGCCACATCCTGAATACAGCTACATGTGGAACGCGATGCAGGGCGATCTGATTTGATACAGGCGCGTTCAATCTTGCCTGAAACAGCAGGGGTAACACTGGCCGCCAATGCGACACAAATAATGCTCAATTTGACTAATTTCATGTGACCATTCCTCAACAATGTACAGTTAATCTGCATCTCTTTGGTTAATTTATGACAAATCCGCGATTCATGGGCAAGAGTCACTTTTGCAACACTCATAAATCCGCCGAAAAGCTGCTATCACTTCTTATCGCGCGCGGCTTTCTCGTCTTTGGTCAACACTTGGCCCCAAACATTCTTACTGATGCCTAACTCTGGCTTCATCGGTTTGGTTTTGCCCTTGGTGACCTTGCCGCCCTTGTTCAAAAATTCTTGGATCAGGGCATCATCGGTTGTTGGTTTGGGTACATATTTCATGACTTGAAACCTAACGCATTCAAATGGGGCGGACAACCGCGATAATTGCATTTGCGCTGGCATCATGGGGCGGGCCATGCTCTATCATACCTAAATCACATCGGAGACAGATCAAAATGGCTGACCGCTTTGAACGCCACCGCCAAGCATGGACACCCGCAGAAATTCAAAAGCTGCATGTTTTAATCGCTAAGGGAATGGGCCTGAAATCAATTGCCAAAGCACTGACACGCTCAGAGGAATCGACCAAGGCGCGTGCAAAACTGGACAAACTTAAAATCGCAAAAATGCGCTAAATAAAAACCAAGGACACACCCCAATGATCATCTACGGCCTCGAAACCTGCCCACTCTGCGCGCGTGCACAAAAAACATTAAACGACGCAGGCATCAAAACCACCCTGCGCGACGTCCGCGCCGAACCATTGACAGAGGCCGAAATCGCCACCCTATACGCCCAATTCGGCGACCGCATGGTGGACACCAACACCAACGATTACCGTTCACTTGGCATGTGGTTAAAAAACTCCGAAACAGACGCCCAAATTTTGGCCCAACCCAAGGTAATGGCACGCCCGATTATTCAAAACGGGGATGATTGGCATTTGGGATGGGATGATGATGTTAGGTCGGCTTTGATTTAGATCGTATGAACTAGACGGGAAGGTCGGCTATGGGGGACAAAACGGACTCTCGAATTAACCCCACGATCCGTGAGTCCTCGCCACCAAGTCATCCGTCAAAGCAGAATGCATTTATGCCCCACTAGTGGCTTGATCCCTGAAAAGGTACTCGAATATCAAAACATCCCCACAAAGAAAATCAGTGGCACTGGAAGTACCGCGATCAGGACGGTCAGGAGAAATGGCAACGGGTCGAACATCCGACTTTGTCCCGCCATCATGGCAATCCCACCTCCACCGCCGAGCACAATGTTGCCGGGCATATTTATGGCCAACACAAGACCGAAATAGCGATATCGCAGCAACATTTTCAAGGCCTTAGGAACGGGCATCAATTCGAATATTTGTTGAAAATCCTCGTCGGTCATTTCGGCAGCTTCTTCGACAAAGTTTGCCGCACGATTTAGACCCAATCCCGCAAGTGCTCTTTTGAGGACCACCGGCGGCAATAGGCGACCGATGATGTAGGCAATCATCAGACTTGTGGCTGTCGCCAAATAGACCAACGGTGCAAGTGCGCCGCCAAAGGCGGTCAGCAGGGTCAACCCAATCTCTGCGCCGGGAACAAAGGGGATCGACATCAACACAACATATGCTGCAGTTCCCGAAACGATTGCATGGTGAAGCATGTCTTCGGTGTGAGGGAGAAGGGATAAATCGAGCCAGGAACTGACAAGCTCGATGACTTTGTGGCCAGCAATGATCAGACCGAGCAGCAACAAGCCTCGGACCAACCACGGAACTATGGCCGCCAACTTGCCACCGCTTCCTCAGTCGCTTTGCTACCGGAGAATTCAAGCACCGTGCCTACAGTCCAGTAAAAACGACGGACCGACCACGTGACGGTGCCGGAAACGTTATCTCCGACAATCTGTCCACGCCAGAGCATTGTTGCATTTTTGGTTGGGCACCAAGCCTCTACAACAAACTCATGGCCACCTTCAACTTCTCGCGCATAGTAAGCGGATGCAGGATAGTTGCAGCGATCTTCGCACTCTAGTGACAGGAGTTGTCCATCTCGGAAAAACATCGCGTCCCGAATCTCACCAGGCTTGCCCTGCGGGGCAAGAACTGTAGTGAAGGTCAGGTCATCCAAGACACCGGACCCTTTAGCCTGCGCCGCGTCGTTTGGCCTATCAGAACGATATGCATAGGCAGATTGAAAAGCAAGAAAAGCGCCGCATATCAAGACGATGACAACCAGAATTTGCAAAAATGAAGAAAACTTACGCATATGAAATGTGTATCAGCAAAGCCGCTTGTTGTCATTCGATTAAATTACGGGTGACTGCGCAATGCATTCTGCAGAATCAACAACGAATTCAAATCAGAAACCAGAGCCCCAGACTTTAAGTTTCGGCAAATCCATTTCTGTATGTTTGGGCTCTTAGCTGTCATTTGTCTTTTTCAAGTTATGTAAATTTAATGTATGCGCTGTTTTTTCACTGTGAAATGGCAATGTTTGTTATGAAACAGCCTATGTTCGTTAGATTTGTTATGCCCCCAACCAAGTAGCTTAACCATAAGAAGAGAGTGTTTTTGCGGTAAAATTTATAAAATAACATAATATCAAAAGCTTAACCCCCTGTCCCCATGGGGACACTTCAAAATAAGGGGCAATTTCGGGGCAAACCCTTCGCCACCCCCCAAATCCCTTGACCAAACCCCAAATCCGTATCATATCCCCACCCATGACTGACATAACCAAAATCCGTAATTTCTCCATCGTGGCCCACATCGACCACGGTAAATCCACCCTTGCTGATCGCCTGATCCAATCCACTGGAACAGTCGCTGATCGCGATATGGAAGCACAGCTTTTGGATACCATGGATATCGAGAAAGAGCGCGGCATTACGATCAAGGCCAACTCTGTCCGTATCGAATACAAGGCAAACGATGGTGAAACCTACATCCTGAACCTGATCGACACCCCCGGTCACGTCGATTTCGCCTACGAGGTTTCCCGCTCCATGCGCGCCGTCGAAGGCTCACTTCTGGTCGTCGACGCATCCCAAGGCGTCGAAGCCCAAACCTTGGCCAACGTCTATCACGCAATCGAGGCAGACCACGAAATCGTCCCCGTCCTAAACAAGGTCGACCTGCCAGCCGCCGACACAGATCGCGTTTCCGAACAAATCGAAGACGTCATCGGCATCGACGCCACCGAAGCAGTGCACATCTCTGCCAAAACAGGCCTCGGCATCCCCGACGTCCTCGAGGCAATCGTAACACGCCTACCAGCCCCCACCACAACAGAAGGCGCCCCACTAAAGGCGATGTTGGTCGACAGTTGGTACGATGCCTACCTCGGCGTTGTCGTTCTGGTGCGCATCATCGATGGTGAGTTGAAAAAGGGCGACAAAATTCGCATGATGAACACGAACGCGGTCTACCCCGTGGAACGTATCGGCGTGTTCACTCCGAAAATGACCCCAATCGATGCCCTGCGCGCCGGCGAAATGGGTTTCCTAACGGCATCCATCAAACAGGTTGCCGACACCCGCGTTGGTGACACAATCACATCCGAGAAGAAGGGCTGCACCGAAGCCCTCCCAGGTTTCGCCCCCGCACAGCCTGTGGTTTTCTGTGGCCTGTTCCCCGTGGACAACGCCCAATTCGAAGACCTGCGCGAAGCCATTGCAAAACTATCCCTAAACGACGCATCATTCAGCACCGAAATGGAAACATCCGCCGCGCTGGGCTTTGGCTTTCGCTGCGGCTTCCTTGGGTTGTTGCACCTCGAGGTGATCCGCGACCGCCTAGAACGCGAATATGACATCGAACTGATCACTACCGCACCATCCGTGATCTATCACATCCACATGCGCGACGGCGAAATGATCGAACTGCACAACCCCGCCGACATGCCCGACCTAACCCACGTCGACCACATCGAGGAACCCCGCATCAAGGCCACAATCCTTGTACCCGATGAATACCTCGGCGATGTGCTGAAATTATGCCAAGATCGCCGCGGCATCCAAATCGACCTGACATACGCTGGCACCCGTGCCATGGTGGTCTACGACCTGCCATTGAACGAAGTGGTGTTCGATTTCTACGACCGCCTAAAATCAGTCACCAAAGGCTACGCATCGTTTGATTACACGATGGAGGGCTACCGCGAGGATCGCCTGCAAAAGATGCAAATCTTGGTGAACGAGGAACCGGTGGATGCATTATCCACAATGGTACACACAGACCGCGCCGACATGCGCGGCCGCGCCATGGTGGAAAAGTTAAAAGAACTAATCCCCCAACACCAATTCAAAATCCCAATTCAGGCGGCAATCGGCGGCCGCATCATCGCCCGCGAAACACTCAGCGCCTTGCGCAAAGACGTAACCGCCAAATGTTACGGCGGCGACGTATCGCGGAAACGCAAACTGTTGGATAAACAGAAAGCGGGTAAGAAAAAGATGCGCCAGTTCGGCCGCGTGGATATCCCCCAAGAAGCATTTATCTCAGCGCTTAAGATGGATGACTAACCACCAGCGGTGGGGCATGAATTTTTGTTGTTCAAATACAGAAAACGTTCTCCACGTATCAAGTCAATCACCAACCCATCGCCACCCAAGTTCCTTGTGACCAACAAGGAACCGCGCCTCAGCGACTTGCCGAAGGCAATCGCCAAGGCTGACAGTGAAAATAAAGCTTTCACGAGAAGCCCACCCCTCCCGACGGGAGGGCGCATTGCGATTGTGTATATTCAGTATAAATTAGAGTGGGCGGATGCATAAATTGCGTCAATCGCCGAAACACTAAGCCCTCCCAGGGGTGAACGTGGTTCCTCAGGGAAGTTGTCAGTCTTTATATCTTGTAAGTTCTTTTGTGTAATCTTGGAGCACATAACTATTCTAGGTTGTTTTCTTGAGGCACTTAAATTACCAAAAGGCTATGGATCAGTCACCAGTCATTTTGACTTTAAAGATTAATAATAGCCAACCAATTGCACTTGCGGCTTTCGTGAAGGCTTTTACCAGCCTTGCAGGGGAGTATGAAGAGTCAATCAAGACGGATATAAACTTTGAAAATGAAAACGCCGAAATATTTGTGAAAGAAATTCGTGCAGGTTCAATAATTGCTGATCTGATTCCTATGGCGGCTCCAGCCTTGCCAATAATTATTTCGGAAGCTGAAAGGGTTTTTCAAGCTGTTGAGTTTGTAAATAAATGGGGCAAAAGGATAAATAACCTTTCAAAAGGAATACTTCCTGAAAAATTCAATAAATCCGACTTGAACCGTTGGTGTGGTACGGTTGAAGCAATAGCTAATGACCCAAAGTCCAGCGCTACACTGGAAGCTGCTACATTTGAAGATGGCGAACGAAAAGTGAAGGCTAGCTTTACCTTTGCTTCGAAAGAGGCAAACAAAATTGAAGATATTCTTGAAGGCGAGTTCGTTCGGCTCGAGGACAAGAAAACGGACGACCGAAATAGAGTGTTCATGGTTTTCACACGCTCAGATGTTGGGGATGCCCCAGTGGGCAAAAGGTCAGGGGAAAGAGTGCTGATAAGTGAGATATCGGAAAAAGCCTTAGCCATCACCTATGGCTCGGAAATTGCAGAAGACAGAATAAAACATGAAATTCGTGAATCTGATGAGAACATTTACAAAAAAGGGTTCAATGTTGACGTTCGAGTGCAATTAGTAGGCGAAAGACCTGTAGCATCCTCTATTCTGTCAGTTCATTCTGTGGTCGATTTGCCAGATTAGAGGATTTACACGGTAGTCAATCTCTCATTGATTAGTGTATTTTGAAAAGAACACTCCCTGCCTAACTCACCAATCAGAAACCTTCCGGCTCGCACTGGATATATCCTGCCCAATGCCTTCAACGGTGGCACAGCCCGTCATTGCCAACAGCGCACCAATGATAAGTATATGTTTCATGCTCATCTCCTTTTTATTTGTAAATACGGGGCAGGGTGCGTGGGTGCAACAAACATTATGCCAAAAACACCTGTTGGCGGTGTCTTGCCCAATCTGATGCGTCACGTTACACGCACCTAACGCAACACTGGACATATCCCATGCTCGCCACCTTACAAACCCGATCCAACAACGCATGTGAATTTTGCGAGTCCACCACCGATCTGTCCCCATTCGCTGTCGGTCCCGATCCCGATGGTACCGCTATGACCGCTGTGTTGTTATGCGCCACATGCACCCCGATGGTCACAGGCGATATGGATCAAAACCACCTGCGTTGCCTTGGCACCGCAATCTGGTCGGAACATGATCCCGTCAAAGTCCTCGCATGGCGCGTTTTGGATCGTTTAAGTGACGAAGCATGGGCGCGTGATCTGTCCGAACAAATCTATCTGGAAGATACGGCAATGAATTGGGCGCAATCAGGCGCAATTCGCGAAAGCGCACACAAGGATTCAAACGGCGCCACATTAAACGCGGGCGACAACGTGGTGTTGATCAAGGATTTGCCCGTCAAGGGTGGCGGATTCACCGCCAAACGCGGCACTGCCGTACGCGGCATTTCATTGGTCGCCGACAACCCCGCCCATATTGAGGGCCGCGTCGAAGGTCAGCGCATCGTGATCCTGACAGAATTCGTGAAAAAGAAGTAATCGCACCGCACGCCGTACGCGGCAAAAATACCGACGTTACCCATACGTAATACCGACGTAATACAGCAATGCATTTTCAGCAAATTCTACGCAGATTTCATATTTTATTAAAGGTTCCCTGACGCGCAAGCCTTACAAGCAAAGAGTGAGGGAGACCCAAAATGCGTTTCATCGAAATATTCATCGTCGGCTTCATGTTGATCGCCACCCCCGTCAGCGTTCTGGGGCAGGGGAATGCCCCCGCCATCATTGCGGCCCAAGAGGGCGGCGACATGGACGAGATAAACCATCCTTGAACCCCTGTGTAATCCAGCTAAACTGCTCCGCAAAGGAGTCGCGGGTGGACCAAAAAGAGATCAATAAGGCAAAGCAAGCCGTTGCAAAAACTTTGGGCGCGAAATTCGCAAACAAAGGCGATTTCTCACGCCAAGTAAGCAAAGCAAAACGCTATCTGCCCCGCAAAACGGTTCAGCAAGCAGCTGTTATTGAACAAGCTGAAGCAGACCTAAAACACCCCCGAATGCGCAAATTTGTCGACAAAAAACAGGTTGCAAAGGCAAAGCGAGATTTGATCTACGCAGCAAACAAAGCGGACCCAGCGGCAGATAGATCCCGATTTTGGTTCTATTGGGCCAGCAGTCTGACCATAAATTTGATACTTGGTATGATTGCCATTTTTGTCGCCGCAAAATGGTTGGGTGGTCAGTAAATACTGAAAGATGACCAAAAGTATAGTATATATCAATTAATTATATTAAAAGAAACTATTAAAAAAAATAAGTACTACTAAAACGCGACGCAATTTTTAAAACATAAAGCGTGTTCATAAAGTTAAAAACCAGATTTGCCCCATTTTGGACACAAATCAATGCTTCTGGTACGATTACACGTGTGGGATTCCCATTTTACGATTCGTGCTGCTTGAGACGACGTTTGGGTGAAACAAGGGACTGGAGTATATGATGGCTAAGAAGTTAATACAGCTTTTGAAGCTAAATAGGGCATTTGAAGATCAATCGGGTTCGATGACATTTTTCGTTGTGATGTTGTTCACGACGATGATTGGTGTCGCAGGTATTGCTATCGACATCGCACGTTTCGAAGCGCGCCGAACAGAAATTCAAGCCAATCTTGATAATTGTACTTTGACTGCTGCTTCTCTGCGCAAAACAAACAGTCCACGTGAGGTCGTTATCGACTGTATGGAAACGGCGAATATGCACGCCAACTATACAGTTGTTGCGACGAACAACGCGTATTCAATTACGCATCGTAAAGTTACAGCAACGGGTGAAATCAGTCTTGATACTTATTTCATGAAAATTTTTGGCGTAGATGATTTGGATTTACACGTATCATCAGTTGCCGAAGAACGTGTACCACACGTAGAGGTCTCTTTGGTTTTGGACATTTCGGGATCAATGGATGGTTCGCGTCTGGATAGTTTAGTTCCTGCCGCGCAAGATTTTGTTGATATTTTGCTGGCAGGGAATGATGAAACAAATCCTAATCGTGTTTCGATCAGCCTTATTCCTTATAATATGCAGGTGAACGCTGGCGAAACATTGTTCACAGAATTCTATGGGACGCCGGATCATGACTATAGCTACTGTGTGGAATGGTCTCCTACAACGACGGATGGTTGGGGAACAGATGTTGATCCATTTTCCGAACTCTCGTTCTCGAATGATTTTACATATGTTTTGCGTAACAGTTTGGGTAATGCCATTGATGAATATGGTAATATTATCCCCGAGTATGAAGACGAAGATGGTAACGCTGTAGATGAAGATGGTAACTTCATCGACGAGCTTGGATTCGCTCTTGATGAATATGGTAACTCTCTTGGCGGCGACGGAATCTTTAACCTCGTGGACGTTGAACGTACGGCACACGCGGTACATATGGGTTACAAAAACACCACCAATTATACTTATGGTGAGTTGAATCAGCCGTATTGCCGTGACGAAGCGACAGCGCAAATTCTACCGTTTTCATTGAACCCGGATGAATTAAAAGACCAAATCGCTGATTTGAGCGCGCGGGGCAACACATCAATCGACATTGGTGTGAAATGGGGAACCGTGCTGCTGGACCCATCCTCTAGGGATGTTATCACCAAGTTAACAACGAAGTGGGAAGACGAAGTCGGTGACGATGGCGAGGTGACTGTTGTTTCCACGGATCGTCAGGCGGTGGACCCTGGATTTGATGGGCGCCCGGTTGACTATACTGATGACATAACTTTGAAAGTCTTGGTCGTTATGACTGATGGGGAGAATACGACAGAGTATCGTGTTAAATCCAGCAAACGTGGTACAGGAAATTCCGGTGTTTGGTTTAATTCCAATGCGGAGCCAGGATCCAACGCATACAGCTTCAGTTCTCAGTCTGGATCGAATTGGGAACAATTGGGTTGGACAGAGATGTGGGGTGTTACACCGCTGCATACTTACAACTATTACAAAGGTGGCAGCTGGTACAATTATTGGAATTACAATATTGGAAACTCTACAAAAAATGGGAACCTAAGTCGAATTTGTGGTAAAGCACGCGAAGCTGGTGTTGTTATTTTCTCAATTGCATACTCTGCGACACCGGATGGGAAAACGGCTTTGAGAGATTGCGCCGGTAACGACGCATTCTACAAAGAAGCGTCCACGAGCTCTATTTCTGATGTTTTCGCCGAAATTGGCGGTGTTATTGAGAAGTTGAAGTTGGTACAGTAGGTGTTAGTGAGGACCGCGCTAATGCTTAAAAGCTTAAACCAAGTACTTCGACGGCACCGTGACGATGAGCGCGGTGTCACAACTCTTGAATTTGTTTTTGCGGCAACACTGTTTTTATTCATCCTATTTTGGACCATTGAAACGGGATTCATTATGGTTCGTTGGGTTATGTTGGAGCGAGGCGTTGATGTAACGTCACGCGAGTTAAGACTTTATGGATTGCCCGAAGCACTGCAGGACCCCGCCACGGGCCTCGTATCTAACGAAGACGCTCATAATTACATTAAAGAGACTATTTGTTCGCATACGACTCTAATCAATGATTGTGACGATGTTTTGTTACTTGAATTGACCACTGTGGATTCTCAAACTGGGATTCCCAATTCAGCGACTGAATGCGTCGACAGAACTGGACCGGTTATTCCTGCTACTGATTTGCCTACCGTTTCCGCAGGAGAACGTAACGTTGCAGATTCAAGGGATTTGATGTATCTTCGTGCATGTATCATTGTTGATCCCATTTTGCCCGCTAACTACGCAATGCCCTTGCCGTATGACGCCAGTGGTGGGATCGCATTGGTCGTAGACAGCGCTTATGTGAACGAACCGGGGTAGCACGATGAGACGAATAATGTCTAAGTTTAAGTCCGACAATACCGGCGTTATGACCATGGAATTCATGATCCTTCTTCCGGTTCTGTTGATGTGGTTCGCGGGTATGTTCGTTTTTTTTGATGCGTTTCACAAATGGATGAAATCGTTGAAAGCAAGTTATACTGTTGCGGATTTGTTGACGCGCCAAACCAGTATCGATGACGCTTATATTTTTGCTCTGGACGGTATCTTCGATTCAATCTCACAAGCTAAAGATGGAGATGAAACTTGGCTGCGTGTATCCCAAGTTAAAATGAATGGTGATGCATTGGAATTACTGTGGACTACCCCGACATATAGAGATGAAACGGAAGAGATCCTACTATTCTCAATAGAAGATATTCGTAACGACATTCCAACAATGGTTGACAACGAATATGTTATTGTCGTTCAAAGTTACCGGCCTTTCAACCCACTATTTGATTGGGTTGGAATTTCAGCTACGACTTTTAGCAATACAATCGTAGCGCCGTTGCGTTTCAGTTCAAGCTTGGCAAACGAGGACCATCCTATTACGAGCCCTGATACGGACGAAGGCCTCGATTCTGATGACCCTGAAGAAGCGACCTAGGGGTTACTTTTGGATTTTCGCTGCTTTAAGGTAATATAAGCTCCCTTTATTCCAACTGCAAACAAGACACCTAACAGCGCTGCTGTTATTGGGAAAACTGTATCAAATTTTGGCAGACCAAACAGCATTTGTACGATAGTCCATCCGATCAAAACCAAAATACACAACATCAGTGCGGGATAGATTAACTTGTTCCACAATGACAGGCTGTCGGGTAGGAACCTGCCCAATATCGCACCAGCCATGACCGTTGCGCCAAAAAACAATACAGTGGTCTGAAAGAAGCTCATTTGCGATCCCTAAACGTTAGTTAAGCATTCTTATCGCCTGTTGCATTTCCAAGATCAACGCCCTTTCGTTTGGCCCAAGCAACCAAATTTTTTGGGCGATAGGTTGGATCAGTGCGACAATGATCAAACACAGAACCGTCGATTGTTTCGTTGATCGTCAGAGCGTGCGCCACATTCTTATACAGGGTGCAGACATTTTTTGTGATGAAATTTATGTTTGCTGTTTAACCCAAAACGATCTCCTTTGGGGACAGCAATCATCCCAACGGTGTCCCATAAGCCCATAAAATGGATGTCGATCCGGCATGAGTTTTTCCAAACGAACGTTCCAAAACGTTTCAGTTATGATCAGAAACATCCATAACCCTTTTAAACACCGGTGTTGTTTTCCTGCTTGTTCCATGTTCCATCAAAGAAGACGCATATATTTTTCGACGCGAGCTTTGTCACACTTGCGAAACATGGACAGTTGGTCGTTTTCAGTTTTGTTTCTGTATGCCTGTGCTACTGTTGCCCAGATATTCACACCTTAAGGAGCAGAGCAAATGAGATTTGTGCACACAATGGTTCGCGTCCGCGATCTGGAACAAAGTTTGGATTTTTGGTGCAAAAAGTTTGGTTTGATAGAGACGCGCCGCAAAGAGTATGAAGCTGGACGCTTCACCTTAATCTTCCTCGCGGCACCAGCAGACGCGGATCACGCGCGCGAACATGCGTCGCCTGAGCTGGAATTGACCTATAACTGGGATGGTGACGAGGTTTTGGAAACAGGACGCAGCTGGGGCCATTTGGCCTACCGTGTGGATGATATTTACGCCACCTGTCAGGATTTGATGGACAAAGGTGTCACAATCAACCGTCCTCCACATGATGGGCGCATGGCGTTTATTAAATCACCCGACAACATATCAATCGAGCTGATCCAAGAAGGCGATGCGTTACCCATCCAAGAGCCATGGGCGAGCATGAAAAACACCGGAAGTTGGTAATCAAATAATGAAGAAATCAGTTAGATACATTTTGAACGGATTGACGCTGCCCGTGTTCGTCGTTGACCCGAATTCAAAGATCAGCTTTATGAACAAGGCGGCGAAATCGCGATACAAGAATGCGAAATCTGGCCAGGAATTTTCCAAGGTTATAACGTCCAAAAAATGTAACAAGGCGTTGACGGATGTTTTGAATGGCGCGGCCAACGCCACGGCAAATGTCACGATGCAAGAGGTGGTGCCAACATCGTTTCGTGTGTCATTGTCACGTCTCGATTCCGACAGCGATCCATTACCCAGTTGCGTGCTAAGTTTCGAAGATGTGTCCCACATCCAAGAAGCAGAGCAAATGCGCCATGATTTTGTCGCCAACGTAAGCCATGAATTACGTTCGCCGCTGACTGCGTTGACAGGTTTCGTTGAAACCATGCAAGGGCCAGCGAAAGACGACAAAGAGGCACAACATCGTTTTCTGGGCATGATGGCAAACGAGGCAGATCGCATGGGGCGGTTGATTGGTGACTTGCTGTCACTTTCCCGCCTTCAAGCCGGCGAGCGGGTGCCGCCGACCGACAGTGTGAACCTGTCGCATCTGTTGAAAAACGTGGCGTCATCCTTGGGTGGATTGGCGGAACGCGGTGAAATTACCTTGAGTTTGGATTTTGCCGATGAACTACCGTTCGTGGTTGGAGACTATGATGAACTGACGCAGGTGTTTCAAAACTTGGTCGAAAATGCCATCAAATACAGTCCAAAAAAATCCGAAGTGCGCATTTTTCAGGATCTAAACGGTTCTGACGCCGCAAATCTGACGATTGGCGTTCAAGACGCTGGCGATGGGATTGATCCCACACATATCCCCCGTTTAACCGAACGGTTTTACCGCGTGGACAAGGGGCGCTCGCGTGCGCAAGGGGGCACAGGGTTGGGATTGGCGATTGTGAAGCACATTTTGATCCGCCATCGCGGATGGTTGAAAATTACTTCGGAATTGGGCAAAGGCAGTGTGTTTACCGTAAACCTACCCGTCGCGAAATCGGACGGGTGATTTAGGCGACGCCCGCTTGGATCAGGGATAACATCCGGATCAAACCAACGGGTTTGCCATTTTCCACGATGAACGCGGCACCGATTTTATTTTGTTCCAGCACGCCTAAAACTTTGGCACAGGATTGGGTTTGTTGGGCCGAGGTATACTCTGTGGTCATGATTGATTGACCCGTTGTACCAAACATTACATCGCGCATTGATCCATCGGTGTTACCCTCAATGTAACGGCGAACATCACCATCTGTAATCACACCCGCTAAATCGCCATTGTCATCCAGTAAACCTACGATGCCAAAACCCTTGGCGCTGATTTCTCCAAGCACATCAGAAATAGGGGCCGTCTGCGGGGCCAGCGGGATTTCTGCGCCCTTGTGCATCAAATCGCTGACAGGCATCAAGGCGGTGCCCAATTTTCCACCAGGGTGGAAGTTAAAGAAGTCTTCTTCGGAAAACCCTTTGCGTTTCAGCAATGTGATCGCCAACGCATCGCCCAAGGCCAATTGGATCAATGTGGATGATGTCGGTGCCAGATTATGCGGACAGCTTTCAACGACCTTTGGTAATTGCAACAAAATATCTGCGGCTTTGCCCAACGTGCTCTCGGCGCGGGCGGTCATGGCGATGATGGGCACGTGGAACCGTTTACCATAACGTAATATGTCACCCATTTCACGGCTTTCGCCCGAAAATGACAGCATCAATAAAACATCATCGTTGCGCACCATGCCCAGATCACCATGGCTTGCTTCTGCTGGGTGCAGGAACAGGGATGGCGTGCCTGTGGATGCAAATGTGGCAACTAGCTTGCGCCCGATAATCCCACTCTTGCCCATTCCGGAAATAACCAAACGACCGCTGGTGCCAGCAATGGTTTCAACCGCGGCTTCAATAGCGGTAACGAATGCAGGATCATCCAATTGCTGAGCCAATGTTTCCATTGCACCCGTGCCAATTTTGAAACATTCAAGGAAGGAAGATTTTACAGTCATGGCGATGCCTCGTTATGCGAAATTTAGCACAGGCCTATCATGGTGCATCGGCTTTGCAAATGCTTAAGCGTCTGAATGCACAGGTCAGGCGGATATCCCAACGTCACGATTTTAAAATTGTATTTTCACTTGTGTATTTAAATTGATTGGCTGATGGTTTTGGAAACAATTTGGACGAAACATCATGTTCGATTTTTATATCACGGCCTTCGTTACACTGTTCTTGGTGATTGATCCGCTGGGGTTATTACCGGTCTTTATTTCACTGACGCAAGATCACACCAAGACCCGTACAGGCATTGCACTGCGGGCCTGTGTGATCGCGGTGGCGATTTTGTTATTGTTTGCGGGGTTTGGCGAAAAACTGTTGAACTTCATCGGCATCGGCATGCCAGCATTTCGTATATCCGGCGGACTCTTGTTGTTTTTAACCGCCGTGGAAATGTTATTCAGCAAACGTGCGGAGCGCCGCGAAGAGCAATCCGAGGAGGACAGCGGCGAAGATCCAGCTGTGTTCCCATTGGCTATGCCGTTGATTGCAGGACCAGGAGCTATGGCTACGATGATTCTGATTGCTGGTGATGTTCGCGAAGAGTTCAATGCGATGTTGGTCGGCTCCGCCGCGATGCTGTGTGTTATCACGATTACATTCTTATTATTTCTGACGAGTAGCTTTGTTGAAAGGTTGCTGGGAAAAACGGGTATTAAAGTAATTTCAAAGCTGATGGGACTGCTTTTGGCCGCGCTGTCGGTGCAATTCATCGTAGATGGATTGTTTGGATTGGGTGTTATCCCACAAGGGTAGATGACGTTGTTTTACGTCAGCCATAAAAACGGTATTTGTAAAAGAGAAAATGGTGGAGCCTAGGAGGATCGAACTCCTGACCTCTTCGCTGCCAGCGAAGCGCTCTCCCAGCTGAGCTAAGGCCCCATTTTGCGCAATTAAGAACATCGCGCTTTTAGAAATTCGCGCCTGTCTATGCAAGCGCGAAATTCAAATTCTTGACGATTAGCTGTCGTCGTCTGGTGATGCTACGCCAGCTACTTCTTCCAAAGGTACTGTGTCTGCGTCATCGTCGTCGTCCAGGATGTCGTCACCTAGATCCGCATCAGATACATCATCGTCATCCAATACATCTACGTCATCGACCAAATCTTCATCAGTCGCTTCTTTCACGGATGCTTTATCCGCTTTGTCAGACATGGATGCCTTTGATTTGTCATCTGTGAAAAATGACAATGGGTATTCTGTGCCTGTGTAGGGGCTAACGATTGGATCTTTGTTAAGATCGTAAAAACGTTTACCGCTTTCTGGGCAAAGGCGCTTTACGCCCCATTCTTCTTTGGGCATGGATATTCCCCTTTGAAAAGATTTTCGAAATTCTGTTGGCGAATTACGACAAGAAGTGGGGCTTGTCAAAGGTATGTTGCGAAAAACACTGTGAAATGTCGTTGCACAGCCGACATAGGTCAATATGGTGGCAAAATGAGCGATACTTTGTCCATTGGGGATCCACCGATAACCGTGCATTTGCGTAAAAATGCGCGTGCGAAGCGTTATTCGCTGCGGATTTCTAACAAAGATGGTAAAATAAGTCTGACGCTGCCCAGATGGTCCAATTTAAACGAGGCGATGGCCTTTGCGCGTGACCAAGAGGGGTGGATGCGCAAGCATTTGGCCAAACAGTTGCAACCGATAGAGGTTCGGTTTGGCGAAACGATTCTTTTGGATGGGATTGCGCATGAAATTGCACATGGGCAGGGGCGTTCGGTTGTGGTCGTGGATGGGGTGATTTATGTGCCTGGGCGCGATGAGCAGTTGGTGCCGAAATTGCGTGCCTATTTCAAAACATTGGCGCGGGAACGTTTGGTGCCTGCGTCCGAGTATTATGCAGGGTTGCTGGGGAAATCTATTGGGCGGGTGACGTTGCGCGATACGCGTTCGCGTTGGGGATCGTGCACGTCAGATGGACATTTGATGTATTCATGGCGCTTGGTGATGGCACCACGTGCGGTTCAGGATTATGTCGCTGCGCACGAGGCCTGTCATTTGGTTGAGATGAATCATTCCGATGCCTATTGGTCGCTGGTGGCGCAGGTTTCGCCGAACTACAAAGTGGATCGTAATTGGTTAAAGGTGAATGGTACATTGTTGCATCAATATCAGCTTTAATTCACCTGCCGTTTGTGATCACATAGGGCATGGTTGAACTTGACCCATCCTTACCCGCCCACGAGGCTGTTTATCGATCCCTGCGCGCATCTGTGATGCATGGAGAGTTGCTCCCCGCGCAATCGGTTACTATTCGTGGTGTTGCGGATAAATTCGGGACGTCAATGACGCCTGCGCGGGATGCTGTGCGGCGATTGAGTGCAGAGGGTGCGTTAAAGATTTCCTCGACGGGGCGTGTATCGACGCCAGAGCTGTCGCATGATCGGATCGAAGAACTGGCGTCTATTCGTGCGATGTTGGAACCTGAATTGGCATCGCGTGCCTTGCCACGCGCGCATATGAACCTGCTAGAGCGTTTGTCGAATATCAACAGCCGTATCGACGAGGCCATCGTGAAGGATGACGCAGTTAGTTACATCCGACGTAATTTGGAATTCCATAGGACGCTGTATTTGCGCGCTCAGGCGCCTGCGATGTTGGCGTTAGTGGAAACGGTGTGGTTACAGCTGGGGCCGACCATGCGGTCGTTATATGCGCAACTGCAACGACGCGAGGCATCGCATAACCACCGTTTGGCGATTGCGGCGTTAAAAGCGGGGGATGAACCGGGATTGAAGCTGTGTATTCGTGCGGATGTGACCCAAGGGTTACGGATGTTGACCAGCGACTAAATTAATTTCGACGGAAAGTTTTGAGTGGGGCGTATTATGTTTAGATAATCACTCTCCCCTTGGTGATTATAACGATCATCTCTTCCCCAGTGATCGTGATTTAACCCTGATCGGTGACATGACCGATCAGGGTTTTTTCTTTTAATTACGCGTGGATAGCACCGCCGCCACAGGCCAATGCCGCTTCGCGGACAGCCTCTGAGAATGTTGGGTGGGCGTGACAGGTTAGGGCGATGTCCTGTGCGGATGCGCCGAATTCCATTGCCACACAGATTTCGTGGATCAATTCACCCGCCGCAGGGCCGATCAGGTGACAGCCCAAGATCCGGTCTGTTTTCGCGTCCACGATCAGTTTTACAAAACCGTCGCCTTGGAACACGGCCTTGGCGCGGCCGTTGCCCATGAAGCTGAATTTGCCGACTTTGTAATCAACGCCAGCTTCTTTCAATTGTTCTTCTGTTTGACCAACGGAGGCAACTTCGGGTGTGGTGTAGATTACGCCTGGGATCACGCCGTAGTTTACGTGGCCATGTTTGCCTGCGATGACTTCGGCGACGGCCATGCCTTCGTCTTCGGCCTTGTGTGCCAACATTGGGCCTGTGATGACGTCCCCGATGGCGTAAACGCCAGCGATTGACGTGCGCCATTGGTTGTCTGTTTGGATTTGACCACGGTCAGTTAATGCACCGCCCATTTCAGCGAAGCCAAGGCCGTCCATGAACGGTTTGCGACCTGTTGAAACCAAAACCACATCCGCGTCGATGCTTTCCTCTTTGTCGCCCAGTTTGTAGGTGACGGTCGCCTTGGTTTTTGCGGCTTTGGTTGATTGCACCGCCGCGCCCATAACGAACTTAAGGCCTTGCTTTTTCAATATTTTTTGCAAACCTTTGGAGACGTCCATGTCCATGCCTGGCGTGATGTGTTTCATGTATTCCACAACAGTTACCTCGGTGCCAAGGCGTGCATAAACACTGCCCATTTCAAGGCCGATAACGCCCGCGCCGATTACAACCATTGATTTTGGAATTTTACCCAAAGCTAGCGCGCCGGTAGATGATACAACTGTCTTTTCGTCGATGTCGACGTTGGGGATTGATGATGGTTCAGAACCCGATGCGATCACGATATTTTTCGTGGCATATGCGGTGTCACCAACCGTTACTTGGGTGCTTGAATCGATCTTGGCCCAGCCTTTGATCCAGTCGATTTTGTTCTTTTTCATCAAGAACTCAACACCCTTGGTGTTGGTGCCAACGACGTCGTCTTTATAGCCCTGCATTTTGGCAAAATCGACCTTGGGTTTGCCGCCGACGATACCCATTTTTTCGAAATTATGCTGTGCTTCGTGGTAGGAATGTGAGGCGTGTAATAACGCTTTGGACGGGATACAACCAACGTTTAGACACGTGCCGCCCAATGTTTCGCGCCCCTCAACGATAGCCGTTTTCAAACCCAATTGGGCACAGCGAATTGCACAGACATAGCCGCCCGGGCCAGAACCAATTACGATCACATCATAGTTTGACATTTTTGTTAACCTTTCGGGAATTTCCCATATTTGTAACGTATGTATTACGTATGGGTTTGGTATGGGTTACGTCTGGGTGTTTTCCAGACTTTTGTTGTTAATCTTTTCATTTATAGTAGCGCCGCGAGCAGCATAAAGACGATTGCACCCGTTGCCGCCATCCAGACGATTGAGCGCCATGGCACCCAGCCGAACACATAGGCGGGGATGTAAACCACACGCGCGACCAAGTAGGCCCATGCGCAGGTTTGGGTGAATGTCGTGGATTGATCGGTGATGGCGATAACCAAGCACGCAATGGCAAATAAGGGCAGGGTTTCGAGGCTGTTTTGTACCGCACGGATCATACGCGAGGTGCGGGTGCCGACCTGTTCGACGATGGGTTTCCCCATGCGTTCGGGATCACGTGGCGACATGCCCTTGCGTAGGCCGATTTGCAGGTCTGCACAGGTGATTGCCACGGTGAGGGACGCGAGGTGGACGAGGGTGGCGAGGATGAGGACGGTGAGTTCAATTGTCATCGCTGTTCTCCTGTTTTGGCCAAATGCGTGTGCCATCGTCTGGGCAGGATAGTGTATTGCCCGATTTTTCAAACGGCCCTGCGTCCAATATGGATTTATGCGGTGGGCCGTCTGATTTATTTGAATTCGGGCCTACGTGAACGACCATAACGACTTTGCCAGATGTGCCGCAATTCGGGCACGTCAGGGTTATGGGTTTACGGTAGGCCAATCCGTTACAGATCCATCAGCAAGCGACGTGGATCCTCTAGTGCTTCTTTTACACGTACGAGGAATGTTACCGCACCTTTGCCGTCTACAACGCGGTGGTCGTAGGATAGGGCCAGATACATCATTGGGCGGATCACGATTTCGTCGTTGATCACCATGGCGCGTTTTTGGATGCTGTGCATGCCCAAGATACCCGATTGTGGTGGGTTCAAGATTGGCGATGACATCAGTGATCCGTAAACACCACCGTTTGAGATGGTGAATGTGCCGCCCTGCATTTCCGCCATGGACAATTTACCGTCGCGTGCGCGGGCACCTTTTTCGGCGATTGCCTTTTCGATATCCGCGAATGACATTTGATCCGCATCGTTGATTACAGGAACAACCAGACCTGTTGGCGTACCTGCCGCGATGCCCATGTTGACGTAGTTTTTGTAAACCACATCTTTGCCGTCGATTTCAGAGTTCACCTCTGGAATTTCTTTCAATGCGTGGCAACATGCCTTGGTGAAGAAAGACATGAAGCCCAATTTCACGCCGTGCTTTTTCAAGAACAGGTCTTTGTATTGGTTGCGAAGGGCCATCACCTCGGTCATGTCGACCTCGTTGTAGGTGGTCAGCATTGCGGCTGTGTTTTGGCTCTCTTTTAGACGACGCGCGATTGTTTGACGTAGGCGTGTCATTGTTACGCGCTCTTCGCGTGGGTCGTCTGCGCGTGGTGCGGATGGGGCGGCAGGTGCTGGGGCCGCCATTGCGGCAAGAACGTCGCCTTTCATCACGCGGCCATCGCGGCCGGTGCCTGCAACGTTTGATACGTTGTTATCGGCCATTAGTTTTTCCGCTGCTGGTGCGTTTTTCACAGGTTCCGCTGGTGCGGCGGCGGGTGCTGGGGCTGCTTCTGCCGCTGGAGCAGGGGCCGCTGGTGCGGCGCTCGCGCCTTCGGTGATTTGTGCCAAAAGGGCGTCTACGCCGACTGTTGTGCCGTCGGGTGCAACGATTTCAGCCAATGTGCCAGCAACAGGTGAGGCAACCTCGACTGTTACCTTGTCTGTTTCCAGTTCACACAGCATTTCATCCTGTGCCACCGCGTCGCCTGGTTGTTTGAACCATGTTGCAACGGTTGCTTCTGTTACACTTTCGCCAAGTGTTGGTACGCGTACTTCGGTCATTGGATTATCCTTTCAATGTCAGAGCATCGTTAACGAGCGCTGCTTGTTCTTTTTTGTGTGTGCTGGCCAAACCTGTTGCGGGTGCGGCACCTGGTTTACGTCCGACGAATGTTGGACGCGTGTGTTTTGCACCTGCTTTGATCAGGTTTTCCTCGATGTGGGGTTCAATGAATGACCATGCACCTTGGTTTTTTGGTTCCTCTTGGCACCAGATGAATTCGGCGTTTTTGAAACGCGCGAATTCTTCTTGCATTGCTTTGTCGGCAACGGGGTACAGCTGTTCGACGCGTAGCAAATAAACATCGTTGATACCGCGTTCGTCGCGTTCTGCCAGTAGGTCGTAGTAAACCTTGCCTGAACATAGAACGACGCGTTTGATGGATTTATCTGCGGCCAGTTTCGTGTCCGAGTTGCCCAATTGCGCATCATCCCACAACAAACGGTGGAAGCTGGATGCGCCTACGAAATCTTCTGTTTTTGATACGGCCATTTTGTGGCGTAGCAATGATTTCGGTGTCATCAGAACCAGTGGTTTACGGTATGTGCGGTGCAATTGGCGACGCAGGATATGGAAGTAGTTTGCAGGTGTCGTCACGTTTGCGATCACCCAGTTATCTTCGGCACACATTTGCAAGAAACGTTCAGGGCGTGCAGAAGAGTGCTCTGGACCTTGGCCTTCCATGCCGTGTGGTAGAAGCATCACCAGACCTGACATGCGCAGCCATTTTGATTCACCTGAACAGATGAATTGGTCGAACATGATTTGGGCGCCGTTGGCGAAATCGCCGAACTGTGCTTCCCATAATGTCAGTGCGTTTGGTTCAGCCAGTGAGTAGCCGTATTCATAACCCAAGACCGCGTATTCAGACAGCATAGAGTCGATGACTTCGTAGTGGCCTTCTTGGTCTTCGCGGATGTTGTTCAGGGGATAGAATTTTTCGCCTGAGTTTTGATCCAAGATGCCAGAGTGACGGTGGCTGAACGTGCCGCGTGTACAGTCCTGGCCTGATAGGCGAACAGGGAAACCCTCTACCGCGAGTGAACCGAATGCCAATGCTTCGCCAGTTGCCCAGTCGATGTTTTCGCCCGACGAGATCATTTTGGATTTGGCATCCAAGATACGTGAAATCGTGCGGTGTGGCGCCCATGTTTCAGGTAGATTGGTCAACGCGCCGCCAACTTCGTTAAAGCGTTTTTCCGAGATTGCCGTTTTACCGCGTTGGTATTCTGGATCTGTTGATTGCAGGTGTTTCCAACGACCATCCAGCCAATCGGCCTTGTTTGGTTTGTATTCTTTGCCTGCTTCGAATTCTTCGTTTAGGCGCATTTGGAATGCGGCCTTCATGTCTTCAATCTCGCCTTCGGGGATCAGACCATCGCGTACCAGACGTTCTGTGTAGATCGACAGGGACGTTTTATGCGCCTTAATCTTCTTGTACATCTGGGGCTGTGTGAACATCGGCTCATCACCCTCGTTGTGACCAAAGCGGCGGTAACAGAAGATGTCCAAAACCACGTCTTTGCGGAACTTTTGACGGAACTCTGTGGCGATTTTCGCGGCGTGAACCACGGCCTCTGGATCGTCACCGTTGACGTGGAAAATTGGTGCCTCGACCATCATCGCGATGTCGGTTGGGTATGGGGAAGAGCGGCTGTCGTGCGGGGATGTTGTGAAACCGATTTGGTTGTTCACAACGATGTGCATTGTGCCGCCTGTGATGTGACCCTTTAGGCCAGAGAGACCGAAACATTCGGCAATTACACCTTGGCCCGCGAATGCCGCGTCGCCGTGCAAAAGAACGGGCATTACAGCGCCACGATCACGACCCATTTGGTCGCCTTTGGCGCGTGCTTTGCCCAATACAACTGGGTTTACGGCCTCCAAATGTGATGGGTTTGCTGTTAGGGATAGGTGAACTTCGTTGCCGTCGAATTCACGGTCTGATGAGGCACCAAGGTGGTATTTCACATCGCCTGAACCTTCGACATCATCGGGTTTGTATGAACCACCCAAGAATTCGTTGAAGATCGCGCGGTATGGTTTTGACATCACGTTTACCAAAACGTTCAAACGACCACGGTGCGGCATGCCGACGATGATGTCTTTGACACCCAATGCGCCGCCGCGTTTGATGATTTGTTCCATCGCGGGGATCAATGCTTCGCCGCCGTCCAGACCGAAACGTTTCGTGCCAGAATATTTGACGTGACAGAATTTTTCGAAACCTTCAGCCTCGACCATTTTGTTTAGGATCGCTTTGCGGCCTTCGGTCGAGAAGAAGCTCTCTTTGTCCCAGCTCTCGATACGTTCCTTAAGCCAGCCTGCCTCGTCTGGATCAGAGAGGTGCATGTATTGTAACGCGAAGGTGCCACAGTATGTTTTACGTAGCTTGTCGATGATCGTGTTCATTGATGCGGATTCAAGGCCCAGCACGTGATCCAAGAAGATTGGACGATCCATGTCTTCGGCGTTAAAGCCATAGAATTTTGGATCCAATTCAGGATGCGGTTCCTTGGAACGCATATCCAATGGGTCAAGATCGGCAATCAAGTGGCCGCGAATACGATAGGCGCGGATAATCATCAACGCGCGCATAGAATCCAAAACGGCCTGTTGGACGTCGGCGTTTGACATCGCAGCGCCTTTGGATTTGGCGTTTGCCTTAATCTTGTCGCCCGCCTTTTGTGGATCATCGGCCCATTGGCCGTCCAGCGCGGATGTCAGTTCGTCATTTGGTTGTGGTGGCCAATCAGGGCGTGACCATGATGGGCCAGCGGCGGCGCCCGTTACATCACCGATATCATCGCCAAGTGCGGCGAAGAATTCAGCCCAGTCAGCATCAACAGACGCAGGGTTTGCCACGTATTGGGCGTAAAGCTGTTCAACGTATTCCGCATTATGTCCCTGAAGGAATGATGATGCGTGGAGTTGATCGTTTGTGAAGTCTGACATTGAGGCCACCTTGTTAAAATGAGTCGCCTATCAGGCGACAATCCCTGAAAGCTTGGCCCCGAAGGGCCAAGCGATTGGCGTTAGCCGATAGCTTTAAGCACTGCTTCACCCAAGCCTGCTGGGCTGTCTGCCACAACGATGCCTGCGGCGCGCATTGCTTCGATTTTTGAACCAGCGTCACCTTTGCCGCCAGCAACAATCGCGCCAGCGTGGCCCATGCGACGGCCGGGAGGTGCCGTAACGCCGGCGATGAAGCCTGCGACAGGCTTTTTACGGCCTTTCTTGGCTTCGTCGATCAGGAATTGTGCTGCTTCTTCTTCGGCGCTGCCGCCGATTTCACCAATCATGATGATTGACTGTGTTTCGTCGTCAGCCAAGAACAATTCTAGGATGTCGATGAATTCTGTGCCCTTAATTGGGTCGCCGCCGATGCCCACAGCAGTTGATTGGCCAAGGCCAGCATTTGTTGTTTGGAACACTGCTTCGTAAGTCAGTGTGCCTGAACGTGAAAGAACGCCAACAGAACCTTTTTTGAAGATAGAACCTGGCATGATGCCGATTTTACATTCGTTAGGTGTTAACAAACCAGGGCAGTTGCCGCCGATGAGACGTGAATTTGATTTGTCCAATTTGTCTTTCACACGAACCATGTCCATTACTGGAATACCTTCGGTGATGCATGTGATCAGCTCGATGCCTGCGTCGATTGCTTCTTCAATCGCTGCCGCTGCGCCCGCTGGTGGAACGTAGATAACGGATGATGTGGCACCAGTTTTATCAACACCTTCGGCAACGGATGCGAAGATTGGCAGTTCTTGGCCAGAGGCAGCGGCCCAGTTCGTGCCACCCTTTTTCGGGTGTGTGCCGCCAACCATTTGCGTGCCGTGATACGCAAGTGCCTGTTCAGTGTGGAAGGTACCAGTTTTGCCTGTAAGGCCTTGGACCAAGATTTTAGTGTCTTTATTAATAAGGATCGACATTGTGCTTCCTTCAGTTTTGAATTGGTTTGATAAATAAAGCTTGGATATTGTCGTCCAGCCATATTTTGTGTTTGTTTGTCAGTTGAAAACCCAGGCCAGCGTTTGCAGCCACGGATTTTAGGGTGTTTACGGTGAAGTAGTTTACGTGATCAGGGTAACGTAATCCCGGCCAATCGCCCTTGGACCATTTACGGTTCAGAGAATTGAAGTTGGGAACGCGAATGAATGCTTTGCCACCTGGTTTTAGGCAGCGTTGTGCACCACGCAAGATTTGATCGACGTCCACCTCGTGTTCGAGATAGCTGTGCATCATGATGCTGTCGAAATGATTTTCTGGGAATTCCCAAATGGTTGGTGCACCAGCACCTTGACGACATTCGCCGCCCAATGCGCGCATTTTTTTATCTGCGCCTTTTGCCAATGCTTTGGGAATTTTGATGCCAAATGGAACGAAGGGCGCTGTCCAGCGTACAACATCACCACAGCCAACATCCAAGATTTTACCCGGCCCAAGAACGCGCAAGTATCGCGCGTTTGGTGACGGGCGCAGACGATAGCTGAGCATCCGACCCGCATAAGCCAAGCGTTTCAGAAGCCCGCGTTTTTTAACGCGTGTTTCGTCTTCTTGGACAAATGTTTTTTCCCATGCGAAATCCTGTTCAAGGGCTTCGTATTTTGGCGGGTTTTGTAAGTAGATCATTTCGCAATCATCACAGGACACAACATTCCATTCATCGCGCGAATACACAGGCAGTTTTACCGCCTGAGTACCCGTGCAATTTGGGCATGCCCTGATTGATGCGTTGCCAGTCATGATTAGCCTTTAACAGCTTTCACGATTTTTTCTGCGGCGTCGTCCAGATCATCAGCAGCAATAACATCCAAAGGGGAGTTGTTGATGATGTCTTTGCCTTCTTGTACTTTCGTACCTTCTAGGCGAACAACCAATGGAACCTTAAGACCCACTTCTTTCACCGCTTGAACAACGCCTTCGGCGATAACGTCACAACGCATGATGCCACCGAAGATGTTAACCAAGATACCCTTAACGTTCGGGTCTGATGTGATGATTTTGAATGCTGCGGTTACTTTTTCCGCAGTCGCGCCGCCGCCAACGTCCAAGAAGTTTGCAGGTTCTGCGCCCTTTAGCTTGATGATGTCCATTGTGGCCATCGCAAGGCCCGCGCCGTTTACCATACAGCCGATTTCACCATCCAAAGCGATGTAAGATAGGTCGTATTTTGATGCTTCTAGCTCTTTGGCGTCTTCTTCTGTTTCGTCGCGTAGTGCCAAGATGTCTGGCTGGCGGAACAATGCGTTGCCGTCAAAGCCCATTTTCGCGTCTAGGCATTTCAAACCGCCGCCCTCTAGGACGATCAGCGGGTTGATTTCCAGCATGTCCATGTCTTTTTCAACGAACATACGGTATAGGTTAGTTGTCAGTTCGACGCATTCGTCGGCCTCTTTACCAGATAGTGCCAATGCGTCAGCGACTTCTTTGCCATTGGCTGGTGTGAAACCGTTGGCTGGGTCAACTGTGACTGTGATGATTTTTTCTGGTGTTTCTTCTGCAACTGCTTCGATGTCCATGCCGCCTTCGGTTGAGGCAACGAATGAAATGCGAGATGTTGAGCGGTCGAGAAGAACTGCAAGGTAAAGTTCTGTTTCGATGTCTGAACCATCTTCGATGTAGATGCGGTTCACTTGTTTACCAGCAGGGCCCGTTTGGTGTGTGACCAATGTGTTGCCCAGCATCTCTTCTGTGTGTTTGATGGCTTCGTCGATAGAGAAGGCAAGACGTACGCCGCCTTTTTCGCCTGCGGCTGCCTCTTTGAAGGTACCTTTACCGCGGCCACCTGCGTGAATTTGGGATTTCACAACCCACAGTGGGCCGCCCAATTCTTCTGCGGCTGCTTTGGCGTCGGATGCTTGCATCACGGGTACGCCGTTGGATACGGGGCAACCATATGCCTTGAGTAGTTGTTTCGCTTGGTATTCGTGAATATTCATCGCAAGAGACTCCTTGAGCGTTAAAATTTGGGGTACACAACCACATTTATGGGCCTGCACAAAGTAGAATTTGCGTGATTTGGGGGAAAGTGGGTGAATTAGGTGATTTTGTGATCACAGGATAAATTTATGTGATCACAAAAGTGAAGTCGGCTGTATTTAGTGCAAACATTACCTTAGATCACCTTCATTCAGAGGGATTAGAGGCAATATGTCGATTGTTCAGCGTATTCTATGGCTGCTTCTGAGCCCAAACCGACATGCTATGTGATGGTTTACTTAGAAAACAAGAGTGAGCCTGCCCATATGTGTCCACCAAATTATTCTATGAAAATCCGCTGGAATAGGAGCGCTTCCATAAACTCTTAAAGTTGCTTTAAGAAGTTCCTTTTCGGGCTGCTCCTTCGTTAAATTAATGGGCGCCCAATTAAATGCTACGAACTCGATTTCTCTGTAGGATTTGGTCTGAAACTCCGAGCGAAATCCAGGTATGCCAATTCTAAGATTGGCAGGTTCTGTACTTATACATCTACCGCTGCTTGAAGCAGCAGCTTCGGCGCAAAACTCCTTACGTTTCTTGATGTAGTGTTTTCCCAATGCGATTGGAGAGTCAAATCCTGACGCTGGAGTTGCCTCCAACGTTGCAATTGTTTTTGCTTCGCAAGATATGCAAGTGTAAATAATTTTATCATTAGTCACTTCAATATCCCAGTTCCATTGCCCTCTTTCGTTCAGCTTAGCCAACTTGTCTGTTCTGAACAGTATTTCAAAGCGACTATCATCGCTAAGCGATGGCGCCGGGTGTAGAAATACACCTAATACAGCCAAAATCCGTGTTATGTTGAATATCATAGCGGTTTAAGACCTCAAAAGGATTGCTACCTTAGAATACACAAAACAAAATATTAGCCAATGGCAGCTTATCCCCCATAGCGGACCTCGGCGTTTGGATGGATATTATCATTCTGGCGCTTCGCTAAAATGAAAACTTGTTTCATATCCCGCTGGTAATCGATTACCTTTATCGCGATAATCTGTCGTAAGCCGCCTTTGAGAGAGCACCATGAAAATACCCGCGAAATATGCCCCGGTCCTGTTTGGGTTTTTGTTATCTTGTTTTATGTCTCTGATGGTTTCGGGGATTTCGACGTTCCGGGCGTTGGGCGTTGAGGATGGGTTTTTATCGATTTGGTTTAGCAATTGGATCGCGTCGTGGATTATCGCATTCCCTGTCGTATTGGTCGTGGCCCCGATTGTACGCCGTCTGGTTGCGAAAATGGTTGCGCATTAGGCATAAAAAAACGCGCCCCGAGGGACGCGTTTTTGAAATTCTGTATTTGGTTTGGCTTATGCCAGTGAACCGTCGATGGCGATACATGCGTCCATCAGGCCTTTAACCGCATCAACTGATTTGTCGAACATTGCTTGCTCGTCTTTTGACAGTTTGATGTTTGCGATACGCTCGATACCACCAGCGCCGATCACTGTTGGTACACCAACATACATGTCGGACTGACCGAATTCACCTGACAATGCAGCGGCTGCTGGCAATAGGCGTTTTTGGTCGTTTAGGTAGGCCTGAGCCATTTCGATCGCTGATGCAGCAGGTGCGTAGTAAGCAGAACCTGTTTTCAACAGGCCAACGATTTCCGCGCCGCCGTCACGTGTACGTTGAACGATTGCGTCCAATTTTTCCTGTGTTGTCCAACCCATTTCAGCCAAATCAGGCAATGGGATACCAGCAACAGTTGAGTAACGCTCTAGTGGAACCATTGTGTCGCCGTGGCCACCCAATACAAACGCTGTTACGTCTTTCACTGATACGTCGAACTCTTCTGCCAAGAAGTGGCGGAAGCGTGCGCTGTCCAGAACGCCAGCCATGCCACATACTTTCTCTTTTGGTAGGCCAGAGAATTTTTGTAGTGCCCAAACCATCGCGTCCAGCGGGTTTGTGATACAGATAACGAATGCGTTTGGTGCGTGTGCAGCAATGCCTTCGCCAACGGATTTCATAACTTTCAGGTTGATGCCCAATAGGTCATCACGTGACATGCCAGGTTTACGTGCAACACCCGCCGTTACGATACAAACGTCCGCATCTGCGATGTCTGCGTAATCTGTGGTACCAGACATTTTGGCGTCGTATTTATCCACTGGGCCAGCTTCTGCGATGTCCAATGCTTTGCCTTGTGGGATGCCGTCAGCGATATCGAACAGAACGACGTCGCCCAATTCTTTCAATGCTGCGAGGTGGGCCAATGTGCCACCGATCATGCCTGAGCCGATGAGTGCGATTTTTGCGCGTGCCATATGTAATCTCCGTAAGGGTGATGGTCAAAATTTCAAGGGTGTGACTATGCCTATTGCCCCAAAAGAGCAAGCGGCATGTTGCGTTTAATAACAAGCAATCAAGTTTAGTTATTGATTATAAAGAAATTTTTAACCAATTCAATACGGTAGACATTGGTATACAATGGTGTCATTTCGACGATCCATTGCATCGGTCGGTGCAAGATATGAGGGAGAATCTGATTGAGTGGCCCGGATCGGTCGGGGGGGGGCAATACGTGTGTATTGTCGGTTCGAAAACCTGTGCCGCGGGGCGGAATTATGAATTCGGCCCCGTGGTGCGCTGTTGGAAAATGTTGGTAATTAGGCGTCTTCGCCAGCGTCTTTCAATGTTTCGGACAGGTTTTCAAATGATTCACCCGCCGCGATCAAACAGGCCTGACCCGTAGGCAAAGTGACTAAAATTGTCCATGTTCCGGTTTCATCCGATGCGTAGATTTCCATCACACCGTTGTTGCGACCCAGTCCAATACCCTGACGAGTTTCACCGTATTTTTCGGCCAAACTGGTCACCACCTTGTCGCGATCACCACAGGATGTGGTTTGTGAATTGGCCGCCGTAGCCATAATAGCAAGGCCAAAGCCAAGCGAGAGGGCGAAGAGTGTCTTTTGCATTTGTGACCTTTCTGAGCGCCGTCTTGGTGGGTGCGCCGTTGAAAATTTGTGTTGTTTTCGATTGCGGTCAACCTGCCAATTAATGTCTATAATTGCGTTAATTCACCGTACGCTGGTTGACTTAGAACAATGAAAATTGTCTGCTAATTTTAACGAGGAGATATTCAAAATGACGACTTTACTGATTGGGCTGTTGCTGTGGATTGCAGCGCATTTTTTTAAACGTGTGATGCCAAGTGCGCGCGCGGCAATGGATGCGCGAATGGGGGCAGGGCCCGCACGTGGCGTGATGAGCGTTTTGATTTTGCTATCTGTTGTTTTGATGATCCTGGGGTACCGCGGGCATGAGGCCGCACAGGTATATGCACCGATGGCGGGCATGGGACATCTAAATAATCTGTTGATGATAATTTCGGTTGTTCTGTTTGGGATGAGTGGTTCTAAAGGACGCTTGGGAACGAAGTTGCGTCATCCCATGCTGTTAGGCGTTTTGGTTTGGGCCTTTGCGCATCTGTTGGTCAACGGCGATATGGCGTCTGTCGTGTTGTTTGGGGGCATGGGCGTTTGGGCTGTTATGCAGATCATGCTGATTAATGCGCAAGAAGTTTGGGAACGTCCTGCGCCTGGGCCCGCATCAGGTGATGTGAAGTTATTCATTATTTCGGCTGTTGTTTTTGTCGTGATTGTCAGTATTCACATGGGGCTTGGATACAACCCGTTTTTAGGAAGCTATTAATATGAAAGCCTACCGCTTTATCACCAATGACGACACATCCGATTTTTGCCACCGTGTAACAGAGGCCTTGTCGAAGGGGTGGGAATTACATGGTGATCCGCAATATGCGTTCGATGAGAAGCATGGTGTGATGCGTTGCGGACAGGCTGTCGTGAAAGAATCAAGCGAAACCTATTCTAGAGATTTGAAATTGGGCACCTTGTGATCACGTAGCGTCTGTTAGCGCTATCAATGTGATCACAAAACGCGCGTTTTCGCTGGTGCGGCGATTTTGCGTACAGAAACGACCACTTTGCCCGTGACTTTTGGTCAGAGTGATGTAGTAACCCAACAAAGTAGCCATCCATGGGGAGTATCACATGGCAAATGCAAAACGACCGCTGTCGCCTCATTTGACGATTTATCGTCCACAAATGAGTTCTGTTTCATCCATTATCAACCGTATCACTGGTGTCGCGCTGACGCTGGGTTTCGTTTTGATCATCTGGTGGCTGTTGGCCGCAACTGTTGGTGGCGATTATTTCGATTGCATCAATGATTTCCTGACCGGATGGTTTGGTGGATTGATCATGATCGGGTCTGCATGGGCATTGTGTTACCACCTGTTGGGCGGCATTCGCCACCTGATCTGGGACATGGGTTATGGATTTGATTTGAAAACAGCGGATCGTATGGGCTGGGCCGTGATTATCGGCAGTTTCATCCTGACGGGTGCGGTGTTGTGTAGTGCAGGAGTGTTCTCATGAGCTTTAAAACTGATAAAGGTCGCGTTTTAGGATTGGGTTCCGCAAACGAGGGTGCGCACCACTGGTTTGGTGAGCGTTTGAAGGCTGTTGCCTTGATCCCGCTGACAATCGCATTCATTTGTATCGTTGCACCACTGATCGGCGAAGATCATGCAACCGTTGTTGCGGCATTGCAAAGCCCACTGAAAGCGATCGCATTGATCCTGTTCTTCGCAGTGACATTCAAGCACCTTGAAGAGGGTTTGCAGGTTGTGATCGAGGATTACATCCACGGCAAGGGCACTGGATTGGTGTTGATCGTGTTGAACAAACTATTTTGCTGGGCTTTTGGTCTGGCTGCTATTTTCGCCATCGCAAAAATCGCGTTTGCGGGCTGAGGAGAATTTGAATGTCGTCTTACGAATATATTGATCACGAATATGATGTTGTTGTTGTTGGTGCTGGTGGTGCTGGTTTGCGCGCCACATTGGGCATGGCAGAGCAGGGGCTGAAAACGGCCTGTGTTTCCAAGGTTTTCCCAACACGTTCGCATACAGTTGCCGCACAGGGTGGTATCGCCGCGTCTTTGGCAAACATGGATGTTGGCACGACGCCAAACGATCACTGGCAATGGCACCTATACGATACAGTAAAGGGTTCTGACTGGTTAGGTGATACGGACGCCATGGAATATCTGGTTCGCGAAGCACCCAAGGCGGTTTACGAGCTGGAACATTACGGTGTGCCATTTTCACGTACGGAAGAAGGTAAGATTTACCAACGTCCGTTCGGTGGTCACACAACGAAATTCGGCGAAGGCCCATCAGTACAACGTACATGTGCGGCGGCTGACCGGACTGGTCACGCGATTTTGCACACGTTGTATGGTCAATCACTGAAAAACAACGCTGAATTCTACATCGAATATTTCGTAACAGATTTGATCATGACCGAAGATGGCCGTTGTCAGGGTGTTATCGCATGGAAATTGGACGACGGTACGATCCACCGCTTTAACGCCAAGATGGTTGTTTTGGCGACGGGTGGTTATGGTCGTGCCTACTTTAGCGCGACATCAGCACACACCTGCACAGGTGATGGCGGCGGTATGGTTGCACGCCAAGGTTTGGCGTTGCAGGATATGGAATTCGTACAATTCCACCCAACGGGCATTTACGGTTCAGGCTGTCTGATTACCGAAGGTGCGCGCGGCGAGGGTGGTTATTTAACCAACTCTGAGGGTGAACGTTTCATGGAGCGTTACGCACCGACGTACAAAGATTTGGCATCTCGCGATGTTGTATCACGTTGTATGACGATGGAAATTCGCGAAGGTCGCGGTATTGGCGCCGAGGGCGATCATATCCATTTGCACCTGAACCACTTGCCACCAGAAACACTGGCGGAACGTTTGCCAGGCATTTCCGAAAGCGCGAAAATTTTCGCGGGCGTGGATGTGAACAAGGAACCGATCCCTGTTATCCCAACAGTTCACTATAACATGGGTGGTATTCCGACGAATTACTGGGGCGAAGTTCTGGACCCAACTGCTAAAGATCACGATCGTATTTTGCCGGGCCTTATGGCCGTGGGTGAAGCGGGCTGTGCATCTGTACACGGTGCGAACCGTTTGGGATCAAACAGCCTGATCGATTTGGTTGTATTTGGCCGTGCGGCAGCGATTAAAGCCGCCGAAGTTGTTGATCCAAAGGCACCAAATGAGCCGTTGAACGAGAAATCTGTTGAGAAATCAATGGCGCGTTTCGATGGTATCCGCCACGCAGACGGTGCAATCCCAACCGCAGAATTGCGTTTGGAAATGCAGAAAAACATGCAAGCCGATGCAGCTGTGTTCCGCACAGACAAAACATTGGCCGAAGGTGTGGAGAAAATGACGGGTGTTGCCAAGAAGGTTGCAGACCTGAAGGTGACCGATCGTTCACTGGTTTGGAATTCAGATTTGATGGAAACATTGGAATTGACCAACCTGATGCCAAACGCATTGGCAACAATCGTTGGCGCCGAAGCACGCAAAGAGAGCCGTGGCGCACACGCACACGAAGATTACCCAGATCGCGACGACAAGAACTGGCGCAAGCACAGCCTTTGCCGCGTGAACGAGGATCGCGTGAAGTTGACATACCGTGATGTGCACCTTGATCCACTGACAACCGAGGCCGAAGGCGGCATCGATTTGAAGAAGATCGCACCGAAAGCACGCGTTTATTAATGCGCGTTTGGTTTGGCATAACGTCTGTGGCCGTATTGGCCGCATGCACGCCGTCCGCGCCCACAATGGGTGTGGAGCAGGCGCAAACGTATTGCCGAGCCAAGGTTTCCAAACCCGTAGAGACAAATGTCAATCTGGGTGTGGGGATCGGATCAGGTGGTAAAGTTCGCACAAACGCTGGGCTGTCTGTAGGGGTAGATGTGAATGCGTTGATGTCTGCGGAAAAATCCTATGACAAATGCGTGATGAAAAATGCAGGGGTGGCGCCAATCGCGCCATATTTGCAACCGAGTTAAACAAAAAATCGTGATTAGATCGAAGAAATGCCTATTAAACGCAAATAGTTCTTCAAGTATTGCGAAAACAAATTAGTCTTCACGTAGCGACATTCGTCGCGTGAAAAAGAAACGAAAAGGGAATAAAAATGAAAATCGTACAAATCACAGTAATGCTTGCAGTTGCTCTAACAGTATCTGCTTGTGCAAAAGAAGTAGAAGAAGAAATGATGGTTAAAGAAGAAATGTCTTCTAGCAAACTTTAAATTTATCGAGGCTGGTTCGCCAGCCTCTTTAAGCACCATTTGGTGTAAATAACGAAAAGAAAACGGTAAGAACATGGTTGAACTCACCCTCCCAAAGAACTCTCGGATGACAGTTGGCAAGACGTGGCCAAAACCCGAAGGCGCGACAAACGTACGTGCATTCAAAATTTACCGTTGGAACCCCGATACGGGCGAAAATCCATCGCTGGATACATATTTCCTAGATATGGATAAATGTGGGCCGATGGTTTTGGACGCCTTGATCAAAATCAAAAACGAAGTTGACCCAACATTGACGTTCCGCCGTTCATGCCGCGAAGGTATTTGTGGATCATGTGCGATGAACGTGGATGGTATCAACACACTGGCCTGTATTTATGGGTTGGACGAAATTAAGGGCGATGTGAAAATCTATCCATTGCCGCACATGGAAGTGGTGAAGGATCTGATCCCAGATTTGACGCATTTCTATGCCCAACACGCGTCTATTATGCCGTGGTTGGAAACAAAAACAAACAAACCAGCAACCGAATGGAAGCAATCCATTGAGGATCGCAAGAAATTGGATGGTCTGTATGAATGTGTGATGTGTGCATGTTGTTCAACATCATGCCCATCATACTGGTGGAATTCAGATCGTTACCTTGGGCCGGCAGCGTTGTTGCATGCGTACCGTTGGATCATTGATTCACGCGACGAAGCAACAGGCGAGCGTTTGGACGAGTTGCAAGACCCATTCAAATTGTACCGCTGTCACACGATTATGAACTGTGCGAAAACATGCCCTAAGGGTTTGAACCCAGCCAAGGCCATCGCAGAGATCAAAAAGAAAATGGTTGAGCGCACGCTTTAAGCTACCTTTAACGCATTACTCTACAAAAGGCGCACCGTTGATCGGCGCGCCTTTTTTGTTTATAGTGATCCATGTAACAGTGGAGCGCGACAATTTTGGTCGACATTGAATTCATTTGTGACCCTGCCGTATTTGGCAATATTCCAAAGCCATGCGCAGCCGTCAAATCGACACCTGCGTGGTATCAAAAACTGCCGCGTGATTTGGGCGTTAAAAACCGCCACAATAACGATGCAAAATCGGTGAAAGCCTGTTTGCCGTTCTTGGATGCAATGAGCATGGGGTGGATTATCCCATTACCCTTTGATGTCCAAAGCTTCGTTGATCAGAAAACCCAAAGGCGACAATTCCGCTGGTCGATTGATGCTAAATTTGAACCTGTGGGCGCGCATTCGTCTTTGCAATTGGGGGGCGAGGCTGGGCCATACAAAGGTCGAAGTGTGTTCAAATGGATCAATCCATGGCGCATGATTGTGCCGCGTGGTTGGTCGGTTTTAATTCGTCAACCCGCACATCATGAGCAGTTACCTTTTCGTGCGTTTTCGGGCGTAGTGGATTGCAATATGTTAGATATTCCAGTGAATATCCCGTTCATGTGGACTGGGAAACGCGATAACGAATTTATTCCTGCGGGCACCCCGATTGCACAGGTGATCGCGTTTGAGCGCGCAAATCAACAGCAATCTGCCATTGTACGTGCTGCAAACAGTGTTGAATTAGCGGCGACTGAAGTCGCGAAAAGAAACCTGATCGATGATCCTACCGCTTATGCTTCTAAATGGCGTCATCCGCGCAAGGGAGGCTAATTTTTGCCTGTGACTTGAATGGGAATTGACGATCTGCGCATAAGGTCTATCCTTGCAGGATGTCAAAATCTGATTTGTTGAAATTGTTGTCGTCGCTGTGCCTTCTGGCCAGTACGAATGCCGTAAATGCCGAAGGATGCCCTGCGCGTGCGCAGGTGTCTTTATTTCATAGCTGTGAAATCCCCGCCGTGGTTGATTTGCAATTTCATCCGTTGAAATTTGAACATTCCAGTAGCGATATCCTGTCTGTGACGGGGGCTTATTCCAGTGCAGACCGGTTCGGTGTCGAAGGATTGGCAATTGGTGGTGAACGTCTGGTTTCATCGCGGTTTCAGGGATGGGATGGGTTTTTGTTGGTATCTGCGGCGGGTGAACCGCGTATCTATAACGCGTCTGACATTCAATTAGGGGATCGTGCGTTTGACCTGAAGCGTCAACCAGATCGGCGCGATTTCGTGACGCAGGCGCGCGCGGATGGGTACAGTTTGATCCAGTCGCATTTGTTGATTGTTGATGGGGCGTTGGATGTGCGTCAGGTCGAAAAGGCACGTCGTTTCGTTAGGCGTATGTTTTTCACCGACAGCGCGGGGTGGGGTGTCTATGAAACGAAATCTGCTGTCACATTGTATGATGCCGCGCTTGAAATCCAAGAGGCGTTGAACCCAGATATGGTGATGAACTTGGATATGGGCGCATATAATTATTGCCAACAGAATACTCCGACAGGTTTTAAATCCTGCGGTGATCTATTCACAGATACTAAAAATCTGACCAACTTGATCACGATCCAGTTGCCAAAAACCAATTAGCAGTAGGTTTCAGGCCCAAGGTATTGGGATACCGAGTAGCGATCACCATATGCCCAGCCGATGGGCAGGATGGTTTCGATTTCGGTCAATTGTTCAGCCGTCAATGTGATTTCGGATGCGCCAATCCATTCGGACAGGTGTTCAGCCGTGCGCGTAGCAGGGATTGGGATCAGGTGATCCCCACGCGACAAGACCCATGCCAGCGCCGCCGCCGAGGTTGTCATACCATTGTCGGCCGCCCATGATTGGAATGGGGCGATCATTGCCAAATTATCCGATAGGTTTGGTTCCATGAAACGTGGGTTATTGATGCGCAAATCTGGTGGTACCATGTTTTCACGTTTTGCAGGTGCATCGGTCAGCATACCCCGCGCCAATGGTGAAAATGGCACGAAGGCGACACCCAGTTCGGCACAGGTGCGGATCAGGCCCATTTCGGGCATCCGCGTCCACAATGAGTATTCGTTTTGAACGGCCATACAGGGGTGAACTGCCTGTGCACGGCGTAGGGTGGTCGGTGATACTTCGGATAGTCCATAGCCGCCGATTTTTCCGGCATCAATCAGATCCTTTAGCGTTCCGACCACCTCTTCAATTGGGCGGTCGGCCTCTCGGCGGTGTATATAAAATAGATCGACATAATCCACGCCAAGGCGGTTAAACGATGCTTCTAAACTGTTGGCGATGTATTCGGCGGAATTGTTGAATTGACGCACAGGTTCGGTTTGAATTCCCGTTTTTGTGGCTATTTTAATCTGTGCACGCGTGTCGCGTAGGAAATTCCCGATTTGGATTTCCGATGAACCTGCGCCGTAAATATCCGCCGTATCAAAGAAATCGATGCCGTGATCCACGGCCGCCGCCATACAGCGTTGCGATGTGGCTTCGTCCGTTGGGCCCAAAAAGCCAGTGATACTCATGGCGCCAAAGCCAATCGCATTGATCGTGGGGCCGTTTTGGCCAAGTTTGCGTGATTTCATGTCTTTTCTCCCTACTTAATAGATACGCAAAAACAGCTGGGACGCAACGCTATGATTGCGACGCATAGTCCCTATGCACGGGGTACCGTTTACAGAACTGAAAACGCATTCTATAAGGCGCCAAACCAACAAAAAGAGATTATCATGATCAAAGTTTTCGGCCACAAAGCCCCCGATACAGACGCAACTGGTTCTGCCATTATTTGGGCATGGTACATGTCACAAAACGGAACACCTGCAACACCATATGTTTTGGGCACGCCAAATACAGAAGCCGCGTTCGTGATTGATCGCTGGGGTTATGAAACGCCAGAATTGTTGACAACTGCCGCAGGTGCGGATGTTGTTATCGTTGACACAAACAACCCAGCGGAATTGCCTGCGGATATCGCGGATGCGAACATCACTGAGATCATCGATCACCACTTGTTGGTTGGTGGCCTGACCACCAAAGGTCCGATCAACATCACAATCAAACCTGTAGCATCAACGGCGACGATCATGGCCGGTATGATGGGTGATGATTTGGCATCTGCACCTACGGGTATCAAAGGTCTAATTTTGTCATGTATCCTGTCCGATACATTGGAATTCCGCAGCCCTACAACAACAGATGTTGACGTGGAATTGGCGAAATCATTGGCCAATGATTTGAACGTGAACATCGAGGCATACGCCGGCGAAATGTTTGCCGCAAAATCTGACGTATCGGCATTTTCAGATGCTGAATTGTTGCGCATGGATTCCAAAGAGTACGCCGTTGGCGAAACAAAGCTGCGCGTTTCTGTTTTGGAAACAACCAGCCCAGAGACTGTATTGTCACGCAAAGACAGCCTGATGGCAGAGATGACAACCGTTGCATCAGAAGACGGTGTTGATCAGGTTCTGTTGTTTGTGGTTGATATCCTGAACGAGCAGGCGAGCCTGTTGGTGCCAAATGATCTGGTCAAAGCATTGGCTGAAAAATCGTTTGATGCGACTGTTGATGGCGATATCGTGATTTTGCCGGGTGTTGTTTCACGCAAGAAACAAATTATCCCAAATCTCGCGCTATAGTTGAGTATTAACACTTTTGATTTATGTTGAAATTGGGGGGCTCACGGCCTCCCTTTTTACTTTTGAAATTAAAGTTATTTTATTTCAATCACTTAGGTTTTCGAATCTCCCCATAAATCGCTAGGGACGTTTCGCGAGTTTTTTGCATATTTTGGTTGTGTTAAGCTCGATGTTAAGGGGTTGTTAACCATTTTAAATGAGGTTTCTAATGCAACATGACTGGATTATTGACGTACTTTCTGACTTGCGAACTTTCGCGGACAATCACAGTCTGGGACGTTTAGCAGAACAATTGGACGATACGATATTGATGGCCGCTGGCGAAATTAAAAGCATCGACAGCGAAAGCGTAGCAGTAGGATCTGATGAGCCAAAAGATAACCGCCTTTTTGGAACAGCTGGCACAGGCTGATACATACGAGAGCTTACAAAATCTTGTCTTAAAGACGGCAAGTTTATTTGACGTCGATCACGCGACCTATCATTCTATTTCGATTGGTTCCGATATTTTTGCATTATCTAGTTATTCCGCGGATTGGTTAGAATACTATGTTGACGAACGTTTAGGGGCATCTGATCCTGTTGTTTTGAACGCTTTTCAAAAATTTGAACCCTATGAATGGAAGACGCTGGACTGGTCATCCAAAGCATCGCGTCAATTGTTGATGGATGCCAACGAAGCAGGTGTTGGCACGCAAGGGATTTCGTTCCCAATCCGTGGCCCAAATGGCGAACAGGCGTTTTTTACTGTAAATCACACCACCACAGATGCAAAATGGGAACGTTTTGTAATGCGTGAACGTTACAATATGTTGTTAGTAGCCCACTACATCCATGAAAATACCCGTCGTGTATTGGAACGAGTGGGCGGGCAGATGACAATCAAGCTGTCACCGCGTGAAATCGATAGTTTGACGTTATTGGGCTTGGGGCAAAATCGTGCTCATGTGGCAGAGGCGTTATCAATTTCCGAACATACATTGCGAGTCTATATTGAATCGTCGCGGATCAAATTGGGTGCTAATAACACCACCCATGCTGTTGCCAAGGCGATGGCGCAGGGGTTGATTACCATCTAATTTCTTTAAATTTTAGGCACATTTGTTCTACCAGCGTACGCTGCTGTAGGCCTGTATTCATGTCCTCAGCGTAGCTCTCTGTTCAGGAGGGCTGTTATGCTACGTTATATTTATGCTGAAGAGTTGAATGATTACCCGAAACTGCGCGACACAATGTTTCGCGACCGCGCCACCCAATTCAAGGAGCGTTTGAAATGGGATGTGAACGTGGATGCACAGGGATATGAGCGCGATGAATATGATGCGCTGAACCCGTTGTATGTGGTTTGGATCATGCCCAATGGTTCGCATGGCGGATCAATGCGGGTATTGCCCACAACCGAACGTGTGATGGTGAATGATCATTTTGCGGATGTGATTGGGCACGAAATTCAATCCGAACATATCTGGGAAACGACACGATTTTGCCTGTCGCCTGACCTGACCGAGGACAGTGTGCAGGTATCTGCCGCGTTGATGCTGGCGGGCTGTCAGATCGGTATTAGCCAAGGATTAGAGAGCATGATCGCGATTTTTGATCCGCGTATGGTGCGGGTGTATCGCCGTTTGGGTTGGCCACCACAAATACTGGGGTCCGTTGGCGAAGGGCGCGATAAAATCTGTGCGGGGGCGTGGACGTTTGATCAGCAAACGTTGGAACGAATGGCGCAGCAAGCGCGAATTCCTGTGGTGTTGTCTGAACTCTGGTACGCGCGTTCAATGGGTGTGCAAAACCGCATCGCGGCTTGACTTGGTGCTGGTACCTTGGCGCGTGATTTCGTAAGCTTCGCCAAAGCGATTTGGCGGGGCATGACGTGCAATATTCAGAAGATCAAGCAGATGCATATGATGCCGTCACCACGGCGTTGATGTCCGCTGGCGTGGATTTGGAAAATGAAACGCTGTTGCCCCATGCCGAAGGGTCGGATCAGGTTTTGGCCATTTTGGGCAAGGCGGGGTCTGGTAAAACATTACTGTTGGCGCATTTGGCGGACGCGCTGACGGATGCAGGTGTTGAACTTATCTCGGGCGATTATGAGGGCAAGCCGCGCAAGGATCGCCGTACCTTGGCGATTTTGGCCCCAACGAACAAAGCCGCCAGCGTTTTGCGCAATCGCGGGGTGCAGGCGACAACCATTCACCGCATTTTATACACCCCGATGTATGACCCCGAATATGAAAAGATTGCGGAATGGCTAAACGGGCAGGGCGAACGCCCTGAGATTGAGGGCCTGACGGATGCGGCATTGGATCGCGCTGCGGAATTTTTCAAGGTTAACAAATCCATACCAGGTGCCTTGGCGACGGCTGGTTTGCGCGGCTCTGATTTTATCATTGGTTGGAAGCGCCGCGAAGAACCTTTGGACATCGGATTCATTGACGAAAGTTCGATGTTGGATGACAAACAGTTCGATGATCTAAAGGAAATATTTTCTACATTGGTGATGTTTGGCGATCCCGCGCAATTGGCACCTGTGGGTCAATCAGGTGCGATGGCATTTGAAAATATACCCAAATCGCGCCAACGTCATTTAACACGCATTCACCGTCAGGCAGGCGATAGCCCGATTTTGGATTTGGCCCATGCCCTGTCTGATGCCGAGCTGACATTCCAAGATTTTGAACGCATGATCGAGGATACCGCGCGCAAGGATGATCGCGTTGTGATGGCGCCTTCTGTGCAATCTGATTTGATGGCCCGTTCGCCTGTTTTGGTTTGGCGCAATGCCACGCGCATACGTTTGATTCAGGCGTTTCGACGTGCGTTTGATGCGCCCGAGGATCGGCTACTATCAGGCGAGCCGTTGATTTGTGATGGTATTGAATTGCCGATGAAGCATCGCAAAAAACGCATTGATCTGGAGGCGCGCGGCCTGATTAAAGGGGCGCAATGTGTGTATTTGGGGGATGGGCGCAAGCCTGGATTTTCGCGCCTGCATGTGATTGGTGCCGAAGACCCCCAAGTGTCCGCCGCATCCATCATCAAAATCGAAGCGCCCGATCAAGAAGAGCCATTTATTCCCTTTGCCGCCCGCATGGGTGCGGCGTTTGTTCATGGCGCTGCCTGTACCATACACAAGGCGCAGGGTTCACAGTGGTCGGATGTTCAGGTGTTCGCACCCGATCTGTTTGTCGCCGCCAAGATGGGCCGCATAGAGGCGGGAATTCCGCTGTGGAAACGTCTAGCCTATGTTTCAATTACGCGTGCGGTGGATCGTTTGCATTGGGTGAAAAATTACCGTTTGGCGCGCCCTACGGGGCCATTACACACGGATGATCTGCGTAGTCAAATATCGAACGAATTGACGTTGGAACCGATGGAAGAATGAGATCAGCCGTCGCGTTGGCGCAGGCGTGTTTGGCGCAATGTTTCCACCAACATAGCCGTTAAAATACCGAAGATTAGCAAGCCATTTGCCGCCGCCAATCCACCCAATAATCGCCATTCAACGGGCAGTAAAATATCACCAAATCCCAAGGTCGTGAACGCGACTAACGAAAAGTAGACCGATGCCTCGATTGTTTGAAAAATGTTCAAAATCCATAATGCGATTGCCCATATCCAGACGGATACGGTCATTAGCATCAATGCCCAAAGCATCGACATGGTTAAAATGACAATCAATTTTGGCCCGTGCGGTGCGCGGATGACCCATTTATGGGTTCGCAGCAATGCCACCTCTAACCCCCACCACGACAGGGCCGCAGACAAGGTTGTGGCGCAAATTAAAACGCTGCCCAAGAACAATTGGATGAACATTTAGAATACCAAATTCATCATCACCATGGAGACGACCAAGAATAGGATGGTCATAATGCCACCGGTTTTCACAAAATCCGCCACACGGTATCCCGCTGGCCCCATGATCAATGCGTTCACCTGATGGGTTGGGATCAGGAATGAATTTGATGTGGAAATCGCAACTGTCATGGCGAAAATCGCGGGATCACCGCCTGCTGCTACGGCGATGGAAACCGCCAGTGGTACCAATAACACCGTCGCGCCCACGTTGGACATGACCAGCGTGAAAACAGTCGCCAAGATCGCCACACCGACCTGTAACGCCCAAATCGGCCAACCGTCTAAAATCATTAACACACCTTGGGCAATCCATTCGGCCGTGCCTGTGGATTGCACGGCTTGGCCCAATGGGATTAACCCCGCCAATAGGAACACAGTGTTCCACCCTACAGCGCCGTATGCCTCGTCGATTGATAATACCTTGGTTGTGATCATGCCAACCGCGCCCACCAAAAGGCACAGCGACAGACGCACAGGGGTGAAGAGGATCATACCCAATGCGATCAAGAAGAATACCAAAGCCCAGCCAACTTTTTGTGGGCGCAATTCCTCTTGGGGGTAATCGGATGTGATGATCACGAAATCGCGGTCTGATTTTAGACGTGTTAACGCTTCCCATTGGGTTTGAACGACTAATGTATCACCGACGTGCAATTCCATGTTACTAATTCGCGTTGCCTTGTGATCGTCGGTTTCGACGTGACTGTATGTTTCTTCGGCGCGGTGGATTGCCAACAGGGACATGCCGTAAGCCTTGCGAAATTGTAGATCTCGGGCGGTTTTGCCGATCAGGCTGGACGCCGGTGGGATAACCACCTCGGCTACGCCTGCCTTGGTTGGAACGAACTCTTCGGAGAAAACTTCAAGTTTTGGCAAAACATCTAGGCCATAATCTTCGCACATCTGTTGAATGACTTTCTTGCGGCCAAGGATTGCCAAACGACATGGTGGCGTGATCTCGGTGTCCAAGCTGGGCCCAACCCAGCGTTTACCGTTGTGGTAGGTGCCGATCACGTAAATATGGTGCGCATCCATCAAATCGCCCAATGTTTCACCCAACAAGATTGAGCCATCAGGAACAACAACCTCGACGATGTCCGCTTTTAGTCCATAGATGCGTTTCAAATAGTCCTTCATCGATTGGCCTGTAACACCTTGGGAAACACCCGTATCACCGGGCAGAACCCATCGACCAAACAAAACGAAATACAAAATACCTGTTACAACCAGCGCCGCACCAACAGGCGCGACGGAAAACAGGCTGAAGGGTTCCATTTGCATATTTGAGGGTAGATCGCCGTTGGCTGTAACCAAAAGATCATTTAGCAAAATCAAAGGTGAAGAGCCAACCATCGTCATTGTGCCGCCCAAAATCGCACAAAAACCCATCGGCATTAACAGACGCGACATGGGGATTTCTGTGCGCGCTGAAATGCGGCTGACCACGGGGAGGAATAGCGCAGCAGCGCCCACGTTTTGCAAGAAACTGGAAATGAAACCAACGGTGCCTGACACCACGGGAATAATTCGTTTTTCCGTGGTACCACCAATTTGCAAAATCTTGGCGGCGACGGTGTTCATCAATCCAGTTTTATCCAATCCCGCGCCGATAATCATCACCGCGATGATCGAAATCACGGCGTTGGACGCAAAACCATCAAACAGATGTTTCACATCCGCCAAACCGTTTAAGGCAGGAATATAGCTGAGCGCGCCCAGCATAACCATTACGATCAATGCAGCTAGATCGACGCGCACGATTTCGGAAACGAATAAAAAGACTGTAAATCCCAACAGACATAAAACCGCAATCATTTCCAAGCTTAGCGTGATTGGTTCCATGCGATATGTCCTTATGTAGGTGTTATCGACCACGATAGCGTAGGTGCAGCTGCGCTACCACGTGAAAAACGTCGCAATCTGTCGAAAAAACCTGTGTTTTGGGTGCTTATTGTTGCGCCAAGATGCACAGCATTTCGAAAACGATGGAAATGCCTAACCATGCGGTCGCGCCGGATTGATCGAATGGGGGCGATACTTCGACCAAATCCATGCCGACCAAATTAACGCCTGTTAGTTCGCGAACGACCTGAAGCCCTTGGAAACTGGTCGGGCCGCCTACCTCGGGTGTGCCTGTTCCGGGGGCGAAGGTGGGATCGATGAAATCGATGTCGTAGGAACAATAGGTTTCTTGTTCGCCGACGATCTGGCGGGCCTGTTTCATCACATCGGCAATGCCGCGATCAAATAATTCCTCGATCTGAATAATCGTGACACCCTGTTCACGGCCCCATTCGATATCTTCGCCGTCATACATCGTGCCGCGAATGCCGATTTGAATTACGCGTTTGGGGTCCAATAATCCTTCCTCGATGGCGCGGCGAAAGGGGGTGCCATGGGTGTATTTGTAACCGTCAAAATAGCTCTCGAACAAATCGGTGTGGGCGTCGAAATGGATCATGCCAACGGGAGCATCGGCGGCAATAGCGCGCAAGACTGGCAGACTGGTCAGATGATCGCCGCCGATTGTCATCGGCTTGATTCCCTTGGCAACAACCTGTTTGTAAAACGCAGTGATGCGATCCATGCAATCTTGAATATCTGCGGGGTTCACGGGGGCATCACCAAGATCGGCAAAGTTCGCCATCTCAAACGGCTTGATGCGCGTGGCACCGTTCATGGCGCGGATCATCGTGGACAGATCGCGCATTTGTCGTGGCCCGTGTCGTGGACCAGGGCGGTTGGTGGTGCCCGCATCCCATGGCACGCCGATTAAGCCAACGTCGACATCATCGATTTCGCCTGCGTCCAGCGATAAATGCGGCAATCGCATGAAACTGGGCACACCAGCAAAACGCGGCATTTCCATGCCGTCAACGGGTTGGAAAAAACTGTTTGGGGTTTTGGGCATGGTGATCTCCTTGTTGAGTTACGTTTGCATCTTTGGGTTTGGCATGCCAGTAATTTTACGACACTCAGGAGGTCAAAATGGGCAAAACAATTATCGTCACAGGCGCCAGCAGTGGCATCGGCGCAAACGTCGCGCAGCTGTTTTTAGCACAGGGATGGAATGTCGGCCTGTTGGCGCGACGTGGTGATGAATTGGCGCGGGAGGCAGATAATCACCCAAATGCCCATACCGTCGTTTGTGACATTACAAAGGAAAATCAAGTGATTGGCGGCTTTAACGAAGTTGCGGATCGGTTTTCCGGTATTGATGTTTTGTTTAACAATGCGGGGATTTTCACACCCCAAGCGCGGATCGACCAAATATCTCTGGATGATTGGCAGCGCAGTGTTGATGTGAATTTAACGGGAATGTTCCTGTGCGCCCGCGAGGCGTTTCGCCATATGACCGCAAACGGTGGGCGGATCATAAACAACGGTTCGATTTCGGCGCAAACCCCGCGCGAAGGCTCCGCACCCTATACCGCGACCAAACATGCGATTACGGGTCTGACGAAAACCATTGCGCTGGATGGGCGGGATTTGAACATTTGTTGCGGGCAAATCGATATCGGGAATGCGCATACCGAAATGGTTGAAAACCTGATCCGCGCGGGTGGAACAGCGGCGACAATGGCTGTGTCTGATGCAGCAGATGCGGTGTGGAACATGGCCCAATTGCCGCTGTCGACAAATGTTTTGTCGATGACGATCATGGCGAACAAGATGCCGTTTGTGGGGCGCGGCTAGAGTGTTTTTGCCATAACGACAGCGCTGACCTTGGTGCCATTGGGGCCGTTGTAATAATCCTTGCGCGCGCCCTTCACAGTGTATCCGCAGGCGACGTATAATGCGCGTGCGGGAGCGTTTGTATCGACGACCTCTAGGAAAACCTCTTCGACGTTTTCTGCGCGACAATGGGTTTCCATGTCAGCCATCAGCGTATTTGCAAAACCCTGACGGCGCTGATCTGGATCAACGGCGAGGGTTAATAATTCCGCTTCGGGGCCAGCGATACTGATCAATGCGAAACCATGTGGGTGGCTGATCAGGTGGATGTTTTTCTGGGTTAATAGTCCGCGAAACTCATCCGCTGACCATGGGCGCGGGATGGTGAAGCAGTCACCATGTAATGCCGCCAAACGTTCGGGTGTCATGGCAGGATAGCTGGGGCGGGATCACTGGGCAATGCCGCGCCTGCATCCTGAAGGTATAGAGGTGCAGGGCGTGGATTATCCGCGTCGATCCTACTGACTGCGATCTGAATGATCGCACTGGGCAATGACAATTTCGGGGCGCGTTGATCCATAAACATATCCACCAGTGCATCATCAGGAGACATGACAACGGATGCCGTTGTGTCCAATTCATCAATCGGTGTCAAAACAGGTTCGCCCGTGGCGATGCCATCGTGAAACGTCTGTACATAGGCCCGTTTACGACGGGCATCCATCACCACTGTTGCGGTATCTTTGCAGTCTAATCCCATTGCTTCCAGTCTGGAAATACCAATGGCAGGTTTACCAAGCGACAAAGCCAAACCACGCGCTGCAGATACGCCAACACGCACGCCCGTGAAATTCCCAGGGCCAACACAAACGCCAATCGCGTCCAAATCTGCCCAAGTGACATTCGCGTTCGCCAACACCTCCTCGCACAATGGGAAAAGGCGTTCCGCTTGGCCTTTGGTCATAGGTTCGATGTGTTCCGACACGATCTCGCCGCCGATAAACAAAGCGACCGCGCAGTGCGCGGTCGATGTATCGAATGCCAAAATAGTTGGATCAGGCAGCAACAGGGCGTACCTCTGTTACTTCTGGAATGTAATGGCGCAACAGGTTTTCGATACCCATTTTCAACGTCACAGTGGACGATGGGCAACCTGCACAGGCGCCTTGCATGTGTAGGTAAACGACCCCGCGCTCGAACCCGTGGAATGTGATGTCGCCACCATCTTGGGCTACGGCTGGACGGACGCGTGTGTCCAGTAATTCTTTGATTTGGTTCACGATTTCGCTGTCTTCGCCGCTGTGTTCTGCATGGCCGCCTGCGTTATCGTCGCCCTTCGACTACGGGTTGACCTGATTGGAAATGTTCCATGATCGCGCCCAGCAATGCGGGTTTGATGTGATCCCATTCAACGCCTTCTGCCTTGGTGACTGTCACGAAATCAGGACCGAAAAAGACGCCAACAGTGCCCTCAACCGCAAAAACGCGTTTTGCCAATGGCGATGTTGTTCCAGATTCGGGTGTTGGAAAATCAGCAGTGCCAACGGCCATAACCGTCTGACCCGGCAGGAATTTCAACGTAGCTGGATTTGGTGTGGATTCTGTCTGAATAAACATGGGTTCTGTATCCTATATCGGGTGGGTTAAATATGACCATCGCGACAGGGGAAGTCAATGTTTAGAATAATTCTAAATAGTTGACGGGTACACATATTGGTGATCGTAAATCCCTAAAAACTGTGGCGCAAACCAACAACAACCGCACGATTGTGAAACGCCGCATCGCGCGTGGCAGGATAGTTCACCACAAGTACATCTTTGGATCGGGTATATTGACCCTCGATAAACAAATTCAGCTGGCTTGCGATTTGAAACCTTACCCCGAAGGTAAGTTCACCCCCTAAAATCACCGCATCATTCGCATAGCCACCCAGCACATCGTCATGTTTTAAATGCACAGCCCCCAATCCACCGCCGCCATAGATCGTAATGGTTTCCGCGCGAAATAGCGCATACTGCGCCACAACCATCAATGATGTTGCCGCGATTTGGTTCGGCGATAGGTTTGTATAAATTTTGCGGGTGTGAGACATGCCCAGGCCCACATCGAAATCTGGTAAAATAAAATCGGATTGCATCGCACGTACACCAAAGGCGGTATCGCCCGCAGTGACGCGTGCAATCTGTGCTACGACCAAGCGATCCTTGGTAGTGAAACCACCGAAAATATCCACGTGCCTGTCTTGCGCCTGTGCATATTGCCCAAACAGAATAAGTATCGAAACAAGAACCCAACGCATCATCACAATCCCCCAATGTGAATTGTTTGTAGTCAATCAATCCTTTGGAAATCGTAAATCTGTGCGGATTTTATAAGCTTTCGGCGATTTGACGAAACAGCGCCAAACATTCCTGCTCAACAATTCCATTGCCATCTTTGAAATTTATATCGCCGCCATTTTGGGTAATCACGACGTTATGTTTCGGGTTCAAATACAAATATTGCCCATAGATACCAATGCCGTAAACCTCGCCGCCGATTGCATCGCCGGGGATCCACCATTGCATGCCGTATTTCATCCAGCCCTCTGGCGTCGCGGCTTTCTCTGGGGATGGTGGGGGTGCAGACGGTGCCATGGATAAATTCAACCATTCCTGTGAAACCACGCGGGTATCACCCACCATACCACCGTTTAACACCATCAAACCGATGCGGGCATAGTCGCGCGTGGTCATGTTCAGACCGCCCAGAATAAATGGTTCATCGAAACTGTCGGTCAGGAAATATGGATCACGTTCGAAACCCAAGGGTTTGAAAATGTGGTCGATTGTCAGGCTGCTGATATCGACGCCCGTAATGGCGCGGATCACCATGCCGATTACATGGGTATCGACGGAAACATAATGCATATAGGTGCCTGGTTCCCAACGTTTGCCCAAGCTGGCCGCGAATTCATCCATCGATCCACCGATGGCCAAAACGCGGCCCATGCGGTTGATGTCGGAATGGTAATCAAGATAATCCTCGTTAAATGCGACGCCACTGCTCATCTGTAATACATTACGCAATGTAGGCCCATCGTACCCCGAACCGCACAGGCTGGGCACATGATCCACGATTTTTTCGTCCAACGCGGTGATATCGATCAAGCCTTTGTCGATCAATGCGCCCAACAACAGGGAAACCACGCTTTTGGCCATCGACCATGAAATCCGTAGATCATCCGCACGCGTGCCTTGCAAATATTCCTCTTGGGCGATTTTCCCATCTTTGATCACCAAGAAAGACGTGACATTGCGATCAACCTTGTAATCCGCCAGCGTCGTTGTTTTACCCTGAAACGTATAGCGGTCGATCAAATCACACGGCGCATGGGGCAGGGCAGTGGGCGCAGGGGATGCGCATGGCATCATCCGCGTTTCCGCCAGTTGATCCATATTGGTGAAATTCCAAACGATTTTATCTGCATCAAACAGCGTGTTGATTTTCATCAACCGCGATAGCCCCTTGAAATCGCCCCGTATCAGCCGCCCACCAATTGCGGCGGCGGTATCTGTGATTTGGGCGATATCCATGGGCTTACTTTCCGAATTTATCCATCAGCTTTTGCATCGCACTGCGCGTATCTTCGATAACGGGTGCTTGCTTTACCTCTACAGGTTTTTTTGCTGCTTTGGGTTTGGGACGTTGCGGCACTGTGCGCATTGCCACCGCATTCATGAATTTTGATGGCTCGCCTTCGGCCAGAAACACTGCACCATCGCCGACCCCACGGATCACATCATCCAGCCAATTCTGTTCCGCCTTGGCGAAATCATTCAACACATATGATGCGACCTTATCCTTATGCCCTGGATGGCCGATCCCCATGCGCACGCGATCATATTCCACGCCGATATGTTGGTGAATGGAACGCAATCCATTATGGCCCGCATGGCCACCGCCGGTTTTGCATTTTATTTTCGCAGGCGCCAAATCCAATTCGTCGTGAAATACCACAACATCGGCGGGGGTGATTTTATAAAACCGCATAGCTTCGCCCACGGATTGACCCGACAGGTTCATGAATGTTTCGGGTTTTAACAGGGTCACCTTTTCACGCCCCAAACGCCCATCGGCGACCAAGCCCTGAAACTTCTTCTTCCAAGGGGAAAACCCGTGATCCGATGCGATCTGATCCAGCGCCATAAACCCGATGTTATGGCGGTTATTTTGATATTTCGTACCGGGATTACCCAGACCGACAAACAGTTTCATCACAAACCTCTATTTTGCGCAATGTTTACGCGGGCTGATTGCGCATCGCAAACGAAAACCTTATTCGCCCAATATTGAGCGCGCCTCTTTGTTGCCCTGTTGCGCCGCCAGTTTTAGATAGCTTTCGGCTTTGATCGGATTCGCCACAGTTGTTTTCCCTGTCAGGAATAATTCATACAGCTTAAGGCTGGCGACACTGCTACCAGCCTTAGATGCTTTTTGCAGGGTTAAACGGCCCAATATTGTGGTGGTCATTGATGTTTTGCCATCTACGACCAAGTTCCCCCAATAAACTAGGGCTGGTAAATATTCGGCATCGGCTGCTTCTTTCAACAAATCCTCTGCATCGTATTTTTCAGCATCGGTGGTGGCTGTTTTGAACATCTCTTGGCCGACGCGGAATTTGGCGGGGATATATCCCCTGCTGGCGGCCGCACGCATCGCCGCCTTGGCCTGAACGGGGTCTTTGGCGGCGTATAGGCCGTCTTCGAAAAATAATGCTAAATGATAAATCGCAGCGGCGTAATTTAATTTCAAACTGGCCTGTTTGATGTGATCTAATGATCGTGGGTCGCCGATTTTATCCAATGCACGTCCCAATTGATATGTGATACGTGGCCTGTCGGCGTCTGTTAATGCCGATTGTGATAATGCGTGTTCGCATGCGGCCACACCATGGGCACCATCCAGTTCATCCCAATCCAGTCCTGTTCCAACCACATGTTGATCCCATGGATCACCCGCCGCGTTATCGCAAATGGCCACGGCCTGAATGGCGCGCGTTCTGGCCTGTTCGGCATCTGATTTCGCCTGTGCGATGGCATGTTGTTTATCATCCTCGGCGGCTAAAAAATATTGCAGGTTATCAACCATATCTGTCAACGCGGCGCGCGATCCATCCAGTGCCACGTGATAGTTATGATCACCAATGCTATAGACAACCTTTTGGCTGCTCATCAACAGTTCCATTATTTTGGGGCTTAATGGGAATTGTGAAATGCTGTGGTTGCGCGATGGCAGATATTTGTTTCCCAATACTTTGGCGTCAATATCGTAGCTGATCCATGAGCCGTCGCTTTGCAAAAAGCCGATTTTGGGATTGGTGAAGGCAACCGATTTATGCACCGCAAATTGGATCAACCACAAGTCGCGCTGTTGGCTGTAAAACACCACTGCCTTGTCGCCCAAATAGGATTCATTGTTTTCTGAATCAAATGCCCAGCGTTCAGCCATCGCGGGCGGGGCAAGGGATAGGAATAAAACCAAGATCGGGAACAAAAAACGGTTACAACGTGGCATATGGTAGGTCCTTACATTTCCAAAAGCTTATCGTTGTCGCGTGAAAAATCAAACAAACAAAAAGCCCGCGCAAATTGCACGGGCTTTCTAATTCTTTAAAGGGGGCTGAATTATTCTTCAGCAGCACCTTCTTCAGCTGCTGGCGCTTCTTCACCTTCAACTGCTTCTGCGTCGTCTTCGTCCTCATCCGCTGCACCACCTGGTGCTGCGATGTTGGCGATTACGAAATCACGATCCGTGATAACTGGGCGCGAACCTTCTGGCAATTTGATGTCAGAGATATTCGCTGAATCACCAATTTCCATTTCCAACAAGTCAACTTCGATGTGATCAGGGATATCGCCCGCAGTCACCATCAATTCAACTTCGGCACGTACGATGTTCAATGAACCACCTTTTTTCAGGCCAGCACATTCTTCTTCGTTTAGGAAGTGAACAGGGATGTTCATGTTGATACGGCTGTCGCGTTTTAGACGCAAGAAATCGATGTGCGTTGGCAAATCTTTAACAACGTCGCGTTGAACGCCACGACAAACAGCACGCACATCTTCAGCACCTTCAACTTTAAGATTGTACAACGTTGACATAAAGCCACCGTCTTTCAATTTCTTAAGCAAGATGTTGAACGGGATTGTTACGGCTTGTGGCTCTTCGCCACCACCATATACAACACCTGGCACAAGGCCTTCGCGACGTGCAGCGCGGGCGGCTCCCTTGCCTGTCCCCGCACGTGGCGTTAATTCTAGATCAGGAATTTTTCCTGCCATGATAATTCTCCATATAATTAAGGCCTTCCTCCAGGGGTGTAAGGCCAGTGAACGCGTCCTATAGGACAGATTCTGTGGAATGTGAAGGGGTTTGTGACGGTGAGTGAGAGCCAATTGACAAGTCGTGATCGTCAGATCAAGTTGTCTTTTCATGATCCCAAAAGAAAGCATGTTTCAATTGAATAGACATGAGATTGAAAATGTAGTGTCACAAGCACTTACGGCCAAGGGGTCACCTGCGTTAAACAGCCAAGAGCTTCTTGCCTGCTTAGATGCCATGTATTCTCATGGTCACTACGTACAATCTATTGAAGCATATGAAGTCAAACAACGTGGCATCAATCACCCATTACGCTTGGATTTAAGCAGTCTCGGGCTGGAAGGTGAAGACAAATGGACATATGACGAAACCAAATCCCACTCACGCGCATTTGTCGAACAGAAGATCACAGTGGCTATCCAACAAGGTTTGGATATGGAATTCATGGTCTGGTTAGCTAAACTGAACGCTTAGTCTTCCCAATCCCCACGAAACCCTTTGGGCACCAGCAGATTATCGCGGGTCATCCCCGCAATGCTACGCTCTCCACACAAGGCAATCGTCGTGTCCAATTCCTTATGAATGATATCCAACACCTTGGTTACACCCGCCTGACCCATCGCGCCCAGCCCATACACAAAGGGTCGCCCGATCATTACGCCTGTTGCGCCCAGCGCCACTGCCTTGGCCACGTCTTGGCCCGAACGAATGCCGCTGTCCATCCAGACCTCTATGTCATTGCCGACTGCATCAATGATATCGGGCAGGGATCGGATGGATGACAATGCGCCATCCAACTGCCGCCCACCGTGATTGGAAACAACAATCGCATCCGCACCGGTTTTCACCGCCATTTTGGCATCTTCTACGTCTTGGATACCTTTCAAAATCACCTTGCCACCCCAGCGTTTGATCATCCAATCCAGATCATCCCAATTTAGTGTTTTGAGTAAGTTATTCGCTGACCACTCAGACAAGCTGGTTAAACTTTCTACGCCCGACGCATGTCCGATGATATTCGCGAAATCATGGCGTTTGGTACCCAACATCCCCATGCACCAACGCGGCTTGGTTGCCATGTTGATCATGTTTTTGATTGTCAATTTAGGCGGGGCGGTCATGTTGTTTTTAATGTCTTTGTGACGTTGGCCCAGAATTTGCAAATCCAACGTTATGACCAACGCCGAACACCCCGCCGCCTTGGCACGATCAATCAAGTTTTCGATAAAGGGGCGGTCATTCATGCAATACAGTTGAAACCAAAACGGCTTGGTCGTTGCGGCCGCGACGTCTTCGATCGAACAAATCGACATAGTGGACAGCGTAAACGGTACGCCAAATTCCTCTGCCGCACGCGCGGCCTTGATTTCCCCATCCGCACATTGCAACCCCGTCAACCCAACAGGCGCCAGCGCCACGGGCATCGCCACGTCCTGACCAATCATTTGCGACGTTGTCGTGCGGTTTGAAATATCCACCGCCACCTTTTGGCGGAAATAGATTTTCTCAAAGTCCGAAACGTTTTCGCGAAACGTCTGCTCCGTCCATGACCCGCTTTCGGCGTAATCATAAAACATCTTGGGCACACGGCGTTTGTAGATCGGTTTAAAGTCGTCGATAGTGGTGATTAAGGCCATGATATTCTCGATTGGTAATATTTTTTTACCAATTATCACGATCACCTCGATCTGTCAATTCGCGCCTAAATCTGCCTATTTCTTGCGCGCTTTGGGATGCAGCGATGATGCCAATATATGATCCGCCTCGTGTACGGTATTTTGTACCTGATGGATGATTTTTGGATCGGGCTGGCCCACTACGTCCAAATCTTTGTTCGGATAGTTCAGCGTTGACAGGAAATGTTTCATGCAATTCAAACGCGCGCGTTTCTTGTCGTTTGAACGCACCACCGTCCACGGCGCATCTGCTGTGTCCGTATAGAAGAACATTGCCTCCTTGGCCTCTGTATAGTCGTCCCATTTATTCAGGCTGGCGCGATCAATCGGCGACAGTTTCCATTGTTTCAACGGATCGGTTTCACGCGATGTAAACCGCGCACGCTGCTCTTCGCGGGTGACGGAAAACCAATACTTGTACAGCAGTATACCACTGCGCGTCAGCATCCGTTCCAGATCAGGAGTCTGGCGCATGAATTCTAGATATTCATTAGGTTTGCAAAAATCCATCACCCGTTCGACACCCGCACGGTTGTACCACGAACGATCATACAGCACGATTTCACCCGATGTTGGTAGGTGTTTGATGTAGCGCTGGAAGAACCACTGACCGCGCTCTTCGTCGCTGGGTTTGTTTAATGCCACAACACGAGCGGCGCGGGGGTTTAGGTGTTCCATAAATCGCTTAATCGTACCACCCTTGCCAGCGGCATCACGGCCCTCAAATAGGATGACAATCTTCTGGCCCGTCTCCTCGATCCAGTGTTGCACCTTTAACAATTCAACTTGCAAGGCGGCCTTCTCACGCTCGTATTCCTTACGGCTTAACTTGGTTGCGTAAGGGTATTCGCCCTGTTCAAATCCAATAATCTGCGCCGTGCGTGGATCATCTGTTGGGGTAATTGCCGGTTGTTTCGTTGCGGTCATGTCCGTGCCTCCGTTTATACTCGGATGAGTATAAGCGCGGGGGCAGGGTTATTCTTTGATGTGGATCAATGGATACGAACCAATTCGCGATGATTTACAATGATTTGAAAAAACGCCAACTTGCGCGCGCGGCGTCGATTTCTTGGGTGGCAGGCCCTTGAAGGCGCTGTAAACGCGGCCCTGCACCTGGCCATGCGTGTCCATGACCTTCTATCTCGATGTACTGTAACGCAGCTTTACATCCGGCGTAGCGTTTTACGATGGCTTTGGTTTGGTCATCCCTAAGATCAATAATCTGGGTTTTGCCTACTTTGTTACATTTATTTCGTTTCGACCAAAGTGCGATTGATTCAGAGGCTGACAAGGTTGCGCCCAATCTTGATCCTGCTGGGCGTCCTTTGTGTGGTGAAACGGGATCTTCGGTTCCATAGATGAAAATCGCTGGGACTGATTGACCACGGCTACAGGTATAGTTTTGAGCAACTTTTGTGGCCACCACCGAAATACCTGCGATCAAATTTGGAACATCACAGGCCATGCGCAATGCCATCCCACCGCCGTTAGAGTGACCCGCAATGAAGATGGCACGCGCATCGGCGCGGTTTTGCGAAACCTGCTTTTGAATGAACGCACGCACGTATCCAACATCGTCTATTGTACTGCCTGGCGTCCGCCCGTCATTCCAACGCCGTTTCACGCCGCTCATATACGCCACAAGAAGCCCATTTTGTGATGCCAATTTGTCAAAGCTTGTTTTCGACTTCATTGATTTCGGCGTGCCCAAAAAACCATGCAACGCAATGATCATCGGCGCAGGTTTGGACTTGTCGCTACGCCCGTCTGTAATTGTAAATGTGCGGCCCTGAAACCGATCTGCCCAACTAGGCTGAGAAAAGGATAGTAAAAGAATAAGCGGAAAAAACCGAAACATGAAATATTACCTCTATGTCTACAATAGGGGGAAGACACTTTGTGTCTATCACGATGCTTTGATGTCATCAGAACAGCAGGTTTTTGCTATTTGGGAGCGTGCTTACTCAATGGTTTTTTTGAATAAGTATGAAAATCAAATACTTAACCTAGTGTCCCCATGGGGACACTACATTTTACGCGCTATGCGCACCGTCGGCCAAACTTTTCACAAACGCCAAAACATCCGCAACAGGTTCACCCGCCGCGATCTTGGATACAATCGCCGATCCCACAACCGCGCCATCCGCATGGGATGCCATATCACGCGCTGCATCGGGCGTGTTGATCCCGAAACCAACCACTATGGGCAAATCCGTGCTCTCTTTGATCCGCGCAACCTCTACACCTACAGCCGCCGCATCAGCAGAACCTGCACCCGTCACGCCCGTTACGGCAACATAGTAGATGAAGCCGCTGGTATTGGGCAGTAATTTTGGCAAACGGCGCGCGTCCGTTGTTGGCGTTGCCAAGCGGATGAAATCCAAACCGGCCTTGCCTGCAGGAATACATAATTCATGGTCTTCCTCAGGTGGCAGATCAACAACGATCATGCCGTCAACACCAGCCGCCTTGGCATCCACCAAGAACTGTTCAACGCCGTGGTTATAAATTGGATTGTAATACCCCATTAAAACAATCGGCGTCGTCGTGTCGTCCTGGCGAAAATCAGCAACCATCTGCAATGTCTTGTTCAACGTCATACCGCCATTCAACGCACGTTGTCCCGCCAATTGGATCGTTGATCCATCAGCCATCGGATCGGTAAACGGCGCGCCCAACTCGATGATATCAACACCCGCAGCCGGCAGGCCCTTCATCACGGCCAGTGTCGTATCATAATCGGGATCACCCGCCATAATATAAGACACAAAGGCAGATTTGCCCTGTGATTTCAATTCTGCGAATTTATCAGCGATACGAGTCATAATGAGGTACTTTCTTACTTTCGCAGATCATTGCGGGAAAATTGGGGCGAATTCAAGAGGGGGATTGCTTGACCTTGACCCCATTCCACAGATAGATGCGCAAAACGACATTCAAAGGGTTATCATCATGGGTTTTAAAACTGGTATCGTGGGCATGCCCAATGTGGGCAAATCAACACTGTTTAACGCGCTGACACGCACCGCCGCCGCACAGGCCGCGAATTTCCCGTTCTGTACGATCGAACCCAATACAGGCGAGGTTTCTGTACCAGATAAGCGCCTTCAAGCATTGGCGGCGATTGCCAATTCCAAGGAAATCTTGCCGGCACGCATGACTTTTGTTGATATTGCCGGTTTGGTTAAGGGCGCATCCAAGGGCGAAGGTTTGGGAAACCAATTTTTGGCCAATATCCGTGAATGTGATGCGATTGCCCATGTATTGCGTTGTTTTGATGATGATGACGTCACCCACGTGGATGGCCGCGTTAACCCGATCGAAGATGCCGAAACCATTGAAACAGAATTGATGCTGGCCGATTTGGAAAGCATCGAAAAACGCGCCCAAGGATTGGTGCGTAAAATCAAAGGCGGCGACAAAGAAGCGATTTTGCAAACGGAATTGCTGAAACGTGCCAAGGATGCATTAGAAAGCGGCAAACCCGCCCGAACCGTTGAAATTGCAGAAGATGAAGAAAGCGCATGGAAGCAATTAACCCTGTTGACCGCGAAACCTGTTTTGTTTGTTTGCAACGTCGAAGAAGATAACGCAGGCGAAGGCAATGCACATTCGGCCGCTGTTGCCAAAATGGCCGAAGAACAAGGTGCTGCATCCGTCGTGATTTCCGCTGCAATTGAGGAAGAGATCAGCCAGCTAGACGAAGAAGAAGCCGAAATGTTCTTGGCCGAGCTGGGCTTGGAAGAGGCTGGTTTGGATCGCTTGATCGCCGCTGGTTATGAATTGTTGGGATTGCAAACCTATTTCACGGTCGGCCCCAAGGAAACCCGCGCATGGACAATCAAAACGGATACATCAGCCCCACAAGCGGCAGGCGTGATCCACACCGATTTCGAACGCGGCTTTATCCGTGCGGAAACCATTGCATATGATGATTACATCGAATGCAACGGCGAACAGGGTGCCAAGGAAAAAGGCAAGATGCGCGCCGAAGGCAAAGGTTACACCGTCGCTGATGGCGATGTGTTACATTTCTTGTTTAATACCTAATAAACCCAAGATTAATTTACATTTAATTGTCCGCTTTTTGCGGGCAATTGCTATGGCGAAAATTACCAGCTGTTAAGACCCGAGGCCCATCCTTACACTCAGATAATATGGGAATTAGGAGTAGGGCATGGCGGATTTTTCCGTGGTGGGTTCGATCTATTCGGGCACGGGCGGCATAACTGACTTTGCTGGTGTTTCAGATTTTGAATTCTATGAAAAAAACGGGCAAATTTTCTTGTTTGTCGCCAGCGAAGGCACCAGCGATTTACAAATGTATTATGTCTATGGCGATCAGGTATTAAGGTACCGCGATGTCCAGGATTACAGCGAAGAAACTGGCACATTTGCGGTGTCGGACATCGAGGTTATAACGATTGGCGGTAAGGATTACATCCTGACCTCGGGGCGATACGATGACAACGCATCCCTCGTTTCGATCATCGGGATAAATCCCCAAATCGCCTTGCCAGCAGACGTGACAGGCGACGCCGCCGATTATGGAAATTTCACCCGCACACTGGTGATCACGATGGGGGACAAAACATATGTTTTGGCCAGTAAGCGCGGCGATAATCACCTGTATACCTATCTGGTTCAGGACGACGGTCAGTTCATTGAAAAAACACCGATCACAGATGATGATACGGTCACGCTCGGCGATATCACCGATTTTGCATCTATCCAAATTGGCGGTAAAACCTTTGTTGCCGTGTCGTCGGCGTTTGATGGTGGGGTGACGATTTACGAAATCGGGCAACACGGCAATCTGCATCGTCGCGATATGGTGGGGCCGGGCGATGGATCGGGGTTCACATATCCCCAAGACGTGGAATTCATTAGTGCGGGGGGCAACGAATACCTGTTGATGATATCGGCGGGCACATCGACGATCACGGTATTCACCATCGGTCAACATGGGCATCTGCGCGAAACCGATCATGTAATTGATACACTGGATACACGGTTCGAGGGGGCCAGTCATATGGCCGCCATCACCCACGAGGGACGCACATTTGTGTTTTTGGCGGGCAATGATGATGGGCTGACCGTGTTTGAATTATTGCCCGATGGCACGTTGTTGCACACCCTGACCATGGCGGATGATTTCGATGTGGCGATGACGAATGTATCTGCGCTGGCGGTATATATTATTGACGGCGAAATCCATGTGTTCGTTACGGGTAGCGAGGATGGCATAACCCAGATGATCTTTGACCCAGACGTTCTGGGCGGCACATTTGTTGGCATCACGGGCAAGGATACTATCACAGGTACCGCATCTGACGATCACCTGTTTGGTGGACGGCGCGGGGATACGATTGATGGCGGTGCGGGCAACGACCGCATTGATGGCGGCGGCGGCAAGGATTTCCTGACAGGGGGCGACGGGGCTGACACCTTCGTCCTTACGGCGGACGGTCGCAAAGATTTCATTATGGATTTTCAGGATGGTTTGGATTTGATCGATCTGTCGGGATATCATCAGGTGGGCACAATGGATGACCTATTCATCAAAACCCGCGAATGGGGGGTGCTGATTGAAATCCGCGGCGAAAAAATTAAAATTATCGCCGCAGATGGTGAAATAATTACCGCCGAAGATTTCACCGTGGATGACTTTATCTTTTGATTGGCGTCATTGGCCTAATAAAAAGCCCCGTATTTCCAATTGTCAGCATCTGGCGTAACAACATCCAAATCGTAATCCGCACTTTGCAATGTTTTGGCAATTGCTAAGCCCTCGTTGGCGGCTTGATCAATGAAACCACGGCCCCGTTCTTCGTCCATGGTAACGCCATGCCCACGCATCAAATCCAACCCGTAATTGAACTTTCCGATCGGATCGCCTGCCCGTGCCGCACGTTTGTCCCATTGGGCGGATGCAACGGGATCATATGCGCCACCCATACCATTGTCCTCCAGCTGGCTCATCCATGTCATTGCCTTGGTATAACCCGCCTCGGCACATTGTTTGGTCAGTTTCCGCGCCAACACATGGTCGCTGGTTTTCGTGGCATTGATCCCCAATGAACAGGTCACGGAATCAATCACCCCCATGGCAATCTTACGTTTTATCATTGCGACGCCAGTGTCTTCGGGGTTTAGAACCCCAAAATCATCCTCGACGGTTTTGGGCGTTTCGGCAAAACAGGGGGCGGATAGGGTGAATGATAAAGCAAAAGCCATAAACCAACGCATAGTGAATCCTTTAGAAGCTAAACTGATTTGGGAAACAGCTTAATCCAAGAATGCCTGTTTTGCCAGTTGACCATTCGTCTATAAAAATGGCCCCACGCCCAAGGTAGGAAGCATTAAATCCTAAAACGCCTCGGCGTCCAGACCCATCACATTTGTTGAACCAGACATGGCGCGGGCCATGTGGGACTTGGTCGTTGGCAACCAGCGTTGCATGTAGTAACGCCCCGTGATCAGTTTGTTTTCGTAGAATTGTGGATCATCGGTGCCCGCCGCCAGCGCGTCATTCGCCGCCTTCGCCATTTGCGCCCACATCAGGCCCAAACAAACGTGACCAAACATGTGCAACGCATCCGAAGATCCCGCCAGCGCGTCGTTGGGGTTTTTCATGCCCGCTTGCATGAAATACATCATAACAGATTGCAGGTCTTTTGATGCTTCTTTTAGCGGGTTTAGGAAATCGTTTTCATATGTTTCGTCGCCTTTGTTTTCAGAGGCGAAGGTTTTGATCATGTCGAAGAAGGCCATCACGTGTTTGCCGCCATCTTTGGGCATCTTACGCCCCACCAAATCCAGCGCCTGAACACCATTCGCGCCCTCGTAAATCATCGCAATGCGTGCATCGCGGGTGAATTGGGACATGCCGTGCTCTTCGATGTAACCATGGCCGCCAAACACCTGTTGTGCCTGTACGGTCATGTCGTAACCGATGTCGGTGTTGAAACCCTTCAACACTGGCGTAAGCAATGAAATCAAACCCTCTGCTGCGTCATCTTTGTGGGCGCTGTCAATCATCATCGCACCCCATAATGTGAAAGCACGCGATCCTTCGATAAATGATTTTTGGTTCATCAACATGCGGCGAATATCTGGATGAACGGTTAATGGATCGGCAGGGCCGTCTGGGTTTTTCGTACCCGTCACATCGCGGCCTTGCAAGCGATCCTTGGCGTAGTTGACCGCGTTTTGATACGCCGCCTCTGCCTGTGCTAACCCCTGCATGCCAACACCCAAACGCGCCTCGTTCATCATGGTGAACATGGCACGCATGCCTTTGTGCTCCGTGCCCAGCAGGTAACCGGTGGCCTCGTCATAATTCATCACACAGGTTGCGTTGCCGTGGATGCCCATCTTTTCCTCGATATTGCCAACGGATACGCCGTTACGTGCGCCCAACGAACCATCGTCATTCACGATGAATTTCGGTACGATAAACAATGAAATCCCTTTGACTCCATCTGGTCCACCTGGGATTTTCGCCAACACCAGATGGATCACATTATCCGTCATATCATTGTCACCAGCGGAAATGAAAATCTTCTGGCCCGAAATCTTATACGATCCATCACTCACAGGCTCGGCCTTGGTGCGCATCAGTCCCAGATCGGTGCCGCAATGTGGTTCGGTCAAATTCATTGTTCCTGACCATTCCAAATCAACCATTTTGGGTAAATATGTTGCCTTTTGCGCGTCTGTACCATGTGCGTGGATTGCAGAATACGCGCCGTGGGTCAGGCCCGGATACATCGTCAACGCCATGTTCGCAGCACAGAAAATCTCGCCAATTGCTGTATGTAAAACATATGGCATGCCTTGACCGCCATATTCTGGATCACAGTCCAAACCGTTCCAACCGCCTTCGCGGTACTTATTAAATGCTTCTTTGAAACCTGCCGGTGTGCGGATCACGCCGTTTTCCAAGGTGCAACCTTCTTGGTCACCACTGGCATTGACGGGCTGAAACACATCGCGGGCCAATTTACCTGCTTCGTCCAAAACTTGGGATGTGAAATCTGCGCTTAGATCCTCATACCCTTCGATACTCAAATCTTGGGTTTTCAAAACCTCGTGCAAAACAAAGGCCATATCTTTGGTCGGGGCGTTGTAAACTGGCATTGAAACCTCCTGAGGGATACTAAAATCTGTTGCGATCATAGTATTTCAATTACAAACAGAAGCAATATGGTCAGGGCGACTGACGCCGCGTCGCGAGGAAGTGACGTTAGGGTAACTTTATAAAAGTCAAAATAAAACAGGGTTACCTAAAATGCGTTCCAGTGCATCCGCATGCAAATGCCCAACAGCCGATTTGATGTCCGCCGCAATCGCGGTGATTAACGCGGCCTCATCTCGGCTGCGTAAAGCGGCCAATATCTCTTTGTGGTGATCAACGACGTATAATTCTTCGACATGGCGGCTGGCGATGCGTGTGAATGGCCCTAATTGCAACCAGATGCTTTCGATCATTGGCATAACAACTTGATCGGGGTTGGCGGTATACAAGGACCGATGGAATTCTTGGTTCATGGTTATCAATATGTCGCGCTCTGTGTGGATGACAGCTTGATCAATGCGTTCATCCAGCGCTGCCAACTGGTCAACCAATCGGTTGCTAACGAAGGGTAGGGTGGTGCGCGCGGCATGTTCCTCTAATGTTACACGTAACAAAATCAGCTCTTTAAACCGTTCGGGCGTCATTTGTGGAACGACGATCCGCCGATTTGGCAACATCTTCAATGCATGTTCTGTGGACAGACGCCGCAATGCCTCTCTTACGGGGGTCGGGCTGGTGTCTAGTATTTCGGCAATGCCACGAATGGTAATCGGATTGCCGGGTTCAAAGCGTCCCAACAAAATCGACTTTCGCAATCGTAGGTAAATGTATTCCTGTACCGTCATATCGTCGGTGCGGGTCAGTTCGGGTAATATAATTGCATTCTTTAACATTATTGCCCTTTTACTGTTCAAATGGCGTAATCTAGGTTCTCGTTACATAAATCATTTGACGAATCGTGCCCCAATAAAGCACATTTTCAAATGATATCACAAAAAGAATTATGTGATACAATTGCGGGGCCTAAACGCTGCCCCCATCCACAAGGAGAGAAAAATGAAATTCTTAACGCTAACCGCATCTGCGCTGGCCATGTCCACGACGTTGGCATCCGCAGAAGAGCTGCGCATCTATAACTGGTCCGATTATATCGCCGAAGACACGATCGAAAAATTCGAAGCGGCAACAGGCATCAATGTTACCTACGACGTTTATGACAGCAACGAAGTGTTGGAGGCCAAAATGTTGGCTGGCGCGGCGGGTTACGATTTGGTTGTGCCAACATCCGATTTCCTACAGCGCCAAATCGAGGCGGGTGTTTACCAAAAACTGGATAAATCAAAGTTACCAAACCTGAAAAATATGGACGTGGCCCTGATGAAAGGCGCTGAAGCTTATGATGCCGATAATGCGCATTCCGTGATTTACATGTGGGGCACCACGGGTATTGGCTACAATGTGGGCAAGGTTGCCGAGCGTTTGGGCGCTGATTACTCAGGCGACAGCTGGGACATGGTATTTAATCCTGAAACAGCGGCAAAGTTGGCGGATTGTGGTATTTCCATGTTAGATGCCCCCACAGAAATGATCCCTGCGGCGCTGAACTTCTTGGGTCATGACCCAAATTCCGAAGATCGCGGTGAATTACAAGAGGCGGCTGATTTATTGACCTCCATCCGCCCACACATTCGTTATTTCCATTCGTCACAATATATCAACGATCTGGCAAACGGCGACACATGTGTGGCTGTTGGTTGGTCTGGTGATGTGTTCCAAGCACGCGATCGCGCAGCAGAGGCAGACAACGGTGTCGAAGTGGCCTATGTGATCCCCAAAGAGGGCGCATTGCAATGGTTCGATATGTTGGCAATTCCAGTGGATGCACCAAATCCCGATGCGGCGCATAAATTCATCGATTTCGTGATGGACGCACAGATCACCGCCGACATCACAAATTACGTTTGGTACGCATCCGCGAATGCGGCGGCGCTGCCATTGATCGATCCGGAAATTACCGCCGATCCAGGTATTTTCCCAACAGATGCAGCCAAGGCAAACCTGTGGGGTTCTGATGTTCACGATCCAAAATATGATCGTACAATCACACGTCACTGGACGACTGTAACAACCGGTCAATAATGAAAGGGGGCGGTGGTGACATCGTCCCAATTACAAATGTCGCATCCCGATCCAACACTTGAAAAGCCATGGCTGAAGAGGTCTGAGAAACCGTTTATTCGCATCCGCAATCTGACGAAAAAATTCGGCGATGTGGTGGCGGTAAATGACATCAGTTTGGATATCTATGAAAACGAATTGTTTTCATTGTTGGGTGGCTCGGGTTGCGGAAAATCTACCTTGTTACGTATGTTGGCGGGGTTCGAAACACCCACCTTTGGCACCATCGAAATCGATGGCCAAGACATGTCATCGATTGCCGCGCATCAACGCCCTACGAATATGATGTTTCAATCTTATGCGTTGTTCCCACACATGAATGTGGCGAAAAATGTAGGCTACGGTTTACGCCGTGATGGGGTGGCGAAATCCGAGATTGATCAACGTGTTTCCGAAATGTTGAAACTGGTTCAGCTGGACGGATACGGCACTCGCAAACCATCGCAATTGTCAGGTGGTCAACGCCAACGCGTGGCATTGGCGCGTGCATTAATTAAGCGCCCTAAGTTATTGTTATTAGATGAACCTTTGGGTGCGCTGGATAAAAAATTACGCGAAGAAACACAATTCGAATTGATTAATATTCAAGAGAGTTTAGGCGTCACATTTATCGTCGTAACGCATGATCAAGAAGAAGCAATGACCCTGTCCACGCGCATCGGCGTGATGGACATTGGCACCATCGCACAGGTCGGTGAACCACAAGAGGTCTATGAATTCCCACAGTCAAAATACGTCGCCGATTTCATCGGATCAGTAAACATGTTCGAAGGCCGCGTGGTCAAGGACAGCCCAGACGCCGTAGTGATAAACAGCCCCGACGCGGGCATCGAAATCCATGTTCCGCACGGCGTCAGCTGTTCACCAAATCAAAAAATGTGGTTCGCAATCCGCCCCGAAAAATTCGAAATCTCGGCGACGAAACCAAAGGCGAAACAAAACGTCATTTCAGGCGTCGTCGAAGACATTGCATACCTTGGTGGGCAATCGGTGTATTTGGTGCGGTTGCAATCGCAAAAACTGGTGCGCATGGTACGCGCCAATCGTGACCGCGGCGCGGAAAAACCAATCACGTGGGAACAAACCGTTTACCTGACTTGGGCGCCCAGTGCGGGCGTGGTCTTAACCACATGAGCGGGTTTTTGCAAAAATACGGACGCATAATCGTCATCGCAATTCCGATGATCTGGCTGATCGTATTTTTCTTATTGCCGTTCTTTGTCGTGTTCAAAATATCCTTCGCCGAAATTGCCCGTGCACGCCCCCCATACACCCCACTCTTTAGCTGGGAGGACGGTCGCCTCGCGATCAGCATCACATTCGATAATTACGCATACCTTTGGGAAGACACGCTGTACATCAAGGCTTACTGGTCATCGATCAAAATCGCTTTCTGGTCGACAATCTTCGCGCTGCTGATCGGTTATCCGATGGCCTACGTCATCGCCCGCGCATCGGACACAAAACGCAACATCCTGTTGATGCTGGTGATCCTCCCATTTTGGACGTCATTCCTGTTACGCGTTTATGCATGGATCGGTTTTTTAAAAACCGAAGGCGTGATCAACGCGTTCTTGCTTAAAATCGGTATCATTTCAGATCCCATAATCATGTTACAAACCGATTTCGCCGTCTATGTAGGTATCGTTTACACATACCTGCCGTTCATGATCCTACCGTTATACGCAAACCTGACGAAACTGGACGATACATTGTTGGAAGCGGCGCATGATTTGGGAGCGTCGAAACTGATGTCATTCCTGACGGTCACATTACCATTATCCATTCCCGGTATCATCGCGGGTTGCATGCTGGTTTTCATCCCGGCCATCGGCGAATTCGTGATCCCCGCATTGCTGGGCGGCCCAGATACATTGATGATCGGCAAGGTGCTGTGGACTGAATTCTTTAACAACCGCGATTGGCCCGTTGCATCCGCCGTGGCAACGGCGATGCTAGTTCTGCTCGTCCTACCCATCATGTGGATGCGCCGCGTCGCAGAGGAGGCATAGATGTTTTTCCGCATACTGACGATCATCGGTTTCGCCTTCCTCTACGCCCCCATCGCGGGCCTGATTTTTTACAGCTTCAACGCATCGAAATTGGTCACCGTCTGGGGTGGATTTTCCACAAAATGGTACGGCGAGCTGTTTCAAAACGAACAAATCCTGGGCGCAGCATGGATCAGCCTGAAAATCGCATTCTTATCCGCTTGTATCGCCGTCATTCTCGGCACGCTTGCGGCATTGATTATGGTACGTTTTGGTCGCTTCCGCGGTCGCACGCTGTTTTCTGGGATGATTACGGCACCGCTGGTCATGCCAGAGGTAATCACAGGCCTGTCCTTGTTATTGCTCTTCATTTCCATGCAGGCCCTCATCGGTTGGCCGGTGGGACGTGGCACCACCACAATCGTCATCGCCCACGCCACCTTCGGCCTCGCCTTCGTTGCTGTCATCGTCCAATCGCGCCTCGTTGATATGGATCAGGATATAGAGGAGGCCGCCGCCGATCTGGGCGCACGCCCGTTGCGCGTATTCTTCGACATCACTTTGCCCACCATCGCCCCCGCATTGGTATCCGCATGGTTGCTGGCATTCACCCTGTCTCTGGACGATCTGGTGATCGCCAGCTTCGTTTCAGGGCCGGGGGCATCGACCCTGCCAATGGTGATATTTTCAAAGGTCAAATTGGGCGTATCGCCCGACATCAACGCTTTGGCAACGATCATGATTGGCATGGTCGCCATCGGTATTTTCTGTGCAACACTTGTGATGTTGCGCACTGGTAGAAGGAAACCAAACCATGAATAAAATCGTAAACCACCTGCCCACGGCAGAACTACAGGCACTGGACGCCGCCCACCACTTGCATCCTTTTACGGATGGTGCTGTGTTGAACGCCAAAGGCGCGCGCGTCATCACCGCCGCTGATGGCGTTACCTTAACGGATTCCGATGGCCGCACGATGCTGGACGCGATGGCCGGCCTATGGTGCGTTAACATTGGCTACGGTCGCAAAGAATTAGCTGAGGTTGGCTACCAGCAAATGCTGCAACTGCCGTACTACAACACCTTCTTCCAAACCAGCCACGTGCCCGCGATTGAACTCTCGGCAAAACTTGCCGAAATCTCCCCCGCAGGTTTCAACCACACATTCTTCGCGTCTGGCGGATCAGAGGCGAACGATACAAACATCCGTATGGTGCGCCATTACTGGGCGGCCAAGGGTAAACCAACCAAGAAGGTGATCATCAGCCGCGAAAACGCATATCACGGCTCCACCATGGGTGGTGCATCATTGGGCGGCATGAAAGGTATGCATGCACAGGGCGGATTACCAATCCCTGACATGGCCTATATTGGCGAGCCGAATTGGTACGCACAGGGCGGGGATATGAGCCCCGAAGATTTCGGCCTCATGCGCGCCCGAGAGTTGGAAGCAAAGATCGAAGAGTTGGGCGTTGATAACGTTGCCGCCTTCATCGCAGAACCCATTCAGGGCGCGGGCGGGGTGGTTGTACCACCATCCACATACTGGCCTGAAATCCAACGCATTTGCGACGCACACGAAATCCTGCTGATCGCAGACGAGGTCATCTGTGGCTTTGGACGCACAGGCAAATGGTTCGGCACCGATTATTACGGCATCCGTCCCCATATCATGACAATCGCCAAGGGCCTGTCATCGGGTTATGCACCCATCGGTGGATCAATGGTGTGTGACGAGGTGGCGGATGTCATCAACAACGCTGGTGATTTCACGCATGGCTATACATACGGCGGCCACCCCGTCGGTGCGGCCGTGGCATTGGAAAACATCCGCATCATGCAAGAAGAAAAGATTGTTGAAAAAGCAGGCGCCGATACCGCGCCATATCTGGCGGAAAAATGGGCGGCGTTCAACGATCACCCATTGATCGGCGAGGTGAACATGGTTGGATTTATGGGATCATTGGTGATGACCCCCGATAAATCCTCGCACGCAAAATTCGCATCCGATGTGGGCACCGTGGGCATGATTTGCCGCACGCATTGTTTCGAAAACGGTCTGGTGATGCGCCACGTTGGTGATCGCATGATCATTTCCCCACCGATCGTGATCAACAAATCTGAAATCGATCAGATGTTCGAATTGGCGGTGAAATCGCTGGATCAGACACTGGCCGATATCAAGGAACAGGGGTTGTATAAGTAATCAACATGGTGCGCAGTACCTGCACCTCGCGTTTGCGCGATAACGCTGGTACTGCGCATCTGTTTTGAATTTTGTTGTGCGTGAACACGCGTTAGCTTGCTGATTGATTGGTGTCCGCTATGGGGGACGAAGTTGCCGTTCACAAAATAGTGCAATTTGGTCAGCTTTGATTTTGCGTTAAGCGATGTATGAAAGCATCTAGCTTTTGTTGGTCTTCCTCGTCACAGATACGTCGGGGCGGTTCATTTCTTTGAGCAATTAACCAATTTTCATTTCTTGAATTATTGAGAACATCGAATCCCCCAAACGCTTGGGTTTCATAGCTGCCTTCAATTCGTGCAGCAAACAGTTCAAAGGACAAATATAGAGATATGCCTTCGATCTCATAGAGGCCAAAAACAGGTTCGCACATTTTTATGGAAAAGGTTTCGCCATGAATATCTTTGGCGAGAGCTACTAGGGTTTCGGATGGCAATTGCGCATAAAACTCAATTTTTTTGACCGATGAACATTTCTTTGTTTTGCAAAAGAGACCTACCAATTTTTCATTCGGCGCTGAAAAAGCGCACTGCTTCTCAGTTGCATCGCTGAAGCATGACACCTTGAAATAGAAAACATCGTATTTCTTACTTATCGGAAACAAGACGTTTTCATTCTCTGACGGCGCTTTCGAGATTAGCAAAAGAAGTCCCGCAAACAATGCCAGCGCTGATACAACCAGTAATTTATTCATACCTCGACATTACACCTGTGCTTCACAATTCCAATAGAAAATCTGGACAGGATTGAAGTAACTTTGGGCTCATTGCAGACCTTCGACCACTTTTACCGATAGTTTTTACTTTAAGGTCGGGTATGGGAGACTTAGTTGCCGTTCGGTATGGATTTTTAAATGTCCGGTTGCTGTGCTATCTGACCGGACCGGGAGCAATCGAGGGAGCATTTTTGGTCATCTAAATGTGACTGGTACCAGCGGGCGGTTCGCTCATATTGTCCATTGACGTCGAAAGCGTTAGCCGAAATTTTTTGAGGAGGAAAAATATGCTTAGACTCTTGCTGGGTTCATTTCTCACCTGTATTTGGCTTGGACAGGCAGCTGCCGCCGACCAGACTCTGGTTGGCGAAGATGGGTTACACAAGCAAATCTGGTACCTGCAATCGACCGGCGATCTGCGCCGAGACCTGCACAAGGCGAACACCGACGGCAAGACGCTCATGCTGGTGATCGAGCAACTAGGTTGTGCTTATTGCGTGGAAATGCACGCGCGGAATTTTCAACGAGCGGAGATTGTCGATGTCATCAAGGCTAGCTTCGTGGTTGTCCAACTCGACCTGCGCGGCGATGACCCCGTTGTGGATTTTGACGGGCAGATAACAACCGAGGCATCAATGATGCGAAAGTGGGGAGTTTTCACGACCCCAACGACCATCGTATTGCGCAATGACGCTGCGGTTGGCCTGTCATTGCAGGATGCTCAGGCATTCCGATTGCCGGGGTATTTAAAGCCTTTTGAGCACTTAGCTGTTCTGGATTATTTCGCCACGGGCGCCTTTAAAACCGAGGAACTGCGTCCGTACATGCGGGCCAAATTGGACGCTTTGGTCAGTCAAGGTTTCGATCCCGCAAACTGGTAATCGTCGGTTCAAGCGGCCCTTGCCAGACAGGCAAAGGCCGCGAAACCATCAGGGTCTGACGTAAGCATAACCTTCTTCCTGGAGCTCAATCAAACGAACGACTCCCGAAGTGACCATGTTGGCTTCGTCCATAATCGGCACCTCGCTCCCCGCCTTTTCGCTCATTTTGCGATGAGTGTTGCCGCAGGCCGCGAAAGATAGGTTTTCCAGCGCCAGTGACATGGTTTCGATCCGGTCGGCTACTGGGCTTTTGCCGGGGATGAACATGTTGAGGCCGGGGCCATAGGCCACAAGTTCGATTACCACAGTGTCGCCCTGCGACTCGTAGTAATTCGAAACATTCTGGGCATTGTTGAGCGCCATGTTCATGACTTGCGGGTCATTCTCGTCTACATGGATCGCAACAAAGTGCGTTTCGCCTTCGGCAATTGCTGCAATTGGGGCCAGTGCCAAAAAAGCGGCGGTCATTAGTGTTTTCATGAATAGTCATCTCCCTTTTTGTTAAAACAACATATCTTGTTTTATGAATTTAGGCCATCAAATTCGCTTGTTATCGTTCGCCCGCTCATCAAAATCATGACTCGACTGTCTTTTTGTAGCGGACTTTCGGGCGTCACGCAGCATTTTGCACTTTGGGCTCTAAGCAGACATTGCCTGCGGTAATCGGACTCCATTAAGTGGGCAATTTTATGCCAAACCACCAAACCGATACGGTGGCCGTAGTAAGGTCGAATAATTCTATTTGGATAATCTGTTAACACTTTTATATTTTAAAAACAGACACTTAAAAACCGTCCCCATGGGGACACCCACTATAGTCGCCCAATCGGCTTACCTTTGGCCCCCTTTTTCTGTGCCAATAAACACAGAAAATCATGCGCCACGGTCGCCGCCGCGATGGCTGTGATTTCGGATACATCATAGGCAGGTGAAACCTCGACCACGTCCATGCCAACCAAATTCAAATCGCCCAATCCGCGTAATAATTCCAAGCCCTGCCACGTCGCCAATCCCCCCACAACAGGGGTACCTGTACCGGGAGCGAAAGCAGGATCAAACCCATCCACATCCCATGAAATATAAACAGGGCTGTCGCCCGCGCGTTCCTTGATAATCTTCAACGCCGCATCGATCCCATTGCGATGCACCCATGGTGCCGTCAGGATTTCAAAACCTGCATCGGTATCGTTATAGGTACGCAAACCAACCTGCGTCGATCTTGATGTATCAATGATCCCTTCCGCCGCGGCGCGACCAAACATCGTGCCATGATCAATGCCCGATCCGTCGCCATCATCCCACGTATCACAATGGGCATCGAATTGGATCAATGTGATTGGCCCGTGCTTTTCAGCGTGCGCCTTGATCAATGGATAGGCCACAAAATGATCCCCACCAAATGTCAGCATCTTCGTATCCGTCGCCAGAATTGCCGCCGCGTGATCTTGGATGGTTTGCGCGATGGTGTCGGGGTGGTGCGGATCCAAATGGCAATCCCCCCAATCGGCAATCGACAGATTGTCATACAGATTAAACCCAAACGGAAAGGCATCCAATTCGGCCAATTGCACAGACGCCTGTCGAATGGCACGCGGCCCAAGACGACAACCCGAACGATAGGTCACAGCGCAATCATATGGGATACCGCTGACCGCTACATCGACCCCGTCTAAATCACGGGTGTATTTGCGGCGCAGGAATGATAACGCCCCGCCATATGTCATCTCATGATCCATACCCATCGTGGTGTCAGATCGAAATGCGAAATCGCCTTTTTTGCGTGTCATGATTACAGCCTGCTTAGATATGTTTTATATTCAATGGGATGAATTTCTGCACTCAGTTGTGCGATCTCGTCGCGGCGCAGCGTGACATAGATATCGCGATACTCTTGTCCGAAAACATAAGTCGCCAATTCAGATTGCGCGAAATTTTCGACGCTCTCTTCCCAATTCGTGGTCAATCCTTGGGCAGGTGTTGCATCTGGATCATCCAAGGGCAGGGGCGGTTCAATACCATCCTCGACCCCCTTTAACATCCCTGCTAAAATCGCGGCGAACGCCAGATATGGATTAACATCTGCGCCACATATCCGATGTTCTAACCGCGCACCTGGCCCTGATATTTCAGGTAATCGAATACCTGCATTGCGGTTGTCCAAGCCCCAGTCGGGAGCGCAGGGCGCAAAGCCCCCCTTGAAGAAACGGCGGTATGAATTCATGTGCGGCGCAAAAATCGCCTGAAAATCGCGCATCGTATCCAACACACCTGTAACGGCATGCTTCAGCGTGGACGATACTTCACCACCTGCATCGAAAATATTGTTGCCATCAGCATCCAAAATAGACGCATGTAGATGCATGCCATTACCGGGATGATCGGCATATGGTTTCGCCATAAATGTCGCCTCCATCCCATACTTTTCTGCAACACCCCGCACCACGCGGCGGAACAGGACTGCGGTATCTGCGGCGGATAGCACATCATCGGTATGGTGGAAATTAATCTCAAACTGTCCTGGCCCAAATTCCGCGATCATTACATCAATGGGCAAGCCAAGAGTATGCGATGCCTCTTGGATTGCGCGCAGTAATGTCTCGGAACGTGATAACACCTCCAGATCATAATTTTGTGCATCAGGTGTGCGATCAGGGGGGGTGGGCGCATCAGACACATCGGCGCGTTTGGTTAATACATAAAATTCCAACTCACAGGCCGCTACAGGCTGTAATCCCTTGGTCGTAAATTGATCTAAAACGTTCGCCAAAATTTGGCGCGGTGACAGGTAAGAAACGCCGCCGTCCATCTCGTGCATTTCTACCAAGACTTGGGCGACATTGCCTTCAACCCACGGCACAGGTTTCAATGTTCCCGCAATTGGATGCAACGTGCCATCAGGATCGCCCGCGACGATCCCCAACCCCGTTTCAGGGATTTCAAACCCAAATATATTGGGGGCATAGGTGGACAAGGGTATCCGCACCTGACCCTTGACCAACTTGGACACTTCACTCGCAGGTAGCCACTTGCCACGCAATACTGCGTTCAAATCACACAGCATTAGATCAATGCGTTCTGGCGTGCCATATTTGTCGCAATACGCTTCGTATTCATTCATAAATTCAGTCATTTAACGCGCTCTTGGAGGTGAATTTTAATGGGATTAAAAATGTGATACCATTTTTCCTCGCACTTGTCCAAAAATGTGATATCATTTTCATGAAATAATTTTATAGGCTCTCATGACCAAAGATTCTGCGAAATGGATGACTGAATTGCCACAGGCATTTCTGGATCACAAAGGCACCCGCCGTCTGGACGAAGTAGAGAGTATTATTCCAGACATCGTCGGCATGTCGCGAGGTAAAACCATGCCCGCGCATAAATTCGATGCCACTGGCACGACCTTCCTACCAGTATCGCTGTTTTACCAAACAATTTCGGGTGAATACGTCGATATGGATGATGTGGAAAATCAATGGGTAGAGAAGGATATCCTCCTGCGCCCAGATATGTCCACGGCCACCGCCGTGCCATGGTCCGAGGATGCATCAGTGCAAATCATCAACGATATGGAAACCCAAAGCGGTGAACCGCTGGAAATAGCGCCGCGAAATGTATTGCGCCGTATCATGACGCTGTACGCGGCCAAAGGATGGCGTGCGGTCGTTGCGCCTGAATTGGAATTTTACCTAACCAAACCCAACACCGACCCAACCGAGGATATCCAGCCACCCGTTGGCCGCACAGGCCGCATTGGAGCCCGTCAACAGGCATTTTCCATGGTCGCAGTGGATGAATTTGGCGACGTTATTGATACGATCTATGACTACTGCGAAGCTCAGGGGTTGGAAATCGACACGATTATCCAAGAGGGGGGAGCCGGCCAAATAGAAATCAATCTAATGCACGGCGATCCATTGGCGCTGGCGGATCAGGTTTTTTACTTTAAACGCACCATCCGCGAGGCCGCATTAAAACACGGAGTTTTTGCCACCTTCATGGCGAAACCTATGCGTGATCAACCGGGATCATCGATGCATATCCACCAATCGATTGTGGATGTGAAAACGGGCGAAAACATCTTTTCAAACGCCGATGGATCGCCAACAGATTTGTTTTACACCTTCATAGGTGGTTCACAAAAACACTTGCAAAATGCTCTGCCGTTACTGGCGCCATATGTGAATTCATATCGCCGCTTAGCGGGCGCATATTCCGCGCCATCCAATCTGGAATGGGCGGCCGATAATCGCACTACGGGGTTACGAATTCCCACATCTGGGCCAAGCGCACGTCGCGTGGAAAACCGTGTGACAGGTAGTGACACAAACCCTTATCTGGCGATCGCGGCCAGTTTGGCAGCAGGCTATTTGGGCATGATGAATAACACGAAACCACGTGATCCTGTGACCGCAGAGATTTTTGAAACCGATACAGGTCTGCCGCATTCATTGCATGCGGCGTTAGAGTTGTTTGAGGCTGATAATGAACTGCAAGAGGTTCTAGGAGAAGAGTTTTGCACGCTGTTTTGCCACATTAAAAACGCGGAATTGCTGGAATACCAACGCGAGATTTCGCCATGGGAACGCGAACATTTGTTACTGAACGCCTGAGAAATGGACTTGCTTTCTGTAAACGATAAACAGGGGAAATATCCTCAATCCTACTATGCTGCGCACGCGAAACAGTTATCGGAATTTCCGCGACTTAACAATGATATACAGGTCGATATTTGTGTGGTTGGTGCGGGTTTTACAGGCCTGTCCACGGCCTTGCATTTGGCGAAGTCTGGATACTCAGTTGCAATCCTTGAGGCACAGCGCATTGGTTTTGGCGCATCGGGCCGCAATGGTGGTCAGGTATCTGGTGGGCAACGTATGAATCAGGGTGGATTGGAAACGATGCTGGGTGATGACCATGCGCGCGTATTGTGGGACATTTCGCAACAGTCTGTTGATTTGGTACGCGAATTATCCGCCGACATGGATGATTGTGGCGTGGTGAATGGCATCATCCACACGGCCCATCGCGAACGTTACGTGGCCGAAGAACATGCCTATACCGATCACCTGCGCGATAAATACGGTTACGATAAAATTCGCAATTTAAACCGCGATGAAACCCACGATCTGGTCAACAGCCCCGCATATCATGGCGGCACGTTGGACATGGGGGCAGGGCATATTGATCCCTTGCGTTACGCCATCGGGTTGGCACGAAAATGCGTTGATCTGGGCGTGGCGATTTATGAAAATTCCAAAGTTCAGGACGTGGTGCAAACCGATCCTGCCGTTGTGAAAACAGATGGTGGGATGGTCACAGCAAAATTTGTAGTGTTGGCCTGTAATGGCTACTTGGGTGGGCTTGAAAAACACGTTGCCGCCCGTGTGATGCCGATCAACAATTTCATTATTGCCACCGAACCAATGAGCGCGGATACGCAAGAGACATTGATCAAAAACAACCACGCCGTCGCAGACAGCAAATTTGTGGTGAACTATTTTCGATTTAGCGATGATCGACGGCTATTGTTCGGCGGCTCTGAATCATACGGCTACAAATTTCCGCGCGATATCACAGCGGCGGTACGCAAGCCGATGCTACAAGTCTTTCCACAGCTGGCTGATACCCGCATCGATTACGCATGGGGTGGTACATTGGGTATTACGATGAACCGCATGCCTCATTTTGTACGGTTGGCAGGGAATGTGTTGTCCGCGTCGGGCTATTCTGGTCACGGTGTGGCAATGGCGACGATGGGTGGCAAAATGGCCGCTGACGCGATCCGTGGGCAGGCGGAGCAGTTTGATTTCATGGCATCGGTGCCAACACCGCGTTTCCCGGGGGGAATGTTGTTACGTTCGCCGATGCTGGTTTTGGCGATGCTGTGGTATTCGATGCGGGATAGGTTGTGATCTGATTACGATTTCGTCGCACGTAACAGGGCATGAATACCCAAACCCTCGCTATGTTCACCCGCAAACCGCGCAAATACGTGCATATGGGCGTGAAACACCGTTTGCCCCGCAACGGCACCAACATTCCAACCGACTGTATATCCATCGGGATTGGCAGAGGCCAGATGTTCACGCGCGGTATCCAGCGCTGTGCCGATTTCGGCCCACTCAGACGGAGTCAGCTCAAACGGGGTATCGACATGGCGCTTAGGCACGATCATTATTTGGTGTTCACGCGCAGGATCAATCGATCCCAAAATGAAGAAGTTTTCGAAATAGTACAGCGGCGTGTCCGATAACAAATTGTTATCCAAACAAAAGCGACAATCGGGTTTGCATGTGTTTTCCATATCACTTTATTGCTTGTGTCGAAATGATTGGCAACAGGGGCCGCATTTTACAAAAGCCCCACGAATTTTCTGGCAACCAGAAACGTCAATGCGCAGGCGTACCTATACAATTGCTATCGGATTAAATCATAACAGATGTTGTTTGATTAGGGTTTTAATACAACCTTCGGAGCGGCGACTTCGCCGTTCAAAATTTGTGCAAATGCGTTTGCACCATCTGACAAAGCGCGGGTTTCAATCCAATTTAAATCACCAAACCGCCCATCAAAAATAGCCTGCGCAGTATCGACGAAGTCCTGATCCGTGTAGGTATAGGTGCCGATGAAACGGATTTCTTGTAGTGTCAGGCGGCGGATATCCAGTCCGTCGTTGCTGTCACCCAACCCGATATGAACGATAACGCCACCAGGTTTCGCCAATGCACAGGCATCGTTGCGGCTGGTGGCAAAACCAACTGCGTCCACAACCATGTCGTATTGGGATAAATCGCCATGTCCGTCACTGAACGGGTCATAGATTTCGTAATTCGTATGTTGACGCAGAAAATCGGCACGCGTCGGGTTGGGTTCCGCGATACGGACATTCTGTGCACCCTTGGCAGTTAACGACAGTGCCGATCCAAGACCAATTGCACCACCGCCGATAACCAATGTGTTGGCAGATTCCAGATCAACGTCCATTGCTTCGTGACCCAAGCGAACGGCGTGCCAACATACCGCCAATGGCTCTGCCAACGATGCGTGTTCAAAACTGACATTTTCGGGAACGGTAACCAAGTTTCGCGATGGCATGGATACCATTTCTGCAAATGCGCCTTGGCGCGGCATCATGGAAATGATTTGGCGTTGTGAACACAGGTTCTGACGCCCTGATTTGCATTCAAAACAGGTCTGGCAAGTGACCAATGGATTAATGGTGACACGTGCACCCTTCATCGGGCCATCAATAACATCACCCGCAGCCTCGTGCCCTAAAATCAGAGGCGCTGGGCGGCGTTCGTCATGTCCAAGGTATGCGTGCATATCTGATCCGCAAATCCCGACCGCGCGGATCGCGATTAGATTATCTTCTGCGGCGACTTTTGGGTCGGGCATATCTTGGAATGTTAATTCCTTTACATCTGTATAAACCAGCGCCTTCATTTCGCGGTGAACCCGCCGTCGACAAACAATGTTTGCCCCGTGACGTATGCACTGGCGTCGGAACACAGGAATTGCACAGGCCCAGCAAGGTCCTTCATTGTCCCATTGCGCCCGATACAGGTTTGATCTGCATTCTTTTGGGCCAATTCTGGGTCTGCGAAGACAGGCGCGGTTAATTCCGTTGGAAAGAAACCTGGCGCAATTGCATTGGCAGTGATGCCATGTTTCGACCATGCCTGTGCCATCGCGCGGGTCATCTGAACCACGCCACCTTTGGCTGCGCCATATGCGATCCCATTTTCAAAGGCCCGTTGCGATTGTAGGGATGCAAAATTGATGATGCGACCCCATGATTGTTCCTTCATCGCAGGTACCATTGCCTGGGCCAGAAAGAAGGGGGCGTTTAGGTTGATATCTTGGGTTTGGTTCCAGATTTCAGGTGTTACATCATCGGCGTGTTTGCGGGGGTTCAACCCTGCCGCGCTGATCAAAATATCCACGTCCCCAAACGCGCCTGCAATATCGGCGGCGACATCGCCAAGGGAATCTATATCACCCAAATTAGCGGCGATATATGCGGTGTTTCCATCCGTAGTCTCCGACCATTCACGTAGGGCATCCGCACGGCGTGCCACTGCAATTACATTCGCGCCATTTGCTGCTAAATGGCTGCCCATTGCTTGGCCAATTCCCGAAGAGGCACCGGTGATTGCGATGGTTTTCCCACTGACGTCAAACATTTTTTATCCTTCAGCTGTTAAATCAAACTGCTCTTCTGGGAAGTATTTTTCAAGTCTTATATCAGCTGTGCGAGCGTGCCCTTCCATGCCTTCGAGGCGTGAAATGCGTGCCGTTGCGATGGCAACGCGTTTTGCGCCTTCGCGGGTCGCACGCTGATACGTTACGACCTTCATGTACTTGTGCACAGACAATCCGCCCGTGTAACGCGCCGAACGCGATGTTGGCAAAACGTGGTTTGTGCCCGATGATTTATCACCATACGCCACTGTTGTTTCTTCGCCCAGGAATAGTGATCCGTAGTTGGTTAAACGATCCAACCACCAATCCAAATCGCCCGCTTGTACTGTCAGGTGTTCTGGCGCGTATTCATCCGATGTTGCAGCCATTTCTTCGCGATCGGCGCAAACGATCACCTCGGCGTAGTCGCGCCATGCGGCGGTAGCGTTTTCACGGTTTAATTCGGGTAGGCTGTCGATGTATTTGGGCATCAACTCGATAACTTTCAGCGCCAATTCACGGCTGTCGGTGACCAACCAAACTGGTGAGTTGTATCCATGTTCTGCTTGACCCGCCAAATCGCAGGCAACGATTTCAGCGTCTGCATCACTGTCGGCCAAAATCAAGCTGTCGGTAGGTCCTGCGATCATATCAATACCAACGCGGCCAAATAACTGGCGTTTTGCTTCGGCAACGAACTGATTACCTGGCCCAACGATAATATCGGCGGGCGGCAGGTCAAACAGACCAAAAGTCATCGATGCTACACCTTGGACACCACCCAACGACAGAATTTTATCCGCGCCACATAAATCAGCGGCGTAAATGATCGCAGGGTGAATACCATCTTCGCCATTTGGCGGGGAACAGGCTGTGATGTGACCGACGCCCGCAACCTTGGCTGTCGTTACGGTCATCATCGCGGATGCGATATGCGCATAACGACCACCTGGAACATAACAACCAGCAGCGTTCACTGGGATGGTTTTTTGCCCAGTGATCAAACCCGGTTGAATTTCAAATTCCATGTTTGACATGGTGCCCTTTTGGGCCTCTGCAAAACGTTTGATGTTGTCGTGCGCAAAATTCATATCATCACGAAGCTTTTGAGGAACCAGCGCTTTGGCTGCATCAATTTCCGCGCGTGTCAGGATGGCATTGCCTGAATAGTTGTCAAAACGCGATGAAACTTCCAACGCTTTCTCTTCGCGACCATTTTGGATGTCAGACAGGATGCCGGCAACGATTTCCTGCGTTGATCCCGCATCGGTTTGCGCAGTCATTTGTGCTTTTTTAAGATATTCGCGTGCCATGTGCCCATCGCCCCTTAGTATGAATTTTTCGGTATTTTGACCTAAAAAATCGAAAGGGGATAGGGTAGTGACCTAGTTTCGGGTTTTCAAAAAATGATGTTCGTGAACCTGTGGTTTAAGCGCAGCTGGGCGTAGGTCTTGCTGCGAATATTCGCGTGTTACATTAGAGTATCCTAAAAATTTGCCGTGCCAAGGGTGCCCATGGCGAAAGGAGGCATTTTATAACCTTTGGGACTACGTTAGATTTCTTTCTTGTCGGGGATGATGTTCATTGTTGCAATGCCACTGTTTCCCAATTCCACGCTTGCAAACGGCCCGCCATGACACATCGCGCTTGGATCTTGGGGATCCAATGCAGGTTGGGTCGCATAAATTTCCGCTGCAAACTGTTCTGCATTATCTTTGGGGCGGTATCCCAGGTGACTGGCCAATGCGTTATCGACGGGTGCGCGATCATTATTTGAGACGCCGTAAACAATTGAAAAACCAGCAACAGGTGTGGAAATCGATTTTTCCACCAGCTGGATCAAATCATCATATGACAACCACGATCCAACCGCACGTGGGTTGGAAACCTGCGAGGCGGACAGGATACGCAGGCATACAGATTCCACACCGCGCTTATCCCAGTACAGCGATGCCAGATCCTCGGCAAAACATTTCGCCAAACCGTAGTAGGTATCGGGTCGATGGGGTGCATCAGTACCGATGAAATCGGTTTTCTTATGCATGCCAACCGCGTGGATTGAGCTGGCATAAATAACGCGGCGCACGCCGTTTTTATATGCCGCTTCCCAGATGTTATAGGCACCAACGATATTAGATTGCAGAATGTCGTCAAAAGGTGCTTCGTCGCCGATGGCGCCAAAGTGAACGACCATATCGGCATCTTTCAACAATGCTGTTATCGTGGTTAAATCGGATAGGTCGGCGCAGACATATTGTTCATTGGGCAACAGTTTACCAAGGTCAGGAACCAGATCAGACGAAACCAATTCATCCGCCAATTTTGCCAAAGTTTCGCGCAAATAAGATCCAAGCCGCCCCGCTGCGCCAGTCAATACGATTTTCTTCATTTTGCTTGCCCCTAATTTCGTGTTCAGCACATGTTAAATGGCGGCTTGTCATATGCAAGGCTGATTTTCATAGAGGCTGTATGGGAATTTATTCAACACGCGTTTCTAAAGTTTCAATCGATACGAATCGACTGCAAGATCATGTGCCAGTAATTGCCCCAAATTCTCAGCCGCACTTCGGTCCAAAACACCGCGATCAATTTGATCAGACAAGTGCAACGCGACCCCGCGTCGCCACAAATCATGGCGCGCTGGTATCGATAAAAAAGCGCGCGTGTCGTCATTAAATCCAGCCAAGTTATAATAACCTGCACTTTCAACAACGTTATCAAAATAACGCCGAATTCCGTTCAGGCTGTCATGAAACCACCACGGAGGACCAATGCGTAAACATGGCCAATGCCCTGCCATTGGAGCGAGTTCGCGTGCATATGTGCTTTCGTCCAATGTAAACAAAATAATTCTTAGATTGGGATCATTACCAACGCGATTTAAAAGCGCGTCCATACCGCCAACCCAATCAGTGGAGCCAGGAATATCGGCACCGACATCGGGCCCAATTGCGTGGAACAATTCATGATTGGTATTTCGCCGACTTCCTGCATGGATTTGCATGACCAACCCGTCTTCGGCAGACATCTGTGCCATTTCGATTAACATATGGCCATAATATTTTTTTGCGTCGTTGGGTGTGATTGTGCCAGCAAATGCCTGTTGGTGTAACGCCGAAATCGATGCAGGATCCAACCAGCATGTTGCCAAGTCTGGTACGTCATGGTCAGTTGCTGTCGCGCCCGCATCCCGAAACACAGCACGTTGAATACGTATTGCATCGAGGAAGCTTTGATAGCTACTCACATCTAGGTTCGTCCTCTCTGCAAGCGTGGATATAGCCTGAGAATGTGCCGATCTGGTTGGGTTTAACAAGTCATCAGGTCGAAAGGTTGGAATAATGCGACCATTCCATTGAGAATTTGCGACTTTCAAATGATCGTTAAGTTGCGATGTCGCAGGGTCGGTTGTCGCCAAGAGTGAGATTCCAAATTTATCAAATAAGGCACGTGGGCGAAAATCAGGGCCTGCTAATTTTTGTGCGATATCGTTATAAATAATGTCAGCGTTTTCCAAACATAACGGTTCATCGACGCCTAAGGTGTTGTGAAACGTGTGTTCCAGCCAATACCTGCTTGGTGTGCCCAAAAAGAGATGCCAATGTTTGGCAAACAGGCGAAACACATCGCGGGGATCACGGCTTTGACCATCGGGACCGATGCCAAGATCGCTCAACTGAATGCCTTGGGAATATAGCATTCGAAAAACATAATGATCAGGTTGTATTAATAATGCTGCGGGATCGGGAAATCTGTTGTCATCGGCCCACCAAGTGGGGTCGCAATGCCCATGTGGTGAAACGATACGAAGATCCTTTATCGTTTCATATAACGCCATTGCTGTTGAGGGTAATTCTGTCATTTTTCCTAACACCACGCGTTCGATTATTTTAATTGTTTGTATAACAGACATGATCGAAATATTCTATCGATTTACCGCGTTTGGAGATGTTTGATGACGGAATGGATTATGTGCCTTGGCTTGCTCTTGGATAAAATTGTCTAATTTTAAAAAACAAATATTTAAAATGGCGACACATCAAAAGAGTACACATCTCTTGGCGGTCGATCTACGAACCTTACAGAACTGAGAATGGCAAAGGATGACCAAGTGACGATATCATAGATCAAAACAAAATTAAGACGCTGAGTTGTTCTGCGAAAGCAATTGGTGCACCCGTCGCGATTCGAACGCGAGACCTCTGCCTTCGGAGGGCAGCGCTCTATCCAGCTGAGCTACGGGTGCATCTGTGGTTGGTATAGGGGATTGAATTGGCGGTATCAATCAGGTTTTGCATTGATTTGTTCACCCAATGACATGGTGTAATCCGCCAATTCCGTCAGAGCAGATGACGCCGCGTTTGCGTTATTCGTCTCTATCGCGTTTGCAATTGCGGTGTGCAAATCGATGATGATCGCTCGATCACGTTGGGTGAAGGTAATCATATTCATGAGGGGCTGCATGGCTTCGATTGCGCTGGCGATTTGAAAGCGTAAAACAGGGTTGCCGGCGGCATGAACCATTGCCTTGTGGAAATTCACATCAGATGCACAAAAGTCCTCGTCGCTAAGGTCTTGATTACCCTGGTTGGAAATTTCACTGCGCATTTGGGCCAGATGATCTGGATCGCGGCGTTTGGCCGCCAAAGGAATACATGCCTGTTCTATCGCAAACCGTGCCTCGCAGGCGGTTTTAAATGTGATGTCGTTCATCGACAGCAATAACGTATATGATGTGATCTGGCGTGGATAGGCATCGTTGTAGCTGATGCGGTTCACAAATGCGCCGCCCGATGCGCCACGCTGGGTTCGGATCAGGTTTTGCGCCGCCAAGCGTTTCAATGCCTCACGCACAGTGGGGCGGGACACTGAAAAACGTTCGCACAGCTCTTTTTCAGACGGAAGGCGTTCATCGACGATCAACGTGCCTTCTACAATCGCATCGCGTAGTTTTTGCGCAATTTGTATGGACAAATCGCCCTTTTGATCGAGTGCATATTGCATTGAATTCAACTTTTCATTTGTCTGACATTTAAATGTCTGACATTAATAGCATAGATAGATTCAGAAAAACACAAAAACCCAAAGGAAGAGCCATGAGTTTTAATGCATTGGTCGTTGAGAAAAACGACGAGGGAAAAACAAGCGCCGCAGTTCAGGAGATTACGCTGGATCAATTGCCAGAGGGGAATGTGACCGTAGCCGTGGATTATTCGACTGTGAATTACAAGGATGGCTTGTGCATTGGGCCAGGTGGTGGTTTGGTACGGAATTATCCACATGTTCCTGGAATTGATATGGCGGGCGTGGTCGAGGCATCGGATGATCCGCGATTTAAATCAGGTGACCGCGTTGTTTTGACGGGCTGGCGTTACGGCGAGGTTCACTGGGGCGGATATTCTCAGAAAACACGCGTGAACGCCGACTGGTTGGTTCCGTTGCCTGATGGGATTTCGACGAAACAGGCGATGGCAGTTGGGACCGCTGGGATTACAGCGATGTTTTCTGTGATCGCGTTAGAAGCGCAAGGGATGAAGCCATCGGATGGACCTGTTTTGGTAACGGGTGCTGCGGGTGGTGTTGGATCGGTTGCCACGGCGATTTTGTCGAACCTTGGGTATGAGGTGGCGGGTGTAACGGGACGGCCTGAAACGGCGGATTATTTGAAATCATTGGGGGCGACACAAATTGTGGCGCGCGAAGAGATCAATGAGACTGTGAAGCGCCCGTTAGAGGCAGAAACATGGGCAGGTTGTATCGATGCGGTTGGCGGCGATATGCTGGCGCGCGTGCTGGGACAGATGAAATATGGCGCCTCGGTTGCTGCGGTTGGTTTAGCGGGCGGGGCAGGGTTGCCGGCGACTGTTATTCCGTTCCTTTTGCGGGGTGTAAACCTGTTGGGGATCGACAGTGTGATGCAGCCCTATGATAACCGTGTTGCGGCGTGGAAACGGATAGCCACGGATCTGCCGTTTGATAAATTGGACAGCATGGTTGTGGATGCGACCCTATCGGATTTGCCCGCGCTGGGCCGTGATATTTTGAAGGGTCAAGTTAAGGGCCGCGTTGTGGTTGATGTGAACGCATAAGAACCAACTTCTCATAGTGTCCCCATGGGGACACTATGTTAATCAATTGAAATTAAACGATATTTATAAATAAGGCCGTTCAACGCCCAGCGTTTCGGACAGTTTTTTCCATGTGGCGGTTTCGAATGCCTCGGGCCATTCTACGCCTATATCTGCCGCACGTTTGCGGGCCAGCGGGAAGTAGACCGCCGCATAGGCCATTTGGGTTGCAATCATCGCGTCATGTTGGGGAACGGGTGGTGGCAGGGCGGTGATGACCGCCTGTTGTTCATCGGTAATCAGGCGGTTTAGATGCAGGATACCACCGCGATTTGGGGCATTCGTAATGTCGACCATTAGGTCGACCAGAATATTGCGCAGAAAGAAAATGCCGAGCACGCCATTGATATATTCGCACCGTCCCACCGCCAGATGAAGCAGGTCAAGGATGCGAATGCATTCTTGAATTTGGAAGCGTATTTGCGCGGTTTTATCCTATGCACCATTAGCGGCGACCATGATAAAGTCGATGTCGCTGTATTCATCATTCATGCCATTGCCGAAACTGCCGCTGAGAAATAATGCGCGGATGTTGGGGATATCTTTGGTGGCGTTGGTGATTTTTGTAATTACGTCTGTGTGGTTCATTTTAATGCCCCTTTGATATAATGAAGCCAGTGTAGGATGGATTGCCAAGCGGTCAATCATTGTTTCGGGGGTATTATGCAAAAACTGTTGTTGATTTCGGGACCTGTTGGTGTGGGAAAAACGAGTGTCGCAAATGAAGTTAGTACCCTGTTAGAAGAGGCGGACGTTGCTCATACGTTTATTGATTTGGATGGTTTGGCTTACACTTTCCCACGGGGTACAGATGACCCATATGGGGATGCGATTGCGTTGGAAAACCTGGCGGCGATCTGGCCGAACAGCCGCAAGCGCGGGGTTGAACATTTGATTGTCGCCCGTGTGATCGAGAGCCGTAATTATGCAAATCAGATTGCCTCCAGTGTGGACATTGATGCGCCAATTGTGTGTCGGTTGACGGGAACGGATGACACGTTGCTGGCACGTGTGCGCAAGCGCGAGATTGGTGTGGGGTTGGCGTGGCATGAAAAACGCAGCCTGCAATTGGCGCGTGAGTTGGAAGTGTCAGCGGTAGAGGATTATTGTGTAGCGACAGATGATCAAACAGTTACGCAGGTCGCGAAACGTGTTTTGGCGCATGCGGACTGGCTGCGTGACATCGCGCCCTAGAGTGCGGGGTCGTAATCAAAGCGTTCATAATCTTCGGCATAGAATTGGCGAATTTTCTGCTTGGTTTCAGTGGTCAGGGTGGTGTCGAGGGCACCCTTTGTGTGTTGTTCGAACGTGTAAGGATTTCGCCCTTTGGCGTGGAAATGTTGACGTTACATTTCGATAAAACCTTGAGGATGGGGTCCTCTAGCCCATTTTCGAATTTGAAGACGTGTTGGATCTTTGGGCCAACGAATTGGTGTTGTGGTCTGATGTGATTGGATAACAAGTAGGGATCGTGCACGACATGTTTTAGCTGTGCGTTTATCCAGTCATTGATGTTGGGCAGTTGAGAGCGGTGGGTATAGCCGCGATCGCGGGCGAAATCCGTGCGTGTCATCGCCCATTTGAAATCTGATATGATCCGACTTTCTGGATTGCGCACAATCGCGAAGGAGGTTGTAAATTGATCAATTTCAAACAAACTGTCCAAAACCGTGTAATGTAGATAGGTTGGTGGACATTTATAGATATGTTTGAGGTGCATTGATGTTTTGCAATGCTCTTCGAAACCGATTTTTGCAAAGAGTTTGGCCAATGTCGTGCCACCCGTTTTGGGGATATGGCTGAATAAAACAGACCTACCGTTTTTTGGTAAATAGTAGACGGGCATTGGTGTTCCTTCGGATTTCGGGCTTTATACACGAAGGGGTGCTTATGCCAATGCACTACAAGGGCAGAAAGATAGATATTAGCTGTCTTCGAGGCGTTTTTCCAAGGCGTCCAATTTTTCCAATGCGCCGGACAATGTCACCTTTAATTGTGCGATTTCGCCAAGGGCATCGTTGATACCTGTAGGACGTTCATATGTGTCCGCGATATGGCTGGTGCCGTTGTCTTCGCCGCTGATCAGCCAGATAATTGAAACGTTCAACATGCCCGCCAGCATTTGAATTTGATTGGCGCGTGGGGCGTCTGAGCCATCGATCCATGTTTCGATTGTTGCGATGTCTGTGCCGATCTTTTGGGCAAGGCTGTCTATTGTCAGTCCTTTCGCCTCGCGTGCGGCGTTTAGGCGGTTGCCGAAGGTGGCGGTGTTTTCGGTAAATTGGGCGTCTGACATGGGATCAATCGTCCTGATTTTCATCGTTGGATTCTGCGTCCAGTTTTGCCATGATATTTTTGCGCATGCGCAGTGTGAAAAATATGCCTGATGCCATGAGTGCCGCGAAAACGAGCCAGATTGCCATTGTTATTTCTCCGAATGTGTAGTGCGACTGTACACCTGTTGCAGGGGTTTGTCTGAATTATCTGTTGGATGCAAAAAGGGCGCCGCTTAACGACGCCCTTTTCATGATATTTTTATTTGATTATTCTTTCGCGCGTTGGCCGTCACGGTACATTGCTTTGCCCAATGAAACCATCATCAGAACCATAACGAATGTAAACGGTAGGGCCGCGATGATCATTGCGTTTTTCAACGCATCCATCCCGCCGCCGCCAGCCAACAACAGTGTGCCGATCACAAGGGTCAACAAAACGCCCCAGATGATGCGGTGTTTCACGCCTGTTTCTTCGGCGCCGCCAGACATGATTGTGTTCATAACCAAGATGCCTGAATCCGCTGATGTCACCAAGAACGTCAGGATCAGAACCACACACATGATTGTGATGACGTTTAGAAAGCCACCAGACAGCATTTGGCCCAATGTTGCGAACAGTTTCGCAGATTGAGATGCGCCTGTGATTGCACCATCTGCTACGCCGCTGATTTCCAAATCAATCGCCGTGCCACCCAGGATTGTCATCCATGCGAAACAAACCAATGCGGGTGCAATTACCGCGCCCAACACGAATTCACGCACCGAACGACCCTTGGAGATACGTGCCAAGAACAAACCTACGAACGGGGCGAATGCGATCCACCATGCCCAGTAGAATGTTGTCCATGCAGCCTGCCATCCGAATTGACGACCTTCGGTCGCGCCATCGTAGATTGCTGCCGTTACAGCCGCTGCATCTGGCAGTGCCGCAACAGATGCCGGAACACCTTCTTGGAAGCCTGCAAGTGAACCCCATGGGCCAGTTGCGCCGCCGTGAAGGGCTGCGATGTCTTCGGCTGGTAATGCTTTGACTGCGTCTGGCAATGTATTTGTGAATTCAGCCAGTCCCATTGGAGAGTAGGCGTTGAATGACAGTGATACGAAGTTGATGATGTAATCAACCAGCGCCGTTGCATATGTTGTCATCGCAAACAGGAATGAACCGAAGATGATGAATGTCAGCAACAAGATCAGTGATAGCACCAAGTTTAGGTTAGACAGGTATTTAACACCGCGACCAACACCTGAAACGGCGGATATGATTGACATGCCCATGATCAGAACCAAACACACGATTAGGCCGACTTTGGATGCCGCAGGAGTTTCTGCACCGTTCATCAACCATTCCATGCCAGTGATTGCGTAGATACCATCAACCAGTTGGCTGACGCCAAAACCGATGGTTACGGAAACACCAAGGATTGTCGCCACAACGCCCAGAACATCAACGATATCGCCGATGAGGCCGTTTGCGTGACGGCCCAAGATTGGGGTCAGTGCTGAACGAATTGTGAGTGGCAGGTTCCGCGTGTATGCGAAATACGCCAGCGACAGGCCAACCATCACATAGATCGCCCAAGCGTGGAAGCCGTAGTGCGCGAACGTGTAACGGTATGCTGACTGCAATGCTTCGGGTGTGTTACCCGCAACATCGCCTGCGACGATTACAGGGTTGGAACCCCATAGGCCTAGCGGTTCAGCGGTGGCGAATGTCATCAGACCAACACCCAAACCCGCGCCAAACATCATGGAAAACCATGAGAAGTTTGAGAACTCGGGTTTGACGCCTGGTTGACCCAATGTGCGCTTACCCACTGACGGGATCAGCGCGACGATAAATAAGAAGAAGGCAAATAGGCCAACCGCAACGATGTAGAATGTGTTAAAGCCCTGCAGCAAAGTGCCGTTAAGCCATGACAAAGTCGCACTGGCGGTTTGTGACCAGATCAGCGCCCATAGCACCAACAAGGTCATTGAAACTTTGGAAATTAGGGCAATCGGAAGGCTGTAACCCTCATAAAAGCCACTTTCTTGGGTCTTGATATCAAGATCCGTGAATGGTTCATTTATACTCATCTTTTCCCCCTTTGGAATTGATTTAGGGCAAGGCCGTGGCGGGTTCGCGCACTGCACTGCGTGACGAAACAGTATCGTGGGAAATGAAATTGGCCTGCGCAAATGCGACATATTTTACATAAAACGTGCACGATTTGCCCCAATTTGAAGGCGCAAATCGATCAATAGATGGCGAAAACGTGCTGGATTTTGTGGGATTGTTGAACAATAGTCGCGGGTGAAACGTAGCCGTTATGGACAGCCAATGACCCTAGATATCGATTTTATCCGCAACCAATTTCCAGCATTTCAAACACAGGCATTGAAGGGCCAAGCGTTTTTCGAAAATGCAGGTGGATCATATACATGTGGGCAGGTGATAGATCGCCTGACGCGATATTACTACGAACGCAAAGTACAACCATATGCCCCTTACGAAGCATCCACATTGGCTGGTGCCGAAATGGACGAGGCGCGTGAACGGTTGGCAGCGATTATGGGGGTGGATACAGATGAGGTTAGCTTTGGCCCATCAACCACGCAAAATACATATGTGTTGTCGCAGGCTTTTGCTCTGCATCTAAGCGAAGGAGATGCCATCATCGTCACCAACCAAGATCACGAGGCAAACACAGGCCCTTGGCGACGGTTGGCGGATCGCGGGATTGAAGTGCGCGAATGGCAGATTGATCCCGAAACGGGGCATTTGGATATTATGGACCTCAGCAATCTGCTGGATGATCGGGTTAAGCTGGTGTGTTTTCCGCATTGCTCCAACGTGGTGGGCGAAATCAACGATGTGGCGGCAATTTGCACTGTGATCCGCGCTGCGGGTGCATACAGCTGTGTTGATGGTGTTTCTTATGCGCCGCACGGCATTCCAGATGTTGGGGCGCTGGGCGCGGATATTTATATGTTTAGCGCCTACAAAGTATACGGCCCGCATCAAGGGATTATGTGTATTAATCGCGACCTTGGGATGCGGTTGCCCAATCAAGGACATTATTTCAATGCGGACAGCCTGTATAAACGGTTTACACCTGCGGGGCCTGATCATGCGCAGGTTGCGGCCTGTGCGGGTTTGGCGGATTACATTGATGATGTTTATGCACATCACAGTTCCGACGATACCGATCCGCGCGCCCGTGGTCATTTTGTTCATGATCTGTTTCGCGCCCATGAGGTGGAATTGTTACAACCGCTGTTGGATTATTGTCGCTCCAAAAACAGTATTCGTCTGTTGGGGCCAACCGATGCCGCGATCAAGGCGCCGACGGTAGCGCTGTCCGTACAGGGGAATGCGGATGCGATTGCTGGCGAATTATCCGCGCATGGCATTATGGCCGGTGGCGGCGATTTTTACGCTGTGCGCTGCCTAGAAGCGCAGGGAATTGACCCTATGAATGGCGTTTTACGGGTGAGTTTTGTGCATTACACCCATCCTGATGAGGTTGCGAAATTGATCACAGCGTTGGATCAGGTCGTACCGTCATAAATCAAAAATATTGCATGAAATGAATTCGGTGATAGGATTTATCCCATTGTAGGGGGTATTTTATGCACGTTTTAACAACGACAGATGGCCAAGAAAACATGCCGCGTTATTTTCGCCGCGTTTTCAAAACATTGAAAACGATCAAGTCTGGGGCGATTGAAATTAGCTTGCCAGATGGGCGTTTGTTTCTGGCGAAGGGTGCGGGCGCGGGGCCTGTAGCGCGTATTGATGTGCTGAATGGTGATTGTTTTGCGCGTTTGGTGCGAGACGGCGAGGTTGGCTTTCTTGAGGCGTATATGGACAAGGACTGGGATACGCCTGATATTCAATGTTTCATGGACGTGGTTTTCATGAATAATGATCAGATTGGCATGCGGTACCCAGGCGCTGGGTTGGTGAAAATGTTCGAAAAGCTGCGTCATTGGTTGAATTCAAATTCAAAGCGGCAAGCCCGCAAAAACATTTCGTATCATTATGATTTGGGCAATGACTTTTACAAGTTATGGCTAGATGACACGATGACCTATTCTTCGGCTCTGTATGAAACGGGCCAAGAGAGCATGGAAAATGCGCAGATTAAAAAATATGCACAGATGTGCGATGAAATGGGCGTTAAAGAGGGCGATCACATTCTGGAAATCGGCTGTGGTTGGGGTGGTTTTGCAGAATATGCGGCGGGCACGCGCGGTGCACGTGTCAAAGGTTTGACTATTTCCCAAGAACAACATGATTACGCCGTGGCGCGGATGGAACGTGCGGGGTTAAGTGATCGGGTGGAAATCGTGATGCAAGATTACCGCGATGAGACGGAGAAATACGACGGTATCGCATCCATCGAGATGTTCGAAGCCGTGGGCGAGAAATATTGGCCCGTGTATTTCGACAAGGTGAATGAATGCCTGAAGGACGGTGCCAAGGCGACGTTGCAAATCATCACGGTGCCACAGGAGCGATACACGGTTTATCGCAATTCGGTTGATTTCATCCAAAAGTACATTTTCCCAGGTGGCATGTTGCCGACCGAAGAAATTCTGAAGAGTGAAATCGCGCGCGTTGGTTTGGATTTCAAAAACATCATCGACTTTCGCCGCAGCTATTCCACGACCCTGCGTCGTTGGTTTGATACTTTTAACGATAAATGGGGCGAAATTTCCCCGATGGGATTTGATGATCGGTTCCGCCGCATGTGGAATTTATACCTGACGGGCTGTGCATCGGGGTTTGAATATGACACAACGGGATTGATACAAATCACAATGGAAAAACCTGACTGATGTTTCGCACACATAAATTAAATACGATGGCCAATTTGGTCGGTGGTCTGTTGATGGCATTGACTGGGTTTTGTGCCATGGAAGTTCACCGCGCGAATTCGTTCGGGCAGGGTGTCAGCATGCCGTTTTGGCTGTCACTGGTGGGCGCTTTTTGTTTTTTCATCTTTGGTTGGAATTCATTGGGGCATAACGCGGGGTTTGGCGGTGTACGTTCATTAACATCTGGGTTTCGTTCGATGTTATTGGCGTTGATGGCGTCTTGCATTGTGTTTGGAGTGATTTTCATTTGCGGCCAATTGATAGCGGGGTTCTATCTGGATCCGTTTAAAACCGTTTTTGATTGGTTTCGTGTCAGTTATGAATATTTTTTGGATACTTTCACCTTGCCTGTTTGGGCAGTTTTGGTTTTGGGATCATTGATTTCGGGGCGTTTAACGGGAATTGTGAATTGGCGCTGGCGTTAGGTGCGCAATTTCGTGATCGGTTGATTCCCCCCTTGCAGACAATTTCTTGGCTGGTATTCTGAGCATCTCTTATACAGGATTGTCCCATGAACCGTTATGCTGATTTACCCCATGCCGTTGGTAATACCCCCCTTATTCGCCTAAAGAAGGCGTCCGAGCTGACGGGATGTGATATTTACGGCAAAGCTGAGTTTTTGAACCCTGGGCAATCCGTAAAGGATCGCGCGGCGCTGGGCATTATTGAGGATGCGGTCAAAAGCGGAAAATTGCAGCCAGGTGGTACGATTGTTGAGGGTACTGCGGGGAATACTGGCATTGGGTTGTCGTTGGTTGGTAATGCGCTGGGTTTTAAAACCGTGATCGTTATTCCCGAAACGCAGAGCCAAGAGAAGAAGGACATGTTGCGTTTGGCTGGGGCCGTTTTGGTCGAAGTGCCTGCCAAGCCGTACAAGGATCCAAATAACTACGTGAAATATTCGGCGCGTTTGGCCGAAAAGCTGGCGAAGACTGAACCAAATGGTGCGATCTGGGCGAACCAGTTTGATAACGTTGCCAATCGTGATGCACATGTTGTCTCAACGGCCCCTGAAATCTGGGCGCAAACGGATGGCAAGGTTGATGGATTTATCTGTTCTGTTGGTTCAGGTGGTACATTGGCCGGTGTGGCGCAGGGATTGCGTGAAAAATCAAAAGACGTGAAAATTGGCATTGCTGATCCTGATGGGGCGGCATTGTACAATTATTACGCTCACGGCGAATTGAAATCCGAAGGGTCGTCGATTTCCGAGGGTATCGGACAGGGGCGTATTACTGCAAACCTAGAAGGCCTGTCGGTTGATATGGCCTATAATGTGCCAGATAAAGAGGCCTTACCGATTATTTTTGATCTACTTAGCGATGAAGGCCTGTGTATGGGCGGGTCAACGGGGATCAATATTGCGGGGCGCAATGCGCATGGCCCGTGAAATGGGGCCGGGGCATACGATTGTGACGGTTCTGTGTGATGTTGGTAATCGTTATCAGTCAAAACTGTTTAATCCAACGTTTTTGGCGGCGAATGATTTGCCTGTACCTTCTTGGTTGGCAAATGCACCGCGCGCCATTCCCACCGTATTTGAGTAATTTAAAATGAGATCGTTACTTGCGTTTGTTTGGTTTGCGATTGCATCCATTACGTTTGCTGTTGGCGCAAATGCGCAATCGGCGTTTGATCCCGTCGCATTTGACGAATTGGCCAGCCGCGCCGAACAGGTGATCGAACAGGGACAGGCATCATCCGATGCGCTGGAAACACTGCGTGCGACACTATCAGATGCGCGATCTACCGCGTTGGATGCACAATCTGATCTGAGCACGCGGGTGAAATCGATCCGAGAACAAATTGCCGTTTTGGCAATTGATGCCGAAGGTGTCGAGAGTGCAGAGGTAACGGCCCGACGGGACGCATTAAATCAACAACTGGCGGTGGCAAATACGCCCTTGGTGGTGGCCCAAGAGGCATATCAACGCGCAGATGGTTTGATTTCCGAAATCGATAGCACAATTCGCGAACGCAACACCGAGCAGTTGTTTGAATTTGGCGACAGCCCGATTAACCCAGTGAATTGGAGAACCGCCAGCGCTGACTTTTCCATCTATGCTGGACATGTTGCCAGCGAAATTAGATCGGTTAGCGAAAATTCTGTGGCCAGCACAGTTCGCAATCAGCAAATTTTACCCGCCGTTTTGACCGCCTTGATCGGTTTAGTTTTGATGTTTCCTGCATCGCGCTGGGTGTCCCAAAAAATGCACATGGCAACCGCACGACGCAAAAACATACAAACCAATATTTTCCGGTTGGCGCTGTCTATTTTGGTGTTTTTGGTACCTTTCGTTGGTTTCATGTTCATGGTCAACGCCTTTGGAAGTTTGGATTTACTGGGTCTGCGTGGGGAATTGTTGTTGCAGGCATTACCTGGCGCTGGGTTGGCGATTTTTACAGCCTTGTGGTTGGGGCGCAATTTGTTTGTGGACAGCGGCCCTGCGGCGCAATTGATGGGATTGGAACCCGCGCGATTACGCGGCGGGTTTAACCTGACTATTTTGCTGGGCGCAGTTGTGGCAATTAGTTCTATTTTGAACGTCATCGCCAACAGTGCAGAATTCAGCGCCACAACCCAATCGGTTTTGCAATTCCCTCTGATTTTGATTGGTGGCTATGGATTGGTTATGTTTGGCCGTAAAATTGCGGCCTACCGTAATCAGATCAAGGCCAGCGATGTGGTGAACCCGATTTCGGATCGCATCACGTTAATCCTGTTTTACCTGTGTTTATTCTCGGGGATTGGTGGGCCAGTGGCGGGGGCGATTGGTTATGCCAACGTTGCGGCATTGCTGGTGTTTTCGACGATTTTGACGCTGGGCGTTCTGGCTGGGTTTTTCATTTTCTACACATTACTGGCGCTATTCGTTTCGGATTTTACCAAGGTAGATAACGCAAGCGAAACGCCAAAAGGTGGGTTGTTTCGTGTTTTACTGGCATTCGCGTTGGTATTTGCTGCGCTTCCGTTGTTGGCGTTGATTTGGGGTGCACGGGTCAGCGATTTACAAGAGTTGTGGCTATCACTGAGCGAAGGTGTGAAGCTGGGCGAAACACGGGTTTCCTTTTCCGACTTCTTAACTTTTGTCCTCATCTTCTCAATTGGTTACACGTTGACGCGGTTGTTCCAATCGGCACTGCGATCCGCAGTTTTACCAAATACCAATATCGATGATGGCGCACAAAACGCAGTTGTAACGGGCTTCGGTTATTTGGGCATATTCATCGCCGCATTGTTGGCGATTATGTCCACGGGGTTGGATTTATCCAGCTTGGCGATAGTCGCAGGTGCCTTGTCCGTTGGGATTGGTTTTGGTTTACAAAACATCGTGTCCAATTTCGTATCAGGCATCATTTTACTGATCGAACGCCCAATCAAATTGGGCGATTGGGTTCAGGTGGGGGCCAGCGCGGGTTATGTCACCGATATTTCGGTTCGCGCCACAACGATCGAAACATTTGATCAGGCCGATGTGATTATCCCGAACGCGGATTTCATATCTGGCACGGTCACGAATATGACCCACAACAACAAACGTGGGCGCGTAAAAATCCCCGTTGGTGTGGCTTACGACAGTGACCCCGAGCGCGTCAAAGATCTGTTGTTAGAGATAGTTGATAAAAACGACATGGTGTTAAAAAAGCCTGCGCCGTCGGTGTTCCTGTTGGGGTTTGGGGCGGATAGTATTGATTTCGAAATTCGTGGTATTTTGCGTGATGTGAACTATATTACATCAACGCGTTCAGCGATTAATTTTGAAATCCTGAAGGCCTTCGCCAAAGAGGGCATTGAGATTCCATTTGGCCAGCGCGAAATCCGCATTAAGAACGCCGCAGAACTGGGCAACGCATTGAAGTGAAAATAGGGAGTTAATTCTCACATCTTCCTCTTGCTCATGCGCTATATCCCGTGTAAATCTCGGCATAACGGACAGGTGGCCGAGTGGTCGAAGGCGCACGCCTGGAAAGTGTGTAGGCGGGTGACCGTCTCCAGGGTTCGAATCCCTGTCTGTCCGCCACTCACTCCAAGGATATTGGGGTGACCTACTTATCCCAGATATTACTCCCTAGATTCAGCAGCTTAGGCTTTGCGTTAAGATACTTAGATAGCGTTGGATCAAATATCAATCGGAGCGGGATGCTTCGCCAGTTACTGGATATGATGCGCGGGACGCAAATCAGAATTTGATACCAGCTCTTTGGCGGGACGCCTGTGAGTGCAAATGCGAGGCGGGACGCCAGCCATTTGTTCTATTGTATCCCGTCATCGCCATTGAGACAGATTGGTATGTTTTGCTAAGCTAGAGTTTTTAGCTCATCGTATTCCTTGAAAGGAAACATGATGAGAACGAGAACAGGGCCGAATGGATCGGCTGACAGACATGTTAAAGAGATTAAGCGTAAAACGCGTAGGAAATTTTCTGCGGAAGAGAAGATCCGTATTGTTTTGGATGGCTTGCGCGGGGAAAGTTCGATTTCTGAGCTGTGCCGCCGCGAAGGGATCGCAGAAAGCTTGTATTACAACTGGTCTAAGGACTTCATGGAAGCTGGTAAAAGGCGGTTGGCTGGCGATACTACCCGCCAAGCAACTTCGAGCGAAGTGACCAATCTTAAAGCTGAGGCGCGCGATCTGAAGGAGGTCGTAGCCGAACAAACGCTTGAACTGCGCCTTCTCAAAAAAAGCATGCTCGCGGATGGGGGCGACCCAGAATGAGATATGCCGCATCAGAAAAGCTCGAGATTATTAGGTTGGTAGAAGGATCTCACCTGCCTGTTAAACGGACATTGGACAAGTTGGGCGTATCACGCCCGACTTTATATCGCTGGTATGATAGATATTTACAGCGCGGAGAAGCTGGTCTTGAAGATCGCAAATCCCATCCAGGGCGCGTCTGGAACCGTATTCCCGATAAGGTTCGCCAAGCCATGTTGGATATGGCACTGGAAAGGCCAGAGCTTAGCCCACGAGAGTTGGCGGTCACCTTCACTGACGAACGGAGTTACTTTGTCTCAGAGGCCAGTGTTTATAGGCTTTTACGATCCCATGACCTGATCACCAGCCCTGCGTTCATCGTGATGAAAGCAGCCAGTGAGTTCCGCGATAAAACCACGGCACCAAATCAACTTTGGCAGACTGACTTTACCTATCTCAAGGTAATTGGCTGGGGTTGGTTCTACTTGTCGACAGTTTTGGATGATTACAGCCGCTACATCATAACTTGGAAGCTTTGTACTGGGATGGCCGCCTCTGACGTTCAAGATACTTTGGATCAGGCTTTGGCCGAAACAGGACTTGATCAAGTGAATGTCGTTCATCGTCCTCGTCTACTGTCAGATAATGGGCCGTGCTATGTGTCGGGTGAACTTGCCGCATATTTAGAAGATAAAGGCATGCCGCATACACGTGGCGCACCGTATCATCCACAAACCCAAGGTAAGATTGAGCGCTGGCATCAAACACTCAAAAACCGCATCTTGTTAGAGAACTACTTCCTGCCAGGAGATTTGGAAACGCAGATTGCGGCCTTCGTTGGGAATTATAACCATCAGCGGTACCACGAAAGCTTGAACAATCTGACGCCAGCTGATGTGTACACAGGCCAAGATCACACAATCTTACTTGAACGCGAAAAAACAAAAAGGAGGACCATGAAACAAAGGCGCTTGCAGCACGCTATGTCTGCTGCTTAAATAAAACCAGATGAGCAATCACTCTTCAAAGCTTAATTGCCATCTGTCTCAAATCATATGATGACGGACACGCCAGATGTAAATTTACGCAGCTCTTTGGTGGCGTTTGGCGGGAACAATTGTTCGCGGTGCGCCTGAAGACGATCGGATAGTTTTTCTGCATGTTCACCGACCAACTGATCGATTCGCGTCTTCGCTTGCGCCATTTAGGTGCCCTTACCTGTTGTTGCGCCTTATTTTTAAGGTCGCTATCTGCCTATGCCAAAACCTTTGTTACGGTTCTGATCGTTATATATGCTTCTTAGCGTATATAAGTGCATGGGAAAAGAGATTCGGGCAAGAGCTAATTATTGTGAATAAGAGCACGAAACGCTTTCGCGTTATTTGGTAGTCAACCTTAGTACGATTGGTATAGTTACATCCTATAGATAATTTGGATGAACGCATTGAATATTTTACGCTACGCCCTTTTGCTGAGTACATTAATATCTACGCCATGGCAGTACGCGTCGGCGCAAGATCAGATGCCGAGTCTGAATACATTTGGGTCACCTGGTTTAGTTGATATGCCAACAGCTCATCAAATGCCAAATGGCACATTGTCGGCGACTATTTCTTATTCTGCTGATGTCGTGAAATCATCATTAAACTTTCAGATTACTCCACGGCTTTCTGGTTTATTTAGATATACTCGGTCAAAAGATATTCGGACAAGTAACAATTCCGGGGTCATCCCAGCATTGTATGACAGAAGTCTGGACCTTCGATACCAACTGGCATTTGAAAAAAGACATTTACCAGCCATCACCCTTGGCTTTCAAGATTTAGCGGGCACAGGACGTTTCAATGGTGAATATATTGTCGCTACGAAGAACATATCGCCGCGTTTACGTTTGACGAGTGGCATTGGATGGGGGCGACTTGCCGAACGAGGTGGGTTTTCAAATCCACTTGGGATTTTGTCGGACAAATTCGATACCCGCCCAGAACGTCGCGAAACGGAAAATGGAAATGGCCGCCCGCAATCTGGCCTTTGCCTGCTTCGGCAAAACATTTCTTGGGTTATCCGTAACATTACCTATGGGATAAATAGGCTATATTTTTTAGGCTAGTTGCTTAAGCTGTTCTTATTCCAACCAACAGGTGCGCTTTGATTCTTAACTTTGGATCCATCAACATTGATAATGTTTACCGTGTTTCGCATCTGGTGAAAGCGGGTGAAACCATCAGCGCCAAATCCTTTGATCGGTTTTTGGGCGGCAAGGGTGTAAATCAATCCATTGCTATTTATCGTGCCAATGGTGATGTGAAACATGTGGGGCATATCGGTGATGATGGGTGGATTTCGGATCAGCTAAAATCAACGGGGATCGATCTGGAATTCGTCGCGCAAACCGATCATCCCACAGGCCATGCGATCATCAGTGTTGATGACGCAGGTGAAAATGAAATCGTAATTTTTTCTGGCGCTAATTTGGCGTTTTCGCTACTTGCCTGTCAGGAAATATTAGAACGGTTTGCACAGGGATCGCCATGGATTGTGTTGCAAAACGAAATCAATCTATCCGCTGATTTGGCAGAAATGGCCAAGGGTTTAGGATATAAAATCTGTTACAGCGCGGCACCGTTTGATGCCAACCAGGTACGGGATATTTTACCGTTTGTGGATTTGCTGGCGTTGAACGAAACCGAATTCGCCGATCTTCAAAATGCCTTGGGCAAGGGGCCTTCGGAATTGGGCGTAGATATGGTTTTGGTTACTTTGGGTGCAAGGGGTGCGAAATTGCATGTCGGTGATAACGAAATCACCCAAGACAGCTTTCATGTAACGCCCGTGGATACCACGGGGGCAGGGGATACGTTTTTGGGATCTTTTATTGCACGACTTGATGCAGGCGATGATGCCGCAACGTCATTGCGATATGCATCCGCCGCCAGCGCTATTCAGGTGACACGGATGGGTGCGGCACCTGCAATTCCACACCAAACAGATGTTTTAAAGTTTTTAGAAAGCCAGACATGACGCAGAAAATCATCATTGATACAGACCCAGGCATCGACGATGCCATGGCGATTTTTTATGCGGGTCTGTCGGATAAAATCGACCTAATCGCGTTGACCAGTGTTTTTGGCAACGTCACGGCCGATATCGCCACGCGCAATGCGCTGGTGTTGGGCGATATGTTGGAACAGCAAATCCCCGTCGCCAAGGGTGCGCAAACCCCCTTGGTGCAAACACCAAATCCCGTGTCCGATTATGTTCACGGCGTCGAAGGTTTCGGCGATATACCCGCCCAAACCACCACGCGGCATGCGGTGGATAAACCCGCCCATGAATATCTGTGCGATATGATTAATGCGCATAACGGCGAGATCATCCTTTGCCCCGTTGGTCCCCTAACCAATATCGCACTGGCCCTGCGCCATGATCCCAGCATCACAACCAAGGTGAAATCCGTCGTCATCATGGGCGGTGGATTATATTCAGGCGGCAACGTCACCGATTATGCAGAAGCAAACATCTGGAATGATCCACACGCCGCCGATATCGTTTTCGCCGCTGATTGGCAGGTGACGATGATTGGTCTGGACGTGACGCAACAGGTGGTTTGTAACCACGCCGATTTTGCCGCCGCCGCCAAAGATGCACCCATCATCGGTGGGTTCCTATCACAGGCCACCGATTTCTATATCAATTTCTACCGCGAAGCCGTCGGGATTGACGGCTGTCAAATGCATGATCCCATAACTATCGTTGCGTGCATTTATCCCGAATTGTTCAAATATGAGTATCATCCTGTCGAAGTTTGCGTAAACTCGGATAAGATAGGCGAAACACGGATCAGCACGGATTCGACACGGCGCGACGCGAAAATTGCGGTGGGTGTCGATATCGAAGCGGTCAAAAAGGTGTTCTTCGATACCATCAAAACTGGATATTAGGAGTTAAGATGTCAGATTTCGAAATATTAGCCATTGGATTAAACGAACCAGACGCACCTGCGCGTTTTGCAAAGTCATTGCGGGAAACGGGATTTGCCATTTTGAAAGATCACGGTTTGGGTGCCGGTGAAATCGATCAGATGTACAAGGTCTGGGAAGATTTTTTCGCTGGCGGTACGGGCCCCGATTATGCGGTTAAACCAAATGAATCGGCGGGTTATTTCGGATACAAATCCGAAAACGCCAAAGGCGCCGTGAACAAGGATTTGAAAGAATTCTTTCACATCTATCAGAACAAAGAAGTGCCACCATCAACAGAAGCGCAAAGCCGTTTGTTTCAGGAAAAGTTGATCGGCATTGGATCAACACTGTTGCAATGGTTGGATGATGAAACTCCATCGGATGTTTCCTTCAGCGAACCCCTTAAAAACATGATTGAGGGCAGTGAATCAAACCTTCTGCGTGTGATCCATTATCCGCCATTACCCGATAATGTTGAGCCGGGCGAAGTTCGCGCCGCCGCGCACGAAGATATCAATTTGATCACCCTGTTGGTCACTGGCACCGAACCGGGCCTTCAGGCCAAGGATGTGGATGGAAATTGGCATGATGTGCCATGCACACCTGGTTATATCACCGTGAATTCGGGCGATATGTTGTCCATGGCCAGCAAAGGCCATTACCCATCAACCCCGCACCGCGTGATTAACCCACCGGCGCAGGAAAATAGATCACGTTATTCAATGCCATTGTTTGTTCATCCACGCCCTGATGTGGTGCTGGATAAAATGACGGCATCCGAATTTTTAGACGAACGCCTGCGCGAAATTGGTCTGAAATAGAAGAACACGGCGGTCGCTGTTGACCGCTGTTATAATAAGTGCATCCGCACACAACATGGAGAATACAATGAAAAAACTGTATTTATTATTATCCGCGATGATCATGAGCATGATCTCGTCCGTGGCCTTGGCCGATGATTTTAAGCCTGCTGTTATTTACGACATGGGTGGTAAATTCGACAAATCATTCAACGAAGGCGTTTACAACGGCATCAAACGCTTCACCGAAGAAACGGGCGTAGAAGTGATGGAATTCGAAGTCACTAACGAAGCACAGCGCCAGCAAGCGATGGAACGTATGGTTCAACGCGGTGCAACATTGGTATTGGGCGTAGGTTTCGCACAGGCTGATGCCATCAGCGCAGTTGCGGCAGCAAACCCAGACAAGAAGTTTTCAATCATCGATGTAAACTGGTTGGATCATCCGAACCTGCGTCAATACTCGTTTAAAGAAGAAGAAGGTTCATACCTTGTTGGCATGGCGGCGGCGATGGCATCAAAAACGGGTACAGTTGGCTTTATCGGCGGTATGGACATTCCATTGATCCGTGCATTTGCATGTGGTTACGCACAAGGTGCCAAAGCGGCAAATGCTGATGTGACGGTCTTGGAAAACATGACTGGCACAACACCAGCGGCATGGAACGATCCCGCCAAAGGTGCCGAACTGACACAAAGCCAAATCGATCGCGGTGCAGACGTTGTTTACCAAGCGGCTGGCGGCACAGGCACAGGTGTTATCCAAGCGGCAGTTGACGCGGGTAAATTGGCAATTGGTGTTGATTCAAACCAAAACCACTTGGCGCCGGGTTCAATCCTGACATCGATGCTGAAACGCGTTGACGTTGCAGCATACAACACAATGAAAGACGCAATGTCTGGCGATTTCGCAACGGGCGTTCAATCATTGGGCTTGGCCGAAGGTGGCGTTGGCTGGTCTTTGGACGAACATAACGCGGCATTGATTTCAGATGACATGAAAATGGCACTGGATGCAGCGTCTGCGAAAATCGTATCTGGCGAAATCGACGTACACGATTATCGTTCAGACAACACATGCGCAATGTAAGAAGCGTCTATGACAGCTTCATCTAATACAACTAGCGGCGAAAGCGCCGCTAGTTTTGCACTCGAATTACAGAAAATAAGCAAATCCTTTGGTCTGGTTCAGGCCAATAAGGACATTGATTTGCGGATCGAAAAAGGCACGATTCACGGAATTATCGGTGAAAACGGTGCTGGCAAATCTACATTGATGAATATCCTGTATGGCCTGCATCGCGCAGACAGCGGCGATATGTTTATCGATGGCAAACCCGCCAAGATTAAAGGCAGCGCAGACGCACTGTCCCTTGGCATCGGCATGGTACATCAACATTTCATGTTAATCCCGCGTTTCACGGTTCTGGAAAACGTAATGTTAGGATCGGAAGGCGGCGCATTACTGGGCGCGGGTCGCGTGGCGACGGCACAACGATTACAGGAACTAGGCCAAACATTTGATATGGTCGTTGATCCAGACGCATTGGTTAGCGACTTAAACGTCGGTATGCGCCAACGTGTAGAGATTTTAAAGGCGCTGAAAAGTGGTGCAAACATATTGATCTTGGACGAACCCACGGGCGTTCTAACACCCCAAGAGGCAACGCAATTATTTGAGATTTTGGATAAGTTACGCGACAACGGCGTGACGGTTTTATTGATCACGCACAAGCTGGCGGAAATCATGGCGATTACGGATAACGTTTCGATCATGCGACGCGGCGAAATGGTGGGGCATCGCAAAACCAGCGAAACAAACCCACAGGAATTGGCCGAATTAATGGTCGGCCGCGAGGTTCTGTTGAACGTCGAGAAGCCAGAGGCGAATCCAAGCGACGTCGCCCTGAGCGTCAGCGGTTTGGGATGTTATTCATCCCGCGGGCACAAGATTTTGGACAATCTGAATTTCGAGGTCCGCGCAGGCGAAATTCTTGGCATCGCGGGTGTATCTGGCAACGGCCAAACACCCTTGATGGAGGTTTTGGCAGGCATGCGTAAACCTGACGAGGGGCAATTTGAAATCCTTGGTACAACGATCACAGCCGATACACATGTGACACCCAGCGACATGCGTGCCAACGGCATCGGGCATATCCCCGAAGATCGCCATAAACATGGATTGGTTCTGGAATTCGAAGCATACGAAAATATGGTTCTTGGGTTTCACGATACATCCGTCACGGGCGAAAAACGCCTGATGGATCGCAAACATATGATCGCCCATTGCGCCGAACGGATGGAAGAATATGATATCCGCCCCCGCGCACCGCACCTGCCGGCCAAGAATTTTTCAGGCGGCAATCAACAAAAAATCGTTGTGGCGCGCGAAATGTATGAGAATCCAAAACTGTTGATCGTTGGTGAACCCACGCGCGGCGTGGATGTGGGCGCGATCGAATTCATCCATAAACAGCTGATTGCATTGCGCGATCAAGGCTGTGCGGTTGTATTGGTATCCGTGGAATTGGATGAAATCATGGGGCTGTCGGATCGTATTATGGTGATGAACAAAGGCGAAGAAGTAGCCACGATTTCAGGCGCGGATGCGGATGCGCAAAAACTGGGTCTGATGATGGCGGGTATTTCCGAAGGGGCGGGCGCATGAGCAATGTAAAACCACTCCCACGTTGGGCCGATCTGTTATTATTGCCATTGATCAACCTGTGCGCGGCGTTTTTCATTTGCGGGATCGTCGTTTGGATGATCGGTGAAAACCCTATCGAAGCCCTGTCCGTCATGATCAAAGGCGCGTTTTATTACCCGGGCAGTTTGGGATACACCCTGAACTACACCACGAATTTCATGTTCACGGGATTGGCCGTCGCCACCGCTTTTCATGCGGGGCTGTTCAACATCGGCGGCGAAGGTCAGGCCTATGTTTCCAGCCTTGGCATCGTGTTTGTCATCGCCGTTTTCGCACCGTTTTTGCCCGCGTTATTGGTGATACTATTATGTATTCCCGCCGCCGCAATCATGGGCGGGGTTTGGGCATTCATTCCTGGGTACCTACAGGCGAAACGCGGCAGTCACGTCGTTATCACAACAATCATGTTCAACTTCTTAGCCTTCGCATTGATGGTTTGGTTGTTGGCAGGACCGTTGTTGGAACGTGGTCAGCAATCGCCGCAAACGCCAAAAATTCCCGATAATGCAATCCTGCCAAAAATGGAAACGGCATTGGGTTGGTTTGGCATGGATATCGCATCATCGCCATTAAACCTGTCATTCATTGTGGCGTTGGTCGCCTCATTCATCTTCTGGATCCTGATTTGGAAAACACGGCTGGGATATCAAATCCGCACGGTCGGTAAAAACCAAGACGCCGCGCATTATGCAGGCATCAATGTTTCGCGCATCATCATCATCACCATGATGATTTCGGGCGCATTCGCGGGCCTGTTGGCCGTGAATGCGGTGATGGGCGTGCAGCATCGCGTGGTTCTAAATTACACCGCAGGATATGGTTTCACGGGTATCGCCGTGGCCCTGATGGGGCGAAACCATCCCATCGGTATCTTCTTCGCCAGCCTTTTGTTTGGCGCATTGTTCCAAGGAGGCGCAGAATTGGATTTCGAATTCCAATCCATCACCCGCGACATGGTGTTGTTGATCCAAGGTATGATTATCCTGTTTTCAGGCGCGCTTGCCTATATGTTCAGCCCGTCTTTATCGCGCGTCATAACCGGATTATCGCGAAAGGAGGCATCGCATGATTGATTTCTTCTATCAAATCTTGTGGACATTGGATGCTACATTGCGCGTGGCTACGCCGTTGATTTTATGCGCCATGGCAGGGATATTTTCCGAACGTTCCGGCATCGTTGATATTTCGCTAGAGGGTAAATTGCTGTCTGGCGCTTTCGTTGCCGCCGCGATCGCAGCTGTTACGGGTTCCGCATGGCTGGGTCTGTTCGGTGCAATCGGAGCGTCCGTATTGATGTCTCTGCTACACGGTTTCGCCACCATCACCCATCGCGGTGATCAGGTGGTCAGTGGATTGGCTATTAACATTTTGGCATCGGGCCTGACGGTCATCTTGGGCATCGCATTGTTCAAACGCGGTGGACAAACGCCGACATTGGCGTCCGACGAGCGCTTCCGCCCACAGGAATTATGGTTCGTTGATTTGATGGATAACATCCCAATCCTTGGCCCGATCTATCGCGAACTGATTAGCGGTCACAGCCTGTTGGTCTATGTGGCGCTGTTATGTGTGCCTTTGGCGTCGTTCATCCTATACCGCTCGCGCTTCGGCCTGCGCCTTCGCGCGGTCGGCGAGGTACCGATTGCCGTGGATAGTGCAGGGGTTTCGGTGACGTGGTTACGTTACCGTGCCTTGATTGTTGGTGGTGTGTTTTGCGGTATTGCGGGCGCGTACCTGTCCATTTCCCACGGCGCCAACTTCGTGCGCGAAATGTCAGCCGGCAAAGGGTACATCGCATTAGCCGCTGTCATTTTCGGTAATTGGCGACCTGTGCGTGCATTCATGGCATGTTTGATGTTCGGTTTCTTGGATGCCATCACGTCACGATTACAGGGCGTTGATTTACCATTGATTGGGGAGATTCCTGCGCAATTGATGCTGGCCTTACCATACATCCTGACCATCCTTTTGTTGTCGGGATTTATCGGACGCCCATCGCCACCCGCCGCAATCGGCAAGCCGTATATAAAATAACCCCTGAAAGGGAACACATTGGAATTAAGCCAAGACCAGATCGACACGTTATTATCCGCGGCACAATCCGCGATGGAAAAAGCGCATGCGCCGTATTCAGATTTTCAGGTGGGCGCCAGCGTGTTGTATGATGACGGAACGATCATCACAGGATGTAATGTTGAAAACGCATCCTTTGGCGCCACAATCTGCGCGGAACGCACCGCGTTGGCGACGGGCGTGACACAGGGGAAATCTGTCATAAAAGCGTTATGTGTTTCGAATATGACGGATACAAAAATAACCCCCTGCGGCATCTGCCGCCAAGTGATTTGGGAGTTTAGCCAAACCGTCCCCGTCATTTGTTCCAACAAAGATGGGGATTACAAGATTTTGACCATAGGGGAACTGCTGCCCCATGCCTTTGACTTGAAGAGCGTCGAATAGAAGCGGGGTTATTATTGCCCCATAACCAACTGGAGAGAGAAATGTTGAATAAAATAGTGCCAACAATGGCTGCCCTGTTAATGACCAGCGGGATCGCGAGTGCGGATTATTCGCTGACCGTTTTACATACCAACGATTTCCACGCACGGTTCGAGCCAATCAGCAAATACGATTCAGGTTGTAGCGCCGAAGACAACACAGAGGGCAAATGTTTTGGCGGCTCCGCCCGCATGGTAGAGGCCGTAAAAGCCGCGCGTGCACGTACAAATAATTCCATTCTTGTTGATGGTGGCGACCAATTCCAAGGCACTTTGTTCTACACATATTACAAAGGCAAAGTCGCCGCTGAAATGATGAACAAATTGGGCTATGATGCGATGACCGTGGGCAACCACGAATTCGATGATGGGCCAGAGGTTTTACGCGGCTTTATGGATGCGGTCGATTTTCCCGTATTGATGTCCAACGCAGACGTATCAAACGAACCACTATTGGCAGGCAAATTGGCCAAGTCCACAGTGATCGAACGTGGTGGTGAAAAGTTGGGTTTGATCGGATTAACGCCCCAAGACACCGATGAATTGGCCAGCCCAGGTCCAAACGTCAGCTTCAGCGATCCCGTTGCCGCTGTCCAAGGTGAAGTGGACGCCTTAACCGCCCAAGGCATCAACAAAATCATCGTATTGTCCCACTCTGGCTATGCCGTGGATCAACGCGTTGCGGCTGAAACCACAGGTGTTGATGTGATTGTTGGTGGGCACTCAAATACATTGCTGTCCAATACAAACGAACGCGCCAAGGGTGCGTATCCAACAATGGTGAATGATACAGCCGTTGTTCAGGCCTATGCCTATGGTAAGTTTTTGGGTGAATTGAATGTGACGTTTGACGATAACGGCGATATCAAATCCGCGACGGGCGAACCGATTGTGATTGATGCAGGCGTTCCAGAAGATGCCGCCACGAAAAGTCGCATCGCGGAATTGGCGGGCCCATTACAGGAAATCCGCGAACGTGTTGTTGCAAAATCAGGTACCGAAATTCGTGGTGATCGCGAGGTTTGCCGCGTTGAAGAGTGTGAAATGGGTAACTTGATCGCCGATGCGATGTTGGCACGGGTGAAGGATCAAGGCATCCAAATTGCAATCCAAAACAGCGGCGGCATTCGCGCCAGTATGGACGCGGGCGATGTAACAATGGGCGAAGTTCTGTCCGTTCTACCGTTCCAAAACACGCTGTCCACGTTTGAAGTTTCTGGTCAGACCATCATCGATGCGCTGGAAAATGGTGTCAGCCAAGTAGAAGAGGTCAAAGGTCGCTTCCCACAAGTTTCAGGACTGAAATTCACTTGGGACGCATCCGTAGCCCCAAACGAAGGCCGCATCCAAGACGTGATGGTCATGAAAGGCGGCGCATTCGCACCAATTGATCCAGCCGCAACATATGGCGTTGTTTCTAACAACTATGTGCGTGGCGGTGGCGATGGATATAAAATGTTCCGTTCGGCCGCAAACGTATATGATTTTGGCCCCGATTTGGCCGACGTTGTAGCAGAGTATTTGGCCGCCAAAGATGGCGGATATAACCAGTTTTTGGACGGGCGTATTGCTAAAAAATAATAGCACAACGTGAATTTTAAACACCCTATTTCATAGGGCAATGCTTTGGCATCTTTGATGCCAAAGCAATTTTTATAACAAGAACATTCAGTAAATGAAGGTACAACAGATGAACAAAAAGAAACTGTCGATCCAAACACCCCCAAGCACCGCGCCTGAATATTTTTCAAGCAGCGTCGACGCGTTAGATCGAATAACCGCCTTGTATTCAGAGGCGACAGGCTTTTTGGCGCAGAAATTGTCAACCATAGACGCGAGTGTAGAACCCAGCGAACGCTTTCGCGCGTTTTACCCCGAAATTCGCATCAAAACCACGACATTCGCGCAAATCGACAGCCGCCTGTCATACGGTCACGTCATGCGCCCTGGCGTTTATGCCGCCACAATTACCCGCCCTGATTTGTTTCGCGAATACCTGATCGAACAGCTGGATCTGTTGATCGAAAATCACAAGGTGGACGTCAGTGTAGGCGTTTCAGAAACACCAATCCCGATCCATTTCGCGATGCAAGCAGCACAGAGTGGCCCTGTGGATTTACCAATGGAATTCCCATTGCGCGATGTGTTTGACGTTCCAGATTTGGCAACGACAAACGACGACATCATCAACGGCGTCAATTCATTCGAAACAGATGGTTTTTTCCCGCTGGCCCCGTTCACCGCACAACGCGTTGATTACTCGCTGGCGCGCCTACAACATTACACCGCCACCCGTGCCGAACATTTCCAAGAACATGTTCTGTTCACAAACTACCAATTCTATGTTGATGAATTCGAAGATTATGCGCGCGAAATGCTGGCGGACAAAAACAGCGGCTACACCAGTTTCGTCGCTACAGGGAACCAAGAGATCACAGATGCGAGTGGTGAAATAGAGGTTCCCGCGAAGTTGCCACAAATGCCGACGTACCATTTAAAACGTCCGGACGGCGGTGGAATTACATTGGTGAATATCGGAGTAGGGCCGTCAAACGCCAAAACCGCCACCGATCACATCGCGGTTTTGCGCCCTCATGTCTGGTTGATGGTTGGGCATTGCGCGGGTCTGCGGAATTCACAATCACTGGGTGATTTCGTCTTGGCGCACGCATACGTCCGCGAGGATCACGTTTTGGATGATGATCTACCCAGCTCTGTTCCGATCCCACCATTGGCCGAAGTGCAGATCGCATTGGAAACCGCTGTGGGCGATATAACCGCATTAAAGGGTTTTGAATTAAAGAGCGTTCTACGCACGGGCACCGTTGCCAGCGTCGATAACCGTAACTGGGAATTGCGCGAAACATCAGGCCCGATTAAACGCCTAAGCCAATCGCGCGCCATCGCATTGGATATGGAAAGTGCAGCAATCGCCGCCAACGGTTTTCGGTTTCGCGTGCCGTATGGCACATTGTTATGCGTGTCCGACAAACCACTTCACGGTGAATTAAAATTGCCCGGCATGGCCAGCGATTTTTACACGACTCAGGTCGCGCGGCATTTGAAAATTGGTATCCGCACGATGGAAATTTTGCGCGACATGCCGTTGGAACGTCTGCATTCACGTAAATTACGCAGCTTCGAAGAAACCGCGTTTCGTTAAATACTGTTTCCAGGTTTCACAGCAGGCGTAAATGTGATCCGCTTACTGTTTTGCGACGCACCTGAAATGTTGCGTTGCAAAACGATATCCGCCGCCGCCTTACCAATATCAAACCGCAATGAATCCGTCGTCGCCAATTCCATTGGCAATCCTTCGGACATTGTCAACGCATTAAACCCAGCAATAGCCAATTGATCTGGGATCGAAATTCCCGCGCCAATACAATGCATCATCGCGCCAATCGCAATGACATCCGTGGAACAGTACACACATTGCATATCAGGATGGCGTTGCAACATCGCGGCGGTGGCTTCTTTGCCTTTGCGCACGGTTGATCCTTCGCAATACAGCTCTTTGTCTAACAAGGTCACACCCTTGTTTTTCAATCCAGCTATAAATCCATCCAGTCGTTTCGTGGCTCGGAAATCCAATGGCATTTTGGTGCCCATGAACCCAATTTTGCGATGGCCCTTATCCACAATGGCCTGCGCCATGTCGAACCCCGCCTGAAAATGTGAAATTCCAACACAGGAATCAATCGCATCGCCATCGACATCCATTATTTCAACAATCGGTGTATCAGCCGCATGCAACATTTTGCGTGTCGCCGACGAATGTTCCAACCCTGCCACAATCAATCCGGCTGGGCGCCATGCCAACATATCGCGGATCACCTCTGCCTCTAAATCCAAATCGTAATCTGTTAATCCAAACACAGGGCGCAATTGGGATGGTTTCAATGACGCAGAAATACCGTCCAAAACTTCGGAAAACACATAACTTTTGACCGATGGAATAACCACGCCGACCAAGTTCACCTTGTTCGATGCCAGCGCACCAGCAATTTGGTTGGGCACATAACCCAACTCGGCTGCCGCATCCATCACCTTGGTTTTCGTCTTGGCAGATACGTCTGACGCATTGCGCAGTGCGCGCGATGCGGTCATTTCGCTAACGTTGGCGGCATGTGCCACGTCTTTCAGGGTCAATCTGCGTTTCATGCCTCATATTTAACGCATCAAACAGGGATGTCACGCGAAAGGTTTTCTTGACAAGCGTTAGCGCAACCGTTAGCGCTAACGGTAAAAGTGAATCAGTCCCGCGGAGCATGCTATGACAACTACTATCTTCATCAATGGATTTGGCCGCATTGGTCGCGCTGTATTTCGTTCCGTATTTGAATACGGTCACGATGATATCAAAATCGCGGGCATCAATGATTTGGCCGACAATAATACATTGGCGCATTTGTTGCGTTACGACTCTGTACACGGTCGCTTCAACGGCACGGTCGAGGTCGTTGATGGTGGTTTCAACGTAAACGGTCAATTCATTCAGGTAACTGAGGAGCGCGATCCATCTAAACTGCCGCTGGACGGCGTTGATATTGCGATGGAATGCACGGGATACTTCACCGATCGTGAAGGGGCGTCAAAGTTGTTGGCCGCTGGCGCAAAGAAGGTTCTAATTTCTGCACCAGGCAAAAACGCCGACAAAACAATCGTATTCGGCGTGAACGAGGATACGTTGACCGCAGACGATACAATCGTTTCAAACGGATCATGTACCACAAACTGTTTGGCACCTGTTGCCAAGGTTTTGAACGATTTATGCGGCATCAAATCGGGTTACATGACAACGATCCACGCCTACACAGGTGATCAATCACTACACGACAGCGATCACAACGATCTGTACCGCGCACGAGCAGGTGCCCTGTCCATGATCCCTACATCAACAGGCGCCGCGAAAGCGATTTCATTGGTATTGCCAGAACTGACTGGTAAATTGGAAGGCAGCGCAATTCGCGTACCCACGCCAAACGTATCACTGGTTGATTTGACATTCATGCCAGAAAACCCAGTAACACTGGATGAGATCAACGCTGCGATGCAGGCAGCAGCAAATGGTCGTATGAAGGGTGTTCTTAGTTTCGAAGACGAACCCTTAGTTTCAATCGACTACAATCACACAACAACATCCAGTAATTACGCACAGCCACAAACATGCGTCACTGCGGATGGTTTAGTTCGCATCGTTTCATGGTATGATAACGAATGGGGCTTTTCGAACCGAATGATCGACACAGCCCGTACGTTAAATGCATTATAAGGGAAAAAAATGACTGTAGAAATTATTGAATACGACGACAAAGGCACACAAATGACCGGCTTGGCCAATCGCGTTGCGAAACAATTGCGCGATGCTTTGGCGGAAAAGGGCAGTGCCAGCCTCGTCGTACCAGGTGGCACAACGCCACTGCCGTTTCTACAGGAATTGTCGTCCAAAGAACTTGATTGGAAAAACGTTACCGTTTTCCTTAGCGATGAACGGTTCGTACCAACAACGTCAGATCGATCCAACACGGCGCTGGTGCGCGATGCCTTGATCCAAAACAACGCCGCAGACGCGAAATTTTTCGCGTTTTGGCGCGATGGAATGGAACCCGATGAATTGGCGGAAAAATTGGGCGCAGACATGGCCGATGTTGGCCCGTTTGATGTCTGCGTCGTTGGCATGGGCTTGGATATGCACACCGCCAGCCTGTTCCCATCCATGGATCGTCTCAACGAAGCGTTAATCGACACACAGAACAAACGCATTTTGGCGGTCTACCCCGAAGATCAACCAGAAGCGCGCCTAACATTGACAGCGCCCGTTTTACGCGCATCACGCAATATGCATTTGTTAATCACCGGCAGTGATAAACGAACCGCATTGAAACGTGCTGTCCAAATTGAAAACCCAGCACTTGCACCGATTAAGGCCTTGATGACAGTTCACCGCCCAATCCTCGTGCATTTCTCACTCTAGATAGGTTCCATCATGGCCCTTAGTCCCGAATTAGACCGCATCACAAACCGCATCGTGAAGCGGTCTGAAAAAACACGCCGTGCGTATTTAGATCGTATGGATGGAGCCCGCAAAGATGGGCCAAAGCGTGCGCATCTAACATGCGGCAATCAGGCCCATGCCTACGCGCCGATGGGCGATGATCAGGAACGTTTGATGGCGGGGCAGGCGGGTAATATCGGAATTATCACGGCCTATAACGATATGTTATCGGCCCACCACCCATTTCAGGCCTACCCTGATTTGATCAAAAACGTGGCACGCAATGCTGGCGGCACCGCACAGGTTGCGGCGGGCGTACCTGCGATGTGTGATGGTATCACCCAAGGCCAAACAGGCATGGAATTGTCATTGTTCAGCCGCGACGCAATCGCGATGTCGGCTGGCATCGGCCTGTCGCACAACGTATTCGACAGCACGGTTTATCTGGGTGTATGTGATAAAATCGTACCCGGTTTGGTGATCGCGGCCGCCACATTTGGTCACCTGCCAGCGGTATTCCTGCCAGCAGGTCCAATGACCACAGGCCAAAGCAATGATGACAAAGCCAAAGTGCGACAACGTTTCGCCGAAGGCAAAGCAGATCGTTCCGATCTGATGGCGTCCGAAATGGCCAGCTATCACGGCCCGGGTACATGTACGTTTTACGGCACTGCAAACACAAATCAGATGTTGATGGAATTCATGGGCCTGCATTTACCAGGTGCCAGCTTTGTTAATCCCAATACGCCTTTGCGTGATGCATTGACAGAACACGGCGCGCGTCGTGCGTTGGAAATTTCCGATCTTGGTGATGAATACACACCCGTTTCACAGGTTCTGGACGAACGCGCATATGTGAATGGGATTGTTGGTTTGATGGCTACGGGTGGTTCAACGAACCTGCTGATCCACTTGATCGCGATGGCGCGTGCCAGCGGTATCATTTTGGACTGGTCTGATTTCGCCGCCGTTTCCGCCAATATTCCATTGCTAACCCGCGTTTATCCAAACGGCTTGGCGGATGTGAACCACTTCCACGCCGCTGGCGGACTGGGGTTGGTCATCAGCGAATTGTTGAACGCAGGCTTGTTGCATGACGATACGCAAACCATCACAGGATCAGGTTTGAACGATTACACCAAGGATCCAAAATTGGTGGACGGTAAACTGGATTGGCACGCTGGCCCAGAAACCGCATTGAATGACAAAATCATCGCAAGCGTTAAGGAACCATTCCAAGTATCCGGCGGTTTATCCGATCTAAAGGGCAACCTTGGCTCCGCCGTGATGAAGATCTCTGCCGTAGCAGAGGAACGCCGCAACATCACAGCACCCGTGCGCGTGTTTCGCGATCAACAACCCGTTCTGGATGCATTCCGCGCTGGCGAATTCGACAGCGATGTTATCGTCGTCGTCCGTTACCAAGGCCCACGCGCCAACGGCATGCCTGAATTGCACAACCTAACGCCATGTTTGGCGGTGTTGCAGGAACGCGGCATCAAGGTCGCATTGTTGACCGATGGCCGCATGTCTGGCGCATCAGGCAAAGTGCCCGCCGCAATCCACGTCACACCAGAGGCATTGGATAACGGCCCACTTGCATACCTAGAGGATGGCGACATCGTTACGGTGAACGCCGTTGATGGCATCATTTCCGTGGCAGACGACGCCGTATTCGCACGACAAATCAGCCATCCTGATTTATCACACAACAACATCGGATTAGGGCGCGAACTGTTTGATATGTTCCGCCAAAACGCAGGCCCCGCCGAAGCGGGCGCCTCAGTCTTTAACTTCTAAGGGAAGATCATGGGAAAAATCACAGGCGCAGAGGCCAGTAAACGTAACCTAGAAATATGCAAATTGGCACCCGTCATTCCTGTTCTCGTCGTCGATAATCTGGACACGGCAAACGGTTTGGGCTCCGCATTGGTACGTGGTGGTCTGCCAGTATTAGAAGTAACTCTGCGCACAACATGCGCATTAGAAGCAATCGCAGAAATGGCAAAAATCAAGGGCGGCGTTGTTGGCGCAGGTACATTGATCACGCCCAAAGACGTTGAAAACGCGGTTGCCGCTGGCGCAACATTCGGCGTTTCACCGGGTGCAACATCCACATTGATCGACGCATGCGAAGCAAACGGTTTGCCATTGTTAGCGGGCGCGACGTCCGCATCTGAATCAATGGCGTTGATGGAACGCGGCTACACGGTTCAAAAATTCTTCCCGGCTCAGGCAGCAGGCGGCGCGCCATTCCTTAAATCATTGGCATCCGTTTTGCCACAAATCACATTCTGCCCAACGGGCGGCGTGTCATTGGCGAATGCATCTGACTACCTGTCATTGTCAAACATCGAATGCGTTGGCGGTTCATGGGTTGCACCGGGCAGCGCCACAAACGCACATGATTGGGACGCGATCGAGAAGTTGGCCAGCGACGCAGTCGCGCAACTCGGCTAGGTTTCCAAAGCCTGTTCAATCGATGTGGTCAACTTTGAAACCACCTCGTCGATTTGTTCATCAGTTATAATAAAGGGCGGCGCCAGCAATAGGTGATCGCCCTTTTTGCCATCCCGCGTTCCAGGCATTGGATAACAAATCAAACCATTTTCAAACGCGATCTTCTTAATCTTGCCCGCCAAGCCTCGCGATGGATCATATGGTTCCTTGGTTGTTTGATCCGCCACAAATTCAACACCTTGGAACAACCCACGCCCGCGAATATCACCCACGTTTTCATGCTGGCCCAAGGCCGCGTTCAGCGCATCATGCAACTTGACCCCCATCACCTTAACCCGCGCGGGCAGATCGCGTTCCACGATTTCGGACACTACGGCCAATGCCGCCGCACAAGCAACGGGATGCCCGATATAGGTATGCCCATGTTGGAAAAAACCGGTTCCATTGGCAACGCTATCGTAAATTACACCACTACATAACATCGCGCCGATGGGCTGATAACCAGCGCCCAAGCCCTTGGCGATTGTCAAAATATCTGGCTGGATTTGATCATGCGAACAGGCAAACAGATGCCCCGTACGCCCCATGCCACACATCACCTCGTCCAAGATCAGGTGCACGCCGTATTGATCACAAATCTCGCGGATGCGTTTGAAATATCCATCCACCGCAGGCACCGCACCCAGCGTGGCGCCCACCACGGGTTCCGCCATAAATGCCATCACCGTATCAGGGCCAAGGCGAATGATTTCATCCTCCAGCTCCTGCGCAGCGCGTTGTCCATATTGATGCGCGGTTTCATCATCACCGCGCAAAACATATTCATAGCACGGCGCGATATGGCTGATGTTAATCAACAACGGATCAAACTGCGCACGGCGCCATTCATTCCCGCCTGCCGCCAATGCGCCCAACGTATTTCCGTGATAACTCTGCTGGCGCGCAATAATATGGCGGCGCTCTGTTTGCCCATTTTCCAAATGTGATTGGCGCGATAACTTGATCGCGGCCTCTATTGCCTCTGATCCACCAGAAACGAAATAGACCCGTTCCAGGTTTTCTGGCGCGTGTTCAATCAACAAATCCGCCAATTTTTCAGCAGGATCAGATGTCAAAAATCCCGTATGCGCAAAGGCCAGTTGGTCCACCTGTGCCTTCACCGCATCAATCACGCGCTGGTTCGAATGCCCCAAACAGGACACGGCCGCACCACCCGATCCATCGAAATAGCGTTTGCCGTTGCTGTCAATTAAATAACACCCATCCCCCGCAACGGCGGTGGGCAGATTGGATTTACAATGACGTGGGAAAACGTGAGACATTTTAAGCTACTTTAGTTGCGCCAGAAAGGCGGTGATTGATGCAGCGTTATCATCGAATATCGATCCATCCGCCGCCTGATGATTATTTTCAAAACCAATGCGCACATTTCCACCACGCGCCACCGCGTGGGACAGGCATTCATGTTCATGCAACCCAAATGCACAGGCCGACCATGCCAAACCGCGCCCATCAATCGCAGATAGAAACCTATCCAGATGATCGGGCGTTGCTACAACGGGCGGATTGTAATGTCCCAAAACAAAAATCACATCATTTTGCGCCGCATGGATCATGCCCGCATCACGCCACGCCAACAACTGTGCCACGCAATCGGGCGTATATAAAATATGCTGAACCTGCGTGCCCGCATCCGCGCAAACATCATAGGCACGTTTCGCCAATTCCGCATCTCGTGCCATTTCACGCACAGAAATACTGGCCGCCGCAGGGCGTAGCTCAGTCAAACATTTCAATTGTGCCTCTACACCAAAAACGCCCGCACTTTCGGTTGTGATTTGCACAGACATATCAGGCACCGCATTCGCCAGTTCCGCAATCGCCTCGCGATATTGGCCAGTATCCAAGCTGTGTGAACCATCCGCATTTCGCACGTGTAGATGTATTTCATCAGCGCCAGCAGCATGACATGCAACCGCCGTTGCAACCGTATCTTCTATACTGATCGGCAACGCAGGGTGATCCGCTTTCTGTAATCGCGCCCCATTTGGCGCAACGGTCAATTTGAAATGTTTCATAGATTCACCTGAAACAATTCCGCCCGCAGACAAATATCCACCAATTCCGCCACAGTTTTTGTCGCCATTTTTTCCAATATGCGTGCGCGGTGGTGATCAACGGTGCGCGGACTGATATCCAAAATACGCCCAATCTCTTTACTGCTGATGGTGGATGAATTGGAAACCATCAACTGCGTTATCTCTTTCTCGCGCATGGTAAGGCGGGCAAAATTATCGTGATGTGCCTTGTTCTTCGCTGCCGCCTCTTGGATACGTCTCGCCTTTGCAAATGCTTCGTTGATACAATCAACCAGCGTTTGCTGGCGAAATGGTTTTTCCAGAAAATCCACCGCGCCAGCCTTCATTGCGGTTACAGATTCCGCGATGCCACCGTGCCCAGTTATGAAGATAATCGGGATTGTTTGCCCAGCATCCGCCAGATGTTGTTGCAACTCCAATCCATTCATATCGGCCATGCCATAATCCAATAACAAACAGCCATCAACCAAGCCATCATAGCCGTCCAAAAATGTCGCCGCCGAAGGGAAGGTTTCCACATTAAACCCACGCTTTGACAACGCACGCGACAACGACGAACGAATATCAGGATCATCATCAACCAAAAATACAGTCATAGAATGATCAGACATCTATATCCCCTTTGCCTGTCGGAACGGTAAAACAGAACCGCGATTTCGACGCCTGTTTTTCATCAAACCACAACTGCCCACCATTCGCCTCGATGATCGCGCGACTAAATGTCAAACCCAATCCCATACCATCTGGTTTACTGGTTTCGAATTGGGCGAACAGATCAATGTCTGGGCTGACGCCTGCACCGGTATCATCGACGCAAACCTGCAATACGTTCCCATTGACAGATGCGTTCACGTCAATGCGCCGCACCTGACCATCACTATCTGCAATCGCTTGAATGGCATTGCGCAACAGGTTCACCAAAACCTGCGCCACCTGAATGCGGTTTCCATAAACATGGGGCAGAGTGGCCGCGTTGAAATTCATTTCTATGTCGTGTTGCACACTCTCTGGATGTACCAACCGAAAGGTTTGATCCACCAATTCACCAAAATCAAAGGCTACTTTCGCGCCGCTGTCCTTGGATACAAAACCACGTAGCGCGCGGATAATATCCGCTCCGCGGTGCGCCTGTCCGTCCAACTCATTCAGGATTTCAATTAACTCTGGATCGGCGTTTTTCTGTGCCTGTACCGTCAACAACGCCGCATCGGCGTTTTGGGTGATCGCGGTCAACGGCTGGTTCAACTCGTGTGCCAAACCAGATGCCATTTGTCCCATCATCGATACCCGTGAAAAATGCGACAGATCACGATTTAAATCACCAATCTTGGTTTCGGCCAACTTCTGTGTGGTCACATCATCCACAGTCGCCACAGTATGCAATGCAACGCCATGTTCATCACGGATCATTATCGCATTGATGCGCAACCAAACCGTTTCGCCATCCTTGCGCAGGAAACGGCTCTCTTGGTTATATTCAACGCCCGAATTCACCGCGTCGCGGATCGATGGCCCCGCCGCACGTTCATCGGGATGTAAAATATCAACCAATCCGATTTCCAACAATTCAGCGTCGCTGTATCCTAAAATATCGGACAGATGGGTGTTCACGCGCACGAACCGCCCCGTCACCGGATCAATCTGGGCCATGCCACGCGATGCCAAATCAAATGTCGCGCCAAACTCGCGTTCGAACGTTTTGCGCTGTTCAATTTCGCTGATCAACGTATCACGCGCATCTTGCAATTCGGGATAGGTACCCTTGGCCGCATCACCACGCTCGGCATTGCTGGCGAAGTCGCGCACGGGTGCATTGATGAACTGTGCCAACCACAAACCAATCAAACCACTGGCGAGTGCCACACCCGCAGCGATCCAAATATTGCGTTTGCGGTTCTCTTTGATGCCGCCAATGAAATCATCCTCGGGTGCATAAATCGCAATCGTCCAAGGCAATTCATCACTTAGCGCAGGGATCAAAGTGGATACATATTTCGCGCCATCATGTTCAAATTCGGACTTCACCTCGTACCCAATTTCACGCACATCTTGGGTCGTCAAATCGCCAAATGCCGTTTTGGCAATCGGATCGGGGATGTCCTCAATACTAACAAACCCCAACGACCCATCGGCATTTTCCACTTTGATCAAATCAGGATCGGGATGTGCGATCACGTCACCATTGCGGTTCAAAATCATCGCGGTGCCTTGTTGGCCAATTTTCAACCGTGCCAAAAAACCAGAAATCGCATCGATTTCAATATCCACCCCGACAACACCACTTAGATCCCCCGTGTCACCAATAACCGGCGACGCCGCGGTAATGCCCGGACGTTTAGAAGAGAAGAAGATATAGGGATCAGTCCAAATAATATCGCGCGTCGCTTTGGCGGTGATGTACCACGGGCGGGTGCGTGGATCGAAATTATCTGTCGGATCATCTTCTGCCAAAACAATACCGAAATCCGTATCACGCCAAATCAAGCGCGTTGAACGTTGACCATCAACTACGCTAACGATCTTAGTGCGATACTGTGCGGGGCCATCACCACGATTAACGTAAACGAAATTGCCTTGCTCATCACCCAAATACACACCCGAAAACTGTGGCGCCAACGATAACTGTTGAAACAACAGTTTTTCCAACTCTTCGGGGTCATCACTGGCAACGATATCATTTTCGGCCAAACGTTTTGCTAACTCCGCGGTACCACGCGCGGGCTCCAAAAAACCCTTGGAATGCAGAATCGCGTTATTTCCCAGATCGGATAACAATGTCCGGGCATGGTTCAACAAAACCCGTTCGGACGTGACATATGACAACAAGACAACCGTCAGTACTGCCAGAAACTGCAGTCCAGCCAAACAGATAGCAAGTAAAGCACCAAGCGAGAGTTTCATCTGTGCTTTGTGTCCCTATTCATCAACGATGTTATTTCGTTTTGCGTGTACCAAACCTTAACACAGCATTGATCGTTTTGGGTATCGGTAGATTTACCTACGCAACCACGCGCATAGACAGAAATCTTAACAGATGGAAACCTACCCCGATATTCGAGGCGCGAAAACCAAGCTTGTGGAACCATCCAATTATCCCCCCACAAGCACACCCCTTGGTTTCGCGTCTCGAATTATGAAATTTGAAATTCGGGAGAAATCACATGTTAAAAACACTTAAAATCGCAGTTGCTGCAACGGCGCTTTGCGCGCCAATGGCCCACGCAGAGGAATTCATCACAATCGGGACAGGCGGCGTAACTGGCGTTTATTACCCAACAGGTGGCGCGATCTGTCGTTTGGTAAACAAAGGCCGCAAAGAGCACGGCATCCGTTGTTCAGTGGAATCCACAGGTGGTTCCGTTTACAACATCAACACAATCCGCGAAGGCGAATTGGAATTCGGCGTTGCACAATCTGACTGGCAGCACCACGCATTCCACGGCACATCTAAATTCAAAGACGCCGGCGCATTCGAAGGCCTTCGTGCTGTATTTTCCGTACACCCAGAACCATTCACAGTTGTTGCACGCGCAGACGCGGGCATTTCAAACTTTGACGATCTAAAGGGCAAACGCGTTAACATCGGCAACCCAGGTTCCGGTCAACGCGGCACAATGGAAGTGTTGCTAGAAGCCAAAGGCATGACCACAGGCGATTTCGCATTAGCAACAGAGTTGAAAGCAGCAGAGCAATCAGCAGCATTGTGTGACAACCAAATCGACGCGATGGTTTACACTGTTGGTCACCCATCTGGTTCTATCCAAGAGGCAACAACAGCATGTGATTCCGTTCTGGTTACTGTTGACGGCGACGCGGTTACAAAATTGGTTGGTGACAACGCATTCTACCGTACTGCAAACATCCCAGGCGGCATGTACCGTGGCAACGACGCAGACACCGCAACATTTGGTGTTGGTGCAACCTTCGTAACATCAGACAAAGTATCTGACGAAGCGGTTTACCAAGTTGTAAAATCAGTGATGGAAAACATCGCAGACTTCCGCAAATTGCACCCTGCATTTGCACACCTTGAGCCTGCTGAAATGGCAACGGCTGGTTTATCTGCACCACTGCACCCCGGTGCCGCAAAATACTACAAAGAAGCTGGTTTGATTGAATAATCATCCAATCTAGGGGCGCTGTTTCGGCGCCCCTTTTTTATTTGCCAGAAGGGGAGAGTCATGGCCGATCAAACATCACAAAACACACCGCTCAGCGAAGAGGAACTCCAAGACCTCGTAGCATCATCCGATGCAGGTGCCCGTGCACCCGTTGGGCCCGTTGGCACCATGTTGGCAATTATCGCCGTCATCTGGTCGCTGTTTCAGGTCATTCTAGCATCCCCATTGGCAAACTACATTTTGCCGGGCGATATCATTAATAACTCTCGCCAAATCCATTTGGCATTCGCAATTTTCTTGGCCTTCATGGCCTATCCTGCGTTGAAAAGCAGCCCGCGTGATTACATTCCAATTCAGGATTGGATCATGGCGATTTTGGCGGCATTCATCGCAATGTATGGTTTCGTTTTCTATCAAAAAATCGTCGACGCTGGCGGTTTGGCGGACAACACCGACAAATGGTTCGCCCTTGTTGGTTTGCTGTTGTTGTTTGAGGCCGCGCGTCGCGCATTGGGCCCCGCAATGGCGATCATCGCCACAATCTTCCTCGCATACGTGTTCTTCGGCTCGTCCGAAATCGTACCTGACGTGATCCGCTGGAAAGGCGCATCATTGAAGAAAGCCATGAGCCACATGTGGATCACATCCGAAGGCGTGTTCGGCATTGCACTTGGCGTTTCCACAAAATTCGTGTTCCTCTTCGTTCTGTTCGGCGCATTGTTGGACAAGGCGGGCGCGGGCAACTACTTCATCAAAATGGCGTTCGGCGCTTTGGGCCACCTTAAGGGTGGGCCAGCAAAGGCGGCCGTTGTTGGTTCTGCGGCCACCGGCCTGATCTCTGGTTCTTCAATCGCGAACGTTGTGACAACGGGTACATTTACCATTCCGCTGATGAAACGCGTTGGTTTCAGCTCTGAAAAGGCGGGCGCGGTCGAGGTGGCCAGTTCGGTAAACGGTCAAATCATGCCACCTGTTATGGGTGCTGCGGCCTTCTTGATGGTGGAATACGTAGGTATTTCATACGTCGAGGTGATCACACACGCATTCCTACCTGCGGCGATTTCATACATCGCGTTGGTGTACATCGTGCATCTGGAAGCGGTGAAAACCAATATGCCAACTTTGGGCAACCGCGTTGTGTCCATGGGTAAAACCATTGGCGGCATGTTCGCATTCTTCGTTGGTTTCGCGGCGCTTTGTTACGGCGTGCAATACCCCGTTCGCGCAGTGACCTCCATGTTTGGTGGCGCCTCTGGTGTTGTTTTGGCGGGCCTACTGTTCGCGGCATACGCTGGTCTTCTATACTTAGCTGCGCAGGTTCCAGATTTGGAGCCAGATGATCCAAACGCGGCCGAGGTTGAATTGCCTGTCGTTGGTGAAATCTACAAGGCTGGCCTGTACTACCTGCTACCTATCATCGTTTTGGTTTACTTCCTGATGATCGAGCAAAAATCACCTGGCCTGTCCGCCTTCTGGGCAACGGCATTGTTGTTCGTGATCTTGCTAACGCAGCAACCGTTAAAGGCTATCTTTCGCGGTGAATCCGAACTGGGTGAACGATTCAAGGATGGTTTGGTTGATCTAATCCAAGGTTTGATCGACGGCGCACGCAACATGATCGGTATCGGTTTGGCGACTGCCACGGCGGGTGTGATCGTGGGTACGGTTACATTGACAGGGGTAGGCCAAGTTATGGCTGATTTGGTGGAATTCCTGTCGGGCGGTAATCTGGTTCTGATGTTAGTTATGGTTGGTCTACTCTCCCTTGTTTTGGGCATGGGCCTGCCCACAACTGCGAACTACATCGTTGTGTCATCATTGATGGCGGGTGTGGTTGTTGAATTGGGTGCGCAATCTGGTTTGATTGTGCCACTGATCGCGGTCCACTTGTTCGTGTTCTACTTCGGCATCATGGCCGACGTTACGCCACCCGTTGGCTTGGCCAGCTTCGCCGCCGCCGCTGTTTCTGGCGGTGATGCAATCAAAACGGGTTTCACTGCCTTCTTCTATTCTCTGCGCACAATCGCACTACCATTCGTATTTATCTTCAACACTGATTTGTTATTGATCGATGTCGGATGGGCGCAGGGGATACTTGTGTTTATAATCGCATCCATTGCAATCCTCGTCTTCACGGCGGGCACGATGGGCTGGTTCATGACCAAATCCAAAATTTACGAGAGTGTCGCACTGGTTCTGATCGCATTCGTATTGTTCCGCCCTGATTTCGTGATGGATCGCATCCAGCCACCGTTCACGGATGTAAAACCCGCCGAATTCAGCCAAGCGTTGGAAAACGCGGCCGAGGGCGATGAAATCCGCATGATCGTTTCTGGCCCCGATTTCGATACTGGTAAGGTTAAGGAAACGACGCTGGTTCTACCCATCGCGGGTGATGCTGCATCGCGGATGGATGCAACAGGACTGTTGTTAATCCCAGAAGGCGACGTCGTAAAAATGGATGAACCATCGTTCAGCTCACCCTTCGCATCCAGCCTTGGCAGTTTTGATTTCTACGCGGATGACCCCGTACAAATCGCATCGGTAAAGGCCCCAGCCGATCAAATGGCCAAAGAGTGGGTATTCATACCAGCTCTGATCCTGTTGGTATTGGTCGCAATGTTGCAACGCGCCCGTGTGGGTCGCAAAGGAGAAGTATCATGATTAAATCAATCCTATGTGCAATCGACATCAGCAACCCTGGCGAAGACGCCAAGGTTCTGAAACACGCCGCCCGCATCGCGCAAATGGACAATGCGCAATTGGATGTAGTGACGGTTTTACCCGATTACGGCATGTCCGTGGTGGGATCATTTTTCAACCAAGATCACCACGACGAAGCATTGAAAGCCGCGAAAACACAGCTGAAAGAGGAGGTTGCAAATGCCATCGGCGCGGACACCAAAGTCCGCCATATCGTCACCACAGGCAAGGCCTACGACGAAGTCCTGAAAGTCGCCAAAGAGGCGAAATCGGATTTGATTGTGGTGGGCGCACATAAACCCGATTTCAAAGATTACCTACTGGGCCCAAACGCGGCCCGTATCGTTCGCCACTCTAAGGCATCGGTTTACGTGGTACGCTGATCCTCCTACCCCAAGGCGGTTTTTATCCCGCCGCCTTGGGCCTTTTCAACCTGCGGCAATCAATGCATTTAACGACGTGTTCAATGCCGCAACTGTATCCGCATCCACCAATGATTGCGTATCGGCATCAAATTTTTGACCAAACGGCCCCACCGAAAACGAACCAACGACATTGGCATTAAAATGCGGCGCCGACGTGATTGCCAAATTCAGAACATTCGCACCACCACCGGGGCCGGGCGACGCAGACGTCACCACCATCGGTTTGCCTTGAAACACTTTGGCATCGATGCGCGACGTCCAATCAAAAATGTTCTTATACGCTGCAGTGTAATTACCATTGTGCTCTGCATATGAAACGATCAGCCCATCCGCGCCACCAATCAACGCATAAAAATCATGCGCCAGTTGTGGAATACCATCGGCGATCTCACGATCCGTACTATAAATAGGCATCTCAAAATCATTCAGATCAACGATGTTCACATCCGCTGATGTTTCCAATCCCTTCAGGGTTTCAGCGGCATGTGTGACCAATTGTTTGTTAATCGAATTACGGCTGCTTGATGCAGCAAAGGCGAGGATTTTCATGTTCTTAACTTTCCAAATTTTCATTCCTTGCCATTGAATTAATATGCGCACATAATAACAACAATGCGTGATTTTACGCATTATATGCGCGAAAAATATACACATGGATAAATGGACAGAATTACGAACGGCATCCTACGTTGCGCGCCTTGGCACGGTCAGCGCCGCCGCGGATGCACTGGGATTTCACCGTGCAACCGTCAACCGCCACATTGATATACTGGAACAGGAATTGGGCGCGCCCATATTCATCCGCCATGCCCGCGGATACACCCTAACGGATTTGGGTCAGGATACCCTGCGTGTGGCACAAAAAACCGAAACACTGATCGAGGATTTGGCCGGCCGTGCCGCTGCCAACAAAACGCATCTAGAGGGTGAAATCAAAATCACCACCCTCGCACCATTCGCACCACTGTTGATGAACGCCATCATCGCGTTTCGCGCCCAAAATCCAAACTGCCGCGTAGACATCAAAGCCAGCGAAGATCTCGCCCGCCTTGAATACGGCGAAGCCCACATCGCCCTTCGCGCTGGCCCCAAACCCGAACACCCCGATTATGTCGTTACAGAATTCGCGCGACTACAAATCGGCCTGTACGCCCACGATGATTACATTTCGCAATTCGGGATTCCAGAATCTGAAACCCAACTAGCGGGCCATCGTTTCGTCGCCCCGACCGAACGCACAACAGGCGTTCCCTACGGATCGTGGATTGACGCCAACATTGCACCTGAAATGCTGGCTCTGTCGTCACGCGATAACACCGTCAATTACGAAGCCATCTGTGCCGGTCTCGGCATCGGTTTTTTGGGCGAATATGAGGCAACGAGATGCGCCCAATTACGATCCGTCCTGACAAATGATGAAAAATGGGCCGCACAATTATGGCTGGTCACCCACGTCGACCTGCACCGCACCGCAAAAATCCAAGCGATGTTGGAGTGTATAAAGGCAGCACCGCATAGCTGCTTGACGTAGCAACCTACCGCGCAAACAATACTTTGCTGGCGACACTTAACAATTCCATACGCGGCACAGGTTTCATCAAACGAATATCTTCGTCGCGCAATCCATTGCCATACATCGTTGCCTCGCTGGCATAACCTGTCATGAATACAATTGGAAAACCTGGCAAAACTTCTTCCAACCAAACTTTTACACAATCGTTACAAACCTGAAAGAAAACTGTCACACCGCAACGTTAACTATTCCCCATCTGGAACGAATCCAGACAGTTTTAACAAACCAGAGGGCGAACACATGTTCACTAAAACTCTTACTATCACAGCGGTTGCAACGGCAACCCTAGCAGCTGCACCAGCATTTGCTGATCGCGATCAGTTGAAAATCGTTGGTTCTTCAACAGTATTCCCGTTCTCAACAACTGTTGCTGAACGTTTCGGCAAAAGCACCGATTTTAAAACACCAATCGTTGAATCAACGGGTTCAGGCGGTGGTTTGAAATTGTTCTGTGCCGGCGTTGGCGAAGAGCACCCAGACATCACAAACGCATCGCGTCGCATCAAATCTTCAGAAGTTGAAAAATGTGCGTCAAACGGCATCACCGACATCGTAGAAGCAAAAGTCGGCTACGACGGCATCGTATTTGCAAACTCAAAAACGGCAGATCGTTTCACAGTTTCATTGGCTGACATGTTCTTGGCATTGGCCAAAGACGTACCAGCGGCAGAAGCTGGCAAAACACAGCCAAACCCATACACGACTTGGAACCAAGTGAACGCACAGCTTCCAGCCGTTAAAATCGAAGTTCTGGGACCACCACCAACATCAGGTACACGCGACGCATTCGTTGAATTGGCAATGGAAGGCGGCTGTAAAGCGGTTGATTGGATCAAAGATCTTAAGAAAACAGACAGCACAGCATACAAATCATTGTGCCACACAATTCGTGAAGATGGCGCATATGTTGAAGCTGGCGAAAACGACAACTTGATCGTTCAAAAGCTTCAAGCGAACCCTGCTGCATTCGGTATCTTCGGTTACTCTTTCCTAGAGCAAAACTCTGACACGGTTCAGGGTTCATTGATCAACGGTGTAGAGCCAACATTCGAAGCAATCGCCGAAGGCGACTACCCAGTGTCACGTTCATTGTTCTTCTATGTGAAGAAAGACCACGTTGGCGTTGTTCCAGGTATCGAAGAGTTCTTGGCTGAATTTACATCAGAAGATGCATGGGGCGAAGACGGCTACTTGGCTGACAAAGGCTTGATCCCAATGACAGAAGATGAGCGTTCTGAATGGGCCGCAAGCATCACAGGTTTGTCAAACCTTTCAATGTAAGTTGCAATAAATATCTATTTCTTAAGGGGGCTTCGGCTCCCTTTTTTATGTGACAACTTGGCGAAAGTATCCCGCGCCTTTCAGCTGCCTGTTACGGAACTGTTACAAAGAATATACGAAGCTGTCACATTCCCAAATTATGTATTCCCCAACCGAAAGAATCGGATGCATGAAAGCGGAAGAATGACGATGCCTGAAAACACCTCGATCCAAGTGCGAGATTTCGAAATTACGACGGGCAACCGGTCCAAGTCCTTCGAGAACATTGTTGTTGCCCTTATGATTGCCTGCTCGGCAGTGGCAATTGTCGTGACGATTGGAATCATTTTCTCGCTGCTTTTTGAATCAATCAACTTCTTTAAGAAGGTTCCGATGTCCGAGTTTTTGTTCGGTACAACATGGAGCCCACAAACAGCCCTGCGCGCTGATCAAGTTGGCGCAAGCGGTAGATTTGGTGCGGTTCCGCTTATCAGCGGAACATTGTTGATTTCATTCATCGCGATGTGTGTTGCAACACCGTTAGGATTATTTTCCGCCATTTACCTGTCTGAATATGCTGGGAACAAAACCCGAAGTATCGTTAAACCGCTGTTGGAAATCTTGGCCGGTATCCCAACCGTTGTGTATGGTTTTTTTGCGGCTCTTACCGTTGCGCCATTACTACGCGCGGGCGGTGAAGGTATCGGGTTGAACGTATCCTCCGAGAGTGCGCTGGCCGCTGGTGTGGTGATGGGGATTATGATTATCCCATTGATCTCTTCCTTGTCAGACGACGTTATTAATGCGGTACCGCAATCATTGCGCGATGCCTCATTGGGATTAGGGTCCACCGACAGCGAAACAATTCGCCGCGTGATCTTACCGGCCGCGATCCCCGGGATTGCAGGCAGCTTGTTATTGGCCGCATCCCGCGCGATTGGTGAAACGATGATCGTCGTGATGGCGGCTGGATTGGCGGCAAACCTGACCGCGAACCCATTAGAGGCGGTCACAACCATCACAGCACAAATTGTGGCCCTATTAACGGGCGACCAAGAATTCGATAGCGCTAAAACCCTGTCTGCATTTGCCTTGGGTCTATTGTTGTTCGCGGTCACGCTGATCCTGAACATGATCTCTTTAAAAATTGTGAATAAATACCGAGAACAGTATGACTAATATGTTTACGACACCTTCACGCCTACGCAAGGCACGCGCCGCCGCCGAACGCCGCTTTCGCTGGTTCGGATTGATCGCGATTGGTATTTCTCTGACGTTCCTTTTCGTCATGGTCGGATCAATTATCCTAAAGGGTAGGGGGGCGCTTTCGACGTCCGGTATTGCGATTGTTGTTGATCTGAACCCTGACAATGTTGACCCCAATGATGTCAAAGGGACGCGATTTGATTCATTGATGAAAAAATCGCTGCGCAACACGTTCCCTGATGTGAAATCGCGCAAAGATAAGAAAAAGCTCTATGGCCTTCTAAGTGTCGATATGGGTTTCGAGCTGCGTGATCAGATATTAGAAAATCCAGCAATTTTGGGCGGCCCACAGAAATTGTGGTTTACTGCATCGGATGATATTGATCTGTTGCTAAAGGGTGCCGTGGATATGTCCTTGGCCGAGGACAATCGTCGTATCAGTGATATGGAAGCAGGTTGGATCGATACTCTGACAGCTGCTGGCGATACGCGCCGTAAGTTCAATGCGAAATTCTTTACCAATGGCGATTCACGTGAACCAGAATTGGCGGGTATTCTCAGCGCCCTGATGGGATCGATATTGACGTTATTGGTTTGCTTCTTGGTTTCATTCCCCACCGCAATTTTAGCAGCGATCTATTTAGAAGAGTTTGCACCGAAAAACCGCCTATCTGCATTTATCGAGGTGAACATTAACAATCTGGCCGCCGTTCCATCCATTGTGTTTGGTCTATTGGGATTGGCGATGTTGCTAAACGTATTCGGCCTGCCGCGTTCGACTCCATTGGTTGGGGGTTTGGTTCTGTCATTGATGACCTTGCCCACAATTATCATCGCCGCGCGTGCATCCTTGCGTGCCGTCCCGCCATCTATTCGAGAGGCAGCCTTGGGTATGGGTGCCAGCCCCGTACAGGCAACGTTCCATCACGTGACGCCTTTGGCTTTGCCAGGTATCCTGACGGGTACGATTGTTGGCATGGCGCAGGCATTGGGTGAAACTGCACCGTTGTTGATGATCGGCATGGTTGCCTTTATCGCTGACGTGCCATCATCAATCGTTGAACCCGCCGCCGCGTTGCCTGTTCAAATCTTCCTTTGGGCGGATGCATCGGAACGGGCCTTCGTTGAAAAAACATCCGCTGCGATTATCGTGCTGTTGGTCTTCTTGGTTTTGATGAACCTCTTGGCGATCTTCCTGCGCAAAAAGTTCGAGAAGAGATTTTAGAATGAACATTCAAACTGATACACAGGGAATACAAACGTGAGCAAAACTACATCTATAATCGAAGCCAAAGATGTCGATGTTTTCTATGGTGAAAAACAGGCCCTGAACGGCATTTCGTTGGATATTCCCGAAAACAAAGTGACATCATTAATCGGCCCATCAGGCTGTGGTAAATCCACATTTCTGCGCTGTATCAACCGCATGAATGACCTAGTTGATATCTGCCGGGTGTCTGGCGATATCCGCATTTCTGGCCAGGATATCTATGCCCCCGAAGTGGACGTTGTCGCCCTGCGTGCCAATGTTGGCATGGTTTTCCAAAAACCAAACCCATTTCCGAAATCCATCTTTGAAAATGTGGCATATGGGCCGAAAATTCATGGCCTGACCGCAAACAAGGCCGAGATGGAAGAATTAGTCGAATGGTCATTACGCAAGGCTGGCCTGTGGAATGAGGTCAAAGATCGGTTGAACGAAACCGGTACTGGCCTGTCCGGTGGTCAACAACAGCGCCTATGCATCGCACGTGCCATTGCCGTGAAACCACGGGTTATTTTGATGGACGAACCCTGTTCGGCGTTGGACCCAATCGCCACAGCGATCATCGAAGAGTTGATTGATGAACTACGCGAAAATTTCAGCATCGTCATCGTGACGCACTCTATGCAACAGGCCGCGCGTGTTTCACAACGCACCGCGTTTTTCCACATGGGAAATCTAGTCGAGAGCGGCAACACCAAAAACATTTTCACATCCCCCAAGGATGAGCGCACACAAAACTATATCACTGGTCGGATCGGTTAGGAGAAGACAGATGGAAAATACGCATATTGTAACGAGATTTGACAACGACCTTGGCGAAATCGAAGGCCTGTTGGTTAAAATGGCTGACCTCGTCGGCCAACAAATCAAAGACAGCGCAGCGGCATTGCAATCGGGAGATAGCAAGTTGGCGAAGGCGGTTGCCAAAAACGACAGCAAAATTAACCGCCTTGAGGAAAAGATCGACGAGAAGGCAATTCGTCTCATCGCCCTTCGCCAACCCATGGCCGAAGATTTGCGCAGTGCGATCACCACGTTGAAGGTTTCAACCAGTTTGGAACGCATGGGGGACTATGCAAAAACATTGTCATACAGATCACGCGAAGTGGACGATTTTTCCGCAATGAAACCGGTTTTACGTACAATCGTTGAAATGTCAGAAAAAATTGTGACGATGCTCGATATGGTTATGGAAGCCTATGTAAATCGCGATTTACCCAAGGCAGTTGCCGCACGCGAAGCCGACCAAGAAATCAACGATAAAACGGATGCTTTGTTTCGTGAGTTGTTGACCTACATGATGGAAAATCCGCGCAACATCGAAGCATGTACACACCTGTTGTTCATCTCAAAAAACCTCGAACGCTCTGGCGATCAGGTGACGAATATTGCTGAACAGGTGCATTATCTCGTGACAGGCGAATTGTTGGAGGAATAGTAATGTCTGTGGATAAACCCAACATCCTTGTGGTTGAGGACGAACCATCACAATTGGAATTATTATCCTATAACTTGGCAGTCGAAGGATACGAAATATTTCGTGCCGAGAGCGGCGAAGAAGCGCTGCTTTTGCTTAAAGAGCATTCAATAGATTTGGTGATTTTGGATTGGATGCTACCAGAAATTTCTGGGCTAGAAGTGTGCCGCCAAATTCGTCGAAACAAACAAACCAAAGATATACCCGTTATTATGCTTACGGCGCGCGGGGAAGAGGATGACAAGGTACGTGGGCTTGATATTGGGGCGAATGATTTCGTCGTTAAACCTTACTCGATCAAAGAACTCTGCGCGCGCGTGCGTAGTAACCTTCGGATCAAATATGACCTAAACACTTCGGATACTCTGGAGTTTGAAGGTATAACAATGGATATCAAACGCCATCGCGTCCATGTGAATAATAACAAAGTATCACTGGGCCCTATTGAGTTTAAATTGCTACACACACTAATGGTTTCGCCTACCAAAGTTTTCTCGCGAGAAGAATTGTTAGACCGAGTTTGGGCAAGCAATATTGATGTCGAAACCCGCACGGTAGATGTGCACATTGGGCGCCTTCGAAAACAACTGAATATTGTTTCTGATATCGAACTTATTCGAACTGTACGTGGATTTGGATATTCGTTGGATAGTGGGCTGAATTGATGACGGGCATACATTAATTATAAGATGTTCTAAATGATGAAACTCTATGGCCAATCGTTGGCTCAGTTGACCACGAAGTATGATTTGACCATTTTGGTAAAGGTTTTATAACTCACTCATAAATGAGAAGAAACTTTTCCCATGAAAACACTTGGCCTTGCTGCGGAAAGATTTAAAGTCCTCGAAACCGTAGAGGGCGAACACTTTTGGTTCGTGGCACGACGCAAGCTTATCATTGGATTGCTCCGCCAACACGTGCAGGGGCATGCCGCCAAACTGTTGGATATGGGCTGTGGTCCAGGCCTAAACCTTCCTTACTGGCGTGAATTTGCAAAAACTGTGATCGGTGTAGATCAACATATTTCCAAATCCGCAAAACCTTCTGTTCAAAATGACACAGATATGCCCATTGTGATCGAAGGTGATGTAACTGCCTTGCCCATCGAATCCAACAGTGTCGAAATAACATTACTGTTGGATGTTTTAGAGCATGTTGATGATAAAATGGCATTGAGTGAAGCACATCGTGTTCTGCAGCCAGGTGGATTGTTGTTGCTCTCAGTTCCAGCACATCCATGGCTTTGGGGTGCACGCGATATCGGCGCGAACCATTTGCGCCGGTATACTTCGGCTGGGCTACGCAAAACCGTACAATCCGCTGGGTTTACAATTGAAAAGGTACGCGCTTATCAATTTCTGTTACTACCACTTGTGATTTTGTCGCGGGTTTTTGGTAAGTTCACGGTCAAAACGCGAAATATGGAAGATCGCCCATCAACGTTTGTAAATCGCATTTGCAAATGGATTAATTTAACAGAAGTGCGCGCGTCATTGTCCCTTGGACCTATGCCAACAGGTTCAAGTTACACGCTGGTCGCACGCAAACCGTTCAGTTAAATGCAAAATATGTCACAATTCCAACTATTGCTATTCCACCGAGATATCGCCAGCAGTCAGATTTATTCCGATGCTGGTGTCGATGCCTTGATTGTGGATTTAGAAAACAGGGGGAAAGGCGCCCGTCAACTTGGGTTCGATACCGAAATCAACACGCACAGCCTTGCCGATCTTGAAGCCGTTAAAAACAATACCAATGCGCACGTCATGTGTAGAATTAACGGCCCAAGCAAGGAGATGCATATTGAAATAGCAGATGTTCTGAATGCTGGTGCAGACGAAATCATTGTCCCCATGATCCGCCATATTGACCAAGCCTGCGCCGCTGTAGAAGGTATTTCTGGCAAAGCAAAGATTACATTGATGGTCGAAACCCAAGAGGCCCTTTCGTTTGTTCCAGCGATGAGTGCCTTGCCGATTGATCGCATTTACATTGGCCTTAACGACCTGCAAATCAGTCGGGGCAGCGTGTCAATATTTTCATCTTTGATTGATGGATCGCTTGATACAATTCGATCAGGTGTCAATGGCGTTCAATTTGGATTTGGTGGCTTAACGCTACGAGGAATGGGGCGACCATTACCAGTAAGCCATCTTGTGGCCAACCTTGCACGGCTGCAGGCAGATTTTACCTTTTTGAGGCGCTCCTTTTATCACGATATCAAAACACATAATCCAATTCAGGTTCTCGCCCAAATGAGGCAAGATATTCACGATGCTAAACAACGAAACCAAGCTCAAATTGCGACGGATTACCTGGCCCTGAAATCCGCGATCCAAGACTTGGAGATCGCATTAAGTGCCTAGTTATCGTGGGAAAAGAGTTTTGGTCACAGGCGCAAATGGATTTATCGGATCACATCTGGTCGCGCGATTGATGTCCGAAGGTGCTGATGTCACCTGCTTGCTCCGACCAAGTAGTATAACTTGGCGTTTTGATCATCTTGACCTCTTGCCGAAAATTATCCGTAGCACTTACGATGATCAGACGGATCTGAACACGCAATTGGCACCATTGAAGCCAGAATTTGTTTTCCATCTGGCGGCAGAACGAGACCCCATAAAACTGGCGCGTGCCGATTTGGAAAAACAAAGCGCGTGCCATGGCGCCAGTATTTTGGCCAGTGTGAACAGTGAACACCTTAGACGGTTCATCACCATTGGTACTTCGCTAGAAACTGCGAGCGCAGGTCAACCCATTGGGCTGCACGGGAAAGTTAAGCTAAGAGAGCTAAGCGAACTGCGTGAAACGGCTGAAAAACTAGGCGCTGCGTTTTCGCCAACCCGAACCCACTATGTTTACGGCCCCCTACAAGCGACGGAGAAGTTGATCCCCATGGCTATCAAGGCAGCGCATGAAGGTTTCGCTCTGGATCTCACCGATCAGAATATCAGCAAACGATATATCTATGTTGGCGACATCGTCGATGCATTGCTTAAAATTCCAAACCAACCCGCATTGCCAAATGATGTTCAGCTAATAACCAGCGATCAAAACGCGACCAATCTCGAGATTATTCATAAAATTTCCGAACTGATGGATAAACCCATTCAAATAAGATTGGGCGCATTTCCACAAAGGGAATTTGATCGCTCCAACTGGGATTTATTACACGCTGGTTCGCGCATGGCTGATTGGACGGCGACAACGACACTGGACCAAGGTTTACAAGCTTGTATAGATGTAGCGGAGGAAACTAATGTTTGATCGTGTTAGCATCTTAATTCCAGTTTACAACAACGCTGCGACGCTACAACAGCTCGTAGCGCAGGTTAGAAGTGCCACACAGCAGGTGGCGCGCGATACCCAGTTTGTATTTGTAAACGATGCCAGCACTGACAGTTCTGCGTCCGTTTTGAACCGCATTGCCTCTGATGATATTTTCACGATCGAAAACAAGGAAAACCTCGGCCAGCAATCCAGCATACGGATCGGCTTGAATGCCTGTGATGGTCAAGCCGTGATTGTTATGGACGCTGATCTACAGGATCCACCAAAAGCAATTCCAGATTTACTAAGGGTATTACATTCTGGCGATTACGACGCTGTATTCGCCACGCGGATTGGGGTTTATCAATCCCATTGGCGCATGTTGAACTCGAATATTTTCCGCTTTCTCATTCGGCGCATAACGAACCTGCCGCATGGGGCAGGTGGTTTTGTTGCAATGACAAATAATGTGGCCACTCACCTTGCACAGAAACGCGGCCGTAGGTTCTATTTGGCTGGGATGATCGGTTGCCACAACTACCGTATCGCGGCTATTCCGATGGCACGAAACCTGCGCGCCACAGGCAAGAGTGAGTATACTCCTTCAATGCGCTTATCGCTCGCATTTTCAAATTTTATATTTGTTTTCACCGAAAGGATCAGTCGTGGAAAAAAATAGTACCGAACAAACACGCTACAATAATCTGCAGCGCACATATTATGAAACACGGCCCATACAGCATAATCATCGCATGGTGGTGCACCGTTCACCATATGTAATGAACCACGTTGATCACATGATTGAATTCGCGGACCTTAAACATGGCGAAAAAATCTTGGATGTGGGCTGTGGTATGGGCAAGTTTACAATACCACTGCGCGAAAAAGGTTTTAACGTTACCGGCTTTGATTTATCGCCCAGACTCTTGGAAATGTTATCGGCAGAGGATCCATCGATACCGACGATTTGTGGAGACGTACAAGACATTGATCCCAAGCATTACGGCCAATACGATCACGTCGTTGGGTTTTTCATGCTGCATCATTTATTCGACCTAGAAAAATCGTTTGGGCAATTCGCAAAACTGATCAAACCAGGTGGACGCATCAGCTTTATAGAACCAAATCCCAATTGCCCTTTGTTTTGGTTGCAGATTACTTTCATGCCAACCATGTCATGGAAGGCCGAAAAAGGTATTTTTAATCTTGGAAAACGCAATCTACGTGGGATAATCGAACGTAGCGGTCTGCACAGCCCACGCATATCGCAATATGGAATTTTACCGCCCTTTATTCGTAACCGGCCCGGTGCAGGTAAAATAGAAAGTGGATTTGACAAGTTGGCGCCATTGCGCCCTGTGGCCGCATTCCGTCGCATCAGCGCGGACCTTTGATCCAAGGTTTGAAACTATGGAGCTGCTAGACATATGTATCATTTTTGGTGCGCCAATTATTTTGATCTGTGTTTTTACGCTGCCCTTTTTACGCGTTGGCATTAATCTGGCTGATGAAGGTTATCTGGTTTTCGGTGTTTCGAACCTTCTGAATGGACAGGTACCCATACGAGATTTTCGCAGTTATGACCCTGGTCGTTATTATTGGTGCGGGTTTTTTGCTCTTATTTTTGGGCGCGGATTTGTATCCATAAGAATTGCAATGGCAGTCATGATGACGCTTGCGTTAAGTGCGCTGGCAGCATTGATGCAACAGGTCGCGGATTCAGCAATACTGACCATTTTGACCTGCATGTTGGTTTTGATTTGGATGCAACCACGTCACAAACAAATTGAAAACTTCTTTGTTATCTTGTCATTGCTTTTATTGTTCAATGTCACCGTAAATGGAAGCGTCGTAGATTTTGCATTGCTTGGCTTCGCCATCGGGCTTTCAGCATTTTTTGGCCTTAATATCCTCATCTACATGTTCGGCGCCAGCTTTTTGACCTCTATCCTTATCTTTGATGCACTTGATACATCAGACATTATTGCGTTTGGTTTATCTGGGCTGTTGGGCTGTGTCCCCATCATTGTGATGGCCATAATATACAAAGATTACGCGCGGGTTTACTACCAACGCAAAGTCTCTGCCTTGATTAAACGCGGATCAACAAACCTAAAGCTACCTCTTCCATGGGTCTGGGCGGCTGACAAAACGGGTCTTCAATTTATCCCAAGGCTTCTGTTTACAGTGATGCCGGTAATTTTCTTGGGGGGCATGGGCGTTCCACTGTTTTTTGGCACCACGGGCGTAGGATCTTCCACGATGGTGATATATGTTGCGAGTTGTGTCGGTTTGGTTAACTTCTATCACACATTGTCACGTGCTGATCTCGGGCACTTCTTCATGCCCATGTTACCTTTTTGCGTTCTCGTTGTCGCAATAGCCGATGCGATGTTTGGCGTCACTGCTGCGTCTTTTCTGGCAGTTATTTTGATTATTGTGTCTGCTAAATTGGTCTGGAAACAGTTTTTCCATATGCCAGTCTACCTTAGCCGAAAACAAGATTTAACACCATTACTGATGCCCACCGAATACCTGCTATTGCCAACCCAATTGGCCCAACAAATGGAACAGCTACAGAACGTGGTTAATCGCTGGACGAAGCCTGGGGAACCAATTTTGTCTGTTCCAATGCAAATTGGCCTATGCGAAATAACAAAGCGACCACACGCAGTCTACGACAGCTTTCCAGTATACCCCAGTACACCGGTTATACGTAAAAATATGATCAACAGTTTGCGGCAATCTTACCCAAAGCTAATGCTCATTGGGACAAATGCTATTGATCAGCGGGCCGAATTGATGTTCCTTAAAAACTACCCAGAAGTAGCCGACTTTCTTGCTTCGGAGTATGTGCTGTCAGAAAAAGTAGACGATATAGAAGTCTACGTGCGGCGCGATCTTTTTGAACAGCTCAATTCCAATGAATGACCAATCGCTTTGATAGAAACCAACATCGTGAATTTATTAGTTAAAGGGTAACTTACGTTAATCTGATAATCTTTGTTATGTTAAGCTGCAGAAAATCTCTGCTAATTCTTGGCTTTCAAAAGTTTAAAACAGAGCCCGAATTACACACGCAGGTGAAGGCGATGTACAAACCGTGATCGCGTTATTTCAGAGTCCTTCCAATTATTTAACGTCTAATTTTGGTGGGCCATCGGTGGCCCTACCAACCTAAATTCCGCGGCCCACTAGTGGACCATATACCAAAAAAACCGTGACCATGCGAGGCCCACCGCGTCAAGCCATTGAAAACAAACAATAAAATTTTCTACAAGCAAAAACCCGCGATTTTGCACCTAAGCCCTTGGAAACAAAGCCTTAATCATCATCCCGCAGGGATATGCGTAGTGTGTGATCACTTTTTAGGGTAAATTCTACATTTACCCTAAACATCAGGCATCAACTAAGGCCCTGAGAAAGCAAAATAATACCAGCTATGTGGCGCTACTGCAGAGGGTAAATTAGTCTCTTAATTCATGCTTCCCCGTTTTTCTTGAATGCTTCCCAGGACAAAGGGCGAATTTTTTCCTAGGATGCGTGAAAGGACTTACAATGAAAAACTTCAAAGAATGAATAGCCCTTAGAATTGTAGACACCTTAAGCCTTAAGAATGAGGCAAGGAGAACTCGATGACACAACAACATTTCACAGACGATTTTAAGACAGATGCTATTCAAATTGTATCCCGTCATCGCCATTGAGACAGATTGGTATGTTTTGCTAAGCTAGAGTTTTTAGCTCATCGTATTCCTTGAAAGGAAACATGATGAGAACGAGAACAGGGCCGAATGGATCGGCTGACAGACATGTTAAAGAGATTAAGCGTAAAACGCGTAGGAAATTTTCTGCGGAAGAGAAGATCCGTATTGTTTTGGATGGCTTGCGCGGGGAAAGTTCGATTTCTGAGCTGTGCCGCCGCGAAGGGATCGCAGAAAGCTTGTATTACAACTGGTCTAAGGACTTCATGGAAGCTGGTAAAAGGCGGTTGGCTGGCGATACTACCCGCCAAGCAACTTCGAGCGAAGTGACCAATCTTAAAGCTGAGGCGCGCGATCTGAAGGAGGTCGTAGCCGAACAAACGCTTGAACTGCGCCTTCTCAAAAAAAGCATGCTCGCGGATGGGGGCGACCCAGAATGAGATATGCCGCATCAGAAAAGCTCGAGATTATTAGGTTGGTAGAAGGATCTCACCTGCCTGTTAAACGGACATTGGACAAGTTGGGCGTATCACGCCCGACTTTATATCGCTGGTATGATAGATATTTACAGCGCGGAGAAGCTGGTCTTGAAGATCGCAAATCCCATCCAGGGCGCGTCTGGAACCGTATTCCCGATAAGGTTCGCCAAGCCATGTTGGATATGGCACTGGAAAGGCCAGAGCTTAGCCCACGAGAGTTGGCGGTCACCTTCACTGACGAACGGAGTTACTTTGTCTCAGAGGCCAGTGTTTATAGGCTTTTACGATCCCATGACCTGATCACCAGCCCTGCGTTCATCGTGATGAAAGCAGCCAGTGAGTTCCGCGATAAAACCACGGCACCAAATCAACTTTGGCAGACTGACTTTACCTATCTCAAGGTAATTGGCTGGGGTTGGTTCTACTTGTCGACAGTTTTGGATGATTACAGCCGCTACATCATAACTTGGAAGCTTTGTACTGGGATGGCCGCCTCTGACGTTCAAGATACTTTGGATCAGGCTTTGGCCGAAACAGGACTTGATCAAGTGAATGTCGTTCATCGTCCTCGTCTACTGTCAGATAATGGGCCGTGCTATGTGTCGGGTGAACTTGCCGCATATTTAGAAGATAAAGGCATGCCGCATACACGTGGCGCACCGTATCATCCACAAACCCAAGGTAAGATTGAGCGCTGGCATCAAACACTCAAAAACCGCATCTTGTTAGAGAACTACTTCCTGCCAGGAGATTTGGAAACGCAGATTGCGGCCTTCGTTGGGAATTATAACCATCAGCGGTACCACGAAAGCTTGAACAATCTGACGCCAGCTGATGTGTACACAGGCCAAGATCACACAATCTTACTTGAACGCGAAAAAACAAAAAGGAGGACCATGAAACAAAGGCGCTTGCAGCACGCTATGTCTGCTGCTTAAATAAAACCAGATGAGCAATCACTCTTCAAAGCTTAATTGCCATCTGTCTCAAATCATATGATGACGGACAAAGTTGCCTGAATTGTTTCACTGACGTAAGTTGTGGCTGCAGATAAACTTTATGATATGCCCCCCACAACCCATAGCAGGCGGGGGGGGGGCGATTTCCATCAAACATTTAAACAATGCAGATGGGCTGGATCTGTCTGACGTCAGCGCCTTTGGTGCAAATTTGTGTATTTGAATAATGGAGGGTTTCTGGTTCATCTTAACAATTAAGAGTTAAGCAAGGCAAAGAAATCAGGGCAGTCGAAAGTAGCTGCGGACAAATTGGTGAAGAGGCAACATTCTGTCAAAAACAGTACTGTCTATGATTAAGAATTTATTCACTAATATGGGGCAGATCCAATAGGATAACTGTCGACTTTATATTGTATACTTTGCTATTAGTACCATGAACTTAGGTGATGAGCTGACTGTTTTGCTGTGCCTTCATTAGGGATTAGGAAAAGTTTGGCCGATACAAAAATAACAATGACCCTACTTGTCGCTAATGAACAAGATATTATCGAAGATAATATCCGGTTCCATCATGCTATGGGTGTGGATAATTTTATAGTTATGGATAATTTTTCCACTGATGAAACCGCCTTTATTTTACAGAAGCTGGCACAAGAATTTAATATTCACTATATGGTTCAACCCCGTAAGGATTATTCACAATCACAATGGGTCACAGTTATGGCTCGTATGGCCGCAGAGCAATTCGATGCGGATTGGGTAATAAATAACGATGCAGATGAGTTTTGGGTGCCTCAGTCGCGTAATATTAAAAAGGCCCTTAAAAAAATACCAAAGGAAATAAGCTCTATCAAAGTGTCGCGGTTTAATGCTGTTGTGACAGATGGAAATAGTGATGTGTTATCTGCATTTAGCCATCCACGAAGTACAAAAATCTTTGAGCGTGTAAGCCTGAATACTCACGGAGAAGTACTGCCCGCTAAAATAATGCATCGAGCATCGAGAGATGTGTCTGTGGATCAAGGCAATCATAATGTTACAGGAATAGTAGGTGAGACGATATATGCTGATACGCTTTTAAAAATACTCCATTTTCCTTATCGAACGTTAGGCATATATAAGAACAAGATTCAAATTGGTGGCGCTGCCTATGCGCGTAATGAAACCTTGCCCAAAGAGATCGGCTACACTTGGCGTAGTCATTATGAGAAGCTCTCAAATGGTGGTTTGGACGCGTTCTGGAACCAGATTTCAAAAACAAGTAATGAAGTGGAACTTGGTATGAAACATAAAACGTTAATGGAAAATAGCCGAGTTGTTCATCTACTGAGTGGTCTGAAGGGCAAATCTAAGCAACATAAAATTGAAAATTCTATTGCGACGCTTATTAGTGAAACTGAAACTCAAGTTTCGGCCTATATTGATCAACAAATAAACTTTCTGGAAAGTAGACCCTCTCATCGTAGGATCGAATTACCTTTTCATTATAATATCGAATTTGTGTTAAATGGTGCAAAAAATCATTTAGCAGATTTAAAAGAAATCACATCAAATCCATCGCCCAAAGCACTTTGTGACGCATTTCCACAGTTGCGAGATTGTTTTTCATTATTCCCACGAAACACGCATATGAAGACGTTTTTGAGTGAAATTCTGGAGGTGATAAGAGCAATTGATGTTGAAAAACTAAGGCGCGATTGTAATGGAAAACGCGTCATTTTGCATATCAGTTGTCAACATCGTGCGGAATTAATGGTTGAAAGTTTGGCGTCATTTGAAGGAATTGCCGAAGATGGATATCACCATATCGTTTTGAACGGGATGACAGATGACTTACCGGAGGATGAACTAGATCTTTCTTTCACATACGACGGCCGAACGTTAACTGTGCCAACACCAGATACTTATGAGCACTTACACCGCAAAATTTTCTATGCATTTATGTTGTTAGATGTACTGGTAGAACCAGAGATGGTTATTAAAATTGATGATGATGTTGTGCTTGATGATGCGCAAAGGTTCATTCAATGCCTTAACCTGGTCGCGAGTGAAAAAGCCACATACGCTGGGCGTGTTGCTGGTGCTCCCAACCATCCTAGTCAAGTCCACGGTTGGCATGTCGGAAAATGTAAGGACCCGTTGATTGAAAAGCGGGGATATCAATATCCATTACCTAACACATATGCGAATGGTGGGTTCGGGTATGTGTTAAATCAACAGGGTTTGGCCGCTTGTAGTTATATGTATTTATCAATGAAGGAATTTTTCAATCAACGGGCCGTTGGGTTGGAAGACGTCTGCACCGGTCATGCTGCATACGCAGTCGGGTTGGATCTGTTTGAGCTAAGTGATGCAAATACAAAACTATGTATTCCAGGATTAACTACAAAAGCACGTAAGCATATTGAATCGTAATACGACTTATTGCTGTCCGCATCACCCGATGTGCTCTTGGAATCGGCTAGGGCATTCAATGAGGCCAAGTGAGACAAGTTGCATGCTGTTTTGGTATTTAGTTACTAACCTTTGATTCACGGGGATCACACCATCATTTTCAACCATGTAATCCAGATACCGCTTGTGGCGTGAATTACATTGCCCGGTTCGCGTATTCTCTTTTATATCCATTGAAAAACTATCGACGAGATGGTTCGTGAATTTATAATGTAACAGGCCACAGGTCACATCAGAAATAGCCGCTGGAGAGATGCTGTGACTGCTATACAAAAGAGATATATTTCTTCCTCCGCGAAAGAGAGGCGTTTTGGTCATGTTTTCAGTTGCGCCAAAATGTTGGCGAAATCCTCCGAAGTTTATTTTGTATGGGCATAATACGGCTGGAATTATTTGATAACTGTTTTCAAAAAACCTGTAATTTTGCATAAAGTCGACTGGGGAGTCGGCATCATCTTGTTCTTGTATATCGTTTGAAAACATATCCACCATAAAGCCAGAGAGCGCCTCTTGATTATTTTCCTCCATATATCTTGTCAGCGTTTTTATAGTGTTTGTTTCCATCCGTGGGAAAACCAATGCTTCGTCGACATCCACATATAGCACCCAACCGTTCGAAGCGTATTGATCAGATAATTGATTTATCCACTTAACACCGGCGTACCCTTGATAATATGGCGCATGAGCGTGATAGAGGTGTACATCCGATTGGGCCCGTAGATATGTACGACTATCATCTTGGGATCCGTTATCAATGAAAACAAATCGATCGATACCCATTTTCCGATAATAGTTTAAAAACCAGGGTATACGTGGCAGATCGTTTTTAACAACGGTGATGAGTGTAACATTGCCTATGCCATTATCAATTGCGTGGTCATCTAGCCGTTCCAGTGCATCAGGGTTTGAGTGTTGGATTTGGGGTATGCGGATCGAATGGCAATGTTTATCCCAAATATCTTTTGCGGCACTAAGGTTGCCCATATTTTGCAACCTCCATATGTGTAGTTCAACCGTTAAACTGTCCATAGATTGGGGTAAGAGATTTATCAGATCTTGTGCTTCTTTTATTCTATCTTCGGCTATCAGAATGCGGCAATATAGCTTTTTAAGCTCTAATCTCATTGGTCTGAATTTTAGTATTTCTGCAAAATTTGCATGGATCAATTCAAACCGTTCTTGGGATTCGATGTCTAAATTCATTCGAAGCAAGGCGTCTATTTTTTGAATATATATGGTCTCTAGTATGTTAGATGGAACAGTGCCAATTGGGTTTTGTTGAATTATATTTTCAATATAGTTAAGTATCTTCTTGTCGTCGCGTCGCATTCTCAGCACTATAATCTGGGACATCCACAATTGGGATGGTTCAAATTTACCTTCGAGTTGATCAAGTTGGGCTTGTGCTACATCAGCACCATAAATTTCTAATAGGCACTTAATGTGAAACAAATGAGCATTTAAATTGTTGGGTGCCTTCTTGATCAAATCCGCGAACCTGCTGCCTGCAAGGTCATAGGCGCGCATCATAAATGCGGTTTTTGCCAAGCAAAACATAGTGGCAGTGTTATTGGGGTGGGATAATAATAGGTTTTTGAAATATTCTTCAGCCTCTTCAAAGTGCTGAAGTTGTAAATATATCTTTCCCTTATTTATTTTTAATTCGAGGTTGTCTGGGTGTTTCATTGTCAATTCATTGATTTGATGAATTGCTCTTTTAGCGCTACCTTGAGCTAGCGCTATATCACAATGTAAAATATCTAAGGCTGGGTGAGAAATATGGCCATGAGCCGCCTCCAACTCTTCTTGTGCTGCTTGGATATCGCCTTCCCAAATAAGGTTCCTTACTAAAGAAATTGTAATTTCAATGCTGTTGGGTTGCGTAGATTTCAGTGTTTTGCAGCGCTGTGCTGCACAAATGAAATTGCCTTCGCTTGACGCGTTTTGGCATAGTTTGATTAGTTTTTTATTGGCAATTGTCTGTGACTGAGATGCATATTCAAATAACCCTTGAGATGTTTCTAATAGACCATGCCTTTGGAGGGCTTGATCCAAAGAAACGAGTGAGTCATCGAAGTCTGAATGAAACGTGTCTTTTAATAATTTTAATGCAAGTTTTGATTGAGCGGGAACCTGCGTTAGCATACGTCTGATATCTTTATGCATACGACGTTCTGTAGGGTTGAAAACCCTACGGATCAATTCTTCAATCACTTGACTGCCCCTCGTCGTATTTTGGGTGGAGAATAAGCGAATTATCTTATGTGTATCAAGCAATCTCAGTGACATTAAATTGTATTATGCTATTATTTTGATAAATAATTTAAAGAGAAGCCGTGTTCAGAGAATATCTTAAAAAATCAAACTTTGATAAAAGCAACGAAACCTCGCAAGCGGAGTTAATATCTGGTTATGAGCTGTTGGAGGCGGGAAAATTTGACTTGGCTGAAGTTCATTTTAAAAATTTGATTTCCAAAAATTCCAGATCACTGGACGCTCTTCGTGCGCTGGTTAAAATTTCAACTGCGAGACGTGATCGGGTCGCTACACTTAAGTATCTTGAAAGAATTTTGGAGATGAAGCCTGACGCGCTATATGAACGCGCGTTTCATGCATTTCGGCAAGAATGGCAAGATTTTGATAAGACCCGCGCCACATTAGAAGAGCTGGTGGCCATAGCTAAAGAACAAGGTCTTAATGCCGATGAAGCTGATGTCGTAATTCAGACTATCCAGTATTTTGCAACAGCACGACAACGCATTGACTATCTGTCGGAAATAAAGTCACTACTGCAAATTACAATTCAGAAAAACCCTGCTGTATGTTTGCCTGAAAAAATTACTGTAGCTGAATTAAGTTTGATCTTGGAGGATTATGAGGATTTAGAAGCCTTAGTTGCAGAGTTGAAAAAAACGCCTAATAAACAAGGCTTGCAATGGCGTTTGGGCCCTCTATTTTTTGCGGCAAAAAAAATTGCATCACCAAATTATCCGGATTTCAATGCCGAGAAAGTATTTGCCATTGGCTTGAGTAGAACCGGAACCACATCTTTGAATAGCGCATTGAAAATACTGGGTTATCAATCTGTTCACTGGTGGAACCCAATTACACGTGATCTGCTCCATCAAGAAGACTTTTTATTATTTGATGCATTTACTGATATTAGTATCAGTCATCAATTCGAATGGCTTTACCATACGTATCCGAATTCAAAATTCATTTTAACAATGCGGCCAATTGAAAGCTGGGCCAAATCTGTGAATGATCACTACGTAAGCCAGCATGATACCAACGGCCCTAAGCAGTTGAATAATCCATCCGCAAAAAAGCGATATCGAAATCGAGCTGGGCAATTAGAGGCAAACCTTTACGCACAGCATGATAATTGGTCAGATGCATACACTTATTTCACTAAGCGCGTTTACTCTTTTTTCGAGGATAAGCCAAAAGATCGGTTTTTAGAGATGTCAATTACTGAAGGGGAAGGGTGGGAAAACCTGTGTCCATTTCTTGGGAAACCAACGCCAGAGGTTAACTTTCCAAATCAAAACCCAAACCTTAGACGAAAGTGAATAACCAATAGATAGCTGATATAAAATCACAGGTTTAAATAAAATGATTTGCCAAGAGCGTAAAATTATATTCATCCACATACCCAAGACGGGTGGCACATCGATTGAAGATATGTTGTGGCCACAAGATCGGTCTATGTCAGATTTATGGGGAGGCGCAAAGTTTAATAAATATCAAACTGGGGGATTGCAGCATTTAACGGCGGTACAAATTAAGCAAGAAATTGGTAGCGCAATGTATAATTCATGTTTCGTTTTTTCATTGTTTAGAAATCCAGTTGATAGATTGGTTTCACAATATAATTATCTAAATGATCGCCGTGACCTTAGGCAAAAATTAAAGTTAGGTGCTGATTGTACCTTTGATGAATATCTCTGCAAGATTCAGAAAGCCAAACACGTGCAATGGAAAAAACAAGTTTCGTTTTTATATGAAGATGGCAAGTTGATATCTGAGGTGTATAAACTCGAAAATATTTCTCAAAATTTTAGTGCTTTGGCAACAAAGCTCGGACATCAGGGGCAAAACATGCTTCACCGAAATGCATTTTGCCCAAAATCAAACCAGAGGACGAGCGCCAATCGTGCGGAGCTTTCGCTGGATAATCTTGTGACGATCTATCGCTTATTTAGGGACGATTTCGAAGCGTTTGGTTATTCTAAACCTTACTAAGTCAACATCACATCATAATGCAAGATTTGTATTGTTTGATGAGTTATGTTCGAAGAAGTTTGTCATTCCGTATTAAGGCCGCAGAGTGGAGTTCCATATCTAGTGCATATTCTTGTTCGATGCGTGATGTTAGTTCTGGAGAGACATAAATTTTATTTTTGTTTGAGGAATTATGAATTTTCACTATAGAATTCTGTACTTCTTGGGTAGCATTAATTTCTTTCAGAACATGTGCCATATCTCGGGAATAATTTTCTAAGGTTACAATGAAATTATAATCTATATCATTAGCAAGCGTCAAAGAGGTTTGGGACATCCAATGAGGGTTCCTATCTGAATCGGGTTGATCCAAAATGTAATTCGCAAAAATATCAAATGTAATGTCGTTTTTATCATTCAAATTCTTGCTATCTAAGATGGCTTTGTAAAATTCTATAATGCTGGGGTTTTTAACGTCTCTTACGATTTTGTTTTTATAGCCCGAGATAAGTCGTTTCACGGGATTACGCAAAACGCAAAACCGATAATAATCACTTGAACATAAAATTTGTTTTCGCTGCTTTAGGGGGAATTGTATGATTGATGGGCGAATATCCCGGTCTTTACGCATATGAGGATCTTCTAAACGTTCTATACCCTGAAGCTCATTATAAACATGTTTGGTTGTCGTACATGCATTTTTAGGAGTTTCCATGTACATCACTTTGTATGCTTCGCTAACGAATGTACCATATCGCATTCGCCAACGGATATGCCCCATTGGCAAATTTCCAGATGTTATTTGTTGTAATGTGTTGTTCATTTTCCCACCAATTAACGAGTGCTTTTGTAGCGGTTAGCACACAACTTTTCGTATAGGAATATAAACTATGATTAAATGTTAATTTAACCTAGCTCACCGGGTGCGGCTTCAACGCGATAGTTTTCACGCAATGCGAAACGCAACAAAACTCTCCTTAGATCTTAAACCATGAACTTATGTAAATATCTTTCTAATCGAAAGGCGCCAATTACCCATTTGGTACTATTTATTTAAGTTACTTTTAGTCATGTTTTTATTCTCCAAATACCCATTTTGATCTTGTCAGAAGAACTTCGAATCTGAGGCGAGGTTGTTCTTGGTTTTGATTATGGCCAAGAAAAAATCCTTTTAAATATTTCAAAACCAGTCCCGAGATCATCAATCTGGCCGTAATGTACTATGTTTGTTTTCCTTCCAGCTCGCGCCAAGTAGAAGATATTTTGCATGAGAGTGGAATTGATATTTGTCACGAAACGATACGATTTTGGTGGAACAGGTTTGGGCCAATTTTGGCGAAAGACGCAAAACAGAAAGCGAGCAGGGCACCACTCGAATTGGCTATCTTCGAATGTATTAATGGTTTTACAATCCAAGGCTCAGACATTCAGTTTCAGTTTGGAAAAGCTCATTGGCTTTTGAACAGATAGCCGCTTAAATGATCGCAAGGAGCGGCACCAATGCGCGACAGGTCTAGTCTCATGTTGTAGCGTTTGAATTCCTGCGTGAACCGAGAGATTATAACGAAAATGAACCGAATTTTCTTGTGTTAAACGTTTTTCTATGTCGGAATTGTTGAAACGCTGGTTTGCAAACAGAGGTGAAAGTTGGGCATCGCGAGTAGTAGCGAGACGCTAAAAAAACGATCATATCTGTTCAATTACGTTAAAATTTAAGCAAGGTAATCAAATCACGAAAGCCTTATGTTTGTAAGCAGGGTTCTCATTGCGTCCATGCTTGGTTTGTGCAACTGATTATGCAGATACAAAAACCTCCTTGGGATATCGCTATGTTAGAAAAAACAAACTTAAAATCTCTTTTGAAAGACCCAAGCCTGTTGGCGACTCAAGCGTATGTCGCTGGTGAATGGGTGGATGCAAAGGATGGTAAGACATTTGATGTAATCAATCCTGCACGTGGTGATGTGATAATAAGTCTGCCAGATTTGGATGTAGCTGCGGCCAAACATGCCATTGAGCAGGCCGCGATTGCCCAAAAGAAGTGGGCTAAATGGACAGGCAAAGAACGCGCAGGCGTCATCCGCAAAATGTACCAATTGATGGTGGAAAACGCCGAAGATTTGGGCGCAATTCTGACCGCTGAAATGGGTAAGCCACTGGCCGAAGGTATTGGTGAAGTCAACTACTCCGCCAGCTTTTTTGAATGGTTTGGCGAAGAAGCTAAGCGTATTTATGGTGAAACAATACCAGGACATATGCGCGACAAACGTATTACTGTGCTGAAACAACCGATTGGTGTCGTTACCGCGATTACACCATGGAATTTCCCATCTGCAATGATCGCACGCAAGTTGGCACCTGCATTGGCGGCTGGTTGTTCGTTTGTTGGACGACCAGCAAATCAAACGCCGTTGTCTGCATTGGCGATTTGCATCATTGCCGAACGCGCAGGCCTGCCAAAGGGACTGTTGTCGATCATCACATCATCACGCGCCAGCGACATCGGGTTGGAATTTTGTCAAAACCCAAGTGTTCGTAAATTGACCTTTACAGGTTCCACCGAAGTGGGCCGTATTTTGATGCGCCAAAGTGCGGATCAGATTTTGAAGCTGTCGCTGGAACTGGGTGGTAACGCGCCATTCATCGTGTTTGATGACGCGGACTTGGACGATGCGGTAGATGGTGCGATCGTGTCCAAGTATCGTAATAACGGACAGACCTGTGTGTGTTCGAACCGTATTTATGTGCAGGCCAGTGTTTACGACGCCTTCGCAGAAAAATTGGCGACGAAGGTGAACGCCATGACCGTTGGTGATGGTCTGGAAGAGGGTACGATCAATGGCCCTTTGATAGATTCAAAAGCAATTGCCAAGGTTGAAGAACATATTGCAGATGCAACATCCAAAGGTGCCAAGGTTTTGGCCGGCGGTAAACGCCATGCATTGGGCGGAACATTTTTTGAACCAACGATTTTGACGGGTGTGACATCCGAAATGATGGTGACAGAGGATGAAACATTCGGCCCCGTTGCCCCATTGTTCAAATTCGACACCGAAGAAGAGGTTCTTGCCGCAGCGAATGACACGATCTTTGGATTGGCATCGTATTTCTACTCAAACGATCTAAGCCGTGTAACGCGGATGCAAGAGGGCTTGGAATATGGGATTGTTGGCGTGAACTCAGGCATCATTTCCACAGAAGTTGCACCATTTGGCGGTGTTAAACAATCTGGATTGGGCCGCGAAGGTTCTCATCACGGAATCGAAGACTTCCTGGAGTTGAAATACATCTGTACGTCAGTCAAAGCATAAAAATAAGGATGCGGGGTCGAATTGGTTCCGCATCTTTTTATGGATTCTTGACCAGCCAATCACGAATAACGTTCACCTGTGCATCGTTACGCAGCGTTGGAGTATGACCAGCGCCCTCTAACTCTACCAATGTTGCGTCAGGATTTGTGGCCACCATTTTATCCGCCACTTCCTTGGAGAAGAATGAGGATTCTTTGCCGCGCAGGATCAAGATAGGGCAGTGAATGGCCTGCCAAGTGTCCCACATATCAATATCAAACAACGAAATAGATTCGCGAAAGGCATCACCGATTGCGGGATCCAGTCGTAATTTATATTTGCCGGTTTTTGTACGCACAGTTGATGTTTCCGCCATGGCATCCCAATCGTCTTCGGACATGGGGTGGAATTCGGTGTAGATATTGCGAATGTATTCCTTCAGCTTGGCGCGGCTGCGAAAATCAGGGGCGCGGCCAATGTATTCGCCAATCGTCGTCAACGAATCTCGGGTGATTTCAGGGCCAATATCGTTCAGGATCAAACGTTTGATCGGGGTTTGGGGCAGGCTGGCCAAAACCATGCCAATGATTCCGCCCATGGATGTTCCCAGCCAGTCGACCTTGGGCTTATCAATACGGGCCAGCACGGCGTTCATATCGGCGTTGTATTGCAGGTAATCATAACCCTGACCGTTGATCAAATGGTCGCTTTCACCACGTCCAACTACATCGGGACAAATCAGATGATGATTTTCGTGCATAGTCTGGGCGAAGAAATCGAAATCATGGGCATTGCGTGTCACGCCGTGAACGCAAACCATCGTATCGTTTTTGGGGTTGCCCCATTCCAGATAATTGATCCGGTGAAAACCGTTAAAGTTCAGGCCCAATACATGGCGTTGTGTGTAAGGTGGCGTGATCTTTTTTTGCATTCTTTACCTTTTCATCGACTGCAACTGCGACTGAAGCGCGTCGATTTGTTCTTGAATCTTGTCTAAACCATCGGTGGGCTCGGACTTTGGTGTTTTTTCAGTTTCTTGTGTTGGTTTCATCATATCAAACACATCCCACGTTTTGCGGAACATATCCATATTTTGCAATGCCAATTTTTGGGAGTACTTAACAAAACTGTCGGTGTTTTGCGCCATCATCTCCTGCCAAACTTTAGTCATCTGGCTACGCTCTTGGGCGAAATAGGTGATGGACTGGGTCAAGAAGTCCGGAATCATGTGACTGTAGGTGTCATTGTACATGCGGATCAACTGTTTTTGGAACTCCAGCGGTAACAGAAAATCGGTATCCTGGGTTTCTTGTTCAAAAATTATCTGGTTTAGGATCGCGCGGGTGATGTCTTCACCTGTTTTCGCATCTTCGACACTAAAGCTAACGCCAGAGTTGATCATGTCGATCACGTCTTGTTGGACGATATATTTGCTGCTGTCGGTGTTATAGAGGCGACGATTAGCGTATTTTTTGATCACAATAGCTTCAGGAGTGGCTGCGTCAGATTTTTTTTTGGTGTCTGAATTTGGCTTTACCATTGTGTGGTACCTTCGCGTTGTGCGTGCGCACACATTACAATTTTTACGGAGTGAACTGAACTTAAATTTCTAGGTTTGGATTTCGCGGCTGACATTTTCTGTGCAGTCGCACAAACCCCGCCAATCGAGGCGGGGTTTGTTAAATTTTTTTGATTTATGCCGCTTTAAATGCGTCTGCATAGAATTTTTTAGCAACTTCAACGTTGTCTTTGTAAACCTTTGTAGACAGCTCTGACATTTCTTTGCTTTGGGCTGTGAATGTTTCAGATGCTTTGGTAAAGCTTGCTGTCGCCGCTTTGTAGAAGTCAGCTACGTCAGATGTTTTTGACAGTGTTTTTGCATTGTCAAATGCAGCTGCAACGTTTGAAACATAGTTATCGTATGCTTTTTTCGCGATCACTTCGGCACCTTTGAATGCTGATGCGTTCAAACCGATAACGCCTTCTGCAACTTTTTCAGAAGCAGCTGTTGATTTTGTGAAAATCTCTTGAGACTTTTCAATCGCTTCGTTTGTTGCTTTTGAAGCGGCTTTTACTGTGTCAGTTTTATTTGTCATAATATTGTTCCTTTTCATTCGCTGGGAGGCGAGGTTGAGTGAGCTAATACAAACAACATAACATATTTTTTGTGCATTGCAACATAAATTGTGCGATGCACAAAAATAATACTTGTGCGCCGCACAAAATTTTGGTGTATAACCATTAGTACAAAGCAAATTTACTACGGAATTAGGGATGAACAGCACGAAGCAGAGTGATATCCCCACTGATTACAATAACTTATGGCTTACACAGGTACTGGAAGCGTGTTAGCAATTTATAAGAGCAATCTTTCAGTTTAGTTTGAAGTAAGGAACTTTTTCATGCCTAAGAATACCCTACGATCAGCAGAGCAGCTGGTAAAATGTCTGGAACACGAGAAGGTGGAGTACATTTTCGGAATTCCAGGAGAAGAGAATATAGGCATAATGGACGCACTGTTAGACAGTCCAATTGAATTCATCACAACCCGCCACGAACAAGGCGCCGCGTTTATGGCAGATGTATATGGTCGCCTGACGGGACGCGCTGGTGTGTGTATGTCAACGCTGGGGCCAGGTGCCACCAACTTGGTAACGGGTGTTGCTGATGCCAATATGGATCGTGCGCCGATTGTCGCCATTGCGGGACAGGGAGCCACTACGCGTCTTCACAAAGAGAGTCATCAGATTTTGGATTTGGTGAACTTGTTTGATCCGATTTCAAAATACTCGGTCCAAATTCTGGAACCTCAAATCGTACCAGAGGTTGTGCGCAAAGCATTTAAATTTGCGCAGGCAGAAAAGCCGGGCGCGGCGTTTATCGATTTCCCTGAAAACATCGCGGAAATGGAACATGAATATATTGAACCGTTGAAGGTTCAATCCCCAGATCATCCTGTCGCACCTGTAGGTGTCGGCAAACGCGTTTTGGCCGCATTGAACGAGGCCAAGAACCCAGTAATTATCGCAGGTAACGGTGTGATCCGTTTTGACGCCTGTGAAGAGCTTCAAGCATTTGCCGAAGCCGTGAATGCACCTGTTGCAACCAGCTTTATGGCCAAAGGCGCAATTCCATCATCACATCCACTGTCGATTGGTACAGTCGGGTTGAAAGCGCATGATTTGGTTGCCTTCGGGATCGAAGAAAGCGATTTAGTGATCTGTATCGGTCTGGACATGGTTGAGTATACGCCAAGTTTCTGGAATCCGAATGCTGATATTAAGATTATTAGCATCGATGCGTCTGCAGCCGAGGTTGATACGCATTTCATTCCCATTTTGGGTATGGTTGGTGATATCAAGGACAGCCTACAGCGTTTGGCAGACCGTGCGCAAAATCACCAAGACAACAAAATCACAAATCTGCACGAGAAAATCACAGACGAGTTGACTGAACATGCAAATGACACGGGTTTCCCAGTGAAGCCGCAAAAAATCATTTGTGACCTACGCGAAGCATTGGATGATGATGATATTTTGTTGTCGGATGTTGGTGCACATAAAATGTGGATCGCGCGGATGTATCAAGCTGAACGCCCGAACACCTGTATTATTTCAAATGGTTTCGCATCAATGGGTATCGCATTACCCGGTGCGATTGCTGCAAAATTGGTAAACCCAGACAAAAACATCATGGCCGTTTGTGGCGACAGTGGATTCATGATGAACAACCAAGAAATCGAAACGGCTTTGCGTTTGGGACTGAACATCACTGTTCTGATCTTTAACGACAATAAATACGGTTTGATCGAATGGCATCAGATGCGTGAATATGGCCGTGCGTCGCACATCGATGTGACAAACCCAGATTTCGTGAAATTCGCCGAGAGCTTTGGTGCCAAAGGTTATACCGTAGATAAGGCAGAAGACCTGCTGGATACCATTAAGACCGCGATGAATGACGGTACAGTGTCGATCATTGATTGCCCTGTTGATTACTCTGAAAACATGAAACTGACGGCGCGTTTGAAAACGTTGGCCTCTCCTCTGGACTGAAAAACATGAAACCATTTAAATTCCAAACCACCGCATCAATCCTATCCGAAGTCGGTTCAACCGAAAAAATCGGTCAACTGATGGCGAATATGGGCTGTAAGAAGATCGCATTCGTAACCGATAAAATGATCCTTGAATTGGGATTGGCAGAAGCCGCGTTAAACGGCCTTAAGGCCGCAGGCGTTGATGTGCATATCATCGACGACGTTGTTGCTGATCCACCAGAAACGGTGATCTTGACGGCTGTCAAAGAGGCCCAATCCGAGGGTATTGATGGTGTTGTCTCCGTTGGCGGCGGTTCATCGATGGACACGGCAAAACTGATTGCGATTCTGGCATTGCCAGGCCAAAGCCAGAGCATTGACGAAATGTATGGCGTTGGATTGGTCAAAGGAGGGCGCTTACCCCTAATTCTGGCACCAACAACGGCGGGTACGGGTTCCGAAGTGACACCAATTTCAATCGTAACGACCCCAACATCTGAAAAGAAGGGCGTGGTCTCGCCACAACTTCTTCCTGATTGGGCTGTTCTGGATGCGGAATTAACTGTTGGCCTGCCTGCGCATGTAACGGCGGCTACGGGTATCGATGCGATGGTTCATGCGATCGAGGCATATACAACCAAACATGCGAAAAACATCCTGTCCGACACGTTGGCACGCCAAGCGTTGGAATTGCTGGGTGGCGCGATCCACACCGCTTGTACGAAGGGCGATGATCGTGCGGCACGTTCTGACATGCTGTTGGGGTCTATGTTGGCGGGTATGTCGTTTGCCAACGCTCCTGTGGCGGCGGTTCACGCGCTGGCCTATCCGTTGGGCGGCCATTTTCACGTGCCACACGGTCTGTCGAATGCATTGGTTTTACCACATGTGTTGGAATTCAACATGGGCGATGAATTGGGTGCGTCACAATACGCTGAAATCGCACCAATCATCTTCCCAGAGTTAGCCGGAAAATCAGACGCAGAAATCTGTGCCGGTATGGTACAAGGGTTCAAGGATATGGGGCCAGCATTGGGAATGAAATCCACATTGCGTGATGTTGGTGTAAATCATAACGACCTGCCAAAATTGGCCGAAGATGCGATGAAACAATCCCGCCTGTTGGTAAATAACCCACGCGAAGTCACCTATGATGACGCATTGGCGATTTACACAGCCGCACTTTAAGGAGCCTGACAAATGGCGAATTCAAACGATCCAATGGACCAGATGAAAACCTTTTGGAAAGAGGGGCAAGATGCCTTCTTTGATGCGCAAAAAAACATGGCCGAAAATTTCGGCCGTGCTTTCGCACCAAAACCCAAAGATCCGGTTTCGCAATCTGTCGAAGCATGGCAAGATTTTGTAAAAGCATGGGCACCTGGTTGGGACCCGGCCGCGATGATGCAAAAACAAGCGAAGGATCATTTCGCTTCCCAACGTGATGCATTTTTCGCAATTTATGATCCTGCTACTTGGATGACACAAGCACCGGATCAATTGCGTTCGATCCTTGAAAGCGTATCGCAATTTCCAAAGCTGGCGGACATGGCATTGCCACAGGCCGAAGGCGCCGAACAATGGCAAGAAATGCTAGATTTCCAAGAGGCGACAAGCGCATTCGCCACAATCATGCAAGACGCATGGAAACGCACATACGCCAGATTTTCCAAAAACTTCAGCCTCGAAGATCTGAAATCTGGCAATGTTGCTGGATCATTGGACGCATGGGTAAAAACCGCCAACGAAGAGTTGATGGACACTCAAGCTTCCGATGAATTCATGGAGGCACAACGTGCCCTCATCCGTGCAGGCAATGGCCTAAAGCAACGCCAAGCAAAGATGGCAGAAGCATGGTCAGACGCATATCAAATGCCAACCCGTTCCGAAGTGGATGATTTGGCGAAAACCGTAACAGAACTAAAACGCGAAGTACGCGCCCTTAAGCGCAAACTTGGCCAAGGATAGCATTTATGGCTGATGATAAATTGGCCGTTGATGCCAATGACGACTTTTTAACTGCATACAAAACAGCAATGACACAGATGATGGAAGCGGGCGTTCGCGCGGTGAAATCCAGTGATATGTTGGGGCAAATAAACGATGAAGACGTGCAAATCGCCCAAACCCCGTCCAAGGTGGTTTTCCAAGTCGACAAAGTAACACTCAGCCGTTACGAGCCTTTGGCGAAAAAAACGTTGAATGCGCCACCGGTATTGATCAGCTACGGCATGTTCGGACGTCAAACGATGATCGACCTCCAAGAGGATCGCAGTTTGGTGCGCAACCTACTAGAGGCAGGTTTGGACGTTTACGTGCTGGATTGGGGGAACCCAACGCGTGCGGATCAATTTATCAATCTGGACGATATGATCGATGGTCAATTGCGCGAATGCGTTGAATATTTGGTGGATGCATCGGGCGGCCCAATCACCATGTTCGGCATCTGCGAAGGCGGCACATTCGCCGCCAGCTTGGCCGCCTTGGAACCACAATTGTTCGCGGGCCTATCGCTGACCATCACGCCAATTGATTTCGTCGGTGATCCCGATAACTTCTGGCGCGGCGAGGGGTTCTTGAACCGTTGGGTTGGGAATATGTCGTCCGAAGATATCGACGCGATGGTGGATACATATGGCAATTTGCCGGGCGAAATGTCTGGCGCGATGTTTTCATCCCTGACCACAATGAATTCGATGACGAAATACAGCATGGGTTTACAACGCCTTCAAGGTGATCGCGATGCCACGTTGAATTTTCTGCGCATGGAAAAGTGGATCGCGGATCGTCCCGATCATCCCGGAGCGGCGGCGAAGGATTGGTTCAATAAAATGTACCGCGAAAACCAATTGGTCAAAGGCGAATTTGAGGTCATGGGGCGCAAGGTCGATTTGGCCAAGATAGAATGCCCAGTGCTGAACATCTACGCACTCCAAGATCACATCGTGCCTGTAAGTTGTTCAAAACCCTTGGGTAATTTCTTGCCCAAGGAAAAATACCGTGAAATTGGATTTCCGGGCGGACACGTCGGTGTATTCGTTTCGCGCAAGGCCCAAGGCGTTGTCGCAGGCGGTTTCGTAGATTGGGTCAAAGACACACAAGTGCATAAAAAATAACAGGGGAATATCATGGTTGATAAGGTCGTAAGTGTTGCAGACGCTATTGCAGTAATCGAAGACGGCGATACGGTTTGTGTCTCGGGATTTGTTGGCATCGGCACCCCCGAAACTCTGATCAAGGGCTTGGCAGAACGCCATGCCGAAACCAATCACCCATCGGATATTTCTCTTCTATTCGCTGCCGCCCCAGGCGACGGCAAAGATCGCGGGTTAAACCGTTTGGCCGCGCCGGGTTTGGTGAAACGCGCCATTGGTGGTCACTGGTCGCTGGTACCAAAACTGGGCAAGCTAGCGGTGGAAAACAAAATCCAGGCCTACAACCTTCCACTTGGTTGCATCAGCCAACTTTACCGCGATATCGCCGCTCAAAAACCGGGCATGTTTTCCAAGGTGGGCCTGAACACATTCGTTGACCCCCGCCAACAGGGTGGCGCGATCAACAACAGCTCTAACGAAAAACTGGTCGAGCTAAAGGAATTGGATGGGCATGAATGGTTGTTTTATCGCTCTATCCCCATCGATGTGGCCTTCGTGCGAGGTACCACCGCCGACAAGGTAGGCAACATTACGATGGAACGCGAAGCATTAACGCTGGATATGCTGGCTATTGCACAAGCGGCGAAAAATTCGGGTGGCTTGGTGATCGCACAGGTCGAACGATTGGCGGCAGAGGGTTCAATGAATCCCCGCGAAGTGGTCGTGCCCGGAAATTTGGTTGATTGTGTCGTGGTTGCCGCTCCAGGCGAACACCTACAAACCTATGACACGCCCTACGAACATGCCTTTTCTGGCCGTTTAAAGGGGATCGCGGATGAACAAACGCCAATGCGGTTTTCTGATCGTAAAATCATCGCGCGACGTGCAGCAATGGAATTGCCGATCAACGGCGTTGTCAACCTTGGCATTGGTATGCCAGAGGGCGTTGGTTCCGTTGCCAACGAAGAAGAAATCATCGACCACATTACCCTGACAACAGAGGCAGGTGTGTTGGGCGGCGTGCCCCAATCTGGGCTGGATTTCGGTGCCGCGATCAACGCAAATTCCATCATCCAAACCAATCAAATGTTCGACTTTTACGATGGTGGCGGTTTGGATTTGGCGGTACTCGGCATGGCCGAGGTGGATCGCCACGGCAACGTAAACGTCAGCCGCTTCAAGGATCGTTTCGCAGGCGCCGGTGGGTTTATCAACATCAGCCAAAACGCGCGTAAATTGGTTTTCGTTGGCACATTTACCGCGCGAGGATTACGTGTTGAGTGCAAAAATAAACAGCTACAAATCGTCCAAGAGGGTAGCATGGGTAAATTCATCGATCAGGTGGAACAAATCACGTTTAATGGTAAATATGCCGCCGAAATGGGCCAACAGGTTTTGTATGTCACCGAACGCTGTGTATTTCGATTAACACCCAACGGATTGGAGCTGGCAGAGGTCGCACCTGGTGTAGATATTGAACGCGATATACTGGCGCATATGGATTTTAAACCAATTATAAATGATCCCAAAATCATGGATGCGTCGATGTTCCAAGATAAGCGGATGAAATTGAAAAAACAGCTAATCAATGTACGCATGAAGGATCGTTTGACATACGATGCGGCGACGAATACCGCGTATATCAACCTGTCTGGTTTGGCGATTGAAACGCGCGGCCAAATGGAAAAACACAGCAAAACAATGCATAAATTTTTCAAAGAGTTAGGCCGAAAAGTGAATGTAATTTCGAACTTTGACGGTCGCACCGTGGCCCCAAAACTACGCACCGTTCACGCCGATTTTTTGGCGGACCTTGAGAAGAAATATTACCTTAGTGCAGCACGGTACACGACGTCCGCATTCCTGCGCCAAAAGCTGGGTCAAGATTTGAATAATCGCGAGATTTCACCGCATATTTTTGAAACCGCCCAAGAGGCAGCGGCCTATATTAAAGCGCAACAATAGATGCTACGTTTGCTGTAAATAGTCCAGCAGAGGTTGAAATGTCCGAACTTGTTATCCCATTACCAAAATCCACAACTATACCTGTGGCGAACGGCGGTTCATTTCCTGTGCGCCGTGTTTACTGTATCGGGCGTAATTACGCGGCGCATTCGATTGAAATGGGCGATAACCCAGATCGCGATCCGCCGTTCTTTTTTCAGAAAAACCCAGATAATCTGGATGCCTCGGGTGAATTTCCCTATCCGGAGAATTCCAATGATGTGCATTACGAGGTCGAGATGGCGGTTGCCTTAAAATCGGGCGGCGATAGTATATCCGTTGAAAACGCGTTGGATCACGTTTTCGGCTATGCGCCATGTTTAGATATGACGCGACGCGATTTGCAAAATGCGGCCAAGTCCAAGGGAAGACCGTGGGAAGTCGGTAAAGCGTTTGAACGCTCTGGGCCGATTGGCCCATTGCAATCTGTCGCAGATGTTGGGCACCCAAAACAGGGACGTGTTGAATTGTTGGTGAATGGCGATGTTCAACAGGAAGGGGACTTGGATCAGATGATTTGGAAAGTTCCTGAAATGATCAGTTATCTGTCACAATATTTTGAATTGGCAGCAGGCGACGTGATTATGTCGGGTACACCGGCAGGCGTTGGGCCGATCATCAAAGGGGATTTGATGGTGGTGAATATCACAGGCCTGAATTCACTGACGGTCACCGTCATTTAAATTCAGCACCCGAGTTTATCCGGTGCTGAAAATATCAGTCGTCGTTGTTCGCGTCGATCAAAACAAACAACATAACACAGGGTTCCGTGCCACGATTTGACCATGCGTGGTTTGTACCTTGTTGCACGACAACATCGCCTGTTTTCAACAGATAATCTTCTTCGTCCATCATCATGTGAACTTCGCCACTTAACACGATGGAATAATCTAAAGATTCCGTGCGATGCATATATGGATGACGCGCACCCTCAACAACGTTTGCACCAGCGCCCATGGCCGCGAATGCGGCCTCACCATCAATGTTTGCGATCACATCAGGGTCTTCTGGATTAAACTGAACCACGCGAAACACAGAACCGTTTTTTTGTGGGTGCAAGATCAATGGCCCATCAACAGGATCGTCATGGCGCTCCATCTGGGCGGGTGTTTTTTCATTCTTCCAAAAATTCGTCAACGTCACACCTGGGCGTGTTTCTCGTTGTAGAATACTGGTTGCTGGCCCATCCGAAATCACGGTTGCAACACCGTTTTCATCATGGCCGGTCACAACGCGGCGGAATTCTTTTGCTTCAAATAGCATTGGTTTCTCCTGAGTTTTTATTTGTAAGGTAGACGGCGGCGAAAGTCGCTGCGCCGATGGCATCTGTTATCAATCCTTGATGCAGCAACGTAACGCCCGCAACACCGATGGCGATACGTGATATGCCTGTAAGGTTTCCGTTCAAGTATCCAATGACACAGGCCGCGATGCCAAACACACCAATCCCACCCGTTCCCGTCGCAATCAGAATTTCAAAGACCGTACCTGTCATCAACAGACCAGAGCCGTAGAAGAACATGAACGGTAAAATGTAACATGTGATACCATAGGTGAACGCGGTCCAGCCAACCTTGTTGATATCCGCCTTGGCAATCCCCGCCGCCACATAAGAGGCCAGCGCCACAGGTGGCGTAATGGTGGATACACAGCCGTAAAAGAACACGAACAAATGCGCGGTCAACAACGGCACACCCATTTTCGCCAGTGCAGGGGCCACAACAGTTGCCAGGATCAAATAGGCCGCAGTGGTTGGTAAACCCATACCTAAAATGATTGCCGTCAGCATGGTGAACAACAAGGCAAAGAACGTGATGCCACCCGATGCCGTAATGATCAGACCAGAGATCTTTGAGCCAAGCCCGGTAACACCCAACGTCCCCGCAATGATACCTGCAGCGGCACATGCAATGGCAATTGGCACCACGGCCTTTGATCCTTCGGTGATGGCACGTGCTGCCTTAACAAACATGTCCAACGTTATGCTACGCGTCCAAATAACGTGCGCGACCAGTAAAACAATGATCGATGCAAATGATGCCTTAAACGGTGAATACCCATTAAGCATCATCGCAATCAATGTCACGAATGGAATAATGTATTGACCACCTTTGATCAAAATCATCAAGGTGCTGTCGGTTTCCTCAACCGGTTGTTCCAGTGGGGTCAGCTTGCTCTTGCCTGCTTGCAAATGGACCACAAAAAATAGTGATGCGAAAAATAACAGGGCAGGGATCAACGCTGCACGCATAATATCCGAATACGGCACACCAACGATTTCCGCCATGATGAACGCTGCCGCGCCCATAACAGGTGGCATGATTTGCCCACCTGTGGACACCACAGCCTCGATTGCACCTGCTTGGTGGGGTTTATATCCCTCTTTTTTCATCATCGGGATGGTCAGGGTGCCTGTTACGGCAACATTACCCGCCGCCGATCCAGAAATCATACCCAGAAGAGTGCTGAAAATAACAGCCGTTTTTGCGCCCGCCGCTTGCATCCCCTTGGTCAACTTGTTCGCTAATTTAAAGAAGAAGTCACCAGCGCCAAATTCGGATAGGAACGCGCCATAGATTGAAAATAGAATAATGTATGTAGACGATACGCCCAACGGAATCCCAAACACACCCTGTGATGTGGTGGTCAGTAATTCGGAAATCCGTGTCAGGCTGTATCCGCGCGACCCTAAAACACCGGGCAAATAATCACTGTAAAACGGATATGTGAAAAAGAAGAAACAGATGATCGCCAGAACCAAACCAACACCACGACGCGCGGCCTCTAACACAAGGCCGATCAAAACGACGCCGATGATGGCATCCCAACTGTCTGTGTCACCGCCGCTCATGGCGATGTCTTTCCAACGGCTTAGGATAAAGACACATGAACCTACACTCAGCGCAACCAATGCCCAGCCCAAAATACGATCCAACATCGCATTCGCAAATTTCGGCATCGTCGGCTTCATCAAAAACAACAGCACTAACATCATCAACAGATGGAAAATCCGAATGTCGCGTGTAGATAAAACCAACAACCCCGACACGTTCAACAGGTGGAAAACACCAATCGAAAACGCAACAAGGTTGACGATATTATTTGTAAGCTTGTTCAACATGGGACGCCTGAAAATATGGAGTAGATGCAAAATTGGCGGCCAAAACAGCCGCCAATCGAATTGTTATTTACGTGCAATTATTCGTTAAAGAATTTCGCGGCACCTGGGTGCAATGGAATTTTCAACGTCAACGAACGGGCTGGATCGATTTGGTTCGCCAATGCGTTTTCTGCGCGAAATTCATCCATGTTGCCGTAAATCGCCTTGGTTATTTCATAGGCTGTTTTCTCATCCAAACTGGCATCTGTGATCAACATGTTGTTCACACCTAACAACGTACCATCCGTGTCCGTATTATATGTGGCTGCTGGCACAACAACGCGGTTGTAGTTTGGATATTTGCCCAATGCAGTCTCAACTTGATCGGAAGTCATCGGAATGAACTTCAACTTCTTGTTTGCCTGCGCCTGCATAACCGCACCCGCTGGATAACCACTTAATGCGAATGCCGCATCAACGTTGCCGTCTGCCAATTGGCTGAACCCGTCACCGTAAGATAGGAAGCTTGGCGTGATGTCATCCATGGACAATCCAGCTAGGCCCAACACTTGGGTCAAGAACGGGATCGTGCCACCACCCGCTGGACCAACGGCGATGCGCTTGCCTTTCAGGTCGGCGATCGAACCAATGGACGCGCCATCCAATGTCATCATGTGCAAAACAGAGAAGTGCAATGATCCCAAGGCGCGCAATTCCATCGCGCCAGACTTTTTGTACGGGCCAACACCTTTGTTTGCCAAAACAGCCAAGTTGTTGTTGGTGATTCCCAAATCAACCTCTTTGGAATTAACCAAGCGTGGGTTTTCAACAGAACCAGATGTTACAATCGGCACCATCGTTGTGTCAGCGGCATGTTTATTCACCAATGTCGAAATGGCCTGCCCAACAGGGTAGAACGCGCCACCTTGGCTGGCCGTACCAATGCGCAACTCGTCTGCGCTGGCACCAAAACTTGTGGAAATCGCGATAAGTAGGCTACCGGTTACCGTACGGGCAGCGGTTTTTGAAACGTTAAACAACAATATATCCTCCCAGAAGTGTCGTGTTGATTTCGGTACTTAAATCGATTTAAAGCTGAAATGCAATTAAAATCGATATTTTAAGAATAGAGGTGAAAATATATTTATTTTTGAAAAAACCTTGTTACAGTCCCTTTATTAAATATTGCGTTTGCGTCTGAGTCGCATTCGCAATGATAGGGAGGAAGAAAAATGAAGTTTAAGTTTATAAGTAAATTGGCCGCTGCGACAGTTCTGTCGTCGATGGCGTTGTCAAACGTTGCCATGGCCAAGGTCGATGGACCAAAGGTGTTTTGGAAACTTTCAATGTGGGGCAACCCACGTGCATTATCCGCAGGCATGGAAGAGATGGCCAAGAAGGTTTCCGAAGAGACTGATGGCAACTTTAACATCAAAATTTTCTACGGTGCTCAACTGTCCAGCAACCGTGAAAATCTGGACGGCATCAAATTGAATGCATTTGAAGGCGCTGCAATTTGTAACTTCTATCACCCGGGCAAGAACCCTGCGTGGATGGTGTTCTCACTGCCGTTCCTACCATTGGGTGACCCAAAGGTTGATAAATACGTTCGTGGAAAAATGATGAGCCATCCCGCAATCGTTGCGGACATGGAAAAATGGAACGCGATGCCATATGTTTCTGGCCTATTGCCACAATATGAAATCTTAGGCAAAGGCCCAGCACCGACAACACTCGAAGGCTGGAAAGGTCTGCGTGTACGCGCGGGTGGTGGTTTAGGTACCGCGATGGAAAAACTGGGGTCTGTGAAGCAAACATTGCCAGCCAGCGAAACATCAACTGCGTTCCAACGTGGCGCATTGGATGCGGCGGCATTCCCATTCACATACGCGCACGTGTCATTCAAAATCTCTGAAGAGGCCGAATGGTACACCAGCAACTTGGCACCTGGCACATCGGAATGTGGTTGGGTCTTCAACAAAACATCATACGAAGCGTTGCCAGAGCAGTACCAAAAATTGCTGATGGATAACAAAGAGTTGGTGATGGATGTAGAGCAGGCTGCATACGCAGCAGCAGACGCAAAGAATCTACCTGCGTTTGAGGCCAGTATGCAGAAAATCGTCTACTCTGACGAACAGTTGGCAGAATTCAAGAAGGCCGCTGGTCAACCCGTTTGGGACGCTTGGATCGAAGCAAACAAAGACAAGTTTGATGCCCAAGGCGTGTTTGACGCAGTATGGGAATACGCGGCAGAAGCGGAAAAAATGTAATACTAACGAAGGCGGCCATCGCGCCGCCTTCGCTATCTATTAAATGATTAAGTGATATTCTATGTCCCAATCCCCCCTTAGATTAATCGATACAGCCATGCGCCCCATTGAGGATATGGCAAACCTATTGGCAGGTTTTGCGATCTTCATGTTGATGGTTCTGGGCTGTGCCCAAATTTTCCTGCGCACCGTGATGAACACACCGATTTCTGGCTATATTGATCTGGTCGAACTTTCGATGGCATCAATGGCATTTCTGGGGGCGGCATATTGCCAACGTCTGGGCGCACATATCCGCATGGAAATCCTCGTTGGCCGTCTAAAAGGGCGCTGGTTATGGGGCGCGGAAATTGTCAGTACCGCCGTAGCGCTCTTCGTTATTGGTGTTTTGATTTATTACGGCTGGGGACATTTCCAACGCTCAATTGAATTGGGCGACACAACAATTGACGCCGAATTTCCCGTTTGGCCCTCGAAATTATTGGTGCCAATTGCCTTTTCAATCTGGTTTATTCGGTTGTCGATCCAATTCGTCGGCTCAATTCGATTATTCATCAACCCTACGCTTGAACCCATCGGTATCGCAAAAATCCAAGATGTAGAAGAGGTCGCCAAAGACGAAATCAAAGAGGCATTTGGCGATGCACAAAATGGGAGTGCGTCATGATTTTAGGTATTGGTTTTAACGATCCGTTTTTGGTCGGCCTTATCGGGCTTGGCTTGATGTTTGTCTTGATTATCGCTGGCGTGCGTGTGGTTTTCGCCGCAGCAACCGTCGGCTTGCTTGGCTTGGTTGAATTGCTGGGCTGGGGGCCTGCCGCTGGTATCGCTGGTACAATTCCGCATTCTAAATCATCTGTCTATGCGCTCAGTGTGCTTCCGATGTTTATTTTTATCGGCTTCTTGGCGTTCCACGCTGGCATGACCCAACAATTGTTCGACGCCGCACGCAAATGGGTTGGCTGGGTGCCAGGAGGGTTGGCCGTGGCCACTATCTTTGCCACCGCGGGTTTTGCCGCTGTATCTGGCGCATCCACAGCCACCGCGGCGGTATTCTCGCGCGTCGCGATCCCGGAAATGTTGAAATACGGTTATGACCGTCGCTTGGCGGCTGGCGTTGTTGCCGCCGGTGGTACACTCGCCACACTGATCCCGCCATCGGCAATCCTCGTAATCTACGCAATCATTGTCGAGGAATCCGTTGGCAAACTACTCATCGCGGGCTTCTTACCGGGTGCCGTTTCCGCATTGGTCTACGCAGGCATCATCATCGTCTGGGCAATCTATAAACCCAGCGCAGGTCCCGCCGTCAAAGGTTACACATGGGGCGACCGTGTTAAATCCCTGCCAGGTATTTCACCGATCTTGATCGTGGTCATAATCATCATGTCCGCCATCTATAACGGCTGGGCCACCCCGACTGAGGCGGGCGCATTAGGAGCCGCCGTTGTCTTCGTCATGTCTATCATGCGCGGCACCAAATTCTCGACCCTCAAAAGCGCGTTGATGGAATCCGCGAAACTTACGGTGATGATCTTCTCGCTAATTTGGGGCGTTCTGATCTTCGTTCGATTCTTAGGTTTTTCTGGATTACCAGAGGCCTTCACAGGCTGGATTTTGACATTGGATATGTCGCCTATGGCGATCATGATCTGCATACTTTTGGCTTATGCCATCTTGGGTATGTTCATGGATGCAATCGGAATGTTGTTACTAACACTGCCAGTGGTTTATCCCGCAGTTATCGCGCTAGGGTTTGATTCAATCTGGTTCGGTATCATTGTCGTTAAAATGGCCGAGGTCTGTTTGATCACACCACCCATCGGGTTAAACTGCTTCGTCGTAAACGGCGTGCGCCCCGACATACCATTGGGCGATGTATTTCGCGGCATTGCATTATTCTTCGTAGCCGACGTAATTACTATTGCACTGTTGCTGGCATTCCCAGAAATCGTAACTTGGCTTCCCAGCTTAATGTAGAAAGAACACGATGAGACTTCAAACCAGCCTAACTCTCGAATCCGCGACAACAATAATTGACGAAGCATTGCGCCTCGGTCGCGGCTTGGATTTGTTACCACTGACCGTCGTTGCTCTAAACGCGGGCGGTCAAATCGTAGCAACCAAATCCGAAGATGGCTCTGGTATTATGCGTTTCGATATCGCCTTTGGCAAAGCGTGGGGCGCACTAGGCATGGGTATTTCCAGCCGCCTAATTCGCGATCGCCTGTCCAACCGTCCAACTTTTCAAAACGCATTGGCGGCGGCGTCCGATGGTCGATTGATCCCTGTGCCGGGTGGCGTCTTGGTGGAAACGACCGACGGCATCACCATCGGCGCAATCGGGATCAGTGGTGACACATCCGAAAAGGATGAATATTGCGCGATCCTTGGTGTCCATAAGGCAGGTTTGAAATCTGAACCAGCAGAGGTCGATCCAGATTGGGAACGATCTTACCTGTCGGATAAATGATTACAGCGTGATGCGTTGATCGAAAAAACGATGATTGGTTTGCAGCTTTGGCTTGTCGAAATCATCTGGATTAAGGAATGTAATGGTCGGCTTCCCTTCAAATTCCAACGGTAAAACCATGGCGCGAATGAACTGTGATGTTTCGCCATCAATTGCCGCTGCCCTGACGGGTGAATTTGCACCTTCAAACCAGGCATCACCTGGCACCATGTGCTCAATATGATCGTCGGCGCGAATTTCCAAACCACCGCGCACCAAATGCCGCGTGCCCGCACCCGCATGCACATGGCGATACGCAATCGCGCCAGGCGGAAATGTAACCGTGTCCAATCGCAGAATACATTCACCAGACGGCCATTCGCATGTGGACGACAACAACGTATCATCTTGGGCAGCGTGCCTGTCGAAGTGAAAACACAACAACGAGCTGGAGCCTTCGCGGCCTATCGCTTGGTTCGGGCCTGCATAAAACCCACCGCTTTCCTTTTCCCAAATGGCGGTGTGGCCTGTAGGCGTGAATGTTTCATCAAGTGGCAGATGTTTTTCGAACAGTTGTACATGCAATTTCATGTGTCAAAGGATGCGATATCGCAACAGGTTTGTGAATATGGAAAATAGCGTAAAAACAACTTTGACGGCGAGAGTACTCGCAGCTTGTTTAGTCGTATTGGCATTCGCTGAAATCGTTTTTCAATTTGGCGGTGACGCGCAAGCCGTGGCACGTTTTGCGTTTATCTTTCTTTGCATCAGCATGGTTTTGCATTTCAAACTGCGCGAATGGGTATTGTTTGGGTTTGCAGGGATCATAACATTCATCCTTTTACAAAAACAAAACGGCCAAACTGACTTCCTCAACGCATTGGACAAGGCCGCATTTTTCGCGGGCTTTATCTACGTTGTCACAGTTTTAAAAGAGGCGGCACAACGCTCACCTTCTGTCGTGCAACTGGGTGAATACCTTGCCCAACAGCCATCGGGACGGCGTTACTATGCTATGGCGTTCGGCGGGCATGTCTCTGGAATATTGCTGAACTTTGGTGCGATCAGCTTACTGTCCCCATTAATCCAACGCGGAGTACGCGCCAAGGCGGGCGCAACAGACGCGCAACGCAAACGTGCAAAAAATTTGGAACAACAACAGATTTCGGCACTGATACGCGGCTTTACATGGATGGTTTTGTGGTCGCCTACGTCTTTGGCACAGGTGGTGTTGTTCACCACAATACCCGATGCAGATTTCCGCGTAACAATCCCGATGGGGATCGCTGCGACAGTCCTGATGATCTTTCTGGGAAGGGCAGAGGATCGTACACGCTGGCGCACCAAGTTGCGCAATGATGAAATATTACCGCCCGCGTTCCCGGCCCGCGCGGCGAAACGATTTTCGTTGATTTGTATCGCGATCATTTTGCCCACGATCATCGTTTCTAATCTTGCAGACGTGAGTTTGGTTATCGCGCTCATGCTGGTTATTCCGATCTTGATTGCCCTGTGGTTCTTTGAGCAATGCTTTGATGGCAATGCCATCCGGTCGGCTAAAACGGCGCAGAGGAATATCACCCATATGTTGTGCGCCAGTGCACTGGGATCGGGGCACAATGCAATCACCCTGGGCATCGCGGGTTTCATCGGTGTGAGCGCATCCAAAATTGCCCCTGTTGCCGCCATGTCCCAGACGTTGGAGGCGTTAAATATGCCAGAATGGCTACTTCTCGCCAGTCTACCCCTGATTATAACCTTGTGTGGGCAAATCGCGCTTAGCCCGATATTAACCGTGGTATTCCTCGGTTCCGTTCTTACACAATTCGAAACCGCGCCAGCGGATCCAAATCTGTTGTTCTTCGCGTTGGGTTTTGGTTGGGCGCTCAGCATGGTCGCATCACCGAATGCATCCGCCAGCCTGTTGATATCAGGTATAACAAATATCCCATCCACAACGATTACATGGCGTTGGAATGGGATATATGGAATTCTATGTTACGGCGTATTCATTGCCGCAATGATTTTACTGACTGCGTTCTAATCCAACGAAACGTTTTGCAACGACAGGTTCACATTCAACGTCAAATTCCCTTCGTTGATCATCCAACGGCGAATATCAAACGAACGCGCACCAGCTGAATGCATGGGGTCTGCCTCAGCATATTCACGCGCTTGTTCCAGACTGTTGGCGCGGTAAATGATCAAACCCTCGCCAAACATGTCTTCACCACTTGGATCAGATAGGGGGCCCGCCAAAACCAGCTTGCCTTTCTTTTCCATATTACCTTGATATTCCAAATGCGCAGGCAATGTCGCCTGCAATAATGGCACATCACCATTGGGTGTCGAACGCACCATATACAACTCTAACGCTAACGCACCGCGCTCTTTTGCGCTGGCTTTATACTCTGTCCATTTTGGCATGACTTTCCTCCTGTTGATTTCACGATAGGGCGAAAAAAATACTTTGCAATAAAAAATCGATATTATTTGACATATCGAATTAAACTCGTTTATTTTTATTTCAAGCGATGTAACGAATGGCGTCTACATCAATGATTCGGGAAACCAACTACATGACCACAGAACGATCCTTGGAGCAGCAGCGCGCAGACGCGCAGCAAGACATCAAAGATTTGCGCAAACGTATAACGACGCTGGACAAAGATAGCATTGATTTGATCTTAACAGGGGCGCGTTCACATTACGCATGGCAGGATCGTGCGGTTGCGCAGGAACTGTTGGTAGAGATATTCGACATCATGAAAATGGGATCAACCAGTATGAATTGCTGTCCGATCCGTATTACATTTGTTGTAGGTGACACAGGCAAAGAGAAGTTGGCAAAGTCCTTAAAGCCCGCAAATGTTCCGAAGGTGATGAATGCACCAGTAACGGCTATTTTGGCCTACGATACGGAGTTCTGGCGCGAACTGTTAAAACTCTTTCCGCACGAAGATCGTCGCGGTCATTTCTCAGACAAACCAGAACATGCTGAAGATACGGCATACCGTAACAGCACCTTACAGGGTGCATATTTCATGATCGCTGCCCGCGCATTGGGCTTGGATGTTGGGCCGATTTCGGGCTTTAGCAATGCCATCGTGGATCAAGAATTTTTTGCCGGTACCACGTTGAAATCCAACTTCTTGTGTAACATCGGATACGCCGATGAAAACGCATTATTCCAGCGACTACCACGTTTCGAATTCGATGACGTCTGCGAGGTCATTTAGAGAGAAGTAAAACATATCGCGTTTCTGCCGAAAGGGTAAAATAACACCCCTAGGCGAAAAGGTTCCAGTACGTTGGAGCAGAATTAGTAGAGGTGTGGAAGCACGCCTGATTGTCAAACTTGGAGGAGAACGACATGAAGCTTACGAAGAGATGGATGTTAACAGCCGCGACCGCATTGGCGCTGGTTCCTGTTCTGGGAACGCCAACGATTGCGAAAGAAAAAATAAGCATGATTGCCATTGATGGCTATCCTGAAAAAGCAATGTGGGTCAAAGAATTCTCGGGGTTCTTCATTCCGCGTGTAAATGAATTGCTAGCGGCGTCTGGCAACTACGAAATCGAATGGCAAGAGGCCTACGGCGGCACAATCGTCAAACCACGTGGTGTTCTCGAAGGTATCAAATTGGGTCTAGGCGATATCGGTATCGTAACCACAATTTTCCACAACTCTGCTTTGCCTAGCCAAGGTATTTCTGCGGTAACACCGTTTGTTTCTGCGGATGCGCGTGTCGTGGCAAAGGCTGTTGATGAAATTGCCAAAGAATTTCCTCAAATGGCGGCTGAATTGGCTGACGAAAACCAGGTATACTTGGCAACAGGCGTGGTTTTAGACACTTACCAATTGTTTTCAAAAACACCAATCGCAAACATAAAAGACCTAGAAGGTAAGAAGGTTGCAGGCGCTGGTTACAACCTACGTTACCTAGAAGGTATCGAAGGCGCAGCAGGTGTTCGCGGTGGTTTGCCAAAATTCTACAACATGGTGCAAACAGGTTTGACCGATGCGGCGATGTTATGGCCAGAAGCGGCGAAAACATTCAAGATTGCAGAAGTAGCACCATACATGTTGAAAGCTGATCTAGGCGCTGTGAATTCAAAAACAGTGACCGTAAATGCCGACGTTTGGAAGAAGTTGCCTGACGAAGTAAAAGGCATTTTACAAACAGTGGCGGTTGAATACCGTGACCATATCGCTGCAATCGCAATGGATCGCGCAGCGGCGTCATTGGATGCATACAAAGCAGGCGGTGGTACCGTCGTTGAAATGTCTGCAGACGAACGTGTTGCTTGGGCAAACGCGATGCCAAATATTGCATTGGATTGGGCCAAAGCGTTGGACGAAAAAGGCGCACCTGGCACTGAAATGTTGCAGGCATACATGGCTAAATTGAAGGCCGCTGGTGCAACACCGATCCGCGATTGGGCCGCGGAAATGTCTAACTAAGTCAGGCAATTACAATGGGAACCGCCATAATGTTATCTAAACTCTATCGCTTCATTGTGGCGGTTTCCGTCTACGCAAATATTGCGGGTGCGTTTGTTTTACTGATCTTGGTTTTGACAATGAATTTCGATGTTGTCTCGCGCGGTGTGTTTAACGCACCGTTTCGCGGCGTGGTCGAATTCGTTGTCTTCTCCATGGTCTTAATTGTTTTTTTGCAATTGCCAGATGTGGTGCGAACAGGGCGTTTAACCCGGTCGGACGGGCTTTTGCAGGTCATAAAGATGAAAAACCCAACACGCGGTGCGTTTTTGGAACGTTTCATCGATGCGCTGTCATGTGTTTTCATGTGCATGATCGCCTACACCGTTTGGCCAGAATTTGTCGAAAGCTTTGAGAGCTGTCATTTTTTCAATGCGCCCGAATTTGGCCGCCCTGATACGGGCAATCTTTACACAGACTTTATGAATGCGATGGATCGTTGCGATTACTTCGGTACGCCTGGCATCCTAAAGGCCCCATGGTGGCCCGCACGATTGGTCATGTTCTTTGGTGTCAGTTTCGCCGCCATTATATTTTTCGCAAAAGCGTTTGCCGGACGTAATGCCGTTTTTGCCAGTAAAGAGGGGACAAACACATGAGTCCTGTTGAAATAGGTGCGATCTCCGTCGGCCTGATCGTCGTTCTGGTTTACATGGGGGTCTATATCCCCGTTGCATTGGGCTTGGTTTCCTTCGCGACCGTCTGGTTTATTTCGGGCAAATCAATCTTGGCATTTAACTTCCTTAAAATTGCCGTGGGCGATGGGGTAACCGAATATGAATTCGCCACAATTCCACTGTTCACACTGATGGGGTTACTGGTGTCCAAGGCGGGAATGGGCAAGGACATCTACGATGTCATGAGCTCGGTTTTTCGCAAGGTCACTGGCGGCGTCGGCATGGCAACCGTTGGCGCAAACGCGATTTTCGCTGCCGTCACAGGTTCATCTATCGCATCCGCATCTGTATTTACTAAAATCTCGGTGCCTGAAATGCTGCGCCTAAACTATAACCCGCGTTTTGCCGTTGGTGTGGTTGCCGGTTCATCCGTCTTGGGTATGATTATCCCGCCCAGCGCGATGTTGATTATCTACTCTTTCGTAGCCGAGCAATCGGTTGGCGAAATGTTCTTGGCTGGTATCTTCCCTGGCTTGATCCTGACCGCCGCTTATGTGATTGCGATCATGCTCATGGGCCGCTTTTGGCCCAGTTTCATTGGCACAGACAGCAAGGATTTGTCACGCCCACCACTCGGGTTGCGCGATTCATTGAACAAAACGATCCCAACGATGGTGTTGATCGTGATGGTTCTGGGCGGCATCTATACTGGCTGGCTAACGCCAGTAGAGGCGGGCGCCGTTGGCGCAATGTTGGCGCTACTCTACGCCATCGTGAAACGCAAAATTACCCGCAATGGTTTTTGGGAAACTTTGGTTGAAACGGGCTACATTACCGCATCAATCCTGTTCCTGATCACCATGGCATCATTCTACAGCCGTATGTTGGGTTTCGCAGGCCTGCCTAACCAACTTCAAGAGGTGTTGGAAACTTACCAACTCTCATTTGGCGAGATCATGTTGATCTATGTCTTGTTGATGTTGGTACTAGGCACCTTGCTGGATACGGCATCGATCATTCTGATTGTTGTGCCGCTGTTTTTGACATTAATCGAAGCAATGAACATGAGCCTTGTTTGGTTCGGTATCGTTACCGTAATCGGCGCTGAAATCGGGCTACTTACGCCACCGCTCGGGATTTCCTGTTTCGTTATCAAAGCATCGTTAAACGACCCCCGTATTTCGCTAAAGGATGTATTCCTTGGCGCACTGCCTTTCGCATTCATTATGCTTTTGGTTTTGATCCTTCTGATCAATTTCCCAATCCTCTCAACTGCTCTTTTGCTTAACTAGTCAGGTAAATCATGAAAGACGTCTCAATAGAAACAATCACCAAGGCTTTTTTGGCCTACTGCAGCGATGACACCGACGAACGCACAATGTTCGTTTTGAAAAGCATGGTTGAACACCTGCATGCCTTCGCCAAAGAAACGCAATTGACCCACGACGAATGGTTGACTGGTATCAATTTCCTGACCAAAGCAGGAGAAATTACAGACAGTGAGCGCAATGAGTTTGTGTTGATCTCTGACACAACTGGTATGTCGACGTTGGTTGATATGTTGGGGTCGCAACATGCTGGTACATCGTCATCCGTCCTTGGCCCATTCCACATCCTTGGCGCACCTGAATTGCCAATCGGTGGCGATTTGAAACGCGACAACGATGGCGCAACCGTTGTCATCGAAGGTCACGTGAAAGATCCCGATGGTAAACCGATTACCAACGCTGTTCTGGAGCTGTGGCAAACCGCCGACAACGGTCTGTATTCAAACCAAGACGATGCACAGGATGAATACAACCTACGTTGTTCTATGAAAGTGGATGAAAACGGTCGCTACGCCATGACCACCGTGCGCCCCAGCCCTTATAAAATTCCAGATGATGGCCCTGTTGGTGATCTCTTGCGTGCAACTGGTCGCGATGCATGGCGTCCATCACACCTGCATTTTATTATGGTCGCCGAAGGCTATAAATCATTGGTAACCGAAGTCTTCCCATCCGACGATGTATATCTTGATCGGGACGCGGTATTCGGTGTGCGCGAAGATTTGATTATGGAATACCAAGAGAAAACAGACTTGGATGAATTGCCCGCGGATTTGGCCGTTGGTCGCAATGTCACACAACCATATTACAAGGTTGATTTTGACTTCATCCTTGTCCCAGAAAATACTTAAATTACCTCCCGCTGAAAGGAACAGATTATGAGAGAGAATTATTTTGAAGATGGCAAATGGTGGGTAAGCCCATATAATTTCGAACCATCAGTACGCGAGGGGCTAGAGCTTCCTGAAAAGGTGGAAATCCACGATGCAACTTTGCGCGATGGTGAACAAACACCGGGTGTTGTGTTTTCCGTTGATGACAAGTTGGCTATCGCGACAAAGTTGGACGAATTGGGCGTTGATCGCATCGAAGCGGGTATGCCTGCGGTGTCGCCACAAGACCAAGAGGCAATCACAGAGATTTCGAAACTTGGCCTAAAGTCCAAGATTTTCACCTTTGCCCGCGCAATGAAAGCCGACATCGACATGGCGCTGGAATGTGGTGCAGATGGTGTGGTGATCGAGGTGCCAATTGGTTACCCAAAACTGACCACTCAATTTGGTTGGACATGGCAGGATGTGGCCAAGAAAACTGCGCCAGTAATTAACTATGCTAAGGAAAACGGCCTTCACGCGCTATTCTTCCCATATGACACAACCCGCGCACGCCCAGATGACCTGAGCAATCTGTGCAAATCGATCATGGATAATTCCCCACCAGATTCCATCGGTATCGTTGATACAATGGGCTGTGCCACACCCGAAGCGATCAAATATATGGTTCGCTGGGTAAAGGAAATGACAGGCCTGCCAATCGAAATTCACACCCATAATGATTTCGGCATGGGCGTTGCAACAGAACTGGCCGCGGTTACCGCAGGTGCGCAATGTGTTCATTCGTGCGCAAACGGTCTGGGCGAACGCACGGGCAACGCTGCACTTGAGGAATTGATGATGGGTCTGCACGTTTTGTACGGTTACGACACGCCATATAAGCTGGACAAAATTCCAGAACTTGCCGAATTGATCGCTGAAAAATCAAACATTCCTATCGCGCGAAACAAACCCGTTCTGGGCCATGGTAACTTTATTCGTGAATCTGGAATCGGTATCAATTTCGTTATGAACGACCCACTGGTTATGTTTGGGACACACCCATCACTGACTGGTAAACAAGGCGAGGTCGTATTGGGTAAAAAATCTGGCAAAGCGTCGATCATCTATAAGATGGGCGAACTTGGCTTGGGTGAATTGCCTGATGAAAAAATCGGTTTGATTTTGAACGAAGTTAAACAAGCAGGCATTGCGAAACGTGATGTTCTTACGACGGATGAATTCAAAAACATCGTCATCGCTATGTCAAAATAGGACAAATATATAATGACTAAAAATACGCCAATTAATGATTTCCTCGGCTCGGTTGCCGTGCGTGGTATGTCCTTTCTTGGCGTATTTTCTGACGATAACAAAATTTCCCCTGACGGTCTGATTGAACTCTGCGAGAAGCTGATTTCAACCAAGGGCCGCGCCTCTGGCCTTGCCTCGGCGCATAAAATTCTGACAACCTACGCAGAGCTGACAAAGGCACAGCGTAAAACCTTCTTTCTGGGGCTGGTAAAAACGTTTGGTTGTGACGAAGATAATGTCAAAGGGTTGATGGCGGACTACCTAAAAAAACCGAACGCCGATTTATTGCAAAAAATCGCAAATCGCGCGACACCCAAATACGCGACGTTGATTTCACGTCTAAATCAACGCCCAGCATCGACGTTGCCGATTTTGCATATGCGAGCTGACTTGCTGAAACTGCTAAAGGCCAATCCAAAACTTAAACCATTAGATAATGCTTTCAACGACGTATTCACTTCATGGTTCAATCGTGGTTTTCTGCAACTTCAAAAAATCGATTGGCAGGCACCCGGCGCAATCCTCGAAAACATCATCCGTTACGAAGCCGTCCACGGCATCGCAGGCTGGGATGAGTTGGCGCGACGTATCAAGCCAGCCGACCGTACGATTTATGGCTTCTTCCATCACAATCTCGAAGACGAGCCATTGATTTTCGTCGAGGTCGCCCTGACCACCAAGGTGCCAACGGCCATTGATGAACTTCTGTCGGAAACAGCCCCAGAGATCGATCCAAATACAGCAACAACCGCTGTATTCTATTCAATTTCAAACTGTCAGGATGGTTTGCGCGGCGTCGAGTTGGGCAACTTCCTGATCAAACAGGTGGTTTCGGATTTGCAACAGCGTTATCCAAACCTAAAGGATTTCATAACCCTGTCACCCATCGTAAAATTCGCCGATTGGGTCGAAACACAAACGGATCATGATATCGAATTTCCAACCTCTGTGTCTGAATTAAATCCCGCTACCCCAAACCCCGAATTAATGGAGGCGGTTGCATGGTTCCTAAGCGAACATAAAACAAATTCGGGTTTACCTAGTGATCCCGTGTGTAAATTTCACATCGGCAACGGCGCACGTTTGGAACAGGTGAATTGGGCCGCACACACCAATGAATCAGGGTTGCGCAATTCGTTTGGCATTATGGCAAACTACAGATATATCATCGACGAAATTGAGGAAAACCACGAACGATTTGTGGTAGACGGAACTGTCACAACATCGCCCACTGTGCGAAAACTGGCGAAGAAGTTTGTGAAATAAGGGATGTTATTCGGATAACGAATGACGCTGAAGCAAAGAGGGAAACATGAGCCAAGCTTTCATCCAAGACCAGCAAAATTCTTCTGGCAAACCTGAAGGCACAACCTCGCGATCCCGCACCAGCCAAACCTATACCGCCATGCGCGCCGATATCATCCAAGGTGTCCTAAAACCTGGCTTGAAACTCAAAATCGAAGATTTAACACAACGCTACAACGTCGGCTCATCCCCTGTACGCGAAGCATTATCATTACTAACTTCCGACGCGCTGGTCGCTCGAAGTGATCAACGTGGTTTTCGCGTTGTCGAAGCATCGACAGAAGAATTCGATGAGTTGTTGAAAACACGCCTATGGGTTGAACAACGCGCATTAGAGGAATCCATCGCCCACGGTGGCACTCAATGGGAAGAAGACATCATTTTGGCAACATACCGTTTGTCACGCGTATCGCGGTCTTCATCGGATAAAATGTTCGTCGCAAATGAAGATTGGGAGGTTCTGCATAAAAACTTCCACATGGCGCTGATCTCTGCATGTGGTTCATCCATTTTGCTGAAATTCTGCGATCAGCTGTATGATCGCAATACGCGTTATCGCCACTTGTCCGCACCCTCTGCCTATCCGAAGCGCACGATTAACACTGAACACGCGGATTTGTCGGATGCAGTTCTGGCACGCGACAGTGAAAAAGCCGTGCGTTTGTTGATCAATCACTACAGCACGACTGGAAAAATGTTGCGTAAAAACTTCGAAGAGTAGGGTTTTTGATCTAATATACTAGTATGCCTTGCCAGCTGTTGAAAGAAACCTTCAAAAACGCTAAAGCGATAAAGAGAGAATTTCGCGCGATCAGTGGTGCTGATTGTCGTCGCAAAGCAACAGATAGGAAACGCAATGTCACAACCTAAAATCGGATTTATCGGACTTGGACTTATGGGCGCAGCCATGGTTGGCCGTCTTCAGGACAAGGGTTATGATCTAACAATCACAGCCAACCGTTCACGCGCCCCCATCGATGCCGCCGTTGCGCGCGGCGCGGTAGAGGTAGCGACCGCTCGTGATGTTGCTGCTGCCAGCGACATCGTTATGTTGTGCATGGATACATCCAACAGCGTAGAAGCGCGTATGCGCGGCGCAGACGGCGTTATCGCAGGTCTAAAAGAGGGCGCAGTTGTCATTGATTTCGGCACCTCACTGCCGGGCAGCACGCGCACATTGGCAGGCGAAGTTGCCGCTGCGGGTGGCCAATACCTAGACGGACCATTGGGCCGTACACCTGCCCACGCCAAGGACGGTTTGTTAAACATCATGTCCGCTGGCGATAAAGCTGCGTTCGATAAAATCGAACCAACGCTACAGGATTTGGGTGAAAACGTGTACCACCTTGGTGCATCTGGCGCAGGTCACACGTTGAAATTATTGAATAATTTTTACAACATGACATGTGCAAACGCCATGGGCGAAGCATTCGCAATGGCGGATCAGGCTGGCCTGAAACGCGCGGATGTTTACGATGTTATGGCCGCTGGTCCGGGTAAATCCATCATGATGGATTTGGTCAAAGGTTACGCGGTTGATAACAACGCCAATATGCTGGAATTTGCGGTCAAAAACGCATCCAAAGACGTTGGTTACTACACTCAAATGTGTACCGATGCTGGCCTCACATCAAAAATGGCATCCAGCGCAAACAACGCGATGCTCGAAGCGATTGAACAAGGTTACGGAGAGCGCATGGTTTCCGAAATGGTTGATTTCTATGCGGAAAATTTCAACGCGAAATAATGCGTTTGAAAATTTAGTGTTTTTACAAAGGCCAGTATCATGCGAATGATGCTGGCCTTTGTCATTTAATTGACGCTTTTGAACTTCCATATAAAAACTTTAGTGATAGGCTGATAAGCGAAGCTTGAAGGGGATAACCATGTACGATGTCGCAATATTCTGGGAATGGATCGCGTTCGCTGTTCGCTGGTTGCACGTGGTCACCGCTATCGCATGGATCGGCTCATCCTTCTACTTCATCGCTCTTGATTTAGGCCTGAAGAAGGTTCCACATCTCCCGCCCGGTGCCCACGGCGAAGAATGGCAAGTCCACGGAGGCGGTTTTTACCACATCAACAAGTTCCTCGTTGCGCCTGAAAACATGCCCGAACACCTCGTTTGGTTCAAATGGGAAAGCTATGCAACATGGCTCTCAGGTGCGGCGATGTTGATGATCGTTTATTGGGTTGGGGCTGAACTCTATCTGATCGATCTTGCCAAAATTGAACTCACAACATGGCAAGCGATTGCCATATCTGCGGGTTCACTGACCGTCGGCTGGATTTTATACGACTTCCTTTGCAAATCGAAACTGGGTGAGACACCCACAGTTTTGATGGTTTTGTTGTTTTTGATTTTGGTTGGAATGTCTTGGGGCTATAATCAAATCTTCACAGGCCGCGCTGCATTGCTCCATCTTGGTGCCTTCACTGCTACAATTATGACGGCAAACGTGTTTTTTATCATTATGCCAAACCAACGTATCGTGGTGGCCGATTTACAGGCGGGGCGTACACCCGATGCCAAATACGGCAAAATCGCCAAACTGCGTAGTACGCATAACAACTACCTCACACTCCCGGTCGTATTTCTAATGCTTTCCAACCACTATCCTCTGGCCTTCGCTACACAATACAGCTGGATCATTGCATCACTGATTTTCCTAACGGGTGTCACAATTCGCCACTACTTCAACACCAAACACGCAACAGGCACTGGCCCACATTGGACATGGGCGGCAACGTTCATCATGATGTTTATCATTGCATGGTTGTCGATGGCGAACACATGGGATGGTGATTACGACGCGTTGGAAAATCAATCCATGACACCACATCAACAAAAATTTGCCGACGCAGCAGGTTTCGATGATGTCCACGATATCATTCTGGGACGTTGTTCCATGTGCCACGCCCGCGAACCCGTTTACGAGGGTGTCTATTGGGCACCCAAGGCTGTCTATCTTGAAACCGCCAATGAAATCGCGGGCGCTGCCAAGGAAATATACATTCAGGCGGGCGTTACCCACGCGATGCCGCCCGCAAACATCACCGAACTTCCCGAAGAAGATCGTGTGAAAATTGTGAAATGGTATCGCGCGGCAAACGGCACCCAAGTTTCGCAGGCTGGCCAGTAGATATGAAAATGCGCCTGATCCTCGCTGCACCGCTGATCCTTGCGGCGCAAATTTGTTTGGCTGATCTAGGGCATGAAAGTGATGCTAAAAAGGTCGAGGTAGAGGTGTTCAATCACACTGCGATGCAAGGCGCGGATGATTGGGTGATCCTAAATGGCGAAATCTACAACCCTTTTTCGGTTCCAATAACCATGCGCGATGTACGGGGCAGTGCAGGGGACATTAAGGTTGAACGTTCGGTGACTGTGTTTGGCAACACTGTTTGGACGGAACTGAAATTGTTACAAATCGCGGGCGGTGAACTGTTATTATTCGACGGTGAAAAACTGCGCATGTCGACAAACGCGCCGATGACACAGGGTGAAATGTTGCAAATCGGAATTGATTTTGGCCCCATCGGCTGGAAATCGTATTTCTATAATATCACCGATCAAACCAAACCATAGGTCAACAAGGCCATATGTAATCCAACGCCCGCACAGCCTGCGCCCAATAACGCTCGTGTGCTGGGTCTACGCACCACCGCACCGATAAGTACGCCCAACAGGTGCAATACCGCGGATGCAATCATAAATCCGGCGATGAATGATACAGGCGACGCCAATGTAGGAATTTCGACGCCATGGGCATGCCCATGATAAAACGCAAACACGGCAACAATTGGATAGGCAATCATCACACCAACACGCCCACCAGATGCAATCGCCAACCCAAGGATAAACACGGAAACACTGATGATACCCTCCACTTGGGGCATCGGAATTTCCGCCAATCCCACAAGGGCACCAATCATCAAAACAATTACAAAACACAGGGGCAGACGGTAAACATGTTGCGTGCCCAGTTGGATTGATAACAACCCAACCGCAATCATCGCCATCAAATGATCAAACCCCAAAATCGGATGCAACAGGCCAGAAATAATACCGCTACTGGTCTCAACCGCGTGGGCAGGTTGTGCCAATATCAACGCCATAATCGTTGCAACCGTGATCTTTGATGTCATTTTATTCGTCTCGCTTAGGTGTTGTTTAGGTGGATAGTATACTTCTTACGCAGCTCCAAATCCAGAACAGGATCCAATTTCACCTCGGACGGCGCCGCCAAAATCTGTTCCTTCAGCTTCGTCGCGTTTTCAACCAAGTTGGGCTTCCCAATCTCGGCCCATTCCTTGGGGCTGGTTCGATCCCCTAGACGGGGATAAACGTGATCTGATTGCATACGCGATAACGTTTGATCGGTTCCCAAATAATGCCCAGGCCCGCCCATACAAACGGATGCAATTTGATCCAAGGCCATGGTTTCATCGCTTACCTCGATCCCGCGCACACACCGCATAGATTGCCCAATCAAATCATCACCTAAGATCAGGGATTCATGGCAAAAACCTAACAGTGATGCATGCATGCCAGCGGCCTCATACACCATGTTTAAACCCGACAGACCCGCCATAACGCTGGAACACATCTGTTCCCATCCCGCCTGCATATCTGGCATCTTGGAATCCGATGCACCCCGCCGCCGCGCCACCTGGAATGCCGTAAAACTTGTGCATCTGCGCACAGCCTGCGGATAACAACGCTTGTTCGCCAGACCCAACGGTCATCGCGCCAGTGCGTAAATCCAAACCAAACGGCCAAGTGCCGAAAATCGCTGGATGGCCAGGTTTGATAGCGTTCACATAAACAATCCCCGCCAAACATTCGGCAACGGCCTGTACAATCGCACCCGCGATTGTAGACGGTGCTGTAGCGCCCGCCATACCCGCAGATAGCAACAGCACCGGCATGCCACCACGAATACACTGTTCCATCACTTCACAGCTCTCGGTGGCGAATTTCATCGGCGGTACGACAAAACAGTTGGAATTCGTCAAAAACGGGCGCTCACGAAATTTATCTTCTCCCCCCGCAAGGTCATAGATGAATTCAAACAACCCGGGCATAAACGACGGTTCGGTGAAACTGGTGCCAATATGCTTCGTGGTGCCCGTACAGGCACCATAAATTGTATTCATATCCATTTCGAAATTATCGGGGATATCACGACACACCATCGGGCGTTGGAAAAAATGAATATTATCAAGTTGTTGCGTAATTTTTGCCGCATCATGTAAATCTTGTAAAACACATTCACGGTATTCATTTCCAGCGACATCGACAATATGAACTGCAGCGCCAGCTGTGCCATAGTGCACCCGATTGCCACCAATATCCAAATCATGTTTACCATCGCGACTGAACAATGTGATCTGTTTTGCGGCCTTCGCCAACATGTCCTCGACCAAGGCACGCGGAAAACGAATGCGCCCGTCATCACCCAAAATCGCACCCGCGTTTGTCAGGATTTCAACGCCACTGGGCGGCGCATCCGCCAAACCGATTGTTTCTAATGCCTCAAGGGCTGCGTTATGAATGCGCAATACATCCGCATCTGACAGCGGCTTATATTGTCCACCTTCCATACCGGGGCGAATAGGGCGCACATCTTGGGTGAGCGGGGCGGCGCGTAGCGCTTGGCGGGCGGCGCGGCCGCCGGATCGTCTGGGATTTGACATGTTTGACTTCCTTTTGAAAAATGAATGAACAGGTTTCAGAAGGGTGTTGGCGAACCTCTGGCTGCACGCCCGCGATCCGCACCAATGGTACGTGAAATCAGGTCCGTCATCCAATCAAGATCAATCATAGAATAATGATTGGTTCAGAAAACAGATTCTGTAAAGATTTTTTTACCAGCTACCGGATGCACCGCCACCAGATGAACGCCCACCACCAAAGCCGCCGCTGGAACCACTGGAACTGCTGGTCGTGTATATCGGGATGATACGGTTCTCGATTGATTCATATTCACAGCTGGAACAGGTGGTTTCCATCACCTCTTTGCCACGAGTCGTTTTCGTCGCTTCGCGTTCAATCGTGCGTTTGCGCTGCAATTGGCGACGGTTGCAATTTGGGCAACGGGTCAAACCCACCAAAACATCACGCATGCGATTTTCGAAATGTAAGAATCCAACAATGCCTAAGAATACCAAAATCGGCAATTTATCCTGAATGAACCGCCAAAATGCCGTGCGCTTGAACGAGGTCAACAACGATGGGCTTTCCAATGTCGTCGGATCGGTGATGTCATATGTCGGCTGCAAACGCTTTATGGTTTCATAGGTGCCCGCCTCAATCCCTTCGGCATATTGATCACCTTTAAAATAGGGCAGGAAATGATGTTCAATCACCAAGGCCATGCGATCATCGAATATCGGGCCATAACTGTCGCCAACCTCGATGCGCATCTCGCGGTCCGATCTTGCCACCAAAATCAACGCGCCATCATTGCGTGTCGCATTGCCGATACCCCATGTGTTGAACAGGTTGGTCGCAAATGTTTCGATACTGTCAACGTTGCCATAATCAAAACGGGTTTCAATCGTCACCACAGCCAGTTCCAAATCCAATTCTTGGCGCAATTCTGTCAAACGCGTGGTGATGCGCGCCTCTGTCTCTGGATCGATCAGATTGGCATAATCGCTGACATAGGGCGTCAATGGTTTGGGGATATCTTGGGCGTTGGCAAATGTTGCCATGCTGACCAAAATCGCAATGTAATGAAATAAACGCATGATTGCCCCCTTAATATCCGTCCATCATAGATAGTATTTGGGGCGGCTCAATACAATAAGCCAAAAGGATAGACCCGAGGGAAATTCCCTCGGGTCTAATAGTATTAGCCGAACATGTCGGATGTGATACCTGAATACCAACCAACTGACTCTTCGTATGTTGCTTTACGAACGTCTGCCGCTTCACCAGTTTTCGAAATAAATCCGTCAACTTTTGCGATTTTCTCTGGTGTCGCTTCGTATGTCGCACCAACTTTAACACCGTTGTCTGTGTCAATCATTGACCAACAAGTGTTAGAGAATTTCGCTGGGAATACTTTTGATCCAGTCAATGCACCGCGTACAGCGTTTGCACAAACTTTCGCTTGAGAGTTCGCAGAGAAACCAGACTTAGGCATGTCGCCTTGTGAACATGCATCACCCAATACGTGGATGTCTGCATCTGCTTTACTGCTCATATCAGCAGCGTTTACAGGTGCCCAGTTACCGTCTGTTACGCCAGCCAATTCAGCGATCATGCCAGCTTTCATTGCTGGGATAACGTTACAAACGTCAACTTTGTTCACTTCGCCGTCGATTGTGACGGTCATGTCGTGTGGGTTCACAGAAACATTGCCACCACCGAAATCGGCGCCAATCCAGTCAACCATACCAGAGTAGTTGTTTGCCCAACCCTCTTGGAACAATGCCATTTTCGAGAATTTGGCCTTTGGATCTGCGATGATGATTTTCGCAGTAGGGTTTGTTTCTTTCAGCATGTGCGCAACCATAGATACACGCTCATATGGTCCAGGAGGGCAACGGAATGGGTTTGGCGGAGCCACCATTGCGAATGTACCACCTTGTGGCATTGCCAACAGCTGCGAACGCAACAATTCAGTTTGTGAACCCGCTTTGTATGCGTGTGGCATTGCATTTTGTGCTGATGTATCCCAGCCTTCGACAGCGCCGTCAACGAAATCGATACCTGGTGATAGGATCAATTTGTCGTATGGCACTTTGCCACCGCCAGCCAATGAAACAGTTTTCGCATCGCGATCAACGCCAATTGCCCAATCGTGAACAACGTTTACGCCGCCAGATGCCAATTTACCGTATGAGTGTGCGATTGACTGAATGTCACGTACGCCACCCAACACAAGGTTGGAGAAGAAGCATGTGTAATATGTGCGTGTTGGCTCGATCAATGTTACATCAATTGCGCCCTTGCTGTCTTTTGCGATGTAACGTGCGGCGGTGGCACCACCCGCGCCACCACCGACAACCACAACGCGTGGTTTTTTGTGGCCATCGGCCATCACAGCAGGTGCGGACACAGTTGCCGCCGCCGCTGCAGTCGCAGTGTTCAGGAACACACGTCTGTTAATTGGATTAGTCATTTAGGTTTCCTCCCTTTAGCCGGATTATTCCAGATCTTTAAAATATGCGGCCAAGGCCGCAATCTCTTCATTATTCAATCGCCCAGCCAACATCTGCATGACGGGGTGGGGCCGAATTTTTGTCTTATAGGCGTGCATGGCAACCACGAAATCTTCTGTGGGCCATTGGGTAATTCCAGGGATGCCATCGTCGGTACCGTCCGATTTGTGACAGGTCTGGCATTCAGATGCCAAGTACTCGCCGTATTCTGGATCGCCTTGGATTGCCAAAATTGCGGGATCAATATCGTGATCCGTACCTTTGGCTGTTGGTTCTGCCTCTGGAATATTTGCTGGATCATCCGAAAATGTGCGCAAATAGGCCAACAGATTGATGATATCTTTTTCTTTTTTGATTCCCTTAAAACTCATCCGTGTTTTAGACACCAATGACTTGGGGTTTTCCGTGAATGCCGTCAGGGTTTCATCCGTCCAGATCAACCCATCCGCACCCGCACGTTTCATGCTGGCTGAATATTTGAAATCAGGATCTGAAGCCGCCGCACGACCAAAAACACCGTTTAATTGCGGGCCAACGCGGTTTTTTGCACCTTGGCCAACTTGGTGACAGGCTTTGCATTTTTTGTACACCTTGGCACCAGCATCCACATCTTGGGCCATTATTGGGCTGCTTAACGACGCAACAAACAACGCAAGCGACACCGCTTTGCGCGTGTTGGCAAATTTTAATTTCTGATCTTTTGTTTTCATTCTTACTACGCATTCATACATTCATATGTGTAGTTAATACGCGCTCCAACGCTTTCACGCAAGTATCTTGATTTATGAATTTTAAGATGCGAAGAGTAGGGCATGAGAACAAATAGCATCATTTGCTGTATTATTATTACCTGCTGATACCATCACGCGGGCTGTTCTTTATTTTCTTTCGTTAATACAAGTGATAGTTCCGCGGGAATACCGCGCGATACCACTGTGAGAATACGAATGATAAAACTGTATAACACCAAAACGCGGCGCAAAGAGGACTTTGTGCCAATCGATGAAACCGATGTGCGCATGTATGTTTGTGGCCCTACGGTTTATGATCGCGCCCACATCGGCAACGCGCGTCCCGTGGTGGTGTTTGACACATTGTATCGCCTGTTGCGCCATACATACGGCGCTGATCACGTATCATATGCGCGTAATTTCACCGATGTAGATGATAAGATTAACGCCAAGGCGGCTGAAACAGGGCGTTCTATCCGCGACATCACTGATGAAACGATTGGGTGGTATCTGGATGACATGGGCGCACTGGGTGCACTTGAACCCACGGTTGCACCACGCGCCACGGAATACATCGCGGAAATGATCGCCATGATTTCAGAGCTGATCGAAAAGGGCCATGCATATGCCGCCGAGGGTCACGCATTATTCGACGTAAACTCATACGAAAAATACGGCGCTTTGTCTGGACGTTCTGTCGACGATATGATTGCAGGCGCACGCGTAGAGATCGCACCATACAAACAAAACCCAATGGATTTCGTACTATGGAAACCATCCACTGGCGATCAACCGGGCTGGGACAGCCCATGGGGTTACGGCCGTCCGGGCTGGCATATCGAATGCTCGGCAATGGCACGCGCCTTGTTCGGTGATCGTTTCGATATTCACGGCGGCGGATTGGATTTGCAATTCCCCCACCACGAAAACGAAATCGCCCAAAGCTGCGCTTGTTGCGGCGACGACAGTTTTGCGAATGTCTGGATGCACAACGAAATGTTGCAGGTCGAAGGCAAGAAGATGTCCAAATCATTGGGCAATTTCTTCAGCGTACGCGAACTGTTGGATCAAGGATATGCAGGCGAAGTGATACGCTTTGTCTACCTCAGCACGCATTATTCCAAACCGATGGACTGGACGGATAAGAAGGCGAAAGAGGCCGAAGCAACCTTGCGTAAATGGCGGGCGCTGACAGATGGCATCGAACCATCAGCCAGCGCTGCATCCACTGTTGTGGATGCTTTGGCTGATGATTTGAATACAGCGGGTGCGATTGCGGGCCTGCATGAATTGGCAAAAACGGGTGACGTCGCCGGTTTGAAAGCGTCGGCACAGTTGTTAGGGTTGCTCGACGAAACAATGGGTGATTGGGCTAAAATTGATGATGTTGATCTATCCACTTTAGAAACTCTGATATCCATTGCGCGTTCTAGCGCTATGGAAAGCAAGGATTTTTCTGAAGTTGATCGCTTGAAATCGGCTTTGCTGGAAGCAGGCGTCGAAGTGCAGATGAGCAAAGAAGGTGTCGTATTATCAGCCGGCCCAAATTTCGATCCCTCAAAATTGGAGGGCCTAAAATGACCCGCGAACGCATATACCTCTACGACACGACGCTCCGCGACGGTCAACAAACCCAAGGCGTCGATTTCACGGCCGCTGATAAAATCCATATCTCCAAGGCATTGGATGAATTGGGCATTGATTACGTCGAAGGCGGCTGGCCGGGTGCAAACCCAACCGACAGTGATTTTTTCGACGCGGCACCGAAACTGAACGCCACATTTACCGCATTTGGCATGACCAAACGCGCGGGGCGATCCGCCGCGAATGATGATGTTTTGGCCGCCGTATTAAACGCCAATACACCCGCCGTTTGTTTGGTCGGTAAAACCCATGATTTCCACGTCACCACCGCATTGGGCATCACGCTGGATGAAAACCTACAAAACGTTATCGACAGTATCAGACACATCGTCGCCCAAGGCCGCGAAGCCCTGTTCGATTGTGAACATTTCTTCGACGGTTACCGCGCAAACCCCGATTACGCCATCAAAACCGCCAAGGCCGCATATGACGCAGGCGCACGTTGGGTTGTGCTGTGCGACACAAACGGCGGCGCTTTACCCGCACAGGTTCATGCGGCCACTCGCGCGGCGATCGATGCGGGAATCCCGGGCGATCATCTGGGCATTCACACCCATAACGACACCGAACATGCCGTGGCCAATTCATTGGCCGCAATCGACGCAGGTGCGCGCCAAATTCAAGGAACGTTGAACGGTCTAGGCGAACGTTGCGGCAACGCAAACCTCGTCACATTGATCCCAACCCTGTTGCTGAAAGAGCCCTATGCCAGCCTCTACGAAACAGGTGTCATCCATGATAAACTGGGCCAACTGACTGCACTGTCACGCAATCTGGACGACATCCTAAACCGCGTCCCAAACAAAACCGCCGCCTTCGTTGGCGCGTCGGCGTTTGCGCACAAGGCAGGCCTGCACGCCTCCGCAATCCTAAAGGATCCCAGCACATACGAACACGTCGATCCAGCCGTTGTCGGTAACGAACGCATAATCCCGATGTCCAACCAAGCGGGTCAATCAAACCTGCGTAAACGTCTGGCGGATGCAGGGTTGTCACCTGAAAAGGGCGATCCACGTTTGTCCCAAATCTTGAACGCCGTAAAAGAGCGCGAAGATCAGGGTTACGCCTACGACAGCGCGCAGGCATCGTTCGAATTGGTTGCACGCGAAATTTTGGGCGAAATGCCCGCGTTTTTCGAAATCAAACGCTACCGCGTCACGGTTGAACGCCGCCGCAACAAACACAACAAAATGGTCTCACTATCCGAAGCCGTCGTCGTCGCCAAAATCGGCGGCGAGAAGGTTTTATCCGTATCAGAGAGCATGGACCCAGAGCAAGGCGACCAAGGCCCTGTCAACGCATTAACTCGCGCATTGGTTAAGGACCTCGGCCCATACCAAGATTGCATCGATGACATGAACCTTGTGGATTACAAGGTGCGCATCACAGGGCAGGGCACAGACGCCGTCACCCGCGTGATCATCGACAGCGAAGACGGCCAAGGTCGCCGTTGGTCAACCGTCGGCGTATCCGCAAATATCGTTGATGCCAGTTTTGAGGCATTGCTGGATGCCATGAACTGGAAACTCATCCGCGACGGCGTAAAGCCAGTATAATGGTAACGATGAATGACGATATAACGGGATGCGCCGATTTGGTTCGCGGTGGCGACCCTGACCGTTTTCTGGCGATCATGTCTGCCCCCGTCGCACAACGGCCTGCGTTGTTCGTGATATACGCCTTCAATTTGGAAATCGTGCGCGCGCCGTGGATCACCAAGGAACCCATGATCGCCGAAATGCGCCTACAATGGTGGTCGGACGTGATCGAAGAAATCTACACAGGCAAACAGGTGCGCCACCACGAGGTCGTCACACCACTGGCCACCTTAATCTCAGATCACAAATTACCACGCGACCTTTTCGACGAACTGATCACCGCACGACGCTGGGATATCTACAGCGAACCCCACGCGCACGCCTTTGCCTTTGGCGATTACATCATGCACACGTCGGGCAACCTGATGGCACTGGCCTGTTTGGCAATCGGAATGGATCCGGGCGATACGCAGGCAGCACAGGAATACGGTTACGGCGATGGCATCGCGCGTTTGTTTGTTGCCATCCCTGAACTGGAAAACCTCCAACGTAAACCATTGGTCGATGGGCGGGGCGAAGCGGTACAAAAGCTGGCCTCGAGCGCGATTGAACGAATGGATGTGACGTTTACGGGCAAAACACCAATCCCCGCATTACGTACTGCTTGGATGTCACACAGCATTTTGAAAACTGCCGCACGCGATCCGTCATCGGTTGGGGCAGGTGAGTTGGAATCCACGCAAGGTCGCAAAAAATTGCGCCTACTGATCAAAAGCTTTTTGAATAAGTTTTAGAATAGAAAGCCCTGCGCGGAATCAAGGCCGCAGGCCGCCGCGCATCGTTGGCCCGTCCGGCGGGTAAACGATTTGGTGAGGCTGGGTATGACATCAGTGTTCAGATACTTGGCAGTTATAAAATGCACATCGAAAACATCGGATCGTTTCCCCACGGGCCAACGATGCGCTCACATCAGGCCTCTTTTGGCAAACGGTTCAACCACACCAGCGATCCCGCCGCCAAAATCAAAAATGGTACCATCGCAATATTCACAGCCGTCCACCCTTCGGTCGGCGTGCCACCCGAACAGTTCATCAACGTCCCAGATGCCAACGACGCCAAGGTCACAAAACCAAACACGAAGAAATCATTCATCCCTTGAACCGCACCACGTTCATTTGGTGTATGGGCGGACGCCAACAACGTCGTTGCACCAATAAAGCCAAAGTTCCAACCAATCCCAAGGAAGATCAAACCGACATAGAAATTCACCAAGGTAACACCAGCCAAATTCACCATCCCCGCGACGGCCAAAATGGCCAATCCAACGGAAATAATCGTTTTAACCCCAAAACGTGCAATCAAATGCCCAGTGACAAAGCTGGGTGCAAACATGCCCAAAACATGGCCCATAACAATATTGGATGCATCCGATTGCGCAAACCCACACCCCACAACCGCCAGCGGCGTTGATGTCATCACCAAATTCATCAAGGCGTATGAAACCATCCCACAAATAATTGCCACCGCAACAGTAGGTGTCTTCAACAATTCCATGCGCGAACGCCCAGGCGGTAATGCTTTCTCTTCGGCTGTTGGTGTGGGAATTTTCAGGAACGTAAACAGGATCGCGCCAATGATGTTGATCACCACTACTGCGAAATAAACGCCCATAAACGGAACAACGAACGCATCCGTTGTGGCATTCACCAATTGCGATCCCATAATCGCTGGGATCAAACCTGCCGCCATTAAATACGAAATCGCTTTGGGGCGAAATTCGGGCGACGCTGTATCAATCGCGGCAAAACGGAAAAAGCCCTGCGCGGACATGTAAATACCCGTGAAATACGAAGCGACCAAAAACAGTGGGAACGACGCAATATATAATGCATAGGCACCTATCAAACCGCCCATTGCACCACCAAATGCACCAATGAAAAAACCTAACTTTCGCCCATAACGCTGCATCAGGCTGGATAACCAAGGCGCGGTTGTCATTGATCCAAACACGATCAACGAAATCGGCAACGTCGCCCAGCAAATGTTAGACGCCAACGATTGCCCAGCCAAACCAGCCACAATAAACAACATCGGCATCTGCGATCCCAAAAACGCCTGCGCCGCGATTAAAATAACTAAATTGCGTTTCGCAAGGGTGTCGTTGGTTGTCATGGAATTTGCCTGTCTATGATGTGTGCGAAACTGCCTGCATGACGCCCATTGATCAAGCCCAGATTTGGCAAATCCTGTCCCGCCGCATCCTTGGCGTAAAACAACGCGTCACCCTCGGCCTTTAACGTGGATGCATAGTGGAACTCATGTCCATTCAACGGCCCATCCCACATGGCTTGCGGGATCAATTGTCGATATCCCAAATGTAATTTACGTTTTGCAAAACTGGTTTCCAATTTCAGCAATCCCAGCATTTGGTGGCGGTGCCCGTCGGCATCAATCAGCCCTTCACCCATGGCCATATACCCACCGCATTCGCCATAAACCTGTGGCGCGGCCTGCACGGCATTCTTGAATGTCTTGGCCTGCGCCAACACACCCGCATGCAATTCGGGATACCCACCAGGCAAAAACACCAAATCGGCCTTTTGCGGCGCTTCGTCAGCCAACGGCGAGAAAAACGAAATTTCAGCCCCCATCGCGCGCCAATCTGCTAATAGATGCGGATAGGCAAATGCAAACGCCCGATCCCGCGCAATTGCAATACTTTGCGTCGGTGGTGCTAAACGCACATGGTTCGCGGTATCGGTATTTGCAACAGACGCCAAAGACATTAATCGTTCAATATCGACAGATTGCTCAACAATATCTGCCGCCACATCCAAAAACGCATCCAAATCATCACGTTCTTGTGCCTGAACCAATCCTAAATGCCGCGATGGCGTTTCAAGGTTTGTTTGGCGATACACCGCACCCAGCACGGGAATGCCAATCCCATCCAATGCACCACGCAACATCGCCTCATGTCGCGCACTACCAACCTTGTTCAAGATCAAACCCGCAATCTTCACATCGGGTCGCAACGTGGCAAACCCATGCGCGACAGCCGCGACGGATTGCGCCTGCGATGCAACATCCAACACCAAAACCACAGGAAGCCCAAGGATCGTCGCCAAATCCGCAGTTGCTCCCTTACCAACGGGCGGGGCCCCATCAAACAGCCCCATCGCACCCTCAATAATCAACGGTACAGGCGTATCAGCCAGCGCACGGATACGATCCGCACTCATGGCCCAAGCATCCAAATTCACACATTCCGAACCAGAGGCCGCCGCATGAAATCGTGGATCAATGTAATCGGGGCCACTCTTGGCGGATTGCACGGTAACACCAGACCGCTTCAACGCGCGTAACAACCCCAACGTAATGGTCGTTTTGCCGCTCGCCGAACTCGGCGCTGAAATGATAATGCCCGTGCTCATACGCGCGCTCATACCGCCTCTGCGGGGCGTCCACGGTTTAATGGATCCAAATTGCGCGGCTCTTGGCCCGCAATCAATCCCTGCCAGTCCAAAACTTGGCGCATCAAAACAGATTTCCCAACGCAAATAATCGCGGGTGGCGCCATATTCGCGGCAATCAAATCCGCCTCTACATTTTCTAACGTCGATTCCAAAACCTGCTGATGGGGCAGCGTCGCATTGGTCACAACTGCAACTGGCTCATCGACGGGACGACCAGCGGCCAGCAATTCGCCAATAATTCGGTTCACATGCTTGATCCCCATATAAATCACCAACACCTGTGATCCGTCCGAAATCGCCTGCCAGTTCAACGAACCGGTCGCCTCACCACTTTGATCATGTCCGGTTACAAACGTAACCGATTGGTTCACATCACGATGCGTCACAGGGATACCAGCATAGGCCAACCCCCCAATGCCCGCCGAAATACCTGGAACAATGCGCACAGGAATTTCATGCTGAATCAAGGTCTGCGCCTCTTCACCACCACGCCCAAACACAAACGGATCGCCACCCTTCAGGCGCAAAACCCGTTTCCCAGCCTTGGCCAAATCAACCAACTGCAGCGAAATATCACGCTGTTTCGCCGATGGTTTCCCACCACGCTTGCCCGCGTAAATCAATTCAGCATTATCATTCGCCCAGCCCAAAATATCGGGTCCAACCAGCGCGTCATAAACAATCACATCCGCCTGTCGCAACGCGTTCAATCCATGCAGCGTCAACAGCCCCGCATCACCGGGCCCCGCACCACACAGCCACACCCAACCAGCCTGCAAAACAGGCCAATCATATGGCGGGAGGGGATTCGTATTTTCCATACCTTCTTATGAACCATGACGATAGGAATGGCGAGACCACACCCGACCAATTCCAATTCATTTTCGCCAAGCACAACAAAGCCGCGCAACAAAGGTTAACGCGCGGAACGCCACCCAACGTCTAGACGTAATACCGACGTTACCCAGACGTAATACCGACGTTACCCAGACGTAATACAGACATCCCATTTTCACCGTACGCTGATATCTTACCCCACCGCACGCCATCCTGATTTTGGGCGTTGGCGAGGATGCAAAAGGTTCCTATAGTCCCCAACATGAGCAGGAAACCAACAGGAGATTTGCGCCGTGGCTGGACCACAGGCGCATGCGCCACCGCCGCCACCTCGGCCGCACTGGATGCCCTGTGGGGTGGTGCGTTCCCCCGTGAGGTAACCATCACATTGCCCAAGGGTGAAACTCCAACATTTCCAATGGCTTACACGGATCGTGGCGACGGTTGGGCCGAAGTCGGCATAACCAAAGACGCAGGCGACGATCCCGATGTAACCCACGGCGCGTTGATCATCGTGCGCGTCGCAGAACACCCAAATCAAATCGTATTCGCGGCTGGCGAAGGCGTCGGAACGGTAACCAAAGCAGGCCTCCCAATCCCTGTAGGAGACCCCGCAATCAACCCCGTACCACGCCAAATGATGCGCGATATCGTAATTGCACAGGCTAACAAATATAACCGTAACCCCTTCATAAAAATAACAATTTCCATACCACACGGTGAGGAAATTGCCTTGAAAACATGGAACGGACGTCTGGGAATTCTCGGCGGTCTATCCATCCTCGGAACCACAGGCGTCGTGCGCCCTTTCAGCTGCGCCGCATGGATCGCATCCATCCACCGTGGCGTCGATGTGGCCCGTGCAAACGACATGCAACATGTTGCAGGATGTACAGGTGCAACGTCTGAAAAAGTGGTCCAAGAACTCTACAACCTAACCGACTTCGCAATGCTAGACATGGGTGATTTCTCTGGTGGATTATTGAAATACATCGCCAGAAACCCAGTTCCACGCCTGACTATCGGGGGTGGCATCGGCAAGATGGTCAAGCTGGCCCAAGGCGCCGTAGACCTACACTCCTCCCGCTCTCAAGTCGATTTTGAGGCATTGAATGCCTGGACAGACGTAGATGTCAGCGATGCGAATACAGCATTAGAAGCTGTAGAACGCGCAGGCGACGCATTGGCGGATCGTGTGGCGCAAGAGGCCCTGAAGCGCGTAAAAGATCAATTAAAAGACGTAGATACAATAATTGATATTGTGATCATAAACCGCTCTGGCCGCATCTTAGGACGCGCAAAATGACGGGTTTAGTGTTAGCAGGCACATCGAATGCACGCGAGTTGTGTACCGCGTTAAAAGAGCACCATGTTGACGCGATTGCATCGCTGGCAGGGGAGACGCGCAGCCCGCGAGCATTGGACATCGAAACGCGGGTAGGTGGGTTTGGCGGCGCGGCTGGGTTGACTGAATATATTGCGGAAAATCAGATTAAATGGGTTGTCGATGCAACCCATCCATTTGCGGTGCAGATGTCCACAACGAATGCAGAGGTTTGCGCCAACTCGGGCGTGCCAACAATTTCCTTACAACGCCCACCTTGGACGCCTACTTCAAACGATAATTGGCATTTCATTAATGAAATAAGCGAGTTACCTGATCTGATTCCTGCAGGCGCGAATGTTTTTCTGGGCACGGGTCGTAAAACATTGGCGGAATATCATGTATTGGATGGGCGTCGATTGCTGTGTCGCGTGATCGATGCACCTGTTGGGAAATTTCCGTTTGTTGGCGGAGCATTCCAAGTGGGACGGCCACCGTTTTCCATAGAGGAAGAAGTGGCGTTGTTTCGCAAGGAAAACATTGATTGGATCGTTGTAAAAAATGCTGGCGGTTCTGGTGGATTTTCCAAACTTGTTGCGGCGCGACAGATGAGTATTCCTGTGGCAATGATAAATCGCGTGACACAGAATAAAGCCGAGATTGTCTCAACCGTTCCAGAAACGTTGGAATGGATTCAGGGCATTCTTTCATGACAGCAGGGCGCATTATTGTGTCAGATGAATGTGTTGCCGAAGGGGCGGCTTTTTTGACCGCTACGGAACCGAGATTTGCAGAGGTGCTGGACCGGATTGGCCCATTACCATTGAGGTTACGCAATGATGGTTTTAGCGCCTTGTTAAATGCTATCGTGGGGCAACAAATTTCAGTTGCCGCAGCGCGAAGTATTTGGGCACGATTAGAGGCGGCAGATATGGTGGATGAAGAGCGCATCGCCGCGTCTTCTATTAAAGAGCTGCGAGGGTTTGGCTTATCTAAACCAAAAGCGAGATATGCATATGAATTGGCAACAAGTCGTTTTAATTACAATGCGTTACGTAACGAACCTGATGAAGCGGTCATCAAAAAATTGACGGGTATTCTGGGTATCGGACGCTGGAGTGCGGATATATATACCATGTTTTCGCTGGGGCGTGCGGATGTATTTGCCACTGGTGATTTAGCGCTTCAAGAAGGCGCGCGGATGTTGTTCGAATTGGATAGCCGCCCAACCGCCAAAGAGTTAGAAGTTTTGGTAGAGAAATACAGCCCATGGCGCAGTGTTGCGGCGCGCCTTATATGGGCTTATTACGCAGAGATGAAATCACGTGAAGGACTACAATAATGACACTTAAAAACCATATCAAAGACGCGCAATCAGGCAAGGCGGACAGCTTGGTTATTTTTCTTCATGGGTATGGCGCGGATGGCAATGATCTGTTGGGACTGGCGGACCCATTAGCGGAGCATTTGCCAAACACGATGTTCATGTCACCAGATGCGCCCAACAGCTGTAAAATGAACCCGATGGGGCATGAATGGTTTCCAATCCCACGTATGGATGGATCGACGCAGGAACAGGCAAATGCGGGTCGTGATGCGGCAGCGGAAGTGTTGAATGCGTTTCTGGACGAGGTTGCCAAGGAGACGGGAATTCCAGCGAAAAAGACTTTCTTGCTGGGTTTTTCCCAAGGTTGCATGATGAGCCTGCACGTCGCACCACGCCGTGCCGAGGCGTTTGGTGGTGTGATTGGCATGTCTGGTAGTTTGTTGGAACCAGAGAAGCTGGCCGCAGAGGCAATCCAAAAACCACCAGTTTTGTTGGTGCATGGCGATCAGGACGATGTAGTTCCGTTTGCGGAAATGGAGAAGGCGGCGAATGCCCTGACAGCAGCTAAGTTCGAGGTCTATGCGTTGGTTTCCAAAGGTACGGCTCATGGTATTGGGGCCGATGGTTTAGGTGCGGCGTTACAGTTTATCGATCAAAACCTCTAACGTACCCCTTGGGGGTTGTTCTGTAGAGATGTCTATATATAGTGTTTGGTAATCGGAACGGGTGTTCCCGTTTTGATGGTAATCAAATACGGAGACAGCCTGCGATGATGAATACCGCGTTTTTAGACAATTTTGTAAGATCATCTGGTAAGTTGCAAAACAAGCCAGCGCTGGTACTAAACGCTGATTATCGCCCGTTATCGTATTTCCCATTGTCGTTATGGAGTTGGCAAGACGCTGTGAAAGCGGCGTATTTGGAACGTGTTGATATTGTTGCTGAATACGACGATGTTGTTCATTCGCCATCAATTGAAATTCGCGTGCCTTCGGTGATTGTATTACGAGATTATGTTCAGCCGCGTAAAACCACCGCTTTCACGCGGTTTAACCTGTTTTTACGTGATGAGTTTACCTGTCAATATTGCGGATCGCATGGGGATATGACGTTTGATCATGTAATTCCGCGGTGCCGTGGTGGGCGCACCACATGGGAAAATGTGGTTGCATCCTGTGGGCCATGTAATTTGCGTAAGGGATCGCGCAGCCTGCGTGACAGTGGGATGGGGTTACGCCGACCTGCATCGCAACCCACTACGGCGCAGTTGATGAATGCGGGACGTAAATTCCCACCAAATTATCTGCACGAGAGTTGGACTGATTTTCTATATTGGGACGCCGAGCTGGAAGAATAGGCGCTTAACCCTTTAAAATACAGGGGATGAGCATATATCCGTTGTATGAATAGACGATTTTTTACATTTGGCCTTGGGGCCTTGTTAGGTGCGCCTAAGATATCGATTGCGGCGCCTGCCGCCCCATCAATTGCTAGTGCGCATATGAAATTGGCAACGATGTTAAGCCGCGCGCATGACAGTTGTTCGCCAGAGTTTTTAATGCGTCATCTAAAGGTGGACCGTGCAATGGCGGCGCGGGTTCAACAGGCATTGATACAAAGTAATGTGATTACCGCACGCAGTGCATCTGGTGTGTCCTATGCCGTAAATCCGATGCAGTTTAGCCGACTATCGAACAGCATACCTGTGCAATCCAATGGATTGGCACAAGAAGCCAAGGGTAGAGTTACTAAGGCTTTAGCGCCGCGCGAAGGCCGTGAACCAGATGATGGCGAAACCAAGGCTTATGATACTGTTCCAACCAGCCATAGAGACGCCGATGAAATCCCAAGCGATCTCGTCGCAACGCACGACAGGGGCGGCGAGGATTTGGTTTAACAGGTCAGTGGCCGACATGCCCTCTGTTGAGCCTGATGTGCAGGTATTTGGGCCTTCCCACCATTTTTGTTCGACACCTGCATGATACAGGCCGATTGCTGATGTGGTAAGGGCAGCCAAGCCGCCAAGGAATGCGATACGCGCATCGCGAAGTGCAAGGGCGATGATACCGATGGCTATGGCAACCACATGCGGCCAACGTTGCCAGACGCACATTTTACAGGGTGCATAGCCCAAGACGTGTTGGAAGAAGTAAACGGAACCCATCAATGCGATGGAGCCAAATGTTGCCAAGCCAATAAGGCGAAATGAAATCATAGATATTTTACCGCTGCAAATCCCGCGACCAAGACGACGCAGAATAAGGTAAACATCAATCCCAACCGCTTTTCAATGAAATCACGGATCGGTAGGCCGAATTTCCATAACAATCCCGCGATCACGAAAAAGATCGTGGAACGGGCGATCAAGGACCATAACATGAAGGTTGCGAAATTCATACCTGTGGCACCGGAAGCGATTGTAATGACTTTGTAAGGGAAGGGGGTTAGGCCAGCGATTAATACGGCCCAATGGCCTTGGGCATTGAATTTCTCTTTGAAGACCTCGAAGCTGTCTGCCTTGTGGTAGAAATCCAATACGGGCTGGCCGATAGTATCGAACAGCTGTGCACCGATGTAATAGCCCAACGCGCCGCCTGCGACAGAACCGATTGTTACAACCGCTGCCACAAGGAATGCGCGGTTAGGGGCGGCGATAATGACAGGGATCATCAAGACGTGTGGGGGGATGGGGAAAACACTGCTCTCGATGAAAGCTATAAGGCCTAGAATCCAAAGTGAATACTTGCTGTCTGAAAATGACAACGTCCAATCGTATAACTTGCGTAGCATATTGTTTTTCCTGTTTGTGCACCAAAAGCAGGGTTGAGGCATGGCGTCAAGTATCATGAGCCTTGCATGGTGGGCATAGAGCACCTAATTTCAATGGACACTGTTAGGAGTTATTACGATGAAATGGCGCAACGCACGCGGAAGCAAGAATATCGAAGATCGCAGAGGTCGCAGTACCGCGCGTAGTGGTGGCATGGGGATTGTCGGGATCATTGCCGTTTTGGCGTTTGGGTATTTTACTGGGATCGATGTATCGTCGTTTGTCAGTAACAGTGGCAGTACGACCGTTCAGCAAGGTTCAGGTGAGATTTCTGAGAAAGATAAGCAAGCGGGCGCATTTGTATCTGCTGCGCTGGGCTATACCGAGCAAGTTTGGGGTGAGGTTTTCCCCGATCAGGTTGGTAAGAAATACCGTCCCGCCACGTTGGTGTTGTTTAAGGGCGTGACGCAATCACCATGTGGCAACGCATCTGGTGCGACGGGGCCGTTTTATTGTCCCGCGGATCGCAAAGTCTATTTGGATACGGATTTTTTCGTGACATTGGAGCGTCGCATGGGTGCCAAGGGTGATTTTGCCGCTGCATATGTGGTGGGACACGAGGTGGCGCACCATGTGCAGAATGAGTTGGGTGTATTGAGCCAAGCAAACCGCGCGCGTCAGTCGATGTCGACGACGGACAGTAACCGCGTTTCGGTGATGATTGAATTACAGGCGGATTGTTTTGCGGGTATTTGGGCGCGGTATTCGGCGGAACGTCTGGGTGCGTTAGATTCGGGTGATATCGAAGAGGCGATGAATGCGGCGAAACAAATCGGTGATGACACGTTGCAACGCAACGCTGGACGCCGCCCAAGCCCGCATACATTCACCCACGGGACGTCCGAACAACGCCAACGCTGGTTTGCCCGTGGGTACCAATCAGCGAAAATGAACCAATGTGATACTTTTAATGCAAATCAGCTATAATTGCCGTTGACGCCCCCCGCGACTTTGGCTAAATCCCCTCTTGTGTGCTAAGCCCGAGTGGCGGAATTGGTAGACGCGACGGATTCAAAATCCGTTTCCTCACGGAGTGCCGGTTCAAGTCCGGCTTTGGGTACCACACTAAAAAACGCCTCGCTTATGCGGGGCTTTTTTTATGGGAAATCGGATTATTTCATTGCGAGGCAATGGCTGAGCTTGAGCGTTTAATTTCATTGGATCGTTGGTCATTTCGTCACGACTGCTAGGTTGTAGTTGTTTTAAATGACTTCATGCATAGGCAAGCATAATGGGCAGCTTATCAAGCGGCACCAAACCATGGTGCCGCTAGCATAGTTTGTTTTATTAGAACGTGACTTGTAGTCCGAACTGGAGTGCATGGCTTTCATAATCGCTACCGATGACGCCGCGATATCCGCCATGAAAAAGGACCTGTTTGGAAACATCTGAAGAAATATTATGCTCGAAACCTAGGCTCAAATCTGCCAAGCTGTCTTTAAGCTCGGACGCTGGTAATGAAACACTTGGTAAACCAGCGATTCCACTTTGGATTATCAGGTCATCGCCAGAAACCCGCGAATATTTCACGCTACCTGTCAGTCGGCTGTTATTGTTAATCTGATATTCGCCACGCACACCGAAAGAGGCAAGAACTGTTTTGCCAGAATGTGCACCAACGGTTTGATTCCAGATGCCAGCACCCGTTTCAGTAAAGCCATCAATAGAGTTGTTATAATACTCTAGAGAGCCGGTTGGACCGAATTTAAATGAACCCTTATCTTTCATATAATCCACATTCAAAGCGGCGAAGGTTTGCGTTCCTTTTGTAGTGCCGCTAGCTGTTTGATCTAATACAAACCTAGTAGATTCATAAGATAAATCTTGGTAACCGATCAGCGCTTGTACCAAACCTCCTTGACCAAAGCGGGTACGCGAGAAAATAGTGGCAGAGATGCCGTCTGCGTCAATGTTACCTAGGTCTTGATAAGCATCCGCCGATCCACTCGTACTTCCCAGTGCAAAACCAACTGATGTGTTGGTGCCAGATAAACGTTTTTCTAGTCCCAATGAAAAGGAAGTCTGATCAGCGTTGTAACTGACAGAGCCAGAGGTTGCATCATATGATGCATTAGAACCACCAAGTGAAATATGCGCGTAGAGATCATTTCCAAGTTTCCAAGAATTAACATTGCTCTGGCGAGAAACTTCTGTTTCGTTTGTAGTGATACTTCCCCATGGTATGGGAGTATTGAGGATAGCCGAAACTTGGCCGCGTGCGGCCTCAAACCCAAGGCTGGAAAAAGCTGGCGCAAAGCTGAAGCCCACGCTGCTCAATGCATGCGATCTATCCGCCTCGCTCATGGCAAGTATGTCGGCTATAGCATCTTGATAGGCTGCAGCATTACCTAAGTCCCAATAAGGTACGTTCGCGGCTGCATCTAAGTGGCCGGCCATCATAAATTGAAGTTCGTTTTTAGAGCTAGCAACAATTGGCGCGAAAATCGGCACGAAACGAACCGTGACCTCTTCACCATCTACAGTACCAACAGTTATGGTGTAGTTAAGGTTCGCATTTCGCAAATCTTCGATGATCTCGACGGCAAAAAGGTTGTTCGCCTCTGCCGCGGCAACGATTTCTGCTGGAACGAGACCGCCAGGCGTATAGCCAAGTTCCGCGACGGTAACGCCCAATGACGAGGCCAGATCAGCTAACCTTGCGTCGATGTTTTCTGCAGTATCTAAGTTACCATAGGTCCAGCCGCCTCCGGCAAGGTCATTCCATGCGATAAGTGAACCTTCGTCGCTTGGGTCGTTGTTATCATCCCAAAAAATGCCATCAGGTACCATAGAATTATCAAGGACAGCATTGCCAAAGTTTGCAATGTGCACAGTGTTCGTTAATGCACCTAATTCCAACAGATCACTCGACGAGATGAGGGTAAGGCCAGCCTTATCCTCGGAGAAGAAACCGATTTCACCTTCTTGGCCTCCATCGCCGAATAAACCGTCGGTCAACCTTGCGCCAAGGCCGATGTCAGAGGCATCCAGATTGAAGGTGACTGCATCAGCTGGATCGAGCAGGCCCATCGCGTTGCCGTCCGCATCCAACAACTGTACAGAGTAGCCGATAGCTCGCGCGCCAGTAAAGTTAGAGACTTTTCCGAATGTTAAGTAGTCCACTGACGAATATATCGAATTTGGAACAACGCGAAGACGCATGTCGAAGGCATTTTTGCCCGTGAGGTGGATTTTTAAGCGCTTGCCGGAGCCGCCCTCTGAATCGCAATAAACGTCTGGGTTACTGGCCATCAAACAGTTAGTGACGTCGCCGCGTGAATCGAGAGTGGAAAAGTCCGTGATGATCTCCTCAATGGGATCGACATATATAAATCCCCCTGCGCCATCAGATACTCTGGTTCGCGTAAAAGTAACGGCCTTGATTCCTGGGTCCACAACACCTTCTTTTTCATCCACCAGAATCAAACCATCGCCTGATGTTCCAATCAAGACGTCATCAGCTAAGAGGTCAGCCCACGTTGCACTGCTTGACATGATTAAAAGTGCTGCTGGCGCTACACTTGATAAGATATACTTCTGGATCGTCATAGGTTTATTCCTTCTCAGTTTCTAAGGGCGGATATTTTCCATTCAAAATCTTGAATGTATCTTACTTTTAGAATGAGATTCGACCCTGTGCATTGATACAGATCAATAACGCATCGCGTTTTTGATCTCCGCACTAACGGGGTATCAACCGAGTTAAGAAACCTTTGGTTTCGGGAGCATAGTGGGTTTTCGCACAATTCTGCAGAAAGTGTGCTGCTATGCATTTTATCGTCCAATATGATGGAATTTCAAGCGTTGTACACCTGGCCATATTCTACGCTTGCATCCAGCTGTAAGTTTCACCAGTTTGTATATATTCGAGGGAGCATATTATGGATGAGTTGATTTTTTTCGGACTTTTGGCGCTGGGCGCTGTGGTGTTGGGGATTGTTTTGCCGATTGTGGCGTTGACGAAAATTGGCACACTACGTTGGGAATTGAACCAGGTTAAGAAGGAACTGGATACGATTCAGAGCCATGTATTTGGTGGGGAAGCGCCTGCTGAGAATATGATGAAGCCAAAATCGGGTGTAGCTTCGAATTCTAGTGTCTCTTCCTCGAAACCTAAAAGTTCAGCAACGAAAGAGGCGGCTAAGGTTGCCGCTGCGCCTGCGAATGTGGCGAAGGTTGTATCAAAGCCGGTTGCGCCGCCAGAGCCCACTGGGCCTAGTTTCGCCGATCGAATGGTTGAGAATTTTAAAACAAACTGGATTGTTTGGTTGGCGGCGTTGTCGTTGGCGTTTGGTGGTGTGTTTATTGTTCAATTTGGTATCGAACGCGGCATGTTGGGCCCGCGAGCGCGTGTTGCATTGGCGATTGCCTTTGGTTTGGCATTGATTGCAGGGGCGGAGTTTTTGCGCAAGAAGTCCAAAGATCAGACGGTTGCGTTGTTTTCCCCCGTGACCGCATTGGCGGCCGGGGGGATTGCCAGCCTGTTTGGTGCGGTTGTGTCCGCGCATGTATTGTATGATCTAACCAGCCCGATGGTTGGGTTTGTGTCGATGGCGGTGGTCGCATGGGGTGCGATGGCGCTTGCGATGATTTATGGGCCAGTGTTGGCTGTTATTGGTATTCTGGGGGCCTACTTCTCGCCGATCTTGGGAAGTTCGGGGCAGGGCGCAGAGATGATGTATCTGTATTACCTGTTGGTTTTGGCGGCGTCATTGTTTGTGGAGCGTTGGCAACGGTGGATATGGTTGTCTAGCTTGTCTGTGGGCTGTGCGCTGTTCCTGGGCTATGCGATGCATTTCGATATGACGAAACTAGCGCTGTCTGGGCCGTACTACGGCGTTGTTGCGCTGCTCGCTATTACGATACCTGCGTTTGGGGTTTTACCCAAGTCCAAGGATACGGCGTGGTTGGATCAATCGGCGTTTAAGAAGATTGCGCATCAGTACCCGACCATTTTGGCGGTTGGAACGGGAATCGCGGCAACGCTGTTAATTGTTTTGTATGCACGGTCTGGTTTGATCCATTGGCAGATTGCGTCATTGACGATGCTGGGTTTGACGGGTGGTGCGATTTTGTTGTGTCGTCGAGCGCAAAATTTGGATCAGTTGGCTGTTGTTTTTGCAGCGGGTACAATCGGTGTGATGGGGCAGGTGGCATATACGTTGTTGAAGTATAGCCAAGGCCTGTCGACGGACGCAGTGCGTTCTGTGGTTTCGTATTTCCCGACGGCGTCGATTACGATGCTGGGTCTGTTGGTTTTGGGTGTTGGTGCATCGTTGTGGCGTGCGGGGCATTCTGTGCGGCCTTGGTATTGGCATATTTTGACCGTTGCGATGCCGTTGATTGGGTATTGCGCGTATTATGTTGGTTGGGAGCACAGCGCCGTGCGTGGATCGGCGTTTTGGACGGGCAGTTCGATTGCATTAGCTGCTTATTTTACTGCTCTGGCAGGGATTATGATCCGACGTGGTCAAATTATGGGTGCGGATATTTTGGGGACGGGTGCCGTGGTGGCGTGGGGCATGGCAGCGTATATTGGCATGACTTATAATGATCCGTGGTTAACGGTGATGATTGCCGCGTTGGCGGGGATTTCATACCTGTGTGTCGCTAAATGGGATCTGCGGTTTGTGGCAATGGCCAGTGTGATTATCACTGGAGTTGCGGTTTCGCGATTGGTTGTTGATCCGGGTTGGTTATGGGCGGCGAATACGCTGTTGATACCGTTTTTAATCGCGTTTGTTGGTACTATGTTGGTATTTGGGGTTTGTTTACGCGATGCCACGATCCGCGGGCGTGCGATGCAGGTTGTACAGTTCGAAACGGCTGGGTTGGCCGCGTTGGCAACGTTCCTGTGTGTCTGGTTGGTGCGTTGGTCTGCGGATATCCAAGATCATACGATTGCAGGGATATATGCAACGTTGTTGGGTGTTTTGGCGATGGTGCAGTATTATCGCCGCGATCAGCTGGTTGATTTTAAACGGTTGCGTAATGCGTTTGGGGCGATCCTGGCGTTGGGTGCTGGAATTATGGCGGCGGCGGCTGTTGGGATATTTACGCCGTTGTTTACGGGGCAGGTCGCAGGGTTTTTCCCTGTGGATAGCATTGTTTTGGCCTATGTTCTGCCCGCGTTGTTGTTATACGCCAGTGTGTATTTCAAATGGGTGCCGTATTTGGTGCCGAAGTTGCAAACAATGATTGGAGTGGTTGGATTGGCTGCATATGCGTTGATCTTGGAAATACGCCATTTCTGGCATGGTTCGCGGATTTATCTGTACGAAGGCGTTTATCAGAATGAATTGTATACCTATACGATTGTGTTGTTGATCGTGACAGTTGTGGTTTTTGTGGCATCTGTGCGTCAGAACAGCCTGTTGTTACGTCGTATTGGTTTGGCGTTGGCGGCCGCGACGGCGTTGAAGGTATTCTTGTGGGACATTTCGGAACTACGCGGATTGGGGCGTGCAACGTCGTTTATCGGGCTTGGGCTGACCTTGGCTGCGTTGGGGTGGCTGCACCAGACATATGCGATTACGCACGATGGTGAGGATAATGAAACCGAGAGCTAAAACGAGAAAAGCCCCGCGAGGGGCTTTTCGTTACAATATGGTTTTCAGGTGAAAACCGGATTTGGACATTTTAACAAAATAAAACTTAACCGAACACTTTGGTCAAAGCATTATCGATTGCGCCCACGATGATGTCGGTATCTTCTTTGGTAATGATCAACGCAGGTGACAGGCACAATGTGTTGTTAAAGCCAGGCACCGAACGATTGGTTGCGCCAATGATCACACCATTTGCCATACAATCGCCGACAACAGCTTGGACAAGCTTTTCATCTGCTGGCTCTTTTGTATTGCGATCTTGAACCAGTTCAACACCAAGGAACAAACCTTTGCCGCGCACATCACCAATAATTGCGTGTTTTGCTTTCAGACCTTCAAGGGCGTTTAGGCAGTATTCACCCATCTTTTGACAGTTTTCCAACAGGCCTTCTTCTTCGATGATCTTCATGTTTTCGATCGCCGCCGCAGGGCCGGCGGTACAGCCGCCAAATGTTGAAATATCGCGAAAGTAGCTCATTGGATCATCTGCGTTTTCTTTGAATTTATCAAAGACCGCTTCTGTTGTGACGGTACATGAAATCGCCGCGTAACCCGATGCAACGCCCTTGGCCATTGTGACGAAATCTGGTTGGATGTCGAAATTCTGGTAGCCAAACCATGTGCCTGTACGGCCCAAACCACAAACAACTTCGTCGATGTGCAATAGGATTTCATATTTCTTACACAGGGCTTGGATGCCTTCTAAATAACCCTCTGGTGGGACGATAACGCCACCACCAGCGGTGATTGGTTCCAGACACATCAGACCAATTGTTTCAGGGCCTTCGCGCAGGATAACCTCTTCTGTGGCGCGCAAACATGCGGCGCCGTAATCTGCCTCGCCGTATTGATCACGATATTCAAGGCAATGTGGGATTTCCACGAAACCAGGTGTGTACGGGCCATATTGCGCTTTGCGCTGCTCTTGGCCTGTTGCGGACAGGGCGGTGATGGTGGTGCCGTGGTAATCGCGGTTGCGGTACAGGATTTTGTACTTCTTACCATCATAATGGCTATGGCTGATCTGGCGTACCATTTTGAAGACTTTTTCATTCGCTTCTGAACCAGAATTTGAATAATAAACGCGGCTCATACCTGGCATTTTGTCGATCAACATGTCCGCATAGATCGCTGCAGGGATAGAACCCGCAGATTGTGCGAAGTAGTTCATTTTCACCAATTGGTCACGTACGGCATCCGCAATGCGTTCACGACCATAGCCGACGTTTACCGTCCAAACACCACCAGAAACAGCATCAAGATGCTCTTTGCCGTTTTGATCCCAAACACGCATACCTTTGCCTTCGACGATGATACGTGGGTCGACTTGGCTCTCGTATTGTTTGTGCTGGCTTAGGTGATGCCAAACGTTTTTACGGTCAGCTTCGACGATCTCTTGGATGTCGTTGGTTGTTGCGTAGTCCATTTGGCACACTCCTTTTTGCTTTGAATTGACTGGAATCAGATTTGCAAAAAAGAAAGGCCGCGTCATCGGCTTTTGCGACGCGATTTGTCGGTTTTAATCCCGAAAGCAAAAAGGGCCCGTGTTTCCACGCGCCCTTAAAATTCAATATATGGTGAAGATTACTCTTCTGAAGCTTCTTCTGCTTTTGGTGCAGGCTCGTCTTTGATCAGCTCATTGCCGTCTTCGTCAAGTGCTGCCGCTGAACCCATGTCGTCGAATAGTTCGGCGATTTCGAATTCTGCTTCTGCTTCTGCTGCTGCGGCCAAATCTGCGATAGATTCACCAGCAGCTTGCAATTCAGCTTCTTCTTCTGAACGAGCAACGTTCAGCTCGATAGTGCATTCCACTTCTGGGTGCAAAGAAACGCCAAGCTTGTGAAGTCCCAATTCTTTGATTGGTGCTTGCAAGATGATTTGTTTCTTATCGACTGTGAAGCCTTCTGCTGTTGCGGCGTCTGCTGCATCGCGGTTGGTAACAGAACCGTACAAAGCGCCAGCGTCGGAAGCTGAGCGAATCACGATGAACTGTTGTCCACCCAATTTCTCTGCAACTGCTTCTGCTTCTTTTTTGGTTTCTAGGTTCTGTGCTTCTAAAGTAGCCTTTTGTGATTCAAAAGCCGCTTTGTTCGCATCAGTTGCGCGCAATGCTTTGCCTTGTGGCAACAAGAAGTTACGTGCAAAGCCTTGCTTTACATTCACAACATCGCCCATTTGGCCAAGTTTCGCTACGCGTTCGAGTAGGATAACGTGCATGATGTTCCCCTTACTTAACTGCGTATGGCAGAAGCGCTAGGAAACGAGCGCGTTTGATAGCTTTTGCAAGCTCGCGTTGTTTCTTTGCAGATACTGCGGTGATACGTGATGGTACGATTTTGCCGCGCTCAGAGATGTAGCGTTGCAATAGTTTCGTGTCCTTGTAATCGATCTTTGGTGCGTTTTCACCAGAGAAAGGGCAGGACTTACGACGACGGAAAAATGGTTTGTTTGCCATGGTTTAAGGTCCTTTCCTTAACGTTCGCGTTCGCGACGACGTTCTTCTTTCGCCGATTTCGCTTGGATGACTACTGATGGGCCTTCTTCATGCTCATCAACACGGATTGTCATGACGCGCATTACGTCGTCATGCAAACGCATCAGGCGTTCCATTTCTTGAACAGCTGCAGAAGGTGCATCTGATTTCAAGAAGGCGTAGTGGCCCTTGCGGTTTTTGTTAATTTTGTAGGCCATTGTTTTTAGACCCCAGTATTCCTGATCGATGACTTTGCCATCGTTGTCGGAAAGAACTGCGCTGAAGTGTTCGATAAGACCTTCAGCCTGCGCGTTGGACAAGTCCTGACGCGAAATAAATACGTGCTCGTAGAGCGCCATATCAGTACCTCGATTTAAGCGAGCTTCAAAATACGAACTTACTTCTGCATTCGTATACGAGAGGCGACCGCGATGAAAAAATAGTGCAGAAGTGGGGTGCTTATATGGGGAAATGGGGGAAATGCAAGCGCGGAAATATTGATAGAATTACATATATCCTCGGTTGTGCGTATTTTTGCCTTATTTTAGCCATATACATCTTCAAGAAGCAGGGGAACAGCCCGCAAATCGTTGCGGGGGGATTATAAACCGTTTTTCGAGGGAAAATGGGATGGGGCGTGAATATATGTTAGATTTAACCAAAAGAATTGGCGCATGCGTAGGCAGCTTTAAATCTGATGAAAAAGGTGCGGTTACTGTTGATTGGGTTGTTTTATCGGCTTCGATTATTGCTTTGTCAGTTTTGTTAGTTCAGAGCTTTGTTATTCCAATAGATGAGGTTTCCAATATGGTATCAGACGCGCTGGAAACACCTGATGATCCTTAGGATCACCAAGGTTTCAACCTTCCTTAAAAAGATATAGACTTCGTTCAGATGCTTGATTAGGTCTGAACGGATTATTTGCGTTTAATTGTATGATGCGCGATGAGGGAGAAAATATGACACACGCACTACTGTTTCCAGGTCAAGGCGCACAAGCGATTGGAATGGGTAAAGATTTGGCCGACGCGTTTCCAGAGGCGAAGGCAGTTTTCCAAGAAGTTGACGATGCGCTGGGGCAAGACCTGTCTGCGTTGATTTGGGATGGCGATATTGAAACATTGACCCTGACGGAAAACGCACAACCAGCATTGATGGCGACATCTGTAGCGGCGGCGCGTGCGTTGACGGCGGCGGGCGTGGATTTGAGCAAGGCGTCATTTGTGGCGGGACACTCACTGGGTGAGTATTCGGCGTTATGTGCAGCGGGTGCAATTTCATTGAGTGATACGGCGCGTTTGTTGCGCATTCGGGGTAAGGCCATGCAGGCGGCGGTGCCTGTTGGTGTAGGTGCCATGGCGGCTGTTTTGGGACTAGACTTTGAAACCGTGACCAAGATAGCCAGCGAAGCGGCAGGTGTCGAAGTTTGTCAGGCGGCGAATGACAATGATCCGGGACAGGTTGTTGTATCTGGTCATAAGGCCGCGGTTGAACGTGCTGTTGAGTTGGCAAAAGAAGCTGGTGCAAAGCGTGCGATTTTGTTGCCAGTGTCCGCGCCATTCCATTGCGCCTTGATGCAACCTGCGGCGGATGCAATGGCAAAAGCGTTGGCGGATGTGAATGTTGTTGCACCGAATGTGCCGTTGATTGCCAATGTACGTGCGGATATTGTTGCGGATGCGCAAGATATCAAGGCGTTGTTGGTAGAACAGGTTACGGGTTCTGTGCGTTGGCGCGAGAGCGTTGCGTTTATGAGTGCGCAGGGCGTTACCGAGACATTTGAAATTGGTGCTGGTAAAGCACTGTCTGGTATGGTGCGTCGCGTTGATCGTGCGATTGGTGTGAATGCGGTTGGTGATGCCGCGGGCGTTGCTGCGGCAGCAGAGAAATTAGGTTAGGATAGATATATGTTTGATTTAACTGGAAAATGCGCGCTGGTTACTGGTGCGTCGGGTGGTATTGGTGGATCCATTGCGCGTGCGTTGTATGCGCAGGGCGCAAAAGTTGCATTGTCTGGAACACGCGTTGATCCATTGAATGCATTGGCAGCTGAATTGGGTGATCGTGCGTTTGTAACGCCATGCAATTTGGGTGATGCAGACGCTGTGAAGGCATTGGCAGGTCAAGCTTCTGAAGCGATGGGTGGTTTAGACATTTTGGTGAACAATGCTGGTATCACGCGCGATAATCTTTTTATGCGGATGTCGGACGATGATTGGCAGTCTGTGATTGACGTAAACCTGACATCCACGATGCATTTGATGAAATCTGTTATGCGTCCGATGATGAAACAGCGTTCTGGTCGTATTATCAACATCACATCGATTGTTGGTGTGACAGGTAATGCAGGGCAGGTGAATTATGCCGCGTCGAAGGCGGGTATGATTGGGATGACCAAATCATATGCACAGGAGATCGCGGCACGTGGGATTACGGCGAACTGTGTGGCGCCTGGTTTCATTGAAACAGCCATGACATCTGAATTGCCAGAAGCGGTTGTGACAAACATGTTGGGTTCAATTCCACAGGGCCGTATGGGCAATCCAGATGAAATTGCAGCCACGGTGGCGTTTTTAGCGTCTGATGAGGCCAGCTATATCACGGGGCAGACGATGCACGTGAATGGCGGTATGGCGATGATCTAGGGAATTGGGGCGGCTTCGGTCGCCCTTTTATTATGAGCAAAATTATCCTGTTTAATAAGCCGTTCAATGTGTTGTCGCAATTTACCGACAAAGGCACAGAAGGATCGGCGCGTAAAACGTTGTCTGAATTTATCGACGTTCCCAATGTTTATGCGGCGGGGCGTCTGGATAAGGACAGTGAAGGATTGTTGGTGCTGACCGATGACGGTGGTCTGCAACAAGAAATTTCCAACCCTAAACACAAGTGGCCGAAAACATATGTTGTTCAGGTTGAGGGTAATCCAACACAGGCGGATGTGGATCAGCTGGCGAAGGGTGTGAAGCTGAAAGATGGTGTGACACGCCCGGCCGAGGTTGAACTGATCGATGAGCCTGCTGGGTTGTGGGATCGTGATCCTCCAGTCAGATTTCGCAAGAGCGTGCCGGATAGTTGGTTAGCAATTACGATCACTGAAGGACGAAATCGTCAGGTGCGCCGTATGACAGCCGCGATAGGTTTTCCAACGTTACGGTTAATCAGGTATAGCGTTGGAAATTTTACCATTGATGACATTCCAAATGGTGAATGGCGCGAAACGACATTTTAATGGATTGGGCGGAAAGCAACCCTAGGGAATATTTTTCGCCGAATTCATTTGCCATATCAAATTTCTATGCTATAGCGCGGCTCAGTTATGGTTAAAAATTTGTATTTTTTACTATAAGCGCCCAGATAGGGTAAATCTTGTCGCGTCAGCGACTTTCAATAGGCATAAGTGCCATACGAAGAGGAATATACCATGAGCGACATCGCAGATCGCGTGAAGAAAATTGTTGTCGAGCATTTGAGCGTTGACGAAGATAAAGTACTTGAAGGCGCATCATTCATTGATGATCTTGGCGCTGACAGCCTGGACACTGTAGAGCTGGTTATGGCTTTCGAAGAAGAGTTCGGCATTGAGATTCCTGACGACGCAGCAGAGACTATCCAGTCTTTCGGCGACGCAGTAAAATTCATCACTGAAGCTTCCTAAGTTTCAATCGAATTTTAAAAGAACGGCGTATCCTTCTGGATGCGCCGTTTTTTGTTGCCTAAAGCCCAAAAGAGGCGCCGCATTGCTTGCGCCGAGAACAGATTTTGGGTTAAAACAGGCAAAATAACAAACAAAGAGGGCCGTAAAATGCGCCGCGTAGTTGTAACAGGTTTAGGTATGGTTTCCCCACTGGCAAGTGGTGTTGAGGAGACATGGAAACGTTTGATTGCTGGCGAAAATGCCGCTGGGACGATTACACGCTTTGATGCGGATAAGTTTGCGACCAATTATGCCTGTGAAATCCCTTTTGGTGATGGCGCAGATGGCACGTTCAATCCCGATGATTGGATGCAGGCCAAAGAACGCCGCAAGGTTGATGATTTTATCCTTTATGGCATGGCGGCGGCCGATATGGCGGTTGCCGACAGTGGCTGGGCACCGACGGATGAAGAAGATTTGTACCGTACAGGTGTGATGATTGGATCTGGTGTTGGTGGGTTGTCCACAATTGCAGATACTTCAATTACATTGCAGGAACGCGGCCCGCGCCGTGTCTCACCGTTTTTCATTCCATCATGTTTGATCAACTTGATTTCTGGTCAGGTCTCGATCCGTCATGGGTTTAAAGGTCCGAACCACGCTGTTGTGACGGCCTGTTCGACGGGTGCGCATGCCATTGGTGATGCTGCGCGTTTGATCCAGTATGGTGATGCGGATGTGATGTTGGCAGGTGGCGCCGAAAATCCGATTTGTGAAATTGGGATTGCTGGGTTTAACGCATGTAAGGCGTTGTCCACATCACGTCGTGATAATCCGCAAGAAGCATCGCGTCCGTATGATCAGAACCGTGATGGTTTTGTAATGGGTGAAGGTGCTGGTGTTGTCGTTTTAGAAGAGTATGAACACGCAGTAGCCCGTGGTGCGAAGATTTACGCAGAAGTGTTGGGTTATGGCCTGTCTGGCGATGCGCATCACATTACGGCACCTGCCGCGGATGGTAACGGTGGTTTCCGTTCGATGTCTGCTGCGATTAAACGTGCCGGTCTGGAACCATCAGCGATTGATTATATCAATGCGCATGGGACATCCACGATGGCCGATACGATTGAACTGGGCGCGGTAGAGCGTTTGTTGGGTGATAAGGCGAGTGGCGCGACGATGTCGTCCACAAAGTCCGCAATTGGGCACCTGTTGGGTGCTGCGGGCGCGGTTGAGGCGATCTTTAGCATTCTGGCGATCCGAGATCAGATTGCACCACCGACGCTGAATTTGCATGATCCTGTGGAAACACAATTGGATTTGGCACCGTTGAAGGCGGTTGAGCGTGAGATTAATTATGCGTTGTCGAACTCTTTTGGGTTTGGCGGTACGAATGCGTCATTGGTCATTGGGAAAGTGAACTAGGATGTTTGCGCGCCATTTTGCTGCGAATTTCGTCAATTTGTTGGTTGTCGGCGGTATTGCATTTGCCGGTTTTGTTTACTGGGCCAAGGGGCAATATACAGTTGATGGACCATTGGCGGCGGATACGAAGTTTGAGGTAAAATCAGGTGATCGGTTTCGTCGTGTTGCGGATCGCTTGGAAGATCAGGGGATCATTTCCGATGCTACCATTTTCAAGGTGGGTGCGCGTTATACTGGGTACGATGATAAGCTGAAGTTTGGTAATTATGCGGTGCCTGCTGGCGCATCCATGGAAGATGTTGTGGCGTTGATCACGTCTGGACGTGCGATTAGCGAGCAGGTTACATTTCCAGAAGGATTTACGTCAGTTCAAATTATTCAACGTTTGAACGAAGTTGCCGAGTTGGATGGCGAATTGGATGGGTTACCTGCCGAGGGTAGCTTGGCTCCCAATACCTATGCCTATGTTAAGGGTGACACGCGTCGCAAGGTTTTGCAGAAAATGGTGGATGCGCAGACCAAGATTTTGGATGCAGCATGGGAGAACCGTGCCGATGATTTGCCGTATGATAAGAAAGAAGAGGCGTTGATTATTGCGTCGATTATCGAGAAAGAGACACCGAAGAAAAGTGAGCTGGGCGTTGTTTCTGGGGTGATCATGAACCGTTTGCGCCAAGGTATTCCGTTGGGAATGGATTCAACGATTGTTTACGAATTTACCAAAGGTGATCCAAAGAACATGCGTTCGATCCGCCGATCCGATTTGGTGAAAGATACCCCGTATAATTCGCGTCGGTTTGCAGGTTTGCCGCCAACGGCGATTGGGAACCCTGGAAAGCAAGCAATTGAAGCAGCGGTTAATCCAGAAGAGACAGAGTTTTTATATTTCGTTGCTGATGGTACGGGCGGGCACGTGTTTGCCAAGACATTGCGCGAGCATAACAACAATGTTGCCAAGTGGCGTAAGATTGAGCGTGAGCGCAAGGCGAAAGCGGCGCAGGCCAATTAAATAAGGTGATGGCGGAAATGTTGATGATTTGTTAACGCATAGTGCGTTGATAAGTAACGTTTTTTCTTGACTTTGCGAACGCTCCAACGTATACCTTTGGACAAGCTGGAAGAAGTGGGTAAGCAGTAGACATGTTCTACTGCTTTCTGTTTTGCTTGGTCGTGCAATCACAAAGTGCATCATGACAATACAACCAAGTGTAAATGAAATCGATTTGATCGAGAGATTGGATCGTATCCAAAAATATTTAGTTAGATATGAAAGTAAGTTATTTCAGTTGATGGATGCTTTGGATAATTCCGAAGATCTGGAGCCGAAAACGCGTGCTTTGGAAAATGTTATGACGCGCTTTGAGAAGGTTGCGTATAAGTTTTTCGAAGTGGGATACAAACTTGACGACTTTAAAGCGAAGGAACGCGGCGCAGGGGTTTTGGACACAGCTGCTGCAAAAGAAGAAATATTCCGACGGCTCGATCGCCTCGAAGCATCTGGAAGAGCTGAAACAGTTAAGTAAACAATTAAGTGAAAACGCATTATGTGCGTTACCATATGATTTTGACATATGGGCGCTACCGCATCAACGCGCACCTGAGGGAGACTGGGCTACGTGGGTAATTCTTGGCGGGCGCGGCGCGGGCAAAACTCGTGCGGGTGCTGAATGGGTGCGTGGATTGGTCGAAGGACCACAGCCGCATTTGCCGGGTATCTGTCGCCGTGTGGCATTGATCGGGGATACGGTAGATCAGGTGCGCGAAGTTATGATTTTTGGTGACAGTGGAATTTTGGCCTGTTCACCAGCGGATCGACGCCCGAAATGGAACAGTACGCGTAAGTCGTTGGTTTGGGAAAACGGGGCAGAGGCATTGGTTGTGTCTGCGCAAAACCCCGAGGCGTTGCGTGGTCCGCAGTTTGATGCCGCATGGTTAGATGAATTGGCAAAGTGGAAGAAAGCGCGGAATGTTTGGGATATGTTGCCGTTTACCTTGCGATTGGGGGAAACGCCGCGATCTATGGTTACGACTACGCCGCGTAGTCAGACGTTATTGGCGGAAATATTGGATCGTGACGATACAGTTGTAACATCAGCGCCAGCGACTGCAAATAAAGCGAATTTGCCTGATGTTTTCGTACGCAAGATTATTGCTGATTATGGTGGTACGCGTACGGGCCGTGAAGAGATTTATGGTGAAATGATTGGTGATGTGGACGGCGCGTTATGGTCGTTATCACAGTTTGACGCCATGCGTTCAGAGGCACCAGAGGGATTGGATCGTATTATTGTGACGGTCGACCCGCCTGCAACCAGCGGCGAAAATGCAGATTCCTGTGGGGATATTGTGGCGGGGGCGATTACCGCAGGAGAGCCACAGGATTGGTTGGAGGTTACCTCTGGCACTGGAGAGGGAACAGGAAGTGTAGATTTGACCGGGCCACTTGGTTCAAGCTTTGGACTGGATATGTTGGAGTTTGAACATGTCGTTTCTGCGGGTTCATCGAATGCGACAGTTGTTGAAATTCCGGCGAGTTCTATGGCTGCGATGGTCGCGTTTCGTGTTAGTGAAGAAATTGTTATGGATGGCGCGACAAGTTGGCGATTGGGGATTTCAAATTCGGTTACGCGATATGGTTCAAATTATGGCTTGAGTGTTAACAGCAACGATGTTGGTGGAGAAAACAAAACGATGTTTTATTATCCTTCGGCAAAACAGTTGTATTTGACGCCAACGACTGGAAATTTTACCAGCGGTAAAGTGATATTTACGATCTATTTGTTCAAATTCGGACTTCCCGACGCTATTTAAAGAAAATGACCATCCTGAAAAGTGTACAGAAACGTTAGTTGAAAAGAACTGATCGACTGCGGTATACTGTAGAAAGCAGAAAGGCCGTGCAATGAAACAAGTTTCGGAAAAGTTAAAAAGAGTCGATCCAGTTTGGCTTCGCCTTGTTGAAGAAGCAAATGCGATGGTTTTGCGAGAGCCTCTTTTAGGCGGACTGGTTCATTCCAGTATTTTGCATCATACAAATTTCGCAAAGGCCTTAAGTTATCGTATTGCGTTGAAGCTATCGTCTGATGAAATGCCGGCTCAGATTTTACGAGAGATTGCCGCTGAAGCGTTAGAGCGTGATCCTGAAATTTCTGTCGCGGCAAGAACGGACTTGGTTGCTGTTTTTGATCGTGATCCAGCATGCCATGAACTGTTGCAACCGATGCTGTTTTTCAAAGGTTATCAGGCGGTGCAAGCGCATCGTGTTTCCAATTGGTTGTGGAATAACGATCGCCGCGAAATGGCGTATTTTTTCCAAATGCGATCATCGGAAGTTTTTGGTGTAGATATTCATCCGGGGGCAACGATTGGCCGCGGAATTATGATCGATCATGCCCATTCGATTGTTATTGGCGAAACAGCGCGTGTCGGGGATAATGTATCGATGCTACATTCTGTTACACTGGGTGGTACTGGAAAAGCAGATGGTGACCGTCACCCCAAGATTGATGACGGAGTTTTAATTGGTGCCGGCGCCAAAGTGTTGGGTAACATTACTGTTGGACATTGTTCCAAAATTGCCGCCGGATCTGTTGTTTTAAAGGAAGTTCCACCGTGTAAAACGGTTGCGGGGATTCCTGCCGAAATTATTGGCGAGGCAGGTTGTGATCAGCCGGCCCAAACTATGGACCAGATTTTTGGTGATTGCGCATGTGAGGGCAAATAATTAATTAGAAGGGGTAACCCCTTCTAATTATGCCAACATCGCCAGTGGATTTTCTAGGTAGAATGAAATCCGTGCCAAGAATTCAGCGCCTAGTGCCCCGTCAATTGCGCGGTGATCGACTGATAATGTCATAGACATCATGGTTGCCACAACAATATCACCGCTATCATCGACAACAGGCTGTTTTGCACCAGCACCGACCGCCAAAATTGAGCCTTGCGGTGGATTGATAACGGCATCGAAGTTTTCCACACCCATCATCCCCAGATTAGAGATTGCGAAACTACCACCCTGGTAATCCTGTGGTGCCAGCTTTTTGTCGCGTGCGCGACCAGCTAAATCCTTCATTTCCGAAGAGAGTGCGGAAAGAGATTTTTTGTCTGAATCTCGCAGAACTGGTGTGAACAATCCGCCTTCTACAGATACCGCTACAGCAACATCCGAAGCAGCCATCTGCAAAATGCGATCTTCTGCCCAAACGACATTGGCAGCTGGCACATCTTGCAATGCACGCGCGGATGCTTTGATGATGAAATCGTTTACGGATACCTTTACACCACTTTCGGCCAATCCACTGTTCAATTCAGAACGCAGTTTTAGAAGGCTGTCTAGTTGAACGGAACGGCGCAGATAGAAGTGGGGAATGGTTTGTTTTGCTTCGGTTAAACGGCTTGCTATCACCTTGCGCATGCCGTCAAGGCTCACTTCGGTGTATTCGCGATCACTGTACATCGCCTTGATTGAATCTGATGTAGCAGAACTTGCAATAGCAACTGGTGTTGCAGTCGTTGCAGGCACAGAATCTGAGGTCGCTTCTATATCTGCGCGAATGATGCGTCCGTGTGGGCCTGATCCAGAAACAGTCATCAAATCGACACCTTTTTCGGCGGCGATGCGGCGTGCCAGTGGTGTCGCGAAAACGCGATCGCCTTTTTTGGCTTTCGTAACTGTCGGTTTGGTTTCGACAGAAACTTCTACTTCTGGGGCAGGGGCGGTTACAGCTGGTGCCGCAACACTTTCTGTTTCGTCGTAGGTTTCACCTTCTTCGATTAAGATAGCAATAGGCGTATTTACGGCCACTGCCACTGTACCCTCCGCGATCAAAATTTTCCCAATCACTCCCTCATCAACAGCTTCATATTCCATCGTTGCCTTATCGGTCTCGATTTCCGCCATGACATCGCCGCTCTCAACAACATCACCTTCTTTAACCAGCCATTTTGCCAATGTGCCTTCTTCCATTGTTGGGGAAAGCGCGGGCATAAGTATTTGAATTGCCATGTTTTTACCTATCTATATGTGACGGACTTAACAGCGTCGATAACTTCGGCTGTTGTGATCAACGACAGCTTCTCAAGGTTCGCAGCATAGGGCATTGGAACGTCCTTGCCTGTGCAGTTGATGACAGGGGCGTCAAGATAATCAAACGCGCGTTCCATGATCACTGCGGACAAGTGGTTACCAATTGACGCCACTGGGAAACCTTCTTCGATGGTGACACAACGGTTTGTCTTTTTAACCGAATCCAATACCGTATCATAATCGATCGGACGGATTGATCTCAGGTCAATCACCTCCGCACTAATTCCCTCTTCGGCCAACTTATCGGCGGCCTCTAGGGCATATTGCATACCAATCCCAAAACTCACCAATGTTACATCTTCGCCTTCGCGCCAAACCTTGGCTTTGCCGATTGGGACCGTGAAATCCTCGATGTCAGGGACATCAAACGTACGCCCGTACAGCATTTCATTTTCCAAGAAGATTACTGGATTTGGGTCTCTTATGGCGGATTTCAGCAAACCTTTTGCATCCGCAGCAGAGTATGGCATCACGACCTTCAATCCTGGAATATGTGCATACCACGCGGCATAACATTGCGAGTGCTGTGCGCCCACACGTGAGGCAGCACCGTTTGGTCCACGGAACACCATTGGCGCTCCCATCTGACCACCTGACATATACAATGTCTTGGCGGCAGAGTTAATAATTTGATCCATCGCCTGCATGGCAAAATTAAATGTCATGAACTCCACAATTGGATTCAATCCACCAAAGGCAGCACCAACTGCAATTCCTGCAAAACCATGTTCGGTAATTGGTGTGTCTATAACACGCTTTGAGCCGAATTCGTCTAACAAGCCTTGGGATACCTTATAAGCGCCTTCATATTCGGCAACTTCTTCACCCATCAAAAATACGTTTTCGTTTTCACGCATCTCTTCAGCCATCGCATCACGCAATGCTTCGCGAACCGTTGTCGGCGTAAACGTTGTACCTTCTGGTACATCTTCCATGACGATTTCAGTTTTCACCTCGGCGGGTGCTGAAACGGCAACTTCTGTTGTCACCTCAGCTGGTGCTGCGACCGGGGCTACAATTGCACTATCCGCATCTTCGCCTTCTTCCAACAACACAGCGATCGGCGTGTTCACAGCAACGTTTTCGCTACCTTCGGCAACCAACAGCTTGCCAACAACGCCTTCATCGATGGCTTCGAATTCCATAGTTGCTTTGTCTGTTTCGATTTCGGCCATCACCTGGCCGCTTTCAACTGTATCGCCTTCTTTGACCAGCCATTTTGCCAATGTACCCTCTTCCATCGTGGGGGACAATGCGGGCATAAGGATTTGAATTGCCATTATTTTTCTCCTTAGACCAAAATGTCTGTGTAAAGTTCGCTTACGTCGGGCTCTGGGCTTGCAACTGCGAAATCAGCGGATGCTTGAACGATCTTCTTGATCTCTTTATCGATCGCTTTCAAATCTTCGGCTGACGCGTGTTTGCCTTGCGTCAACATTTCCTTCACCATATCAATCGGGTCTTGGTTATCTTTAACCTTCTGAACCTCTTCACGTGTTCTGTATTTCGCTGGATCAGACATCGAGTGCCCGCGATAGCGATATGTTTTCACTTCCAAAACATAAGGGCCTTTGCCCGCGCGACAATGCGCAACAGCCATTTCACCTGCTGTCTTCACCGCCAAAACGTCCATGCCGTCTACGGCTGCGCCTGCAATACCAAATGCTTCGCCGCGTGTGTAGAAGTCTGGTGTTGATGCGGCACGTTGCAGGCTGGTGCCCATTGCGTACTGGTTATTTTCTACCACAAAAATCACTGGCAATTTCCACAAGGCTGCCATGTTAAATGACTCGTAAACTTGGCCTTGGTTGGCGGCACCATCACCAAAGTAGGTGAATGAAACCGTGTCTTCACCTTTGTATTGGTTTGCCAATGCCAAACCTGCCCCAATTGGAACCTGCGCCGCGACGATGCCGTGACCGCCGTAAAAACGCTTTTCTTTGCTGAACATGTGCATGGATCCGCCTTTACCCTTGGATAATCCATCGCGGCGGCCCGTTAATTCGGCCATCACGCCGTTTGGATCCATCCCACATGCCAACATGTGTGCGTGGTCACGGTATGATGTCAGACGGCTGTCGCCTTCTTTGGCGGCTGCTTCCAGACCAACCACGACGGCTTCTTGTCCGATGTACAGGTGACAGAAACCACCGATTTGGCCCATGCCATACAACTGACCGGCTTTTTCTTCGAAGCGGCGGATCAACAACATCTCGCGATAATATTTCAACAACTCGTCGCCGGATACGTTCGATCCAGCTTTCTTCTTTTTCGCAGCCATTTATACAGCACTCCAAAAAGGTTTAATATTGAACTATTATTGTAACGGAAGTCGTGCGAAATGGCACGTAGAAAATTTCGTGAACAAAATACAACAATTTCAGTGTATTAACGGATAATTACATCATCAACGCGGGCCATGCCCAAAACCTTACGCGCGCGTTCGTCCAAAAGGTCCAAATCCAAATACTCATCAGACAACCGATGTGTCTTGTTTTCGATCTCAGCACGCTGGGTTTGAAGTGTACGAAGTTGCTCTGCCAAACGACGTTCTTCGGCTTCCACTTGGATACGACGCAGGTGGCCATAGTCGCCCTGAATAGCAGCAAAAACAAAATAACCGGTCAACGCAACAACCACTGCAAAAAACAATGCAGTGCTCAATCCCATTTTCCGTGTTTTTTTGTATGCCATCAATGCCTCGATGCGGATATGTGCCCGCTTCACTGGAATATGCCACAACTGATTCGGTTTGTGAATCCCAAAACGAATCATTAATAAAAAAACTGCTCCCAGCATCCTGGGCGCAGTTTAAATCGTATTTTCGGTCGTAATCAGCTTGCGATTGACGCAGCTGTAATTGTTTCGATGGCTTTCGCGATATCGGCATTAAATGCGTCATCGCTCTGCTGCGCAGACAATCCTTCGGTCAATGCACGTGAGAAGCTGGCGATGATACCGCGATTCTTCGCCAATTTTTCATTCGCTTTTTCGCGATTATATCCACCAGACAAGGCTACAACGCGCATCACACGTGGATGATCAACCAACGGGCTGTACAAACCGTCTATTTCTGGCAGGGTCAGTTTTAACATTACTTGCTGATCAGCGGGCATTGCATCCAACTGTTCCAAAATTGCGTTCATCAACATTGTTTCTGCTTCGGCTTTGTCTGCAATTGAAATCGTAACTTCGGGCTCGATGATTGGCATCAAACCATGTGCATTGATCTGTGCGCCAACCTCGAACTGCTGCGCGGCAACCGCTTTGATACCGCTTTCAGACGCTGCATTGATCACGGAACGCATTTTCGTTCCAAAAATTCCCGCCGCCACTGCGCGCTCCAATGTGCTGTCCAACTCTGGCATCGGTTTCAACAGTTGCACACCATCGGCTTCGTCTGCCAGACCTTTGTCAATTTTCAAAAACGGCACAACGCCGCGCTCTTCCCATAGGAACTTGGCGGATGGTATGCCATTAATTTCACGATCCATTGTCATTTCAAACAGGATCGCCCCCAGAACACGATCACCCGTAAACGCAGGCGCCATCGCGATGCGCGAACGCATTGCGTGGATCATGTCGTACATTTCAGTGTCGTTTTTATATGCGTCCTCATTCACACCATACAACATCAACGCCTTTGGTGTTGATCCACCACTTTGGTCCAGCGCGGCAATGAAACCCTTACCAGATTGCATTTGTTCGACTTGTTTTTGGTTGGGCATATTATACTCGCTTTGAATTAAGACATTAACGCAGCAACGCCGGGCAATGTTTTGCCCTCTAACCACTCAAGGAAAGCGCCACCAGCAGTGGAAATATAGGTGAAATCATCGGCGGAACGGCTGCCATTCAACGCGGCAACGGTATCTCCACCGCCCGCAACAGACAGCAACTTGCCGGCCTTGGTCAGCGCCGCAACGTGCTGTGCCGCGGCATCTGTTGCAACATTATACGGCGGAATTTCGAATGCACCCAATGGGCCATTCCAAATCACGGTCTTGGATTCATCAAGGTGCTTCTTGATCAACTCAATCGTTTTGGGCCCTGCATCCAAAATCATCGCATCCGCAGGACAGGCATCTGCCGCCACAATATCATGTTCTGAATTCGCCGCGAATTCTTTGGCTGCTACAACATCAACAGGCAGGATAATTTCGCAATTCGCCGCCTTGGCATTTTCCATGATTGCACGCGCTGTATCCTGCATATCGTGTTCGCATAATGATTGGCCAATGTTATATCCCTGCGCTGCCAAAAATGTATTGGCCATGCCGCCGCCGATAACGATCTTGTCCATTGGCTCGATCAAATGTTCCAGCAACATCAATTTGGATGAAACCTTGGCACCACCAACAACGGCCAGAACAGGGCGTTCAGGTGTGCTTAGCGCTGCTTCCAGCTTCGAAATCTCTTCTTCCATCAAACGACCAGCACAGCTGGGCAACAGACGCGCAATTGCCTCTACAGATGCGTGCGCGCGGTGCGCAGTTGAAAACGTATCGTTCACATAGATATCGCCCAATTTTGCCAATTCAGCGGCAAATTCAGGATCATTCTTCTTCTCGCCCGCGTGAAAACGTGTGTTTTCCAGCAATAAAACATCACCCTCCGGCAATGTCTCCACAGCCTTTTGGGCCGTATCACCAATACAAGATGTCGCAAAATGGACGCGCTTTTTCAAACGGTTCGCCAATGCCGTCGCCGCGTGCTGTGTCGATAACGCCAAATCAAACCCACGCGTCGGACGTCCGAAATGCGACAGCAAAATTGGCTTGCCCCCTTTTTCCAAGACTTCCAAAATCGTTGGAACGGCGCGGCTCAAACGGGTGGCATCTGTAACCAATCCATTTTGCATCGGTACGTTCATATCCACACGGATCAGAACATTTTTACCCTTTAAATCAAAACTATCGAGTGTGCGTAGCGCCATTTTCTATCTCCAAAAAGCCAACGATGACACCAGCGAAACGAACTTTCGCGCAAGGAACAACATATTTTCGCCTTCATACACAAACCAATCTGCCAGACATGCCAACAAAATGATGATGAAAAGAATGCGGTACGTTTTATGTTCCAAAGATGATGCCTATATCAGTTTTCCCATCGCAATCGCAGTATCCGCCATACGACAAGAGAAACCCCATTCATTATCATACCAACTTAGCACACGAACCAACTTGCCATCCAGCACCTTTGTCTGTGCCGGTGCAAAATTCGACGAATGTGTATCGTGATTAAAGTCGATTGAAACTTTCGGTTCTGGATCATAATCCAAAACGCCCTTCATCGCGCCTTCGGCAACCGCCTTCACCGCCGCGTTCACTTCCTCTGCGGATGTTTCGCGTGATGCGGTGAACGTCAAATCAACACAGGATACATTTGGCGTTGGCACGCGGATCGCGGACCCGTCCAGTTTGCCTGATAATTCTGGCAAAACCAAACCCACGGCCTTGGCCGCACCAGTGGATGTCGGGATCATGCTCATCGCGGCGGCACGCGCACGGTACAGATCACTGTGGCGGCGATCCAATGTCGGTTGATCACCAGTGTACGCATGGATCGTCGTCATAATCCCACGCTCAATACCAATCGCATCATTCAACGCCTTGGCCATCGGGGCCAAGCAGTTCGTCGTACAGGAAGCGTTCGAAACAATCAGATCGTCGGATGTCAGTTGATCATGGTTTACGCCATAAACAACTGTCTTATCCGCATTTTTACCGGGTGCAGAAATCAAAACGCGTTTTGCGCCATTTGCCAAATGCACCAAACATGCCTCTTTGGAATTGTGCGCGCCGGTACATTCCAAAACAACATCCACACCGTCCCAATTCAATTCGCTGGCATTATATGTGGCTTGCACATCGATTGGGCCGGTACCCACATCAATAGTGTTACCTTTAACCTTAATCTCATGTGGAAAACGTCCGTGAACGGAATCATAACGTAACAGATGCGCGTGTGTTTCCAATTCGCCAGGTGCGTTGATTGCAACGACTTCAATGTCCTTACGTCCACTCTCGATAATGGCGGCGATTGTTGAACGACCGATACGGCCCAGACCGTTAATGGCTACTTTTAGTGTCATGAAAACTCCGATTCTGACGCAATTAATGGCATTGAATTCCTGATATTTTCCTAATCCCATTCCCACCAAAGCAAAAGCCAAACACGGTAAATATACCCTGTTTGGCTTCAACTAATTCGGTTAGCGCTAACGAAAGCGCCGATTGATTACAGTAGTTCTTTTGCTTGTTGCACAACATTCGCGGCGGTGATGCCAAACTTCTCAAACAACTCCTCCGCAGGGGCTGATGCACCAAACGTGGTCATCCCAACAAACGCCGCTTTGTTGTGTTTTCCACGTTCGCCGGTCAACCAACGATCCCAACCTTGTTGCACGGCGGCTTCTACACCAACACGTACTGGGCCGGCTGGTAATACCTTGCGACGGTATGCTTCGTCTTGCTCTGCGAACAATTCCATACAGGGCATTGAAACAACACGTGTGCCGATACCTTCTGCTTCTAAAATCGCCTTGGCATCCATCGCGATTTCCACCTCGGAACCAGTCGCGATCAAGATCACTTTGCGTTTGTTTTCTGCTTCAGCCAAAACATAGGCACCCATGGAAACCATGTTTTTGTTGGTGTGCTTGGTGCGCACGGTGCGCAAACCCTGACGTGTCAGTGACAAAACGGATGGCGTTTTCTTGGTCGTTACCGCCAATTCCCATGCTTCCGCAGTTTCCACAGTATCCGCAGGACGGAATACCCATGTATTCGGCGTTGCGCGTGATATCGCCAAATGCTCAACAGGTTGGTGCGTTGGGCCATCTTCACCCAAACCGATGCTGTCATGTGTATAAACGTAAACGGCTGGCACTTCCATCAACGCGGCCAGGCGCATGGATGGGCGTGCATAATCGGTAAAACACATGAACGTCCCACCATATGGGCGCACACCACCGTGCAAAACCATACCGTTCATCGCGGCGGCCATGCCGTGTTCACGGATACCGTATGCAACATGGCGTCCACCACGGTTGTCGGCATCAAACCAAGTCATGCCTTTGGTGATTGTATTGTTCGAACCCGTCAAATCCGCAGAACCGCCAATGGTTTCGGTCATGATCGGGTTGATCACTTCCAATGCTGTTTGGCTGGATTTACGTGTCGCCATTTTCGGCGCTGTTTCCGAAATCTCTTTCTTCAAACGTTTAATCGCGGCTGACAATTTCTTTGGCACGTCTAAATTCATCACACGCTCAAACTCGGCTTGTTTCGTACCAGACAGGGTCGCCAAACGGGCTTCCCATTCAGCACGATCTGCCGCGCCTTTGGAACCAATCGCGGCCCAGTTGGATTTCACATCCGCTGGGATTTCATATGCAGGGTAGGGCCAATCATAAAACTCACGCATTTGCGCCAATTGATCACCCTTAATGTTATAACCGTGACCACCGGCCGTGTTTTCAACACCTTCAACACCCAACGCAATACGCGTTGTGCATGCGATCATGGATGGCAATGGGCTTTTCTTCGCTTCTGAAATCGCACGATCAATTGCCTCTGGATCATGCCCATCAACGGAAAACACTGACCAGCCAGCGGCTTCAAAACGCTTACGCTGATCCGTCACGTCTGAAATGCCAATCTCACCATCGATGGAAATGTTATTGTCATCCCACATCACGATCAATTTGCCCAAACGCTGTTTACCCGCAAGACCGATCGCCTCTTGGGAAACACCTTCCATCAAACAACCGTCACCGGCCATCACATATGTATAGTGATCTACAACCTTCTTGCCAAAACGCGCCTGCATGGATTGTTCCGCCATGGCAAAACCAACTGCATTCGAAATACCTTGGCCCAATGGACCTGTCGTTGTCTCAATACCCTTGGCATGACCATATTCTGGGTGACCCGCCGTTTTCGCGCCCCACTGACGGAAATTCTTGATTTCATCCATTGTCATGTCTTCGTAACCAGTCAGGTGCAACAATGCATAAATCAACATGGAACCGTGACCAGCCGACAGAATGAAACGATCGCGATCCGCCCAATCTGGGTTTTTCGCATCAAATTTCATGTGGTTTTGGAACAATACGGTTGCAACGTCCGCCATGCCAATTGGCATACCTTGGTGGCCTGATGCGGCGGCGTGTACGGCGTCGGCGGCCAAAATACGGATGGCGGCGGCGTTCTTCCAATGTGTCGGATGATTGGTCTTTAGATCTGAAATGTTCACGGCAATAGCTCCCAGCATATAGAGATTTCAATTACCCTGATAACAAGACTTGGTGGTGGGTCAAGCGCGTAAAGACGCCTAAAACGTCATTTTAGTGCATCTTTTTGATTTATCAGGGTTAAAATAGCATCAGAAAAATGCAAACATCGATTCGTATATAAGAGAGGCCGAAATGACCCAGATATCGACACTACAGAGCGAATTCGAAGCAGCGTTTGAACAATTACAAAACCGCATCGCAACACCAACCGTATCCGAAGCGGAAACAAAACTAACTTCAGAGCTGGAAAGCGCCAAAGAAGACATGTCGCGTCTCGAAGCGGATCTTGAAAAACAACAGGATCAATACCTGTCCCTTTCCGAAGAATACGGAACGCTTGAATTGTCCCTCAATAAATTACAATCGGACGATACCGCCGCGCGTGAAAAGGCTGATTTGGAAAAGCAGCTGGAATCGTTGAAATTCACCAGTGAAACAACAATCGAAATGATGGTTGCTGACAACAAGGCCCTTCAGGCGAAATTGGACGACGCATCTGCACAAACTGCAGACGCACAGGTTGCATTTAAGTCGACGCAAACGACATCAACAGATACTGATTTAGATCAAATTAAACAGCAACACGCCAAAGACATCGCAGATGTCCAAGATATTTTGAAAAAACTAAAACCTTTGGTTGAGGAATAGATATGTCCCAAGTCACGATTGAAATCGGTGGTCGCAACTTCGAAGTGGTTTGCCAAGAGGGCGAAGAAGAATACCTTCACGCCGCCGCGGCAATGCTGGACGAAGAGGCGAAAAAACTGGACGGTGGTGGCGCACGCGTTACCGAAAGCCGTATGTTATTGATGTCAGGTCTTTTATTGGCTGATCGCACCGCTGCAACCGAAGAAAAGCTTAAATCCTTTTCCGCACCCGCATCTGATCCGGAAACGGCTGATCGCGCGCGTGAGGCCGAAGCAAAGCTGCGCGCTGCAGAGGTCGACATGACAGCCCTCAAAGCACAGCTTGGCGAAGCGCAAAGTAATTTAAGCGCAGGTAATTCAGATCAAGATGAGTTGATTGAACAGCTGAAATCGGAACGTGACGAAGCTGTAAAAACGCTGCAGCAAATTGTCGGAAAAATCCAAGCGTTAGCCGCAGCGCAAGATTAAGGTTGAGACCTTAGGCGTTCGCTTCGCGGACTTTGTCAGCGGCGTCTTTATCAAATGCAATTTCGTTTTCGGCGAACAACGTATCCAGTTCGCCGGATAACATCATATCGGTCACGATATCACAGCCTCCCACAAACTCGCCTTTAACGTACAGCTGTGGAATTGTCGGCCAATCAGAAAAATCTTTGATGCCTTGGCGAATTTCTTCATCAGCCAAAACATTAACGTCTTTCCATTCTACATTTATGAAATTCAAAACACCTGCGATACGGCTTGAAAAACCACATTGCGGCATGCTTGATGTGCCTTTCATGAACATAACAACGTCATTTGACGAAATAGTGCTTTGGATTTCTTCTTGGGCTGGGTTTGACATGTCTGTCTCCTTCATCTGGGATCACTCCCTTTCAATTGTATTACTGTGGGGTAGGCCAGAAAATTAGTCTTTGGACTTCGTTTTCAATGCCAAGGCATGCAGCTCCCCATTGGGGCCATCCATCCTACCTTTAAGGGCGGCGAAAACCATGCGGTGCTGTGCAACCATGCCTTTCCCTTTGAACTCGGATGCGATCACAGTGGCGGACATATGCACGCCATCCGCGCCGTCAACCTCAACATCGGCTGTGGGGAAGGCTTCCTTGATCAGGTTTTCAATGACACTCGCTTCAATAGCCATAACGTCGCTCCGTTCTTTAATGACGACTATTTATGTCATCTAAATCGAACGGGTTGCAATGGCGAACTCATAGGTTTCCAGATTTTTATTGAAACCGATGTTCCACGAAAAGCACGAGAGCATCTTTGATGCGGCAGGGTTTTGGTGGCCAATGTAAATTGGAACCGCTTTAGTTTATGATGGGATTTTTTTGAACCGGCTTTTCCTGCGTTCGTTTACTACGGCGCAATTTGGCATTGTTATACGCAACACTTAAACCCAACCGCGTGAAGAAGTAGAAACCAAGAACCAGAACCATTACAAAAAACAAAGGCAAAAGTAACGCGGTCAAAATTTTTCTCATCAAAGTTCCCCCTCAGGCTTATTAGCACATAGATAGGCCCTTAAGTTAAGCGTTCAATGAGTCAAATAAGGCATTTTTGTGAAATATTCGAAAAATTTGCCATATTCTCAAGTATTACACAACCCTTGAGTGTAAGGCGCCTGCATGAATCTCGATAAAGTCGGATAATACTTTCGTCGTAGACCCCATGGCAACGCTATCACCACCAAATTTGCCAACGATTTGAACAGGAACACCCGCTGCTTTCGCTGCCGTGACCAAGTCATCGCCAGCTTTCGTCGCCAACAAATACCGCGCCTGATCTTCACCGAAGAACCAGCCTGTATCACCATCGGTAACACTCACACCAACATTTGCCGACATCGCCATTTCCAATGCCGCAACCGCCAAACCACCGTCAGATATATCATGCGCGGCGGTAATCAATCCCGCCTTATGCGCTGAACGTACAAATTCACCGGCTGCTTTTTCCGCCGCCAAATCAACATGTGGTGCATCGCCATCTTCGCGATCAAACATCTCTTTTAACAGCGCTGATTGGCCCAAATGACCATCCGTGTTGCCAATCATAACCAATGTGTCGCCATCATTTGGTGTGTTCTTGATGACGTCGCTCAAATCCGCCAACAGGCCAACCGCGCCAATCGTTGGCGTCGGCAAAATGCCCGTGCCGTCTGTTTCATTGTACAATGAAACGTTGCCCGAAACGATTGGCATATCCAACGCTGAGACAGCTTCGCCAATACCTTTGATACAACCGACAAATTGGCCCATAATTTCGGGTTTTTCAGGATTACCAAAATTCATATTATCCGTGGTGGCCAGGGGTAGGGCGCCCGTAGCTGACAAGTTACGAAACGCTTCCGCTACCGCTTGCTTGCCACCCTCAAACGGGTTCGCCATACAATAACGCGGGGACACATCAGATGTGAACGCAACCGCTTTGTTCGTGCCGTGAATCCGCACAACACCCGCATCTGATCCAGGGCGTACCAATGTATCCGCCATAACCATGCTGTCATATTGCTCATATACCCAAGATTTAGAACAGTAGTTCGGGCTGCCAACCAGCGCCTCCAAACCTGAAATTGGATCAACCGATGGGATATCCGTCAACGCCGCCGCTGGTGGTGTTTCCACCCAAGGGCGATCATATTCCGGCGCTGTTCCAGACAATGCCTTCAGCGGCAAATCTGCCATGACTTCGCCATTGTGCATGACCAAGAAACGATCCTCTGCAATCGTTTCACCAACAATCGCAAAATCCAAATCCCATTTATCAAATACCGCACGCGCCGCATCTTCCAGCTCTGGTTTCAAAACCATCAACATGCGCTCTTGGCTCTCGGACAGCATCATTTCATATGCAGTCATATTCTCTTCGCGCTGTGGCACATCTTCTAGGTTCAATTTCACACCCAGATTACCTTTGTCGCCCATTTCAACGGCTGAACAGGTCAAACCAGCGGCACCCATATCTTGGATCGAAATAACCGCACCCGTTTGCATCAATTCCAACGTCGCTTCCATCAGGCGTTTTTCCGTGAACGGATCACCAACCTGCACAGTTGGACGTTTATCCTCAATGCTGTCATCAAATTCCGCAGACGCCATCGTTGCGCCACCAACACCGTCACGGCCGGTCTTTGCGCCCAAGTAAACCACAGGCATGCCAACACCAGACGCCGCAGAATAAAAAATGCTGTCTGTTTTTGCCAAACCAGCGGCAAATGCGTTTACCAAACAGTTACCGTTGTACGCGGAATGGAAACGAACTTCGCCGCCAACCGTTGGAACGCCAAAACAGTTCCCGTAACCGCCAACACCTTCAACAACACCGTTAATCAGGCTCTTGGTTTTCGGATGATCGAAATCGCCAAATGACAATGAATTCATTGCCGCAATCGGGCGTGCACCCATTGTAAATACATCGCGTAAAATCCCGCCAACCCCAGTTGCGGCACCTTGATATGGTTCAATGTATGATGGGTGGTTATGGCTTTCCATTTTGAAAACGATCGCATCGCCATCGCCAATATCAACGATACCTGCGTTTTCACCTGGGCCACAAATAACTTGCGGGCCTTCGGTTGGCAGGGTGCGCAACCATTTCTTCGATGACTTATATGAACAGTGCTCGTTCCACATCGCGGAAAAAATACCCAATTCGGTGTATGTCGGCGCGCGTCCAATCGTATCCAACAGCATCTGCCACTCTTCGGCATTCAAACCATGTGCTTCAATTAAATCTTGGGTGATTTCTGGATCGTTTGACATGAGGTAACCTTGCATGGGATTCTTTGGGGTCTTTTAAGGCTTATATGTCCCAAGGAAAAGGGCATTAATTGCAGGGGAAATGAACAATTTGCGTTCCACAAAAAAAGAGGCCGAGCAGAGCTCGGCCTTAGTCCAACAGGGAGGTGAAGATCTCAGGAGCCGAAGCTCAAACTGTTACCTTCAATTACAATGTATATCTTATAGGTGTTAACAACTAGTCACCAAAACTGCATATCCGCTATGCAATTCTGTCATAGCAGTTATTCAGCGTCGCTTTTGTGCAATCGATGGGTTTTGATCTCTTCCAAAACGAAATCACGAAACGCTTGGACACGCTTTGAATGCCGCAATTCTTCAGGGAAGGCAAGGAAAACAGGAATTTCTTTACTCTCTTCTTCGGGCAGGACGCGAACCAATTCAGGAACCTCATCAATCACGTACCCTGGCATCACGCCGATCCCAGTATTATGCAGAACCGCTTGTAAAACACCGAAATAGTTATTGATCGTCAAATGGGACGTGTGATCACGGCTCAGGAATGGTTTCATCCATGCCACGCTCTCGTTCACTTGGCGCGAAGATAGGCTTTGGCTGATGATGCGATGGTCTTCCAACTCATTGTAATCTGTTGGCGTGCCATGTTTGTCCAGATATTCCTGCGTCGCATAGAATCGCATATTGATGTTCATCAAACGGCGGCGCACCAGATCGGCTTGGCTTGGCTCTTTCATCCGAATGGCCACATCGGCCTCGCGCATTGGTAAATCCAAAACACGTTCTTCCAAAATCAAATCAATCTTCAATTCAGGGTATCGATCATATAATCGGCTGATCCGTGGCGCTAACCACAATGTGCCAAAGCCAGTCGTCGTCGTAACGCGCAACTCGCCAAAAACTTCATCTTCACTATCGCGAATGCGCGCTTCGGCCGCTTCTAATCGTTTGGACATGTTCGATGTCGCATCATACAGCAACTCGCCTTGCTCCGTCAGGATCAAGCCACGCGCATGACGATGAAACAGCGTTACGTTCAAACTTTCTTCAAGGGCGCGAATTTGACGACTAACAGCAGATTGTGACAAATGTAAAACATCGCCCGCGTGGGTCAAACTCCCAACGTCAGCCACAGCGTGAAATATACGCAGCTTATCCCAATCCATAATCGTCTCCCTGCCAGCTCTTTGTCGAGCTATGCGTTTTTTGCAACGCTACAAGATTTAGCTATGAAAAAAAAGAAAATATTCAGGCCTTTTGAATAAAATAAACGTTCACGTCATTTTCCACACTGATATCTAATAAAGCGTGGCCCTGTTCATTACAAAAATGTGGGAAATCGATCACAGCAGCGGGGTCATCCGCCAGAACGCGTAAAACCTGATCCTTTTGCAAGGTTTTCAACCGCTTTCGCGCTTTCAAAACGGGCAGGGGGCACAACAGGCCGACCGCATCTAATGTATCGTCGAAGTTCATAAAACATCTTCTGCGACCATATGTTTCAAAAGTCTACAAAGAAGTTATCATTCGCGTAATGACCTTCCAGAATTCTATGGTTACAAGAGGGCATGTTTGGAATTGATATCATCGACGCAGGGTTATTCCCCGCAATGCTTGTCGCACTCTTCGCGGGTGTCATCAGTTTCCTCAGCCCATGCGTTTTGCCAATCGTGCCACCGTATCTCGCCTATATGGGCGGAATTTCCATGTCAGAGATGGCAAACGAACAATCCGCACGTCGCCACACGGTCGTCTGCGCAATTTTCTTCGTTCTGGGCCTTTCTACGGTGTTTATTCTATTAGGACTTGCCGCATCCGCCTTTGGGCAATTGTTCTTACAAAACCAAGAATGGTTCGGGCGTTGCGCTGGCATTGTTATCATCGCCTTTGGGCTTCACTTTATAGGCATCATTAAAATTCCATTTCTTTACCGAGAGGCACGTCTAGACGCTGGCGACCAAGGTGGCAGTGCTTTTGGGGCCTATATCCTTGGCCTTGCTTTCGCATTTGGGTGGACACCATGTATTGGTCCGATTCTTGGCACTATCCTATCGCTTGCCGCCCAAGAGGGTTCATTCGCCCGTGGCAGCATCCTCATGGGACTTTATGCGATCGGCCTCGGCTTACCATTTATTTTTGCGGCTATTTTTATAAATCGCGCCATTAACATTATGAACAAGTTTAAGCGTTATATGCGCGGTGTAGAAGTATTTATGGGAGTTTTACTTGTACTTATCGGAATTGCTCTCGTAACAGGCGCCTTCTCGAGAATATCGTACTGGTTGTTAGAGACATTTCCGGCTCTTGCACAAGTTGGATAAAACATTAATTGATAGTTAAGCAAAGTGCTTAAGGGGAAAAGCGTGGCGAATACGGATCAGGGGACAGGTCATAAACCAGTCCGCAAAAGGAAGGTGTTTTATATACCTGGCTACGATCCCATCGGGCCACGCAGGTACCGTGAACTCTACCGTACCGAAGCAAAACGCCAAGAACAAATCTCTGGATATGAATTAAACGTAAAAGGCCGCGCAAAGGGCGATGAAAACTATGGCTGGGACGTAAACGCCCGCATCGATGGCCAGGAAACCGATACATCTTTCGAATTCCTATTATGGTCCGACGTCGTCCAAGACTCTCAATCGCGCACAATCCTATCAACCTTCTTGTTATTGGTGCGCACCGCTTGGATCTACCTGTCCACGGGCGCATTGGGCCGTATCGGTCGCACGCGACGCTTCCCCGTATTCGTTGCACTTTACCCTGTCTTCGCGCTGACCCTTCAATTCAACATCGCATTGGTCTCGGGCTATTCGATATACGTGATCGTCAATCTGGTGATGTCATGGCTCTTCGCCTTGGGCTTTGGTATTTTCATCTTCTGGATGACCCTGCAAATCTTTCGCAAACTCGACACCAGCTTCTTTGCCTACTACCTGATGCACGATTATGGCTTTTCAGCCAGTAAAATGGGAAAAAACCCTCCGGAATTGGAACTGAAAATCACACTTTTTGCGACCTCAGTCATGGCCGCCTTGGACGAGGATTGGGACGAAGTCCTGATCGTCGGCCATTCCTCAGGTGCGCATATCGCGATCAGTGTGTTATCTGATGTGTTACGTGCGATGCCACGTTCTCGGCTGGAAAGCGCACCAAATATATCCCTGTTAACCCTTGGCCACGTAGTGCCAATGGTGTCATTTTTGCCCAAAGCGGAACGCCTTCGCGCGGATTTGCATTCACTGTCTAAACGTAAATGTATCACGTGGGTCGATGTGACGGCGCCAACCGATGCTTGTTGTTTCGCGCTGTGCGATCCGGCGGCGGTATCTGGCGTCGCACCCGATGATGGAACACAGATGTGGCCACTGGTTCTTTCTGCGGCCTACAACCGCACGATTGATCCAAAACGTATGGACGAAATGAAAACAGATTATTTCAAACTCCATATCCTTTATCTTTGTGCGCTGGATAAACCCGAACAATATGATTACTTTCGCGTAACAGCAGGGCCAGAAACATTGGGCGCGCGCTTTGATGGCTATAAATCCAGCCCGAAAACAAACCGCGAAACCATGTCGACGTTCCATTCGATGAAAGCGAACACATGGATAAACAGGTAATCCCCCCAAAACCACGTCACCGCGAAGCGGACGTTTGGTTTTGGAAACACCTGCAAATGTTTAAATCCGATATTTTCATGGCCCAACCGCCAAAACTGTATCGCGCATGGATGGCCGCCATGCGACTGCCACGCTTCTGGTCATTCTTCGTCAACGATCCAACCGTCCTTCGTACAGTGCTAAAGGAACGTCCAGACGATTTCCCCAAATCCGAAATCATCAACGCCACACTGGCATCATTGCTGGGCACAGGTGTATTCGTGTCCAACGGTGCCCTATGGAAACACCAACGCCGCATCATCGACCCGGCATTCGAGGGCGGCAAACTGCGCCACAACTTCCAATCCATGCTGGACGTCGCCGACGATGCCGTCGCGCGCCTGAAAAACCGAACAGGCGCCGTTGAGATCGAGGAAGAAGCCTCTCAAATCGCCGCCGACATCATCTTTCGCACACTGTTTTCAATCCCGATAACGAACCAAGTCGCCTCTGACACCTTCCACAGCTTCCGGGCCTACCAACGATCCCAACCCTTGGTGAACGTCGGATCACTCTTCGCGATCAAACGCCTTGTGCCAATCTTCCAACGCAAAAAAACCAAACAGGCCGCACTGGAAATTCGCAAACACCTCGCCCAATTGACCAGTGATCGTACCGATGCCCTGTCGCGCGGCGATGCGCCCGATGATCTGGCCACGAAAATCATGACAAACATCGACCCCGAAACAGGGACATCGTTCAGCGAAAACGAAATGGTCGATCAGGTGGCGATCTTCTTCCTCGCGGGACACGAAACCTCCGCATCCGCACTGGCATGGGCGCTCTACCTTCTGGCACTCGATCCCAAAACCCAAGAGCGCGCCCGCATCGAAGCCGACCAAGCCGCCACAGGCGACACGCTCAACTTCAAAGACCTCTCACGCCTCGAATTCACCCGCGACATCTTCCGCGAAACCCTGCGCCTATATCCACCCGTACCAATGATGGTGCGCGAAACCACCAAACCCGAAACCTTCCGCAAACGTAAAATCCGCGTCGGATCACAAATCGTGGTATCCCCATGGCACCTACATCGCCACGAACGCCTCTGGGAAAACGCGGATGTATTCGACCCCGATCGTTGGAAAACCAAAGCCACCAAAACATGCGCCCGCGATGCCTATATGCCATTCTCAACTGGCGCACGCGCTTGTCCCGGGGCAGGGTTCGCAATGATCGAAGGTGTGGTGTTGATTTACACAATCCTACGTGCATTCAAAATCGAACTCACAGACACGCCAGCACCACTACCCGTGGCCCACCTGACAGTCCGCTCCAAAGACGGCATTTTCCTAAACCTGATCCCGCGATAGCTGTTCCATATTTCGTTGGGATGAGTATAAAATTTGACATGTGCGGACTAGAAACCCTGTATCTGACAAAGGTCGCTTAGAGCCCAAATTGCAAGAATTTGTGGCAACCTGGAAGGCTGTTTTGGTAATCCGATGCGGATATGTTAAGATATCGAGAGCAGTAAACTAGATACGATATTTGATCAGGGGAGTTAAATCATGCGCGCTATTACTTTCACAATTGCAGTAGCTCTGGCGATGGCAAGTTCGTTCTTGCCCGTCAGTGCACAAGAGACAGTAAAGAATTTGGCTAAGAAGGCGTCAGCAGAACAGCAGTTAATGAATGCTTTTCAAACGCTTGAACGTTCGACCTTCCAGATGAATAATATCCTGATTTACTCAGTGGTAGCAGAACGTGGTGGATGGAGAGTTCTCGCCAAGGAGATTGGGAATGATTACGTTTTGAGCGGGACGGTAGAAGACCTTCGACCTGGAATCAACAGAGCAAGCGCCAGCATTCGCAGAAGCAAAGTAGCAACAGAAGATGAGTTAAGAAACGCTGAAACTGTGCTAGCAAGCATTGAAACACTATTTGAATTGGCTCCACAGATTTCTGATCTGATATTGACCGATCAGTTTGACGAGGCATCTGTTCTCTACAAAAAAGAAGGACGCGCCGCCTATGAAAGTGCACTGACTAATGCACAAAGCGGCGTTATCACTTCCCAAAAACGACTTGGAAAAACAATTTTGAAAATTCGAATTGCGAAGTGATCTACTGCCCCAATTCTGATCGCTTGAATTCAAAAGCGCAATCTCACGCGATTCATAAACTACACAAGCAGACATCTATTTGGAGGCGGCGAATGTCTCAAAAGTCCCCCATACCCGCCATTGTGTTTGATAGCTTACAATTGGCATCCGTAACTAATCACACTCGATCAACCCACCGCTCATTCAAGCTCTCCAACACATACAACCGAATGGCGGATGCCAGCCCACAATCAACACCACGCCGCGTATCGATTTCCGCGGCCAATTCATTGATCGCCAACCCACGTTGTTTCGCAATGCCAATAAACGCTTTCCAAAATGGATCTTCCAAACTCACGCTGGTACGGTGCCCGTTCAACGTCAGGGAATGTTTACGCGGTCTGTGAAATTCTTCCATTCACAACCAGTGCGCAAAATTATGCTTTCTGTCCAGTCCCATTAACAATTTCAGTGACCTCTTTAAACATTTTGGACACTTCAGCAGGTGTTAATCGCTTGGGCGCAGGGCCCTGTGTTAATTCTACATCGACACTCTGCACGGCAGGGCCCTCTACCGGTTCCGTCAACAACAATGGTGCTGTTTTTGGCGACATATCTTCGGATGGTTTTACAAACATAATCTAACCTTTCATGCGATAAGGATATCTAGTGATACCTCTTATCTCGGTTCCAATCATGTCATTTCTAAGTTGCCTTTATGCCAAGTTTAGTACGTTTTTTAACGAAAAATGGGGCCACTGGCCCCATTTAAAGTAATCATAAATATATGGTGCGAATTACTTCGGGCCCAACATATCTTTGGGCTGAACCACACGATCAAATGTTTCCGCGTCAACAAAACCAAGGTTGATCGCTTCTTCTTTCAATGTCGTGCGGTTTTTATGCGCTGTCTTGGCAACTTTGGTTGCGTTGTCATACCCGATTTCAGGTGCCAACGCCGTCACCAACATCAAGCTTTCCCACATCAACGTCGAAATACGCTCTTCGTCGGCTTCAATTCCATCAACACAATTATCGGTAAACGCAACGGATGCATCACCCAGCAACTGCATTGATTGCAAAACATTATACGCCATCATCGGCTTATAAACGTTCAATTCAAAATGCCCTTGCGATCCCGCAAAACCAACAGCCGCATCATTACCAAACACATGCGCACAAACTTGCGTCAACGCTTCACACTGCGTCGGGTTCACTTTACCCGGCATAATCGACGAACCCGGCTCGTTTTCAGGCAACATCAACTCGCCCAAACCACAACGCGGGCCAGACCCCAACAAACGAATGTCATTCGCAATTTTAAACAGGCTGGCAGCAACGGTTTTCAACGCGCCCGACATTTCAACCATCGCATCATGCGCGGCCAATGCTTCGAATTTGTTTGGCGCTGTGACGAACGGCAAACCTGTGATTTCGGCCATATTCGCCGCAACCTTAACATCCCAACCAACGGGGGTGTTCAAACCCGTACCAACGGCGGTGCCACCCTGTGCCAATGGGTAAATATTGATCAACGCGTGCTTAACCCGCGCAATACCCTGTTCTACTTGAAACGCATAACCGCCAAACTCTTGGCCCAACGTCATCGGCGTCGCATCTTGGGTGTGTGTACGTCCAATCTTGATGATGTCCTTAAACGTCTCTGATTTCGCAACCAACGCCGCGTGCAGCTTTTCCAAACCTGGGATCAAAACATCATGCGCGGTCATCGCCGTTGCAATGTGCATCGCCGTTGGGAATGTATCGTTTGATGATTGGCCCATGTTACAGTGGTCATTGGGGTGAACAGGGGTCTTGGAACCCATTTCGCCGCCCAAAATCTCAATCGCGCGGTTTGAAACCACTTCGTTTGAGTTCATGTTTGATTGCGTACCAGAACCGGTTTGCCAAACAACCAACGGGAAATGATCGTCCAACTTGCCGCTTACAACTTCGCTTGCTGCGGTAATCATCGCCTCTGCCAATTCCGTTGGGATTTTACCCAAATCATGGTTCGCCTGCGCACAGGCTTGCTTAATCACACCCAAGGCACGCACAATCGCCACAGGCTGCTTTTCCCAACCGATAGGGAAGTTGATCAGCGAACGCTGCGTTTGCGCACCCCAATACTTGTCTGATGGGACCTCAAGTGGGCCAAAGCTGTCTGTTTCTGTGCGCGTATCGGTCATAAGACTCTCCGTTAAAGCATTTTCATGCCCCTATACGAAAAACCTATCCGAATAACAATATTAACGGGCTGTGCAATTCGTCGCGCTATTTTCGAAAACTGTCCAAACTCACGACCTCTGCGTCTCCCTTAGGGGCGGGCTCGTCGTTATCCTCGATCACAACCATCGGGCTTTCTTCATCATTCGCGGCAGTTTCGTCTTCTTCTTCGGCCTCGAACCGCAATCCAAACTCAACAGACGGATCAACAAACGTCGAAATCGCATCCCACGGGATATACAACGGCTCTGGATTATCACCAAAGTTCAAGGTGATGCCAAAACCTTCTTCGCTAACGTCCAGATTTTCAAACCAGTGTTGAATAACCACTGTCATCTCTTCGGGATAACGTTCGCGTAACCAGTCCGCAATTTCTACGCCTTCAACCTGTGTATCAAAGGTGATGAAAAAGTGATGTTCACCAGGCAGGCCAGATTCAGAAATATCATCCAACAATTCAATCATCAAACCACGCATAGCGCGGTGCATCAGTTGGGCATAATTGATTGTATCGGACATGCTTTGCCTCTCCAGCGGAAATATCTTCTGTCTTTGTGGCATGCCCGTGCCGCAAACAAAAGCCCAGAATGCAACTTATGTATCAGACAGATCAATTTTATGAATACGGTCAGAGGACTGCTGTTCTAACCCAACACATCGTGGGCAATTTGCGCATAGATTGAAACACCAATAGGGATTAGATCATCTGGAAAGTCGTAATCAGGATTGTGCAACGCCGCATAATTTTCGCCGACACCCAGACATAGCATCGCGGCCTTGGCATTCCACCCAAACAAACCGAAATCCTCCGAAGCGCGCATCGGCAACCCGAAATCACCATTGGGAATATCCAACGCATCCATGGCGCCCACCGCCACTTGCGTGGCATCCGCATCGTTGATCGACGCGGCAAATTCATCGCAAACCTCAAATGCCACATCCAACCCATGCGTCGTTGCGGCATTGGTTGCCATCCGACGTGCCTGCGCCACCATATCCGCCATCGGGGCATCATGCGCGGTGCGCAAGGTGGCATAAATCTCCGCCTCACCAGGTGCAACGCCAAACGTGGGTTCACCCATATTCACATGCGTAATCGTGACCAGCTTAAAATCATCATCCAACGCACCACCTTGGCCCAATTCAGTCAGCGCATTTATCAAATGCGCCACCACAGGGGCAGGGGATATTCCATCCTGCGGATCCGCCGCATGGGCGGTTTTCCCCGTTAATCTGATAGCCAATCCTTGCGATGCACAATTAATCAGTCCCACCCGTGTCGATACATATCCAAACGGTCGCCCCGGCTCATTATGTATCGCAAAGGCCCAATCAGGTGCTATTTGATCAAATCTAGGGTCATTCACAACAGCACGCGCACCACTGCCATCCTCTTCGGCAGGCTGAAACATCAACACAACCCGTCCGCGTGCCACAGGTTTGCGCGATAACAATCGCCCCAAACCCAGCATCATGGTCATATGCCCATCATGCCCACACAGATGCCCCTTACCATCAAGCTTCGATCGCCATTCATTATCAGATTTTTCATGTATCGGCAGTGCATCTAATTCACACCGAAACAACAGAGTCTCCCCTTCCACACCGCTATCAAATATGGCTGCCACTCCATGGCCACCTAACCCCGAAATCACCTGCGTCGGCGCCATTGGTTCCAACGCAGAAACAATCGTTTTTGCTGTTTCTACCTCTTCACCGGAAATTTCGGGGAATTTGTGTAACGCACGTCGAAATGCCGTTAATTCAACTAAATCAGAATTCGTAAGCATCGTATCACCTTAATTAGATTTGAAAGTGGAGGTTTCTGTTGCCCAAGAGATTTCCGAAGGAAATGCACAACAACGTTTTAAATGAAGTGGAGGTTTCTGTTGCCAGGTACCTCCGGACCCCGCTTAGGCCGCAGGCCTAAGAGTCAGGTTCCAATTTTTCGGACCGCTTACGCAGCCAAAGCCATCGGTGCTTTGTTGTCATTTGCAACTAGCTTAAGTGGGTCGATAACAGCGACACCGCACCGGGCAAAAGCTAACATCTTTAGACGTCCGTCGATCCTATTTCGACCCCATGGTCCCCAAATGAGGGATGTTTGGTGGAGTCGCCGGGTACCGCCCCCGGGTCCGATCCGCTTATTACATGCGCGTTTATTACCATAGTTCCCGAAGGAACACCTTATATATAGCGCCTGCATTCCCAATATTAAAGGGCTTTCGCGTCATAATATCATAATTTACGGCCTCAACACCCGGCGGCTCAGTGCATCACGATAAACCAACGTGACCAACAGAAAACTAATATACAGCAATAAATACCACGATCCCAATTTACCCAACCGCACCATTTCAAACTGCGTCTGCCCCGCATAAATCCACGTCCCCGTCAGCGTGCCAATATTTTCCGCCAACCACAGGAAAAACGCCGTGAAAAACGCCGCCGCGGGCAGGGGCATCCAATACGCGCGCTCGCCAATATAAAACCAAACGCGGGTGCGGATAAACAACACCAACGTCGCCACAAACAACACATTGCGCAGATCAATCCAAAAGTGATGCCAGAAAAAATTCCCATAAATAGCCACCGCCAAAACAACCGTCGTCCAAAACGGCGGATAGGGCGCAAATTTCATATCAAAAATCCGAATAACCCGCGCCATGTAACTGCCTACAGACGCATACATGAACCCCGAAAACAGCGGTACACCACCAATTTCAAAGAACCCATATTCGGGATAATCCCACGACCCCATATGCAACTTAAACACCTCCATCACGGTGCCCACCACATGGAACAACAATATCACCTTGGCCTCGCGCAAACTCTCAAACCGCGCGACCAACAGGAACACCTGCATCCCAAACGCATATAAAAACAACGCATCATACCGTGTCAGCCACCACGCATCATCCCACACCATCGACGACACAATAATCGCCACCAACAACGCGAACCCATAAATACTTGCCCAACCCTGCTTTAATACAAACATCACGAACTCCGCTCCCCAATGGGGCAGGCGGGCACGCATCCAATCGCCCAAGCGGCGCTCAATATTCAGGTTATTATGTGTCATTTGGGTACATATAGTGTTTCCCCTCACGCCCGTCACCCTATATGTTGATCACAGTGAATCACTTACAAAGACGATAAAACGGGGAAAACTATGCCACTAACAGCCGAACAACAGGCCGAAATCGAAGAACAACGCGCCCAAACCGGCCAAACCCGCCGCGCAATCTCCCCCGGCATGGAAGAGCACCTCTATAAGGCGCACGAAGTCCTCGATCACGGCCTAATCCGCGTCATCGACTACATGGGCAACGACAGCGCCATCACACAAGCCGCCCGCGTATCATATGGCAAAGGCACCAAAGCGGTCACCAACGACGAAGGCTTAATCCGCTACCTGATGCGCCACTGGCACTCCACCCCGTTTGAAATGTGCGAGGTTAAATTCCACGTCAAACTCCCCGTATTCGTCGCCCGTCAATGGATCCGCCACCGCACCGCCAACGTCAACGAATACTCGGCCCGCTACTCGATCCTAGACCGCGAGTTCTATATCCCCAAGGCCGAACACCTCGCCGCCCAATCCGTAATCAATAACCAAGGTCGCGGCGAAGCCCTGACAGGCGCCGAAGCGGAACAAGTCCTGAAATACCTGAAAGACGACAGCGATAACGCCTACGACCACTACGAAGAAATGATGGCCGAAGGAAACGAGGATAAACAAGGCTTGGCCCGCGAACTCGCCCGCATGAACCTGCCCGCCAACGTCTATACCCAATGGTACTGGAAGGTTGATTTGCACAACCTCTTCCACTTCCTACGCCTGCGCGCCGACAGCCACGCCCAATACGAAATCCGCGTTTATGCGGATAAGATGTGCGAGATTGTGAAGGATTGGGTGCCAGCGGCGTATTCCGCATTCGAGGATTACCGCATGGGCGGCGCGAATGTTTCCGAGAAGGGTTTGGAGTGTATTCGCCGGCGATTGGCTGGGGAAGAGGTTACGCAGGAGAATAGCGGCATGTCCAAGGGCGAGTGGCGCGAGTTTGAGGGGATGATTGGGGTAGATTTGGAGAGTTAATTGGAATTAATTAGTAAATTTGAGATAAAATATTTTAGAAGTTTATACGCCGCGACCTTTAAGGAGTGCTCGGACATTAATCTTATTTTCGGTAGGAACGACAGTGGGAAGTCTAATGTACTACGTGCTCTGAATTTGTTCTTTAATGACGATGTGGACGTTGGCACGAAACTTGATTTTAAGCTCGATTTTTCCGACATCAGGAGGCGTCGAGCTCAGTCTGAAAGTGTGAAGGGTCGGCAGTTTATTTCTGTGAAATTAGAATTTAACGTTCCCCCCAATTACAAAAAGTCGTTAGGAACAAAGTTTTTTGTTAAAAGGCAGTGGAATATTTACGGCCAAATGTCGGAAACTTTGCCCGGAAGTTTCACTAAGTCGCAAAGGCAGAATGCTACTCGTTTCCTGAACAGTATAAGCTACACGTATGTTCCGGCAATTAAGGGGCAAAAGTTTTACGCGGATTTGATCGAGAGATTATATGAGGCCGTTGGTCAAAGTACTGCTTTAAAAACTGCGAATACCAAATTTGTTCAGTCAATTCGCGATGAAACTTCGGGGTTATCTAAGGAGTTACTTTCATCCTTGGGGCAAGAAAGTACCATGGCGGCGCCGTCACGAATGGGGGATCTGTATAGATCTCTGGACTTTGCGTTGGGACATGACAAGCATTCCTTGATGAACCAAAAGGGGGACGGAGTAAAAGCTCGGCACATACCAACGATGCTTAGATTTATCGACGAAAATGAAACACAAAAGTTGTATATCTGGGGGTTTGAAGAACCGGAAAACTCCCTCGACTATCAGTCTGCCGAAAATGAAGCTAATGCATTTGTAGAGTTTTCAAATAGGAAAGACACTCAAATCATTTTAACTAGTCACTCACCAATTTTCTATTTGTGCGGCGATCAATCCAAATCGCGTGCACCTTCACTATCTCGCTATTTCGTACTTACTCAAAAACAACAGAGTGAGGAAAAGACTGGTTTCGATGTACACCCTAACGACGCAATTCAAAGAATAGACAGCCTAGAAGAAGCTGATGGCGCAATGAAGGAAGCAAGCCTAATGCAGCTGCCATATTTGATTCGGCAGTTGCAGAACTTTCATGATGAACAAAATAAGCAATCTGAGGAAATTCTGAGACTTGAAAAAAGCTTGGAAAAAGCTGCCAAACCAACTTTATTTATTGAAGGAAAAAATGACTTAGAGTTTCTGAAACCACGTCTAATGAATGTTGCAGGCGAGGGAGTATTAGATGTTGAAAAGTTGAATGGAACTCCGACTACTGCAAAGGAAATCCTCAAACAAATGTCAAAAGAAGGTACTCTTCCGGCTAGCTGCTTCTTCTTATTTGATAACGATAAATCAGGTCGGTCTAGCTTCCAAAAGATAACTGGGGCTGCATTTAGTGAAGGTGACGAACCGACCCAATTGACTGATGCCATTTATGCTTGGTGTCTACCAGCAAGCGATGAATTCCTAGATTTCATTAGGGAGAACAGTATCTCGATTGACGGATTTCAGTTTCCTTTTGAGTTTCTGTTTGAAGGAGAAAAGGCGGCCGAAATTCTTGTTGATATGATGGACCAACCTGATTTGGAGGCCTTCGAAAGTGAGATTCACGACTCATATCATCGTATGCCACAAGAGATTGGCAATGCCCTACGCGCATACCCACGTGGTAGCAAAGAATGGCTGTGGTCTCGCAAGTTTCCTGATGAATTTAAAGCTGCTTATCTAAAAAGGGTTTCGGATGAGTTATCGACGTCTGCCATTGATAATGTGTTGAGTACGATATCTCAAAACCTTATTGCCGAATAGCCAACACCAGCACCCGACCTAGGTTGGGTGCAAAGCGCCCTCCCATGGGGGAGGTCGGGCGCGGGCTGTTCTGGCGAACCGCCCAATTCTTGATCTAAGGTTTATCCTAACGGATAAACCAAAACGGCACATGCCTACGCTCTGGTTTTGAAACGTCCTGTGCTCTCGGGCATTTGGCTTTGCCAAATCCCTGCCGCACAACCGATTTGTTAATCGGTTTATTTCACGACGTTATCTAGACGTTATCTAGACGTAATACCGACGTTGTATTTATGGCTTTTCCCGAAAACCTTAACCCACCGCACGCAACCACACTGCGCACAAAAAAATGGCGCCCAAATGGACGCCATTTTCATTGATTTCTAGTGTGGCTCAAAATGAACCAGACAGGCTTAACCCAATGTGATGTTCATTGCGTTTTGCTTGCCGTTACGGCCTTCTTCAAGTTCGTAAGACACTTTTTGGTCATCTTCCAAACCTTGCAAACCAGCAGCTTGAACAGCTGTGATGTGTACAAACACGTCCGCGCCGCCATCTTCTGGTGCGATAAAGCCGTAGCCTTTAGTTCCGTTAAACCATTTTACTGTACCATTTGGCATAATAATCTTCCTTATATTAACCACACGCGACATGCTGTGGCTTGGTGTGCTAGTGTCAGAAATCAGTAGACAACACGAAGGAAGACAACGGATTAGTGATAGAGTAGTCATCACAAGCGCAATGTGGGGCTTTTTGTCGCAAATTGCAAGGGGTTGTGAAACCATGCACGAAAAACCCCTTAATTTATTGATTATAATGGTGTATTTTTGCCGATATAGTCGATGAATCAGGGGGTAATATGAAACTTTACGGCCTAAAAAACTGCGATACCTGCAGAAAAGCATTAAAACAAATTCAGGCATCTGGGCAGGAAATAACCCTAGTCGACGTCCGTATCGATCCCATATCCCCCGATGAATTGGCTCGCTTCCACGCCGAATTTGGCGCGGCATTGGTGAACACCCGTTCCACCACATGGCGCGGATTATCGGAACAACAGCGCCAGAAACCGCATCTAACACTGCTCGCCGAAAACCCCAGCCTCATGAAACGCCCCGTAATCGACACAGGAACCACACTGACACTCGGCTGGACCAAAGACGTTCAGGCCAAGTTCCTATAACCCCTTGCAGAAAGGGGGCATGCGTGACTACATACATCCAAACAAGGAGCAATAAATATGCGTAATACAGCACTGATTTTGGGCGTAATCTCGGGCCTATGGGGCATGGTCGTCGGCTTTTTCGCCTACGGCTATACCGTTCTGGTCGATACCGTAGACACCCACGTCCCAGACCAAGATATTCTAAACCAACTCGACGACGTCGGCAGCATCCGTTTCGTCAGCCTACTGGCACCCGTACTGGCATTGGTCGGTGGTGGCTTGGTTCACGCGCGCCCAACATGGTCGGGCCCGCTGTTATTGTTATCCGCCGCAGGCATGTACTGGGGCTTTGAATGGCGCTTTTGGACGATGTTCCCAATCACACTATGCGCCATCGCAGGTATTCTGGCGATTTTGGCCGCCTATACCAAGGGCGACTAGGCCCGTTTCATCAGCCGGTCCAGCGATATTGGGCCGGCACCTTTGATGACAAGTGTCGCGAATAAAGCAAACCACAACAAACGTTGATCGGCGATCAATTCAGCAGACGAATTGTTGAACCAGGACCCTAATTTCGCGCCATGCGCCGTGACATCAACGAATGTTTGCACAATCACAAATCCAAACATTCCCAACGCCGCCAAGCGTGTGAATAACCCAACCAAAATCAAAGCAGGCAATATAAACTCGCTCCAAGTGCCAAGGATAGCGATCAATTTGTAGATGATGTTTAAACCTGACGGGTCATAGCCCAGCATCTCCATTTTCTTTGGAAAAATCTGAACATAACCGTTTGGATCAAGGTTAAATAATCCACCGATGCCGCTGCCCAATTTGGTCATGGCAGAGCCCCAGAAGTATTTCAACAACACCGCCACAAATGCAAAACGTGCCAACGTAGGTAAAAACCAATCGCCCGCCGCCTTGGAAATCAGTGCAAAGATATGGTCATATTGGTCAAGTAGTTTGGTCATGTGTCCCCCTTAGGATTTAACCTGATGAATAATTTGTGTCCTCATCATCAACCCAATGGCCGTTGATAGGTCGAATTTTGGATCGATCGCCAATCCTGCATCCGCAGAGATCGCCAATGTTTCATTGTTTTGGATTGCGCGTAAAAAGGCATATGTCGCGGCATCCAGATTGTGTGCCATGACATCCATTTCTGGACGCGTCAGCAACACCCATTCGTGGGTTGCCGTGATTTGAAACGGTTCAACCATGTTGAACTGCCAGATGCTGTGGGCTGGGTTTTCGGATTGGAACAAAACGGCGCTTGGAACCAATTCAAAACGTGTTTCCATTAATGCCTCTGGCGCCAATGTGGTCAATATCATTGCATCCGCCGGATCGGCATCGGCGGCATGATAACAGTCGCGACGCGCTAATTCCAATGCTGCCACATCGGGTAGATAGGGTAGGGATTGCGCAGGCCCAAACCCTCGTAGGAATGCAGGGAAATCTTGACCGTAAAACATCATCATCGGTGTTTTCGGTGGATGGGCGCGAACATAAACGCCCGCCATTGCATCAAAGAAGTCTTCGCCAACGATTTTTTTAACTGCGGGGAAAGCATCGCCCATCGCATCGATAAGTGAATGCACCACATTGTTGCGGTATACATCGAAACGCTTGCCCGCTACGCGTCCATTAGGGTCAATCAATCCATTTGGTGTTGGTTGGGCGGGATCCAATAAGGCGCTGGTAAATGTGTCTTGAAATGCGCTCATTGGGCGGCGATCTGATTATGGCGTGCCAGCAATGCATCGGCCAATGTCGCCTCGTTTGCCAAAACGTTCCATTCTGGAATGTCATTGTCCCATTCAATCAACGTGGGACGTGCGCCTGCCTTGGCCAATGTATATTCGTATAGCTCCCAAACGGGATCAACAACAGCGCGAGAGTGGCTGTCGATCAATAAGGTGTCACCGTGCTCGTCGCTGTCTTCTTCGTGACCGCCCAGATGAATTTCACCAACGTGTTCGGTTGGATAAGCGTCAATGTATTCTTTGGGTGAATATTTCTGGTTGGTTGCAGAGACGAAAACATTGTTGATATCCAACAGCAGTCCACATCCTGAACGCGTTGCCACATCTGTCAGGAAATCAATTTCTGACATATCGCTTTGCGCGAACGCCACATATGTCGATGGGTTTTCTAACAACATTTGGCGACCGACTGTTTCTTGGACTTGTTGAATGTGTTCAACAACACGATCCGCAACGTCTTGGGTGTATGGAACAGGCAGAAGGTCGTTTAGAAAACTGGTGTCATGTGTCGACCACGCCAAATGTTCGGAAAACATTGCGGGTTCCAGCCAATCAACCAGTTTTTTCAATCGCGCCAAATGATCGGTGTCCAACGGGGATTCTGATCCAATGGACAAGCCAACACCGTGACAAGATACGGGAAACATTTCACGCAGATGCTTTAGCTGTGCAATCGGACGACCACCGTCACCCATATAGTTTTCCGCGTGAATTTCGATCCAACCAATACTGTTGGGATCTTTCAGAATGTCATTTAGATGCTGTGCTTTGTATCCGACACCGGCCTTTTGGGGCAGGGTGTTGGGATGAATAATGTGACATTTTGAAAATCCCCAAGTGTGGTTGGTGGGTGCAAGTTGCACCCACCGTAGCATTATTATGCTGGCAAGTCGCGATCCAAAGCTTCCAATGAACCCTTGCGCATTGAGCCGTCTGCAGCCGCTGGCAATTCCATTGTTGCACATGTACCTTCAGCAACGATTTTCCATGCGTTACCTTGGTAATCTACTGTTGAAGAACCAGCACATGATGTACCTGGGCCAGCCGCACAACCGTTTTCGCCCGCCAATGCAACGCCGTAGCATTTTACGTTAGCTGCTGATGCAGTTGTTGCCATTGATGCTGCTGCTGTTGCAACTGCAGCCGCGATTGTAAGTGTTTTTACTGAGTTTGACATGATGTGTTCCCTTTTGGAATTAAGTTAAGTCGATAATTTCGAACCGCGTCTTTGCGATATGGAAGTGATAGCAAATCGAATTGGTAACAGGCCAATAACGTCCGTGTGAGCTGACTTTCAGTTTATCAATTGTAACAATTGGTTAAGGAACCCCTTAATTTATTGGGTTAATTTTTCGCACCAATGTCAGGACGCGAAACATAGATAGCGCTGCCGTGAACAGTACCGTGAAAAAGTTGCGGATTTTAAGGGGGAGCTGGGGCTGGGCGGCGAATTATTACAAACGCCACCCAGAATTGGTATCGTTGTTAGCCAACAAATGCTTTTTCAACAACATAATGTGCAGGGGAAGAGTTTGAACCTTCCTCCATGCCTGCGGCTTCGCAGATTTCTTTGATGTCGTTGTTCAGGCCCATTGATCCGCAGACCATCAGGCGATCCGTTTCAGGATTCAATGGTGGCAGGTTCAGATCAGCGGCTAGTGTACCATCTGTCATTAGGGTGGTGATGCGTCCCATCTTCGGGCTGTCTTCACGCGTTGTCGTTGGATAGTATTTCAATTTGTCACCTACAAATTCACCGATCAGCGGATCATCGGCCAAACCGTTTACCAAATCGGCACCGTATTTTAATTCTGCAACATCGCGACACGTGTGACACATAATGACTTCGTCGTAACGTTCATACAGATCAGGATCGCGCATTAGGGATGCGAATGGGGCGATGCCCGTACCCGTTGCGATGAAATACATGCGTTTGGCAGGTAGCAACGCGTCCAGCACCAATGTGCCCACGGGTTTAGGGCGTACGATCACTTCGTCGCCGATTTGGATGTTTTGCAATTTGGATGTCAGAGGCCCGTCTTGGACTTTGATAGAGTAGAACTCTAACTCTTCGTCCCAGCTAGGCGATGCGATGGAATAGGCGCGCAACAACGGTTTGCCGTTGTCACCCATTAGTCCGATCATCACGAATTCGCCAGAGCGAAAGCGCAAGGAACGCGGGCGCGTTAGGCGGAAGGAAAACAGACGATCCGTGTAATGTGTTACGGCTGTTACGGTTTGGGCGTCGGGCAGGACGGGTGTTGGTTTGGTCACAGGAGAATGCTCGTTCATTTTATTTGTCCTTGGAGGGATAAGGGAATTTTGATCGGATATCCAGATTGATCTTAGGCAGGTTGTTTCAGACGGTTCAGATAACCGTGTTCCTGCCAGTCAGCACGAAATAGCCATTGTTCGGCGGGTTGACGGGCGGCCATGTCATCGCTGATTTCGATTTCGTCGAAACCACAGCGACGTGCCATTGCGTATTGATCGGCCAAAACATGACCATAGGCACGTAGGCGTCCCGTATAACCCAACAGACGCAAATGACGCGCCAATGTGAAACCGCGCCCATCTGCGGAACTGGGGAATGCGATACGGATCATCGCGGCCTCTGCAAAGAACGGCACCAGATTGTCTGGATTTGCTGTGTTTGCCATATCAATTGCATAACCACCTTCGCGGGGCGAGCGGGTCAGGTTGGTATCGTCCCAAGCCTGAAATCCATCCGTCCATTCATCTGCAGTAAAACCTGCGTCCGTTACAATAACACTCATAATTCGTTTCCTTCTGTCGCGCGCGTTGCGCCGTTACGGCCAAAATGGATGCCGCATTCTGTTTTTTCACTGCCTGACCAGCGGCCAGCGCGGGGATCGTCGCCCTTGGCAACTTTGGATGTACATGTGGTTGGTGAACAACCGATCGAGGGGTAGCCCTGTGCCACCAATGGGTGTTGGGGTAGGCGGTTATTGATTATGTATTCTTGCAAATCCTCGCGGCGCCAATGGGCCAATGGGTTTATCTTGATCCGAATGTCATCTTCGTTTTCAAACAAATTCAACGCCTGACGGGTGCCCGCCTGAAAGCGTTTGCGCCCAGTAATCCACGCATCAAAATCACCCAATGCGTTTTGCAATGGTTGTGCCTTACGCAGATCACAGCATGCGCTTGTGTCGGCCAAATGCAAACGTGAAAATGGGTCACCCGCCTTGATTGCATCGGTTGATGCAGTGATACGGCGCACATCAGTAAGGCCCAATGTTTCCGCTACCTGTGTTTGATAGGCCAACGTTTCTGGGAACAGCATTTCGGTGTCGATAAACACAATCGGTGTCGTGCGATCAATCAGCGAAATCATATGCAACAACACAACGGATTCCGCACCGAACGATGATACCATTGCGACCCGCCCAATCAGCGGGTCGTTTAAGGCATGGGTTAAAACTGGTATCGCCGCGTGGTGGCGATACTGTTGGTTTAAATCGCGAACACGATCTGCAACGGAATTTTGAAAAGCTTCAAATGGCATCTATTCTGCTGCAACCTTTGCTGGTGGATAAAGGGCCAGTTTAAATGGTTCTGCACCCATTCGTTTATATGCGTCCAAGAATGTTTCATTCGCATCCGTGCGTAGATCAAGGTAGGCCATGATAATGCGTTCCACGGCGGGAATGATTTCATCATATGAAAACCCAGGGCCCGCACGTTCGCCGATATTGGCGTCTTGGCTACCATCACCACCCAGTGTGATCTGATAGTTTTCCACGCCCGCACGATCCAACCCAAGGATACCAATGTGCCCCACATGGTGGTGACCACAGGCATTGATACAGCCAGAAATCTTAATCTTCAGCGGGCCAATATCGTTTTCCAACTTCAATTCATCAAACCGCGTGGCGATCTGTTGGGCAATCGGGATCGAACGCGCGGTCGCCAAGGCACAGTAATCCATACCGGGGCAGGCGATGATATCCGAAATCAAACCAATATTCGCGGTCGCCAGTTCAACGGCCTTTAGTTCCTGATAAATTATATACAGGTGACTTTTGTGAACATGTGGCAAAATCACGTTTTGCTCATGACTAATACGCAATTCATCATGGGCATATTTTCGTGCCAATTCCGCCATCGTACGCATCTGGTCAGATGTCGCATCACCTGGCGTTTGACCATGCTTTTTGATCGAAATCGAAATGATCGCGTATTCGTCGTTTTTATGTGCCGACAGGTTGGTATCCACGAACGAACGAAACGCAGGATCGGTTTTATATGCCGCTTCATAAGCATCCAAAGGCGCTGAAATGAACTCAGGTGGTGCAAATGCTGCTTCCAAATCCTTCAACAGCTCTTGGTCAAAACCACCAAAGGCAGCGCGTTGAATGACAAAACGTTCCTCAACCAACTCGCGAATTTTTTCGATGCCGTTTTCATGCACCGTGATTTTGATCCGCGCCTTATACTTATTGTCGCGACGACCCAGCACATTATAAACCTGCATCACAGATTCCAAATACGGCAGAAGGTCTGCACGCGGGAGAAATGCGCGCAATACCTTACCAATCATCGGCGTGCGGCCAAGGCCACCACCAACAATCACTTCGTAACCAGCATCACCAGCCTCGTTACGCACCATACGCAGACCAATGTCATGCGCCTTGGTCACGGCGCGATCATTTGGTGCGCCTGTGATGGCGATTTTGAATTTACGGCCCAGAAATGCGAATTCGGGATGATCCGTTGACCATTGACGCAATAACTCGGCCGTGGGACGCGGATCTTCGATTTCGTCGGCGCTGGCGCCAGCGAAATGATCCGCTGTTACGTTACGAATACAGTTGCCCGATGTTTGAATGGCGTGCATTTCCACATCAGCCAAATCCTGCAGGATATCGGGAATATCCTGTAATTGTGGCCAATTATATTGGATGTTTTGACGTGTCGTGAAATGCCCATAACCGCGGTCATATTTATCCGCAATCATCGCCAATTGATCCATCTGCGCCGAGCGCAATGTGCCATAGGGGATAGCCACGCGTAACATATAGGCGTGCAATTGCAGGTACAGGCCGTTCATCAGGCGCAATGGCTTGAACTCATCCTCGGTCAATGATCCGTCGATACGGCGTGCCACCTGTTGGCGGAATTGATCAACGCGTGTTTGGTTGAACGCTTTGTCGAACTGATTGTAGCTATACATCGATGCTCTCCTGTTTGCCGTGGGCGTAATTTGATGGGCCGCGTGTGCGAAACTCTTCGCGAAAATGGGTTGGTGCAGGGTGGCCGTTTTGCATTTCTGCATTTGCTAAATATGCGCCAACCAGCACGTCAGGTTGCGTATTCGCAACAGCCAAGGCATCGTTTGCCAAAGTTTCATCGGTAAACAAAACCGCATCGCGGTGGTGTAAAACCCATGCGTCATCATGGCCAAGATAGACAACATCACCTTCCAACAGGCGGTTTGCGGTTAAAACTTTGGGGGTAAATGCGCGCGCCATTAAGAACCTGCCATTTCATTGATATAGTTGTGTTTCGTTTGCTTTGTGTAGATGCCAGCGTTTGGCATTATGCGACGTGGTATTTGTTGATCAAAGACCTGCAACGCAGGTTCAATAGGGATGCCGCGAATGATTTCATAGGGTATGTCAAAGGTCGACAGATCGGTGATCTCATGGCGAACGGCCTTGTTTTGCGCCAAATCACCATGCACCAAACGAACGACTTGTTCGCCTTTTTGGGTGTGCTCTTTCGCGATAATGGCGGTTTCTTTCGTTACTGAAGCATGCAAAATCGCCTCGCGGCGTACCAATTCCAATATTTCGGCTGGCACAGATGGATCGTGGATGATGACATCGGCCTCGTGTAAAATATTGCGTGCCTTAAGTGTCAGCAATTCCGGATCACCAGTGCCCGCACCCATGAAATGAACGCGCCCGAGGTCATCAGGTTTGTTTACCGTTTCATTCAATAATTGGTTCAACAGTTTCTGCACCGCGTGACGTCCGCCTATAGCCAATGCATTCGGCCCCTTTTTAAAGTAGAATTCAGACCAAAATTCACGACGCTTGCGTCCCATTGGTAAAATGCTGGCGCGATCGCGAAATGCTTGGCCGATACGGGCGAGGGTTCCTAGAGATGTTGGTAATGTCTCTTCTAATTGCTGTTTGATCTTGCGTGCCAACACGGGCGCAGCACCTTCGGTACCGATTGCAACGGTTACAGGTGCGCGATCAACGATTGCGGGGGTGATGAAATCGCTGTCGTTCAGATTATCGACGATATTTACAATCGCGCCCGCATTGCGGCCAAATTTTGCCACCTCTGCATCCAAGGCGTCGTTTTCATTCGCCGCATAGACCAAAACCGCATCACCAACATCATTGTGACCCAGCGGGCGTGGGATATATGTGATTTTATGCTCTGATGCCCATTTGATCACTTGGGCGGCGGGTGAAACACCGTAAACATGAATTTCCGCGTCTGTTTTCAGAATTAACCGCAATTTCGCCACAGCACATTCACCAGCACCCGACACGACAACGCGCTTGGCGGTGAGTTCAAGGAAGATAGGGAAGTGACGCATAGCAAAACCTTTCAAAACGAGCGTCCTTATCGCACCAAAGGGAATTAAATTCTATTATTTTGGATTAATTCTTGCAAACTAAGGAATATTTCCTGTAATCAGAAGCGCAAGAGTGAAAATAGTTCGTTTTGAGAGGAATGTTGGAATGGCAATCACGTTAGATACCATAGATCGTAAGATTTTGATGGAACTACAGGACGATGCATCGCAATCATTGGATGATATCGCCAAGAAAGTAGGCGCATCAAAGACACCCGTTTGGAATCGGATTAAGAAGCTGCGCGAAACGGGTGTGATTAAGCATCAGACGGTTATATTGGATTCCGATAAGCTGGGCTTAGAAGCGTGTTTTTTCGTACTTGTGCGTACGTCCGAACATGAACAATCTTGGCAAGAGGCATTCCTGAGCACATTGTTAGAACGCGACGAAGTCCTTGAGGCGCATCGTCTGGCCGGAGACATCGATTACATTCTGAAGGTACGCGTTGAAAATGCCAAAGCATATGATGCTTTTTATCAGGCCTTGATCAGCGAAGTGAAGATTTTCAACGTTACTGCACTATTGTCGATGGAAGAAATTAAATCGACACAACGTTTGTCATTGAATACTAGCGGTTAGTGAGCTGTGCAGATTTACGTTTCACGATGACAGAACGTAAATCATGCATTGCCAATAACAGGTCGTCGGCAACCGCATCCAACGTGTCATTATCCGCTTTGGTTTGCAACCAATGTGCGGTTGAATTCAACTCGTCTATTAATCGTAGAATGTCATCCGTTTGGCGGCTAGCAACAATGGCTTGGCGATCTAAAATCCAGCTCTCAATCTCGGCAATTTCTGCGGCAGTTGGCGGATATTCTGAATGTGGATTAATTTGGCCCTTATTCAGATTTAAATTCGCAATTGGCTGTAATTCCAAACGCTTTTGACGGTTCTCAATATCAACACGAAACACAGCGGCACCGTTATCTTTGGTGCGAAAATACAGGTTGCTGGGCTTGTTCATAATATGATTCCTCGTCGATCTCGAAATACGTAAATTGAAAATATGTTATTTCAATGACTTACAAAAATTTCCGATACGCGTACAGGCTTCCCGTAGGTTATCTTCGGATGTTGCGTAGCTAATACGGAATGCAGGTGACAGTCCAAATGCAGCACCGAAAACAACGGCGACGCCTTCTGCTTCTAATAATGCAGATGCGAAATCCTCGTCTGTGTTTAAAACCGTGCCATCGGACGTGGTTTTTCCCATAAGGCCAGCAATGGATGGGTATACATAAAACGCGCCCTCTGGTTTCGGGCAAACGATACCTTCGATTTCGCCCAGCATTCCCAGAACCAAATCACGGCGCCCTTCGAAAATCGGCACGCTTTTGGCGACATAATCTTGGGGACCAGTCAACGCCTCTAATGCTGCCCATTGTGCGATGGTATTGGGGTTTGATGTGCTTTGAGATTGAATGGTTCCCATTGCTTTGATCAATGGCACTGGGCCCGCCGCGTATCCGATCCGCCAACCCGTCATGGCATAGGCCTTGGATACGCCGTTTGTGGTCAATGTACGTTCATACAGGGCAGGTTCGACTTCGGCGGGTGTGCAAAACTTAAAATCGTCATACGACAGATATTCATACATATCATCCGTCATCACCCACACATGTGGGTGGCGCAGCAAAACATCCGTCAATGCTTTCAATTCATTCCAACTGTAGCCAGCACCGGTAGGATTGGACGGCGAATTAAAGATGAACCATTTTGTTTTTGGCGTAATCGCCGCCTCTAAAGCGGCTGGTGTCAGTTTGAAATCATCCTCCAGCTTGGCCTCTGCGATGACAGGTGTGCCGCCACCCAGCAAAACCATGTCGGGGTACGACACCCAATATGGGGCTGGGATCACAACCTCGTCACCTGGATTTAGTGTTGCCATTAGAGCGTTGTACAAAACCTGTTTTCCGCCAGTTGAAATCGACACCTGATTAGGAGAGTAGGTCAAATTATTATCGCGCTTTAACTTGTCACAAACCGCTTGCTTTAATTCGGGTATGCCATCCGCAGCGGTATATTTTGTCTTGCCTTCATTCACGGCGTTGATCGCGGCCTGTTTAATATTGTCAGGCGTATCAAAGTCGGGCTCACCGGCGCTCAGCGATATAATATCTTTACCGTTGGCTTTTAACTCGGCGGCCTTGGCTGTGATCGCCATTGTGGGCGATGCTTTTACACTGGATAGGTTTTGCGACAAGAATGACATGAAATTTTCTCCGTTGTTGGCTAATCATTATCAGACTGCATCGGACCCGCAAGGCCAGCTTTCGGATTGACCTCTAGCATCTCAGCGCCTAACAGGCAGGCAGGAGAGTACGATGGAAGATCATGAAACAAGACTAAAACGCCTGCGCTTGCGCTCTTGGCACCGTGGAATCAAGGAAATGGATTTAATCCTTGGTCGATTTGCGGATACGGAAATGGCGAAATTGAATGCGACAGAATTGGACGAGCATGAAATCATGATGTCGGAAAACGATCATGACCTGTATCAATGGGTTTCTGGGCAATCCGAAGTGCCGATTGAAATTGCCGACGCAATTGAACGCATTCGTGCGCATTTTATGAAAACTAAATAAAATACGATCTAATACTCCGCCGATTTTAACCGCTTCTTTGAATTTATAGCCCAAAAGCATGGTTATCAAAGAAATGGCGGAGACAATAATGAGTATTCACGAAACTATCGGAGCGAAGACCGAGCAAAGCCAACCAAGTGACTTTCTAACCAATTATATGGATACATTGGCGATGGTTGAACGGCTGCATCGCCTGTTGCTTGATGTTATCAAAGACGAATTTGAACGTTTAGGTCTGTTGGATATTAATTCAGTTCAGGCGCTGTTATTGTTCAATATTTCCGACAACGAAGTGACCGCAGGTGAGTTGAAGTCGCGTGGGTATTATCAGGGTTCAAATGTTTCGTATAATTTGAAAAAATTGGTCGAATCTGGATATATGCACCACAAACGTTGTGAAATTGATCGCCGTGCGGTGCGTGTAAAATTAACGGCCAAGGGTTTGGAAGTGCGCACAATCGTTGGTGAACTGTTTGAGCGCCACGCCGAAGGCATGTTGCGCAGATCGGTTTTGGAAGATGGTACATTGAAGGAAATCAATGGCGCGTTACATCGTGTTGAGCGTTACTGGGGCGATCAAATCCGCTATATTTACTAGGTTATAACCTGCGGCGTTTTGGGGCTTAATTTTTGCGATAAAATAGTTTATTTATGAAACTAATACAATTGCGGAACACACAATGAACTACGATAGTCAGATCGACAAAGCGCTGGATGCCCTTCACGAAGAGGGCCGCTATCGCGTATTCCAAGACATCAGTCGGATCAACGGACGCTTCCCCAAGGCGAACTGGACCGATGCAGATGGCAAGTTTACCGAAATCACGGTTTGGTGCGGAAATGACTATCTGGGTATGGGGCAAAATGACGTTGTTATCGAAGCAATGAAGGCGGGAATCGAATCCGCTGGCGTTGGTTCCGGCGGCACACGCAATATTTCGGGCAATACTGTTTATCACAAAAATCTTGAAAACGAATTGGCGGATTTGCACGGTAAAGAGGCGGCGCTTTTGTTTACCTCGGCCTATAATGCAAACGAGGCGACGCTGTCCGCATTGCCAAAGCTATTTCCGAATTTGGTTATCCTATCAGACGAATTGAACCACGCTTCGATGATCGAGGGGATTCGCCACGGTAATTGTGAAAAGAAGATTTTTCGCCACAATGACATCGCGCATCTACGTGAATTGTTGGAAAGCATTGATCCAAGCCGCCCCAAAGTGATTGCGTTTGAATCGATTTATTCCATGGATGGTGATTTTGGCCCCATTGCGGAAATTTGTGATCTGGCCGATGAATTTAACGCCCTAACTTATATCGACGAAGTGCATGCCGTCGGCATGTATGGTGAACGCGGTGCTGGTGTGTGTGAAAAATTGGGCCTGTCCGATCGCATTGATATTTTCAACGGCACATTGGCCAAGGCCTATGGTGTGATCGGCGGATACATCGCATCCAGCGCACGTTTCGTTGACGCGATTCGATCCTACGCACCTGGCTTTATCTTCACCTCCTCTTTGCCACCATCATTGGCTGCTGCCGCAACAGCATCCGTTAGCCACTTGAAAACAAACACAGAAATTCGTGAGAAGCATCAAGAAATTGCAGCGCAATTGAAATTGCGCTTTCGCGCATTAGGGTTGCCGCTGGATGATCACGGCAGCCATATTGTTCCGATCCACGTTGGCGACCCTGTGAAATGTAAAATGATTTCGGATCGCTTGCTAAATGATTTTGGTATCTATGTGCAACCGATTAACTTCCCAACGGTTCCGCGCGGAACGGAACGTTTGCGTTTCACACCGTCACCAGTTCACACACAGGAAATGGTGGATGAATTGGTATCAGCAATGGACCAACTTTGGTCTCATTGCGAACTGGGTCGGCTGAAAACCACCGCTTAACCTTTAATTATCCGTAGGGGTGCCTCCTGTGGATAAATGTGCTATACAGCTGAATATAAAGAGAGATCGGACGATGCGAATCGATCTCCGAAGAGGTGAAAAGGTTGGGGTGCGGTCATGACGGACCAAGTTTCAGAAAATGAAGACCTAAAGGGATTTGACGAGTTTCATATCTCGCTGGGCGACCGTATGCGTGGTGAACGTGCAACTTTGGGCAAAACGCTCGAAGATATTAAGGACGACATAAAGCTACGCGTCGACATCCTTGAAGGCATTGAAAACGCTGACCTTTCTGCATTCCCATCCCCCAGCTTCGTTGCTGGATATGTGCGTTCATATGCGACACACCTTGGGCTAGATCCCCAAAAATGTTTCAAACAGTTCTGTGAAGAAAGCGGCTTTGTCGGTCTGCAGGCTGAAATTGATGGCACCAAGGTGGAGAAAAGGAAGAAGTTATTCGCGAAATCCACGGTTCTGTTAGATGATCCTATCTTGAACCCGCGAGTGCCAAATATGCCCGCGAAAACTGGCTTTCTGGGCAACATCTCACCCTCTGCAATCATTTCGCTGGTGGTTTTGTTAGGGTTGGTTGCTGGATTGGCATATGGTGGCATAGCAGTTTTGAAAGAGGTGCAACGCGTACAGTTTGCGCCTGTGAATGAAACACCATCTGTTGTGCGAACAGTTTCCATTTTTGGTGAAACAGAAACGCAAAATACCGACGGTAACTCTGAAGTTGTGGCGCCACTTCAAGTCGCAGAGCTCGAAGACTTTTATCGCCCGACAGAATTATCCGTTCCACGGCTCGCTCCACGCGATGGCCCAATTTCCGGAATTGATTCCAGCAGCTTTGGCGTGTTCGCACAACCTGTTCCGCCTCAAGTCATTGCCGTGGCCGAAGTTGTTCAACCGCAGGTCACCGAAAAGGGCCCCGAGGCAATGGATATCGTGGCATTAAAACCTGCATGGGTGCGTGTTTACACACCCGAGGGCGGAATTTTGTTTGAGAAAATTTTAGACACCGGCCAGCGTTATCGTCTGCCAGAGGGCGTGAACAATGCGCTGATGCGTGCTGGTAATTCCGGATCTGTTTATATCATGGTTGGTGAAAAAATGTACGGCCCCGTCGGCGCAGCAACGGGTGTCGCGCGCAAAGTTGCGCTGGATGCGGAAACTGTTCCTGAAACATATGCTTTCGTTGAAGAAGGTATCGATCAACCTTTGTCCGCGCCAATCAACACTGATTTGACCGCCCAGGCAGTTCAATAACCGTCTTGGGTTGATGCGCAGAGCCAAGGGTATATAACGCCTTCTATAGCATCTGTGGATTAAGAACATGAGCATCAATACCATTCGACCATGGCGTAACATTTACCGCCGCAAAAGCCGCCAAATCATGGTGGGCAACGTGCCTGTTGGTGGCGATGCGCCGATCTCAGTTCAAACGATGACCAATACCCTGACGCACGATGCCAGTGCTACGATCAAACAGATTTTGGCCTGTGCGGACGCGGGCGCAGATATCGTGCGGGTCAGCTGCCCTGACGAGGCTTCGACCAAAGCGATGCATGAGATCGCTAAGGAAAGCCCCGTTCCATTGGTAGCGGACATTCATTTCCACTATAAACGCGCCATCGAAGCGGCAGAGGCGGGCGCGGCCTGTCTGCGCATTAATCCAGGCAATATCGGATCGCCCGAACGCGTACGCGAAGTGATCAAAGCCGCGCGCGATTACGGCTGTTCTATCCGCATAGGTGTGAATGGCGGGTCATTGGAAAAGCACCTTTTGGATAAGTACGGTGAACCCTGTCCCGATGCGATGATCGAGAGCGGTATGGATCATATTCGCATCTTACAGGACAACGATTTTCACGAATTCAAAATTTCGGTCAAGGCGTCGGATGTTTTTATGGCCGCAGCCGCATATCAGGGGCTGGCCGAGGCCACGGATGCGCCAATCCATATTGGCATCACCGAGGCGGGCGGTTTGACCAGCGGCACCATTAAATCGGCAATTGGTCTGGGCAATCTGTTATGGATGGGCATTGGCGACACCATGCGCGTGTCCTTGTCCGCAGATCCCGTCGAAGAGGTTAAGGTTGGTTTCGAAATCCTTAAATCGCTTGGCCTGCGCCATCGCGGTGTGAATATCATTTCCTGTCCATCGTGTGCGCGTCAGGGTTTCGATGTCATCGAAACCGTATCAACGCTGGAAAAACGTCTGGAACACATCAAAACACCGATGTCCTTGTCCATCATTGGCTGTGTCGTGAATGGCCCAGGCGAAGCATTGATGACCGACGTTGGTTTCACGGGCGGTGGCGCTGGATCGGGGATGGTTTACTGGGCTGGCAAACAGGATCACAAAATCGACAATGATAAAATGGTCGAACATATTGTCGAACTTGTGGAAAAACGCGCATCCGAGTTGGACGCAGAACAAGAAGCGTAGTCATGTCGATTTATGTCTGGTTTGCGATTTTTGGTCTAGCTGCGCTCAGCATCTTTCGAATTTGGCCTGTATCTGCGCCAGAAAATGGATCTGTTTTTTTGACAATCGATCATGGTTCCAAGCCGAACTACTATAAAAGTTTGCCAGAAGAGGGGCTGTTCGACGTTCCCGCAGATCAATTGGAACGCGCGTTCATCGCACAGATATCAGATTTACCGCGTTTGAAACGCCTAAAGGAAGATCATTCTGATGGTTTTTCCGCAACTTATATACAGCGCAGTTTGATTTTTGGATTTCCGGATGCCATCACTGTTCGAATAACGCCACAATCGAAATCTGGTGCGTTGATCATGCTGTTTTCAAAATCAAAGTTTGGGTATTCAGATATTGGCGTTAATCGCAAACGTGTGAAATCCCTGCTTGCGGGTTTGCGGCAACAACTGGGAACTTAAACAGGCGCCGCTGACCTCTCGCCACATCGGATTATTCAGCGACATTTCACATCGCGCCATAAAATCGCGCCCACCAACGGACATGCAAACAATATCGCCCAACTCTAATCGCTGGCCTGTTTTGTCTGTGCAATAACAATCGGGCCAGATAGTTTGCGCATCTTCTGCGTGGGCTTGGGTTACAAATAATGCACCCAATAGGCATGCAAATAATCTGTTCATGGCGAAAGCATAACATAATCTGATCGAAATTGCACGTCCACCCTTGACCCCGACCCTGTGGCAGGGGATGACAGGCATATGGTACCTGAAGAGAAACTTGAACAAATCCGCGCACGCTTCGCATTTCTGGAGGCGAAAATGGCCGATGGATCCGCAATGGATGAAATCGCTACTCTATCCAAAGAGTACGCGGATTTACGTCCTGTTGTGGAACAGATCGAAGAATACAAAACACTGGTTTCTGATATCGCAGAAGCGGAATTAATGATGGACGATCCCGAAATGCGCGAACTCGCGCAAGAGGAATTACCCGCATTGAAAGCGTCTTTACCAGACGCTGAATTGGCCTTGCAATTGTCACTGCTGCCCAAGGACGAAGCGGATGATAAGCCCGCCATCGTTGAAATTCGTGCAGGTACAGGCGGTGACGAGGCTGCATTATTCGCGGGTGATTTGTTGCGCATGTATAATCGGTATTGCGACAGTCAGGGTTGGAAATTCGAAATCGTCGAAGGCAGCGAAACCGAATTGGGTGGCTACAAAGAGGTTATCGCCAACGTCAAAGGTGACGGTGTTTTCGCGCGCCTGAAATACGAGAGTGGCGTACACCGTGTACAACGTGTTCCCGCAACAGAGAGTGGCGGACGGGTTCATACATCCGCGGCCACTGTTGCGATCATGCCCGAAGCCGAAGATATTGATATGGATATTCCTGCAACGGACCTGCGCATTGATACATATCGCGCGTCTGGCGCAGGTGGACAGCACGTCAATACCACCGATTCCGCTGTGCGTATCACGCACCTGCCAACGGGTTTAATTGTAACCAGTTCGGAAAAATCACAGCACCGTAACCGCGAAATCGCGATGAATGTGATGCGTACGCGTCTGTATGATCAACAACGCCAACAGGCCGCCGATGAACGGGCAGCAACGCGCAAGGATCAAGTTGGCAGCGGTGATCGTTCGGAACGCATTCGGACATACAATTATCCGCAGGGCCGCGTCAGCGATCATCGCATTAACCTGACGCTGTATAAGCTGGATCAGGTGATGCAGGGCGAATTAAACGAATTTGTCGATGCACTAACTGCCGATGATCAGGCAACAAAACTGGCTGAATTGAACCCATAATGCGACGCATTGGTGATGCATTGGACGGGGCCGTTTCGCAATTGTCACCTGTTGTTGGCGATGCGGCGCGCGCGGAATGCCTGATATTGTTGGCCTATGCCACGGGGCGTCAAACCTCTTCGTTGCGGTTAAGTTTGGACGATGAGTTATCCGCCGCGGACACTGAAACCTTCGATGCGGCGATTACGAAGCGTTTGAAGTTTCAACCTATTTCACAGATCATCGGGTATCGTGATTTTTGGAAACATCGGTTTTATGTGACACCAGATGTTTTGGATCCACGCCCCGATACCGAAACACTGATTGAAAAGGCCGTAGAATTGGGGCCGTTTGAAAACGTCTTGGATTTGGGCACTGGATCAGGTTGCATTCTGCTCAGCCTGCTGGATGAATGGCCGCGCGCGATTGGGACGGGCGTTGACGCATCTGCGCCCGCGCTGGATATCGCGCGTAAGAATACGCAAACGCTGTCGCTGACGGATCGATCCGAATTCATAATCGGCGATTGGTGCAACGGAATTTCGCAGCAATATGATCTGGTTGTCTCAAACCCACCCTATATCACTCAGGATGCCATGGACGCATTGGATCCAGATGTGCGAAATTGGGAACCGCGCATGGCGTTGACGCCCGAAGGTGATGGATTGGATGCCTACCGTGCGATTGCGTCTACGGTTCAGAAGGTTCTGAAAACGAACGGTGTTTTGTTGCTGGAAATTGGATTTGATCAAGGCCCGTCAGTTACACAACTGTTGATCGACCAAGGAATGTCGGACGTTCAATTGTTTCAGGATATCAACGGGAAAGATCGCGTCGTTTATGCACGAAAATCCGAACAAAAGGGGCAATAATAGTTCGATTTCAAATCATTGATATTTGATTTTTCAGCTTGTTTCCTTGTCGTTTTTCCTTATAAGGGTGGCAGACGATAAAGATGGCGATGCCTCTCGTCTTGTCCTAACGCATTTTTACGGACTTTCGCGCATGATGGCGCAACACACCCAAAAACAAGGCTACCCAATACAATGAGACCTTCGAACAAGTCACGTTCCAGAAACAAAAATAACAATAACCGTCGCCAAAATCCAGGCAACGTGATCAATCGCGTTTTCGACAGTTCTGGGCCAGAAGGGCGCGTTCGCGGAACACCGCAACAAATCATTGATAAATACCAATCTTTGGCCAGCGATGCGATGTTGGCGGGTGACCGGATTGCGCATGAAAATTTCCTTCAACACTCTGAACACTATTCGCGTTTGTTGGTAACGGCGCAACGCGAAATGGATGCGAAAAAAGAGGCGCAACAGCAACAACAGCAGCAGCAGCAACAGCAAAAACAGGCCGCCGCCGCCGCGCAACAAGCAGAGGCGAATGAACAACCCGCCATCGAAGTTTCCCCAAACCAAGAGGTTTTCCCGGGCCAGAAAGATGACAGCGCCTTGGTTGATACACCAGAAAGTGGCCTGATCGAAACGCCCGAAGCTGCGCCTAAGAAGAACCAACGCCGCCGTGCGCCAAAACCAAAACCCGCGCCAGAACAACCAGCGGCGCAAGAAGGCGAAGCCTGATTAATCGTTAATCAGGCTAATGCGCGTGACAACGCGCAGAACTGTTCCAGATTAATTTCCTCAGCGCGTTGTGTTGGCGTGATGCCAACACTGTTCAAAACGTCTTCGATATTTGGCGATAGCGATTTCAAACTCGCACGCAACATTTTGCGTCGTTGATTGAACGCGGTCGCCACAACACGTTCCAAAACCTTTGCATCCGCGGGAAAACGGGGTTTTGGTAGGCGTTCGATATGAACCACTGCGGATGTAACCTTGGGCGGTGGTGTGAATGCTTGGGGTGAAATTTCCATCACCATTTTCGCGTTACAACGCCATTGCGCCAACAATGCTAAACGTCCATATGCCTTGGTTCGGGGCTGTGCCACGATACGCTGGGCGACTTCTTTTTGAAACATCAGGGTCAAGCTGTCCCAATAGGGCGGCCAGTTTTGCGGTGTCAGCCAGCGCACCAACAATTCCGTACCGACGTTATAAGGCAAGTTGGCAACCACCTTTACTGGGCCTTGTAAGTGCGCGGTCACGTCCACTTCTAGGGCATCGCCGAATACAACATCAAGACGACCATCATAATATTCCTTGATTTGTTCAAGGGCAGGGGTCAGGCGCTCATCGCGTTCAATTGCCAATACGCGCCGCGCACCCTCGTGCAATAACCCGCGCGTCAAACCACCGGGGCCGGGGCCAATTTCCAATACGTCACATTGTGTTAAATCACCCGCCTGACGCGCAATTTTGCTGGTCAGGTTTAAATCCAATAAAAAATTCTGCCCCAACGATTTTTTTGCACTCAACCCATGTTCCGCAATCACTTCGCGCAATGGTGGTAGGCCGTCGATTGTATTATTTCCCATTTTTCGCCCTTGCTTTGGCCATGTCATAGGCGTTGTTTAGCGCCGCAATCAGGCTATCTGGATTTGCCTTTGTTCCACCCGCCAGATCAAACGCGGTGCCGTGATCGGGTGATGTACGGATAAACGGCAGGCCCAATGTGATGTTCACGCCTCCGAAAAAATCGATGGTTTTAATCGGAATCAAAGCTTGATCATGATACATACAAATGGCCACGTCGTATCCTGCACGTGCTTGGCTGTGAAACATTGTATCGGCGGACATCGGTCCCAGAATGTTCATGCCAGAACCGCGCAATTTTTCCAAAACGGGCGTAATGACTACAATCTCTTCGCGCCCAAACGCGCCTTGTTCACCTGCATGCGGGTTCAATCCTGCAATTGCAATACGCGGGATTTCAATCCCAAAATCGTTGATCAACGCTTGATGTGTTGTCTCAATCGTTTCGTGCAATAATGCCGGTGTCAGTTGGGTTGCAACGTCATCCAACGCAATGTGAATGGTGACGGGAACAACGCGCAATTCATTACATGCCAACATCATAACTGAACTAGTTTGGCCCGCTAAATGTGCCAAAAATTCCGTGTGCCCTGGGAATGAAAACCCTGCACCATCTTGTAAAACCTTTTTGTGAATTGGGTTGGTGCAAATCGCGCTGGCCTTACCGGATTGAACCAAATCCACAGCATGGGTAATTACATCGATAATGGCACCCGCGTTTTCTAACTGCATGCCATTCAAATTCGGCTGCTGAGGAAAGGGGTGATGTAATACGGGCAATATGCCATCTTTGACGGCACTAACTTCGGAAGGATCATCGATGATTTGATACCCACCCTTCGGGCCACGTGCATCCAGATGCGTCACATCCGAGATCAAAAAAAACGGAACTGATCCATTCAACTGTCGCGCCGCAACGAAGGACAGATCCAGGCCGACCCCGTTGGGATCACCCGATGTCAGCGCAATTGGTTTGATCATTTGTAAACGATAAAGGCATCGCCTTTAAGTTCCTGAAGGTATCCAGCACCAAGGTTTGCAACCTTTTGGCTGAACAGGCTTTCACGGATGTTTTCACGTTCACCTTCAACCAACTCTTGTGTGCGTGTACACAGCATCACAACATTTAACTGGCCATTACTTTGGGTGATCGTTGTAGTTTCCTTGGGGTCAAGATTTGCCAATGCCAATGCGATATTGGCTGGAATATCTTGGGACGTGCCTGCGCCCTCCGCAAATTGCGCAGATGATTTTTGTGCAGCAGCGCGTAAATCCAAACAAGTATCAACTCCGTTGCGCATAACACGTGCCTTAGCGGCCGCGCGTTTCTGATCAGCCTCTGCAGGTAGTATTGCGGTGGCATAGCTTAAGATGTCTGGCTCTTGGACAGCACCCTTCGATTTGCGCGACGAGCGCAGTTGAAACAATGCGATATTGCCGTTCAACGCAATCGGCCCCGTCACCTGTCCAGGTTTTAGTGTCAGCAATTGCGCAACGATATTGGCGGGCAATGCGCGGGCAGGGACCCAATCAATGCGACCGCCATTGCGAGAAGATGGTGATCCAGAGTATTTGCGTGCCGCAGATGCAAAGCCCGCTTGACCCTTAATCGAGCGTGAAAGGCGAAGTGCCAGTTTGTCGGCACTTTCCGATCCGCGTTGCTCATCGGATAGGATGATTTCAGACAACAGAAAATCAACCTGTCCAGCACCATTTTGAAATGACAATGCGGCGTCAATATCTTCATCCGTCACCTGTGTTTGTGACGCAAACCGTGCGCGTACAACGCGGCGCCACGTCAATCCAGCGCGGATAAACGCATGATAACTTTCGCGGGCAATTCCACGGGATTCCAACAGTTTGATCAATTGATCGGTGGACAGATTGCCGCGTGCGGAAAACTCATCCATGCCGGCTTGAATTTCTGCCTCGCTTGGTAAAACGCCTAAATCTGTGCCAGCCTGTAAATAAAGGCGTTCATCAATCAATGTATTTCTGGCGTTTGATTGCAGATCCCCTTTGGCACCAAACAATTGCAACATTTGCGCGCGCTGGAAAATCTCAAAATTTGTAATGATGCGTTCGTTAACGGTTATGGCCGTTCCATACAGATTGGACACCTGTGCCGATGCTGTCACCGGGACAAGCAGGAAAGAAATTGCGCTCAGAAGTTTTAAATATTTCATGTTATTCGCTTTTAAAACTCGCAACGATGTGCGGAGTTAACCTTTTTACTGTTCGAACCCAATCCAGCCAAAGAGATTTTCATCCCGACCTCTCTGTCAACATTACCAGTGTCGTCGTACTGAAGCGAGAGAGAAAAGTTAATTTTGGCACACTCATTTTGGTACTCTAAGCCAAAATCACCCTCTAAGGGCGAATGGGTATTCAGATTGTGGCGCCAATCGGCGGAAAATTTCCATAAATCGTTTATTTCATACACGGCTTGCACGTTTGCTTCGTGTTGGCGCACGTTATTGTTTAGAACGCTGTTTTCTTCCAACCAAACATACCCCAAATTCAGGTCTAACTTCTTAAATCGCATCGCTATCGTTGTCTCATTTTTGGATGCTTTAAAGGAATCATCGAACAAAAGGCGAGAGGAGAACGCGAATTTGTTCGGAAGTTGAAAGATGATCGCGCCGACATAATCTGAATTTTTGCTATCCAAACCAGTCGATGTAAATAGATCAAATTGATTGAGGTTTTTGTGGCGAAACACACGTCCTGCAGTGGCGCTAAACTCCCAACCATTTGGGTTATAAATTTTGTACTGGACACCTACGTTCGCACGTAGACCGGCCTCTGTCTCATCAAAACCAGGAAAACGGTTGATCGAGAATAGGTTACTTTCCTCAAACTCTGCTGTTGTGCTGTCTGATGTGTCTGAATCTGAATTCAAGGTGCCAAAGGTTTTGTTAGGCGACCAAATGATTTGCACAATAGGCTCAATAACATGGGTCAGTTTACCAACCGTGCGTTTCAACGGGTATCGCGCTTCTAATGACAATAACGGCGTCGCGTTGGCGTAACTGTTGCCTTGGGCTAAATAAGCATTCGCGTTTAAATGCGCGCCTGCGCCCAATATCAATCCCGCCTTGCTGGTCCAGTATCGTTGCCAATTCACCTGACCGCCGATGCGCGAATATTGTCCTGAACTGGAATCCAACAGTGTCACAGATTGTAAAGTTAGCCCCAATTGGCCTCCAAATCCGTTATCGTCATAGTTCCTACGGAAAATGAACTCTGGCAACACGATGGGAACATTGGGATCAACCTCTTTCGTTTCCGCTAAGTCGCCATCGAAATTTTTATAGCGATAGCTCTGCGTAAAGGATGCGCCCATTTGAAAAAAACGATCAGATGTGGTTTTACTAACGCGCACAAAGTTTTTTAATCGATCATCATCAGAATAACCGAAGTTTTCCTTGAAGCTTTGCTCGCCACCTTCCAAGTCGACGCTGTTCGCGATGTCTATGCCGAAATCTAACTGATAGTCATCGCGCAAATCGAGTTTACCGGAACCTTCCAAAAACGCACTTAAACCTGAATAATTCAATTGATCGGCAAAAGCTAAAGCACCATTCAGTGTATATGCCCCGTTTTTGGTGCGCCGCCTATATTCGCCTTCGATGATAAAGCTGCCTTTGGCGGACACGAAAGGGGTTATGGTTGCATCGCTATGATCATTTAGGGCGAAATAGTAGGGCACCTTTGCGGTCACACCCAAAGTGTTTGATGTCGAAAACTCAGGTACCAGAAAGCCGCTAGCGCGTGTAACACCTGGTTCCGGTATTGATAGGTTGGGAATGTAAAACACCGGAACGCCAAGGAAATCGAAAACTGCGTTTTCAAAAAATAACTTCTTATGTGTCTGATCATGAATAATACGTTTTGCGCGTATTTGCCAAAATGGGGTCGGGTTGCTTTCACAAACATGACACGTGGATGCCACAACAGATTGAAAGACATCGAATTTACCATCAACACGGTTCAACTGTTGCGCCGAAATCTGCAATTGTTGATCGATCAGCGCACGCGCACCCAAAATCAAACCATTTTTCAGATTTGCTGACAAAACAGAATCACGACCAGTTATGGTCGCCTGACTACCACTTTGAATGGTGAAGGGGCCGATGATCTCAATTTCATCGCGTGATTGATTGTACAAAATCTGTTCTGCAATCAATGTGGTTTCTTGAAAATAGACCTTAACATTACCCTGTGCTTTCAAAATTCCAGATGCTTTGGCGTAAACAATGCTATCCGCAACCAAGCTGGCGGCTTGCTGTGCATAGGTGGGCACCGCCGATATAGCGTAGAAAATAGCAAAAACAATTGCCTTAATAAGGTGCGAAAACTGTCTCATTAACCGTCTTCATAATGTAAAAATAACGCAACCACCACCAAGCCCGCGCATAAAATTGGACTCCAAGTCGCGATGATTAACGGAATTTCGCCAGAACGCCCCAAGGTTGCCGCGAAATTTTGCAAGAAGTGAAGCCCAAACCCACATACTACGGATGCAACGACGGATGTTCCTAGGTTCCCCATGCGGGCATTTTGCAATGTGAAAACACAGCCTAACATTACCATAACCGCAAATAAAACAGGCCGCGCATACTGGCTCATTTGATAGGATCTATATTTCAATGTCGAAAATCCAGAATCTCCGACCCTAGAAATCTGATTTGGCATTTCAAATGGGGACAATGTTTCGGGTGCAGGGTAGCCTGCCAATAATTGTTTAGGGGTGATTGTAGTGGGTATGCGGATGATTTTAAACGTATACGACGCATGATTTGGATCTGACTTTAACGTCGCATCCGTCCATGTTTTACCTTGGGTTAAAACCCATTCCCCAGAACGTAAAAATGCAGTTCGTGCAAAGGTACGGTCGATAATGTCACCCTGATCATTGTAATTGTATACCGTGATACCGCGTAGCGTTTGCCCATTGTCGGATGCTGAATTGGCCTTGATGATTTGATGCCCAGACTCAGTGGATTGGCGCATCCAATATCCGGTTTCATTAATCAATACAGCTCGCTGATCTGCGCCGCGTAAGTTGTTTAATTTCGCATCGTAGGCATCGACCATACGTCCTGCCAATGGATCAAATATGAAAATGGACAACAGACCCAAAACAAATGCACAAAGTGTCACCGAGAACAAACTTTTCAACGCAGACAATCCAGCGGCGCGTGTCACAACAAATTCGCTGGATCGCGCAACGCCGACACTGAACGCCAACCCTGACAACATCACAATTAAAGGCATCGCCAAGGACAGGTAGGTTAATGTGCGATACATCCCTAAAATCAATGCGTTTTGTACTGGGCTTTCTAATCCGCTCAATCGACTTAGGTTTGTTAAAAAATCGATCAACAGGATCAACAACCCAACAGCCAGTAATACAGAAGCAAAGCTGACAAAAAATCTTTTAGCAAAGTAACGTGATAGGGTCATATCGCCACCTTCTTTCCAAAAGGAATAAGGCGTTTAATATCGCGACTAGCCAGCCAAAGAAGTAATATTATCAATGCGATACTGATTAACGTGGATAAATAATGAACATACCAAATAGACGGGTCATCATTTATCCAGGTCTTCGTTGCCCCACGCAACGAATCCAATCCAGCCATCATTAAAACGCCGACAATGATCCGTGCGGTGAAACCAGATCTGCGATACCCACCAACCAACAGGGTAGCCATACCCAGAACCGGAAATAGCAACGCTAACAACGTCTTGGCATTGCGGTCATGTAATAACGCGGTCGCGCGGCCGAATGTTGAATCACTTGGTTCCATCTGTGATAATTTGGCATGTAGACGCGGCGTGCTGAATTCAGCGGCCCCCAATTGACGCGGCGCGATCTCACTGCCCATTTGGGTTAAGTCAAAGGCGAGGCTATCAAACTGTACCAAACTAAAATCACCGGTTGATTGGCTGTAACGTTGTATGGAACCTGACTGTAAAACCAACGTGGTTTTGTCGCCCTCGCGAATGACTTGCCCTTCGTTCGCAATGTGGGTGACGGTTTGATCGCTCGAAACCTGCTCTTCGATCAAGACGTCTTTCAATTCACCGTTGCGCCCTTTTTGACCGAAAAAGAAGGTAAAGTTGTCCTGAGATGAAATAAACGCGCCCGGTTGGATGATTTGCGTTATGAATTCGCGTCTGATCTCATCTTGCTTTTGCAAAAGTTTCGAATGTGCAAATGGCCCCAGAAAATGAACAACAATGAACAAAGTTGTGAAACACACCGCACCAAAAATCAAAAACGGTTTTGCTAGCGCATGGTATGATCGCCCTGCGCTCATCATGACAACCAATTCCGTTTCGCCGTATAATCTGTTGGTTAAAAACACTGCCGCGGCAAACCCCGCAATGGGAATGGCGGCAACCGACACTTTGGGCAATAACAAAACGCTCAATTCTACGAAAATCGATGCAGGTTGACCATTTTCGGTGACAATACGCACAATACCCAACGCCTGGTTCAGCCATAAAATCCCAGAGATGATAAAGCAGAAAAAAGCAAAGGGGCCAAACAGTTGGGCCAAAATGTAACGATCAAGTTTTGTCACTGTACTCTTATGGTCGCGATTGAAATTACCCTTCCATCGCTAACCTATTTTGGTCATAAACAACAGTGTTATGTAGCCACGCCTGCACAATCTCGCTAGACTTTGCTACAGTACCATTTTGAGAGGAAAAATAATGACCGCAGTGATCCACCCCACCTTCCACGAACACACACTTGATGCCATCCCCCAAGCAACGGGCTTGGTCGTGATATGCGTCGATGCAGCAGGGAGTTTTGGACCATCAGCCAAGCGCGTAAATCGCCTGATGAAGGGTACACTGAAACGTTTCGCTGGTACGGAAATCTTCGAGAATATGAGCGAGGGGGACGTCCAACGTTTCCCAGCACCACTTGGGCTGGTTGCAGACGCTGTTTTGTTGCTGAAGATGAAAAAACGCCCAACAGTTGAGATGGCCCGTAAATGCGGCGCGAATATCGCCAAAGCAGCGGGTAACGCAAATATCAACCTATTCGTCACCGCAAATTCACGCGCCGCACAAATGGCATTGGGTATTGCGATGCGTCGATATCGCTTTGATGCGCATAAAACGAACGATGCCGGTGAATTCGGCGATGTTCAAGTTTACATCACAAATGTCGACAAAAACAAAGAAGAATATCAGTCACTTAGCGCGATCAGCGAAGGTGTGTTCTTCACCCGCGACCTCGTAAACGAGCCTGCAAATATCCTGACCACAACCGACTTTGCGGATCGTTTGATTGAAATGAAGAAACTGGGCCTAAAGGTTTCCGTCCTCGAAGAGGCGGATATGGAGAAGCTGGGCATGCACTCATTACTGGGTGTTGGCGCGGGGTCAACCAGCCCTTCAAAAATCGTGATTATGGAATGGAATGGCGGCGGCAAAGAAAAACCGCTTGCGTTGGTTGGTAAGGGCGTTGTGTTCGACACAGGCGGCATTTCCCTGAAACCTGCAGGTGGCATGGAAGACATGACAATGGATATGGGCGGCGCTGGTGTGGTTGCTGGTGTGATGAAAACACTGGCCCTTCGCAAGGCGAACGCAAATGTTGTTGGCTTGGTCGGTTTGGTCGAAAACATGCCCGACGCCTTGGCTCAACGTCCAGGTGATGTGGTGAAATCCATGAAGGGCGACACAATCGAGGTTATCAACACAGACGCCGAGGGTCGCTTGGTTCTGGCCGATGTTTTGTGGTACGCACAGAAAACATATGAACCCACAGGCGTCATTGATTTGGCAACTCTTACTGGCGCGATCATCGTTGGTTTGGGCCATGAAAATGCGGGCGCGTTTTCAAACAATGACAAGCTGGTCAATAATTTCCTAAAGGCCGCAAATGCAGAGGAAGAGGGCGCATGGCGCATGCCATTGGGTGCCGCATACGACAAACTGATTTCCAGTCGTATTGCAGACATCAAAAACGTTGGTGGACGCACAGCTGGTTCGATCACGGCGGCGCAATTCCTACAACGCTTTATCGAGCCTGACATGCCTTGGATCCACTTGGATATTGCGGGTGTTGCGTCCGTGAAAACCGAAACAGATTTCGCCCCTAAGGGCGCAACAGGCTGGGGCGTTCGTGCATTAAATCGTCTAATCACAGACGTATACGAGGCTTAATTGGGCGACGTTTATTTCTATCACTTAACACGGTCGCCAATGGCGGCGACCGTAAATGAACTGTTGGGTAAATGTCTGGCGAATGATTGGCGTGTCGTCGTTCAGGGCCAAAATTTCCCTGTCATGCAGGCCTTAGATGTCCACCTGTGGAAAGGCCCAGCGGATACGTTTTTGCCCCACGGATTGTCGAATGGTAAAACCGATGATGATCAACCCGTTTTGCTGACGATTGATTCAGCCAGTTATGACACCCGTCAGGTTTTAATGGTGGTAGACGATGCCCCATTTGAGGCGTCCGACGCGCAACATTTGGAGCGTGTTTGTATTTTGTTTGATGGAAATAACCCACAATCCGTGGACATTGCACGTGCAAAATGGAAGTCGGTTTCCGACGCAGGCGTCAGTGCGCAATATTGGTCCCAAGAAAGCGGGAATTGGCAGAAGAAAGCATCTGCAAATTAGGATTGCTTGTTAAGGCGTCAAAAATAACAAATCTTTTACGATGCGAAACTCGGAAAACTCGCTGATATATTCCATGCCCAATAACGAACTATGCAACGCGCCACCGTTCACTGATGCACGCATACGCGAATGAACCGTATTGCCCATACGCACGTCATGCAAAACGACCGGCGCGGATGCAACCTTACCATTGGCAGTATACGCCGTTTGCGAATAGACCAATCGATCCATCGGCAATCCTACCAGCTTGGCATCTTCTTTGGTCAAAACCAATCCGGTCGCACCTGTGTCGACGACCAACTTGATCGGAATGTCATTGATCTTCAATGTTGCGTAAAAATGCCCATCTTCGTCGCGTTGAAAAACATATGAACCGTTTTGCTCAACAACGACTTTCTCGGGGAATAATTCGGCGTTGATGGTATTGCGCAAACCATAGACAGACAGGAACCCGAAAAAGATCAAACACCAAATAGCCATCTGTTGAATTGATTGGCCAAATTGACCCTTGCGCGAAATGAAATAGCTGCCGCCGATAAAGGCAAGAAACAGCAACAAGAAAAATAAATATGCGACGTCGCTGTCGTTCATTTTATTCCAATCACAGGCGTGCGCGGGCCTTTTCTAATTCTTCTTCGGCTTGCATCCACAGACTCTCGGCCTTTTGGATTGCTTCGTCGGCCTCTGCGCGTTTTTTACTTAGGCTCTCGAAACGATTGGGTTCAGAATGCGTGTATATTTCCGGATCGGCAAGGGCTAGGTCGATTTTTTCTTTAATTTCATTGATTTTATTCAGGCGTTCTTCGCATTTTGTTACTTCTGCTTTGAAAGGTGCCAAAATTTTACGCTGTTCACCATGTGACAGACGCTTCTTTTTCACTTTCTTGGGCTTTTCTGCACGATCAGCAACACCGCGTTCAGACAACAACAACTTTTTGTATGCTTCCAAATCCTCGGTAAATACATTTACTTCGCCGTCTTTGACCAACCACAATGTGTCGGCAACAGCATTCACCAAGTGTGGATCGTGGCTTACTAAAATAACTGCACCTTCATAGGCCGCTAATGCGAAAACCAAGGCTTCGCGGCTTTCAATATCCAGGTGGTTTGTCGGTTCGTCGAGGATCAGCAAATGCGGTGCTTCAACTGTTGCCAATAACAACGACAACCGCGCCTTTTGCCCACCAGACAGACGTCCAACCTCGGTCAACGCCTGTTCAGGGCCAATGCCGCCACGTGCCAACCGCGAGCGTAATTTTGCAGGTGTCTCACCTGGAAATTCCCGCGTGATATGTTGCAAGGGTGTTTCGTCCAAATGCAATTCATCCACTTGGTGTTGCGCGAAATAACCAATCTTTAGTTTCGATGAACGTACCAAATTACCTTCCATCGGCGTCAAACGATCCGCCAGCAATTTTGACAGTGTGGATTTACCCTGACCATTTGCGCCCAACAGGGCGATACGATCCGTTTGATCAATGCGTAGGTTTAAATCGCGCAAAATCGGCGTGCCGTCATAACCCACCGATGTCTCCTCTAATCGTAGGATCGGTGGCGATAATTCCTCTGGTGTTGGGAAATCAAATGCGGCAACGGCGTTTTCCGTGCCTGCCGCAATCGGTTCCATCTTCTCCAACATCTTCACACGCGATTGTGCTTGTTTCGCTTTTGATGCTTTGGCGCGGAAACGATCAACAAAACTCTGCAAATGCGCACGCGTTGCTTCTTGTTTGCGGGCCATTGATTCTTGTTCTGCCAGTTTCGCACGGCGCACAGCATCAAATGTATCGTAATTACCCTGATACAGCGTCAATTCCTTGTCCATCAGATGCAGGATTGCATTCACAGATGTGTTCAACAATTGACGATCGTGCGAGATGATTAAAACCGAATGTGGATATTTGCGTAAATAGGTTTCCAACCAAATTGTACCCTCAAGGTCAAGGTAGTTGGTCGGTTCGTCCAACATCAAAATATCGGGCTGTGCGAACAAAACACCGGCCAAGGCCACACGCATGCGCCAACCACCTGAAAACTCGTGACAGGGGCGTGCTTGCGCGGCTGCAGAAAAGCCAAGGCCCGACAGAATAGACGCCGCACGGGCCTCTGCAGAATAGGCATCAATATCGGCCAAACGCCCGTGAATATCGGCTATACGGTTTGGATCAGTTGCGGTTTCGGCCTCTGCCAACAGTTCTGTACGCTCTGTATCCGCCTCCAACACAGTTTCCAGCAGGCTGGCGTCAGATGCGGGGGCTTCTTGAGCAATGCCACCAATACGCATCTTTTTTGGGATATCAATCGAACCATCGTCCAATCCCAATTCACCCGTGATCAATTTGAATAGGGTTGTTTTACCCGTCCCATTTCGCCCCACAATGCCCACCTTGTGGCCTGATGGAATGGTGGTCGACGCGCCTGCCAATAACTGGCGGCCCGCAATGGAATAGCTGATATCATCGATTTTTAACATGCGTGTGCAATGGCCTATGGGGTGGGGTGTGTCAATCACCGAATGAATGGGTGCTTTCCAAATGAATTTCCATGTGTTAGTCGGGCGCGAAATTAACACCAATCATATCCAAGGACTGATCCAATGGCACTAGAACGCACATTTTCAATCGTAAAACCAGACGCAACAAAACGTAACCTTGTTGGTCAAATCGTTGCTAAATTCGAAGAAGGCGGTTTGCGCGTTGTTGCACAAAAACGCATCCAATTGACATTGGCACAAGCACAGCAATTCTACGGTGTACACGCTGAACGTCCTTTCTTTGGTGAACTATGTGAATTCATGATCTCTGAACCAATCGTTGTTCAAGTTCTTGAAGGCGAAAACGCAATCGCACGTAACCGTGAAATCATGGGCGCAACAAACCCAGCAGACGCAGACGCAGGTACAATCCGTAAAGAATTTGCTTTGTCTATCGGTGAAAACTCTGTTCACGGTTCAGACGCTCCAGAAACAGCAGCAGAAGAAATCGCATTCTTCTTCTCTGGCCTAGAATTGGTTGGTTAAACCAATTCGCGGCAGGCTAAGTGCATCGCGTTTGGCCGAGAGCAAAGAATTGGTTGTCTAAATAATTCAAAACATTTGAATTGGAAGAGGGGACGTTCATCGTCCCCTTTTTTTATCCCAGATAGGGTGCAAGATACCCTTGGATGCGAATGATCCCTTCAATCCCGAAATGCAGACATAACATCAACGCGGCAACAATTGCCAAATGCGCCATGCGTCGCAAACCGCAATGGATCGAAAACCAGTTGATTTTCACACTTGGTAAATACGCCTTGTCCGCCACATCGCGAACAGTATCGAAACCACGTTTCGACTTATAGCGTGGGATGAAATCCACGACTGCCATATATCTGCCTCCTAAGAGTTTCTTTTTGCGAACTCTCTTGCACACTGGATAGCAGGTTTTGTCTTCAATCTAAGATCAAATATTGTTTTCTACTTAAATGAAAATTCTGTGAGTCTTTTGCGCAACGCTACTTTGGCGCAATAACGCCCAACTTTGCCAGCTCTAGATCAATTGCTGTCATGGATGTTGGTGCTGATTTCAATCGTTTTTTTATGCTTGCAAATCGCTCTTTCAGGGCATCTTTCTCGGCGCCCTTACAGTCATTCCAGGGCCGCCCTTGCAATCCCATAACCATCGCATAATAGCCAATGAAATGTGGTGAACCACCCGCAACCAGTGCCTGATAATATGCCTCGTCGGCACCTAAATCGCGTAATTTTTCAGCGGTATCAATTCCCGCACGCCCATAAAACTCATCCGAAGCAGGACCTAAGTTTCTGATTGTGCTGGGTTTTTCCATCAGGTGTTATTGATGAATTCTGCCAGCACTGCGGGATACAGCTTATGTTCTTCTACCAGAACACGTGCGCTTAAATCATCTGCGCTATCATTTTCTTTGATGGGAACGGAAACCTGGCCCAAAACGGGTCCACCATCCAATTCACCCGTAACCAGATGAACCGAACAGCCACCGTTTTCATCTCCTGCGTCGATGGCGCGTTGGTGCGTATGCAGACCTTTATATTTCGGTAACAGTGACGGGTGGATGTTCAAAATCTTGCGTTTCCATTGATTGGGAAATTTAGGCGTTAAAATACGCATGAAGCCAGCCAAACAGATCAAATCAACATTGTAATGGACCAATATTTTGTTCAAATCGGCCTCAAACGCTGCACGATCACCCTTATATGGTCGATGATCCAAGGCAACAGCGTCAACGCCTAATGCCTTGGCTTTGTCCAATCCAGCGGCGCTTTCGTTGTTCGAAATCACCACAACTGGGGTTGCGTCAATATCGCCTGATTGCATTGCATTCACCAGCGTCACCATGTTTGATCCGCTTCCGGAAATCAAAATAGCAACGCGCGTGGTCATTACAAAGAACCTGTGTATTGCACACCTGAACCGCTTGAAATCGATCCCATAACAACTGGATCAATTCCTTCACTGCTCAATGCGGCGGTAATATCCGCGACATCATCGGCGGCACAAATCGCGATCATGCCAATACCACAGTTGAACGTTTTCAACGCTTCGGCTTGTTCCAAGCCAGCCTGTGAAATCAACCAATCAAAGATTGGCAAACGTTTCCAAGAATTCAAATCAATCTCTGCGCCTAAACCATCAGGCAACGCACGAGGCAGGTTTTCGGTCAATCCACCACCGGTAATATGCGCTAATGCTTTCAACTTGCCCGTTTCCAACGCGGCAACAGCGGGGCGGATGTATATTTTTGTCGGCTCCAACAGGTGCTTCGCCAATTCTCCCTCGCCAAAGGGACAATCATCGTTCCACGCTAGGCCGGAGTTCTCAACGATTTTACGTACCAGCGAGTACCCATTCGAATGCACACCTGATGATGGCAAGCCGATCAACACATCATCATCGGCAACATCACGGGGCAGGGTGGAACCACGTTCCATCGCGCCCACAGAAAAGCCAGCGAGATCGAAATCATCACCTTCATACATACCAGGCATTTCGGCGGTTTCACCACCAACCAATGCTGTATTCGCCTGGCGACAGCCCTCGGCGATACCATTGATCACGCTTGTTGCACTGTCGATATCCAATTTCCCCGTGGCAAAGTAATCCAAGAAGAACAAAGGAACCGCGCCTTGGCAGATCAAATCGTTCACACACATGGCAACCAAGTCGATACCCACTGTATCCAAATGACCCGTATCAATTGCAATGCGCAATTTGGTACCAACACCATCCGTTGCTGAAACCAAAACAGGGTCTTTAAAACCAGCCGCCTTCAAATCGAACATGGCGCCAAAGCCACCCAGACCATCCATTACACCGGGGCGTTTTGTTGATTTTGCCGCTGGTTTGATACGTTCAACCAGCTCGTTGCCTGCATCAATATCCACGCCAGCATCTGCGTAGGTTAAGCCGTTTGTATTGGTCATAATATGCCCCTATGAATCTGTGATTACCCTTTAACGGATGATTAGGGGAATTAAAATGGCGATGTTGCAAAATTGAAAATTCGGCTCATGAAACCGAACATTTAATCAGAAGAAGACGCCTTTGCTATACCTTTGGCACCAATTCCCACAAAAAACCGTATCAGCAGAAACGAGAACAGCAAAAACACACCAAGGATTAACACCATCCCAGCAAAGCCAACGGTAGTCAAAACGTTGATCATTTCTTCGGGGTTGATCGCAACAAACAACGACATCAAGATCAAAGAGAGACCCATAGAAATCACAGCCGCCCAACGCGCCAAACGCCAGCTTTCATATTTTTCGGGCACACGCCCTGTTTTACGAAAGAAGCTTTGCCCCATATCAATTGCAGTCACGACCAACGGCACGGCACCCGTTGCAGAACTGGTAGATATTCCAAAGACATGTTCCAAAACGGCCCCCAGAACGGCTAAGGCCAAGGTTGCCAGCAAATAAACAATCGCAAAGCGTTGTAATAAATACCTTATTGGAATGTCTGTCATGGAATTAATCCTCATTTCATCTTAACGCTGGTAGCATCCGTAAAAAATCAAGTAAATATCCTTGACCAGAAATTCCCGTATGATACTCACGCATCAGGCGGGCCTGTAGCTCAGTTGGTTAGAGCAGAGCGCTCATAACGCTTTTGTCGCAGGTTCGAGTCCTGCCGGGCCTACCACAATACTCTTCACTTTGATCGCCAATATATTGTAGGTATTGAGCAGCAATAAATAGGTGTCCAGTATGTTACGTCGGCTTCTTTCTCGTAAACAATTTGAATCTGATGTGAATATCGGAAAGTATTCGCGAGTAAGTAAAGATACGCAAATTGGTAATCACAGTTATATCGGTCGACATTGTTCGATCAGTAAAGCGACCATCGGCAGATATGTATCAATTGCGAACAATGTTTCGATTGGCAACGGCGAACATAATGTAAATCGCGTTTCAACCAGCAGTTTGTTTTATGATGACCCCTATCGTGAACTTACTGCAGGTGACTGTATTATCGAAAGTGATGTTTGGATTGCCGTCGACGCCATCATAAGGCGTGGTGTGACCGTTGGTTTCGGGGCCGTCGTTGGGGCAAATTCATTTGTAAACGCAGATGTGCCCGCGTTTGCAATTGTGGTTGGCTCACCTGCGCGTATCGTTGGATATCGGTTTGATGAAAAACAACGGCAAAATATTTTAGAAAGTCGTTGGTGGACACAAGAGCCTGAAGCTGCAAAATCAATTATAGCAAAGCTAGAATCTGAATTTGGTTAGGAAGCTAACCAAGAATTATCTCGGAATCTGAATTTCGGCCCTCAGGCCACCCAAATCGGTGCTGTGGCCCAGCAATATCTGTCCGCCATGATTTCGCGCAATGTCTGCCGCAATCGCCAACCCCAATCCGGTTCCAGTACCCTTGTTCTGGTTGCGCGCGCTGTCGAGACGCTCAAAAGGTTGCAATGCGTTTTCGCGATCTGATTTTGGAATGCCTGGCCCGTCATCCTCGACGATGAAACAAACATTGGTGCTGTTAATAAATAACGTCAAACGCGTATTTTCCGCATGTCGCGCCGCGTTGTTTAATAAGTTAGTAATCGCACGGATCATCGCTTGTTTTCGGCACTTCAAAGCGATTTTTTCTGTGTTCAACCCGGTGAACTTCAGTTCGACAGTATGATCTGCTCTGCGCTGTCCGCGAACCAGTGCTTTGACAAATGTTTTAGGATTAATATTCGTAAACTCTTCACCACTATCACCACGCGAAAAGGCCAAGAATTCGTTTACAATTTGCTCCATTTCATCAACGTCGCCTTGCAATTCTGCCAACCCCTCGTTTTCGTCCATCAAACTGATGGACAGTTTCATCCGCGTCAGTGGGGTGCGTAAATCATGGCTTACACCAGATAGGATGGCGGTGCGCTGCTGTAAGTGGCGTTCTATGCGCGACTGCATCGAAATAAACGCATGTCCCGCTTTGCGAACCTCGGCAGCGCCACTGGGAGAAAAGGGAATTTTGTCGCCTTTGCCAAATGCCTCGGCCGATTTGGCCAATTGGCGGATCGGCTTCACTTGGTTGCGCAAAAAGACGACTGCGATAGCAATGAATAGAAATGAAGCCAATGCTGTGGCCACCAACAACTGATGAGGGTTAACTGCGGATGCGCGGCGTCTTGAAAAACTGACGAACAAATCGGCATCGTCTTTTGACAACCAAACCTTTACCGCACGATCATCTGCCGCCAAATCAATCGCTGCAATGCTGTCTAATTCCGCTCTTAGGGTTTTGATAATATAGCGTCCGGAAATGTCGAAAAAATCATATTTATCTTCTTCGACGGTTTTCTGTTCGCTGTGGCGAACCGTAATCGCTAACGGCTGTGATCGAGCCTGCAGGGCGCGTAAATCCGTATCAACGGGTGCAGATAAAATGAAATTGATTTCGCGCGCAATGTCTGTGGTTTTGGCGGTGGTTACATCGCCATACAGCCGATCTATGAAAATCGCGGAAACAATCGCCTGAATCATCACAATGGGGATGGCCAAAATCAAAACAGATCGGCCAAACAAACTTTTCGGAAGGTGTTTTTTCAACCTGAAGCTATAATTCATACCGATACGCTATTCTTTGGCATTCTGAAACGCAAGAAACAGTCGCTGTTTATCCTTAAAGTGAAAAAAATTTTGCAGAATGTGAAAAAGCCTATGGACGGGAAAAAAAGCCTTAGCTATAGAGACGACATATCAGGTTTTCCGGCGTAGCTCAGCGGTAGAGCAGTTGACTGTTAATCAATTTGTCGTAGGTTCGATCCCTACCGCCGGAGCCAACTATCTCATAAGCACCTCAATAATATGTCCTTATGAGCAACTTAGCTACACACACCTCACATCGATCAATCGCAGCGTCTAGGTCGTCTTGATCGGGGACTACGCCTCTACAAGCAAGCTCGTGAAAAAACAGAGCGGATCGAGGCTGCTTTTCAATGGCAAATGGAAGCCATTGACGGAATTGGACATAACTACCAGGCAATAAGTGTTACAATGGCCGATTTCCTGATGAATCTGGCTGAAACATCAAACGACCCTCTCTACGTCTCTTGAATGAGTCGTCTTAAGACAAAAACACTCTGCTTGGTAATTGCCCCTTAGCATTCTGGACAAATTCATTGTGCCGGAAGTCCATTGTATGTGAACCGATTAGCTGAACTAATAGTCTTATTTAGTCGAAAGCTGGCATTTATTCATCGCACAGCATCGGTCACTTAGGGCTCTTAGTTGTCGTTCGAAACTTTATAACAATTTGCAGAGACTTTCTAACAAACTATTCTGCTTTAGACCAATGAAGTCATCCCAAAAACACAAAGGTTAACGCGTTTCGAGCATTAATTAATTTCAACATCGGTAAAAAATACCGACGCAATAAAGACGTAATACCGACGTAATACATACATTGAAAACCGCAGCTCTCAGACTTCGTTAACACTTATTAACGGCGATAATATTATAGGCGTCTTACTGAATTTAGCCAATAGACGGGCCGCCTATGCGTGCTTTACCCTCGTTAAACAAGGGTATCGCACGCCGTACGCCCCCTTATCCAAATAATTAACAAATCGGATTAAAACATTGCCACCAACAGGCAAAATCAACCAAGGAACAACATCAACGGGTTAAACCTAGCTATTTCCAGATTGATCGCTGAATTGATGCGCTAGTTTCGCAGCGGTCTGTAACGCTTTGGATTTATTGACTGTTTCTTGAAATTCGGCTTCTGGGTCACTGTCATAAACAACGCCACCACCGGCCTGAATATACAACTTATCCTGCTTGGTCACCGCAGTGCGCAACGCGATACAGATGTCCATGTCGCCGTTTGATGAAAAATACCCAACACCACCGCCGTACACGCCACGTTTTTCGACTTCTAGCTTGTCGATAATCTCCATCGCGCGGACCTTGGGCGCACCGGAAACAGTCCCGGCAGGCAATCCGGCTAACAGCGCGGACAGCGCATCATGCTCATCGGACAACTCACCAATCACGTTCGATACAATGTGCATCACATGGCTGTAACGTTCGATGATAAACTGCTCATTTGGTTCCACCGTGCCAATCTTGGCAACGCGTCCCACATCATTGCGTCCCAAATCCAGCAACATCAGATGTTCCGACAATTCCTTGGGATCCGCCAGCAAATCCAATTCCAGCTCTTTGTCCAACTCAGGCGTCGCACCACGTGGACGCGTACCTGCGATGGGACGAATGGTGACCTCGTCACCCTTTACACGCACCAAAATTTCGGGGCTGGCGCCAGTGACCTGAAAATCGCCAAAGTTGAAATAAAACATATACGGCGATGGGTTTGTGCGGCGCAGTGCACGGTACAGCGAAAACGGTGGCAGTGGGAAATCCACGGTCCAGCGTTGGCTTGGCACAACCTGAAAAATATCTCCCGCTTTGATGTAATCCTTGGCCTTAGCAACAATATCGAAATACTCTGCTTTGGTGACGTTGGAAACTGGCTCGCCCACCGCTGCTGTGCTGCCCAAATCCGCGCCACGGGGCAGGGTTCGTTCCAAATCGCGCAATGCCGCTGACACACGTTCCGCCGCCTGTGCATAGGCCGCTTTGGCGCTCTTCTCGCCATTATTCCACGCGGGACTAACGATTGTCAGCTCGTCTTTAACACCATCAACAATTACAATCACGGACGGGCGCATCATTGTCGCATCTGGCAATTCCAAATTATCTGGGTTCACATCGGGCAGATGTTCGACCAAACGGATCATATCATACCCCAAATACCCAAACAGACCTGACGCCATTGGTGGCAGGTCATCAGGCAGGTCGATCTTACTTTCGTCCAGTAGGGCACGCAGTGACGTCAACGGATCAGTAGCTTCGGCCGTAAAATCCTCGTCGTTGATCAATGCATTGCGGTTTAATGTGGCTGATTTGCCGTTACAGCGCCAAATCATGTCAGGGTTCATCCCAATCACGGAATAACGCCCGCGCACATCACCGCCGGTCACACTTTCCAGCATAAAGCTGTTCTTACGTGCCTGTGCCAATTTCAACATCAATGAAACAGGCGTATCTAGGTCGGCGGAAAGGCGGGTATAAACCAGATTATTCGCACCCGTATCAAATTTGGCCGCGAAATCCGCTGAACTTGGAAAAATCTGCATGGCTTAGTTACCTGTACCACCCAAAATTTGGGTATTAATTTGATTAATCGCGGTCTGGTTCAGGTTCACACCATCACGTTGTTCCAACGCATTGGCAAATAACACCAACAGATCGCCTGTCACTTGGTTACCCAATTCACGTCTGACTTGTGCCATCAAAGCGGTGCCATCCTCTGTGCTGATATCATAAGCGGTAACAGATGACAGACGCGACAGAACAACCTGTCCGTCCGCACTGATCTGGTTTGTTTTCCCAGTTTCCGCTGTGAAAATATTTTCGATCATCGCGCGTGGAATACCATCGATAAACGCATCACGGGTGATGTTTTCTTCGGACTTGGCCGTCAGACCAAGGTCGGCAAATGATTGACCCGATTCCAGCTTGTTCGCGAAATCATTCGCCATTGTTTCCAATGCCGCCTGATCTACAGACGATGCCCAATTCAGTGCGACTTGCTCTTTTACATCTGCCAATGGACGCAGCGTTGGTTCGATGATGTCGTCCAGACGGATCGCAAAAATCCCACCATCGGATAGGTCCATCAATTCCAATTGATCACGTTTTTCAACACTCATCGCCGCTTGGCGGAAGGCGTCATATGCCGCAATGCCTTCTTCGGTATCTGCATGCATGTCGATTTTACCGATCACCATATCTGTCTCGGCCGCGATCTCTTCTAACTCCAAACCCTGTGCCAGCAAATCATTGATGTCTTCGACCATATCAACGATCAACAGACGGCTTTCTTCCCCAACGAATTCGGCCATCAATTCTTCTTTGGCCTCTTCAAATGTTGTGGTTTGCGCATCCATTGATGCGTTTACGCGGAATAATGCAGGGCCTAAATCGGTTTCTATAGGCCCAACGATGCCCAACTGTTTTGTGCCAAATAGCGCAGCGTCAACATCCGTTGCCAATTCTCCTTGCTCAACTTCGCCCAGATCAATGTCAGCAATCGCCAAGCCCCGTTCGGTCGCTAAACTGTCAAATGTGAAAACATTCGCGTCTAGCTGTTCTTTTGCCGCCTTGGCGGCGTCCAGGTCTGGGAATGAAATCCGATCAACGGCGCGACGCGCGGGGCGGTTGAAACGCGATGTCTGCTCGGCATATGCCGCTTCTAAAATTCCATCGGGCACTTCGATACTGTCTGCCAACATTTCTGGCGCAAGGTGCGTATATGTGATCTGACGTGTCAGTGGCGCTGTGTAAGGCGCTGGGTTGTCAGCGTAATGTGCTTCAAGTTGCGCATCAGTTGGGTTCGCCGCTCGGCTCTCCAATGAACTCGCATCGATACTTACCCATTCAATGGACCGTTGTTCGCGTACAAATGCAATCAATGATTCCGCTTGAATTTCAGGTGTTCCAACGCCGCGTGCTACCGCGGCCTCAATCAAACCACGTGCCAATGATTTACGTGTCTGATCTTCGTATTCTTTTACGGACAGACCTGAACGTTCCAACGTGTATTTATAGGCTTCGTCATCGAACTTGCCGTCGATACCTGTGAAAGCTGGTGATGAAACCACCTCGGTCGCTACATTATCATTACCCGCGCTCAACGCGATGCGTGATGCCTCGTTGGATAGTGCTGCCGCTGAAATAACGTTTTGTAATGCTGTGGATTGAATGCCTGATGCGGCTACCTCTTGTGGTGTTAATTCACGCCCGATTTGACGCGCGATATTTTGCACCGTGCCACGCAAGCTTTGGGCGTATGTATTTACAGGAATAGGTTCATCGCCAACTTTGCCTATTGAATTAATTTGTCCACCGGTAACGCCACCTGACGCAAACCCGACCAAGCCGAAGGCCAACAGGCCAAGAAGGGCCAAAATAAAGGGTTGGTTTTTCTTATTTGCACGCAATGAAGACAGCATTTTTGATGACCTTTAATATTTCACTCAAAACGTTTTAGGCAACTGTCCGCACACTGGCAAGTTAAGACTGTTATCTATATGCGTTTTGACACCTTGACGGGACAGGGGATTTGCTGGATTAGGGCGCTATGGCCAGACCTCCTATTTTGACACTCTCTGATATTTCGCTGACATTCGGCGGTAACCCTGTTTTTGACGGCCTTGGATTGACGATCCAAGAGGGGGATCGCATGTGCTTGGTGGGGCGTAACGGTTCGGGTAAATCGACACTGATGAAGGTGATCGCAGGGCTGATCGAACCGGATCAGGGGAACATTTTCCTCCGTCCAGGGCAAACCGTTGGTTATATGGATCAGCATCCTGATTTGTCTGCATTTGAAACGCTGGGCGATTATGCGCGATCCGAATTGGATCCGATGGATGCCTATAAGGTGGATATCATCGCCGATGGTCTGAAATTGAATTTGGAAACATCGCCTGCCACAGCGTCGGGTGGTGAACGCCGCCGCTCCGCGTTGGTGAAAATCATGGCTGAAGAGCCTGAATTGATGCTTCTGGACGAACCAACAAACCACTTGGACATTGAGGCTATTCAGTGGCTCGAAGATGAACTACGCCAAACCCGCAAAGCATTCGTTCTAATCTCCCACGACCGCGCATTCCTGCGCAATCTTACCCGCGCTACCATGTGGGTGGATCGCGGCAAAGTACGCCAAAACCCCAAAGGTTTTGAGGCATTCGAAGATTGGCGCGACAAAACATTCGAAGAAGAAGACATGCAACGCCACAAGCTGAACCGCTTGATCAAGGCAGAGGCTCGTTGGGCCGTAGAAGGCATTTCGGCACGTCGTAAACGTAACCAAGGACGCGTGCGTCGATTGGGTGATCTAAAAGAAGAACGCGCCAGTCAGATAAAACGCCAAGGCGCGGCGGCGATGGCTTTTGCGGATGGGCCCAAATCGGGCAAACTGGTTGTGAATGTCGATGGCGTGTCCAAGGCGTTCGGTGACAAACCGATTGTTAAAGACCTGTCATTGAAAGTCACCCGTGGCGAACGTATTGCGTTGGTTGGGCCAAATGGTGTTGGTAAGACCACTGTTTTGAATATCCTGACAGGCGCATTGGAACCTGATGCTGGTGACGTGAAAATGGGGGTGAACCTTTTACCCGCGATTTTCGATCAGAACCGTTCGGCATTGAACGTGAACCATACCCTGTGGGAGAGTCTGACCGAAGACAAAGAGCTGGGTGTGTCCGGTAAGAATGACCAAATCATGGTGCGTGGTATGCCCCGCCATGTTGTTGGTTATCTGAAAGAGTTCCTGTTTGACGAAAACCAAGCACGCGGGCCTGTGTCTGTTTTATCAGGTGGCGAGAAGGCACGTTTGTTGTTGTCTCGGATTATGGCACGCGAAAGTAATTTGTTGGTGATGGATGAACCGACGAATGATTTGGACGTGGAAACGCTGGGCCTGTTGCAGGAAATTCTGGATGGCTATGACGGCACTGTTTTGCTGGTCAGCCACGACCGTGATTTCTTGGATCGTGTGGCAACGACGACGTTGGCGTTTGAGGGTAATGGTGTCGTGACGCCATATGCCGGTGGTTGGACGGATTATCAGACGCAGAAGAGATTGCGCGGTGGTGATGTTGTTGTGAACAAGAAGGCCGCGAAGAAGAAACAGAACAAGGGTGCGTCTGCGCCAGTAGAGAAGGTTTCGGAAGGCATGACATTTGCCCAGACGGATCGCTTGGAAAAGCTACCCGCATTGATGGAACGTACCGAGGCTGAGATTGCGAAGTTAGAGGAGTTCTTGTCACAACCAGACTTGTTTACTGAGCATCCTGTGAAGTTTCAGAAGGCAACCGATGGTCTGATAGAGCGGCACGAGACGCTGGCGAAGCTGGAAGAAGAATGGATGGAATTGGAAGCCCTGAAGGAAGCCAATTCATAGCGCACAAGCTGTAGACAAACTATTCGCAACCTTTGAACCGCTTATATAGTCCTAAAAAATCAGAAACCGCGTTAGAAATATTGCGGTAGCTCCTTGGCCAGGGCGGCACGGATGCGATCCTTGACCGAAATAGCAGGATCGGTCTTTTCGAATTCTAAACCCGTCAACTGTTCATACAGCGCGATGTATTTCGCACTGAACTCCATCACTTTGTCAGTTGGGATTTCGGGGACAGGCTCGTTGTAGGGATCACATTGCGCGACGACCCATAAACGTAGGAACTCTTTGTCCAATGAGTTCGGCTCTGCGCCCGCCGCGAATTGTTCGGCGTAGGTTTCGGCAATCCAGTAACGGCTGGAATCCGGGGTGTGAATTTCGTCGGCAATAACGATGACACCGTTTTCATCCAGTCCGAATTCATACTTTGTATCCACCAAAATCAAACCCTTTTGCGCCGCCAACTCTTGACCTCGTGCGAACAGGGCGAGGGCCTTGGTTGATACCTCGGCCCAGTGTTCGGCGGTGAGCAGGCCGCGTTCAACGATTTGTTCGGCGGTGATGGGTTCATCGTGGCCGTCTTCGCCGACCATAGGTTTGGTCGTAGGGGTGATGATTGGCGTGGGCAGCTTTTGGTTTTTCACGTAACCATCTGCGAATTCGTGCCCATAGATCGTGCGTTCGCCGCGCTCATACATCGGCCAAACGCTGGTGTTGGTTGATCCCGTCAGGTACCCGCGCACCACGATTTCGATGGGCAGCATGTCCAAATCCTTAACCAGCACCACGTTTGGGTCGGGGTAAGAGATCACTTGGTTCGGGCAAATATCGGCGGTGGCGTCAAACCAGTAGCGTGCGACCTGATTTAGAACCTGTCCCTTATGAGGAACAGCGGTCAGGATTTGATCGAAGGCGGATTGGCGATCGGTAGAGATCAACAGACGCTGGCGGTTTGGTAATTTGTAGGTATCACGCACCTTGTTACTGGTGAAATTTGGCAGTTCAGGGAAATAGGTTTCTGTCAGGCAATTCAGCGGATTTTGATTATCGTTCTGTTGCATGCGATATGGCCCCTTGATGGTAAGTGAAGGGGGATGTTTAATGCCTGTGATTGCGGCATGCAATAGGGATTTGGGGAAGTGTCCCCATGGGGACACTATGTTAAGTAACTCATTTTAAAAGAACTTTTAAAATAAGTGTGCGGCAGGGATTGCGAAGCAATGCCCGAGAGCACCGTGCGGCGCGGTTCCGCATAAACCTAAAATTACTGTATTTGAATCGCCGCGCGGGCATAGGTTTCGCTGTCGGTGGTTTCATCATCATATGTGATGTCGATCCGCAGGGTTTCGATGCTGCCCAGCGGGAAATCGGTATAGACCAGATGCTCGTCTGGGATGGCAATCGGATTTGCCTCGTCACAGGGGGCCAGTTCCCATGTTTTGGGCTCTTGATCGTTGATTGTGTAGGTGACGGCGTTCAGCCCACATCGCCAGCTTTCTAGGTGGGTAAAGTAGATCAAATCCTGACCATTCCATTCGCGCACGGCGACCCAGCTGGACTTGGTCATGGTTAGGATCGGGCGGATTTGTGCGGCGTCGACCATTTGCGCGTGGGCGGTTGTGGTGATGGTGCAGAGCAGGGCGGTTAGGGTGGTTTTAAGCATGCTGGCCTCCGAATTGGTGGGGGTAGGCTAGCATGGGGGGTGGTAAACGCCAAATTGCGAGAGATCCCCGATTAAATCGGGGATGACAGGGTGGTTATCTTTGGCTTGTTCGCCAGAACATGCCGCGCCTTTCCTTCCCCACGGGAAGGCGCTTCTCGCCTCCCCAAGGAAAGGCGCTGGTGTTTAGCTATGACTGTCGTCGCCCTGAAAGCGTTTTGGTGCGCAACTGAGTTTATGGGTGCCAGAATAGTTGACGCTAAATTCTTGAACGCGCGTGAGTCCACTGATACTTCTAGATGCTATTTTTAGCTTATAAGGCCCGTCAGTAAATGACGCTCTTTGTCCTAAGTTCTTGGTCTCGTTGTGTCCTAAAAGACCTATGTCGAAAGAGCCGACATACTTATTTTTTGTTTGGAGGATCGCTTCTACAGAGGTTGCCGCTGCTCCAAGGTTACGTATTAGTAGATCCTTAGACATATCTAACATTCGATTCTTATATTCATCTAACTTAATCGAGATGTCGGGAAGGTTTTTATCTGCTGCTAGCTTCTCTTGTTGTTGCTTGGTTGTAATGTTGAAATCTATCTGTTCTCTAGTTAGGTTGACCATTGCCCTCTGTTGTTCAACTGAGTTTTGCAGTTCTTTCGCCTGAAGATTTAGTGCTTTAACGCTATGGCCTAATTCTCGACCTTGAAGGAAAAAGCCTAGAACCACCCAAATCAAAGCGACTGGGCCGAGAGTTCCTGCAAAGAAGTCACCCCATTCGTTTGGTTTCATGGGGCTGAAATGCTGCCAGTAATAAATGACAAAGAAAATCAAAATACAAATGTAAATACCGGTGCAAATTGCGCCAATTTTACCAAATGAGTTTCTGGATTTTTCTTTCGTCATTCAAATTGCCTTCTGTTAAAATACTTCAATCAAAACCTCTCGTTCATTGCTTCGTAATAAACTGCCGGTTAGAGGATTTGGGCTTTGCCCAATTCCTCATACATCCAAGTCCTCAACAAACTTCGCATTCGCCTGAATATACTCAAACCGCAATTCTGGCTTTTTCCCCATCAAACGATCAACCAGATCGTCCGTTTGGCCCGGTTCATCCTCGTCCATCGTAATACGGATTAGTTGACGCGTGTCTTTCTGCATCGTGGTTTCTTTCAGGTCTTTGGCGTCCATTTCGCCAAGACCCTTAAACCGTGAGACGTCGATTTTTGCGCGGCCGCCCAGACCCTTTTCCATCCATTCGTCTTTTTCCGCGTCATCCATACAGTAGACGCGTTTTGCGCCTTGGGTCAGGCGGAACAGGGGTGGGCAGGCCATGTAGAGGTGGCCGTTGTCGATCAATGGGCGCATTTGGGTGAAGAAGAATGTCATCAACAGGGATGCGATGTGGGCGCCGTCGACGTCCGCATCAGTCATGATGATGATTTTTTCATAGCGGAGGTCATCTACGTTGAATTTGGTGCCAAGGCCAACGCCCAATGCCTGACACAGGTCGTTGATTTCGTTGTTGGCGGTCATTTTGTTGGATGCCGCGCCCAGAACGTTTAGGATTTTACCGCGTAGGGGCAGCAATGCCTGTGTTTTACGGTCGCGTGCCATTTTGGCAGAGCCGCCCGCAGAGTCACCCTCTACGATGAATAATTCCGTGCCTTCGCGGGTGTTTTGTGAACAGTCTGTCAGTTTACCCGGCAGGCGTAGTTTTTTGGTGGCGGATTTGCGTGCGGTGTCTTTTTCCTGTTTGCGACGCAGGCGTTCTTCGGCCTTTAGCACCATGTAATCAAGGATTGCGCCAGCGGATTTGTTGTTGGAGGCCAGCCAGTTATCGAAGTGATCGCGCACGGAGTTTTCGACCCATTTTTGCGCCTCGACCGTTGCCAGGCGATCCTTGGTTTGGCCCACGAATTTTGGTTCAGAGATGAAGCAGGAAACCAATGCACAGCCGCCGCCCATGACGTCGTCGCGGGTGATTGAGGCGGCTTTCTTGTTGTTGACGAGTTCGCCGTAAGCTTTGATGCCCTTTAGGACTGCTGACCAAAAGCCGCTTTCGTGTGTGCCGCCTTCGGGGGTGGGGACGGTGTTACAGTAGGATTGGGTGAAGCTGTCGCGCGAAGGTGTCCAGTTGATGGCCCATTCGACGTTGCCCACCGTGTTGTCGCCGAATTTTTCCGCGAAGTTGACTTTGCCAGCAAAGGGAATTTCGGAATACAGCGTGGAGCCGTCCAAGCGTTCGGTCAGGTAATCGGCGAGGCCATTGGGGAATTTGAATGTGTCTGTTAGGGGCGTTTCATCACCAGCGGCCAAACATTCCTTGGCCACTTTCCAGCGGATTTCGACGCCAGAAAACAGGTAAGCCTTGGATTTTGCCATGTCGTACAGGCGTTTTGGTTTGAATTTGGCGGATGCACCGAAGATTTCGGGGTCTGGGTGGAATGTGACCGTGGTGCCGCGCCGGTTTTGCGTGGGGCCCATGTTTTCCAATTTCCCTTGCGGGATGCCGCGCGAGAAATCCATCGCGAAGAGTTCGCGGTTTTTGGCGACTTCGACGCGGACGTGATCGGACAGGGCGTTTACAACGGATGAACCAACGCCGTGCAGACCGCCCGATGTTTCGTAGTTATCGCCCGAGAATTTGCCGCCTGCGTTCAATGTGCAGAAGATGATTTCAAGCGCGGATTTGTCGGGGAATTTGGGGTGCATATCCACGGGGATGCCACGACCGTTATCGCGCACCGTGACGTGGAAGTTTTCGTGTAATTCAACCTCGATCCATGTGGCGTGGCCTGCGACGGCTTCGTCCATCGAGTTGTCGACGATTTCCGCCACCATGTGGTGCAGGGCGCGATCATCCGTGCCGCCGATATACATACCAGGGCGCAGGCGCACGTGTTCCATATCCTCCAGCACTTGGATAGAGGATGCGTCATAGGATTTGCCCGAGGGCGTTTCGTCGGTGAATAGATTGTCGGCCATTGTGGGCTCTTGATTCCGTATTGCTCGTTTTGTCAGAGGTTACACGAAATCAAAGGGCTTGGTATAGGGGGCAGGTGGGAAATTTCGACTTAATTTGAGGCCAGCGTAAAGCGGTTGAAATCCGGTGTGCAGTTTCCGATTGCTTTGGTGGAACCCGACAGGCGGAACGTGTGTTGTGATCCGTCGAACAGGCGCACCTTCAGCTTGTTGGCGCTTTTCAACAGGTCGATGACCTGAGTGAATGTGGTGGCGTCAGTTTGTGTGTTTGAACCGATGCCGCCCTCTATGTCTGTGACGACGTAGAGTGGTTGATCTTTGTCGAAGAAGAGCGCGATGTTGCTGAGTGGCATAGGATCGACGCCGTTGACGACGAAATTGATGGACGAGATAGGGGCATTGATGCCTGCATCACATAAAACGAGGATTTCGTTTTCCTCGCTGATTACGGATGCCATGTGAACACCGTCTGTGGTTTCGGCGGTCCATTTGTTTGCGGATACAGGAAATGCGACAGTTATTGCGATTGCAGTTGCTAAAAATTGTTTAATCATTTTTCGTTCCCCCAATGAGATGCGATCATCCCAAAACGTGATTTTGATGCCGCGCTTTGGGCGCGATGAATGTGTTGTTTTTAAAGTGGCAGTCACTTTGGCAGTTTGGCCGAATATTGGGCCGTTGATATTCAAATGGTGATGGTGATCTATATTTACAATCTATTAACCATTGTTTTTGATGATTTTTTTCACTTTGTCACGCTTTTTCCTGTGAGAAAGCAGAAGTCTAAGTATTCTTATTTAAATGCTAATAAATTATTTTCTGGGGGCATCTTTTAGTTCAATCAACGCCAAATTTTGTGATTTGTAAGTCAATTTTCTTACTTACAGGCGTTAGAATAGTAAATAAAAGTAATTTTTGTCACTGTTGGCGCGAATGAAGGTGATAACCTGCACGTTCAAACAATTTAAAGGAGAGATTTCATATGGCATTTCCAACAGCTGTAAATAGTCAGGTTACCGATGCAGTGACGCAATCGAATGTAAGTGTTGTGGGTAATGCACCCGCCACAGCAATGGGCGCATTGTATCAAACAATGGGGCAGGCCGCAGGGTTGGCTGCACAAAATGCGGTGACAGCACAACAGCAATCCCAAACGATTTCAGCAGCGACCACAACCCTGGCCGTGAAAACATTGCTAGGAGATAGCGCACCAACAACAGGTGGGGTGTAACGCATGGCATTTCCAACATCCGTTAATGATCAAATCACAGATGAAGTTTCGCAGAACAATGTATCTAATGTCGCACAAGCGCCAGCGGTTGCGTTGGGTACGTTGTATCAATCCATGGCAAAGGCCGCAGGAATAGCCGCTGATAACCAAGTGAACGCACAGCAGCAGGCATCAATCACCTCTAATGCCATGACGACTTTATGTGTGACGCAAATCCTGGGCGCACAATCTTCTTCGGGCACGCATTCTATTTTGGGTTCTTAACTAATGGAAAAGACCAGTGTGAATGACCAAGTCCTCGATGCCATCAAGGAATTGAATGCAACGTTAGCAGGCAATGTCGATGCAAATGTTGATGCGTTATCGTTTCAATTGATGGCTCATTCAGTTGCCTTGGCAATGCAAAATACTGTTCATCAACAACAACAGGCATATATTTTGCAAAACGCGGCGACGACGGCGGCGGTTAAGGCGATCATGGAATCCGATCCCAAAGAGGCCATTGAATTGGCAAAGCAGGGATTTGGTACAGCACCCTTGGTTGATACGTTGAAAGAGCTGAAAGGGTTCATGGATGATTTGCGCGATACCTATGGTGACGTTCAAGAGACCGTTAAGGCGCCCCGTGCAAATGCCAAAGCGCCAGTGAAGAAACGGCGTCGTACACCAAAGAAAGCGAAGGATAGCTGATGACAGAGAAAACCGCGAAGAAGCCAAAAGCAAAAGCTGAGTCGAAGGTTGAGGCGTCAGCCGATGAAGCGCATATGGCAAGTGAACAAGAGGTATTAGATGCGATGAAAGTTGCAAACGATGCCGTTGTTGCCGCCGTACAGGGCATGAGCGTAAAATGAGATTGTTGGGCGAAGCCCTTAGGTTTCGCCCATCAAATGTGGACAGAAAGGGTATTTTGTTAGGTTTTCATATCCATCTTCGGTGACCAAAACTTGGTCTTCCAACTTGATTGAAAAGTCGCCACCCTCGGGAGTTACCAACGCCTCGGCGCATAATACCATACCTGCCTCCAGTTCGTAATCAAATGCGCCTTCGACGTATTTGTCGGCGTAGGTGATAAGGGGCCATTCATCGCACAGGCCAACACCGTGGAAGCGACACCCATATTTGCCCTTCATATATTGATCATCCAATTGATGGCCTTTGAATGTCAGATCACGCAGGGAAACGCCTGGTTTCATCATGTCCATGTTGGTCATGATATGTTCATGGCCATGGCGCATGGCGTAGATCATGTCGTCACGGGGTTTTTCATCGCCGATCCACCAAGTGCGCGAAATGTCGATGCAGATGCCATAGGTGCCGATAAGATCAGTATCAAAGGCCAGAATTTCGTTGTTTTGCAAACGACGTGGGCCGCATTCTTGAAACCATGGGTTTGTGCGTGGCCCGGTGGCCAACAGGCGGGTTTCAATCCATTCGCCGCCGCGTGCGATGTTGGCACGGTGTAATTCCGCCCAGATTTCATCTTCGGACATGCCAACGCGCACGGCATCTTCCATTTCTTTGACGGCCATTTCGCATGAATAGCTTGCGCAGCGCATGGCCAGAATTTCATCAGGGCCTTTGATCGAACGGGATTTTTCAGTGCACTCTTCTCCCTCCATGATTTCGAAACCTTGGGCTTCGAGCGCGCGAATGCCGTGCAACATGCCCTTGTCCATACCTAGGCGGTTGTTGCCGCCCCCGTGTTCGTTGATTAAGTCGCGCACCTCCTTGGAGAAGGCATCAGCGGCCACATCAACTTTGTCACCGCGATCAAAGTAGAACAGGTCGGCACCAGAGCGTTGTTCGCGCACCAGCTCGTTGAACGTGGATAAGAAAGGGGAATTTTTGTAATCCCAGATAACCATATAACCGTCTGCGCATAACAAGACCGCGCGAAACGGATTGTGGGTGTTCCACAATTGCATATTGGTGCTGTCAGTGGCGTAGCGGATATTTAGAGGATCAAACATCAACAGACCGCCCCAATCTCGATCAACGATGTGTTGGGTCAGACGTTGATGTCGAAAGGCACGCATACGTTCCAGATTGGGCAGGGTGAGGCCAGCGGCCTCCCATTCTTGCATCGCGAGCAGGGTCGGGCCGATTTCAATACGATCACCGTTGTTTGGGGTGCCATCAGGCAGGTGCGATCCTTTGGATGGGTCGATTTTGCGACTGTTTGAATACTTATCTTTCATATCCGCCTCCTGTGTTTAGCAAAGTGATGATTTCAAAGCCACGCTTGTCCGAAAGCGGCATATGCGTCGGTTTTGGTGAATAACTAAAATTTGAACACTGATTTTGGGGGCTTGTTAAGGCGTGCGGCGTAAGTTGTGCGAGGGCAAGTGGAGAATGGGTATGAGACTAGCACTGTTATGTGTCTTAATCTGGCCGTCAGCGGCGTGGGCGGACAGCTGGCATGAATTTGGCGAATGTATGTATGCGACACAGGTAGCAGTTGATGGGATTGGCGACCCCCAAGGGCCAGTGGCAGATGCGATTGGAAAATGCACAAAAGATGTTAGCAACGGGTTGGATCGGTTTGTGGTGCGGTTTTCATGGCTGAATGGTGAAACATTGCGCATTTCGGCGCAAAATAGACGTCGGAGTTTGGAAGTGTTTATCAACAATAAGCCCGCCGTGATGACCAGTGTACCGATTTTAGGGTTCAGCGATTGCTATGCCACCAGCATTGAAAACGGGTTTAAACATTATTGTTTTAAGGGAAATGGCGCGATTTTCGATGGGCGGAGTACACCAGTAACGGATAAGCCTAAGGATTGGGAGATTGAGCAAAACTGGTAGCGTGTGTAATCTGTTGCAATGGATGAAGATTTTCACAATATTTTCCAAGATAGCTTGCCGATTTCACCTTGGGATGATCCGCGTTTAAAACGGTTGCCAGGACTGAACCCGATGTCACGTGCGGATTGGGTTATTGTTGATACGGCTTTTGATCGACAGATGGCATATGCGGATCATCTGCTAGCTACAAAACGCGATAAGGTTTTGATGGTGGATGACAGTGCACATGAAGGCGAGCGCGAGTTGTTAGAGCATCTGTTGGCGGCTGTCGCATTGATCGATGGGTATGATGTTGGGGTGAACGAGGTGATCCGTCCCGATGGGGTTGGGGTTTTCATTGATTTGGAAAATCCAATGTTTACAGCACGTTCACTGGTACAGCAAGATTTGTGCGTGATGCAACGGCGTGGGAATGAGCATGTATTGACGGCGGGGGCTATGTGTTTCCCAGCCAGTTGGACATTGAGCGAGAAATTTATGCGCCCGATGACCGCGATCCATGACCCTGTGGAGGATTATGGGTCCGATTTAGCGAGGCGTGTGGAGCGGATGTTTGCGATGATGCGGCCCGAACAAGATATGTGGCGGGCGAATTGGTTGGTGTATAGCGATCCGCATTTGCACCAACCCCGTCGCGGCGGCGAGGGGCGGCCGCATGATCCACTTTCGGAACAATGGATGCGGGTTGAACGGCAGTCGTTTTGTAAGCTGCCCAAGTCCGAAGCAGTGGTGTTTGGGATTCACAGCATTGTGGTGCCGTTTGATCGTTTGACGCGGGATGAACGCGTTAGTTTGAGGGCGGTTTTGGCGGGTGGGTGATGATGTGATCGGGTTCGGTATACTGAAAGTATAAGGGTTCGAAATCTGAAATTCCTTAGGCTAGCGCGCGGTGCGTTACCATTGTCGAAAATGGTCGAAATTAGGTGTCTGTTTTATGTCTGTATCGCGTCGGTATTACGTCTAGATTTCATCTTCGTTGCAAAGGTTAACGAAAATAACCGTGAATGTTTCGAAAAGGTTAACGGGGTTAACAAAAGGTTTCGGAATGGGGGGATTGGGGCGTGAATGGTTAACGTGGGCGGAGGGAAGTGTTTGCGAAAGTTTAATGGGGTTAAGGTGCGGTGAAGGCGGCGTGCGTTGGCGGTGTTTTGGTAAGGGTTTGTTAAGGTGATTTGGGCGTATAAAACATCGGATGAGGTGGCATTTTCGCATAGCTTGGGACTGTTGTGGTGGTTGGGTCGTAACTACCATGCATATTATCCACAAATTCTCCCCCCCTTTATCAAATGCTGACGTCACACATAATTTGAAAATGGCAAGGGCAGCTAAGGGGGGCCTTTCCTGCCGTTGGTGGTTGCGTTTGGAGGGTCTGGTTACAGGAATGGCTGAGGCGCAAAAGGAATCTCATGGTCAGCTCTCAAAAGTCGACCGAGGTCTTCAGCAAATCTATGAGCAAAAACTTCGCGCACCGAAGTCGGTCTAGAAAAATAGAGATCAGCAGCTACATCATGATCCGGATCAAGGGCGGTTTCTTCACTAAGAACCTTTTGGTGATAATCTGCCAAATGACCAAGTTCGTGAAGCAAGGTGCGATACAGCTTCGTGTTTCGGATGCCATCCTCCGCAAGTTGAGCTTCAAAATAGCGTTTGGTTTCTACAAAAGAATGCCCATCACCAATGAGGCGCTCGTATTCGGCACGGTCCTCTAGGTTCATGTTTTTTGACCGCCTCAGCGAAGTACCCAACTCTTGGGATTCGAGAACAATTGCTGTGCCTTCATTCTTACCAAACTCTGCATAGTACAAGAATCGACCCCAAACTGGGAACTGTTGGCGCTGCTTCCGGGTCGGTTGTCGAAAAGCAATTATATCCGGCATCGCAGGAATTGATGCAGACACCAGTGTTAAAAGTTTTTTGACGTCGGCAGGAGAACAACCGTAAGAGAAGCCATCATGGGGCTTGTCATAAATGATGCTTGTCTCAAAACTGCCAATTGAAATTTTCTCCACATGAGCAAGTTCAAGGCGTTCATAGTAGAGTGAGCAGTTTCCGTGCTTGTCCAGCCAGCTTTCCGGAATTCGCATGTCGTTCGACTTGGAGTAACCAGAGCTTTTTGTGCCAATATTCCTGTTGCGACGCTCAGGTCTCCACACAACCATTATACTTCCCCTACGGTCCTAAGTCAGCGGACATTAGGGTGCGCCACTGCCTGTGTCAATTTGGGCTCAATACGGACGTTAGTGTAAAAAATGAATCAAAACTGGATCAGGCATGGTAGGGGGCTGGCGATCACAGGCGCACGTAAAACCGTCCTTGAACAAAAAAGCCCCGCAGAAATCTGCGGGGCTTTCGGTTTAGATCAAATGTTAGACTGTTTGGGATAGACCCTAGCAGCTGTAGTACATTTGGAATTCCACAGGGTGTGGAGTGTGTTCATACATTGTGTTCTCTTCTTCTTTCAACTCGATGTAACCTTCGATTTGAGATTCTGTGAACACGCCACCTTCTGTTAGGTAAGCATGGCTGCCGCGCAACTCTTCAAGTGCTTCACGAAGTGAACCACATACAGTTGGGATGCCAGCCAGCTCTTCTGCTGGTAGGTCGTACAAATCTTTGTCAGACGCAGGGCCTGGATCGATTTTGTTTTTGATGCCGTCAAGGCCAGCCATCAACAATGCTGCGAAACACAAGTATGGGTTTGCTGCTGGATCAGGGAAGCGAGCCTCAACACGTTTTGCCTTGGGTGATTCAGCCCATGGGATACGTACACAGCCAGAACGGTTAGATGCAGAGTAAGCACGTAGAACTGGAGCTTCGAAACCTGGGATCAAACGTTTGTATGAGTTTGTTGATGGGTTTGTGAAAGCGTTCAATGATTTTGCGTGCTTAAGGATACCACCGATGAAGAACAATGCTTCGTCAGATAGATCAGCGTATTTGTCGCCTGCGAACAATGGTTTGCCATCTTTCCAGATTGACATGTTCACGTGCATACCCGTGCCGTTATCACCGTAGATTGGTTTTGGCATGAATGTTGCTGATTTACCGTAAGCGTGTGCAACGTTGTGTACGATGTATTTGTACTTTTGCAGCTCGTCCGCTTGTTTTGTCATTGTGCCGAAAACAAGGCCCAATTCGTGCTGACATGACGCCACTTCGTGGTGGTGTTTATCAACCTTCATGCCGATGTTTTTCATCGTAGACAACATTTCACCGCGAAGATCGTGTGATGCGTCTGTTGGGTTTACAGGGAAGTAGCCGCCCTTAACACCTGGACGGTGGCCCATGTTGCCCATTTCGAATTCTGTGTCTGTGTTCCATGACGCGTCTGCGGCATCAACTTCGTATGACACTTTGTTCATTGAGTTTGAGTAACGAACATCGTCGAACAAGAAGAATTCTGCTTCTGGACCCCAGAAAGATGTGTCGCCGATACCTGATGCGATCAAGTACTCTTCGGCGCGCATTGCTGTTGAACGTGGGCAACGCTCGTATGTTTCACCAGTGTCTGGCTCAACTACGTGACAGTGAACGGCCAATGTTTTTTCAGCATAGAATGGATCAAGGTATGCGCTGTCGCAATCAATGATCAACTTCATGTCGGATTCATCAATAGATTTCCAACCAGCGATGGATGAACCATCAAACATGAAACCACCCTCTAGGAAGTCTACGTCGACTTCGTCGTTGATGACCGTTACGTGTTGTAGTTTACCACGTGGGTCTGTGAAACGTACGTCGACATATTGGATGTCTTCGTCCGCAATGCGTTTTACGAGATCTTGTGCACTCATGATTGAGTTCCCTTTCTTACTTATTCTTAATTATAGCGCTTCAACACCGTCTTCGCCGGTGCGGATTCGGATAGCTTGTTCTACGGTAGAGACAAAGATTTTGCCATCGCCGATTTTGTCTGTACGTGCCGCGGTCACGATTGCCTCGATTACGGCATCCAGTTGATCGTCGGCGATTACGATTTCGATTTTCACTTTTGGCAAAAAGTCCACAACATATTCTGCACCACGGTACAGTTCTGTGTGTCCTTTTTGACGACCAAAGCCTTTGGCTTCGATTACGGATAGACCTTGGACGCCAACCTCTTGCAAGGCTTCTTTCACTTCGTCTAGTTTGAATGGCTTAATAATTGCCTCAATTTTTTTCATGATGTTCCCTTTATGGCGCGTGGGTAAATTGTTAGCGTGGGTTGTTCTAATAATACAGTTCTGGAATTACTGAAATTATTGTGGCTGGATCGGTTTGTCAGTGTGTGCCTTTTTTTTAGGCAAATTGCACAAAAAATAGACAGCTTGTGAATTTGTAAAGACGCCCCATATATAAAATATGCAACGGCGTGCAACGGTTCTTGACCCGTTTCACGCTGTTAGGCCAAGTTGGGGAAATTAAGAATTGGGTGATTATTAATGAAGTTTGCAGTTATTTTAGGCGTAGTTGCCAGTTTTGCGCTGGGAAACAGCAGTTTCGCACAAGGGAGTTTGTGGCGAACGCACTATAATTCCCCTATTTCTACATTTGAAACCAATCGTTGGTCGGTTGATGGGATTAATGTGCAAATTCACCCCAATGCGCGGGTGTCTGGTAGTGCGGCGAATATCGTTTGGACCGGCAAAGGGCAGGGGAACGCCAGCGCCAAGGTGTCCGCATTGATGAAAGAGGCAACGGCACTGGGATCACAAAAGCTAGGCGGAAGGCGCAAGGTGGGGTTGGAAATCGTGATCCATGATTTCAAATCGCCAACCACGCGTGTACGGCGCATGGAGCGCACCGATGTTGGTGTGCATCACATCAATTTTTCGATCAGCGTCGTCGATGTGAAGTCTGGAAACCTGTTATTGGCCCCAACAATCATCGAGGCAGACCTCGAAGCGTTGACAGGCTCGTTCGCGAAGGCATTTGCCGCGCAACGCCAAGACCAGAAGGCGCGGGTGACGCAACATTTGGCATCTGTGGTGCAGGGGTTTCTGGGTCAAGGCCCTGATCCACGGCGCAAATTTTCGCGTTACGCACAGTAGGTTTTGGGCGCGTTTAAAAAAATCTGACAAATGTGCATTTTGTACTGGCGTCATGTAACACCCTGCGCTAGAAGACGCCGAAATCGACGAATATTTCGGTTTTATAGTGCGGGTGTGGCGGAATTGGTAGACGCACCAGATTTAGGTTCTGGCGCTTTCGGGCGTGAAGGTTCAAGTCCTTTCACCCGCACCACTATTCAACAAATTGATGTTATTTGTAGTTACAGGTTTAGTGTGGCGTTGATGAATTCATTCAGTTCCGAAATAGGTGTATCCCAGTCGCCAAATGTGGTTTGACGTATCGTATTTTGATTTTGATACAAAAAATCAGAACGATCGTCGATGAGCCAACGATAATCTGGGTGTTTTCCGAGCAAAACTGTAGAAGGCGCGCCCATCGCACCTGCAACATGTGCCATTGAGGTGTCTGAACTGACAACCAAGTCTAAGTTTGAGATCAAGCCAACGGTATCCACATAGGCGTCTTTGCCAGCATCCAAGTCATCGAAAACAATCGGGCGATGTTCTGAGGGGATTTCATTAATCTCGTCTCTTGCTTGATCTATTTGTAGGCAAACCACATTGATGTCATCACGTTGCAGAAGAGGCAAGAATGCCTTGAGCGGAATTGAGCGGTTATAATCAAGCCAACCCAAATCGCTGCCCTTCCAAGTGATACCAATAAGCGGTTTGTCTTTTGGTAACCGTGCACGCCAACGATCAGCGTAGTAAGTCTCTGCTTTTAAATAGGGTAGGGATTGCATATCGACGTTTGTTTTTACATCCACAAGCGCGGGTAGGCATGCCATACCTAAAAATGAATCGATCTCGTCAGCTTTTATTTTTTTTGGAATTTGTTCGGCGCTGGATGTCATCGAGTTGAACAGGCGTATCATTTTGGCAGGGTGGCGGGTTTTTAATTTTATACCGAGTTGCGTAGCCTTTGCGTAGTAACGCGCGAATTCAACGCGATCACCAATTCCTTGCTCTGAAGCAATATAGATTGTTTTTCCCTTAAGCGGTCCGATTTCGAAAGCTGATGGTTTACCCTGTAGTGATTTGGGGTGTGTTGGACGGGGACGTCTGCGCAAAAGTTCCATAGCTTTGTCGATATGGCCCGTACAGATCAAAATATAGTAGTACTGATAGAAGTAGTTTAAATCGGATTGAGGATCGTTTAGGTAAGAGATTGCAATTTTTGCTGCCTGTTCATATCGATCGTTGTAGAAATGTAGCCTTGATTGTAGGCGATCTATCGTGGGTTTAAGGCCAAAATCGGCATCAATACTATCTAGAATTTTTTGGCAACTTTCGTGATCACCTTGGCTGTAAAGCGCTATTGCTTGCCTGAATTCAATCTCTGGATCGTTTTTACCCTTGGCGATTGTTGCGTCGAAAAGTCTGCTCACTTTTTCGAATTGGTGAGTATCCAACATAACATCGAGCCAGAGATGCGTCACCCTGGGCGGGCAATCTTCGATATCGAAATCTGCGAGCAATTCCAGCGCAATTGCGCGTCGCCCAGCGAAGAGATTGCAATGCGCCAAATGATATTTGGTATCATCAGATACAATTGGAAATTTGTGTGCGAAATTTAGGAGTTTTGTTAGCTCTGCGATCAATCTGTTTCTGCGCAGATATAACAAAGAGGCCACAAAGTGATCCGCTTTGATGCCGAAATTAAACATGATTACGTTTTATGTGAAGGGTGAGGAAACCTCTGTGTGTATAACACACAGAGGCAAATTTTTAGTAGCGACCAGTCACTGAGTCTGATGAGTCACTGCTTGAAACAACAGCAATAACCGCAACCAGCAATAACAACGGCAAAAGAATTCCGTTTGAGCTTGAAGAAGAACCTGATGCTTCAGCTTCTTTCACCATTTCAACTACTGGTTCCGTAAGTGTGCCTGCCTTTGCTGATGTTGCTGCGAACAAAGAGCCAGCTGCCAGTGATAGTTTTTTAAACATTTTATATTTCCCTCATAAAAATTGTTATACGGCCGAATAACGTGGGAATAAATTAGATTTTTGGTGCGCCTAAGTAAAGAAATTAATGTAATTTATAGTAATTTTCATCACTATTTACGTTAGGTTGGCATTTTGGGGAACTGTTTTAGTGCGGGATCCATTACCGTTGATGGTACGGCATTTTCACAAAAGACGTAGCCGCCGGGTTTTATCAGGTCTTTTTGATCTAGGGATCCAGCGCGTAGAACCAAACCACCCGGACGGTTGGTGTTGCGGCCCAGTGTTGGGGAGCCACATTTGGCACAGTTGATTTTTGTCATGGTCGAGCCGCTGTCGGATTTGTGTTCAAATTCAAGAGTTTCACCGGTTATCGTGATGTCGGCATCGGCGACGAAGATGTTGGTAGAATGGATTGCGCCCGTTGCCTTGCGACATGCATCACAGTGACAGGACATTGCGCCCATGATTTCGGTGTCGCCTGCATAGTGAAGTTGCCCGCAGAGGCATGAGCCTGTGATTTGTACCATGTGTTCGTCCTAAAATGAAATTAAGTATCGCGCGCCAAATGCGATTTGATCGGCAATTGTACTGTCGTGATTTGGATTGATTACATAGGCCAGCCCAACACCCCAAGAGGCACCACTTTTGGTTACCGAATGATATCCGAGTTCAATGTTTGTTTGCGAGCCTGATGGCGTAAAGTCCACACGTGTATCCGTGGTTGTTGATGTTTTGCCTGAATCAGCCACCTCACCATTTAATGTTGCATGCCCCGATACAACACGTAATGGTTTTGCAATCGTAATCGACAAATTATCACGCGGTGTCACGATATTACGCAGGCGCATTCCTGCAGATAATGATTGTGCTCTTAAGCGGCTAAAATCAGTCAACAATGCTAATTCGGTTGTTTTTACATTGGTATATGCGGATGTAAACTGGCCATAAAGTGTAAGATTTTTATGCTGATACCCAGCACCCGCAGTGAATCCTAATGTTTGCCCATTATAGTCACTGTTGAAAGCACCTGTTCCTGTCGTTCCTAAGAATCCACCGTTTTCCATAACAAGTGACCCAGAGATCCCAAGTGATAAACCATTAACAAACCTGCGATCTATCTTAACTTCTGCGGCGAAATTTTCCGAATTCTCTAGATTAGCAGAGCTGAGGCCGTATGATAGATTCCATTCTTTATAGCGTTGGGATAGTGAAATCCCCTGTCCATTTGAAGTCAGAAAACCAAGTGGTGTTAACGCATGATCCGTGAGTAGGAATTCATCCTTGGTTTGTGATGCAAAGTCAAAACCACTAACGGTATGGTTTCCACTACCTGTCGAAAACCCAACCCGTCCTTTATTCGCGATATCGTAACTGGCATTAAAGCTGATGTTTTCATTTAACGGATTTTGAAACGTTTCCTCGATCACTGGTTTGTATGACAATGATGTGGTCAGGTTTCCAAATGTTGAGCTGGCAATTTGTAAATCGTCACTGGCATCAATGTCTGTGAAGTTTGCTAAGAATACGTTATTGGTAGAGCTGTTATTGATGTATTTTGTTATGTCAGAGCGATAGGCGCGTTGATAATTGTCATACAAAACCATATTGGCGAATGCGTACTCTCTGCTTAGAGAATCTCCCATTGCAGCAGACAGGTTCATTTGGGTATTTTCCGTTATTATATTGCCGTTCACTGACGTGCTTAATGAACCTGCTGGCCCCATTGCAGCTGCGATATTTAATAGGCCGTTGCCATAGTTAGAATCATAATCTGAGAAGCTTGGTGAAGTCGCACCGCGATCGGTGGCAGATGCAAGAACGATTTGCACAGCCTGTGCCATGGTTAGATTTGGGAACGCATCCTTAAGTAAAGCAATTGCGCCGGCAACATGTGGGGTTGCAAAGGATGTTCCGCTGCCAGTTCCATAGTTTGAGCCAGGTAGCGTCGAATATATGTTGTCACCAGGAGCAACTAAGCAGAAGGCCGTATCATAAGCGGCACAAGAGCTTGAGTAATCGGATACGTTTCCATTTTCATCTGTTGCGCCCACAGCTATGATATGACCAGTATATGTAGGGTTTCCAGCCTCTTGTGCTGGTTCGGAAATCGGAGCAACGGCCCCATAGCTACAACCAGAGCCCGTTGGATTTGAGCGACAAGAATGATTTCCTGTAGCAATAACAACAGCGACACCGTTGTCCGCTGCATACTGCAATGCGGAATTTATCGTTAGGCTATTACCGAAGCCACCTAAGCTCATGTTGATGACTTGCGCATGATTATCAACGGCATATCGAATTGCCGCAGCAGTGTTATTGTCGTAAAAAAATCCATCGTTGCTGGTGGCGTCGATTGCTAAGATTTCAGCATTATAAGCAACGCCATGAACATTACCTGATCCAAAGTTGGCTGCAATGATACCAGCCACAAATGTACCATGACCATTATCATCCGTTATATTGCTCGAGTTATTTACAATATCATAGCTGGCTGCACTGATACGCCCTGTAAATTCATTATGGTTAGCATCAATACCACTATCTATAACCGCTACAATAACGCTTTCACCACTGGCTCCGTTGGCATAGAGCGCATTTGCCTCAATAAGGGCAAGGCCATAGTTTCTTGTATATTCCTGTGTGGCTTGCCACTGGATAGGATTGCTACTACTGTTTTGGCTTCCTCCACCACCACATCCAGACAAAGCGAAGCCACAAGTTAGGGTGAGCGACGCAAGTAAGCGCAATGTCAGTGGCATTGAATAGAATCCTATTTTGTATATATATAAAAACTTATTTTAGTGTGATATACAAACTTATTTTAATGTTATGTTTTTCTGCGTCAACATTTTGTTGTATAAAAGGTAAATGCACAGGGCTAATTGCTATTGCGCCGACACCATTCCATCCCTAAAAGGGCGTCAGTTTTTCCCATGCATGTGGGTGTTTCCGCGTGGATACGCCCCGAACTTAAAGGACATAAAAATGGCTATTACTGAGACTTTGAACGAGGGCCTGAAGCGCGGCTATAATATTGTGGTGACGGCGGCTGAATTGGACGCAACTGTTGAAGCAAAGCTGAAAGAAGCACAGCCAAACATTGAAATCAAAGGTTTCCGTAAAGGCAAAGTGCCAATGGCGATGCTGCGCAAGCAACACGGCCAAGCGGTATTGGGCGAAGCAATGCAAGAAGCTGTTGATGGCGCGATGAATGCACACCTAGAAGCATCTGGCGATCGTCCAGCGGCACAGCCAGAAATGAAGATGACCAACGAAGACTGGGCAGAAGGCCAAGACGTTGAAGTTGCTGTTTCATACGAAACATTGCCAGAAGTTCCAGAAGTTGATTTCACAAAAATCAAACTGACACAGATGGTTGTGAAAGCTGACGATGCTGATATCAAAGAAGCGTTGGATAACTTGGCTGAAACGTCACAAGATTTCGAAGACAAGAAAGCTGGTTCAAAAGCAAAAGATGGCGATCAGGTTGTGATCAACTTCTTGGGCAAAGTAGACGGCGAAGCATTTGACGGTGGTCAAGCGGATGATTACCCACTGGTTTTGGGTTCAAACAGCTTTATCCCAGGTTTCGAAGCACAATTGGTTGGCGCGAAAGCGGGCGACGATGTGGAAGTTAAGGTTGATTTCCCAGCTGATTACGGCGCAGAAAACTTGGCCGGTAAAGCCGCAGTGTTTGAGTGTAAAGTGAACGCGGTTAAGGGTGCTGTTAAAGCAGAATTGAACGATGAGTTGGCTGTTAAATTCGGCGCGGAAAACCTAGAAGACCTTAAAGGTAAGATTTCAGAGCGTTTGGAAGAAGAATTCAAAGGCGCGTCACGCATTGTGATGAAACGCGACTTGATGGATGAGTTGGACAAGTTGGTTGATTTTGAATTGCCAGAGAGCTTGGTTTCCGCAGAAGCGGGTCAAATCGCGCACCAATTGTGGCACGAAGATAACCCAGAAGTTCAGGGCCACGATCACCCTGAAATCGAAACAACAGACGAGCACACAAAATTGGCAACACGCCGCGTGCGTTTGGGATTGTTGTTGGCAGAAGTTGGCAACATCAAAGAGATCACAGTGTCAGACGCCGAAATGCAGCAAGCGGTTATCCAGCAAGCACAGCAGTACGGCCCAAATGCACAACAGTTCTTTGAATATGTTCAAAAGAACCCACAGGTTCAGCAACAAATTCGCGCACCTTTGTTTGAAGAGAAAGTTGTGGACCACATCGTTGAAGTGGCTGCAATGACTAACAAAGAAGTGTCTAAAGAAGATCTGCAAAAAGCAGTTGAAGCATTAGACGACGCATAAGCGTTATCGGCATAGAATTAGAAAAGGCGCCCATTGTGGCGCCTTTTTTGTGTTTGGTTGAAAGGTACAAAAAAACGCGACCCCGAAGGGCCGCGTTATAATGCTTTGTTGTTAATTTAGAACGACTTAGAAAGTTTCATTCCCATCGTCATCAACGTGTTCCCGCCGAACTCAATGCTTCCTGTAGATGCTGTGCTGGTCGCTGTTTCGTATTTGCGCAGGCTTACACCGCCAGAAATCGCGGCACCGTTACCGATGCTGTATTTGCCACCTATATTCAGAGTGTTTTGTGAACAGGTTGGTGCAAGCAAGCTGACGCCAGAACAATCAGACGGTGCGTGGGTAATCGATAGAGAGCCAGAGAACTTCTCTGAGAACTTACGGCCGACCCCGATGTTGTATGTCGTGCTGTCATCAAAATCAGAAAGCTGCGCATTTAGGAATGGCGCTGACATGTAAACCTGTGCATCTGCCCATTTTGCGTGGCGGATAGATCCGAACAAAAGAGTATTCGCCGCGATGCCTGATTGGAACTCCAATAAGAATACATCAGGTGTGTTGATTTCACCTGGGCCAGTGTTAAATCCACCCGCATTTACCAATAGAACATCAGGTGAAAATTTTGCAGCGGATTCATAAGATGCTGCCACACGAAGTGCTATCTTTGGAATTTCATAAGCAGCGCCAACGATGAAGTTTACATCTGATGCGCTTGAAATTGTTGTGTTACCATCAACAAAGCCGCCTGCTGCTGCAGACAGGGGAACTGTTACGTCTGCGGCACCTGAAACCGTCTGATGCTTTATCGCACCAAATGCAGAAACGCGTTCTGTAAATTGGTACTTACCCATTGCTGTTAAGGCTTTGCCGGATAAATTTGCCCGAAGGGATGATAGGCCAGACACAGCAGGTACAACCGAACTTGCAAATGAAGCGTAGTCGACATCAACTCCAAATGGGTTGCTATTAAGGCTTAAGGCGAAGGAAATCTTGTCATTTAGATCGGTTTTGAAACCTACTTGCACGGTATCAAAGGGGGATGCAACTTCCCATGCAGAGCTAAATACAGCGCCTCCTGCCACCGTTGTCGGGGCCACATCAGGATCGGTGTTTGCGAACGAAAGTTCTGCGTAAGTGCCAGTTTGATATAAAAGAGAAGAATTGAACGTCGCGCGATCAAGCCCCCCTGCGATTGAGGCGCTACCGGTTGCGCATAACGCAAGTCCGATCGCCGTTGTTGTAAATAGTTTCATCATTATCTCCCGTTTAACGATTTGACGCTAACGTAAAGTGGAATGGATGAATCGGTCAAACGGTTTTCGTCGTTCTGACGCAACGACATTTTATTGATTGCGAGAAAGACACATGGATTTCCAAAGATTTACCCAATCCTAACCAAGATTATGCAAACACAGCTTGTAGCGGGTAGGGGCGTTGATTACAGTCCTCCCTGAAATCATAGTTAACAGGCAGGAAGAACATGCGTGATCCTTTAGAAGTCTATAATAATACATTGGTTCCAATGGTCGTTGAACAAACGGCACGTGGTGAACGTTCGTTTGATATTTTTTCACGTTTGCTGAAGGAACGGATCATTTTTGTATCCGGCCCTGTGCATGATGGCATGTCCACGTTGATCGTGGCACAGTTGTTGTTTTTGGAGGCCGAAAACCCCAAGAAAGATATTGCGATGTATATCAACAGCCCAGGTGGCGTTGTGACATCTGGTATGGCGATTTATGATACCATGCAATACATCCGCCCAAAGGTTTCGACGTTGTGCATTGGTCAAGCGGCATCGATGGGTTCACTGTTGTTGGCATCTGGCGAGAAGGGCATGCGTTTCGCACTGCCAAACGCACGCGTGATGGTTCACCAACCATCCGGTGGGTTTTCTGGCCAAGCATCGGACATTGCGCTGCATGCCAAAGAGATTTTGGAGCTGAAGGATCGTTTGAACAAGATTTATGTCAAACATTGTGATCAAAAGTTGAAAACCGTGGAAAACGCGTTGGATCGCGATAACTTTATGACTGCCGAAGAGGCCAAAGATTGGGGTTTAATCGACGAAATCGTGCAACAACGCGCTGTCGAAGAAGAATAAACCTGAAAAATCAAGGGATTGTTCATTCCTTGGTGTCAGAATTGGGTGTGGCGCATTTATGCGTGCCACACTTTTAATAATAAGATCGCCATTGTCCTTATGTTGTTTCTGAAATAACCTTGGGGCTAGGGTTGAAATCGTAACGAATTGCGGAGCAATAAATGACTAATGCCAACGATACCGATGCAAAAAACACGTTGTATTGCTCTTTCTGTGGGAAAAGCCAGCATGAGGTACGCAAGTTAATTGCGGGCCCAACAGTGTTCATCTGTGATGAATGTGTTGAGCTTTGCATGGATATTATTCGCGAAGAGGCCAAAGCGGGTGTCGTTAAATCTGGTGATCAGGTGGCAACACCTGCCGAGATTTGCCAAGTTTTGGACGATTATGTGATTGGTCAAGATATGGCAAAACGTGTTTTGTCGGTTGCGGTGCATAACCACTATAAACGTTTAGATCACGCGGAAACGGGCAGTGAAATTGAATTGTCAAAATCCAATATCTTGCTGGTTGGGCCAACTGGATGTGGTAAAACATTGTTGGCGCAGACTTTGGCGCGGATTTTGGATGTGCCGTTTACGATGGCGGATGCCACAACATTGACCGAAGCTGGTTATGTTGGTGAAGACGTTGAAAACATCATTTTGAAATTATTGCAGGCGTCAGACTACAACGTGGAACGCGCACAGCGCGGCATCGTTTACATCGATGAAGTTGATAAAATTACGCGCAAATCAGATAACCCGTCCATTACGCGTGATGTTTCTGGCGAGGGTGTTCAACAGGCCTTGTTGAAGATCATGGAAGGCACGGTTGCATCTGTGCCACCCCAAGGTGGACGTAAGCATCCGCAACAAGAGTTTTTGCAGGTCGACACGACGAACATCCTGTTCATCTGTGGTGGTGCATTTGCGGGTCTGGATCGGATTATTGGCCAACGCGGGCAGGGGTCTGGCATTGGTTTTGGTGCCGACGTCCAAGATCAAGAAGATCGCAGCATTGGTGAAGTCTTTACCGAAATGGAACCAGAAGATTTGTTGAAATTTGGTTTGATTCCAGAGTTTGTTGGTCGTTTGCCTGTATTTGCAACACTTACAGATTTGGACGAAGATGCACTGGTGACGATTTTGTCAGAGCCTAAGAACGCATTGGTGAAACAATACCAAACATTGTTCTCACTCGAAGATGCGGATTTGACGTTTACGGATGATGCGTTAAAGGCAATCGCAAAACGCGCGATTGAACGCAAAACAGGTGCTCGTGGTTTGCGCTCCATATTGGAAGATATTTTGTTGGATACGATGTTTGAATTACCCAGCTTGAAAAACGTTCAAGAAGTTGTGGTGAATGAGGATGCCGTTTCACGCGAAGGCGAACCGTTGATCGTTTATGCCGACAAAGTTGAAGAAGCATCTGCGGGTTAGGCTAGACCTTCGGGATTGTTTCCTGCATAAGACGACAAGAATAAAACCAAGGGTTTGAAGATGGATTTTTTGAAAAGTTTGTTCACATGGTGGAACTCTCAAACATTGAACACGCGTTTTTACACATGGCGCAAGGGTGTTCGTGTTGGTGATGACGAACAGGGAAACATCTACTATGAAACGCGCGATGGTAAACGTCGTTGGGTAATTTTTAATGGTGAGGCAGAAGCATCGCGTATTGACGCAAATTGGCATGGTTGGTTGCACCACACATTCAAAGATGCGCCATCAAAAACGCCTTTGGCACACAAATCATGGGAAGAGCCGCATCAGGAAAACCTGACCGGAACAGCCATGGCATATGCACCAGCTGGCAGTTTGCGCGCCGCGAAACCAACAAGTCGTTCTGACTACGAGGCTTGGCAACCAGAATAGGGGCGCAGATGTCCAATTCGAAAACAGAAACAGCCGTAGGCGGCGCTGTCTTGTTGGCAGCGGTCGCCTTTTTGGTTTTCATGTTGAATGCAACGGGTTCCAGTGGTTCGAACACTGACCTATCGTTGAAGGCATCGTTCCGTTCTGCCGATGGTATTTCCGCGGGTACGGATGTGCGCATGGCGGGTGTGAAAATCGGGTCTGTAAAAACACTGCGACTTGACCCAGAGAGTTTTCGTGCCGAAGTGATCTTGTCATTGCGCGATGATTTGAAAATCCCAGATGATAGCGGTGTTGCCGTTAGCCAAGAGGGATTGTTAGGCGGGTCATTCGTAGAAATTATCCCAGGTGGTTCTGATTTCGCAATGGAAAGTGGCGCTGAATTTTTGGACACACAGGGTTCTGTCAGCTTGGTATCGTTGCTGTTGAAATTCGTGTCGGGGAATAACTGATGCGTGCGCTGGTAGTTTTATGTTGCATGTTTGCAGGCGGGGTGAACGCCCAAACATCTGTGAAAACGACCGATGGATCGGGCGTGGTCCTTCGCAGTTTGGATCGCATTACGGGCCAAGTGTTGGATTTCGAAGTTAAAAACGGCGAGAGTTTTCAACGTGGAAAAATACGTGTCGAAGTACGCGAATGTCGCTACCCACGCGAAGCAATTGAGCGCGACGCATTTGCATATCTGACGATCCGTGATCGCAACGGTGAATTGCCAGTGTTTGATGGTTGGATGATGGCCAGTAGTCCAGCATTATCTGCGTTGGAGCACCCACGTTATGATGTTTGGGTTCTGCGCTGTTTGGCACCAGTTTAAAATTCCGCGTTGCTTTGCAATGCGTCCGTCAATAATTCTAAATAGTCCGTCTGTGTGATTTCAACTACGCCCAGAGTTTGAATATGTGGGTTTTGAAATTGCGTATCGAACAAGGTAAATCCACGCGCATTTAGATGTTCAACCAGATGGAATAACGCAATTTTCGATGCGTTTGTGGCCCGTGAAAACATGCTCTCGCCGAAGAATGCAGTACCGAGAGTGACGCCATATACCCCACCGATCAGGGCGCCGTCGCGGTTGATTTCGATGCTGTGTGCGTGTCCAATGGCATGTAATTGCATGTACTGATCAAAGATGGTTTGGTTTATCCATGTTTGATCCCGATCCGCGCATCCACGAACAACGTCCGCGAATTGTGTATCAAAGGTTATGGTGTAATCAGCGCGGCGAATTGCGCGACGTAGGGAACGTGATACGTGAAACCCATCTAACGGCATGATACCGCGAATTTCGGGTTGAACCCAAAACACATCGCTATCTTCGGCGCTGTCGGCCATCGGGAAAATACCGTTGGCATAGGCACGCAATAATATTTCAGGGGTAAGGGGGGGATCAGCGGACATTTAATGCCCGCCGATGTTTGAGATATGGTTTAGGCTTCGGCCTGTTTGTCCAGCCATTTTTCCAACCAGTGAATATCGTAATCACCTGTTTGAACGTCTTCTTCGTCCAGCAGTGCGTGGAATAGGGGAATGGTGGTTTCGACGCCATCAATCACCAATTCACCCAAGGCACGGTGCAAGCGCGCCAATGCCGCGGGGCGTGACGTGCCAGATACGATCAATTTACCGATCAAACTGTCGTAATATGGCGGGATCGAATACCCGTCATATAACGCGCTGTCGATGCGAACACCCAAACCACCCGGTGCGTGGTATGTGGTGATTTTGCCAGGGCAGGGTGTAAAGTTTGGCAACTTTTCGGCGTTGATACGGACTTCGATGGAATGACCTTTGATTTCCAGCTCTTCTTGCTTGAAGGTCATTTCTTCGCCTGCGGCAACCCGCAACTGTTGTTTTACCAAATCAACACGGAAAATCGTTTCCGTTACAGGGTGTTCCACCTGTAGGCGTGTGTTCATTTCGATAAAGAAAAATTCGCCATCTTCGTACAAGAACTCGATTGTACCCGCACCAGAATATCCAATGTCTGCACATGCCTTGGCACAGGTTGAACCGATTTGTTCACGCAATTCTGGTGTAATTGATGGGCCGGGGGCCTCTTCGAATACCTTCTGGTGGCGGCGTTGCAGCGAACAATCGCGTTCGCCCAGATGCACCGCACGACCTTTGCCATCGCCGAAAATTTGTACCTCGATATGGCGTGGTTTTTGTAGGTACTTTTCGATGTAGACTTCGTCGTTACCGAATGCTGTTTTAGATTCCAACCGTGCGGAACTGAATGCTTCGTCCAGATCAGCCTTGGTTAGGGCTAATTTCATACCACGACCACCGCCACCTGCGGTTGCTTTTACAATCACAGGGAAGCCCATTTCATCAGAAACGCGATGCGCCTCTTCGATTGTGGGTACGCCACCATCAGAACCAGGCACACAAGGTACGCCCAGTTTGATCATGGTTTCTTTGGCGGTGATTTTATCGCCCATCATGCGGATATGTTCCGCGCTGGGGCCGATAAATTTGATGTCGTGGTCTTCTAAAACCTGCACAAATGCTGCGTTTTCAGACAGGAAACCGTAACCCGGATGTACCGCTTCGGCGCCTGTGATTTCACATGCGGCGATGATTGCGGCGACGTTTAGGTAGCTTTCAGTGCCAGAAGGTGGGCCAATGCAAACGCTCTCGTCGGCCATGCGCACGTGCATGGCATCAGCATCAGCAGTAGAATGTACAGCCACCGTGCCAACACCCAGCTCTTTGCAGGCACGGATAACGCGTAGGGCGATTTCACCACGGTTCGCAATAAGAACTTTGGAAAACATGTGTTTCTCTCCGTTCTGATTATTCGATGATGATCAGCGGTGAGCCGAATTCAACTGGTGCGCCATCGTCAACCAAAATGCGGGCAACTTTGCCCGATTTTGGGGCTGGGATTTGGTTCATTGTTTTCATGGCTTCGACGATCAGGATTGTTTGACCCTCAGATACCGCATCACCCACGGAGATGAATGGCGGCGTGCCTGGTTCGGCCTGCATGTAAACGGTGCCAACCATCGGTGATGTTACCGCGCCTGGGTGGCTGGCTGGATCATCGGATGTTTCTGTTGGGGCGGGTGCTGATGCGGCGGCTGGTGCGGCGGTGGCGGCAACAGGTGCTGCGGTCGCCATCACGGGTGCGGCGGCGGTTGCGGCAGCGACAGGTGCAAATGCACGTGTGACGCGTACGTCCAAGGTGCTGTCAGCGCCGTATTCGCGTTTTACGCGGACTTCGGCGAGGTCGCTATTGGTCAACACTTCGGCCAATGCTTGGATGAATTTTACGTCTGTATCTTGATCTTTTTTAGTCATGTGTCCCTCAACTGCTGCTGGGTGTTACCCTGTTCGAATATATATAGGCTATTTGGTTCATGCATGGAAGCCTGTTCATGACGTTGGGTCATCTGGATTAACGTTTCTTTTTCGGTGTTAATTTACGGGCATAACCGATGATATCTTCGGCCTTTAGCCAACCCGTTGAACCTGAAGGTAACAACCCTTGGGCGCGTTTTGCATGTGTTGCGGCCAGTTTGAAATTTCCTTGCAACGCATAACGTTCGGCGGTCACTACAGATGCCCAACCGCCTTGTTTGTTTTTGGCATAGGCCACGGCCAGTTCACGTAACATGCGCCCGTCGCGGGGATCCTTGGCGTAGGCGGATTTTAGGATTTTTAGTGATGATTTGTAATCACCTGCGGCGTTTAACGCTCGTCCAAGACCCGCCAAGATTTGCGGCTCTTTCGGGGCCAATTGGACCGCGCGACGGTATGCGTTCACAGCACCAGCGGCATTGCCCGTTTCCAACAAAAACTGGCCGTTTAATTCGTTGTAAAACGGATCATTTGGCCAGTTGGTCAAAAGGCGTTTGATTTCCCGCGCCGCGTTTTTCGCATCTGGTTTGTGGTGATATGCGATTGCACGGGTGTAGATTGCGATTTCAGAGTTATCTTTTTTGCCCACCTTGCGCAGTACTGATTTGGGGTTGCCTGTAAAGCCAATGAATTTCGCACGCATACGTGCATACCAATATTCGGCATTTTTGGCCTGTTGAGTTGGGCGGGGTTTATATGCGGCGACGAAGCTGCGGATCGCGCTCATGCGGGCCTGCGTCAATGGATGGGTTTGTGCATACGGATCGCGGCGTTTCGCGCTTAGAAGGTTTTGGCCTTCGAACAGTTTTAGGACATCCAATGCTGCCTTGGGATCGATGCCTGCTTTCTGCATGTAACGTATGCCTGATTGATCGGCGCTGGCCTCTTGGGCGCGGGTGTGGGTTAGGAAATTTCGGGTGGCAGCACTGGTGCTGCCGGCAATTACCCCTGCGCCTGCGCCAGCATTTCCAGATGCAGCACCGACCGCCGCGCCCAATAAAACACCCAATCCCGCCGCCGTGCGTGCCTGCGCCGCGCCTGCGATACGTTGTGCCAAATGACCACCCGTGATGTGGCCGATTTCATGGGCCAGTACGGATTGCAGTTGTTCAACCGTTTTCATCCGCGTGACCAAGCCGTAATTGACGAATATGTTTTTGCCACCCGCGACGAAGGCGTTCATGGATGAATCGTTTACGATGAAAAAACGAACGCTGCTGCCGTTTAGGCCCGCCGCGTTTAACAAAGGTTGGGCGATACGGCGCAGGGATCGTTCTATTTCTGCGTCACGTAACAGGCCCTGCGCATTCACAGATGATACCGTCAGCGACAGGGCAAGTGTCAAAGATGCCAGTTTTTTAAAGTTCATCCGAGTAAACTGGCCTGTCTGTGTCGGCGCGTCCAGATTTATTTCAAGTGGCGGCGGGTTTATGCGCAAAAAAAAGGCCCGCAAATTGCGGGCCTTTGAATTTCGTAAATAATCTAGCTGCGAGACCACCAGCCACGCTTTTTGGGTTTGGCTGGCTCTTCGGGCGCGGTTTCTGCCACTGTTTCTACAGGTGCGGACACCTCTACAACGGGTTCAACGACTGCTTCGATCACAGGTTCTGCGGCAACTGGTGCTGGCTCTTCTGTTTTCTTGGCGGCGCGTTTACGTGGTGCGCGTTTCTTTTTTGGTGCTTCTTCCAAAACTTCTTCTGTGGTTTCTGCTACAGCGTCCGCTTTGGGGGCTGCCTTCTTGCGCGTGCGCTTTGGCTTTTCCTCTTTGCCTTCAGCTTTGGCGGCTTCTGCTGCTGCTTTGTCCGCTTCGATTTCCGCCTTGGTGCGACGTTTGCGGCGCTTTGGCTTTTCTGGTGCTGGCTCTTCCGCTTTCACTTCTGTGGTCGCGTCTTCAGCAACAACTGGTTCAGCGGCGGCTTCGGCTTTGGCTTTTGGCTTGCGTGTAGATTTACGCTTTGGCTTTTCAGCTGGCGCGTCCTCTTTGGCTTCGACTTCTACGGCTGGCTTTTCGTCATCAGATTTGGCGTCAGGCGCTGGTGCGTCTGTTGCCTCTGCGTTGTTTTCACCGTTTTCTGCCGTTTGCTGATCATCATCCTTGCGACCACGACGACGGCGACGACGACGACGCTTTTTCGGCTTATCTTCGTCATTTGCGGCCTCTGGTGTTTCGGCTGCTGGGATTTCGATATTGGCAACCGCTTCCATTTCGCGTGCGGTTGGCATGTCGATCACATCGGCCACAATACGCGAGGACGTTTTGCGTTTGTCCAGATTGAATTCACTGCCGTTCATGATTGGCGATGCTTCAATAACCACGGACATGCCGTATTGTTTCTCAATCGAGGCGATGTTATCGCGTTTGTGGTTCATCAAGTAATTTGCGATGCCGATTGGAACCGTTACACAAACCTCTTTGGAACGCTTGCGAACCGCTTCTTCTTCGATTTCGCGTAAGATTGACAATGCTTGACTGTCGTCTGAGCGTACCAAACCAGTTCCCAAACAATGCGGGCAGGGCGCTGTTGTGGCCTCTAACATACCTGGGCGAAGACGTTGGCGTGACATTTCCATCAAACCGAAACCTGAAATGCGACCCACTTGGATGCGGGCACGATCGGATTTCAATTTATCCTTCATGCGTTTTTCAACGGCTGAATTGTTGCGACGTTCCTCCATGTCGATGAAATCGATCACGATCAGACCCGCCAAATCGCGCAGACGTAATTGACGTGCCAGCTCTTCTGCTGCTTCCAAATTGGTGCGTAGAGCAGTTTTTTCAATCGAGCTTTCTTTGGTGGCTTTGCCAGAGTTCACATCAACCGCAACCAGTGCCTCGGTTGTGTCGATCACGATATAACCGCCAGATTTCAACTGAACAGTTGGGTTAAACATACCGCCAAGGTAATTTTCGACCTGATGACGGGCAAACAACGGCATACGATCGGTGTATTTTTTCACACGATCCAGATGCGTTGGCATCAGCATTGTCATATATGCCTGTGCCGCCTCGAACCCGCGATCACCTTCGACGATGATTTCATCGATGTCGCTGTTGTACAGGTCACGGATCGAACGTTTGATAATATCGCCTTCGGCATAGATTTGTGAAGGTGCGATGCTCTCGAGTGTGAGATCGCGAATTTGGCTCCATTGACGCATCAGGTATTCGTAATCGCGGATGATGTCATCGCGATTGCGTTTGGCACCTGCGGTGCGCACGATCAGGCCAGCGCCTTTGGGCACTTCCAGCTCGTTGGTGATAGATTTGATGTTTTTACGGTCTTGGGCGTTGGTGATTTTGCGTGAAATGCCACCACCGCGTGCGGTGTTTGGCATCAAGACACAGTAACGACCGGCCAAAGACAGGTATGTGGTCAGTGCCGCGCCTTTGTTGCCGCGCTCTTCCTTAACAACTTGAACCAACAGGATCTGGCGAACCTTGATCACTTCTTGGATTTTGTAACGACGTGGGCGTGGTTTGCGTGGGCGAACCTCTTCTTCGACGTCTTCATCCGCAACAGATTCGATGCCGTCGTCGACAGATTCTTCTGTTTCTGCTTCATCGTCTGCTTCTGGCGTTTCTTCTGCGGCTTCAACTGCTGGTGTTTCTACAACGTCTGTTGTTTCAGGCTCAGCGGTTGCTTCGTCTGCTTCAACAACAGGTTCTGCATCTTGTGGTGCCGTTTCTGGCACATCTACCAGACCGTTATCATCTTCGCCTGTTTCAATAACGTCAGATACAACAACAGCATCCTCAACCGCATCGGCGGCAACAGATTTCGGTTTACGACGGCGTGAACGCGAACGTTTTGGTTTTTCTTTTTCCGCATCCTCGGCCATCTGCTTGGCATAGGCTTCTTCCTCGGCCAGCAGTTTTTCACGATCCGCGACGGGGATTTGGTAGTAATCAGGGTGAATTTCGGCGAAGGCCAAGAACCCGTGACGGTTTCCACCGTAATCAATAAACGCGGCCTGTAGGGACGGTTCAACGCGGGTTACCTTTGCCAGATAGATGTTACCTGACAGTTGGCGTTTGTTTAGGCTCTCAAAATCGAATTCATCGACTTTGTTTCCTTCCACGACGACAACGCGGGTTTCTTCCGCGTGGGTCGCGTCAATAAGCATTTTCTTAGACATAGTTTTCTTTCGTCACGCAAACCGAGCCGCCTTTTGTAGAAGGAGAGGTATGGATTTGGGTGAATAGTTGTGGCGGAAACCGGTACAATCGCGTTTACGCAAGAGGCGGATGCCCCCTGTGGTAACGGCTGATATTTGTACACGCGTTTCATCGCGGTTTTCTCCGGCGACCTTATCGAGGTCGCTGATAGGGCTGTTCTTGCGCTGTTGCGCAATAAAGCTGTTCGTTTGGCCTCATGGCCTGCTAGGGGATCAGTGGCGGACTTTGGCGTGGGATTTCCATCTGCCTGTCGCGTGATACACACCCAGCGAATCTGTGTAAGACTTGGTGATAAACCAATTGTCTGCATTCTTGATAAATTGGCAATCAGATAATTACAATCAGTTTTTAGTTTGCTATGACAGTTTAAAAAAGAGCGGTTGTGGGTATGAATGCGTTTATCGGGAAAATTTTCGTTATTTTTTGCATGTTGTGCGCCAGTGGTGTGCAGGCCCAAGAATTGCGTGCATTATCCAGTGTAGACACGGAAAATAGCCGCATTTTTGATCGTATATTTGGTGGTATCAACATCGAGCTATCATTATCACAGGGCATTCCATTTCGTATTTTTACAAAATCAGCACCAAATCGCATCATTATGGATTTTCGCGAGTTAGAATGGAACAGCGCACAAGCGTCAAGCATTGTTGATACAGAGATCGTTGGCGATTTGCGCTTTGGGGTGTTTCAACCAGGGTGGACCCGTTTGGTTTTGCCGATTTCTGAGCCGTTGGTTGTTAATCAGGCCAAATTGGAATTGGATGCCGAAACCGGCAAAGCGCAGTTATCAGTAAAATTGGGGCGCACAGATCAACAGGCATTTGATGCCGCCGCTGGTGTGCAGCCGGACAAAGAGTGGGCGATTACGCCTGTGGAATTCGATGTCACACCACGCGAACGCCAAAAGGGTGATCGCCCAATCGTTGTTGCAATTGACCCAGGGCATGGAGGCCTTGATCCAGGGGCCGTCGTTGGCAAGTATCAAGAGAAAGAGTTGGTTCTTATTTTTGCACGTGAATTGCGAGAAAATCTTGCGAAAACAGGGCGATATGATGCGTTTTTAACACGCGAACAGGATGTTTTTATGTCACTAACAGGGCGTATTTCGCATGCGCGTAAGGGGAATGCCGATTTACTGATATCCCTGCACGCGGATGCATTGGCCGAAGGATCGGCATCGGGGATCACGGTCTATACACTGTCGGACAAGGCGTCGAACGAAGCGGCGGAACAATTGGCAACACAGCTGGATCGTTCCGATCTGTTGTCTGGAGTTGATCTGACGGACCAAGATGAGGCCGTAACATCCGTGTTGATGGATTTGGCCCGTTTGGAAACAAATGCACGTTCAACCTCGTTGGCGGGTGAATTGGTAACAGGCATTGCAACGGCAACCCAACGTTCACGTTCTCGACCACAATTAGCGGCGGCATTTACAGTACTGAAAGCGCCCGATATCCCATCAGTTTTAATTGAGTTGGGTTTCTTGACGAATAAACGCGATCTGCGCAATTTGTTGAACCCTGAATGGCGGCGTTATGTGCAACAGGGGATTTTGCAGGGTTTGAATGTTTGGGGTGTGAATGATGCCGCACAGGCACGTTTATTGCGAAAATAGCGTCGCAACTCTATTTAAAAACATCGGGGGAAACCCTAGATAGGAACAAAGATTCGGCGTCTTGTTGCTGATCATGCCCTTCAGGGCGTTGGTGCAACTGATTTAGGGTGCTATACTGTCGATAAATCATTGGGAATTTGCCTGTGTTACGTTTCATATTTTCGTTCTTTGGATCCATTTTTGCACTGCTGACGTTGGGCGGTGTTTTGGGTGCGGCTCTGTTGGCTGGTATTTTCTTTGCCTATGGTGCGGATTTGCCGGATCACGAACAATTGGCTAGCTATGAACCCGCCACCATCAGCCGCGTTTATTCCGTTGATGGGCAGGTTATGGACGAATTTGCCCAAGAGCGCCGTTTGTTTACACCAGCGGATGAAATCCCAGACATCGTGAAACAGGCGTTTATTTCTGCCGAGGATAAGAACTTTTACGAACACGCGGGTTATGATCCCGCAGGTATCGCAAAGGCGATTATTGATGCGGCACGTGGTCAGGATTTACGCGGTGCGTCGACGATTACCCAACAGGTTATGAAAAACTTCCTGCTGGATGGATCGCGCAAGTTGGATCGTAAGGTGAAAGAAATCATTCTAGCGACACGGATCGAGAGTTCGATGTCCAAAGACAAGATTTTGGAACTGTACTTGAATGAAATTTTCCTTGGTCAAAACTCATATGGTGTGACGGCGGCCGCAGAAACATATTTCGGCAAACCACTGGAAGAGGTAACATTGGAAGAGGCGGCATATCTTGCGTCATTACCCAAAGCGCCCAGCAATTATCACCCAGTGCGTCAATTGAAACGTGCATTGGCACGTCGAAATTTCGTTTTGCGCGAGATGGCTGAGAACGGTTACGTCACCGAAGCTGCATCATTGATTGCCAAGGAACAGGAATTGAAAACAGTGCAGGGTGGGCATTTGGCATCTGTGCGTTCCACACGCCCTCCGCGCAATTATTTCACCGATGAAATTCGTCGCCAACTATCCGCATCATTTGGCGAAGAGCAGTTTTTCACGGGCGGCTTAGCGGTTCGCGCGACAATGGATCCAGAATTACAGTCCGAGGCCGAATTGGCCTTGCGTGATGGTTTGGAAAAATATGATCGCGCAAACAGCCCATACCGTGGCCCTGTCACCACAATCGATACCGCATTGCTGACGGACGGTGCATGGCGCGATGAGTTGGCGAAACAGGAATTGCCACGCGATATCGCGGGATGGCATTTGGCGGCGGTTATGGAAGTCGGTGCAAAATCCGCACGTATCGAGGTCGAGGGGTTTTCCCCAGATGACAAACAGGTTTTGTCGTTGGCGTCCGAACTGAAATGGGCCAAAAACCGCGAAGTTGAAGACGGTAAAACACTGCGCATCCGCAAGGCCACGGATATGTGGGCCGTGGGCGACATCGTTATGGTGAAACCAGCGCGCGATAAAAACGGCGTAATCCAACGCTGGACATTGCGCCAAATTCCAAAGGTACAGGGCGGTTTCATGGCGATGGATACCGATACAGGCCGCGTTATCGCAATGCAGGGTGGGTTTTCATACCAGCATTCCGTATTTAACCGCGCAACACAGGCACAACGCCAACCGGGTTCATCATTTAAACCATTCGTATACGCCGCCGCATTGGACAGTGGGTACAGCCCTGCGTCAATCATCGTCGATGCACCGATTGAAATTAATACGCCACAAGGATTGTGGCGTCCTAAAAACGCATCAAACAAATTTTATGGGCCTGCGCCATTGCGCGTGGGTATCGAACAATCGCGTAACCTTATGACTATTCGTTTGGCGCAGGACGTGGGAATGGACGTTGTTGGTGGTTATGCTGAACGTTTTGGTGTTTATGACCGCATGCAACGTGTGTTGTCCGCATCATTGGGTGCTCAGGAGACCACATTGTTTAAAATGGTATCATCATACGCGATGTTCGCCAACGGCGGCGAAAGGGTTGCACCAACAATGGTTGACCGTGTGCAGGATCGTTTCGGACGCACAATTTTCAAACATGACCAGCGCGATTGCATTGATTGTAATGCAGCGCAGATCACCGAGGGCCGTTCGCCACGCGTGGAAAATAACCGCGAACGGGTGATGGACCCTGTAACGGCGTACCGCCTGACATCAATGATGCGTGGCGTGGTGGAACGAGGAACCGCGAAACGTGTCGCAATGAAGGGCGTTCAGATCGCTGGTAAAACTGGTACAACAAACGAGGCAAAGGACGTTTGGTTCGTCGGCTTCACCCGCAACATCGTTGCTGGTTGTTACATCGGGCATGACACACCGGAACCATTGGGGCGCAGCGCATCAGGTGGTGGCATGTGTGGCCCCGTGTTTAGACAATTCATGGCCAAGGCGATCAAAAAGTATGGTGCTGGTAAATTCAGCCAACCTGAAAATACATATTTCGCGAAATTCGATCGGTTTTCGGGCGCGCAGTTGCCTGATGGTGCAACAGGTGAACATGTTGTGGCCGAATTGTTCCGCCTTGGAGAAGACCCGATTTTGGACGGTTTGATTACGGTTATTGACGGTGGGTTCTCTGCCAGTGCGGACATTGAAATCTTCTCAGACTTCTTGGCTGGGAATGCGGCGAGCAATAAAAACCAGGTTGTCACAACCGCCACGGGCGAAACCAAGAAAATTTCCGGCAAAGCCAGCTTTGGTAGCCTGTCCAGTGGTGGACAGTATTAATCAAGTCACTTGAATAGGGGATAAATCCCCTATTCCACTTTACCGCGCGTGATCCGCTTTGTAGAAACGATGTGAATATAAGGGCAGAGAACATGCGCGCAGAAATTGAAAACATCGTCGAAGAAATCCGCAAATCATTGGATTTGTTGCGTCAACGCATGGATTGGGATACTGCCGCGCATCGCATGGAAGAATTTGATGCCATGTCCGAGGATCCTAAATTATGGGACAATCCCGAAAAGGCGCAAAAATTGATGCGGGAACGCCAAATGTTGGCGGATGCGATTGCGGGTTACACCGATCTGTCCCAAGGCTTGCAAGATAACATTGATATGATCGAACTTGGCGAAATGGAAGACGACAAAGAGGTCATTGAAGATGCCGAGAAGTCCATCGAGAAAATTAAGATAGAGGCCGCTAAACAAGAGCTGGAAGCATTGTTAAACGGCGAAGCGGACGGCAATGATACGTTTCTGCAAATCAACGCAGGCGCGGGTGGGACAGAAAGCTGTGATTGGGCGAATATGCTGGCTCGCATGTATGTGCGTTGGGCCGAGCAAAAAGGGTATCAAGTTGATCGCATGGAAGAGAGCGTCGGCGACGAGGCTGGCATTAAATCGGTGACATATCAGATTAAGGGCGCGAACGCCTATGGCTGGATGAAATCTGAGAGCGGCGTGCATCGTCTGGTGCGGATTTCACCATTTGACAGCAATGCCAAACGCCATACATCATTTTCATCTGTTTGGGTTTATCCTGTTGTTGACGACAACGTCGAAATTGATGTGAATCCAGCCGATTTGCGGGTGGATACATATCGTTCATCGGGCGCGGGTGGTCAGCACGTTAATAACACCGATTCCGCCGTGCGGATGACGCACCTGCCGACAGGCATCGTTGTGCAAAGTTCGGAAAAGTCCCAACACCAAAATCGCGCAAATTGTATGGCCGCGTTGAAATCACGCCTGTATGAAATGGAAATGCGCAAAAGGACCGAAGGCATCCAAGAGGCGCACGACAGTAAAGGCGAAGCGGGTTGGGGCAACCAAATCCGTTCCTACGTTTTGCACCCGTATCAGATGGTCAAGGACCTGCGGACAAACGTTGAAACATCTGACAGCCAAGGCGTATTAAACGGCGATCTGGATGCGTTTATGGCAGCGACATTGGCATTGGATGTGGCAGGTAAATCACGTGCAGAGGCGCAAGCCGAGTAGGGTGCCTATGGTACCAATCGATTTCCAAGCGGCCTGCTTATATTCCGAACCTTTTGGGGATATTGATTTTGATCATTTTATAGAAACGATTACTGCCATCGTCGCTGAGGATGGTTTGGATGTTGGTATTACACACCGCTCAGATAACGCCGCCTTGTTTTTGAAGGTTGGAACATGCTGTATCAAAATCGAACTGATGCGCACGCCCTGCGCGCTTGATGGGTTCAAACATGCACTGTCTTCGCAGTATCTAAATCTGCAAAGTTTTGATTTCGCCAGCATGGTGCGCGACAATCAACAGTATATTCTGCTGAGCGTTGTTTCGGGGGATGCCCTTTTCGATGGTGAGCATTTGGCAATGATTGCTGATGCTGGCATCGATATGAACTTAGGCGAGAATGAAACTCAACAGCAGATGGAATTGCGCCTTAAGATACTGCATATGGCGACACTGTATATTTGTACCTATGCAAAGCCTGATGTGATCCACTGGACCCAGTCAGAACAGATGTACACTGGCGACACCTATCTGACATTTGTGGACGAAGAGTTGCCGTTATTACTTTTGCTGCACCCTTGGATAGAGCGAGGTGATCGCATGGATGAGGTGAGTGTTCGCTATGTCGGATCGGAACAGATGATCGGCACGCGGTTGGTTTTGAAACCGGTTGCGCTGAACGTACCTGCCGTGGTCCAATTAGGAGCGGTATTTGTGGAGTACTGTCGTATGATCAACGTGGTCCCAGATCATGGACACACGGCAGGGCGCGAAGAGGAATGGGTCGTGCAAGTTCACAAGGAGCCAGCGAGTAACGACGCCCCAATGGGGACCACATATCTGACCCTTCTAAGCCACAAAGATGTGAAATCAGCGCCCACACCACCACGTCCGATCATCGCACCAACGCGCGTCCAAACGCCAGTGGCGAGCCAAGCCGAACAGGATTTGAGAGACGCTTTTTTGATCAGATCAAAATCAAACAACATGTTTGGAAAATTGAACCCATTTCGCAAAGGGTAATATGGTTTACGTTTTAAAACAAAGGTGTAAATCCATGCCATCACGTGGACAATCATAAAAAAACCCGCCAAATCAGGCGGGTTTTAAAATTACTAAATTTACAAAGGCTTATTCAGAAACTTTGGCAGCTGCCGCAGTTTTAGCTTTTGATGATGCATTCAAAGGGTCGTCTTGACGTGTCACAGAACCTTCAAAATGAGCACCGCTTTCGATTGCGATTGTTTTATGGATGATGTCACCTTCAACACGCGCAGTTGCCGTCAAGCGTACCTTTAGGCCGCGAACACGACCAACAACACGACCGTGAACTACAACGTCGTCTGCAACCACTTCGCCTTTAACCGTGGAGCCTTCGCCCACTGTCAAAAGGTGCGCGCGAATGTCACCGTCTACGGTACCAGAAATCTGGATGTCACCTGTTGTTTTTAGGTTGCCTTTGATGTGCAAGTCAGTCGCCAATGTTGACGCTGGTGGCTTGGCTGTTGTCGCTGTTGGCGTCGGGCTCATCTTGGATGATGGCGTCGTTGCTTTTGGCGCTGTTGCTGCTGGCTTTGGTGCCGTAGCAGGTGTGCTTGTTGGTTTTGTTGGTTCTGGTTTCTTAGAAAACATCGTTTGCAGCCTTCATATAGTTTCTAGCATTTACAGGCTTACCGCCTATTCGAATTTCGTAGTGAAGATGCACCCCAGTGCTTCCGCCCGTGTTGCCCATACCACCAATTTTCTGTCCACGCGAGACTTTTTGTCCCGACTTTACATTTATTCTGTGAAGATGCGCGTAATAGGTCTCAAATCCCTGCGCGTGGCGAATTTTAACAAGGTTTCCATAGCCACTTTGGCGGCCAGCGAAGGTTACAACACCATCACCTGTTGACACAATTTTTGTACCACGAGCACCTGCCATATCGGTTCCATTATGCATACGGCGTCCGCCACTAACTGGGTGTCTGCGCATGCCGAAACCACTGGTGAAACGGTATGATCCGGCGATTGGATGCCCAAGGGGTACCTTGGACACAGCAAGTTTCATCAAATTCACGCGATCCAATTGGCGTAGCAATTTGTCTGCACGTGATGAAAGCTCATCCGTCAAAGCACTTTGCGATGAAATTTCAAGTGGGGTCAGGGCGCCGCCAGAACCAGAATACCCACGGCGTACTTCGTTCACTAAGGATTTGGTGTTAATGCCGCGACGATCCAATGCGCTGGACAATGGCGTCAGTGCCACGTCGACGGCTTCTTCGAGACGGCTGAAAATTTGATTGCCGCGTTCCTGCAATAGGGCGGCGTCTAATTCCAGTTCGCCAACGCGCTCTTTCATATATGTGGTTTCGTCACTGAGGGTATCACGTTGAACAACTGTTTTATCCAGAGCGGCGGTCAAGAATGACAATGTCGCCTGCGTGTCGTTTGATGAGCCAAGTTCGGAATTTAAATTACCCGTTACTGATTGCAAATCCGTCAGCAACGCATCGGCGCGGTCTTCTGCTAAATCGCGGGCCTTTACAGCGTCTTGCAACTTGCGTTGCATGATTTTCAGACCTTTACCCAATTCACGGCGCTCTTCCTCTAATTCTAAAAGATCAGATTGCTGTGCGGATACTTGGCGTAGGGCAATGTAAAAACGATCCAGTGATGTTTGCGCTTCTAGTGAGCGTTGATCGCGTTCGCTGGCCAGTTGGGCCAACCGCTCTTCGTACGCTTCTTGTAAAACTGTGGCTTGTTCTTTTTCAGAGTTAGCGGAAATCGCCTGAACGGCTAGGGCTACGGATGAAACGATTGTCCAGCAAAATGCCACCGCGAACGTCGTGCCCATGATCGTTTGGATCAGTGGTGACAATCGCACATAGCGCGTTGTTTTTTCCGAGCGCAGATAGATGCGCTGTTCTGGAACGTGTTTACCCAAGACGCGATTTATCGCGCCGAACCTTGCCGTCATTTTATTTACCCCGTGCGGTAGCCCCCCGCGTAAGTCGTTTTAAAATGCTAAGCATGCCAAAAGCAATAATTTTTACCGTCGAAGTTTGATGTGTGGCGATTTGGTGCCGAAATCAGCAATAAACTGCCATTTTTTGCCTATGTTACAGCGATTGGCCAATAGAAATCCAATGGAAGCCCTGCTTCGGCGCGTTTTTCATCGTTGAACGGCGGGCGAAGGTTTCCTTTGAAATAGGTTTCTACCAATTTATGGAATGTTTCCTTGGGGTCCAGATTATGGCGACCACAGAGGAAATGAAACCATTTTGAACCGTATGCAACGTGACCGACCTCTTCGGCGTAGATGATTTCAAGGGCATCTACAGTTTCTGGATCGTCGTGTTTTTGAAACAAGGTGATCATACCCGGTGTCACATCCAATCCGCGTGCCTCTAATACCATTGGTACAATTGCCAGACGGCCCATGAAATCATCCGCGGTTTCCGCCGCCGAACGCCACATGCCTGCATGGGCAGGCAGATCGCCGTAAAATGATCCCATTGCTTCCAATCGATCACACAACAGATTGAAATGTTTACTTTCCTCATCCGCGGCCTTGACCCAGTCATCGAAATATCCGGTTGGCATTTTGATGTGCGCGAAACGTGGGATGATGTCCCAATGTAGATCTACCGCATTCAGTTCGATGTGCGCGATTGCATGCAACAGAGCAATGCGCCCCTTGGGAGAGCCTGGTTTGCGTTTGGGAACCTTGTGCGGTGGTAGTAATTCGGGCGCATCGGGGCGGGCGGGATCGTTTGGTGGTTGCGCATTGCCGATGGCAATCGGTGTGCCCGCATCACGCGCCGCGAACCAAGTTTTCGCATGTGCATGTGATTTCGCAGTCTTCTCGCGCCCATCAGCGGTGGTTAACACGTCCACCGCCATTTCCGTCAGGGTCATCATTTGGAAAGGCCTTGGATATGTTCAACTACCGCGTCCACGTGGCCCTTTACTTTCACTTTGCGCCATTCGTGGATCAAAACACCATCTGGATCGATTAAGAACGTGGATCGGACAATGCCCATGAATTTTTTGCCGTACATGTTCTTTTCTGTCCAAACGCCAAATTCTGTACAAAGGGTGGCATCCTCGTCGGACAGTAATGGAATTTTCAAATCTTTTTTCACTACAAAATTGTCGTGTGATTTTACGCTATCCGCAGACACGCCCAAAACAACGGTGTTCAGATCATCCAAATTCGGCATGGCCGCGCTGAATTCTATGGATTCAGTGGTGCATCCAGGCGTGTTATCACGCGGATAGAAAAACAAAACCACGTATTTTCCAACGTAATCAGACAGGGAAATATCAACGCCGCCATTTGCTGGACGTTTAAAATTAGGCACTTTTTCACCAATGCTGGGCATAATAATCCTATTCGCTAGTTTTCGCTGTGTCTTGGGTATAGTTAAAATGCTATAGGCTCAATACGCCAACGCCCAAGGAAAACGATCTCGGACATGAAAAAGCCCCGCAAAAGAAAAGCATGGCGCGTTTGGCGACGTATCATAAGCATATGTGCGACGTTATCGTTGTTCGTGATCGCGGCGCCTTTTGTATTGTTGGCAGTGATCGCCAGTAAGGGCGATGATGAAATCATCTCTATCCCTACATTAAACAGTTTCATCGAAGACAAGGTTGCGGAAAATTCTGATGCGTTTGAAATTGAAATGTCAGCGGGTGGGTTAAGCAAGGGTGATAGCTTTTTTAACCCCAAAATCGTGTTCCAAGATGTGAAAGTTCGTCAAAAGCAGGGCGCGCCGATTATTTCGCTGCCTTATGTTTACGCCGACAGCAACATCGTTACAGGCCTGTCACCAGAAGACGCATCTGGTCGCCTGTCCGTCGATAGTGCGACATTGTTTTTGTGGCGCGACAGTCAGGGGCATTTCAATTTCTTGAACAAAGACGATGAAAACACCGCTTTTTCTGGTACGTTTGATCAAGTTGTCGATGGTTTTTTCGATTTGCCGATCGCGAAAAACATCCAATCTTTTAACATGAACAACATCGCGCTCAGTTATGTTGATGGCATGATCGGCAAACGGTTTCATCTGAATAACGGAGAAATCAAAATCAACGTCGTCGACCAAGAATTGATGATCGCGACATCCATTGAATTGCCGCGCACAGACAAAAAACCATCGCTGATCCGGTTTTCAGGACGGCGCACGCGTGGCAATGCTACATCCGATATCACGTTTAAAATCGACAACGCAAACCCCGTTCAGTTGGCAAACCAAGTGCCAGCGTTTGATTGGTTACGGAACATAGAGGCAGAAACCAGCGCGGCCTTCGTGGTGGAGTTGGACGAGAATGCGCGCCCTATACAAATGAATGGCGTTTTGGATTTGGGCGCGGGACGACTGCGTGAAACCCCCAGTAATTCCGCAGCCTCTTTTAAAAATGCCAAAGGGTATTTCGAATTCGACGCATCGCAGGATGTTTTAAAGTTCACTAATTTCAACATCGAAACGACCCTTGGAAACATTACCGGCGCAGGGACATCTGCCCTGAAACGTGATTTGACGGGACAGGTGATCGGGGCTGATATGTCGGCCGAAATTGAGCAGCTTTCCTTTGTTAATAAGGAAATGTTCCAAGACGTTTTGGAATTCCAAAATGGTCGCGCCAATGCTACATTGGATTTCGACCCATTGCATATTACGATCAATAAAGCAGTCATAAATCATGGTGATCTAAGCATTGTCACCAGTGGCGATTTATGGGCGCGCGAAGAATATTGGCAGTCCAAATTTGATCTGCGATTGGATCAAATTTCGGCTGATCAAATCAAGTTGTTTTGGCCTCAAACCTATATTCCAAAAACCCGCCGTTGGGTTAGCAGTAACTTGCAGCAAGGTTTGGTTTCTGATCTGACAGGTTTTATCAACCAGCAAGATGGTAAAACTCAGTTCGATTTCAAGTTTGCCTTTGATGACGTGACAACGGGTTTGGTGGCAACAATGCCACCAATGTTTGACGGGCAGGGCGAAGGAAATCTGAATACTGAGCAGCTGACGCTTAATCTGTCTAAGGGATTTCTAACGCCCGAAAATGGGAAACCGTTGAATTTAGCCGGCAGCCTGTTTCATATCGCTGACATCAATGTACGACCAGCGATTGGGCAGATCACATTGTCGGCTCAAGGTGAATTGAGTTCGGGCCTAAAGGCGCTGGATATTCCGAAATTCCGTTACATCGAAAAGTTCGGTAAAACGACGGATGTTGCAAATGGACACGCATCCGTTTTGGGCTGGTTACAAGTGCCATTGATAAAGGGGGCGAAGCAAAGTGAAATCAAGTTTGATATTGCGGGGACTGCATCCAATGTCATCAGTACGAAGCTGATAAAAGGTCGGAAATTGACGGCGAAGCAGGTGGCGATTTCGGCGCGAGACGTCGGAATTTCAATGTCAGGAGATGCTGTTGTCGATGGGGTTCCTGCCAGTTTTGATTGGACCCAGAGTTTTGTCGATAATCCCGAAAAACGCGGCAATTTGAATAGTAGGATCACCTTAAATCAATCCACCTTGGATGCGTTTAACATCGCGCTGCCCAAGGGCAGCTTTGCGGGATCAACCCCAGCACAGTTTTCGGTAAAGCTTCTGCCGAAGCAACCCGCATCTTTCAAACTCGCATCAGATTTAAAAGGCGCGATTTTAAGCGTTGGTTCACTTGGGTGGCGCAAAGGCAAAAACGCCAAAGGTCAATTAAGTGTTTCAGGTCGCCTCGACACACCAATATCTGTTGATAACGTTAGTATAAAGGCCAGCGGCTTAACCGCAGATGGTAAAATTCTGTTGCACGAAAATGGCAGTTTTGATGAGGCTGTTTTTCCATCTGTTAAGGTCGATAAATGGCTCTCTACTTCCGTATCGATCAGTGGAACGGGCACCAGTGCAACCACCACCTTAAAGGGTGGTAGCATGGATCTACGACAGTTCGATATCGGTGGTGCAGGAGGTGGCAAGGCGGGGCCGTTGAACATCAGTTTGGATCGTCTGCGGTTGACGGATGACCTGTCGCTGACCAGTTTTAATGCGGTCATAAAACGAAATGGTGCCCCGACGGGAACCTTTACCGCGCGCGTTAATAAGGGCGCGCGGATTACAGGGACAATTTCGCGTGGAAAAAAAGGTGCGAAGATTGTCGTCACAGGCAAAGATGCGGGCGCTATTTTAAGATCTGCGGGATTTTTCGATAATATTTCGGGTGGTGATATGCGTTTGGAATTGGACCCGACTGACGAAGACGGCGTCTTTAAAGGAAATTTTCAAGCAAGCAATTTTCGTATGAAACATTCCAATTCTATGGCCGCACTTCTGGATGGCATTAGCGTGGTTGGTCTTCTTCAGAAGATGGAAGAGGGAGGCATTCAATTTGACAAAGCCAAAGGTTGGTTTGAACTTCGCCCTGAAGGCGTACGTTTGGTCGAGGTTAGCCTGGTTGGTGTGTCTATGGGCATCAGTTTACAGGGGTGGTATGCATCGAAAACCAAGACCGTGGATTTCGACGGCGTCGTGACGCCACTGTATGCGGTGAACGGGGCATTGGAACGGATCGCGGGCAAATTATTCGGTCGCCAAAAGGGCGAGGGCGTTTTTAGTTTCGTTTACACAATGAAAGGGCCTGCGGCGGGGCCAAAGGTAAAGGTTAAACCATTATCCATCCTGACCCCTGGTGTTTTTCGCCAAATTTTCCGCCAGGATATTCCTGCACCGCCCAAGTAAGACTTGCCTCTGTGTGGCGAAATTGACTAAAGCGCGGGTATGAACCTGTCAGATTTTGATTTCGAATTGCCAAATGAATTGATCGCGCTGCGCCCTGCCGTACCGCGTACATCCGCACGTTTGTTGGTGTCGGATCAGGGTGTTATCCAAGACAGAGAATTCAGCGATATCATCGACTTCCTGAACCCTGGTGATCGTTTGGTTTTAAATGATACCAAGGTCATCCCGGCCCATCTAAAGGGCATGCGTATTCGTCATTCGGACAATGGTGAAACCCGCGCAGGAATTGCGGTGAACCTGCTGTCGATGAATGAACAGGGGCATTGGTTGGCGCTGGCGAAACCTGCCAAGCGGGTGAACATTGGCGAAACGATTGTTTTTGGTGATGATTTGTCGGCGGTCGCGTTGGATAAAACGCAACATGGTTTGGTTTTGGAATTTAATCAAACAGGTTCGGAATTCGACGTGGCCTTGGCGAATGTGGGCAATATGCCATTGCCGCCCTACATCGCCGCCCAACGCGCCGTAGATGAGCGTGATGACAATGACTATCAAACTGTGTTTGCTGAAAACACAGGCGCCGTCGCGGCCCCAACGGCATCGTTGCATTTCGATGATGAAATTTTAGATCGCCTGTCATCAAAGGGCATAAACATAACCAAGGTTACGTTACACGTCGGCGCGGGAACGTTCCTGCCTGTTAAAGTGGACAACATTGATGATCACAAAATGCATTCCGAATGGGGCGAAGTGAGCGCACAGGCGGCGCGTGAAATTGGCGATACCAGACAGGCAGGCGGGCGTGTGATTCCCGTTGGGACCACGGCATTGCGCCTGATTGAAACGGCGGCGCAAGGCGGTAATATAGCGCCGTTTTGTGGCGACACAGACATTTTTATCAAACCCGGATTCAAGTTTAACGCCACTGACGGATTGATCACCAACTTCCATTTGCCGAAATCCACACTGCTTATGTTGGTAAGCGCGCTGATTGGCATCGATGATATGCGCGGAATATACCGCCATGCCATTGAAAATAAATACAGATTTTTTTCATACGGCGACAGCTCATTACTGCTTCCATAATTTGGAAACGACGCTATAAGCGTCGCGAATATGCAATTTCATCATAAATGATTCTGCTATTTTCTACATATACAATCGTTTTAGGAATGCGTGATGTTTTACGTGATCAAAAACTCTTGGGCTTTACTGCTTGGGATGATGTTACTGATGCTTGGCAACGGGTTGCAGGGTACACTGTTGGGTGTGCGCGGCGCGATCGAAGGCATGCAACCCCAAACCATGTCTTGGGTGATGACGGGGTACTTCGTGGGGTTCCTTTTTGGATCGCAAATGGCCCCCAGTATGATCCGCCGCGTGGGCCATGTACGTGTTTTTGCGGCCCTTGGGTCGATGGTCTCGGCCTGTTTGATTTTGTATGCTGCATGGGCCGATCCTATCTTTTGGTTCGTTTTGCGTGTCATCGTCGGCTTTTGTTTTTCTGGCGTTTACGTGGTTGCTGAAAGCTGGCTTAACGACAGTGCGACGAACGAAACACGTGGGCAAACGTTGTCTGCATATCTGATCGTTCAAATGCTGGGGATCGTTTTGGCGCAGGGCGTTTTGAACTTTGCTGATCCATCGGGCTATACGCTCTTCATTATAATTTCGGTGGTTGTCTCGCTGTCCTTCGCGCCAATCTTACTGTCAGTCAGCCCCGCACCCCAATTCCAAACCACGAAACGTATGACGTTTCGCGAACTTTGGCAGGTATCTCCGCTGGGTGTGGTTGGGTTGTTTTTCCTTGGTGCGGTTTTCTCTGCTTTGTTCGGCATGGCATCGGTTTACGGAACAGAGAAAGGCATGTCAGTCGCCGACATTTCGATCTTCGTCGCAATGATTTATTTTGGCGGCATGATGTTGCAATACCCCATCGGGTGGCTGTCGGATCGTTTCGACAGGCGCCTGTTGATTATCGCCGTTTGTATCATCGGCGTGGCGTTCTGTGTCGCGGCTGGCTGGTCGGACAACTTTATATGGCTACTCGTTGTCGCTTTCATGGTCGGGGGTGTTTCGAACCCGCTGTATTCACTGTTCATCGCCTACACAAACGATTTCCTTGATCACGAGGATATGGCATCCGCATCCGGCGGTCTTATCTTCCTTACGGGGGTCGGGGCGATCTTCGGGCCTTCAATCGTGGGTTGGATGTTGGAAAACTGGGGCGCAGACAGTTATTTCTGGTTTTTAGGGGCGAATTTGGCCATCATGGGCGGATACGCGCTGTTCCGCATCACGCAACGCGCCGCTGTCGCCGTCGAAGACACCACCGCATATGCGCCGGTTGCACCCACAGCGACACCGATCGCGATGGAATTCGCACAAGAATACGCCATCGATATGGCACTAGAGGAGGAGGCCGAGAATGACGACACAGACAGCCCAAGCGATCCTTGATTTCTGGTTGAACGAAGTAGGCCCAAACGGGTGGTACGAAGCGAACGATGATGTTGATCAGATGATCCGCATCCGTTTCACGGACACCTATCAGGCAGCTGTCGCAGGTGCCTTAGATGATTGGCGTGTTACTGCGATGGGATCGCTGGCATTGCTCTTGTTATTGGATCAATTTTCTCGAAATATGTTTCGCGGTGATGCACAATCATTTGACGCCGATCCGTTAGCACGTGAAATAGCAAGACAGGCAATAGCTCAGGATCTGGATTTAGAGGTTAAAGGTTCAGAGCAACAGTTCTTCTATTTACCGTTTACCCATTCAGAGGAATTGATCGACCAAGATTTTGGCGTCGAAATGGTGCGAATACGCTCGTACAACAATAATGATGATGCACTTCATCCACGTGCGCATCGCGAAATTATTCGAACGTTCGGGCGGTTTCCTTTTCGTAATCAAGCACTTGGGCGTGATAGTTCCGACGCTGAGAAAGCGTTTATGCAAGATGGCGGGTACGGCGCGATCGTGCGAAAGTTGCAAAATTTAGATACATAATACACCTGCTTGTAAAGGTACTGTCAATCAGGCATAATTATATAGTTCAATATTAAACTATATGGTGAGGTTCAAATGCCAACGACCTATGACATGATTGTAATCGGCGCAGGCCCGGGTGGATATGTTGCCGCAATTCGTGGCGCACAGCTGGGATTAAAGGTCGCGATCATTGAACGCGAACATATGGGCGGTATCTGCCTGAATTGGGGATGTATCCCCACCAAGGCATTGTTGCGTTCATCAGAGGTGTATCATTTAATGCACCGCGCCGCCGAATTCGGTCTGAAGGCTGACAACATTGGTTACGATCTGGATGCGGTTGTAAAACGTTCACGCGGCGTTGCAAAACAGCTGAGCGGTGGTGTGGCGCATTTGATGAAGAAAAACAAGATCGACACGATTATGGGCGAGGCAACCATGACCGCCAAAGGCAAGGTTTCTGTTAAAACCGCCAAAGGTACAGAAGAGGTGTTGGGCAAGAACATTGTGCTGGCCACGGGTGCACGCGCACGCGAATTACCAGGGTTAGAGGCCGATGGGGATCTAGTTTGGACTTATAAAACCGCACTAACCCCGCCACGCATGCCCAAAAAGCTGTTGGTAATTGGTTCAGGCGCAATCGGCATTGAATTTGCCAGCTTCTATAACACTTTGGGCGCTGATACGACCGTGGTCGAAGTGATGGATAGGATCCTGCCTGTCGAAGACGTTGAAATTGCGGAGTTCGCAAAAAAATCATTTGTCAAACAAGGCATGAAGATCATGGAGAAAGCCATGGTCAAAAAGCTGGATCGTTCCAAAGGCAAAGTTGTGGCCCACATCGAACAGGGCGGCAAAGTTGAAACCCAAGAGTTCGACACCGTGATTTCCGCCGTTGGTATTGTGGGCAACGTTGAAGGTTTGGGATTGGAAGCGTTGAAAATCAAAGAAGATCGCAGTCACGTTGTAACGGATGAATATTGTCGTACAAACGTCGATGGTATCTTTGCTATTGGTGATCTGGCCGCACCACCGTGGTTGGCACACAAAGCATCGCACGAAGGCGTTATGGTTGCCGAATTGATCGCGGGAGAAAAACCACATGCCGTGAAGCCAGAGAGCATTGCGGGTTGCACATATTGTCATCCGCAAATCGCATCTGTTGGTTACACAGAAGCGGCGGCGAAAGAGAAGGGGTTCGACATCAAGGTCGGACGCTTCCCATTCATTGGTAACGGCAAAGCAATCGCATTGGGCGAGGCGGCTGGCATGGTGAAAACTGTTTTCGATGCGAAAACAGGCGAATTGTTGGGCGCACATATGGTTGGCGCCGAGGTGACGGAACTGATCCAAGGTTACGTTGTTGGCCGCCAGTTGGAGACGACCGAAGAGGATTTAATGCAAACCGTCTTCCCACATCCAACATTGTCAGAAATGATGCACGAAAGTGTTCTGGATGCCTATGGCAAGGCTATTCACATCTAAAACATCGGTGTACAGGTTGTGTACGGATTGTGCGCAACCTGTGTATCGCCAATTAGGCGAACATCAAGCCAACACCAAAGGCCACGGCGGCACAAACGCCACCGACCAAAACCGTTTCTCCAACACTGCGAAAAATGTTCTGACGCACGACGGCAAAGCGTAATAATCCCAGAATTGTCAGCGCTGAAAACGTTGCAAAGATTGATAACTTAAACGTTGATGGCACTGCTTCTAGTAAAAAGTAGGGCAATAGGGGAATTGAGCCAAATATGATAAATGCAACGAAGGTCGCCAATCCGTTTAACGCGGGGCTTTCGCCATCTGGATCGGCCATGCCAATTTCATAGGCCATCATGAAATCCGCATAATAATCTGGATTTTTCTCCATAATATCAGTCATTTGACCAGCTTGTTCCTTGGTGAATCCACGATCTTGCAACATTTCAATCGCCTCGACACGTTCGTGTTCAGGATTGTTGATAATCTCGTGCATCTCTTTATCACGCACCGAGTGATATAGATCCTGCTCGGACCGCGCGGACAGGAATTCACCCAACCCCATCGCGGCACCATCGGCGAATAAATTGGCCAAACCAAACAGTAAAACCGCCAAACCACCAATTTCGGCAATACCACCAACACCAGCACCAGCAAAACCCGCAACGACTGCAAATGTGGTCACAATTCCATCATTGCCGCCATAGATGATCTGTTTGATGAATTCAGCCATCGGGCTGATATGATGCTCGCGACCTTTGTGTTCGGCCAATGTTTCATATGTCTGTGTCATGAGGAATTCTAACGTGTCAAAATGTAAAGAGCCACCCCGTAAGGTGGCCCTAAATTTTAAAAAATTTCAGAGTTTGATTTAAGAAAAACGTCCTAAATTCATAACCTTCGTCCATGCATCTGTGAAATCTTGGGTGAAACGTTCGCCCGCGTCATCTTGCGCGTACACTTCGGCCAATGCGCGTAGGACGGAATTTGAGCCAAACACCAAATCCGCACGCGTTCCTGTCCATTTCACCTCATTGCTGGCACGGACACGACCCTCGTACTGACCTTTGGACGTTTCGGACCATACCGTGCCCATATCCAATAGGTTGGTGAAGAAGTCGTTCGTTAATTGTCCAACACGTGATGTTAAAACACCCTGTGATCCGCCATCTGTGTTGGCACCCATTACACGTAACCCTCCAACCAGCACGGTCATTTCAGGTGCCGTCAGCGTCAACAATTGTGCGCGGTCCACCAACAGGTGTTCGGCGGGTGTGCGGAATTCCTGTGATGCAAAGTTACGGAAACCATCGGCCTGTGGTTCCATCACATCAAACGATTCCACGTCCGTTTGTTCTTGTGATGCGTCCGTGCGACCAGGGGTAAACGGCAGGGTGATTGCATTGCCTGCATCGCTTGCCGCTTTTTCGACACCGGCATTACCCGCCAGTACGATTACATCAGCCAATGAAACTGATTTACCAAAACCAGATTGGATTTTCGTAAGAACATCCAGAACCTTAGATAATTGCGCAGGGTTATTTGCCGCCCAATCTTTCTGTGGTGCCAAACGTACGCGGGCACCGTTTGAACCACCGCGCAGGTCAGAACCACGGTATGTGGATGCAGATGCCCAAGCCGTTGAAACCAATTCGGACACGGTCAAGCCAGATGCCAAGATTTCTGATTTTAGCGCTGACGCGTCCGCATCTGTGATCAAGTCATGATCAACCGCTGGAACACAATCCTGCCAAATCAACTCCTCGGCTGGTACTTCCGAACCAAGGTATAATTCACGCGGGCCCATGTCGCGGTGGGTCAGTTTAAACCAAGCGCGTGCGAAAGCATCCGCAAATTCATCTGGGTTTGCATGAAAACGGCGCGCAATTTTTTCGTACGCTGGATCCATACGCATTGCCATATCGGCTGTTGTCATCATCACAGGAACCGTATCTGATGATCCATCAACCTGTGGGGCGTGATCGCCTGATTTTAGGTCTTTGGCGTGCCAGATTTGTGCGCCGGCCGGGCTCTTGGTGAGTTCCCAGTCGTAACCGAACAGCACATCGAAATAACCCATATCCCATTTGATGGGGTTTGCGGTCCATGGACCTTCTACGCCGCTGGAAATTGTATCAACGCCGTGGCCTGTTCCGTGGCTGCTGACCCAACCAAAACCTTGGTTCTCTAATGGAGCTGCTTCTGGTTCCGGGCCTACTTGGGATGCGTCACCCGCACCATGTGCCTTACCAAATGTGTGACCACCAGCAACCAATGCAACGGTTTCTTCGTCGTTCATGGCCATACGACCAAATGTGTCGCGGATATCACGACCTGATGCCACGGGATCAGGATTACCATTCGGGCCTTCTGGATTCACATAAATTAGGCCCATTTGAACTGCTGCTAATGGGTTTTCCAAATCGCGATCACCACTGTAACGGTTGTCCGCCAACCATTCGTCTTCGGTGCCCCAGTAGATATCCTCTTCGGGTTCCCATACGTCCGCACGACCACCGGCAAAACCGAATGTTTCAAAACCCATTGTTTCCAATGCGACGTTACCCGTCAGGATCATTAAATCAGCCCAAGAGATTTTGTTGCCGTATTTTTGTTTCACAGGCCATAAAAGACGACGTGCCTTATCAAGGCTGACGTTGTCGGGCCAGCTGTTCAAAGGCGCAAAACGTTGTGTGCCTGAACGTGCGCCACCGCGACCGTCGGCCGTACGGTATGTACCCGCCGAATGCCACGCCATGCGGATAAAGAAAGGACCGTAGTGACCATAATCTGCAGGCCACCAATCTTGGCTGTCTGTCATAACTTCGGCCAAATCGGCTTTCAACGCCGCCAAATCGAGTTTTGCGAATTCTGCGCCGTAATCAAAATCAGCACCCAATGGATTCGTATCAGGAGTGTTTTGCGATAGCATTTTAAGGTTTAGCTGGTTGGGCCACCAATCCTTGTTTGTTGTTCCGCCTGTACCTGTATGCACTACGGGGCATTTTCCTGTTGCTTCGGTCATCATAGTCTCCTGTTTGTGAATATCTGAATACAGAATGAACGATTCTTGTGATTATTGGAAATTGTATTTTGTTTTAAAATTGATTAGAAAAAATTATGAATATTACCCTGCGCCAATTATCATATCTGTCTGCCTTGGCAGAATATCGCCATTTTGGACGTGCAGCGGCAAGTGTTCATGTAACCCAATCGGCATTATCGCAACAGATTAATGAGCTGGAAACATCGCTAGGCGGTACATTGGTGGAGCGCGGCACACGCGGCGTTACATTGACCGCTATAGGGCGCGAAGTAGTAGCCCGAGCGGATAAGGTTTTGGATCAAGTTCGTGACATTGAACAAGTCGCACGGTTTCAGGCGCAAATGCCGACCAAGCTGAATGTCGGTTTGATCCCAACAATCGCGCCATATCTGTTGCCCTTGGTTTTGCCCATTTTACGATCCGAAAACATCGGGTTGGAATTGGGCATACGCGAGGCACAGACACATGTTTTACTGGATGAATTGGCGCAAGGGCAGTTGGATGCAATCGTGATTGCCTTGCCGTCGGACACCGTAGGTATGGTGGAAATTCCATTGATGACGGACAACTTCTTATTGGCGGGGGCCAAGGCACCGTTGGAATTGTTGCCAAAGCTGGGGCTGGTGCCATCGCAAATCCGCCCAGAACAGTTATTGTTGCTGGATGATGGTCATTGTTTGGCGGATCAGGCGTTGGCAGCCTGTCAGATTGCACCCAATGCGCGTGTTGATTTACGCGCGTCATCCCTGACCACATTATGTAGGCTGGCATCCGAAGGGTTTGGTTTCACCTTATTACCCGAATTGGCCGCCGACAGCGAACTGCGTGCAGCGCCTGATTTATGTGTGCATAGGTTTGCGGGATCTCAACCACACCGCACCATCGGATTGGTGCGCCGCGAACTTAGTGGGGAAAGTAGTTGGTTTTCTGTTTTAGAACACGCTTTTAGACGTGCCGTAGACAGTAAAAAGCCCAGCACCAATTAGGTTGCTGAGCCTTCAATTCGTAAAACTAGTCTTCAGCGCGGGTGATACCCATTTTGAAAACGATACCGGCCAATGCGCCACCGACAAGCGGTGCAATGATGAATACTGGCAGTTGCATCATTGATTTTGGTCCCGTGAACAACGCTGGGCCGATTGAACGTGCGGGGTTTACAGAGGTGCCGGTAATGTTAATGCCGACCAGGTGGATCACCACCAATGTTAGACCGATAACAAGGCCAGCCATTGCCGCGGGCGCATTTTTCTGGGTCGCGCCCAAAATAACCGTAACGAACAGGAAGGTGGCGATAACTTCGAAAATTACGGCGGACATTATGTTGTACTCGCCCAAATATCCCGTTCCGTATCCGTTCTGACCCAATCCATTATCTGCCACGGTGTAATCGGCCTGACCTGTTGCGATCGCAATAATCGCCAATGCTGCAATAATCGCACCAACAGTTTGCGCAACCCAGTAGCGGATCATTTCCGTTGTACTCATCTTGCCCGCCATTTTCACGCCCATGCTGACCGCAGGATTCAAATGTGCACCCGAAATATGACCCATCGAATAAGCCATCGCCATCACGGCCAAACCAAAGGCGAACGAAATGCCCAACATCCCGATTTCCGTTCCCATAAACACGGCCGAACCACAACCAAAAAACACTAACGTAAAGGTACCAATGACCTCTGCTATTTCTTTTCTCATAATATTCCCCATTGTTTGTCAGCTATCAAAGCTGTGTCAAAGATAAGTGGTAATGAATTTATGCGTTTCAAGGAATTCGATGCTTTTGGGGCGGGACATTGTGTTTTGCAGGCGTTATAAGGACCATGTAACAAGGATATAATGATGCGCGATCTTAATATTCCGGCGGAACGCCACCCCGAAAAAGCCCACAAACCAGACAATGCCCAACCCAGTAAGCCGTCATGGATACGCGTCAAGGCGCCCGTTTCCGAGGGCTATAAAAAAACCCGCGATATCATGCGTGAAAACAAGCTGGTAACGGTCTGCGAAGAGGCTGGTTGCCCAAACGTTGGCGAATGTTGGTCGCAGGGGCACGCCACAATGATGATCATGGGCGAGGTCTGTACCCGTGCGTGCACGTTTTGCAATATCGCTACGGGCAAACCACCAGAAGATTTGGATGCGTTTGAGCCCGGTCGTGTTGCTGCTGCCGTTAAAAAGCTGGGGCTTAATCACGTCGTGATTACTTCGGTGGATCGTGATGACATCAAAGATGGCGGTGCCGAGCATTTCGCTCAAACAATTCGCGCGATACGACAGCAATCGCCGACGACCACGATCGAAATTTTGACACCTGATTTCATCCGTTGCGACGACAGTGTTTTGAAAATTGTCGTTGATGCTAAACCCGATGTGTTTAATCACAATCTGGAAACCGTTCCGGGCCTGTATCCAGAGGTTCGTCCGGGTGCACGGTATTTCCATTCGCTGCGTTTGTTGCAACGGGTTAAGGAAATGGATCCAACGATGTTTACCAAATCTGGCATCATGGTTGGTTTGGGTGAAGATAAGCAAGCAGTCGTTCAAGTGATGGAAGATATGCGTGCCGCCGACATCGATTTCTTGACCATTGGGCAATATTTGCAACCGACACCGAAACACCATGCGGTTGATCGTTTTGTTACACCCGAAGAGTTCGCCACATATGAAAAAACCGCTTATAATAAGGGTTTTCATATGGTTTCTGCATCACCTTTGACGCGCTCTAGTTATCATGCGGGTGATGATTTCGCCAAACTACGTGCGGCGCGGATGGCAAAATTCGGCGGTTAGGGCAGTTTCGGACAGTCCCATTCAATATCTTTGACACCAATGAATCGCGCCATGCGATCCAGTTCTGTTTGAAGCTTTGAAAATTTGGCGTCGGACCATTTCACGCTTGTTTCAGCCCAAAGGTTCATTACTTTCAATTTTGACGCTTTTCGTTCCGCTTTGACTTCTATGCGGCCGATGAATTTATCGCCCTGAAGGATCGGGTAAACGTAATAGCCCCATTTTCGTTTTGCGGCAGGTACAAACATTTCGATTTTATAATCAAACCCAAACAGGCGATTAAGCCGAATACGATCACGCGTCGCTGGATCGAAAGGATTGATAATTCTCATGCGCGTATTTGATGTGCCAAGAGCATCGAGACGGGTTTCAATGTCGGGCAGGGCAAAGGCATCTGTCCAACAGAGATCAGCTGATTGAACGGAAACACATTCTAAGTCCGCACTCTTCATCCATGTTTTCACCTCTGCTATACTCATGGCATCCCAAAATTGCTGAATTTCCTTTGCTGTTGCGACACCAAGGCGTTGTAATGCGGCGCGGCAAAGAAAATCGATTTGAACATTTTCTGGATGAACTTGATTATCCAAATGTTGCGGAAAAACACGTTCAGGCAAGTTATAGAATTTAACGAAATTTTCGCGATAGCATGTTGCCAATTGGCCCGCATACCAAAGGTAATCCAATGTTTGTTTGTGTGCGGGGCGATCCCACATTTGGCGCGGGCCGGATTGCTCACTTTGAAATGACTTTGTTGATTGTGCGCCGTTTTGGCGGATTTGATCCAATATTTCGGCAATTCCCGTCGCATCCAGTCTGCCGTTAAACCAGTTAGAGCGTTCAATTTGTTCAATTTTGCGCGAAAATTGGCGCTTCCACATTGGTAGAAATTCCATTGGGATAACGGACGCGTCATGGGTGAAATGTTCGAAAATGTGTCTGTTTGTATAGAGATCATCAAACATATGTTCACGGTATTTATTATTTCGTGTCCACAAAATATGATGATGCGCGCGCGAAACCACTTGGATTGTATCCAACTGCACAAACCCAAGGGATTTAACCAATGATGGCAGGTCAATTTCACCCGTTGGAGCGGTAGATAGCCCCGTGGTCTTCAACCAAAATTGCCGAGCCTGTTTATTCGTGATCTTGATCGTCAATTTTGCAACCTATGATGTCTTTAACAAAGAACATAGTGGACAACTGAGCCGTATAGAAGAGATATAAAGTTAGAAATTCAATCCAACACCAAAAGCAAAGGTTCGATTGCGATCTAGCAAGGATGCGACATCGGTGGCGGAGGCCGAGAGAGAAACGTCTTCGCGAATGTCATATTCTAGGCCGACGGATGCGATGTTGTAATCAACAATGTCGAGCGTCGAATAATTTAAAACTCCAGAAAGATGATCACTAAACGTATAACGCGCAGAGGCATGCCAATTGTCGATACGCGCACTGTGAAGCCCAGATGAATATAAAATACGCCCTTCTAAGTTCCCCATCGTTGCAATTGTTCCAATTTCCAGATTATTCCGAAATTCGCTTCCATGGGCATCAAATGATGTACCATTGCTTACCTCAGCAGATGTTATTAGCGAGAAGTGATCGTTTAATCGATATTTCCCTGCCACATAACCAACGTTCAAGTTGTTTCCAGTATCGGTTTCAACGCTATGATAAGACAGGCTCGCTTGAAATCTGTCCTTTCTGAAATCATGGCGAATACCTAGCGTCCTTTGGTCAAAAAATGGCGCTACCTCGACGAATGAGCGTGGCATTAATCCGAATTTGTAGGTGATCTCCATATGCGTGCTGGGTTTTGTACCCATGACATCAAACAGGGATCGGCGCGCGTCACGTGGTTTCCCAACGAATGTTTTGCCCCAACGTGAATTCACTTGAATGCTCGGATTTAGAATCAGCTTTGAATCTGTGTAGTGATCCTCTTTTATAGCATAGGCGAACACATCCACATCCACACCAACACTGATGTCGCCCGATGTTGGTAAACTATAACCTATGTTAGCGTCCAAGTGACCGATACGACCTTGGCCGTTGTTATCATTTAGGTATTCAAGATCTAGTGCGCCAGAATATGGGATGGATGGACCGTCATTTGCCGCAATTAAACTGGATTGTGCGGACACGAGTGATGAAACAAAAAACAACAAACATGAAATATAAAACAACCGCATGAGCCCAGCCTTTCCCGAACGAATTAACGACGCGTTATAGGGGAATAGGCCATAAGGTATTAGAAACGGTTAATTCTCGGAAAAATTGGCAATAGAAACGAAATACGGCCCCATAACAGTCCAAATTTGAACGGTTATGGGGCGTGAATTTTAGCGTTTGTTACGGTTTTGTTTGAACGGTCTTTTGCCACCGCCACCACGAGGTTTCCCATCGCGTGGACCAGATCCACGTTTTGCGTTTTGGCCACCGCCACGACGGCGCGGTGCCGGCTTTTCGAATGTCGGGATCAGGTTTTGCGTCAAACCTTCCATTTCCACAACGGGGATGTCCATTTTGATTACTTTTTCTATGTCCCATAATTGTTTGTGCTCATCCGGTGCACAGAACGCGATTGCGCGTCCCTCAGCGCCTGCACGAGCAGTACGTCCAATGCGGTGTACATAAGATTCAGGGACGTTTGGCAGGTCATAGTTGACCACGATTTCAATTCCCGGAATATCAATGCCACGCGCCGCAATGTCCGTGGCGATCAACACATATGTTTTGCCTTTTCGGAAATCATCCAATGCGCGTTGGCGTTGGCCCTGTGATTTATTGCCGTGTATCGCATCCGCATTGATGTCTTGGGTGCGTAGCCATTTTACCATTTTGTCCGAACCGTGTTTGGTACGGGCAAAAACGATAACGCGTTTTTTCGGGTTTGCGGCAACGATACGTTGCAAGGCCAAGCCCTTATTTTGTTTTGACAAATGCATCAATGTTTGGTCGATTTTTTCCACTGTGGAATTTTCCGGTGTAACCGAAACCTGTGCCGGGTTGGTCAGGTATGTTTCCGTCAGCTTCTTAATTTCCTTGGACATTGTCGCAGAAAATAACAATGTTTGACGGTCTTTGCTGACCTTTGAAATAATGCGTTTGACGGCAGGTAGGAAACCAATATCCAACATCTGATCTGCCTCGTCCAAAACCAAGAATTTGGTTTCGTCTAAACGCAGGCCTTTTTGATCGACCAAATCTTCTAAACGTCCAGGCGTTGCCACCAGAATATCAACGCCTTTGGCTAGGTCGCGCATTTGTTTGCGAATCGGCGCGCCGCCGATGGCGTGGGTGAAATTCAGTGGTAGGCGTTTACCAAAGCTGACGAATGCAGAATGGATTTGCAATGCCAGTTCGCGTGTCGGAGACAAGATTACCGCGCGTGCTGAACGGCCCTTCAACGCTTGTGGGTTCATTAACAATTGTTGGATCAGGGGAAGGGCGAAGGCCGCCGTTTTACCAGTACCCGTTTGCGCAAGGCCGACCAAATCTTGACCTTTAATCACGGATGGAATCGCCTGTTCTTGAATTGGTGTCGGGGTTGAATAACCTAAGAAACCTAAAGCTTTAACAATTTCTGCGTCCAGACCCAAATCACCAAACGCGCTGGCGTCTGATTTTGGTTGCTCTGCACGTTCCTTCTTTTTCTCTTTCAGGGTTTTGTCCTTCGGAGTTGCCGAAGTCAGCAATGCCGCTTGATCTTTCTTCAAAACAGTGATGTTTGCCGCGGCTTTCTTGCCTGTTTTTTCGTCAAGCAATAGCTCATATGTCAGCTTGTCGCCTTCTTTGACGACCTTCATGCCAGACGCCTTTAGGGCGGACATGTGTACAAACACGTCATCGCCGCCTTGGTCTGGGTTAATAAAGCCGAGGCCTTTGACTGGGTTATACCAAATTACTGTACCGGTAAGCATGGGGGGATACGCTCTCTTAGGTTTATGTCTGTTTGCCCGTGGGCGCTAAAAACAGATTGTGAGTGGCTAAAACCTAGGGACCCGCCGATGCGAATCGCCGTCCAATGTGAGTACATCTGGCCAGCCGAAGATGCTCTCATAGGCGACAAGTGCCAAACAGGCAAGGACGATTAAAAGGATAAATTTAACCCGTTTAGGTGAAGGTGGATTTTGAACCCAGCGTTTCATCCGAAAGAGCCAAATAAAGTTCACTTAAAGACGACCTTGCCGATGTGATCTAAATTACGGTTTCGCTGGGCGTAATCGATCCCGTAGCCAACCACGAATTCATCAGGTATTTCGAATCCAGTCCAATCGGCGGAAATATCAACTTCGCGTCGCGATGGTTTATCCAACAGGGCGCAAACTTTCAGGCGTGCTGGATTGCGCGATTGTAGCAATGCTTTGACATGGTGCAGTGTGTGACCTGTATCGACGATGTCCTCGATCACCAGGACATCGCGACCTTCGATTTCACCGCGTAGGTCTTTTAAAATGCGTACTTCGCGCGAACTTTCTGTGTTGTTGCCATATGACGAAGTTTCTAAAAAATCGACCTCACAGGGCAGGGAGAGTTCACGTGCAAGATCAGCAATAAAAACAAATGATCCACGTAACAATCCGACAACGATTAATTTGTCGGTGTCGTGAAAATAATCCGAAATCTCTGCAGCTAACGCCTCGCACCGTGCCGCAATTGATTTTGCCGAAATCATTGGTTCAACGGTGTAATTTGAATGATCCATCGTGGTTCCCTGAATGCTTATGGAACCTGCATACTATGGACTGTCGCTAAATCAAAGGCAGCTCATCAGAAATGTCATCTGTATCATTACTTTCAGAATTTGGTTCTTGAACTAGGTTGTCGGGCTTAAGCCCATCGAAGTTTACAAGCATGTCCTGAATTGAAACAACATCTATGCCATCTGATACACCGAATTTGTCTAAACTAAAAATACGTGTGTCTTCGAGAGTTGGTGGCGTTACAATATCGCGAACGACGGCAAAGTCATCGTTTTGTGTTTGGTAAAATTTACTATGACTAAATATCAACGATGTATCTACAAGAGAGTCTAAATTTTGAGCCCCATCAGACAAAGTGGATGTTTCGTCGGAAGAAAGGTCCGACACAAAGGGATGAGTCTCTAAGACGTCTTGGTCGTTAATATCAGGCCGTGCAACGAGGGGCGACGTATCATCATGATCCGACACATCATCTGTCGTACTTATAACATTCTCTTCGTCAGAGATGGTCCGCCCAAGATCATCATCTTGATCAATGACGGGATCAAAGTTCGTTCCGAAATATGAGGTATTCAAATCTGTCGCGGGTGAAGCTTGATCTTCAAAGTCGATCGCCTCCGAAACTTGAGACATCACTGGGACATACTCCCATTTACCATCCGTAAGTTGCCAATCTGAAGGGGATTCTGAGTCTACGTTTTCTTTTTCTTCGTCCATTTTCTTTCCTCAAATATTTTTGAAAAAGGTTGGCTGACTATGGTAAAAAAATCTTTACCTAGGTTTGTTATTTGCGTTGGATTTTAGACAAAGTTAACTTTTGCGTATGTGTCGAATTTGGGGGGTGACGATCCGCTGCACAACGCCTAAATAGGCACTATGCCGACCCATGCAGAAAAACGATCCATGCCTTACAGTGCCCAACAGATGTACGATCTGGTGGCAGACGTTGGCAGCTATCCCGATTTTCTGCCATGGTGTGCAGCTGCGCGTATTCGCAATGTCTCATCGGATCAACAACCCGAAATCATCGATGCCGATCTGGTGATCGCATTCAAGGTTTTTCGAGAACGTTTTGGGTCGCGGGTAACATTGGATGCAAATAACACCGAAATACTGGTCGAATATCTGGACGGGCCGTTCAAGTACCTTAAAAACAATTGGAAATTCATCGATACCGAAACAGGTTGTGATGCGGATTTCTTTGTAGATTTCGAATTCAAATCCAAGGTTCTACAAAAACTGATTGGTGTTGTGTTTGGCGAAGCAATGCGTCGTATCGTTCGCGCTTTCGAAGATCGTGCAAAAGAATTGTATGAATAGCGCGACACAAGTTGACGTAGAATTTAACGATATCAACCCTGCTGGACTTATTGCCATTCACGTCCCAGCTAGGGGCTCCAAGACGCTTTTTAGACCCGTGATCGCACTTGGGTTTAAGCATAAGCTTAATGCATCATCCAATATGTCACTTCGCGGAGACGTTTCTCAAACATTCTATGACGAGATCATTGATTATGTTTCTGGTGGTTAAACGTTTAGTCACTCAGCGGATGGTATGACGTCAGCAAAGCTGGGTTTGTCATTCGCCTTTTAAAACAAAAAAGGCCGCCCCATTTGGGCGGCCTTTGAATTCTATGTAATTGACTTATGACGCCATGTCATATGCGCGTTCACCGTGCGAAGATTGATCCAAACCTGTGATCTCGTCTTCCTCTGAAACACGGATTGGGCATACCAGCGCAACCAATTTCACAAGGATATATGTGACTACGATTGTAAAGACGCCTACAACCAGCAACGCACCAATTTGCTCTGTCCAGCCTGCGTAACCAAATACGGCCAACATGATGGTACCAAATATACCACCAACACCGTGTACCGCGAATACGTCCAATGTATCGTCGATGTTGAACCAGCCTTTGATCACTTCACACATGATCTGACAACCAACACCTGCGACCGCACCGATCAACAATGCCTCTACTGGGGAAACCCAACCAGATGCCGGGGTGATTGACGCCAAACCAGCGATTGTACCTGTAACAAGGCCAACCAAGGATGCTTTACCGTATTTCACACGCTCATACAGTGCCCATGTCAAAGACGCCGTTGCCGCAGAAATATGCGTAACCGTCAAGGCCATCGCAGCGCCACCATCAGCTGCCAACTGTGATCCGCCGTTAAAGCCGAACCAACCAACCCACAACATCGCAGCGCCCAGCATAACATAACCAGGATTGTGCGGAGGAACGTTTTTGTTACGACGTGCGCCCAGAACGATGGCGATGATCAAAGCCGCAATACCTGCAGTTTCGTGAACAACGATACCGCCAGCGAAATCTTTCACGCCGTTTTCAAACAACGCGCCTTCACCGCCGGACAGCATACCGCCACCCCAGATCCAGTGTGTTACTGGTGCGTATACCAACAACATCCATAGACCGGAAAATACCATTACGAATGAGAACGAGATACGCTCAACATAGGCACCTACGATCAACGCAGGTGTAATGATCGCAAACGTCATTTGGAACGCAAAGAACAAAACCTCTGGAATTGTGCCAGATAATGTTTCAGCATCAACACCGTTTAGGAACATTTTGCCCAAACCGCCCCAATACATATTGCCTTCACCAAATGCGATTGAATAACCAAACGCCAGCCACAGAACTGACATCAAACATGCAATGGCAAAACATTGCATGAAAACCGACAATACGTTGCGCGCACGCACAAGACCGCCATAAAACAAAGCTAAGCCAGGAAGTGTCATAAATAACACCAAGGCGGTTGCAACTAGAATCCACGCTGTATCAGCACCGTTCATTTTTATTCCCCTTTTTTAAAGTGTGGGTCTTTTGGGGAATGAATATCCATTTGGGAAGGTGGTAATTAAAAACTGCACAATAAAAACACTGTCATTGCGCAAAAAATAGGCATATGCAAAAAATGACGCTAAAAATTAATCAGTTTGATATTTTATCAAGGAGCAGTTTTAAAGCGTTTTGTGTTGTCAGTTTGCGCACGTTTTCACGCCCGATAGCGCCAAATTCCACTGTCTGGGTAATTGTTTCGCCGTCGCGTTGTGCCAATCCAAAACAGACGCGACCTTCTGGTTTGAATTCCGATCCACCGGGGCCGGCGATGCCCGTAACAGAAACGGCTATGTCCGCACCGGATCGATCCAAGGCTCCCAATGCCATCTCGCCCGCAACTTGTTCACTGACGGCGCCGTATGCTTCCAACGATTCAGACGTCACACCTAACATGTCGATTTTGGCCTTGTTCGCATAGGTGACAAATCCATATTCGAAAACCGCAGATGAACCAGCCACCTCGGTCAGGCCTGCAGAAATCAACCCGCCGGTACAACTCTCTGCGGTGGAAATTTTCAATCCACGTTCTTTCGCTAATGTTAGCAGAGATTCAACAACTGGTTTCATCAAAAAAACATTCCCAACAGGATAATCGCAACCATTGTAATTGCTGCCATGATCCCTGCCAACACATCGTCAAACATCACCCCAAATGGTGTCGACTTTTTATCCGCCCAGCTGACAGGCCAAGGTTTCAGAATGTCGAACAGACGAAACAGACCAAACGCCAGCGCGAACGAAATGTAGAAGCCTGTGCTGTGAAACCCAGTTTTGTCGGACATATTAAACATAGTGTTGAACAAAAACAGCGGGCTTAGCGCCAACCATTGGCCAACAACTTCATCAATCACGATTTCGCCAGGGTCATGATCGTCCTTATCTTTGGTTTCCTCAAACGTTGCCCACCATCCCAAAATGAAAATCACCAAACAGGCGATCATCAACGCCCAAATTCCCCAACCAGCCCATAACATCAGGTATGCAAAGGGCAGGGCGGCCAATGATCCCCATGTGCCTGGCGCGGGCTTAATCAGGCCCGAATAAAACCAAGTTGCAATAAATTTTGTCATGTTTTCACCAAAGTTGCCGTCGCTTGCGCCGCAATCCCTTCACCGCGCCCCGTAAAGCCCAGCTTTTCTGATGTCGTTGCTTTAACTGAAATGCGATCCATCTCAATTCCCAATATTTCAACCAAATTTTCGCGCATTGCCTGTGCATGTGGGCCAATTTTCGGCATTTCACAAATAATCGTGCAATCCACATGCGTGATTTTAAATCCACGTGCCTCGGCGCGTTCTACCGCCTTGCGTAAGAAGATGTCAGACGCAGCACCTTTCCATTGATCATCGCTGGGTGGGAACCATTGGCCAATGTCGCCCTCTGCCAATGCGCCGAAAATAGCGTCCGTAATGGTGTGCATTGCAACATCTGCATCTGAATGCCCAATCATTGCAGCGGTATGCGGGATTTTAATCCCGTTCAAAATAACATGATCACCATCGCCCAAGGCGTGTACGTCATATCCGTTGCCAACGCGTATATCCATTGTCTCTCCGATCAGGCGGGCGGCCAGTCTGAAATCACTGGCGTGGGTTATTTTTATATTCTGTTCAGACCCAAGGATCGGGGTCACTGTAATTCCAGCATTTCGTGCGATCGCGACATCGTCGTCTGCGGGCTTCGTTGCTTGGGTATGCGCATTCTTTATCAATGCGGTTCGAAACGCCTGCGGTGTTTGCCCGCGCCACAAAGTGTCCCGTGGCCGGGCGTGTGACGCAACGCCGGCATCAACCTGCCACAATGCATCGGTCACTGGAATCGCCAGAAAACATGCATCAGTCCGCTTTGCCCCAGCAATGACACGATCCAAGGCGTCTTGGGGTACGAGTGGTCGCGCACCGTCATGGATCAAAACAAAATCACTATCGATTGCCGAAATGCCGTTCAAAACACTTTCTGAACGCGTTTCACCCCCCAAAACGGGTGATTGAAGCCGATGGTCCTCAATCGCATTGATCGCGCAGGTATATAATTCGTGGTCATCTGGGTGAATAACACACCGCACCGCATCAATTTGCGCATTCGCCAGCATTGCTTCAACTGTATGGGCCAAAACCGCCTTACCATTCAATTCGCGATATTGTTTCGGCACCCCACCACCGGCACGGGTTCCGCGGCCAGCCGCAACGATCAGAGCAGAAATTGTTTCCATTTCCCTGTTATAGTTAGCCTTTTTTCGCATGCAAGCGCGTTTGCGCTTGCCATGCCTTGTGAATTTGCTCATTAATTAATCATGGGTACGATTATGATTGGTAAACAGGCAATTTCACCACCTGTACTGTTGTCACCACTGGCGGGAATCACTGATTTACCGTTTCGTGATCTCGTGTCCAGCTTTGGCGCTGGCCTTGTGGTGTCTGAAATGGTCGCTAGCCATGAAATAATGCAAAAGGGCCAATCCGCCCATGCCCGTGCCGAACTGGGATTGAACGCAGAATTTACATCCGTACAGATAGCAGGTCGCGATGCCCATTGGATGGCCGAAAGCGCCAAGTTTGTTGCCGCGAAGGGGGCGCAAGTTATTGATATTAATATGGGTTGCCCTGCCAAGAGTGTAGTGAATGGCGCCGCAGGTTCGGCATTGATGCGCACGCCCGATCTGGCGTTGCGGTTGATAGAAGCGGTGGTGAATGCCGTTGATGTACCTGTCACATTGAAAACGCGATTAGGCTGGGACGACGACGATTTGAACGCGCCGCAATTGGCCCGAAGTGCGCAAAATGCAGGTGTTCAGATGATCACAATTCACGGTCGCACGCGGTGCCAGTTCTATAAAGGTGCGGCGGATTGGAATGCGATCCGTAGGGTCAAAGAATCGGTTGACGTTCCCGTCATTGCAAACGGCGATATTATCGATACCGTCACCGCTAAAACTGCGTTGCAACAATCTGGCGCAGATGGCGTGATGATTGGACGTGGGGCCCAAGGCAAACCTTGGTTGTTGGCGCAGGTAGCCGCAGATATTTTCGGGACACCTGCACCAAAAATTCCTAAGAACAATGATTTGCGCGATATGATTAAATCACACTACGTGGCGATGATTGATTTTTACGGCCCAGAACATGGCAATAAAGTCGCGCGTAAACATCTGGGCTGGTACATGGACGACCTCCCTGTAACGCCCGATCAACGCCGCGCATTACAAACCCAAAAAGACCCCAACGTGGCATTATCGATGATTGATGATTTGCCCGATCATATCGGAGAGATAGGATGAGTGATGATTTCAAACTCTTGTGGAATAACCTACCGTTTCCCGCATTTGTCGTCAGTTCTGAGCACAAGGTCGTCCAGGGTAATTCCGCTGCGGAACAATTGGCCCAAACATCGCAAAATCAAATGGTTGGCAAACAGTTGGAACGTTATTTTGGCGTAAACGGCGTTGTTTTGGATACTTTGAAACAGGCCAAGTTGGAAAAATCCTCGATTTCGCAGTACGGCGTCAGCTTAACAACGGTTTCACGCGACACGTTGTTGTGTGACATCCACGTGAATTTTCTAGACGCCTCGCTGGATCAAATGCTGTTGGTGATCCAACCAACCGGTGTGGCACATAAGATGAGCCAGTCAATCACGCACAGTTCGGCCGCACGATCCGTCACGGCAATGGCATCGATGCTAGCGCATGAAATTCGAAATCCACTGGCTGGCATTTCAGGTGCGGCACAACTGCTGGCAATGAATACCTCAGAGGAAGATACCGAATTGGCGGAAATGATTGGCCAAGAGGCCAAGCGCATTGGCACTTTGGTTGATCGTTTCGAACATTTTTCCGATGATCGTCCCGCAATGCGTAACGCATTCAATATTCACGACATTTTAGATCGCGCGATCCGTTCGGCACAGGCAGGATTTGGAACGGATGTTCGGTTTATCAAGGAATATGACCCGTCACTGCCCGATGCCTCTGGTGATGCGGATCAACTGTTACAGGTGTTTCAAAACCTGTTGAAAAATGCCGCTGAAGCCGTCGAAAAGGGCCGCGGGATTATACGTATACGCACATCATATAAATCCGGCGTAAAATTCGCGATTTCAGGTACGAAACGCGAAACACTGCCCCTGCAAATTGAATTTATCGATAACGGTAAAGGTATCCCAGAAAACATTGCAAACGACGTTTTCGAACCCTTTGTTTCATCCAAGGCTAACGGGACCGGTTTGGGTCTGTCGTTGGTTTCAAAAATTGTCACCAATCACGGCGGCTTGGTTGAGTGTAATGCTCTGGATACCGGCACCGCATTTATTCTACGACTTCCGATTTGGAAAAATAGCACCAAGGAGAGCACCTGATGGACGGCACCATATTAGTTGCAGATGACGACCGCACAATCCGCACAGTCTTATCCCAAGCATTAACCCGCGCGGGCTGCAAAGTTCGCGCAACGGGTAGTGTGGAAACATTGTGGCGCTGGATCGAAGAGGGCGAAGGCGACGTTGTGATTTCAGACGTGAATATGCCCGATGGAGATGGTTTGGATCTATTGCCCAAAATCAATCGTAAACGCCCCGATTTACCCGTGATAATCGTATCGGCTCAAAACACCGTCATGACCGCCATTCGTGCATCCGAATTGGGCGCACATGACTACCTGCCGAAACCCTTTGATCTGAAAGAGTTGTTGGCCAAAGTTAGCAAAGCATTATCGCAAACAGGTGCCGCTCCTGTGCAAACCGATGCCAATGCCCCCAACGATATTCCACTGGTTGGTTCATCTCCGTTGATGCAAGATGTTTATCGTTTGCTGGCCCGTGTCATCAACACCGACTTGTCCGTTTTGATCACAGGCAAAAGTGGCACAGGCAAGGATTTACTTGCCCACACGTTGCATGACCTTGGCCTTCGCCAGAATAATGATTTCGTCACCATCAGCGCATCAACAGCCTCTATCGATCGTATCGATGGGGTTTTACTGGGTGGGTTTGAAGATCAGGGAATCGAACGCGCTTCAGCCAATGCTACGATCTATCTCGATGAAATCGGCGAGATGTCGGACGAAGCGCAATTACATCTGTTGGACATGCTGCGAAATTCAGAGGTTCAGGAGCGTAATTATCGCATGGTTTCATCAACACGACAAAGCTTAGAGGATTTGATCAACCAAGGCGCATTTCGCGAAGACCTATTCTATCGCCTAAATGTCGTATCTATCCTGTTACCACGCCTGCGTGATCGCGTCGGCGACATCCCATTGTTGGCGCGCCATTTCCTGCAAAATGCCGCCGCGACGGGATTGCCGTTGAAAACAATCTCTAACAAAGGTTTGGAATTGATGCGCAACGCGCCTTGGTTTGGCAATGTTCGTGAACTTGAAAACTTCATCAACCGCATCAGCGTTTTATATGCCGAAGACGAAATTTCAGCCGAGCATGTTGCTGAGAACCTCGATTCTGGTCGCAAAACGATTTCTGAGGATGCGATTCCTGAAAACGGCAAGCTATCCACCGCGGTTGAGTGGCATATAAAACGTTATTTCGATCTACACGGCGATATTTTGCCACCACCTGGACTGTATAATCGTATCCTAAGAGAGGTCGAAATGCCCTTAATTGCACTGTCTTTGTCAGCCACGCGTGGAAATCAGATAAAAACCGCCGAACTTTTGGGTATAAACCGAAATACGCTGCGTAAGAAAATTAAGGAACTCGATATTGTCGTGACACGAAGTAAGAAGATGATGTAAACATGTCACAGACCTGAGGTATAAACGGAACATAAAAGCAGTGAAAAGCGTTCCACTGATAAAAGCGAGCAACAAGATTAGCCAGTGGCGCCGCAAGCGCCGTGTGCAAATGTGGCTGGCTTGGTTCATGATTATCCTTGGCCCCGTACTGGTCGGTATTACCGTATATATCATGACAGGTGGGCTTGGTGGTCGTTCAACGGGCATGGTGCGCGGCATTTTATTGATCGACGTTGTTTACCTGCTGATCGTTGTATCGCTTGTCGGCTATTCCGTAATGAAAGTGTTTGCCGCACGTCGCGCTCAATCCGCGGGCTCACGTCTACACCTTCGGCTCAGTGGTGTTTTCGCCATCGTGGCGCTTATTCCAACAGTTTTGGTTGCAATCTTCGCGGTCCTAACCCTCAGCATCGGGGTCGAGGGCTGGTTTTCTGAAAACGTGCGAAATGTGGTTGGATCCTCATTATCGGCCGCCGAGGCTTACAAAGATGAACAAAGCGAAGCATTAAAAACGGATTTGAACCTTGTTGCGTCCAACTTGGATCAAATGAAGAAGGAACGCCCATTTGTATCCGACGCCGAATTGCGCCTGCAAATGACGCGCTTGCAGAACCTAGTGCAACGCGGCCTGAAAGAGGCCTATGTTATCGACGGCGATGCCCAGCTGCGCGCGCGCGGAGAGTTAAGTTATCTGTTCGGTTTTGAAAAACCAAATCAAGTGGACATGGACTTAGCAGCCGATGGCAATTTAGTGATTATCGAGGATTGGGCCAGCAATGAATTCAGGGCACTGATCCGTTTAAATAGCTTTGTTGATCGGTACTTATATGTATCGCGTAGTGTTGATGGTGAAATTCTTAACCTGCTTGATGAAACCGCCGCGACCGCGAAAATCTACAATCAAATGGAAACGCAGCGCGATCAGGTTTTGTCCTTCTATGGTTTGCTTTACCTTGGTTTTGCCTCTTTCGTTATCTTGTCCGCGATCTGGCTCGGCATGTTATTCGCGGAACGCTTGGCGCGCCCTGTTGGGCGGTTGGCAGGCGCGGCACAGCGTGTTGGGGCAGGGGATCTGGACGTCCAAGTTCACGAGGACAAGGGCGATGATGAAATCGCGATGCTCAGCCGCGTGTTCAACCGTATGACCAAACAGGTAAAACAACAACGCGACGATTTGATCTTGGCAAACGAGGTCACAGACCGTCGCCGCCGCCTGTTCGACAGTGTTTTGTCTGGTGTCACTGCGGGCGTCGTTGGCGTTTCTTATGATGGCAAGATCAGCTTTATTAATGCCGCCGCAGAACGTTTGTTGAATTTGGAAACAACCGAAAACGAGGGCAAAGATATCAAATTGGCCGTCCCAGAATTCCAAACATTGTTTGAGGCCGCCAGAGATGCCAAATCAACCAAACAAGAAGAAATCAACCTAACCCGCGCTGGCAACGCAGAAGTGTTGCTGGTACGCGTTTCCGCGCGTTACGGTGACGAAGACGACTTGGAAGGCTATGTAATCACGTTCGACGATGTAACCGATTTGGTGTCGGCACAACGCATGGCTGCATGGGGGGATGTGGCGCGTCGCATTGCGCATGAAATTAAAAACCCACTAACCCCAATCCAATTGTCAGCAGAACGCCTGAAACGCAAATTCGCCCCCTTGGTTGGGGATGAGTCTGACAATTTGGTTCAATATTCAGACGTCATTATTCGCCAAACCAATGACCTGCGTCGCATCGTCGATGAATTCTCCAAATTCGCGCGTATGCCAGAACCCGAAACGCGAAAGGTTGATCTGACTAAATTGATATCTGATGCCGTGCATCTGTTTAAAACAGCATCCCCAGATATAAAAATAGATTTTAACAATCAGGTCGGCGATGTCACGGGCCAATTGGACGAAACAATGATCAATCAAGCGATCACAAATCTGATTAAGAATGCAAGCGAAGCCATTGAAACACATATTAAAAATGGCGTTGCAAAATCATTTAGCCCTCAGATCAAAGTTCACATAAACCCACATGACGCAGGCGTTGAAATCTTGATCCAGGACAACGGTGTTGGCCTGCCAGCGGAACAACGTTCGCGCCTCTTTGAACCCTATGTCACGAATCGTGAAAACGGCACGGGCTTGGGTCTTTCTATCGTGAAAAAAATCATCGAGGAACATGGCGGTACATTGGAATTACTAGATGCGCCAGCATTCTCTAAAACGAAACATTGCGGTGCAATGGCACGGATTATATTACCAATAACCGCAACAAAAGACGGCACAAAGACAGCCACAAAAGTGGCGTAAAGGAGCAGAAGAAATGGGCGACATTTTAATTGTAGACGACGAGAAAGACATCAGAGAGTTGGTCTCTGACATTTTAGTCGACGAAGGGTTTTCAACGCGGTTGGCGGCAAATTCAGATCAAACCTTTGATGCGATAAACGCCGAAGCACCAAAATTGATCATTCTGGATATCTGGTTGAAAGAGAGTAAACTCGACGGGATCGATATCCTAAAACATGTGCGCTTAAACAATCCAGACATCCCCGTTGTCATTATTTCGGGACATGGCAACATTGAAATCGCCGTCGCCGCGATCAAACAAGGCGCCTATGATTTCATCGAAAAACCATTCAACATCGATCAATTGATGGTGGTCATTTCTCGCGCTATGGAAACATCACGTCTCCGCCTTGAAAACGCATCCTTGCGCGTCAAAGATGTGACGTCTTCTGTTATGATCGGGAACTCTGCAATTTTTAAGGGTTTGAAACAACAACTGGACAAGGTAACCGTCGGCAACAGCCGTGTTATGCTCACAGGGCCATCGGGTGCTGGCAAAGAGGTCGCTGCACGTTACATCCACGCCAATTCCGAACGTAGTAAAGGCGCATTTGTATCCGTCAATTCCGCGTCAATTTCGTCGGATAAAATGGAGGAGGTGCTATTTGGCACAGAAACCCGTGAAGGCGGCGTAGAACCAGGCCTTTTGGAACAGGCACATGGTGGCGTTTTGTTCTTTGACGAAGTAGCCGACATGCCCATTGGCACTCAATCAAAAATTCTACGTGTTTTGGTTGAACAGCAGTTCCAACGTGTTGGTGGATCAGACAAGGTTCGAGTGGATATGCGTGTCATTTCATCGACCAACAGAGATTTGAAAGAGGCAATCGACAACGGCAATTTCCGCGAAGAGTTATTCCACCGTTTGAACGTCGTTCCTGTGTCCGTTCCATCATTAGAGGCACGTCGCGACGACATTCCATTGATGGCGGAACATTTCATTGCGGAACTCAACAAATCCCAAGGCTTGCCTAAGCGTCAACTAAGCACCAAGGCATTGGCTCATCTGCAAACCCGCGATTGGCCTGGCAATATCCGCCAATTGCGTAATGTCTTGGAACGTTCCTTGATTTTAGGTTCTGAAGCTGGCGATATTCAAGCGGATGAGCTCCAAGTCAAGGAAACATCAGCCCAAGAAAGCGCGTCCGCAATTGGTGGCAATCTGGTTGGGTTACCCTTGCGCGAAGCACGCGAATTGTTCGAACGCGATTATTTGGTCACTCAAATCAACCGTTTTGGCGGCAATATTTCGAAAACTGCGAATTTTGTTGGCATGGAACGATCTGCGTTGCACCGCAAATTGAAAACCTTGAATGTTGTAACCTCCAGCGATTCAGGAGCCCGTATCGCCAAATTGGACGCGCCAGAAACAGAGAGTTAACTTGGTCGTTGACCACATAGGTTCGATTTGACAAAACTCATTGAACGAAGTGATCCCAAAGTGGAGACCGAATAATGAAAGTTATCATTTGTGGCGCTGGCCAGGTTGGCTGGCAAATCGCCCGTCATCTTTCGTCTGAACGTAACGATGTAACGATTGTGGACAACAATGCCGAATTGGTTGCCCGTGCATCAGATACGTTGGATGTAACTGGGATCGCAGGCAACGCATCATACCCCGATATTCTTGCGCGTGCGGGCGCGGCGGATGCCGATATGATCATCGCCGCCACTTATTCCGACGAGGTCAACATGGTGACATGTCAGGTGGCACATTCGGTTTTCAAAATCCCACGTAAAATCGCGCGTCTGCGTGGGCGCTCCTATTTGGACGTGATCTATTCCGATCTGTATCAACGCGATCACATGCCAATTGATGTGGTTATTTCACCCGAACAAGAGGTCGCCGTTCAGGCATTGCGCCAGCTGCGTTCACCAGCCACATTCGATTCAGAACCGTTTATGGATGGGCAGGCGGAGTTGATCGGTTTGGTGCTGGATGAAGATTGCAACGTCCTAAACACGCCATTACGCCAATTGTCAGAGCTGTTTTCGACACTACGTTCAACGGTCGTTGCAATACGCCGTGGAGGGGAATTGATCGTACCAGACCGCCAAGAACAATTGTTTGCGGGTGATCAGGTTTATATTTGCACCAATACAGAGGACAAGGCGCGCTGTTTGGAAATCTTTGGCAAAACTAACAAGGAACAAGAGCGTGTTATTATCATCGGGGGCGGCAACGTCGGCCTGATTGTGGCAAAGTCGCTCGAAGAGGGCGAAAAACGCGTTCACGCCAAGGTCATCGAAGCCAGTCGCGAATGTGCCGAACGTATCGCCGACCAATTGGAACGCACAATCGTATTACACGGTGATGGTTTGGATATGGAGTTGCTTGAAGAGGCGAACATCACCAAAGCGGACGCCGTTTTGGCGGTAACTGACGACGATAAAACCAACCTTCTTGCCAGCGCACGCGCCAAGGCCGTTGGCTGTCCAATGGTTGTCGCCTTGATAAACGATCCAACACTGACCACGTTAATGGAACCGCTCAGCATTGATGCGTCGGTCAATCCACGCGCCACGACGGTGTCATCAATCCTTCGCCACATCCGCCATGGACGCGTGCGCGCCGTTTATTCCATCGGCGACGCCGAAGCAGAGGTCATCGAAGCCCAAGTTATGTCATCATCACCCCTTGCAGGTTTGTTGATCCGCGATGTGGAATGGCCTGATGGTTCGATCATTGGAGCAATTCAAAAAGGCGACAAAGTCATGCGCCCAACAGGAAACACCAAGATCGAAGAGGGCGACGTCGTCATTATCTTTACCCTTGCCGATGACGTTCCAGAAGTAGAGCGATTATTCCAAGTTAGCATCGATTTTTTCTAGATGAAACAATGGCTTAAAACCCAACCCTTGTTTATCCTTTTGCTGGGGCTTTCATCACTTTTGATGTATGTTCCAATGCTGTATTCTATACGCCTAGAGGATTGGTTATATGCGCGAACGTTCTTCTATCACGGGACGTTCTTCCTGATTTTGACGGCACTTTTATCAATTGCCTTCGCCTCCCGACAGCGCAGTGTAAAATCTGTCAGCCATATCTTTGATCTTTTCTGCAGTTTCATTTTTCTCCCTGTATTCTTGGCTGTACCTTTGGATTTCTTAGTACCTTCTATAGGTCTTTTTGAGGCTTATTTCGAAATGCTTTCCAGCCTGACGACAACCGGTGCATCGATCTTTCGTGATCCACGCGGTTTGCCAGACGTGTTGCATCTGTGGCGTGCGTTAATCGGTTGGGCGGGCGGTTTTTTAATGCTTGTCACGGCCATGGGGCTTTTCCAACCTATCGGGCTTGGTGGGTTTGAGGTTTATAATCGTGACCAAGATTCTGCCGCCCTACAGACCAAAATCAGACGGGCCGATTTCCGAGAACGGATGGGGAATTACGCCACCAGAATTTTCCCAATTTATACGCTACTGACCCTCATCCTTAGTTTGTTGTTGATCATTAACGGGGATCGCCCCTTGGTGGCCGTGATCCATGCGATGAGCACATTCTCAACCAGCGGCATTTCAAATGTCGGCGGCATATCGGGCTCACATTCAGGCATTTTTGGTGAAATCGTCATCGCACTATTCCTGATCTTTGCGGTTTCACGTTTCATGTACCAACAAGATTCCGATGGCAAAGGCATGCAACGTCTTCGTCGTGACAAAGAGGTCAACCTGATGTTGATCTGCGTCACAGTAATCCCCATCCTCCTTTTTATACGTCACTGGAGCAGCGCATTTGAAATATCCGAGCAAGCAGATGCAGGTGCCGCATTTGGTGCACTGTGGGGTGGTGTATTCATGGTGTTATCGTTCTTAACCACTACAGGATTTGAGAGCGAGTATTGGTCCACATCACGTTCATGGTCGGGGCTTGGAACCACTGGCTTGATCCTGATGGGATTGGCTGTAATGGGTGGTGGGATCGCGACAACGGCGGGTGGGGTAAAACTACTGCGTGTCTATGCGCTTTACAAACACGGCGTGCGCGAACTGCAACGTCTTAGCTTTCCCAGTTCGGTCGTTGGCTCAGGTAACGCTGCACGCAGCTTTCGCCGCGAAGGCGCATATGCTGCATGGATCTTCTTTATGTTATTCTTGGTCAGCGTTGCCATTGTTATGCTGGCTCTCTCGCTGACTGGAATTCCCTTTGAGGACAGCCTCATTTTGGCGGTTTCTGGCCTGTCGACAACGGGCCCGTTAATCTACGTCGCGGGCGAGGGTGGGCTGGATTACGCAACGATTTCCACTTCCGCACAGGGTATTTTCTGTATTGCGATGATTCTCGGTCGCCTCGAAGCATTGGCGGTTATCGCCGTCCTAAATCCCAATTTCTGGCTTAAATAGCACAGTTTACACTTTGTTCGCCCGAATATCCGCGTTTTTTACTGGTACATCCCGATCACAATCACCATATTGAACGCCAACGATAACAGAACCTGCCCATAAGCGGACGGGACGAAACATAAGGGCTGGGACAATGGCTGCCGATAACCGCAACTTGCAAGATGCGTTTTTAAACCACGTCCGTAAGGCAAAAATTTCAGTAACGATTTTTTTGATTAACGGCGTAAAACTTCAAGGTAACATCACTTGGTTTGATAATTTCTGCGTACTGCTACGCCGTGATGGTCAATCGCAATTGGTTTACAAACACGCGATTTCCACAATTATGCCTGCACAACCAGTTGTGTTGTACGATGGCGAAGAGGCGCAAGCTGAATAAATGATGCGCGTCAGCGTCCTACATCCGGACATTGCCAATCAAACGAAACGCCGCACCCCCCAGCATTCGCTGGAGGAAGCGGTATCGCTTGCAAACGCATTAGATATCGAAATCGTGCACAGCACAGTTGTTCCCCTAAAGAAACCAGGTGCGGGAACGTTGTTTGGTTCTGGTAAAGTTGATGAGCTGAAAACCATCTTCAAAATGGAAGAGGTTGATCTGGTCGTGATCGACGCGCCACTGACACCGATCCAACAACGTAACCTTGAAGAGGAATGGAAGGTTAAGGTTTGGGATCGTACTGGCCTCATCCTTGAAATCTTCGGTGATCGTGCCCAAACCCGTGAAGGTGTGTTGCAAGTTGACTTGGCAGCGTTGATCTACCAACGTTCGCGTCTTGTGCGTGCTTGGACTCACCTCGAACGTCAACGTGGCGGACTGAGTTTCGTTGGTGGTGCGGGTGAAACACAAATCGAGAGTGATCGTCGCCAAATTGACGATGCCATTGTGCGTTTGAAAAAGCAGCTTGAAAAGGTCGCAAAAACCCGTGGGCTGCACCGCGCCGCGCGTAAAAAGGTTCCGTATCCAATTGTGGCCTTGGTTGGATATACCAACGCGGGTAAGTCCACATTGTTCAACTGCATGACTGGCGCTGATGTTTTTGCCAAAGACATGTTATTCGCAACATTGGATCCCACTATGCGCGAGGTGGAGTTGCCATCGGGACAGAAAATCATTCTATCAGACACTGTTGGTTTCATTTCAGAACTACCGACACAATTGGTCGCCGCATTTCGTGCTACATTAGAGGAGGTGCTGGACGCCAACTTGATCCTTCACGTGCGCGATATTTCGCATCCAGAAACCAAGGCCCAATCAGATGATGTTTCCGAAATCCTAGAGGAATTGCACATCACAGATGAAGCTAAGGATGGCATGATTGAGGTTTGGAATAAAACTGATTTACTGCCCGAAGATCAGTTGAATTACGCGATGAATACGTCAGATCGACATGAGAAAGTTCAGGCTGTTTCCGCGATCACAGGGCAGGGTATGGATGACCTGTTGGCGGAAATTGAATCCAGCCTGCGCGAAACGACGATGGATGAAATCGTGCAACTCGCGTTTTCCGAAGGTGGGCGTCGTGCGTGGTTATACAAACAAGGCGTGGTCACCTCCGAAGAAACCAAAGAACAAATGCTTGAATTATCAGTAACTTGGACACCAAAGCAGCAAGCGCAATTTAAAAAGATCTAGTCTTTCACCTTCAAATTAGTGATACCCACAGCGCCCGCTCGGGCCAGCTGTGGATCCAACGCCATTGGAATATATTCGCCACGGCGCCACAACTGTGAAAGGTCATCATAATGTCGCGATAACGGATGCCCAGATTGTCCGGTCGATACAATATACAACGAACTTTCTAAATCTGAAAAATCGATCAATGCACGGAAACCGGCGGCATGAACGTTGGTATATGGACGATTGCTGCTGTTGCTGGTTTGAGCTCGCATCAACGTATGATCCCCACCAGACGTGGGTTGGCGAATGTTTGACACCCAATTAATCAGCGGCATTTGCCCGAAAACTTGGTGATCATGTCGCGCCATATGGGCCTGTCCCCATTGCCAACTGTCAATGCGATCACCGAATTGCGCAGACAGTTCCAACAACGCCGCATCCAACGATTGACGCGCAATATCTGTGCATGTTTCCGAACGTGATGATTGACGAACGTCGCACCAAACATTCGCCCCATCCACATTGCGCATAACGCGTTCCAAAAACACCGGATCAACTTGCTTAAATGAACTTGCCAACGGGCCCAATTCATCACGTATCAAAAACGATTGTAGATTACGTATCCAAGCGGCGTAGATCAGTGGTTCTGGAATATGCTCGTTCATATCACCATTCCAGTTTGCCAATAATTCCAACGCCTGCTGACGCAACCGCTCTGACGTACCCTCAGCGGCCGTATCGCCCGTAAACCACAGCTCTTTGGCGATCAGCGGTAAAATAGAGCGCGCAGCAAAGGATACATTGTCCAACTGTGCCTCCATAAAACTGTCTCGGGTGTGGATTTTACGTTCATTCAACAGCTTAGATAGGCGAGAGATACGAAAGCTGTCGCCCCAACGGTGGCTGACGTGTTTTGGAAATGCGGCATCAGTGGTTTTATTATTGGTGTTCGCCACAATCCCACTGTTTGGGTTCAATTGGCCCGGGTTATCCGAATACGGGAAGAAGCCTTTCCACTGATTGCGCGGCAGCCATCCTTGGGATGGAATGCGCCCTTGGCCAACATGATTGATATCGCGTTTTGGCAGCTTGCCAATGGTTTGCAACGCAATATTATCTACATCCGCAATCGCCAAATTATACTGTGGTGTCACGTAATCTTCGAAATGTGTCAGGGCGTTTTTTACGCTGCTTTCGCTCATCAATGAAAACAGGGACGTGAATGATCGATCCTTATCAAACAACGCTGTTGACCGCAGACTGGCAACATGTCCAACAGGCGTTATCTGTCCCAAACCAAACGTATCTTTATCCAATACCGGCCCATTGATTGTCCAACGTAACGCAATCGTTTTATTAGGTAGACCCCTGATATCAATAATAACATTCTCATTTTCAAACGCTTTATATCCGCGCGATGTCAGATACTCGTTCGCGTTTTCTGGGTTCAGTTTTTCAATGAAAATGTCTTGGTCGTCTGCATGGCTGGCTGATAATCCCCATGCAATTTTGGTTGACCGCCCGGACATGATTAACGGCAACCCAGGAACCGTCGCGCCGATGACACCGCCATTAGACAATTCCAAACGTGCCAAAGACCAGAAACCAGGCGCCGACAATGCGTTATGCGGATCAGCGGCCAACAGGCTGGCTTTGGCGGCTGTGCGCTCAGATTTGGCGGCCCAAATGTTTGACGCGGTCTCATACCCACGAGGAGCCATAGGGAATAACGCATGGCGTTTTGCAACTGCCGCCAACGGCAAGCTGGGGGCAGGGAACATCGCCGCATATTCTGGCATCGACATTAACCCGCTACTGGGATCATCGGGCAAAATATCCCGCATCAAATCCGCACCAACGGCCAATGATGTGCGTGCACGCAAGATATCGGATTGCAAATGGTCGCTGGAACGCAATGCCATCATTTTTAAAATCGCCAAACTGTCGGCTGGTACCCATGGTGCAATCTCCGGTTTGAACAGGAAAAACTCTGGCGCGCCGCGACCCAACGCTTCACTTCCTAAAACTTTCAACCAGGCGTTCACACCATCTGCATAAGATTGCAACGCATCCATTGCATCATCACTTTGATATTGCACAGCCGACTGCGCCAGTCTGTAAATACCAAGGCGTCGCGAAAACTCATCCGACGCCAATGTTTCAGAGCCAAATATTTCAGACAATCGTCCCTGCGCGGAACGGCGCAATAACGTCATTTGCCACAAACGATCCTGTGCATGGCTGAACCCTAAACCAAAATAGGCGTCATTATCAGATTGCGCAAAAACATGCGGTACACCCTTGTTATCACGCACGATTTCTACATTTTTGGATAACTTATCAACGCCATACTCTGCATTGTATTCGGGAATGGATCGCGACGCGAAATAATACAGCAACACCAATGCCAGTAAAAACAGGACACTGACTGCTATGAATACGCGTAAAAGCCATCTGAATAATGTGGACATTTTCAACCCTGATATTTCCCACCTGCATTACCATTGCGCCGCACGTTGAGCAACGTAAATGGTATGGACGGGCAATGCTTTGCCGCTTAAAGAGGGATCAGTTTAGAAACATGAGGAACTGCCATGTCAGCTGTATTCGATCCCAAACGCCCCTTAAACATCGCACCATCCATTCTGTCCGCCGATTTCGCCCGCTTGGGTCAGGAAATCACGGATGTTGAGGCCGCTGGCGCTGATTGGATCCATGTTGATCCGATGGACGGTCATTTCGTTCCGAACCTGACAATCGGCCCAAACGTTGTTGCCGCCATCCGTCCACATGTAAAAACGGTGATGGATGTGCATTTGATGATTTCACCGGCGGATACATATATAGAGGCATTCGCCAAAGCCGGCTCAGATGTTTTAACTGTCCACGCCGAAGCTGGCCCGCATTTGGATCGCTCGTTACAGGCAATTCGTGATTTTGGATGTAAGGCAGGCGTTGCCCTGAATATCACAACGCCATTATCCGTGATCGAATACTGTTTGGATAAGATCGATTTGATTTTGGTGATGACAATCAACCCTGGTTTTGGCGGTCAAAAGTTCACGCATTCTGTGGTGGATAAGGTAGCCGCGGCACGTGAAATGATTGGTGATCGCCCAATATGGTTAGAGGTAGATGGCGGCGTAACACCCGAAACGGCACCACTATGTCGGGAAGCGGGCGCAGACGTTATGGTTGCTGGTTCCGCCGTATTCAAAGGTGGCACACCAGATGATTACCAACGCAATATCGCGGCGATTAGATCATCTTGCAATCAATAATAGATTCAATGGGTTAGCTTGCGCAGCTAACCCAATTCATTAACGTGAAATACGTGAATACTTGGAACCTTCTAGGGTCGCGCCAATGTGCAATCCTTCTTGGCTAAACACCACACCATAGACTTCGTCAGATGAGGTATTTGTGTCGATGTCCGCGACATCGCCTTGATCCCATGCCGTAAATTCCAAATCCGCACCGACTGTCCAACCGTCACGACGGCGAAACTTCGCCAAACGGCTCTCTGATGTAAAGAAAAGCGCAGATGCATATTGCTGTATGCCGATTTGGAAACCAAACGATGCCGCAGCAACCGAATAATATTCAACGGGCGCGCGTCCAATTAACAATGCACCTTCACCATATGCCGCACCGAACCCAAGACCGGCGCGTCTCACGCGCGGCATCATTAAAATACCTGCCGATGTATTTACCAATTGTGCTAATGCATCTGATTTTTCTTCTAGATCCAGAAGGGCGGAATCGATGCGACGGTCGATTTTGCGGCGACTAGCACCAACAGCTGGAAAAGCCGTGGTTGCGCCGATCAAGCTCGCACTTGTAGCGGCAATAAATTGCCTGCGTGTGGAATTGCTCATGATAAGCTCCTGTAAAACTGCCTTTGGTCCGCTCTTTGGCGAACTTCTAAAGTAAACTTACTGTAAATTTGAACAACTGTCACGCATCCAAACAAAAATAGGCAAATTCCCGCGAAGGGCGTTAGATCGCCATCGGATCAGCCAACTGTTCCGCCATATCAACCGCGTGATAGGTCAAAATACCCGCGCAACCCGCACGTTTAAACGCCATCAGGCTCTCTGCAATCACTTTATCTCGATCGATCCAACCGTTTTGCGCGGCCGCTTCGATCATCGCGTATTCGCCAGACACTTGGTATGCAAAACAGGGTGCACCCAACTCGGTTTTCACTCGCTGACATATGTCCAAATACGGCATCCCTGGTTTCACCATCACCATATCTGCACCCTCGGACAAATCCCGCGCAATCATCTGGATTGCCTCATTGCCGTTAGCTGGGTCCATTTGATAGGTCTTTTTATCGCCCTTCAATGCCCCAGATGCGCCAACTGCATCGCGAAAGGGGCCATAATAGGCGGACGCAAACTTCGCGGAATAGGCCATGATTGCAACATTCTGAAATTCGTTCGCTTCTAATGATTGGCGAATAACGGCGATGCGCCCATCCATCATATCCGACGGCCCCAAAATATTTGCACCAGCTTCGGCCTGAACCAACGCTTGGCGTTCCAGCGCCATCAATGTTTCGTCGTTGATGATCTCTCCATCACGCACAATGCCATCATGCCCATCCGAATTGTACGGATCCAATGCCACATCCAACATGATCCCAATATCAGGAACCGCCGCGCGAATGGCGCGCGTTGCACGGTTTACTAAATTCTCCGGGTTAAATGCCTCGTCCGCAGTGGGCGTTTTCAATGCCTCATCTGTGTACGGGAACAACGCTATCGCAGGAATGCCAACATTCGCCGCATGATTTGCACGTTCAACCGCCAAATCAATCGACAAACGGTTCACGCCTGGCATCGATGGAACGGGTTCAGATACATTCGTACCTTCAACAATAAACATCGGATAAATGAAATCATCCGCCGAAATCTGGGTTTCAGACACCATACGGCGCATCCAATCAGATTGGCGTAAACGCCGTGGACGTGACAGGGGAAATGGTGCGGTCAAATATGCCATGATAATCTCTGTTTTGTTTTGTGTTTCTTTGACATAAGTTTAGATGATTAATCCAGCGAAAACCATGGTTTGTTCTGTGCTCGCTTTTTTTAACACATAAGGGCTATCAGGCATGGACTTCGATTTGGTCAGATTACTGAACTCTGACAGCTTTGACAGCTTTTGGTACTGGTCGATCATTGCTGTCACGTGGTCACGCGCCACGCATTTTTTGTTGGGGGCAGGCATGCACGATGTGCGTGACGCCCTACGTAACGGTGGCGGCGATATGGATGATTTGGAAATGCTGATCCATATCAACGCGCGAAAATTCACCAATGCCGTGGAACGCTACGGGGTTGTGCTATCTGCAATTGTCATGTTTTTCATCGCCACAATCGCCACGCTTGGTTTTAAATTTGAAATCGAGTTAATGCAGGCCTGTACGTTATTATTTGTTGGCTTACTCTGCGGATCATTGGTCAGTCTCCGATTTGCCCAACGTGTTGTTGATCAAAAACTACGCGGCAAAGCGCTGTGTAAGGCATTTAACAAATACCGCACGATCAAACAGTTCGTTGGTATGGGCTTCATTTTCCTAACCAGCTTCTACGCCGCATTTTACATCGTAATTGTCCGTGGAATTTAAGCCCTCGGGGTTGCCTTAATTTACGCGCACAGATAAGCCGAAATCCATGAGCCAGTATTCCAAAAATATCCATAATTTATCAGGCCTACCCGAAGGGTTTGATGCAAAGGTTCTGGCGCAAAATATTGTTAAAAATAAACGCCCAATCCTTCACATCGCGCGCGATGACAAACGTATGGATGCACTGCGCCGCGCTTTACAATTTTTTGCGCCACAGGTGCCCGTGTTTATTTTTCCCGCATGGGATTGCTTGCCATATGACCGTGTTTCGCCAAACAGCGATGTTTCTGCCGCACGTATGGCAACGCTGGCGACCTTGGCTTCTGGTTTTGATAAACCATTCATCATCCTAACCACATTAAACGCGGCCACCCAACTTGTTCCCAAACGTGACGTCCTGTCGAACAGCGGCTTCGTCGCAGAGGTCGGTCGCACAGTTAATGACCAAGAATTACGCGCATATTTCACCCGTATGGGGTTCGTGCAAACACCCACCGTCACTGAACCGGGCGACTACGCCATTCGCGGTGGCATCATCGATGTTTACCCCCCAGGCGAAGCAGGGCCTGTTCGAATGGACATGTTCGGCGACGAACTCGAAAGTGCGCGGCGCTTTGATCCCATTACCCAACGCACCGTCGAAAAATTGACCAAGGTCGAATTCGCCCCTGTTTCCGAAGTGGTTCTGGACGAAGACGCAATCGCGCGATTTCGCAATAAATACCGCACCGAATTTGGCGCCGCAGGCATCGACGATCCATTATACGAAGCCGTCAGCGCAGGGCGAAAGCACCAAGGCGTCGAACATTGGGCCCCATATTTCCATGAAGGCATGGAAACCCTGTTTGACTACCTGCCAAGCGCCACAGTTTATCAGGATGAAAACATCAGCCAAGTCCACGACGGACGCTGGGACAGCATCCAAGATCAATACGACGCGCGGATCGAGGCGCTAAACGCCAAATCGCGCATGGACACGGTTTATAAACCAATCGCGCCCGAATTATTATACATGTCACCCGATGTGTTATCCGCATCACTGGCGGATCGTCACGTAAACCGCATGATCGTATTACCGCAACCAACGGGCCCAAATGCCTTAGATATGGGCGGACGCATTGGGCGATCATTTGCCCCCGAGCGCCAAGCCGAAGAAACCAGCCTGTTCGAAAGCCTCGCGGATCACATCACCGAAAAGCGCAAAAACAACGCAGTTGTCATCGCATCATTTTCCGAAGGCGCACGTGAACGACTAGAAGGGTTGCTAACCGACCAAGACTTAACCGGCATGACCAAGGTCGCCTCATGGTCTGATGTTGATCACGCTGTCGGTTCACTCTCATTGGTCGTTTGGCCCTTGGATCAAGGGTTCGACGCCAAAGACCTTTGTGTTATTTCCGAACAGGACGTTCTGGGTGATCGCCTGATACGTGGCACCAAACGACGCAAACGTGCCGAAGGTTTCTTGACCGAAGCCTCCAGCCTTTCCGTTGGCGATTTGGTTGTCCACGTCGATCATGGCATCGGGCGTTATACAGGCCTTGAAACCGTCGTCGCCGCAGGCGCCCCACATGATTGTTTGCAATTGGAATACGCTGGTGAAACCCGCTTGTATCTACCCGTTGAAAACATCGAACTGTTGTCTCGCTACGGTCAGGAAACGGGCATGCTGGATCGCCTTGGTGGCGGCGCATGGCAGGCCAAAAAGGCGAAGCTTAAGGAACGCATCCACGAAATGGCGGACAAGTTGATCCGCATCGCCGCCGAACGCGCATTGCGCAAATCCGAAATTCTCCAAGCGCCACAGGATTTATGGGACGCCTTCTGCGCACGCTTCCCATATTCCGAAACTGACGATCAGCTAAACGCCATCGAAGACGTGTTAGAAGACATGGAATCGGGGAAGCCGATGGATCGCCTTGTTTGCGGCGATGTTGGTTTCGGCAAAACCGAAGTTGCCCTTCGCGCCGCATTCGTCGCCGCCAGTTCGGGCACACAGGTCGCGGTCATCGCGCCAACGACATTACTGGCCCGCCAACATTTCAAATCATTCGAAGAACGTTTTCGCGGTACAGGTATCCGTGTGCGCCAACTCTCACGCTTCGTCACGCCCACACAAATGAAGAAGAATCGGGCAGCATTGCGCGATGGTTCCATTGAAATCGTGGTCGGCACCCATGCATTACTGGCCAAAGATATCAAATTCGCAAACCTCGGCCTGCTGGTCATCGACGAAGAGCAAAAATTCGGCGTCAGCCACAAGGAACGCCTTAAGCAACTTCGCTCGGACGTCCACGTCCTTACCCTGACAGCCACACCAATTCCACGCACATTACAACTGTCACTCTCTGGCGTGCGCGAACTGTCGATCATCGGCACACCACCGGTCGATCGTCTGGCAATCCACACTTACGTCAGCGAATTCGACACGGTCACATTGCGAGAGGCATTGCTACGCGAACACTATCGCGGTGGTCAAAGTTTCTTCGTTGTGCCACGGATTTCAGACCTTGGGGAAATCGAGGCATTCCTTAAAGAACAAGTCCCAGAGGTCACCTATGTCGTCGCACACGGTCAAATGGCGGCTGGCGAATTGGATGATCGCATGAATGCCTTCTACGATGGTAAATACGGCATTCTAGTTGCCACCACGATTGTAGAGAGTGGCCTCGACATCCCAACCGCCAACACAATCATTGTCCATCGCGCCGACATGTTCGGCTTGTCTCAACTCTATCAAATTCGTGGCCGCGTCGGGCGTTCCAAAACCCGTGCGTACGCATATCTAACAACAAAACCGCGTAAAAAACTCACACCTGCCGCCACAAAACGTTTGCGTGTTTTGGGGTCACTGGACAGCTTGGGCGCAGGTTTCATGCTTGCAAGCCAAGATTTGGACATACGCGGGGCAGGGAACCTGTTGGGCGAAGAGCAATCAGGAAACGTGCGCGAAGTTGGCTATGAGCTTTACCAAGAGATGTTGGAAGAGGCGATCGCCAAGATGAAATCGGGCGAAATGGAAGGCCTGTCTGACGAGGGCTCATGGTCACCGCAAATCAATCTCGGCGTACCTGTGTTAATCCCCGCGACATTTGTCCCCGATTTAGACGTCCGCCTCGGCCTCTACCGTCGCCTGTCCAGCTTGGCCAAAAAGGTAGAGCTAGAAAGCTTCGCCGCGGAACTCATAGACCGTTTCGGATCACTCCCGGACGAAGTCGACATGCTGTTGCGTATCGTGCGCATCAAAGGCATGTGTCGCGCTGCAGGCATTGCCAAACTGGATGGTGGCCCCAAAGGTGTGGTTGTCCAATTCCACAAGGATAAGTTCGTAAATCCAGCAGGTTTGGCGCAATATTTGGGCGACAGCCGTGGCACAGCCAAGGTCAAAGACAACAAAATCGTCATCCGCCGCGATTGGGTAAACGATGATAAAAAGGTCAAAGGCGCCTATGTGATTGCCCGTGAATTGGCGGTCTTGGCCAAGGCAGCATCCAAGAAATAATCCCTAAACATTTCGTGGGTTAAACCAATGTAATGTAAATGCGGTGATTGCTAAACATGTGACACTGGCTATCAATGGAATACCCGTTCCGTTAAACATCATGCCAATCGGGATCGCCAATCCGATGCTTAACATCGTCGACGTCGATCCAATGATTGAGGAGGCCAACCCAGCAATATCCCCAACAGGTTCCATCGCCAGCGACATCAGATTACCGATGCACATCGCCAAGCTAAAAAACACAACCACAGACCAAGCAACAAATACTGGTAAGATGTAAGCCTGTGGAACCATCTCAAAATACAATGTCGTCAAAACTAAAATCGAAATTATCGCGTTCGCACCGATTGCCACAGCCGACAAAACCCACATACCAACCCGTTCAACCAAGGTTGCGGTCACCACGTTCGACAACGACGACATCAACGCTATGCCGCAGAAATAGATCGGAAACATCTCCTCAGAATCCAACCATTCGGAATAGACCTGATGCGCAGACGAAAGATAGGCAAATAACCCACCCAAAACACAGGATTGAACCAAAGTTGTTATAACCACACGCTTACTTGTGAAAACAATTTTATATCCGGATATCAAACTCGTAAGTGTGAAAGGTAATCTATTTTCAATAGCCAATGTTTCTTGTTGGCGGATCAACATCCACAAAAACGCGATCACACCCGACAACATACAAACCGTGAAAATTGCCCGCCAACCAAACTGGATCATAATTGCCTGACCCATCAACGGGGCCACAGCAGGAGCCAAAACGAATATCATCATCGCCAGCGAAATAACCCGCGCCATTTGGCGCCCGCTGTACAAATCACGTACCATCGCATTCCCTGCCGCACGCGGTGCTGAAATTCCCAACCCCTGCACAAAACGTGCAATCAGCAACATGGTAAAACTAGACGTCATCGCTGCCCAAACACTGGCGAAAACGAACAACAATATCCCAACACCCAATATCAATTTGCGCCCATAAGCGTCCGACATCGGCCCCGAAACCAACTGCCCCAATCCCGTTCCAAACAAGAATACGGTAATGATCAGTTGCGCACGATTTTCATCCGCCAATCCCAAATCATGTGCCATCAACCCTAGGGCAGGCAACATCATATCCGTACCTAATGCGATCAAGGCAAACAGCAACGCAATCAACGCCACAAATTCGCGCAAACCCAGTTGTTTACCCATTACTCGGCAATCTTTTCTTGGATTTCTTTGATGATTTCATCCCATGTTTCCACGGGCTGTGCACCCTGAACAACATACTCACTGGCTACCACAAATGCCGGAACGCCCTGAATACCTTTTTTGCGCGCATCCGTGTCACGCGCGCGAATATCATCCGTATCCGCATCGGATTCCAACAGACGCCTTGTCGCTTCGCCGTCCATACCAGCCGCGGTCGCAATGCGCACCAAAACGGAATGCTCGGAAATATCACGGCCTTCTTTGAAATAAGCTTTGAACAACCGATCAACGACTGCATTCTGCTTGCCCTCAATACCCGCCCAATGGATTAATCGATGCGCATCAATGGTATTTGGGGTGCGTTTTATTCCACCAAAATTCATCTCGATCCCAGTTTCACGAGCCACCTGATCGATCTGCCCATAAACCTTCATCGCGCCTTCTTGTCCGCCAAATTTGGCCTCCAGATATTCGCGGCGATCCATGCCTTCAACGGGCATGGTTGGGTTCAACTGAAACGGATGCCATTCAATGATAAAATCATGGCTTGGATTGGCTTCTAATGCACGATCAAGACGTGTTTTACCGATAAAACACCACGGGCAGATTGGGTCAGAAATGATATCTATTTTTGTCATGAATCATCTCTGCGCCAATTGATCACAAGTTGCAAGAATGGATAGCATTGCGTAATGTGTTTTATGGTTGAAAAGAATCCACATATTATCCAAGTTGCCCGCGCTGATAACATAGAACATGAAACAGGTACGCCGTTGAATTTGGGTGCGCGTGTTCGAGAATTGCGAAAAGCAAAAGACTGGACGTTAGAACAGGCGGCGCAACAGGCTGGTTTGGCGCGTTCGACATTATCCAAGATCGAAAATGAACAAATGTCACCCACATTTGATGCGGTTAAAAAACTGGCAACTGGTTTGGGTATTTCAGTTCCTCAATTATTCACAGCCCCCAAGGGCGATCAAATCATGGCCCGCATGGCCACCACCAAAGACGGTGAAGGTAAGGCGCATGTGACTCCAACATATGAACATGAAATGCTGGGGGCGGCCTTGTCATCCAAGGCAATGTTGCCATACCGTGCCCGTATTCGCGCCCGCAGTATAGAAGAGTTTGACGGCTGGGTACGCCATGACGGAGAAGAATTTCTATACGTTCTGTCTGGGAAAATACGCTTATATACAGAGTTCTACGAGCCAGTAGAGATGAGCCGTGGAGACAGCTGTTATTACGACGCCGCCATGGGCCATGATGTGATTTCAATCAGCCAAGAGGACGCGATGATCCTTTGGGTTACTTCTGTGGCGTAAACAAAACCTTGGCCACGGCCAATGCGAGCCCCGTACCAATCAGCTGACAAATAATAAACATTGGCGCATTTGCGGGATTAATCCCTGCGAATGTGTCCGACAATGTACGTGAAATCGTCACCGCAGGATTTGCAAAGCTGGTTGATGCTGTAAACCAATAGGCGGCGGTAATGTACATACCAACCAGGGCAGGGATTGCCTCTGCGCGATGACGTATCCCACCAAAGATGACCAACAACAAACCCATGGTCGCAATGACCTCGGAAAACCCTTGTGATGGCCCCGTTCGCAGTTTTTCGGATACCTGCATGATCGGCAAATCAAACATCGCATGCGCCGCCCAAACCCCAATGATTCCGCCCAAGATTTGCACCGCGATATATCCCACGGCATCTCGTGTTGATATCTCTTTGCGGATCAAAAATGCCAATGTCACGGCGGGATTGAAATGCGCCCCCGAAATCGGCCCCAATATGGTAATCAACACAAACAATATCGCACCCGTTGGTATCGTATTGCCCAACAACGCCACGGCCGTGTTACCATTGGCCAGCGTTTCGCCCATAATCCCCGATCCGATAACCGTTGCCAGCAGAAACGCCGTGCCAATAAATTCCGCTAAATATGTCTGTGTTCGTGTCATCATGCACCCAATGTAGAAACGTCGTTTAACAGTGTTTGTAAATCAGCCTGTTCCATTGTTTCAATGGGTTTTGCCAAAAACGCCTGTGCGCGCTGGTTTAAAATATCATAGGCGATTTCAAACTCTGCATCGATCGCAGCTTCTGAACCTGTTGCATCTGCAGGATCTTCTACGCCCCAATGTCCACGCAGCGGCGCACCTGGCCAATACGGACAGGTTTCATCACGCGCGTTACCACAGACCGTAATCACAACATCCATATGCGGCGCATCATCGCCCGCAAATTCATCCCATGATTTTGATGTGTATTTGGAAAAATCATAATTATGTCGCGATAACAGGCGTAGTGATCCTGGGTTTACGCGACCCGTTGGTGTCGACCCTGCTGAAAACGATGTAATGCGTTGATCAGCATCTAAAATTGCCTCTAGTAAAATCGACCGCGCAGAGTTGCCTGTGCATAAAACCAGAACATTCATATCATCACCTTTGTTTTTAAACTTCGCATTGCGTAAGCGCATTTTGTAACAGGATTATGAAACCCAGAAATTTTGACAAAAAAAAGCGCCCTCACGAAGAGGGCGCCAAGTATTGAGGCAGGTTTCATACAGGCAAGAAACCTATCGAGCAGTAAGGCCTTTATACGCCGATGGGCTGGGGGACTCCAAGTAAAAAATTGATTTTCCTGCCAAACCCCTTAGAAACTTGGCTAAGAGATAACATACAATGAAAGGTGTTGCGCAGATGACACGAAGAGCAGGTTGGCAAACAGTTGCCTTAATTATCGGGGGAATCGTTGGTTCTATGGCAATGGCAGAGCCAAAGCATGGCATAGCTATGTATGGTGAACCCAACCTTCCACCAGATTTTGTGTCGCTACCCTATGCGAACCCGAATGCGGTGCAGGGGGGACGAATCACAATGGGTGAACGTGGGGGATTCGATTCGTTAAATCCCTACATCCTAAAGGGTAAGGCGCCATACGGCGTGCGCGCCCACACCGTCGAATCCCTGCTGGGGCGTTCATATGACGAACCTTTCACTCTTTACGGTCTGTTGGCCGAAACGGTTGAGGTTGGCGAAAACCGCGAATGGGTTGAATTCACATTGCGCGAAGAGGCTAAATTCTCGGATGGCTCAACAGTTACCGTCGAAGACGTAATTTGGTCATTTGAAACATTAGGCACTGTCGGCCATCCACGTTATGTACGTTCATTTGGCAAAGTATCCAAAATCGAACAGACAGGCCCACGTACTGTGCGCATGTCATCTGACAGTGGCGATCAGGAACTGCCACTCATCTTGGGCCTACGCCCAATTTTACGCAAAGCAGATTTCGAGGTACGTGATTTCACCGAGAGTGGTCTCGAAATCCTAACGGGCAGTGGCCCATACGTCGTCGATAAATTTGAAACAGGCCGTTACATCCAATTCAAACGCAATCCTGATTACTGGGGCAACGACCTTGGTTTTAACAAGGGTCGCCATAACGCCGCGGAACTGCGCTATGATTACTTCCTAGATGGCAACGTGATATTCGAGGCCTTCAAAGCTGGTGAAATTTCATACTACCGCGAAGGCAACGGTGCCAAATGGGATGAAATATACGATTTTGATCGCATCACGTCAGGCCGCGCCACAAAATCAATCGTTGCCCACCAGCGCCCTTCAGGGATGAAGGGTTTGGCGATGAACACGCGTCGCGAAAAATTCTCGGACTGGCGCGTTCGCGAAGCATTGATCCAAGCGTTCGACTACACAAACTTCAACAACAAGGTATATGCCGGCACCAAAACCCGCTTTGGCTCGTTCTTTTCAAATTCGAAATTGGGTATGTCCACAGACGCCGCAGAGGGCAAAGTCAAAGAGCTGTTAATGCCATTCGCAGACAGCCTGTTGCCAGGCACGATGGAAGGATACACATTCCCCGTCAGTGACGGTAAACGCAACCGCAAGGGCCTGCGCCAAGCGACCAAGTTATTCGCTGAAGCAGGCTGGAATTTGGACCAAGGTGTGATGAAAAACGCCAATGGCGAACCATTCACCATCGAAATCCTGCTCCAAACAGGCAGCGCGGAAAACGAAGCAATTACAAACATCTACGCAGATGCGTTAAAGCGGTTGGGGATCACAGTTTCCATCAAATCATTGGATTCCACCCAATTTCGCGAGCGCAAGAAATCATACGACTTTGATATGGTGCCAAACCTGTGGTGGCTCTCACTTTCACCGGGTAACGAACAAAAACTATACTTCGGCCCCAAGGGCGTCACCGAACCTGGCACACGTAACTATATGGGCGCCAAGGACCCAGCAATTGAGCCAATGATCGACAAAATGCTAAACGCTGTTGATCAGGCTGAGTACGTCGCTGCTGTAAAGGCATTGGATCGCGTCCTAACCGCTGGTCGCTACGTTGTGCCATTTGGATACGACGAGGTCAGCCGCCTCGCACATGACAGTGCGATGAAGTTCCCAGAACGTCTACCAATGTACGGTGATTGGACGGGCTTCTTGCCAGATGTCTGGTGGATCGAAAAATAGGATCAGTGAACCGACTTGTATAAACCAAAGGCGATTGCGAACATTACGATTGCAATCGCCACATCCAAACCACGCCAGAACCGCGCTGATTTGAAATAGGGTGCCAGCAATACCGCCCCATATCCCAAACTGAAAAAGAAAACGAACGATGCGGTAACGGCACTTAAGCCAAATACCAGCTTCTCCATGCCATCCGTATATTGAACCGATACTGCACCCAGCAACGCCAGCGTATCCAAATAAACGTGCGGGTTAAGCCACGTCACCGCAGCCAGTGATGCAATCACCGCGCCCAATGGTTTCGCTCGGCCATCCATTTCCGCATCGTACACGCCTTTGTACGCCGCCCACAGGCGCATACATCCATAACAAACCAGAAATCCCATCCCGCCAATTGTCAGGATTAGGGGCAGGGCGGGAAAACGTTCAGTCGCCAAGCCAAACCCAGCAACCCCCAAAGCAATCAAAATCGCGTCACTGACCGCACAGAACAAACAGGCCCAGAAAACATGTGAACGCGCCAACCCTTGGCGTAAAATCATTGCATTCTGTGCACCAATAGCCAGAATTAAAGAAAGAGAGGTGAAAAAACCCGTCAGCCCTGCGGAAATCATTTATCGAGTTGCCTTGCCGGCAGCAATTTCCCCGGGTGTCGGGGGTTCAACAATACCAGCCGAAATAATCAACTTCGCTGCTGCTTCAACATCCATATCCAATACAACCACGTCTTTTTGCGGCAAAAACAACAGAAATCCAGATGTTGGGTTCGGCGTCGTGGGGACGAAAATACTATACAGGCTATCCTGACCCGTTTTCGTCAATATTTCACCACCAGTGGACGTTGAAATAAACCCGATCGCCCAAATACCCTTGCGTGGGTATTCAAACATCGCGACTTTTTCAAAATTATTATCCGACGACGATGTGACCGTTTCAACGATCTGTTTTACGCCATTATAAATCGAACGCACGACAGGGACACGATCAACAATACTCTCGCCAATGCGGATCAACTGACGTCCAAACAAACCCTTGGTTAACGCGCCCATAAAGGTTGTGAAGATCAGGAATATAACGACGCCGACGCCACGAATATCAAAACTCACATATTCGGTTGGGTTTAAGTAATCCGGCACATGCGGCAGGATACGTTCATTGATAAACGTTGTGAACGGCTCAGGAACCAACGGTAACACGCGGTTATCAACAAACCCCATAAACGACCAAATCATCCAAATCGTCAGCCCCACAGGTAAAACGATCACCAATCCCGTCAGGAAATTACTGCGCGTACGCGCGAAAATGCTACTTTTCCTACGCTCGTGTTTTGTATGTGGATCATCAATAGACATGAACCGAGTGTTATGTCTGCCGTATGAAATTGTAAATAGGGGTATTACACCAGGTGCACTTACAGGCAGATATGACGAACTCAAAACAATACTTCCAATAAATGGAAATGTTCGACGGTCACTATTCTAACGAAGCACAGTGTGCAATTTTCTGTCCACAACAAGAGGAGGGACTAATGACCATTAGCGATAAAATAGTGGCCGACCTGGTCGCGAATGATGTGGAATTCGTAACGACTGTGCCATGCAAGCAATTGGCAGGCGTTATCGACGCCGTAGAAGCAGAGAAGAGCATCTACCACATTCCATCCAATAAAGAAGACGAAGGCATGGGATTATGTGCTGGCGCGTTCATGGGCGGTAAACGCCCTGCGATTATTATGCAAAACACGGCCATCGGCGTGACGATAAATACGCTAGTGACGTTGACACAGTATTATCGCATGCCGCTGCCTATGTTGATCAGTTACCGTGGCGAGCTGCGTGAACCGGTGGCATGTCAGGCAGAAATGGCAGTACACACCAAAGCATTGTTAAACCAACTCAACATTCCAACTTATCATTTCCACAAAGAAAGCGATGTGGAGGAGTTCGACACAATATTAAAATACACCTTTATGTGTAACAAACCTGTGGCAATCCTAACCGATGCTTCATTCTGGGGAGGCTATGGCGACCAATGATACGTTCTGATATTTTAAAAGACATTGCACCAATTTTGCGTGATCAACTGGTTATCTGTAATATTGGGCTTCCCAGCCAGGAATTGCACTTGATCGATGATCAGCCCACGAATTTCTATATGCTTGGCACGATGGGATTGTCTTCTTCCATAGGATTGGGGGTTGCATTGACACAGGATAAAACTGTGATTTCAATCGATGGCGATGGGTCAGTGCTTACGAACTTCGGAACATTGCCGACGATCGCCAATAATGTGGCAGATAACTACATTTTGCTAATCATCGACAACGGCAGCTACGGCTCAACTGGCGATCAACCAACATACGCGGGCCAGAAAACATCGCTGACAGCGGTCGCCAAGGCATGTGGTTGTGAAAACGTGATTGAATGCCAGGCCGAAGATACAGGCAAAACATTACAAGCAGCGATCGACAGTAAACAGATGACAATCATCGTGGCTAAATGTGAATCCGGCAACATCAAGGTTCCCGTAATCACCAAAGACCCAGTCGTGATCCGTGATCGCTTCATGACCGCAGTCAAAGCATAATTTAACTGGCAGGGGCGTTGGTTCCTGCCTTAACTACATCTCTGGGATCAAAACTAGTTTCCCAGTATGCTTTTTTGCCACAAAATCTGTCTGTGCCGCATGAATTTGCGACAGCGGATAGGTTTTAGCCACCAGCGGGCGTATTTCATTCGCTTCGATATACGAAATCAAATTTTTAAACACCACAGGGTCTTGGAATGTACAGCCCAGCAACGACAAATCCTTAAGGTAAAGCGTGCGCACATCCAATTCGACAATTGGCCCCGCAATCGCACCGGCCACGGCATAGCGTCCACCTGGGCGAATTACTTCCAGAAAACTAGCCCATTGCGCACCAGCAACCAAATCAACAACCGCATCCACAGAATTTACGCCAAGTTCGGCAACCAAATCCGCATTGCGATCAATCACTTCATCCGCACCAACGCCACGTACCTCATCCGCCTTTGACGCACTCGATACCGCAATAACATATGCACCACGGCGTTTCGCCAACTGAACCGCCGCCGATCCAACGCCACCTGACGCACCAGTTATCAAAACACGCTCACGCCCAAGGTTTGCACGATGCAACATGCCTTCAGCTGTTGAATAGGCACAGGGGATTGATGCCAATTCGGCATCCGACCAATCCGATTTCACCGCATATGTTTCGCTGGCACGTGCCGTTGCGTATTGCGCAAATCCACCGTCGCATTCACTGCCAAATGTCCATGCGATATAGGGCTCTGTCTTATCTGGCGCCGATTGCATGCTGCGCACCAGAACACGATCACCAATTGCATGATCTGTTACGTCTGAACCGATTGACACAACATGACCACAAACATCGGCACCTTGGATGCGGGGGAATTGGAATGGCACGCCGTTCCAACTGCTATCGTCATCCAAATCGGAAAACCCAGTATAGGTTCCAGTGTCCGTGCTGCCTGTAACCGTCTTGGAATACCAACCAATACGTGTGTTGATATCAGTGTTGTTGATACCAGCGGCGCCAACACGGATCAGAACCTGATTGGGGGCAGGTGACGGGACAGGAATATCCTTGCGATACTCTAACATTTCGGGGCCGCCGTGACCCATTAAATAGACGCCGTGCATTGTTTTTGGAATGGTCATAATATTCACTATCTTGCTTCGGATTTACCTTACGCGAAAACGGCCATGCTACAACCGTATAAACTTGTGGTATTTTCAGGTTAAAAATACTGTTAACAAAGGGCTTGCGCACCCCATAAATCCCGCCTATACGACGCCTACTTAAATCCACAGGCGGGGCTTGCGGGTTGTTGGGGAGAAATCCCAATAACTCCACCGGTTGGACATAACGTCCTACGACCCCGCTGAGGCAAAACCGGAAAAGGAATATTCCAATGGCTCTACCTGAGTTTTCATTGCGCCAACTGCTAGAAGCAGGCGTACACTTTGGCCACCAAACACATCGCTGGAACCCACGCATGGACCAATACATTTATGGTTCACGTAACGGCATCCACATCATGGACCTTACACAAACTGTTCCATTGTTGGACCAAGCGTTGAACGTTGTACGTGAAACAGTTGCTAAGGGCGGCCGCGTGTTGTTCGTTGGTACAAAACGTCAAGCGTCCAAAGCAGTTGCAGAAGCAGCCGAGCGTTCAGCACAGTACTACATGAACCACCGTTGGTTGGGTGGCACATTGACAAACTGGCAAACAGTTTCAAAATCAATCGCACGTTTGAAAACAATTTCCGCACAAATGGAAACTGGTTTCGAAGGCCTTACGAAAAAAGAGCGTTTGGGCATGGAACGTGAGCACGGCAAATTGTTCGCATCATTGAACGGTATCGCGGAAATGGGCGGCACGCCTGATCTGTTGTTCGTTATCGACGTAAACAAAGAATCTTTGGCTGTTGCAGAAGCAAACAAATTGGGCATCCCAGTGATCGGCGTTTTGGATACAAACTCTGCACCAGAGGGCATTGATTACCCAATCCCTGGTAACGACGATGCAGCACGCGCAATCGCGTTGTACTGTGACCTGATCGCACGTTCATGCTTGGACGGCATGGCGGCTCAAATGGGTTCAGCCGGCGTTGATCTAGGCGCAATGGAAGATGCACCAGTAGAAGAGATCGCAGAAGTTGTTGCAGAAGCTGCACCAGCTGCCGCAGAAGAAGCTGCTGTTGAAAGCGCTGGTTCAAAACCAACGATGTTCACCGAAGCACCTGCAGACAAAGACGACCTAAAGAAAATCACAGGCGTTGGTCCAAAACTAGAAGAAACACTAAACGGCTTGGGCGTGTACCAATTCGCACAGGTTGCTTCTTGGACAAACGACGAAGTGATGTGGGTTGATGACAACTTGTCATTCAAAGGCCGCATCGAACGTGACGACTGGATCGGTCAAGCAACAGAATTGATGAAGGGCTAAGCCCTCGCGGGCGGTTCGCCGCCCGTTTTTCACAATCCATTAGGAGATATATCATGGCTATTACAGCAGCATTGGTAAAAGAATTACGCGAATCCACAGGCGTTGGCATGATGGACGCCAAAAAAGCATTGACTGAAACAGATGGCGACATCGAAGCAGCGGTTGATCTACTACGTACCAAAGGTTTGGCTAAAGCAGCTAAAAAAGCTGGTCGTACAGCTGCCGAAGGTCTTGTTGGCGTTGCCGTAGACGGCGGCGTTGCAGTTGCAGTTGAAGTGAACTCTGAAACTGACTTCGTTGGTAAGAACGCTGACTTCCAAGAAATGGTTGCAGGCATCTCAAAGGCAGCTTTGGGTGTATCAGACGTTGAAGCATTGAAAAATGCTGACATGGGCGGCAAAACAGTGACTGACGTTGTTACAGACAAAATCGCCACAATCGGCGAAAACATGTCTGTGCGCCGCATGGCACGCGTCGAAGGCGAAACAGTAGGGACATACATCCACACTGCGGCGGCTGACGGCATGGGCAAAATCGGTGTATTGGTTGCGCTTAAGGGCGGCGACGAAGCAATTGCAAAACAAATCGCAATGCACATCGCAGCAACAAACCCAGCGTCTTTGTCAGAAGATGATTTGGACCCAGCAGTTGTTGAACGTGAAAAAGCTGTTCAAACAGAAAAAGCACGCGCATCAGGCAAGCCAGACAACATCATTGAAAAAATGATCGTTGGTACAATCAAGAAGTTCTACTCAGAAGTTACCTTGATCAACCAATCATTTGTGATGAACCCTGACGTAACTGTTGGCCAAGCGGCCAAAGATGCTGGTGCGGAAATCGTATCATTTGTGCGCCTTGAAGTTGGCGAAGGCATCGAGAAAAAAGAAGAAGATTTCGCGGCAGAAGTTGCGAAAACAATGGGCGGTTAATTTCCCCCATCTTCGAATGAATTAAGGCCCTGCAATTGCGGGGCCTTTTTTTATGTCCCCATGGGGACAGGGGGGTAAGTATCTGTTTTTAAGCTTTATTAAAAATATCAGGCTCTGCTAATATGGGATATGTGGTTTGAAAATAGATTTGAAATAAAATGCGATTCCGTGATTTTGGTCGGAATTATTATTACAATTTTCTTGGAGTACGTTTTTACAAAACGCTATGTTGTAGATTGTTTTTCATCTCAGTATTCGATGATAGGAATTTCCCTTATTTTTGTCATCGGCGTTGGATTGCTTTTCTTGATTTTCTATCTTTTTGGCAACTAGGTGCCTCCAGTGCCTATTTCGGGCGTAATGACATGCATATCGGACGCATCCCCATCGGTGTAAGTTTATATCTTTTATTGTTTAGTATTGGTTTGATAATTCTTTTTATTTATATTTATTTAACCGAGGAAAAGTCTTGGGATTTGGCAAGCTTAATCGGCCTAGCGTTTACTGTCGTACTAACGGTCGGCCTTCCTACTTATGGTGTTTTCTGGACCTTTTATTACGAACTAAATTGGAATGAAAATGAGGTCATAAATAGAAGTATTTTTCTAAGAAGAAACAAACCAAGACATTTCTACTTCGAAGATATTATCGATGTCGCGGAAGAAAGCGCCGGGTTGACACTTACGTTTAAAGATGGATCGAAGCTTATAATAAATCGATCTATGGCAGGTAAAAGAGAGTTGCTTGCTGCCGTTGAGCCTTTTTTTCCGGAACTTATAATACAAACAAATTGGTGTTTTTTACTAAACTTGTAAATGCTCAACACCCCGATCCATCGCCATCAAATATCCATCCGTGCCATGCCCCATAATCGCAAAAAAACGTGACCTTGCTGATTTAGCTGTTGTGGCCTTAGGAAGATTTCTCAACAGACGTTAAGAAAACAATGGTCAATCAACGCTCTCTTGACCGCGATCTTTTCTAACAACGATTAAAGCGCCGTTTGCTAAGCGGGGCTTTTATTGTATCAACGACCAATTCAAAAAATCAGTTAGTTTGAATGCCCGTTTTTGAAATCAAAGGTTCGATATGCCCAAGAAAAGTACACTTCCCCAGACAAACGCGAAATATGGGCGTTTTCGGTATCCGCCGAATGATCAATATATTGGCAAGTCTTTGGAACTTTACGGCCAATGGTGTGAAACAGAAGTCGATCTATTCAGACAATTATTACGTGTTGGGGATACAGTGATTGATGCGGGTGCGAATATCGGATCCTACACTGTACCGCTTTCACAAATGGTTGGTGCAACGGGCACTGTTTACGCCTTTGAACCACAGGCATTCTTAGCCTCTATTTTGTCTACCAACTTAATTGAAAACAGTTGCACGAATGCGCGCGTCTTAACCGTTGCGTTGGGCAATCATTCTGGCACCGTAAGTTTACCTAATTTCGACTACTTCGCCGCCAAAAACTTTGGTGGGGTGTCATTCGAAAACATGATCGACATCGCAAGCAAAACAAAAAATATTAATGTCCCAATGGTTACGCTTGATGACACCCTCGTATTGGATAGCCTGCGTTTATTGAAACTCGACATTGAAAATATGGAATTGCAATGCCTACAGGGCGCAAAGAAAATAATAACTAAATTCAACCCTTTCATATACTTAGAGTATGACAGAGGCGACTATGCAGAAGAAATTGTTACATTTTTAGAAGACCTTGGTTATTCCTGCTATATGCACAAGTCCAAGTTGTTTGTGGCGGAAAATTTCAAGAAAAACCCAGAGAATGTTTTTGGACGCACCGTTTGCGTAAACCTGCTGTGCGCACCCGAGAATGCGAAAATTAAAGGCTTAAAGAGGGTTACCTTTAAGTAAGCTTTGCAACAACCCGATCCATCGCCATCAAATACCCATCCGTGCCATGCCCCATAATGGCATCAAACGCGACCTTGCCGATGTAGCTGGTGTGGCGGAACTCTTCGCGTTCCATGATGTTGGACACGTGGAGTTCCAAGGTCGGCACCTCAACAGCATGCCACCGCGTCCATGATCGCGATGGAGGTGTGCGTATAGGCGCCCGCGTTGATGATGATGCCGTCAAACGCGCCCTTGGCCGGCCTGTATCCAATCGACCAACACGCCTTCGTGGTTGGTTTGGCGGCATTCGACCGTGATCCCCATCACGACCGCCTTGTCCGCGCACATCTGTTCCACGTCGGCCAGGGTGGTGGTGCCGTAAACCTCGGGCTGGCGGGTGCCCAGCAGGTTCAGGTTCGGGCCGTTTAGGATCAGAATTTTTAACATGGTATTTATCCCCTTCAAGCGCTGTTCTAAAAAAAAAGGGCCCGAAAAGTCGATGCTTTTCGGGCCAAGGGACAAGGTTGTGTGCGCGGGGCCATAGGAACCGGGAGAGTCATAGGACCGCGCGCGGGGTGTCCAAGAGCGCGTGGTTGCAAGCAACGGCGTTCTGCTCTCTGATGTGTTTACTATGATGTGATTCTGTTCTCACTGTGAGAGTGACGAACATCACATACTTGGTCAAATGACTGAGATTTTGGGAGGATATGATGCCATCGCAACGCGCCGCTGACCTGTTGGTAGAAGTGCCTGCTGAAACAAGGGGTATCCAAAGATTTTCGGTGTGCCCGGGCGAAAGTTACCTGTCGGTTTTGGACGCGCTGGTTGATCACCAAGATGACATCGAATTCATCTCCGCACGGCACGAGGGCGGCGCATCGCATTCATGGCCGAGGCATATGGTAAGCTGACGGGGCAGGCGGGCGTATGTTTCGTGACGCGCGGGCCCGGCGCGACGAATGCATCGATCGGCGTGCATACAGCAATGCAGAACTCGACGCCGATGGTGTTATTCATCGGCCAAATCGGGCGCGCGATGACCGACCGCGAAGCGTTCCAAGAGGTGGATTACCGCATGTATTTCGGCCCCATCGCCAAATGGGTCACGCAAATCGACGATCCCGACCGTATACCCGAATTGGTCGCGCGTGCCTTTTCTACCGCCACATCAGGCCGGCCAGGCCCCGTTGTGGTTGCATTGCCCGAAGACATGTTGCGCGAACTGACAAACGCCCCTCCCGCACAACAAAGCCCAGCATTATCCGCACAGGCAAGCATCACCCAAATCAACGCCATATCAACCGCTTTAAACGCCGCAAAACGCCCGCTGATCATCTGCGGTGGCGGCGGTTGGACGGATCAAGGGCGCGATGATTTGCAATCCTTCGCAGAGACTGCGCAAATCCCCGTCATCTGCGGTTTTCGCAACCAAGACCTCATCGAGACCACCAGCCCCGCCTATGTCGGCGATGCGTCATTTGGCAAAGCGCAGGCGATGAAGGAACTGATCGCCAATTCTGATTGCATCCTCGCCATCAATATCCGTTTCGGCGAAGTTGTCACAGACGGCTGGGAGATGTTCGACTTCCCACACCCCAAACAGAAAATCATTCATACACACATTTCAGAAGCAGAAATAAACAAGGTTTATCAATGCGATATGGGAATTGTCGCTTCACCCGACAGTGTTGTAGAGGGACTAAACACCACAGAAATTCGCGGCGACTGGGGAACCTATTTCAACGATGCCCGCGCGGCATATCTGGAAACACGCGCAATCCCTAAAACACTTGGTACGCTTAACGTCGCTAAAATTTGTAACTACTTGAATGAAAACGCAGACCCAGATGCGATCTATACGAACGGTGCTGGGAACTATGCAATCTGGCCCGGAAAATACTTGAACTATTCGAAATCACATCGCCTGTTGGCCCCACAATCGGGCGCAATGGGGGGCGGGGTACCATCCGCCATCGCTGCAAAAGTCGCCTACCCAGATCGCCAAGTGATCTGTTTTTCAGGCGACGGTGATTTTCAGATGAGCATCGCGGAATTGGGCACCGCCATGCAACAAATGGTCGATCCGATTATCCTGATCCACAACAACGGATCATACGGCACCATCCGCATGCACCAGGAAATGCGATACCCAGACCGCATTAGCGGCACAGAATTGGTAAATCCGAATTTTGGGGACGTGGCCAAGGCCTATGGTTTCGGATATGCGCGCATCGAAACAGACGCCGAATTCGGGGATGCGTTCGTACAGGCAAAATCGGCGGCGTTTGGGTTTATCATCGAAATGATCGCAGACCCACGCGATATTGCGCCCCATAAAACAATATAGGGCGCGCCAAGGTTTTAAACGGCAATATCAACTGCTTGCGTTTGATTTTCCATGTTTTGACGGAACCGATCACGCGATTGGCGAAATTCCTTGGGCGACATGCCTAAACGTGTGGAAAAGAAACGGGTGAAATATGCCGCAGACCTAAAACCCAAATCCTCTGCGATGTCTTGAACCTTGCGGTTTGAAATCAACAGCAATCTTCGCGCTTCGCTGATGATGCGGTCTTGGATAAATTGTGATGCCGACTGCCCGTTCAACTGTTGGCAAACACGTGTCAAATGCGTGCTGGTCACACCCAATGTGCGTGCATAATGTTCTAGACCTTTGCCGGTGTAAAACTCGTCTTCGACCTGATACGAAAACTTGCGCATCAAACGCTGAGCGGCTGTCGTTTTGCTAGACTCCTCTTTCTCCGCCAGTAAGCGTGTCACGTTCACCGTCACCAAGCCCGTATAGCTGTAAATCGCCATTTCGGCAGCTGTGTTGCCCGAATTAAACTCTTGGATTGCTGCATCAAACATCTGCATCATTGTGGTGATGTCATTCGCCGTATCCAACGACAATACCACCGGTTTTGTCGGCAGGTTAAAATCCATCTCGGTCGGGATCGCGATGGCATAAGCCTGTGTATTGATGCCTAAATCAATGTGATGTGGACAGCTGTCTGGCACATAGATCACAGTGTTCGTGCCGAACCCCTGTGTAAGACCATCAATCATACATTTACCGCTGCCTTTTTTGACAAAAATGTATTTGTTATAACCATTGGCGCCATCAAGGCGAAGTTGTGCGGAAATATTACGGACGGAACCCGAAATACTGGCCGCAAAGACGGTTTTCCCGCCATTTGTGGATGTTGTGCTCATGTTTTACCTGCTCGGTTTTTTGTATTCTTTTTATGCTCTTAAGATACAAATTCCAGCAGACCGAATCAATCGGAAATGTTCGATTCGGTTAATGATTCGCACTCTGTAGCAATAGAATCACACTTTATGTGTTTGTTAATTCCAACTGATGCCAATCGCGCATTTTGGACCGAAACCATGTGCGTTGACGTTTGGCATACTGGCGTGTTTGGATTTTGCTGTCTTCAATCGCACCCTCCAGATCATCGCCGTTTTGCAAATGACCAATCAATTCACGTGCGCCAATTGCACGACACGATGGATGGTTTTCATCCCATAACCCGGCATCCAAAACCCGCTGGCACTCATCCAGCGCACCCATGTCGATCATCATATCAAATCGCCGCGCAATTCGCTCATTCAGCCACTCTTTGTCGCTGACCAAACTCACGCCAATACAATCTTCGCGGCGTAACAGGGGGGGTGGCGTTTCATCCTGCCAATCGGCCATGCCCTTGCCAGTCGCCTCCAATACTTCCCATGCCCGTCGCGTACGCATTGGGTTCTGCATATCAATGCGCTCACTGGTTTTGGGATCAGTCCCTCTCAGCAACTCTGCAAAGGCTTGCTTCCCATCCGTCTGTTCAATCAGACCCGCACGATCCTTCACCGATTGTGGAATTTCCGGAATATCCGCGATTCCTTGGGTCAACAGCTGAAAATACAATCCCGTGCCACCCAATATAATCGGGCGCAAACCTTCATCACGTGCCTGATCTAAACAAGCAGAAACATCCGTCAACCAATGCCCAGCAGAGTAGGGCGCGCCAATATCTACATGCCCGTACATCCAATGCGGGCATTGCGATACCTCATCTTCATCGGGGCGCGCGGTTAAAATCTGCCATTGGCGGTATATTTGCAGGGAATCCGCATTAATCACCACACCATTATACGCTCGCGCCAATTCAATCCCCAGCGCCGATTTGCCAGACGCAGTCGGCCCAGCAATCAGGATCGGTTTGTCGTTATCATAGTCTATTTCCACAAAACGTTCCTTTCGCACTGGCAGTTTGTTTTACATGACACTAAGTATAAATGGCTAGTTAGCGCCTATGTATGTTTTTTACCATTGCATACATTGGCATTTTAAAGCATTTTTGGACGAATTAAACGGAGCAGCCAAATGGCAGATCAAAAAGACGAACCGCAACTTCCTTATAAGCGGGTCCTTTTGAAAATTTCAGGCGAAGCCTTGATGGGTGATCAGGGGTTCGGGCTTCATCCGCCAACCGTTGAACGCATAGCCAAAGAAATCCAAGCAGTCCATGAAATGGGCGTAGAGCTGTGTCTGGTTATCGGCGGTGGCAACATCTTCCGCGGCCTTCAAGGGTCTGCACAGGGAATGGAACGTACAACGGCCGATTACATGGGCATGTTGGCTACCGTTATGAATGCACTGGCAATGCAGGGCGCATTGGAATCACTGGGTGTACATACCCGCGTGATTTCAGCGATCCCGATGGATCAGGTTTGTGAACCTTACATCCGTCGCCGCGCCGTGCGCCACTTGGAAAAGAAACGCGTTTGCATCTTCGCCGCTGGTACAGGTAACCCATATTTCACAACCGATACCGCATCCACATTGCGTGCCTCCGAAATGAGCTGTGAAGCTATGTTTAAGGGCACACAGGTCGACGGTATTTACGACAAAGATCCACGCGCAAATGACGACGCCGTTCGTTACGACAGCATCAGCTATGACGAGTTCTTGCAAAAGAACCTTAAGGTCATGGATGCATCGGCCGTCGCTTTGGCGCGCGATAATAATTTACCCATCGTGGTGTTCTCGCTGAACGACAAAGGCGGACTTAAGGGCATCATCAGTGGGCAGGGAACAATGACCGTGGTTGGCCAAAGCTGATCCAATAGGGGAAAATGATATGTCAGAAGATATTGATATCGACACAATTGAAAAACGCATGAGCGGTGCCGTAACGGCAATGAAGTCCGAATTCTCAGCACTGCGCACAGGTCGTGCATCCGCATCCATTTTGGACAAAGTGATGGTCAGCGCATATGGCGCAATGACCCCATTGAACCAATGTGCTGGGATCAACGTACCAGAACCACGTATGATCACAGTCACCGTTTGGGACAAATCGCTGATCGATGCGGTGGACAAAGCCATTCGCGAGAGTAACCTTGGCATCAATCCTGTTGGCGATGGTATGGTGTTACGCCTACCTATCCCCGAATTAAACGAGGAACGCCGTGTTGAATTGACCAAGGTCGCCGGCAGCTACGCCGAAAACGCACGCATCGCCGTGCGCAACGTGCGCCGCGACGGCATGGATCAGGTCAAAAAGGCCGATGATCTGGGCGAAGACGAACAAAAAATCTGGTCAGATGAAATCCAAGAGCTGACCAACGCCGCAATCAAAAGTATCGACCAAGTTTTGGAAACGAAGCAAGCAGAAATTATGCAGGTTTAGGCGCGGTTACTGATTTGTCCAGCACAACCGACATACCCACGCAGGACTTGCACGTCGCCATCATCATGGATGGTAACGGGCGTTGGGCAACTGCAAAATCTTTGGCCCGCCTCAAAGGGCACGCCAAGGGGGCCGATCGTGTTCGCGATATCGTTGATGCCGCGATGGATATGGAAATCTCACACCTGACGTTGTTTGCCTTTTCCACCGAAAATTGGAAACGATCCGAAGGCGAAGTCTTGGGTCTTATGGCCTTGTTCCGCCGTTTCATCCGATCCGAAGCGGCAAAGTTGTTTTCACGCGGCGTAAAGGTACGCTTTATCGGTTCACGTGATCGTCTGGATCAATCCTTGATCAGTTTGATGGAAGGCCTAGAGACCCAAACAGCAGACAACGACAAACTCTACCTGACAATAGGTTTGAATTACGGTGGACGCGATGAAATCGCACGTACTGCCAAAAAACTGGCACAAATGGTGAAATCAGGTGAAATCGAACCAGACGACATCGACATTGATGCCTTTGCCGGTCAACTTGACACAAATGGTCTGCCTGATCCTGATTTGGTCATCCGCACATCTGGCGAATACCGCACCTCGAATTTCTTGCCTTGGCAATCTGTCTATGCCGAATATGTTTTTGAAGACACCACATGGCCAGATTTTGACAATCACCTGTTTGCCAAAACATTAGAAGAGTTCAAAGGCCGCAACAGGCGTTTTGGCGCCGTGTCCAGCAAATGAATACCGACAACAAATACAATGATCTAAAAACGCGTTCAATTTCGGCGCTGGTTATGGCGCTGATCGCGGGTGGCTCATTGTGGGCAGGCGGTAATGTCTTCTTAGTCGTTTTGCTGGCGGTTGCCTTTTGCATCATGTGGGAAATCTGCGGGCTCTCACCGTCTGACAGTGGTCTTCGCATCACGATTTCATTTATATTCATGGTGTCCCTTGGTGCTGCATTTTGGGCCAATCAGGCATTGTCTCTGGGCATTTTTGCGGTCAGCATTGTTGGCTACATCATCCTTTTGCGCCCCAAAGACCCCGTATTACGCATCGCCTTGGCGTTGCTATCATATGGTGGCTTGCTGACACTGGCATGGTTACGCACCGATGTTGGTATCATCCCCACAATCTGGGTCATCTGTTGTGTCATCGCATCGGATATTGGTGGCTATTTCGCTGGGCGCACATTTGGCGGCCCAAAACTTTGGCCCGCTGTCAGCCCGAAAAAAACATGGTCTGGCACAATTGGCGGCTGGGTGTTGGCGGTAATCGTCACCATCATATTTGCGCTTATGGGTGACATCATCACCTTTGGCCACACCATCGGCGCAGTCCTTATTGCAATTTTCGCTCAGGCAGGCGATCTCGCCGAAAGCGCATTGAAACGTCGGGCAGGGGTCAAGGACAGTAGTAACCTCATTCCGGGTCACGGCGGATTTCTAGATCGCTTTGACGGTATGCTGGGGGCATTCTTCTTGATCTTCTTACTATCCATCTTTGGCCTTCAAGGATTGCTGTTCTGATGAAAACCGTGTCCCTGTTCGGCGCAACTGGTTCTATCGGTTGTACCAGCACTACAATTTTGTCAAACCAGCCCGACAACTTTGATGTCGTTGTGGTTACAGGCGGGGCAAATGCCGAACAATTGGCTAAGACCGCGATCAAACTGGCCGCAAAACACGCCGTGATCGCCGATGAAACCAAATACGACGCATTAAAACACTTGTTATCAGGCCACGGGATTGCTGTATCGGCAGGACGCGCCGCATTGTTGGACGCGGCAGAAATCCCCGTCGATGTCTCTCTTCAGGCCATCGTTGGCTTTGCTGGTGTCGAATGCAGCCTTCGCGCCGCTAAATCCTCCAAGGTTCTTGCCCTAGCCAACAAAGAGAGCTTGGTTTGTGCAGGTCCATTGTTAAAACAAGCATGCACCGACAACGACACCATACTACTCCCCGTCGACAGCGAACATTCCGCGATTTTTCAGTGCCTTCGCGGTGAACAGATTAAATGCGCCGAACGCATCATTCTGACGGCATCAGGCGGCCCCTTTCTAAACCACAGCAACGACGAACTAAAATCCGTCACCGCTGAACAGGCGGCAAAACATCCGCGTTGGTCAATGGGCCTACGCATTTCAATCGACAGCGCCTCCATGTTTAATAAAGCAATGGAACTAATCGAAACCAAAGAGTTATTTGACGTATCACCCGATCAACTAGAGGTCATAATACAACCCCAATCCATCATTCATTCGATGGTGGGTTTTTGCGACGGTTCAATTATGGCACACATGGGTCCACCCGATATGTCAGGCGCAATTGGATATGCACTGAACCACCCTGAACGTCTGCCATTGCCCCTTGATCGTTTGGATTTCGGCGCATTGGGACGTTTGGATTTTCAACACGTCAACCACGATCAATTTCCCGCCATTCGTCTGGCAGGTGATGCGATGCGCATGTCGGGCCTTGCTGGCGCGGTATTCAATGCTGCCAAAGAACAAGCGTTGGATATGTTCTTAGCAGGCGACATCGGATTTTTGGACATGTCACATGTTGTTGAACAATCGCTTGAACACTTCCAATGCGGCGATAACCCGATTAAGTTTTCTTTCACCGACATCGTCGAAACAGACCTTGCTACCCGTGCATTTGCACTACAATCCATAAAAGGCCGCTGAAATGTTTGAAATCATTAGTTCAATTCCGCTCATCGGACCACTGATTACCCTGATCTTGCCGTTCATTATCGTGTTATCGATTGTGGTATTCATACACGAATACGGCCACTACATCGTCGGTCGCTGGTGCGGTATTCATGCGGAAACCTTCTCTGTTGGTTTTGGACGAGTAATTAAATCTTGGACGGATAAACACGGCACTAAATGGCAAATCGCCGCCGTACCACTGGGCGGTTATGTTAAATTTCTGGGCGATATGAATCCCGCCAGCACAGAAGCCGCAGATATTCCCGTCGAAACAGACGATGCCGGACGAGCACGCCATTTTTCAGGCGCTAAACTGTACAAGCGTGCGCTAACCGTCGTCGCAGGCCCCGTTGCTAACTTCATCCTGTCATTCGTTTTATTCGCGGGCCTCGTCATGTGGCAGGGCAAACCAAGTGATCAACCGATTATTGGCGAAATTCACCCTGCCGTTAGCCAAAATTTCGACCTTCAACAGGGCGATAAACTTGTTGCCGTAAATGGGATTCAGGTGGATGATTTCGCTGGCCTATCCCAGTTTTTGGACATGGATAACCCGCCACAGATCATGCCCTACGATATCCTGCGCGACGATCAATTGATGACAATCGAGGGCCCATTTCCATTCTTGTCCATCGTTGGATCGGTCATGCCCGTGTCCCCCGCCAGCAAGGCTGGGTTACAGGAAAATGATCTTATCTTGTCCTTTGACGGTGAAAAAGTCACCTCGTTCATGAACCTTCGCGACCGCGTCTTCGCCTCAACGCCAGCGGAACGCGAAATAACAGTGCTGCGTAATGGCGAAACCATCGCATTATCCATCTTCCCACGTGTACGCGAATTCCAAGGCAACGACGGCTCATTCCAAAAAGAGGTCTCAATCGGCGTCGTATCAGGCACCGCATTTGGCCCCGCGACAGAAACCGTAGGGCTAATTGAATCATTCAAATTCGGCGCGTCCAGTACATGGCGCGTTTTTGAGGGCTCGATAAAATCAATTTCCCTGATTATCTCGGGGCAAATCAGCCCCAAAAACCTACAAGGTCCCGTTGGCATTGCCCATGTTTCAGGCGACATCGCCAAAACGGGTTTGATAGGTCTAATCTTCTTGATCGCCACGATATCAACATCCATCGGCTTCCTAAACCTGTTGCCAATCCCTGTGCTGGACGGCGGCCATCTGTTGATGTTCGCATACGAAGCAATCACCAAACGCAAACCCAGCGAAAAGGTCGTTCAATACGGAACGGTGATGGCGTTATCGCTGCTGCTCACACTGATGGTTTACGTCACCTTCAACGACGTGATCCGATTGTTCCTTTATTGGGCATAAAGCCGATCATTTTGCCCAAAACTTAACAATCACACTTTAAATTGAACACCGCTTCCCCTACAAAGGTTCAGAACACCTTGAGGGAATTAAAATGCGCGTTTTAAATCAATCGAATTTGTCCAAATTCACCAAAACAATTCGCACGGCTTGCGTTACAACAACTAGTGCCATGGTAATCGCAACGGCGGCTGTTTCGGTGTCCATGATTGCCAACCCCGTGATGGCGCAATCCACGACGGTGACAGGCGTTTCGGTCGAAGGTAACAAGCGTATCGCGACCAGCACAATCCTTAGTCTGGCATCCCTTACACCTGGTACACGCTACTCTGCTGGCCAAATCAACGCAGCCGTCCAACGCCTAAATGCTTCTGGATTTTTCAAATCCGTGGATTTCACTGTCAGTAGCGGGCGCATCACAATCGTTGTGGATGAGAACCCAACCGTCAACCGCATCGCATTTGAAGGTAACAAGAAGCTTAAGGACGAAGATCTACGCGAATTGATCGCATCGCAACCGCGCCAAACATTTTCCGCAAAACGCGCAGAAGCAGACGCTCAACAGTTGGCGGCCGCATATTCCGCAGGTGGTCGCGTCGATGCCCAGGTGACACCGCGTTTGATTGAACGCAGCGATAACCGTGTTGATCTTATCTTCCAAATCGTCGAAGGCCGCGTAACAGAGATCGAAAAGATCACTTTCGTGGGCAACAGAAACTATTCCGCAAAACGTCTGCGCAGTGCCTTGGCGACCAAACAGGCTGGTTTAATCCGCACACTTGTTTCATCTGATACCTTCATCCAAGATCGTATTGAGTTGGATAAACAAAAACTGCGCGAGTTCTATTTAAACCGTGGTTACGTTGATTTTTCCGTTCTATCGACATCAGCCGACCTGACCCGCAACAAAGATGCATTTTTACTGAACTTCACCGTTGAAGAGGGCCAACAATACAAATTTGGCGAGGTTACATTGGTGACCACCGAAGATGATATCGACATTGAAGAATATCAAAAAGTCAGCAAAATCAAAGAGGGTCGTAACTATGATCCGCGCAAAGTTGAAACATTGGCCCAAGAACTGGATGCCAAACTGGGCAGCGAAGGGTTTGCATTCGTGTCTGCCCATCCACGCATTGTGCGCGATGATGAAACGCGAACATTAGACGTTGAAATCGAATTAACCCGCGGACAACGCCTGTTTGTTGAGCGCATCGATATCGAAGGCAACTCAACAACGTTGGATCGCGTCATTCGTCGTCAGTTCGAATTGGCCGAAGGCGATGCCTTTAACCGTCGCGAAATCCAAGAGGCCACCGATCGCATTCGTGCCATGGGATTGTTCGAAAGTGTAGACGTCCAAAGCCGCGAAGGATCGTCACGTGATCGTGCCATTATCGATGTGAATGTCAAAGAGAAGGCAACCGGTAATCTTGGCATCGGTGCGGGTTTCAGTTCGTCGACTGGCCTAACAATGAACCTAAATTTGGAAGAGCGCAACTTTCTTGGTCGCGGACAAACAGTGCGGTTCGATGCGTCAAACAATTCAGATTCCAAAACATTCGCATTTTCATTCCGTGATCCGTCTTTCTTGGATCGTGACCTAAACGCAGGTTTCAGCATTGGTTATCGGACGAACTCTAGTTCGAATATTCCTGTAGACATATCAACGCTAGAATTTGCGCCAAACATTAGGTTTCCACTAGGGAAAAATTCGACGTTTTCGGTTGGATACAGATTGGAAAATGAAGAAATTATTTTGCAGACAATAGAAGATACAACGACGACACCATCTACAACAGTTGATGCTGATTTATCCCCTGTTATCGCAACTGATTTGGGTGACCAGGTCAAAAGTTCTGTAATCCTTGGCTATAATTTCGATCGCACCAATTCCGTAATCGAACCTACCAGTGGGTTTAAGTTCGGTATCAACCAGCAATTCACTGGCTTAGGTGGGGATGCTACATTTTCCAAAACATCAGTGAATTTAAAGTCTTACACAACGTTGTTTAACGACGATATCATTCTTTCTGCGGAAATCGATGCGGGCGCAATTTTTGGCTCTGGTGCGCGTGTTTCCGATCGCTTTTTCTTAGGAGGTGATAGCCTCCGTGGTTTCGAAGATTACGGGATCGGCCCGCGTGATGTCACATATGACGATCCAGTTGCTGCCACAGAAAGTGGCACAGCAGGCCAAGCGCTTGGCGGCAATATGTATGCTGTCGCTCGCCTGGAGGCATCTTTCCCAATTGGTTTGCCCGAAGAATATGGGATATTTGGCGGTCTCTTCTTGGATGCTGGTTCAGTCTGGGGATTGGATACAGCCGTCGCCTACGGAACACTCGAAGATAGCCCTAAAATACGTGCTGCTGCTGGTGTTTCAATATTCTGGAAAACCGCAATTGGTCCTTTGCGTTTCAACTTCTCACGTCCGATTAAGAAAGAAGCCTACGACCTTGAGGAGAACTTCCGCTTTACAGTCGATACGCGTTTTTGATGGGGCAAAGCTGGCGCACCTTTAGACACGTATTGGTTTTGCTTTGTCTAAGCTTACCAAACATGTCACTTGCGCAAACCTTTCCCGTATTCGAAGACAATGCGGCAATCGGCGTGGTCGATCAGGATGCGCTGTTCACGGCATCAATTGCAGGCAAAGAGATCCTATCCCAGTTCGAGTTAACCGGAAAACAATTGACCGCAGAAAACCTGTCTATTCAAGAAGCACTAGAGGAAGAGGAACGTGCACTAACAGATGCGCGCAAAACCTTGGACAAAAAGGAATTTCAAGAACTCGCAATCGCATTCGATTTGAAAGTGAAAAAAATTCGAAGCGAGCAAGCCGCTAAAGAACGCGATCTAAGCCTGCAGTTATCACGTGACCGTGCCCAATTTTACGAGGCAATAACACCAATCCTTCTAGCCTTCCTCGAAGAGCGTGGGATTGGGGTTTTGTTGAACAAAGATACCGTCGTACTCGCCATCCAAGGCAGCGACATCACACAAGCCGCTATCCAGCGCATTAACGAAGTGCTAAACAAATAGCGACCGTGAGACACGGAAATATAAGAGGAAAGATCATGTCAGAAGAGAATACAGAACTACACAGCGCGGATATCCAAGATATTAAACGGATGATCCCACATCGTTACCCCTTTCTTCTGATTGATGCGGTTCGCGACATCAAGCTAAACGAGAGCGCGGTTGGCATCAAAAACGTGACCTTCAACGAACCTCATTTTCAGGGCCACTTCCCAGAACGTCCGGTCATGCCAGGTGTTACAATCGTCGAAGCAATGGCGCAAACAGCGGCGGTTCTGGTCGTAAAAACTTTGGATATGATCGACAACAACATGCTGGTCTACTTCCTAACAATCGACAACTGTAAATTCCGCCACGTCGTATCGCCTCCAGACCAACTGGAATTGCATGTTAAGGTCTTGCGCGGTCGCGGCAAATTATGGAAATTCCACGGCGAAGGTAAGGTCGGCGATACCGTCGTAGCCGAAGCCGAGTTCACCGCAATGATGGTTCCACCAGAAGAGGCTTAATCGAATGACGATTGATCCAAGCGCAAAAATTCACGCCTCTAGCGTGATCGAAGAGGGGGCAACAATTGGCCCCAACGCCGAAATCGGCCCGTTTTGTCATATAGGAGCAGAGGTAACATTGGGTGCTAGCGTGGTTTTGAAATCCCACGTGGTTGTCGCGGGTTGGACAGATGTTGGTGATGAAACCACCATTTTTCCATTCGCTTCTATCGGTCATATCCCACAGGACTTGAAATTCGGTGGCGAGCGCACAAAACTGGAAATAGGCAAACGCAACCGCATCCGCGAACATGCAACGATGAACCCAGGCACAGTCGGCGGCGGTGGTTTAACCAAAGTCGGCGATGATGGTCTATACATGATGGGCGTGCACGTTGGTCACGATTGTATCGTTGGCAACAACGTCATCTTGGCAAATAACGCATCCCTCGGTGGGCATTGCATCATCGAAGATAACGTTGTGATCGGCGCACTTGCAGGCGTTCACCAATTCTGTCGCGTTGGTCGTGGTGCAATGATTGGCGGGTTAGCGGCGGTTGTTGCAGATGTCATTCCGATGGGCATGGTCATGGGCGAACGCGCATCATTGGATGGTTTGAACTTGGTCGGATTGAAACGCGCTGGCGTTGATAAAGGTCAAATCAACGGCCTTCGCGCTGCCTTCAAAGCCATCTTCATGGGCGACGCCAACGTCAAAGACGCCCTTGATGGCGTTCGCGCGGAACACACGGGCAATCCACTCGTGGATGAACTTCTTGCCTTTATCGAGGCTGAATCTTCGCGCTCTCTGACCATCCCATCCAAGGATTAATTATGGAACCCAACCTCGCAATCGTTGCCGGCGCGGGTGATTTACCACAACAATTGGTCGCGGCCTGTCAATCAACAGGGCGCGGTTATCAGGTTGTTCGCTTCAATGGAATCGATCTGAATTGGGTTGATGACCAACCAGTCATCGACGCTGTTTTCGAAAAACCAAACAGTCTGTTTAAACAGCTGAAAAAAGCGGAATGCACACAGGTCGTTTTCGCCGGCGCAATGCAACGCCCTAAACTTAACCCTCTTAAATTTGATCTCAAATTAATGAAGTTGGCGCCGACCTTACTGCCAGCACTTAAGGGGGGCGACGATGGAGCGCTTAGCCTGATCGCCCAGATTTTCGAATCTGAGGGTATCACGGTTATCCCAGCACATGAAATATTGCCCGAATTACTGGCACAAAGCGGCGTATTAACCAACATCAAACCATCGCAACAGGATCAGGCCGACATATCCCGAGGCTTTGCAATTTTACACGCCATGTCATCGGCAGACGTTGGGCAAGCATGCGTCGTCGGGCAGGGACTGTGTCTGGGGATCGAAACGATCCAAGGCTCGGATACATTATTGCGCTTCGTTCAAGAAACCAAAAACGACTACGTCGACCACAGCGCGGGCGTTTTCATCAAGGCACCCAAACAAAACCAAGATCGTCGTATGGACATGCCAACAATCGGTATTGAGACCGTTAATTCCGTTCATACTGCTGGTCTTCGTGGTATTGCAATTGCTGCTAACGGTGTCCAAATGCTGGATCGCGATGCCTGTATTCAACAGGCAAATGAACTGGGCTTGTTTATCGCGGCGGTGGATACGTGAATAACGATCTGAATCTCTTTCTTATCGCGGGCGAACTGTCTGGTGATCGCTTGGGAGGTGCATTGATGGATGGCTTAACCTCAGAAGCGACTGGAAACGTTACATTTTCAGGCGTCGGCGGCCCGATGATGCAGGCCGCTGGTATGAACAGCCTGTTCGACATGTCCGACCTATCCGTTATGGGTCTATTCGAAATCCTACCTAAAATTCCGATGCTGTTGTCACGCGTTAAAACCACGGCCGCCGCAGTGATACAGGCGCGTCCAGATGCACTGATCACCATCGACAGCCCCGACTTCTGCTTTCGCGTTGCCGATAAGGTTCGTGCAGAACTCCCAGATCTAAAGGTCATCCATTACGTCGCCCCATCCGTCTGGGCATGGCGGCCCGAACGCGCCGAAAAGATGGCAAAACACGTGGATCATGTATTGGCACTACTCCCCTTCGAACCACCCTATATGCACGCCGCTGGCATGACCTGTGATTTCGTTGGGCACCCCGTGATTTCCGAACCCAAACCAACCAAATCTGATCAAGACGCATTTCGCACCGAATTGGGCTTGGGAACAGGTCCAATCATCACAGTTTTACCAGGGTCGCGCGTTGGCGAAATAAAACGCATGGGGCCAATTTTCGAACATGTGCTCGCAAACATCAAATCCAGCCATCCAAACGCGCAATTCGTCCTGCCTGTTGCCGCGTCAGTCGAAAATTTGGTAAAACAGAAAACCGCAAATTGGGCGGTAAAACCAAAGCTTTTGTTAAACGCGGGCCATACATCGCAACAGGTTGAGCACCGTAAACGCACAGCATATGCCATCAGTGATGCCGCCTTGGCCACTTCCGGCACAGTAGCACTGGAGTTAGCGGCTCAAGATTGCCCAATGGTCGTGGCTTATCGCGCCAATTGGGCCACGACACGCATGGTGAAAAAGCTAGCCCAGATCGACACTGCCAACTTAATAAACATCGTCAACGATACCCGCGTGGTTCCCGAACACCTATTTGAAAATTGCACAGTCGATAAAATCACCCAAAGCGTGACAGATCTATTGAACGGTCGAAGCCAGCAAAAAGATGCACTACGCGACACGATGATTGCATTGGGGCAGGGGCAAAAAGACGCCCATCTTTGGGCGGCAAAATCAGTGCTAAAAGCTATTCAGTAAAGTCACTAACAATCGCACCTGTTGCCGATTGTAGAACCTTTGGATCAATCGAAAACATCGAATGCGGCGTACCAGCGGCGGCCCAGATATCATCGAACGTCAACAACGTCGGATCCATAAACTTGCGCACATCACTGATGTGTCCCAGCGGTGAAACGCCACCAATGGCAAAACCCGTTTGTGCACGTATCACGCTGGCCTCTGCACGTAACAATGGTTCGTCCGCCAACGCGCTGGCTTTGTCCGTACACACACGATTTCCACCCGCCGTCATAAACAAAATACAGGTCTGACTGTCTGCACCCAGAAAGATGATGGATTTCAAAATTTGATCGACAGTGCAATCCATCGCATCCGCCGCTTCTTGGGCTGTTTTCGTCTGAATTTCCAGCTGGATAATATCGATATCTAACCCCAACTCTTCGGCCTCTTTTACCACGCGTTTCAGGCTCTTACTCATGATGAAGTCTCCGAGGTTGCGCAAATCGTTTATCAGGTGGCGCGATTGAAATACTATCGCTATAAATTCGCGCTAAGGTAATTGAATAAGTAGCAGGAAAAGCCAATGGTTTTCAAAGGAAATTTGGATATTGATCCGCGCGGGATGATCTATGAATCCTATCGCATCGATGGAATCAGTGTGGAGGAATGTCGCATGATTTTCCTCGACTGGGCATTAGAAGCCGCACAAGTCGATATGCGTGAAAAATTACAAATCCTATTGAATGAATATAGCGATCAAAACCCTGATCATCCAATGACATCGGTGATATTGGAAGGCATGAAAAAATCGACCCAATCAGGCCGCCGTGGCGGCGCATCGGGTCGGCGCTAACACAACGATCCACTCTTTAGTTTGCCCAAAGGTTAACAAACCTCGCGCGACGCGTTGCACGACGAAACCCATACGTTACCCATACGCAATACATACGTTGTTTTTATGGCAAATCGGCAAACCTTAACTCCACGCACGCAGAACGGCGTGCGGTCAATTTTATGACAGCGCGTGCAATATCCGCACCCAAGAACGCATCCCCTTGTGGAAGCTGCGAATATCATATTTTTCATTGGGCGAGTGGATCGCATCATCATCTTGGGCAAACCCAATCAACATAGTTTCGAGGCCCACGATATCCTGAAAATGTCCCGCAATCGGGATAGAACCGCCACAACCGACGTAAACCCCAGCATTGTCCCATTCATCGGACAACGCATTTCGCGCGGTCTCAAACGCAGGGTGGTCGATCGCCATGTTGGACGCAGAGGACGCACCATGCGCCTTAAATTCTAACTTACAATCTGCGGGCAAGAAGCTCTCCAAATGCGCCTTAAACGCCGCTTGAATTTTCAGCGGATCTTGGGTGCCGACCAATCTAAAACTGATCTTTGCATGGGCTTGTGATGGTAGAACGGTTTTGAAACCTTCACCTGTATATCCGCCCCATATTCCATTTACTTCAGCTGTTGGCCGTGACCAGATTTGTTCCAAGACAGAACGATCTTTTTCACCCGCAGGCACGGATAATCCTACGCCACCTAAAAACGCATCCGCGTTGAAATCTAAATCACGCCATTGCTGTGCAACCTGCTCAGGCAACTCAGGAACACCATCATAAAAACCTTCCAAAGTGACGTGTCCATCGTCATCATGCAGCGCGGCCAAGGCCTTGTTTATAACACGGATTGGGTTGATTGATGGGCCACCATACATCCCGGAATGCAAATCTTTGTCGGGTCCTGTAATCGTAATTTCCTGCGTCGCCATACCACGCAACATCGTCACAATACTGGGGGTATTGGGTTCAACCATGCCTGTATCACAGATCAAGGCAACATCGGCTTTCAACTCATCTTTATGAGCTTCCATATAGGGCACCAACGACGGCGATCCGCTTTCCTCTTCGCCTTCGAAGAAGATCGAAATCTGCGCGGGCAGGGTGCCTGTAACCTCTTTATACGCACGACATGCCTCGACGAACGTCATTAACTGTCCCTTATCATCAGACGATCCACGTCCACGAATAACGGGTCCATTCGTGGTTTCTTCCAAACTCGGTTCAAATGGGGGATTATCCCATAACTCCAACGGGTCTACCGGCTGCACATCATAGTGACCGTAAAATAGCGTATGCGTACCACCAGCACCACCTTTGGCCATAACCATCGGATGACCCGTTGTGGGGCGAATTTCAGCGTTAAACCCTATGGAATTCAGATCATCCACCAACCATTGCGCGGCGGCCTGACACTCATCAGCATATGCAGGATCAGTCGAAATACTCTCGATCCGCATCAAATCCAACAGACGTGCTATCGAGTTTTCAAGGTCTGCATCAATATGATCAAGAACTGCATCTAAAGACATGTGGATTCTCCGTTTGTTTCAATATGTTTTGGGCCCAATATTCATTCGGAGCAACCACATTTTTATCTTCTCGGAAAAATACCTATTGCAATTAATCTCAAAAGGCGTAGCGGGTGCGCATCCATAACTGGAATTCTAACATGTTTCATATTGATCTCTTTCCTGCGCGCCAGTGGCTGTCGCAGGTGAACGGGCGTTCTGTTCGGGCTGATGCCTTTGCTGGGTTTACCAATGCGGCAATTGTGTTGCCACAAGGTGTGGCATTCGCAACGATTGCTGGGTTACCGCCGGAATATGGACTGTATACGGCGATGATTACTGCTGTGATTGCCGCAATATTTGGATCATCCATGATCATGATTTCGGGGCCTACCACTGCGATTTCTGCGGTGTTGTTTGCGACCCTTAGTGATGTCGCCGTACCAGGCACCACGCGTTATATTGAATTGGCACTGATGTTGACTGTGATGGTTGGTGTTTTTCAAATGGCTGGTGGGATTGGAAAATTGGGTGGCGTTGTCTCCTTCGTTTCGCATTCTGTAATGACGGCCTTTACCGCCGCCGCCGCATTGTTAATCGCCGTCAGTCAGTTAGCGGGCGCATTAGGTGTTCACGTTGAGCGAGGCGGCAATGTTGTGGAACGCATATGGCGGCTTGGCGAACACTTCGTCGAGGTGAATATGATGGCCGTAGCAATTTCGTCGTTCACGCTTGTCAGCGCAATTATTTTGGCAAAACTTGCACCCAAACTCCCAGGTTTTTTAATCGCATTGGTTGCGGGGTCTGTACTGGCTTATGCCTTGGACGCCTCGTCACATGGCGTTGCGATGGTCGGTGCCTTGCCCAATGATTTACCTACTTTACATGTGCCAAACGTTACCTTTGGCGACATCGGTGCATTAGCTCCTGGCGCAGCCGCGATTGCGTTGGTTGGTTTACTGGAAGCAATTTCAATCGGGCGTGCCTTTGCTGTACGTCGCAAGGAGGAATTTGATGCTAACCAAGAAATGGTCGGGCAGGGCCTGTCCAATGCCGTTGGTGGTTTCTTTCAGTGCTATGCGGGTTCTGGTTCATTTACCCGTAGTGGTGTGAACGCATCTGCGGGCGCCATGACACCCATGTCTGGCCTGTTCGCTAGCGCATTTCTGGCTCTTATTTTACTGTTCGTAGCCCCGTTGGTGGCCTATATTCCAGTACCTGCAATGGCTGGTCTAATTCTGTTCGTTGCGTGGAAGCTAATCGACATTGCCGAACTGCGCCATATCTTCGGTACCCGTTGTGCTGAAACGGTCATCTTGTGCCTTACACTGGCGGCAGGCCTGTTCATTGAACTGGATTTCGCCATCTATGTCGGTGTCATCGCATCCCTGTGTGTGTTTATTTACGAGAGCGCCAGCCCCGCATTGCCAATCATTACACCCCAAGAAACAGGAACAGGCCAGCGTCGGTTCCACACCGTTGGAACACCAGCACCGGAACTGTGCCCACAGTTGTTGATTATGCGTCTTGATGGTCCGTTGTTTTTCGGGTCGGTAGAAGTGGTTGAAAAACGCCTGAAGGAAATTCGCAAAACGCATAAGCGTCAGAAACATTGGGTTTTCACCATGAAATCCGTGGGCAAAATCGATCTGGCAGGGGCCGATCTGTTGATCAAAGTAATTCGCGAGTTGAAAGCAGACGGTGGGTCATTTCGCATTGTCGCGCATTTCGAACCTTTAATTAAGTCATTGGATCGGTTGCATGTATTGGATGAATTGGGTGGAGACCAACTGTACAGTTCCAAATACGAGGCTTTATCTGCGGCCACACAAGACTTGGATAAACATATCTGTAAGGGTTGCTTGCGCGATGTATTCGAAGAATGTGACCCATTAAGAGAGGCTGACTGACTGGGCCAAGTAGCCCTCGTTTAGCCTGCAATCTAAGTCATCTATTGACAAAGATAAGGGAATTGTTTCGATAGTGAAATCTAAATAACCAACAAAAAAATTGAGATATAACTCGTTATGGTAAAGATTATTGAACTCGATGGCGTTAAGTTTAGCTTGGATGTTCGTCCAGGCAATGTACGAGGCAAATCCGATAAAGATTCTTTCGTTTTGGTGAAACATCACGCATTTTTAGACTTCTATGATAAAGTTAAGGAACGTTCGAACCCCAAAGACATCATGGAAATCGGGATGTTTGAAGGCGGTTCTATGGTTTATTTCGATAAACTGTTTAAGCCAACGAAACTGGTTGGGCTTGACCTTCGCGCAGCACCTATTGAACCGTTGGAGGATTACTGCGAAGACAAAGACCATATCAAAACCTATTATGGACGTTCTCAAGATAAAGAGGGAACACTACAGGCTGCGAGAGAGAACTTTCCGACCGGTATCGATTTGGTTGTTGATGATGCATCGCACTTATATGCGCAAACCCGTGCAACCTTCGAAATGTTGTTTCCTTTGGTGAGAACAGGCGGCACCTACATAATCGAAGACTGGGCATGGTCCCACACACCGAACAATCAAAACAAGAGAGTACCATGGTGGAAACAAAAAGCCATGACGAACCTTATATTTGAACTCACTGTTCTTGCAGGTAGTTATCCCGTTATCGCGAATATGGAGATAACGCGCGAGTTGGTTTCAATTACCAAAGGTCCAGGCACATTGCCTGCGACGGGTCTCGACCTATCAGATCGTCTTCGTAAGAAAAAGATGAAAGCAATCTAAATTCAGTGGCCTATTCAATTCAGATATTTGGATAGGCCAATTATTGTTAGATTTTCTTTGACGTTATTTCGTGATCCACCCACCACCGAAGATACGCGTGCCATCAACATCATAAAAAACACAGGCTTGGCCAGGTGCAACGCCTTCTTCGGCGTTCAACAAATTCACGGTTGCGGATGTCGGAGACGTCGGACGAATGATCGCCTCTTTGGGTGCGCGGGTCGAACGAACACGTACAGCGACTGTGCGTTCTGATTGATCCATGAAATCATCATCACCCAACCAATTCACCTCTTTGATGGTGACTGTACGGGTTGCCAATGTCTCTTTGGGGCCGACAACGACATGTTTATTATCTGCGTCCAATTTCACCACATACAACGGATCACCACCGCCGATTCCCAAACCACGGCGTTGTCCAACGGTGTAATTAATGATGCCTTTGTGTTGGCCCAAAACGCGCCCATCTAAATGGACAATATCGCCTGGATCGGCTGCTTCGGGGCGCAACTTCTCGATGACTGCAGCGTAGGAACCATTTGGTACGAAACAGATGTCTTGGCTGTCGGGTTTATCCGCAACAGGCAGGCCGTATTTACGGGCTAAATCACGTGTTTCCGCCTTGGATTTCAAATGACCCAGTGGGAAACGCAGGTATTCCAGTTGCTCTTGTTTGGTCGAGAATAAGAAATAGCTTTGGTCACGATCGCCATCCGCGGCTTTGTGCAGCTCGGCCTTTTCAACGCCCGCGAATCGTTGGATGTAATGGCCCGTTGCCATACAGTCCGCATCCAAGTCTTTGGCGGTTTCCAAAAGGTCGCGGAATTTCACCCGTTCGTTGCAACGAATACAGGGGACAGGGGTCGCGCCAGCTAAATATGCGTCGGCAAATTCGTCAATGACACTTTCTTTAAACTTGTTCTCATAATCCAGAACGTAATGCGGGAATCCCATTTCTTCGGCAACGCGGCGCGCATCGTGGATATCACGCCCTGCACAACAGGCACCTTTCTTGGCCAAGGCTGCACCGTGGTCATACAACTGTAGCGTTACTCCAACCACATCATATCCTTGCTCAGCAAGCATTGCCGCGACAACAGAGCTGTCTACACCGCCTGACATCGCAACCAGAACGCGTGTATCCTTGGGGGCTTTAGCAAAGCCCATAGAGTTTAATTTGGGTTGATCGACTGACATGGGAACCTCTGGTTTCGGTTCGGTTTATATTAAAACCTTATGTATTCTCAAGCACGATATTTAGCCCTGTTTAAACAGTACCCGTGATGTTGGCGTCAAATAAAGTACAGGTGACACATGTTTATTAAAGGAAGCCAAGGCCCAATCGAAGTTGTTTTACCAGATGGGGTAAAACTGAACCGGTCCGATTTACCATCGAAGACAACAACACGCTGGGTAGCCAGCCGGAAGCTGGTGGTCGTTCAGGCCGTTGTCCATGAATTGATTTCCTTTGAGGAAGCCTGCGAGACCTATGAGTTATCATACGAAGAACTTCAATCATGGATCGATAACGCAAAAGATTACGGACCATCTGCCCTGAAAGTGACCGCAATACCAAAGTATAGGCAACCTTAGGTTGAAATTGAAATTTACTTTGCTATAGTTTGAAAACGTAACGGGTGGTTAACCATTTCTTGCTCTAACCTTAATTGGGCGAGAACAGACGGAGAAAGTAATGCGAATTCTATTGGTCGAAGATGATCTTAACACGGCAAAATCAATCGAGATGATGCTGACAAGCGCAAGCTTTAATGTTTACGCCACCGATATGGGCGAAGAGGGTGTCGATTTAGCAAAGCTATACGACTATGATCTTATGCTCCTTGATATCAACCTGCCTGATATGAACGGCCTAGAGGTCTTGCGCCAGCTCCGTCTCGCGAAAATCACGACGCCAATTCTTATCCTGTCGGGCAATGATGCCGCAGAGGAAAAGGTCAAAGGATTTGGGTTTGGCGCAGATGATTACCTGACTAAACCATTCCACCGTGAAGAATTGGTCGCGCGTATCCACGCGATTGTGCGTCGTTCCAAGGGCCACGCCCAATCTATCATCTCAACGGGACAGGTTAATGTTAATCTTGACGCCAAAACGGTGGATGTGCACGACAAACCGGTCCATTTGACGGGCAAAGAGTACCAAATGCTGGAATTACTCTCCTTACGTAAGGGAACTACATTAACCAAAGAGATGTTTTTGAACCATCTTTATGGCGGCATGGATGAACCTGAGTTGAAAATTATCGACGTGTTCATCTGTAAACTGCGCAAAAAACTATCCGAAGCGACCAATGGTGAAAACTATATCGAAACGGTTTGGGGGCGTGGTTATGTTTTACGCGATCCCAATGCCGAAATTGTCGGCGAACCTTTGGCAGAAGTTGGATAAAGACCTTTACCACTGTGAACGCAGCGCCTAAATTTCCCTAAACGTGGTAAATTTAGGCAACGCGCAATGGCGAATTCGATATCAGTAGATAAACTTACCTCTGCGCAGGCGGCGGTGGAATTGAACCGTCTCAATTCCCTGCTTGGCCAAGCGAACACGGATTATCATGGGAATGATGCGCCTAAGATAAGTGATGCTGAATACGACGCGCTGAAACGACGTAACCAAGAAATTGAAACACGTTTTCCCGATTTAAAACTCGCAACCAGCGTTAGCGATCAGGTTGGAACGCCTGTGTCATCTGGATTTGGCAAAGTAGAACATGCGGTCAGGATGCTGTCACTTTCGAATGCGTTTGATGACGATGATATTGGGGAATTCGACAATCGCATTCGTAAATTTCTGAGGCTTAGTTCCGATAAAATCGAGTATACTGCCGAACCCAAAATTGATGGGCTATCGCTGTCGTTACGATATGAAAACGGTGTTTTGGTGCAGGCAACAACCCGTGGTGACGGAAGTATTGGGGAGAACGTAACAAAAAACGCAAAAACGATAAAAGATATCCCACACAAGATCGATAATGCGTCAGATGTATTAGAAGTACGCGGCGAGGTTTATATGAGCCATGCGGACTTTACTGCGCTGAATGAACGCCAAGCCGCCAACGAAGAGAAGCCGTTTGCTAACCCCAGAAATGCGGCAGCGGGGTCGTTACGACAACTGGATTCAACAATTACTGCATCACGACCTTTGCTATTCTTCGCCTATGCTTGGGGCGAAATGTCCGCACCACTATCAACAACCCAAATCGGTTTTGTCCAAACGTTAGAGAACTATGGTTTTTCCATTAATCCGTTGACCAAAGTCTGTCATGGGCCTGGCGAACTGATTTCCCATTATCGTCAAATTGAGGAACAACGTGCATTGTTGGGGTATGACATCGATGGGGTCGTATACAAAGTGAACGATTTGCAACTCCAAAGCAAACTTGGCTTTCGTTCAACCACACCACGTTGGGCCATTGCTCATAAGTTCCCCGCCGAAATCGCCCATACATGGTTAGAAGAAATCGATATTCAGGTGGGTCGCACAGGCGCGTTATCGCCCGTTGCTCGCCTGTCTCCTGTTACAGTTGGTGGCGTTGTTGTATCCAATGCGACCTTGCATAACGAAGATTATATTCTGGGCAAGGATTCAAAAGGTGAACTTATTCGCGATGGGCGCGATATTCGTGCTGGCGATTGGGTCGAAGTTTATCGCGCCGGTGATGTTATTCCTAAAATCAGGGATGTGGATATTTCCAAGCGGAAACCAGAAAGTATACCGTACATATTTCCGACAACCTGCCCAGAATGCAACAGCCCCGCACTACGTGAGGAAAGCGATAGTGTGACGCGTTGTACCGGCGGTTTGATTTGCCCTGCACAAGCCGTTCAAGGATTGATTCATTTCGTATCACGAGGTGCGTTTGATATAGATGGGCTGGGCGCAAAACAGGTAGAACAGTTTTTTGATCTCGGATGGGTCAAAGAACCAGTCGACATTTTTACGCTTCAGGATCGTTTTGGTTCAGGCCTTCAGCAACTGAAAAACAGGGACGGGTGGGGTGCGACTTCGGCGGATAAGCTGTTTAAGGCCATTGAAACACGCCGCGAGATTTCGTTGAACAGATTGCTGTTTGGTTTAGGCATACGACATGTTGGGGAAACAACAGCGTCATTGTTGGCAACGCATTATGGATCGTGGACATCGCTTGAAACGGCTATGGACCATGCCGCTTCGCTCACAGGCGAATATTGGGATGCTCTGTTATCGATAGATGGCGTTGGAGATGTTTTGGCGCGCGCATTGGTTTCTACATTTGCGGATGAAAAACAACGCGCAGTGATCGATCGGTTGGTCGCATTTTTGTCGATCCAAGATGTTGTTGCAAAAGTGCCCGTTGATAGTAACGTCGTTGGTAAGATCGTGGTTTTCACAGGTAGTTTGGAATTGATGACCCGCGCAGAGGCGAAAGCCCGCGCGGAAACATTGGGTGCTAAAGTTTCGGGTTCGGTATCTAAACGCACCGATATCGTGGTTGCGGGCCCAGGTGCGGGATCAAAGGCCAAGAAGGCCATAGAACTTGGCGTCGAAATTTTGACAGAGCAACAATGGCTGGATCTCATTGAACCTAGCGAGGCATAGCGAATGGTTGGGCGTCCAGAAATCCTATTTCAATTATTTCGCTCGGTTACCTCGCTGTCTGGCATTGGGCCAAAAATTGCAGATAACCTTCTGAAGTTGAACGTGGAAACACCACGCGATCTATTGCTGACTCTGCCCCAATCCGTGATCGTGCGAAAACCCGTGGATACTATTCAGGGTATACCATTGCCGAGCATTGTCACTGTTAAGGTCACAATTGGCGAGCATTTACCCAATACCCGTAAAGACCGCCCATATCGCATTGATGTGAACGACGGTACAACCAATTTTCAGCTAGTGTTTTTTCATCCTCGCAAAGAATGGTTGCGTGAAAATTATCCGTTTGGGCAGGAACGCATTATTTCAGGTAAGCTGGAAATATTCGATCATATGGCCCAGATGACCCATCCTGATTATGTCTGTCGAGTGGATCAATTGGATAGCATTCCAGAACTGGAACCCGTTTACCCCTTGGTGTCGGGTGTGACACAAAAGAATATGAGCAAGGCAAGTGACCAGTTGTTATCCGCTCTTGCACCGCTGAATGAATGGATCGAGCCCAGTGTTATGGCTAAATTTTCATGGCCTGATTGGGCCAGCGCAATCACCCTTGGGCATCGACCAATTTCTGCTGAGGGTATATTGCCAAACACGCCCGCGCGTCAGCGTTTGGCATACGACGAAATCTTGTCACATCAATTGACTCTGGCCATTGCACGACATTTATCTCGTAAAAGCAAAGGGATAGAATCCAAAGGTGATGGAAGTTTGGCGAAAAAAATACTTGCTTCATTACCATTTAGCCCAACAAATGCACAAACCCGTTCCATCGCAGAAATACATGATGACATGGCACAACAAACGCGTATGAACCGTTTGCTGCAAGGGGATGTGGGCGCGGGAAAAACGCTGGTTGCGTTACTGGCGATGGTCGCTGCAGTAGAGAGTGGTGGACAGGCTGTGATGATGGCGCCGACCGAGATTTTGGCGCAACAGCATGTTGCTGGCCTGCGCCCATTGGCCGAAAAAGCAGGGATTGTGTTAGAGAGCCTGACTGGACGCGATAAGGGAGCAGAGCGTAAGGCCAAGTTGGACGCATTGGCGAATGGTAACATCCATATTTTGATCGGAACTCACGCTGTTTTTCAAAAAAGCGTTACATTTCATGATCTTCGTCTGGCAGTGATCGATGAACAGCACAGGTTCGGCGTGCGGCAACGTATGGACTTGGGCGCGAAGGGCGCTGCTGTTGATGTTTTGGTTATGACCGCGACACCAATCCCACGTTCACTGGCATTGGCGAATTATGGCGATATGGATATTTCGATACTGGATGAAAAACCTGCGGGTCGAAAGCCCATTGAAACGGTTATGGTTTCAACTGCGCGTATGGGGCAGGTCGTAGAACGGTTACGTGGCGCAATCACAGAAGGGCGACAGGCCTATTGGGTTTGCCCGTTAGTTGAAGAAAGCGATGTCTTGGATTTAGCCGCCGCTGAAGATCGCGCCGCCGCGTTGCGCGTCGCCCTGGGGGATGATGTCGTTGGATTGGTTCATGGGCGCATGACAGCCGCAGAGAAAGATCAGGTAATGAATGATTTTTCGAACGGGCACCTTAAGATACTGGTGGCGACGACTGTGATCGAAGTGGGTGTTGATGTTCCAAAAGCATCGATCATGGTGATAGAGCATGCGGAACGATTTGGACTTAGCCAATTGCATCAGTTACGTGGGCGCGTTGGGCGAGGGAGTGATGCATCGTCATGCTTACTGCTCTATGCGCCGCCACTTGGAAAAACTGCCCAGAGCCGCCTAGAGGCAATTCGCGAAACTAATGATGGGTTTAAGATTGCAGAGATTGATTTGAAACTACGTGGCGCCGGCGATGTTTTGGGAGTGGCGCAATCTGGGCTACCGCGGTTTAGAATTGCGGATTTGGAAACGCAGTCTGATCTAATGAAAATTGCGAATGACGATGCGCGCCTGATAATGGCGACGGATCCCGATTTATCCAGTGAGCGGGGTATCGCGTTGCGTACGCTTTTGTACTTGATGGGGGCGGATCAGTATATCCATATGCTTTCTATTGGATAAGTGTTCACATTTTGTTCTTTACTTAAATCAAATTTAACACTATCAAAGGGGCTGTAGAGATTTCATTATCTTTTTCGCCTGCAAGTCTTCGTCAAATAGACTTGTGCACTTCACGCGCCCTTCGGGGCGCGTTTTTTTGTGTCTGCGTCTTGGATTGCATCCAGCGTCGCTTCGAAACACAACATGATGGATGCATGGCGATTTTTGTACGCGCGCGCGGGTAATAAAACCTCGAGTTCATCAAAAGGTGTATCTGGAACATCGCCATCTTGCGTCAGCATGGCAAACATTTGATCGCGCCCCTTGGTAATTTCATCTGCGGTTAATCCAACAACGGCATTTGCGAATATAGATGCCGCAGCCTGACCCAATGCACAGGCTTTGACGTCCTGACCAAAGGCAGAAATGCGCGTATCTTCCATTTTAACCCACACACGTAGGTTCGATCCGCAAAGGGGAGATCTACGCATTGCAGTGCCATCAAATTCTGTAAGAGGCGTGGTGAATGGAATGTTCGCCGCAGCCGCAAGTATCCGTTTGGAATAGAGATTGATCATATCATTGTTGTCAGACATGTTTTTCACCTTTGCCAATCTTGGTTGATACTTTATTAGATCACCATTCCCGCCGTGAAAAGGAAAAGCGTGTTTATATGGCTCAATTTGATGTGACGACTTTGAAATTTGATAGTGATGGTTTGATCCCAGCGATTGCTCAGGATGCAACTTCGGGTGAAGTGTTGATGATGGCGTGGATGAATGCGAATGCGGTGCAACAAACGTTGGATACTGGCAAGGTGACCTATTGGTCGCGTTCGCGTCAGGAATTCTGGGTTAAGGGTTTGACATCTGGTCATACGCAGGAATTGGTTTCATTCTTCTTCGATTGTGATCGCGATTGTATTTTGGTGAAGGTCAATCAGATCGGCGCGGCGTGTCACACGAACCGCCGCCATTGTTTTTATACGCAAGTAGAGAATGGCGCAGAGGTCGAGATCATTGCGCCAATGAAATAAGCGTGCGCACATCGTCGGGCGACATGCCGTTTGCACGATACGATTGAATGGATCGCGCATCATCGCGTTTCGCCAGACGTTTGCCATTTTCGTCGCGGATCAATCTGTGATGGCGATAGATGGGCGTTGGCAGGCCAAGAACATGTTGCAAAACAACATGGATCTTTGTGGCTTCGAATAAATCGACGCCGCGTGTTACATGGGTAACGCCTTGAAAGGCGTCATCCAAAACGACGGCTAAGTGATATGAAATACCGATATCTTTGCGGGCGATCATGACGTTGCCGATGGTGTTTTGCACATCCGACAATGTGAAATTGACGGTGCCATGGATCAGATCAGTGAATGTGAAATCTGTTTGTGTGATATTATCAAGGTTCAGGCGCAAAGCGGTTTCTGGTATGGCTGTTGGAAGATCATTATTACGACAGGTTCCAGGATAAATGATGCCATCGGGCCCGACCAATGGATCACCACCTTCCTGGGGCGCGGCGGCGAATGCAATGTCTTTGCGCGTACAGGTGCAGGGGAACATGTGTTTTTTATCCCACAGGGTTTGTAGCGCAGCATCATATGCCCCGCGGCGATCCGATTGGCGTAGGACGGGTTCTGGCCATGATAGGCCTAACCATTTTAGATCATCGTAAATTTGGGTTTCGAATTCAGGTTTGGAACGATTGAAATCGATATCTTCGATCCGCAACAGGAATTCACCGCCCGCATCACGGGCCGCATCATAAGCCGCAAGTACGGAAAACGCATGACCAAGGTGCAACAACCCCGTGGGGGATGGAGCGAAACGTTCAACGTGTTTGGTTTTGGTCATGGCAAAGCCTAGCCCTGGGCCATCCAATCTGTCCAGTCCGCTTTGGCGCGATCTGTATATGCTTTGTAGCGATCTTTGCGGTTGCGACGACCGCCTTTGACGTTATCAACGGGTGGGAATAGGCCGAAGTTTACGTTCATCGGTTGGAATGTTTTTGCATCTGCGCCACCTGTGATGTGGCTGATTAATGCGCCCATAGCAGTGGTGTTTGGCGGAGATTGACGATCCTGTTCATTATATTGTGCGATTGCCAAGCGGCCCGCCAACAATCCCATTGCCGCGCTTTCGACGTAACCTTCGACGCCCGTGATCTGACCCGCGAAACGAATTTCCGGTCTTGATTTCAGGCGCATTTGATCATCCAACAACAGTGGCGAGTTGATGAATGTGTTGCGATGAATACCGCCCAAACGGGCGAAGTTTGCGTTTTCGAGCCCCGGTATCATGGATAATACCCGTGCCTGTTCGCCGTATTTCATTTTCGTTTGGAACCCGACGATGTTGAACAATGTGCCCAAGGCGTTGTCGCGGCGCAGTTGTACAACAGCGTGCGCTTTGACATCTGGTTGGTGTGGATTGGTCAGGCCGACAGGTTTCATTGGTCCCCAACGCAGGGTTTCACGACCGCGTTCGGCCATCACCTCGATTGGTAAACACCCATCGAAATATGGCGTGTCCTTTTCCCAATCTTTAAATTCCGTTTTTTCTGCGGCCAACAATGCGTCAATAAAGGCATTGTAGGTTTCTTCGTCCATCGGGCAATTCAGATATGCGGTACGCTCTTCCTCTGTCTCACCTTTGTCATAACGCGATTGCATCCAAGCTTTGCTCATGTCGATGCTGTCTGCATAGACAATCGGGGCGATCGCATCGAAAAAGGCCAATGATGCCTGATCCGTGTTTGCCAGAATATCGTCTGCCATGGATTTGGATGTCAGTGGTCCCGTGGCAATGATGGTTTGACCCCAATCGGCAGGCGGCAAACCGTTAATTTCACCGCGTTCAATCGTGATCAAATCATGGCTGACCAGTTTTTCGGTGACAGCAGCGGAAAACGCATCGCGATCCACAGCCAAAGCAGAACCAGCGGGGAGGGCATGTTCATCACCCATCGCCATGATGACAGAATTTGCGGCCCGCATTTCCCAATGTAATAGGCCGACCGCATTACCCTCGTCGTCATCAGAACGAAACGAATTGGAACAGACCATTTCAGCCAAGTCATGCGTCTGATGGGCAAAAGTTTCTACCGTTGGGCGCATTTCATGCAAGATTACGGGAATGCCAGCGTTAGCGATTTGCCATGCTGCCTCTGATCCGGCCATGCCGCCGCCGATGATATGTATAGATTTTGTCATGCGGGCGGTTTACGCGGGGTTGGCGCAAAAGAAAAGGGCCAGCGTGTTGCTGGCCCTGATTGTTTTATTCAGTTGGCGCTTCGCCGTCTGTTTCAGGCTCGTCGGCCTCTTCGTCGCTGTCTGCGATGTAGGCGACGGAAACGACGCTCTCGCCATCTTTGGTGTTGAACACGGTAACACCCGATGATGAGCGACCCTGTTGTGAAATTCCCGCTACGGGGCAACGGATTGATTGACCGGTAGAGGTCGCCAACATGATTTGATCTTCCTCGGCAACGGTGAAGGCGGCGACGATTGTGTCGTCACGACGATCAAGATTGGCGGCAGCAACACCTTGGCCACCACGACCAGAAACGCGGTATTCATGCGCGGATGAACGTTTACCATAGCCACCAGTTGTGACGGTTAGAATCCAATCTTCAAGCGCGGCAAGTTCATCGAAACGTTCCTGACTGATCGTACCCTCGGGCGTTTCGCCGTCTGCCAATGCGCGGCGCATTTTAAAGAATGCGGTGCGTTCATCGGATTCTGCGTCCACGTGGCGAATAACAGCCATTGAAACAACGCTGTCACCGTCGGCAAGTTTGATGCCCCGTACACCTGTTGAATCACGGCCCTTGAATACCCGAACATCAGTTGTTGGGAAACGGATAGCCTTACCCATTGCCGTCGTTAGAAGAAAATCATCATCCTCGGTCGCGATGCGTACGTTGATGATTGATCTACCTTCGGGCAATTTCATCGCAATTTTGCCGTTCGATTTGACGTTCGTAAAATCAGACAATGCGTTACGGCGTACATCGCCCGCATCCGTGGCGAACACGATTTGTAGATCGCCCCATTCCTCGTCTGGTGCATCGATTGGCATTAATGCCGCGATGGATACACCCGGATCGATTGGCAAGATGTTGACGATTGCTTTACCTTTTGCATTGCGACCACCAAGGGGCAGGCGCCAAGTTTTCAATTTGTACACCATGCCGTCTGTGGTGAAGAACAACAACGCCGTATGGGTGTTGGCAACGAACATGTTTGTGACGAAATCTTCGTCCTTGGTCGACATGCCCTGGATACCTTTGCCGCCGCGTTTTTGTTCGCGGAAATCTGCCAAATTGGTTCGTTTGATGTAGCCTTGGTTGGTGATGGTTACGACCATATCTTCTTTTTCGATCAGATCTTCGTCATCCATGTCACCAGCCCAGTCGACGATCTCTGTACGACGTGGAACGGCAAATTTTTCGCGAACTTCGGTCAATTCATCCGTGATGATCGCCATAATACGTTCGCGCGAACGTAGGATATCAAGGTAATCTTGAATTTTACCAGCTAACTCTTCCAGCTCATCCGTCACCTCTTTGACGCCCATCGCGGTTAGGCGTTGCAGACGCAGTTCCAGAATGGCGCGTGCCTGTGTTTCCGACAGGTTGTAGGTTTTATCATCGTTGATCGTATGACTTGGATCATCGATCAGGGAAATATATTGCGCGATATCTGCCGCAGGCCAGCGGCGTGTCATCAATTTTTCACGCGCCTCCGCTGGATCCGCTGAACCACGGATGGTTGCAACGATTTCATCGACGTTGGTAACAGCAACGGCCAAACCACACAGGATGTGGCTACGCTCGCGTGCTTTGTTCAACTCAAAGGCGGTGCGACGTGCAACAACCTCTTCGCGGAAACCAACGAAGTAGCTTAGAAATTTGTATAATGTCAGCTGTTCAGGTTTACCGCCGTTCAGCGCCAACATGTTACAGCCAAATGATGTTTGTAATGGGGTGAAACGGAACAACTGGTTCAAAACCACCTCTGCCGTTGCATCGCGTTTCAATTCCACCACCACGCGCACGCCAACACGATCTGATTCATCTTGGACGTGGGCGATGCCTTCAATCTTTTTATCACGGGACAATTCCGCGATCTTTTCGATCATCGTCGCCTTGTTCACCTGATATGGGATTTCATCAACAACGATGGCATAACGATCCTTGCGAATTTCTTCAACGCGAGTTTTGGCGCGAATGATGACGGAACCGCGGCCCTCGTTATACGCCTTAACAGCACCTGCACGGCCCAAAATGATACCACCGGTTGGGAAATCTGGGGCAGGGACGTATTCCATCAAATCGCCGCTGGTCATGTCTGGGTTTTCGATCAGTGCCAATGTGGCATCAATAACTTCGCCCAAGTTATGCGGCGGAATATTCGTCGCCATACCCACGGCGATACCACCAGCACCGTTAACCAACATGTTCGGGTAACGTGCCGGTAAAACCGTTGGCTCGGTTTCCTTACCGTCATAGTTATCCTGGAAATCAACGGTGTTCTTATCGATATCCAATAACAAGAATTCGGACGGCTTATCCAGACGCGCCTCTGTGTAACGCATCGCGGCGGCGTTATCGCCGTCCATGGAACCAAAGTTACCTTGACCGTCAATCAACGGCAAAGACATCGAAAAATCTTGGGCCATTCGCACCAATGAATCGTAAATCGCGCTGTCACCGTGCGGGTGATAGCTGCCCATGACGTCGCCAACAGATTTCGCGGATTTACGGTAAGATTTTGAATGCGTGTACCCGTTTTCGTGCATCGCATACAGGATGCGGCGGTGAACAGGTTTCAAACCATCGCGTAAATCTGGGATTGCACGACTGACGATTACCGACATCGCGTAATCCAAATAAGAGGTTTTCATTTCCTCTTCGATGGTGATCTGTGGCCCGTCATACGTTGGTGTTTCGGGGGTCTCTTCGTCGGGATTTTTAATGTCGTCGCTCACGCTCTGTTCACCTGCTATATTTTGTGATATTTATAGCAGGTTTTGGCAAATGACGCAACTTGTTGTGTTAAGGTGGTCATGCAGGGCATCATTTCACACATGACCATATATTTTTATAATATCAATGACTTAGCGGGGTAAATTCACAAATCACACATTACGAGAAGCAGGGATTACTTCGTAACCTTCTTCCTCTGGCTCATCATCCGTCATTTCAGCAGGGAATCCCGGCGCAGTGATCGTTAATCCGGTAGCCTCTTCTAAACGTTTGATTATATTTGGCGACCATTCACGTGGGCCAAAACGACCGATCCCATCGGCGAAGATTTCAATCAACAAGGGTGATATTTCAAGCGGCACTTCGTGACGATCCGCAATATCTTGGAACAACCCAATATCTTTGGCGACCAAGTCCATGGTGAAACTAATGTCGCGCGATCCATTTAAAATTACCTGGCTTTCTGTTTCATGCACAAAAGACGTGCCCGAACTAATTTTAATGGCCTCATAAGCGGTGCCAAGATCCATACCAGCGGCCTTGCAGGTCGTCAGAGCCTCTGCACAGCTCAGAAGGTTTGCCGTCGCGAGATAGTTTGTGACAACCTTTAAAACTGATGCCGAGCCAAGTTCGCCAGTGTGAAGGAGGCGTCGCCCCATTTGTTGCAAAAGCGGGAAAATCGTTTCGAATGTATCTCGCGTACACCCTGCGAAAATAGCAATGTTTCCTGTATCAGCACGATGACAACCGCCAGAGACGGGACAATCCACCGCCTGACCGCCTTTGGCGACCACCATAGCCCCAAGGCGCGTCACCTCTGCCTGATCGGTTGTGGACATTTCCATCCATATCTTACCATCCGACATGCCCGCCAAAAGGCCATCATCAGACTCCATTACCGCAGCAGAAGCCGCAGGCGAGGGTAGACAGGTGATGACAGCATCACAGGTTTCCATCAACGCCTTGTTAGTCGCAATTGTCTTTGCCCCTTTGGTGACGAAGCTTTGAACGAGGTTTTCGTTCAAATCACGAACATACAAATCAACACCGTTGCGCAACAACGAACCGGACAGCTTACCACCGACATTTCCAAGACCAATAAATCCGACTTTCATTTTCTTCTCCCTAGAATTTCATTCAGGGAACGCCAAACGTGCGAAGAAATCTAGGTCATTTACGACAAGCGGAATGACGTTATTCGACCGTTAGCTTGTTTGGGTTTTGTTCAAAGTAGTCTACCCAAACAGAATCGAAAAATGCTTGGTTAATATTCAAACCCTTACAAAAACGTCTTGAATATTCACGTTCCGCTTTGCGTAGCTTTCCATCGGCTGAAATAACGTCGAATAAAGCGGTCAATAGCTCCCGTTTTTCGTCCACGCTTAGGCCGGTAACAACCCCCTGCAGATCACGCGATTTGAATTTGTCCGACGCTAATGCAATCACTCTCTCAACGTCGTTATCTGAGACTTTACGTTGCGTCAGCTTTTCGATCGTTTGACGAATTTTTTGAACTTCGCTCGGTGCGATCTCTTTATCGGTTTTTGCGACGCTGGCCATCGTAAGGATGATATTTTGATCCTTCACCGAAAATTTTTGAAGAAGACGTCTTTTGCGCGTGGCGTCATTCTTTATACGGTTAAAGTAAATATAAATAGGTGACACAAGTAATGCCAAAATCATCACTATAAGGATGCCATCAACAGCAGAGTTGTCGGCGGCTATCAGAACATTATTCTGAATCGATTCCTTCGCAATAGCGGCATTGGAAGCTTGCAACAGTACTGTAAAATAAATTCCAGTAAAATATTGAATTTTAAACATTATTATCCCCAATTTGACGAACTTAAATTGTTCATTTGTCATCCAGTTGAGTATTCAGGGGGGGGGGGAATTCAACCTGTACTTTTAGTCAGGTAATGTGAAAAATTGAGTATCTACTCACGACCTTCGTGTTCTCTTACGATCGCCGAAATCCAACCAAACGGATTCAAATAGTGTATCGCTTATTTCCAGGCATTTACAAACCTCAGGAACGTATTTCCTCCCTCGCTGATGCAACACGCCTTCAGCGGATATAATTTCGAAAATTGCCATCAAATCCGTGCGTTTTACGGGGTCAGATAAACCATATTGAATGCCATAAACATCCAGTTGGTCAAATGACGACGATTCAACATTCAAAGCTTTCGTTAAATCCTGTGGACGAACAGGTTTCAACGTTATGTATTCGATTGATTTACGAACCAGTGTCGTAGGAAGAAAACAAAAATAGCGGCGCAGATAAGCGCCGCTATGATATTTCCAATTGAAAAGTACTCTTTAAACGAAGCGCTAAGAGTTGACCAATCTTTGATTTCAGAAACCTTTAGAATGGGATTTCGTCATCCAAGTCGCTTGGGTTAGGTTGTGACTGACCACCACCTTGACCATATCCGCCAGATTGTTGACCACCAGAGCTGTAACCACCACCTTGGCCGCCACCAGAACTGTAACCACCACCTTGACCGCCGCCAGCGTTATCGCCGCCTGAACGGCCGTCAAGCATCGTCAATGTACCGCCAAAGCCTTGGATAACCACTTCAGTAGAATAACGATCATTGCCTGATTGGTCCTGCCATTTACGTGTTTGCAACGCGCCTTCGACAAAAACTTTGGAACCTTTACGCAGGTACTGTTCACACACACGGACCAAACCCTCAGAAAAAATCGCAACAGTGTGCCACTCTGTTTTCTCGCGGTTTTCACCAGTGTTCTTATCGCGCCAGCGTTCTGACGTTGCTATGCGCAGATTGCACACTTTGCCGCCGTTTTGAAACGTGCGCACTTCTGGGTCTGCGCCCAAGTTACCAATAAGCATTACTTTGTTTAGTGAACCAGCCATTTTATTTCCCCGACGAATCCTGAATTGCGTTTTGTTAACCATAGCCTTCTGGGGCGTTTATAAAAGGTGAAAATCCGCCCATTAATTTAAATTAATTTATCTTTAGTGCCTAAAGCGTTATAGGAGGTGTGGAAATCACTGGTTTATATAATGTTCAAAAGTAATTTTATCTCTGCTGTAATTATTTCGGGTGCCATTGTTTTGGCACCGACAGCCGGCTTTACGCGTACAAAACCGATTATTTTACCCAATCATTCTCGCCTTTTGGATGATCGCCTGTCAAAACAATACAGCGCATCCAATTCCCGCTATGGCATTGATAAACCTGCCTATGAAACGATTCCCAGCTATCGCGGGCGCTACAAAGGCGTTTATTCCCCGATGGCGGCTGCCGCAGCGCGCAAATATGGCGTTCCAGTGGATTTATTTAAACGTCTGGTCCAACAAGAGAGCAACTGGAACCCCAAGGCACGGTCACATGCGGGCGCATTGGGGTTGGCACAACTAATGCCGGCAACGGCGCGGTCACTGGGCGTAAATCCGCGTGATCCAAAACAGAATTTGGAAGGCGGCGCGCGATATCTGGCGCAACAGTATGCCAAATTCAAAAGCTGGCGTTTGGCATTGGCCGCATATAACGCAGGCCCAGGTGCTGTTCAGAAGTACAACGGTGTTCCGCCCTACAAAGAGACCAGAAATTACGTCAAAGTCATTTTGGGAAATTAATTAAACTTTCCTGTTTTGTTCCGCTTTATTTTCAACCATAGTGTCCGCGTACCTACAGTGGGAACATCGGGGTTGAGGAATGCCAGAACTTAAAAACATCGAGATACGCGGAGCGCGTGAACATAACCTGAAATCCGTAGATGTTGATATTCCACGCGATAAATTGGTGGTGATCACGGGCCTGTCTGGTTCAGGCAAATCATCTCTAGCATTCGACACCATCTATGCCGAGGGTCAGCGACGGTATGTAGAGAGCCTGTCCGCCTATGCGCGTCAGTTCCTTGATATGATGCAAAAGCCCGATGTTGATCACATTTCCGGGTTGTCACCCGCCATTTCGATTGAACAAAAGACAACATCGAAGAACCCGCGCTCCACGGTTGGTACTGTTACAGAAATTTATGATTACATGCGTCTGTTATTTGCGCGTGTAGGCACACCGTATTCACCGACCACCGGTTTACCGATTGAGGCGCAACAAATTTCCGAAATGGTTGATCGGGTAATGACCATGGACGAGGGGATACGCGCATACCTGCTAGCGCCCATCGTGCGTGATCGTAAAGGTGAATATAAGAAGGAGTTTCAAGAACTTAAAAAACAAGGTTTTCAACGTGTTAAAGTGAACGGTGAGTTTTACGAGCTGGACGACGCACCAACCTTGGACAAGAAATTCCGCCACAATATCGATGTGGTTGTTGATCGCATTGTTATTAAATCGGGGCTGGAGCAACGACTGGCAGACAGCTTCCGCACAGCATTGGATTTGGCCGATGGCATCACCATTTTGGAAACAGTCCCCAAAGATGGCGATCCAGAACGCATCACGTTTTCAGAAAAATTCGCATGTCCCGTCAGCGGATTTACGATTTCCGAAATCGAGCCGCGTCTGTTTTCCTTCAACGCACCCTTTGGGGCTTGTCCCGATTGTGACGGGCTGGGCGTGGAGTTGTTTTTCGATGAACGCTTGGTTGTCCCTGATCCATCGTTAAGTCTGTATGGTGGTGCCTTGGCGCCTTGGGCCAAGGGTAAATCACCCTATTTCCGCCAAACGATCGAGGCATTAGCCAAGCACTATAAATTCGACAAAGACGCCGAATGGCGTGAATTACCGAAAAAAGTGCAACAGGTCATGTTGCGCGGTTCAGGCAAGGATGAAATCCCGTTTCGCTACGACGAAGGCGGACGCGTTTATGAAGTGACTCGTAATTTCGAAGGCGTCATTCCCAATATGGAACGCCGGTACCGTGAAACCGACAGCAATTGGATTCGCGAAGAGTTCGAGCGGTACCAAAACAACCGCCATTGCGGCACCTGTGATGGTTACCGCTTACGACCAGAGGCATTAGCTGTAAAAATAGCTGACTTGCACGTGGGGCAGGTCGTTCAGATGTCGATCAAAGAGGCATTGGACTGGATCGAAAGCGTTCCAGAAAGCTTAACCAAGCAGAAAAAAGCAATTGCTGCGGCGATTCTGAAAGAAATTCGTGAACGGCTGGGATTCTTGGTCAATGTTGGATTGAACTACCTAACTTTGTCGCGCAACTCGGGAACATTGTCTGGTGGCGAAAGCCAGCGTATTCGTCTGGCCAGCCAAATCGGCTCTGGCCTTACAGGTGTTCTGTATGTGTTGGATGAACCGTCGATCGGGCTGCATCAACGTGACAATGGACGGTTGTTGGAAACCTTGAAAAACCTGCGCGATCAGGGAAATACCGTCATCGTCGTTGAACATGACGAAGAGGCAGTTCGTACCGCAGATTATGTTTTGGATATTGGTCCAGGTGCGGGTGTGCATGGTGGTGAGATCACTGCCAAAGGAACCCCAGCGCAAATCGAGAAGAATAAGAAATCTATTACTGGTCAATACCTTAGCGGAAAACGCGAAATATCGGTACCTGTTGAACGTCGCAAGGGGAATGGCAAAGCAATCACGGTTACGAACGCGACGGGCAATAACCTAAAGGGCATCAACGCAAACTTTCCATTGGGGACGTTTACCTGTGTGACGGGCGTGTCGGGTGGAGGAAAGTCGACGCTGACGATTGAAACTTTGTTTAAAACAGCGTCCATGCGCTTGAATGGAGCGAAACAAACACCGGCACATTGTGATGAAATTCGCGGGCTAACCTATTTGGACAAAGTAATCGACATCGATCAACGCGCCATTGGTCGCACACCACGTTCTAACCCCGCCACATATACGGGGGCGTTCACCCCAATTCGCGATTGGTTCGCAGGCTTGCCTGAATCCAAAACACGTGGTTACAAGCCGGGTCGTTTCAGTTTCAACGTTAAAGGCGGTCGCTGCGAGGCCTGTCAGGGCGATGGTTTGATCAAAATCGAAATGCATTTCCTGCCCGATGTTTACGTCGAATGCGAAACCTGTCGTGGCAAACGATACAACCGCGAAACACTGGAGGTTTTATTCAAAGGCAAGAGTATCGCCGACGTGTTAGACATGACTGTCGAAGACGCAGAACAGTTTTTCAAAGCAGTACCAAGCATTCGCGATAAAATGACCGCGTTGATGCGCGTTGGTTTGGGCTATATCAAGGTTGGCCAACCCGCGACAACACTGTCAGGTGGCGAAGCCCAGCGTGTGAAATTATCCAAAGAATTGGCGAAGCGTTCAACTGGTCGAACCCTGTATATTTTGGACGAACCAACGACCGGACTACACTTCGAAGACGTTCGTAAGCTACTGGAAGTATTGCATGAATTGGTGGATCAGGGAAATACAGTTATCGTGATTGAGCACAATTTAGACGTTGTGAAAACCGCCGACCACATCATCGACATCGGCCCAGAGGGTGGCGATGGCGGCGGTGAAATCGTCGCCACTGGTACACCAGAAGAGGTGGCCAAGGTCGACGGAAGCTACACCGGATATTATTTGAAAACAATGCTTTAGTCCTAGGGACGTGACACAGCATAAAAGCTATGTTAGCCTTAAAGTTGCATAACGGAGTAAAGCAAAACATGTATATCAAAGGCCTTCTAGACAAACGTCCATCATCATCAATTATGACAATCACACCCGATCAAACGATCCAAGATGCAGCAAGCATATTATCGGAAAATAGAATCGGTGTTCTGGTTGTGAGTTCAGGTGATAACAAGCTGGACGGTATTTTGTCAGAACGCGATATTGTACGTGAATTGGGTCGTCGCGGCGCATTAGTTTTGCAAGAATCTGTTTCCACAATCATGACCGCCAATGTGCAAACATGTGTGCCAAAGGATACTGCCGAAAGTGTTTTGAAAACCATGACAGATGGTCGCTTTCGCCATATTCCGGTTATGGGCGACGATGGCATTGTTGCCATGGTTTCTATTGGTGATTTGGTGAAGATGCGTTTGGATGAAATCGAATCTGAAAATAAATCCATGCTGGAAATGTTGCACAGTTAATATCGCAGATTTACGCGTTTCTACTTGACCAGAATATCGTTTTTCTATTGCGTAGTTCCAAATGAAATAAGGCAGAACAATGCGCGTTGGATTATACCCTGGAACCTTTGACCCTATAACATTGGGCCATTTGGACATCATTAAACGCGCCTGCGTTTTGGTGGATCGTTTGGTGATCGGCGTTGCCATTAATCGCGACAAAGGCCCGCTATTCACTCTCGAAGAGCGCGTTGAAATGATCGAGCGTAATCTGAGCAAAATCGACCATGAAGGCACCGAAATCATCGTGGAGCCGTTCGAAAACCTGTTGATAGACAAAGCAGATGAAGTCGGCGCGCATATAATCATCCGTGGTTTGCGCGCCGTTTCAGATTTTGAATACGAATATCAATTGGTCGGTATGAACCGCGCCATGAATGATCGCGTTGAAACCGTATTCTTGATGGCAGAGGCAAAACACCAAGCAATCGCATCACGATTAGTCAAAGAAATTGCTCGCCTAGGCGGGGATGTGACCAAATTCGTTACCCCCGGCGTAGAGGCCGAATTAAAGCAAAAATTTGCCTGAGCCATCTATTCACATTTTCAGCTTTCTTTTTGGGTGAACTCGCCGTATTTCTGATGCGAAATTAAATCAAAGGCGAAACCATGTCCGACAATCAAGATCTTGAAAACACAATCATCATTGAACTAAAGGATGGCCCAGTGCACATCACGTTGTTGCCAGATGTTGCACCGCAACACTGTGCACGTATGAAAGAATTGGCACGTTCTGGTCAATACGACAACGTGTGTTTCCACCGTGTTATCGATGGTTTCATGGCCCAAACTGGAGATGTTGCAAATGGCGACATGGAAGATGGCTTTAACATCGGTGCTGCGGGTACCGGTGGTTCGGATTTGCCAAATGTACCAGCAGAGTTTTCAAAACTGCCACACGATCGCGGTACAATCGGCGCGGCACGTTCCGCCATGCCAGACTCTGCAAACTCTCAATTCTTCATCAACTTCAGCGATAACCACTTCTTGAATGGTCAGTACACTGTTTACGGTCGTGTAACATCAGGCATGGAACATGTTGATGCAATCGTGCGCGGTGAACCACCACACGCACCTGATCGCATGATTTCAATGAAGGTTGCAGCAGATCTATGATCCGTTTGTTAACAGCAGCAATCTTGGCAATTGGGGTTGGTTTTGGTGCGTTAGCGGCAGAACCTGAAAACACCCTGATGATCGAGGTTGAGGGCCAAGCAAACGGCGTTATCGAAATTGAACTGTTGCCTGAATTGGCGCCAGCACATGTCGAACGCATCAAAATCTTGGCGCGTGATGGCGTTTATAACGATGTCGTTTTCCACCGTGTGATCAAAGGTTTCATGGCTCAAACGGGTGATGTGAAATTTGGAAAACGCGAGGGTTTTAAACAACGTTATGCAGGACAGGGCGGTTCAAACTATCCCGACCTTCCAGCGGAGTTTTCCAGCGAACCATTCGTTAAAGGCGTTGTCGGAATGGCGCGTTCGACGAATCCAAATTCGGCGAATTCACAGTTCTTTATCATGTTTGCACCAGCACCCAATCTGAACGGGCAATACACCGTTTTTGGGCGTATTGTCGAAGGCCAAGATATCGTCAACAATATCAAGTTGGGCTCTCGTACAGCAAACGGTTCGGTTTCGGAGCCAGATGTGATGAAACGCGTTTGGATCAAAGCTGACGGTTGATCAATTCCCTGTGTAAGGGGGTGTTCATACCTCATAAAAGAATTAGCCTTCCATTCATCATGGAGGGCTTTTTTATGTTTAAGCGTATTGTTTTGGCTGCGGCACTGGTCAGTTTCGCAACAGTTGCATCCGCAGACGTGCGGTTTTGGAAACATGTTTGGAAACAAACTGATTTCGAAAAATCGTCAATTGATTTCAAATCCGTATTGCAGGGCGGGCCAGGCAAAGATGGCATTCCGTCCCTTTCAGACCCCACAATGATGCCTGTGGCAGATGATACGAGATTGGCCCCCAACGAACCCGTGATGACCGTAGAAATCGATGGGCAGGCGGCGCGGGCATACCCAATTCGTTACCTGATGTGGCATGAGATTGTGAACGATCGTGCGGGTGGCATCCCATTCGCCGTAACGTTCTGCCCATTGTGTAATTCTGGCATCGTCTTTGATCGTCGCCTGAACGGAAACACATATTCCTTTGGTGTGTCTGGTTTGTTACGAAACTCCGATATGATCATGTTTGACCGCGAGACCGAGAGCTGGTGGCAACAGTTTACAGGCGAAGCCATTGTCGGTGATTTACAAGGACAGAAATTGATAAAAATACCCGGCTGGATGGAAAGTTGGGACACATTCAAAACCCGTAATCCTGATGGCTTGGTTCAGGATGAACCCAATGCCCGCCGCAATTATGGCCAAAACCCATATGCGGGATACGATACGGGGCGTCCCTTTTTGTACAATGGTGAAAACCCACCTCATGGGATTAATCCATTGGCGCGCGTAATTGCCATTGAAAACCAAGCATGGCCTTTGCAACGCATCAAGGAAGCTGGCACGCTTACGGAAAATGGATATACAATCTCTTGGAACGCTGGCACCGCATCGGCCTTGGATAAGCGTGATATAGCAACGGGGCGCGATGTCGGGGCTATTCGCGTGCGTGATGCGTCAGGAAATGATGTGGTGCATGACGTCTCGTTTGCCTTCGCATTTCATGCATTCCACCCAACGGGCGAATGGATGTTGGCAAAATAAAGCCCCTTGATTTAACGCAAGGGGCTTAACACTAGACTACTTTGATCAGCGCGTGTTTCTTCTTCGATGCGCTGATCTTTGGCGTCTTCGCCAGTTCATCAGCCGACAGCATATAACCCGCATCACTGATGGCATCGTCATTCAAACGAGCGCCGCCACCTGAAATGATACGCTTGGCTTCCTTGCCTGACGGGGCTAATCCGGATCGCACCAGCGCTTGGGTGAAGCTGATACCGTCGGCTGCTTCCGCCACTGTCAATTCCAGGGTCGGCAGATTGTCGTCCGCGCTACCTTCGGTAAATACCTTCTGTGCCGTTGTAGCCGCTTTATTTGCGGCGTTCTCGCCATGACACAGTTTGGTCACTTCATTCGCCAAAGTGATCTTCGCCTCATTGATGTCTTGGCCCTGAAGGGCACCCAAACGATCACATTCTGCAACAGGCAGTTCGGTAAACAGTTTCAAGAACTTACCAACATCTGCATCCAAAGTATTGCGCCAGAATTGCCAGAATTCGTAGGCCGATAACTTATCCTCGTTCAACCAAATCGCACCACTGGCGGATTTGCCCATCTTTGATCCATCCGCCTTGGTCAATAATGGTGTCGTCAGGCCGAAAACCGTGTTCTGGTTCAAACGACGCGTCAGGTCGATACCGTTCACAATGTTACCCCATTGATCCGAACCTCCCATCTGCATGGCCACACCGTAACGGTTGTTTAATTCCATGAAATCATAGGCTTGTAACAGCATATAGTTGAATTCAAGGAAGGTCAGCGGTTGCTCACGATCCAATCGCAACTTCACACTCTCCATCGAAATCATACGATTGATGGTAAAATGCTTACCGATGTCACGCAGGAATTCGATGTAATTCAACTTGTCCAACCATTCGGCATTGTTGATCATCATCGCATCACTATCGCCTTCGCCAAAATCAAGGTATTTCGCAAATACCTTTTGAATGCCGTCGATATTTTCATTGATCAATTCAGGTGTAATCAGCTGTCGACTCTCGTCCTTGCCAGACGGATCACCAATTTTCGTAGTACCACCACCCATCAACGGGATGGGCTTGTGTCCGGTTTTTTGCAACCAACGCAACATCATGATTTGGATCAGTGATCCAATATGCAGGCTGTCCGCCGTTGCATCAAAGCCGATATATGCAGGCATCGTTCCTTGCAGTAGGCGTTCGTCGAGCCCCTGTAGGTCTGTGCAGTCCTGCAAGAAGCCCCGTGTTTCCATTTCAATCAGAAACGCTGATTTGGGCTTGTAAGTCATATCGCTTTGCTTTCTTTTGAGTGTTATCCAGCCCTTTTAGCGGGTTATTTGAGGGTGGCAAGTAGGAGTGGTGCGTTTATGGTTTATCGAAGTCTTGGATTGATGTCAGGCACGTCGCTTGACGGTGTCGATGGATCGATTTGCATCACGGACGGCACACGTATTTTAGATTTTGAAGGTGAATATTTTCGCCCCTACACGCCCACAGAACAATCTGTTTTACGCGCCGCATTGGGGCGTTGGCCCGAAGATGGGTCGTTTGAAGAAGCCGAAAAAATAATACATTCCGCCCACTTAGAAGTTATTGATGCATTTCCAAATGCGGAACTGGTTGGATTTCACGGACAAACATTGAACCACGATCCTGCCAATGGACGCACATTTCAATTGGGGAATGGCGATGCGCTGGCCCAAGCATCAGGCAAGCGGGTTGTATGGGATTTTCGTTCTGATGACGTTGCTGCTGGTGGCGAAGGTGCGCCACTAGCGCCATTTTTCCATTTTGCATGTGCCAAGGTTTTGGGGATGCATTCGCCCGTCGCTTTTGTGAATTTGGGCGGCGTTGGGAATGTCACCTTTGTTGATCCATCCAAGTTTTCACCGGAATCTGAGGGTGCGTTGTTGGCGTTCGACACGGGTCCAGCAAATGCGCCGATCAATGATTTTATACTGGAACGCACAGGCCAAAGCTTTGACAAAGATGGTGCTTTGGCTTTGGCTGGCATTGTAAATGTCGGGGTTTTAGAAACCTTTTTCCAATCACCATATTTTGAACGTATGCCGCCCAAATCATTGGATCGTAATGATTTTTCAAATATTTTGGATTTGGTTTCGAACCTATCCGATGCCGACGGCGCAGCGACATTGACCGCGATTTGTGTCAGCAGCGTTTACGCTGCACAGGCACACTTACCACGCGATCCAGCGCGATGGTTGATCTGTGGTGGCGGGCGTCATAATCCCGCTATCATGAATGGATTGCGCAATCGATTGGATCAATCCGTGGACCCCGTGGAAACCGTTGGGTTTGATGGGGACATGTTCGAAGCACAGGCATTTGGGTATCTGGCGGCGCGGGTTGTCGCGGGGTTGCCAACATCCAGCCAAACGACGACAGGGTGCGATGCGCCGGTTTGTGGTGGGCAAATTAGTGATCCGAAATAGTTTGACGAAAGCGCACAAAAAAGGCGGCTACAACATCTGCTGGCCGCCAAATCTGATAATTTCAAAACGACTTAGCGCGTAGTTTCCGTTAAACGACGGCGCACATATTCATCAACAGAACCAATCATCGTGTCCATGTGATCGTTTTCAAAGAAGTGGCCAGAGCCTTCGATCACTTCGTGGGTGATTGTGATGCCCTTTTGTTCGTGCAACTTGCCAACCAAACCTTCGACGTCTGCAGGTGGAACCACGCGGTCAGCCGATCCGTTGATGATCAGGCCAGATGACGGGCAGGGTGCCAAGAATGAGAAGTCGTATGTGTTTGCGGGTGGAGCCGCAGAGATGAAACCAGAGATTTCTGGGCGACGCATCAACAATTGCATGCCGATCCATGCACCGAACGAAAATCCAGCGACCCAGCAATGTTTCGCGTTCGGATTCATCGCCTGAAGGTAATCCAGCGCAGATGCCGCATCTGACAATTCACCGATGCCTTGATCATATTCACCCTGTGAGCGACCAACACCGCGGAAGTTAAAGCGTAGAACCGTAAAGCCCATGTTATAAAACGCATAGTGCATATTATAGACAACTTTGTTGTTCATTGTGCCGCCAAATTGAGGATGCGGGTGCAACAAAATTGCGATTGGCGCATCTTTGGCTTTTTGAGGGTGGTAACGACCTTCTAGGCGACCATCTGGGCCTGGGAAAATGACTTCTGGCATACTTACTCTGCTACTCTCGCGTTTATGAGTTTGCTGATGATTTCAATAGTTGACGAAAACGGTCAGAAACTTTAGAATGGTTCTAAATCGAGGAATACACCCCGCGCTAACCCCTGTCACTAAGGTTAAGTCGCGGTTTCGTCAACTAAATTGGACCCGTAACGCCATGAAACTGAGCACAAAAGGCAGATATGCGATGATTGCCTTGGTCGATTTGGCGATTGAGGGTCGAAACGGGTTGGTTTCACTGGGCGAAATTTCCGAGCGTCAGGATATTTCGTTGAATTATTTGGAACAATTGTTCCTGAAATTACGCCGTGCAGAGATTGTTTCATCTGTTCGCGGGCCAGGTGGTGGGTATCAGCTAGCCAAACCCACTGATGCGATCCGTGTTTCGGATATCCTAAGTGCTGTTGATGAGGATATGAATGCCCTGTCCAAAGGGGCGGGTGTTTCGGGTGCTAATTCTGGCACGCGGGCACAATCATTATCCAATCGATTGTGGGAGAGCCTGTCAGCACAGGTTTTTGTGTATCTGCACGCAACACGGTTGTCGGATTTGATTGAAAATCAAATTGCCCCATGTCCCGCCGTGCCCTCATTGTTCGAAGTGGTGGATGCGAAATGAACCGTGTTTATTTAGACTGGAACGCAACTGCGCCGCTACGCGAAGAGGCCCGTGCGGCGATGATTGCCGCGATGGATATTATCGGCAACCCGAGTTCTGTGCATGCTGAAGGGCGTGTTGCGAAGGGTATCGTTGAACGTGCACGTGAACAGGTTGCGAATCTTGTTGGTATTGAGCGCAACGAGGTGGTTTTCACATCTGGCGCGACAGAATCCGCCACGTTAGCCACAAGAGGGCGCACCGTTGCCTGTGCCGATTTTGAACATGATTGTGTTTACGCACATCAAGCCATTTCGATCCCAACAGCCAAATCGGGTGAGATTGAATTTGAGAAGTTCGACGGGGATTTGTTAGCCATTCAGGCCTCGAATTCCGAAACAGGTATTTCGCAAAATAATTTTCGTTGGGCGCAACAAGCGTGGGGCCAAGGCGCGATGGTTTTGGTGGATGCGGTGCAGTCTGCGGGTAAGTTTGGCACAAACCTAAATGATTTAGGCGCTGATTTTTTGATGCTATCGGCGCATAAGCTGGGCGGGCCCAAAGGCGTTGGTGCGCTGTGTTTGAAGCTGGGCGTTGAAGTGAACCCAACGATTACGGGCGGAGGCCAAGAAGAAGGGCGCCGTTCAGGAACCGAGAATATTATAGGCATTGCAGGATTTGGAGCGGCGGCAGAAGCGGCTGATTGTGATCAAAAAGCAGGCAAATGGGATGCGTTATATGATTTGCGCAATGCCATGGAGGCCCGAATTGCCGATGCCGCGCCCGATGCGATTATCGTAGGCCAAGATATGCCTCGGTTAACAAACACCAGTTGCTTTGCCGTTCCAGGATGGAAGGGTGAAACCCAAGTGATGCAAATGGATTTGGCTGGTTTTGCGATTTCTGCTGGATCGGCCTGTTCCAGTGGCAAAGTTAAGGCAAGTCGGGTCTTGAAGGCGATGGGATATGATGACATTACCGCGTCAAGCGCGGTACGGGTTTCCATTGGCCCGACAACAACAGAACAAGAGGTCATGAGCTTTGCTGATGCATGGATCAAGGCCTATAAAAAATTTGCAGCGAAAGCTGCGTAAAGGATAGCGATATGACAGATATGATTGCAAAAGATGGCGTTGAAGAGGAAACCGTAGAAGCGGTGAAATCCCTAAGTGGTGAATACAAATACGGTTTTTCTACCGACGTTGAAATGGAATATGCGCCGCTGGGTTTAACCGAAGATATCGTGCGTTTGATTTCTGAAAAGAATGAAGAGCCTGAATGGATGCTAGAATGGCGTTTACAGGCGTTTGAGCGCTGGAAACAGATGGAAGAGCCTGATTGGGCGATGGTTGATTATCCAAAGATCGACTTCCAAGATATCTATTACTACGCGCGTCCTGCGTCGATGGCAGAAGAGAAGCCAAAGTCGTTGGATGATGTTGATCCGAAGTTGTTGGAAACATATGCCAAGCTGGGCATTCCATTGAAGGAACAAGCGTTGTTGGCGGGTGTTGAGGCACCTGAAGGCGAGCGCAAGGTTGCTGTTGATGCGGTGTTTGACAGTGTGTCCGTTGGCACGACGTTCCAAGATGAGTTGAAGAAAGCCGGCGTGATTTTCATGTCGATTTCAGAGGCGTTGAAAGAGCACCCAGATTTGGTGAAAAAATACATCGGCACGGTTGTTCCACAATCGGATAATTTTTACGCGACGTTGAATTCAGCCGTCTTTTCAGATGGGTCATTTGTATACATCCCAGAAGGCGTGAAATGCCCGATGGAATTATCCACCTATTTCCGTATCAATGCGGAAAACACAGGCCAGTTTGAGCGTACGTTAATCATTGCAGAAAAAGGTTCGTACGTTTCCTACCTTGAGGGTTGTACAGCGCCACAACGTGATGTTGCACAACTGCACGCGGCCGTTGTGGAATTGGTGATCCAAGAGGACGCCGAGATTAAATATTCGACGGTTCAAAACTGGTTCCCAGGTGATGCCGAAGGCAAAGGCGGGATTTACAACTTCGTGACTAAACGTGCCGATTGTCGTGGTGATCGTGCCAAGGTGATGTGGACACAAGTGGAAACAGGTTCAGCAGTAACTTGGAAATACCCATCATGCATTTTGCGCGGTGATGACAGCCAAGGCGAATTTTATTCCATCGCGATCGCGAATAACTTCCAGCAGGCCGATACGGGTACCAAAATGATCCACCTTGGTAAAAACACCAAGTCACGGATCGTGTCCAAAGGAATTTCAGCAGGCAAAGCGCAGAACACATATCGTGGTCTGGTTTCCATGCACCCCAAAGCGGCAAATGCACGTAATTACACACAGTGTGATTCATTACTGATCGGTGACAAATGTGGGGCGCACACCGTGCCATACATCGAAGTGAAAAATAACACTGCGCGTGTCGAACACGAAGCAACAACATCCAAAGTGGATGACGATCAACTATTTTACTGTCGCTCACGCGGCATGGACGAAGAGGAAGCTGTTGCGCTGGTCGTGAATGGTTTCTGTAAAGAAGTATTACAAGCCTTGCCCATGGAGTTCGCCATGGAAGCGCAGGCATTGGTAGCAATCAGCCTTGAAGGCTCAGTAGGGTAATAATCATGTTAAATATCAAAAACTTACAAGTTGGTCTTGAAGAAGAAGAAAAGCAAATCCTAAAGGGTGTTGATCTGAACATCGGTGAAGGTGAAGTTCACGCGATAATGGGGCCAAACGGATCTGGTAAATCAACAACATCCTATGTGTTGGCTGGCAAAGACGGCTACGAAGTGACGGGTGGTTCAGCCACGTTGAACGGTGAAGAGCTGTTGGATATGGAACCAGAAGAGCGTGCAGCCGCTGGTTTGTTCCTCGCATTCCAATACCCTGTGGAAATCCCAGGCGTTGGTAATATGACATTCCTACGCACAGCGGTAAACGCACAACGCAAAGCACGCGGCGAAGAAGAATTGTCCGCAGGCGAGTTCCTGAAAGAAGTTCGCGCCAAAGCCAAATCATTGAAAATCGATGCAGATATGTTGAAGCGTCCCGTAAATGTTGGTTTTTCTGGTGGTGAGAAGAAGCGTAATGAAATCCTGCAAATGGCGATGTTAGAGCCAAAGATGTGTGTTTTGGATGAAACAGATTCTGGTTTGGACGTTGATGCGATGAAATTGGTCGCCGAAGGCGTTAATGCCTTGCGCGATGGTAAACGTTCATTCCTTGTGATCACACACTATCAACGTTTGTTGGATCACATCAAACCCGACGTTGTTCACATCATGGCAGACGGTAAAATCGTGAAAACCGGCGGTCCAGAATTGGCACTAGAGGTCGAAAACAACGGTTATGCTGATATCTTGGCAGAGGTTGCTTAATCATGGCTGTCTCTCAACCTAAACTGGAAGGTGCCGCCAATCTGGCCGCGCATTTCACCGTGCCAACGGGCGCAAAATGGGCAAATGACACTCGTGCGAATGCGCTGTCAGTGTTCAATGCACAGGGTGCGCCGCACAAGCGTGATGAATACTGGCGTTATACCGATCCATCCGCGTTGACGGCTGTGCCAACGGCACCTGCTGCATTGTTTTCAAATGACGAAGCGCCGATGTTTGATGGCATCGATCGTGTTCGCGTTGTGTTTGTTGACGGCATTTTTGACGCGGATCAATCGGATGATTTGACATTGTCTGGCGCCAACATTGAAACATTGGCGGATGTAACCGGCGCAGATATTCACTGGGCCAAAGACCTTTATGGTCAACTAGAAGCAAATGGTCAAAACCCAGTTCAACGTCCATTGGCGGCATTGAATACTGCGGTGGCGGATCAGGGTTTGGTGATCCACGTTACAGCTAAATGTGAAAAGCCATTGGCAATCCGCTATGTCCACAGCAACGAGAATTCCGACGCTGTTGTTCACCACGTGATCAAGATTGACGAAGGTGCTGAATTCACATTGCTCGAAAGTGGGGCAGGTGCCGCACGGTTCAATTCCGTATTAGAAGTGGACGTTGCAGATACCGCACAATTCCACCATGTTCGCACCCAAGGTCGCGACCATGAACGTAAGACAGTAACGCATATGTTTGGCCGTTTGGGCCGTGAGAGTGTTCTGCGCTCCTTTACGATGACAGTGAACGGTGTGTTGACGCGAAATGATGCAGTGCTTGAATTTACTGGCGATGACGCACAGGCAACTGTGGCGGGTGCATGTGCGGGTGATGGTACAGGTTTTCACCACGATGACACCGTTTTCGTAACGCATGACAGTGTAAACTGCGAGAGCCGTCAGGTTTTCAAAAAGGTTTTGCGCAACGGTGCAACCGGCGTTTTCCAGGGTAAAATCTTGGTCAAAGAAGACGCACAGAAAACCGATGGCTATCAAATTTCACAGGGTTTGTTGTTGGACGATAATTCCAATTTCTTGGCAAAACCTGAATTGGAAATCTATGCCGATGATGTGGCCTGTTCTCACGGTTCAACCGTTGGCGCCATCGATGACGATGCACTGTTCTACCTGATTTCGCGCGGTGTTCCACGCAAACAGGCACAGGACATGTTGGTTTTGGCGTTCCTTGCGGAAGCAATCGAGGAAATCGATAACGAAGAATTGGCCGAAGATATTCTAAACCGTTTAGCGGCATGGATGGAGCGTCGTTAAAACAGATGTCTTTGCTGTCTGATATCGTTGCCGCGTATAAGGCCCCAAAGGTGGAAATGCGCCGGCATATCGACAATGGTGTGCGCGAAGAACAGACATTGTTTTTCGCGCTGCTTTTTGGGGGGCTTAGCTTCCTATCGTTGCTGCCTGATATCGCCAAACGTGCGCATCTAACTGACGATACATTGTCTGGTTTGGCGGCGGCACAGCTGATTGCGTCGGTCTTTATGATGCCGTTGTTAATGTATGGCATCGCTGCGATGTCGCATGTGGTTTTGGCGCGTTTCGGCGGGCAGGGCGAACACATAGAGGCACGACGTGCGCTGTTTTGGGCCGCTGTCGTAACCGCGCCTGTGATGCTGCTTTCGGCGTTATTGACGACATATATGCCTGACCTGCGCCTCATAACCGCGATTATCACCACCACCGTATTTATTTGGCAGTGGTTTTCAAACCTAAAAGAATTGGAATTTGGCAATGTATGATGTGAACAAAATCCGCAAAGATTTTCCAATTCTGTCACGCACAGTAAACGACAAGCCGTTGGTTTATCTGGATAACGGTGCATCTGCGCAAAAGCCGCAGGTTGTAATTGATGCCGTAACAAAAGCATATGCTGAAGAATATTCTAATGTTCACAGGGGCTTACATACGCTTTCGAACATCGCGACTGATAACTACGAAGCTGTGCGCGGTAAAATTCAATCGTTCCTAGGTGCCGAACATCCAGAGGAAATCATCTTCAATTCTGGCACCACAGAGGGCATCAATATGGTGTCCTATGGCTGGGGCATTCCAAACCTAAAGGCGGGCGATGAAATCATCCTGTCAGTGATGGAACACCACGCCAATATCGTACCTTGGCACTTCTTGCGTGAACGCCAAGGTGTGGTTTTGAAATGGGTTGAAACGGATGCGGATGGTGCGTTGGATGCACAGGCCGTAATTGATACAATGACAGACAAAACCAAATTGGTTGCAATTACCCAGATGTCGAATGTTTTAGGCACGGTTGTAGATGTGAAAACCATCTGTGATGCGGCTCGCCAACGCGGCATTGCCACATTGGTCGATGGTTCTCAATCCAGTGTTCATATGCCTGTAAACGTTCAGGAAATTGGCTGCGACTTCTTTGCTATCACGGGTCACAAACTGTACGGACCATCGTCATCTGGTGCGATTTATGTGCGCAAGGAACGCGGCGACGAAATGCAGCCCTTCATGGGCGGCGGTGACATGATTAAGACGGTAGAGCGTGATATAGTTACATACAATTCCATGCCGCATAAACTAGAGGCCGGAACACCTGGGATCGTTCAAATGATTGGTCTGGGCGCTGCCATTGACTATATGCAAGACATAGGTATGGAAAACATCGCACAGCACGAGGCAAGTCTGCGTGATTACGCCGTTAAAAAGCTGTCAAAATACAACTGGCTAGACATCCAAGGCCAAACAAATACCAAGGGCGCTATATTCTCGTTCACGATCCAAGGTGCAGGTCATCCACATGATATATCAACTATCCTTGATCAGCGTGGAATTGCCGTTCGTGCTGGACATCACTGCGCCCAACCGTTGATGCAGCATCTTGGCATAACAGCGTCTGCACGCGCATCGTTCGCGATGTATAATCAATTGGACGAAATCGATAAACTGGCGGATGCACTTGAATTCTGCCACGAGCTTCTTGCTTAGTTAGCTTAGTAACTTAAGCATTTTTGTAAGTAAGCTGCCGTTTTATCCGGCGTAGGGCACAATTTCGTCAGCAGACAATGCATACGAAATATCCGCTAATTGGGTACTTACCGGCGCTGTTCCAAACATGCCAATAACATTAATTGGTTCGTATAACCCCTTACTTTCATATGGTTTTTGAGTGGTAACAAATACCAATTGATTAGATGGTGGTGGTGGAACGTGAACACATGCGCCAACGAAGGGTACCAAAATAAATGCACTCACGCCTGTGCCTGAATATTCTAGCGGAACCATAAAGCCGGGAATGCGCACAACTTGGCCGTTCCATTCGGTGCGTACACCACTTGAAATCGGTTGTTGGCTGGATGGGTTGGTATTGCTGTGATCCGTGAGTTCGGCCAATTCACGTGGCAGGCTGGTTTCGCCAAGAGGCAGCAAATCCTGCCAATCTAGATTGATGTAATCATCTGACAAGGCAACATGAGGGTAGGCTGCACACGCCCCAAAGGCGGTGATAAATGCGCGACGGTTCAGGGGCGAAATCACCATTCATAAATCTCGATTTTTTGCGCGCTGAGAGTATATCCCGTTTCGGCAACATCCGTTGTCGTTGTTTCATGCCCCAATAACCCTGTTATCCATACGGCATCCCACATGTTATCTTGGGTCCATGGGATGTCTGTTGTGACATATATCAACTGATTAGGCGGAGGTGGTGGCGTATGAATACATGCACCCACATAGGGCACTAAAACAAAGCTAGTTAACCCCGACAGCGTCAAATCAAGCGGTACGATGTAACCTGGAATTTTAACAACCGTGTCCTTTAGATCATTGTTCAGCTTTGATGAATTTTCATCAAAAATAGGGCTCCAGGTATCGTTAATTTCATCTCTGTCACCTTCACCAATGATTTCACCATACGGAACTCCATCTGGAATTAAATCATCCCATGTGATTTCACGCGGTGATTTAGCAAACACAGGACAGGGCAGGGCCGCCAATGCTCCCGACCCTAAAATCATATGACGACGCGAAATATTCATAGACGCTCTTTACCCTAAATTTTGACCATCATACCATCCGCAAGCGACATACGATAGGCTCTCAGGGCAGGTACTATGCTCACAATTACGCTAGCTATGACAACACCTGCTAAAATCCACAGCTCACGCAGGGTAGGTGCCTCAATTGGGAGCCAAAGGCCAAACGCGCTGTCCACAATCGGCTGGGCAATGAATAACCCGACATATAACAAACCCAATCCCAACACAGCACCAACCGCAGACATTAATGTCGACTCCAATATCAACAGCCCAAAAATCACCCGTGGACGAGCACCCATAGCGCGAAAGATCGCCATTTCACGACGTCGTTCGTTCAAACTGGAAAAAACCGTCGCCATCATTCCAATTAATGCGGTGACGATCACCATTGCAGACACGGCGATCAATGCGGTTTCGGCAATGCCAACGATCTGCCACAGCTCTTGCAATGCAACGCCTGGTAAAATGGCCAACAGCGGTTCGCTGGCGTATTCATTAATGGCGCGTTGCAGGCCAAACACCTGTAATCGCCCTTTGGTGCCAACAAGGGCGGCGGTGATTGCCTTGGGCTGAAGGTCCATTTGGCGAATAACGTCTGCTGCCGTGGATTCCCCGGGTATTTTAATGCCGCTTTTCCAATCAACATGAATGGCCTCGATGGCCTTCAGGCTGACGATAACGGTGCGATCAACGGGGGTGCCTGTTTTTGCCAAAATACCAGAGACCCGAAAGGGTTGATCCTTGTGTTCCGAAAACGATGCCAAGCCGTGGGCAACGATGATGGGATCGCCGACTTCATGCCCCAGCGTTTTGGCAACATCTGCGCCGATTACGGCATCAAAAAGATCATCCATAAACGCACCATCATCCAACGTTATTGATTTCCCAGAACGGTATTTATAACGATCGAAGAAGGCATTTGTCGTACCCATAACGCGGAATTGACGGTGGCTGTCGCCCAGTGAAATCGGAACAATCCAATCTACGTCTTTGCGGCTTGCGATGTCTTGGTAACTGTCCCATGTCATGTTGTTGGTGGCATTCCCGATCCGAAATATGGAATACAACAGCAATTGAACCGAACCAGATCGGGCACCAATGATTAAATCGGTGCCCGAAATTGTATCTGCGAAACTGGCCTTGGCGCCTGTACGAACCTTTTCCACGCCAAGAAACAACGCAACCGACAACGCGATGGCAAGGGTTGTCATGCTCACAGTCAATGCGCGCGCCAACAGCGAGCGATATGCTAGACGCAAAATCATACCGTTTCCTTTGTTGTTTCAACGATATCCGCGATTTGTACAACGCGATCAAATTGATCGGCAAGCCGCGCATCATGGCTGACCATCAACAAGGTTGACCCATTGGCACTGGTTTGATTGAACAGTAATTCTAAAAACACCGTCTGTGTCGCCGCATCCAAGGCCGATGTCGGTTCGTCCGCGATAATCAGGGGCGGGGCGCCAATCAACGCCCGCGCCGCGGCGACGCGTTGTTGTTGCCCAACACTTAATGTACCCGCCTGCTTTTCAAGGATACCTTGCGGCAACCCCAAGGCGACACAAAGACGCGCTGCGGTCGAATTAGGACTATCCACTTTTGCCTTACGGCTGGGCGAAAATCGAAGGGGCAGTAAGATATTATCTAAAACACTGGCATAAGGTAGCAGATTGAACTGTTGAAATATCAAACCAATTTGATCACCGCGAAACCGATCACGTTTGCCGTTCGACAGCGTTGTAAGGTCCACATCATCAACCAGGATTTTCCCTGAATGCGGCGTAATCGTTCCGCAGATCAATGATAGGAACGTCGATTTTCCAGACCCACTGGCACCCAGCAACAAAGCTGTTTCACCGCGTTTAATGTGGAAATCGAGGATGGTCAGGCCAAACGCATTTGGCCCAGACCATTGGTAATGAACATCCTTCAAACGCAATATACTGTGATCGTCGGACATACGTTGGGAACCTAAAACAGCTTTCGCAGATCAAGAGTTGGCGTATCACGCTCTACTTCAAATGCACCAGAACCTTTGGCGGTGATGGCTTGTACTTCAAGCTCTAACGCATTTGGGAATGTTGTAAAATAGGTGAAGGTCATTTCAGCCAACGCATTCGGGTTTGTGCATTCCAAGCTGTATTCCACATGGAACTCAGTGTGTTCAGCTTCGTCCTCCTGATCCGCATGATCGTCGTGCTTGTCGTCATCATGGTCCCCGTGATCGTCATGATCTTCTTTGTGGTCATCATGTTCATCTTCGCTTTCAAGCGCAGCATGTGCATCGAAAATGTTACATCCCGCGTTGGCAGGCACAGCAACAAGATTATCAAAGTTAGACAGCTTTGCGATCGCGGCATCAATCGCAGCGTGATCCTCATCGCTTTTGGCAGCGTACTCAAATCCTACAATATCGGAGCCCGGTGCATGTAATTTCAATGCAACAGCGTTACCTTCGAACGCTATATTCAATTCGCCAACGCCGTGTTCATGACTGTCTGCATGGCGCGTTTCTTCTGCGATCATAGGGCCTGCAATCAATGTGGTAATTGCGATTATAGGAAGGGGCTTCATGTTGGTTTTCCTGAAACAAAATGTGTAAGTATAGCCACTGCGCGGTTCAAATCTCCAGCTTAGTAGTGTCTGTTATGTTATAATGTAACGAAGTTTTATGTCAACTTAAAGATAAGCAATAAATTTACGACCAAGAAACAGGCTATCGAGAGAATTTTTAAGTGTTTTAAAAATTGAATATTGTATTTTAAACAAAGATAGCGACAGTAACTCAATTCGTGGGACGGTTTGATCCCTTTTTTATACGTTTCAATCCATTGCTATATTGGTTGTTGAAATACTCGTCCTGTTTTTCACGCGCTGATATTTTTAACATAATATATATTATAAGATTATTATCTATCTTGTTGGTACCATCGCCCTAAATCCTAAACTGTTCAAAAACATCAAAAAACCTCTATGTTTGAAATGTTACCTTTTTTATGCCGCCCCACTCACATGCTGCGTGAATAAATCGGCAATCTCGAAAAATACGTCGCTCTGCACACCCAATTCCTATTGTCCAAACATTTAAAATGACGCACAATCAGCTGGAAATTTGGTCAAGAAACAGGTTCAAAAATGACAAAAGTCGCGTTTATCGGATTAGGTGTAATGGGATATCCAATGGCGGGCCATCTGGCACGGGCTGGTTATGATGTGACTGTGTATAACCGCGCACCTGCGAAGGCTGAAAAATGGGCGCAAGAGTTTAATGGTCAAACAGCCCCTACTCCTGCACAAGCGGCGCAAGGCGCTGAATTTATTATGACATGCGTTGGAAACGACGATGATCTACGTGGAGTTTGTTTAGGCGATGATGGAGCGTTTTCCACGCTTGGCGATGACGCTGTTTTTATTGACCACACAACCGTTTCTGCCGCCGTTACGTCTGAATTGGCGGCCATTTCATCGAAAAATGGTGCTTATTTTCTTGACGCTCCTGTATCAGGCGGCCAAGCGGGTGCGGAAAACGGCGTTTTGTCTGTGATGTGTGGCGGCGGATTGGCGGCGTTTGAACGCGCCCTACCCGTGATCGACAGCTACGCCAAGATTTGCAAACGCATTGGCGACACTGGCGCAGGACAAATCACAAAAATGTGCAACCAAATCGCAATCGCGGGATTGGTCCAAGGACTATCCGAAGCCTTACATTTCGCCGACAAAGCTGGCCTTGACGGACGTGATGTCGTCGAAGTCATCAGCCAAGGCGCCGCTGGAAGTTGGCAGATGGCAAATCGGTTTGAAACCATGATCGATGATGAATACGAACATGGCTTTGCCGTCGATTGGATGCGCAAGGATTTGGGCATCTGTTTGGACACGGCAAATGACAATGGCGCCAGCCTGCCGGTGACGGCATTGGTGGATCAGTTTTACAAGGATGTTCAAAAAATGGGTGGCGGACGTTGGGACACGTCTTCGCTTCTTAAGCGATTGAAAAATTTCGATTAATCAGGAATGACGCCAACGCTTCTGTTCAACCTTTTGCCCCTGACGTTTTGGTCTGAATTGGATGCCAATCTTTGTCGACAACGCCTGAAGCTCGGACAGATTGCCCTCGCTAATGTTTTTCAAATCGATTTCATGCACATGTTCGGCGCGCGCCGCTAACAAATCAAATCGCCTAGAATACATTTTATGAATATGCGTCCAAAACAACCTGCTTTCGGAAATCTCTAACGTACGTGGGTTTTCAAGGCAGGATTTCACATATGCCCGCCTCTGTTGACGCACAATAACCCAGTCTGCATTGGCGAAGTCGGACAGAAAGCTACGCCACAACAATGCTAGGCGCGCATCATTATACATCCACCGTTGCGAACTATCGTACTCCTGTGACTTCACCATACGGTGAAGCTTTTCTTTCAGGTCGATATTGCCCTCTTTGGTTGGAAATACCAGATTTATGCGTGTTTTCGGATTGGGCAGTGTTTCCAACCCATCAGGATCACAATCCATCTGCTTCAGCGTCTGTTTGACTAACCGTTCGCGGATCAATTTGTTCTCCAGAAAATCCGATGACGCACCCCTGCGGCCCTCATGCGTTCGCCCTGTCCAAACCCCCATATTTTTGACCAACTGCGCTGTTCTGGTGCCACCACCAAAAGGCAGTCCGACAACAAAAATCGGACGTTTAAAAACATCCGAATAACCGTTGAGTTTCAATATGTCGCTCAAGTTGTTTTTCCCAATCTATCAACGACTTGCTTCAATAATGCTTGCCAATTGAATTCCGCATTTTGGCGGTAAACATTCAGGCCCGGATACCATGGGCTCCCTTCGTCAACATAGGACCAGCGCCAATCGGGGAAATGAGGCAGGATTAGATGCGTATCAACACCCAATGCCGCCGCCAGATGAACCGTAGAGTTATCAATGGTAACGACACTGTCACAGGCCTGCATCAACGCGCACAACCCTTCGATGTCGTTAAAGCGATCCAATGTTGGATGGTTCAAAACTTCGATGCCCTGTTGTTCCTGAACCTTGGCAATATCGACCGATGTATCACCATATTGCAAGTTCACCAAACGCACATCTTGGCCCTCAAACGCAGATGCCAACGTTTTCAAATCAACATTGCGAACGTGGTTATTACGTCTGTTCGTCGTGCTCCATGCTATTCCAACCGTTTCACCGCTATACTCGCCAAGCCATTGTTTATATTTATCTATATCAGATTTTTCTGACTTCAAAAAACCAAATGGTTGCGCGTCAAATTCACCCAACGCGTTACGCAAAACGCCTGCCAATCCACCCAGCGGAATATGCGCATCATAATCCTCCTCGGATACATCTGTATTTCGTTTAACAAACTTCACACCCTCAAAACTACGTTCAAACATATGGAACAAACGCTTATCAACACTAACGATCAGTTCCAAACATCGCGCCCGCGCTTCGCTCAGAAGGGATGCAAAAAACACTTCATCGCCTACGCCTTGCTCGGCCCACACAAATACGCGTTGTTTGTCACCCGTCCAAATCGGTTTGGAACTGTCCAAAAATTCAGTCGTCTTGTTTTCATGTTCAAACCGCGCATTATACAGCGGCCATGCCTGTTTAAATTCACACTTCAGGAAGTGAATAACCGAACGGTTCATTCGGATTTCGGACGATGTTGGATCGATTGCCAAAGCTTGGTCAAAAATCTGCGCCGCAGTCACGTAATCGCCCCTATTTTTGAACAAAACCCCCAGATTGTTCAACGCGCCTAGGTTTTCAGGTTCGATCTCCAGCACACGGCGCAATACACGTTCGGCACCGTCGCTGTCCTTCATCTTGCCCAATGCGAAACTATAATGGATCAAAACAACGATGTCCTCTGGGCGCTCTGTCGCGACCTCTTTCAATACGGCAACCCCTTGGGCGTAATCTCCAACCTCGACAAATGCCAGCCCCAGTGATTGGCGCTCTTTCCATCTGCTCGGGGCAATTTCCAAAACCTTTTGCAGGATCGGTATCGCCGCCTTAAATTTCTCCGATGCACGTAAACTGCCCGCCAGAAAAGCCAACGTATCTGGATCATTTGGAGCAATTTTCAAACTGGCCTCAAACGCCTTAATCGCATCCCCATGGGCATCGCATTCCTGATGCAAAACGCCCAGATTACGATAGGCTTCGCCATAATTTTCATCAATTGCGATTGCCTGTTCAAAACGACGGATCGCTTGGGGGTATTTTTCCATCTCTTTCAAAACGACGCCCAGATTGCCAAACCCTTGGGCGAATTGCGGGTTCAACGACACAGCCCTTCAAATAACTTTTGCGCGCATCCTCCAAACGCCCCAGTTCGCGCAGCGAATTGCCCAAATTGTTAAAACCTTGCGAAAACTTCGGATCAATAGCCACTGCCTTGCGAAATGCGGCTTCTGCCTTTTTCATGTTCACCCTTTTGCGCATGCGCCGCGCCCTGGATGGTATACAACAATGTGGCACGCGGAAATCGTTTCTGTAAGGCGATGGATTGCGCAATCGCCCCGTCCAAATCACCGCTGTTAAACGCCTGCATTAATGCCCCGCGTTGATCATTGGGCAATACACGCTTTGCGCCAATGGCGGCACGTTGCTTCAACGCAAGCTTATGTTTTGGTTGCGCCTTTAGGATCGCGTTCACTAATACCTCTGCGTCATCCAATTTACCCAAAAGAATAAACTTACGCGCACGTTCCAGTACTTCATCAAGCTTTAACTGCATAAAATCTAATTCTCGCACCTGTTTATTTACCAAAAATACGCCTATATTGACGACAGTCGCAATACTCTTTTATCCGGACTTCCCCCGGAAACGGTGAACAAATGGATATTCAGCTTAAATCTGGGCAAAAATTGACCTTCGAACCGCGTGGTTCGGCCCTGAATAACGCGCTGAAGGCGGCCAAAACCGATCAGGAACGAGCAAATGCGCTGGTGGCACTGGGGCGGTTCAATATCTCCTCTGGGCAAATTGACCGCGCAATCGAATATATGAACCGCGCATATGCGTTAGATCCGAAAAATCCAAATGTACTGCATCACTACGGTCTGGCCCAAATGCGAGTTGGCGGGGTTTTGGCGGGAATCGAAAACTACGATTTGGGGCGCTGGAACGTCCCCCAACACCACGCCAAATATCACCGCGCCTTCAACTTCCCGAAATGGACAGGCCAACCCCTAAAAGGCAAACGTATTTTATTGTGGGCCGAACAAGGGATCGGCGATCAAATCATGCATGCCCGTTCCATCCCGATCCTACAGGCGATGGGTTGTGAGGTTGCCTTAGAATGTGACCCGCGATTGAATGACTTATTCACGCGAAGCTTCGAAAAAATAACGTTTTTTAGCCAAGGCGCGAAACCTGAATCGAAACTGAATGAACTCAATTTTGATTATCAATGTTCATTATTCAGCGCATGGCGATGGGCCAAACCCGTGGACAACCCGCCCGCATATTTGACCCCAGACGCGAACAGAACCAAAGTTTTCAAAAACCATCTTACACAACTTGGGCATCCTTTAAACATCGGCCTGTCATGGTCCAGTGCGGCCAAAGCAAATGGATCACAACGCACGATACAACTCCCCGATATGAAACCGTTTTTTGACGTTCCTAATATTGGTTTTCACTCATTACAATACGGTGTGAATTCACAGGACTTGTTGCGCTTGCGCCATAAAACAAAACTGCCCATTCGGGCATTGCCCAAATTGGATGCCAAGGATGATATCGATGGTTTGGCGTCCGCAATGCAGGCCATGGATTTGATCATATCCATAGATAATTCGACGGTACACTTGTCAGGCGCATTGGGTATTCCCACATGGGTAATGTTACCACGCTCTGGCGAATGGCGCTGGGGCCAGCATGAATTCGAAAACCCGCTCTATCCAAACATGTCTTTGTATCGCAACGAAACAGCCGCAAATTGGCCCGAGTTAACGAATAATGTTGCAATTGACCTTATGAAATATGCAAAGACCTGTTTGAAACAGAAAGACGCGTAAAATGAACCAAGTACAGATCAAAACTTCGGCACGAACAACAGGCGCTGTTAAAATCAATCCCTCTGACGGCCTGCCCATTACGAAGTTTATGAAGTTTTTCAGAGAGCGCGACTACAAAGAAGCGCGGGCGATTTCCCGCCAGCTCTCTGAAAAAGACATGGAAAAACCCGGCGTCACCTTCCGCCTTGGTGTTATCCATCTACATTTCGGGCAATTGAAAAAGGCGCGCGGCCTGTTTGAAAAAACAATCGAAGTTCAGGCCGATCATGGCCCTGCTATGCAAAATCTGGGCAGTATTTGTTTGGATACAATGGAATACGACAAAGCAGAAGCGTATTTCAAACAGTCACTGGCGGTCGAACCCGAAAATGCAAACGCCTACAACAACCTGGGCGCCTGTTGTAGCTACCAAGGAAAATCCGAAGAGGCATTGGCTCACTACCTAAAGGCGCTCGATTTGGATCCCAGCCGTGCCCAAACATATCGCAATATGGCACAGCACCACAAATTCACCGAATATGACGACATCTTGATCTCGATCCTAACCGCACTTTCCAATGAAAAACTAAGTGATGATGACCGCAGCCACCTTTGTTTCGCCGCATTCAAGGCATTTGACGACTTGGGCGAAACCAAACGTGCATTCTCGTTTCTGGAAAAAGGAAACCGTTTATTCCGCTCAGTTATCGAATATTCTGAAACCGCTGACAAAGATAACCTAACAATCGTACGCCGCGCGTTCCGCCCCGCTGAAATGCCTCAAATTGACAATTTCGTTGCTGATAACCCATTGCCCTATACACCAATTTTCGTCATTGGCATGCCACGTTCAGGCACCAGCCTTACCGAACAAGTACTCAGTTCTCATTCGCAGGTTCACGGTGGCGGTGAATTGCCAACATTAAATAAAATTGCAAACCCAATGTTGGCCGAAATTTATGGCAAAGTGACCAGCCAGAAATTACAGCCCAAGCATCTGGAAAAGTTCCGCAAACAATTCATCCGCGCCTGTGCAGATCATCCCCATGATTGCGCCTATATGACGGATAAAATGCCCGCAAACTTCCGTTGGGTTGGCTTCGTGAAACACGCCTTGCCCGAAGCTAAAATAATCAATCAAATCCGAGATCCGCGCGCCATTTGCTGGTCTATCTATCGCCTTCGTTTTTCAACCGTGGGCAATGGATTTGCCTATGATCAGGTTGATCTGGCAAACTACTATCACCGCTACAAGGCATTGATGGCCTTTTGGGAAGAGAAATATCCCAATTACATCCACAATCTGCACTACGAACAATTCACCGAAAACCAAGAGCAAGGCACACGCGCCCTGCTCTCTCATGTCGGTCTGGATTGGGAAGACGCCTGTTTGAACTTCCACCAAAGCAAACGCCCAGTCAAAACCGCCAGCTCTGCACAGGTTAAAAAACAACTATACAAAGGCAGCTCCGAAGCATGGCGTAAATACGAAGAATTCTTAGGCCCGATGCTAAAGGCATTAGGTCCACTGGATTGAGCCAGATAATGGGTGAAGACGCATCGGTCACATTACTTAAATCGAAACTGCACGCTGCCGCTGTCGCGACAGAAAACGGTGATTTTGATGCCGCGCGTGACATCGCATTACAGATATTAGGTGAAAATGCGGGAAACCTCGCCGCTCTGCATATCTATTTTGACAGCACCAAAATCAAAGCTGGCGACCCTATCCTCGATAATTTGGCTAAGTTCTGTCAAAACAACACTTTGACAGGGGCCATCCAATCACAACTACAGTTCATGTATGGCAAGGGATTGTCCGATCAGGGCGCATATGAACCCTCCTTCCACGCTTTTGTCGCGGCAAACAGATTATCCGGCAAAAACGCGAACCCGAACGCAACGGCTTCACTCTCTAAATCTCTGATCAGAAACATTAAAAGTCGAAAAATTCCATACTTAGGCGCATGTAAATCACGCTTGATCTTCGTTCTCGGCATGCCCCGCTCGGGCACCAGCATCATGTCGCAATCCCTTGGTTGCCACAGCGAAATTATATCATTGGGCGAACGCGTTGGTCTGGGCGAAGCATTGGATCATGCGGGCTGGAAGGGCCTGTCATCCGACAGCTTGGCTACATTCCTGGACGGCTTAGACCAACAAAAACTAACGCAAATTCGCGACCAGTATTTAGACAGCATAGACGCACAAGATGCTGTTTACGTTGATAAAATGCCAGAAAATTATTGGTTCGCATGGATTATCCCACATCTCTTTCCAAATGCGCAAATCATACATATGAAACGCCCGCCAATGGCAAATTGCTGGTCGTGCTTTCGCCATGATTTCAAAGACGGGCACCATTACTCATACAATTTCAAAACCATGATGGCACAATACGCGATCTATTCAGAAATGGTATTGGAATGGCAGGCATTGGCGCCTGACAATTGGCACAATGTAAACTTGGACGATTTTGTCGTGGATGCCAAAGCACAGCTGCTGCCGATCACCAATCACTTTGATCTGCCATGGCAGAATGAATGCCTCTCACCAGAAAAAAACCAAGGTTCCGTGTCCACGCTCAGCAAATGGCAGGTACGCCAAGGATTGAATGTAAATATATCAAAAGCTTGGGAAAATTACCTACCGTTCATTCAAAAAACCTTCCTTAGATAGCTCGTGAAATAAAAATTTCGCAGATTTGCGACATTTTGATTGCACATACGACATTCAATCCGTAAGTTCGCCTCGAATCCGGGAGACACTGTTCTTCAGGGCCGAAGGAGCAACCGCCTCGGAAACTCTCAGGCAAAAGGACCGGTTTCACCGAACACTCTGGAGAGTGGCACAAACGTGCCCGCCGAAGGGATAGCGATCTCAGGCAAATGGACAGAGGAGGCACCACGCGGTCTACGACCGTATCCATGGTGCTGATATGTCAGCCAGAAAGAGGACTAGATGGCTGAAACGAAACGTACCCCACTGTATGATTTCCATCTTTCACAGAATGCTAAAATGGTTCCGTTTGCGGGTTATGATATGCCTGTGCAATATCCGCTCGGGGTTATGAAGGAACATATCCACACCCGCACCGCCGCTGGTTTATTCGACGTCAGCCATATGGGCCAAGTCATCCTGAAACCAAAATCAGGTGATCTTGCAGATGCGGCCTTGGCGCTTGAAACATTGATCCCCGTAAATATTCTTGGACTTGGCGAAAACCGCCAACGTTATGGGTTTTTCACAAATGACACGGGCGGTATTCTGGATGATCTGATGATCGCAAATCGCGGGGATCATCTGTTTTTGGTCGTTAACGCGGCCTGCAAAGACGCCGACATTGCCCATATGAAATCCCACCTATCAGACAGCTGCGACATCGACGTCATCACAGATCGCGCCTTGATCGCCCTCCAAGGGCCAGCATCACAGGCAGCACTGGAAACACTTTGCCCCGCTGTGTCAGACATGCGATTTATGGACGTGCTGACCTCCGAAATCCTTGGCCACGACGCATGGATTTCTCGCTCTGGTTACACTGGCGAAGATGGATACGAGATTTCTGTTCCAAACGACATCGTCGTCGAATTGGTTACCAAATTGGTTGCAATGAAATCCGTAGAACCCATCGGCCTTGGTGCTCGCGACAGTCTACGCCTAGAGGGCGGATTATGCCTCTATGGCCACGACATCGATACCACTACAACCCCTGTTCAGGCTGGCCTACCATGGGCGATCCAAAAATCGCGCCGCTTGGGTGGCGAACGCGCTGGCGGCTTCCCTGGCGCGGATATCATTTTGGCAGAATTCGAAAATGGCGCCGCGCGCAAACGCGTTGGCCTGCGCCCAGACGGTCGCGCACCTATGCGCGAAGGCACGCAATTGTTCGCCACCGACACAGGCGGCGAACCGATTGGATCGATCACATCTGGCGGTTTTGGCCCCACGGTCGGTCATCCCGTTTCAATGGGCTATGTCGCCACAGAATTCAGCGAAACCAACACCATAATTTACGCAGAAATACGTGGGAAACGGATGGCGGCGCATGTCAGCGCCCTGCCCTTTACGCCTGCAAACTTCAAAAGATAACAACAAGGAGAGAAACTATGAAATTTACAGAAGAGCATGAATGGTTAGAGGTCGAAGGCGATCACGTAATCGTTGGCATCACAGAACACGCGGCCGAAGCGTTGGGCGATTTGGTTTTCGTTGAATTGCCAGAATCTGGCATCACCGTTGCCAAAGGCGACGAAATCGTTGTGATCGAAAGTGTGAAAGCCGCTTCAGACATCGTCGCCCCGCTAGATGGTGAAATCATCGAAGTGAACGAAGCATTGGCAGAAACACCCGAATTGGTGAACGAAGACCCAACAGGCGCCGCATGGTTCTTTAAGATGAAATTGGCTGATCCTGCTGCAATGGACGAGTTGATGGACGAAGACGCCTACAAAGAGCTAATCGGCTAAGCATTGGAGCTGTGACATGAGTTATGATTTAACCGACTACCAACCATATGATTTCGCCAGCCGTCGCCACATCGGCCCGTCCCCTGCTGAAACAGATGAAATGCTATCTGTTGTTGGCGCCACCGATCTGGATGATCTGATCGCGCAAACATTGCCAGACAGCATCCGCCAAAAGGCACCATTGAAGTCCGTGCGCGGTTTGTCCGAAAACGAGCTGCTGAAATACATGCGCGACGTGGGGAAAATGAACCGCGTGGTGACATCATTAATTGGCCAAGGTTATCACGACACATTCACACCCCCTGCAATCCAACGAAACATCCTTGAAAATCCCGCATGGTACACGGCCTACACCCCGTATCAGCCAGAAATTTCACAGGGCCGTTTAGAGGCATTGTTAAATTTCCAAACCATGATCATTGATTTGACAGGAATGGAGGTCGCAAACGCGTCCCTATTGGACGAGGCAACTGCCTGCGCCGAAGCCATGACAATGGCAAAACGCGTTTCGAAATCCAAGGCGACAGCGTTTTTCATTGATGCGGGGTGCCACCCCCAAAACATCGATGTCATGCGCACTCGCGCCGAACCTTTGGGCATTGAATTGATTATTGGCAATCCTGATGATTTGGATGCCAGTGCGGTATTTGGTGCTGTTTTCCAATACCCAGGCACAAACGGTCACGTTCAGGATTTCACCAATAAAATCGACACACTCCACGAAACCAAAGCGATTGCTGTCATGGCCGCAGACCCTCTGGCACTGACCTTGTTAAAAGAACCGGGCGCTATGGGCGCAGACATCGTCGTCGGCAACACCCAACGTTTCGGCGTTCCATTAGGCAACGGCGGACCACACGCCGCTTATATGGCAACACGCGATGCGTTCAAACGTAACATGCCAGGTCGCATTGTCGGCGTATCAATCGACGCCCATGGCAAGAAGGCATATCGCCTTGCTCTTCAAACCCGCGAACAACACATTCGCCGCGAAAAGGCCACATCGAACGTCTGTACTGCACAGGCCTTGTTGGCGGTCATGGCGTCCATGTATGCTGTGTTTCACGGTCCAATGGGGCTCAAGGCAATTGCCCAACGGATCCACCTTAAAACCGCTAAACTTGCGGCTGGGTTGGAAAAACTTGGCTTTGAAATTATGCCCGAAACCTTCTTCGACACGATCACGATCGATGTTGGCGGCCTACAATCCGTTGTAATGAAATCCGCACTGAACGAGGGCATAAACCTACGCGCCGTTGGCGACACCCAAATCGGTATCGCATTGGATGAAATGACAACGGACGAAACCCTCGCCCGCGTTTGGAACGCCTTTGGCCTTGCCAAAGACATGTTCCCTAATGACGCCGACTACCGTCTGCCTGCGGGCATGGCACGCACATCCGAATTCATGACGCATTCAATTTTCCACATGAACCGTTCCGAGGCAGAAATGACACGCTACATGCGTCGCCTAGCGGATCGTGATTTGGCGCTGGATCGCGCGATGATCCCGCTGGGTTCATGTACGATGAAACTGAATTCAGCCGCTGAAATGATGCCGATCACATGGTACGGATTTTCAAAAATCCACCCATTCGCACCTGCGTCACAAACCGCAGGTTATGATTTGATGATCCGTGATCTGTCCGCAAAACTATGTGAAATCACAGGCTACGATGCCATTTCTATGCAACCTAATTCGGGCGCACAGGGCGAATACGCGGGCCTCATGACGATCCGCGCCTACCACAAATCAAACGGCGATGATCACCGTAACATCTGTTTGATCCCAATGTCGGCCCACGGCACAAACCCTGCAACCGCGCAGATGGTAAATTACAAAGTGGTCGCCGTCGCAACCGCCCCTAACGGTGACATCGACATCGATGATTTCCGCACCAAGGCCGAATTGCACAGCGACAACCTCGCAGCGGTCATGATCACCTACCCCTCAACGCATGGCGTATTTGAGGAAGGCGTGCGTGAAGTCTGCCAAATCACCCATGATCACGGCGGTCAGGTGTATATGGACGGCGCCAACATGAATGCGATGGTAGGATTGGCGCAACCGGGCGAAATCGGATCAGACGTATCGCATCTTAATTTGCACAAAACCTTCTGCATCCCACATGGTGGTGGCGGACCGGGCATGGGCCCAATCGGCGTCAAATCCCACCTCATTCCCCACCTACCTGGTCACAGCAGCCAAGGCACCGACGGCGCAGTTTCCGCCGCTCAATTCGGTTCACCCAGCTTACTTCCTATCTCGTGGGCCTATTGCCTTATGATGGGATCTGAAGGACTGACCGACGCCACGAAATACGCGATCCTGAATGCCAATTACATCGCCACCCGCCTATCTGGCGCATACGATGTTTTATACAAAGGTCCATCAGGACGCGTAGCGCACGAATGTATCATCGACACACGCCCATTGGCAGACGATGGCGTTTCCGTTGACGACATTGCCAAACGTTTGATCGATTGCGGCTTCCACGCGCCAACCATGTCTTTCCCTGTTGCAGGCACATTAATGATCGAGCCTACGGAATCCGAGCCCAAGGCAGAATTGGATCGTTTCTGCGACGCAATGCTGGCAATCCACGCAGAGGCCAAAGATGTCGCCAGCGGAAAATATCCAAAAGATAACAACCCACTATGCAACGCACCACATACGATGCAGGATTTAGTTGGCGATTGGGATCGTCCCTACAGCCGCGAACAGGCATGTTTCCCTCCAGGTGCGTTCAAGGTTGATAAATACTGGGCGCCCGTGAACAGGGTCGACAATGCATATGGCGACAAAAACCTCGTTTGCGCATGCCCACCGATGGATGAATATTTCGACGCCGCTGAATAGCACGTCAAAATCGGCAGGGCCTCGCCTTGCCGATTTACCTCAAATTGTTCTTAAAGAGTCATCGCAAAATTGCCCCTCTTAAGGGTTTGTTACCCAATTGCTCCTAATTCCAAGTCAAATCTCATGGACTAGGAGCACTAAAAATGGCCGAGAACACGACACCACCAATTACCGATGAAACCGAAGAACAGATTGGCACAGACGCAAATGACGTTCTGTTGGGCACAGCCAAGAAAGACGTCATTGACGGTAAATTTGGCGATGACGAAATAACGGGTGCAGACGGTCATGATCGCGTCGAGGGTAATCAGGACGACGATACCATCTACGGCGGTGCCAACAATGATTTGGCCGTCGGTGACAAGGTTGGCGCTGAATGGAGCCTTATTTGAACTGAATGTGGATATACAAAAACAAAGCTTATCTCAGGTCGTAAAATTAATTTCACATATCGAAAATGAATCAGAAATTCTTGGAAAAATATTAGATTCTGAATTATTTACTTTGTCCACACAAACCATTTCGGATACGCAAACCTATTACGATGAAAAACTAGAACAATACGAAACGAATTTATTGAATTCACATCGTTCCGCGGAAAGTTTGGAAGAACAAATTCAAACCCGCGAGGCATCATTAGTCTTGCTAAATAATAGACGTGGGATAACCCAAGATAGATTAAATAATATCATTTCGTTAGCGCGTAAAGGCGCAGCAACCAATGCACAATCCGAAGATCATGCAGATCGGTTGATGAACCTATCTAGCCAAGTAAACGAAGTACGTGGTGATCTGACCGCACTGCGTGATCAACTGCGCCAAACTCGCCTAAAGGCAAGCCAATATGAAGCAGAACTGCGGTTGGAATTTCGCAAAAAACTATTAGCTAATTCCCAACGATTACCTGAATTACGACGTCAATCATTGGGGTTAAAGGATGAAATAGAAAACGCATTTGTGCGATCACCAATATCAGGTTCAATACTAGAATTAAATTTCACAACAAACCAAATGCAAATTCCCAAAGGTTCAACTTTGGCAGTCATTTCACGCGAACTGGAACACCCAATGGTACATGTAACGATCCCAACGCAAACCATTGATCAGGTGAATACGGGCATGCAAGGCGTTTTAACCATGTCCAGCCTGCCACAGCGAAATCTGTCGCGTATCAGTGCAGAAATTATCGCAATTTCACCAGATGTCTTTACGGATCCATCAGGTGTTCCAGTCGGCTATAAGGCGGTCGCAAAAATCAATGATACTGAATTACAAACCGCCCTTGATGGTTTGGAAATCGATATGCATTTAGCAACCAGTATGCTTGCCGCCATTGCACTTAAAGGGCGCAAAGTAACGTTTTCACAATATCTTGTGGCGCCATTTTTCAAAATTTTCAAAGGCGCGATGCAGGATTAACGTTTCGATATTAGCCAATTAAGGCTGTTCAACACTGTAAATAAAACCGCACATAAACACACGATCATCGGGCCCGTTGGTACATCCCACATAACCGATGCACCAACACCGGCAACCACACCAACCGCACCAATCATCGCTGCGAATGCGGCCATCAACTCGGGGGTCTTGGAAAATCCGCGTGCTGTTGCGGCCGGGATAATTAAAATCGCACCAATCAATAGTGCCCCCACAACCTTGATCGCGATTGCCACCACAAATGCCAATGATAACGTCAAAACCAGCTGTTCACGTTTGGGATCGATCCCACTGGCATAGGCCAGATCAGGGTTTAATGTGGACGTAATTAATCGGGACCAGCGCCAGCATAACAATGTCAAAACAATCAACGCTCCGCCCCATATGATTGCCAAATCAAATCGACCAACGGATAGTATATCGCCAAATAAATACGCTGTTAAATCAACACGCACTCCATCCATTAATGACACAGCAACCAAACCAAATGCCAACCCCGAATGGGCCAAAACGCCCAACATCGTATCCGTACCAAACCCACGTCCATTTAACGCGGTTATCAAAACGGCCATCAACAAACTGACAATCAAAACACCAGCAAAGATGGAGACAGAGAAGCTGAGCGCCAATGCCACGCCTAGTATAGACGCATGTGCGGTTGCATCGCTGAAATATGCCATGCGTCGCCAAACAATCATGCAACCCAACGGCGCCGCCGCGAGCACAATACCCAACCCCGCCAAAATGGCGCGAACAACAAAATCATCCAGCATGATCATGCCCCTTATGGTCACAGCCATCATCATGTTGGTGATTATGGTCATGGCGATACAACGCCAATGCGCCCCCTGTGCCCTTACCAAATAACGCTCGGTATTCTGGCGCAGAGGCGACCAATTCTGGTGTGCCATGACAGCAGACATGTCCGTTTAAACAGACGACTCGATCGGATGCACTCATCACCACATGTAATTCATGGCTGACCATTAAAATCGCGCAACCCAAAGTATGCCGCAGCTCTTCTATCTGGTGATAAAATGATGCGGCACCAAGTTGATCCAACCCTTGGGTTGCTTCGTCCAAGATCAGCAAATCAGGTTTATTCAACAATGCGCGCGCCAATAAAACCCGCTGAAATTGCCCACCTGATAGATCACTTAATTGACGATTTACTAAATCACTGACGCCCGCCTGTGCCAATGCATCCGTGATATCCGATTTATATTGCCAAACCGGTAACGACATGAAACGCCCAACAGAGAGCGGCAATGTTGGATCAATTTGCAATTTTTGTGGCACATAGCCAATTTTCAACTCGGCCTTTTTGCGCACCATTCCATGTGATGGCGTAATTGCACCGATGATAGCACGCAAGAATGTTGATTTCCCCGACCCGTTTGGCCCGACAATCGTGACGATTTCACCTTTTGATATTTCAAAATCAACATCGGACAGCGCCACCTGCCCGTCATAGCGGATCGTTAATCCGTGGGTGCTAAGCAGGCTCATGCGATGCCTCCTGGCATTTCGGGCATTGGCCCTCTGCCTCTATGACGACACGCGAAATGGCGAAACCTGTTCCTTTTGCGGCGCGTGTTAACACCTCTTTGGACATTTCGGACTGGGTTTCCACCACAGCGTCACATGATGTACAGATCAGGAATGCTGGCGCATGATCCAAACCAACATGGGTACATGCGGTAAAGGCATTCACGCGCTCAATCTTATGGGCAAACCCGTTGTTGATTAAAAAGTCCAACGCGCGATAAACCACCGGTGGCTGTGATCCCAATTTTTCAGCGCGTAAAATATCCAGAATTTCATATGCCTTCATGGCGCGATGCTGTTCTAACAAAACCTCAAGGACGCGTTGGCGCACAGGGGTGAATTGCAATCCATTATCAGCACAGGTTTCAATTGCCCGCTTCAACCCGCCTGAAACACAGGCGCTGTGATCATGTTTTTCAAATCCGATATCCATGGCGTGTCATTTCCCTGTTGTCAAAAAATCATCACCCAGATAGTGATATGTTATACAATAACACTCGGAGCCAAAATGTTAAAGCACCTTCTCGCCATTTCTGCATCATTCATTATCGCATCGCCTGCCGTGTCTAAACCACTAAAAATCGTAACCGATATCGCGCCGATCTATGGTCTGGTTTCACAGGTCATGGGTGGGACAGAAAACATCACTCTATTGCTGGATGGTGGTGCATCACCACATGATTTCGCCTTAAAACCATCAAAAGCAAAGGCGTTGCAAAATGCTGATATCTTGATTTTTACAGGGCTAGGTTTAACCCCATGGTTAGAAAAACCATTGGCCACATTGGCACAAAATAGCCAGCAAATCGCGTTAATGGATGCCCCTGAAACCGTGCACCATGAAATGCGCGAGAGCGTTGTTTTTGATGATCACCACGATGATCACAGCCATGGGCATGATCACGGCGACGATGACCCACACGCATGGATGGATACCCAAAACGCATCCATATGGCTGGCACATATCGCCAAGAAACTGTCGGCCTATGATGCTGATAATGCAGGGAAGTACATGGAAAACAGCGCCAAAGCATTGGTCGAAATCCAAGAGCTAGAAGCAAAGATCACAGCACAACTGTCCCCCTACCAAGATGAAAACGTGATGTTCTTCCACGATGCCTACCAATACTTTGAACAGCGTTTTGATGTGCATGCTGTTGGATCGGTGACATTGGCGAATGATGAAAACGTAACGCCAAAACAACTGCGTTCCATTGAGTCTTTATTCAAGAAACATAATATTCAATGCGTACTCGTAGAACCTGCAACGAAACCCGGTTGGGTCAATCGATTGGCCGGACGTGACGTTGCCCAAGCAACGCTTGATCCATTAGGCGCATCAATTCCGCTGGATACAGATTTTTACACCAATCTGATCCAGAATACAGCGGATCAGATCACGAGCTGCTTTAAGGCCACTTAGCAATGGGTGGTAGGCTCATTAAAACCGCGCTTGGATCGTGGCCCGATTGCAAACCAAAATGGGTGCCACGATCATAAACCAGGTTAAATTCCGCGTAACGCCCACGTTTAATCAACTGTGTTTCGCGATCTGCATCAGTCCATTCCAGATCGCGATTTTTCTCGCAAATTGGTAAAAATCCATCCAAAAACGCCCGCCCGATTGATTGGGTAAAGGCAAAATCATTATCCCAATTGCCACTGTCCAAATCATCATAAAACACCCCACCTACACCGCGTGCTTCGCCCCAGTGTTTGATCATGAAATATTCATCAGCCCATTCTTTGAACTTTGGATAATATGCGGGGTCATGTTTATCGCATGCCTCCTTCAACACATTATGAAAAAATGATGTATCTTCAGCCACTTCTATCATTGGGTTCAGGTCAGTACCACCACCAAACCAACTGCCCACAGGGGTCCAAAACATACGTGTATTCATATGGATTGCTGGCATTAATGGGCTGTTCATATGGGCGACTAACGAAATGCCCGATGCCCAGAAAATGGGGTTATCTTCGATGCCTGCCATATCTTTGCGTGCGGCCATTGATTTTTGCATCATTGGGTTCAATGTGCCGTGTACCGTTGAAATATTGACACCAACCTTTTCAAACACACGGCCACCGCGCATCACAGACATCAAACCGCCCCCACCTGCACCACCGTCGCGTTCGGTTTTCTTCAACTCAAAACGCCCTGCTGGCAGATCGGCATGCGGGCCAGTTGTTTGCGTGTCTTCCAATGTTTCAAAGGCCGCGCATATTTGATTACGGATATCTTCGAACCAATTTGCTGCTGTCTCTTTATGCGCTTCGTTCGCTAAAACCATGATGCCTGTCTTTCGTTTGGTGGGGTTCATTATAAATTGGAACCGCTTATCTTAGGTTTAATAGCCCAATTCAAAAATGAAAAGCACGTTTGCCCCCCTTGCGTGTATGGGTCGCATTACATAAACAGTGCCTGCAAATTAAGGTGCAAATAAATGTCCACGATGATCCCAGCATATGTTGATGGTGTTTTAACCCCCGTTGAAAAACTGTCGGTTCATGAACGCGGCCTGAAGCATCTGGCGATTTCGGTGTTTGTGATTGCGGATGGCAAAATTCTGATGCAACGCCGCGCGCTTTCAAAATATCACACCCCAGGTTTATGGGCCAACACCTGTTGCACACATCCCCATTGGGCCGAGGATACGGCAACTGCGGCCATACGTCGGTTGGATGATGAATTGGGGATCACGGGCATTACATTGGAACAACGCGACACGGTCGAATATCGCGCGGAGGTGCCACCGAACTTGATTGAACACGAAGTGGCGGATATTTTTGTTGGTAAATGTGATCCAAACCACAAAATCACCCCCAACCCAGACGAGGCCATGGACATTCGTTGGATGTCAGTTCCCGAATTACAAAGCGAAATCAACCAATCACCAGAGGTTTTTACACCTTGGCTTAAAATCTATATCGCTAAACACGCCGCTAATATCTTTCACCAATCTGATTTCACCTAAAGCTGATCATATTGCTGTCTTTGGCGTTCTAAATCCCAAATGAGCAAATCAATTTGGGATATTTTCAACCGCAACCATGCTGTATTTACTTTAACATCTGCCTTCTTAATGGCATTACGCATTTCCGCCCTTAAATCCGCCCGTTCATGCATCAAATGGTCAATTTCAAGGCTGATATCATGATAACGACGGCCTTTTTCATTTGCCGCCCGCAATTCTGACATCTTGGCGTCAGGGCAAATCGTTTTCAATTTCCGCCCATCGCGGCCCAACCGATATGCGCTTTGCGCTGTGCAATAGGTTTTCAAACCTTCCACTTGGCCCGCACGCCACAGATTTTGATCAATGTCCACATCATGTTTTGCACAGGACTTTATATGTTTTTGCAAACGTTCTTCGGATGCGCCACGTTCGCCATCGGCTCGCCCTATCGCATGCCAATCCGCCTGAACACATTTTTCCGCACTAAATCCACATGATGTTAAGATTACAGATACGGCCAATACTGGCATCAATGAACGTTTCATAAATCGCCTCCATTTCCCTATTTATATGGGCGTAATCACTGGTTTTTCAAGGAATGCGTGTGATTGACCGTCTTCTCACACCATAACCGCCACTCTGACACCCCCACATCTTGTTCTTTAGGGTCATGCAGTTTAAGAGGCCCAGTATACAATAATCAATCACAAGGCTGCGCAATGATTCCTCGCTATTCCCGCCCTGAAATGGTCGCCATCTGGTCACCTGAAACGAAATTCCGCATCTGGTACGAAATCGAGGCACACGCCTGTGACGCCCAAGCCAAAATCGGCGTGATCCCAGAAGCATCCGCCAAAGCGGTATGGAAAGCAAAGGACGTTGAATTTGACGTGGCCCGCATCGATGAAATCGAAGCCGTGACAAAGCACGATGTCATCGCATTCCTAACACATCTTGCTGAAATCATCGGCAACGAAGAAGCGCGTTTCGTTCACCAAGGCATGACATCATCAGACGTTTTGGACACTTGTTTCAACGTCCAATTGGTACGCGCCGCTGATCTGTTGATCGATGGAACGGAAAAATTGCTGGCGGCCCTAAAACGCCGTGCGCTGGAACACAAAAACACAATCCGCATCGGTCGTTCACACGGCATCCACGCGGAACCAACAACAATGGGCCTGACATTTGCACGTTTCTACGCTGAAATGGATCGTAACCTTGACCGACTAAAGGTTGCACGCAAAGAAATCGCAACCGGCGCTGTTTCTGGCGCGGTTGGCACATTCGCCAACATCGACCCTTCTGTAGAAGAGCACGTATGCAAAGAATTGGGTCTAGAAGCAGAACCAATTTCAACACAAGTTATCCCACGCGACCGCCACGCTGCATTCTTTGCAGCACTTGGCGTTGTGGCATCATCGATCGAAAACGTATCAATCGAAATCCGCCACATGCAACGCACAGAGGTCCTAGAGGCAGAAGAGTTCTTCTCTAAGGGGCAAAAGGGATCATCCGCGATGCCGCACAAACGCAACCCAGTTTTGACGGAAAACCTAACGGGTCTTTCACGTCTGGTGCGTATGGCCGTTGTTCCGGCAATGGAAAACGTTGCATTGTGGCACGAACGTGATATTTCGCACTCGTCCGTTGAACGTAACATCGGCCCAGATTCAACAATCACATTGGATTTCGCGCTGGCGCGTTTGACAATGGTGATCGACAAATTGGTGATCTACCCAGACAACATGATCGCAAACATGAACAAGTTCCGCGGTCTGGTTCACTCGCAACGCGTCCTACTTGCCCTGACACAAAAGGGTTGTTCACGCGAAGATAGCTATAAAATGGTGCAACGTAACGCCATGCGTGTTTGGGAAGAAGGCGCCGATTTCATGACAGAGCTGAAAAATGATGCCGAAGTTATGGCCGCAATGAGCGTTGCCGAAATCGAGGATAAATTCGACCTTGGATATCACACAAAACACGTCGATACGATCTTCGCGCGTGTGTTCGGCGATTCGAATTAACAAAAGGTTTAGTCAAGAGCGACAAAAAGCAATCTTAGTGACGATAGTCACTGTTTTATTGTTTATCCCAGCCTAATTTACTCTTACACCTTTTAACTAAGCATTTAGTTGAGTTGGCGTAGCAGGGTTAAGAAATTAATTTTGGGATTATTTTGTCCGGACGTGCGTGTTTGTTTCTACGTCAACACCTTACAAGAAAGCAGACCTTCGGGTCTGCTTTTTTTGTTTTAAGGCTAAGGTGAACTTTCGTCTAAAATCTGTGCTTTGGCTTCTTGTAGGGCAGATTTCATTTGCTGACGTATTGCGGCCTCATCTACACGATCACCTAAATCACCGGATAGTTTACGAAATACATCTTCATCGCCCGCCTCTTCAAAATCGGCTTTCACCACTTCCACAGCATAGGCATCAGCCGCATCACCTGTGCGCCCTAATAAATCCGCCGCCCACAGACCCAACAATTTGTTACGGCGTGCCTCAACTTTGAATTGTAACTCTGCATCATGTGCAAACTACGCCTCAAATGCGGCACCACGGTCGTCAATCGAACTCATATCCGTCTCCTTTTTGCTGATTATGATATATATATGGGTACTTAACATCCCATTCACAAGATGAGCGACGAACAGTTCTTGTCCGATTGTGCGCAACTATCTATAGAGAACACAAATCGAGGGAGAGATTCCCCCACCTCACGGAGGCCAATAAATGGCACGCGGCAAGAAGATTTACGAAGGCAAAGCCAAGACTTTGTTCGAAGGCCCCGAACCGGGTACAATTATTCAATATTTCAAAGACGACGCAACTGCCTTTAACGCCGTTAAAAAAGACACGATTGACGGCAAGGGTGCACTGAACAACCTGCTTAGCGAACACATCATGGTTGGCCTTGGCAACATCGGTCTACCAACACATTTCATTCGCCGTTTGAACATGCGCGAACAGTTGATCCATCAGGTTGAAATTGTGCCGCTGGAAATCATCGTACGTAATGTTGCGGCGGGTTCATTTTCCAAGATGTTCAACATCGAAGAAGGCACCCCACTGCCCCGCCCAATCGTAGAATTCTGTCTGAAAGACGACGATTTAGGCGACCCATTGGTATCCGAAGAACATATATTGGCGATGAACTGGGCCAGCAGTCATGAGATCGATGACATGCGCGAAATTGCTTTGCGTGTGAATGATTTTCTGGCAGGGCTTATGTTTGGCATCGGTATCAAATTGGTCGACTTTAAAATCGAGGTTGGTCGCCAATATGAAGAAGGCATGCAGCGCCTAATCTTGGCGGATGAAATTAGCCCAGACAGCTGTCGCCTATGGGATATGGAAACAAATCAAAAATTAGACAAAGACGTGTTTCGTCGTGATTTAGGCAGCCTTACGGACGCCTACTCCGAAGTTGCGCGTCGTTTGGGCATTTTGCCTAAAAACACGGCCGCCTCTGGCCCCAAATTGGTGGAGTAAGAACCATGAAAGTACGTGTACACGTAACCCTAAAACCTGGCGTCCTGGACCCCCAAGGCGCAGCTGTTCGCCGTTCGTTGGGTGCACTTGGCTTTGATGGCGTCGAAAAGGTACGCCAAGGTAAGGTAATTGAACTACAGCTTGCTGAAACAGATGCAACCAAGGCTGAAGCACAGGTCAAAGAAATGTGTGAGAAGCTGTTGGCAAATACAGTAATCGAAAACTATGCGGTGGAAATCCTATAATGCGCGCAGCCGTCATTCAGTTCCCAGGTTCAAACTGCGACCGCGATATGGCGGTGGCATTGGACAAAGTATCCGGTCACAACAAACCAACCCAAATGGTTTGGCACAAAGAGAGCGGTCTACCATCAGGTTTGGACGTTATCGCAATCCCTGGTGGGTTTTCATTCGGTGATTATCTACGTTGCGGTGCAATTGCCGCGCGTTCACCGATTATGCGCGCCGTCATCGATTTCGCAAACAAGGGCGGTTACGTTCTGGGTGTTTGTAATGGTTTTCAGGTTTTGACAGAAACGGGTTTATTGCCGGGCGCGTTGATGCGCAATTCTGGTTTGAAATTCATCTGTAAGGATGTCGATTTGCGTGTTGAAACATCAGCCAGCGAATTCACATCAGGTTACAAAGCGGGTTCAACGATCAACATTCCTGTTGCGCACCATGATGGTAACTATAACGCCGATGCGGACACGTTGAAGGCATTGAACGACCAAGATCGTGTGGCATTTCGTTATGCGTCCAATCCAAACGGATCAATGGAAGATATTGCGGGCATCCTGTCGGAAAACCGTCGTGTCTTGGGCATGATGCCACATCCTGAACGCTTAAATGACCCTCTTTTGGGCGGAACAGACGGAAATCCGCTGTTCGAAAGTCTCGCAAACGCGATGGTCAGCGCATAATCGCGCGGTTGCGCAAAATGCCTAGACCACTTTGCGCCAGCGAACTAAGCTGAACATATGGCAGTGATAACAAACCCAGAACCAACACGTGGCTGGGCGAACCTTGTGGTTCGCCTTGGCATATTGGCATTGGCGCTGTCCGTTATTGCGATCATTTGGTTATCAAACCTTTATTTGACGCAAAATTATAGTCAGGCCAAACGAACCGAAGCAGAACGCGAACTCTCGCTTTATTCAGGACGTCTAATCTCCGAATTACAGCGAGTTTCCGTGGTACCCCTGTTGTTGTCACAGGACACTGGACTGTTGTCCGATATCAACACCAAGGACTACCAACGCACCAGCCAACGTTTGATTTCTTTCTCCGAAGAAATTCGTGTGAATTCAATTACGTTGTTAGAGCGTTTTGGTCGCATCGTTGCGTCGTCTGATCGTTCAGATCTTGGCCGAAACCTACGCGACCAAGAATTTTTCTATGCGGCAATCCGCAGTTCTGACACCATTTTCACTATTTCAGACAATGAAAAAGGCAAACGTAGCTTCTTCTACTCCCGTAAACTGGAATCCCAAGGCAAGATCATGGGCGTGGTGGTGGTAGAGGTGCGTTTGGATGATTTATTCACCACATGGTCTGCCAATGATGCGACGATCATGGTTACAAACTCCGAGGGCATAATTGTCCTCTCCACGGAAACGAGTTTCGTAAACCAATCCCTTGAAACCGCACTGGTTTCCGAACCAACACTGACCGCATTGGAACGTGCGTTGCGGGCTACAGGTGATTGGAACGGCACCGAAGTTGATGTATATATTGAGGATCAGGCCCTGTATCGACTGGACACAGCCATTCCATTCCAAGGCTGGCGGCTGTCCTATCTGGCCCCCTTCCAATCTGTCCGAGAGAAGGTCAACGGCGTTCTGGCCCTCGAAATTACCGCACTCGCACTATTGATGGCGCTCGGTTTCTACTTCCTTTCACGTCGCGCCATTCGACAATCATTTTTGTTCAAAGCAGAAAGTGAAGAGCTTCGCGCGTTGAACGATCGACTTTCGACTGAAATCACCCAACGCGAACGGGCCGAACGTAATTTGCAGGTGGCGGAGGCGTCATTGGAACAATCATCAAAGCTTGCCGCTTTGGGCGAAATGTCAGCGGCGGTCAGCCATGAGTTAAACCAACCCCTCGCCGCGATGCGTACATATCTGGCTGGTGCAAAACTATTGCTCAGCCGAAAACGCCCAGACGAGGCATTGTCCAGTTTTCAGCGGATTGATGATCTAATTGGCCGTATGGGTACGATTACCCAGCAATTAAAGTCATATGCGCGTAAGGGCAGCGATGATTTGATCCCTGTTGATTTCAAGAACTCTGTCAATACTTCGATGTCGATGATGGCGCCACAATTGGGACAACAAGACGTCGAAATTGATAAAAACCTGCCAGATGAAACTGTGATGGTAATGGCCGACCCTGTGCGTTTAGAACAGGTTATTGTCAACCTGTTGCGCAACGCTCTGGACGCCATGAAGGGGCAATCTGATCGTCATCTACAGGTGTCGCTGACGGCTGGTGAAATGGCGACCCTAACGATTCAAGATAACGGGCCGGGTATCGAAAATTTGGACGAATTATTTGAACCATTTTTCACCACCAAAAAACCGGGCGACGGCGTTGGTCTGGGATTAGCGATCAGCTCATCCATCACCAAGGACCTTGATGGGCGGTTATTCGCCCGAAACGTATCGCCACGTGGTGCTGTCTTTGAATTCCAGCTCCCACAGATAGAACCAAAGGGTATTCAAGCGGCGGAGTAGCCAATATGGCCGAACAGATAAACATCACAATCGTAGACGACGAACAGGACATGCGCGAAAGTATTTCGCAATGGCTGGGGCTGTCTGGGTATAAAACCAAAACCTATGCCAGTGCGGATTTGGCGCTGAAAGAGATTGAACCTGATTATCCGGGCATCATTATTTCGGACATCAAAATGCCCGGCACCGATGGGATTTCGTTTCTGAAAAAGCTGCAAAAAATCGACAACGCCTTGCCCGTTATTTTGATTACGGGGCACGGTGATGTCGCCATGGCAGTCGAAGCGATGCGAATTGGGGCTTATGATTTCTTAGAAAAACCTTTTGATCCCGAACGGATGGCAGAATTGGCTAAACGCGCCGTACAAACGCGCCGCCTGACATTGGAGAACCGAGCGTTGCGCCGTGAATTGTCCGATGGGACGGTTTTATTGCGCAAATTGATGGGCACATCTGGTGTGATGTCGCGTCTACGCGAAGATATTTTGGATTTGGCACAGGCCGATGGTCATGTTTTGATTACGGGTGAAACCGGTACAGGCAAAAGCCTCATCGCCCATGCCCTGCACGCCTGTGGCCCACGTCAGGGTAAAAAATTCGTATCCGTAAATTGCGCAGCCTATACAGAGGACGAGCTGGCGCGACGATTGTTTGGCGATGATGGTCAAGATCAGCCATTTTTGGACGGATCTTTGGATGGTACGTTATGCCTTGAAGATATTGAGAGCATTCCTGCATCGATCCAAGCGCGGTTGTTGTCGTTGATTACGGAATATGATTTGGGCGAGGAAGGTTCGCGTTTGCGGATTATTGCGATTTCGAATGAAACCGGTGAACCCGATCAATCATTGGAAGATACATTGCGCCACGATCTTTTTTATCGTCTGGCTGCGATGCAAATCACGCCACCACCGTTAAAGGCACGGGGTGAGGATATATTGAGCCTGTTTAACCGTTATCTTGAGAACTTTGCTGATGAATATGGCTGTGACCAGCCAGAAGTTTCGGCCGAAGACGCGGCACAGTTATTGCAGGCCCAGTGGCCTGGGAATATTCGCCAGTTGATCAATCTGGCCGAGCGGACTGTTTTGCAATCCAGACGAGGCAGCTATTCGATCAGTAAGATGCTGTCGTCGGATGATGACGAGCAGGAAGTCAGCAAGGATGATGCGGAATCGAAGCCGTTGAAAGAGCATGTTGAGGCGTTTGAGCGGATGTTGATTGATAATACGATGCGCCGCCACAAAGGATCTATTCAATCTGTGATGGCTGAGTTGTCGTTGCCACGACGAACATTGAACGAAAAGATGGCAAAATATGGGTTGTCGCGGTCAAATTATGTAGGGTGATTGTAGGTGTCCCCATGGGGACACCATTTAAGTCATTATTTTATAAGCATATTATTAATTTCGAGTCATTGCACAGCAAAAAACTACACTTACCGCTATTTCACTCTATAGTAGAGTTGACGCAAGTATATAAGCGTTAGATACCTTATCTCTGTTTCCAAGCGGAAAACGATTTTATGCATTCGTTTACACCAACTTCTATTGCATAGAACGAGAGAAATGAAAGGTATCTCATTATATTTTGAAGGAGGAAGAAGGTATGGATGATCCATTTCAAATGCAACGTGAATTGCGTTATGGAGCGCCAGTGTGCGATCAGGTTTTAACCGGCAGGCACTTTACGATCGGATATTCTTGGTATTTTAGACAAGCAAAATGGACCTTAGAGACGATAAACCCGCTCGCTGTTTTCGTTGATAATGATGTTAGCCGGCAAAACCATTTTCGTGCTGATATAAGAATTCCAAAGCGTTTCAGAGGAAGTTTAAAAGCCTATGTTGGCAGCGGTTATGATCGAGGCCATCTGGTAGCCAGTGCAAATCAAGCCGAAATCGAGCTACAGAACAGTGAAACTTTTTTGTTGTCCAACATGTCGCCACAACACAAAGACCTAAACCGTAAGATGTGGGTAAAATTAGAAAAAGCCGTTCGTAAACTGGATGAAAACAGCAAAATATTTGAAACATATGTACTTACCTGTCCAGTTTTCTATTTCGACCAACCAATCGAAACAATTGGGGATGAAACCGATAATTATGGCATCGATATTCCTGTTCCACACGCGTTTATCAAAAGTGTGCTGGCAGAAGACTATATGGGGCGCCTAAAACTTTGGACCTTTAAGATGGACAATAAAAAACTTCCGGGCGAACTATCCGATTATCTGGTGAACACCTATGATGCAGAGCAATATGTTGGTGGTCGCTTTTGGGATCGTGTAGCTGGCGGTGATTTACATGAGCAAAAGAAACACCCAATCGATATGTGGGATGTTTCTGACGGAAGTGTTTAAATCATTTATGAATTTGGCGGCACAGATCTCCTTATGAAATATCAGGGATTGTGCCAGCCAAAGCCGTTTCTAAATCGCCATACCCCGTAAAGCGACGCTCTAACGGCAGGCCCATTTTTTGCGCGATCAATTCTGCCTTGGCATCCAGTGCTGGATCGTTGATTTGGGCCTGATAAACCAATTTGGTGTAGTTGCCAAAATACATGTCGCGCAGATCTGGATGGCGATCCAGGCCCATTGGTTTCCAAACGAAGGCATCGAATTGTTTAACCAGAAAATCCGTGAGATAGAAGGCTGTTATTTCGTCCTCGGACGTTTTGGCGAACACATCGTTGCCTTCAAAAAACGAATAACAATGCGGGCCTTTGATCATTGAAACACCCAGTTCCTTGCACTTTGCCAACAATTGGCCGCCTGTGCCGCAATCGGCGTAGGCGATAAATATTTCGGCGTAGTGAGGGCGATGTTTTATCACGGCGGCCTCGACCGCATCGGTGATTTTATCGGGGTATAGGTGGTAATTGGCGGGCAGACAGGTCAGCGCCATGTGTTTCCATTTGTTGAGTTCGATCAACGCCAGAATTTCGCGTGCCAACGCACCGCAGGCGATAATTAAAACGCGCCCATCGTTTCCAATGGGCGCGTCTAATCCGTCTGTCGTCAATGTGGTATCAGAAATATCTGCCACTATGCCCCAAGTTGGTTGTGTTTCTTGGCCATGTATTCCTTGGCTGTTTCAACAGCCACAGCCGCGTCGCGACAGTATGCATCGGCACCGATTGCCTTACCAAACTCTTCGTTCAGCGGTGCGCCACCAACCAAAACAACGTAATCCTCGCGCATGCCTTTTTCGACCATCGTGTCGATCACGACCTTCATGTAAGGCATTGTCGTTGTTAGCAGTGCGGACATGCCGAGGATGTCGTATTCACCGTTTTCGAGTTCATCCAGGTAGTTTTCAACGGGGTTGTTAATGCCTAAATCTTTGACCTCGAAACCCGCACCTTCCATCATCATTGTGACGAGGTTTTTACCAATGTCGTGAATGTCGCCTTTAACGGTGCCAATCACCATGTTGCCCAAGCGCGGTGCGCCTGTTTCAGCCAACAGAGGTTTAAGGATGGCCATGCCGCCCTTCATTGCGTTTGCGGCCAACAGAACCTCTGGTACAAATAGGATACCGTCGCGAAAATCGATACCAACGATACGCATGCCTTCGACCAAGGCTTTGGTCAAGACATCGTATGGCATCCAACCGCGTGACAATAGGATGTTCACACTCTCTTCGATTTCCTCTTTCATGCCGTCGTACAGATCGTCGTGCATTTGCAATGTCAGCTCTTCGTCGCTGAGTTCGCTTAGGATGATATCTTGTTCGTCTGACATGTTTCACTCTTTCAATTAAGGTCGGGCGTAGGCCCACTCTTATAAAATTCGTATTCTGCGTCTTTACGGTTTGCGACAGAAGCCGTGCCTGTACCGACTAGGCCTGTTGAATTGCCTCGATTTATCCGCGACGACCGCGACGTTTGCGTTCTGGTTTCGGACCATCACCTGTTCCGTCTGAAGCGGACGAGAAATCGCCCATTGCAGCGGTGATTTCATCCAATGTTGGTTTGTCGCCCTTTGGGTTAGTATCCAACGCCTCGCGCATGGCGCGTAGGTGGTTTGGCATTGTGCCACAACAGCCACCGATAACAGATGCGCCAACAGCGCGGGCCAGAAGGGCGTATTGGGCCATGACCTCTGGTGTGCCATCATAATGGATGTGGCCTTCGACGTATTTTGGGATACCAGCGTTGCCTTTGGCGACAATCGGGCGATCGGCCTTATCTGCGAATCCATGGATTGTGCGTAACAGGTCGGACGCCCCTACCCCACAGTTTGCGCCAAATGCGACGGGGCCGTTTTCCATGCCTGCGACCATCTCGGCCATGCCTTCGGAAGTCATGCCCATCATGGTGCGCCCTGCGGTGTCAAAGCTCATCGTGCCGACCCATGGGGCGTTGATGTTTGCGATGGCTTCGGCAGCGGCGGCGTATTCCTCTGGTGCGGAGATTGTTTCGACCCAGAGGACGTCTGCGCCACCATCCATCAAACCTTGGGCGGTTTCTTGGAACATTTCGACGGCTGAATCGTGGCTGAGTGTGCCTGCGGCGCCCATGATTTCACCAGTTGGGCCGATAGAACCGGCAACCAGAACCTGACGCGCCTCTTTGTCTGCCACTTCGCGGCCCAATTCGGCGGCGACTTTGGATAATTCATATGCGCGGGCTTGGGCGTTGTGAAGTTTTAGGCGCGATGCGTTGCCGCCAAAGCTGTTTGTAAGGAAAATATCACTGCCCGCGGAAACGGAACCTTGGTAGAGAGCGCGGATTTTGTCAGGCTCGTCCGTGTTCCAGAATTCAGGAGGATCGCCTGCCTGTAAACCAAGGTTGAACAGGTTTGTACCTGTAGCGCCATCAGCCAAAAGGTATCCTTTTTCGGCGATCATTGCTGTTAGTTTATCAGTCATTTGTGGTTCTCCTTCGGGATGTAAATACCCGTTGATTGGTCGCACGACAATCACCGTGCCCATCCAATTTTGCATAATGATTATGAGCGTTCCAAAAATGCTTCGATTTTTTGGATCATGGAACGTAGGCCGTTGGAACGTTGCGCCGATAGGTTTTGGCCAAGCCCCAATGTTTCAAATTCCGCTAATGCGTTGATTTCGCTAGCTTGCTCTGCAGTTTTTCCGTTGAAGAGCGCCGCAAGGATGGCGACAAGTCCGCTGACGATAATGGCGTCAGAAGCACCCTGAAACGAAAATACGCCGTTGTCCATTTTTGGCAACATCCAGACCTGTGAAGCACAGCCGTCCACCTTGATCGCGTCTGTGCGCAATGCTTCGTCCAATGCATCGTAATCGCGGCCCAATTCGATGACATAACGGTACTTCTCTTCCCAATCATCCAGGAATTCAAAGGTTTCAGCGATTTCGGTAAATGTATCGGACATTGTATAACTTTCCTTGGTCGACACCAATCGCTTAGGTTTTTATCGCGCTTTCGTCCAGAAAATTCTGCGATATCCTCTTTCTTTTGTGCGGGTGATTGGCTACTCATAAGGAGGAATGTGAGGATTTATGAAACAACTTCTTTTAGCCACTGGCTGTATTGCGATGTTAACCGCCTGTGGTGGCGGCTCTGGCTCTTTGGGTGGTGGATCGATTGGGTCTGCGGGCTCTGGCGGATCGGCCAACAGTTCAGGTTCGATTGGATCGGGAAGTTTTGGTTCAAAACGCGGCGAAGTTGAACAGGTGCGGACAGATGTAGCCGTTGATCGCCGTGCCTATGTGACCGTCTTAAAATCTGCACGTTCAGAGAAAAATAATTCCGGCACGATTGTGCGAGTGATCGGCGAAATGGATCGGATCGGGTATTACGATCTGGAGTTGGTTTTGCAGGACGATCCAACCAGCGATACAATCACATATGAAGCACGCGCCGCCGCGCCAGCCGTTGGCCGCGCACCTACTACACCGCGTTCGCGTGTCGTTACATTAGGCGCATTTATTCCGGCGGCGTATCGTCCAAATGCGCGTACTATTGTTATTCTGGGTTTGAACAACAACCTTCGCATCAAGCGTTAAATATCTACAACGACTACATTTTTTCCGTTTGAAGATAGAGCGACTTTGCCCTCGCGCAGGCGCATTGCCTCTGCGCCAAAGACGTCGTTTCGCCAACCTGTAAAGACCTTTAGATCATCAGAACCGCCAGCGATTTTATCCAAATCCGCAGAGGTTGCGATCAGCTTTTGAGCCACACCATATTGCTCTGCCTTTGCCTTTAACAAAACGCGTAGTAGTTCCGATAGGCCCTCTTTGCCTTGTGGTTTTTCGTGCGCTGCACTGGGACGTTGGACGTCTTCGGATTTATATTTTGATGCACGCATAATCGCCGCCAGAATACCATCAGCAATCGCTCCTTTACGCGCCTCGCGCAGCAGAAGTCGTGATTTATTCAAATCAGCAAATGCCGCCGGACGGGTCGCCGCCAATTCCATCATTGCGTCATCTTTGTAGACGCGGTTACGAGGGATATTGCGTTCCTGAGCATAGTTTTCGCGAAATTCAGCCAATTCAGCAACGGCTGCCAACATTTTCCAAGAACTGGAACGTGTTTTCACGCGACGCCATGCTTGTTTGGGATCAACGGTATAGGTTTCAGGTGCCATAAGAATCGCCAATTCTTCCTCTACCCACGATTGGCGATTGGTTTTCACCAATTTCGCGGCCAAAAATTCGTAGATTTGACGCAAGTGAGTAACATCACCAATGGCATAGTTTAGTTGTTTGCTGGACAATGGACGTGCCGACCAATCCGTAAATCGTGATGATTTATCCAAACCTTCGTTACAAATTGAACGCACCAATTTTTCATAGCCGACCTGTTCACCAAATCCGCAAACCATTGCAGCAACTTGGGTATCGAAAAACGGTTTTGGAATAATACCCTGATCTACAAAGAAAATTTCGAGATCTTGGCGGGCCGCATGGAAAACCTTTACGACGTCAGGATTTTCAAACAGCTCGTAAAGAGGCGCAAGTGACAAGTCAGGTGCAAGCGGATCAATGATTGCCGCGCTGTCCGCGTCATCACCGGGATGTGCCATCTGCACCAGACACAATTTCGAGTAATACGTGCGTTCACGCAAAAACTCTGTGTCGACTGTTACATATTCAAATGCCGCGCATTTTTCACAAAATGCTGACAACTCTTGGGTCGTTTTAATAATTTTCATGGCATCGGTGTACGTCGAAAGCGTTAGTGACACAAGGTGGCAAAATTTCACTTCGATGCGTTGTGTTTTCTGAGAGTTTTAAACACTTAGAGTGACCATTTTAACCAATCGTAAAACACTGTGATTGATCCTGTGCAGGTCGCAATCAAGAGGGCAAATCATGGCGTTAATGAGATGTATCACAGCAACATTTATTGCAGTCCTGGCCATGGGGATTGCCACCGAAGGCATGGCACGAACAATCACACATGATACTGGTGGTCGCATTACGAAGTTTCAACGTCACTTCCGTATCGCGATCAAGGCAAATGTGCGTTATCGCATTAAAGGAACCTGTTTATCCGCATGTACGATTTATTTGGGGCTGCCCTATGTTTGTGTATATCCAGACGCCGTTTTAGGGTTTCATGGCGCATGGCCGCGCATGACGGACCCCGAACAACAAAGGGTGGCAGATTTGAAGATGGGACAATACTTGCCGCCAAATCTGAGACGTCAATACATGGCAAATTGGCGGCACAAAAACGCGATTTCGTTCAAATATTTGACAGGTGCGCAAATTGTATCGATGGAGCCGAAAATAAAGTTGTGCCAGGATGTGTGATTTCGGGAGTGAGTATGAACTTCACGTAGATTGAGTCGAATATGCCAATCAGACATCCCATCCGTTCAAGATAAATAGCATCGTCGTATGCCAAGATCAGCAATTGGCATGTTCTATTCATAGCTTGCTTACAGCACATATTGAGTAATAGTGAGAGAAATATGTCTTAATGTGAAACGTCATCAATTCGGATAACATCGGTTTGGATCGTTTACAGCACCCAGTACCAGACATATGGCGCCGATCCTGATTCCCGCTGGGGCGGTGGGTAGTGAACCTGATTACATGATGATATCAAGCCATTTATCCCATCTGTTCGCACCAGTTTAAATGCGACAGAGGCTTTGCTTCTTTCGAAATGAATTTTCCCGAGAAGGCCGTATCCGCCTGAAACTGCTTGGTTAGACGTAATGATCAGTAGGTCATTGTGACGTCTACATTTGTCCAGTTTCAGTAATATCGATAGCTTACACGCTATTCAGTTCGCCCCTAACGCCAAAGCCAAGCATCTCTTTAATCTTCGCAAAAAACACGAGTGTGAGCGAGGTGCCTGTGGAAATAATAGTATTAGAGGAATAGGTTACGCATGCGAATGCGCCAACAGTGATTTCAAGTTTGCAATGTTTCTATTGCTCAACAGCTCCATTTAGCTGCAACCTATGTTGTTATGGATTTTGGCGTTTCATTGCGGAACTGACAGATACCAATTCAACCTTAGATGCGGCATTTGAATCCGCCCATTGCGCAATGCCTTGCAGAACGGCGGGTGTTGCCACCGCCATCAGTATCGCCGCGCCATCCTTAGCGGCGTCGATTGTTGTGCGATCAATAGCGCGTTTTACGATTGATGGGCTTTGGGATGTTTCATCCAAATACCGCGTGATCATCCCTGATTGCAGACCAGCGTCCCGCGTTGCAGTTGCCGCCGAACTTAGCCCGCCTTTGTAGGTTAGAAAACCAGGTGCACTGTCCGCCAAACTTGCCAACACAGGTGCCAGTAGGCGGCGGTTCTTTTGTAGTCGGGCATTTGGTGCATCAACGATGGCCAAGGCCGATGGGATAGCAGCGACATAATCCAGCACGGCAGATTCCGCCGCATCTGGGGTGGTGATCGTGGCAATATGATCGGGGTTTAACATCGTGACCACCTCAAACCCAGCGTCGCGGTAATCGCCCGCAACACGCGCTGCATCGGTGCGTGAACCATCAACCGCAAATGACAATGGAAGTGTTTGTTTCAACAAATCAGCCTGCGAAACCCCTGCCGTACCGACGTCCAACAATATAATTGATAAATATGGTGTATCTAAATCCACCACAGGATTGGAATTCGCGGTAAAAATCGAGGTGTCGAGGGTGTCGTTGACGGCTGCTTGGGTTGTTTCGGTTGTTTCACTGGAAACACTTGGTAAGCGTGAACTACCACTGCCCAAATTCAGAGTTGTGCCTGCGCGTTTTAGAACGGTTGCGGGAACCTGATTGATCACTGTTGGGCTGGTTGGTTCTATTTCATCTTGGATTGGCTTTGTATCAAGCACTTGGGGTTCAGCAGCCTTTGGTTCGGCCTGTGCTATATCTTCAACCCCATTATCTGCAACGGGTGCCTCTATCGGTTTATCTATTACTGGTTGTTCTGTTGCGGTTGACGTATTCACATTATCGGCGTCTCGGGTAATTGTCTCTGCTTCAGAAGTTTCCACTGACGTAGATTTGGAAATGTTTACCTTTTGTTCGCCAGTTGGTTTAATCACAGACTCTGCAACAGTCACTTTTTGTGTGGCAATGGATTCTGAATTGGCCAAAATGGGTGATCTGATTGAAATTAGACCTAACAATACAGCGCATGCCATTAGCCCAACAACAAACCCCAAAACCAACTTTAAAACCGTCATATTGCGTATTCCCTACAGTATTGTGCGAACAGCACTTGACCATTCCCCACTAGTTTGCGCATTTATAGCGTGAAAACAAGGGATAAACACCCCTAAATCAATCAAACTGGGACATCAGATGCTACTGTTAATCGATAACTACGATAGTTTTACTTACAATCTGGTTCACTACCTTGGGGAATTGGGTGCAGATGTCGTTGTGAAACGCAACGACGAGTTGAATGTCCAAGAGGCGATGGCGTTGAACCCATCGGCGATTATGCTGTCCCCTGGTCCGTGTGACCCCGCACAAGCGGGTATCTGTTTGGCGATGACACAGGCCGCCGCAGAGACGCAAACGCCGCTGATTGGCGTATGTCTAGGGCATCAAACGATTGGCGAGGCCTTTGGCGGTAAGGTTGTGCGTTGTGGTGAGATTGTTCACGGCAAAATGGGCACGATGCATCATACTGGTAAGGGTTTGTTCAAGGATTTGCCCAGCCCGTTTGAGGCAACGCGTTATCATTCGTTGATTGTGGAACGCGAAACATTGCCCGAATGTTTAGAAATCACCGCCGAGTTGGAAGATGGGACGATTATGGGGTTGCAGCATAAGACGTTGCCGATCCATGGTTGCCAGTTTCATCCAGAGAGTATTGCATCCGAACATGGACATAAAATGCTTCAGAACTTCCTTGATTGTGTGAAGGTGCCAGCATGAGTGATGCGTTGAGACCATTGATTGCTGCCGCAGTTGACGCTCCATTGTCCCGTGCGCAGGCCGAAGAAGCATTTAAAATCATCATGACTGGCGAAGCAACGGCTGCCCAAACTGGTGGTTTATTGATGGCATTGCGCACGCGCGGTGAAACCGTTGATGAATACGCCGCTGCAGCGACGGTGATGCGCAAGCATTGCGTGCCTGTGGATGCGCCTGTTGGTACGATGGACATCGTTGGTACAGGTGGTGATGGCAAGAATATTTTTAATATTTCGACCGCTTGCGCCCTTGTCGCTGCTGGTGCTGGTGTGCCGATTGCGAAACATGGCAATCGCAGCCTGTCATCGAAATCTGGATCTGCTGATGCGCTGACACTTTCTGGTGTGAATGTCATGATCCCCGCCGATGTTGCGCAACGAGCGCTGGATCAAGCGGGTATCTGTTTTATGATGGCGCCGATGCATCATCCTGCAATGAAACATGTGATGCCGGCGCGTATCGAGCTGGGTACACGTACCATTTTCAATATTCTTGGGCCATTGACCAGCCCCGCTGGTGTTAAACGTCAATTAACGGGTGCGTTTTTACGCGAGCTGATCCGCCCGATGGCGGAGGTGTTGCAACAGCTTGGTTCAGAAAAGGCATGGTTGGTGCATGGGTCTGATGGCACAGATAAGATTTCGATCTCTGGCAAATCTTGGGTTGCGGCGCTGGAGGATGGAGCGATCACGGAACGTGAAATTCATCCCGAAGATGCTGGTCTGCCTGTTCATGATTTCAGTGAAATTGTTGGGCGTGATCCCGAATATAACGCCGCCGCATTGCGGGGTGTTTTAGATGGCGACAAATCGGCATATCGTGATTCCGTGTTGTTGAATTCGGCTGCTGCATTGGTGATTGCGGATAAAGCATCCGATCTGAAAAATGGTGTCGAAATCGCCGCCGAGAGCATCGCAAGCGGTGCCGCAAAAGAGAAACTAAGCCTGCTGGCGAAGATTACAAACGAGACATAAATGGCTGATATTCTTGAAAAAATAAAAACGTATAAGTTAGAAGAGGTTAAGGCGGCCAAAGTAGCGTTGCCGTATAAAGACCTTGAGGATATGGCGAAAGAAGCGGACGCGACGCGTGGGTTCGCGGACGCGTTGAACACCGCATGTGAAACGGGTTACGGGCTGATCGCCGAGATTAAGAAAGCCAGCCCATCCAAAGGTTTGATCCGTCCCGATTTTCACCCTGCTGCATTGGCAGAGGCCTATCAAAAGGGTGGTGCGACCTGCCTGTCTGTTTTGACCGACACACCATCGTTTCAGGGTGCACCTGAATTTTTGATGGAAGCGCGTGCGGCATGTGACCTGCCGGCGCTGCGCAAGGATTTTATGTATGACACATATCAGGTCGCCCAGGCGCGTGCATGGAATGCGGATTGTATTTTGATAATTCTGGCCTCTGTTTCGGATGCACAGGCGCAAGAATTAGAAGCATGTGCATTTGAATGGGGCATGGATGTGTTGTTAGAGGTTCATAACCGCGAAGAATTGGATCGCGCGTTGGAATGCAAATCGCCATTGTTTGGGATCAACAACCGCAATCTTAAAACGTTCGACGTCACGCTGGATACAACCCGCGAATTGTCCAAACACGTACCATCGGATCGTCACATGGTGACAGAGAGTGGTATTTTCACCCCCGATGATATGGCACAAATGGCAAATGTTGGCGCGCGCAGTTTCCTGATCGGCGAGAGCCTGATGCGTCAGGCAGATGTGGCGACTGCGACGAAAACCCTGCTGGCTAATCCGGTGAAAGGATCACACTAATGTCTGAACTCACACACTTTGACGAACAAGGTCAAGCGCACATGGTTGATGTGTCGGACAAGGATATTACATCGCGCATTGCCACAGCCAAAGGCCGCGTAATTATGCAACCCGACACCCTGCGCCAAATTATGGATGGTTCGGCGAAAAAAGGTGATGTTTTGGGTATTGCGCGTTTGGCGGGTATCATGGCGGCGAAAAAGACGCCCGATTTGATCCCATTGTGCCATCCCTTGCCTATTACCAAGGTGGCTGTTGATTTGCTCCCTGTTCCCAATGATAACGCCGTTGAAATTGAGGCGACGGTGAAAACCACGGGTCAAACTGGTGTTGAAATGGAGGCACTTACGGCCGTTAATGTTGCGGCGCTGACCGTTTACGACATGGTCAAGGCCGTGGATAAAACCATGATTATTTCCGATATCCGCGTTACGTTGAAGGATGGCGGGAAATCTGGGAGATTGGTTGCCAAATGATCAGCGTTGAACAAGCGCTGGCAAATGTGTTTGATTTGGTAAATCCGACGGACATTGAAGACATTCCTTTATCACAGGCTGGCGGGCGTATATTGGCACGTTCGCTGCATGCACTGCGTGATCAACCACCTTTTGCCTCATCCGCGATGGATGGATATGCGGTTCAATCAGATGATCTGCTAAGCGGTGCGCAATTGCAGGTGATTGGCACATCCGCCGCCGGTGCGCGTTGTGATCTGGAACTGAATAGCGGCCAAGCCATTCGCATTTTCACAGGCGCCCCCGTCCCCGAAGGTGCCGATCGTATTTTAATCCAAGAAGATTGTACCCGCGATGGTGATACGATCACTGTTGGCGAAAACATTGACGCGGCGACATACATCCGCCCCATGGGTGGTGATTTCACCAAAGGTGATGAAATCACCGCGCCCTTATATTTGGGCCCTGCTGAAATATCGCTGTTGGCCGCGATGAATATTCCTGTGGTGCCAGTTTTCCGCAAACCTGTGATTGCCTTGGTTGCGACGGGTGATGAATTGGTTACCGTTGGCGACACGCCCGACATTGATCAAATCATATCGTCCAATAATTACGGCCTAAAGGTGATGATCGAGGCCGCTGGCGGTATCGGTCGTATCCTGCCGATCGCACGTGATACCCGCGCAGAGTTGGAATATGTTTTGGGCCTGTGTGATGATGTGGACATGATCGTCACACTGGGCGGTGCGTCTGTTGGCGATTATGATCTGGTGCATTCTGTGGCGGGTGAAATGGGCATGGATACATCGTTTTACAAGGTGGCAATGCGCCCAGGTAAACCGTTGATGGCGGGGCGATTGCGTGGCATTCCTATGGTTGGATTACCAGGTAATCCCGTGAGTTCGATGGTTTGTGGTACAGTGTTTTTAGTCCCTGCAATCAATGCGATGTTGGGATTGGGGAAAGCAGCGCTGAGCACTCAAAACGCTGTTTTATCAAAAGATTTGGGCAAAAACGGTCCGCGTGCGCATTATATGCGTGCCGTCACAGAAATGGAAAACGGGAACCTGACGGTTAAGGCGTTTGAGCGCCAAGATAGTTCATTGTTATCTGTATTATCGCAGGCAAATGCATTGATTGTTCGCCAACCAAACGCGCCTGCGTTAGGCGCAGGGCAATCAGTGAGCATTATTCCATTGTGATTGAAATCGGTGCACAATTTATCATTGTGGCTTCTATCATGGTGTTTTTCGTTGGCGTGTCGAAATCGGGTTTGGCGGCTGGATTTGGATCGTTGGGTGTTCCCGTTTTATCGATGTATGTTCCACCGATTATGGCGGCGGGAATTTTGTTGCCGCTGTTTGTGGTGATCGATACGACGAACCTGTGGAATTATCGCAATCATTTTCAACGCCAATACCTTAAAATCCTGATCCTTGGTTCGATGATTGGAATCGCGTTTGGGACATTGGCGTTTGGGGTTGTGCGCCCTGAATGGTTGCGCCTGTTGGTTGGCGTTATTGCGTTGTGGTTTGCGGGTTTGCATTTTCTTCGTAATTACCTGCCGAAAATTTCAGGTAAAATGCCGAAAAAATTCGGTTTCTTTTTTGCTGTGATCTCTGGTTTTACCAGCCATTTGGCACATGCGGGCGGCCCGCCTGTGCGGGCGTTTTTGTTAAATCAGGATTTACCAAAGAGCCAATTTATCGGTACATTTGGATTTCTATTTGCCTGTATAAACTGGATGAAGGTCGGGCCGTATTTGTATTTCGGGCAAATCACATGGGAAAGTATTAAGGTTTCATTGATGCTGGCGCCGATGATCCCGTTTGGGGTTTATGCGGGGCTAAAATTGCATAAATCATTGTCGCAAAGCCTTTTCACTAAAATTGCATATGTTTTGTTAACCCTTGCAGGTCTTAAAATGATCTATGACGGGTTGAGTGAAATTCTGTAAATTATCCGTTTGTTAATACTATTTGACACAAAACAAGAACACTTGTAGAACTAAGTGGAACATAAGTGATACATAACAGGGTCGGAGGCGAAAAATGCTGACACGTAAACAACTGGATTTGCTGGAATTCATTCACAAGCGTCTACAAAAAGATGGCGTTCCGCCCAGCTTTGACGAAATGAAAGAGGCACTGGATCTGCGATCCAAATCGGGCATTCACCGTTTGATTACCGCCCTAGAGGAACGTGGCTTCATCCGTCGTTTGGCGCATCGTGCCCGTGCGATTGAAATTCTACGCCTGCCCGAGAGTATTGAAGGCAGTGGTTTTACACCGCGTATTATCGAAGGGTCATTGACACCTCCACCCGCAACAGCCTTGCCGATTGAGGCCGCGAATGCCCTGACGTTACCAGTCATGGGACGTATTGCGGCGGGTACACCAATTGAGGCGATCCAGCAGGTTGCCAATAACGTATCAGTGCCGGGTGAAATGCTAAAAAACTCTGGACGTCATTACGCGCTGGAAGTTAAGGGTGATTCAATGATCGAAGCGGGGATTAATGACGGCGATATTGTTGTGATTAATGAGCAAAACGATGCGGATAATGGTGATATTGTTGTGGCACTGGTTGAAGACCAAGAGGCAACGTTGAAGCGTTTGCGCAAACGTGGTTCAGTAATCGCGTTAGAGGCCGCAAACCCAGCATATGAGACCCGCGTTTATCGTGATGATCAGGTTAAGGTGCAGGGTAAATTGGTTGGTTTGATCCGCACATATTAACAATTGAATTCCTGACCCTTGGGTCAGGAAATACCACCCACCATTTTCGTATTTTTTGACCGCGTTAATCATTGTTAACGCGGTCTTATTTGTGCGTTTTTCAACGTCTAGCAAACGTCTAGATTACGTCTAGAAAGCATCGTGAAAATATAATGACGCGAAAATTAACATATTTGCATTTTCGTATTAACCTTTGGGGGTATTACATTAAATTCCCCGCGCCTTGCGTAAGCGATAGGAATTCCATAACCGTTTGCCGCCCTCTTGACGGGCGGTTTTTATTTCAAGGCCATCTTTGCTAGCCGCAAACGACAATGATCCATCGTATCGCAGGCGTTTTTTGCCCCAGAGATAAAAGATGTGATCGTCGCCTACAGCGTGGATAAAGCGATCTACGTTTGGGGCTGCGAACAGGGCCGCGTTCTTTTTCTGATCGAACAATAGACCATCATTTTCCAGCCATGTGCGTGCGGCGAACCCGTTCCCGCGTTTACGGTTTAATGCACGTTTGCCGTCGTCCAATACGCCCACCAGTCGCCCGTTGCCCGTAACCAAGACATCGGGGCGGGTTCCCTGCCCCCATTGGATAAGGGAGGTTACGATTAACGGCGCTGCGACCCAGCGCAACCGATCACGTAGCAGGATAATCAGCATTGCGCCCAAAACGAATATCATCAGTGAGTATGGAGGTGCTTGGGGTATCAAACTGACCGCGCCACCAAGGCCAGACACCCATGCGGCTACGGCAAGGATTGCGGCGATACCCTGCCCCATGCTCCACAGGGCAATTCCATGAAGGCCGAGCGGCCATAAAACCGCCGCCATCACGGCACAGGGCATGACGACCAAACTCATCAACGGAAGCGAAATGACGTTGGCGATCAGGCCGTAATGTGCCACTTGGTTAAAGTGATAGGCCGCGAAAGGTGCCGTTGCGAGCCCCGCAACAAGTGATGAGCCAAGCAGACCAATCACGGGTTGTATATATCGCCAGCGTCCATGATACATCGCCTGCCACCAACGTACATCTTTGAGACCGCGAAACACGACGACCAGCCCGATAGTGGCCGCAAAGGACATCTGGAAACCCGGCTCCAGCAAGTTTTCAGGCCAGATTGTCAGGATGATAATTGCCGCCATGGCAACCGCACGAAGGGATATTGCGGGGCGATCAATCAGGATTGCGCCCAGCATCATGGCCACCATCACAAAGGCGCGTTGTGTTGCGACGCTGGCGCCCGAGAGAACCAAATAGGATGAACCGACGAAGATCGCGCAAACAGCGGCGATTTTTTTAACTGGCAGACGAAGGGACAGCCGTGGGAAGAAGGCCAATCCAACGCGGATCAGCGCGAAGACCACCCCCGTCATTAGCCCCATATGTAAACCGGAGATGGCCAGCAGATGGGCCAAGTTTGCGCGACGCAGATGAACCAGTGATGTTTGGTTTACGAATGATCTGTCGCCGACGATGATTGCGGCGGCGAAACCGCCCTCTTTGATTGGCATGTGTTTTCGTAATTCTGATGATATGGCCAGACGGATCCGAAACACCCAGAGGCGCCAGCTATACGATGTGGGTTCGGACAATACTGTGTAGTGTTTTCGGCTGTAACCTACAGCCCCCAACGTTTGAAACCATGCGCGGCGTTGAAAGTTATATCCGTTGGGCTCTGACGGGCCATTGGGGGGCGAGAAGCTGCCGACGATGGCGAATTGCGCGCCTGGTTTGGGCAATATGGTTTGATCGGAATGTAGGGATACCCGAATATATGTGGGGGTGCGTTGCGCGCTTATCTTGCCCATGGTTGGGTTTTTTAATGTGATGCGTGGTTTGTCGGAACTTGATCGGTCAATGGCCACGACGGTGCCCGTGACTGGGCCATAGTATCGCCATCCGAGAACGGGGCCAGCGACAGATTCGGCGCGGATGATGGATAGAACAAATCCCAATAATATCAGCGCCGTAACCATTGGTACGATTGAAAATGTGAATTTCTTGATCAAGCCGACGGCGAAAAATACTACGCACAGTATTGCGCAGATGCGAAAGGTATTCACGCTGGGCTCATTCGCCAGCTCAAAATAGGACCAGATGCCAAAACCCAGCCACACAGGCACCCACAGCAGGCCTTGTTGGCGCTGTACCGCCAGCGTTTCAGCCAGCCGAATTTGAACCGCCTCTATTGCCACGCGAACCTCTATTGCCTAAGAGAGACAACAATCCACTTTTTATGGTTTAAATTAGGTTAATTTCAAATGTCAGACACACCTGTCGTAACCCGCTTCGCACCTTCGCCGACTGGCTACCTTCATATTGGTGGCGCGCGCACTGCTTTGTTTAACTGGCTTTATGCCAAGGCGAACAATGGCAAATTTTTGTTGCGCATCGAAGATACGGATCGCGAACGTTCAACGCCAGAAGCGACCGAAGCGTTGTTAAAGGGTTTGAAGTGGTTGGGGTTGGATTATGATGGCGAGGCGTATAGCCAATTCGCGCGATCCGACCGACACCGCGAGGTTGCAATGCAGATGGTTGCATCGGGGCATGCGTATAAGTGTTTTTCAACACCTGCGGAAATTGATGCGTATCGCGAGCAAGCCGCCATTGATAAGAACCCATTGCCATTTCAAAGTCCGTGGCGTGATGCGGATGTTTCAATACATCCTGATGCGCCGTATGTTGTGCGCCTAAAATCGCCCCGCGAAGGTGGTGTTGCGATCAAAGACAAGGTGCAAAAGAAGGTTAGCTGGGCCGCGAGCACCTTTGACGATTTGATCATGCTGCGATCCGATGGCAACCCGACCTATATGTTGGCCGTTGTTGTGGACGACCACGACATGGGGGTGACGCATATTATTCGTGGTGATGACCATTTAATCAATGCCGGTCGCCAATCGCTGATTTACACTGCAATGGGGTGGGATATTCCGACGTTTGCACATATTCCATTGATCCACGGTGATGATGGCAAGAAGTTATCAAAGCGCACAAATGCAACTGGCGTGCATGAGTATGCAGCAATGGGCTACACGCCCGAAGCAATGCGTAATTATCTGACCCGTCTAGGGTGGAGCCATGGAAATGACGAGTTGTTTACAACCGAACAGGCGATTTCGTGGTTTGATTTCAACGGGCTGGGCAAATCGCCGTCGCGTTTGGATTTCAAAAAGCTGGATAATGTTTCGGCACACCATATTAAGACATCAGTTGATGCGTCTTTGGCGCAAGATTTGTTTGACTATGCCGCAGAGGTTGGCATTGATTTAGATGATGCAGCAAAGAACGCGTTGATTAGCGCCCTGCCCATTTTACGGGAAAAATCAAAGCGCCTTGGCGATGTGATCGACAAAGCTCACTTTGTTTTGACCACGCGACCTATTGATTTAGATGAAAGATCCGCACAAAATATCAATTCGGTATCCATTGGTATACTAAAGCAATTGACCCCGCTGCTTGCAGATGCTAGGTGGGGCGCAGCCGAGTTAGAAGCCTCCATGCGTGACTTTGCTGCCAGCCAAGATATAGGTCTTGGTAAAATCGGAATGCCATTGAAAGCAGCCCTATCGGGTCGCGCCAACGCGCCATCCGCATTTGGTATGATGGGCGTTTTGGGACGTGACGAAACATTGGCACGTATCAAGGATGTGACTGAAAATCAGTGATCTGATTTCAAACTGTTACATATCCAAACTAACATGGGGCAGAAATTTGCACGACTTGTCGTGCGCGATGTAAAGTAAGGGAAAAATATGTCAGAAAATAGAACAGCTAAACTCTCAATCGACGGTAAAGAATTGGAATTGCCAATTCACTCTCCATCACTTGGGCCTGATGTATTGGACATCACCAAATTATACGCACAAGCAGACGTATTCACATACGACCCTGGCTTCACATCAACAGCGTCTTGTGAAAGCACGATCACATTCATCGCCGGTGGCAAAGGTGAATTGTTGTACCGTGGTTACCCGATTGATCAATTGGCTGAGCAATCTCACTACCTAGAGGTTTGTTACCTGTTGTTGTACGGTGAGTTGCCATCCGAAGCTGAATTGGTAGAATTTGAGTCACGCGTAACGAACCACACTATGTTGCACGATCAAATGAACCACCTGTTCCGTGGTTTCCGCCGCGATGCACACCCGATGGCCATTATGTGTGGTGTTGTTGGTGCGTTGTCCGCGTTTTACCACGACAGCACAGATGTTTCTGATGCAACACAACGTGAAATCGCATCGATCCGCATGATCGCGAAGATCCCGACGATTGCTGCATATGCATTCAAATATTCATCTGGTCAGCCGTTTGTTTACCCAGACAACAACTTGGATTACGCTTCAAACTTCTTGCGCATGTGTTTTGCTGTTCCTTCCGAGGAATATGTTGTTGATCCGATTTTGGCAAAAGCCATGGATCGTATTTTCACATTGCACGCTGATCACGAGCAAAACGCATCAACATCGACAGTTCGTTTGGCTGGTTCATCTGGCGCGAACCCGTTCGCATGTATCGCCGCTGGCATCGCATGTTTGTGGGGCCCTGCACACGGTGGCGCCAATGAGGCATGTTTGAACATGTTGCGTGAAATCGGTACAGTAGACCGCATTCCAGAATTCGTAGCACGCGCTAAAGACAAATCAGACCCATTCCGTTTGATGGGCTTTGGTCACCGCGTTTACAAAAACTTTGACCCGCGCGCGACTGTTATGAAAGAGAGCGCTGACGAAGTTTTGGAATTGTTGGGCATTGAAGACAACGAAACATTGAAAGTTGCTAAAGAGCTGGAACGTATCGCGCTTGAGGATCCATACTTCGTAGAGAAGAAGTTGTACCCGAACGTTGATTTCTATTCTGGTATTATTTTGGATGCGATGGGCTTCCCGACGTCTATGTTCACACCGATCTTTGCGATGTCACGCACAGTTGGTTGGATTGCACAGTGGAAAGAAATGATTGGCGATCCAAAACTGAAAATCGGTCGTCCGCGCCAGTTGTACACTGGTGCGAAACATCGCGATTACGTTGATGTGAAAAAACGCTAAAATTATTAAGCCGCTCCGATTTGGAGCGGCTTTTTTAATGGCCGAGATATTGGATGAAGCTAGCCTTTGAAGGCTGGCTTTCTTTTTTGCAGGAAGGCGGAAACACCTTCGCTGAAATCTGGGGAAGCGCCTGCAATGTTTTGCAATTCGCCTTCCAAGTTCAGCTGTTCATCCAGCGTGTTTTCAAAACTCTTGCGGATTGCTTGTTTGATCAATTTGTACGTTCCTGTGGGCCCCTGTGCCAGATGTGCGGCGCGTTTGGCGATGTGACTTTCGAATGCGTCGTCTGGTACGGATTCAAAAATCATCCCCATGTCCGCCGCCTGTCGCCCCGAAATCCGTTCGGCGAATAATGCGGCGCCCATAGCACGGGCAAAGCCGACCTGACGTGGCAACCAATAAGTGCCGCCCGCGTCTGGGATCAAGCCGATGTTTGCGAAACCTTGTTGGAAAAATGCGCTGTCTTTGGCGATGACGATATCGGGTGCAAGTGCAAGGTTTGCCCCTGCCCCCGCCGCTGGCCCGTTGACGGCGGCGATTGTGGGAATTGGGCAATTATAGACCGCGTTGAGCATGGGCACATATTCGTCGCGCAAGACAGCCTCTAGGTCGAGATCATCCAAGGATGCGACATCTGTGAGGTCTTGTCCTGAACAAAAACCTTTGCCTGCACCAGTGATAACCAGAACACGGGCATCGTTGGGGGCTGTTTGCACCGCGTCCAAGATTTCGTGCCGCATTGTGGCATTCAAACCGTTGATCATATCGGGACGGTTAAGGGTTAATGTGGCGACATTGGCCACCACATCATATTTTATCGTTTCATAGGTCATTTGATAATCTTACGCGTTGAAATGGCGAAGGCCATGAAAACCTTACGTCATTGATCCAGTATGTCTTTCAGACGCGCTGCTTCGTCCGGGCTGAGATCCTCTGGCTCTGTTCGTTTTTTATTGTTGGAGAAGCGCCAACCGATAATCCCGCCGATGAGCAACAAGAATGGCCCCGCCGCCCACAGCAAGATATTTTGAAATGAGACACGCGGTTTCAACAAAACAAATTCGCCGTAGCGATCAACAACGAAATCAATCACTTGGTCGTTGCTGTCACCTGCGGTTAGGCGTTCGCGTACCAAAATACGCAGGTCTTTCGCGATGCCTGCGTTCGAACTGTCTATGTTTTCATTCCGGCAAACCAAGCACCGTAAATCCTTGGACACCTCGCGTGCGCGTTCTTCGAGGACTGGGTCGCTTAATACTTCGTCTGGTTCAACGGCGAAAGCCGCGCCCCCAAGAAACAATAGGCATAGGATCATGCGTAGCATTTTAAGTTGCCTTTCGTTGTGAAGTGGCGATGCGCAGTCGGCGATCGGTCATGCTAAGGATACCACCCAAGGCCATCACCATCGATCCAATCCAAATCCAAACCGCGAAGGGTTTCACATATGTACGCACCGTCCAGCCGTCACCCTGTTGATCACCAAGGGCGACGTAGAGATCACGGTGGAGGCGTGAATGGATGCCTGCCTCGGTTGTTGGCATGCGTTGCACGGGGTAAAAACGTTTTTCGGGTTTTAGGACGGCAATGAATTTATCATCGACGAATGCCGAGATCGCACCAACATCGGCGGTGTAGTTTTTGCCGTTTTGTTTTTCAACACCATCAAATTGGAAGGTGTAGCCGCTGACGTCAAAGCGTTCACCGATATTGGCAACACGGATGTCTTCGGCCTCCCAGGCTGTGATTGCGGCGATGCCGAAGATCGTTAGGCCCATACCAATATGGGCAACAGTCTTACCCATGTCTGCACGTGGTAGATTGCGCAGGCGACGTAGGCCAGCGGATATGCCCACCTGACGTATACGCGTGCGTGTTCCCAAATCGACCAATGCGCCCAAGATCACCCATGCCGCTAATGCGAGGCCGATGGGTGCCATCATGCGACCACCTGTTTGCAGGCTCCAGATCAACAGACCAATTGCGAGGCTGAGAACCAATGTGCCCATCAGTGGTTTGGTTGATTTTCTAAACTTGGCGCGTTTCCATGGCAAGATTGCGCCCATGGGCAATGCGATTGCCAAGACGATCATAAATGGCGTGAAGGCCAGATCGAAAAATGGCGCGCCGACGGATAATTTACGCCCCATGACCAGTTCGGCCACTAAAGGCCAAATGGTGCCAATGAATACCACCATTGTTGCCACAACCAGCAGCAGGTTGTTTAACACCAATCCACTTTCGCGGCTGACGACGCTGAAGGCAGAATTTGAACGCAACGCGTTTGATCGCACAGCATACAGCGTGAGTGCGCCACCGATTGCGACGGTTAGAATTGCCAGAATGAAAACTCCGCGTTCGGGATCGTTGGCAAATGCGTGCACGGATGTAATGACGCCAGAGCGTACGATAAATGTACCTATCAGCGAGAAGGAAAATCCGAGGATTGCCAACAAAACCGTCCAGCTTTTTAGTGTTTCGCGTTTCTCGACCACGATTGCAGAATGGAGTAAGGCCACGGAAATCAGCCACGGCATAAAGGAAGCGTTTTCAACGGGGTCCCAGAACCACCAGCCACCCCAGCCGAGTTCGTAGTAAGCCCACCAAGAGCCAAGAGCGATTCCGATTGTTAGGGTAATCCACGCCAGCAATGCCCATGGGCGCACCCAGCGTGCCCATGCGGCATCGACTGATCCTTGGATCAAGGCGGCAACCGCGAAGCTGAACGTCATCGAGAGGCCAACGTATCCAAGGTACAGGAACGGTGGATGGAAGGCCAAACCTGGGTCTTGGAGGAGTGGGTTTAGGTCGTTGCCGTCGATTGGAGGGAATTCTAAGCGCTCAAAAGGGTTGGATGTGAAGAGAAGGAAAGCCAGAAACGCTACGCCAATCATCGCCTGAATTGATAAAACGCGCGCACGCAATACGATGGGTAGTTTGGCCCCGAAAAACGCGACCAATGCACCGTAAAACGCAAGGATGAGAATCCACAACAACATCGAGCCCTCGTGGTTCCCCCAAACGCCCGATACTTTGTACAGCATCGGTTTTAGGGAATGAGAGTTGCTGGCGACCAGTTTGACCGAGAAGTCAGAGGTTACGAAGGAAATTGTCAGCATTGCGAAGGCAAACAAGATTGCCAGAAATTGCGCGATAGCCGCTGGGGTGGCGGAATCCATCCAGCCCGCGTAGCCACGCGATGCACCGATCATCGGCACGATGGATTGTAAGATCGCAATCGCGAATGCAATAACAACGGCCAAATGGCCCAATTCTGCGAACATATCGCTCTCCTGAATATTCAAGGCGACTATAGGCGAATTGGGCAATCACTCAATGCGAAACGTTTGGCGAGGACGTTTCGTCGCCCCTTATTGTGTGCGACGCCAATCTTCTAGTGCTGCATTTCCGTCCAATAGCGTTTGTTCATTTAGCAAACCCATTTGAATTTGGGCGGGCGTCACATCTGGCATTACCTTTTTTTGACGAAAATGGTGCATTTCACGTGCGCCAAAATAAAACGAGACAATCGCGCCCAGCAGCCACCACAATGGGTCGGGGACGTAATCCAGTCCCTGCATACGCGTTGCGAATCCAGCTGGATCAATCATTGCATAACTGAACAAACCAACAGTACCCAAGGCCATCACAGGGCGCGGCAATCGGTTTAACGCATCGACAAAGCGATCAAAGTAACCATTTCGTTGAATTTGAAATTCAGCGGCGAATTGTGACTGTGCGCCCAATGCACGCAAATGTGCCTGTGTTTGTGCCTTGGTTTTATTTGGCACAAAAACTTCGGCAACTTGGCCAACGGATTTTCCAAGACCTAATAGCTCGCTGATCAACCCCATGATTCCACCCTTTTATTATGCTCTGACTGCGTAAAATGATATTTTTTCGAAATGAACTCTTCTGCGCGTTTGATCCAACCACCTTTACCGCCGTCACGACGTTTGGCGTATTTGCGGCTGGCGTGACGGCGATCCGCCAGTTGATAGTAATAATTACGCCGCGCGATTCCATAGGCATCTGCCAGAAAACGTGGTGCGATTTCAAAGGCGATATGCGATGCACGGATGCTTTGCGGGCCGAGTGCACCATCGACGGCAACATCTTGGCCCAAATCGATCAACAGACGTTGCAGGATTTTCACCGCATTGCCGCCCGCGTTGACATACATATCGAAAACACTGGCCTGTAATACGGCGGGGAGTTCCTTAATTTTTGGTTTGATGAAGTAGTGATCGACGAAGATTTTGACCGCTTGATCCGACGTAAGCTTTTTCACATCTTGGGATGTGATTTTACCGTCTTGATTAATATCCAGTCCCAAACGCCGCATCGTATGAATGGTAACACCGAAATTCGTGGCCCCACCCGGATCATCGGGGTCATTTACATAACCACCCTCGCGCGCCACAATTTCACGTGCAATTTCATGTACAGACTGCATTTCATCCACCTTTCGATATGGATAAAATCAACCGCAATTATGCTAAGAAATGATAATGTCTGCGTACGCTGAGGCTATTGTTGAAAAACACCCTGCTCTTTCAAAGCATCTGCAACCTCTTTGGGGAGGTAGTTTTCATCGTGTTTGGCCAATATTTCCGTGGCCTCGAAGCGCCCTGAAACCAAACGCCCTGTGGCTATCATGCCGGTGCCCTCGGAAAAGAGATCAGGCAGGATGCCCGTAAAGGTGACAGGCACATCATTAGCCGTATCCGTGACGACGAAACTAACGTTGTCGCCATTGCGTTGTAATGTTTCCTCTTTCACCAAACCGCCGATGCGAAACACCTCAGTTGGCTCGATTTTCTCGTCTAACACCTGCGTTGGCGAGCGGAAAAATTCGATGCCGTCTTTGAATGCAAAACCAATCAGTGCGGTTGCAATAATTATGAAAACGAAAGCAATAACAATCAGTTGCACACGTCTTCGTTTTTTTAAACCAACAGCCATTTTGGTGTTCCCTTGCTCAATGCACGTGTGTGTTAAGCGATTTTTAATTTGAGATCAATGGATGCCTATTCTAGGCCGATTGAAATTCCATCTGCTTGCCTAAAAACCGTGTGGCGGCTGTTGAGACCTTGGCCGCGTCACCTGTTGTCAAAAAACGCGAACCGCCATTTTCCGCAAACTCTGGATGACGTATCAGGTAATCAACCAAGCTTTTGGCAACGATTGTTCCCTGCGAATAAACCTCAACGTTCGGGCCAAGCGCGTTTTGAAAGCAATCTTTCAAAATCGGGTAATGCGTACATCCCAAAACCGCCGCTTGTGGCGTTGGCATCCGACGTAGCAATGCGGATACGTGGGATTGCACCAATGCTTCGGCCAGTTCCAGATCGTTTGCCTCCATCGCATCGACCAGACCGCCACATGGCTGGGCTTCGACATCGACGCCGATGGCGCGAAATGCCAGTTCGCGTTGGAATGCACGCGTTGCAACGGTGGCTGGTGTGGCAAACAATGCGACCTGTTTCACGTCCACTTCGCGTGGGGCGGAATTGTCGCCCCATTGGCGTTCGGTCACGGCCTCTATCAGCGGAACGAAAACGCCCAAGACACGTTTGTTTTCGGGTAGCCACGTTTCCTGCATGCGCTTTACCGCAACGGCGGATGCCGTGTTGCAGGCGATGATGACCAGATCACAGCCCTCTTGCCACAGGCGCTCGACAGCCGCTTTGGTCAGTTCATAAATTTGTTCGTGATCGCGCACACCGTATGGTGCATGTTTATTGTCGCCCAGATAGACAACACTTTGATCTGGCAACCGCGCCGCAATTGCCTGTTGGACAGTTAAGCCACCTAATCCGCTATCAAAAACACCTACGGGCATACGATTTCCTTTTTGTGTTGTTTAGAGCGTCCGCGCAGGAAACAAAACGGCAATCAGCGCAAAGCGACAAATTTACACGCAATTGCGCAAATCAGTGTGATGCAGTGAGTTTTTGGAAAATCGGCTGTACCAGCATTTGTGCGCCAAGGTAGTTTAGGTGGTTATCGTCCTCGTATAAGGCCTGCCCCATGTCGTTTGTAAAAGCGCAATGATCGTGTTTGCAAAAAACGGGAAATGGATCGAAAACATCGAACTGATATTCGTCACTGTGCCGTTTTAAAATCGAAACGGCATCGCGGTTACGTGCCTGATAGGTTGCCTTGGTTACAGGCGTTAGCTTTGCGATACGCTCATCAAACAACTTCAATTTCGCCAACGATATTGGCACATGAAATTCAAATTCGGGCGTGGGCATAACGACAACAACATGTTTTCCTGCCGAAGACAGGCGTTCGAATGTATGGTTAATTGCCTTCTCAAACTGCACGACATTGCCAGACGGTGAGATTCCCTGAAAGGCAAATGCACCGCCCGCATCGAAAACATAGCTGTCTGCGCCCTGCATTCCGTGGCGCGTACCCGATGTGTAGTTCGACCATTCGGCGAATAGAACGACGGTCTTGATATGCGTTTGCTGCGCAATGAATTCTATTGCGGCATTCACATTTTCAACACATCCATTTTTCTTGGCGGTGTTGGTGGCGAAGTGCATCAATGGCACGCACCAACTGCCGTTATATAGCACCGCTGCCTGCCCGTTCGCGTTTAATGCGTCCGAAAACGCATCCGAAATTCGTGCCGCATGGGAATCCCCCAGCACGGCAATAGTTGGCGTTACGCCTGCACGACCAATAACACAAGTTTCGCCATCTCGAATTTGACGATGGTTCAATGCGTTATGGCAATTCGAACTGTCGCCATTTCGCATGGACATCAGGCCCTGCACATCCTGTGGTAAACGAAATTCAGCGCCATTTTGGATATGCGCCCAAGCGCCAAACATTCCAAATACCGTCAAAACAACGGCGCTGAGCCCAAATATGCGATAGCGTGGCGTAAACCAGCCCGATTTGCGGCGAAAGGGTTGTTCGACAAAAGCCCATGTAAAATACGCCAGAATGATTGAAGCCGCGCATAACACCAACATCACACCCAACGACGGTTCGTTTATCGCGCGGATACGCGCAAAGGTAAACAAGGGTTGGTGCCATAGATAGATGCTGTAGCTGATCAGGCCTATCCCAGTCATCATAGGGGTGCTGAGCATTCTTGCGACCCTAGTACCGCCTTGGGCGTAAAGAATGATAATAACTGAACCAAAAACAGGAAACAGTGTATAGACGCTGGGGAATGGCGTTTGGTGATCGAACATAAAGACCCCATAAAGGATCGCCAAACCACCGCCTATTGCATAGAGCCCATTGGCGCGAACGCCACCGCTGGTGATGATGAATGCCGCCATTGATCCCGCCAGCAATTCCCAAATCCGCGAAGGCAAAAGATAAAAATTCGCATTGGGTCGATTGCGCCAGCCCCATTCGGAAATGACAAAACTAATGAAGGCAACGATACAGATCATCCAGAAAACGCGTTGTTTTCCATAACGAAAAGCGAACAGTAAAAACAACGGGAATAATAGGTAATATTGCTCTTCGACTGCCAAGCTCCATGTGTGTAGCAATGGTTTCTCTTCGGCGCTGGCCTCGAAATAACCACTCTCGTGCCAGAAGAGAATGTTTGATGCAAAGAAGACGACGGCCAACATGCTCTGTCCGAAATCTTTGAATTGGTCGGGTAGCATCCATTTCCAAGCAAAGGGGATACAGGCCAGCATGACGAAACAGAGCGCCGGTAAAATCCGCCGCGCACGGCGTTCATAGAACCGCCAGATGCTGAAATTTCTTGCCTGAATTTCGCCGATCAGGATTGTTGTGATCAAATACCCGCTGATTACGAAAAATACATCGACGCCGACATAGCCCCCTGAAAACCACGAAAAACCAGCGTGGTACAAAAGGACGGGAATTACGGCGATGGCACGTAAGCCATCGATTTCTGGACGATAGTTCATTGAGGCCTGGATAATTGGTTAATGAACCCTAAATTCTTCATATTTAATAAAAAGTTAAACGCTGCAAAATTAACATCCTTAGACTTGCATGCGTTGAGTTCAACACTTACGTTCTGAGCAAGTTAACGGATAAATCCCAAAGGATACTGACATGGCCACGCCTGAATTTTCACCCAAAGGTCTTAAGTTGATCGAACTCTACGAACAAATGGCAGACCAAGGTTATGAACGTGGCGACGGTAAAAAAGTTGAGAGCGCTTATAACGACTTTGAGCTTAAAAAATTCCGCGATCATGTCGCAACCTATATCAAAACACCATATATCAAATCGGTTTTAGATTACGGTTGTGGTGGATCAAACTGGGAGGCACCCGATTTTGATCCCAAAACGGGCCGATCGGCCAAGGAATATTTCGACCTAGAAAACGTTTATTATTACGAGCCTGCGCGTGACATGGATGAGCGCCAGAAAGTGGACTGTGTTACCAATTTCGATGTAATGGAACACATCTTCGTTTCGGATGTTCCTGCCGTTTTGCGCGACATTTGCTCATATGCCAAACAAATGGTGATCATTAACGTTGCTTGTTATGATGCGGCAGCGCGTTTGCCCAACGGCGAAAATGCTCATATCACGGTGCGCAAGCCTCAATGGTGGAAGGGCGTATTGGATATGATTTCAATTGAATACCCACATCTGAATATGGTTTTATTCTGCTCTACTGGTTACAACAAAGTTGTGAGTTTCAACGTCTGGCGTGCGCAGAACTGGCAGGATTCCGAAAAATTCGTGACTAAGCTTTAATTACGATATTGCTCTTCGAACTCGTAGCCATAATCCATTGATGGTAACGGGTTTAGCGCCAATTCGTATGTTTGTTGGCGTAAAAAATCCATCATTTCATTTGGTCGACCATGGAAATCCAACAATTGTTCGGGTTGAATTGGTTGACCCACTGCCATTTTCACTGGCTTTTTAAGCTTCTTCTTGAACTCACGTATCAACAGGCTCATGCGTAACGTGTAATGTGTGTGGCTGGCCAGTTGAAATAAACGGCTGTTAGCCCCTGAAAAATAGATTGGCACAACCTCTGCCCCTGATTTTTGAACCATCTTAGCGGTAAAGTTCCGCCACCGTGGATCCATTGGTTGCCCCATCGGTTTTGCGGCCGTGGAAACGGTTCCACCCGGGAAAATACCAACACAACCACCCTGCTTTAGATATGTAATCGCATCATTGCGGGTCTTCATATTCTGTTTCATTGCATCACGGGTTTCGTCGAAGTTCACAGGCAAGATCACATCATTCAAATCCTTAGCCTTACGAAACACGTTCATGGCAACGATTTTAAAATCTGGCCGCACCTTGGACAAGGCATAACCCAAAACCAAACCATCCAAGATACCAAAGGGATGATTTGCGATCACCACAACAGGGCCCGTTTCGGGTATATTGGTTAGGTCACCAGAAAGGAAATCCAATTCCACGCGATAACGATCAAACATCACTTGCCAAAAATCGGCGCCTTGTGCGATTTCAGTTTCATAGCCAGAAACACGTTTTAATAATCGCATACGTCCAGTCATGTTTTCACATGATCGCACCAATACCCGCCCTGCCCGCGTTTTTGCGGAATTGGCATAACTAATATCACGTGCAACCGATGAGGATTTCATTTTTAAACCAAACCTTGTTTCGCACTTCATATCCGAATGGCCAGAATTTGCGACAAAAAAAAGGCCCGCCAAAGCGAGCCTTTTTCGATAACTGTATAAAACTTAGCGTTTTGAGAACTGGAAGCTCTTACGCGCTTTCGCTTTACCGTATTTCTTACGCTCAACAACACGCGCATCACGTGTCAAGAAGCCAGCAGCCTTAAGCGCTGGGCGCAAGGATGGTTCGTACAATTGCAATGCTTTTGAAATGCCGTGCTTAACCGCACCAGCTTGGCCAGACAATCCGCCGCCCTTTACTGTTGCCATCACGTCAAATTCGCCCGTCACGCCAGCAACTGAAAATGGCTGTGCCAAGATCATTTGCAAAACAGGACGTGCAAAGTATGTGTTCATTTCTTTGCCGTTTACGATCACTTTACCAGAACCTGGCTTGATCCAAACACGTGCAACCGCATCTTTACGTTTGCCTGTTGCATATGAACGGCCCAATTCGTCACGAACTGGCTCACGTGTGATTGCCGCTTGAACTTGCTCTGCAGCAGTTTCGCCAACAACAGCATCTTTCAATGCGTCCAATGATTTGATTTCTTCGCTCATGACTGGCTCCGCGTGTTCTTAGGGTTCATCGCTTTAACATCCACAACAGTTGGATTTTGCGCCTCATGTGGGTGCTCTGCGCCTGCGTAAATACGCAAGTTACGCATTTGCTCGCGTGACAATGGGCCACCTGGCAACATACGTTGCACAGCTTTTTCCAACAAACGCTCTGGGAATTTACCCTCTAGGATTTGACCAGCAGTACGTTGCTTGATGCCACCTGGGTGGCCAGTGTGCCAGTAGTGAATTTTGTCTGAACGTTTTTTACCAGTTAGCTGAACTTTGTCAGCATTGATAACGATAACGTTGTCGCCCATATCCATGGACGGTGTGAATGTTGGTTTGTGCTTGCCGCGCAAACGCATTGCAATAATTGATGCCAAACGACCCAAAACAACGCCTTCAGCGTCGATGATCAGCCATTTTTTATCAATATCAGCAGGTGTCGCTGAGAAAGTTTTCATGGGATATATCCATTTGTTTATGGGTACACCATGCACCCGAATTCGATTTGGGTGTTTTAGACCATTCTGGTCGCAGGTCAACAGCGATTGTTGTGATATAATTGTTTAAAAACAATGTTTTAAAATATAGGTATAATAATACCCCATCAAAATATGCGTTATTTAAGAACAGAATATGTCAGACTGGCCCGCGCGACGGGTTTATCCATCCCTTCGGAGAATATCATCACATCGCCAACAATCAGATTGCGCCCCAGTTTCAATACTGTCGCATTTCCCAACAAATCCCGTCCTGCAGCGGGTTTTCGCATGAAATCAATGTTGCAATTCGTCGTCACCGCCAATGCTTTGGGGCCAACATTGGCCAGCACGGCCACATAAAACGCCAAATCCGCCAATGCGAACATCGATGGCCCCGATACTGTGCCACCTGGACGCAAATGTCGATCAACCACTGGAAGGCGTATAACGATGGCATCTTCATCAGCCTGTTCGACGACGAACTCGCCATCGACTTGAGGGAACTCTGCCGCCAAAAACGCTGTGATCTCTTGGGCTGTCATCTTCATTGCATTGTCCTATTGATAAAACGCATTTTGATTGATTACGCCTTGAATGGCGCGTTTCCACAACGGGAAAGGTACCAAATGATCTTCGCAATCTGATATAACGCTGCGTAGCCCGTTGTTCCTCGCGACATTCACGCCTTCAGAATATAACCTATGGGCATGTGAAAAAGGGGTGGTGCGATCCTGTTTGCAATGAACAATCGTCCAAGGAATAGTAATGCCCCCTGCCGCCCCAAGCGCATCAAAAGCATTCGCCGATTTCACAATCTGCGCCGCCGCGCCGCTGGCGAAATCAGCGGTGCGGGTAAAGGCACCTAATGTGACCAATCCATCAATATTGTTATCCATCGCCGTTATAATCGCCAAACTGCCGCCCAAAGACGATCCGACCATCAAAATCGGTTTATCTGGGTGACGTTTGCGCAACTCTCTCACGATTCCAGCGACGTCTTTGCGTAGCTGTGCATCAGATGGGCGTCCTGTATGGGGGCCATAGCCGGTGTATTCCATCACAACGGCATCCATCCCAAATTCATTTAGGAATGACAATGGTTGCAAACTCGTCGCTGCCAACATGCCATTACCATGAAGATACAGGATCGTACCCTTTGCATTGGCTCTTGCGCCCAAAAACGCATGGCGCGTTTTGCCATCCATCCGGTTGTAAGTGAATGGTGTGAATCCATGTGATTGCCCAGCGTTAACAGTCGCCGAAGGCGTCACCGTGGACGCTGGATGAACATATTTCGTGGCTAAACTACCGCACCCCACCAGCAATAGCGTAAGGGCTAGCGCAAGCCTCATCCACGCACCGATTGTTCACTGGGGTATGTTGCGGCAAACAGGGTTTGTAGGATCAACATCAACACAAATATCGCGCCGACCTGATGAACAATCGCAAAATGCCATGGTGCGGCGTACAAAACGGTAAAGATGCCCAACAGCATTTGGATGAAGAGCATCAACATCACCGCCTTAAACCCGATCTGTACCTTACGAAGCGCGGCGGTGCGGGTTTTGAACCATGCGAACACGCCAACCAGCATCACGATATAGCCCAACATACGGTGGTTGAATTGCACAAGCGCTGGGTTTTCGAAAAAGTTCGTCCACATCGGCGTGTAATCAAAGCTCTCGGATGGAAGGAATTCACCGCCCATCATCGGCCAATCAATGTAACCACGCCCCGCATCAATGCCCGCAACCAAGGCACCCAACAGGATTTGTGCGAAGGCCAAAACCAACAAAACTTTGGCCAATTGCGCACTGCCATTATCGCGTGTGCGACGTGATTGGAACATTTCCATTTCCGTGCGGTTTAGTTTCATAATAAACCAGAACAGCGTCGCCAAAATGATAAACGCCAAGCCCAAATGTGTGGCCAAACGATAGGATGCGACGTCTACCATGCGCCCTGTCAGACCCGATGAAACCATCCACCAGCCGACTACACCCTGTAATCCGCCCAAAAGACCTACAAAAATCATCCGCAGTTTCCAACCGCGCGGGATGGTTTTAGTGATAAAAAAGAACACCAAACCAACGAACCAGACCAGCCCGACAAGGCGACCAAGCTGGCGATGCCCCCATTCCCACCAGTAAATCGTTTTAAACGCGGACAATTCCATGCCTTTATTTTGCAACTGATATTCTGGGATGGTTTTGTATTTTTCGAATTCAATTAACCACGCGGCCTCGTTCATGGGTGGCAATGCCCCCTTGATAACGTTCCATTCTGTGATTGATAGACCGCTGTCGGTTAGACGCGTTAAACCGCCAATCACGACCATCAGGGCTACCAGCGCAAACAGGATTTTCATCCACCATGCAACGCCACTGCGCCAATCGTTGCGCCCAGCATCGATCAACCCGCCCTTGGGCGCGTCGCCGCTTGGCTTCTCTGTGCTGACCTCTTCGAAAATACTGCGTGTATTGCTCATAACCTGCCTCATTCATTCATTGCGGTTAATTTAATCCAAAGACGTCACAACGTCCAACGCTTTGCACAGGCATTTCGCGCCAAATCAGCGCGGCAACAGTGTCAAAAATCACTGAAACACCGTGATCAATGTCATAAAATTCAAAAAACAGCGAGGCTTGCCATGAACTTCGATCATTTTGAAATCTATAAAAACCGCGCACGTACGGCACGGCGCATGTTGAAAATGAAGGATAAGCTGTCTGAGACGATCCCGGCCAAGGATCCGAATAAAACCCTGATCGCCACATGGAATATTCGTGCATTCGACAGCAAAGATTATGGCGCGCGTTCGATCGAGGCGTTGTATTACATCGCGCAAATCATGGAGCGTTTTGACATTATAGCTGTGCAAGAGGTTAAAGAGGATTTACGCGGTCTGGAACGTCTGATGACCCGTTTGGGGCGGGATCATTGGCGTTATATCGTGTCGGATGTGTCCGAGGGTAAGCCTGGTAATCGTGAACGCATGGCATTCATATATGACAGCCGCAGCGTCCATTTCGATTCCATGGTCGGCGAGGTGGTCATTCCCCCCAAGGAGATCAAAGAAGGCAATAAGATCGTTGAATACGAGCCACGCGACCAATTATACCGCACTCCGTATATGTGTGCCTTTCGCGTCGGTTGGACAAACCTGATCCTATGTACGGTTCACATTCTGTACGGCGAAGACAAGGCAAACAACGAAAAACGTACCCGCGAAATTGCGTTGGTTGCTGATTTTCTGGCCAAGCGTTCCAAGGAACGTAATGACTATTCGAACCTTGTTTTGTTAGGCGATTTCAATATTTACAAACCCGAAGATAATACCATGAAAGCGATGACAGATGCTGGGTTTGTGATCGACAAAAGCCTACAAAAGCTTCCCGCGACGAATATTGGCAAAAAAGCGCGGCATTACGATCAAATCGCGTTTCGGCCCAAGGGTGATATGTTTCAGCCCACGGGTAACGCGGGCGTTTTCAATTTCTTCGATGTTGTGTACCGCGATGACGACGAAGCGAATTATATCGACGATATGGGCGACGGATACCATACCACATCCAAGGGTAAGCCACGCGCCAACAAGGGGCTATATTACCGCAATCATTGGCGCACGCATCAGATGTCTGATCACCTGCCGATGTGGGTGCAGTTGCATACCAATTTTTCGGAAAAGTTCCTGCGAGACATTATTTTGCGCCATATCAAGACAGAAGAGGAACAAAATCTTTCTTAAACAAAGTGTTGGCATGCATAGTTATTTTGCACGTGGCTTCTCTAACGCTTTCATAATACCATGAAATACACGTACATCGGCCTGTGTTAAATCCAACCGCGTCATCATATTGCGCAGGGTTAATACCATGCTTTCGGCCTTATCTTCGGGCCAGAAGAAGCCACGTGCGTCCAGTGCCTCTTCCATGCGTTCGCCCAGTTTTTGCACCTCTAGGCCGGTCGCGAAATCCGTTCCTGCCAATTCCATAACCTGTGCGGGTACCTCACCCGTTTGGCGACGCCATTCGTATGCCAACAACAAAACACACTGAGCCAAATTCAGCGATGCGAACGCAGGGTTCACTGGCACCGAAATCAACGCATTTGCATGGGCGATATCCTCGTTTTCCAAACCAGCGCGCTCTGGGCCAAACATAATGCCCACCTTCTGCCCCTGCCCGATCAGTGCGCGGGCATGTTCCATGGCGCGTTCAGGTGTCATGATTTCCTTGGCCAAATCACGGCTACGCGCAGTTGTAGCGAAAACATAGTTCAGATCAGCAACGGCCTCGGCAGTAGTATCCACCACTGTCACCGCATCCATCACACGCCCTGCACCGCTGGACATCGCTTGTGCCTTTGGATTTGGCCAGCCATCACGTGGATTAACGATGCGCATCCGATCCAGCCCGAAGTTCCACATCGCACGCGCCGCCGCGCCGATGTTTTCGCCCATTTGGGGTTCGACCAATACAACGGTCGGCACCTGCCCCGTCCAATCGTCATTTTCCGCGTGATTTGTACCAGACATGTTTACCTCTGAATTCTGTTGGGCATGTGATATGATGGCACCAGAAAAATAACAAGGAGCCAGTCATGGCATATGATGAAGGGCACGCCGAAATCCTGCGAGATCATCTGGCGTCCCTGCCCGACATTGTTGAAAAGAAGATGTTCGGTGGTCTGTGCTTCATGCTGTCTGGCAATATGCTGTGTGGTGTTCACAAGGGTGGCGCGATGTTTCGTGTCGGTAAGGATAACGAACAAGCGGCCCTTTCGATTGAGGGCACCTCGCCCCTGTCGTTTACAAAAAAAAGATGGGCGGAATGCTGGATGTTGACGCGGATTTAATCGAAAACGATGAACGCCGCACGGAACTTATGGCGTTGGCCCTTGAATTCGTCGGTTCATTGCCTGCGAAATAGAATAGTATACAATCGTATACAGCCTTCCTTTTCCCAATGATCTAGGTTAGTACGACGATGTTATGATTCCAAAGACTAATCAAAGAGGCACACAATGACGAAGATCAAAGTGGAAAACCCCGTTGTCGAACTAGACGGCGATGAGATGACACGCATCATCTGGCAGTTTATCAAGGATAAATTGATCCTGCCATACCTAGACATCGACCTAAAGTACTATGACTTGGGCATGGAAGCACGCGACGACACAGATGATCAAATCACTGTGGACGCGGCTGAAGCAATCAAAAAATATGGCGTTGGCGTAAAATGTGCCACAATCACACCAGACGAAGCACGCGTAGAAGAGTTCGGTTTGAAACGCATGTACCGTTCACCAAACGGTACAATCCGCAACATCTTGGGCGGCGTTATTTTCCGTCAACCAATCATCTGTAACAACGTTCCACGTTTGGTTCCAGGTTGGACAAAACCAATTGTTGTTGGCCGTCACGCATATGGCGACCAATACAAAGCAACTGATTTCTTGTTCCCAGGCGAAGGCAAACTAACGCTAAAGTTTGAGGGCAAAGACGGAACAATCATCGAGCGTGAAATGTTTGATGCGCCTTCTTCTGGCGTTACGATGGGCATGTATAACTTGGACGCGTCAATTTATGATTTCGCACGTGCATCCATGAACTACGGTCTAAACCTTGGCTGGCCTGTGTACTTGTCTACTAAGAACACAATCCTGAAGGCGTACGACGGTCGTTTCAAAGACATCTTCCAAGAAGTATACGAAAACGAATTCGAAGCTGAGTTTAAGAAAAAGGGTATTCACTACGAACACCGCTTGATCGACGACATGGTAGCGGCTGCGATGAAATGGTCTGGCGGATACGTTTGGGCATGTAAAAACTACGATGGCGATGTTCAATCTGATACGGTGGCACAGGGTTACGGTTCACTTGGCCTGATGACATCACAATTGATGACACCAGATGGAAAAATCGTAGAGGCCGAAGCGGCGCACGGTACAGTGACACGTCACTACCGTCAGCACCAAAAAGGCGAAGCAACGTCAACGAACTCTATCGCGTCTATCTATGCATGGACTGGTGGTTTGAAGCACCGCGCGAAATTGGACGACAACGCACAGTTGATGAAATTTGCGGAAACTTTGGAAAAAGTAATCGTGGATACCGTTGAAAACGGCTTCATGACCAAAGATTTGGCATTGCTTGTTGGCCCAGATCAAAGCTGGCTAACGACAGAAGGTTTCCTAGAGAAAATCGACGAGAACCTACAAAAAGCGATGTAATTTACATTGAATACAAAAAAGGGGCGGCGCAAATGCGTCGCCCCTTTTTCGTTTCAAGGTCGGATAGGTTTTAGACGCCTTCGACCAGAACCATTTCACGTTCGGAATTTGCCAGCGCAATCGGCAAAACGGCCTGGTATTCCGCACTGTTGTAGAAACGCGTTGCGGCATCTACGTCTGGAAATTCGATGATGACGTTACGCGAACGCCCCTTACCTTCTAGCTGTTGTGCTGGGCCACCTTTGGCCAAAAACTTGCCGCCGAACTGTTCAGCAATCGCAGGCGTTTTTGTTGCGTAGCCTTGGTATGCATCAGTGTCCGTGAGGTCGATCCGTACGATAATATAGGCGGCCATGAGTTACAGGCCTTCTACGATTGTGTAATTGCGTGTTGAAACGCCTTCGGCCAAGGCGAATGTAAGCGCCTCTTGGTATTCTGGGCCTTCGTAAAATTTTACGGCTGTGTCAAAATCAGGAAACTGGATGATCACATTGCGCAATTGTTCTGGCCCCTCTTTGGTAACGCATTTACCGGCGCGCGCCAAAAATTCGCCGCCATATTTTGCAACGGCTGGGCCAGACAATGCCGCATATTTCGCGTATTCATCGGCGTTGTGCACATTGATTTGCACCATACAATAAGCTGCCATTTTACAATCCTTCCAAAATGTTTTTCACGGCTGTTACGGCCGCATCGGCATTGGATGCATCCGCACCACCTGCCTGCGCCATATCGGGGCGACCGCCGCCCCCCTTGCCGCCCAATTCAGCGGCTGCCGCCTTTACCACATCCACGGCACTGATTTTTGCGGTCAAATCATCTGTAACGCCTGCGGCAACAGCGGCCTTGCCGCCTGCACCAGAAATCAAAACGATTACGGCAGAACCCAGGCGGTTTTTGTGTTCGTCAACCAATCCACGCAAATCCTTGCCCGGTACATCATCGAATACTTGGGCAAAGAAGGGCACGCCGTTCACTTCGGTTGCATCTTGGCTCTCGCCACCGCCACCCATGGCGACCGCACGGCGCAGGTCCGCGATTTCGCTTTGCAATGCTTTGCGTTCATCCATCAATCCTTGGATACGGATTGTGATGTCTTCTGGCTTCGCTTTCAGCAGGCCAGCGGCCTTGGCCACAACACGGGCCTGTTCGGCGTTATGTATCTCCGCCGCGGCGCCTGTCAGTGCCTCGATACGGCGCACACCACTCGCGGATGCGCTCTCGGATAACAACGTAAATCCACCAACCTCGCCCATTCGGGTCACGTGTGTACCACCGCACAGTTCCAGCGAGTATGTATTACCATCCATGCCCTTTCCAGAACCATCCATAACGCCCATGGAAACAACGCGGACTTCGTCGCCATATTTTTCACCGAACAGCGCCTGTGCGCCCAATTCGCGTGCGTCGTCTGGCGTCATGATACGCGTTTCAACGGGAGCATTTTGGCGGATATATGCGTTTACTTCCTGCTCTACCTTCGCCAGTTCGTCCGCTGTCATTGCCTTGGAATGGCTGAAATCAAAACGTAGACGATCGGACGCATTCAACGAACCGCGTTGTGCCACATGGGTGCCTAAGGTCGCGCGCAATGCCTCGTTCAACAAGTGCGTAGCTGAGTGGCTGTTGCGAATGCCAGAACGCATTACATGATTTACGGTCAGTTCGCCCGCGTCATTGTTTTTCACCTTGCCGTCGGTCACAACGCCCACATGTGCGAACACGCCTGCATGCTTTTTCACATCTGTGATTTCTATTGTACCATCTGCAAAACGCAGGATGCCAGCATCACCGATCTGACCACCACTTTCGGCGTAAAACGGGGTTTGGTTTAGAACAACCATTACTTTGTCGCCTTTGGACACGGCATCAACAATCGCACCGTCTTTTAGCAATGCCACAACCTGACCCTCGGCGGTTTCAGTGTCGTAGCCTAGGAAATCCGTGGTACCGTGTTCGTCCGCAATGTCGAACCAAACACTCTCGTCAGCGGCCTCACCAGAACCTGCCCATGCGGCGCGTGCTTTGGCCTTTTGTTCGGCCATCGCGGCATCAAAACCATCTGTATCAACCTCAACACCCTTTTCGCGCAGGGCGTCTTGGGTCAAATCCAATGGAAAACCGTAAGTGTCGTATAATTTGAATGCTGCCGTACCAGATAGCGGTGCACCTTCGTCCATGTCAGACAATTCGTCATCCAACAATTTCAAACCACGATCCAATGTGGTTTTGAAACGGGTTTCTTCCAACAAAAGGCTCTCTTCTATCAAACTTTGCGCTTGGCTTAGCTCTGGGTAGGCTTGGCCCATCTGTTTCACCAATGCTGGCACCAGTTGGTGCATCACGGGATCCTTTGCACCCAGCAGATGTGCATGACGCATCGCGCGGCGCATAATGCGGCGCAGAACATATCCACGTCCTTCGTTGGATGGTAGAATTCCGTCCGCGATCAGGAATGACGTTGAGCGTAGGTGATCGGCAATGACGCGGTGATGCACGTTTTGATTGCCATACGGATCGATACCCGTGGCATGCGCCGACGCTTCGATCAAGTCGCGCATCAAGTCGGTGTCATAATTGTCATGGCTACCTTGCAACAATGCCGCAATCCGCTCCAGCCCCATACCTGTATCGATGGATTGCATCGCCAATGGAACCATTGAACCATCCGCCAGTTGCTCATTTTGCATAAAGACAACGTTCCAAATCTCGATGAAACGATCGCCATCTTCCTCGGGCGAACCGGGAGGGCCACCCCATATGTGTTCGCCGTGATCATAGAAGATTTCGGTACATGGTCCACATGGCCCCGTTGGACCCATGCGCCAGAAATTGTCATCAGTTGCGATGCGGATAATACGATCATCAGGCAAGCCTGCGTATTTTTTCCAAATATTCGCTGCTTCGTCGTCCGTGTGGTACACGGTGACATACAAACGATCTTTGTTGATGCCAAAATCCTTGGTGATTAAATCCCAAGCATAGGCAATCGCCTCTTCTTTGAAATAATCCCCAAAAGAGAAATTACCCAGCATTTCGAAAAACGTATGATGGCGCGCGGTGTACCCAACGTTGTCCAAGTCATTATGTTTGCCACCCGCACGCACACATTTTTGCGATGTCGTCGCGCGTGAATAATCGCGTTTTTCAAGGCCCAAAAATTGGTTTTTGAATTGCACCATTCCGGCATTGGTAAACATCAACGTTGGATCATTGCGTGGCACCAATGGGGAACTATCCACCACTTGGTGACCATTTTGATCAAAGAAGTTCAGAAATGTTGATCGAATATCATTAACGCTTGCCATCGGATTGCCCTGTGAATGCTGTTTCAAACAGGTTTACCGAGCCTTTTAAAAACTGTCCACAGCCCAAAGGAAAAAGGCTGGGAAATACCCAGCCTTTTGCATCAATTTTAGATCACTTACTCTTCGACGACCGCGTCATCGCTACTTGGCGTATCACTCGGCGGTGGCATATCGAAATCCAGTCCGTGCGCTGCACGAATTTTATCTTCGATCTCGTAGGCCATCTTAGGGTTGTCCTTCATATAGGTTTTGGCATTCTCTCGCCCCTGTCCAATACGTTCGTCACCATATGAAAACCAAGATCCCGATTTCGCGATAAAGCCCAGCTTCACTCCCAAGTCGATCAATTCGCCACGTTTGGAAATGCCTTCACCATACATGATGTCGAATTCAACCTGTTTGAATGGCGGGGAAACTTTGTTTTTCACGACCTTCACACGTGTCGCGTTGCCAACGACTTCGTCACGATCCTTAATCGAGCCGATGCGACGAATATCAAGACGCACAGAAGAGTAGAATTTCAATGCGTTACCACCAGATGTCGTTTCAGGTGATCCAAACATCACACCAATCTTCATGCGGATTTGGTTGATGAAAATAACCATACAACCAGATTTCGCAATCGAACCTGTAAGTTTACGCATCGCTTGGCTCATCAAACGGGCCTGTGCGCCAACCTGATGATCACCCATGTCGCCCTCAAGCTCCGCACGCGGTGTCAGCGCCGCCACAGAATCCACGACAACCAAGGAAACAGCACCCGAACGTACCAAGGTATCGGTAATTTCCAACGCTTGTTCACCCGCATCTGGTTGCGAAATCAACAACTCGTCAATATTCACGCCCAGCTTTTTGGCATAACTTGGATCCAAAGCGTGCTCCGCATCAACAAATGCACAAACACCACCTTTTTTCTGCTCTTCTGCAATTGCATGCAATGTCAGCGTGGTTTTACCAGAACTCTCAGGTCCATAAATTTCGATGATACGACCTTTGGGTAAGCCGCCTATACCCAGAGCAATGTCCAAACCTATTGAACCTGTTGACGTGGCTTCAATGTCCATACGGGCACTGTCATCGCCAAGCTTCATGATTGAACCTTTACCGAACTGACGTTCGATTTGGCCCAAGGCAGATTCTAATGCCTTTTCTTTGTCCATTTTTTTCTTTCCGCTGAAATCTAATAGAGTTGATGCCATGAGTTATCTCCTTATTTCACATCTACCGCAATCAAAAATCACGGATGTTCGCCTGTTGTTCTCTTTTTTCGTTATGGGACTAAAAAGAGAACATTACAAGATAAATTTTATATTCCTACATTCGACATAGACCCTTTCGAAATGGTAAAGTTTTGGTTAGAAAATGGAAACATTATCGAAAGTAGCGTTAAAATGATGGTTTTCTTAGATAAAAGCTTGGTTTTTTTGCGGTACCAAAAACAGCATCAACAGCATTTCACCGCGCTCTAGGGTCAAAAGCGAACATTTTGTTTTCAAACTCTCCCCAAATGAGACACATAAGACCAAAACAATTCAATAGTTCCATCGCCCCTTTTGTACTTCCGTTAATGCCTGCGCCACTAACCTCTATTGCTGTCATTCGAGAACCTATTGAATGGATAGGCAGTTGGTATCGCTACAGACAACGGCTGAAATTCGAAACATCGCCATCTTCTACACGCAATATTTCTTTCGATACCTTTATTGAGGGTTATTTGTCAGACGCGCACCCCACCTATGCCGAGGTTGGGCAACAATCTATATTTATTACTGGGGGGACTGAAAAGCCATTGGTCACGCAATTATGGCGTTATGATGCAATTTCTGACCTCACCTTATTCTTGAATTTGCATTTAGGGATCAAGTTCGAACTTGAACAAGTGAACGTGTCACCAAAACGAGAGCTGGAATTGTCGGATCAAAATCACGCGGCCCTAAAAGCCCATTTTGCAAAAGATTTTGATCTATATGAAAACGCGATCGGTGGCTAAAATCTAGGCCTCGCCGCCTTCAACCATTTTACTGACATTAGAAATGAGTTGTTGCAAGCTGTACGGCTTTGGCAAAAATATAGCACCATTAAACGTCGCTAATTCGTCTGAAAAACTTTCTTCGGCGTAACCAGAAACAAAAACGATCCGTGCAACTGTTCCGATTTCCTGCGCTTTCCGTACCCACGTTGGTCCATCAATATCAGGCATAACAACATCAGTTACAATCACATCAAAGTCCGTTTCGGCGCTTTGTAGTATTTTCAGCGCTTCTTCGCCACCACTGGCCACTTGCAAAATTACGCCCTGACTTTGTAACGCGCGTTGCGATACTGCGCGTACGGGATCCTCGTCTTCGACTAATAAGACACGTGCGCCTTTCAATCCGGTGATCCGACGACTTTCGGGGGCTACCTGAATGGGCGCAGATAATTTCATATTTTCAGCGACCGGTAGCAAGATCGTAAATAAGGTCCCTGCCCCAGGCTCGCTATCTGCAAAAATGTATCCGCCAGTCTGTTTGATAATACCATATGCCATAGACAGTCCAAGACCCGTACCCTCTCCGACCTCTTTGGTTGAAAAGAATGGTTCAAAAATCTTGGCTTGCAAATTTTTGGGTATGCCAACACCTTCGTCCTCCACCTCTATTGATACATATTTACCGGCCAGAATTACGGCACCGGATTTGCGCATATCATTCTCGTAAATCATCGTTTTACTGCGCAAGGAAATCTTGCCGCCATCTGGCATGGCATCGCGCGCATTTACCACCAAATTCATCAAAACCTGTTCCAACTGCCGCCCATCAACGAAGGCCAAAGGTAACCCCTTCTCTCGTTGCAGGTCTAACGCAATGGTTTCGCCCACCAAACGGTTCAACAAATGTGTAAGCTCTGAGAGGGTTTCGTTCACCTGCAAGGCACTGGGTTTCAGGGTTTGCTTGCGTGAATATGCCAAGAGTTGCCCAACCAATGCCGCCGCACGATTGGCATTGTTGCTGATCTGAACCAGATCTCCGAAATCTGCATCTCCCTTTTCGTGGCGCAACATTAATAAATCACAATACCCGGAAATCGCCGTCAGTAAATTATTGAAATCATGTGCGATCCCACCCGCCAACTGCCCAATTGCCTGCATCTTTTGACTTTGCACAAATTGCGCTTCTAACGATTTCAGCTCTGTTGCATCACTGATCACAACCGTTGTTTGACTACGGCCGACGCTATCGATTACCCCCAGCTGAATACGCAAATATACGTCGCCCTCTTGGCGGCGCGCCATACCAAATTCTGATTTCTGCCATCCTTGGCGGTTGCTGGCATCGGCGATCCACTGCGAAATCGAACGCCCCATTCCTTCTACAAGTTCACTGAAATAAAGCGCTTCGCCCTGTTTAATTTTCAATAATTCACGTGCCGCCTTATTCGTGCTGAGGACGGAACCATCTGCGCCTAGCGTCATCACCGCCACAGGAATCGTTTCAAAATCTATACTCGCTTCGTCGCTTTCAGGCACTACACCGCTATCAATGGTTACATTCGTAGACTTAGAGAATGTCAGCCTTGGGATATGGTTTAAATACCAACCAATGACAAAAAACGATCCAAAAAACAGAAATAAAACCAACGTTTTTAAAACGACGGCAGTATCGACCACTGATATGAAAACCGTAAAACCAACGACAACCCAGAGACAGGCGATAACCTTTGGGTCAATCAGTCTTTTTGCAAGTTGCTTCATCCAAGTTCCAAGTTGACTTCACCCTTTATGGCATCAACTTAAACAAAACACTATTTAAAGTTGTGTTAATTTTCTCAGTGTCGTCAGGAAAAAACCGTCACTGTCGTTCGAAAGTTTGAAATTCTGTTGTGAAATTACTGACCATGCTGGATTTTGCGCCAGAAAAGTTTCGATCTGACCTTCGTTTTCGCGTCGAAAAAGAGAACAGGTCATATAGGCCAACACGCCTTTTTCACTTACAATTTCGCTACAATTACTTAAAATTTGTGCCTGTGTCTCGACAAGCGCGGCTAAACGATTCTCATCCAACTTCCATTTCGCATCAGGACTTCGGCGCCATGCGCCACTGCCTGAACATGGGACATCCAGAACAACCAGATCAAACTCTTCACCGTCTTTCACGGGGTCACGTTTCAACAGCTTGACGAAAACATCCGCACGTTGTGCGCGTTCACGCAATGCCTTCAGCCGATCCTGATCCAAATCATAGGCCGAAAATTGAACACCGCGCACCCCACGCGCACCCATTGCCAGTGTTTTACCACCACCGCCTGCACAATAATCCAACACACGCGTCCTATCGGGGATGTCTAATGCCTCGATCAAGGCCTGCGAACCTGCATCCTGTAATTCAATCGCACCATTTTTGTAACTGGCGGTTTGTGGAATTTTGCGTGTTTCACCGCGCACACGTAACGTCGTTTTGGCAACATCCACAATATCAGTCTCGATACCATCTGCCGCCAATGCACGTGATGCCTTTTGCAAATTCGACTTCTTCGTATTCACCCGCAAATCAATCGGCGCACGTGTTTTTAGACGACTATAATCATCATCACCGTCGAACAGCGGCTCTAACCAATCGGGAACGTCCAACGCAACAGCCCGTGACATCTCACTCTTTGGCGCATTCACAATTTCAAGCTCTTCATCACTTAACGGCGCAGGTGCATAACCCTCGCCGTTAAATACAGATGAAACTTCTTCTTTCGCATTGATCAAACGCCCAACCAACACACCACGTGAACCCGACAGGCCGCTGATATGCGCGAAACTGCGCAAATTGCGCAACCCATCGAAAACAATATCACGTACCGCGGCGCGGTCCTTGGATCCTGCAAAACGGTTCGCACGCGACCAACTGGTCAATTCGCGTTCAGCGGACAGGCCCGCCATAGCGCGATCCAAAATTTCTATCGCAGCAGCGTATCGCGCAGCAGGTGTCATGCCTTATCCAATGCGGTAATTCGGGCTTTCGCGCGTGATTTGAACGTCGTGCACATGGCTCTCTTTCAGGCCAGCGCCTGAAATTTTCACGAATTTGCAGCCAGTGCGCATGTCTGGCACGGTCAAGTTGCCAGTATATCCCATCGCCGCACGCAATCCACCAACCATCTGGTGCAAAACATTTGATGCAGGACCTTTATAGGGAACCTGACCCTCGATACCTTCCGGTACCAATTTGTCTGAACTCGCTTCCTTCTGGAAATAACGATCAGCAGACCCGCGCGCCATCGCCGCGACAGAACCCATACCACGGTATGATTTAAACGAACGCCCTTGGTACAAGATAATCTCGCCCGGTGCTTCGTCAGTGCCCGCCAGCATTGATCCAACCATGGCACAGCTGGCACCGCCCGCGATCGCCTTGGCGAAATCACCAGAGAATTTGATACCACCATCGGCGATAATCGGAATGCCAGATTTAGCGCCCTCTTCGGCCGCATCATTGATCGCGGTCAATTGAGGAACACCAACCCCAGCAACGATACGTGTTGTACAGATTGAGCCAGGGCCAATGCCAACCTTCACGGCATCCGCACCAGCACCAATCAACGCTTTGGTTGCTTCGGCGGTTGCAACGTTACCGGCAACGATTTGTGCATTTGGATGTTCACGCTTCACTCGTTCGACAGCAACACTTACGGATGCAGAATGCCCGTGTGCTGTATCAATCACTAACAAATCAACGCCCGCGTCGATCAATTGCATTGAGCGCTCAAAACCCTTGTCACCAACGGTTGATGCGGCGGCCACACGTAGGCGACCCTTGTCATCTTTACATGCAATCGGGTTTAAAACAGCCTGTTCCAAATCCTTGATCGTCAGCAAGCCCGTCAAACGATTGCTTGCGTCCACTACCAATAGTTTTTCAATGCGACGTGCGTGCATCATTGATTTGGCTTCGGCCAATTTCACGGGTTCGCGTACAATTGCCAAATTGTCGGTCGTCATCATCACAGAAACGGGTGTTTTTTCATCGGCAACAAAACGCATATCGCGGTTGGTTAAAATCCCCATCACTTTGCCATCTGATCCCACGACGGGAAAACCGGTAATACGGTACTGTTCTGCCAATGCCTTGGCGTCTGCCAATGTCTGTTCTGGGCGTAGCGTTACGGGGTTATCAACAGTACCTGACACAAAACGTTTCACGCGGCGCACATGGGCGGCTTGTTCGTCTTCATCTAGGTTGCGGTGAATAACGCCCATACCGCCTGATTGCGCCATGGCAATCGCCATACGGGCCTCTGTTACGGTGTCCATTGCTGAACTAAGGATTGGGATGTTCAACCCAATGCTTTTGGTCACATTTGTGGCCAATTGTGCATCAGACGGCAACACGTCGGACGCGCCCGGTACAAGTAAAACATCATCGAAGGTAAGTGCCTCACGGATTTCCATTGGTCTCTCCAAAAGTTATCGGTATTGCCGTTGTCCTATCTCATGGGTTGCGATGAAAGGAAAGCCCTGATTTCACATTTTGCACATTACTTGCGGATAGCATCGCTATAGCTCTGGCCGTCCTGCATTGCCTGCCCTTTGGCGGTAATCGCAGCAATTGCGCGGTAATCCCCATAAGGTTTCGGGCGATCAATGACCCCGCGTTCTGCAAACAGATCAGGCAACAGCCCAGACATAATAATCCGCTTATCCAACTTCACATCGTTACGGAAATCACGCACAAGGTCGAAAATCACGGTTGTACAGTTCGCAGTCAGTGTATGATACCACGCAGGGTTTTCAGCCAATTCATTGGCACGATTAACATATCCTAGAAACAACGCTTCGCGCTCTCTTGCACTGTTGTTTAATGGATATAAATAGACATCCTCGATCGGGTCACGATGGTTGGTGCGAAGGGCCACAATATCAGACTCATTAGCGGCGATAAACGCCAGCTCGAATGTCTTAAAGAACCCACCAAGGGACGAGAAACTCTCACCGACTTCTTTGCGGATTTCTACGGAGAACGCGACAGGTTCAACATCCTTGAACCTAAATGACACAATCGCATGGGCGATTTTGGGACTTCCCCAATAAGACAAGATTACATCCAGCCCTTCCATCTGATCCAAATCGAGTTCACGTTCCACCCAATCCTGTGCGCCTGTACCCCAATTAAAATCACGGACGTTGTGTAACGTTACCTTGCGCCCATCTACAGTGCCGGACACCGTGTTCTGTAATTCAGGTACCCAGTTGCGATCCAACCGCGCAGGCAATGAAACCCACACGAACAGAAATAAAACAACTGATAACAGATAGGCCCACAGCCAGCCATTGCCCGTATTGTCAAACCACGTGCCGTATAGCGCTGCCATTGAAATACCCGCCCAACAAATCAGGATAAGAGCACCTACTAAACCTCTGATTTGAAAACTAATTGCCAAACAGCCCCATGCACCAAATGCGACAATGAACAAAGAGAATAGCAATTTCAAAAAAATCACAAACACTACGCCACCGCTGCCTTGGTCGCTTCGGCCAACTTGCCCGCGCCCCACGCTGCGAATGTTTTGTAAACCACGAACGGCACAACAACCGATGACAGGACCACGCCAATTGCCATCGGGACAACAGCCATACCAATGCCCGCCTGCACGCCCAACATCATCACCATCGTAAACGCCGTCAGCGGAAACGTGAAAGCGCCCCAACTGGGCTTAAACCCGCCGCGCACCATCCATGGAATGAAGGGCACCAACCCCAGCGCAACAATCAATGCCGTCAGCCAGAAGAAGTAAAAAACGCCATCATCCCAGATGAAATAGGATGCCACGGCATAAACGCTGGGTGGTGCCAGTAAAATCGCAAAACCAGCGCGATTTGGCGGTTCCACACCGCGTGTTTTTGCGTTTAACACACTCTCGATCGAGATCCAAAAATACAGCGGAGATGCTAACACCAAAATAGCGATACAAAGGGTGCGATACCCCAAATCCGGGCCCGCTATCGCCGCCACAATAAACCCAACAAACGGCAACAACAGAACAGGCGTCAACGTTGCACGCATATTTTCAACACTGCGCAGGGTCGCGATAACACAGGCCAGATAGACGACTTGTAAAATCAACCCAGCCCACCAAACCACCGCCGCCACGCGAAAATCATATGGCAAGATCAGCGCTGCCAATAGCATCAAACACACAGACCCAGCCGAAACAGCGCCGCGCGCTGGGCCGATTTTTAGGTCGTCCAATACGACAGAAGGGCGCAAAATCAATTTCACCGCGTAACAAACGAACGTAAACCCAAACAGACCAAAGGCTATCGCGCCCAATGCCTCTCCTATCCACAAGGGTGCGCCAAACTCTGGCATTTTCTGCCACAATAACGCGAATCCAATCAGCCCTAACAGGCATGGAAATAACGCAGGCGGGGTTCGGCGGTAAAATGGGGTATCTGTTTTCATATTTTCAGTATTGAAACTTATCCCCCGCTGGCGCAACCTTATTTCACATAGGAGCATGACAATGAGCAACGGATACGATAGCGGTCGCCTAAACCTACCTTTTGTGGGCATTGCAACATTTGGTAAAAAACCATACGTCGAGGATTGGTCGAAATTGGATGCGGATGTGGCCATTATTGGTGCGCCGTTTGATTTCGGGGCACAATATAGATCAGGCGCACGTTTCGGCCCCCGCGCGGTGCGCGAGGCATCGACATTGTTTTCATTCGGTCACGCAGGTGCATATGATCACGAGGATGACGCAACCTATCTCGGCGCCGATGTGCAGATTGTGGACATGGGTGATGCGGACATCGTGCACACAGACACAGTGCAAAGCCACGCAAATATCAAAACCGCCGTACGTGCCGCATTGGATGCGGGCGCCCTGCCCGTTACCATCGGTGGTGATCATTCGGTCAACATTCCCTGCATCGATGCCTATGACGGCGAGGATGATTTCCACATCCTACAAATCGACGCCCATCTGGATTTCGTCGATGAGCGTCACGGCGTGCGTTACGGCCACGGCAACCCCATGCGCCGTGCCGCCGAAAAACCATATATCACTGGCTTGTCACAGTTCGGTATTCGCAACGTCAGTTCGACCGCCAAAGAAGGATATGAAGACGCCCGTGCAATGGGATCCGATATCCTGTCGGTGCGCCAAATTCGTGAAATTGGATCAAAAGAGGCCGCACGCCGGATCCCACGGGGTCGCCTGTATGTTACAATCGATATCGATGCGTTTTGCCCATCCATTGCACCTGGCACAGGCACCCCCAGCCATGGTGGGTTTATGTATTACGAGGTGCTGGAAATGCTGCAACAGGTTAGCAAAACGCACGATATCATCGGGATTGATCTGGTCGAGGTCGCACCTGCCTATGACCCAACAGAAGGCACAGCGATTTTAGCCGCACAATTGTTGTTAAATTTCCTTGGGTTCATTTTTCACGAACGCGATTAACCGCGAAAACCCGTTGCGACCACGAATTTCTCTGAACTGTCTTGGCGACTGCTTGGCGGTTTCATGTGATGCACTTTGGTGAACTTTTCTTTCAACAGCTTTTGCAAGTCACCTTCGGCACCACCGGCCAAAACCTTGGCAACGAATGTGCCGCCTTGTTCCAACACATCAAACGCAAAATAGGCCGCAGTTTCACACAGCGCCATAATACGCAGGTGGTCGGTTTGTTTGTGCCCTGACGCGCTGGCGGCCATATCGGACATGACGACATCCGCCTTACCACCCAGCCATCCCTTAACCTTAAGATCGGCATCATCTTCCATGAAATCCAGCACGTGAATTTCACATCCTTCAATCGGATCGACCTCTTGTAAATCAACGCCCAAAATTGTGCCAACACGTTTACCTTGTTTGTCGCCATTGGCATTCACGCGCTTCACCGCAACCTGGCACCATCCACCGGGCGCACAGCCCAAATCGACAACCCGCGCACCTGGAACCAAGAAGCGGTATTTATCATCCACTTCCATAATCTTGAACGCGGCACGGCCACGGTACCCCTCTTTGTTTGCTCGTACGACGTAGGGATCGTTTAATTGACGTTTCAGCCACAGCGTCGAAGACAGTTTTCGACCCTTTGCGGTCTTCACCCGCACCTGCAAATCACGCTGTCCGCGACCCGATGTATTTTTCTTTTTCTCAACCATGATGGGTCTTTACCCCAAGTATCCCTGCTTGACCATCTGAGAATACAAAATTCCTTCGCGCAGGCCACGATCTGCGACCGTCAACAATTCGGTGGGCCAAACACTTAGGATTGATTGTAAAATCGCGGCGCCAGACATGATCAATTCTTTGCGCCCTTCCCCGATACAGGGGTTATTTGCACGCCACTCGGGTCCGCCTGTTAAGTATCGATCAATTTCAGCCTCGACGCTGGCGGATGTCATTTCATAGCCATCCACGCGTTTTCGATCATAACGCGGCAATCCCATTTCGGTGGCCGCAATCGTGGTAATTGTACCCGACGTGCCGATGATTTGAAAATTAGGCAAAATTTCGGATGCATAATTCGCACCCACTGGGCCAAATTGGGCAATGAACTCTTCAAAATACCACGCCATCATAGCATAGGCGGCTTTGTCCTCTTCGACGTCGTTGAATTGTTCCTTCAACGTCGTCACACCAAATGGAACAGAAATCCAATCGACGACCTTGACGCCAGCAAAACCATCCGCCTCTTTGGGCTTCTTTAATTCACCCGGAATGCGCATCATCGCGCCACGGCGATCATCGGGTCGCACACCCGTTAAATCCAGCCAAACCAATTCTGTTGATCCGCCACCAATATCGACGACCAATACCTGTTCGGTTGTTGATTTTATATGACTGGCACTTCCAACCACTGCCAAACGCGCTTCTTCGGCTGGTTTGATAATTTCCAACTTCAAACGCGCTTCTTTGCGGGCGCGTTTCACAAACTCACGCCCATTAACGGCCTGACGACAAGCGGCGGTGGCAACCAAGCGGAAATTTTTTACATCATTGCGGCGTAATTTGTTTTGGCAAACATGCAGTGCGGAAATCGTACGACGCATTGCAGAATTTGATAATCGACCAGTGCTGTCCAGCCCTTTGCCCAAATAAACAGTCTTAGAAAACGCATCTACAACTTCGAATTCTTTGCCAGCGGGACGCGCAATCAACATACGACAACTGTTTGTGCCTAAATCGAGCGCACCAAAAAGAGGCGCCTTTTCAGGTGCCACGAAAGGCGCGGATAAATCCCGCTCTGCTTTTTTCTTAAACCCGCTCATCCAACAAACCTACGCCCGCTCGATGTATCACGCAATCGAATTCACAAAATCCCGCCCAATGTGTCGTAATTTTCGCAATGCAGTCGAAATTGCTTTCTGTTACGAGGATACAAACACTTAGAGTCAAACAAAAGGAACCATAACATGCCGAATCTCGTAACTGTCTTCTGGCGCGACATCCCTGCCCAAGTCATCGTCGGCAAGGGGCGCCGTGCATCCAAGGCGCAACTGCCCGAACGTTTTGAACAGGCCATTGACCGCACAGCAATGAAAACAGGTGCTGCAGGCGACGATGCATATTTGGCCGAATGGCGTAAATCTGAACCAATCGAGGTCGAAGGTGACGCAGAAGAAGTCGCAAAAAGCGAAGCGGCGCGTTTGGATGCAGAATACGACCAAGAGAAGATCAAAGCCCTGATCGCAAATGACGGTTGGGAGAACCCCAAAGGATAACAAATGTCAGTTTTGAAGTTCGCAGCCCATCAAACACCACAGGTGAACCCCATGTTAGAATCCTTGCTTCAAAACTATTCGATTGAGGTGATGCCGCGCACTGCTGCAAAAATCGACGATTTTCGTGATTTTTTGCCGCAGCATACGCGCGTTTACATTGCACATATCGAAGGCACACCAATCGATGAAATGGTGGCAACTGCAAAACGTCTACGGAGCGAAGGCTTTGATGTCATGCCCCACTTCCCTGCCCGCATCATTAAAGATCGCGCAACCCTGAACGATTGGATTGCGCGTTACCAAGGTGAAGCAAACGTTAAGCAGGCGCTGTTGTTGGCGGGTGGTGTCGACAAGCCATATGGCGATTTCGAAAGCTCTATGGATTTGCTGGAAACAGGTGAATTCGATCAGGCGGGTTTCACAAACCTACACGTCGCGGGCCATCCAGAGGGCAACATGGACATCGACACAGATGGGTCGACCACCAACGTAGATGCGGCGATTTCGTGGAAACAGGAATTTTCGAAACGCACAGATGCAAAAATGGCGATGGCAACGCAATTTTGCTTCGAATCTGGCCCCGTGATTGAATGGGCGGATCGCATGACCGCCGCGGGTATCGATATTCCAATTCACATTGGTGTGGCTGGCCCCGCCAAATTACAAACCATGATCAAATTCTCTATGGCATGCGGTGTCGGGGCGTCCCTGCGCGTCCTAAAACGTCGTGCCAAAGATGTTACCAAGTTGCTTCTCCCCTTCAAACCAGACGAATTTCTGACCGAACTGGCAGAACACAAAGCCTCAAATCCTAATTTCCTCATAACAAACGTGCATTTTTTTCCATTGGGTGGAATTAAAACCAATGCTACATGGGCAATTGAAAACGGCGGTGCATCTACTGTGCCCGCAAACCAATCCTAAAGGGACGAAAATGACCAGAACAATCATCGAGAGCAAAACCAAAACAGCCATCATTGGTTTTGACCAACCCTTTGCCGTGATTGGCGAACGTATTAACCCAACTGGGCGTAAAAAGCTGGCACTTGAATTAGAAGTCGGCGATTTTTCAACCGTCGAAGCAGACGCCATCGCACAGGTCGCGGCGGGTGCTACAATCTTGGACATCAACTCTGGCGCGGTTTTCGCCAACAAAATGGCCGAAGACCCGCGCTATGCCGACAATAACTTCGTTGAGCCACCATTGATGAAAGAATTAATCAACCGCGTTCAACAAATCTGCGATGTTCCCTTGTGCATCGACAGCTCCGTTCCCGGCGCATTGGAAGAAGGCCTGAAGGCCGCTGAAGGCCGCCCATTGTTAAACTCCGTCACTGGCGAAGAAGAGCGTTTGGAATTGGTTCTACCGTTGGTCAAAAAATACAACGTTCCCGTTGTTGCGATTTCAAACGACGACACAGGTATTTCCGAAGACCCTGACGTGCGCTTCGAAGTTGCAAAGAAAATCGTAGAACGCGCCGCTGATTTTGGTATCCCTGCACATGATATCGTTGTTGACCCATTAGTTATGCCAATTGGCGCAATGGGCACGGCTGGTCTACAAGTTTTCGCCTTGGTACGCCGTTTGCGCGAAGAGCTGGGCGTGAACACGACGTGTGGCGCATCAAACATCTCCTTCGGCCTGCCAAACCGCCATGGCATCAACAACGCATTCTTGCCAATGGCGATGACTGCGGGCATGACATCCGCAATCATGAACCCCGTTGCCCTGCCCATTGGCCCCAAAAAGCTTCAGGCGAAATTGGATGAATTGGCTGCTGCTGGCATCATCGTTCCCGATGATATCGACATGGAACTTTTGGCCAATATCACTGGCATGGGATCAACCAAGCACCGCGCAGGCAAGGAAATGGAGGCAATTCGCGCCGCCAACTTCCTGACCAATAACGATGCGAACGGGTCTGAATGGATCCGCACAAACAAAGACCCGAACGCCCAAGGCGCTGGTGGTCGTGGTGGCCGCGCAGGCGGCCGTCGTCGTCGCGGATAATCCCAAGGGGCGCGGATCATCGCGCCCTTTTTCTTGTCTAAATATCCTCCGCCCTAAGGGCATAAAAGTAATTCTGCAGACCCAAGGTGCAAAATGACCAACAAAAACGATCCACTGGTAATTTTCACGCCGTCAGGGCAACGCGGTAATTTCCCCGTCGGCACGCCAATCCTGACCGCCGCTCGTCAATTGGGCGTCGATCTAGACAGTGTTTGCGGCGGACGCGGCATCTGCTCTCGCTGTCAAATCACGCCATCATATGGCGAGTTTTCCAAACATGGCGTGACAGTCGAACCCGACGCATTAAATGAATGGAACGCGGTCGAGGAACGTTATAAATCCAAACGCGGCATGATTGATGGTCGCCGATTAGGGTGCCAAGCAACGGTCCAAGGCGACGTCGTGATCGACGTACCCGCCGAAAGCCAGGTTCACAAACAAGTGGTCCGCAAACGCGCCGAAGCACGCGATATCCTTATCAACCCAACAACGCGACTGTTCTATGTCGAGGTCGAACAACCCGACATGCACGATCCATCAGGCGACCTTGAACGCCTTATCAAGGCTTTGCGTGCTGAATGGGACCTGCCTGAATTAGAGGCCGATTTTTCAATCCTAGCAAAGCTACAACCTGCCCTTCGCAAAGGTGAATGGAAGGTTACATGTGCTGTCCATTTAGGTGATGATTACGTTTCTCCTCGTGTTGTGGATGTTTGGCCCGGATTTTATGAAGGTTCAATCTACGGCATGGCTGTGGACCTCGGCTCTACGACGATCGCCGCGCACCTTTGTGATCTGCAAACTGGCGAAGTCGTCGCTTCTTCTGGCATTATGAACCCCCAAATCCGCTTTGGCGAAGATTTGATGTCGCGTGTCAGCTATTCGATGATGAATGCGGGTGGCGATATTGAAATGACGAACGCCGTGCGTGATGGCATGAACGCCCTATTTGTTCAAATCGCCGCCGAGGCCGAAATCGATCCATCCATGATCATGGATGCCGTGTTTGTGTGTAATCCAGTGATGCACCATCTATTTCTTGGCATCGATCCGTTTGAGTTGGGTCAGGCTCCCTTCGCCCTTGCCACATCTGATGCAATCGCCACACGTTGCGACAATTTAGGCCTGACCAATATGCACCCCGCCGCACGTGTATATATGTTGCCATGTATCGCTGGCCACGTTGGCGCAGACGCCGCTGCCGTGGCTTTGTCAGAATCGCCAAACACATCCGACGATCTGGTTTTGGTGGTGGATGTGGGTACAAACGCCGAAATCTTGTTGGGTAACAAGGACAAGGTTCTGGCCTGTTCCTCCCCTACTGGCCCCGCATTTGAAGGCGCGCAAATTTCATCGGGCCAACGCGCCGCACCCGGTGCGATTGAACGCGTTGAAATCGATCCCGTTACCAAAGAGCCGCGTTTTCGCGTTATCGGTTCCGACCTGTGGTCTGACGAAGACGGTTTTGACACAGCCATCCTGTCCAGTGGCATCACGGGCATTTGCGGTTCTGGCATCATCGAAATGGTCGCAGAAATGCGTATCGCAGGAATCGTTGATGGTCCTGGTTTAATCGGAAATCCTGAACAAACGGGCACAGACCGTTGCTTTTTGGACGGACGGACCTATTCATATCTGGTGCATGATGCCTCTGCCACAGGTGGCCCGAAAATCACCGTCACTAACCGCGATATCCGCGAAATCCAAATGGCCAAGGCGGCGTTGTATTCAGGTGCACGCCTATTAATGGATAAATTTGACGTAGACACCGTAGATCGCATCGTTCTGGCAGGCGCATTTGGCGCGCACATCAGCCCGAAACACGCGATGGTTCTGGGCATGATCCCCGACTGCGTATTGGATAAGGTTACCTCGGCGGGCAACGCCGCTGGTACAGGCGCGCGTATCGCGTTGTTGAACCGCACGGCCCGCAAAGACATCGAAAACGTGGTCAAAGATATCCACAAAATTGAAACAGCCATCGAGCCACGTTTTCAGGAACATTTCGTCAACGCATCAGCGATCCCAAATTCCGTGGAGAAGTTCCCGATTCTTGAAACCCACGTCACCTTGCCGGATGTGAATTTCAATACAGGCAACACTGCTGAAACGGGTGGTCGTCGTCGGCGTCGCCGCGGTTAACGCACCCTAGGTTCCTTTGGGGAAACAGAAAAACTTCGCCACTGGTGGTTTATCCTTCTTGGGTTTGGGGAAATCCCCCACAACCGCCTTGCCCGCCTGACGACATGCATATTCACTGTCAAACTCGGCGGTGACGGGTGTCATGGCTGTAATTAAAATGATCAAAACATATTCCATAAGTCGAACCTTTCACTGTTCGAGCGACCTTACGCAAAATACCTTAACATCAACTCAACCGCTTTTTGACATTCATGAAACTTCGTTCGTATCGTTCAACATTTTGCGTGTCGCATCCAACGAATTTGAAATTTTCAAACCCAGATCGTCATCACCTGCATCAACCCAAGCATTGGCGCATTCCAACGCCAATTTAGCCAACACAAGCCGCCCCTCTAAGCGCAGAATATGGGCAGCGTTCAATAAAAACGAACTGTCTTTTATCCCCATTATTGATTTCTCAATCGCGTCTTGAGAACGCGTTGGGGTCTGACGCAAAAGAACACATTCGCGAAAAAAGATTGATCGATGATTTGCGAACTCTAACTCAACCGACAAAGTATTTATTGCTTCGGCGCTTATATCCAACAATTCATTTTCAGAATCTGTCAGCGGTTTTGAAAACTGAACAGTTGTTGGAAAGTTGCCCTGTGGAATAATATCGCGGTAATCAATTCGCCCCTGTGTGCGTTCAACCAGCCATTCAATATCATCCTTCACCAGACTGGCAAATTCCTCTGTGTCAAAGTAGCCCTCGTGCAGCTTAAACGCACCCTTGGGGCTATTAGTGAGGCGATGCAAAGGCCCAATTGGGCCCCTTTTCTTGTTATATTTACCGTCGACCACAACTGGCCAGTGCTGGTTTATGCGTTCAATCAAAACAGTAACGTTATGACTGATAGAACTGTTTGCCCTCACCGTTAAGGGCGCACAGGGTAACTCAGTTAGGCCCAAAACAGTTTCAAAAAAACTGTCCACGACGCTGTCACCGTCAGCTCGGATTTTGGTGTAATCCAATATCGTCATTTTCTCTTCACCAAAAATATCGGCAAACATCTCGTGTACCGCTTGGTAATTGGGCAACAAACTTACAGAGCTTTTTCGCCCCATTGACCGACCATCATACTTAAGTGTCTTTGGGTCAATTGACGACATAGTTATGCCGACACGGGTGAGTTGTTGAACAAAACTGTTCAAAAAAGACCTGTGATCGCGAACAAAGCTGACGATCTGAATGTCATCAAAGTAAGGATCCAACCAAGATTTAAGCTCTGTCACGTTGACCGCGCTCAATTTACTAAATCCCTCGCCTGACAGCATGAAATATGGCGTAGTACAGGCACGGATCTGATCAAACAAATCTTTTTTTAACGCCGCTCGCTGCTTTTCTTTTTTACTGCGCAAGAACAAACCACTATCGACATTCTGTGTGACTGAGGCAACGTCATTGTCAAATAAATCATTAAGATAGCTGTGATTTTGAAGCGCGTTAAAATAATGAACGCCAGCTTTTTCCGCCAAAACCTCCGCATTCTGGAAGCAATATTGCTGCAATGCAGTAGAGCCGGTTTTATGAAATCCAATATGGATAATACACGTTTTCAATTTACGACCCTATTACTTGCGTTCAGCGCCGAGAAACCTACTTGGTGATTTCGCGCCAACGTCGCCCATCTTTGTGCAACAACATTAACGCGTCATCTGGCCCAGAGCCACCCTGATCATAAGGTTTTGGTTTTTCTTTGCGTTCCGTCCAGCCTTGCAACATCGGATCAACCCATGCCCATGCCGCTTCGACCTCGTCACCGCGCATAAACAGGGTTTGGTTGCCACGGATCACATCCATGATCAAACGTTCATAGGCATCTGGTGTATCTTCGACCTTATCCGCCAATACATCCGCAAATGTCATATCCAGCGGCACCTCGCGCAAACGCATGCCACCGGGCCCAGGTTCCTTAATCGTAACGCGCATTGTCATGCCTTCGTCGGGTTGCAGGCGGATGACCAGAACGTTGCCCTTGCGATCATCTTGAGGTTCGAAAATTGAATGCGGTGGGTCTTTGAAAACGATCGCGATTTCGGTCATACGATGGCGTAATCGTTTGCCAGTGCGCAAGTAAAACGGAACACCCGCCCAACGCCAGTTTTCGATATTCACTTTCATCGCCAGAAAGCTTTCTGTGATGCTTTCTGGGTTCTCGCTGTCGGTGACGTATGATGGCTCATCACCGCTCGCGGCATATTGCCCACGCACAATATCACTCTTCGTTACGCCGCTTAACGCTCTAATAATCTTCAGTTTTTCATCACGAACGGCGTTTGATTCAAAGCGACTGGGCGGCTCCATAGCGGTCAAACACAACAGCTGCATCAGATGGTTTTGGACCATGTCACGCATCGCACCAGACTTGTCGTAATATGCACCACGTCCGCCCACGCCTAAACTTTCGGAAGCGGTGATCTGTACATGATCGATGTATTGTGAATTCCACAACGGTTCGAACAGGATATTACCAAACCGCAACGCCATCAAGTTTTGCACAGTTTCCTTACCCAAGTAATGATCAATACGGTAAATCTGATCTTCGTTGAAACAGGCGCGAAATTCCGCGTTCAATGCCTTGGCTGTTTCCAAATCACGCCCAAACGGTTTTTCCACAACAACGCGTGTCTGTTCGTTCACCATGCCATTGCTGGTCAGTTTGCGCGCAATTTCTCCAAACAGGCTGGGCCCAACGGAGAAGTAGAACGCGCGAACAACACCATCACGTTGCAACGCCGCCAGTTCTTTCCAGCCGCCGGTGTCGAAAATATCAACAGCTACATACTCTAAACAGTTCAAAAACGCCTCGACGTCTTCTTTGTTCAACTCTTCAGGCGCAATGTGTTCCTTCAACGCGTCGTGAATATCTTTACGAAACCCAACTGAATCGTAATCCGTGCGCGATGCACCGATTATGCGTGAATTCTTATCAAACTGCCCCGCCCGCATACGACGAAATAGCCCTGGCAAAATCTTACGCTTTGCTAAATCGCCTGTCGCACCAAAGATAGTTAAATCAAATACGTCTACTGGAATTGTCTTTGATACCATTTTTCCGCCCTTTTCGTTAGCGCTAACATACATCCCCACCCATTAAAGACAAGGCTATACTAAATCTCACGTTTGCGTGCGCATCGTTTTCTTTTAATTGCACATATCAATCTTTTATTGCACAACTGTTTTGCAATTTATACGGGGCACAGACGGGCAATGAAAGACCTTGATACATTACCGATAACGGAAAAATTTTCGGATCCAAACATAACAGCCAAGGGTGAAACACGCGCTTCTGTACCATTAATGAAGGCAACAACGCTTTGGTTCAATACGGGTACGCTATGCAATATCGAATGCGTGAATTGCTATATCGAAAGTTCGCCATCGAACGACCGCTTGGTTTACATCACCACAGATGAGGTGGCAGATTATTTGGATCAAATCGTCGAACGCAAATGGGCCACCACCGAAATCGCATTCACGGGTGGCGAACCATTTATGAACCCCGAAATGATCGATATCGCACGCGTTTGTTTGCAACGTGGATTTGAAGTTTTGATCCTAACCAATGCGATGTTGCCGATGATGCGAAAATCGATCAAGGCGGGCTTGTTGGAACTGCGCGAAACTTATGGTGACAGGCTGACACTCCGAATATCCTTGGATCACTTCAAGGCGGAAAACCATGACGCGGAACGCGGCAAAGGTAGTTTTGATGTCACGATCAAAGGTATGAAATGGTTACGCGACAACAAGTTTAACATGGCCGTTGCTGGACGCACAGTTTGGGGTGATACCGATGCCGACAGCCGTGCAGGATATGACGCATTATTTGCTGAACATAATTTCAAAATAGACGCACAAAACCATGGCATTACGGTATTATTCCCTGAAATGGATGAAACCGTCGATGTTCCAGAAATCACTACCGATTGTTGGGGAATTCTGAACAAATCCCCTCGCGAAATAATGTGTTCTTCATCGCGCATGGTGGTAAAGCGCAAAGGTGCAGAAAAACCTGCCGTCCTTGCCTGTACTCTATTGGCCTATGCCCCTGAATTCGAACTCGGCACCACATTGGCCGAGGCCGAAGGTGCGGTAAAACTGAACCACCCACATTGTGCAAAGTTTTGTGTATTGGGCGGTGCAAGTTGTTCTGCATAATCGAAACGTGTGATTAAATCACCCAGTAATAGCGCCAAAATTCGCAAAATATCACAAACGATCCTTGACATTTTTCCGCACTCGGCAGACCAATCCCGCAACATCAGTGGCCTTTTCGGAGCATATCAATGACTATCACCCACCTTGTCACTCACTCTGGCGGTTTTCACGCGGATGAATTGTTGTCTTCTGCCATTCTCACGTGTTTGTTCCCACTGGCAAAATTGACCCGTACCCGTGATCGCGCATTAATAACCCCAAGCGCAGACAAAATAATTTACGATGTTGGAGGCAACTATGATGCCACGGCGCAGATATTCGACCACCACCAACGCCCTGGCCCCTTACGCGAAGACGAAAAACCCTACAGCTCTTTTGGCTTAATATGGAAGCATTATGGTCGTGATTACCTAACAGCAATGGACGTGCCAGACGCCGACATAAAAGAGATACATACCAAGTTTGACACCGCCTTTGTTCTCCCTATCGATTTGATGGATAACGGCGCGATGGAACCTTCTGTGGCGGGCCCGTTGTCTATTTTGACCTTACCCGAACTGTTGGCCAGCATGAAACCCGTTTTCGATGATCCCTCTCCCACCGCCGATGACGATGCATTTTTCGATGCATTGCCCATCGCACGCAGCTTCATAGAGGCAAAAATTCGCGGGCTTGCATCCAAGGCACGCGCCAAGAGTTTGGTAGAACATGCAATTGCGCAAGCGGGAACATCCGCAATCCTAGAGTTGCCAACAGGTATGCCATATCGGTCAGTTCTGATGAAATCCGACGCAGACCACATCTTGTTTACCGTAATCCCACGTGGCGGCGATTGGACGTTGAATGGAATTAAACTGTCTGGTGATACCTTCGATCAACGCGCCGACCTGCCCGCTGCATGGGCAGGATTGTCAGATGGAGATCTAGAAAAGGCCACAGGCGTTAAGGGTGCCAAGTTCTGTCATAACGCGCGTTTCATCGCAGTTGCCGACAGCCGAGATGCGATCATGGAAATGGCCGCGATTGCTGTTAACGATGTGAACCCCTAGATCAGCGCAACGCCAAGGCATCACGCAACACACCCCGCACAACGTCCAAATCAACGTCCCGCGTGACGAAACTGTCGCCGATGCTGCGTGCCATGATGAACGCCAGCTTGCCACCAACGACCTTCTTATCTTGGCCCATCAATTCAACCAGCGCATCCGCATCCGGTAATTCGCCGTCGATATCGGATAAATCCACTTTCATTCCCATAGATTTCAAATGTTCACGCACGCGGCTCGGCGCCTCTTGGCTACATAATCCCAACCGCATTGATGTCTCGAACGCCAATGCACAGCCAATTGCCACGCCTTCGCCGTGTAACAACCGATCCGAATACCCCGTCGCCGCTTCCAACGCATGGCAGAATGTATGACCTAGATTTAACAACGCCCGATCACCGCGTTCTTTTTCGTCACGCGCAACAATATCGGCCTTCATCTGACAGGATCGCGTCACCGCATAAATCCGCTTTGCTATGTCGCCATCCGCCATAGCAGGGGCATTCGCCTCTAACCAATCAAAAAATTCCGCGTCACCCAACAGGCCGTATTTCACCACTTCGCCGTAACCCGCCAGAAAATCGCGTGGCTCCAACGTACCTAAAATTTCCACATCTGCCAAAACCATCTGCGGCTGATAAAACGCACCAACCAAGTTTTTGCCATGCGGCGAATTAATCGCGGTTTTTCCGCCAACACTGCTGTCAACTTGTGCCAACAGCGATGTTGGGATTTGCACAAATCGAACACCACGGCGTAGAATTGCAGCCGCAAACCCCACTAAATCACCAATAACCCCACCTCCGAAGGCAATAACGACATCGTCGCGCTCCACCTTCTCGGTCAACAGCCATTCAACGGATTGTTCGATATATTTCCATGATTTTGTAGACTCGCCAGCAGGTAAAACCAGCGACACAACCTCGATACCCTCGGCTCCCATGCCCGCGCACAAAGCATCCAAATGTAATGCGGCGACATTTTCATCCGTAATCACGGCCACACGTTTACGATTCAAAATTGGCGCAACCAATGAACCTGCGTCCGCCAGCAATCCCGTGCCAATATGAATTGGATAGGAACGATCACCTAATTGAACATCAACTGTATCACGCATTATCTTCTACTTTCGTCACACCAGAGTTTGGATCAGCCAGTAGCGCATCAATGACGCGCGATACCATTGCCTCTTTGGTTTGGTTGGGTTTGGCCGTCACTTTGACCTGAGCCTTGGCATATTCAGGATTACGGGCCTCGTATAATTCACGCAATTTCGCGCGCGGGTTGGGCACCATCAACAGTGGCCGCGTATTCTTATCTTTTACACGCATCCACAACGTGTCCAAATCCGCATGAAACCAAACAGCCACGCCGTTTTGGGCGATCATATCCTGATTGACAGGCGACAAAAACGCGCCGCCCCCCGTGGACAACACATGTGGTTTTGCTGTCAACAATCGTTCAATCACTTGGGTTTCCTTGAGGCGGAAAAAATCAACACCGTCTCGTTCGAAAATTTCAGGGATCGACATATTCGCGGCCCGCACGATTTCCTCGTCAGAATCAACGAAATCGACACCCAAACGCTGTGCAACTAATGTGCCAATCGCGGTCTTACCAGCGCCCATCAGGCCCACCAAAACCAATGTTTTCGACAGGTGATACTTCACCAGCCCCTCCTTTTCGGCTTAAGCTCGCCGATATGGGTATTTAACATAACAATACCCATTTTAAATCATTTAACCTGTGATAACATCGTCACCAAGCGTGGCAAGAGGACATACGCAAAAATAAGGGCGGGAAAATGGGCAAACTGATCAAATACTTATTCTACATTGCGGTTTTGATTTTAGTTTTCTTGATCGCCTATTCGTTTTTCGGCGATCTGACGGCACCTAAAACCACAATCACCGAAACGATCCCGATGCCCAGCAATGGCTAGGTTGGCGATATGTGCCACGTTGTTTGCCCTGTTGGCGCATCCAACACAGGCCCAAGACATCAGCGTCACGCCCCTGTCCAAAATCAACACCAATGCTGTGGGCCTAATTACCCCCCAAAACGCAGGGCTACCCGCAAATTTCTGGGCTGATGCGGATGCACATAATATCTCTCGCCTGATCAACGCCCAGCATCATCACAAAATTCCCGCCGCACGCGCATTTTTGAACCGCTTGATGGTCACCGAATTGATCCCCCCTACCGAAACAGCGGGCGACGTCGCCACCCTGACCGCCCGTTTGGATTGGCTGATGGAAAACGGTGCATTAGATGCAGCGGATGCCCTGTTAGATAAGGCAGGTGCCACGCATCCCGATTTGTTCGCGCGTTGGTTTGATGTGAAATTGATGTTGTCACGCAATTTTCAGGCCTGCGCCCCGCTAAAGGTCAACCAAGCGCTCAGCGATGATCTATCTACAAAAATTTACTGTTTGGCCCAGAATATGGATTGGTTCAGCGCGGAATTAACACTGGTATCGGGCAAAAACCTCGGCGCTATTACACCAGAACGCGCGCAATTGCTGTCATACTTCCTTGATCCAGACCTGATGGACGAAGGGCCTGAACCTAAAATACAAAACAATTCATCCCCGCTTGAATTCACATTACGAGAGGCACTGGCCCTGCCTAGATCCGCCACTGGCACCACATTATCACAGGCGCACATCGATTTGGATGACGCCGCTGGCTGGCTGGCGCAACTTCGCGCGGGCGAACGATTGGCGCGTGTTGGCGCGATCCCAGCGCGGTATTTGGATGCGCTGTATTCGGACAACAAAGCATCCGCATCAGGGGGCGTTTGGGAACGCGTGCGTGCGGTTTCGAAATTGAAACAGGCATTGGCAAGCGAAAGTCCAGAACAGATTTGCACAGCCTTAAACACTGCTTGGCATGAAATGGGCAACGCATCCCTGCACCATGTTTTTGCCGAGATCTTCGCCGAGAGTATTTCAATACATAACCTGCCCGAACAATGTATCCAAACCCAAATTCATACGATCCTCATGCACCCGAACTTTGGTCTATACCTATTTGATCTCATTGAGTTTATTCCAGATCAAACAGTTCTGCGCACCATCCTAAGTGGCGATTTCGCAAACGCGATCCCCACCACCCCAATTGAGCACGCAATCCTAAACGCATTCACAACCCAACCACCCGTATTGGTGAGCCCCGCACCCGCAATCCTGTCGGCGCTGTCAGACACCACAAACGGCACAGACAGCGACCCACGCAGTGTTGAACGCCTGATCACCACCCTACGCGCTTCAGGCTTTGAAACAGAGGCACAGCGCATGGCGTTGCAATACATCATCTTGGACGCCAACACATGAGCGATATCAATTGGATCGAAGGGTTTCTGGAAACCATCCACGCCGAACGCAATGCGTCGCAAAATACACTGGACGCCTATCGACGTGATTTAATCAGCTTTGTTGATTTTCTGAGATCCAATAAACGCTCGCTAAAAAAGGCCACACGTTCAGACATCGAAAACTACCTTATCGCACTTGAAACGGACGGTTTGGCACAGGCAACCCGCGCACGCCGCCTGTCCGCGATCAAACAAATCTATCGTTATGGGTTTGAGGAGCGCTTGATCGTTGATGATCCATCCATGCAAATTCGCGGCCCCAAAGCAGCGCGAAAATTGCCCAATCACCTATCCGAACAGGATGTGAACGCCCTGTTAGAAGCATCGGTTAAAACAGGGCGAAACGCATCGGAAAAACGCCGCAGCAGCTGTTTGATGCAAATTTTATACGCCACAGGCATGCGTGTGTCCGAATTGGTATCCCTACCCGTCGCATCCGTGCGCGGTGATCCCGATATGTTATTGATCAAGGGTAAAGGCGGCAAAGAGCGCCTTGTTCCCCTATCCGCCCCCGCCAAAATGGCCATCGCCGCCTATCTGGCGGATTGGGACGCGTCGCAAACACTGGCCATGGCGAATGGTAAAACGGAATCTAAATTCCTGTTCCCATCACGTAGCAAACTTGGCCATTTGACCCGCGTGCGTTTTTATACATTGATCAAGGAAATTTGCGTCGTCGCGGGCATCGACCCAACGAACGTGTCACCACACACCCTGCGCCACGCCTTTGCCACACACCTGTTGGCGAATGGCGCGGATTTACGTGTGATCCAAATGTTACTGGGCCACGCCGATGTCGCTACAACTGAAATCTATACCCACGTGCTGGATGAAAAGCTAAAATCACTGGTGTTTGAACATCACCCGTTGGCGGACTGAATACGCATCTCTTCGGGCAAGGTTTCCTCACTCGGCCAGTAGCCCGTTTTTAACGTAGCATGATACCCTTGGGTTAACGAATTCGCCTGCATCGCCTGAAAAGCAGCCTCAACATTATAATACAACAGATTGTTTTTTATAATTTTTTCTGAGATCACAACAAAATGCGTATCCAAATCACCATCATGCGCAGGCATGCCGATCGCACCCGAATTGATCCACTTCTTACCATCAATTTCCCGCGTCATTGGAATTCCAGAATGCCCAGATAACACCCGATCAACCGCGTCCACCTGCGTTTCCAACAAATCAATCTCACCACGAATTTCAGTGTCCGAACTTACAGGCCAAATAAACCGCGAAACATCCGACGCGCCTCCATGAACCACGCCATAACGCAATCCACTATGCCTAAACGTAATTCGATCTGGCAATCCAGCCATCCATTCCCGCGATGCATCGGAAATCTGTGATTTCGCATGTGCATACCATGTGCGCGACAACAACGAACACGTAGAACCTTCGTCAAAGCCACAACCGCAATCGTCTGCATTCGCCGCCAACTGTTGCTCACAGTTCCCTGACAAAACAACACAACCCAGATCACGAATACGCTGCACACTATCCTCGGCATATGCACAATATGCCACCACATCGCCTGTACAAATCATATTGCTGGGCGCGATGCCCATGTCCGCGGCACGATCAATCAACGCCTCCAGCGCATGCAGGTTCGAATAAACCCCGCCAAACACCAAGATGTCACCAGACAACACGCCCAAATCTATTTTATGCACACTATTCCCCCCGCGCACTTGCACGACTATATAGGCTTACGAATATCCATTGTGAAAGGTTTGAACGCGAATGGAAACCATCTATAGCGCAATTGTGAACTTGGACGCGACATCCTGGGCAACCATTGGCGCGATTATTGTTTTGTTGGCAATGTCCGCCTTCTTCTCTGGCTCAGAAACCGCGCTAACGGCGGCCAGCCGTGGGAAATTGCATTCCATGGCGGACAAGGGTTCAAATGGCGCAAAACGCGCCCTCAACCTGACCGAAGACACGGAACGACTGATCGGCGCGGTTCTGCTGGGCAATAACTTGGTCAACATTCTGGCGGCGGCACTGGCCACCAGCCTGTTCACACGCCTTTTTGGCGATAGCGGCGTTGCATTGGCAACCTTGGTAATGACCCTGTTGGTGTTGGTTTTCGCCGAAGTCTTGCCAAAAACCTACGCCATCACAAATTCCGAAGGCGCAGCCAGTTTTGTTTCCGCCCCGATCCGCGCGATTGTTTTCATATTATCCCCCATCGTTGGCGCGGTGCGCTGGTTCGTCCGTGGCATGTTGCGTATTATGGGCGCGGACATGTCTGGCCTTGATGGCGGCGACGCTGCACAACAGGAAATCGCAGGCGCAATCGCATTGGGCCATTCCGAGGGTAACTTTGAGAAAGACGACCGTGATCGTCTGCTTGGCGCGCTGGATCTAAAAGATCGCGAAGTCGAAGAGATCATGTTGCACCGCTCCAACATCGAAATCATCAACGGTGATGACACCCCCGAAAATATCGTCACCCAAAGTTTGGCATCAAATTACACCCGCCTGCCCGTTTACAAGGACGAGCCTGAAAACATCGTTGGCGTGATCCACGCCAAAGATTTGTTACGCGAGGTTGATCGTTTGGTGCGCGGCGAAGGTTTGGGGATTGATGCCTTAGATATTCTTAGCATCGCACGCGAGCCATACTTCGTTCCCGAAACCACACCACTGGACGATCAAATGCGCGAATTCCTACGTCGCAAGGCGCATTTCGCATTGGTAGTGGACGAATACGGCGATCTTCAGGGCCTAATCACGCTTGAGGATATCCTCGAAGAGATCGTCGGCGAAATCACTGATGAACACGACGAAGACGCTGAAATTTTGGATGGTCAGGATGAAAACGGAAACTTCGAAATCGACGGCGCCGCAACCATCCGCGACGTGAACCGCATCCACGATTGGAACCTGCCAGATGACGAGGCAAATACAATCGCTGGCCTGGTGATCCACGAGGCGCAGATGATTCCAACGCTGGGGCAGGTCTTCAGCTTCCACGGGTTTCGTTTTGAAATCGCTGGGCGAGATCAGAACAGGATTACGATGTTGAAAGTGCGTTCGCTGTAAAAAAGCCGTGCTCGTTAGCCCGTGGGTAAACGATGCGCGGCGGATTCTCAGCTATGTCGCGCCTTAAAATCCCTTAAACAAGCTACCCAACACACCTCGTACCATCTTTTGACCCGAACGCGTTCCCAGCTGGCGGATCACTGTTTTCGCCAACGTGGTGCCCAAACTGTCCGAACGCGACGAACGCCCTGTTGATCGTTTCGACGTATAGCCATCATACTTGCGCGCCTTCTTCAGAACCTTTTCCTGTTCTTCCAACGCCAATTCTGCCGCCTCTGCCTTGGCCGCTTCTTCTGCGGCCTTCTCTGCGCGCTTTGTCAGGATTTCATACGCGCTTTCTTTGTCGACCTCGGCCTCATAAATGCCTGCCAGATGCGAATTCGCAATCACCGCTGCGCGTTCGGCCTTGGTAATTGGCCCCAATTGCGATGATGGTGGGCGGATCAATGTGCGTTGCACAACGGTCGGCATCCCCTTCTTCTCCAACGTGGAAACCAATGCCTCACCCACACCCATTTGTGTGATCGCTTCGGCGGTATCGAAATCCGGGTTAGTACGGAATGTCTGCGCCGCCAATTTCAATGCCTTTTGGTCTTTGGGTGTAAAAGCACGCAATGCGTGCTGAACGCGATTACCCAATTGCCCCAGAATATCATCGGGAATATCGGCAGGCGATTGCGATACAAAATAAACACCTACACCCTTGGACCGGATCAAACGCGCCACCTGCTCCACCTTATCCAACAACGCCTTTGGCGCATCATCAAACAACAAATGCGCCTCATCGAAAAAGAACACCAATTTCGGCTTATCTGGATCGCCGACTTCTGGCAGGTTTTCAAACAGCTCAGACAACATCCACAACAGAAATGTTGCATACAGGCGCGGCGATTGCATCAGCTTGTCTGCTGCCAAAATATTGATACGCCCCTGCCCGCCCGGTGTAGTGGTCATCAGGTCGTTCAAATCCAAGGCCGGTTCACCGAAAAACGCATCCGCACCTTGGTTTTCCAGCACCAACAATGACCGCTGAATTGCACCAATGGAGGCGGTGGAAACATTACCGTACTGCAACGAAACCTCTGCCGCGTTTTCACCCAACCAAATCAGCATTGCACGCAAATCTTTTAGATCTAACAATGCCATGCCCTGCTCGTCGGCCACGCGAAACGCGATGTTCATCGCGCCCTCTTGGGCGCTGGTTAGTTCCATCAACCGGGACAGTAACAGCGGCCCCATTTCGGAAATCGTGGTGCGCACAGGGTGACCCTGTTTGCCGAACATATCCCAGAACGTAACAGGGAAATCATCGTAATCGTAATCATCAAACTTGATCGCACCCGCACGTTTCATAAACGCATCGTGCAATTTAAAATCGGGCGAACCCGCCTTGGCCAGACCAGACAAATCGCCTTTCACATCGGACAAAAACACCGGCACGCCTTGGGCGGAAAAACTCTCGGCCAGAATTTGCAACGTCACGGTTTTACCCGTACCCGTCGCCCCTGCAATCATCCCATGACGGTTCGAATATTTCAGCAACAGCGATTGCGGCTCGCCATATTCTGCACCACCACCACCGATAAAAATACGATCAATCTCTGACATGATTTTGCCCCCATAAAGTTGTTAGTGTGAACATAACCCTTTTTGTGCGCGATGCCAGCCGCAGCGCATAAATATCCTAAAAAACTTCACACCAAAGCTTGACCGATCATTAATTTCGGCTTAACTTTCTGTCAGAAGTCGACGAGTTCGACGGGGAGAGTTGCGAAAACGCAAGTTAAGGACGAGCCAAATGGTTCGTCTTTTTCAATTTTATCAATGACTTCGACCAATCAGCCATATTTTGCCAGCTCATTTTTTTAGACTGACAAATCCCGTTTTTCACGTTAAAACCAGCAAAGTTAAACAAATCGAGCAAAGCTTATGAAAATTTTTACGTCTACGATCTTGGCCTTTTCCTTGGCACTAGCAGCGCCAGTTGCTGCACAAGATACCACCACAGAAAACAAGGCTGACGAAGCATTCCCAGTTGACACAACTGAACCCGAAGTGAAACCACCATATGTGCGTGAAAAGCACGGCGAATGGAATGTAACCTGTACAGAGGTAGACGGCACCGAACTGTGTAAACTCTACCACCTGTTTACGGATGGACAGGGAAATTCAGTGGCAGAATTGACAATCGAAGTTCTACCGGCTGGCGGTCAAGCGGCGGCTGGCGTTACCTTCGTCTCTCCATTGCTAACATTATTGACCGCACAAATGTCATGGCGCGTCGATGCGGGTAAAAATCGTCGCTACCCATTTAATTGGTGTGAAAATGCGGGTTGTTTCGCACGTTTCGGTCTGACAGGTGCAGACGTGAATGCGATGAAAAAAGGTGCTACTGCAACGGTGACTGTAGTTTCTATCGTAAACCCCAAGAAACCAATCGAATTAACATTGCCCTTAACCGGCTTTACAGCTGCGTTTAATTCGATCCCAGCGCCTACAAAATAATCAAACTGAACGCAGTGCAATCACTGCGTTCAAACCACCAAAAGCAAAGGCGTTGCTGATAGCAGCGCCTATTTTTTTGTCTCGTGCCACGTTTGGCACAACATCCAAATCACAATCTGGATCGGCCTGTTGAAATCCAACCGTCGGCGCAATCATCCCATCCTTCAACGCCGCAATACAGGCCAGCATTTCAACCGCGCCCGTACCGCCAATCAAATGTCCATGCATGGATTTCGTCGATGAAACCATCAAATCGCTGGCATGATCGCCAAACACATCCTTGATTGCCGCCGTTTCGGTTTTGTCATTCGCCGCCGTTGCCGTGCCATGTGCATTCACATAGCCCACGTCCTCGGGGTTCAACTTTGCATCGCTCAGCGCCTGCGCAATCGCACGTCGCGCTCCGCCAACTGATGGCATCACAATGTCACCCGCATCGGAGGACATGGCAAAACCCGATACTTCGGCCAATATTTCAGCACCACGTGCACGCGCGTGTTCATATTCCTCGAATACAAAAATCGCACCACCTTCGCCCTGCACCATACCATTGCGTGTGGCACAAAACGGGCGGCATCCGTCGGCGGACATCACGCGTAAACCTTCCCACGCCTTGATCCCACCAAAACACAACATGCTCTCGCTGCCACCGGTCACCATCACAGGTGCCACGCCAGAACGCACCAAATTAAACGCTTGCCCCATCGCATGATTTGACGATGCACAGGCGGTGGAAACCGTAAAACTCGGCCCCTTCAGGTTATTCGCCATCGATACATGGCTGACGGCGGCATTGTTCATCAAACGCGGCACAACAAAGGGGTGCACGCGGTTTTTACCGTCCTCGTAAACCGTCCTGTAATTTTCATCCTGCGTCTGCAAACCACCGCCCGCAGTTCCCAAAACGACGCCAGACATCTGCGATAATTCGCCGTCAAAAACCAACCCCGATTGGGTAATCGCCTCGCGTGCGGCAATCACTGCAAATTGGGTGAAACGATCATACAGCCCCAGCTGTTGTCGCTCAAAATGATCCTTGGGTTCAAATCCCTTAACCTGACCGCCGATCTGAATGCTTAGCCGATCAACATTTGGAAATTCCATGTTATCAATGGCACATTTTCCCGCCGCCATCGCTGCGATAGTGCTGGCCACATCATGGCCCAATGCGTTGATCGTCCCCTGACCTGTGATCACGACCCGTTTCATCACATTATCCGTTTTGCGCTTTGATCAAATCATTCACGGCATCAATCATCGATTTCACTGACGTAATATCAAATTCAGACGCGGCTGGATCATTGGCATTAAACGGTACGTTGATTTCAAAGTTCTCTTCAATCGCGAAGACCGCTTCGACCAATCCCAGACTGTCCAATCCCAACTCTTCGATTGTCATATCAACGGATACTTCGGACGGGTCTAACACGGCTTGTTCCGCAATGATCTCTACGATCTTATCTTGCACGGCTTGCGTCATGAAATTAACCCCTTTCCCAGTAATATCGGTGACTTACTTGGTTTCATCATCTTTTGAAACAGATTTTTCCAACTTCGCGACCTTTGCTACCAATCGCGGCAAGCGGCGCAATGCTTTGTAGGCCTCAACGTTCAAATCCATCCGCATTGCGGGGCTGCCCATCATCACACGCCCAGGCGGCACATTTGATGAGATTCCAGATTTACCCGCGCAAATTACATCAGATCCGATATTAATGTGATCCGCCACACCAACCTGCCCACCCAAAACAATACGGTCACCCAAAACGGAACTGCCGGCGATGCCAACCTGACCACAAATCAAACAGGTCGATCCGATCGTCACGTTATGACCAATATGCACAAGGTTATCCAACTTCGTGCCATCGCCAATGGTTGTGTTTTCAATGGTGCCGCGATCAATGGCACAATTGGCGCCCATTTCAACATTATCGCCGATAACAACAGTTCCTAATGAGTTAATCCGTGCAAACCCATCCGTGCGGGTACTGGCGGTAATCTGACCCGTTTTTTTCGCCTCTTCGACGGCACCTGGTTTCGGCGTCACATATGAAAACCCATCCACACCAATTACGGTGTTCGATTGGCAAATAAACCCGTCACCAATCTGTACACGTGCTCCAATACGCACACCTGGATACAACAACGCATCATTGCCAATCACTACACCCTCGGAAACCGTAGTATGGGACATAATACGGGCGTTTTTGCCGATTTTTACACCTGATCCAATAATCACAAATGCGCCAATGGATGCGTTTTCACCGATGATCGCATCATCCGCAATCACCGCTGACGCATGAACGCCCATTTCAATTTCAGGTTTCTTTTCAAACAGATAGGTCACACCAGACAGGATATAACGCGATCGTGGCGCGATAATCGCCGCCTTTAATCCCATGCCCTGCCAATCCGCATCAGGCCAGACAATCGCCGCCACGGCATTCCCTGCCCCCAAGGCCTCTGCGTAACTTGGATCCATCGCCAGCGCCAATTCATCAGGCCCGGCTTTGGCAGGCGCTTGCACGGCCGAAATGGGTATCGACAAATCGCCAAACGCCTCCGCGCCTAATGCCTTTGCGATTTCTTCTACGGTAAAATTTGTCATTGCTTGCCTGCCACTAAAAAGGCGCCCGCAGGCGCCTTTGTCCACTTACTGTGGTTGTTTTATATGGGCTGGCCTTAAATGGCTACCCCAGCTTTTTTCAGCGCCTTGGCGATTTTGGCATCGCGCCCATAAATATCACCGCGGTAACTTGCCTTGCCTTTGGCATCAAACACAACGGTCTGGTATGCGATGATTACCTGAACAGGAGTCTTCAAATTCACGTACTTTTCTTGACCTGTCTTTAGGAACCCATGGAACAAACCCTTTGGGTTCGAGCTCTGACGTTCCAGTAATTTGTAAGCAAATTCAAACGGTTTGTGCACACGCACACATCCATGGCTGAACGCGCGCACTTCGCGGTTGAACAGGCTTTTGGATGGCGTGTCATGCAGGTAGATATTGAACTTGTTCGGGAACATGAACTTAACCTTACCCAACGCATTGCCTGCATTTGGGCGCTGTTTGATAAAGTACGGGAAATTATCCTCGGTAAAACCAGCCAAATCAATATTCGCCGGATTCACAGCCTTACCAGACGCATTCAACATCGCCATATTCTTACGCTTCAGGAACCCAGGATCCTTGCGAATAATCGGCAGGTATTCTTTACCCGCAATCGATGCTGGCACATGCCATGTTGGATTAATCACCATATGCGTCATGCTGTCGATAAATTCTGGGCTACGCTGATCTTTGACGCGCTTACCGATCACGGTGCGTGAATAAAACGACTGTTTTCCGTTATCCATAATCGCCACAGAAAAATCAGGTAGGTTTACGAAAATATGGCGTTTCTGACGTTCGAAATTCAACCAACGCTGGCGTTCCATGTTCACAATCACACGTGCCAACTGCGCCTTGGGGCCAAGGTTCATTGATCGGATTGTTGCTGGGCCTGCAATCCCATCCGCGCCCAATTTACGATCCGATTGGAATTTCTTCACAACGGCGACCAATTTGGCATCATATGTTTTTGAATTGCCTAAATTTCCATACCCCAACGCCTGCAACTTGCGACGCATCGCGACAACATTGTTACTGGATTGACCGGGCTTGATTGTTTTCACAGGAACATCAGGCACATTCGATCCACGCGCATTCCCCAAACGTTGTTTTTCTTTAACCAACATTTTGTAATCAGAATGCTGTGGCGCCAATCCAGCCAGATAATTTTTCAAATTACCTTTCGACGCCCCCTTCAGCAACGTTTGCGCTGAAACACGGCGTTTCTTCATGGCAATTTCACTGTCTACGGCTGATGGTGTTAAAATCCCAGTATGCAGATCATTGGCATAACGCACGAAAATACGTGCCGCGGCCACCTCTGCGTCACCCATGCCCGTCAAACGACGCGCCGCGCGCAATTGTTTGTCCAATTCTTTGACCTGGTATTTCGCCGCGGGCAATCCGTGATCACCTGCATTGCGCAACGCCAAAATCAACGCTTTGCGACGCGCATTGTTGTTTGAGCCAGCAAAGATCGGTTTATATTTCGTCGCCTTATAAAACGCCGCGATTTCGGCATCGGTCCCACGCAATGATTGCACGGCAACCTGAACAGATTTTCCCTGCGCATATGTTGGCGCTGGTGCGGTCATTCCCACGACAGAAACGGTAAGTAAAGTTGCGAAAAACGCGTTAAATTTTTTAAATTTCATTTTGCCCCCAAGACAAGCAGCTAATTCGCAACACCCTAGCGCGAAACAATCCCCGTGTAGACCCTAGAAATAATCACGATTATGCGACATCCAAGGGGTATTCAAATAAAAATACAAAAATATTTAGAACAAAAAAAGAACAAAACACCTCGATTTGTAAATTCATGGTTAACTACCGCAAAAATAAGCAGTTTTTTGCTTGATTCGAATTTTTCTCTTGGACGACGAATCACTTTGTGCAATACATTCCATACCCGAAAAAACACAAATTCGGGACTAAGGCTCGCTAAAAGAGTCACATAAGATGGACAGGTTGTCATGAATAACGAAACGAAACTAAATCGTCGCGCAGTTTTGGGTGCTTTTGCAGGAATCGCAACGGTCACAGCCGCGCCAGCATATTCCGGTGTTTTCGGATACCTTAAGGGTGCCGGTAAGGTACGCAGCATCCACATGCGCTCGACCCGTTCTGGCGAATCCATCAACACAATCTATTGGATTGATGGGCAATACATCAAACCAGCATTAAAAGAGATCAATTGGTTCATGCGCGATTGGCGTGAAAACAGCGCGATCAAAATGGATCGCCGCACAATTGACGTGATCGCCGCGGCACACGCCCGTTTGGACACATCTGATCCTGTTTACATGTTATCTGGGTACCGCTCACCCCGCACAAACGCGATGCTACGCTCAAAATCACGCCGCGTCGCCAAAGACAGCTACCACATGAAGGGCATGGCCACTGACATCCGCGTGAAATCACGCTCTGTTAGCCAGGTTGCCAAGGCCGCAATGGCTTCGCGCACTGGCGGAGTTGGCAAATACTACCGCTCAAACTTCGTCCACGTAGACAGCGGTCCAATCCGCACCTGGGTCAGCTAAGTTTTAACAATATTTCGCAAATCAGGCCGCTTTCGCGGCCTTTTTTATGTCTAACGTTTGGGTTTAAGCCCGCGTGGTGCCATCACCCGTGACCAGATATTTGAAACTGGTCAACTGTTCCGCCCCTACTGGTCCGCGTGCGTGCATTTTACCTGTCGCGATCCCGATTTCCGCACCCATACCAAATTCACCACCATCGGCGAACTGCGTCGATGCATTACGCATCAAAATCGCGCTATCAACCTTTTGGAAAAACGCGGCCGCGGTTTCATCATTTTCGGTCATGATGCAATCCGTGTGATTGGATGAATATTCACGTAAATGCGCAATCGCCGCATCTAATCCATCCACGATCTTCGCCGCGATGATCATATCCAGATACTCGTGCCCAAAATCATCATCATTCGCCGCAACAACACCATCAATGGATTGCAACGTCTCATCACCGCGCACCTCGACACCCGCATCCAGCAAATCTTGGATAAATGGCGCACCGTTGGCAGCGTAAAACGCGCGATCAATCAACAAGCATTCCGCCGATCCACAAATCCCTGTGCGGCGCGTTTTCGCATTCAAAACCACATCACGGGTTTTCTGCACATCTGCATCTACGTCTACATAAATGTGGCAAATACCCTCTAGATGGGCAAAAACAGGTACACGAGCGTCGGCCTGAACACGGCCCACCAATCCCTTGCCACCACGGGGCACAATCACGTCGATGTAGCTGGTCATGGTCAACATCTCGCCCACGGCAGCGCGATCACGCGTTGGCACCAATTGCACCGCGTGTTCAGGCAATCCAACGGATGTCAAACCATCAACCAAACATTTGTGAATGGCGCCGGATGAATTGAATCCTTCGGAACCACCGCGCAAAATAACGGCATTCCCCGCCTTCAAACACAACGCACCAGCATCCGCCGTCACATTCGGGCGGCTCTCATAGATTACGCCGATCACACCTAAAGGCGTGCGCACACGTTTAATGTTCAAACCAGTTGGACGATCCCAATCTGCCAACACTGCACCAATTGGATCATCCTGCCCGGCAACCGCGCGCAGACCGTCAACGATGCCCTGAATACGATCTTCATCCAGCATCAAACGATCCATCATCGCAGGCGACAGGCCCTTTTCGCGCCCATATTCCATATCCAACACATTAGCCGCGATAATGTCCGCTCGCGCCGCCCAAACAGCATCAGCGGCATTTTCCAACGCCTGCTGTTTGACCGCACCACTGGCAAATGCCAGTTCCGCGCTCGCCGTTTTGGCCTGTTGGCCAATCTTTTTCATTTCAGCTTGAATATCCATAATGCCTCACAAAACCATATCATCGCGATGAACCAGCGGCCCGCGTCCCGCATAACCTAAAATCTCTGTTAATTCAGAACTCTGTTTGCCTGCAATTAACGCCGCATCTGTGGAATTATACCCCGACAGCCCCTTAGCCAATTCACGACCATCCGCGTCTTGGATACATAAAACATCACCACGATCAAACTCTCCTTCGATCGCCTTCACACCAACCGCCAACAACGAGTTGCCAGAATTCAATGCATCCACAGCACCAGCATCCAACGTTACAAACCCCTTGGGTTTCATCCCAGAAATCCAAATCTTACGCGCCGCATTTGGCGTGTTCGACGACACAAACCAACTGGCCTTGCCGCCATGATCCAATGCACGCAACGGGCGATCTACATCGCCCTCCATAATCACCATGGCACAGCCAGATGACATCGCAGTTTTCGCCGCCATCACCTTGGTTTTCATACCACCCTTGGATGCGGCGGTGCCGGCATCACCCGCACCATCCTCCATCTCCGGTGTGATCTCGTCTATCCGGGGAATATGTCTGGCATCTTTGTCAACGCGGGGATTACCTGTGTACAGTCCATCGACATCCGACAGCAAAACCAACAAATCACCTTCGACCATCGCGGCAACCTGCGCCGCCAACCGATCGTTATCGCCGAACCGAATTTCATCCGTGGCGACCGTGTCGTTTTCATTCACAATCGGCACCACAGCCAAATCCAACAACGCCGTCATCGTGCGGCGCGAATTCAAATAACGGCGACGATCCGCGCTGTCTTCTAATGTCAACAAAATCTGCGCGGTCTTAATGCCCAACGGCCCTAAAACAGCCGCATAAGCCTGTGCCAATCGAATCTGCCCAACGGCCGCTGCCGCCTGACTTTGTTCCAAATTCAACGCGCCATCTGGCAAATCTAAAACCCGACGACCCAATGCGATAGAGCCAGATGAAACGATCAAAACATCGCGCCCACGCGATTTCAATTCCGCAACATCCGCCGCCAATCCACGTAACCAATCGATACGCAACGCACCAGTATCGGCATCAACCAATAACGCCGATCCGATCTTAATTATGATACGTTTATATGTATCTAGGGACGCCATCCGCCCGCCCCATCATTCGCATCATCCAATTCAGCCTGTTCATCCGCGTCACGCTTCTCAACTTCTGCAGCAACCGCACGTAACACTTCGGTCAAACCCAAATGCGCCACACCAGACAGTTGCAATACAGGCGAACCAACTGCCTGTTCCAACTCATGCGCCTTCACAGCGATCTCTGTTTCATCCAGCGCATCAATTTTGTTCAGCGCCGTCACACGCGGACGATCGGCCAAATCGCCACCGTATTTTTCCAATTCGGTGATAATTGTCTGATAATCCTCGGCAACGGTATCGGATGTACAATCAACCAAATGCAACAACACCGCACAGCGTTCAACGTGCCCCAAGAACCGATCACCCAGACCAATGCCCTCGGACGCACCCGCAATCAGGCCTGGAATGTCCGCGATCACAAATTCCTTCTTGTCCACGCCAACAACACCCAGATTTGGATGCAACGTCGTAAACGGATAATCCGCAATTTTTGGTCGCGCATTTGATGTCGCCGCCAAAAACGTCGATTTGCCCGCATTCGGCAATCCCAACAATCCCGCATCGGCAATCAATTTCAACCGCAGCCAAACCGTACGTTCAACAAACGGTTGCCCAGGATTTGCACGCCGTGGCGCCTGATTGGTGGATGATTTGAAATGAAGGTTACCAAAGCCACCATTACCACCTTGGCTCAAGGTGAAACGCTGACCTGCTTCGGTCATATCAACAATCACGGTTTCTTGGTCTTCTTCCAAAATCTCAGTGCCAACAGGTACCTTCAAAACAATATCTTCACCGTCCGCACCCGAACGCTGTTTGCCCATTCCAGAACGACCATTCTGCGCGAAGAAGTGCTGTTGATAACGAAAATCGATCAACGTGTTCATGTTTTCAATCGCTTCCACGATTACATCGCCACCACGTCCACCGTTCCCCCCATCAGGGCCACCATATTCCGTATGTGCCTCGCGGCGAAACGAGATACAACCGTTCCCGCCTGCGCCGGATTTCAGATATACTTTTGCAAGGTCTAGGAATTTCATAACAGGCTTTCAAACTTGGTTCTGGTTAAGCGATATAGGATCACGACTGTAGGCTCAAGGCATGCATCCAATCTTCACGCGTCAATATAGTATTCTCATGGGTATATTCCCCCCATGTCGGATGCGTATCCGTTGTATGGCTTTCGATCCGAAACCCCAGCTTCACCTGAACCTTGGCCGATCCTTGGTTGCTGGGTTGATAACCCGATGTCACATCAGCCGCATTGGGGTCGGCAAAATGGCGCGCCAACAGGGCATTGCTGGCCTCTGTCACGTAACCATTTCCCCATTCGCTGGGCGTGATCCAATATCCCAGTTCACGATCCGCACATAATTCCACACCGCCAATCAGTTGGTCATCTTTGAAAATGCTATACGCAGGAACATCCTGCTTTGCATTCTTCGCAATAAAACCAAGTGCGCCGGTTGTGTCATAGGGATGCGGGCACAAAATGAATTTGGCCACATCATAATGATTGATCGCATGCGCCAAGGCAGATGCATCATCGGGCGTCGGTACACGCAAAATAAGGCGTTTGGTTTTAATAACATCCGTCATAACAACCCCATTTCTGTTAGCTTTGGCAGGTTCGCAATCCAATCCGCCCGCGTAATCCGCGTGTCCACATGGCCAGAGGTACCCAACAACAGGCTTTCAATCATACTCTCGCCTGTGATCTTAAATCCCAGCTTCTCTTGCACCCGCGCTGACCCAACATTGTCCTTCAAATACCCAGACGAAATCGGCGCCGCATCAAACTCTTGGAAATACAGATCTAGCAAGGCCGCACTGGCCTCGGTTGCGATGCCCTGCCCCCATGCCTCTGGCGTCAGCCAATATCCCAAGCCAACCAAACCGCCCAATCCAATGCCACCAATCAGCGTGTCATCGTGGTGAATATGATAATTGGGCCGCACCTTATCCGCGTTTGATGCAATAAATTGCAACGCATCTTCTTTGGAATATGGGTTTGGCACCTTGGCAAGCCATTTGGTGATTTCGTAATTATTCAACGCCACCGCCAACGCGGGCGCATCCGCCACAACAGGCCTGCGCAACTCTAACCGCTTGGTTTTAATGATATCCGTCATGATACCAATCCCCTATTTCTGAACAATTCCATTGCACGAATACGCCCAAGGCTAGTTATGAATACATGCGGGGAATGGGGCCCATCTGGGCCCCAAGATTTTTTTGATTTAAAACGTCTTAAAACACGCGTAACCATGCCCAAAAGAGTTCCGCGATACGATGTACCTGAATGATAGGCCGCATTGGCCTCGACCCAAGCTTGCGGATCTTGGGCAGGTGCGCCCAATTCCGCCGCAGTGCCGCGGGTTAGAATTTGATATGTTATTATTTCTTTCTCTATATTGGTCATGATGACGTCCTTTCACGTCTAATTTGCCCCACCATTGGGGACTTGTGACCAATCCAATTTTTAAATTTCAAAATAGAATAAAAAAAGGGACCGGCCTAAGCCGATCCCTAAATTCAGAATATCGACTTGTTCCTATTCAGCAGCTTCCGCCGCCGGCAAAACAGATACAAATGTACGGCCTTTGAAACCCTTGTGGAATTTCACGTTACCGTCTGTCAGTGCGAATAATGTGTGGTCTTTACCTTGACCTACATTCTCACCTGGCCACCACTTGTTGCCGCGTTGACGACAAATGATGTTACCTGGGATAACGGACTCGCCGCCATATTTCTTAACACCAAGACGACGACCTGCGGAGTCGCGACCGTTGCGTGACGAACCACCTGCTTTTTTATGTGCCATTTCGTATCGCTCCTATTTATCAGCTGCTTTTTTAGCGGCGGCCTTCTTAGGCGCTGCTTTTTTAGCGGCTGGTTTCTTTTCAGCAGCTGCCTTAGGCGCCGCTTTCTTCTTAGCTGGCTTCTTTGCTGGCGCAGCTTCCACTGCGTTCACATCAAAACCACGACCATTTTCTGCAATCGCAACACCTGATTTTTCAGCACCCTTTGCCAAAATCTCAGTAACGCGCAAAACAGTGATCTGCTGACGGTGACCTTTTGTACGCTGAGAGCTGTGCTTACGACGACGCTTAACGTAGTTGATAACCTTCGGGCCTTTACCTTGCTCCAGGATTTCCGCTTGAACAGCAGCACCTGCAACAGTTGGCACACCGATAACTGGCTTATCGCCACCCATCATCAAAATTTCATTGAATTGAACCGTGTCACCAGCATTGCCAGTAACTTTTTCAACACGCAGGATATCCCCGCTGGCAACTTTATACTGCTTACCGCCAGTTTTTAGAACCGCAAACATATGCGTCTTTCCTTTACCATCCGCGTCTTTCGGCCCCTATTTCTAGGCGTTTCGGGGATCATCCCCGCCTTCAAACTGCGCGCCCCGATCAGGACGATTATACAAAACCCCGCACGAATGACTCGCACAGATGGCGGCTTATCGTAAAATGGGCGATATAAGTCAAGCGATTTACAACAAATCAGTGGCGAATTCACGGGTGTAACCAACCTGCACTATCCCTCTCTAACGTCATATATTAATATAATTGGTGAACCATAAAAAAAATCGGCTAAACTGCCTTTATGAACAAACTTAATACTTACTTTTTTACCGCCCTATTTGCCGCACTGACAATCAACCAACCATTGATGGCAGACGGATTTCCAAAAACAGAACCAGGTGACACCCGCAAGGTGAGATCCAGCAGCTCACCAGATTGGCTCCAAGCTGTTGCACGATCTGTGATGCACATAACCGATACAAAACAAGAGCAATGTTCTTGGTCTTTAATCGTTGATAAACCACACAAAGACGGGCTCATTGTTGTGGGAGCAGCCCATTGCATCAATCATATGGGTTTAGGCGGAGGCAAATTTGACGTTGACCCAAACAAAAACTCCCTGACTTGGACAAGTCAATCAGGCAAAAACATTGAACGTTCCATTACAAAAATCTATACCGCAGAGTTAAATCCTGCCGATTACGCGATTGCGAAATTGGATCGGCCGATATCGCGCCATGACATAAGACCTCTCATAGTCGCACCTTATGAGTACTCCGACATGTTAGATACTGAACTTTTCTATTCCAACGGCGAACCCTTCGCACCTTTTGGAACGATGGCGGGTTACAGCGGCGATGACGGTCTGGGTCAAAAAGGCAAAGTTTTAACATATGATGTTTGCCGCAGAGTAAACAGTGGGCCTTCTGGTATGAAGAAAGCATACTGCTGGTCTTATCCAGGGGCTTCAGGCGGGGCTTTTGTCGTAACCTTATACTTAAAAGGCGATTCAGAATGTGACGGCGGCGGCATCTGCTACATTCAAGGTGACTTTCCGAACATTGAACCTGGTACACACTCGTTTTGGTCAGGATCAATAGTGGGCGGTCGTGGCGGAGATGGATTTGACAAAACACTATTTACCAACTTTGTCCACTACGCCAGTAAACTTGATCCCATTTTGGCAGAACACTAATCTAGGTGCGGCCCCACATTCGCCCGAAATCAGTCCAAATAGCTGTCCGCCCGTTGCCCCGCGCGTTCGTAATGGATCGGCAAAGCACGGCCATACAATTGCTTGCACCGCTCTGGCGTTGCCACCATCCCTGGCTCTTCAACATAGGAAAAGATCGCCACATATCTGCGCGTATCCCCGCGCAGCGGCGCAACACGATGCAGTGAATACCGCCCGCGAAAAATTTGCAAATCTCCGGGTTCCAACGCTAAACTTGTTACCTGATCCGAACGCCCTTCCAAAACTGCTTTCACTTGGTCAAAATTCTCGCCGTCTTTGCGGATGTTGGGCGCATACTCAAACTCACCGCCGGCGTCGGCGTTTTGTATAGCCAAGGTGACGGTGAAATTGTTCGTATCAAAATGCCAAGGGAACCCATTGCCGTCCTCCGCCGCATTCACAATCACATCCGCCAAAGGATCGTCATAAGGGTAGAAATCCTCTTCTTGCAAACACGCCTTAACAAAGGCCGTCATCTGCGGATACTCGTATAAATTCCGCAGCGCGCTCCCCTTCGGGAAATTATCTGCAGGGACAAAGCTGTTTGATCGATCATAAAACTGTCGCCTTGGATCATCACTTGGCAAACTGGGATCATCTTGGGTGAAATACGGGTTGGTTCGATTAAACGATCTGTGCCCCCGTTCCGCGACACTCTCCGCCTGCTTTCGCAGGGTTTCAACACCTTGCGCGGACAAGAACCCTTTGATGACTGCACATCCATCCTTGGCCAAATCCGCCCGCACTTGCGATAGGATTTTGTCTCGCGCAGGCCCCTCTTGTTCAATCGGATAGCGCTCTAGATCGATCAAAGATGAAGGTAAAACCATAACAAGTCTCCGCTGTGCTTATTTAGACAGGCTAATATGGTCGAAACAAACATCTATCAAAAACACGACAATCTTGCGGCCTGTTTCCGACCAACCCTTGCTACTGCCTCGCGTCAAAACATTGCCCACTTGCGCAGCGCACATCACAGCCCCTATGATCGCTCCATGCGTATATTGACCCTTTGCATAATGCTCGTTGGATGCTCAAACACCCAAGCCACTCACCTAGGCAACCCGTTACTGTTACCAATTGGCGCAGTCACCACAGGCGTGGAAAACGGCTTCTATAACGCACGACGCAAACGCGTGGCGGTGTATATAACAGAAAACAAACCCGCCCTACGCGCAGATGTGATCGCAGGCCACGGCCCCACACTGGATGGATTATACGCGGTCGCCAAAACCCCCGTGAAAAACCAAGCGGCCTTGGCGCGCGAATTATCCCGCGGCCAAACCCAGTATTTCGCAGATGACCCAGAGCCGATGGTGGTCGCAGTTATGGTGCATAGTTAATACTCCCTGTCTACTTAGGAACTTTTTCCTTACTCATCTCATCAACAAACAATCGAATAAGGCCCTGACGGGGCGCATTCACTGGCCAGTCCAGATACATCTGTATCGCCTCCAACTTCCAGTCAGGCAAAACATTCACAATCCGTCCTTCTTTTAAATCCTCATTGGCCAAATAAGCAGGTACAATGCCAATACCCGCCCCTGACCGCGCTAACTCGTAAACAGCCTGCGCATCATTACACGACATTTGGGAGGCCCTGTTTTGTATGGCTCGTTTTTCACCTTCTTGCGTAAAAACAATAGGTGCATTCTTAAGCGGTGCCAGCTCCAACCATTGCCAATTCTCCATATCCGCAGGGCTTAGCGCCCCACCCTGTTGCGCGACATATTCCGGAGAAGCAACCAACATCCTCTTAAGCAAACGCAATTTACGGCTCGACGCTGATGTCTTCGCACTCAACCCCATACGCACAGCCAGATCAAACCCTCCATCTATCAAATCCTTGCGCTCATCCGAAAAATCCAAACTCACTGTAATGCGTGGATACTTGCGCATGAACGCCGCGATCATCCCAATAAAGGGTGACTTGGACAAAACCGACGGCAACGTTATTCGCAATGCACCACTTGGATCTCTCGCGGTCTCGGCAATCGCTTCCAACTCCCCTTCCACCGCGTCCAACATGTTATGTGCCGCGACCAACAAACGTTCCCCCTCAATAGTCAAACGAAGTTTTCGCGTTGTGCGATGCAGCAACGCTACGCCTAAATGTTCTTCAAGTTCTGAAATATGATGGCTCACCACAGATGGCGACAGGTGCAACTCATTCGCCGCCCCTCTGAAAGAGCCGTGATCCATCGCTTTTGCAAAAATTGCCATCTGGCGCAATCTGTCAATCATTATTCAAAATATCCAAACAAACATATCTAACAATACGATATTATCAATTAATCAAACATTGTCCATATTCATCACATGGCGATCAGCAGACGCCCAAACAGACAAAGGACTTTATTATGACAAATCTTAAAAACATCATCACCGGCGCAACCGTCGCCTTGGCAACCAATGCAAACATCGCATTCGCGGACAACATCGCAACGGTTCAAAAATTCTATGACTTGCTCAGCAATCCAGGATCACAATCACACCAACAAGACGTCAAAGAAAACACAGCCCCAACATGGGAAAGCATTGGTGATTACTCTGGCAAATCAAAATCCATCGACGCGTTTCTGGGCCAAATGGGCGGTTTCAGCAAATTGGTTCCTGATTTGAACTGGGCCGTCGAAGACATGATCGAGGCTGGCGACACAATCGTTGTACGTAGCCGCGCAACCGGCACCCCTGTGGCACCATTCTTCGGTGTAGATGGCCAAGGTCGCAGCTTTGATATCCTAACGATCGATATCCATCACATGGAAAATGGTGCCATCGCAAAAACATACCACGTCGAAGACTGGGCAGGCGCATTGCAACAATTGTCAGGCAAATAATCTAAATCCACGCCGCATTTCAAATCCTTGGAATGCGGTTTTTCATAAGGAGAAGAACATGAACAGAAGACAAGCAATCACAGCCACCGCAACAACGGCCTTGGGCCTATCTTTGGCGGCACCAACACTGGCCGATGGTATGGATCAAACAAGCCAAGCATCATTGGACACAGTCATGTCATTTATGGGCGCAATGGGCGGCGGCGACATGGATACAGTCGCCGCATTAATGCACGATAATATGGTCTGGCAAAACGAAGGCGACAAAGCCATGCCATGGATCGGCCCATGGAACGGCAAAGAGGAAATATTTGCATTCCTTGGCGTCTTTTCAAAAAATCTCGAAACAACCCTGTGGGAAACCGAAGACGCTTTTGCTTCAGGTGATACGGTTGCAATATTTGGCCGTATGAAAACCAAACTGACGAGATCTGGCGTTGAAACAACACCTTTCAATTTCGCCCTGCGAGCCAAGGTAAAGGATGGCCAAGTCATTCTATGGAACTGGTTCGAAGACAGCTACGCCGTCAGCCGCGCGTTCCACGCAAAATAACAAAACGAATACCTCGTATTTGGGCCCCCCAAGTACGAGGCCAACAATGCAAAATAAAAACAGATAGCCTATGGTCACTGTTGACCGTCACCCTCCCCCGAAAAACCAAGCGGCCTTGGCACGTGAATTATCCCGAGGCCAAACCCAGTATTTCGCAGAAGACCCAGAGCCGATGGTGGTCGCGGTTATGGTGCATAGTTAGTAATTCAACGAAAGTATACAATCCAACCCCAATTTAATTTCAATTTTAGGTTGAACCACGGAAGTTTCAACGATAAAAAAATTCTGAGGCTTCGCCTCGCAGAACGCGTTGTCGTAACTGCGACGTGAGATAAAATGCTACATCAAATCAACATGATCCGAGTGCATCATGTACTCAATCGGATGAAAGGAGGCGAAGTCTCATGCCAACTGCAATTGGTGTTATGTTTGGGCACACCACCAAACCTCCTCCAGAATTTACAGATTTGAGCTCCTTCAAAACTTACTTAGACGTTACGGACAATGAACTGGCAGTAATAAAAAAACATCGATCCAAGATGTACTCCCATTTCACAATTAGGAAACGCTCGGGCGGAGTACGCGTAATTAATGCGCCAAACAAACGTCTTTTATTTTTACAGAGAGGTATCCTAGATGTGTTTGTGAAAATGCATACGCCAAGGAAGCCCGTTCATGGATTTGTAAAAAACCGTTCGGCAATAACTAATGCTGAAGAACATTTGGGTCGGAATCACGTAATTAATATTGATTTAAAGGACTATTTCCCTACGATCAGCGAAAACAGAGTCTCTGGATTATTCCGCACTCTTGGAGTTCCCGACGATGTTCTAGAGTACCTTATCGCAATTACATGTGTAGGTAATAAATTACCTCAAGGTGCGCCAACCAGCCCAATTATTTCGAATATGATATCCTTAAAAATGGATAGGCAGTTAATGAAATTTTGCAAAACTCGGCGTATAAAATACACCCGTTACGCAGATGATTTGACTTTCTCCACCTATACGAACCCGCATCAATTATTCAGTAACGACACGCCAACACCAGGCCGTTTAACCACATCAGATATATCAGAAGAGTTGATTTCAATCATTTTGACAAATGGATTTGTACCAAATGAAGATAAAATCAAGTACTTTGGGCCTTCTTCCCGCAAAGAAATTACAGGATTAATTGTGTCCGAAAAGGTAAATGTCTCCAGAATTTTTGTGAGAAATATTAGGGCAATTATCTACGATCTCGAAAAAAATGGTTACCCTGCTGCGCAGAAAAAATTCGAGACAAAACTTGGAAAATTTGGCTCTCTTTCTGAGCACCTTCGCGGAAAAATTTCTTGGATATCTCAGGTTAAAAGTATCAACGACACTGTATACATGGGGCTAGCTCGCCGTTTTAATGATCAATTCCCAAGTAACCAGCTAAAAATTGGTCATAGTAAGGGCGAAATAAGGGATCTTGCAAATTGGGTTTTAGAAAAGGACTACAAAGACCCAAAATCAAAAACATTCAGTCAAGGTAGCGCATTTTTTTTACAAGACTACGGCTTAATTACTGCGTATCATTGCGTGGAAGGTGCGAAATCCATTGAAATTTTCCACCCCCATGAACCTTCAAAAAAATTTCCGGTAACCGTAGAAAAATTTTGTAAGCAACGCGACCTTGCAATTTTAAGGCACACAATACCAACCGAAAAATATTTGTGTCTAAACATATATGATGAAAAAACAAAAGTAGAGGAGCCTGTACGAATTTTGGGATACCCATCGTTCGGTGCAGGTTCAAGACTCCAAATTAGGGACACAAAAATTGCTGGACACCAAAGAAAATCTGCCGTCGAGCAGATTATTGTTGGAGGAAAAATCAATCAAGGGAATTCTGGAGGGCCAATTGTAGACCAGTTTGATCGGGTTGTTGGGGTTGCCCACAAGGGAGGGCCAGATGAAGCCATCGACATTGCAATCGCAATCCAAGAACTTAAAGGGTTATGATTAACCTTAGGTAATTACTGCAATCAGGATATATTCTTCTTGCCGTGTTTTTTACACTTTTTCACCCCCCCATTAACCATCCTCTAAAATTCAAATAGAATTTTATTAAAATCACCCCTACCCCTGTGTTAACGTTTTGTTAACATGTGAGGTCGAAATGCGGTTATTTTGGGGTGGATTAATGTTGGCTCTTTCAATGGGAACATCCCCACGCGCCGATGGCTTTGTCGAGGATTTTAAAAAATTCAACGCAAACGACTGGTATGTTGCAAATTACACCTTCACCCACCCCCATTTCGATACCGACTGGTCGGATAAACAGGTCACCATAAACAACGGCCTCACCCTGTCCCTTGCGCCACAAAAAGGCCGCAAAAACCGCTACCTCGGCGCATCCTTACGCCGCAACACCCCCACAGGATACGGTCGATACGAGGTCACAATGCAGCCCCTACGCGGCGCGGGCGTCGTCACGGGCTTCTTCACCTACACAGGCGCGCATTACGGCACCCGCCACGATGAGATAGACATCGAATTTCTGGGCAAAAACACCCGTCAAATCCATCTGGCGCTCTTCGTAGACGGTAAAATGTGGAACAAATTCATCGATCTGGATTTCGACGCCGCCGATAAACCCCGCGCCTATGCCTTTGAATGGGGCGATGGATACGTGCGCTGGTTTGTGGGCGATGACATGATCTACGAACGACGCGCAACCGATGGCCCCATCCCCACCGTCGCGGGCCGCCTCTTCGCCAACATATGGGCTGCCGATCCATCCATCAAATCATGGTCAGGCGAGACGGTGAAGGACACCCAAGGCACGGCCCACGTCCTCCGCATGGGTTTCGCGCCATTCAATCCAATTCCGAATGGCAGCTAACATAAAATGATCGCAACCTATCTGCCGCATTGCGAATGACAGTGTTCGCGAAACACCCTCTATTAGGCACAGATAATTTCCGATAGCTTGCCCTAAATCTAAAACCAAAGGAAATCATCATGCCCCTACAAATCACCGCGCTTCTGGCATGCGCCATAACCACGCTCGCATTGATCCTCATTTTCAGAGTAATCGGCGAACGTCAGGCCTCAAGTGTCAACCTCGGCGACAATGGCGTTTTGAAATTAGAACGCAAAATTCGCGCCCACGCCAACCTGATGGAAAACGCGCCCTTATTCGTAATTTTGATCGGCATCGCGGAACTGAACTCTGGCAATACGACGATGCTTGCGATTTTATCCACAGCTTTTGTTCTGGGGCGTATAGGACATGGTTATGCCATGGCATTCACGGACAAATTCGTGGCTGGCCGTCTGTACGGCATGTTAACAAGTTTGATTACCACAATATGTGCGGTTCTATACAACCTGTTCCTTGTTCTAGTTTAGATTTTCATTTCAAAACAGATAGTTAAGTAGGTGTCCCCATGGGGACACTTACGATTTAACCTCTTCCAGCTCGATCAAACAGCCATTGAAATCCTTCGGATGTAAGAAAATCACAGGGTTCCCATGCGCCCCAATTTTCACATCACCCAAAATACGCGCGCCCTCAGAAATCAGCTTCTCACTGGCCGCCGCTATATCATCAACTTCATAACACATATGATGAATACCACCCGATGGGTTCTTCTCCAAAAAACCCGCAATCGGGCTGTCCTCGCCCAACGGATACAACAACTCAATCTTGGTATTCGGCAATTCAATAAACACCACCGTCACGCCATGTTCAGGCAAATCATCCTTCGCCCCAACAGACGCGCCAAGCGCGCCCGAATATTGCGCCATCGCCGCGTCCAAATCAGGCACAGCAATCGCCACGTGGTTCAAACGTCCGATCATTTGATATTCCTCCGCACACCCTGCACCTGTCCCAAAACAGAGTTCGCTGCATCAATCACATTCGATCCCGGCCCAAACACCTCTGCCACACCAGCAGCACGTAGGAAATCGTAATCCTTCTCGGGGATCACACCACCCGCCACTACGATAATATGCGGCGCGCCATTCATTTTCAGCTCTTCAATGATCTCGGGGATCAAAGTCTTATGCCCTGCCGCCAGCGACGAAACACCAACCACATCAACACCCAGTTTTATCGCCTTCTCTGCAATCTCTTCTGGTGTTTCAAACATATCTGACAGATCAACAGTGAACCCTAGATCGGCAAATGCTGTTGCAATCACCTTGGCCCCACGATCATGTCCATCTTGGCCAACCTTTGCCACCAATACATGCGGTGCGCGATCCATCTCAGCCACGCGCCCCTGAAGGGTCTTATATTCGGGATCACCCGAATATGCATTTTCATAAACGCCGCTGATCACACGTGTTGTCGCCGCATGGCGTGTAAACGCACGTTCCATGGCATCTGAAATTTCGCCCAAGGATGCGCGATGACGTGCCGCCTCAACAGCGAATGCCAACAAATTGCCCTCGCCACTGCTCGCCGCATTTTCCAATTCTTTCAACGCGCTGTCACAGGCGGCCTGATTACGCGTGCGTTTCATCTTGTCCAAACGTGCAACCTGTGCTTCGCGCACGACCGTGTTATCAATCTCACGTGTTTCCAGTTCCGCCTCTTCTTCCAAACGGAACTTGTTCACGCCCACGATCACATCTTCGCCTTTATCCACACGCGCCTGACGCATTGCGGCGGCTTCCTCGATGCGCATTTTGGGCAATCCAGCTTCAACCGCTTTGGTCATGCCACCCATGGCCTCAACCTCTTCGATCAATTCCCACGCGGAATCTGCCAAATCCTTGGTCAATGCCTCTACATAATATGAACCACCCAATGGATCGACAACATCCGTGATCCCACTTTCATGCTGCAAGATCAGCTGTGTATTACGCGCAATGCGTGCGGATTGTTCGGTGGGTAATGCAATCGCTTCGTCAAACGCATTTGTGTGCAATGATTGCGTGCCACCCAACGTAGCCGCCATCGCCTCGATCGTTGTGCGGATCACGTTGTTGTATGGATCCTGTTCCGTCAACGACACACCCGATGTTTGGCAATGCGTCCGTAACATTTTGGAACGGTCATTTTTCGCCCCGAAATCCGTCATGATTTTCGCCCACATTTGACGCGCCGCGCGTAATTTCGCGGCCTCCATGAACATGTTCATGCCGATACAGAAGAAGAACGATAAACGCCCCGCAAATGCATCCACATCCAACCCCTTGGACATCGCCGCACGCACATATTCCATGCCATCGGCCAATGTGTACGCCAATTCTTGGGCCAGCGTCGAACCGGCCTCTTGCATGTGATAACCACTGATTGAAATCGAGTTGAATTTCGGCATTTCATTGGACGTATATTCGATAATATCCGACACAATCCGCATGCTGGGCGCAGGTGGATAAATGTAAGTGTTGCGCACCATAAATTCCTTCAGGATGTCATTTTGCACGGTTCCCGACAGCACGGCCTTATCAACGCCCTGTTCCTGCCCTGCCACAATAAACATCGCCAATACGGGGATAATTGCGCCATTCATCGTCATGGACACAGACATCTTATCCAACGGAATACCATCGAACAGTATCTTCATATCCTCAACACTGTCAATCGCCACACCGGCCTTGCCAACATCGCCTGAAACACGTGGGTGATCACTGTCGTAACCACGGTGCGTTGCCAAATCGAACGCCACCGACAGGCCCTTTTGGCCCGCTGCCAGATTACGACGATAAAAAGCGTTACTTTCCTCGGCGGTTGAAAAACCTGCGTACTGGCGGATCGTCCAAGGACGCCCCGTATACATCGTCGCCTTCACACCACGCGTAAACGGCGCAACACCTGGAATATCATTCTCGATACCATCGGGGCGATCATCCGCGTCGTAAAACGGTTGAATATCAATACGTTCTGGCGTTTCAGTCACAGTCGGCGCTTTGCCTTTGGCCTCTTTGGTGGCCAGTTCTGTCCATACATCTTTGCGATTCTGTGTCATTTGATTAACTCCTAAACGGCCTGAGCGGCTGATATTCAATTAAATTTTTCTTGGCGGCATCCAGAAATGCCGCCAAGCATATTCCAATTCAAATCGTCGATGACTATTCGAATTCCATGATGATTTCATCCACGGCAAGGCTGTCGCCCTCAGCCACTGGAATTTTGGAAACCGTTGCTGGTCGCTCTGCGCGCAACACGTTTTCCATTTTCATCGCTTCGACCATTGCAAGCGCTTGGCCCTCTTCGACAACGTCGCCTTCGGAAACCAAGATTTGCACGACCAGACCCGGCATTGGGCACAACAACAGTTTCGATGTATCCGCTGCCTCTTTTTCTGGCATCAAGGCCGCTAATTCGGCTGTGCGTGGGTGCAAGACTTGGATCACTTGATCAACGCCGCGTGCACGCAAACGGTAACCACCGATCACTGGGTTTACCTTGACCGCATGTGCGACGCCATTCAGCGTAATTGCCGCCAATGTGCCACCCAATTCATAATCCAGCGTGCCATCGAACGTGGTGCCGCCGATGACCAACTTATGCCCATTTTCCGTATCACAAATCGTGGCTTCTGTGTTTTCGCGATCAATGCGCAGAACCAATGTGTCGATTTCAGGAACAGGATGATCAAACGTGCTGTCACGGCCCGCGATGCGCGCCATTTTCTTGCGCATAACCATCAATGCTGTTGCGGACAATACATTCTGTAATTCGGCATCAGGCGTTACACCTTGGAACCCATCGGGGTATTCTTCCTCGATGAATGCTGTGGTGATATTGCCCGAACGGAACCGTTCGTGGCCCATCACAGCGGATAGGAACGGCAGGTTATGACCAATGCCTTCCAGCTCAAAGCTGTCCAACGCGGTTTCCATTTCGGCAATTGCCGCCGCACGATCAGGCGCCCAAGTACATAACTTCGCAATCATCGGGTCATAGAACATGGAAATTTCACCACCTTCATAAACACCCGTATCATTGCGCACCACACGATCCGCATGGGCCTCTTCCGCTGGTGGGCGGTAGCGCGACAAACGACCAATGGAAGGTAGGAAATTGCGGTACGGATCTTCGGCATACAAACGGCTTTCCATCGCCCAGCCTGTCAATGTCACGTCATCCTGCGTCATCGACAGCTTCTCACCTGCCGCAACACGGATCATCTGCTCCACCAAATCAACACCCGTGATCAGCTCGGTCACAGGGTGTTCCACCTGCAAACGCGTATTCATTTCAAGGAAGTAGAAATTGCGATCCTTATCAACGATAAATTCAACTGTACCTGCGCTGGTGTAACCCACCGCCGCCGCCAAGGCACATGATTGCTCGCCCATCGCCTTACGCGTTGCTTCGTCCAAAAACGGGCTTGGCGCTTCTTCAACAACCTTCTGTTGACGACGCTGGATAGAACATTCGCGTTCGCCCAGATAAATACAGTTTCCGTGGCTGTCTGCCAGAACCTGAATTTCGATGTGACGCGGCTGAACCACGAATTTTTCAATGAAAATGCGATCATCACCAAAACTGCTGGCAGCCTCGGATTTGGAACGCGCGAAACCTTCGCGGGCCTCGTCGTCATTCCATGCAATCCGCATGCCTTTACCACCACCACCGGCAGATGCTTTGATCATCACAGGGTATCCGATTTCTGTTGAAATCTTCACCGCATGTTCCGCATCATCAATCAGACCCATATGGCCTGGAACAGTCGACACTTTGGCATCATTCGCGATTTTCTTGGATGTGATTTTGTCACCCATCGCTTCAATCGCAGGCACTGGTGGCCCGACAAAGGTAATGCCCTCTGCCGCTAAACGTTCACAGAATTCAGCACGTTCAGACAGGAAACCATAACCCGGATGCACCGCATCCGCGCCTGTTTCCTTACAGGCTGCAATGATCTTATCGATCACCAAATAACTCTCGGATGCGGGCGGCAAACCGATGTGCACTGCTTCGTCCGCCATGCCAACATGTAGGGCATTTTTATCCGCGTCGGAATAAACCGCCACAGTTGCAATACCCATTTTTTTGGCCGTCTTAAACACACGACACGCAATTTCGCCACGGTTGGCTACTAGGATTTTCTTAATCATATCAATCACCTACAATGGAATGTTATCGTGCTTTTTGAACGGCTGCTGAACTTTCTTGTTCTTCAACAATTCAAAACTACGTGCAATACGACGACGCGTTGAACGTGGGTTGATCACTTCGTCTACGAAACCACGTTGCGCCGCAATAAACGGGTTCGCAAAACGATCTTCGTAATCGGCGGTGTGCGCCGCGATCTTCTCTTCGTCACCCAAATCCGCACGGTGCAGAATTTCCGTGGCACCTTTGGCACCCATCACCGCGATTTGCGCGGATGGCCAAGCGTAATTCACATCTGCACCCAAATGCTTCGGTGCCATAACACAGTACGCACCACCATACGCCTTACGCGTAATCACGGTCACCAATGGCACGGTTGCTTGCGCATATGCGAACAACAATTTAGCACCATGTTTGATAATGCCACCGTATTCCTGTGATGTACCAGGCAAGAACCCAGGCACATCTTCTAATGTTAGGATTGGGATATTAAAGGCGTTACAGAAACGCACAAATCGCGCACCCTTGCGGCTGGCATTAATGTCCAAACAACCTGCTAAAACCATCGGTTGGTTCGCAACCACACCAATTGTTTCGCCATTGATGCGGATAAATCCAACCATCAAGTTACCTGCAAATTCCTTTTGAATTTCAAAGAAATCACCTTCATCCGCCAGTTTCGTAATCACTTCGCGCATGTCGTATGGTTGGTTAGGATTATCAGGGATCAATGTGTCCAGTGATGTATCTTCGCGATCCCAATCATCTGTGGATGGTTGATGCGGCGCAGATACTTCGGCGTTCAAAGGTAAGAATGAATAGAAACGGCGTAAATCCAACAATGCCTCTACATCGTTTTCATATGCACCGTCCGCAACTGACGATTTTTTGGTATGCGTTCCCGCACCACCCAACTCTTCTGCAGTAACGATCTCATTCGTAACCGTTTTTACAACATCTGGCCCTGTCACAAACATGTATGACGTGTCTTTGACCATGAAAATGAAATCAGTCATCGCGGGCGAATAAACAGCGCCACCCGCAGATGGGCCCATGATCATTGAAATCTGTGGAATTGCACCAGATGCCTGTGCATTGCGGTAAAACACTTCGGAATATCCAGCCAGTGATGCTACACCCTCTTGGATACGTGCGCCGCCACTGTCGGAAATACCGATTACGGGAACACCGTTTTGCATCGCCAAATCCATCACCTTACAGATTTTCTCTGCGTGGCTTTCGGACAGTGACCCACCAAATACGGTGAAATCTTGGGAATACAGGTACACAGGGCGTCCGTTGATTGTGCCCCAACCGGTAACAACGCCGTCACCTGGAACCTGTTGCTCGGCCATGCCGAAGTCGACACAACGGTGTGTTTTATACATGTCGTATTCTTCGAAACTACCAGCATCCAACAGAACTTCGATCCGTTCTCGCGCGGTCAGTTTGCCACGCTTATGCTGTGCATCGATGCGCTTTTGCCCACCGCCTAAACGCGCTTCATTTCGGCGCGCTTCTAATTGTTCGGATATCGTCGTCATGATATTCCCCCTTTGATTTCAATACATCTCACTAACCCGCCGAACGGCTTGACACAACAAGACATGCGGGATATTCGTGCAATATTGCTAATAATTGCAAATTAAACTCATGTGAATTGCGAATTTGTAAATGGACAAAAGCACACGAAAACTCTTCGCTGGCGCGCAAATGCGGAACCTGCGGGATCAAAACGGTCTTACTCAGAAGGACTGCGCGGATCGCTTGGGCATATCCCCCAGCTACCTCAACCAAATCGAAAACAACCAACGTCCCTTAACGGCCGCGGTCATTTTGGCATTGGTAGAGGAATTCAAAGCAGACATTTCCAAATTCACCACCGACGACAGCAGCCGTAAATTATCGGACCTACGTGAAATTTTGGTCGATCCAATCTTCACAGGGCTAGCCCCGTCCCTCCAAGAACTAAAGATCGCCACATCCAACACACCCGATTTTACCGCCGCATTTCTGGCCCTACATAACGCCTACCAATCCACACAGGAAAAGCTCGCATCCCTTGATGATATGCTTCAAAGCGAAGAGAGCGCGCTGAAATCCCAACCTTACGAAGAAGTGCGCGATTTCTTCCACTACGAAAACAACTATATTGATACCCTCGATCGCGCAGGCGAGGAATTCAGCATCGCATTGGATCTATCCAGTGGTTCACAGGCAAAATTGATCGAACATCTTCGCGCGCATCACAACATTGATGTGCAACGCACCGATGCCCTCAAACCCCACCAATTGCGCCGCACCGAGGGCCGCATTATCTACCTAAACCGCAACCTCCCCGAGCCCACGGGAAATTTCCAATTATTGCAACAAATTGCGTTTTTGGAACATGCTGATGTGATCGACGACATCTTAAATGGCGCAAATTTCAAATCCAGCGAATCCTATGACATTGCCCGTATTGGCCTTGGTAACTATTTTGCGGGTGCCGCACAGATGCCCTACATGGCCTTTTTGTCCACGGCCCAAGAATTCCGCCACGATCTTGAACTCATGGCGGATCGGTTTGGCGCCAGCTTGGAACAAATTGCGCATCGCCTATCGACCTTACAACGCGTCGGTGACAAAGGCGTACCCTTTTTCTTCTTACGTGTAGACAGATCAGGTACGATCACTAAGCGCCACTCCGCCGCACAACTCCAATTTGCGCGCTTCGGTGGGGCATGCCCATTGTGGAACGTCCACCAAGCTTTTGAACGCCCCGGCGATTTCGTTCGCCAATTGGCCATCACACCAGACAATGAAAAATACTTCTGCGTCGCACGCACTATCACCAAACGAACACCAGGATATCACAGCAGTATCCGCCGTTACTCCATCGGCCTAGGATGCAATATTAATCACGCTAAATCAGTCGTTTATGCAGATGAGTTAAATCTCGAAAACACCGACAGCTATGACCCCATTGGCATATCTTGCCGCATCTGCGAGCGTACGGGATGCCTGCACCGTTCCGTACCCCCAATCGGAAAAACGCTGCGCATCGATCCTTCAAAGCGCAGCGTCGTACCGTTTAGTTTTGATAACGAATAGGTTTTATTCCATCACTGGGATAGAAAACTCGCCACCTTCTTTGATGCCACTTGGCCAACGCGATGTTACTGTTTTCGTGCGTGTGTAGAACTTGAACGCATCTGGCCCGTGCTGGTTCAAATCGCCAAACACAGATTTCTTCCAACCGCCAAACGTGTGATACGCCAATGGCACTGGGATAGGCACGTTGATGCCAACCATACCCACATTAATGCGGTTCGCAAAATCACGCGCCGTGTCGCCATCACGCGTGTAAATCGCGGTTCCATTACCATACTCGTGATCCATCGCATATGCGATCGCCTCTTCGTATGATTTCGCACGTACAGTACACAAAACAGGGCCAAAGATTTCTTGGGTATAAATATCCATCTCATTGGTAACATTATCAAACAAATGCGGTCCAACGAAGAAACCATTTTCGTAACCTTGCAGATTGAAATCGCGACCATCCACAACCAGTTTCGCCCCTTGATCAACGCCAGTTTGAACCAAACGCAAGATATTTTCCTTCGCCGCCTTGGTCACAACAGGGCCATAATCCACATCAGTACCAGATGTGTAGGGGCCGACTTTCAAACTCTCAATGCGCGGGACCAGTTTCTCGATCAAACGATCCGCAGTCTCTTCGCCCACAGGCACCGCCACGGAAATAGCCATGCAGCGTTCACCCGCCGCACCATAACCCGCACCCAACAACGCATCCGCCGCCTGATCCAAATCCGCATCTGGCATAATGATCATGTGGTTCTTCGCACCACCAAAACATTGAACACGCTTGCCGTTCGCACAACCTGTCGCGTAAATGTATTCCGCAATCGGCGTTGAACCCACAAAGCCAATGGATTGCACAGTTTCGGAATGCAACAGGGCATCAACGGCCTCTTTATCACCATTCACAACCTGCAAAATTCCATCGGGCAATCCAGCCTCTTTCATCAATTCCGCCAACATCAACGGCACGGATGGATCACGCTCTGATGGTTTCAAAATAAACGCGTTGCCACAAACAATCGCGGGCGCAAACATCCACATTGGGATCATTGCGGGGAAGTTAAACGGCGTAATTCCCGCCGTCACACCCAATGCCTGACGCATGGAATACATATCAATGCCTGGCCCCGCGCTGTCGGTGTAATCACCCTTCAACATCTGTGGCGCACCGATACAATATTCCACAACTTCCAACCCACGCTGAACATCACCCGCCGCATCTGGCAGGGTCTTACCGTGTTCGCGACTTAATGCCTCTGCCAACTTGTCCATGTCGCGGTTCAACAAATCGACAAACTTCATCATCACACGCGCACGACGCTGTGGGTTCACAGCCGCCCATGCGGGTTGTGCAGCCGCTGCCTTGGCTATGATTGCGTCTACCTCAGCCGTCGATGCCAATGGGCATTGCGCCTGCACCTCGCCTGTTGCGGGGTTGAAAACGTCGCTAAAACGGCCCGAAGTGCCCTCAACATGTTCGCCATTCACATAATGCGTCAGATTTTGCATAAAGATCTCCCAATCTCAAATTTCTCTTCACCCTTTTAACTTGCAAAAATACAGATTAAACAGAAAATAGCACAGCAACTACCTGCATTTATGCAAAGGTGAATAATGTTAAACTGGGACGACTATCGCATTTTCTTGGACGTGGCCCGCACGGGCAGCCTATCCGCAGCATCCACATCCTTAAAAATCGATCCAGCAACTGTAGGGCGGCGCATCACGCGCCTTGAACAATCGCTAAACGCAAAACTGTTCAACAAACTCCCACGTGGATATCAACTAACGCCAGAGGGCACAGAATTACTGGATCACATCAAACAGATCGAAAGTACCGAAAAAATCGCCCGTGGATCGTTACAAAAGGCGACCGCGACAATTTCCGGCAACTTTCGCATTGGCGCACCCGACGGGTTATCAAACTTTGTCCTGCCCCGCGTCGTCGCCGACATCCAAAAACAACACCCGCAACTGGACATCCAAATCCTATCCCTACCTCGCGTTTTCAACCTGTCGCGGCGCGAGGTCGATTTGGCTATTATGGTCACCCCGCCAAAAACGGGGCGTTTCGTGACCAAAAAAATCGTGGATTATCAACTGCACCTTGCCGCGCATCGCGATTACCTAAACGAAAGCCCGCCAATCAACTCCAAGGCTGACCTAAAATCCCACACCACCATCGGCTATATCCCTGATTTGATTTTCGACCCATCACTGGATCACATGGCCGAAGTCACCCCAAATCGCGCACCAAACCTCGCATCTAACTCCGTTGCGGTACAAATGCGCATGCTGGACATGGGCGGCGGTATCGGTTTCGCTCATGATTTCGCGCTGGCACATTTCGAAAACCTACAAATCATCCTACGTGATACGGTATCCCAGCAACGCGCCTTCTATCTGGTACGTGATCGCGACGACCGCGCGTCCGAACAGGCAAACCTAATCGCAACCTTGCTAAACGACGGCATAAAAACAGAAGTGAAACGATTAGAAGACATCGTTCACAATACATGAGGTAAAAATGAATAAAGTAACGCTGGATGCATATGAACAAATGGTTGGAACCGAAATCGGCTTGTCCGATTGGATCACGGTTTCGCAAAAAATGATCGATGACTTTTCCAATGTCACCGGGGATCGCCAGTTCATCCATAACAACCCTGATCGCGCCGCAGACGAAACACCATTTGGCGGCGCTATCGCGCATGGCTTCCTCACATTGTCCCTGATCACCCAAATGTACAAGGATACAACTCCTATCATAATCGACCACGAGGTGGTGATTAACTACGGCCTTAACCGCATCCGTTTCCTGTCCCCCGTGCCCAGCGGCGCACGGATTCGCGGGCGCATCACCTTGGCCAAGGTGGAACCGCGTGGCGATACTCAAATTCTTACAGAAAACAAAATAGTCGTTGAAATCGAAAACGCAGAAAAACCTGCAATGTTAGGGACTTGGGTCACTTTACTGGTCAAAAACAAAGTATAACCAGAAACGAAAAAACCCACGCTATTGCGTGGGTTTTTTTGTACTCAATGGCGCGGTTGACGGGGCTCGAACCCGCGACCTCCGGCGTGACAGGCCGGCACTCTAACCAACTGAGCTACAACCGCCGCTCATTGAGTAAGGGCTTATTAGGGTGCAGTGCTGGTTGGGTCAAGCGCGTATTTCATGGAAAATGAAAAAAATTAAAAAAAGTTATTTCAAGGTAATCCTCGCTTGTGAGTTTGCACCTGCGCCCCTAACCTAAGGTTGATTACGAAGGAGAAAATCATTGAAAAAAATAACAACTATGGCCCTCGTTGCGGCGAGCCTATTAATTTCTACACAATCAACTTTTGCCAAGGGTAAATACCCAGACGTTGGATCGGTCAAAGTTGACGGTGACTTTCATGACTACATTATTCCATGGACTGATGGCGCAGAATATGTTGGCAAAATTGCGCTAATCGAAACCAAGCAAGGTTTAGCCCTTTGCGGTGCAGGATACCTCAAAGGTGGCATTCAAAAACACATTAACGATCAAATGTTGACAGCGACCTATATTAAAAACAACGGTAAAATTATCATCGAAAACTTCCGCTATTTTACGCATTATAAAAGCAAAACAAATTTTAAAAACGCATCTGCGAAATGTAAGCTAACCAAACTACGCAGAGGCTTACAAGACTCTGACAACCTAAAATTCGGTCAACGTACAAAAACGTTCTACGATTAAGAGATATGGGCGCGGGAATTCTCGCGCCCATTTCGCATCGCTATTTCGACGCTAATTAGTGACAGCAAACGCGAACAGATCGTACATGCATCACAGTATCAAATGTAGGAAAGTGGTGGGTGATAAGAGACTCGAACTCCTGACATCTTCGGTGTAAACGAAGCGCTCTACCAACTGAGCTAATCACCCTTCGAGGCCTGATGTACCCAAGGTTGCCCGCCGCATCAAGAGCCTTTTTCACCAAATTGAGATTTTTTTTCAAAAGCAGAATATAACATTGAATAAACGTGCTTTTAGCTATGACGTTTTTTAAGTACACAACAATATGTTTGATACCAAATGTGGGCGCATAAAGGCTGGCTCAAAAGGTATCAATCCAAAGGCTATCGCAACATGAAAATCCAAAGACCAATTAGTAATAAGAACATTTGGTTGGGCAAACAACATGACGTGCAAATCGATCGCCCATTGCACAGCACCCATCCCCGCCATCCTGACATTAAATATGAACTGAACTATGGTTTTGTCCCTGATACATGTGCGGGTGACGGTCATGAGGTTGATGTTTATGTGATGGGTGTGGATAGGCCCATTGATAGGTTCACGGGGCATTGTATCGCAATCATCCATCGTAAAAATGACACCGAGGATAAATTGATCATCGCCCCAATGGGCATAAATTTCACAGACGCCGAAATCATGACACAAACGCATTTTCAGGAACAATATTTTGATGTAGTCCTGATCCGTCCCTAACCTTCTCATTCAGGAAAAATCATGGCGCAAAAATCCACCATTTACAAAGTAGAACTGTCTGTATCCGATATGGATCGCCACTACTATGAAACGCACAAGCTGACGGTGGCGAAACATCCATCTGAAACCGATGAACGTTTGATGGTGCGGGTTTTGGCATTCGCATTAAATGCACATGAACATTTGGAACTGACCAAAGGGTTATCAACAGATGACGAGCCGGACATTTGGCAAAAAAACCTGACCGGCGAATTGGAATTATGGGTGACCTTGGGCCAACCCAGCGACAAGATCATTCGCCAATCCTGTGGCAAGGCTGACGCGATGGTGATCTATTGCTATGGCGGCAAGCCCGCCGAAATGTGGTGGGACAAAATCAAAAACACCACCACGCGGTTTGATAACCTACGGGTCGTGAACATTTCAGATGATGACACAAACGCGCTGGCAAATCTGGCCAGCCGCGCGATGAAGGTTCAGGTAAACATCCAAGACGGCGAAGTGATGGTGAGCGTGGATGACAACATCATTTACGTCGCCTTGAATAATTGGAAATGAATTGATTTTTGATCAATTCATTGAGCAACTATGCTTCACACTCAAAATAAAAAAGGCCGCCCAGAATCCTGAGCGGCCTTTTCAACAATATCTATGGCTTAATGCGCTGTCGCAACCGCAGGCGTCGCAGCGGCGCGTTTTGCGGCGGCCGCTTCCTCTGCCGCTTCGTCCCATTCAATCGCTTCTGGCACCGACACCAATGCATGCTTCAACACATCGGTCACATGTTTCACAGGGATAATTTCCAATCCCTCTTTCACATTATCCGGAATTTCTGGCAGATCTTTTTCATTTTCCGCTGGTATCAATACAACCTTGATACCACCGCGCAATGCCGCCAGTAATTTTTCCTTCAAGCCACCGATCGGTAACACATTCCCACGCAACGTAACCTCGCCCGTCATGGCGATATCTTTGCGCACGGCAATGCCGGTCAAGACAGACACAATCGATGTCACCATACCAACACCTGCGGATGGTCCATCCTTGGGTGTTGCACCTTCGGGCACGTGCACGTGGATGTCCAACTTATCAAACGCCGTCGGCTTCACACCAATTTCTGGCGCAATCGAACGCACGAATGATGACGCTGCATCAATGCTTTCTTTCATCACATCGCCCAGCTTGCCCGTCGTTTTCATACGGCCCTTACCTGGCAATTTCAGCGCTTCGATGTGCAACAACTCACCACCAACAGATGTATAGGCCAAACCTGTCACCATACCAACCTGATCTGTATCTTCCGCCAGACCATATTTGTATTTCTTGACGCCCAGATATTCATTCAGATTATCTTTCGTCACCGCCACAGATTTCGTGGTGCCTTTCACAATCGCGGTCAATGCTTTGCGGCATAACTTGCCCAACTCACGTTCCAGATTACGCACACCCGCCTCTTTCGTGTAACGACGGATCAGCTCTTTCAAACCACCATCCGTCAACGAAAACTCATCCGCTTTCAAACCATGATTTTTGATCTGCTTGTTCAACAGGTGCTGTTTGGCAATCTCATGCTTCTCATCTTCGGTGTAACCCGCCAGCGGAATAATCTCCATCCGATCCAACAATGGCCCTGGCATATTATAGCTATTCGCCGTTGTCAGGAACATCACATTAGACAGGTCATATTCGACCTCCATGTAGTGATCCACAAAAGTGCTGTTTTGCTCGGGATCCAGAACCTCCAGCATCGCAGATGCGGGATCACCACGGTGATCTTGGCCCATCTTGTCGATTTCATCCAACAAGATCAGCGGGTTATTGGTTTTCGCCTTCTTCATGGCCTGAATGATTTTACCCGGCATTGACCCGATATATGTGCGACGATGTCCACGAATTTCGCTCTCGTCACGCACACCACCCAATGAAATACGGATGAATTCACGCCCCGTGGCACGCGCCACAGATTTACCCAACGACGTCTTACCAACACCAGGAGGGCCGACCAAACACATGATTGGGCCTTTCATCTTGCTGGAGCGCTGTTGCACCGCCAAATATTCCACAATGCGTTCTTTGACCTTATCAAGACCATAGTGATCTGCATCCAGCACCTGTTGCGCCTTGTTCAAATCTTTCTTCACGCGTGATTTCTTGTTCCACGGGATCGCAGTCAACCAATCAAGGTAATTGCGCACAACCGTCGCCTCGGCAGACATCGGTGACATATTGCGTAGCTTTTTCAGCTCGCCCTCTGCCTTTTCCTTTGCCTCCTTCGAGAATTTCGTATTCTTGATCTTCTCTTCCATCTCGCCGGTCTCATCTTGACCGCCTTCGGCACTGTCGCCCAGTTCCTTCTGGATCGCCTTCATCTGTTCATTCAGATAGTATTCGCGCTGTGTGCGTTCCATCTGATTTTTGACACGGCTCTTGATTTTGCGTTCCACCTTCAACACGGACATTTCGCCCTGCATCAAACCGTAAATCGCCTCCAGACGCTCGCCCAGATCCAATGTTTCCAGCAACTCCTGCTTTTGATCAACACGGATCGCTAAATGACCCGCAACAGTATCCGCCAACGCATCGCCATTGTCGGATTCCAACGCCGCCGCCAATGCCTCTTCTGGCACGTTTTTGTTCATTTTCGCATAACGTTCGAATTCTTTGGATACGGTGCGCGTCAACGCTTCGATTGTATCTGGATCATTATGTGTTACCTCTAAAACATCCGCTGATGCTTCGAAATAATCATCATTATCCATGTATTCGGTAATCTGAACACGCTCTTGACCTTCGACCAAAACCTTGACCGTACCATCAGGCAATTTCAACAACTGCATCACGGTTGCCAAAACGCCGTTTTGGTAAATCGTTTCCGTTGTTGGTTCATCTTCTGATGGGTCTATTTGGGATGCCAGTATAATTTCTTTGCTGTCTTCCATCACAGCCTCTAACGCGCGAACCGATTTTTCACGGCCAACGAACAAGGGGACAATCATGTTTGGGAACACGACAATGTCGCGCAATGGTAGTACAGGAGAGGTAACGCTTTTCACGTCTGTCATTTTATTTCCTTTGTTTTAGCAAGAAATTCACCGTCCCGCATGTGCAGCAACGCAGAATTTCTCCTACAGGGTTTAGGTCTATATAATGTGGGCACGGTCACCCAAGAGTCAAGGCGAAGAACCTTGATATTTCGTCAATCTGTTACAATGGCTCAATATCGCCAATGGCGCGTGCGGCATGGAATTCGGTGACAAAATCATCCAACGTCCCCGCCGCAACCGCATCGCGCAATCCTTGCATAAGCTCTTGGTAATAATGCAAATTATGCCATGTCAGCAACATAGAGCTAATAATCTCACCTGCCTTATGTACGTGATGCATATACCCACGCGAGTAATTCGAACAACACGGGCATGTGCAATTTTCGTCCAAGGGACGCGGGTCATCACGATGACGTGCATTGCGCATGTTAATTGCCCCCATGCGCGTCAATGCCTGTCCATTACGCCCAGAACGGCTGGGCAATACGCAATCAAACATATCAATGCCGCGTTGCACCGCGCCCACGATGTCATCAGGTTTGCCAACGCCCATCAAATAACGCGGTTTATCCTTTGGCAATTGCTCAGGCGCATATTCCAGCACCTCAAACATCATCTCTTGACCCTCGCCCACGGCTAAACCGCCCACAGCATAACCATCAAAGCCAAGTTCAATCAGCTTGTTCGCACTCTCTTCTCGCATATCCTTAAACGTGGAACCCTGCTGAATACCAAACAGCGCATACCCAGGGCGATCCCCAAACGCATTACGCGAACGATCCGCCCACCGCATGGACAGGTCCATTGATTTGCGCGCTTCACTTTCTGTTGCTGGATACGGCGTGCATTCGTCAAAACACATCACAATATCAGACCCTAACAGGCGTTGAATTTCCATGGAATATTCTGGCGTCAGGTTATGTTCAGACCCATCAACGTGGCTGCGAAACTTCACACCCTCTTCGGTCAACTTGCGCAAATCCGTCAGGCTCATCACCTGATAGCCACCCGAATCCGTCAAAATCGGACGATCCCAATTCATAAATTTGTGCAACCCGCCCAAATTATGCACACGTTCGGCCCCGGGGCGCAGCATCAAATGATATGTGTTGCCCAACAAGATGTCCGCACCCGTAGCTCGCACATTTTCGGGCAACATGGCCTTAACAGTTGCGGCAGTCCCCACAGGCATAAACGCAGGCGTGCGAATATCGCCTTTGGGCGTTTTAACAACACCGGTGCGCGCCCGACCGTCAGTCGCGTGAATATCAAAGTCAAATTTCTGTGTCATGATCGTATACTCTGGACGTTTGTTATTCCCTTCCTTATATATTTACTCAGGAATTCCAAGCGAGAAGAACAATGAACGCTTCAAATGATGCACCAATGGAAGGCACGCCACTAATTGTGCCATCAACCACAGACCACGCCCTGTATGATCCGATTTGCGAGGCATGCCGCACTGTGCATGACCCAGAAATCCCCGTGAATATCTTTGATTTGGGGTTGATTTATACGATTGAAATCTCTGACGAAGGCGCGGTTGACGTGAAAATGTCGCTAACCGCACCTGGTTGCCCTGTTGCAGGTGAAATGCCTGGATGGGTCCAAGATGCGATCGAACCCGTACCAGGCGTGCAATCTGTAAACGTCGAATTGGTCTGGGAACCCCAATGGGGCATGGACATGATGTCCGACGAAGCCCGATTAGAGCTAGGATTTATGTAATGTTTGCCATCCCTGGAAAACAAGCCGTATCAATCACCGCCAAGGCCGCTGCCCAAATCCGTAAGTTGATGGAAAAAGGCGATAAAAAAGGCCTGCGCGTTGGTGTGAAAACGGGCGGCTGTGCGGGTATGGAATACACGATGGATTACGTCGATGAAATTGACCCCAACGACGAGGTGGTCACCCAAGACGGCGCAACCGTAATGATCGCCCCAATGGCGCAAATGTTCCTGTTTGGCACCGAAATTGATTACGAAGTGGCATTGTTGGAATCGGGGTTCAAATTTAACAACCCAAACGTAACCGAGGCATGTGGTTGCGGCGAAAGTATTAAATTCGACGGTATGTAATGCCTCATTCTAAAAATGCCCCATTCTAAATAAGAGGTTTATCATGCGTCGCAAACTTGCAGCTGGAAATTGGAAAATGAACGGCGTGCACGCCAATTTGGACGAAGTGGCGGCAATGAACGACGCCGCCGCATCAGCGGATTGCGATGTGTTGCTGTGCGTCCCCGCAACCTTGATCAACGCCATCGATGATGCTGCTCCTAATATCATTGCGGGCGCTCAAGATTGCCATCAAAACACATCTGGCGCACATACAGGCGAGATTTCCGCCGATCAAATCTGTGATGCAGGGGCTGAATATGTCATTTTGGGCCACTCGGAACGCCGTGCGGACAATGGCGAAACCAATAAATGTGTGCGTGAAAAAACGAATGCAGCTTGGGCGGCTGGACTAAAGGCGATTGTCTGCGTTGGCGAAACATTGGACCAACGTAAATCGTCAAACACCTTGGACATTATCGGCGGCCAAATGGCGGCGTCGATCCCCGACATGGCGACAGGTGAAAATTTGGTTGTCGCCTATGAGCCGATCTGGGCCATTGGCACAGGGTTAACACCGACAACAGATGAAATCGGCGAGGTGCATGATTTCATCCGTATTCGTTTAGAAAAACGATTTGGTGAAGGTGTCGGACGTTCAGTCCGCATCGTTTATGGCGGCTCGATGAATCCCAAAAACGTGGCGGAAATTTCCGCAGTATCCAACGTTGATGGCGGTTTGGTCGGCGGCGCATCATTAAAGGCCACCGACTTTAACACCATCATCAAGGCTCTGGGCTAACCGATATAGTCACCACCCTGTTTACCCAATTCGTCATAGTGAAGGCGAAGTCGTTGCAATGCGATGCGCAATACGATTTTGCCTGATCGGGCAGACCAGCCCATACGCTTTTCGGCTGCTTCCAGCCCTTCGAGGAAACAACAACAGCGCATTGCGATGTCGCCCAAACCACTACCCAACGCATCCATCGCGCCGTGCAGACGCGTTTGGGCCGCGGTGGATCCCTCTCCTGCATTATCCCCAAACACACCTCGATCACCGCCATTAACGAAGCGATCCCAATTTTGCGCCACGCGTGGGCCCAATTGCGCCAATTCGAAATCTTCGCGCAAACGTTCACCCGCATCCAGCAATTCGCGATTGATGAATGGCTTACCATTCGCATCCCGCTTGCGCGCCAACATGCTTAACGGGCTTTCGCGTAGGTTCACGCGCAGCTTGCGCGTATCATTCGCTGCACCTTCTGAAACCGTGCGTTCGCCCCATTCGCGGTGCTGATCGCCAAAACTCTCCGCTTCGGATAATTCGCGACGTAGCGCTGCGCGCCCAACATCGGTAACATGATAAATGCTAACCGCTTCGCTCTTGGTCAATTTGATCCATTCGCGTAATGCCAATGATTTGGCGATTTCGCGGTTAACGACTGCAATGCGCGAAGGCGTGCCAGAACCCTTGGATCGAAACACCGCCCCTTTGGGCAAATCCGTCCCAATCGCCAGAAACGCCCCGGCTTCACACAAGCGCCGCAACACCCGTAATTCCTCTTTGTTGTTTTGCGCCAATTCCTCTGATTGTTTTTGAATGCGTGTCATTGTCTCATTGTCCCTTTCGATGCCCGAAAGGTTGTGGGAGTTATGCAGTGCGCGTTCGAAAAAATCATCCACCAACGGATCATCCCGTCGATCTTCGATTTTAC